>NZ_BAAHAL010000008.1:0-1921422 GCF_054777635.1 Flaviaestuariibacter terrae
GTTCCAAATCTTTTTCAAGATTTTTCTTCTAAAATTTCGTCAAAGAAATAAAGGGGAGAAATGTACCGCAAACCGTCCTGTCAAAAAGCGGACGCAAAGATAGGCAGCACAGCCGTCGCGGCCAAACGATTTTCGTAAACAGGTTGGTAAAAGCCCTGCCAGCCCTTACCCAGTGTGCCGTATATTATTTACTGCCATATAAAACAAAACCTGCCCGGGCCTCGGGCAGGTTATGTTTTATGGTTTGAGCGCGCTTATTTCACCTCGAGCTTGAGCAGGCTCTTCTCGCCAAGAAAAGCTTCCAGCTCATCGCCGACCACCGTTTCCCCCACGCCCGCGGGCGTGCCGGTGAAGATGAGATCGCCGATATTGACGGAAAAGAACTGAGAGATATGGCTGATGATCGCATCGAAGCTATGGATCATGTCGCGCGAGTGGCCGTTCTGAACAAGCTCGTTATTCTTCTTGAAGGAAAAACGAATATCGCTGCGATCCGGGATCTCGGCGATCGGGATCCAGGTGCCAACAACGGCCGAATTATCCCAGCTCTTCGCCTTCTCCCAGGGCAAGCCCTTTGTTTTGAGCACCTGCTGCAGGTCCCGGGCGGTAAAGTCGATCCCGGTGGTTACGGCATCGTAGTATTTCGAGGCTGATTTCTCTTGGATGTATTTCCCGTTCTTGCAAACACGCAGCACCAGCTCGCATTCATAGTGCAGCTCGTTGGTGAACTCCGGGTAGTAAAAAGGCATATGCGGCTGCAGCAGTGCATTCTTGGGCTTCATGAAAACCACCGGTTCTTCCGGCACAGCGTTCCCCAGTTCCTTGGCATGCTCGGCATAATTGCGACCGATACAGAATATCTTCATGTCAGATGGTTTTTGTTATATGCGGGAGACGTTGTTGCGTTAATCCTGCATAAAAATGTTTTCTCTGGGTATTGGATCGCTATGTGCTAAAATAGGGATTACCCATCATTCTCCCGGGCCGAATTCGAGATTATTTACGGTGTTCATCGTCGCCTGGACTCCCACTGTGGAAAAGCTTTCAATCACGCCGACGCACTTCTCGATCTTCTCCTTTACAATGGGCTCTTCGTCGGGCCGCCATTTGCTGAGCACGAAGTCGGCCTGCCGGCCTTTCGGGAAATCGTTCCCGATGCCGAAACGGAGCCGCGGGTATCCTGTGCTTTGCAACACCGCCTGGATGTCGCGGAGACCATTGTGCCCTGCGTCTGAGCCGGAGGGGCGCAGGCGAAGCTTCGAGAGCGGGAGTGCGAGGTCGTCGAGGATCACGAGCACCTGTTCCACCGACAGCTTTTCCTTATCCATCCAGTACTTCACAGCCGCGCCGGAGCGGTTCATATAGGTGGTCGGAAGGATACACACGAAGATGCGGCCCTTCCAGCGCACCTCGGCCCGGTATGCCAGGCGGTCGCTGCTGAATTGCCCCCCGTGCTTTTGAACGAAGGCGCCTACGACGTCAAAGCCGATGTTGTGACGGGTATGGGCATACTCGGTGCCGATATTACCAAGACCAACAATGAGAAACTTGTTCATGGACGGCAAATATCGTCGGGATTCGCGAATCGGGAACCGGCAATGAAAAAGCCCCTCTTTCGGAGGGGCTTTTTGGAATGCGTATCCTGATCCCCTCCAAAGAGGGGTTGGGAGTCTTACTTCTTGCCTTTGGCAGGTGTAGCAGCAGTTGCGGCTTCAGCCTGGCGGAGCGCACGCGTCGTAACGATCGATACGATCGGGATACGGGGCGAGTTCATGATCTCGTAGTTCTCGGTAACCACGTCTTGTACGCGAAGGTTGGAACCGATCTCAAGGGCGTCCACCGGTACTTCGATCTGCTCTTTCAGGTACTTGGGGTAGGTCTTTACCTTGAGGGCCTTCATCTTCGTTTCGAGACGGCCACCGGCGCGGACACCGGCTGCAGTACCTGTGAACTTCAGCGGGATCGTAGCGACCACCTTGCGGTCTTCTACGAGTTCCAGGAGGTCAACGTGGATAAGGTCATCGGATACCTTGTCGAACTGCAGGTCCTTCAGGATGCAACGGGTTGTTTTCCCGTCGATTTCCATGTCTACGAGGCGGAAGTCCGGTGTGTAAACGAGTTGGCGCAGGGCCTTTGCAGAGGCCGTGAAATTGATCTCCTGTGCACCCCCGTAAATTACACCAGGCACGAGCTCCTGAGAGCGAAGTTGGCGGGTGGCTGACTTGCCAAATTCGGTCCTCAGTTGTCCTTCGATTGTAATTGCTTTCATTATTGAGGTTTTAAAAAAATGACGTAACCAGTTTACAGTTTGCTGTTTGAAGTTTGGAGTTGGTTGGCTGCTTCCATAAACTATAAACTGGAAACTCCAAACCCCAAACTGTTACTTGTTTCTCCGCTGTGAGTGGATAAACAGGTTGTTGATGCTCTTGTTCTCGTAGGCATTGCGGATAGCGACGGCAAAAAGCTCGGCCACCGAAAGCACCTTGATCTTGGAAGATTCGCCGCGCAGGGGGATCGTGTCGCAGACCACCAGCTCCTCGAGACAACTGTTGTCGATGTTCTCGTAAGCCTTCCCGCTCAGAACGGGGTGGGTAACCAGGGCACGGACGCTGCGGGCGCCTTTTTCCTTTAAAAGAGCGGCGGACTTGGCCAGCGTGCCGGCCGTGTCGCAGATGTCATCGATAATGATCACATCGCGGTCCGTTACATCCCCGATCACCATCATCGAAGCGATCTCGTTGGCCCGTTTCCGGTGCTTGTCGCAGATCACCATATGTGCGTTGAAGTAGGAGGCGATTTCCCGTATCCGGTTCGTCGCACCCACGTCGGGGGCCGCAAAGGTAAGGTTTTCGAGCCGAAGTTGTGTTATATATGGTATAAAAACCGCAGATGAGTCGAGGTGATCCATCGGGATATCGAAGAATCCCTGGATCTGCGGGGCGTGCAGGTCCATCGTGATCACGCGGTCGGCGCCGGCGGCGACAAGCATGTTGGCAACGAGCTTCGAGCCGATGGCCACACGCGGCTTGTCTTTCCGGTCCTGGCGGGCATAGCCGTAGTAAGGCAGCACGGCCACGATCTTCCAGGCCGAGGCCCTGCGGGCGGCGTCGATCATGAGCAGGAGCTCCATGAGGTTGTCGGAAGGCGAATAGGTGCTTTGCACCAGGAACACTACATCCCCCCGAACGCTTTCATTGAAGATCGGCAGTATCTCGCCGTCGCTGAATTTCTGAATCTGAATCTCACCCGGCTTACACCCATAGCGCTCACAGATCTGTTGCGTGAGCTTTTGCGATCCGGTGCCGGAAAAGATTTTGGCAGAGGGTTGCAGTTGCATAAAGGAAAATGTGCGGCGAAGGTAGCAAACGCCCGCACATTTTCCGGGTTAAATTCACTGGTACGCAACGGCCGAAGCTGCAGGTGCAGCGCTGGCGGCAGCATCCGCCTGTGCATCGTCGCCGTTAACGCCATAGTACACCGACCGGCATACAAACAGGGCCATCAGCAAGGAAATGCCGTACACGAGCACAAAGAAAAGCAGGGGGTGGAGGGCGCCCATCGGGGCACTGGTTCTTTTTGTCATAGGGGTGGGTTTAAGGTTCAAGGGATATTGTGGACGAGGTAAAAATAATATCTAAATTCAGAGTATGCAAGCGCAGAAATACTCGATTAAGACATGGGCAAAAGACGACCGCCCGCGCGAAAAATTACGGGATAAAGGAGCTGAAAGCCTGAGTGACAGTGAGTTATTGGCGATTTTGATCGGCAGCGGCACCCAGCAGCATTCCGCGCTCGACCTCGCCCGCCTGCTGCTCCAGGGCGCCCGCAACAGCCTTCCGGAGCTCGCCCGGCAGTCGCTTGCCGATCTTACCCGCGTTCCGGGCATCGGTCCCGCCCGCGCCGTGACCCTGGCTGCGGCACTCGAGCTCGGGCGCCGCTGCCAGGCTGGCCCCCTGTTCGAAAAGCCCCAGGTAAACAGCAGCCAGGATGTGGCCCTGCAGCTGAAAGCGCTTCTCCAGGATTACCGCCACGAAGTGTTTGCCGTGCTGTACCTCAACCGGGCCAACCGCGTCAACCGCTTCGAGATCGTAAGCGAGGGCGGGATCACCGGCACCGTGGCCGACCCGCGGATCATCCTGCGCCGGGCACTCGAGGAAGATGCTGTTGGCCTCATCGTCTGCCACAACCATCCCTCCGGTAACCTGCGCCCCAGCCGTGCCGACGAAGAGCTGACCAGCAAGATCCGCGAGGCTGCCCGGTTTTTCGATATCCGCCTGCTCGACCACCTCATCGTCAGCAGCGACGGCTATTTCAGCTTCGCCGACGAAGGACTGCTTTGATGACCCGAATGCAAAAGGCACAAAGGAAGCCTTTGTGCCTTTGCAAACGAACAGCCCACGGTTCAGGAACGGTGCTGCAGGAAAGCCAGCAGGCCACGCACGTCGGCCTCGTTCTGAAAGTTGACCTTCTTTCCCGCGAGGTATTCGCTGATATCGTCCCGGCGCTTGGGATAAAGACGCTCGAAGTTTTTCCGGGTGGCCACGAGCACAAGGTGCTCATACTTGTCGGTGATGTAAAGAAACGTCTCGCGCACCAGCGTGATCTTCTGGTTCAGCGTGAGCTTTTTGTCCTGGACACCCGACAGGTAGTTGGAAACATTATCAACCGCAGCGCCGTCGACGGGCTGGTCGTAGAGGCCCATCTTGCGGATCGAGGCTACGCGGATAAATTCCTTCCGGTACAAGCCACCGCCCTCCGGCAGGCGTTCGAGCAGCTGCAGGCAAACCTTGTTGTTGTAATAAAACGAGTCGGTCCCGATCGTCACAAGGCCGATCTGGTCTTCGTTGCCGAGTGTCAGCGTGTCTCCTTTCGGGTCGATGAACTGGATGCCCCCGGCGAAGTAATTATAATTCAGCTGGTTGTTGTTGACCGTACCGTTGTTGAAGAACACGGTGCCCGCTGTGAACTTCGGGTATTTGTTCAGGTCGGGAAAGGACAGCTTGTCCTGGATGGTTTCGCCGGGATTGACTACATAGGTTGGCCGGTCCTGTGCCCGGGCAGCGAGGCCGGAAGCGAGGATGGAAAGAAGGAGTAGCTTTTTCATGGTGTCTTGTATTACGTTGTTGAAAGGAAACAGGATCGTTAGAGGGGGGATCAGGGCAATGCCTGCAGGTAAGCGATGAGTCCCCGCACCTGGTCGGCAAGGCGGAAGTCCACCTTGTGGGCGCGGAGGTATTCTGCGATCTCGGCTTTGCGGCCCGGGTAGATCTTCTCAAGCGAGCGACGCTCCAAAAGCATCGGTTCGGCAGTATTGTCTTTCCAGAAATAAAGTTTGGAATCGCGCACGTACGTGGTGCGCCGGCGCACCGCAAGGGAACGGACCGAATTGTTGGCGTTGTACCGGGTAGTTGCTTCTACGGAACCACTGGGATCGTTGGCATCATAGCCGCCGATGCTGCTGCTGCTTTCCTCCTTCAGTTGCTGGTATTGCAGCAGGCGACCTCTCCCCTTCCAAGCATCGACCTGCTGTACGGCGCCTGCATAAAAAAAGAACGTGTCCTGCCCGATAGCCACATGAGCCAGGTCGTCGACGCCTTCCAGCACCAGGGTATCGCCCTTCGGTCCGATAAATTCGAGCTGGCCGAGCAGGTAACTGAGATTGAGCCGCGCGGTTTTGACGTAGCCGTCGCGAAACTGCACGCGCCCTTCCCGGAAGGCTGGGTAGCGGTAGAAGTCTGCAGCGCTGATGACGTCGGCAAGGCTTTCACCTGCTTCGAGGCGATAGGTAGGAAGTTGCGCGCCGGCAGCCGTCGCGAAAAAAAGGCTCAAAAGGACGAGACACCTTTTCATGGGCAATTGGTTTATGGGTTGAGCGATCAGGCCTGCCCTGCGGGCCCGCCAAACATCAGTGGTATCTGTACTTCCTCGAGGTCCTTGATATCCCCGTTGGCAGCCTCGTACCGCTGCAGGTTCTCGCTGAGTGCCTTCATGAAGCGCTTTGCGTGCTGCGGTGTAAAGATGATCCGGGCCTTCACCTTACTTTTTGGGGTGGAAGGCATGACGTTGACGAAGTCGATCACGAATTCCGCATGCGAATGGGTGATAATGGCCAGGTTTGCATAGGTGCCTTCGGCTACTTCCTCGCTGATCTCGATATTCAGGTGGCTGGCTGGCTGGTTCTGTTGCTCCAAAATGACGCGGAATTTGAGAGAAAGATACGTGTTTTAGCTGGCCGGGATGGTTGACCGGCAAAAAAAAGGCCGCCCGAAGGCGGCCTTTTTCGATACAGGATACAAACGTTAGCGGGGGCGAACGTAAGTATATACTGCCTGATACAGGAGGTCGGGACGACCTGTCTGCGACAGCTTGAAGTAAGCGTAGATGTTACCAGTTGCCGGATCCCAGGTGTTCTGGTTGGCAGCGGTTACGATGTTCGGATCCTGGCCGGCAGCGGGGGCGGGCGGCGGTGTGTTGATGATGGTCAGCACACGGTTACGGGAATCCGGAGGCGTCGTGTTCGTTACCGAAACCAGCTTATTGGTAGCGGGGTCGAACGTGAAGCGGGGCGTGGTGGCACCGAAGGCAGTGTTGCCGGTGTTGGTGCTGGCGTCGCCGGTGAAGGCAGCCAGGAGATAGTCACCACGGGCGGAGTTGGCGTCAACAGACGTCACACCAGCGGTTTCCATCGTGTACAGACCGGGGTAGTTGCCGGTGCGCTCGCCGATACCGAAGGCAGCCCAACCCACAGCGCGGATTGTGGCGCGGTAGGCACCGTCGTAACGGTTCTTGATGGCGATCAGGGCAAGACCCGTGCGGTTGTTGAAGCTGATGGTGTAACCCGGCTTGTCAACAGACGTGATCTTGTAGGCAAGTGCCCAGTCCTGGCCGAGGAAAGCCGAAGGATTCAGCTTTACCTTGAGGTAGCCAATGTTGGAGCCGCGGGGGATCGTTACCACGTTGCCGGCGTTGAGCACGGTGTACATGTTGGCGGTCGGAACCATAGCGGAGGTACCGTTAACATTGTTGAAGCTGTCAACCAGCTCGGGAGCCGGGGCCAGCGTCACGTTGATGTCCTCTTCAGCAGGGCCGGAGGTTGCCAGGATCACGGGGATCAGGCCGAAAGTGGTGTCGCTGTTGGAGGCGTTCAGGCCGTACACAACGCTGTTGCCACCTTCACCAGTGGGGGTAACGGAGGTACCCGTTACGCCGATTTCGATTACTTTGACTTCATTGCCGCTGTTACGAGCAGACTGGATCGACCCATTGTCGTATTCCTTGTCCTTCAGACAGCTAGTCAGGCCCAGGGCCAGGAAGCCGGTCAGCGCAAGGGCGGTATTGACGAAATAACGTTTCATTGCTTTGTTTTTTTGAAGCGATTAGTAGGTTGGATTAGGGCTGCCAGAAGATCTTCTGGTAAGCGCTCGTTACGCTCTGCGACGTAGCGTTAGCACCGTTGGTCGTGAACTCGCTCTGCGGATAGAGCAGGCGGTTCGGGATACCCTGGGTGTTGCGGCTCGGGTTTACCGACAGGTAGCCGTTGGGCAGGAAGCCCGGAACACGGCGGAAATCGGTGTAAACCTCGATCGGGTCGATCAGGGTCAGCGCCAGGTACTTCTGGTACAGGATGCGCTTGATCTGGTCGGCCTGGGCAGCAGGCCATGCAGCACCGGCGGAAGACGCCAGGTACGACGAGGCTTGAGCAGCCGTGCTACCAAGGAAAACAAAGCTTTCCGTAACAGCAGCATTGTAAGCAGCTTGTGCGCTGGCAGCACCGGTGTTCCAACCGCGGGCAGTAGCTTCAGCTTCCAGGAACAGGCTCTCTACGGAGGTCATGATCCACTGGGAAGCGGTGGGCGACGAAACGAGGCCGGTACCGATACGCGAGGCGGCGCCCGAAGTGGGGTTGCCGGAGCTGGCGCCGTAATCAACACCTACATAGTTACCGCTGATCGTAGTGAACAGGCGGGAGATGCGGGGGTCGCTGTTGGCAGACAGCTGGTTCAGCACGTAGTTGTTCGCGCGGGTGATCTCGTTGGCCGAGGCACCGGTGGGCGTGAAACCGTACGTTGCGTAGAAAGGCTGTTGCTTGTTGGCTTCGTTGGCATAACCGGGGTTCACGCGGATCGACTCACCAGCACGGAGGATGTTGAGCGTAGCGCCGCCATCCTTGATCTTAGTCAGCTCGGCCGAGGGGTCGAAGCCAGCCACCTGCGATTGGTGCACCAGCAGGCGCAGCTTCATCGTGTTGGCGAACTTGATCCACTTGGACTGAGAACCGGCGTTTACGATGTCTACCGTGGCAAAGGTCGAACGGGCGGTTTTGCCCATGTACGCTTTGGCGGTATCCAGTGTCAGGAGCAGGTCGGTGTAGATGGCCTGCGCGTTGTCGTAAGACGGGCGGGGGTTGTTGGAACCCTGAAAGGCTTGCTTGTAAGGGATGTTACCAAACAGGTCCACCATATCCTGCCACAGCTTGGTCGACAGGATCATGGAAGCGCCGGCCAGCACGGTGTCGCCTTTGGCGAGTGCGCGGGTCTTTGCCTGGTAGAGATCGAACAGTACGTTGTAGTTGTTCGACCAAATGCCTTCGCCGAAGTTCTGGTCGATGTTGTAGGAAGTCTCCGTACCATCGATGGCATACGAGCCGGAAGCACCGGTGTAGCCCAGCCAGTTGGCGAGAAAGGTGAGGTTGTTGCTGCCCTGGCGTTGACCAACGGCATTGGCGGCCTGCGTGAAGATCAGCTCCGGAGTGATGTTCAGCTCCGTAACGTTGTTGGGGTCGTCGTTAACATCCAGGAACCCCTTTTTGCAGCTTCCGAGCAGCACGGAGCCGGTGAGCGCCAGAACCCAGATAGATTTATGTTTGAAATTCATGTTAGATAAACATTTATTAGGTTAGAATTGAACGGTCAGCGTACCACCGAAGTAGCGGGCAGACGGCGATTGGAACGAGGAAGCAAGACCGAACGTGTTCTGGCCGGAAGCCTCGTTGAACTCGGGGTCACCCCACTGGTTCGACTTCGGAACGATCAGCAGCAGGTTGCGGCCAACTGCGCTCACGCTTACGCCGCGAACGTACTTGCTGGCACCACCGAACCACTTGACCGGCAGGTTGTACGAGATGTTCACCTCGCGGAGACGCCAGGCGGCGGCGCTTGCGAAGTAGTTGGTAGCGATCGACTCGTTGGTGGCACCGTTGGCCCAGAAGCCGTAGTTGCCATCCTGAACCTGAACGTCGGTGTTGGGGCGGTAGCCGAGAACTTTACCATCACCATCTTTCAGCGCGATCACCGAGTTGGGGAACACGAAGCGGCGGCGGCCGTAGTCAATGCTACGCTCGGAGATACCGGAGAAGTCCATATCCGAACCAAGCTGCGAGTAGAAGTTATGTCCGGTCTTGTAATCCCAGGTCATAGCAAAGTTGAAGTTGCCGATAGCAACCGAAGGCGTGAAGCCAAGGGTCCACAGGGGCAGCGTACGGCCTTTGATGACAGGCGAGGAAGCGAGGCTGGGCATACCCGTCAGCGAGTCTACAATTACGTGGCCCTGGGGGTCGCGGTTGTAGTCGGTCAGCTGGAAGGCGAAGGCAGGCATACCAACGATAGCGATGTTGTTTGCGCTGGGCGACGAACCGGCGCCTTGCGTGAACTGGCTGCTACCACCGATCACAACAGGAACGTTATTCAGCGTGCTGATAACCTCGTTGTTGTTGTAGTGTGCGTTGAACTTGAAGTTGATGTTCGCCTTACCAACCTTAACGAGCGGGGTCAGGTTCAGGTCACCTTCAAAACCGTAGTTTTTGAAGTCGGCAGCGTTTGCAAGCGCTGTGGAGTAACCCGAAGTCCAGGACTGCTGCACCTCCAGGATCTGGTTGGTGTTGTTCTGGTGGTAGTAAGAGGCGTCGATGGTGATGCGGTTCTTCAGGAAACCGAGTTCAACACCGATCTCTTTCGTTTCTACGAACTCAGGCTTCAGGTTGGCGTCCGGGATACGGTTGCCCGCTGTGTAACCAGCGTTGTTGCCGAAGGGGAAGCCAGCAGGCTGCGAGTACGTAGCTACGAGCTGGTAGGGAGCCAGGTTTACGTTACCCGACTTCGACCAGGCGGCGCGCAGTTTCGCGTACGAAATCGTGCGGCTGTTCTTCACCATGCCGATAGCGTCGGACAGGACGAAGGAGGCGTTCACACCAGGATAGAAGAAGGAACGGTTTGCCTTCAGGAGACGGCTGTCCCAGTCGTTACGACCGGTGAATTCCACGAAAGCCCAGTTCTTATAACCAAGGCCTACGCTTCCGTAACCGGAAAGCAGGCGGCTTTGCTGGTCTGCTTCTGCAACAACGGCGTCACCGGAGCGGGAGCCTACGTTGAACAGGTAAGGAACCACCAGGTTGTTGCCCTGGAGAGCGGCGCTCTTCGAGCGGTTCTGACGCATCATACCACCTACGAGGTAGCGAACGTTGAAATCGCTGAAGTTGCGGTCGCCGTTGAGGAAGTACTCAACGTTGATGCGCGAGGAGTAACCCGAGCGGTCGGTTACCGAGCCGGGACGGTCGGAACCGTACTGCGTACCATCGCGGTGCGTCTTGGCGTAGTCGGTTACGAAGATCGGAGCGGTTGTGCTCTTGCTGCTGGTGAAGTCGAGGTTCGTACCAACACGTACGTTACCCTTCAGCCAGGGCAGGAACTGGTAACCGAGGTTGATGCTACCGATGACATCATCGCTGCGACCCTTGGTGCGGACGTTATCGATACCCCAGTACGGGTTGATCGCATAACCGTTGTAGTAGTTGGAATACTGGGCGAACTTGTTGTTCTGCCAGTCTTTGTAGTCGAGCAGGGGAACGTTGCTCGCTGTCTGCATTACCTGGAACATGATCGAACCGCCGTAGGTACGGGGGAACAGACCGGCGATACCGGCTTCGTTCACGACGTCATAGTTACCGAGGATGTAGTTGATACCATAGTCAACCGAGAACTTGCCGGCTTTCTTGCCGCCGTTGAAGCGGAACGAAGTACGACGGTTCTTGTCTTTCGGCATCAGGCCTTTGATGTTGGCATCGTCAACACTGAAGAAGAAGTCCTGACCGGCAACCGAAACGGAGTTCTGCCAGGTCAGACCTGTGTTGAAGAAGTTGATCTTGTCTTTGTAGTGCAGGTCGGAGTAGGGGCCGAACTGCTGCGAGCCGTCTTCCAGAACGGGTCCGATCGGCTTGATGGAACCATCAAACTCGGGTCCGTACATCTGGTTCTCATACTCAACGAACCCGTAGTTGCCATACTGGTCAACGGTTTCACCCGCACCCTGGCCGAAGCGACGCTGAATCTTGGGGAAGTAGGCAACGCGGGCAGCCTGCACCGTGGAGCTGAAGGTGATGTTGAGGCGGTTGCCGGTACCACGCTTCGTGGTTACAGCGATCACACCGTTTACGGCATCAGGACCGTAGATAGCGGCCGAAGCAGCCGACTTAAGAACCGTTACGTCCTGGATATCACCGGGAGGAATGGTCGAAAGGAAACCGAGGGGCGTCGGCACACCGTCAACAAGCAGCATAGGCTGGTTGTTACCCGTGAGCGAGCGGATACCCCGAATGAGGATCTTCGAGTTTTCGAAGACGCCGCTGTTCGTAGTGGTTACGTTGAGGCCCGATACTTTACCGATCAGCGCCTGCTGAACGTTAACGGCCTTACCGGCAGTCAGCGTGCGGTTGTTAACGGAAGTAGCGGCATATCCGAGCTCTTTCGCCTGGCGGCGGATACCGAGACCCGTAGTTACCACTACAGTTTCCAGTGTGCCTTCCGAACGATTGAGGCTTACGGTTGCCGTGTTACCCGAAACGGAGATGGTTTCGCCCTGGAAGCCAGTGGCCGAAACAGACAGGCGGCTGGAGGGACTTCCCACGCGGATGGAGAAGTTACCGTTCGCATCAGCGGAAACCGTGTTCTTGGTGCCAGCTTCTGTTACCGAAGCAAAAGGAACCGGGTTTCCCGACGCGTCCCGAACCTGACCCGTCACCTGACGGGGCTGTCCGAATGCCAATGTGCAAACGAACATTGACATCGATAGGAGCGATGCAATTTTTCTCATTGAGACGTGTTTTTTAAGTGTTAAAAAGCCTTAAATACATTCTATCGCGTTCTCCGCGAGAGAGAACTATTGAAGCAGAGACAATAGTCCAAGCGGAAATGCTGCGCCAAATTATACTTTTTCTAACAAAAAGTTTTTTTCTCCTTAAAAAATGTTGAGGGTGAGGTAACTAGATAGGTTCATAAGTGCCATGAGAGTTGTACCCGCAGCTCCGGGGCTGTTTTACCTGGCCCCGGAGGAACGCCCGGCCGGGTGCTGTACGTGGTGCCTACTCCCTGCAAGGAGATGTTAACGCCGCCGGGCGCATCATATTGTATATGAACCGAATAGCGCGATCCTTCGCCATAAAAGGCCAGCACCTGCCCCCCGGCCGGCGCCTCTGTATATTGATATAGCCGCGCGGCATACGAATCGGTGTCGAAGAAGACCGCCTGCACTCCGGCGCGCAGCTTCCAAAGGGGTGGCAGGTGCAGCCCGAACGACTGTACAAAGCCCGTGCTCCGGCCCGCCGGTTCGTCGAGCCAAAGACATTCCGCCCGGAATGCGCCACGCCAGCCGCCGCCCCAATCCTGCGCCAGCTGAAGCCGCAGCGTACGCTTCCGCGCCGTTTCGAGTACCGAAAGCGGCCCCTCTCCTTCCGCCGTCTCGTTGTCGGACCCATACCGGAAGCGAAGGCTCGCTTCGGTTTTCCGGTTCGGATGCCAGCCCGCCTGGATGCCACCCTGCCAGCCGCCGGAGGGCCCGTCGATCCCGTACCGGAGCCAGGGAAAGCGGTAGCCGTCGGCCCAGGCCTCGAGGTGCCAGCCGCGCGGCGGGTGCACGCTCAGCCCCAGGTAAAGTCCGTCCTCGTTTTGCGGTTCGCTGCGCCGCGCTACCGCGTTGCCGTCAAATGCCGCATAGCGGGGCGACAGGTGCCGGTAGTCAACGGCGAGGTCCCAGAGAGCGCCGCCGCTGAACAGGAGACCCTGCACCAGCGCGAAGCCGCCCCTTCCATCGGTTGCGCCTTCGCCGAAAACGTGCGCCGGACCATGCGTGTAGCTCCAGTCGATGCTCCCGTGCCGCAGCGATCGGCCCTGTGCGTCGAAGCGCTCGTACGGCTCCTTGCCCGGAAGCAGCGGTTCGGAAAATCCGATGAGCCGGCCTTGCAGCGACAGGCGCAGTGCGCCCCGCTCCCACTGCAGGCGTCCACCGGCCGCGCGCATGCCGAGTACATTCCGACCGGCTCTTTCGGAGGCCGTACGGTGATAGCCGCTACTGTTGATAGACGCAATGCCGGCGTCGCTCCCCGCGCTGTCGATGCGACCACTCAGCCGACGAACCGAAACATAGGCCGAGGCTTGCCAGGCGCCTTTTTGAAGCGTGACACCGGCGCCGCGCGCAAAGTGGTATTCATCGGCAGAAAGAAAGGGCTGAAGAAAGGGTCCCTGGCGCTTCATGGCAGCGAGGTCGGCTCCCCCTCCGAATGCGGGCGCATCCCATTGAATGAGCCCCTGGCCCATATTGACGGTGAAATCGCCCAGCGCGATGCTGCGCACAAGACCCGTTCCCTGCCAGAACAGGTGTGCCGACGTAAAGTCGGGTCCGCGCGCGAGCGGCTCGCCGGGGTCTTTCTCGAGGCTGATGCCCCATCGGAGTGCGTCGTCCATTCGATATCGATAGCGCAGGTATACCCGTTCCGGCCCGCCGGCGTACTGTGCTTTTTCAAAGTCCGCCGTGCGCCCCAGGGGGACGGATGTTCGCAACAGGAAGCTGTGCTCGCCCCTGTGCAGCAGGCCTGCGCCGGAGGCCAGCGGGCTTTCCCGGGTAGTCAGCATGGGTTGCAGGCGACGCACGGTTTCCGCGTCCCAATACGGAACGGCCGCCAGCTCCTCGACTGCCAGCAGTGGCCCCATCGACGTACGCCAGGCGACGAGGCTTTGCACCTGCAGCTCGCTGATGCGGGGTAGCGTGCGCAGGACTTCGGCCGGGGCACTGTTGATGCAAAGCGGGTGACGCCTGCGCCAGGATTGCTCCTGAAGCAGGGGCTCTTCTTCGACCACGCGGTCCGTTCCTTCCTGGCGCCGCTCCAGCTGGTCGGGCTCCTGCGCATGGAGCGCAAGCGCGAACAGTATTTCTACAAGTAGCAGTAGCTTTCGCATAAACCATTATTGAGCGGGAAACTGGAGTACCAAAGCGGGTGTCGGGCCGAGCTCACGGTGCAGGGTAACCGTAACATCCAGGCGCATATGGGCCAGCGCGGTTCCCAGCCCGATCCAGGCAGCCGGCGCCCCCGTGTCGATGCCACAGCGGGCGCGCAATGCCGGGGCGAACACGTACTCGACGCCTGCGGCTATTGCCGGCGGTGCCCCATCGCGGTGCGCGAGTTCGACCGCCAGCAGCCAGGTGGAATCGGATTGCCAGCCAACACCGAGGCCGTACGAGGCAGGAAGACGCTCGCCCGGGTCCTTTCCCAAACGGGCCCGAGCGGGGTTTTGCACGCGGAGCCCCGCAAAAACGCCGTGCGTAAGCTCCCAGCGAAAGCCGGCAGTCGCCTGCAGGGTCGCGGCATGGCCATAAACGGCGTTTCCCAGCCGTTGCCATTCAGCGCCGATGCCCACCGAGGCCCGCGCGCCCAACTGCCGCGCGTAGCTGCCGCGGAACGCCAGCTCCTGCCAGCCGGGATTGCCCCCAATGGTCGCGGATAGTCCCGCAACACCCGAAGCGAGCGGGGCTGCGGCCTGCAGCCGATAGACCGATAGAGCGCTCAGGCCAAAACGGCGCTCTCCGGAAACGTTCATTGATGGACTGCTGAAAGCGGCGATGGAAGCCGGGTTGTATTCCTGTGATGCGGCGCTGCTGAACGAGGGCGCCAGCGCGGTGAGGCGCTGGTAACCTGTGCCGAACGGCTCCAGCAGTCTTTGTGCTGCTGCGGGAAGCGCGCTGTACACGAGGAAGAAAAGGAGGATGTTTTTCATGGCGGTGCTGTTTTTTCAAAGCTCCGCATGCCGACAGGTGAAAAACAAAATGTTTTTCCCATCAAATGGCGGGATTTTACCTTTGCCGCATGCAGATCCTCGACGGGAAAGCCGCAGCACAATCGATCAAAGACGGACTTAAGATAGATGTTGCGCAACTCGCCTCCAACGGCAAGGAAGTGCCCCACCTGGTGGCGATTCTTGTCGGAACCAACGGTGCCAGCGAAACCTATGTAGCCGCCAAAGTGAAAGCCTGCGAGGAGGTCGGATTCAAATCCACGCTCATTCGCTTCGAGGAATCCATCAGCTCCTTCCGGCTCCTGGAAACGATCCGCGAGCTGAATACCGATCCCGATGTGGATGGAATACTGGTGCAATTGCCGCTTCCGCCGCATATCTCGCCCGAGGAGATCATCAATGCCATCGACCCTTCAAAAGACGTCGACGGGTTTCATCCCAACACGGTGGGACGGCTTGTGCTCGGGCAGCCAACCTTCATCCCGGCAACGCCTTACGGCATCCAGCTGATGCTGGCGCATTACAAGATAGAAACAGCCGGCAAGCATGCTGTTGTGATCGGGCGGAGCAATATCGTGGGGCGGCCCATGAGCATCCTGCTGAGTGCCGCCGGTCCGCAGGGCAACGCCACGGTCACCATCTGCCACTCGCACAGCCGCAACCTGCCGGAGATCTGCCGGTCGGCCGATATCATCATCGCAGCCCTTGGCCGTCCCGGCTTCGTTACAGCCGATATGGTAAAGGAAGGCGCCGTGGTGATCGATGTAGGAATTACCCGCGTTGACGACAGCAGCCGGAAGCGCGGCTACCGCATCAGCGGCGACGTGGCCTTCGACGAGGTTGCCCGCAAGGCCGGCTTCCTCACCCCGGTGCCGGGTGGCGTCGGACCCATGACGATCGCTGCGTTATTAAAGAATACGTTTCATGCCTGCGCGCTGAAGCATTATGACTAAAACAGTTTGTGGTTTGTAGTTTGAAGTTTGTAGTTGCTGACGCAAATACTTGTTCTGCCTAAACAACAAACTACAAACTTCAAACTACAAACTTATTCATGTCGATACCGATCACCGATGAGCCCGTACGTCCCGTTGCCGCTTCGCTGCCGGTGATGGAGCATTTTTATACCATCCAGGGCGAGGGCCTGTACCAGGGCAAAGCAGCGTATTTTATCCGCCTCGGCGGCTGTGATGTCGGCTGCGTGTGGTGTGATGTCAAAGACAGCTGGGACGCATCGGCCCATCCGCACAAAACAACGGAAGAACTTGTTGCACTTGTCAGCGCAACGGCCGCGCCGATCGTGGTGATCACGGGCGGCGAGCCGCTGCTGCACCCGCTCGACGGGCTGACCGTAGCGCTGCGCAGCGCAGGCTTTCGCACGCATATGGAGACATCGGGCTCTTCGCCGCTGAGCGGGCATTGGGATTGGATCACGCTGTCGCCGAAAAAATTCAAGGCACCGCTGCCCGAAGTGGTGGCCGTAGCCGACGAGCTGAAGGTGGTTGTCTTCAACAAATCGGACTTTGCCTGGGCCGAGCAGTGGGCCGCGCTCGTGAAGCCGGAATGCCGCCTCTACCTCCAACCCGAATGGGACAAAGCCGCACAGATGACGCCCCTGCTCATCGACTATGTAAAGGCGAACCCGAAATGGCAGCTGTCGCTGCAGATCCATAAGTATATCAATGTTCCGTGAGCCGTGCAGCGAAAGAACGCAGATCGCTTAGGAATGGTAACGATGGGCGCAGCTTCCTGTTGCCGCGCGCTGTAAATCTTCGTAAATCATAATGATCTTAACATATCTGCGTTCTTTCTCTCGGTATTTTCATCGGATGAAACTGATGCGGCCCTTTTTGCTTGCCGGCCTGTTGTTGTGTGTGGCTGTGGCGCAGGCGCAGTATGACCCGTCCCGGATAAATAAAAAAGCACAGGAGTCGTATGAAAACGCCCTTACCGCTATCGATCACGACGACATGGACGCGGCGCGCGACTACCTGAACGAAGCCATCCGCCGCGACGCCGGATACCTCGAAGCCTATGTGTCGCTTGCAGGTGTTTATGCCCAGCTCAAGGACCGCAAGCAAAGCATCGCTCAATACGAGAAAGCCTTTGCCATCGACAGCAGCTATCTAACGGATATTCGTCTTCCCTATGCCATCGCCCTCGCCGGCGACGGCCAGTTCGACAAGGCTTTGGACGCCGTCAATAAACTGCTGGCAAAGCCCAACCTCGGAACCAATACGCGCAAGGCCGCGGAGTACCGCCGCAAAAGCTTCCAGTTCGCCGTAGACTGGAACAAAGCACATCCCGACAACTACGTTTTCAACCCGAAAAATCTCGGCACCGGTATCAACAGCGAAGAGGCCGAATACTTTCCCTCGCTCACGATCGACGGCAACGATATGATCTTCACGCGCCGCCTGAACGGACGCAACGAAGACTTTTTTATCAGCCACCGCAGCGGCGGCAACTGGGGCCCGGCCTATCACCTGAATGGAAGCATCAATACGCCGATGAACGAAGGCGCGCAAAATGTGTCGCAGGATGGCAACTGGCTCATCTTCACCGGCTGCTACCGGCCCGATGGGCTGGGCAGCTGCGACCTGTATATCTCCTACCGGCAGCGCGATGGCTGGAGCGAGCCTGTGAACCTCGGAAGCGCCATCAACAGCGACCAGTGGGAAACGCAACCCTGCCTCTCGCCGGATAAGAAAGACCTCTACTTCGTGAGCAAGCGGCCGGGTGGCTATGGCGGCAGCGACATTTACGTGGCGCACCAGCTACCCAACGGACGCTGGGCCGATCCCGAAAACCTGGGTCCGCAGATCAATACGCCCGGCGACGAGCTGACACCCTTTATCCATGCCGATAATCAAACACTTTACTTCGCCTCCAACGGGCTTACGGGTTACGGAAACCAGGATCTTTTCATCGTGCGCAAAGGCGCCGATGGCAAATGGGGCAAACCCGAAAACCTCGGCTACCCGATCAATACCATCGACGAGGAAAGTGCGCTGTGCATCGCCTCTGATGGCGTAACGGCCTACTATGCCTCCGACCGCGCGGGCGGCGTAGGCAGTATGGACATCTACAGCTTCGCGATGCGGCCGTCGATGCAGCCGGTGCGCACACTGTGGGTGCAAGGCAAGGTGTACGATGCGAAAACGAAGGCTGGCCTCCCCTCCTCGCTGGCCCTGATCGACCTGGCCACGCGGCAGGAAGTGTCGCGTGTGCAGACCGATGAAACCGGCAGCTACCTGGTGACCCTCCCGGTGGGCAAGAACTACGTGTTCAACGTAGCGCGGCGCGGCTACCTGTTTTATTCCGATCATTATTTCCTGAGCGGGAAAACACCCGACTCGACCTACCGCAAAGACATTCCGCTGCAGCCCATCGAGGTGAATGCATCCGTAGTTCTACGGAACATCTTCTTCGATACGAAGCAATACGTGCTGAAGCCGGAGTCGCAGGTGGAGCTTGACCGCGTGGTGCAATTCCTCCGCGACAACCCGACGGTGCGGATCCAGCTGCAGGGCCATACCGACAACGTGGGAACAGCCGCCGATAATCAAAAGCTTTCCGATAACCGCGCAAAGGCTGTCGTGCAGTTCCTTGTTGAAAAAGGCATTGCCGCGTCGCGGCTGGAAGCGAAGGGCTTTGGCGCTTCGCAACCGGTTGCGGATAACAAAACCGAAGAAGGCAGGGCGCAGAACCGGAGGACCGAATTGAAAATACTGTCGAAATAGGAAGGCAAGAGAGGGTCAGAAAAGGTTCAGGAAGGTTTTGAAGAAGGTTTTGGGAGGTTTTGAGAGGTTGGCCAGTGAATGCCCGGAACGTTACTGTTCAACTCAATACCTGATTTTTTTCCCAGCCTGGGCTGGTGTTTTTCCCCTTGCCGCCCGGAGACCGTCGCCCAACTTTGCAGCGTGCAATACCCCGAGTTCATTTACCAGCTGGCGCTGACGCAGGTGCCTCATATCGGCGACGTGCATGCCCGCATCCTGCTGCAGCACTATGGCTCGGCGTCGGCGGTTTTTCGCGCGCGCGGTTCCGAACTCGAAAAGCTCGAAGGAATCGGGAGCGTACGCGCGCAGGCGCTTCGGGCCTTTACCGGTTTTGCGGCCCTCGAAAAAGAAGCGGCCTTTATCCAGCGCTACGGCATTCAAACCTATTTTCTTGGCGAGCCCGGCTACCCGAAGCGGCTCCTGCATTGCTACGACCCGCCGGCGCTGCTGTTCGGGAAGGGCGACCTCGACCTCAATGCCGAGCGGATGGTCGCGGTTGTCGGCACACGCAGCGCCTCCGACTACGGCCGGCGCTGGACCGAGCAATTCGTGTCCGACCTGGCGCCGCTGGGCGTGACGATCGTGAGCGGCCTCGCCTTCGGGATTGACGCGGTGGCCCACAAAGCGGCGCTGAAAGCAGGACTCCCGACGATCGGCGTCGTGGGGCACGGTCTTGCACGGGTGTACCCGAGCGAGCATACGGCGCTGGCCCGCTCGATGGTGCGCTCGGGCGGCGGCCTGCTGACGGAATTCCTGAGCGATACGGCGCCCGACAAGCACAACTTCCCCGCGCGCAACCGCATCGTGGCCGGACTGTCGGATTGCGTGGTGCTGGTGGAGACCGCCGAAAAAGGCGGCAGCATGATCACGGCGCGGGTGGCCGACAGCTACAACCGCGATGTGTTTGCCGTGCCCGGGCGCGTGGGCGACAAGGGCGCAGGCGGCTGCAACCTGCTTATCCGCACCCAGAAAGCGCAGCTGCTCACCTGTGCCGACGAGCTCGTGGAGGCCATGGGCTGGGCGCAGCGGCCACGCGCCGGCACCCCGCAGCGAAGCCTGTTTACCGACCTCCACGAACCCGAGCAGCGCCTTGTGGCCCTTCTTGACGGCAGCACCCCGTTGCATATCGAGGAGCTGCAACTGCGCAGCGGCCTTCGACCCAGCGAAGTGGCGGCGCTCCTGCTCGGGCTCGAGCTGAAAGGCGTGCTCCGGAGCCTCCCCGGCAAGCTATACAGCCTTGCCTGAAACGGCGCCCCCAAAGGCTTTGCGGCTTTTTCCACAGGCGTTTACAATTCCTTCTCATTCCTTTGCGCGGTCGCCCCCTAATTTTGCACATGGCAACAAACTCTCCCCGCAACTTTATCGAGGGCCTCACCTTTGACGACGTACTGCTGGTACCGGCCTACTCCGAAATCCTCCCCCGCTCCGTAGAGATCCGAACCCGCCTCACCCGCGACATCACGCTCAACGTACCGATGCTGTCGGCGGCCATGGACACCGTGACCGAATCGCGCCTTGCGATCGCGTTGGCGCGCGAAGGCGGTATCGGTATTCTTCACAAGAACATGACCATCGAGCAGCAGGCCAACGAAGTGCGCCGCGTAAAGCGGAGCGAGAGCGCCATGATCCTGGATCCGGTCACGCTGCCGACTACCGCAACCATTGGTGATGCCAAGCGCCTCATGCGCGAGTACGGCATCGGGGGCATCCCGGTGGTGGCCGACGGCGGCAAGCTCGCCGGCATTCTCACCAACCGCGACCTGCGCTTCCAGGAAGATAACCAGCGCCCTGTTACGGAGGTGATGACGAAGGAAAATCTGGTTACCGCACCCGAAGGCACCGACCTGAAGAAAGCCGAGGCCATCCTGCGGCAAACTAAGGTGGAAAAGCTGCCGGTGGTGGACAAGGCCGGCAAGCTCGTTGGCCTCATCACCTACCGCGACATCCTGCAGGTGACCTCCTTTCCGAATTCAGCCAAGGACAGTCTGGGCCGCCTGCTCGTTGGCGCGGCCATCGGTGTTACCGAAGACATCCTCGACCGTGTAACGGCCCTGCAGGCGGTTGGTGTCGACGTGGTGGTGCTCGACTCCGCACACGGTCATTCCAAGGGCATCATCGATTCACTGCGAAAAGTAAAATCCGCCTTCCGGCAGCTGCCGGTGATCGCGGGAAATATCGCTACCAGCGAAGGAGCTCTCGCCCTTGCCGAAGCCGGAGCAGATGCGGTAAAAGTGGGTATCGGACCCGGTTCCATCTGCACCACCCGGATCGTCGCCGGCGCGGGCGTGCCGCAGCTGACGGCCATCATGCAGGCACACGCCGCGCTGAAAGACCGCAACATACCGCTCATTGCCGACGGCGGCATCCGCTACACCGGCGATATGGTCAAGGCCCTTGCCGCCGGTGCCGACTGCGTGATGATGGGCTCGATCTTCGCCGGCACGGAGGAAAGCCCCGGTGATACGATCATCTACGAAGGCCGTAAGTTCAAGGAGTACCGCGGCATGGGCTCGCTCGGTGCCATGTCAGTGGGCTCTTCCGACCGCTATTTCCAGGATCCGGAAGCGGATGTAAAGAAGTTCGTTCCCGAAGGCATCGAAGGCCGCGTGGCCTACAAGGGGTCGCTCCGCGAGATCGTGTACCAGTACGTGGGCGGACTGCGTGCGGGTATGGGCTATTGCGGCGCCAAAGACATCAAGGCCCTGCAGGAAGCGACCTTCGTGAAGATCACCAATGCGGGTATGCGCGAAAGCCATGCACACGACGTGGAGATCACGCGGGAAGCCCCGAACTACAGCCGGAAGTAGTAGCACCCGGCCAGCAATACAAAGTCATTCGTTTTCCATGCACCTGGTTTTACGGGCGCCATGCATTTTGTGTTGCCCCTACCGAAAAAATAACCCCCGCAGCGAAGTCCCGGTTGCGCTTGTCTTTTTATTTTTACGTTCCTAACTCTTCAACGATGCGCAACCAACTGCTTGCCGGCCTTTTTGCGGCCACTTCCCTGCTTTCCTGTAAAAAAGATACTGCAACAACCTCGTGCACGCACGACTGCGTAACACTAACGGGGCGTGTTACTACGACCCCGGGCGGCCAGCCCATTGGCGGCGCTACCGTACGCGTGGCAACAATGGCGGGCGCTGATTCGCAGGAGCTGGGGCAGGCGCAGACCGATGCCGACGGACGCTATTCGCTGACCTTTTCACAGCACTTCGGTGGCTTCGGCCCGGCGGTGCTGCTGCATGCCCTACACCCTGATTATATCAGCAACGAGGTTGGCACCGATGAAATAAAATTCCTCACCGGAAGCGACAGCACGGCGACGCTTACGGAAGACATCCACCTGTACCGCAAAGCCAACCTGCAGGTGCACCTGACCACGCAGGGTTACGGCAACGGCGCCATCCTGATGACCGACGTCCGCTTCGGCGCGCCCGGCCCCGGCACCGTCAACCTCGCTGCTTATATCAGTATGAGCCATGCACTCGACACGACCTTCACCCTCAAAACCGCGGCCGATGTGCCCGTGAGCGTGGCGTTCGACGCAGCCGGCCGCAGCTTCCGCGACACGGTGACCATTCCCGCCGGAACAACCCGCCTGCTGCAGGTAGCACTCTGAGCCGGGAGGAGTTTTACATCCGGCCGGCGCTGCGGCCCGGATGTTGCTTTCGAGCCGGTTATGCGCGTCGTTCATTCCTACATCGCCCGCGGCTGGTATATTTCGAAAAACGCAACGGCCATCCTGCTGGGTACGTTTCCAAGCGTGCTGATCCGCGAGGCCTTCGGGCGCATCCGCCCCGACGACGTCGACTTTTTTTACGGCAGCCGCGACAACAACTTCTGGCGTGACCTTGCGGTCATCTATGGATGTCGCCTTGACCAGGAGCGAACGGATACCGCCATCCGGCAGCGCATGCAGTTGCTGGACGATCTTTCCCTCGGCCTCTCCGACGCGATCTTTGCCTGCCACACGCTCGGAAGCGCCATGGATACGGCCTTGCACGAGCTCGAGCTCAACACGCAACTGGTAAGAGACCTTGACAGCCATCCAGCAGTAAGCCGGCTTTACTTCACGTCCTCTTCAGGGAAGGTAAACGCGGAAACGCTGACGCTGCGGATGCTCCGGCAGGAAGGGCGACTGAGCGGGATGAAGATCCTGCAGGAGCGCGGCCCGAAGCGGAGGCAGTTCCTGTTCCGTAGTTCTACGGGACCGGAGCGTCCGATTGAAACCATCACGCTCTATTCGCCATCGCCCCTTGCCGAGCAATGGGGCGCGCTGACAGCCGAAAAGCGTCGGGCGCAATACCGGGCCTGGCTCCCCGCACGCAACACGCGCTGACTACCGACCGAACCTTTTGCATCGCTTGATTCACCGTACAGCTGCCGCGCACCGATCAAGCTCAGCGCGAGCTCCGGATGACAGCGGCATATTTTAAACAGGCAACCGCATTTCTACGGTACCGCGCAGTAGTTATGCATGATTATTGATGGTACATTTTCCTAATGTGACTGTGCGCTCCGTCCCCGCTGGCATGGCCGACTTGCTAACCGTAAAACCTGCCTTATGCACTTCCATGTTCTGGTCCGTACAAACCGACTGACGAACGGACTCTTCCTGGCCCTTGGCCTGCTCATCGTTGCGAACGTGCTGATCTGCCTCCCCTACCTTCACCGCACCGAAGAAATCAAAGGCGTGGCGCGTATCCTCTCGCTCGATGGGGAGCGCAACCTGCCCACGGCCTACAACGTTTTCCTGTTGCTTGCAGACGCCGTACTTCTCTTCGTTCTTGCCGCCCGCGCGGTGCCGAAGGGACTGCTGAAAGCACTGGCATGGCTGACACTTTCGCTGGGCTTTGTACTAATGGGCATGGATGAAGCCTGGACGCTACACGAAGACCTGATTGGCCCGATACGGCAGCGCCTGGGCAACAGGCAGCTGGGCCTTCTGTACTATTCCTGGATCATTCCCGGCCTGGCCGTTGCTGCCGTCGTCGGGCTGGCGTACCTGCGCTTCCTAATGTCGCTTCCGAAACCGACACGCATCGGTTTCGTGCTGTCGGCCTTTATCTACCTGTCGGGCGCGCTGGGCATGGAAGCGCTGGATGGATCGTATTTCGAATCCCATGGCAACAACTTCGTGTATAAGATGCTCACGATCGTTGAAGAAGGCCTGGAGATGTCGGGGCTGATCCTGTTTTGCCGGTATCTTCTTAATTACATCGAGGCGACCTGCGGCAGCATCAGCTTCCGCTTCCGCGTCCCGGCTCCTCCTGCGGAAGTACGCAACCCGCTCGTCCGGCGGGCGCATGTGCCGGGTATCCACCGCAGGGAACACGCTCCCATCGCCCCGTCGCAGATAGTGCGGCGGATCACGCCGGACCGCGAGCGGACTTGAAAGCGCGGGCACAGGTGCATCCGGAAAACAGGTCTGCAATCGGCAGCGCCGATCGCGTACTTTTCGGTTATGGCTTACGACACCCCGCTTGCCGACCGCGTGCGCGAATACCTGTTTGCCGTTCCGGGAATCCGGATCGAGGAAAAGAAAATGTTTTCCGGGCTGGCTTTCCTGGTGAATGGCAAGATGTGCGTCAACATCAGCCGCGACCGGCTCCTAGGCCGATTTGACCCGGTACAGCAGGAAGAGGTAGCCGAGCGACGGGGCTACCGGCCCATGATCATGAAAGGAAAGGAGCTGGCGGGCTATTGCTACGTAGAGCCGGAAGGCTTTCGGACACACAGGGACTTCAGCAGCTGGCTGGAGCTATTCCTGTCGTTCAACGAGCAGGCGAAAGCTTCCCGCAGGAAAAAGTAAGCGGGGAGCGGCGAAAGGGAGACGCAGCGCTGAATGGGCAGGGCCCTGCTTTTCGCTATCTTGCCCGCCGAATGCGAACACTGCTGCGCCGAAGCTTCTTATTCCTGCTGGCATCGATCCTAACCTGCGGCCTCCGGGCCCAGGACAGCTGCCACCTGCGCGTGACCCTGCTCACCTGCAGCCCGGGCAGCGAGCTGTATTCCATCTTCGGCCATACGGCGATCCGCGTGCAGGATGCCGCGCGCGGCAGCGACGAAGTGTATAACTACGGAACCTTTGCTTTCGAAGAAGGCGCGGGCTTCTACCTCAAGTTCATTCGCGGCAAGCTGCCCTATTACCTCGATATCGAATCGTTTCCCGAATTCCTTTACCAGTATCAGGTCGAAGGGCGGAGCGTGCTGGAGCAGGAAGTAGTGCTGGATTGCGCGCGCAAGGAACAGCTGCTGCAGGCGCTCCAGGTCAATGCGCTGCCGGAGAACCGGCAGTACCGCTACGACTTCCTCTTCGACAACTGCACCACGCGCGCGGCGGAGATGATCTACCGGCATGCGCCGGGGACGGTGCAGACCGGTCGCGTTATTCCGGCCGACAGCGCACACGCGCCGACCTTCCGCAACCTCATTCACGAATACCTCGACCGCGGGCGTCAACCCTGGAGCAAGCTTGGCATCGACCTGCTGCTCGGCGCCCGCCTCGACCGGCGCGTTACCAACCGCGAGGCACAATTTCTTCCCGAGAAGCTGCTGCAGGGAATGGAAGGCGCGCAGGCAGGAGGCGGGCCCCTCATGCGCCCCGCGCAGGATGTGCTGCGGATGCCGCCGCTCTCCACCGACCGGCCGCTGTCGCCGCTGCTCGTCTTCAGCTTGCTGCTTGCCCTCGTAGCAGCGCTCTCGTTTGTGCCGGCGCGCGGCGTTCGCGCCGGGCTGGTCGTTTTTGATTTTATCCTTTTCTTCCTCGCGGGTATCGTGGGTGTCGTGTTGCTCTTCATGTGGTTCGGTACGGATCACACTGTTTGCCGCAACAACTGGAACCTGCTCTGGGCGCTGCCTACGCACCTGCTGGCGGCTCCGTTTCTCCGCAGCGAGCGGCGCTGGCTGCATTGGTACCTGCTGGCTACGATCGTCATCAACGCGGCACTTTTATTGGGGTGGATATTTCTGCCGCAGCAATTAAACATCGGCTTCCTTCCGGTTGTCTTACTGCTGCTGATGCGCGCCTGGCTCATCATCCTCAAACCGCACTACCATGCGCCCCACGCAATCGAACCACCGCAGCACTCCTGAGCCCGGCATGCTTCCGCTTGTACTCCTCCATGGCTTCGGCGAAACCGCTGCCATCTGGAGCGAGCAGGCGCCGCTCCGCAATGAGTTCCCCGTACTAACACCCGCGCTTCCCGGCAGCGGAGCGCC
The DNA here is from genome assembly GCF_054777635.1 of Flaviaestuariibacter terrae. Classification (NCBI taxonomy): domain Bacteria; kingdom Pseudomonadati; phylum Bacteroidota; class Chitinophagia; order Chitinophagales; family Chitinophagaceae; genus Flaviaestuariibacter; species Flaviaestuariibacter terrae. Next base: position 26,057 of record NZ_BAAHAL010000008.1, read on the forward strand.
CGGCCTGCCGGCTTATTCGCTGGAAGCCCTTGCGGCCTCGGTGCGCGAGCGGCTCGATGCGGAAGGCATCGATCGATGCATTCTTGTTGGCCACAGCATGGGAGGTTATGTTGCGCTTGCATTCGCCGAACGCTGGCCCGAGCGACTCGCGGGGCTCGGCCTTTTTCACTCGACCTCGTTCGCCGACACTGCCGCCAAGATCGAAACGCGGCGGAAGGGAATCGACTTTATCCGCCGTAACGGCGGTACCGCATTTCTACGTACGAGCACAGCCGCCCTCTATGCGGAAGAAACACGCCGCGACCGGCCCGGATTGCTGGAAAAACACCTTGCCGAGGCAACGCAAATCAGCGACGATGCGTTAATAGGATATTACGAAGCAATGATCCAAAGACCCGACCGAGCTCATCTGTTAAGGAATGCCCAAATACCGGTTTTGTTCGTGCTTGGAAGGCAGGACAATGCTGTATCTTTAGCCGACGGGCTAGCCCAGTGCCATATGCCCCGGCTCAGCCAGGTATACCTGCTGGAAAGCGCCGGTCACATGGGAATGCGGGAGTGCCCGGAGCAAGCGAACGAACACCTGAGAACCTACGTGCGTTTAGTTAACCAGCGGACTGCCGCCCGATGAAAAAAAGCATTGCCCTCATTCTAAGCCTTTTCCTGCTGGTGCCGGCCTTCGCCTCGCATCTCAAGGGAGGATTTTTTACCTACCAATACAAGAATACTTCTTCGGGTGTCAACCATTACCGCGTGTTGCTGACGGTGTATATGGCCGCCGAGGCACCGCCCGGGAGCAGCACGCCGCCGGAGCAAAACCCGGGGCAGAACACACCGTCGATCCAGCTCACCGTCTTCAATAACGACAACGGGCAGCGTTATGCCACGCCGACGGCTATCCGCACCATCCAGACCTATATCTCGAAGGCTATCCCGGAGGACTGCATCACCAACCCGCCGGTTGGCAAGTTTTATTTCGTGGTGGTCTACGAGCTCGACGACCTCGCGCTCGATGGCAACACGAACGGGTACACGATCGCCTACCAGCGCTGCTGCCGCATTATCGGCATTTCCAACATCTTCGGCGCCTCGAACGACGTGGGCAACACGTACTCGGTCGTCATCCCCGGCACGCTCAACGGCCCCAACGTGCCGCACAACAGCAGTACGACCTTCCAGCTCAACGATACGGCCATCATCTGCCGCAACAACTACTTCCGTTACTCCTTCCAGGCTACCGACCCCGACGGCGACAGCCTCTCCTACTCGTTCTGTGATGCCTGGACGGGCGCCTCGCAGCAGGATCCCACGCCGGCCATTTCGGACCCGCCGCCCTTTGTTACGATCGCCTACCAGACCGGCTTCGGAGGCACCATTCCGCTGGGGCCACGCGTTTCGATCGACCCGGTGACCGGCCTCATCAGCGGCATCGCGCCCGAAGTGGGTGAGTATGTAGTGACGGTTTGCGTAACCGAATGGAAGAACGGCAGGGCCATCGCCTCCAACCGGAAAGAACTCCACGTAAAGGTGGAAGACTGCACGGCGGTGCGCGCCTCGCTCGAGCCGACCTATGTGAACTGCAAGGATTTCAACGTGCTTTTTTTCAACAATACGCCTTCGGGGGTAAACAGCTCGTTCTGGGACTTCGGCGTGCCGGGCCTCAGCAACGATACCTCGAACCTCCCGTCGGTGCAATACAGCTATCCCGACACAGGGCTGTACTATGTAAAGCTCGTGGTGAACCGGGGTGATCGCTGCGCCGACAGCGCCACGTCGCCGGTGCGGGTGTACCCGGGCTTCTTCCCCGGCTTCCGCTGGCAGGGGATCTGCGCCACGAAGCCCACCAACTTTTTCGACACCACGACAACCCGTTATGGCGCCGTCAATTTCTGGCGCTGGGACTTCGGCGATCCGGCCGTCAGCGACGATACGTCCCGCATCCGGAATCCGCAGTACACGTACCCGGCCCCGGCCACGTACAACGTGCAGCTGATCGTAGGCACCAACAAAGGATGTCTCGATACAGTGCCCTTCCGTGCCGTGACGATCGTTGACAAGCCACCCATCAGCATGCCCTTCCGCGATACCCTGATCTGCCGCGGCGATACGATGCAGCTGGCAGCGGTCGGCTCGGGCACATTCAGCTGGACACCCAACGGGCAGATGATCAACCCGAACTCGCCCAACCCGCTCGTGTGGCCAACGGTCACTACCTGGTACACCGCGCAGCTGAACGACAATGGCTGTATCAACCGCGACTCGGTGCAGGTGCGGGTGGTGAATTTCGTGAGCCTGCGGATGAACCCCGATACGATCATCTGCCTTACCGACTCGGTGCGGCTGGGGGCGACAACTGACGGGCTTCGTTTTGAGTGGACGCCGGCCAACGAGATCGACGATCCTTCACGTCTCGATCCGATGGCCCTTCCGACACAGGCGCTCAACACGTATACGCTTACCGCCCATATCGGCCACTGCAACGCTACCGACGCGATGCGGGTACGCACGGTGCCCTATCCCACGGTGAGCATCAGCGGCGATACCACCATCTGCTTCCGTGCTTCGGTGCAATTGCAGGGAACGACGAACGGACGCTCGTACTTCTGGTCGCCGCTGACCTGGCTGACGAATGCCAACACGCTGACGCCAACGGCACGACCACCGGCGACGACCGCCTACGTACTCACGGTACGCGACTCGCTCAGTGGCTGCCCGAAAACGAAGAGCGATACCGTCGTGGTGCGCGTCATGCCGCGGATCTTCCCGAACGCCGGCAATGACACCATGGTCGTCGCCGGCCAGCCGGTGCAGCTGCACGCCTCGGGTGGCATCCGCTACCAGTGGCTTCCGTCGACCGGGCTCAATGCCGCCGACACATCCGACCCCATCGGCTTTTACGACGTCGATCCCGAATACATCCATTATGTCGTTCGCGTATACGACTCCCTCAATTGCGTCGACTCCGCCCGGCTGACCGTCCGCGTGTTCCGCACCGAGCCTTCGATCTTTGTGCCGACGGCCTTTACCCCGAACGGCGACGGCCGCAACGACATCGTTCGCCCGATCGCCGTGGGTATGCGCAGCATCGAATATTTCCGCATCTACAACCGCTGGGGCGAGCTTGTCTTCGAAACAACCGTCAACGGGGCGGGCTGGGATGGGCGCATCAACGGCAAAGACCAGGGCACCAATGTATTCGTGTGGGTGGTCAAGGCCGTCGACTTTACCGGCAAGCCCTATTTTGCCAAAGGCACGGTGACGCTTATCCGGTAAGGAACAGCAGAACAAGGAACAAGGAATTATGAATAATGAAGGGAAGTTTGAACAAGACTTCCCTTTGATATTCAGACTTCGCCCTTATTTCTGACTTCTGCATTCCTTGTTCCCTGTTCGTCCGTTCCCTAGCTTCGCCCCATGAACAAAACCGTCTTCATCACCGGCGCCAGCTCGGGTTTCGGGGCTGCCTGCGCCCGGATCTTTGCAGAAAACGGCTATCGCCTGATCCTCAACGGCCGGCGCCGCGAGCGCCTCGAGCAGGCGGCCCGCGACCTGGGCGACCGCTACGGCGCCTCCTGCTTCCTCCTCCCCTTCGACGTCCGCGACCGCGCCGCCGTGCTGGCTGCCGTCGCAACCCTGCCCGAAAAATGGCAGTCGATCGACGTGCTGGTCAACAACGCCGGCCTTGCCCTGGGCCGCGACAAATTCCAGGACGCCTCCCTCGACGACTGGGACACGATGCTCGATACCAATGTAAAAGGATTGCTGTACGTGTCGCGCGCGGTACTGCCGTTCATGCTTTCCCGCAAGCGTGGCCATATCATCAACCTCGGCTCCGTGGCCGGCAAGGAAGTGTATGAGCGTGGCAACGTGTATTGCGCCAGCAAATTCGCCGTCGAAGCGCTCAACCGCTCCATGCGAATCGACCTGCTCACCGAGGGCATCAAGGTAACCGGTATCCACCCGGGTGCGGCAGAGACCGAGTTCTCGCTGGTGCGCTTCAAGGGCGATGCGGAGACTGCCGGAAGTGTCTATAAGGGCTTCCAGCCCCTGTCGGCCGAGGACGTGGCCTCGGTGATCTATTATACCACAACGCTGCCGCCGCACGTATGCATCAACGACCTCGTGCTCACCTGCACGGCCCAGGCCGACGCGATTTATTTTCACAAGCAGGCATCCGTCAACAGCTGAAAATCGTCTCTTACTGCAGAGCAGCTCCTCCGGCGTTTCTGTTAAAACAAACGGCGGAAGCCGCATTTCACCGAAAAGTGCCCCGGGAGCCCATCCGGCAGGGCTAATTTTATGACATACGTAAACCAACCCGTCCTACCGTAATGAAGCACCTGGCACTTGCCCTGTCTACCGTCCTGATTTCGGCCGCCGCCCTGGCCCAGGCGCCCGGCAGCGCTCCCCTCGACCCGACCATTTCCCGACAGGCCGACAGCCTGCGCGCACTCTATATCAAAAACGGGTTTATCCTGATGAAGGAGAACGCGCTGACGATGGAGAGCCAGTACGAATTTCCCGTGATGGTGCCGCTCAAGGCCGGTACGATCTACCAGTTCGTGTTTATCGGCGAAATGAGCTCCCGTCTCTACGAGGTGCGGATGTACGACGAGGCCGAGAAGCAGGTGTTTTACAAGAAGCACATGTGGGGCGATATCGACGGCAACATCATCGCCTATCCTTATACGCCGCAGCATAACGAATACCACTTGATGCGGGTGCTGCAGATCAACAAGCAGAAAAAGAAAGACCTCTCGGGCTACGTAATGCTCTTTCGCCGCACCCACAGCGCACTGGAGCTGGAAGAGCAGGCCGAGCGGATGAAGGCTCCCAAATCCGAAGCGCCGCCCGCAGCCGCTACCGACAGCGTGCCCGCCGCCGCAGCACCCCGCAGCGATACGACCACTAAGAAGAAAAACCACTACGACCAGTACCTCACCGGGAACTAAAATCAAGGCTCTTAAAGGTTCTGATAGTTCTCAGGGTTTTTCAGGTTATTGATAGCAACACATAATAGAAACGGGCCGCAATGCGGCCCGTTTCTATTATCATTCCCTGTGAGCGGTTTTCATCAACCTTCAGAACCATCAAGACCTTCCAAAACCTCTCTGAACCTTTCTGAACGTTCTTAAGGTGTCAGGGAGATCCGGATCTGGACGCCGCCCCTTGTGGTGCTCATCGGCGCCGTGGTGGCGAGTTTCGGAATCACCTTGTTGTTTTCGAAATACAGCTTCACGTTGATGCGGTTGTTGAGCACATAGTCGATCGTGGGTGAGAAGCGCACCACCTTCTGACCGGCGGCCGGGTAAGCGGTGCTTTGGTCGAGCTTCGTGTTGGCGGTGGCGTCGTCGCGGAGGCTGAAGTCGAAGCGGAAGGTCACATCGTTATCGAGCTTCTTGCCGCTCTTGCCGATCCGAACGTTGCTCAGGAACGGCACCCCGCGCTTGCGCCAGTTGAGCCCGATGGTGTACTCGGTGGAGCGGTTCTCGGCAAGCTGGTAGTCGGTGAGGCTGAGGCTGAGCGTCCGGCTTTTCTTGTATTCCACGCGGGTCGACAGCTGGTTGGAGAAGGTCATGTCCACCTCCAGCAGCGGGTCGAAGCGCTCGTCGATGGTGACGTTCGGAACCAGGAAATACGGTACGAAGGCATCGCGGCCGGCACTGTTGTCGATGAACTGCGGGTAGCCCACGTGCAGCGGGTCGAGGAAGAGCAGCGAGGTGTTGAACTGGTTCATCCCGAGCGTGCTGTGGTAGCCGTGGCGCAGCGTCACATTGGTAAAGATCCTATCGAGCCCCGGCAGTCGCGACAGGCCGCTGTACGACACGCTCCAGTTCGGCTTCGGGATAAAGCCCGAGAAGGGATTGGAGCGCAGGTTGGCGTTGCTGTTCTTGATTGTGGACACCTTCATGGGGTCCTTGCCCGTGTACGCCGCAACGAAGGCCGGGATGATCACATCCTGCGCATAGCGGCCGTAGCCGATCACATAGCCGTCGCTCGAGAGGTTGTTGGGGTTGGCGTAGGGGTTCTCGGTTCCCAGGCGCTGCGACAGGATCCGGCGGTAGGACTCGAAGGTCTTGAAGGTTTCCGACACCTGGTTGGGATCGAATTTCGTGAACAGCGTTTTGTACGAGATGAACGAGATGCTGAACGAGCCGGCCGCATAGGGGTTCACACGCGCCAGCGGGCCGCTGCCGGTGCTGGTCGTATCCTTATAGAGCTCGGAATAGTTCTTCTCGAACGACTTATCCCAGGTCACATCAACAATGAAATCGCGGAAAGGCTGCACCTGCGCGGTGATCGAAAGCTTCTGGCTATAGCGTTGCTGGATAAGCTCGTTAAACAGCTTGCTGCGCGTCAGCAGGCCGCGGTCGCCGAGAAGGTTGATGTCGTTGGTGTCGGGCTGGTAGCCGAGGATGTATTTCCAGCCCGGTGCATTGCTGCGGAAGTTCATCCCGAGGTGCTCGGAGCTGTCGAGGTAGCCCGGGAGCAGCGTACCGGCGTCGGCGGTGTACTGCACACCCACGCGCTTCAGCGAGGTGGCAAGCCCAAGGAGGATGCGCGGGAGCGTACCGATGTTGCCGGGCTGGGCCGCGGGCCGCGGCTGCTGGCGCTGCGTCGAATCACCCTTCCCGGTTGCCGGATTCGGGCGCTGGCGCGGCTGTCCCTGCGTGGCGTACATCGTGCGGAGAAACTTCACCTTATTATACAGCTGGTCGAAGTTGAAGGTCGTGTTCACGTTCTTGGTCTGGCCGTTGAGCAGCTTGTTGCCGAGGTTGTCGGAGCCGATGCGCGCCAGCAGCGAGTTGGCGATCCACTCGTAACGGGCCGTGTAGGAAACCGTAGCCTGCGTCCAATCGAGCAGCGGGAACTTGGCCGTGGGCAGGTTGTAGGTCATCGTGCCCGTTTGCGAATAGTGCGTCGTCCGTCCACCGTTCCAGAAGTTGCGCTTCACGGTATCGCGCTGCTCTTTGGTAAGACGGCCATACGGTTCATCCACCACGGCGTTGTTCACGGCGCTGTAGTCGAGCAGCAGCGAGCGCGTGAGGTCCCAGCGAAGTGTATAGTAGCGGTCGTAGGTAAAGCGCTTGTCGTAGGTTTCCGGAAGCTTGTAGTCGTCGCCGCCCACGTTGCGGGGGCGCAGGGCGCCGAACTGGCGGAACACGTCGGCGCGGAACCCGAACTGCGGCTTGTAGTTGAAGTTGAAGTCGCGGATAAAGGCCAGCCAGGGCGAGCGCGAGCGAACGAGCTTCTTGAGCGGCTCCACGTATTTCGGCTGCGGCGCGAAGTTGTAGCCTACGGCACCGCGCGTGCGCTTGATATCGTCCTCCTCGATGATCGGGTTCGAGTGGGTTTGGTGCGTGAAGGAGTAATTGAGGCTGATGTTCGAAATATCCCAGGGCTGCGTCGGCTTGCCGTTGGTCTTGCGCTTGCGCACGTTGGTGAAGTTCACGGTCTTGATCGTCGTCTGGTCCACCGCGTTGTTGCGGATCGAGTCGCGCTGCTCTTTGGGCGAATCGTTCAGCTTCTCTTTGAGCTTAATGTCGAGGTCGTAGGGATCGTACTCGGGCGTGGCGACGGCCTTCGTAACACCCACGTATACGGGGATGTCGAGCGCGGCTTTTTTCGGAACGAGCTTGCCGAGGTCGAGGTTGGCGGCGATATCGTACTGGTGGAAGTCTTCGCGGGCCCGCTCGTTAACGCGCTGCTCGAGGGTACCAAATCCTTTTGTCTTCACCGAGCCGGCCATCGAGAAGGTGCCGAGGTCGGCGAGGCGCACATCGACGCGGCCCAGCGCGGCATAGGCGCCCTGCTCGTCGAGACGCGACAGGCGCAGCTCGTTGAACCACACTTCGGCGCACACTGGCTCGTTCTTCCGGTTCTGCACGCCCAGCAGGATGCCGCGCACTTCGCCCAGGTTGGGGTTGCCGATGATCGAATAGAACTTGCCGTTAAGCGTGGTGCTGTAGTAGGTGGACGGCGACCAGCCGGCTTTGTTGCGCGACATCTTCACCGTGGCGAGATCGTCGAGGGTGAGCTCGAGGTTGTTGATATCCGGCCAGATCCGGTCCGGATCGGTCGAACCCCAGGGCGTGATCTTCAGCGGGATCTTGATTTCGTAATAGTTGCTTACGAAGTCGGAGCCGATGCGGATCACCGCGTTCAGCTCCCCGTCGCGGATGTTGGTGCCGGGCACTGCATTGTCCTCGGCGTGCACGAACATCGACAGGCTGCCGTACTGGCGCAGGTCCATGTTGAGCGTCTTGAACACACCGCGTGTATCGTTCGGCTGCAGGCCGCAGGTTTTCACGCTGAGCGCCTGCTCGTTCTGGAGCAGCTGCACGTTGTTGTTGGAAAGCTGCTGCTGGCGCTCGATGCCCGGCGGGGTGCGGTAGGGTATCGGCGTACGCTGGTCGTTCTCCTCCAGGTTAACGGCCAGTGCTTCGATGGACGTAGTCGTATTGACCGGGGGGCGAACGTTGCCGATCGTATCGATCTCGTTGGTGAACTTGCGCCACTGGTTGCGCACGAGCTCCAGCTTACCGAAGCGGGTCACGATCGAACTGTCGAAGCCGGTGAGGAACATCCGGATAAATCGGATCGACTTGAAGTCGGGGATGTTCGGCGTCTTATAGTAATAGCTCTGGATCGGAATGCGGAAGAGGTACCAGCTTTCGGAGCGGGTGCTGCCGTCGGCGAGTTTCACGCTCACCGTGCGCTTGTCGGTAATGTAGTTGGTGCCGACGAGCATGTTGGGCTCGAGACGCACGTGGTACTGGAAATAAGCCTCGTTCTCGTTGAGGGTGTTGTCGCGGTTCAGCTCCTCCTGGTCGGGGTACAGCGTGAAGGCCGAGGAGAACTGGTCGGCGTTGTTGGCCACGGGCGAGTTGCCCTGCGGGTTGTTGATATTCTTATAGCGCTCGAGGATGCCGGTATTGTCGCCGAAGGCGGCATCGCGGTAGTGGCGGAAGTTGTCGTTCGACGGGTCGGCCTGCGCCTGCTGGACCGCGGTGCTGCTGACGCCGGCGGTCTGCAGCTGCTGGATGTAAGGGGCAAACTTGCGTTGCTCCGCGGTATCGGGGAGGCCGTCGAAGCCCACGTCCTGGAAGGGTCGGTCGGCAGGATCGTTGGAGAAGGCGTTGGTCACCTGCTGCGGGTTGCGCGGCACGCGGCCCCAGGCTGTTTCATCGGTGAGGATATTCGGCGTGGAGGCGGTGGGCAGGCCGTTCTCGAACTGGCGGCGGCCGTCGCGGAGCACGTCTTCCGAAATGTTACCGAGGTTGAAGTACAGGTCGCCGCCGTTGCTCGTCGCACGGTTGATGAAGGGATCCTGCATCCAGAACTCGATGAACTCGATGTTGCCTGTTTCGAAGTCGGTCTGGTCGATGGAGCGCATGATGCCGCCCCAGGCGCGGGCCGGTGTACGGAGGCCGTTGGTTGCCGTCACCGAAGTGGTATTGTAGTTATACGGTCCCTTTTCTTTCGGGTAGTAGGCGAGGTCGAAGGTGGTGAGGATGCCCTGGCCCACGTCGAGGGTGCGCTTCGGGAAGATCTCGTTCTGGAACACCTGGCGCACTTCGGGCTTGGAGAGCTCGGTGAGGTTGCGCTGCAGCGGGTTGTTGGCGTTGCTCTTTTCCTGCAGCACCGGCTCGATGTTGTACCAGGCAAGCTTCGCGCGGTTGTCGTTGTAGCGGAGGTCGTCGCTGAGGCTGCCTTCGGGAAGCAGCGGTGCGCCGTTGACGTCGCGGGCGCCCTGCGGCGTGGAGGCCAGCGTCCAGCTCGAAAGCGGGAAGCGCAGGTCGATGGCCGAGCGCGTGCCTTCGAAGTCATCGATGTAGATAACGCCCTCGTTGCCCTTGCCGATCTGCGGGGCGTGGCCCGGCTGCAGGTAGGCGGCTTCACCGTAAGCCGTTATCCCCGACATCGCCTTCGTACTATAAAAAGGCAGCTTGTCGAGAAGGCGCGAGAGGCGCGGGATGTCTTTGCGGTAGTCGAAGTCGACGCCGTACATGGTGTTGCGGATCGGGTCTTCGCCGTACTGCTGCTTGGTGAAGAAAGGCCGCTCGCTGAGACGTACGAGTGTACCACCGAGGGTCAGGTGCTTGTTGGCGAGGTAGTCGAGGCGCAGGGCCATGTAGTTGCGCTGCTGCAACCCGAAGGTTGCGTTGTTCTCGAACTGTATTTGTACGGGAATGCCGCTCTGGATGATGGCGGGGTTGATCACGTGGAGCGTGCCGAGGTCGTAGTTGATCTCGTAGTCGACGCCTTCCTGCAGCACGCGGCCGCCGGCCACCGCCGTCACGGAGCCGCGCGGGATGTTGAAGCCAAGCTGGTAGTCGACGTTATTGGCCTGCTTCGATTTGCCCACCAGCTTGAAGCGGTTCAGGTTGGCATAGGTCTGGGCTATGGCCTTGATGGTATCGTACAGCGGGTAATAGAGGTAGTGGTTGCGGATGCTGTCGGGCGCCTGCGGCGGGCCGTCCTTGAATACGTAGGCAAGGTCGCTGCCAAAGGGCTCGAGCACGGGGAAGATGATCCGGCTCTGCGCCGACACCACGGTGATTCCTTCGATATAGTCGAACACACCATTGGGCTGCGGGTCGTTGTTGTTGTTGAGGCGGTCGAGGCGAAGCAGCTGCAGCAGCGGTACACCCACGTAGGGCGGGCGCACGGTCGGTGTGATGCCGGCAACGGTGTCGGCGAGCGGGAGGTAGCGCTTCTCGCCGAGCGAGGGCTGCTCGTATACGACGTCAAGCTTGAAATCTTCACGCTGCAGAGCGCCGTAGCCCACCGTGTACACGTTCTTCATCATCAGCTTCCAGATCGGAAGCCCGGGGCGCTGCGAGGTGGCCTTCAGCATTTTCAGGAAGAGCACCTTCTGCGAGTTGCCCGTCGAGTCCGGCGGAATATCCTGCGAGAATTCACCCACCTGGAAGCGTTTGCCGTTGTAGGTATACTCATAGGCAACACCGAGCACTTCGTCGGGGAGCAGGGGCTGGTTGAGCGAGAGGTAGCCGAGCTGCGTATTAAAGGTATAGTCGCTGGGAAGCAGCTTGCGGGCGAAGGTCTTTTCAAAGTCCTGCACCGGCTGGAGGCCGAGGCCTACGAGCGAGGTACTGGCGGTGGAGGAGTTGCGGGCGCCGGGCGTGTTGATCAGGGCGGTGTACAGCGGGCCGTTGCCGTTGGCCGGCAGGCCGGTATTGGGGTTGGCGCTGCCGAAGGGCGTTGCCTCACCGAGGTTCATCAGCGCCACGATGTCGCGGGTGTTGGTGGTGGCGCCGGTGCGGTTTGTCACCCACACTTCCACGCGGGTGATCTGCACGTTGCTTTTCACCACGGGCAGGTTCGACAGGGCGTCATTGTAGGTAAGGCGGAAATACTGTCCGAGCAGAAAGTGGCGGTTCTCCTCGTATTCGTCGGCGCGGATGGCGAAGGGCGCCGTGGCGGCCGAACCCTGGAGGTTGCTGCTTTGCCGCTGCGAGCGCTGGTTGGCCAGCACGCCCGTTACGAACAGCTTGCCGAACTGGAGCTGCGACTTGATGCCGAACAGCGACTGGGCGCCCGGGATGAGGGTACCCTTCGAGGTGAAGTTGACGTTACCGGCCTGGAGCAGCTTGAGCATCTCGTCGCTCTTGCCCTGGTAATCGAGCTTCAGCTGGTTCTCGAAGTCGAAGTTTGCCTGGGTGTTGTAGTTGATGGGAAGCTTGATCTTGTCGCCGATCTGGGCATCCACCTGCATCTGGGCGTTCATCTGGAAGTCGAAGCCCCCGTTGCGGCGGGCCCGCTCGGGCAGGGTGGGATTATTGATCTTCTGGCCCTGGTAGCCGGCGGCGATATCGACATAGCCCGAGGGGTTGATCGACACCTTGCCGTTGCCGGTGATGCGGTTTACCCAGTCTTTGGAGAAGCCGAAGCTGGGGCGGGCCTTACGGTTATTGAGTGAAAAGAGCGTGTTGGCGCGGCGGCGGAAGTATTCCTGCTCGTCGCGGCGGGCCTGCAGGCTTTGGAACTCCGACATCGAGAAGGTCATCGGCGTGCGGTAGTAGTGGTTGCCGATCTTTTCAACGATATAGTATTGCTTCGTTTTGGGATCGTACTCCACGTTGCGCTTCACGAAGGCCGTGTCGCGGAGGTCGAAGGGGTTCCGGTTGTTGTAGTTGTAGGGGTCGCCGCGGCGGTCCTGGATCGGGTAGCGGAGCGAGTCTTTACCGGGAATGGAATCGGTTTGCTGGAAATCGGATCCGGCGGTGCCGGTACGCGCGAACAGCGGGGCGCTCCCGGCAATAAGCAGGAGGGCCGGGAGTAGCCAACGCGCAATCAGTTTATGTCGACGGTTCAAGCGGTTTTCTCAGTCAATTAGCGTGATCAATGGGGGTCTGGGCAACAGGTACAGTCGGTTTTTTACAGGCTTTGGAGGGCTTTTTTGATAACGTCCTCCACGCTCTGGTCGGGGTTTTGACCCACGACCTTGCGCACGGCGGCGTCGGCAGCGGCGCGGGCAATGCCGAGCGCTACCAGCGCATTTAACGCATCGGTTTCCAAACTATTGCCTTTCCAGGGCGATATATTTTGGGCGGCGCCCCCGGCTTCCACGGGGTTTTTGACCAGCTTTTCGCGGAGTTCGAGCACGATGCGCTCGGCGGTCTTGCGGCCGATACCTTTCACGCGCTCCAGCTGGCGGGCGTCGCCGTTGGCGATGGCGCGGCCCAGCTCGTCGGGCTTCAGGTACGACAGCATTACACGGGCCGTTGTGGCGCCGACGCCCGAAACGCCAAGCAGTAACCGAAACAGCTCCCGCTCCCCTTCCTCGGCAAACCCGTACAGGATATGGGCATCCTCGCGCACCAGCAGGTGGGTGTAGAGAATTCCCTTCTCCAGGTCCTGGATGGCGGAGTAGGTATGGAGGCTCACATGCACTTCGTAGCCCACGCCCGCCACGTCCACATAAACCGACGCGGGGGTTTTGCGCACGAAGTCTCCTTTCAGAAATGCGATCATACCCGCGAATATATGGGGAAACAGGCGGCCCGTGTTAGGTTTTGGGGGTTTTGGAGGTTTTGAAGGTTTTGAAGGTTGGGTAAGCCCCTACTTCTTAGTCAGGCGGCGGAAACGAGGACCTCTGATCTCGCTCCCTTGCAGGTATATAATAAGGCCAAAAATCGCCTTGCCGGTGCGCGCGACCAACAATTGCAAGCTATCCAATTCCTTTTCGTCTATGTATGTACGATCGAAGATGCGGTAGACCTGCGACTTTGTTTCCGCGCAGGAGCCATGCGCTACCTCCAGGAATTGTATAAATTCGGCATTCCCGCCTCGGCCAAAACCCTCCGCGATATTGTCCATAATGGCCCCAGCTGCGGCACGGACCTGGTCGCGCAACTTGAATTCGCGGCCCAACGGCGTGGTAACGATAATCCGGTCAATCTCCTTGCATAGCTGCCGTGCGAGCTGCCATGCAATAATGTCTTCTATCCGCTTGAACGTAGCCATATCCAAAGCTATTTACCGCCGTAGACAAGAAGGGGTACAGCAGCGTGCTTTTTTCCCCGCCAGGCTTTGCTTTTTTCCGGTGCCGGCAGGGTTGTTTTCACCAACATTTACCGGGCTGCCGAAGCACCGATGCAGCGCAACCTCCAAGGCCGCGCGCCTTAAAAAACCTCGAAAACCTCCAAAACCTCCAAAACCCTTTTGATTTACCTTTGGCCCCTATGATCCAGAAAATCAACGCCGCCATCACCGCCGTTGGCGGTTATGTTCCCGATACGAAGCTCACCAATGCCGACCTGGAAAAGATGGTGGATACCACCGACGAGTGGATCCGCACCCGCACCGGCATCGAGGAGCGCCGCATCCTGAAGGGCGAAGGACTCGCCACCTCCGACATGTGCGTGCCCGTGATCCAGCAGATCTGCGAGAAGCGCGGTATCTCCCCGGAGGAGATCGACTGCATCATCGTGGCCACGGTAACCCCCGACATGGTGTTCCCGGCCACGGCCAACATCGCCGCCGACAAGGCCGGCGCCAAGAACGCCTGGGGCTTCGACCTCGAGGCCGCCTGCTCGGGCTTCCTCTTCGCCCTCACTACCGGCGCCGCCCTCATAGAGAGCCGCCGCTATAAAAAGGTCGTGATCATCGGCGCCGACAAGATGAGCGCCATTGTCGATTACAGCGACCGCCAGACCTGCATCATCTTCGGCGACGGCGCCGGCGGCGTGCTGCTGGAGCCGAACCACGAGGGCTACGGGATCCTCGACTCGCTGCTCAAATCCGACGGCTCGGGCCGCCAGCACCTCCGCATGAAAGCCGGCGGATCCCTCCGCCCGCCCAGCGCCGAGACCGTGGCCAACAAAGAGCACGTTATCTACCAGGAAGGACAGGTGGTGTTCAAGTTTGCCGTTAAAGGCATGGCCGACGTAAGCGCCGAACTCCTCGAGCGCAATAACATGACGGGCGACGACATCGCCTGGCTGGTGCCGCACCAGGCCAACAAGCGCATCATCGACGCCACCGCCGACCGCATCGGCCTGTCGCACGACAAGGTGATGCTCAACATCCAGAAGTTCGGCAACACCACGGCCGCCACCATTCCCCTTTGCCTGTGGGAGTGGAAGAACCGGCTCAATAAAGGCGACAACATCGTGCTCGCGGCATTCGGCGGCGGGTTTACGTGGGGCGCTACGCTGGTGAAGTGGGCGTATTAAAACAAGTTTGGAGTTTGTGGTTTGTAGTTGCGCGATGCATGGAAACGAATACAAAAAGCACCCGGAAAGGGGTGCTTTTTTTTGTATGGGTTAGGGAAGATGAATTCCAATAGCTTGACTCCGATTGCCGAAGGCCGCGTCAGATCCCCCAGGCGAGCTGCGGGGCCGGGACGTAGTCGCTCGGTGCCGCTGCCATTTCTGTAGCCGGAAGGAGCGCGTCAGCCCCGCCGAGGTAAAAGAGTTGTAACGTATGATCGAGGCGGATCACCAGCCGCTCGCCGGCGCCATTGAAAAGCAGGAAGTCTTCTTCCTGTGCAGGCAGGCGAAAGCCATACCGGCGCTCCAGTAGCGTCATGGTCGCGGCTATGGCCGCAGCACCGGTGATGACCTGCTGCAGCAGCGCAAGACGCCCGTTGCGGAAATGGCAAATATGTTGTGTTGCGCTGCCCCCGCTGCCGTAAAGGACTACCTCGCAGAAGTCGTTGTGCTGCACATACAGGGGCATCCCCAGGCGGAGCGCCACACGCAGCGGGTGGCTGCCCACGCGCAGGCCCGGCGGCTGCAGGGGCTGGTTGCAGGCATGTCGGAACGGAAAGGAGCCGCTCAGCGCCCGGTACAGTACCGGCAAGTCGTAGCCGATAACGCTCTCGTAAAAGCTGCGCCGGCACACAGGTGCCAGCAGGCGCGCGGGATGGAGGCGAGAAAGTGTGGACGTGATCATAGGAATGGGATGGACACTAATCTACTCCACCTCGCGGATTCGGGCGAGCACTTCGGGCACAGCTTCGAAAAATCAGGGGAAAACCGCTAGCCTGGCCTAATGAAGCTATCTGGTTTTGCAGCGGCAACGGGCGCACAACTGCCTTTTTGCAAACAAACCTTCAAAACAAGATCCTATCCTGGTTGCCTTCCGGTTCCTGAATCAGCAAACCATTCTAAACCTCCCGAAACCCTTCTAAACCTCCCTGTTTTGTTCCCGCGCATACACCCACGCCCACGCAATCAACAGTATTTGTACGGGCAGGCGCAACAGCGCGCCCCAAAGCCGCGGATGCCCTTGGTGGTAATAGTTGATCGCCATCTGCACGTTGGCGGGAAATACGGCAATCAGCAAAAGGATCAGCCCCCAGGCCGACCAGCGGCGCGTGAGCCGGAACAGGATTCCGAGGCCAAGCAGGATCTCCGCCAAACCGCTGAGGGCAACGAGCGCTTCGTGCGCCGGCAGCCAGGGCGGCATGATGGCGACATAGGGGGCGGGATGCCAGAAGTGGTTGATCCCGGCTGCGATATACCCCAGCGCCATCAGCGTGCGGAAAAAAACATACATGGCGCCAAGATACAGGCGGGCCGCCCGCTTCCGCTGCCCTACACGTGCTCCCTCCTTCTGGCCAGGGGCGGTTGCCCGGCGCCGGGCGCTACTTCCAATCGCTTCACGATACGCACGCCCGTCCAGCGGTCGTGCGGCAGCACGCGCCGGCGCGCCAGCAACAGGTACACGAGCAGCAGCGGCCCCGTTGCCGCGAGCAGCCAGCGGCACAGCGTGCGGAACAGGCTTCGGCCAAAGGATATCCGCAGCAGGCCATCACCGGGGTAAAGGCGCAACCCGAACAGTGCCTTGCCGGGAGAGGCCAGCGTAGTACCCGACTCGAAGAAGAGGAACCAGGCCAGGAACAGGGCGCTTCCAAGCAGGACGAACGTGCTGTAGTGCAGCTGGTAGGAAAAGCCCGGGTACCGGAAAGTACCCAGGACATTCTCACTGCGGTCGACGGCAAAACGGCGACCGA
Source organism: Flaviaestuariibacter terrae (assembly GCF_054777635.1). Classification (NCBI taxonomy): domain Bacteria; kingdom Pseudomonadati; phylum Bacteroidota; class Chitinophagia; order Chitinophagales; family Chitinophagaceae; genus Flaviaestuariibacter; species Flaviaestuariibacter terrae. The sequence continues at coordinate 42,543 of NZ_BAAHAL010000008.1, forward strand.
GGGTGGCCGTCAGCAACTGCAACAGCCAGGCGTCGACGAGGAAGGCGGCGCCGCGGCGGAAAAGGGAAGCATAACGCATAGACTACTCTTTTTTATAAAGAATGGAATTTAACCCCACAAGGCTCCAGCCCGGCACCGACCTGTCGATCCTGTACGTGCCCTTCTCCACCTGGTACCACAATCCGTCTTCTCCCTGGACGGGATTGCTGTCGGTAACGATGAAGCTCACCACATCGTCGGGCCTGAGGCCGTTGCTGTCGGCAAAGCGCTTCACCAGTTCCTCCCGTGGGCACCCTGCAAAGCTGGAATCCGGGAAGGACGATTCCATGGGTTTTTTCCCATTGAATCCTGTTTTTTTCCCGCCCACTTCGACCGCGTTGATTTCGGCTGCTGCCGCATTTTGTCGCAATTGCCCCGCCGAGAATCGGGGCGAAAAGAATAGGTTTGGCAAAAGAACAGATCATGCAAACGCATACCATCCCCTACATCAATTTCAACGGTGAAGCCCGTGCCGCGCTGGAGTTTTACAAGGACTGCTTCGGCGGCGAGCTACAGCTGCTCGAGATCGGCTCCTCCCCCATGGCGCAGCATTTTCCGCCCGAAGCGCATACCCGCATCATGCACGGCCAGCTGAATAACGGCGCCTTCGTGCTCATGGGCTCCGATTTGACACCGCCGCCGTACACCGCCGGCAACAATTTCGCCGTCATGGTTGCCTGCGCTACCGAAGACGAATGCCGCCGCTACTTCGACAAGCTGTCCGACGGCGGACACGTATACGACTCGCTCAAGATGCAATTCTGGGGCGCGCTCTTCGGCGTCGTTACCGATCGCTTCGGTGTACGCTGGAGCATCGGCTGGGACCCGAAGACAGCGGGGTAGCAGAGAAGAAACGACAAGTCATTAAGGGCTCGTTGCCGCAATGTTTCCTGGTGCTATAAATGAAAAAGCACGACCGTCAGTCGTGCTTTTTTCAATGCAGCGAGCTTGCGCTCAATACACCTGCTTCAGGATCTCGCGGTGACTGCGTTCAACGAGCGGCTTGAATTGCGCGTACCATTTTTGCCAGCCGGGCTGGCTCATATTGCCGCCGAGACGTTGCTCGTATTCGCCAAGACTGTTGAAGCCTTTTTCGAGTATGAGCCGGTAGGCATCGCCGGTAAAGTCTGTGAACACACGCGTAACGGAGTCGTTGGGGATAAGACCCTTGTCCACGGCATCGACCATCAGCTCCTTGGCTTCGCGGAACATGCCGAAGCGCAGGTGGAACGCATCGCGCACGGTATACGTGGTTCGCGTGTGTCCATCCGACGACTGCGCCCCGAGTGACTGCAATCCCTCTTTGAGATCCAGGAACGCGCGAATCTCGGAGATGAGGCCGTCGCGCAGCGTGTACGCCGCCTGTACGGGAATCGCCACTTCCTTACCGGTTGCCGCGATGCCATTGAATTCGCCGATGTGGCGGCCGCGGATGAAGCCTTCCATCATAGCCTGGTTGTCGTGCGCAAAGAGAAGGTGCACTTCCAGGTGCGCATCAAAGCTTACGTGGTACACCTGCTGCAATGCCGCACTCACCTCGGTGCGCCCGCGGTGCACCTGGCCGGTGGTACGATTACGGAAAACAACATCTTCGGTAAGATACCGGGCATCGTGTGTGGCCAGGTAGTCCTGTAGGTTGTGCAGTACGTCGGGCTTGACATCCTGCAACACGGAGGTTTCGTTCATAGCTGTATCGTTTGAAGGTTAAAAAATCGAACAACTATTTCAGAGGGTACACGATGGTTCGGGGGAAAGGACTGGGCAGGCTCTGAAGGTACGAACGGACCGCAGCCTCTTTCCGGAAAAAGCGGGTCGATTTTCGGCAAGTGCCGTTGTAGCTTTTTTATCAAAATCCCCCGCGGCAAGGAATCTCGCGGCTCATGCATGTCGTTTCAAAAGACCGGTCGTACTTTAGAAGTGCGTCCGCACCCGCCCTCCCCTCGTCATCAAAACTCAACGATATGCCTAAGTTTCTGATCGAGCGCGACATTCCCGGTGCGGGACAGTTCAGCCGCGAGCAACTGCAAGCGATCTCGCAAACCTCCTGCGGGGTGCTGAACGAAATGGGGCCGCGTATCCAGTGGCTCCACAGCTATGTTACCGGCAACAAAATTTATTGCGTGTATATCGCTCCCGACGAGGAAACGGTGCGCGAGCATGCGCGGAAAGGTGGCTTCCCCGCCAACGTCGTGAGCCGCATCGAGGAGATCATCGATCCGACAACCGCCGAGGTGCCCGAGCTGACGCACTGATGGGAGGCGTGAGCGGTGGGCAGTGAGCAGTGAGCGGTGAGCGGTGAGCGGTGAGCAGATTACGCAGATTTTTAGGATTGGCGCAGTTCCAGAAGGGTTGCGGCTTGGCGGCTCTAGCACCTTCCCGATTCCCGACTGCCGATTCCCGATTACCGGAGAAAGCTCCCTTCTGGCCGCGGTTTACTTTCGCCCTATGTCGCTTCTTTTTAGCCCGATCGTGTTCCGCGGGATCCGCCTCAGCAACCGCATCGTCGTATCGCCCATGTGCCAATACAGCAGTGTCGATGGCTTTGCCAACGACTGGCACCTCGTGCACCTGGGCAGCCGCGCCGTAGGGGGTGCAGGGCTCGTATTTACCGAGGCCACGGCCGTATCGCCCGAGGGACGCATCAGCCCCGACGACCTCGGCATCTGGAGCGACGCTCATATCGACGGGCTGAAGCGCATCACCGCCTTTATCAGCGCGCAGGGCGCCGTACCGGGCATACAGCTGGCGCACGCCGGCCGTAAGGCAAGCACATCGGCGCCCTGGAAAGGCGGCAAAGGAATCAGCGAAGCCGATGGCGGCTGGAAAGTCGTCGGCCCCAGTGCCCTTCCCTTCCGCGACGACTACCCGGTGCCGGCCGCCCTGGATGCGGAGGGCCTGCAGCAGGTGCGCGACGACTTCCGCGCCGCCGCCCGCCGCGCCCTCGAAGCGGGCTTCCGGGTTGTAGAAATACATGCCGCCCACGGCTATCTCCTGCACCAGTTCCTGTCGCCGCTGAGCAATACGCGCAGCGATGAATACGGAGGTTCCTTCGACAACCGCGTACGCCTCCTGCTGGAGGTGACCGACGCGGTGCGTTCACTGTGGCCCACCGAGCTTCCGCTATTTGTGCGGATCTCGGCAACGGACTGGACCGAAGGGGGTTGGACGGTTGAGGACAGCATTGCCCTGGCCCGCCTGCTGTCGGAGCTTGGCGTGGACCTGATCGACTGCAGCAGCGGCGGCAACGTACCCAAAGCCGCCATCCCCGTGGGGCCGCTCTACCAGGTTCCCTTTGCCGCGCAGATCCGCCGCGGGAGCGGGTTGCGGACCGGTGCCGTCGGAATGATCAATACCGCAGCCGAGGCGGAAGGCATCCTGCAGGCCGGTGATGCCGACCTCGTGTTCCAGGCGCGGGAGCTGCTCCGCGATCCCTACTTTCCGCTTCATGCCGCAGCGGCGCTGGGCGGGGAGATCGCGTGGCCCGTACAGTACGAGCGGGCGAAGCCACGAAAATGAGCGGGCGCTGCGGCGGGATGTTCCGGTTTCGTATATTTATACAAACCTAAACTTTCCATTTATGAACATCTTTGAACGCATGGGGAATGGCTGGCGCATTGCGATGAACAGCTTCTCCGTACTTCGCGCCAACAAGCAACTCCTGATCTTCCCGCTGCTCTCCGGTGTGTCGCTGCTGCTTATTCTCGGCTCCTTTGTGGCAGCGTTTTTCACCTTCAGCAACATTGACGAGTTCGACCTGGACAACCGCGCACTCCTCTACGGAGCGATGTTCGGCTTCTACCTCGTCAACTATTTCGTAGTCACGTTCTTCAACATGGCCCTGGTGCATTGCACGCGCCTGTATTTTGAAGGCGAAGAAGTAAGTGTGCGTGCCGGTATCAATTTCAGCATGAGCCGCCTGCCGGTGATCTTCTCCTGGGCGCTGTTTGCTGCCACGGTGGGCACCATCCTCCGCGTGATCCAGGAAAATGTCGGCATCCTCGGCAAGATCATCACCGGTATTGTCGGGATCGTTTTCAGCATTGCCACGTTCTTCGTGGTGCCGGTCATCGCCTATGAGAACCTCGGGCCGATCGATGCCTTCAAGCGCTCGTCGCAACTGATGCGCGAAAAGTGGGGCGAGAGCCTCGGGTCGCGGTTCAGCTTCGGCCTAGTCAACCTGCTGGCCCTGTTGCTGGTGGTGCTGCCCCTTTTCCTTCTCGGCTTCAGCGTGCATATCGCCCTGGGCATTGTACTCGCGCTTGCGGGTCTTTTCCTGGTGATGACGGTGATGAGCGCCGCGCAAACGGTATTTATCTCGGCCGTGTACCACAATGTTACCGGCAGCCCGACCCGCTATTTCGAGCAGCACCTCATCGACGACCTGTTCGAGGGGAAATAAGCCAACCTCTTGTAGAAAAAATACGACAAAGGGCCCCAGGGGCCCTTTTGTTTTGCGGACAATTCGTCTTTAACAGCGTCGAGGATGGGCTGTTTTGCCTTTGGCATGCTTCTTACCCGGTAAGGGTATAAACACGCGAATATGAAAAAGCTTATTTATACCACCTTCCTGGCCCTCGCCCTCAGTGCCGTTGCCAGCGAAGCCGATGCACAAACCACGACAACGCGTAGCCGCGCCCGTCAGAATACGGCCGTAGGTGCCGCTGCCGGCGCTGCCACAGGCGCGATTGTCAGCCGCAAGAAAGGCAAGGGCGCCATCATTGGCGGCGTTGTGGGTGCAGCCGGTGGCTATGCCTGGGGCAAACACCAGGACAGGAAGAAAGGCCGGAAGGTCAAGGTAAAGAACGATTAATCCGCCTACCCTTAGGTACCGCCCCCTCAGGGGGCGGTTTTTTTTTGCCCGGTCCGGTCCAGCCCGACGCTCCGCCGGGCCCTGTGGTGGCGCATAGCGGGCAGCTCGGCTAATATCGGCTGGCCCCATTCACCCCGAATGCAACAAGACCGTATCTTTAGCGGGCATACCAATAGCATGGTTCTCTTCATCACATTTCTTGTAGTAGGCGCGCTGGTATACCTGTTTACGCGCCGCTCGCCCCAGGTGCCCGCACAAGCCGGCGATTATAGCATCGACGACCAGTACAACGTGAGCCGCAAGGAGCGGCAAGAGGAAGTCGACCGCCTCCTCGAGAAGGTCGCGCGCAAAGGCATTCATGGCCTCTCGGAGCGCGAGCGGACCCTGCTCAAGGAGCACGCCGAAAGCCTTTAGGAATAACGAACAAGGAACAAGGAATTCAGAATGATGAATGGGTTTTGCCTGAAGGATGAGCAGGGGAACAGCATCCACTTTACTTATTACACCGAACACGCGCCACGAACCGCCGCCGCCTTCCACAACGCGCTGCCTTTTGAGCGCACGCTGTTTCATGCCCGGGTGTCCGGCCAGGAGATCTGGAGCGACGAGGCCCCCGACCTGCCTGTCGGCCAGGAAAATGCCTCCGTGTTTACGGAGCCGGGCGAGGTCGTGATCAGCCCCTACGGGTTGGCGCGCAACCACACCGCCGGCTGCTTCGGCATTTATTACGGTGAAGGCCGAGGGCTCGATGCCTGCAATATTTTTGCGAAGGTTGTTGCAGCCGATGCCGCCGCCCTCCGCCGGCTCGGCGAAGCGATCTGGAAAGAAGGTGCCCGCCGCCTTCGCTTTGAAGCCTGGAGCCTTGAAACGAAAGCGATGAACCACAGCGTAACCGACACTCTTATTCTCCGCCGCACCGACGCCGGCAACCCCGGGTTCCGCGCCCTTGTGCAGCAGCTTGACGCCGGTCTTGCCGAGCTCAATGGCGAAGCGCAGGAATTTTACGGACAATACAATGGGCTCGAGTCGATCCGGTACGTGATACTTGCCGAGCGCAGCGGCGAAGCCGTCGGCTGTGGCGCCCTCAAAGAGCTGGAACCCGGCGTGATGGAAGTTAAGCGCATGTTCGTGGCACCGGCCGCGCGCCGGCAGGGCATCGCCGCACGCGTGCTGGCCGCGCTCGAAGACTGGGCCCGCGAGCTGGGCTACGAAGCCACGATGCTAGAAACCGGCAGTAATAATCCCGAAGCCATCGCGCTCTACCGCCGCGCCGGGTACAAGGTGGTACCGAACTACGGGCAGTATGCAGGCGTGGAAAGCAGCGTTTGTTTTAGACGACTGCTGCGCCCCGAAAGAACGTAGGTTGGGGATATACTTTCTACTTTAGAAGTCTTCGATTCAATAATGTTCAATACGCAACGCTCAATGCTCAATTTTCAAGTGCAGTGGTGTACCGCTTCACTTTCTCTTTCCTTGAGCATTGACTATTGAATATTGAATATTGAAAATTTGGAGTAGAAAGCCCCGCCATCGGCGGGGCTTTTGTATCATGCAACGTCAGGATTTTTTCCAGCGGTCGTAACTACCCCTCCAGGTGAATCGAGAACACGATCATCCGGCTCTGGATCCGGTCGATGACGTTGGAGTATTTGAGGTTGGCATCGCGGTCGTGCATGTTGCGGAGGCCGTTGGAGAACTTTACTTCGGGCGAGAAGATAAAGCTCTTGAAGTAGAAGTTGAACCCGAGGCCGCCCTCGATGCCGTAATCGAGCTTGCCGATCTTGATCATGTTTTCGGCCTGCCGCGCCTTGGCGTTCGACGCGAGGTCGTAATCGAGCTTGACGCCGCCGAGCATGTACACGCGGAAGTTGCCGATACGGTCGGAGCGGAACTTGAGTTGCAGCGGGAACGACGTAAGGACCGACTCGACCTTCTTGGTTACGGCAAAGCCGTCGCCGTCTTCAAAAATATCGCGGTATTTAAGCTGGTAGATAATATTGCGCTCGAGAAAGATAAGCGTGGGATTGAAGCGGGCCTCGAAGCGGTGGTTGAGGCGCACAGTGGCCAGCAGGCCCAGGCCGAAGCCACCCGAGTTGGTCGGCTCCATCACCAGCACCGTATCCTGGTTGAGATAGTAGGGATGCTGCTCGATATGAAAGCGCGCCGTATTACCGGCGAGGGTAATGCCGAAGTAATAGGGCTTCGATTCATGCTCCTCTAGATTCAGCTCCGTCCGCGACTGCGCACCTGCGTTGAGACAAATGCACAGCAGCCAAAATCCGATCAGTCCTGCCTTTTGCATCCGGCGTATAAGCAACATATTCCTAAGCTTAGCGGTTTGAACGAGGTATTGATATAACCCACGTTGTTTAAGATTGCGACAAACTCGTGCCGGTCCGGGAAAGCGTTTGCGGATGCATTCAGGTATTGATAAGCTTTTTTGTCTTGTCGGAACCACTTTGCCATTTGCGGGGCCAGCCATCCCATATACCATCCATACAACTGTCGCACGATCGGCAGACGCGGGCGGCTGAACTCCAGCACTACCAGCGGCGCTCCCGGCTTCAGTACCCGCAGGATCTCACCGAGGCCTTTCTCGAGGTGCTCAAAATTGCGCACCCCGAAGGCCACCATGCCTGCATCAAACGTATTGTCGGCGGCGTTTATTGTTTCGCTGTCGCCGCTCACCAACTCAATTTGCGTTCCAAGATTCGCCTTCGCCACTTTTTGACGGCCTACCGCCAGCATGCCTTCGGAGATATCGATGCCTACAATCCGCTCGGGGTGCAGGCTGCGGGCGGCCATCAGCGCCATGTCGCCGGTGCCGGTGGCCACGTCGAGGAGCAACCGGGGCTTGTAGGGCGCCAGCGCCCGCATGGCCGCCTTGCGCCACAGCACATCGATCCGCGCACTAAGTACACGGTTCATGAAGTCGTAGCGCCCGGCGATGTCGTCGAACATCTCGGCCACCTGCTGCTTTTTGTTTCCCTCTTCGGAAAACGGCTTTATCTCGTCGTGTGCAAAACGCGCCATGGGGCGCAAAGATAGACGAAAGTGTGCCTTTCGGCACGTCCTTGCGAGGAGTGAAGCGCCGAAGCATTGGGCTCCCATACAAGGCCGATCGCTCACGCGGAACCGATTGCTTTGCTTCACTGCGTTGCGCCCGCAATGACGCTCCGGATGGTTGCGGCGCCCAACGCTATCTTTGCCGCATGGAGATCGTTAAAGCGGAATACCTCATCAGCTCGCCCTCGGTAGATATGTGCCCGAAGGCGGACAAGCCGGAATATGCCTTTATCGGCCGGAGCAATGTGGGCAAAAGCTCCCTGATCAACGCGCTGACGGGCAAGAAGGAGCTCGCCAAGGTGTCGCGCACCCCGGGCAAAACGCAGCTGATCAACCATTTTACCGTGACGGCCCGCGACGGCAAACCCTGGTACCTGGTGGATCTCCCGGGCTACGGTTTCGCCAAGCGCTCGCAGAGCACCCGCAAGGAATGGGCGAAAATGATCGAGAATTATATCCGCAAGCGCGAGAACCTCGTGAACCTGTTCGTGCTCATCGACAGCCGTCACGAGCCGCAGGACCTCGACATCGAATTCGTCAACCAGCTTGGCGAATGGCGGGTTCCGTTTGCGCTCGTCTTTACCAAATCGGATAAAAGCACCCAGCGCGAAGTGGCGGCCAATGTGCGCCAGTTCCTGGATAAGCTGGCCGAGCACTGGGAAGAAACACCGCCGCATTTCGTGACCTCCGCCGAAAAACGCACCGGCATCCGGCAGATCCTTGCCTTTATCTCGAAAATTACGAGCAAGTAATGCTGGGAGGAAAAAAGCGCGACAACGGTAGTTCCGGTGGCCCGGATGAAGCGTATTTTGCCGGCATGACACCTGACTCAACGCGCCGCGAGAGGTGGATCGTCCGCGGCCTGTTCGTGCTGGTCGTAGCCAGCTTTATCGCCGCCGAGCGCGCCAGCGGGCCGCTGAAACGCAGCGCGGAGGCGACGGCGGGGCGGGCCGCATCCGGGGCAGCCACAACCCGGGTTGCCCTTCGTTAGTTCACCATCTTATCGGCACAGCAGCTGCTGGCAAATGCCTCCGGCTTCGCTTTGAAGGCAAAGCCCATCCCCAGGATGTAGCCCATCGCCTCGCGCAGCGCGTCGTTGCTTTTGAAGCCGGGGTTGGTGTTGATGTCGGCATGCACCTCCATATCCACGTTGTATAAAGTAAAAAGGTTGCACAACTCGTAGGCAACCTCTATACTTTTCGCAACTTCCACCAGCATCCGCTCCTTGATGGAATACGATTGCGTGGTCTTGTCGTTGTGGATGAACATGAAGCCTCCGTGGCCTTCCCGAAGAAATACGATAACCGTGGCGAACTCGGTGTCCCGGCCTTTGACCTGGGAATCGGTGCCGATACAGACCTTGAGGCGAGCCCCTTTTTCCGTTTCCCTGCGGATGGTGTCTTCCACCGCCTGGTAGATCGGAAGGTCGATCGGTGCGCCGTTGAATCTTCTCCAACGCATAGATATAAGGTTTCCCTAATATACGAAATAATCGGGCCGCGGAGGGTAACAAGTTCGTTTGTGGGAAACCTGTGCGGAACAGGGGCTGCTAGGGCTGGACGAATTTCTCGAGGTAAACCGCACCGCCGGCGTAGAAGCGGATCCAGTAGGCGCCCGGCGGCAGGGCCGGCAGCGACAGGGACGTGGAGCCCGGCGCGATGTTGCCGTGCGTGAGTAGCTGGCCGAGGCTGTTGCCAACCTGGTAGGCCGTTTCCTGGCTCGTTTGCACCGGGAGGCTGCCGCCGCGGAGCACGGTCTGGAGGAGACGCGGGCGGCCGTCGGCACTGGCCGGGGCCATCACGATCGTGTTGGAATAATAGCTGCGGCCGTTCTCAAAATCAACGCGCAGGCGGTACTGCCGCCGGCCGGCAGGAGGAGCCGCGCAGGAAAAAGCACGGTCGGCGGCAGCGGGCGACGTCAGCGGGCGGAAGCTGCGGCCATCGTCCGACAGCTCGAGCTGCTGGCCCACAACGGCTTCGTCGGCGTCGATGACCCAGGAGAGGCTGTGGCGCCCGCCTGATGCGCGGCCCTGCAGGTGCAGCACACGCAGCGGGAGTACCGTCAGCGGCATGCTGCTGCCCCGGAGCGAATACGATCCAAGCGACCCGTATTCGGGCGCATACTGGTTGCCGTTACCATCGACTGAAAGAAAGTAGGTGCCTTCCGGAAGCAGGGTATCGATCACCGAGCTGAGGAGCGGCTCCGGGTTGTACACGCCGAGCTGGTTGCCGTCGGCATCGAGCAGCTTGACGACGATATCGAGGTCGGAACCTAGGTTGTCGCTGCCGGTGTTGAAGGGCACGGCGTCGAGGCGGAAGTGGCTGGCGCTGCCCAGCGTGAAGCGGAACATATCGATGTCGCTGCGCTTTTCGATAACGCCCTGCACATCGAAGGTTTGCCCGAAACCCGCGCTGCGGGCCAGCTCGCGCGTATCGGGCACATCGTCGGCGCGGAAGGTGACGCCGTTGGCGGTCTTCGTGATAATATCCACATCGCTTTGCGAGGTGCTGCAGCCGAGGTTGTTGGGCCCCAGGTTCCAGGTGGTCATGTTGCGGTAGTAGCCGACGCCCATGATGGGAGCCCAGCCGATCTCGCCCGAGCCCGTGCCCTGGTTGTAATCGGTGAGCTTCACGCAGGAGCTGTTGTACGCAGCCTGGTGGCGGAGACCGAAGGTGTGGCCGGCTTCGTGGGCGCCCGCTTCGGCCAGCCATTTCGTGTTGTAGTTCAGCAGGGCGGTGAACACGAAGCAGGGCGTGTTGTCGCCCCAGGAAAAGGAGTTGATGTACGACACGCCGCCGGCGCTGCTGCCGTACCAGCCGTTGGTGACGGTAAAGATGACGCGCATCCGCTGCTTCGGCGGCGCGCTCCAGTAGCGGGTGGAGTCGGTAGTGATGTTGATGTTGAAAGGCCGGTAGTCTTCTGAAATGCGGTTGAAGATCTCGGTCTGCTGGGCGGCCGTGATATTGGCCGGGCCGCAAACGATGGGGCCGCTGACGTTCCACTGCGTGCCGCTGACCGTATGCCCGTCGAAGTCGAGAAAGATGGTGGACGCCGCCTGCGGATAGCTGTTCCAGGCCGGGGGCGTCTGGGCACCGGCTACAGTGGCGGTCAGGGTGGTCAGGAGGAGGAGGAGGAAACGCACGGCTGGAAAGTTTATTCGCTCAGGAGATCATGGATGGAACGCTTTTCGAAACGGGCGCCGGAGGGCTCGGCTACGAGCTCCAGGGCGTCGGCATAGTCGTAGCTCAGGATCCGGCCCGACCAAAGTGTGCCTTCTTTCGACTGGCGGCGGGCCAGCGAGAAGGTGTTGCCGTTGCCGTTCAGCCGGATCACCACACTTTGCAGGTCGCGGTCGAACCCATCGCCACGCGAAACGACCTGGCCGTCGAGGCGGAGGTTCTGCAGCTGCAGCGTTACCGCGCTGCCTTCGGGCTTGGCCAGGAGGCTGTCGAGCTGCTGCAGCACGACGGGCACGATGAGCGGGAGTGTCAGGAACTGGCGGGGCTTGTTGTAATCAGGCTCCCGGAGCGGGGCCTTCTGCGCGTGTACCAGGGCGCTGGCAAACAATCCGATAAGCAGGGAGGTTAAGGTCTTCATGGTTAGTGTCTTTACGATCCAGGCAAGGCTAGGAGGTAAAGTTCCGAAGGCGGCGGCGCCTGTGCGCCCGCTTTCGGTGAACCGGCCCAAAGAGAGGCGGAAGACCCGATTTTATATGTTAAAAATTAGCTATGGAAGAGCTGGCGACAGGCTTCGAGAAGGTTTTGGGAAGGTTTTGTAAGCTTTTGGAAGGTTCGAAGGGATGAGGTGGAATCCGGCGATAGCCTGAGAAAGACCCTCCAAGCCCAAACGTAAAACCGAAAACCTGCAACGTAAAACGTTGAGCCTCTTCTAGTACTGCCCCGTACTCAACATCACCAATGTGCAGGCGATAACGGGCTCGATGCCGGCGGCCTGGGCCTTACTGATCAGCTCGTCGTTCTCAGTGCCGGGGTTGAAGATGATGCGCTTCGGCTTCAAATTGAGGATATAGTCGTAGTAGGGCACTTGGTTCTGCGGATTGAGGTACAGCGTCACGGTATCGACGCCCTGCTCCGGAACCGCCTGCGTTTGGATGGATACACCCGACACCTCACCGGTTTTTCGCCCGATGGCCACAACAGGATGCTGGTGGGCGCTTAACCTGCGGATCGCCAGGTAGCTATAGCGGCTTGGATTATCGGATGCCCCCAGCACTACGGTCTTTTTCACACTCATGCCGCTAAAGGTACAAAGGCTGTACCGGAAGAAGAATCGTGGATCCCGGGTCTGGGATCTCAGATCTCGGATCTCGGATCTGAGATCTTTGTCCGGGCTCAAAAAATGGCCCCGTGGGTGCTGCGGATCACGGGCTTCGCGAGGAAGGGGAACTGGCAGAAGAGGCGGACAAAGGCGTTGCTGCTGCGGGTACCGCCGAAGAAGCGTTGCAGGAGGCGTCCCCGGCCGAGACGGCCGGAAAAGTGGCGCTGCCAGGCCGCGGCATAGGCCCGCTCCATCTGCTGGCGGCTGCAGTGTCCCTCGAGGAATTCGGCAGTCATTTCGGCGGCAAGCTTGCCGCAGTGCAGGGCGATGCTCATCCCGTTGCCGCAAAGCGGGCTGATCATCCCGGCGGCATCGCCGAGCAGCAGCACGCCGTTTTCCACCGGCCCCTTCGTCTGGAAGGAGATCTGCGAGATGGTGACCGGGAAAGGCGGCAGCACGGTTCCTTCCGCCAGGATACGCCGCAGGTGCGGGTTGACGCCGAGCACCTCGCGCTCGAGCCGCTCCAGCTTTCCGCCGCTCGCCCGCAGCGCCTCGGCCCGCACGAGGTAGCAAACCGAGCTCCGCCCCTCCTCTACCCGCGAAATGCCGCAGTAGCCGCCGGGGAAGTTGTGCAGCCCGATGGTATGCGCCGGCCAGGCCGTTTGCATGTGATACTTGACGCCGATAAAATTGTCGAGGCGCCGATCACCGGCCCGGAGGAAGGAGCGCTTCCAGTGCAGGTCGATGTTGGAGCGCTTGCCCCAGGCACCGCAGCAGGCGTGGGCTTCGAAGACCTGCGTGCCGCACTCCCGTATTTCTACGGTGATGCGAAAAGGATCGGTTCCGTCAATACCATCCACCCGCGCGCCTTCCAGCACGGTGGCGCCGGCAGTACGCGCGCATCCGGCCAGCGCGGCGTCGAGCGCAAACCGGCTGATGCCGAAGCCGCCCAGCGGCAGGCGTGTGTCGAAGGCACGGCCGTCGGGCGCCGTCAGCCGGAACCGGTCGATCTGCGGCAGCTCCATCTCCTCGAGCGGCAGGCCAAGCTGCTGCAGGAAGCACCAGCTTTCGAACGAAACATACTCGCCGCAAACCTTGTGCGATGGATAGCTTCCCTTTTCGAAAACAACCACCGAATAGCCCGCGCGCGCCAGTACGATGGCTGCCGAAAGGCCTCCGGGACCGCCGCCAACGATGGCTACGTCGTATCGTTGCTGTGTCGTCATGAATGTGCTACGGTAACCAGCCAGCGAAAGGCCCACTGCCAGCTGCAGGTGAAACGCGTGATGCCGGCAGCGCCCAGCAAGGCCGTCCACTCGGCGCGCCGGAAGCCCCGCCGCACCGACAGCGGCGCATCGTTCTTCACGAGGTAGCTGCGCGAAAACCTTTGCGTCAGCAGGCGGATCGAATGATAGGCCAGCGGGTGCCGGTGCAGGTCGTTGATGAAAAAGCCGGCGCGGCTGCGGGCGGCCATCCAGCGTAATTGCTCCACCAGCTCCTCGTTGGTGAAGTGGTGGCAAAACAGAGAGGAAAAAACAATATCGAACCGTGCTCCTTCCGGGAGGTCGCGGTAGTCGCTGTGGAGGAAGCGGATGCCGCTGTTCTGCGGGCGGCTCTTCGCAAAGTCGATGCAGGCAGCGTTGTAGTCGAGCCCGCTGAGCTCGAGGGTCCGGCCATTACGGGCTGCCCAGGAAGCCAGCACGCGCAGGTTGTCGCCGCCGCCGCAGCCTATCTCGAGCACCGATAGTGGCTGCGCCGGCTTTCGCTTTGCGATCCGCTGCAGGCCGCGCAGCGTGATGGCATGACCCCCAAGCCGCGTATTGATCGTATCGAGCTCCTCCATGTTGCGCGCGATGTCGGCGAACGGGATGTCGTCGCGGTCGAGCAGCTCTTTTTCGTATGTACGGGTGCGTAAGGAGGGCATCAGGTATGGGCGCTTAAAGTTTCCACGGTAAGGCCGGGGCCAAAGGCAGCGGCAAAAAGCCGGGGGATCGCCTCGCCCTTTTCGAGGATCCGCTTCAGTACAAAGAGGATCGTGGCCGACGACAGGTTGCCGTACTGGCGGAGGACTTCGCGGGAGGCCTGCAGCTGCCCGTTGCTGAAGCCGAGGCTCCGGTGCACGGCATCGAGGATCCGCTTGCCGCCGGGGTGCAGGCACCAGTGCGATACGTCTTCCACCCCTGCGCCCTGCCGGGCCAGCGCGCGCTCGGTTACAGCGCGGAAGTCTTCCTCGATAAGGTCGGGCACATAGCCGCTCAGCGTCATCAGGAAGCCCGTCGAGGAAAGCTCCCAGGCCATGTCGCGGCGGCCCTTGGGCACCACTTCGCTGTAAAAACCGTCGATCGTCAGGCCGGCATCGGGATGTTCGTCCGGAACGACGAGCGCCGCCGCCGACCCATCGCCAAAGAGCAGCGACGAAGCGATATTGTCGGGCGTGGCGCCGCGCTGGAAGTGAAGCGTACAGAGCTCGGTGCACACCACGAGCACACGTGCGTTTGCGTCGGTGCGGCACAGCGCATCGGCGAGCCGCAGCCCGTGGAGCGCGGCATAGCAGCCCATGAAGTTGACCGATGTGCGGAAGATATCGGGGCGCAGGTCCATCAGCTCGAGCACCTGCAGGTCGAGGCCGGGAGCGCTCATGCCGGTGCAGCTGACGGTAATGAGGTGCGTGATGCTTTGCGTGTCGTAGCGGTGATCGAGGCAATCGCGTATGGCATCTACCGACAGCAGCGGCGCCTGCTTGTGGTACACGGCCATCCGCTGCTCGAGCGAAGGAAAGGGCTCGAGGCCTTCGGTGGGCGGGTAAAATTTCCACTCGCCCAGCGGGCGGCTGTAATCGGGGATGACGGAGTAACGCTGGTCGATGGCGCTCTGGCTGTACAGGAACCGGAGCTTGCGTCGCTCGCCTTCATCGCCGGCATACACCTGCTGCATGAACTGCAGGATGTCGTTTTGCTGGTGGCAGTAGGCCGGCACCGCGGTTCCTATGGAAAGGATCTTGCTCACAGAAATGGTAGGAGGATAAGGGTGAGAAAATAGAGCGACAGGCAAACAGAGGCGATGACGTTCATCCGCAGGCTATGCCGGAAATCAGCCGCCGCATCGTTTCGCCAAACCTTCAACATCCAATAGCCGAAATAGATCACTACCGGCAGTGAAAAAAGGAGGAAGCCCAGGAAGAAGGCGCCAAGGCCCTCGGCCGCATACGTCGCATACATAAGCCCCGATGCGATCCCGAACAGGACGCCGCTGAAGACGAAGGAGCCGCGCTTGCCGAGCCGGTAGGAGATCGTAACGACGCCGTCGGCAACGTCGGCGCTGTGCTGGTACACCTGCGTCAGCGGGTAAAGCGCTCCGATCAGGCAGCTCGCCGCGATCGCCGGCAGCAGCACGGGGCCATGACGTAACGGAGCAATGGCTTCGGATACGAAATAAAATATCCAGGCGCCCTGGAATACGAATACGGTGAGAAACCCGATCACGGGAAACCGCTTCAGCCGGATCCGCCGCCAGCTATAGGCCCGCGATGCCAGGATATACAGCAGGATGCCGACGCTGAAAAAAGGGCCGATCAGCAACCAGGAAAGCAACAGGGCCAGCGCGTCCAGAACGACCGTGACGACGAAAAGTTGCCGCGTCGGCTGCTCCGGGTGCTCGAGCCCGCCGATGGGCGTTTCGTCGCGGTCCATATACGAGTTGTAGCCGTTCGAGGCCGGGTATACCAGGAAATGCAGGATAAAGAATACCGTCCACACGGAAAAATTATCACGGTGGCCATAGGACTCATCTACAGCAAACAGGAAAACCGGCAGCAGGAAGAGGGAAAAAGGAAACCGCAGCAGTTGTATGGTAGAACGGCGGATCATACAACAAGTTCGGCAAAAAAGCCATGCCAAGCAATCTGCTAATGTTCCGGTCTGCTAGCCTGCTAATACTGATTCGCTACTCGCTTTTATAGCGAACGCCCAGCCTTTGGCTGGGCGTTCGCTTATTAGCAGACTAGCAGACTGCCTAATTAGCAGACTATTTCTTCCCGAATCCGCCGGGCATCATCTTGCCCATGGGCATCTTATTCATCATCTTCATCAGCTCGCGCATCTGCTCGAACTGCTTCATGAAGTTGTTGACGTCCGAAATGTCCTTGCCGGCGCCCTTGGCAATGCGCTTGCGGCGGGAGGAGTCGATGAGGTCCGGGTTGGCGCGCTCCGCCGGTGTCATCGAGCCGATCATGGCCTCGATGCCCTTGAAGGCGTCGTCGGAAATGTTGATGTCCTTGATGGCCTTGCCGACACCCGGGATCATGCCCAGCAGGTCTTTGAGGTTACCCATCCGCTTGATCTGCTCGAGCTGCGTGCGGAAGTCGTCGAAGTCGAACTGGTTCTTGCGGATCTTCTTCTCGAGGCGCTTGGCTTCTTCCTCGTTGAACTGTGCCTGCGCCTTTTCCACGAGCGAGGTGATGTCGCCCATGCCGAGGATACGTTGCGCCATCCGCTCGGGATAGAATACGTCGATGGTGTCGAGCTTCTCGCCCGACGACACGAACTTGATCGGCTTGTTGACGATGTATTTGATCGAAAGCGCCGCACCGCCGCGGGTATCGCCATCGAGCTTCGTAAGCACCACGCCCGAAAAGTCGAGGCGGTCGTTGAAGGCCTTGGCGGTGTTCACCGCGTCCTGACCGGTCATCGAATCGACCACGAAGAGGATCTCGTTCGGGTTGACGGCGGACTTGATATTGGCAACTTCGGTCATCATCGCCTCGTCGATGGCCAGGCGGCCGGCGGTATCGATGATCACCACGTTCTTGTTCTTGCTGCGGGCCTCGCGGATCGCGTTCTGCGCGATCTCCACGGGGTTCTTGTTTTCTTCCTCGATATATACGTCGACGCCGATCTGGCCGCCGAGCACGCGGAGCTGCTCCATGGCCGCGGGGCGATACACGTCGGCCGCCACCAGCAGGGGACTCAGCTTTTTCTGGGTTTTGAGGAAGTTGGCCAGCTTGCCCGAGAAGGTCGTCTTACCCGAGCCCTGGAGACCGGCGATCAGGATCACCGCCGGGGCGCCCTTGGCGTTGAATTCGGCTACCTCGCCGCCCATGAGCGACACGAGCTCGTCCTTCACGATCTTCACCATCAGCTGGCCGGGTGAGATGGCGTTGAGCACCTTTTCACCCTGCGCCTTGTCGCGCACCGTGTCGGTAAATTCCTTGGCAATCTTATAGTTCACGTCGGCGTCCACGAGGGCGCGGCGGATTTCTTTCACCGTCGAGGCGATATTCAAATCGGTGATACGGCCTTCGCCCTTCAGATTCTTAAACGCACCTTCCAGCCGGTCCTGTAATGATTCGAACATAGTGAGGTCAGGTTTTGAATAAAAAAAGTGAATCAATCGATCCACTTAAAAAATTGGAGGCCAAAGATACGGTAAGAGGCGGTTTGACGGTTCCGGAGCTTTCGGCGGCAGGTTTTGAAGGATTCGATCCCCGACTCCTCACGCTCCCAGGTACCCGCGCAGCAAATGCGTTTTATGGCCGCTCTGCAGCTTGGCGATCGCCTTATCCTTGATCTGGCGCACGCGCTCGCGGGTGAGGTTGAAGCGAAGGCCGATGTCGTCGAGGCTGAGTGGCTCGGCGATACCGATGCCGAAGAAGTAGCACACCACCTCTTTCTGGCGCTCGGTGAGCGTTTGCAGCGTCCGGGCCACCTCGGTGCGGAGCGACTCGCGGTAGGCCACGCCCCGGTCGGCGCTTTCGGAATTGGTATTCTCCAGCAGGTCGAGCAGGGTGCCTTCCTCGCCTTCCGACAGCGGCGTATCGACGCTCACGTGCCGGGAATTCATGCTGAGGGTGGCGCGAACCTCCTCGATCTCCATGTCGAGTGCCTCGGCGAGTTCTTCGGCCGTCGGGTCGCGCTCGTATTCCTGCTCCAGCTGGGTAACGGCTTTCTGCACGCGGGCGGTCAGACCGACCTTGTTGAGCGGCAGCCGCACGATCCGGGCCTGCTCGGCAAGGGCCTGCAGGATCGACTGGCGGATCCACCAGACGGCGTAGGAAATGAATTTGAAGCCCTTTGTCTCGTCGAAGCGCTGGGCCGCCTTGATCAGGCCGAGGTTGCCCTCGTTGATCAGGTCGGGAAGCGACAGGCCCTGGTTCTGGTATTGCTTCGCCACCGACACCACGAAGCGCAGGTTGGCCTTGGTGAGGCGGTCGAGGGCGCGGGCATCGCCGAGGCGGATGCGGGCGGCGAGGCGGACTTCCTCCTCGGGGGTGATCAGCTCGACCTTGCCGATTTCCTGGAGGTATTTTTCGAGACTGGGCGATTCACGATTCGTAATCGACTTCGTGATCTTGATCTGACGCATACTCATAGGAAGGAATTATGGATTCTTGATGGTATCGGATTGATTGGTTGTGCCCAGAATTCCCTCACCGTTTCCTCCTTCACAAAGCAGCCAGTGGCATAACTCTTTCCAAATTAGCGAATCATTGTATATGTGGGAAATATTTTTTGCCGAGCTTACCCCGCCCCGCGGCCCCCAAAAAAAATTTTGACCTTTCGGTTATTTTTCTAATAATTGCACACCTGCGAGGATTAAATAGAGACGATGAGTAAAAAGCAATTGTATACGCTGGAATTCCCAGTTCGCTGTTCCCCTTCCATACTGTACGAATTCCTGTCCACATCCTCGGGTTTGCAGGAATGGTTTGCCGACCATGTAGACGACCAGGACAATGTGTTCACGTTTTCGTGGAATGGCTCGGAAGACACCGCCGAAGTGCTGGAGAAGGAAGCCGACAAATACATCCGCTTTCACTGGAGCCACGCACCCAAAGACGAATTCTTCGAGTTCCGCATTGAGAAGTCGGAGGTTTCCAACCAGACGATTCTCGTGATCAAGGACTTCGCCGATAAGAAAGAGATCAAAGACCAGAGCGCGCTCTGGAACCACCAGGTGAAAGACCTTTTTCACCGGTTAGGTAATTAATAAGCATTCGGAAGCCGCCCATCGGGCGGCTTTTTGATTACTTGAATAATAGAGTACATGAATACATGAGGGTGGAAATCGCCCCTCCCCTCTTCAATCATGTAATCATGTACTCATGTAATCAAGTATTTCCCCTCCACCACTCCTCCCCTCGAAACCTCATCCCGCAAACCTCCAATACCTTCTTCCAGCTTTCGAGCAGGTCGTCCGACACGAAATGCGCGTCGCGGAGCGGGAACTCGGCGGCGATCTTCAGGTGATCGGCGCGCTCCACGCGGTCGGAAAAGGCGCCTTCGCTCATCAGGGCGATGGCGCGGTAGTTGTCTTCCTCAAAGTGGTGCTGCCAGGGATCTTCCTCGTTGACACCGATAAAATAGTTGTTCTTCGAAAGTACCGGGTAGGCCGCGATGATCTCCGGTGCCAGCAGCTCTTTCCAGGCGCCGGCCAAATGAAGCGTGCTGCTGAAGGAGTGGCCCCACCAGAACAGCGTGCGCACGGCAAGGATGCTCCGGCTGTCGAAGGAGCGCGGGTAGTCGAGCACGAGGTAGGGAAGTCCGAGGTAATTTTCGCCCTTCGATATTTTGGGCGATGCGGTGAACGCTTCGGCGAGCGGGCCCGGTTGGCCGAGGTAAACGGCACTTTGCATCTGTGCCTCAAGCCCTTCGAGCAGGCGGCGGATGCCGTAGAGAATCCTGTTTTTCGTTAAAATCACCCCCGCATTGCACATCAGCTCCATCTCCGCAGGTGAAAACTGTATTTTTGCTTCGTCCACACTCAAAATTAGCCCCGGAACTGCCGCTGTGATCAAGAAATTAGACAAGCTTATTATCAAGGCCTTTTTGGGGCCCTTCGCGGCCACGTTCTTTATCACGCTGGTGGTACTGGTGCTCCAATTCTTCTGGCTCTGGATCGACGACTTCGTGGGCAAGGGCCTGAGCGTCGGCGTTATCCTCGAATTCATTCTGTACCAGGGCGCCACCCTCGTGCCGCTGGCACTCCCGCTGGCCGTGCTGCTCTCGTCCCTCATGACCTTCGGCAACCTTGGCGAAACCTACGAGCTCGTAGCCGTGAAGGCTTCGGGCATCTCGCTGCTTCGCTTCATGCGCCCGCTCTTCCTGCTGGTTACGATCATCTGCGCCATCGCCTTTTACTTCGGCAACAGCGTCATCCCCATTACGCAACTCAAGTCGCGCACGCTGCTCAGCGACATCGTCTGGGCAAAGCCGGCCTTCGATATCAAGGAAGGAGTTTTTTACGATAAGATCGGGGGGCTCGCCATCAAGATCGGCAAGAAGGAAAACGATTCGATCATCCACGACATCATCATCTACGAGCAGGCCGGCAACGTGCAGGACAATTTCATCGTGGCCACCGACGGCATCATGCGCGTATCGGGCAACAAGCGCTTCCTGGAATTCAACCTCAAAAACGGCTGGCGCTACCAGGAGCGCGGCAGCAGCATGAGCCCCGGCGCCACCGAGTTTGTGCGCCTCGGCTTCAAGGAATACAAGAAAAGCCTCGACCTCGCCTCGTTCCAGTTCAAGCGCTCGTCCGACTCCTCCAACCAGGGCAACTTCCGCGTGATGAGCATGCCCCAGCTGTCGAAGGTGATCGACTCGATGAAGCGCCGGGAAGACACGACCGCGCGGCGGGTAGCGCGCGACGTCCTCGGGCAGAGCAACTTCGCGCAGCTGCTCGACTCCAATTGGAAGAAGGTGCCGCCTGATGCTTCCGAGCAAACAGCGCTGCGCGCGCTCATCCCCGACTCGCTCCGCAACTTCATCAACCAGCGCGTCGTAAGCCGCATCGGCATGCTCCGCAGCACTTCCGACGCCCTCGTAACCAGCACTTCAGAGGAAGCGAAGGAGAAGCGCCGCTACGAGATCGAGTGGCACCGCAAGATCTCCCTGTCGCTCGCCTGCCTCGTGCTGTTCATGATCGGCGCGCCCCTCGGCTCCATCATCCGCCGCGGTGGCCTCGGCAACTCGCTTATCTCCTCGATCATCTTCTTCATGCTGTTCTACTTCATCGCCAATACGGGTGAGAAGTTTGCCAAGGAAGGCGAGTGGTCGGTGTTTGCCGGCATGTGGCTCGCCACCTTCGTGCTCACCCCGATCGGGATCTTCCTTACGTGGAAGGCCATCCATGATTCGCAGCTCTTCAACCGCGAGTATTACAGCCGATTTATCCGCAGGTTCCGGGGAAAGCGCGCATAAGTACAGGGTTTTGTGTTTTGCGTTTACTGTTTTACATTTTCATTCGCGGCTCAGCTGGAATTAGTTCCCTGTAACCTAAAACGTATAACGTAAAACGTAAAACGTAAAACGTATAACCCACAACGTTCAAAGGTTACCTTTGTCGAAACCTTTTCCCATGGCACCTTCCCGCCGCGACTTCCTGCTCACGTCCGCAAAGGCAGGCCTCGGGCTTGCAATCGGCGCATCCGGTCTTGCCTCCTGCGCCGGCCCCGCCAAAGTGATGGCCAACCGCGAGCCTACGGGCTACAGCCAGGCGCCCCTTCCCTACGCGTATACCGCACTCGAAGCGGCCATCGACGCCCGCACCATGGAGCTGCACTACAGCAAGCACGCCGCTTCGTACGCGAGCAACCTGAACGACGCGGCCAAAGCCGAAGGCGTCGACACCGCGCAACCGCTCGAGGAGGCACTTCGGCGCGTGTCGAAACTGTCGACGAAGTTTCGCAATAACGGCGGCGGTCACTACAACCACGAGCTGTACTGGAAAACGATGAGCCCTGCCGGCGGCGCCCCTTCGGGCACGCTGGAAGCCGCGCTGACAGCTGCTTTCGGCTCTGTCGATGCGTTCAAGAAGCAATTCGGCGACGCCGGCACCGGCCGCTTCGGCTCCGGCTGGGCCTGGCTGTACCTCGACGGCGACAAGAAGCTCCGCATCGGCTCCACGCCCAACCAGGACAACCCGCTGATGGATGTGGCCGAGATCCACGGAGTGCCGCTGCTGGGCCTCGACGTATGGGAACACGCCTATTACCTCCGCTACCAGAACAAGCGCGCCGACTACATCGCCAACTGGTGGAAGGTCGTCAACTGGAACTACCTGCAGCAACGCTTTCAAAATCTAGCATAACCGTATTTCTACTGTGCCCCATTCGCCCCAACAAAGCAACCTGCGCCTGCAGCTCTGGATCTCTATTGCCTCCTGTGTGCTGCTCTTGGCCAAGTTCTTCGCGTATTTCCGTACCAACTCCGTGGCGGTGCTTACCGATGCCCTCGAAAGCATCGTCAATGTGACCGCCGCTTTCATTGGCCTGTACAGCCTCTATGTGTCGGCCAAGCCGCGCGACACCGATCATCCCTACGGGCATGGCAAGGCCGAATTCATTTCGGCGGCGGTGGAAGGCACGCTGGTGCTGTCGGCCGGCGCGATCATCATTTATAAAGCCGTAAAAGGGCTCTTCGTGCCCGAGCATATCAGCTCGCTCGACACCGGCATCTGGATCATCGGCGCCACGGCGCTCGTTAACCTGGCGCTCGGCAGCCTGTGCGTGCGGCAGGGAAAACGCAACGGCTCCCTCGCGCTGATCGCGAGCGGCAAGCACCTGCAGACCGACACCTGGTCCTCGGCCGGCATTATCGGCGCCCTGCTCCTGATCCGCTACACGGGCCTTACGTGGCTCGATTCGGCGGTGGCTGCCGTCATGGGACTTATCATCATCTTCACCGGCTACAAGATCATCCGGGCCTCGCTAGCCGGCATTATGGACGAAGCCGACATGGAGCTGCTCGGGCGCATGGTGGACCTGCTCAACGCCAACCGCCGCGACGGCTGGGTAGACCTGCACAACCTGCGTGTGATCAAGTACGGCAACACGCTCCATATGGACTGCCACCTCACGGTGCCCTGGTACTTCAACGTGCACCAGGCCCACCATGAGATCGACGAACTGGCGCTGCTGGCTCGGAAAGGCTTCGGTGAGTCGCTCGAGCTCTTTGTACACTCCGACGGCTGCCTGTATTTCCAGTGCCCCATCTGTGACAAGAAAGACTGCCCCGTGCGCCAGTATCCGTTCCGGGAGGAGATTTCCTGGACCGTCGACAACATCCTCCAGAACAAAAAGCACGGCCCGCAGGACCTGTAGCGCGTCCGTTCTACGTCATGCCGCATTCGCGCGCCCGCCGGGGCTGTAGTATCTTTGCGGCAGTACAACGTGTTTTATGAAGACAACCACCACCTGGAAGGGAGGCTCCGCCTATGAAAGCGTACAGCCCAATGGCGCCTCCATCTCGATCAATGCCACCGCGGGCTTTAGTCCCAAAGCGCTGCTCCTCAGCGGGCTGGCTGCCTGCTCGGGTGTCGATATCGTAGATATACTGGAAAAGATGCGCGTGCCGTTTTCGGACCTTCAGATCGAAGTGGAAGCGGAGCAGACCGACACGCATCCCCGGGTGTTTACCGGCATCGACATTAGCTACCGGATCCGCACCGGCGACGAGAACCGCGACAAGGTGGTCAAGGCGATCGAGCTCTCGCTCGACAAATACTGCGGTGTTGCCGCGATGCTCCGCAAGAATTCGCCCATCCGCTATACGCTGCAACTCCAAAACCCGGAGGCCTGATGCTGACGCAGAAAGCCATCTACGCCTTTCGTGCCCTCACCTACCTCGTTGACCAATACGAGTGCGGGCCGGTGCTCATCGCCGATATTGCCCGCGAAAAACACATTCCGATTAAATTCCTGGAAAACATCCTGCTACAACTGAAGAAGGCCGGTGTGCTCGACAGCAAGAAAGGCAAGGGCGGCGGGTACTTCCTCAAAGGCTGTCCCGCCGACACAAGCATCGCCAGCATCATGCGCACGGTCGACGGGCCCATCGCGCCGCTGCCCTGCGTGAGCCTGTATTTCTACGAGCGCTGCCACAACTGCGACGAAAAGAACTGTGGCCTCCACGACATCATGGAGCAGGTACGCGACGCCATCCTTGCCGTCGTGGAGAAAAAAACGATCGAGGACCTGAAGACGGGCAAGGAAGATCTCGTATCCTCCATTAAAAAAATTTCCCCGGGGAAAAGTTTGTAGTTTGAAGTTTGTGGTTTGTGGTTTGGAGTTGAGAAAGGCGCTGCTACGCAGCGCCTTTCTCATTTATCGTCGCATCGCGCAACTACAAACTTCAAACTCCAAACCACAAACTACTTACGCAGCTGCTGCAGCGTGGCCCGCATATCCTTCTGCAGCGGTGCCTCGATCGTAAGTTCCTCACCGCCCACATTGCGCAGCGTCAGCGAGGAGGCATGCAGGGCGAGGCGGTTCAGCAGCGGGCGCTCCTCTTCGAACTTGCCGAGGGTGAACTTCTTCCGGAATTCGGACAGCAGTACCGGGCGGCCGTCGCCGTAAAGCGGGTCGCACACAATGGGATGCCCCAGGTGCTTCATGTGCACGCGGATCTGGTGCGTGCGGCCGGTAAGGATGCGAAACTGCATCCACGAATACAGCCGGAAACGCTCCAGCAGCGCGTATTCCGTGATGCTTTCCTTTCCCTTTCGCCAAACCGTCATCAGCCCTTTCTTGGTCGGGTGCTCCGAAAGGGGCTCGTTAATGACACCTTCCTGCTGGAACGGGGCGCCGAGCACAAGGCCGTTATAGATCTTGCGCGTCGTGCGGTCTTCGAACTGCATGGAAAAGTGGCGGTGCGCCTCCTCGCTGCGGGCGAAGATCACCAGGCCGCTTGTGTCGCGGTCGAGGCGGTGCACCGTAAAGATGCTGCCATAACGATCCTGGAGCAGGTTGCGCAGGCCCGGTACTCCTTCCCGGTCAGGGATAGTGAGGATGCCGGATGGCTTGTTGACGGCCACCAGGTGCTCGTCTTCGTAAATGATTGCGTCGGATATTTTGAACGACATAGGGTAATCTGCTAATAAAGTAATCTGCTGGTCTGCTAATAAGAATGTGCTGATGTGCAAATGTGCTAATAATGGGGCGCCTGCATATGAGTTGGCGTTTGCGATGTTGGCAGAGAACAAGTATTAGCAGATCAGCAGACCAGCACATTATCAGATTATTTTTTTCCTCTCTTGAAAAACTTCAGGTCGCGTACTTCCTTCTCGTTGAGGAAGCGCCATTTGCCACGCGGAACGTTCTTCTTGGTGAGGCCGGCGAAGATGACGCGGTCGAGGTTTTTCACGTCGTAGCCGAAGTGTTCGAAGATGCGGCGCACGACGCGGTTGCGGCCGCTGTGAATCTCGATACCGATCTCCTTCTTGGTGCCGTCGGCATAAGCCAGCGAGTCGACGGAGGCGAGGCCGTCCTCGAGCGGCGTACCGCGGAGGATCTCGTCGAAGTGGGCTTTTGTCAGGGGCTTGTCGAGCGTAACGGCATAGACCTTCTTGATCTCGTTGCTCGGGTGGGTAAGCTTCTGCGCGAGCTCGCCGTCGTTGGTGAGCAGCAGCACGCCCGACGTATTGCGGTCGAGGCGGCCAACCGGGTACACCCGCTCGTCGGTGGCGGCGCCGATCAGGTCGAGGACCGTCTTGCGCTGCTGCGGGTCGTCGGTGGTGGTTAGGTAGTCTTTGGGTTTGTTCAGGAGGATGTACACGAGGTTGCGGCTCGGCACCACGCGCTTGCCGCCGAAGCGGACGTCGTCCGAAGCCTGCACTTTGAAACCGGGTTCCTTCACCACGGCGCCGTTCACCTGCACCTTACCGCTTTTAACGATGTCGGCGGCCTCGCGGCGTCCGCAGATGCCCCCGTGTGCGAGAAACTTGTTGAGGGGCATCTGCTCGCTGGAGGCTTTGCGCTCGAGGGGCTTGCCTTCGACGACGCCTTTGAGCTTTACCTGCCGCGAAGGTTCGTTGCCTGTTGCCGCGCGCGACGGGGCAGGGCGGCTGCCGGCTGCTGCCGGGCGGGCCACTTTGGCACCTTTCGCGGGGCGGTCGCTGCCGGGGCGTTCCGGGCGGCTGGCGCCGGCACGGGCCGGCTTTTCGCTGCCGGCGCGGGTGGGCTTGTCCACGGAGGGACGGCCGGGCCGACCGGTGCGCGGGGCGGGTTCGCTGCCGAAAGAGGCCGACCGGGCAGCCGCTTTATCGGCCCGCTGCTGCTCGAAGAATGCTTTGCGCTCGCGGGTTTGCGCCTTCTTTTCCTGCCGCAGCTGTTCCTTCAGGGCTGCGCCTTTTTTGGGGCCTCCCTTATGGAATTTCTCGAACCCTGATTTCTTGTTCATCTGGCAAAAATAAAAAAGACCGTGCCCTGCACGGTCCTTTTCTTTACGGTGGCTTCTAAAAGGGGTCAGCGCGTAGCGGCGCCGTCCTTGCGGCCGCCCTTGCGGAGCGACTTCATTTTCTGCTGCTGCTCGGCGGTCAGCACGGATTTCATTTGCTCCTGCTGCGCTTTCATGAGCTCTTTCGCACGGGTCTTTTTCTGCTCCTGGGTAAGGCTGTTATCGTTGCGGATGGCTTCCATCTTCGGCCGGTATTCTTCGCGGATGGCTTTCAGGCGCGCCTGCTGGTCGGCAGTAAGATTGAGCTCCTTCTGCATTTCCTGCATCCGGCCCCCACGCTGGCCGCGGGCTTCACCGGGGCCGGGACGACGGCCCTGAATGGTATCGCGGCCACCCGGACCACGACGGTCGTCTTTGTGCTCGGCGCGGAACTGCTCCATCTTCTGGGCCTGCTCCGGCGTGAGGATGGCCTTGCGCTCGGCCTGGTACTTGTCGCGGATGGCCTTGCCCTGGGTGCGGCGCTGCTCCTGGCTGAGGGCCGTATTGCCGCGGAGGGCATCGAGCTCGGCCTTCTCACGCTCGTGGATCGACTTGAGCTTTGCCTTCTGGTCGGCGCTGAGGTTGAGCTGCGCCATTTCCTGGCGGTGTTCCTTCCGGTCGCCCTTGCGATCGTGAACGGGGTTCTGGGCCTGCGCGGCACCTGCCAGCAGCAGGACGGCCAAGGCACTGGTAATCATTCGCTTCATATGCATTTTTGTTTTTTTTAAACGGATACTACATAGACAGAGCGCGATCGCCGTAGTTTAACCCCCGACCGGTTAAAAAACGTTAAATGCGGTTGGCAGCGGACAACGCGCAGGCTGGCAACGCATTTGCAAGCAGGATAGGAAAAAGGACTATGAAACGGAATACTTCGATCTGGCTTTTTGTGACAGCCTTGGCTATGACCTTTACTTCCTGCCAGGTAGTGGGCGGCATTTTCAAAGCCGGCTTCTGGACGGCGATCATCCTGATCGTACTGGTAGTTGGCCTGATCCTCTGGCTGGTTGGCCGCGGCCGCCGGTAAGTGTAAAACAGGAAGCCTGCCCGGCACGCCTTGCGTTCCAAACCGGCAACTGACCCGCCCCTGGCGGGCCTTTCCGGTTACGGGGATGGCTAGCCGAAGTATACCGGTTAAAAAAGCCCTTCGTAGAAACGAGAGGCTTTTCATCAGGACTTGTTATCCCTTTGTTATGGCAAGTTGGAACTATTCGGAGTAAAAAAAATGCCCCGTCAAGAATGACAGGGCTTCACCCTTAACCATACGAAACCAAGATCTTATATTCAGTAGAATGAATGTTCTGTTTTGCTTCGATTACGTTGTAAAGCTACGTTCCAAAGGCTCTGCAAAAAAATTTCTATCGTCCAAACCGTTAAAAAAGGCGGTCAAGGTCTGCAAATGAGCCGGTGGAAATTGTAAGGATTCACACTTAGCCCGCGGGGGTCAGTAGGGTCCTCGCTTCGAGCACCGCCTGCTCGCAAACTTTGCGCACTTCGGCGAGGTCCTCGGCAAAGTGATCGTCGTCGGCGCCCGACACGGCTTCCACCTCCATGCGGTGCAGGCAAGGCTGCAGCCGGTCCGTCAAACCCAGATAGGCAACCGAGCTTTTCATCCCGTGCGCAATGCTCTTGATCTGCATCAGGTTGCGCGCCTGAACGGCCTCCTGGAGCAGGTTCAGCTCCTCGGGTACCTGCACGATGAACTGCCGGACAATGGCGTTTTCAAACTCGCTGTCGCCGAGTGAAAGCTCGTGGAGGTAGTTCAGGTTGATCACCGGCGTGGAGGCAGACGATGCGGACATAGGCTGGTAATGTTGCTGTAGGATCGAATAAAGCTCCCCTTCCTTGATCGGCTTGGAGATATAATCGTTCATCCCGAACGACAGGCAGCGTTCCTTCTCACCCGTCATGGCATGGGCGGTCATCGCGATGATGGGCACTTCGGAGTGAAGCTCGTTGCGGATCGCCTGCGTGGCGTCGTAGCCGTCCATCTCGGGCATCTGGATGTCCATCAGCACCGCGGCGAAGGGCTCGCGGCGAAGGGCTTCCACGGCTTCGCGGCCGTTGTTGACCAGCAGGTAGTCCATATGCCACTGACGCATCAGGTGGCGGATCAGTTGCTGGTTCATCTGGTTGTCTTCGGCCACCAGGATCCGCATCCCGCTGATCGTATTCTGCACCGGGTCGAGCGCACGCTGCTTGTCGCCGGCCTCGCTGTGCAGCCTGGTGAAGGGCAGCCGCACGGTAAATTCCGAGCCCTTGCCCGTTTCGCTTTCCACATGAATATGCCCGCCCTGCAGGTCGATCAGCTGCCGCACGATGGCGAGGCCAAGGCCGGTGCCCCCGAACTTGCGGGTCGTTTCGGCCTCCGCCTGCTGGAAGCGGTCAAAGATGCTGCTCAACTTGTCCGGCGGGATACCGACTCCCGAATCCTTGATCCGGAACTGGAGCACCACCTGGTCTTCGGTCTGGCTCAGCGCCGTTACTTCAAAATGCACGAAGCCGCGCTCGGTGAACTTGACGGCATTGCTCAGGAGGTTGATGAGCACCTGCGTGAGGCGTACCGGGTCGCCGCTGAGGGTGTCGTGGATCGAGGGCTCCACGTTGATTGTAAATTGAAGTCCTTTCTGCCGGGCCTTTTCCTCGAACATTACCTGCACCGAGCCCACGAGCCCGTTGAGGCTGAAAGGCGTTTGCTCGATGTGCATCATGCCGGCCTCGATCTTGGAGAGGTCGAGGATGTCGTTGATGAGGGTAAGAAGGTTCTGGCTGGACGAATAAATGTACTCGATGTATTGCTGCTGCTGCGGCGTCAGGTGCGAGCGGCGGAGAAGGTTGGTGAAGCCAAGGATGGCATTCATCGGCGTGCGGATCTCGTGGCTCATGTTGGCCAGGAACTGCTCCTTGATAAGGGCTCCCTCCTTGATCCGCTTTTCGGATTCGTTGAGCATCAGGATCATCCGCTCCTGCTGCCGCCCCTTGTTGACAACGTACAGGAAAGCAAGCACGCAGGCGATACAGGCGATGATGGCGAGGCCGAGGCCCATGTAGTTGGCGCGCTGGCCGTTGCGCTCGATGTCGCCCACGATATTATTCAGGCTGGCCTGCCGCGCCCCGTCGAGGCGGGCAACGACCTGCTCGATGCTGTCGCGGAGGCGCTTCCCGCGGCCGCTGTTGATGACGGCCTCGCCGGAGTCTTTCCCGAGCGTATTGTAGGCATTGAGTATTTCGTAGCTGAAGCGGATCTTGTTTTCGACCAGCTGCCCGAGCTCCTGCTGGTCGCCGCGGAGGGCGGGCGCGTCGAGGTCGTCGCGGATGTCGGCAAGGTTCTTCCGGATGCCGTCGATCTTCGCATTGACGCCGCTGATATGGTCGCGGTCGTTGGTGATGACGGCCCCGCGGATGTCGCTTTCAACGGTCAGCACGTCGGCTTCGAGGCGCCGGAGCTTGCCCTGCGTAGCCACCTCGGCCAGCAGGCGCTTGTTGCCATCGGCCAGGCGTTTCACGTTCTCGCTCGTGATCACCTGGATAAACACGATCAGCAGTACGCCAATGATAAAAAACCAGAGTGCGAGGTATTTTAAGCGACCTTCCTTCATCAAGGGGTCTAATGTACGAAAAAGGCGGCTTAGACAGCTGTAGCAACCGCGCGGCGGAACCGGCGGTAGGTAATCCAGAAGACGGTGATGCTGGAGAGGAGGCCCGCGCCGGACAGGAACAGCACAAGCGGGCGACGGCCATTGTAGACCTCGGTGAGGAGAAAATACTCCGAACCGATCAGGATGGCCAGGCAGGCCATAAACAGCAGGAGAAAGCGTTTATGCATACAAGTTGCCTTTTCGGGCCGGCTCCGGAGAACCGATAGTTTTGGTTGTAGACCTCCGCGGAGGCAGTTGGGCGGTATTACTGCACCGCCCGCGAAAATAAAAACAGGGATCGGCTCTGACCCCTGTTTTAGCTAAGTATATTCTTTTATTCGGCGAACCGGGCAAACCGGCTGTCGAAATCAGAGCAGGTTGAGGCGCTTGTTGAGGGTCGTCCGGTAGGTATCGGCTACCGGCACCGAAGCCTTGCCGATCGAAATCACACCTTCCTGGATAAAATCGATCTTGCTCAGCGACACGATATAGCTGCGGTGCACGCGGATGAACTTCTGCGGCGACAGCTTCTCCTCGATCGACTTCAGCGTTGCATGCAGCACATGAAACTTCTGCGGCGTATGCACCTTCACGTAATCACCCATCGCTTCGAGGTAAAGAATCTCCTCCACGTTGATGCGCTTCAGGATGCCGTTGTCTTTGACGAAGACGAACTCCTGCGCTTCCACCTTCACTTCCTCCTTGTCGGAAGCCATCGTTTCCTGTGCCCGCTCCACGGCCTGCAGGAAGCGTCCCGGCTGGATCGGCTTCACCAGGTAATCCACCACGTTGAGCTCGAAGGCTTCAACGGCATAATCGGTTTTGGCCGTGGTAAATACGATGAGCGGCGACTTGTTGCCCAGGTTCTTGGTCAGCTCGAGACCCGTCATGCCCGGCATTTCGATGTCGAGGAAGATCAGATCGATGGGTTGCTTGTTGATGATATTATACGCCTCCATGGCGTCTTCACACTCGGCTACCAGGTCCAGGTCCTTAACCTGGCCCACCAGCTGCTTCATGGCCATACGGGCCATTTTATTATCGTCTACGATGATACACTTCATGGTTAGGATGATCTGGTTCTCGATTTCGTTTTCGGTAGCTTCCGCCCGAAAGTTAGGGAAAAAACCTACCGCACGCCAATCACCGGCAATGCTTTTTCCCGGATGGTCTCGTTGAGGCGCTTTATCTCCACTTCGCGCAGTTGCCGGAAGCGCGCCAGCTCGGTATCGATCTGCGCGGCCAGCTCCCGGTATACTTCCTGCGCCTGCCGGCTCGGGGCGAAGTTGCCGCTGTTGGCCACATCAAATACGCCCGAGAGCTTGTCGTTAAGGCGGATGGGATAATTGAGCACGTCCTGCCCGCTCTTCGCCTTCGTCTGGTACAGCGCCTCCTCGATCCGTGTGAGCCGCTGCTGGATCGTGTCGGCCTGCTCCTTCACCTCCTTCGGAACGTCCTTGCCCTGCAGCGTCATAAAGCCCTCGATCCGGCTCCGCAGCGCGCGGATATCCCTGATGGCCTTCTGCGTTTCGTTGAACTTATCCTGCACCGTTTTGAGGAAGGTGAATTGCGCCGCGTAATCGGCTGCGCTTGCCCGGTAGTTCGGGTCGGGAAGGATGGTGGCCGGCACCTCCGCCGAGTCCCTGTCCACCACGATCCGCACAAAATACTGTCCCGGGGGCGCGAGAATGCCCCCTGGCACGCCGTTCCAGAGAATCATCCCCTCGATCCGTTCCGACTCCGGGTAGAGCGCATTCCAGGAAAAGCGGTTGAAGCCCGGAGCCACATCGATCTTCTGTGCATCTTCCTTCGCCTTGCTGCTGTAGCTGCGGATCTCCTTATGATCCTTGTCGAGCACCACGGCACGGATAAGGCTGCTGTCGGTAAGCGAAGAAACCCAGAAAGGCACGGTAACCCCGCCCGGCGGGTTGGCGCCGGCATTGCGGGGCGCCGTTGTAAACGAAGCGCCTCCGCCCCCGGCGAGGCGGTAGGCCGGCGCCGGCGTGAATACCTGCAGGTGCTTTGCCGACGTGCCGGCGTCCCACTGCTGGAGCGGCCCCAGGTCGTCGAGGATATAGAAGGAGCGTCCCTGTGTGGCTACGATAAGGTCATTGTCCTTGATGGTCATATCGGTAACGGGCACCTGGGGGAGATTGAGCTGGAAGGGACGCCAGCTGAGCCCGCCGTCGCGTGAGAGGTACAGCCCGTACTCGGTGCCGGCATAGAGCAGCCCGGGGCGCTTCGGGTCGGCGCGGAGGCAGCGCGTGAAGTGCATCGCCGGGATGCCCGCGCTGAGGAGCTTCCACGATTTTCCGTAATCCTCCGTCTTGTAGATATACGGGTGAAAGTCGTCGAGCTTGTAGCGCGTGCCCACGAAGTACGCTGCGCCCTTCTGGAAAGGGTCGGCCTCGACGCAGTTCCAGAGCATCCACTTCGGGGCGCCGGGCGGCGTTACGTTCGCCCAGTTCCTGCCCCCGTCGCGGCTCACCGATACGACGCCGTCGTCGGAGCCGGTCCAGAGCAGGTCTTTTTCGTAGGGCGATTCGAGCGCGGTGAAGATGGTGCAGTAGTATTCGACCGAGGTGTTGTCTTTTGTGATGGGACCTCCGCTGGGTGCCTGCTTGCTCTTGTCGTTCGTGGTAAGATCGGGCGAGAGCTGCGTCCAGGTGGCGCCTTCGTCTTCGGTGGCAAACAGCACGTTGCCCGCGGCATAGAGGCGCTTCGGGTTGTGGGGCGAGAAGAAGATGGGGAAGTTCCACTGGAAGCGGTAGCGGAGCACGTCGGCGCCGGCGCCCATGGGGTTGTCGGGCCAGGGCGATACCGCGCGGTTCTCACCGGTGCGGTGGTCGAGGCGCGAGATATAGCCACCGTAGTTGCCGCCGTAAACGATATCGGGGTTCAGCGGGTCGGCCACCACGTAGCCGCTCTCGGCACCTGCGGTCGGCTCCCAGTCGCTCTCGGTGATGCCCGAGCGGCCGCGGCCACGGCTCCGCATCCGGATCGTGCTGTTGTCCTGCTGCGCGCCCAGGATGCGGTAGGGAAAACTGTTATCCGTAGAAACACGGTAGATCTGCGCGGTAGGCTGGTTCATCAGCGAGCTCCAGCCGGCGCCGCCGTCAAACGAAACCTGCGCGCCGCCGTCGTCGCCGATGATCATCCGGTTGCCGTCTTCGGGGTCGATCCAGAGGTCGTGGCAATCGCCGTGCGGCACCGAAAGGGGCTGGAAGGTTTTCCCGCCGTCGCGGCTGCGCATGAAGTTGACATTGGGTGCGTAAACAGTGTTCTCGTTTTTCGGGTCTACAAAGATCTTCGAGTAGTACCAGGCACGCTGGCGGATGTTGTTGTCGTTGCTGGCGAGCGTCCAGGTATCGCCACCGTCGGCTGAGACGAAGAGGCCGCCGGCCGCGTTCTCGATCAGCGCATATACTTTATCGGGGTTGGTTGCCGACACGGCGACGCCGACGATGCCCCAGGTGCCTTTCGGAAGGCCTTTGCGGGCCGAGAGGTTGGTCCAGGTTTCGCCGCCATCGGTGCTTTTCCAGAGCCCCGATCCGTCGCCGCCGCTTTCCATGCTCCAGGGCGTGCGCAGCACGTGCCACATGCCGGCGTAGAGCACCTGCGGGTTGCCGGGCTCCATGGCGAGCTCGCCCGCGCCGCTGAGGTTGTTCACGAAAAGCGTGCGCTTCCAGGTCTTGCCGCCATCGGTGGTCTTGTAAACCCCGCGGGTTTCATTGGGACCGAAGGAGTGCCCGATGAGCGCGGCCCAGGCGGTGTTGGGGTCGCGGGGGTGAACGAGGATGCGGCTCACGTGGCGGGCATCGGCGAGGCCGCAGTTTTTCCAGGTGCGGCCCGCGTCGTCGGAGCGCCATACGCCGCCAAGGCCCTCGCTTTCGTTGCCGCGAAGTGTATTCTCTCCCTCCCCGGCATATACGATGTTGTCGTCGGAAGGCGCCACGCTCACGGCACCGATGGAGCCGCCGAAGTATGTATCCGAAACGCACTTCCAGTTCGATCCGCCGTCGGTCGTCTTCCACACGCCACCACCGGTAGCGCCGAAGTAAAACGTGCCTTTTTGCCGCGTGCTGCCCGATACCGCGGCCACACGCCCGCCACGGAAGGGGCCGGCGAGGCGGAACCGGAGGCGCGCAAAGAGCGCGGAGTCGGGATCGGTGGCCGGGGCCGCGCGGCGCTTTTGCGCAAAGAGCGTGGCAGAAAGCAACAGGGCAAGAAGGAGTAAGGGTCGGCGCATAATGGTTGGAGTTTGCTGTTGAAAGATACGGCGTGCCGGTATTCGGAACGAGCGCGCTTGGAATGGAATAGGCGGGGTGCAGGCGGCGGTGCATTCATTCGTTGTGCTGCATTTCGAAAGGTGCCGACGGTAAACGCGGAAGGATGCGGGCAGGGGTGCACCCGGCAGCAGGCTTCGACAAGAACCCGGTGGCAGTGCGTCCGGTCGCTCCGAGTTTCGTCGAAAGGTCCCGGCGGCAAGCCGCCGGTTGCTCCGAGCTTCGTCAAAGGTCCCGACGGCAGTGCGCCCGAACTCTCCGGGCTTCGTTGAGAGGTCCCGGCGGCAGTGCGCCCGGTCGCTCCAAGGTTCGGCGAAAGGTAACGGCGGCCGTGCGCCCGGTTGCTCCGAGCTTCGTCGAAAGGTCCCGGCGGTAGTGCACCCGGTTGCTACGAGCTACGTCGAAAGGTCCCGGCGGCAAGCCGCCGGGATGACGGCGCTACGCGCCGTGCGTGAAGGCCCCATGCGAGCGGCTCGATGCCCGGGCCATCCGGAGATGGGGCCCGGGGAGCAGATCCCGCGGGGCCCCCTAGTGAATTGATTCATTACTCGCTGCAGTTCCGATGGGGCGTGCTGCGTACGGCGCATTGCGCCGTCATCCCGTTCGCCTGCGAACGGGATCTCTTCGCCGGCGTCGCCGGTGCCTCCTGTTACCGCTTAGTGACTGGCGTATATTGAACGTTTGCATTGTGTCGGCAGCACAAATACCGGTTGCATCCCGCTTCGCACTACGTGGGTGATCCGGCTTCCTTTAGACCGACATTGGTATACTATCCACCCGTTCGCCCGCGAACGGGATTTCTTTGCAGGGATGGATGCCCCTATCCTACAGGCAAATTTCCAAACCTCACATCCTTACCTCAATCTTCACCGCCTGCTTCATCCCTTTAGCCGTATTCACCAGCACCGTGTGGTACAGCTCGCTCCAGTACGCGGAGGCCTGTCCCTGGAGCGCAGTGCTGCCTTGAGAACCAAGCATCGGCACGGCCTTGCCGTTGACCCGTACTTCTACGGGGCGGGTGGTCACGCCGGCTACGAGCACCCCGAGGCGCTTGCGGGCATAGAGGCCGTTGCTGGGAGTGGCGCTCACACGGATCACATTATCCTTCTGCTGGCCGCTGCACTGCAGCAGCGTGTACTTTCCCGAAGCCATCGCGCCCTTCGATACACCGTCGTCGAGATACCAGGTAAACTGCGTTTGCTTTTCCGAAGGGCAGTAATAGAGCAGCGGCAGCGCGGCGCTGTCGTTGGCCGTGTTGACCATCCGGGCGGCCTGCTGCGTGGGGAGCAGGGCGCCTTCCTTCAGGAAGGTCGGAATGGTCGCCAGCTTCACCGGCAATTCCATCCAGCGCCCACCCTCGTATCGCTTGCCGTTCATGTCGTACCACGCTCCTGCCGGCAGGTACAGGCGGCGGCTTGTAGCGCCCTTCTCAAGCACCGGGCAGACCATCAGGCTCGGGCCCCAGAAATACTGGTCCTGGATGCGGGCTACAGTGGTATCGGTGGGGTAGTAATAATACAGGGGCGCCATCAGCGGCTTCCCTTTCGTAGCCTGCAGGTATCCGAGGCTGTAGTTATACGGTAAGAAGAGGTAACGGGCGCGCACGGCTTCCTTTGCCGGTGCATGCCAGGGCGTATCGATCAGCGCCACCTCGCTCGGGAACGAGATTGCCGCCTTGTCCACCTCGTAAAGCGCGGTGCCGTGCGGGCGGAAGATGGGTGTGAATGCGGCAAACTGCAGCCAGCGCACATACAGCTCGCCGTCGCCCTCGCCACCGGCGAAGCCGCCGGCATCGCTGTGCACGTACGGAACCCCGCTCATCGTCATGCCGAGCAGCGTGGGCAGCTGCGCGCGCAGGCCGCTCCAGTTGCGGCCCACGTCGCCGGTCCAGGGAAAGATGCTGTAGCGCTGCGAGCCCGCGAAGCCGCTGCGGTTGAGGCTGAAGAGGCGCTTCGAGGGATACTCCTTCGCGTAGTATTGGTAGAGCATGCGCGTCCACGCGTGGCCATAGATATTATGCACTTCGTCGGCGCGGAAGAGGCGCTTGCTGAAACCCAGGTCGCGGAGGTTGTGGTACATGTCGGAGGGATGACGCTCCGGCTCGCCGAGGTCGCCCCACCAGCCTTCCACGCCCAGCTGCATCTGCCGCCGGTAAAAGCTCCAGAACCAGCCCTGCGCGTCTTTGCGGAAGATGTCGAGGAGGCCGCCCTTGCCGAAGTAAAAGTCGGTGAGGTAGTAGGGCTTGCCCGCGCTGTCGACGGCGAGGTAAGGCTTCGAGGCCGTATAGTTTTTGGACGTTTCCACGAGGAAAGGCTCCGTGATGAGGATCGTATGAACACCCTTCTTGCTGAAACCGTCGATCATGCCTTTCGGGTCGGGCCACTTCTGGCGGTTCACCCAATCGAGGTTGCCCATCGTGTGCTTGATGGAATCGCCGAACCAGAACAGGTCGAAGATGATGGCCTCAACGGGAACGCCGTCGGCCTGCATCTTGCCAACGATCTCCTGTGCCTGCTGCTGGCTCGTGTAGCCAAAGCGGCTCATGAGGTTGCCGAAGGCCCAGCGCGGCGGCAGCGGCTGCGTGCCCGTGAGGCGGTGGTAGCCCGCCAGCACCTGCGCGGGATCGCCAAAGAGCACGTACACGCTCCATTCGCCGGAGGGTGCCCCCCATTCGAGCACGTCGGCCGCCTTTTTACCGAGATCGGCGTAACTGCGCGCGGGGTTGTCGAAGAAGAGGCCGTAGCCGCCCGAGGACGTAAAGAACGGCACGCTGTAATTGAGGTTGTCGGCGCCTTCGCCGTAGCCGTACCAGGGATTGTTATTGAGGTTGAGGCGGTAGCCGCGGCGATCGAGCGGGAGGGCGCGTTCCCCGCCGCCATGCAGCTGCTCGCCGTTGCGGAGGAAGAAGCGGAAGCCGGCGGTGTCGCCCTGGCGGAAGAGCGTGAAGCGGAGCGTGCTGCCCCCGGCCAGCTGGAACGAATCGCGGCCCAACGCCCGGAGGTTTACGGCGCCTGCGGCAGGACGCGCTATAACGGCGTCGCTCACCTGCTCGCTGCGTGGCCAGTTGCCGTGCACCGTGATCTTGACGATGTTTTTGCCATACGAAACGGCGTCGACAGTGCCCCAGCTGCAGGGCAGTCCCTTTTGGGCAAAAAGGCCGGCGGCGGCCAGGAGAAAGGAGGCGAGTAGGAGTATGCGCTTCATAAAAATCGTTATCGACCACAAACTACGATGAAGTTGCCAGCGCCGGCAAAAAAGCAGGGCAGCAGGCACGCCCCGGTGACGGTTGACCGGTTGTCGAAATGAAGTATCTTACGTGCCCGAAACTGAACCAACCTGACAATGAGAAAACTACTGCCGGCAATCCTGATCCTGGCCATGATCACAGGCTGCCAGAAAGAAACGACCCTCCAGCAAGCCGCCAGCAGAACCTCCACGGCTGGCGATTCAACGCTGCTGAAGCAATTTGTCATCCTCCAGAATGGAATGCCCCATGGCTACGGCGATCTCGGCGACACCCTCTTCCTCGAGCGCTTTAGCTATGACAGCCAGCGCCGCATTGTGCAGTACGACCGCTACGACTCGCTGTATACCGGTCCCTGGGTGCACGACCGGTACTATTACCAGGGTAATGACAGCCTTCCCTATAAGGTCACACGCCGGGAGCACTACAGCGATGGCGGCGGGGTGGTGCTGGATACGATGTTCTATCGCTACGACGCGGCGGGCCGGCTCATTTACGATTCCCTATGTTCCGACCACGATATTATCGGTGGGTCGGTGTCCATCCGCCAGCAGGCAATGACCATTACGCAGAGCGGCGCCTTCGTAACACTGCAAAACGATATACAGGACACCTACGAGTTTACGGCCGCCAACGGCCTGCTCAGCCAGCAGCGCGACACCGGTAATTTCTACCCGGCACATCGCTTTCAGTACGACGATCATCCCAATCCGCTGTACCGTCCCGAGCTGGCGCTCATTCCCGATAACCGGTATTATTTCCGTGGCGTGCTCGTGGGCGGCATCGATGTCAAGTTCCGCCAGCGTCATAACCTGACCCATTATTCTACGCAGTATATGGCACAGCCGATCTGGTATGACGACGTACTGGCGTATACCTACCGGGCCGATGGGTACCCGCTTTCCGCAACGATGAATGTACAGTCGGCCAGCCGTACCTACCAGCTGCAGTATACGTATTGACGGAAGCGTGCGGGTTGCCGGCCCGCCAGTTCATAGTCGCTCCATGAAATAAAATTGCATCGGCCGGCTACGCCTGAATCCCAACCGCTCGTAGAGCTCGATCGCGCGTGTATTGTCGGCACGCACATGCAGGAAGGGCGTCGTTCCTGCGGCGCGCATGAGCCGCAACTGCTGCTGCATCAAGGCAGCCGCGTAGCCCCGGCCGAGGAAATCGGGGTGCGTGCATACGGCGCTGATCTCCGAGTAATTTCCCGGATGCAAGCGCTGGCCCGTCATCGCCACAAGGCGCCCGGCTTCGAACACGCCGTAGTAATGCCCGAACTCGATGGTCCGCCTGTCGAAGGGGCCCGGCTTCGTCAGCGCCGTCAGCGCGATCATTTCGGGTACATGCTCCGGCCCGAGCGGCTGCAGCTCCACTGCCGATAGAGGCGCATCCGCCCCACCCTCGTATACAAACTGGGCTCCTTCAATATGCACTCGCAGCGTCCAGCCGCCGGGGATCGCCAGTGGCTCCGGGCGCGCAAACAGGATCCTGCGGCCCGCCGGCAGTAATGCGTGCAGCTCCGCAAATCCCTCCGCAAGCCCCTCGGGGAAACCCACAAAAGGAGATACGTCGGCATCGAAAAAGGCCACGTTCCCGCGGCGTGTACCGAGACGTGCGTCGCCGGAGCTGAGGGCCTCGTACACAGAATTTTGGAGCAGCTGCTGCATGGGCCAAAGATAGGGGCGCCCGCAAGCGGGGAAGCAGAACAGAAAAGGGGCCGAAGCCCCTCCAATTGTAGCGTACTGCTCCACTATCGCTGCACCGTCACCCGGAGAAAGGTTGCCGGGATCGACAGTGTAGTTGGGTCACCGCTTTGGTTCTGGCTCGTAAACAGGTTCTCAAGCTCCTGCTGCAGGGCCTCTTCCTTGCCGCTTTTCCCCGCCGCTTCGAACGCATTCATCGTCGGACCGTAGAAATACCGGAAGCGTTCAAGAAACGCTGCCGGCGAAAAGGGTGCGCGAAAGGTGTAGGTGTCGCGCTCGAACCGGATGTTCTCCGGCGGGATGCCGGCAGCGCCGAAGCGCTCCGTAACGTTACTTTCCACGCCCCACAGCATCGGGCTGACGAAGCCCTCCGGTGGCGGCGGTGTATAAGCCGAAGCGATCCGCAGGATCTGCGCCACCAGCGTCGGGTCGCCGGGGATCCAGTTGCCCATCACGATGCGGCCACCGGGGCGCGTAACACGCACGAGCTCGCGGGCCACGTCGTTGGGGCGCGGCGCGAACATGGCGCCAAAGATGCTGATGACCAGGTCGAAGCGCGCATCGGCAATACCTTCCAGGTTGGTAACATCACCCTGCTCGAAGCGCAGGTTGCCGAGGCTTTCGGCCTCGGCCCGCTTGCGGCCGGCTTCCACGAGGTTGCGGGCAATGTCGACGCCGAGCACGTTGGCGCCGAGCCGGGCCGCCGGTAGCGCCGTGGTACCGTCACCGCAGCCGACGTCCAGAACATCCATACCGGGACGGATGCCGAGACTGGCCACAAGCGCGGTTCCGCTTTCGCGCATCGTGTTGGCGAGCTGGGTGAAATCGCCCTTTTCCCATAAGGCCTGGTTGGGGTTTGTTGCGACCGCAGGGGTCGTTGCTGTTTCGTTCATAACCACTTTTTTTGGGTGAAGAAATACAGCTTTCAAGGGGTTGCCCGCGCAGCGGCGGCGCACCGGACTGAGATTACCAAATGTAGTGGCGGCGCGACCTTGCGAAGCTCAGCGTAGGACCGCTTTTTTTTGGTCGCCGGAACTGAGCGGCGAAGCGGGCGCCCGGTTCGGCATCTTTGGCTAGATTCGCCGCATGAGTACGCCCATCAGCATATCCGGACGCCTGGTACGCATCGCGCAAAAGAAGATCGAGCCCAGCACCATCACGATCGAGAACGGTCGCATCACTGCCTTCGCACCCTATGAGGGCGACGCGTCAGCGCTTCCCTTCCTGCTGCCCGGCTTCGTGGATGCGCACGTGCACGTGGAAAGCTCCATGCTGGTGCCTTCGGAGTTTGCGCGGCTCGCGGTGGTGCACGGCACGGTGGGAACCATCTCCGATCCGCACGAGATCGGCAATGTGTGCGGCGTAGCCGGTGTCGACTACATGATCGAGAACGGCAAAACCGTGCCCTTCAAGTTTTACTTCGGCGCGCCGAGCTGCGTGCCCGCCACGAGCTTCGAAACCGCCGGCGCCGTGATCAGCGTGCACGATATCGACCGGCTGCTCCAGCGGAAGGAGATCGTGTACCTCACCGAGATGATGAACTTTCCCGGCGTGCTCCATGGCGACCCCGAGGTGCTGCAGAAGATCGCGCTGGCGAAGAAATACGGCAAGGTGATCGACGGCCACGCACCGGGGCTCCGCGGCGAGGCAGCCAGGCAATATATCGATGCCGGTATTTCTACGGATCACGAGTGCTTTACCAAGGAAGAAGCGCTCGACAAGCTGCAGCACGGCATGAAGATCCTCATCCGCGAAGGCAGCGCCGCCCGCAACTTCGAGGCGCTCATCGACCTGCTCCACGACCACGAGGACGTCATCATGTTCTGCTCCGACGACAAGCACCCCGACTCGCTCGTTGAAGGGCATATCAATGAGCTCTGCGCGCGCGCCGTGGCGAAGGGAATCGATGTATTCAAAGTATTGAAGGCAGCCTGCCTCAACCCCGTGGTGCACTACGGCATGAAGCTGGGCCAGCTGGAACTCAACGACCCGGCAGACTTTATTCTTGTCAGGGACCTGGAGCGTTTCGAGGTGCTGCAAACCTGGATCGACGGGCGCAAGGTGGCCGAAGGCGGCAAGAGCCTTGTCGAGGCGCCGATGGCGGGGATCATCAACCAGTTTGATTGTGCCCCCAAGAAGCCCGGAGAATTCGCCGTGGCCCATAGCGGCGCGGCAACGATCCCGGTCATTGAAGCGCTCGACGGCCAGCTGATCACCAACAAGCTGCTGCTTCCGCCGAAGGTTGTCGCGGGCCATGTCGTTTCGGATACCGAAGCCGACGTGCTCAAGATCACGGTGGTGAACCGCTATAAGCAGGCGCCCGTGGCAACGGCTTTCATTAAGAACATAGGACTGAAGCGTGGCGCCATTGCCTCCTCGGTTGCGCACGACAGCCACAACATCGTGGCCGTGGGCGCCGACGATGAAAGCCTTTGCCGTGCCGTCAACGCGGTGATCGCCGCCAAAGGCGGGGTGAGCTGCATCGACGGATCGAAGGAATACGTCCTTCCCCTTCCCGTTGCCGGGCTCATGAGCGCGGAGGACGGCTATACAGTTGCTGAAAAATACTCGGCCATCGACCGCGCCGCCAAAGGACTCGGCTCCGGGCTGGGCGCTCCGTTCATGACCCTCTCCTTTATGGCGCTGCTGGTGATCCCCCACCTGAAGCTCAGCGACCTCGGCCTTTTCGATGGCGACAGCTTTTCGTTCGTTACGAAATAGCAGGCCTGCTTTAGAGGAATCTTAACAGACCCCAAAATGCGTACGGGCACGGAATTGGCGGCTACCTAACCGCTATGGAGAACAACAACCAGTGGAATAGTGAGCCGCGCGGCAACGAGCAGGAGCAGCCCCGGCAGCCGGAGATGGCCCGTGAAAACGAAGAGATCGTTGTACCGGTCATTCAGGAATTTCTTACCGTAGAAAAGGAAGTAGTTGAAACCGGCCACGTATCGGTGCGGAAAACCGTGCGCGAGGAGGAAGCGGCACTCAACATACCGCTCGTGTCCGAGCACTACGACGTTACCCGCGTTCCCAAAAGTGACGTATATGCGAAGCCGCCGGTGCCGCGCCAGGAGGGCGATACGATCATCGTTCCGGTGGTCAAGGAGATCCTCGTGATTGAAAAGCGCTACGAGGTGACCGAAGAGGTACACCTCACGAAGCGCGTGAGCTCCACCCCGCACGTGCAGCAGATCACCCTGCTCAAAGAGCACGTCGAGGTCATCCGCACCGACAGTAATGGCAACAAGAAACGTCTTTAGTTTTTCGCAGCACACCCTAAAATACAGGAGGATTTATGGCACAGACAGTGGTAGGTTTTTTTGACCGGAACAGCGACGCACAGGAAGCGATCCGAACCCTGATGAGCCGGGGCATCGGCCGCGACCGCATTGACCTTTCGAGCGGCGGCAGGGGCAGCACGGACGTGAGCAGCGGGCGCAGCGGCGACGCTGCGCGCGGCGAAAATCCAATCTCGAATTTTTTCCGCAACCTTTTCGGCTCCGATAAAGCTTCTTCGGAGCGTTATACCCGCGTGGCGGAGCGGAGCAACACGATCGTAACCGTGCATGCGGTTTCGCGCGATGAAGCAGAGACGGCCTCCCAGATTCTCGACCGCTGCGGCGCCATCGACGTCGATGAGCGTGACCGCGCTTACGGCATTGCCGACACGCGGAGCGAGCGCGGCAGCGAAGGGCAGCCCGTATCGGACGAGCGCACTACTACGATCCCGCGCGTAGAGGAGCACCTCGAGCTGGGCAAGCGCGAAGTGGAGCGTGGTGGCGTGCAGATACGCAGCCGCATTGTGGAGCAACCGGTGCAAGAGAATATCCGCCTGCGTGAAGAGCATGTAACCGTCGAGCGAACCGCTGTCGACCGGCCGCTGAACGGCAACGAAGGTGAGGCCTTCCGCGAGCGCAACATCGAGCTTACCGAGCGCGCAGAGGTGCCGGTGGTGAACAAGGAGGCGCGTGTGGTGGAGGAGGTGCGGGTGCGCAAGGAAGTGACCGAGCGCAACGAAACGATCCGCGACACGCTGCGGCGCACCGACATCGATGTGGACAAGACCAATGAGCGCGGCCGTAGTTCTACGGATCCCGGCCGGCTGGACGATACCAATAGCCGCCCGCTGTAACAGGCGACGGCGCTTATGACAGAAGCCCCCGTTTTCGGGGGCTTCTCCATTACATTTCAGCAAGCTGTTCTTACGATGTAATTCCTGAATGAGTATTGCGTGTTCGATCGACCGGCCACGCTGCTCAGGCTTCCTGCCCGAGCCAGATGGCGCCGCCGATGCTGTCCTTGCGGGCACCGGTGACAGATGCCAGCGAGGTATTCTCCTCGCGCCAGCGCAGCACCCCGAGCAGTGCCATCACGAGCGCTTCCTTGTAATCGACCAGGGCATCGTCGGCCACAACGACCTCGATGCGGTGGTCGTCGAGCCATTCGCGGAGGCGGCTGACGAGAAAAGTATTTCGGGCACCGCCGCCGGTGATCAGCAGCTTCCGGTTCTCGAGCTCCCCGGCATAGCCTTCAAAGGCATCTGCGATCTGTACGGCGATATGCTCGGTGTAGGTAGCCAGCGCGTCTTCCGGGCTGAGGCCGGCCTGCTCGATCAGCGGCAGGATCA
The DNA here is from genome assembly GCF_054777635.1 of Flaviaestuariibacter terrae. Classification (NCBI taxonomy): domain Bacteria; kingdom Pseudomonadati; phylum Bacteroidota; class Chitinophagia; order Chitinophagales; family Chitinophagaceae; genus Flaviaestuariibacter; species Flaviaestuariibacter terrae. The sequence continues at coordinate 86,456 of NZ_BAAHAL010000008.1, forward strand.
CCTCGGTGCCGAACTCGTTGGCCAGCGACTTGGGCGCGGCTTTCGGGTAGTAATCAAGCGCGTTGAGCTGCGCCAGCAGCGAGGCGTTTACCGTGCCCATTGCGGCGAGGCGGCCGCCGTCGTCGAAGGGCTTGCCGGCCTTTCCGGCGAGCGTGTTGAGCACCCGGTTGGCGGGGCATACATCGAAGGCCAGCGGCGGACCGTTGTGTACCGATATATACATCGAAGGCCAGCGGCGGACCGTTGTGTACCGATATATTGGCGATGCCCCCGAGGTTGAGGAAAAGGCGGAAGTCGGTGAAGAGCAGGCTCTCGCCCAGCGGCACGATCGGTGCGCCCTGGCCTCCGTTGGCCACATCGAGCGAGCGGAGATCGCTTACCACGGCGAGACCCGTTGCGGCGGCGATGGTGGCACCGTCGCCCAGCTGCGCCGACACGCCGTCGACGGGTGCGTGCACCGCGGTATGCCCGTGCGAGGCAACAAGCCCCACCTGGTAGTGCAGCGCATGCTCCTCGATAAACTGGTTCACCGCGTCGCCGAGGTAGCGGCCGTAGTTGGCATCGAGTTGCAGGTAGGCGCGTGCCGGCAGGTCCGCCGCTGTGCGCAGCTGCCCGGCCCATTCGTCGGTGTAGGGATAGGTCGCCGCAGCTCGGATCTCCCAGGTCCAGTGACCGGCATTGACATGAAATTCGGCAAACACAAGATCGAGTCCATCCAGCGACGACCCGCTCATCAGGCCCATGGCACGGTAAATCATGCCGCGAATATAATCTGCTAATGTGCTAGTCTGCTAATGTGCTAATGCCCAAAAAACCAGCTCGGCACCTGCCCGGGGAAGGCAAGTGGGCACATCCAAATATTAGCAGACTAGCCGACTAGCAGATTAGCACATTTATCTTAGTTTTGGCGGCTATGTCTACAGGAATGGTAATCAATCTGAGCGAGGAGCATTCGCTGGTAAGCAACTGGGTATCCGAGCTGCGCGACACCGAGATCCAGAAGGATCGCATGCGTTTTCGCCGCAACCTCGAGCGCATCGGCGAGGTGGCGGCCTACGAGATCTCCAAGATACTTCCCAGCACCCGGCGCGACGTGACCACCTCGCTGGGGACCGCCGAGGCACAGGTGCTTTCCGAGCAGCCCGTGCTCACCACCATCCTGCGGGCCGGCCTGCCGCTGCACCAGGGCCTGCTCAATTATTTCGACAAGGCCGACTGCGCCTTTGTATCGGCCTACCGGAAGCACAACGCGGACGGCTCCTTTGAGATCGCCCTGGAGTATTACTCCTCCCCCGACATCGAAAACCGCATCCTCATCGTTTCCGACCCGATGCTGGCCACAGGCGCGTCGCTGGTGAAAACGGTGCAGTACCTCCGCGAGGAAGCAGAGCCGAAAAACATCCATATCGTAACGGCGATCGCCTGCTCCGTGGGCATCGAGCATGTGCAGCGCCACATCCCCGACGCCACCATCTGGTGCGGCGCCATTGACGAGGAATTGACGGCGAAAGGTTATATTGTGCCCGGACTCGGCGATGCTGGCGACCTCGCCTTCGGCGTCAAAATCCAGAGCTAAGCCAACTTTTTTCGGGGCGTATTAAAATAAATCATAATTTTCCATCTCCTAACTTATGTGAGCATGAACCGTCTTTATGTCACCCTTCTTCTGTGCCTCGGATTCGGAGCAGCACAGGCGCAGGACCCTAATTTTTCGCAGTTTTTCGTATCGCCCCTGACGCTGAACCCGGCGCTCACAGGTAAATTCGACGGCACCGTACGTGTCGCGGGCAACTACCGCAACCAGTGGCCGACGATCAACAACGCCTTCACTACCTATACCGCTTCGGTTGATATGGGCATCCTGAAAGGCCGCATCCCCGAGAACGACGTGTTCGGCTTCGGCGTGATGATGTTCTCCGACAAAAGCGGTAACGGCGTTCTCCAGAACAACGTTGTTTCCTTCTCTACCTCCTACCACAAAGCACTCGACGAAGAAGGCGCCAACCAGATCGGCCTCGGCTTCCAGGGCTCTTATGTCAACAAGCGCCTCAATGCAGTGGGCCTCAACTTCGAAGACATGCTCCGCTCCGACGGCTTTACCGGCGTGACCTCGGAAGACTTCTCGGATAAAGGCAAGCTCTCAGTTTCCTACCTCGACGTCAATGCCGGCGCGCTCTACTCGGGCACGACCAACGGCGACAACAATATTTACCTGGGTGTGTCGATGTACCACCTCAACCGCCACAAGGAGACGTTCAACAAGGGCGATTACTACCTGCAGCCCCGCGTAACGATCCACGGCGGCGCGCGACTTCCCATCGGCGAGTTCAACGCCTTTCACTTCAGCGCCAACTACAGCCGCCAGGCGAACGCCAACAACACCATGGTGGGCGGCGCCTACGAGTGGAACCTTAACCAGGAGTCGGATGTGCCTACGAGCCTCTACATCGGCAGCTGGTACCGCTTCAAGGACGCTATCATCCCGTACGTAGGCTTCGAGTTCGGCTCGTTCCGCGCCGGTATGAGCTACGACATCAACACCTCGTCGCTGAAGGCCGCCTCCAACATGCGCGGTGGCGCCGAGATCTCCCTTATCTACATCATGAAGCCGGCCGATCACCTGCCGAAGCTGAATTGCCCGAAATTCTAAACTGCCTATAGAACTTTTTACCCTCGAACCTCCGGAAATCAATTTCCAAACAACACACGGAAACGTGTCAAACTGCCTGCTTATTGAAACGGCCCCGCGAGGGGCCGTTTCGTATGTAGGATGTCTGATCTAGGATGTCTGATGTAAGGGTATGATAGGACCGTCGTCAAAAGCAAAAGGATCGCCACGCGATCCTATCAAATCCGACATCCGACATCCGAGATCCTACATCAATCGAGCAGGTCCGGTCGTCGCTCCTCGGTCCGCCGAACGGCTTCGTCGTGGCGCCACTCCTCTACTTTCCTGGGGTCGCCGCTTAGGAGGATGTCGGGAACCTTCCAGCCCCGGAACTCGGCCGGCCGGGTATACACCGGCGGGGCCAGCAGCCCGTCCTGGAACGAGTCGGTGAGGGCTGATGTTTCATCATTGAGCACACCGGGCAGGAGGCGCCCGATCGCGTCCACCAGCACCGCCGCGGCGAGCTCGCCGCCACTCAGCACATAGTCGCCGATGGAGATCTCGTGGGTCACGAAGTGGTCGCGCACGCGCTGGTCGATGCCCTTGTAATGGCCGCAGATGATCAGGATATTTTCAAGAAGCGACAGGCGGTTGGCCGCCTTTTGCTCGAGGCGCTCGCCGTCGGGCGTCATATACACGATGGCGTCGAAGTGACGCTTCTGCTGCAGCTCCTCGATGGCTTTTACCAGGGGCTCACACATCATCACCATGCCCGCGCCGCCGCCATACTGGTAGTCGTCAATCTGGCCGTAGGCATTCACCGCCCACTGGCGCAGCTGGTGCACGGCTACGGTGAGGTGGCCTTTATCCTGCGCACGCTTCATAATGGAATGATTCAGCGGGCTTTCGAGTAATTCGGGAAGAACGGTCAGTATGTCGATGTGCATGGAACTACAAAATTCAAAAGTAAAAATTCAAAAAAGGGTGACGCGACGGGCCGTCGCCGGGGCAGGAGCCGGCTACAAAGCAACGCAAAGTTCCGCCGGAATGCTTTTGACTTTTGATTTTTGATTTATTCCTCAACATCGCTGCTGTCGGAAGTGAAATCGTCAATATCGCGCCGCTGCTTCTTGGTGGGGCGGCCGATCTTGCTGGGGCGCTTGCCGGTGTGGAAGGACGCCGCCTGGAACTTGTTGGGATCAACGATCTGGTCCTCGGGCGTCATGTCGATATAGTGCTTGATGGCTTCAGGGTAGGCTACGCGGCTTTGCAGCAGCCCCGTGACCTTGATGATCCACTTGCGGGCCTCCGCGCGCACTTCGTACTCATCGCCGATGCCGACGGTGCGGGCTGCCTTCACGGGAGTGCCGGCAAGACGCACCTTCCCCGAGTCGCAGGCCGCCGCCGCTTCCGAGCGCGTTTTGAACAGGCGGATGGACCACAGGTATTTGTCAATGCGTACTTTTTCCTTGCTTTCTGTCTTCACACAAACCCATTTTCGATAGGTCCCGCAACATAGCACATTTAAACGTAATATAGACCACTCCGAGCCTCAGCTTTCCGACTTCTTCACGACCTTCTCGGCAACGGCGGGCTTTTTCTTGATCCGCAGCGAAAAGCGCCCATAGCTGGTCGGCACATGGTCGCCGAGGAGCTCACCCCAGGGCTTGAGGCCATCAACCCGGTCGAAGATGATCTTGAGGATACCCACGAACGGGATGGAGAGGAACATGCCGGAGATGCCCCAGAGTGCGCCGCCCATCAATACCACCACCACCGAGATGAGCGCGTTGATATTCACCTTCGAGGAAACGATCCGCGGCACGAGCACGTTGTTGTCGATGAACTGGATCAGCAGGTAGGCGCCCACGATCCAGAGCTGCTTGCTGAAACCATTGCTGGTGACGGTAGCCATGAGCACCGGGAGGGCGATGGCAATGATGCCGCCGATGTAGGGAAGCATGTTGAGGATGGCCCCGAGCACGCCCAGCAGCAGGGCATATTTCACCCCGATCAGGAGCAGGGCCGTCGAGTTCATGGCCGCCACGATCGCCGCCTCCAGCAGCAGCCCCACCATATAGCTCTGGATCGCCAGCTTCGTCTCGCCCAGGATCTCCGACACCTTGGCCGCATTATGCTCGGCAAACACCTTGAAAAGGAAATCGAGGATCAGCGTTTTGTAAAAAAGAAAGAGGAACACGTACACCGGCAGCAGCAGGAGCACCCCTACCGTTCCCAGCACCGTGTTGAGGGTGCCGCCGATCAGCGCCTTGCTGCTGTTGCCGGCTTCATTCATCAGCTGCATCTGCTTCTGCATCGACAGGCCGAACTTATGCTGCATCCAGACCTGCGCGGTGCTCAGGAGGCTGCTGAACTTGGCCTTCAGCGCCGGCAGGTTCTCGCCAAAGCCCATGATCTGGGAGGAAAGGAAATAAAAGATCCCGGCAAAGACCAGCAGGGCCAGCAGCATCGCCAGGGCGATCGAGGGGATCTTGCCGAGCTTATGCTTGGCCAGCCGGTTCACCAGCGGGTTGAGCAGCAGGGCAATGATGACCGCAAAGGCCAGCGGCGTGAGGATGTCGCCCAGCGTTTTCAGGATAAACGTAAACAGCACCAGCCCGAGCATAACAACCGTGACCTTGGCGTAAAAAGGAAGCTCCCTTTTCTCCATAACCCATTTTGGGGCAGATGTAGCAAATTGCCGGCCACGGCCGGGCTGCTGTTCCTGCGGTACCGGGTGTCCAAACAAAAGGCCGGGAGTTGATCACTCCCGGCCTTATTCTATTTGCTGCAATGCGGTTAGCTCTGCGCGAAGAACTTATGGAAATACGGGATCGTCTCGATACCCTTGTAGTAGTTCTCCAGGTTGTATTTCTCGTTGGGCGAGTGGAGGTTGTCATTGTCGAGACCAAAGCCCATGAAGATGATCTTGGTGCCCAGCTCACGCTCGAGGATGGAGCAGATCGGGATGGAGCCGCCACCGCGCACGGGGATGGGCTCTTTGCCGAAGGTCGTCTGGATAGCCTTGGCGGCTGCCTGGTAGCCCTTGCTGTCGATCGGCGTCATGTAGGGCTCGCCGCCGTGGTGCTCCTCGGCATGAACGGTCACGCCCTTGGGCGCGATCTTACGGAAGTGCTCCAGCAGGATCTCGGTGATCGTTTGCGAATGCTGGTTGGGCACGAGGCGCGCCGAGATCTTCGCATAGGCTTTCGAGGGAAGCACGGTCTTGGCGCCTTCGCCGGTATAGCCGCCCCAGATGCCGTTCACCTCGAGGGTGGGACGAATGCCGGTGCGCTCGTTGACGGTATAGCCTTTTTCGCCCCATACGTCGCTGACGCCGAGGTCTTCCTTGTATTCTTTTTCGCTGAAGGGCGCGCGGGCCATCAGCTCACGCTCTTCCTTCGAAGCTTCCAGCACCTCGTCGTAAAAACCGGGGATCGTGATGTGGTTGTTCTCGTCGTGCAGCGAGGCGATCATCTTGCAAAGCATCGTGATCGGGTTGGCCACGGCGCCGCCGTAGGTACCGCTGTGCAGGTCGCGGTTGGGGCCGGTCACTTCCACCTGGATATACGAAAGGCCGCGGACGCCGATATCCAGCGAAGGTGTTTCGAGCGAGATCATCGAGGAGTCGGAGATGAGGATCACATCGGCCTTCAGCAGGTCTTTATGCGCGGCCACGAAGGTGCCGAGGTTGGGCGAGCCCACTTCCTCTTCGCCTTCGATGAGGAACTTGACGTTCGACTCGAGCGAGTTGGTCTTGACCATCGTTTCGAGCGCCTTCACGTGCATGTAAAACTGGCCCTTATCGTCGGCGGAGCCGCGAGCGAATACCTTACCTTCCTTGATCACGGGCTCAAAGGGACCGCTGTGCCACAGCTCCAGCGGGTCGGCGGGCTGCACGTCGTAGTGGCCGTATACAAGCACGGTCGGCTTCGAGGGGTCGATGATCTTCTCACCGAAAACCACCGGGTGCCCCGCGGTCTCCATCACCTCGGCGCGGTCGCAGCCGGAGTCGAGAAGGCGCTGGCGTATCAGCTCCGCGCATTTACGCATATCGTCTTTGTGCTCGCTCTTCGCAGAAATGGAAGGAATGCGCAGCAGCTCGAGCATCTCGTCGAGAAAGCGCTGCTGGTGCTGCTTCTGGTATTCGGTCCAGGCCGATTGGGTATGTTCCATCACGTCAGGTTTAAAATGATGGGCTAAAGGTAAGGGACGATGTCAGATCTCGAATGTAGGATCTCGAATGTAGGATGTAGGATCTCGGATCTCGGATGTCGGATGTGAGGCAGTGTCTTTACATCAGCCATCCTACATCCGACATCTTATCAGGGGTAGGCGATGAAGTAGTAGTTCTTCTTCCCGTGAAACTGGTCGGCGAGTTCCGCAAGCGTGAAGGCTGGTTCTTCGGCGAGGAAGCGCTCCATGAGCGATATATGGTAACCGAGGGCGCTGAAGAAGTCCCACAGGATTTCGGGCGTGCTGCCGTAGATGTCGGAGCCGCCGAGACCGAATTCGAAGATCACCACGGGGCGGTACCGCCGGAGCACCTCGGTGGCGCCGCGGAGCACGGCAAGCTCACCGCCTTCCACGTCGATCTTAAGCAGATGCACGGGAAGTCCGTACGACAGCAGCACGTCGTCGAGGCGGCGTGTTTCAACGGAGATGCTCTGGTCTTCCTCGTGTGGCCGGTCGTAGCGGCGCTTGCGGAGTCCGCTGTAGGCCGGGTTGGACGTGACCCAATTGAAGGGGGCCGTGCCGGCCACGTCGGAAAGGGCATACGGGAATATGTGCACCGCGGGGTTGCCGCCGTAATGCTGGCGGAGGCGCGCAAACAGCGGCGGCAGCGGCTCGAAGCCGAAGTGGTGGCCGCGCGGCGCGGCGCGACGCATCAGCTCGAGGATCTCGCCGCGGTGCGTGCCCACGTCCACACAGTTGCTATCGGGGCGGCATACGCGCTTCAGCACCCGCACGGTATCGCGGTCGTAGCGCTGGTTGGGCGTGAGGGGAAACGGGAGGATGGCGGCCACTTTTTTCAGGGCATCTTTCAATAACTGGAGGCGCTCGTTCATCAGGGTTCTTTCTTTTTCACGGTCGCCGCCTTTTGCACAAGGGCGCTGCCGAATTTATTCTTGATTGCATCGACGGCGCGGAACAGCTCGAGCTGCTCCAGCGAATCGTCGAACAGGTTCATCTGGACGGTCACGGGGATGAGATGCGAAAACCGCACGCCCAGCAGGCGGATCTTCTCCCCTTTCTTCCAGAGCTTTTCAAAATTATTTTTCACGCGGGTCAGCAGCACCGGGTCGAAGGCGGTATAATCCACCACCTCCTGCCGCGACACCGTGGTAAAATCGGAGTACCGTATTTTTACGGTCACGCAGCCCGTGAGCCGCTCCTCCTTGCGAAGGTCATATGCCGTTTCCTCGGTCAGCTGCACCAGCTGCCTGTGGAGGAATTCCGGGTCGTTGCTGTCTTCCGAAAATGTCGTTTCATGCGACAGCGACTTCTGCTCGCTGTAGGGCTCCACCGGTGAGTCGGAAATCCCGTGCGCTTTTTCCCAGAGCTTTTTCCCCCATTTGCCAAACCAGGCTTCGAGGTGTTCCACCGGCGTCTTTGCGAGCTGCTCGATCGTGCGGATGCCCAGGCCATAGAGCTGCTGCTGCGTCGCGCCGCCAACGCCGGGGATCTTGTCGACCGTGAGCGGCCAGAGGAAAGCCGTTTCGCGGCCATGCGCCACCTCAAGGTAGCCGTTTGGCTTGGCCTCGTTGGTCGCCATCTTGCTTACAAGCTTGTTGGCCGAGAGACCGTAGGAGATCGGGAGCCCCGTTTCGCGGGTGATCTTCTCGCGAAGCTCGCGGGTATACTGCGTCACGCCGAAGAACTTGTCCATGCCCGTCAGGTCCACGTAAAATTCATCGATCGAGGCTTTCTCGTATTGCGGCACCGAGTCGGCGATGACCTGCGTCACCATCCGGGAATACCTGCTGTATTCGCCGTGCGATCCCGAAATAAAGATGGCTTCGGGGCAAAGCTTCTTGGCCGTCAGCGAGGGCATGGCACTCTGGATCCCGAACTTCCGCGCCTCGTACGAGCAGGCCGCCACGATGCCGCGCTGCCCGTCGCCACCCACGATGAGGGGCTTGCCGCGCAGCTCGGGGCGCTTCAGTAATTCAACCGACACGAAGAAGGCGTCGAGGTCGAAGTGCGCGATATGCCGGGGGGAAGAGGTCACAGCCAAAGGTACTGCTTTGGGTAGGGGTTTTGGAAGGTTTTGGGAGGTTTTGATTTGGTTTTAAAAGGGTTTTGGAAGGTTTTAGGATTTTGTGTTTTTCCCCTACCTTGAACGCGATGGACACAGACGCCCTGCAGGCATTTGTCAACAAGCTTTACCCGCTCAGCGAGGAGGATTGGGAGGCCTTCCGCGACCTGTGGCAACCCTTCGACTGCCGCCGCAAAACGCTGCTGACGGCTGCCGGCAACACGGAGCGCTACCTTTATTTCGTGCTTGACGGCATTCAACGCAGCTACTACGTGGCGCCCTCGGGCAGGGAAGCCACCATCGTGTTCACCTACCCGCCCTCCTTTTCGGGCGTGGCCGATTCCTTCCTCACGCAAACACCCTCGCGCTTTTCGTTTGAAACGCTGACGGCGTCTTCCTTCCTCCGCACCTCCTACACGCAGGTAGCCGCACTGATGGAGCAGCGGCCGGCACTGCAGGCGCTTGTGCTGCGTACAACTTCGTTTGTGCTCAAAGGTGTGCTCGAGCGGATGGCCGAGCAGCAAACGGCCGGTGCCGAAGAAAAATTCCGGTCCTTCCTGGGGCGCAGCCCCCACCTGTTGCAATCCATTCCCCATAAATACCTCGCTTCGTACCTGGGCCTCGATGCGGCGACCTTCAGCAAGCTGCTCGGAAGCGTAAGGCTGTGAGCAGCCATTGACTATTGAATAATAATAATTGGATATTGAATAATGGAGCAAGACTCGCCTCCGGCACAGCTTCCGTTATTCAATAAACATTATTCAATAATGATTATCCAATGGCCACGCCCGTGGTTTTTTGTGCCCAAATCATGGCGTAGGCAAAGATTTTGCACTACCTGCCCGGGTAGCTTTGTAAAAAATAACCCGATATGGCAAAATATAAAACAGAAGACCTGCTGCAGCAACTGCGCACCGATGTGGAACGCATCCGTGCAGCGGCGGGCTTTTTCAAGGATGCAGACAAGAACAAGATGATCTACTCCCCTACGCCCGAAAAGTGGAGCGTGGTGCAGATCCTCGAGCACCTCAACGCCTATGGCCGGTATTACCTGCCGGCGATGGAGAAGGCAATGACCGACCGCGTGACGCACAAGTCGGCCTGGTTCCAATCGGGGTTCTGGGGCGATTATTTCACGAAGTCTGTGAAGCCCACGAACGTGTACGAGGTAAAGAACAAGATGAAGGCGATGAAAGCCTACACGTTCCCCAACAGCCTGCATGTGGAGACGGTGCTCAGCGAGTTTATCCGCCAGCAGGATGAGCTGCTTCGCCTGATCGGCATGGCGCAGCACGTGGACATCGGCGAGGTGAAAGTGCCGGTCAGCATTACCAAGCTTATCAAGCTCAAGCTGGGCGACAGCCTGCGCTTCATGGTGGCCCACGAGCAGCGGCATATGATCCAAGCCCGCAACATGCTCAAAAAGGTGGGCGTTGCCACCGACCATTTCCCGGTGATCCTGGAAACGGGCGCGAAGCAGGCGCATGTGGCACTATCCTAAATAGATCTCCAGTAATCCATCAGGCAGGTTCACATGAACCTGCTTTTTTTTGCGGTCGATCGAACGGATCGTGTCTTCGTTGAGCGGAATCAGCGCCTCTTTGCCATCGACCTCGATGCGGCAAAGCACCTGGTGGGGCTGCTCGATCACTTCGAGGATGGCACCCAGCGATTTTCCTTCTTCCACGATGGCAAAGCCAAGCAGGCTGATGGGGGCTGTCTTGGCGGAGTATTTCTGGAAGTCGGCCTCGGGGAGCCACACGTCCTTCTGCGTCAGCCGCATGGCCTTCTCGCGGCTGTCGACATCCTGGAGCTGGATATACAGCTCCTCGTCGCTTTTTATCTTGGCAGAGGCGACGAACCAGGGAAGAAAGCGTTCCTTTCCTTCCTCCAGGAAAAGCGCCTGCAGGCCTTTCAGCGAAGTTTTCTTGCCCAGGCTGTGTACCAGGATCAATTCGCCCTTGAGTCCGAAGGCCGCCACGAACCGGCCGATCTTGAAGTATTCCGTCATAAGGAGAGATAGAGAGGTTGACTAGTTGATTCGTTAATGGGTCTGGTTGGCAAAGGTCGCTCGTGTTTACGAATCGCTTGAAAAAAGGTCCGCCGGGAATGTAGAAAAGCGCTGTGACGGCTCGCTCCCAGCAGCAGGCTGCCACGAAACAAAAGGTCCCGCCAAAGCGGGACCTTGAATGTTTTGAGGTTGGGGTGCTTACCCTTCGGAACCTGCGTCTTCTGCTGCGGGCGCTGCCGGTGCGGCGGGGCGCTCACGGCGCTGATAGGGCGGATTCCGCATGGCGCGGCGTGCTCTCATGGCCTCTTCCTGCTTCTTGCGGAACTGAGCCTCGTGCTCGGTGTGCCACTGCTGGAATTTCTCCATGGCCGTAGCCTCGTCAAACAGGCCCAGGGATACACCGCGGAGCAAGTGCTTCAGGTACAGAACACCTTTGTTCGACAAGATCTTACGTACGGTGTCGGTAGGTTGGGCACCCTTGTTCAGCCACTCGAGAGAGCGCTGACGATCCAGCTGCACCGTAGCGGGCGAAGTCTGGGGGTTGTAGGTACCTAATTTCTGAATGAACTTACCATCGCGGGGGCTGCGTGCGTCGGCAACAACGATGAAGTAGAAGGGTCGCTTCTTGGACCCGTGTCTCTGCAGTCGGATTTTAACTGGCATTTTAAATAGACATTTAAATGCGTGAACAAATAAAATTTAGGCCTACAAAACTACGGAACGCGCGCTACTTGAACAAGGTACCGGGGCTTTTTTCGACAACTTTCTGAAAAAAAGCGGCCGGCGGGCCCGCTTCAGCGGGGCTTTCCGCTTACAGAGGGATGGCCGCGGACGAAAAAGCGGTACGGGAGGGCCGCGTCGGCGCCGGCATAGGCGACCCCGATACGGGGCGAAGCTTCGATGGCCGCCTCCGGATAGCGGAAACCATCGTCGGCGATCCGGACCTGCGGGCCCGTGAGCGGGAGGCCGCATTGCGCCGTATGAAAGCCAAGGGCCTTGCCCACGTTGCCCGGGCCCCGCGTCAGGCTGGCGTCCTGCACGCTCTTCCCGCTGCGGCGCAGCATCGTTTCGATCCCTTCCACCGGCTCCAGGGCCCGGACCAGGATCGCATGCGGCACCCCTTCTACGTTGGTCACGATATTGAACATCTGGTGAATACCGTAACAGAGATACACGTAGGCGCGCCCCGCCGGCCCGAACATCACCTCCGTGCGGCGCGTGCGGCCCCTGAAGGCATGCGAGGCACGGTCCTCCGTGCCCCGGTAGGCCTCCGTCTCCACGATCCGCCCCGACGTCCGCTCGCCGCCAAACTCCGTGATCAGGAGCTTGCCGATGAGGTCGCGCGCCAGCGCCACCGGGTCGTGATGCTCGTAATACGAAACGGGCAGGATCTTCATACTGCAAGTTAGGCGGCCGCTAACAAGAGAAAGAGCGCAGGTCTATTAGGATTTCCATGATTCACGCAGATAATGCTTGTGTGCGTCGGCAATTCCTAACTAATCTTCCTAATCTGCGTATCCGCCAGCGGACGGATCTTCGTTCGTTCTCTTCCGGCGGCTTGCCGCCCGTTTCCGTATCTTGCCCGCACAACCCATTGCCCTTGCTCAAGGAGATCATCATCGCCATCCAGTCTTTTTTCGAAGCGCATGCGTTCATCCGCCGCGAGCGGCTCTGGCGCTGGATCCTGATCCCGGGGATCCTCTACACCCTTCTCTTCATCGTAGGCGCCTGGTATTTCCTCCATTCCTTCGACGCAGCCTACGAATGGTTTTCGGTGAAGACGGGACTTGCCGCCTGGGTACGCAAGGAGCGCAGCGGCCTGCTGAGCGCGCTGTTTGTCTTTGCCGGCATCTTCCTGTGGCTACTCGGCTTCGTCCTGTATTTCTCGTTCTTCAAATATTTCTTCCTCATCGTCGGCTCGCCGCTGTTTGCCTACCTCAGCGAAAAGACGGAAGCCATACTCGAAGGCAAGGACTTTCCCTTCTCGCTGCGGCAGCTGCTCCGCGATATGGCCCGCGGCATCCGGATCGCGCTGCGCAACGGCCTCTGGCAAACGGTATACATGGTGGCGCTGTTCCTTGTATCGCTGGTGCCCGTGGCCGGCTGGATCGCACCACTCATCGCGCTCTTCGTGGAATGCTATTACTATGGCTTTTCGATGCTCGACTACTCGCTGGAGCGGGCCCGTATGAGCGCGCCGGAAAGCATCGATTACATCAGCCGCCACAAGGGCCTCGCCGTCGGCAACGGGCTGCTCTTCTACCTCATGCACCTCGTGCCCATCGCAGGCTGGGTGCTGGCGCCGGCCTATGCCGTAGTGGCCGCCACCCTGAGTCTTCATAAAATCAAAAAGGCATGAGCGCTGTCGTCTACCTGATCCCAACCGTTCTCGAAGAGGGCGTGCTCGCCCCGCTACCGGCCTACGTGCTCGACGCCGTCAAGGCCTGCAGTCATTTCTTCGTGGAGAACGAGCGCACGGCCCGCCGCTTCCTCAAGGCGCTCTGGAAGGAGATGCCAATCGACGACTACGCCTGGTACAACATGCGCGAGGTTACACCCGAAGTGCGTACCGTATTTCTACAGGCCCTGAAGGAGGGCAAAACGGTCGGCATCCTCAGCGAGGCCGGCTGCCCCGGCGTTGCCGACCCGGGCCAGGAGCTGGTGGGCATCGCGCAGGAAAAGGGCGCCGTCGTGAAGCCGCTGGTGGGGCCGTCCTCCATCCTCCTCGCCCTGATGGCCAGCGGGATGAATGGCCAGCAGTTCCGGTTTTCGGGCTACCTCCCGATCGAAAGCGGCGAGCGCGTCAAAGCGATCAAGGCCCTCGAAAGCGAATCGCGTCAAAAGAATTGCACCGAGATCTTCATTGAAACGCCCTACCGAAACAACCAGTTGCTGGAGGTGCTCGTCAAGACCTGTGCGCCGCAAACGAGGATCTGCGTGGCGGTAGACCTGACGGGTCCGAAGGAATCGGTACAAACAAAAACGCCCGCACAGTGGCGGGCGTCGATGCCGGAGCTGCACAAGCGCCCCGCGATCTTCCTGCTCCACGCAGGGCAGTAAGGTTATTCTTCTTTCACACCATCCACGATGTACCTCGACTCACCGCGCCAGAAGAGCGTGCTTTTCTTTTCGGTGTAATGCAGCGAAACGCGATGTCCTTCCAGCTGGAGCAGCCTTGTGGCAACGGAATCGTTCGTCACCGAAAAGAAGAATTTCTCCGAGGCTATCGGCACGTTGTTGCTGCTGCTCACACTGCTGAGAATAAGCTCGCCTTCATACGTTTTGAAGACGTTGCCTTTTTTCGAAAACTTCTGCAGCAGCCCGAAGCGGTTGCCTTCGCTGTAGGTAAAGAAGTAACGCCAGTAGACGAAGATCCCGAGCAGCAGTAGTACTATGAGAACAATGCCCCAGATCAGCTTGCGGGCACCGCGGCGGGTACCGTCCGAAACATACGGTCGTTGCATGGAAACAGGCTTTCCGCTACTGCATCCAATTACAGGCCATACTGATCCACAAGGTAGACGAGGGCGGCGATGTTGAGCGCGCCGAGCTCGAGCTCACGCTTGTTGACGTTCTCGAAGATATCGTTCGGAGCATGGTGAAAATCGAAGTAGCGCTGCGAGTCGGGAATGAAGCCGCAGGTGGGCACGCTTAGCTGCTGCCCCAGCGGACCGATGTCGGAGCCGCCACCACCGCGGCGAAACTCCGAGGCCCCGTAGGGCGCCAGCAGCGGCTGCCAGGCGAGGAACTTCCGGTACTGCTCATCCGAGGCCGTCAGGCCAAAGCCGCGGGGTGTAAAGCCGCCCTCGTCGCTTTCGAGCGCGAAGATGTGACGCTCGCCTTTGGCCTTTGCTTCCTCGGCATACTTGCGCCCGCCGCGAAGCCCGTTCTCTTCGTTGGCAAACAGCACAAAGCGGATCGTGTGCTTCGGCTTGTAGCCGAGTGCCTTGAAGGCCCGCAGCACTTCGATGGTATGCACCACGCCGGCACCGTCATCATGGGCACCCTCGGCAGGATCCCAGGAGTCGAGGTGACCGCCGATGGTGATCACCTGGTCGGGGAATTCGGAGCCACGAAGCTCACCGATAACGTTGTGGCCGATAGTATCGGGCAGAAAGCGTCCGTAGGTCTGAAGCGTTGCCCACACGGTGGTACCCGAGCGGATGCTGCTGTCGAGCCAGTCGGCATCGCGCAAGCCCAGTGCGACGGAAGGAACGGTCTTGACCGTGTCGCCCGAAGCAGTGCTGCCGGTATGCGGGAAGTTGTCGGTGCTTTCGGAAAGGCTGCGGATGGCCACACCGACGGCTCCATATTTCGCGGCGCGCACCGGTCCCTGGCCCCGGTACTTGCCGGCGTCGCTGTAGGCCTCGAACGTATGTACAAAGCGCGGGTTGAAGGCGTAGTTGAAGAAGACGATCTTGCCCGGCACCGAATCTTTCATGGCTTCGAGCTCGTCGAAGTCGTGCACGAGCAGCACGGGCGCGCGGCGCGCCCCATTGGAAGAAAGCGAGTTGCCCAGCGCCAGCGCGTTGAGGCGACGCACCGACCAGTTGCGGCTTTTTCCGTTGCTGGACGTAAGACGCTCGGCCTGGAAAATATCGCGGCCGCCGCGCAGCCAGTGCGGCACCAGGCATTGCTGGAGCCAAACGCGATCGGCACCCGCGGCCTGCAGGGCACTGCTGCCCCAATGCTCGGCACGCGGCATCGCGGGTGAGCCTGCGAGGCGACCGCCAACGCCCTTCGTCAGCTGGCGAAGGTTCTCATAGGCCGTGCTGTGGGTCAGTACTTCATCGGCAAGGCGACGCAAAAAAATGGAATCGGCATTTTGGGAGTGGGCGGCAGCAGCCAGGGCGAGGCCGGCCATCAGGGTAAGGAAACGCTTCATGGCCATAAAAATATCGAATAACGAATATCGGATAACGAATAACGAATTGGAGAGAAGGATCCTGTCCGTCCAAGATTCGATATTCGAAATTTGTTATTCGATATTCGATATTCAATATTCGCTGCCCCCCGGCGTACCTTAGCAGCCTAAACGGTTACAGGTCCATGCGCATCGGAATTGTTTGCTATCCTACTTTCGGCGGAAGCGGCGTGCTCGCCACCGAGCTGGGCAAGGCGCTTGCCCAGAAAGGACACCAGGTCCACTTCATTACGTACCAGCAGCCGGTGCGGCTTACCGGCTTTATCCCGAATATTTTTTACCACGAGGTGCAGGTGCCCACCTATCCTCTCTTCGATTACCCGCCCTACGAAACGGCACTGGCCAGCACGATGGTGGACGTGATCAAGAACAACCATCTTCAGCTTCTCCATGTACACTACGCCATACCGCACGCATCGGCGGCGTATATGGCGCGGCAGATCCTGGCCGAGGAAGGGATCCATATTCCCGTCATCACCACGCTCCACGGAACCGACATCACCCTCGTGGGCCGCGACAAGATGTACGAGCCGGTGGTTACCTTTTCGATCAACCAGAGCGATGCCATCACGGCTGTGTCGCAGAACCTGAAGGACGAGACCTTCAAGCATTTCAAGATCAAAAAGCCGATCCACGTCATTCACAACTTTGTTGACGTGGCCCGCTTCCAGCGCAAGCCGATCGATGCCTTCCGGCGGGTGATCGCGCCCAACAACGAACGGATTCTTCTGCATGCCTCCAACTTCCGGAAGGTGAAGCGCGTGCAGGATGTGGTGCGGATCTTCGCCAATGTCATCAAGGAAATTCCCGCCAAGCTCCTCTTCGTGGGCGACGGTCCCGAGCGGGCCACCGCCGAAGACCTGAGCCGCCAGCTCGGTGTGTGCGACGAGATCCGCTTCGTGGGCAAGCAGGAGCAGATGGAAGACATCCTGGCCATCGCCGACCTGTTCCTGCTGACCTCCGAGTACGAAAGCTTCGGCCTCGCCGCCCTTGAGGCGATGGCGGCCGGCGTCCCCGTCATCAGCACCAACGCGGGAGGTCTCGGCGAGATCATGATCGAAGGCGAAACAGGCTATATGGGCGCCATCGGCGATGTGGACACGATGAGCCGCAGGGCCGTAGAAATACTGTCCGACGATGAGCGCCTGCAGCAGTTCAAGCGCAACGCGCTCGAGCACGCCCACCGCTTCGACATCAACAACGTCATCCCGCTTTACGAGCAACTTTACGACGAGGTGCTGAGCAAGGAAACCGTGAGCTGAGGAATAGCGAACAAGGAACAAGGAATTTCCAACATTGAATAGAAAAAGCCCTCCGACGGAGGGCTTTTCACTTCGATATTCGTTATCGATATTCGTTATTCGTTATTCGATATTCGATATTCCTAGCGATGCAGCCAAGAGCTCGGGTTCAGGCGCGTATACTCCATCTGCATTCCGAAGTCGAGCTTGCCGCCCGAGCCGTCGTCGTCTTCCGACGTGGTTCCGATCACCTGGCCGCGCTTCACCTGCGTGCCCTTGCTAACGTTCACATTCGCAAGACCGCTGTAGATGGTAAAATATTTACCGTGGCGGATCATCACCGTCATTACATCGGCCGTTCCGGTCACCAGCGTTACCTCGCCATCGAACACGGCCTTCACGGCGGCGCCGGCGTTGGGCGTTGCGAGGGTGAGGAAGGCGTTGTCGAAATCGAGCCCGCCGACCTTACTGATACCGTAGGGGATCTTGACGCTTCCCTGGTCTACCGGCCAGGGCAGGTTGCCGCGGTTGCGCTCGAAGGTGGCGGCCAGCGCGCGCTCGCCTTCATTGAAGATGAGCACACTCTCGCGCTTCGGCTTCGGAGTCGTCTTCGGGGTTGTTTTCGGAGCGCTGGGATTGGCTTTCGCGGCGGCGGCCTCGGCGGCACGGCGCTCGGCTTCGCGGCGCTCGGCCTCGCGCTTCGCGGCTTCGATCTCACGGCGGATCATCACCGCGATCTGCTGCTTCAGCTGGTTGTCGCGCTTGCGCTTTGAAGCAAGCTCCTTGGACAGTTCCTTCTCCTGCGTTTTGAGCTGCGAGGCTACGCGGTCTTTTTCCTTGCGCTGGTCTTCCAGCTCGTTGTATTGTTCGGTCTGGTTGGCCAGCGCGCGGTTCTTGTCGTTGCGCTTGGCGAGCAGCTGCTGCTTGCGCTCCTCGATGGCCTTGGCGGTTTCGCGGATCGTTGTCAGCTGCGACTGCCGGTAAAGACGGTACGTGCGCAGGTAGCGAACGCGCTTGAGGGCATCGTTGAAGCTTTCGGCCGAGAAAACGAAGTTGAGGTAGTCGTAGGAGCTGCGGTTCTTGTAGGCATACACCACGCTGCGCGCATATTGCTCCTTGAGCGTATCGAGCTGCCGCTGCAGGCGATTCAGCTCGAGGGTGCTGAGGTAGATGTCATCGGAGAGAATGTGTATCTCCTTGTCGATGCTGCGCAGGAGCCTGTTCTGCACCTCCATGCGGTCCTGGATCACCTTCAGCTGGCCAAGGGTGGCCTTGGTGCGGCCCTTGATCTGGCTGTATTGTGCCTGCAGTTCGCGCAGCTCCTTCTGGATGGCCTTGCGTTCGTTCTCCATGCGGGCACGATCGGCGGCGGTCTGTGGCTGTGCCCAGGCTGCTGCGCTGACGAGTACCAGTAGAATTACGAGAAGCTGTTTTTTCATCCGCTGTTGTTTTGGCCGGATTGGTATAACGTACGCCCGGCCGGATATATTTTTACTGTCGTTTGTAATTTTTGGGGATGCTGAACGGGAAGCTCACTTCCTCGTTGAATGCATATTGCCGGAAGTCCATCTTCACGCTCAGCTTCTTGGCACCCGATAAAATGATCTGGCGTTTCGTGGCAAATTGCACGCCGCCCTTTTCCTGGTAGTCGGTATAGGTGATGTCGGCCGTGCGGTTGAGCGCCTGGTCGAGGTCATCGATCTTGCTGCGGCTTACGGTGAGGTCGCCTTCGTTAAGCGCCAGGAGGTGCTTGAACCAGGTGCCGACGCTGAGCAGCGTCAGCGTGCCCGAGCTGCGGGCGTACGTAGAAACACTGTCGAAGAAGATTGGGTTGCCCACGATCAGGTCCTGCATCGTGCCGAGGTCGAGCGGCATATCGGTCACCTCCTGGAGGTAGGCCATGCTGCGCGCGGTGTATACTTTATCGAGCTTGTTGAGGATCTTCACCGAGTCCTTGCTGATCAGGGCGCGCATGCCTTCGATGCCCATGAACCCGGTTGCCGAGATCCAGATGGCGCTGTCCCTATAGATGCGCACGTTGACGTTCAGGTTCTGGTTCTTGTTCGTAGCGTCTTTATAGTCGATGTTGATCTTCGCGGTGAACGTATTGTAATCGATGTGATGGGCGCGGACAGCGTCGAGGGTGCGCCGGATAAACGCCAGCGTGTCGTCGTGGCCGTTGGACTTCGCCGGCAGCATCTGGGTCGAGTCTTTTTTGGCAAGCGCCGCGCCGATCTTCTTGGTGGAGCGGCAGGAGGCCGCAACGGCGGCGATGAGCACGATCAGTATCAGTTTCTTCATGGTTCTACTCTTTTCCGGTGGAGCCGAATCCTCCTCCCTGTCGGTTGGTCGACGCGAGTTCCGTTACGGGCACCCACTGCAGCTGGTCAACCCGTTGCAACACGAGTTGTGCAATGCGCTCACCCGGCTGTATGACCTGCGGCGCGGCATCGAGGTTGATCAGCAAAACCTTGATTTCTCCACGGTAATCGCTGTCGATGGTGCCGGGTGTATTGAGGCAGGTGATGCCCTGCTTCCAGGCAAGGCCGCTGCGCGGTCGCACCTGCGCCTCGTAGCCTTCGGGCAGCTCGATGAAAAGCCCTGTCGGCACCAGTGCGCGCTCCAGCGGTGCGAGCTGCACGGGAGATTCGAGGTACGCGCGGAGGTCGAGGCCGGCGGCTCCTGCCGTAGCATAGGCCGGCAGTGGCCAGGGCGACTCATTCCGAACAGGTACCGCTACCGGGGTCATAGCGCCAAAGATAAGGGCGGCAGGCACGAAGTATGTTAAATCCGTTGCAATAATGCCGTTGCATAGGCCACCACGCCTTCCTCGCGGCCCACGAAGCCAAGACGCTCGGTGGTCGTTGCCTTGATCGATACATCGCGGAGCGTAAGCCCGCAGATCGATGCGATCGTTTCCTGCATCTGCGGCACGTAGGGCTTGATCTTCGGCTCCTGCAGGCAAAGGGTCGTGTCGATGTTCACCACACCATAGCCTTCGGCGCGGATAAGCCGGCAGGTCTCCTCCAGCAGCAGCTTGCTGTCGATGCCTTTATAACGTTGATCGGTATCCGGGAAGTGCACGCCGATATCACCCAGCGCCAGCGCGCCGAGCAGCGCGTCGCAGATCGCATGCAGCAGCACGTCGGCGTCGCTATGACCGATGCAGCCGCGGTCGTGCGGCACGTGCACGCCGCCGAGCATCAGCGGCCGCCCCGCGCCAAGTTGATGAAAGTCTACTCCCGAACCGATTCTATACATCTGTAGTGCTTTTGGCGAAGATAGTGGGGACGCGTGAGTCGTGAGCGGTGAGCGGGTGAGCGGGTGAGCATGTGAGCGGTGAGCGCGTTTCGCTTCTCATCCTTCCTTGTTCCTTGTTTCCAAAAGAAAAGGCCTTGCAATCGCAAGGCCTTTTCTTTTGGAAAACGGTTTTTCTTATTGTGCCGTCGTTGTGCTGCCGCCGCCGGCCTTGCCGCCGAGGTCGAACAGCAGGGAGAAGCGCAGGGTGTTCGACAGCGGGTTTTGATTCACGCTGTTGCCACCCGAGGGTACGAGGTACGAGAAGTTCAGTCCGAAGGAGCTGTATTTGAGACCCACGCCGGCCGTAAAGTAGCGGCGGTTGCCTTTGGTTTTGTCTTCGTAGAAGTAGCCGGCGCGCAGGGCGAACTGGTTGTTGTACCAGTATTCAGCGCCGGTCGAGATCTGCCATTCGCGGAGTTCCTCGCTGAAGCCGCCGGGGGCGTCGCTGAAGGAGGAGAACCAGCTGCCCACAACGCTCTTGTTGCGGTAAGCGGTAGCGCGTGCCGTGTTGATGGAGTCGGCATCGGGGTTGGTGCTGCCGTCTTCGAAGCTCGGGGGCGTCGGCACCAGCAGCTTGTTGAAATCAACGCCGAACATCAGCTTGTTGCTTTCGTTGAACACGAACGTGTAGGTAGTACCGATCGCGAAGTTGGCGGGGATGAAATCCTTTTGCTGCGCGTTGTTGGTGTACGCGATCTTGGAGCCGAGGTTGGTGAGCGCGAGGCCGAATGCCCAGCCCTGGCCCTGTGCGTTCTGGCGGTTGTGGTACAGGCCGATGTCACCGGCGACGGCGCTGCCCGGCTTGTAGCTGGTCGTACCGATCGACGTATTGCCGGCCAGGTTGGAGTGGATGTATTTCAGGCCAACACCGATACCGGTGCGGGGCGAAAGCTTGCGGCTGTAACCGAGGTCGAAGCCGAACTCGCGGGGACGGCCCGTCTGGATGTTGTTGCCGTTCTCGTCGGTGAACTGGATGTCGCCGAGGCTGAAGTAGCGCAGCGAGCCGGAAACAGCCGAATTTTCATCGACCTTGTAGTAGCCGGCAGCCGACGCCATATATACGTCGTTTACAAACTTCTTGAGCCAGGGAGTATAGGTTACGTTGATGCCTCCACGCTGTTCGTTGAAGGGAACTTTACCGAGGTTGAAGTAAGAAGAGCTCGCATCAGGATTGGTAGCCACAGACAATTCGCCCATGCCACCGGCGCGGGCATCCGGAGAGATACGCAGGAAGGGTACGGCTGTCGTTACGACATTGAGTTTTTGCTGCGCATGCAGCGAGGAAGAACATAGCAAAATCGCGCCAACAGTTAGTTTCAAAGCAGTTGCTCTCATAGACATTTTTTGTAATAGAGGTGTGAAAATATAGAGTTTTGGTTTATTCTCAACTTTTTCTTCGGGAACGTTTCCGCTACAATACGACCAGTTTTTGAAGCTGGCTGGCCTTTTTCCCGTCACTGCTCTCCACCGTCAACCGGTAGATATACACACCTCTCCCAACGCGCTGGCCAAAATCATCGCGCCCATCCCATTCGGTCTCATTCGAACGGTCACCTTCGGTTATTATTGTGTGGCGGATCGTTTTTATTAATCGCCCGGCTACCGTATAGATTTCAGTCCGTACCCGCAGCTCGAGCCCCGGCTTGTTGTGCTCAAACCAGAATTGCGTGCGGGTGGTAAACGGGTTGGGGTAGTTGAGTACGTGCCCGAGCACGAGCTCCTCGTCTTTCGCCACCGTGAAGTCGAGCGTGGCGAGGCTCGAGTTGTTGACCACATCCCAGGCTTTGATGGTCAGCGTGTGGGGCCCCGGTGTCAGCGCCGGAAGCTGGAAGCGCACGCTGCCCTTCTGGTAGGTGTCGGGATCGGTCTCGTAAAAATCATTCAGTATATAATAATTGCGGTTGTTGCCATCGATGGTGACCACGATGTCGTGGTCGATACCTGCGTTGCCGGTGTTGATACCCGACGAATCGGCGAGCCGGAGCAGGAGCACCGGGTTCTCGTTGGTCACCGATCCGCTCACAAAGCGGTCGTCGTTAAGGAAGGCGCGGATCTGCGGTCCTTCCTTATCGGTGACGGTGCCGGGTGCGATACCACCGATCAGCACATTGCCCGAAACGCCGGTGGCATCACGCAGCGAGTCCTGCGCATAAAAACTCATGCGGCCCGCGCCGTACTGGAAGTTGATGTCGCGCGGGAGGCGGAAGCGAAACCGGAAGCGGCCCGCGCTGGCCGTCACTTTACCGCGAAACAGCGAGGCGGTCTGCACCTGGAAGGGCACCGGGTTGCTCGTGGGGTCGTTGCCGAGGGTGCGCACGGTTTGCGGCTTGTCGAACAGCGTCAGCGACACGCTGCCGTTGAAGTCGCTCAGACGCACGCCGGCCACATTCGTCACCTCGCCCTCGATCTCGGCAAACTCCGTCGCGCTCAGCGTGTCGATGGTCGCGATGGGATGCCCGTTTACCAGGAGCGGCTGCACCCGGTTTTTCGGGAAGCCGATGGTCATCGCCGGGTCGCCGAGCAGGGCAAACTTCCGATTGTTGGTGATGTCGCCGCTCGTTGCGTAGGTGCTATTTTTCGACGCCTGTACTGCCTCGCCCAGCGTCTTGTAGCGCCCGGCCGCATCCGGCTGCAGCGCTACCTGGAGATAGTTGTTGTTCAGGAGGCGGTTGCTGAAGGCAAACACGACGCGGTTGGTCGTCATCAGGGCGATGGCGCCGGTGCGGCGTCGCAGCAGCAGGTCTTCACCGATCGAGTTGATCCCCGGCAGATCGTAGGGCGCAAAGTCGCAGGTGGCCGTCACGAACAGCGGGAGCCGGTTGGCGTTGTTCCAGTTGTTGATGATCTCCTGGTCGGCGATCGTTTCTTCGGCGAGCCGCGCATAGCCGCCGTGGCCGCTGTAGTTCCAGATGAGGGCGCCGTTGAGGATGTTATTGTTGATGGCGGCGTTGGCCTGCGGGTAGGTGCCCCCTGCGGTGCCGCCCTCTTTGCGGTAGGCGTCGAGGTAGATCTTGGTTTCGTTGAGGTAGGGATCCTGCGCCGCCGCCGTTGCGGCCATGGTTTCGGCGTCGTCCAGGTGCAGGTTGTAGTCCTGGTCGTCAGCCACGAAGGTGGCGTTGTTGCGCCAGGGGCCCAGCGAGGCCGGGCTGTGGTAGGCCAGTAGCTTGTCGACAAAGCTTTGGGCCTCGCCGGCGCTACGGGCGGGGATCCGCCCGATACCGATATCGAGCGTATTCACGATGAGCCCGCTGTTGATGTCCTCGTTGTCGTCGAGGAAACCGAAGAAGTCATCGGAAGCATAGGTCGACAGCGGGTCGAGCGAAGCGGGACTTTCGTATACCTGGACGAAGTTGGTATTGTTCCGGACGCGGTCTTGATAGTCGAAGGAGCCGCGTCCGAGCAGGAGCAGGTATTTGCCCGAAGCGCCCCAGGAGGAGCGGTAGCGGTCGTAATAGAGCTTGGCGAAGTCGCGGAAGGCGGCGGGATCGGGGCTGCCGCCCGAGAACTCGCGGAAGACCTCCTCGGTGGTCACGGTCGTTACGCGGAGGCCGTCGTGCTGGCGATGAAAGGCGGCGAGCTGCTCGGCCTGCGCCCGGAAGGCGGGGTAGCTGATGATCAGCAGGTCGCTGGGCGCGGTAGCGTGGAGGTCCTGGTTGGGCACCGCCCCGGCCGCCTCCGGCACGGGGAAGTCGGAGCCGAAGGCCACGAACTCGTGAAGTCGATCGCCCGGAACCCCGAAGCTGAGCGTGCTGCCGCTGAGGGCGCCCGTCACGGCCTGCGCCGAAAACGGGTCCGTCACATCCCACACCTGCGTTCCCGTGCCGGCGCCGCCGAGGTGGAAGCTTGCGCCCGGCCCACCCACCACCGACCAGTCGCGGAACAGCAGCTGCCGCCCTGCCGGCAGGCTCAGGCTGCGGCGGTACACGATTTCGATATAATCGAGCCAGCCCTGCGCATTGGGACCGCCGGGCACGTAGGTATAGCTGAGGTTCATCCCCGAGCCGCCGAAAAGCGTAAAGCCGGTCTGGGTGGCCTGCTGGGCAAAGAGGTCGTTGAAAATGCCGGTGACCGGGAGCACCGGTACCTGCAGGGCTTGCTGGCCGTTGAGGGCAATGCTGAAGGAAGAGCCGGTACCGATCGAGCGGGCGGCCACGCGGGTGCGGAGACGCAACTGGCTGCCGGCTACCGCGTCGGGGGCGTCGAGCGAAAAGCTGCGCGCCAGGGTGCGGCCGGGCAGGTTGCTGAATTCCTCGCCCCACCAGTCCTTGCCGCTCGACAGAAAATTCACCGAGTCGTTCTCGTAGAATACGTGCTCATCAAACGAGCTCAGCTGCTGGGGGCCGGCGGCGACCGGCGCGGCGGTGGTTACGCGCTTGCCGCTGCCGCCGATGCTGATAAAATAATAGGCGCGCTCGGAATAGAGGTTTTTCTGGTGGGTGAAGGAGCGGTTGACGGAGTCTTTTTGCCAGGTATGGGGCCCGCGGGCATAGAAAAGGGCGTAATCGGAGCCGCTGAGGGTGCCGTCGCCGCCGTCATTCACCGCCAGGGCTACCTCCTCGAGGTCGTCGACGCGGGGCGCTGTGTTGCTTTCGGGGAGCATACCGGCGGTTGCGCCATATACCCGGAGGGCCGCCGAGGGCACCGAAGCGCCCAGCCCGAGGCTGCCCAAAAAAGCGGCATCCAGCTTATACACGCCATCGGCCGGAACGGCCACGCGGTACCAGGTTCCGGAGGCCAGCACCGAGTGCGGTTTCCAGGAGCGCTGGGCCCGGGGGCTGGTGGCAAGAAACGTGGTGAAAAGCAGCAGCAAGGCGGTTCGGCACGGAGCGGTCATCGCGGAAAAATAACAAGTGAGGCGGTAATATCGGCAAAAAAACGAATTCCCTTTCGGGGATTAACACAAACTTTCTATATTCGCAAACCTCCTTGATCCAATGTCCGGGGACATACAATAATTCCGTTTCGGCGGCGTTTTACAATTCCTGATCAAAGGCTCAGTGGGGTCTGTATTGCACCAGTAGTCCTTTTGAAAGACAAATTAAACGCGTTATGCAACTGAAAACTTTCGCAATCCTATTATCCTCAGCTTGCCTGTTGGCTTCGTGTAAGTCTAACAAAAGCGCCGGAAAATCATCCGTTACCGGCTGGAGCTACAACGACAAGAAAATGGGTGGCTACCAGGTAGCCAAGTCCAAGGAGCAAGGCACCGGCCCGGGTCTCGTATTCGTTCCCGGTGGTACGTTCACCATGGGTCAGACCGAGGAAGACGTTATGGGCGACTGGAACAACATTCCCCGCCGCGTTACGGTTCCCGCCTTCTACATGGACCGCACCGAGGTGGCCAACGTACACTACCGCGAGTACCTCTTCTGGCTCAACCGCCTCTTCCCCTCCGACGTTCCGGAAAACAAAAAAATCACCGATGCCGCCCTGCCGGATACTCTTGTATGGCGCAGCGAGCTTTCCTACAACGAGCCCCTCGTTGAATATTATTTCCGTCACCCCGGCTTCAACGACTACCCGGTTGTTGGTGTGAGCTGGAAGCAGGCCCACGACTTCTGCCTGTGGCGTACGGACCGCGTGAATGAGAATATCCTCATCCAGAAGAAGTACGTGAACAAGCAGGGCATCATGCAGCAGCAGGGTAATGCCGAAGGCGAGTCGCAGATCTTCACCACGAAGTCGTACCTCCTTGGTCTCTACCAGGCGCAGCCCGGAACGATGGCCCGCAGCAAAAAGAACCCCCTGAAGACCCCGCAGGGCCAGCCCCGCTCCAACGTAACGATGGAAGACGGTCTGCTCCTCCCCGACTACCGCCTGCCTTTCGAGGCGGAGTGGGAATATGCCGCCTATGGTTATGTAGCCAACAACCCCCGCCCCTCCAAGAAGGAAGGCAAGCGCGGCGAAGAGCTCGTGACCAACAAGCAGGTGTACCCCTGGACGGCCAACATGAACTATAGCGGCCTCCGCGAAACGAAGCACGGCTCCTGGCATGGCCAGTTCCTCGCCAACTTCAAGCGCGGCTCGGGCGACAACGCCGGTGTGGCCGGTGGCCTGAACGACCGCGCCATCTACACGGCCCCGGTAAACTCCTTCTACCCTAACGGTTTCGGCCTCTACAACATGGCCGGTAACGTAAGCGAGTGGGTTGCCGACGTGTATCGCCCCATGACCAACCTGGATGCCGACGACGTAGCTCCCTTCCGTGGTAACAAATTCATGAAGCTCTATAAGAATGCGAGCGGCGAAGCCGAGATCGATTCGCTGGGCCGCGTGAAGATGACCGCTGTTACCGACGAGGAGAGCAAGAACCGCCGCAACTACCAGCGCGGTAACGTGATTAACTTCCTCGATGGTGACTCCCTGTCGGATGCCTCCTACGGCTACGGCAAGACCACCCTCGTTTCCGACAAGAGCCGTGTGTACAAAGGCGGCAGCTGGAACGACCGTGCTTACTGGCTGAGCCCCGGCGCCCGCCGCTACATGGAAGAAGACCAGGCCTCGAGCATGATCGGTTTCCGTTGCGCCATGGACCGCATGGGTTCGCCCGAAGGCAATGGCCGCAAAACCGGTAACTACTGGAAACAAAGAAAACAAAAGCGCTAAGCGATAAACTGTCTTTCCGAAAGCCCCTCCCAGCGAGGGGCTTTTCGTTTACCGGCCATTCGACAAATCCTGAACCTTCTAAACCTCATGAACCTCCTAAACCTTCTAAACCCATCACCCGTTCCCCACCAGCACATTACCTTTGAAACATGCCGACGATCGAAGAGCTGTACTCACTTTACCGCAAGCATCCCTCCATTCAAACCGATACCCGCAAGCTGCAGCCGGGCGACCTGTATTTCGCGCTGAAAGGCCCGAATTTCAACGGCAACGCTTTTGTGCCCCAGGCCCTTGCGGCCGGCGCCGCCGCCTGTGTCATCGACGAGGAGGCACATGCTGTGCCGGGGAAGACTTTCCTGGTAGAGGATGTACTGACGGCGCTCCAGGAACTGGCGCTGCAGCACCGCAAGCAGTTCCGGATACCCTTCCTGGCCATCACCGGCTCTAACGGAAAGACAACCAGCAAGGAACTGATCCACGCCGTGCTCGCGGCGCAGTACCGCACCTACACCACCGAAGGGAATCTCAACAACCATATCGGCGTTCCGCTGACGATCCTGAAGATCCGCGACGATGCCGAATACGCCATCATCGAGATGGGCGCCAACCACCAGCAGGAGATCGCCTCCTACTGCCGCTACGCGCTGCCTACGCACGGGCTCATCACCAATTGCGGCAAGGCCCACCTAGAGGGCTTTGGCGGGGAGGAAGGCGTACGCAAGGGCAAGGGCGAGCTGTTCGATCACCTGCGTGCGGCACAGGGCACGGCCTTCGTGATGTGGGATTACGACTACCTGCGGAGCATGAGCCGCGGCATCCCGACCATCGTTACTTATGGTACGACGGATGCCGATTACGAGGGCGAGGCCGTTCGTTCGGACCCGTTCTTATCGGTGCGCTTCCACAAGGGCTTTGACGGAACGATCGACACGCAGTTGGTCGGCGCCTACAACCTGCCCAACGTTCTGGCCGCTGTTGCCGTGGGCCGTCACTTTGCCGTAGCGCCCGAAAAGATCCGCCAGGCGCTCGAAGCCTATACGCCTTCGAACAGCCGCTCGCAGCTCGTGGAGAAGGGCACGAACCGCATCATCCTCGATGCGTACAATGCCAACCCGAGTAGCATGAAACTTGCCGTGGAAAACTTCGCGAAGGCCGCTGCTGCAACGAAAGTGCTGGTGTTGGGCGCGATGGCCGAACTGGGCCCCGAGAGCCTGCAGGAGCACAGCGCCCTCGCCGGGCTTATCGGCAGTTACCCCTGGAAGGAAGTGCTGCTTGTGGGCGGCGATTTTCAAAAGATCGACCATCCCTACCGGCGCTTTGCCACGGCTGCCGAGGCCGGCGAATGGCTGCGGGAGCAAGGCTTCCGGAACGCCAGCTTCCTGGTAAAAGGTTCGCGGAGCACCGGTATGGAAAAGGTATTGGACTATCTCTAATAACAACGTGTATGGATGCTGTGAAGCCGCACCGCGGCTACCTGGCCACTGTTTTTGGATGCTACTGTCCGCGCTGCCGCGAGGGCAAGCTCTTTGTACATCCCCTCAGCTTCCGGCGCCTCCGCAGCCTCATGCAGATGCACGAGCGCTGTCCCGTGTGCGGGCAACTCACCGACATCGAAGTGGGCTTTTATTATGGAACCGGCTACGTGAGCTATTTCATCGCCATCTTCCTGAGCGTGGCCACGCTGCTCGTGTGGTGGCTGCTCATCGGCTTTTCGTTTCACGACAACCGGTTCCTCATCTGGATCACCGGCAACAGCCTGCTGCTGGCGTTGCTGCAGCCCTGGCTGATGCGCTTTTCGCGTAGCCTCTGGCTGTCGTGGTTCGTGCATTACGACCCGAACTGGCGCGAGCACCCGCCCGAGGAAGGCGAGCGCATCAACCGCGACCAGATGGGCAACTGGTAAACCTATTAGGGCGTACCTTGACCGCGTGAAACCGTATCTCCTCATCGGGCTCCTCACCCTCCTCTCCTGCCAGGCTCCCATGACCAAAACACATGTCTTTCGTCTCAAGCCCGGTACCGACCTGCGGCGCGAGCTCCAGTCTTTTGCCACGCGCAACGCCATCGACGCAGGATGGATCGTGACCTGCGTGGGCAGCCTCACCGACTATAATATACGCTTTGCCAATCAGCCAGAGGGCAGCAAGGGCTCGGGCCACTTCGAGATCGTAAGCCTCACGGGCACGCTCGCCCGCAGCGGTGTGCACATTCACATCAGCCTCAGCGACAGCAGCGGCCATACCATCGGAGGCCACCTGCTCGAGGGCAACCGTATTTATACAACCGCCGAGATCGTAGTCCAGGAAGACCCGTCACTTGTCTTCACAAGAGAGAAAGACGGAACCACGCCCTGGGAAGAACTCCAGGTAAAGAAGAAAGACGGTCATTGACCCATCTACTACAAAGGGCTCGCAACGCGAGCCCTTTGAATTCCCCCAAAACCTCCCAAAACCTTTCAAAACTTTTCTGCCCCTTCTACAACGCCACCGGGCAGCGCACCTTCGCCGAGGAGCTGTTCTTGATGTTGAGGAAAGAGCTGTAGCTGAGCGAAAGCTCGAATCCACCGCGCATCTGCGAGGCCTTGACCAGCTTGCTTACGTTCACGTCGTAGGTAAGCCCGATCGACAGCTTGTAGTAATCGAGCTTGATCACCGGCACCACGGCATCGTTCCAGCGGTAGAAGCTGCCGAAGGAGAAGGCCATCCCGAAGTCATCATCCTCCTCGAGCAGGTAGTGGCGGTACAGCACACCACCCTGTGCCTGGTGATGGCCGCCCTGCAGGAAGAAGTCGCCGTAGAGCACAAGGCGGTTGCGGTCGGCAACCGGCGCCGACAGACCCGCATTGACGAAGATCTTCTGGTTGAGACGCACGTCGTTTGCGGCATCGAAGGCCACGCGCGGCTGGTTGAAGTGAAAGATGGCCAGCCCCGCGTAATAGCGCACGTCGTAGCCCATGGTGCTGCTGTAGGCCACGCCGGCGCCCGCGTCGAGGTAAGTGACGTTGGAGCCGGGAAGGCGCTGCCGCGTGGGGTTCGTGGGGCTGTACGCGCCGTTCACGAACTGGTCGGAAAACGTCAGCGCCGTGGCGTCGTAGCGCTGCTGCACAAAGCCGCCGATAAAGCCCGCCGACAGGTACGCGTCCTTATCGATGTTGAGCGACTTATGAAACGTCAGCGCCGGGAGGAGCTGCGTGCGACTCAGCTTCGAGTCGCCGGCCTCGTCGTTGGTGATCTGGCCGCCCAGCGTAAGATAATTCTCCGAAGAGCCGATGCCAAAGCGCATCTCGGTGCCGAGCGCCATGGTGCGGTAGGGCGTAGTTACACTCCCCCATTGGTTGCGGTAGACGCCGGTAGCTTTGAAATCGCCACGGAAAGAGCCCGCCAACGCCGGGTTGCGGAGCAGCGGCAGCTCGTAAAACTGGGAAAAGTTGATATCCTGCGCCTGCGCGCCAACCGACAGCGCAAGGGTCATACACAGCAAGAGCTTTTTCATTCACCTCATTTTAGAATGGTTACGTTGCCTTTATAGGTATAGGGTGTGCCGTTCTCGCACAGTACTTCTACGGTATACACATACACGTCGGGGGCCGCGGGGTGGCCGATCACGCGCCCGTCCCAGCCAAAGCGCGGGTCGTTGGGCGGCACCTCGTTCTTTTCGAACACGAGCTCGCCCCAGCGGTTGAATACCCGGAAGGTCTTCACGCGGAGAATGCCGCTGCCCTGCACCATGAACACATCGTTGACCCCGTCGCCGTCGGGACTGAAAGCGTTGGGAAGGAACACCTGCGCATCCTTGCAGAAAGCGCGGATCACGAGGCTGTCGGTAGCGCTGCAGCCGTAGAAGGTGGTTACCCGCACAGTGTACACGACATTGTTGCGGATCGTTGCCGTTGGCAGCGGGCAGTTGCCGCAGCTGAGATCGGCGGTCGGCGACCAGGTCCAATCCCGGATGGGTCCATTGGTGATCGTGGTCACGAGCGGGCGCAGGGTACCCGTTGCAAGCTGCAGGTCGGGACCGAGGTTGACCGTGGGGTAATTGCCCACCGCTACGAGTACGTAGGCCGTGTCGTTGTAGCAGTTCCAGCCGTCGTAGCCCACAACCTGGTAGCGCGTTGTAACGGGCGGCGTTGCCATCGGGTTCGGGATTGAGTCGTTATCGAGGTACTGATCGGGGCGCCACACGTAGGAAGCCGCTCCAGTTGCAAGCAGCTGCACCGCATCACCCACGCAGATGCTGTCGTCGGGCGATACGCTCATGTGAATGGGCCCGTGCACCGTAATAACCACGGTATCGTAGCCGGGGCACCCGAAGCTGTTGGTACCGGTAACGAGGTAGGGCGTGGTACCGTTGGGTGTGGCCACCGGGTTGGGGCAGCTGCTGCAGCTAAGCCCCTGTATGGGCGACCAGCCCCATTGCACGACGCCGTTGCCCGTGGCATTGAGCTGCGTGGAGCGACCGAGGCAAAGGTCCTGGCTGGGCGAAGCGGTGACCACCGGTGTCGGACGAACGGTGAGGTCGAGACGAGCCGTATCGAAGCAACCGTTGGCCGTGCCTGCAACAAGACGGATCGCGTAGGTGCCCGGCGCCGTGAACGTCGGCGTGAAGAGGTTGGCCGACGATTGCACGGTTCCATTAACGGACCATTCGTAGAGCGTAATTGGGTCAACGGACTGCACATTGGCGAGCAGCGTTGCCGGGATACCGGAACAGGCCTGCGGCGGGGCCGAGATGGCAGCCGTCGGGATACCCGATACGGTTACGTTGAGCACGCGCAGCACCGTGTCGGAGCAGCCGCTGCCGGAGAATACGATCTCGCGGATGTTGTACGCGCCGCTGCTGCTGTAGCCGTGCCGCACGAGCGGACCACTGCCGGTAGTGCCATCACCAAAATCCCATTCGATACGGCTGATCCCGAAGAAGACATTCGACGTATCGCGGAAGGTCACATCCGTGGAGCCGCAGCTGCGGTTTTGCGTTGCTGTGTAGCCGGCCACGATCCGGTCGACCCTGATGGTATCGACACCCGGAAGCAGCAGGTGACAGCCTGCCGTGGAGGCAAGCGTTACCGACGGTACATAGAGGCCGGGGTTCGGATAGGTATGGAAGGCAACATGCTGCAGGGTAGCCTGCGTGCTGCCATCGCCGAAGTTCCAGATGAGCGTATCGGTGCCCGACACCGTCGCGTCGAAGCGCACGGAGCGACCGCCGCAGATATAGCCCGAGTTGTAGGTGAAGCTGCCCGCCGGGGCGTCGATGCGCACGCGGCGCAGGGCCGAATAGGTACAGCCGCCAGGCGAGACGCTCGTAAGCGTTGCGATATAGATACCCGCCTGCTGGTAGGTATGCGTCACGACATTGCCCGTAGCGCTGCTGCCATCGCCGAAATCCCAGGTGCTGGCGGAGGACGGCTGGTTGGGATTGCTGAACGTAACCGTGAAGGGCACGCAGCGGGAAATGGAATCGCTCAGGCTGATGCCGCCGGGGAGACCGGCAACCACGAGCACCGGCACCGTGAGTGAGTCGGAGCATACATTGCCCGGGGCATTGAAGCGGTAGGCAATGAGCTTTACATCATACGTGCTGGCGACGCTGTAGGCGTGGGCCGGGCTCGTAAGCGTTGATTGTGCTCCGTCGCCGAACTGCCAGAGGTACGAGCTGGCACCGTTGCTGCTGTTGTTGGTAAAGTGAATGCTGTCGCCCAGGCAAACGGTGAGCCGGTCGGCACTGAAGGCGGCAACCGGTTTCGGAAACACCTCGATGGCCAGGGTCATCGTTGTATCGGTACAGCCGTTGAAGGCCGTCAGCCGCACGTTGTAGATGCCGGCCGCGAGGAATGTGTGCGTTACCGTATCGACACCGCGCGTTGTATTCAGTGTATTGCCGTCGGCAAAATCCCAATGGAAGCCGGTAGCGCCAAGTGTATTGTTGATGAACTGAACGCTGTGCGGGGCGCATCCGTTTTGCTGCGTGCCATTTACAGCCATCAGCAGGCGGATGGGGTTCGGCGACACGACTATGGCATAGGTAGCGGTGTCGGAGCCGCAGTTGTTCACCGCCGCGAGCTTCACGTAGAAGGTGTCCTGAACTCCCGTGTTGAATACATGCGTCACCGGGCTGCGATCGGGCGATGATGTATTGGGTGTACCATCGTCCCAGATCCAGGTATACGTGGCCCCGATGCCGAGCGAGGTGTTGGTAAGGACCACGCGCATCGGCGAGCAGCCCGTTGTGTGATCGGGTGTGAAAAGTGCTTTGGGTTTGGAGGAAACCGCTACGGGCTTCGTCACGATCACTGTATCACACTCGTTGTAGGCCATCAGCTTCACCTGGTACACCGTATCGCCAAACGTCGGGTTCGGGGGGAACACGATGGCACCGGGCTGCATGTTGCCGGAGCTCTGCCCCTGGCCGAAGTTCCACTGGTACTGGAAGTCCGCGGCATACGGCGTGTTGTTGACGACTTGCACCGACAAGGGTCCGCAACCGCCGGAAGGCGTCAGCGAGAACTCGGGATGCGGCAGTTTATAGGTGTAGAAGCGGAAGGCCGTACTATCGGGCTTGCAGCCGAAGGCCGATGTCACCATCAATTTGATGTCGATCGAATCGTATTCGTTGGCGATCGTGTAGCCGGGGAAGGGCAACCCGGTACCGATCGGCGCCCCGTTGGCAAACCAGTTATATACGCCGTTGGCGTTCGGGTAGGGCACGAGGCCCAGCACCTGCGGCGAGATGAGGAAGGGCGGACAGGCCGTTGTATCGGTGGGCGCCAGCCGCGCACGCGCATCGGGGTTCACCGTTACAACCGCATCGAAAGGAGCACCGACGCAACCACCGGCAGTACCCGATTTCGGGGTCACCGAATAGGTAAGCGTGGCAGGCGCTACGCCCGCATTCGCCAGCTGCTGGCTGATGTTCGGAGCAGCTGACGGCTGCGCTGCCCCGCCCGTTACGGCGTTGATCGGCGCACTTGAAGGCGTCGTCCACGTATACGTGCTGCCTGCGGGAACAATTACCGAGGGAGCATTATTTACAGGATCGATCAGGAATGTGCCACCCGTACAGATCGTTGCCGTCTGCGTCGGGATCACCGGCTTTGCCTGCACAGTCACCGTTACGTTGAAGGTGCTGTTCGAGCAATTGGATGCCGAGGGGCGAACAACGTATACCATTGAAGCGGTAGCATTGCTGTTGTTCACAAGCGTACCGCTGATGTCCGGCTGGTTGTTCAGGGCCACTCCTCCGGAAATAACTCCGGCGGGCGTCGGCTGCGGCAGCACCCAGCTGTAGGTGGTGCCCGCCGGTGCATTGGGCGGGTTCACAAGGAAGGCATCGCCCGAGCAGATCGTCGCTGCCTGGTCGCTGAGGGTAGGTTGCGGCTTCACGAGCACCGTTACGGTGAAGGGCGCACCGGCACAATGATCAGCATTGCCCGACGTGGGTGTGACGAGGTACTGCGCCGTGGCGTTCTGGATCGTGTTGTTGAACAGAACGTCGGTGATCGAAGAAGCAGCCGTTTGCGAGCTTCCACCCGTGATGGCTCCCGGAGGGTTGCTCGACGGAGACGCCCAGGCATAGGTGCTGCCTTGCGGAACGATCGTGCCCGGTGCGGCGTTCTGCGGGCTCAGGTTGAAGGAGGAACCGGAGCAAATCGTTGTATTTAGGTCGCCGATCACGGGCTTCGGATGCACCGTAATGGTCACCGCAAAGGCATCGCCCGTGCAGCCAGCCGTGGCCGGCGTGACGGAATAGGTAACCGTGGCCTGCTGGTTCGTCGCATTGGTCAGCAGCTGCCCGATATGGTCCTGCCCGCTTTGTGCGGACCCGTTCGTCACCGCATTGAGCGGGCTCGACGTGGGCGCGTTCCAGCTATACAGCGTACCGGCCGGAATGATCGTTGCCGGTGCGGCATTCGCCGGCTGGAAGTTGAACGTTTGCCCACTGCAGATGGCATCGGTGAGGGCCGGCACTTTTGGTGTCGGCAGCACCGTGACCCGGAAATGAAAGGGCGTGCCGGTGCAGCTCCCCGACTTCGGCGTCAGCAGGTAGTCCGCAGATTGCGCCACATTGGTCGGGTTGATCAGCGTCGCGGTTAGCTGCGCCAGGTCGGTGCCGTCGGTGCCGCCAAGCAAGCCTCCGGTAACCGTGGGCGCGGCCCAGCTATAGGTGCTGTTGCCCGGAACGATATCGGGCAACGTGTTATCCGGACGAAGAGTAAACGCAGTACCGCTACATACGCTCAGCGTTTTGTCGGCGAGGAGCGGGCGCGGACGCACCTGCACCGTCACAGGGAAGGCGTCGCCGGCGCAGGCACCGGGAGCGGTGGACGTGGGCGTAACCTGGTAGGTGACCGTGGCCAAAGCATTGGTTCCGTTGTTAAGCAGCTCGCCGATGTTGGGGCGGCCGCTCTGCGCCGTGCCGGTCACCGCGCCGGTGGGGCTCACCGAAGGCTGGCCCCAGCTATAGGTCGTCGTAACCGGCACGATCGTGCCGGCCGCTGTGCCGTTCTGCGGATCGAGCAGGAAGGATTCCCCGCTGCAGATGTCGGCGCTCAGGCTTCCGATGACCGGTTTCGGATTCACCGTTACGGTAACCGTAAACGCGCTGTTGCCACAGGACCCGGCGGTGGGCGTCACCGAATACAGCAGCGTGGCGGGTACATTCGTGTTGTTGGTCAGCGTTTGCCCGATGCTGCCCTGGTTCGATTGGAGCGACCCGCCGGTGATGGCGTTGGCGGGACTGCTTTGGGGCAGGGTCCAGCTGTAATTCGTATTGGACGGCACACCGGGCGGGCGGATATCGAAAGCGGTTCCGCTGCAGATGGCCGTATCCTGCGGCCCGATCCCGGGCTGCGGGTTCACCGTTACCACCAGGCGGAAGGAATCGCCCACGCAGTGGCCGGCGGCACCCGACACGGGTGCGATGGTATAGGTGGCGGTTTGTACGTCTGTAGTGGGGTTGCCGAGGCTGCCCCCGATAGAGGCCGCATTGCTGCCGGCCTGGCCGCTGGTAAGGCCACCCGTCACAACCGGCGCATTCCAGCTGTAGCTCGTCGGCGCGGGCACGATCTGCGCCGGGGCCGTGTTGGGCGGTGCCAGGTTGAAGGCGGCGCCCGAGCAGGTGGTCAGCGCCGTGTCGCGCAGCTTCGGCCGCGGGTTCACCGTAAACGACACGGTGAAGTCCGGCCCGACGCAGTCGCCCGAATGTGGCGTGACCGTATACGTGAGCGTCGCCGGTGCGTTGCTGCTGTTCGCCAGCGTGTGCCCGATGGAGGTGGCGCCGGGGAGCGCCTGCAGCGCATCGCCGCTGATCGCGTTGGACGGATCGGAGGGCGTGCCCCAGGTATACAGCGTTCCGGCGGGAATGCTGTTGGTGGCAGGGATTCCGTGCTGCGGGGTTACGAGGAAGGAACCGCCGCTGCACAACGTATCGAAATAATTGGTCACCGAAGCCTTCGGGTTGACGGTGACCGTTATAGTGAAGTCGTTGCCGGTGCAGCCATTGCTGACGGGCGTTACGGTATACACAAGGTTGGCCGCCGCATTGGTGGCATTCACCAGCGATTCGCCGATGCTGGTAACGCCGCTGCTTTGCGCGTTGCCCGTGAGCACGCCCGCCGGGTTGCTTTGCGGCGCCGGCCAGGTATAGGTGGTGCCGGAGGGCACATTGCCCGGCGTTACACTGAAGGCATTGCCCGAACAGATCGCCTGCTGCACCGGTGCCAGCACGGGCTTCGGCTTCACCACTACTTTGATCGTAAAGTCGGCACCCGTACAGCTGCCCGACTTCGGCGTCACGGTATAGGTCACCGTTGCATTCGACGTACCGTTGTTGGTTAGCTGCTGGCTGATGATGCCGTTGGTGGAGCTGCCATCCACGGCGCCGCCCACCGGGCTCGTGCTGCTCACGGTCCAGGTATAGGTGCTGTTGGCCGGAACGATCACAGCGGGAGCCACACCGTTGGCGGGCTGCACCGAAATAACATCGCCCGAGCAGATGTCGGCGAGGGTGTAGTTGTTGATCGCCGGCTTCGGATCCACATTGATGGTGATGGTGAAGCTGCCGTTGCCGCAGGTGCCTGCCGTGGGTGCCACGGTGTATTGCACCGATGCCGCGGCATTGGTGGTGTTGGTCAGGGTTTCGTTGATGGCACTGATACCATTCGCACTGGTGGTGACGCCGGTCACGGCTCCCGAGGGGGTCACCGCCGGAGGGGTCGTCCAGCTATAGTTCGTGCCCGAAGGAACACCGGAGGGCGTCACGTTGATAGGGTCGCCGCTACAGGTGCTGCGCGTGAAGCTCGAGATGCCCGGCTGCGGGTTCACCGATACGGTTACCGTAAACGGATCGCCGCTGCAGCCCCCCAGCGCCACCGGCGCCTGGGGCGTCACCGAATAGGTAGCGGTGGCATTCGAAGAAGTGCCGTTGGTGAGGAACTGCCCGATGCTGTTGCTGGGCGTGTTCTGTGCGCCCCCATTGCTGATCGCGTTCACCGGGTCGATCTGCGGCGCGCCCCAGATGTAGGTCGTACCGGCCGGAACGATCGTTGTCGGCGCGTTGTTCAGGGGGTTCACATGGAAGCTGTCGTTGCTGCAGATGCTCGCCGTCAGCGGGCCGATCTTCGGCTTCGGGTTCACCGTGATCGTAAAGGCAGCGGCCGTGCCCGAGCAGGCACCGATCTTGGGCGTTACCGAAAGCGAGGCGACCAGCGGAGTGTTGGTGCTGTTCAACGTCGTGAAGCTGCTGATGTCGCCGGCTCCGCTCGCCGCAATACCGATACTATTGTCGCTGTTGGTCCAGGCATAGCTGGTGCCTGCGCTGCTGCCGCCGAAGCTGATGGCGGTGGTGGACGTTCCCACGCAACGGGTTTGGCTCGTAACCGGGTTCACGGTCGGTGTGGGATGTACCTTGATGGTAAAGCTGCGTGCGGTACCGGTGCAGGTCGGATCAGTGCCGTTGGTCTTCTTCGGCGTCACCGTAATGGTTGCCGTTACATCGCTGCTGCCGTTGTTGATCGCGTTAAAGGACGCGATGCTGCCGGAGCCGCTGGCTGCCAGGCCGATGG
Source organism: Flaviaestuariibacter terrae (assembly GCF_054777635.1). NCBI lineage: Bacteria > Pseudomonadati > Bacteroidota > Chitinophagia > Chitinophagales > Chitinophagaceae > Flaviaestuariibacter > Flaviaestuariibacter terrae. The sequence continues at coordinate 124,467 of NZ_BAAHAL010000008.1, forward strand.
ACGGCAGATCGTTGGTCCACTCGTAATCGGCGCCGTTGACTGCGCCACTGAAGCTGACGGCCGTGGAGGCGGCGCCGTTGCACAGCTCCTGGTTGCTGATGGCAGTAACGGTAGGTGTAGGATTCACCGTGATGCTGAAGGCCTTTGTGCCGCCGGTGCAGGTTTGACCCGCGTTGCTATAGGAAGGCGTGACAACGAAGTTGCCTGTTGCCGCGGAACTGCCTGTGTTGGTGGCGGTGAAGGAAGCGATAGAGGTGCCGCTGCCGCTGCTGCCCAAACCGATGGTGCCGTTGCTGTTGGTCCAGTTGTAGGTGCTGCCGCTCACACTACCGCTGAACGAAATGGCTGCCGTTGCGCTGCCGTTGCAGAGCGTCTGGCTGCTGATGGCGTCCGCGGAGGGTGTGGGGTTGACGGTGATGGTGAAGGTGCGGGTGCTGCCGTTGCAACCCAGTCCGCCATTGTTATAGGTAGCCGTTACCGTAATGGTGGCCGTTGCGGGCGCATTGCCGGTATTGGTCGCCGTAAAGGCGGCGATGGATCCATTGCCGCTGGCGGCAAGCCCGATGGCCGTGTTGCTGTTGGTCCAGCTGACGTCGGTTCCCGCAGGCGTGGCACTGAGGCTGATGGCGCCGCTGCTGCTTCCGTTGCAATAGGTGCGATCGCTCACGCTGCTCAGGGTAGCACCGGGCACCACCGAAACGGTAACGGTAAAGGCCGTTCCCGGGCAGCCATCTGCTGTCGGGGTAACGGAATACGCCACCTGCTGCACCGAGCTGCCGCTGTTGTTGAGCGTGCCGCTGATGCTGGAGGCGGCCGTGCCGGAGCCGGCGCCCGTCACGCCCGCGGGCATCGACGGGGTGCTCCAGGTGTAAGTGCTGTTGGCGGGCACGATCGTGGCACCGTCCAGCGGCGTTACGGTGAAGGTGGCGCCGCTGCAGATCGATGCGCTCGCATTTTGCACATTGGGCTTCGGCTTAACGGTAACGGTGAGGGTGAAGGCGGCGCCGCTGCAGCCGTCGGCCGTTGGCGTCACCGTATACACCACGTTCACCGCTGTGCTTCCACTGTTGATGAGGGTTTGAGAAATACTGCTTTGATTGTTTTTATCGGATGCGCCGCTGACCGATGCGGGTGCACTTACCGTCCACGAATAGGTAAGACCCGATGAAGGCACTATGTTCGGCGCTGTGCCGGAGGGACTAAACGTGAAAGCCGTGCCGCTGCACGTAGAAACCGAGGCGTTGGCGATCGACGGCTTCGGCTTCACCGTCACTTTGAAATTGAAAGCGCTTCCGGCGCAGCCATCGGCCTTGGGAGTTACCGAATAAGTGGCCGTCACCGCCGAAGCGATGCTGTTCGTCAGCGTTCCGGTCAGTGAGGTTTGATCCGTGCCGGATTGAAAGACGCTGAGCTGTGTCGGTGTGGTGGGTGCCGGCCAGGTATACGTCGTGTTGGACGGAACGATCGAGCCGAGCGGACGTCCGGCCGAGGGAGTGAAGGCAAACGACCCTTCGCTGCAGATGGAGACCGTGGTATCGGTGATGGCGGGTTTGGGCTTCACGGTGATAGTGAAGACATCTTGCTTGGTACAGGTGCCTTTGGTTGCCGTAACCGTGATATTGGCCACCTGATTCACCGCTGTGTTATTAACCGCATTGAACGAGGCAATGTTCGTGTTGCCGCTGCTCGATGACAATCCGATTGTTGTATTGTCATTCGTCCAACTGAAAGTGGTTCCAGCCAGCGTGCTGCTGAAGGTCAACGGTCCGGTGGCGGCGCCCGGGCATAGCGACAGCGAAGCAGGGACCGTCAGATCGGGTGTTTGATTTACGGCAAAACTTTTCGTCGCATTGGTCAGGCCACATTCATTGGAAACATCCAGGTTGACAGAATAAGTGCCGGCTGCACCATAGGATACAGTGCCCGGGTTTGCGCCAGTTCCTGTGGCGGGCGATCCGCTTGGAAAACTCCAGGAATAGGTCAGCGCGCCGGTACCGCAATTGGTCACAGTCGCCCTCGGCGTGATGGTCGCCGGCACGCAACGGTCGGAGATCGCGTTGATGGATACCGTCGGTGGCCCCTTGACGATCACGTCTTTCGTATAGGTGCTGGTGGTACACGCATTCGTAACCGAAAGCTTTATGGTATAGGTACCCGGATTCGCGAATGTGAAACTTGGGTTGAGTGAGGAAGCAGTTGAACCGCCGGCAAAGCTCCAGGAGCTGGAGGCCCCGCAATTGGTGGCCTGGTAGGTAACGCTCCAGCTATAGGTTGCGGCCACACACTGCGTAAGCGTATTGGAGGTGTTTGTAGTGGTAACAGAACCACCTTTGCAAATCGAAGCGTCGCTGATTGTGAATGAAGAGGAAGGTTGGGGAACGATGCAGATGGTATTGTAAAAAGTGTCCTTACCACAAGATCCTTGAGCAATCAATCGGATGTCGTAAGTACCAATAGCTGTATAAGTATGCGTCGGATTCTCCGCCGTAGAAGTCCCGCCATCGCCAAAAGTCCACTCGTAAAAAGTTTCTCTGCTACAGGACCCTTCGTTGTAAGCGGCTATAGACGTGTTAGTAAACGAGACAGAGGTGTTTACACATGCACTTGGTGGATTTGAGAACTTTGCCTTAGGCTTTTTAAAAATGGTGATATTGTCTACGGTCGCAGTTGTTGACTTACAACCGTTTGTAGCTGTAACTTTTACGACAAATTGCTGATTCGGAGAGTTGCAGGAAGTCGTATCGAACAGGTGGAAAATATTTGGGGGCGAAGGAAGTGCCCCGGTATGCCATACAGTATCTAAACTCCCATCACCGAACGACCATGTGTAGTACGTACCATCTGAGTTTAGATTATAATTCGTCAGATTAAAAAAGAAACCGATCGGCGCACATCCGGTCGTATTACCGGAAGCCCCGATACCGACAGCGGGATTTGACTGGTTAACGACTTTATATGTCTTTGAATTGGTGCAACCATTATCGCTTTGCGCTGTCACCGTAATCGTAAACTCTCGAATCGAAGTGTATGTATGTGGAATTGAAAAGGTAGATGTAGTTACAACACTTTGTGAACTTCCATCACCCCAATCGATTGTATAAGAAGTGATACACGAACTGCTCGGCGAGGTATTTTCTACGACAACTTGAAAATTTGGGTTTGCCGCTGATGGATTGTGGCTACAGTTATTGAATTGACTGAATGGGTTCTGCGCGTCCTTGACTGTAACATCAGGCTTCTTCTTAACCCGTACCGGGTGTCCGACACTGGCGATACAACCTTTGCTGTCGGTAATCTTCAGAGCTACCGTTGAATCAACAAAGCCGCAGCCCAGAGCAGGATTGAAGACTTTCGTCGGGTTAGCCGCACCTGAGGTCACACCGTTACCGAAGTCCCATGAATAGGTATACGGCGTGGTGCCACCACTTGGCTGGGAGGTAAAACCAACGTTGGTGCCCGCGCAACTGTTGTCGTTCGAAAAGGTGAAGTCAATGCTTGGGTTCGGGTTTACGGTCACCGTAACCGTGTCGTAATGAACGACGGTTGTGCCGCTCGTTACAACAACACTGTACGAGCCGCTTGTGCTGGCGGTATAAGTCGCCGACGTGGCGCCGATAATATCCGTGTTATTCCTGGTCCATTGGTAGGCTACAGCGGGCAGACCGGGCACACTTGCTGTGAGCAGCGCAGTTCCTCCCTGGCAAAATGCTGTATCACGCGGAGTGATGGTATATCCGGCATCCAGTGTCCGGGAGATATTCCGCGAAGACCCCGGTGACCGGTCACGTAATTTTTTCGGCTGTGCAAAGCTGGTCAGCCCCAATATCAGGAATAGGAAAAACAGGAGAGCGCGTCTCATAAGCGGTTCAGTTGGTGGTATTCGAAAAAAAAGCAGTTGGTTGTTCAGCGGAAACTGGCTTACAAAATAACGAAACTCTGCCGTTGAACGGGCAGGAAAGGGCCATCAACTGGCAAAAAAGCTGGATAAGGGAGAAAAAGCGCCCTCGTAGAAATACGATAAGCGCACCGATACTAAGCTTCCGGCTCCTCGTGCGCGAGCTTGCGCTCGATCCGCGAATCGGGCACGACCCACATGATGGCAACAGCTGTGTAGATGAAGATGCTGATCCAGGTGCTGAGAAAGGCGGCGGCGATGGCCGTTGCGTAGAGCGCGAGCGACAGGATGCCCTTGCTGTCACGGCCAATGGCGCGGGCAAGGGTCGATTCGCGGCCCGCGGCGTGCACCAGCGAGAGCGACAGCAGGTAGTACGAAAAACCGGCGCCGAAGAGGACGACACCATAGGCGATCACCGGGCCGCGCGCACCCGGGTGCTCACCCATCCAGGCAGTGGTAAAGGGCACCAGCGACAGCCAGAAAAGCAGGTGCAGGTTGGCCCAGAGCACACGCCCGTTGGTATGCTGCGCGGCCTGCAGCAGGTGGTGGTGATTGTTCCAGTAAATACCGAGGTAGATGAACGACAGGATATAGCCCAGGGCCACCGGCAACAGCGGGCGCAGGTCGGCGAAATGGGTGCCGTGCGGAGGCCGCAGCTCGAGCACCATAATGGTGATGATGATCGCCAGCACGCCATCGCTGAATGCTTCCAGTCGTCCTTTACCCATAGCTGCCGTTTTGGAACGTGGAAGATAGGAAGGAAACCGGGAGGCGGGAAGGTGGGCGGTGAGGAATTACCGGGGAGCGGTGAGCGGTGAGCGAGTGAGCGGTGAGCAGTGTGAGAAGTGAGCGTTGAGCGGCTGGATGGCCTTCCCTCCAAAACCTTCCAAAACCCTTCAAAACCTTTCAAAACCTTTCTTCCTCGCCTCCAAACTTTCTAAACCTCCTGAACCTTCCTGAACCCTCTCAATACGGCTTTACGTTAAGATAATTCCCCCGCGGGCTGTAGTTGGCCACGATGATCCAAGCACCGTTGGGACAGCGCGCGGCGCCCATCCCCACTTCGGTGGTACTGCTCCAAAGCATCTGTGTATAGTGGCCGCTGCGCGTGTAGTTGCCGGCCGTCACGGGGCCGTAGGTAAAGTCTTTCTTTTCGCTGTACCAGGATTGGGCGGCTTCGGCAGCGCTGAAGTAGCGGCCGTTTCCCCAGAAAATATTCTCGCCGTACTGCTGCGTCCAGGCGCCACCGGCGGGACGATGCTGCATCTGGCAACCGCGCTTCGCCTGCTCTTCGGCCCAGGCCTGTGCAAAGGCCGATAGCGATTCGGACCACGCAAGGGGCGCAGTGCCCACCTCGGCCCGCACCCTGTTGTGCACGTCCAGGGCAGCCTGCGCCTCTGCGGGCGGAATGGCGGAGCCGCTGCGCGCCAGCTGTGCGTCGGCAGGGTTACAGCAGATTGCTGCCAGGAAGAGGAGAAAAAGCGGTTTCATCGCAGGAGCCATTTCGCTGTTAACGCATCGCTTCACCGAAAATGTCGGCAGCGCTGTGAAGATTCTGTGAATGTCGCAGCATTACCCGGCTAGCGCTTCCGTCGGATCTGCCACGTGATGAACACCGCAAGCCCGAGCAGCACATACAGCACAGGATAGAGATCTGCCAGCGTCATCGGCTCGAAGTGCGGCGTCGGCTTCGGACGCGCAGGTGCACGCACCGTGCCATCGCCGCTATAGGTAAGACTGTACCCCACGTTGTCGTTGGCGCGGCGATAGGCCGCCAGGTAATCGTTCACCTCGCCGGGAAGCACATGGTCGCGGTCGGTATCGTACGCATACGAAAGGAGCACCCTGTTGCCGCTCCCCTTGCCCGAGGCCGACAGGCGGAAGCCGGGACCGCTGTACACGTCGTCGAAGGAGTTTACATCCCAATCCTGCGGGAGCTCGAGCTCGATGTGCTCGCTTAGGTGCAGCGGGTAATCCAGCGAAAAAGGCATCTTGCGGTCCACGTCGCTTGGCTTGCGCAGGTAGGCGTTGATCACAAAGGGAAAGACCGACAGCTCGCGGCTGCCGCTTCCCTCCTTCTTCCAGAGATCGCGGATCGTGTAGTATTCGTGAACGGTAAAGCGGTTGGCCGTTTCCTCATCCTCGCAGCGGATGCTGTCGGCGGTCACCTTATCAAAGTAGGCCGCATAATAATCCTGGTATTCCTTCAGCTTGTCGGCGCGCTTGCTGCTGCGGAAGGCATCGCGGTTGGCATCGGCCCAGGAGCCGGTATACACGCTCGTTACGAGCAGGCGACCCGCACCGCCAAAATCCTCCAGCTTGAAATGCTCGGTCACGTCGATGCGGCCGCGGTCCTGCAGCGCCACATCGCTGAAGCCGCTGTCGCCGGGACGAACCGCGAGCCCTACCTCGTAATTCGGATAGCTGATCTCGTCGAGCGTGCCGCGCTGGCCGGTAATGGTGGGATCAAACCAGAAGGTCTTGCCTCCCACACGTGCCTGTACCGTGCAATGATCGAAGGCCACCGGCGTCGGCAGCCAGCCACGCACGGCATGTCGGTCGCTGGTATTGGTAAGCACTGGCCACGCTTCGATACCCATCGCCCGGAGCAGCGCGCAGAGCAGGTACGATTTGTCCTTGCAGTCGCCAAAGCGCTGCGCCAGCACCTGCTCCGGCGGGTGCGGCTGGTGCGTGTTGGCGCCCATCTCCACGCCGAGGTAGCGCACTTCTTCCGACACAAAGCGCAGCGCCGCAACGGTGCGCGCGGCGTCGCTCGGGTACCGGGCCTTCCATTCGGTCGCCAGCCGCTGCACAGGGGCCGGCGCGGTCGGCGGGAAAAGACGCGCCGCCCAGTCGATCACTTCCTGCCAGCTGCGCCACTCGCTTACCTCGATCGAGGGATAGGGATCGAACCAGGCCGGTACATGGTCTTCAACCTGCAGTGCCGCGCTGCGGCGCAACTGCCAGGCCCAGCCCCGCTCGCTGCCGGTGCTGACGTTCTGCGCCTCCGGCCCGCCGGCGGGGTTGCGGATGCTGAAGCTGCGCCCCGCGGGAGCAAGCAGCTTGTAGTAGATATGGTAAACCGGAACGCTGAAGCGCGTGTCGAAACGCGCCGCATAGCGGTTGCCGAACACCGGGTTGAAGCCGCGGATGCTGTAGCTGTATTCGATCACGTCGCCCTGGCGCACATCGTCGAGCAGCAGCAGCGCCGTGAGCGAGCCGTTGTAGAGATGCTCGCGGCGCTCCTTTTCCTGACGCAGCACCTGGAAGCGCGCGGGTTGCAGCTTGTCGATGACCTGCGCACCGCGGCGCAATTGCACGGTATGCAGTACGAGCTGCTCGTAGGCAGGATCGTAATCGACCGATACTTCGGAGGCGTTCTGCACACCGGCGTCGGAGAGCACCCGGCGGACTGACCGTATAAATACGGTTTGCGATGCCAGCGACACCTGCTTTTCAAAATCAAGATCGATGTAGCCATCGCCCGCGCCTTCCTCGAGGCCGGTCTCGGTGTAGTTCAGTTCGTGGCGGGTAACCCAGGCCGGAACGGGGCCTGTTGCCACCCGTTGGGCACAGCAAAGAAGCGTCGGAAGCGCCGACAGGAGCAGGAAAAGAAGTCTCATAAGCAGGTACCGAAGATACGCCAATCGGCGCGGAGCGCGGTTTCGCTACCTTTAGCCGTTACCAACAAAGCTGCTTATGACCCCGCGCCGGAAGGATCGCCGCCGGACCTTGTACCTCCTGCTTACACTTGCCCTCATCATCGTCTTTACGCTGGCCGTAGTCTGGCAGTTACGGCGCCACTGACCGCCCTTTCGTACTTTCGGAGCATGCCGGCGCCTCCACTGATTCCCCTGGTTGTTGTTCAAAGCGATGAGCTCGTTCGGGGCTTCCGGCGGATCTCCTTTGCACCGCAGCCCGCGCTCCGCTACACGGCCGGCCAGTTCCTCACCTTTGTGCAGACCATCGGCGGCCAGGAGGTGCGGCGCTCCTACTCGGTACTCAGCGTGCCCGGTCTTGATGAAGCCCCGGCCATCGGTGTCAGGAGGATCGACAACGGGCTTTTCTCGCGCTACCTTTTCGACATTGTTCGCCCCGGCGACGTGCTCCAGACAACAGGCGCGGCCGGCCTCTTCCAGCTCCCGGCAGCAACCCCGGGCCAGCAGTATTTTTTTCTCGCAGCCGGCAGCGGCATCGCGCCCATCTACTCGCTGCTCCGCGCCGCGCTCTACGAGCGCCCGCAGGCACGCGTCGTGCTTGTGTACAGCAGCCACGACCCGTCGGTAACGATATTGAAAACAGAGCTCGAGGAACTTGCGCGCCGCTTCAGCAATCGCTTTCACCTGCACCTGTTGTTCAGCAGCAACCCGCAGCTCCGAAGCGCGCGGCTCACACGCGATGGTCTCCTTTCGTTTTTGCAACAGGAAGATGTGCATGCGGCCCGGTGCTGGTTCTATACCTGCGGCCCCGAGGCCTATATGCGCTTCTGCCGGTTTGTGCTGCGCGAAGCAGGAATCGCCGACGCTCATATACGGCGCGAAGATTTCATCCCCGTAAAGCCTTCCCTGCCTCCAATGCAGCCGCCCGATGCATCGCCCAAGGAAGTGACGCTGTACTGGCAGGGACGCTGCTGGCAGTTCACCGCGACCTGGCCCGATACGATCCTGCGCGCAGCGCAGCGCCATGGTCTCGAGCTTCCGTATAGTTGCGCCGCGGGCCGCTGTGCAAGCTGCATTGCAGCCTGCCTCGACGGGGGCACCTGGCTCGCGCACAACGAAGTGCTTACCGATGCCGACAGGGCACGCGGGCTCACCCTTACCTGCACGGCGTATCCCACCGGAAACGGCGTCACACTGCGCCTCGACGACACGTCAACGGATGCCCCTGTAACGCAACTGGATCGTTAATTCCGCAACGGCGATCGTAAAACCTCATCGAGAAAATACTACGTACAACTACGGCGGTTTCTAAAAAAGGGAAAGCTAGCTTTGACGCCGAGAAACACGTGGCATGAAGCAGGAATTTACGATCACTATAGACCAGGTGGCTTACCGGTTCAAACGCATCTTTCACCCCGAGCTCCCGGTAAGCTACCATGTACATTTTGCCGACTGGCACCAGCATACCATCTTTCGTATGCGCCTCGATGCAAAGGGCAGCTGGACCATCGTCCCGATGCACCTGCCCAGCTATGTGCTGCAGGCCGAGCCAAAGTTTCGCGAAGCCATCGAGGCCAACGAGGCACTCGCGGGCCTGTAACGGGCATCGTCGCTTCATTTTTCATATTCACTGGAACAGCATGGCCTGTGGCCGGAGAAACGCTCCGCGCAGTAATAAAAAAAACCGGGCAGTTGCCCGGTTTCTGATTCGTTGTAGGGAGCTCAGGCCCGCTTCTTCTTCGGCGCCGCTTCCTTCGCAGCAAGCGCTTCCTCAATAGCGGCCCGCACGTTGCGCGCGCTGAGCTCACGGGTGAGCAGGCGGCCGTTCACCAGCAGGGCCGGGATTGTCTCGACGCCTTTCTGGATCCCTTCGCGCAGGTCGTCCTGCACATACCAGCCCCAGTCACCGTTGATGAGCTGATCGAGAAAATGCTTGTTCTTCACACCCACCTCGCGGGCATAGCTTTTCAGGCTGATGGTACCCAGCGTGAGCCGGTGCTCGAACAGCAACTCGTGCATTTCCCAGAACTTTCCTTCCTGTGCCGCGCCGATGGCGGCTTCCGCGGCCTTGTGCGCCTTCTGGTGCAGCCGCGTGAGCGGAAAATGCCGGAAGCTGTAGCGGAGCTGCCCGGGGTATTCGTCGACCAGGCCACGGAGCACCGCATGGGCCGCACCCGTCGGCGCGCTTTCATAATCGCCGTACAGCACGAGCGTCACGGGCGCCTTGGCCGTGCCCAGGAAAAGGTCGCGCGTGGGGAGTACAGGAGCTATTTCTTTCTGCCTCATACGAATGATTTAATTAGCCGAAAATGCGGGCGGCTCCGACCAGTTGCGGGCGTCGAGCTCGTCGAGTACCAGGTATTGGCGGATGCGGTCGTTGCGGAGGCGGCGGAAGTGCTCCTGCACAACCGACTGCACCGGCGTATCGGCGCTGCCGCTGTGTTCGAAGAGGGCAGCTTCGGGTTGAAGAATGGGGAGGATGGCCCGCAGCTTGGCGCCGTGCACTTCCGGGTCGGTGCCGTCGAGCACGATGGCCTCGAAGTCCTGCCGCTGCGCCAGCTCGATAGCCGATTCATCGGTGGGAGCCACAACGGTCTCGTACTGCGCCGGCCAGGAAGCAATGCCCTGGGGGCGTGCCGAGACGATCAGTATTTTGCGCGTATTCATGCTGCTGAAAGTGCAAAGAACATGCTACCCTTTGTTAACACGCGAAGCGGCAGGAAACGCGCCAGCATGGCTGCTAAGGGCTTGTTAATGCGCCGTTGCGGCAGGGCTGCGCGCTGCAAAAAGCCCTTGCCACTTGTCCCTGCCAGCAAACCATTAACCCTTTTTAACCTCCGGTGAGTGGGGAGCTTCTTAGCTTCGCGGCATCTCATGTGCATACGATATGCGCAACGGCCCCTGTCTCTACAGGGGCCTTTTTTTATCGGCCGAAATACCCCATTTTCGGGGCCGCCGATGACCTTTACCCGAACACGTATCGCCCCGACGCCGAGCGGCTACCTGCACCGCGGCAACGCCCTTTCCTTCCTGCTCACCGCGGCGCGGGCGCAGGCGGCCGGCGCCCGCCTGCTGCTGCGGATCGACGATATGGACCGCGAGCGCGTGCGCCCGGAATACGTGGCCGACATCTTCGAAACACTCCGCTTCCTGCAGATAACCCCCGACGAAGGCCCGCGGGATCCCGCCGATTTCGAGGCGGCCTGGTCACAGCGGCTCCGGATGCCCCTTTACACCGCAGCACTCGACCGGCTCGCAGCGGAAGGCCTCGTATTTGCCTGCACCTGCTCCCGCGCCGACCTGCTCCGCGCGCAGCCCGACGGTATTTATACGGGTACCTGCCGCAACAAGGGCCTCCCGCTCAACACGCCCGGCGCCTCCTGGCGGCTCCGAACCGAACCGGACCTGGAACTGCTCGTTCACCGGCAGCAGGGCGAAGCGATACGGGCCCGGCTGCCCGTTGCGCAAACCGATTTTGTTGTGCGGAAAAAGGATGGCTGCGCCGCTTACCAGCTCAGCTCGCTCGTCGATGACGTGCATTTTGGGGTCGACCATATTGTTCGGGGCGAAGACCTGTGGGAGTCGACGCTGGCACAGCTGTACCTCGCCGGACGGCTGGGCAGCGACGCTTTCCTTCGTTGCAGCTTCGAGCACCACCCGCTCCTCACGGATGCATCGGGAGAAAAGTTGTCGAAGTCGGCGGGCGCCGATTCTATTCGGCAGTTCCGTGCAGCCGGGGGCACACTCGGCGAGCTCCTGGCGGATCTTAGAAAGTGGGGCAGCGCATTTTATCCGTAGAACTACGGTCGGAGTGCAGGAAGCCCCGGTAGGAGATCGTCAGCTCGATGCCGCCGCGTGCCTTCGACGCGCTCTTCAGCTTGCTTACGTTCATATCGTAGGTCAACCCGAAACCAAGCTGATGGTAGTCGAGCTTTACCACGGGCACCACGGCGTCGTTGCCGCGGTAAAAGCCGCCGAGGTAAAGACTCACGGGCAGGTCCTCTTCCTGCGCCCCCAGGTCTTTGCGCCACAGCAGTCCGCCCTGTCCCTGCTGGTTACCGCCCTGCAGAAAGAAGTCGCCGTATACCACCACGCGTTCCGATTCATTGATCGGCACCGAGAGGCCGGCGTTGAAAACGAATTTCTTGTTGAGGCGAATATCGTTGCTGGGACTGAAGGCCACGCGGGGCTCGGTGAGGTGAAAGAGCGCCGCGCCCACGTAGTAGTGCGTGCCCTGGTCTTCGTTATCGCCGAAGGAGCTCGTATAGGTAAGACCCACTGTCAGATCCGCGTAATTGATGCTGTTGTTGGCAAACGACTCATGCGTCGGGTTGAGCGGGCTGTAGGCGCCGCTGACAAACTGGTCGCTGAAGCGAAGTCCCGACGGATCGAAGCGCTGCTGCACAAAGCCACCCATCACACCGAGGGCGAGGTACGCATCGCGGGCGCTGTTGAGCGATTTGTGAAAGGTGAGCATCGGGAGGGCCTGCGTGCGGCTGAGGCGGGAATCGCCGGCCTCGTCATGCGTCACCTGGCAGCCGAGGCTCAGGTAGTTGTCGCTGCCGCGCGAAGCCAGCCGGAGCTCGGTTCCCAGCGCGGTGGTCTGGTAAGGGGTTGTCACACTGCTCCACTGGCGGCGGAATGCGCTCGTGATGCGGTAGTCGCCCTTGTAGGTGCCCGCGAGCGCCGGGTTGCGGAGCAGCGGCAGCTCGTAGAATTGTGAGAAGTTGATATCCTGCGCCGAAACGATGCAGGAGCTTCCCAAAAGCAGCAGGACCAGGCCCGCCAGTACGCCTCTTTTCATCTTCACTTATTTTAATACCGATACATTCCCTTTGAGGTTGTATTCGATCTTGTTCTCACAAACCACCTGGGCTGTCCAGGTAAATACGTCGGGGCTGGCCGGAACGCCACGCACACGCCCGTCCCAGCTGAAGCGCGGGTCGTTGGGTGTAAACTCCGTGCGCTCGAACACGAGCTCGCCCCAGCGGTTGAAGATGCGGAAATACCGCACCTTGGCGATACCCGACGACTGCAGGTACAGCACGTCGTTCACCCCGTCGCCGTTGGGTGTAAAGGCATTGGCCACGAACACCTGCGCGTCTTTGCAGAACGCAGCTATCCGGAGCGTATCGCTCGACTTGCAGCCAAAATTGTTGACCACTTTCAGCACGTACAACAGGTCGTGGTGTACGGTCACGGTCGGCGCGGGGCAGTTGCTGCAACTCAGGTCCTGCGTGGGCAGCCAGGTCCAGCTGACAATAGGCCCGTTGGTAATGACCGGTTGCAGTTGCTGTACGGCGCCTGTCGGCAGCGCAAGATCCGGCCCCAAATCAACACCCGGCGACGGGTTGACGTGCACCAGGACCTGCACGGTGTCGGTAAAGCAATTGACGCTGTCGAAGCCCACGAGCTGGTATAGCTGCGTGCTGTCGAGAATAACGTTGGGGTTGGCGCTCGCCGGGTCGCTGAGACCGGTAGCGGGGCTCCAGCTGTAAGTGGTCGCGCCCTGCGCGCTGAGGTGGCCCAGCACGTTGCTGCACACCGTGATGCCGCCGGCCGTTACGTGGATCGGGTGCTTCACCGAAATGAGCACCGTGTCCTCACCGGGACAGCCCGCGCGTCCGAAGCCAACGAGGTAGTAGGCCTGGTCGTTACGGGGAAAGGCCTGCGGCGATGCGCAGTTGCTGCAGGTGAGCGACGTTGCCGGCGACCAGCTGTAGATAAGCGCGCCGGTTGCCGAGAGCTGCAGGCTGTCGCCTTCGCAAAGCTTTTGGCTCCGTGGCGTGACACCGGTTTGTACCGTTGGGTTCGCCACCACGTCGATCGGCAATGAGGTCGAGTCTTTACAGCCCTTGTCGCTCGTGAGCACCTGGCGTACGTTGTAGAGGTTGGCAATCGTGTAGCTGTGCGAAGGACTCACCTGTGTTGAAGTGCTGCCATCGCCGAAATACCACGTCGTGCTGATGCTGCCCGCAGCGATCGAGCCCGCGCCGTTGAACTGGTAGCTGTTGCCGCGAAGACATTGCTGCGCGCTGTTGATGCTGAAGGCGGGCATCGGCTTCGGGTGTACAGTCACGGGCTGCCGCGTGCTGTCGATGCAGCCTTTGTCGCTCGTGGCCACAAGGCCGATCGAGAAGGGACCGTACGTGGCGAAGCTATGGCTCGGGCTCGTTTGCGTTGAGGCAGCGCCGTCGCTATAGCTCCACTGGTAGGTCATCGTGCCGCTGCCGATCGTAGTGCCGTTGGCCGCATTGAATGAGTTCCCGTTGAGGCATTGCGCGCTGCTGTTGAGCGTGAAGGCAGGCTGCGGCATCGGGTGCACCACGGCAGGCAGGCGCAGTGAATCCTTACAACCTTTATCGCTTACGGCAAGCAGTTGCACGGTGAAGGTGCCGGCACTGGCGTAGGTATGCGTGATCGTATTCTGTGTGGAGCTGGTATTATCACCAAGATCCCAGGTGAGGTTAATGCTGCCGGCGCCGATGGTTGCGTTGGCGCTGAACACAAAGCGGTTACCGGTGAGGCACTGCGCCCCGTTGTTGATGCTGAACTGCGGCTGCGGCTTCGGGTGTACCGTTACGGGAAGCTGCACCGAATGCGTACAGCCGTTCACGGTGCTTACCGTAAGCTGCACGGTAAAGGGTCCGTAGTTGCTGTAGCTGTGCACCGGCGCGGCGTCGCTGGCGCTGTTGCCATCACCGAAGGTCCAATGGTAGGCCAGGCTGCCGATGGGCGTCGTGGAGTTGTTGGTAAACTGGTAGCTGTTTCCGTTGAGGCACTGCAGCGCACTGTTGACAGCGAAAGCCGCCGTTGGCAGCGGGTCTACCACCATCTCGCGGCGCAGGCTATCGATACAGCCACGGTCGGAGGTGAGCACCAGCGTTACCGGGTAGGTGCCGGGGAGCGCGTAGCTGTGCGAAGGACTCGCATCCGTAGAACTACTGTTGTCGCCGAAATTCCAGGTGCCGGTGAAGGTGCCGCCGTTGAGCGAGGATCCGTTTGTAAACTGGAACAGATTGTTGGTCAGGCACTGGCCCTGGGCGTTAAGCGTGAAGGCCGGCGTGGGCTTGCGGTACACGGTGATGGGGAGGCTGCTGCTGTCTTTGCAGCCGGCGCCCGTGGTCACAACGAGCTTCACGGTATAAGGGCCGCCCGTGGCGTAGGTATGCGTCGGGTTGACGTCGGTGGAAAAGCTTCCGTCGCCGAAGTCCCAGCGGTAGCCCAGTGTTCCGCTGGCCACGGTGCTGCTGTTGCTGAACGAGAACACGTCGCCCGCGCAGAGCGCATTGTTGGCGATGGTAAAGCCAGGCCGCGGCTTCGGCTGGATCGAAACCGATACGGTATCGGTAGCCGTACAGTTGTTGCCATCGATGGCCGTGAGCACATAGGTGGCCGAGCTCGTTCCGTTGTACACCGTGCTCGATGCGTTCGGCGAGAGCAGGTTCGTCGAGGGACTCCACGAATAGCTCACCCCGTTTGCCGGAGCGCTGCCGATACTGACCGTACCCGTTTCGCAGATGACCGCATCCGGGCCCGCATTGGCTGTCGGGAACACCGGGTTGGCTTCCACGTGCAGCGTATCCGTACAATTACAGGTGTTGCAGTCGGTATTGTTGAAGGGCTTCACGATCACCCAGTAGCCGGAACCAATGACCGGGCCCGGGTTGATGGTGAAGCTCGGCGCCGTTGAAAGCTGCTGGGTAAAGTTCTGGTTCCACCATTGGTAGCTCTGGAATCCGGGCGGGCCCTCGAGTACCGTTTCGTGCGGCGGTGTACAGTTGTACGTGAGCTTGGCCGCCGAGCCGCATTCCGACACATCTACATAAGCATAGCCGAAATGACCGCCGAGCGTACAGTCGGCCGTGGTGAAATCGAAATAAAGCGTGCGGCCCGCGAAGCGCGACAGGTTTACATACACCGACGACCAGGGCTTGTACCGGATGGGCGAACCCGTCGGCGACGAATGCAGGCCGCCGGTCGTGATCGGCGAAAGCTGGAAGCCCGGCACCAGCGAGGCAACGTAGTTGAACGAGGCGCAGGGAAGGAATTCGCCCGATGCGGAGTCGGAAAGCTTGGCGGTGAAGCGGGGCTGCTCCCAGTCTTCGTGCTCGTTGCCCGAGCCACTTGGGTTTTCGAGCACCACGGCGTATTGGAAGCGGATGGAATATTCGTTGGCCGGGCTGGGCACATGCACCACGTAGCGGATGCGCTCGGCGCCGCGCTGCACAAAGTCGTTGCCCAGCTTCACGGCATATTGGCTGCCGTCGGGCGGGTTGATGGGGAAGCCGCCGTAGTAGTCCAGCAGCGAGGTAGGGGTGCGCGTGATAATCTTATGCTGCCCGGACAGCGGGGGCGTTTGGCTGACGCTGATTACGTTGGTGCTGAACCCGTCGTCCTGTACAGTACCGGCAAAGCAGGTCCAGTTGCTGAAGTTGCCGGCCTCGAAGTCGAGGTTGAACGGGCACTGTCCCGAAGCCGTCGTGGCCGTGCGGGCCGGAAGGTCGGGATGCGGTGTGAGCACCTGGGTCACCGGCGGGCGCACGGGATCGCTGCTGCCGCCGCGGCGCGGGGGCTGCCAGTTCGCGTCGAACACGCGGCGCACGACGCGGTTGGTATCGATGATCTTCCAGCTGCCGCCGCTGCGGGCAAGTGTAGCATATTCAACAAAATCGGAAAGCTCATCGAATGCGGGTGGCTGCACCAGCTCACCGCGGCCGTTGACAAACCCCCACTGCGTGCCGATACGGACCACCGAAAAGCCACCCGAGAAGGGGCGGGCCTCGTCGAAGCGTTGCGCGGATACGGGCTGGCCGGTACTCCGGCTTACGAACAGGTATTTCCCGCCAGCGGCGCGGATCTGCACCTGCGGCTCGGCCGTTCGCTGTTGCGCGTTGCCGAGTAAGGGGAAAAGAAGGATGAGGAAGAAAGCAATCGATGAAAAACGGACGCTCATGAGCAGCTGGTTTATTTGGCCGGTGAGTTTGGAAAGTAATGGTTGGGAGAAGCGTACAGCAGCCGGTAGAACTACGGACGGGTTTTTCAGCGGGAAAGGATCCTAAATAAAGATACGGCCGGCCGCCTAGAAGCCAAAGCCCTGCCGGGTGAAAAATGGGTGAGTGCCCCTTTTGGTACGTTTATAGTGCCTTTTTTCTCTTTAAAAAAACCTTGTATATGTTCGAACAAGTCGTCAATCTGGTCAAGGAGCACCTTGACCAGCACCCTGAAGTGGCCAGCCAGATACCCCAGGGACAGGAGCAGCAGGTACACGAGGAAGTAGCAAAGCAGATCACGCAGGGAATGGCGCAGCAGGCCCCGCAGGCCGGCGGTATCGGTGGCGTGCTCAGCCAGCTGCAGAACGCCGCCGGCTCGGGAAGCCCTGTCACCGGCGCGATCACGGGCGGTATCGTCAGCGCGCTGGGCAGCAAGTTCGGACTTCCGCCCGCTGCCACGGGTGCCATTGCCGGCGCCCTGCCCGGGCTGCTCCAGAAGCTGGCCCACAAGGCCAACGATCCCAATGACCCCAGCATCACGCCCGACGGGCTTGGTGGCATGCTCGGCGGACTGGGTGGCAAGATCGGCAGCTTATTCGGGCACTAGTTCCCGCACTTTTTCCAGGATGTGCACCATCGCCAGCGTATCCAGCGTACAGTAGGCGAGCAGGTCGGCCCGGGTTTGGGCAATAACGGCCGCATCGGTTTCGTGGCGCAGCTGCGAGAAGGCTAGGTGTGCCCCGCCGCCATCGTTGATGGCAAGACCCGAGTAGCCGGCCCCGGGCACCAGCGCAGGGAGCACCGACTTCAGGGAGCTGCGGCCGTAGAGTCCCGGAAGGAGGATATGCTTTTTGAGAAAGAGGTTTCCGAGGTCAACGATGCGATCCTTGAGTGCTTCCACCGCGGCGCGGAGATCGGGCTCGTCGCGGGCGAGCTGGGCCAGGATGGCGTGCTCGAATGCAGCGCCCCAGGACAGTACCGACCCGCTGGTACCGACCGCAGCGAGGAGGCGCTCGAGGAAGATCCGTGCGGGGTTGCCGGTCCTTTCTGCCAGGAAACTGTACTGCGTCAGCGGGGCGCCCGGCCCCTCCTGCCGGTGCAGCGAAAACTGGAAGGGCACCTGCCGGAAGGGCCAGTGGCCGTCGAATTCGGGCACCGGCGACTGGTACGCTTCGAAATCCATGAACGACAGCGGGTAGCGAAGCCCATGGAGGAAGGCGCGGACCGGCGCCTCTTCTACCTGGATCGCGTCAACGCTTTCGGCTGGAACCGGCGTTTCTGCAAACACGCAATGCCCGGCGAAGCGGCAGGGCTCCGGCTTGCGGCAATGGCTGCCGGTGTCGGCGTGCGGCGGCTCCCCCGCGGCCAGCGTTCGCTTCAGCTGATGCACGCGGGCCACGATGGATTGCTGCATAGCCCGCACCGTGCGGGTTACCGCCACCCGTACAAATAGCTGTTCCGGGTCGAGCGCGCCTTGCCGCACATAGTCCTTATTGAGATGCAGGATGAAGTTGCCGGCAGGCCGGAGCCCGATTGCCTGGAGCACGTAGTACTGCAAGGCCGCATCGGAAAAGTGCGCCGGCTTCAGGGAGGTGGCGCACTTCGTTTCGTACACATACCACTTGCCATGTTGCCGCTGCAGCACATCCACCGTAACCAGTACGCCGTTGTGCTCGAAGGTCGCGTTGTACAGGAGCTCCTCGCCCGAGTGCAGGAGCAGCTGCGTACGGGCTACGGCCACCGCGTAGTCGGAATCCCCGGCATCGGCGCCACCCGGGAAAAGCACGCGCGCCAGCACCGGGAGCTCTGCCCCGGGCGCAGAACGGGAGGGCCGGTGCGTATCGTGCGCATGCCGCTGCAGCCAGAGCCGTTTGCTGCAATGAGTGCCTGTGAGAAAGGCCGAGGCAGTGATATAGCGCGGGTCGGAAGCCATAGGGGGAAAGGCAAGGTAACACGAATACGGCAGCGGTAACCGCGCGGCGCCCTGTGGCGTCACAGGGGTATGACCGCACTATTCGCCTTGTTCTTCGGCCTCCTCAGCAGGCCGTCTTCCGACAGCCTCACGCTGCGCATCAACCCGGCCCCCACCTATATCGAGCGCGACGCCCGTGGCCAGGTGCTCAACGTCGACCTCGTGGTTAGCAACAGTACGGCCGACAGCCTCGAGCTCCGGTCGCTCCTGCTCCGGGTGCGTGATGCTTCCGGGCGTCTCGTGCTCCAGCGCTTTGTGGATGGAAACGGCCTGCACCCCGGCATCGAAACGGTGCCGGACCGACGCATCGCGCCCGGGGCCGAAGCGCTTTACTTCAGCCCCTTCACCCGCTTCGACCCGGCCACGCCCCTCGACACGCTGGAATTCATACTGACCTTTGCCGGCAGCAATGGCCGGGAACTGGAGGCACGCAGCTCGGTGCATCCTGCGGCAACGGCAGCAACGCCGCTGCTGGCACTTCCGCTGCACGAGCGGCTGCTGGTATACGACGGCCACGACTACTACAGCCACCACCGCAGGTTCCAGGCCGACGATCCGCGCATCCGCGAATTCGGGTTGAAAGGCAACTTCATGCGCTTCTCGTACGACCTCCTCGTAGTGAATGAAGCGGGAGATGCGCTGCCCACAGGAGCCGTACGCGACTCGATGAAGGCCTGGTACGGCTTCGGGAAACCGGTATTCGCTGCGGCCGGCGGGGAAGTGATCGCGGTATGCGACACGGCACGCGATGACCGCTCGTTCCAGGTGGCCGACCTGCACCGCTCCGCACTCGCCCTTTATGGCAACTATGTTGCCGTTCGTCATCCCGACGGCAGCATTGCCCTGTATGGCCACCTACGGCAGCACAGCATCCGCGTCAAGCGCGGACACCGTATTTCTACGGGACAGCGCATTGCGGCTATCGGCGCCTCCGGCTCGTCGCTGTTTCCGCACCTGCATTTCGAGCTGCGCACGGCGATCGGGCATGAAGCCGAGGGTCTTCCCGCGCGTTTCGGCAACTTCCGGCGCTGGCTCGGAAGCAAGGCGATCGTTGTGCCGGCAGGCCTCATCGACAGCGGCGATATCATCAGCAGCCGTTGAGCGGAGGGCCGTAGCCCTGCGGAGCCAGCGAACCCAACTTTCTGAACGATTAGGTATCTTGGGCACAACACGCTTTGCATGGATCGCAGCAAGACCCCGCTCGCGGAATTCATCCGTAACAATACACCTTACCTTACGGTGCCCAACGACGTGCTCGAAGCAATCGTGGCGCCCTTCGAGGAACGGACGCTTGCGAAGGGCGCCCTCCTGCTCCAGGCCGGGCGCGTGAGCGGCTATTACTACCTGCACGAAGGCTACCTGCGCACCTACATGCACGATCCGGACGGCAACGAAGTAACGACCTACTTCTACCCGCCCGGCCGCGTTGCCTTCGACCCGCCCTCCTTTTTCTTCGGGCAGCCTTCCGCCGAAAACATCCAGGCCCTCACTGACTGCCACGGCTACTATATCAGCTTCGAGCAGCTCAACGCGCTCTTTCACGGAATTCCCGTGGCGCGCGAGTTTGGCCGCGCCATGCTGGTACGCGAGTTCACGCTGTACAAACAGCGAACCGTGGCCATGATCAACCAGCGCGCGGAAGAACGCTATGCACAGCTGCTCCAGCAGCAGCCGGGGCTGCTCCGGCACGCGCCGCTGAAGCAGATCGCTTCCTACCTGGGCATTACCGACACATCGCTGAGCCGCATCCGGCGCGAGTTTGCGCGAAAAGGATCCTAGCGCATCAGCCCCTGCATTTTTTGCAAGGCGCCGGTCGTTTCTTGCCATTTGACAAGCCGACTCATTTACGGTGTTGGTTCCTTTGTAGCAGCAAAAAACAATACGCATGGAACAGCTACCCATTATCATCCCGACTGTATTTCTACTGGTCGTGCTCGCTACTGCTATCCTCCTCTTCCGCGCTGCATCCTCCAAAAGAACGATTCTCCTGGGCATGGCAGCCTGGCTCATTCTCCAATCGGCTATTTCGCTGAGTGGCTTCTACACGGTATTCACTACGCTGCCGCCACGGATCCTGCTGCTGCTGTTGCCGCCCATGGCGCTCATCGTCGTGGCACTGGCTACCGCACAGGGCAGGGCGCTCCTCGACAGCCTCGACGCCCGCACGCTCACGCTTCTCCACACCGTCCGCATCCCCGTGGAAGGCGTTCTCTGGGCGCTCGCGCTGTACCGAACCGTGCCCGCGCTGATTACATTTGAAGGCGTCAACTTCGATATCCTTTCCGGGTTGTCGGCGCCGCTGATCTACTACCTTGTATTTGTACGGAAGCGTGCCGGGCGTAACGCACTGCTGTTGTGGAATATCGCCTGCCTCGCGCTTCTGGTCAACGTGGTCGCGCATGCGCTGCTGTCGGTACCGACGCCGCTGCAGCGGCTTTCCTTCGATCAGCCTGCGATCGCCGTGGGTTATTTCCCGTACACGCTGCTCCCGGGCTTCGTGGTGCCGGCCGTATTGCTGGCGCACGCAGCGATGATCCGGAGGTTACTTCCGAAAGAAAAAACAAGCCTTAGCTACGATTTGTAAGAGGGCCGCAGATGCGTGACGAATGTCATTGTGCAAGTTCACGCAACCGCTCAAGGATGTGCGCCATGGCGAGCGTGTCGAGGGCACAGTAGGCGTCGAGGTCTTCGCAGATCTGGCGCACGACCTCGGGGTCGGTGGCGCTGCGGAGGCGGTTGTAGGCCGCGTTTGCTTCCTCGCCGCCGGCGATGGTAAGGGCGGCGTAGCTCATTTCGGGCACCAGCGCGGGAAGAACGTACTTGAGCGATACCTTGTTGCCATTGACCGGGATGCGCACATGCTGCGTCATGAAAGGCAGCTGCAGGTCTACAAGCCGGCTGCTGAGGGCATCGATGGCTTCGGCCCACTCGGGATGATCGGTTCGGAGCTGATCGAGCATCAGCTGCTCGGAATCGCGGCTGTAAACGAGTATCGATCCTTCGGGACCAATGGCGTCGAGCAGCGCGCGGCCGAAGGCGGCTACCGGCTCCGACTGACCGCTGGCGATAAAGCCCTCGTGTACCAACGGTGCCCCGGGGGCTTCCTGCCGGTGCAGCGAGAATTGAAAAGGGATCTGGCGGAAGGGCCAGTGCTGGTCGTATTCGGGGATGGCCGTCTGGTAGGCCTCGAAATCCATAAAGTACAGCGGGTAGCTGATGCCGCCGAGGAATGCGCGGAGCCAGGGTGCATCTGTTTCGATCTCCACGGGTCCGGCGGGAAGCGTCACTTCCTGCTTGCCGTATTGCGGCGGCGGCGCCACGGGCTCCCCGGCAGCGACGGCGGCGGCGCGCTTGCGGTCCTTTTCATACATCCGCTTCAGCATCTGCATGCGGCCGCGCAGCTCCTGCTGCGTGAAGCGCAGGCGGCGCATAATGCGCTCCTCCACGAACAGTTCCCTGGGATCAAGGGCGCCGTGGCGCACATACTGGGCGTTGAGAAGAAGCAGGCCCACATCATCGAGGTCGACACCGGCCTGCCGCCAGAGGTGCACGGCGAGGGCACAATCGAGGAAGTGCTTTTCCTTCGGCTTGGTGCTGGGGCGGAAAAGCAGCCCCACGCGGCGGCCGCCACGCTGCAGCAGCACATCGAAGGAGGCCAGCATCCCCTCTTGCAGCACCGTAGCGCCGAAGATGGTCTCGCTCCCTTCGTCGAGAAGCCGCTCTGTTTCGGCAGCCGCGGCGCGGCCGTCCTCCGACGACACATCCACCCCACCCGGGTAGCGGGCATGGAGGAGCGCGCGCAGGGCGGGCTCTGGCGGCGGGGCCGTGGGCGTAAGCAGGGAAGCAGCAGGGCGACGGGAATGCATGGCGGCAAAAGTAGGGCTATTCGGGCAGCGGGGACAGGGGCGTCTGCGCAGCCGCGAACGGCTATGGCCCGGGGGTATAGCCTTCCACGAAATACACGCCGCCGTTCTTCGCATCGGTCAGCGCCTGCAGGTAGGCCTCGGCTGCCTTTGCGGCCGTTGGCCAGGGCGTCGCATCCATACCGAGGGCGCGGGCGGTTTCGGCCACGAAAGGCGGGTGCACGATGGCGATGCGGCGCCCTTCCTTGAGGTCAAGGGCGGCACCGCGAACGAAACCCTCCACACCCGCGTTGACCAGCGCGATCATCGAGGTAGCGGGCCAGGGCGCATAAGCGAGCATGCCGCCGGTGAGCACGAACGATCCGCCCGGCTTCAGGTGCGGGAGAGCGCGGCGTACGAGGTTTACCTGCCCCATCAGCTTGGAGTCGGCGCAGCGCTGCACATCCTCATCACTGAGGGACTCGAGCGGCGCGAAGGCGGCATCGCCGGCAACACAGACGACCGCGTCGACGACGCCGGTTCGGATGAAGAAATCTTCCACGCTGGACTTATCGGTAATGTCCAGTCCGGGGCTCGAGGAGCGCGTAGCATCGACCACCTCGTGGCCTTTCCCGCGGAGCAGGGCGGCCACGGGTGCGCCGATAGTGCCGGTAGCACCAACAACAACAACTTTCATATAAGGACGTTGAGCTTGTATAATGAATTAACGCGCTGAAGATAGACCGGGGACAAATGCGGGCTGCGCTGCATCAGCGACTTCCGGAAAGCTCCTTCCGCAGCCGCTCCAGCTCGCGGCGCAGCAGTTGCTCCTTGTCGCGGTTGTAGGCGGCCTCTTCGTATTTCTGGGCGCGGGCAAGCTCCTCCCGCCAGGCGGCCGTTCGCTCGATCTCGGCCTTCAGTTGTTGGATACGTTCGATCATGTGCATGCGTTTGACGAGCCAGGGTAAGAAGACGAGGTCGAGGAGCGCGCCGACACCCAGCACACCCAGCGAACAGCGCCAGATCCGCGCGCTGCGTGGCTTGCCGAGGTAGACACGGTGGCGGCCAAGCAGGCCGAAGCCGCCCAGGAGCCAGAGCCGGTAGGCTTTCTTCAGGTCGGGATAGTTGGGCATGAGTTCGTGAATCGTCACTAGCCAATTGCGCGCCGACGACGGGTCAAACCTAGAAAGCGAAAAGCACAGGCCGAAGGTTTCGCGAAGGTTTAGTTGCACACAGCGGGTAACGGCTTCGCACTCAATCGAAACGTACTGGTTTTGGCAGGAAATGCACAAGGGCTGCGTGGAACGGGGTTATGCACAATGCAGCCCCAACAGGCACAGCGCGGTTACCCGCCATGCTGCCAGCAATAACCGCCCCTTCGCGCGGCCCGCGAGCAGCGCGTGCCTTTTTTCGTGGTCGCATGGCATTGACCGTCGCTGGCGGGCGCTGTCCCGGCCCGGGCGGGGGTTACGATGCTCCCGGCGCACAGATGGCAGGCCGTGCGGCCGGCGCCTTGTGCCTCGCTGAGGGTTTCCCTGATGATCCGCCCCTTGCAGGCGTTGAGCCCGCGGCAGCTGGCTACCGAATGATAGCGCGCCGCATAAGGGCCGGTGCATACATAGACGGCAGGATCCGCCGTGGGATGAAGGAAGCAAAGAAGGATTAGCAGGAGGCGCATCGGCTATGTTTGAATGGAGCAGACGGGTTATGAAAAATGACGGCCGGACAAAAGTCCGGCCGTTCACCTAAACCAACTGCTTGATGAGTTCCAGTAACTCAACAGAACAGGAATTAAAGATAAAAAGCACGTTGCAAAAAGCAAAGCATCATCAAAAAAAGAACACGCCCCTATCGGACACTGGAAATACCGACCTGCGGAGTTACACGGCCGCGCCGGACAAAAACCGGGGGTCCGGGCCGGTTACCCTACGTTCGATGCAGATTCATCGCTTGCACAGTGAATTTCCTGCCCGCCGCTGGAATTCTTCCGCCTCGTCGTCTAACCTGTTCGGGACCTCCAGCTTCCACTGACCAAACTCCTTCTTATGCGCAAAAGCTCCATCCTGTTAAGTGCCATAGCAGCCATCGTGGCCCTTGCCGCTTCCTGCTCCAAAAAGTCGGAAACGACCGCCAGCCCTGCCTCCTACCCGGCCGTGGCCGCGGCCTTTGGCGGCAACATCGACCTTGCCCACCTGGCCAACTACGCAGCACAGGGCAAGCCGGCGTATATCAATAAAGACAACACCGGCGGCAACGCCATCTCGGATGCCAAGGCAACTCTCGGGCGCGTACTGTTTTACGACAAAAACCTGAGCATCAACAATACCGTCGCCTGCGCGTCCTGCCACAAGCAGGCTTTTGCCTTCAGCGATACGGCGCTCGTGAGCAACGGCGTGGAGGGCGGCACAACCGGCCGTCACTCGATGCGCCTTGTCAACGCGCGCTTTGCGATGGAGCGGAAGTTTTTCTGGAACGAGCGGGCCGCAACTCTTGAGATACAAACGACGATGCCGGTCCAGGACCACGCCGAATTGGGCTTCAGCGGCACTGGTGGCCGACCGGGTCTCAGCACGCTGCTGGCGAAGCTCCAGGCGATCGGCTACTACAAGGAGCTGTTCCGTTTCGTATACAATGATGAGAGCGTTACGGAGCCGCGTCTCCAGGAATGCCTCGCCCAATTCGTGCGGAGCATCCAGAGCTTCGACTCGAAATACGACGCCGGCCGCGCCAGCGCCCCCAATGACGGCGCTCCCTTCGCCAACTTCACGGCGCAGGAGAACGAAGGCAAGCAGCTCTTTCTCCGTCCCCCGCAATTCACCGCCAACAGCCGCACGGGCGGAGGCCTCGGCTGCAACGCCTGCCACAACGCACCCGAGTTCGACATCGATCCGAACACCCATAACAATGGCATCATCGGCACAGTCGGCTCCGGCACGCTCGACGTGGCCGTCACCCGCGCGCCCTCGCTCCGCGATCTCATCGGACCTGCCGGGTCACTCAATGGCCCGCTGATGCACACGGGCGTGTTTACAAGCCTGCAGCAAGTGCTGGGGCACTACGGCTCTATCAACGTGGCACCGGGCAATACCAATCTGGATGCGCGGCTGATGCCCGGCGGCTCGGGCCAACGCCTCAACCTTACGGCGGCGGAAGTGGATGCGGTGACGGCCTTCCTCCGCACGCTGACCGGCTCTGCGGTCTATACGGACGCGCGCTGGAACAACCCGTTCCAGTGAGCGAAGCAATGGACAGGGCTGCCCGGCACAGGCAAAACGACAGTAGACAGGTTGCATCGAGTGCATCCGTCGGTGTAGGCGGCTTTGTAACCATTTGCGCCCTGACCTGCTCTATCGGTGAAAACCAGATACCATGTCTACAGTAACCGCCTCCTATGCAGCACAGCCTGCTTCTGCTACCGTAATAAGCCCGGCCGGGCGCGTCGCCTCGATATTACGGTGGACCTACGGACTGGTGCCGATTGTCGCCGGCGCCGATAAGTTCTTCCATATCCTTACCAACTGGAATCAATACCTCGCACCCCAGATCGCAGCCGTCATCCCCGCGGGCACCTTCATGAATATTGTCGGGATCATCGAGATCGTGGCCGGCATCCTGGTACTGGCCCGGCCCCGTATCGGCAGCCTGGTGGTGACCCTGTGGCTGCTGGGGATTGCCGTCAACCTCGTGCTTACCGGCAACTATTTCGACATTGCCGTCCGCGATACCGTTATGGCCATCGGCGCCTATTGCCTGCACCTGTTGTGGAGTGAAAAACAGGGACGAGCGACCTATCGGTAAGAAGGCCGCAAGGGATTGCCCTGCCGTTGGCGGGGCGAGCCCGGGGTGGGACCATCCTTGTCGAAGAATCAGGCTTCATGACTTTCTAAAGAAAATGCTTTCGTGCAAAAGCCCGTCCTGAACCACTTTTTAAATAATCTTCCAGTTCAAGGGCTTTGTATTGGTCGGGCAGCGCAATAACAGCAACAACCTCGAAGGGAAGCCGCGTACTGCTGTATTTCACCTCGCCGCGTCGATGACGTGCCATCCGGCTTTTGAAATCTTTCGTAAAGCCGACATAGTGCGTTCCATCTGCACATCGAAGTATATAAACGTAATACATCAGGCTACTAAGCTCGAGCCTGATCTGTTAATCACCATGGGGAAAACAACAGCGGATCATGGGATTTTTCTGCTCGGAAATGCGGACTCTGTCCGCCGTAGCCCGCAAAGAGCAGGATCTCAAAAAAAAGCCCGCCTTCGCACTTTCGTGCTTCGGCGGGCGGAGGCGGAGAGTGAGGGATTCGAACCCTCGATACCCTTTAGAGGTATACACACTTTCCAGGCGTGCTCCTTCAACCACTCGGACAACTCTCCGGTAAAGGACGGCAAATATAGGCCATTTGAACAGACGAACAAGGAACAAGGGATTCTGAATTTCAAAGGGAGAACGAAGCGGCAGCCCCGGGTTCCTTGTTCTTTCTTCCTTGTTCCCTGTTCCCCTGTTCCGTTCGTCAGAACGGCAGGTCCTCGCCCATGTCGCCCGGGGGAAAATCGGTATACGTGTCGCCGGTGGGAGCCGCCGGTGCGGCGCCGGCAGCAGCGGCGGGCTGTACGCGCCAGGCCTTTACGTCGGTGTACCAGCGGCCGTTGAACTCGCGGCTTTCCACGTCGAAATCAAAGTTGAGGAGGGCGCCGGGCTGCAGGATCGAGGCGTCGATCTTGTCGCCCCAAATGGAGATGCACACCTTCTTGGGATAGGTGCCTTCGGTCTCCACGATGATGTCCTGCTTCTTCCACTGTCCGTTCTTGCCGTTGCCCGTCTGCAGCGGCAACAGTTGTATGAGTTTGGCGGTTAATTGCATGCGCTAAAGTTAGGCGGCAAACTTAAGGCAACTTTCCGGTCTAACCGGGAGGAAACGGCTACAAATGGGAGAGAAAGGCTCAATAAGGTTTTGGCGGGTTTTGGAAGATTGTGGAAGGGAGATTGGCTTTCGCGACGCTAACCTTCCGAACCCTAAGAACCCCCAGAACCTTAAGAACCTGTTTACGTTGCTCCCAGCCAGATGCCAACGGCAAATACGACCCCGCCGCCAACGATCACCTGGCCGACGGTTTTCGCGAGGGGCGTATCCATGAACTTGTAGCGGATCCAGGCGATGACCAGCAGCTCGAGCACTACTACGAGGTAGGCGATGTGGAGAGCGACAGAAAGATCGCCCAGCAGGAAGGGCAGCGTGTGGAGCATTCCCCCCAGCATCGTGGCGCCGCCGGTGATGAGGCCCCGCGCTACCGGCGAGCCGCGGCCCGTTACCTTGCCGTCGTCGGAGAGTGCCTCGGCCAGCCCCATCGAAATGCCCGCGCCCAGCGAAGCGGCGAGCCCCACGTAAAACGCGCTCAGGGAATTGTGGGTGATCCCGGCCGTTGCAAACAGGGGCGCCAGCGTCGACACGGAGCCGTCCATGAGGCCCAGCAGTGCCGGCTGCACTTTCTGGATCACGAAACTGTGCCGCTCGGCGGAGTCCTGGGGCGAAGAAGCAGGTGCAACGGTTTCCATGCGGAGGCTTTTCCCATCAGGGTAAAAAAGTATACCAGAACTCCAGGACGTGGATAAAAAGTCTACCCTGCTAGTCCAACCGAAAAAGCGCGCGTGCATTGGCCGAGGTAATATCGGCAACTTCGGGGAGGCTCTTTCCGCTTACCCCGGCCAGCTTCTCCGCCACATGGCGCAGGTACGACGGCTCGTTGCGCTTGCCGCGGAAAGGCACCGGCGCCAGGTAGGGCGCGTCGGTTTCGAGCACGATGCGGTCGAGGCCGATCGCTGCCACAACACTGTCGAGCCCCGAATTCTTGAAGGTCAGCACGCCGCCGATACCCAGGTAAAAGCCCAGCCCGATCAACGCTTCGGCCTCTTCGAGGGTTCCGCCGAAACAGTGGAACACGCCCCGCAGCCCGGGGTACTGCCGCACGACCTCGATGGCTTCGGCCGTGGCGCTGCGCGAATGCACGGCGATGGGCAGGTCGTACTGCAAGGCCAGCCCGATCTGCTCGTGGAAGGCGCTGTACTGCTGTTCGGTGAAAGTTTTATCCCAGTAAAAGTCAAGACCGATCTCCCCGATGGCGCAAAAACGGCGCTCCGACAGGTAAGCCCGAACGAGCGCCAGCTCCTCCGCCCAATTAGCCCCCACCGAGCAGGGATGCAGTCCCATCATAGCGCGGCATTCGGGGTGGGCGGCCTCGAGCTCCAGCACGGCGGCGTGCGTCTCGCTGTCGATCGCGGGCAGCAAGATCGTGCCGACTGCCGCGGTGTGGGCGCGCTCCAGCAGCTCGGGCCAGCGCTCGCGAAATTCGGGGAGGTAAAGGTGGGCATGGGTGTCGATCAGGGTCATGGGGCAAAGCTGGGTAATTATTTTTTAAGATACCTTTAAACCTTTCCCGTAAGTGCGTCTCTTACTGGGGGACGGCCGCGCCGCAACGGGCCGGCCATTGCTTCCAGCCGCAATACTATCGCCATGATCAAAGGTTCGCTTACCAAATACCTGCTTCTTTTCGGACTGCCCGCCCTCTTCTTGGGCTGCAAAAAAGAGCACAGCCAGGACGAGCTCAGTTCGCAGGAAGAGCTCCAGATTGCGCTGGCCGCCGTGCGCGGTGATGCGCAGATGTCGTTTTCCCGCGAGGAAGTGTTCGACAATGTCCTCGGCGTCAACACCGAGTTCGGTATCGGCGGCACCGGTGTTTTCGGTCGCCTCCAGCGGCCCGACTCCCTTGCCTGCGTCACCGTGCTGATCCAGCGCCTCGGGCCGAACGCTTTCCCTGCCCGCGTCACGCTCGATTTCGGCGGCGGCTGCACCGGCCGCGACGGCCGCACGCGCTCCGGGAAGATCATCATCGACTACACGGCCCGGATTACCGAGCCGGGGGCCACTGCCACCACTACCTTCGATCACTACCAGCTCGATTCCTTCGCCATCAGCGGCACCCATATCGTGGAAAACACGACCCCGCCGGGCACCGGCCCCAACCACAACCGGGTGTTCCGCGTAACCATCAACAACGGGCGCATTGACAAGCCCTCGGGCAACTACATTCGCGCCAATAGCACCCGGGTGCTTACCCAGGTGGAAGGCGCCGCCACCCCGAACTTCCCCGCCGACGATGTATTCCTGATCAGCGGCGAGTCGCACGGAACCCTGCAGACCAACGATCTCGTCAGTAACTGGCAGTCGGTTATCGAGACTCCGCTCCGGAAGAGCTTCAACTGCCGCTGGATCCGGCAGGGCACCGTGCGCACGAACCGGGGCACTTCCCCTTCAAACCCGAGATGGGTAGCTCTGCTGGATTACGGCCAGGGGAATTGCGACAATGTTGCCAGTCTTACAGTAAATAATTCCACTTATCAAATTAGTTTGCCGTAAAGGTAAAAACCTATATTTTTGACCTAGTTTTCATAGGGTACGGATTAAAAACGGGCCAGGGTTTCAACCCCGGCCCTTTTTGTTGCCTGAAGGCCAAATGAAGAAAATGACATCCACGACCGGCGAAAAGACGGTGCAATTCGTTAGATGTTGCATCGATACCGCGGGACCAATCAAATTATCTGACAGTTAATCCGCGCATGTATAAAAAATCCGAAGCGAAAACTACGGCTTCGTCTTGCTGACTCCGACCCTTTCTTGTAACAGTAAGCACAGAATGCTACGTCGTTTCTAATGCTTTCATGAGATAGCCTTTTTCCCGGAAAAACCGTAGTACTACGGGAAGCGCCTCTTTGAGGTTGGGCCAGGCTTTTTCGCTGTCGTGAAAAACGATGATGGAGCCGGGCCTGCTGTTCCGCAGCACGTTGGCGCTGCAGGCGGCGGCGCTGGTTTCGCGGTCGAAGTCGGCGCTGAGCACATCCCACATGATCACCCGCGGGTTGGGTACGCCGAGTGCCGCAGCGAGGCCGCGTGCCTGCCGGGCACGGATGCGTCCGTAGGGCGGGCGGAACAGCGGCGAGGAAATGCGCTTCGCCGCGAGGCGGATGTTGGCGAGGTATTCGGCCGTGCCGGTTTTCCATCCGTTGAGATGATTCTCGGTGTGATTGCCGACGCTGTGTCCTTCCGTAATTATACGGGAGAAGATCTCGGGATGGAGCGCCACGTTCTTGCCGATACAGAAGAAGGTGGCCTTCGCCCCATGGGCTGCCAGCTGGTCGAGCACCCAGGGCGTGATGGTCTCGTGCGGGCCGTCGTCGAACGTGAGGTACACCGCGCCCCCGGATGCCGGCGCATCCCACGTATACCTGGGGAAGAGGCGCTTGATGAGCCAGGGGATTCTGATGAAGAAGCGGTGCATGGAGCGAAGATAGGTTTTGAAGGTTTTGAGGGTTCTGCTGGTTTTGAGGTTGTTATTGTCCGTTGTGCTTGACGATTCACGATTGACGATTCACGATATTTGCCGCATGCCGAAAAGAGTTCGCGTTCGCTTTGCACCCAGCCCCACGGGTGGTCTCCACCTGGGCGGCGTGCGCACCGTTTTATACAACTACCTGTTTGCCCGCCAGCACGGCGGCGAGTTCGTGCTGCGTATCGAAGACACTGACCAGAGCCGCTATGTGCCCGGTGCCGAGGAATATATTTATGAAACGCTGGCCTGGTGCGGCCTTGAGCCCGACGAGAGCCCGCTGAAGGGCGGCCCGTTCGGCCCCTACCGCCAGAGCGAGCGCAAGGAGCTGTACCGCGCCTATGCCGAGCGCCTTGTGTCGGAAGGACATGCCTATTACGCCTTCGACACGCCGGAGGACCTCGACGCGATGCGCGCACGTCTCAAGACCGACAGCAATCCGACGCCGCAATACGACCGCCACGTCCGCGGGCAGATGCGCAACTCGCTCACGCTGCCGCAGGACGAAGTGACGGCACTGCTGGACGCCGGAACGCCGCACGTGGTGCGCATCCGCATGCCCGAAGGCGAAACGCTGACGTTCACCGATATGATCCGTGGCGAAGTCAGCTTCGACAGCTCCACGGTCGACGATAAGGTGCTGCTGAAAGCCGACGGCATGCCGACCTATCACCTCGCGGTAGTGGTCGACGATCACCTCATGGAGATCACCCACGCCTTCCGCGGCGAGGAGTGGCTTCCTTCGGCGCCGGTGCACGTGCTGCTGTGGCGCTGGCTCTTCGGCGAAGCGGCGATGCCGCAGTGGGCGCACCTGCCACTGATCCTGGGACCAAGCGGCAAGCTCTCCAAGCGCGATGGCGCGAAGTACGGCTTCCCCGTTTTCGCTGCCAGCTGGACCGACCCCAAAACAAGCGAACGCACCGAAGGATTCCGCGAGCGCGGATTTCTCCCCGAAGCATTCAATAACCTGCTGGCGCTGCTTGGCTGGAACGACGGCACGGAGCAGGAGTTGTTCTCGCTCTCCGAGCTGGTGGAGCGGTTCCGGATGGAAAAAGTACACAAAGGCGGCGCGCACTTCAACTTTGAGAAGGCGCAGTGGTTCAACCACGAGTGGATCAAGCGCAGCAGCGCCGATCGCCTCCTTCCCGATGTACAGCGCGTGCTCAGCGCCCAGGGGATCAGCGCCGATGACTCCCGCGTCGCGCAAGTGATCGATCTGGTCAAGGAGCGCTGCACCTTCCTCACCGACTTTGTGCAGCAGGCAGGCTTCTTCTTCCGCTCCCCAACCGAGTGGGATACGGCAGCCTTCGCCGCCAAGTGGACCCCGGAAAAGCAGGCTTTCTTCGAGCAATACGCCGACCGTATTTCTACTGCCACCGATGCCGCCTCTTTCGAAAGCACCTTCAAGCAGGGTGCCGAAGAAGCAGGGATCAAGCCGGGCGAGCTCCAGCTGCCCCTGCGGATCATGCTCGTAGGCGGTAAGTTCGGCCCGCCGGTATTTGCGATCGCGGAAGTGCTCGGCGCGGAAGAGACGGCCGCCCGTATCCGGAGCGTGCTGCCGACACTGGGATAGGCCCAGGATATAAATGGACTACACGAAATTGGGGGCTCGCATTGCGGGCCCTCTTTCATTGCGGGCGACGCAAACGCCTGTGCTACGCAGGGAGCCCCGGTTTTTCCGCGTCCTACTCCCCGAATGCCGCTTTCATTCGGCGCAGTCCCCTTTCGGCGAGCGGGAACGCTGCTGTATCAGCGTTCTCAAAAAACAGGATCTGCGTGCCGTACTGCCGCGAGAGCGGGTTGGTACAGGAGTCGATGCGGCGGACTGTTTGAAAATGATCGAACACCTCGTCGCCGGGGCGCGGGGCGCTTTCGCCCACGAACAGCAGGTGCCGGTAGCGAAGGCGGTCGGGGATCCAGAGCAGGAAGCTGCCGTTGTCGCAGATGACGCGGCGGGAGAAAGTGGAATCGTGCGCGAAGTACAGCAGGCTCCCGGCATAGCCATAGTTGCGCGCATACACAACGGTACTGTCGCGCATTGATGCAGGCAGTGCATCAAAATAGTTGTTTGTTTTCCGGGCGACCTCTTCCCAGCCGATCATATCGGCATAGTCTTGCTGCAGGAGATGGCTCTTTTGATCTTCCCATTTCAGCACGCCCTTGTCGGCTAGTTCCCAGCGCTTATTGAATTGCGCCATTGCCGCGGGCGGCTGCACGGGGAGCAGCAGGAACGGCATCGGGAAGCCGGCCACGATCATTAGCAGCGGGAGCGCGGCCCGTAGAACTACGGGACGAACAACACGCTCCAGCCAGGCCGCGCCGGCCGCCAGCAGCAGGGGGTAGATGCCCACAGAGTAATAACCCTTCGCCGAGCCAAGGAGCAACAGCAGGATCACGCCGATATAAAGCACGCCGAGCACCCGGAAGCGCTCGTCGCGCAGCAGGGCATAGAGGCCGCCGAAGAGAAGCAGCACACCCGGGACAAACATTTTCAATTGCTCCGAAAGGAAACCCGTCTTGCTCAGGTATTTCAACTGTGTTTGGCGAAGCTCCGACATGTGTTGCGCCAGCGGCCAGTGGTGCTGCCATTGCCAGAGTATGTTGGGAAGAACCAGCACGGCGCCCAGGCTGGCTGCGAGCCAGAAATCGCGTTGCAGCAGGAGTCGGCGCTGCTTCGTGAGCAGCAGTGCACCGAAAAGGGCCACGATAAAAAACAGCACCGAGTATTTGCTCCACCAGCTCAGCGCCAGCAGCAGCGCGAGCCCGTACAGATCGCGACGTTGCCCGCTGAGCAGGTACTGCTGCAGGCAACAGCAGGCAGCCGTCCAGAAAAAGATCTCGAGAATGGTGGGCTGAAAAAGAATGTGGATGCGGAGGTATACCGACAGCAGGTAGGCGATACCTGCCAGCCCGATCGCGTACAGGCCACCGCCGAATCCTTTTACCAGCCGGAAGAGCAGCACCAGCGTTGCCGCGCCAAGGAGCGCGGGCCACATCCGGATAACCAGCAGCGAGCCGCCAAGCGCGCGGCTGATGGCTGCCAGGATGCCGAGCAGCGGCGGGTTTTCGAGAAAGCCCCAATCGAGGTGGCGGCCCTGCTCGTAATACAGGTATTCATCGCGGTGCAGGCCGAAGGCGCCATCCGACAGCAGAAAAGGCAACAGGAGCTTGAGCCCGATGAATAAGCCGGCGAGCACTTTTTCGTTGCGGTTCATGGGCGGAAGATACCGCAGCAGTAACAAACCCCTTGCCCACACCTTCACCCCATTACCCATTACCACATTACCACATCACCACATTATCCCATTACATTTGCCCCATGGATACGCTCAATCGTCCCATTCGCGTGCTGGTGGCCAAGGTAGGCCTCGACGGCCACGACCGCGGCGCCAAGGTGATCGCCACGGCGTTGCGCGATGCCGGCATGGAAGTCATTTACACGGGCCTGCGGCAGACACCCGAAATGGTCGTGGCCGCCGCGCTGCAGGAAGACGTCGATGCCATCGGCATCTCCATTCTCTCCGGTGCGCATATGACCGTGTTTCCCAAGGTCAGGGCGCTGATGCAGGAAAAGGGGCTCAACGACGTGCTGCTCACCGGCGGCGGCATCATCCCCGACGAAGACATGCAGACCCTGCAGCAGCAAGGCGTGGGCAAGCTCTTTGCACCCGGCACCTCCACCGCCGATATCGCGGGCTACATCAGCAGCTGGGTGAAGGAGCACCGGGCGTTTTAGAAGTTTGGTGTTTGGAGTTGCCGCACTGCAACAACCTCCTGAACCTTCTAAACCTGCTGAACCCTCTGAGCCCAACCCTTCAAAACCTTCCAAAACCTTCCAAAACCATTTCCCAAAACTTTCCCCCATGTATCAAACGCTCCTGACCGACCTCGATAACGGCATCCTTACCGTCAGCATCAACCGACCCGAAAAACTCAATGCGCTGAACCGCGATGTGATCGCAGAACTGGGCGCCGTGCTTACCGAGATCGAATCGAACGATGCGATCAGGTCGGTCATCATCACCGGGTCGGGGCCGAAAAGCTTCGTGGCCGGGGCCGATATCAGCGAGTTCGTGGGCCTGTCAAAGGAAGAAGGCGAATCGCTGGCGCGCCGCGGGCAGGATACCGTTTTCAACCGCATCGAGCGCTCGGCGAAGCCGATCGTTGCGGCCGTTAACGGCTTTGCGCTGGGAGGCGGTTGTGAGCTGGCGATGAGCTGCCACTTCCGTATTGCTTCTGACACGGCAAAGTTCGGCCAGCCCGAAGTCAACCTCGGGCTCATCCCGGGCTACGGTGGTACGCAGCGTTTGGTACAGCTCGTTGGCAAAGGCCGCGCGCTCGAACTGCTGCTCACGGGTAATATGATCGATGCCGCCACGGCGCAGCAATGGGGACTGGTGAACCAGGTAACGACCGCCGACGACCTGCTGCCTAAAACCCGCAAGCTCCTCGAAACGATCAACAGCAAGGCTCCGCTCGCAGTCGCACATTGCATCAAGGCGGCCAACGCGGTGTACGATGAATCGCAGAACGGTTATGACGTAGAGATCGAGTCTTTCGGTGCATGCTTCGCAACAGAAGACATGCGCGAGGGCACGTCGGCATTCCTTGAAAAACGTAAAGCGCAATTTACCGGCAAGTAATCGGTATCAATTTCACACACGAAAGCGCCCGGACCTTACGGGCGCTTTTCTATTTCTGTCTCTTCGGAGTTTCAAAGGGTTTGGCGCATTAATAGTAGTACCTGAAAATCCTGCTCCTTTGCCGGAAATCCTACTTTCGTAGCCCAAAACTGAACCGCGCTATGAGAAAATTCCGACTCCTGGTAGCCCTCCTCGCCCTATCGTTTACTGCCCCAGCACAGGTAAAAGCGAAAATAGACTCCCTACAACGCGCTTTGGATCTGAGTAACGACCGGAAATCCGAATTCAGTATACGGACCACCCTGTTAGGTTTCCTCGTGACAGAAGGGTACCTGGATCGCGCGCGGCAACAGGTGGACACCATCCTGATCGAAGCGGTAAGATCGGGTAATGACAGCCTGAAATTGGTTTCCTACACTAGCGCCGCGCTTTACCTGGACTATCGCACCGATTCCCGGCAGGAAATGGAGTATCTGCTCAAGGCACTACGAATTGCGGAGGCGAAATTTCCAACGTGGATCAACAATCTTGAACTAGGCCTGGCTTCTATGTACATTGACCTGAAGAATTACGGAGAATCCCTGCGGTACCTGCGGCGGGTGCGTTCCAGGATCACCACTAATGGCCCGGCCTATACAATGGTACAATATTTCACAGCCATAAACTACCAGTACCTGCACCAGCTGGATTCCGCACGTTACTATGCCCAGCCCTGCTTCGACGTAATGCAGAAACAGGGGAATCCTATGGCGAAGATCATGGCGACCATCATTGCGCAGGCGTATGC
The DNA here is from genome assembly GCF_054777635.1 of Flaviaestuariibacter terrae. Taxonomy (NCBI): domain Bacteria; kingdom Pseudomonadati; phylum Bacteroidota; class Chitinophagia; order Chitinophagales; family Chitinophagaceae; genus Flaviaestuariibacter; species Flaviaestuariibacter terrae. The sequence goes on from NZ_BAAHAL010000008.1 coordinate 160,637, forward strand.
AGAGGAGGGCAACGACATCCTGGCGGAAAGCTATTTCCGGAACAGTATCGATAGTACCGGCAAGAGCCGAAGCTTCACCGATGCCATGACCGCGAAATCTTACAGTGAGTATCTCTTTAGAAAAGGACAAGTGGCGGAGGCACGCCGGATGGCGTTGCAGGGGCTGCAGATCGCCCGGGAGAGCCAGGCCAAGCTTCCCTTACTGGAGAACGTAGCGCAGCTCCAGAAAATTTACAGCAGCCTGCATCGCTACGACAGCGCCTTTCATTACGCTACGCTGCAGTTAGCTTACCAGGACTCCTTGTTTAACAGCGATAAATTGAATGCGATAAAGGATATGGCGCTCAACGAAACGCTCCGCGAGCAGGAAGAGGCAGTTAAGCGTGCCGAAGCCGAAGAAGAGCGGCAGCACAACCTGCAATACGCCGCCATTGCGCTTGCATTGGTAACGATCATCGCCGGTTTCCTGGCGTTCAGTCATACTGCTGTTGCCAATGAAAAAGCCATTCGCTTCCTGGGCGTTGTTTCGCTGCTGATCCTGTTCGAGTTTCTCAATCTCCTGCTCCACCCGTACATCGGATCGGCCTCCCACCACTCGCCCGTATGGATGTTGCTGATTATGGTGGGCCTGGCGGCTATACTCGTTCCCCTGCACCACAAAGTAGAGCACTGGCTGACGCACAAGCTTGTGGCCAAGAACAACCGCATCCGACTGGCCCGCGCCCGGCGGACGATACGGGAATTGGAAGAAAAAGGCTCGCCTGTTTCGGAACAAGGGACTGCTTAGGGAAAGATCCGCGCCACCCGCACAAAGCGTCCCTTGTAATAATCGTTGAGCGGGGTGATCGTCACTCCCATGGCCTTGCCCGAGGAAGAGTGGATGAAGCGAAGCCCTGTTTTGCTGCGATCGATAACGATACCCATATGCCCCACCTCGCGCTCGAGCGGGTTGGTGCCGGTAAACAGGATCAGATCGCCGGGCCGCGCCTGCAGCGTGTCGACCGTTTGGCCCACGCGCGTAAAGTCGACCGAGGAGCGGGGCACGCTGATGTGAAAGTGGTTGAACACGTAGGTGATAAATCCCGAGCAATCGAAGCCGACGCTTGGGTTGGTGCTGCCGTATACATAGCGTGTGCCGATCAACGTTTGCGCGAAGGCCAGCAGCTCCTCGGGCCGCACGCCTTTTGTTTGGATCGTTGCCCCGGCCGGCAGCGCCGTAAGGTCGATGTTCGTGTCCGCCGCAGCATGGGGCGGTGTCGCCGCCAGTGTTGTGTCCACGGAGCGGGTACCATCCGCCGGCATGCTGTCGCGGAAGGCCGCAGCCGAATCGGTGCGGAGCAACGTATCGGCCTCGATCCCCTCGCTATAACGGGGATCGAAGGCGGGCCCGCCGCAGGCGGCGAGCAACAGGGCGATACTGAGAACCGGGATACGCATACCGACACCGGTGCAAAAACAGCACCAAAGGACACAAAAAAGACCCGCCTCGGCGGGTCTTCGTGGTAATGCGTTGTAGCTTACTGCAGTGCGAGAATGCCGACCATGTCTTTGGCGGCGGAAAAGATGCCGCCGATCCGCTGCGCATAGAGGCCGATGCTGCCGTCGTTGAGGCGACGGCTTACGCGTACGCAGGTCGTCAGCTTCATGTCGCGGTGGTCGTACACCTGGCTGCGCGTGAGGGCGCCATCCTGGTCGATAGTGGCCATGGCGAGGATGCTCTTGGTGAAGCGCACCATATCGTCGGGGCGCTTTTCGAGCGGGCGTTCCACGTTGTCGCGGTCGTCGTTGTAAAAGATGAACAGCTTGTTATTGGCAGTAAGCGCCTTGAAGGAGCTGTACAGCGAGGTGTTGCGCGTGTTCTGCAGTTTGGGCAGCCGCACGAAGCGGGTGTCGCGTCCCTGCTTTACGTTGACGTCCACAACATCGCCATAGGTATAATCGTAGTAGGTCGTTGTGCGGCCGCGCGAATCGGTGTAGGTCACGATCGTCAGCTTGTAATATTCCAGCAGGTAGTCAACGCTTCCGTCCTGGCGTGTCAGCACGTCGGCGAGGCTGAAGTAGGAGCTCAGGCCCGGGTCTTTCTCGCGGTCGCTACCCTGCTTGTCTTTCTTGATCAGCGTCACCATCTCGTCGGGGAAGGCCTCCATCTTCACGAGCTCGGCGCCGCCGCCGGATGCATTGAGCTTCGTGATGAAGTACCCGTTCACATAGCCGTCGTATTTGTTCTTATAGAGGCCGAACATCGTCAGGCTGTTGTTCTTGTCGGCGGTGAGCTGCATGTCGTGCACGAACTTGCCCTGCAGGTCGAGCACGTACTCGCGCGGCGTTGCGGCTCCCTTTGCATACAACAGGAACTTGGTCTTGTAGGCGGGCACGTTGGCGCCGTCCTCGCGCACCTTCTCGCGCTTTACTTCCTTGTCGTAGTGCTTCAGCAGCACGCCTACGTCGCCGTTGCTCGTCACGATATAATCCAGCACGTCGGTGAACTTGTCCTTGTAAGGCAGCTCCACTGTGTTGTCCCACAGCTTCGTGAGGTTGTTGTCGTACACGGCCATGTAATATTTCTCGTTGTCCTTTTTCGAATACGGCGAAAGTCCGAACATGAGAAGCTTCGACGAGTCGAGCGAGAGCTCGTAGTGGGCTTCCGACTGGCGCCGCCGGTCGATGGCCGACATCACGCCGAGGTTGACTGGACTGCCGGCCGGCAGCAGCGTTTTTGCATCGATCTTCTGCGCATAGAAGCTGGTGGCCTTCTCGCTCCGGTCGTAACGGTTGGTGAACATGAACAGGTTCGATCCTACGCTCAGCAGGTTATCGAACGACATATTGTCTTCGTCGGCGGCAAAGCTGCGCACGCCCTGCTCCTCCAGCCGGTCGCTGTAGCGGCTTAGAATGGGCGTCGACGTAGGCCGCCTGAACATCCCGCCGTGGTCTTCGAAGCAAAGCTTCACCATCTCGGCGCCGGATCCTTTCACCAGCGAGCCGTATCGCAGCTCTGTCTTACTCTCTTCGCTCCAGCGTACATTCACCCGCTGGGCCTCCACTTGTCCTGCAACGATCAGCGCTGCCACTACCATGTATTTTCTCATAGCAATTATTTTGGCTTAGACCACAAATAAAATACATTCGCGGCAATCAGAATTATTATGAAGCCTCACAAAACCAACCAACTGCGCCTTCTACTCATACTGCTCCTCGCAGCCACATCGTTGCAACCCGTGCTGGCACAATCACGCAGGCAAGCCCGCGACAGTACCGTTACGATCATTTTCGGCGAGCAGAAATCCGGTTCGACATCGTCCAAAAAGAAGGGAAGCACCCAGAACAACATCGTCAAGATCGCCCCCCTGGGCTTTATCAGCGGCCAGTTCCCGCTGCTCTATGAGCGCCGGATCAGCGGTATGCTGACCGTGCAGGTCGGCGGCGGACTCACGCACCGCAACTACATCCGCAATACCTTTATCAACGTGCTGCACGATGAAGATGCCCCGCTGATCAAGCAATACCCCTGGAGCGCCAACTCGGGCGACTACGACCTCGCGCCGGAACCGTATAACTTCGATGTACGCAAGCCGAAAATGGGGTATATGTACCGCCTCGAGCCGCGGCTGTATTTCGGTGGCGACGCGCCGGAGGAGAGCTACCTGGGCTTCCAGTATAACTACGCCCGCTACAACTTCAGCATACCCGGCTACGTGGCCGCCAGCAATGATTTCAGCGGCGCCGAAAAGAACGAGTACGAGACGCTCACCGATTTCATGGTGCATTTCGGTCACCAGTGGCTCTACGACCGCCTGTCGATGGAGTGGTCATCGGCCATCGGGCTGCGCCAGATCAGGGGCAGCAAGTACGTGGTGAGCAACCACGGCACCGAGGGCTTCGCGAGCTACGACAAAAGCCTGATCAACTTCGGCCTCGGCTTTACCGTAGGCTACCATTTCTGATCCCCCGCAACCCGGAAAATACAATGGCCGCACTCTTCGCTCCCTGCCAGCGGAAAGAGGCGGCCTTTTTCGTACCGCAACGGGAATGCGGTACTTTTGCCCCCGAAAATCAAACGCCATGAACTTTCGTATTGAAAAAGATACCATGGGCGAAGTGCAGGTTCCTGCCGACGCTCTCTATGGTGCCCAGACGCAGCGCAGCATCGACAACTTCCGCATCGCCCAGGACATCAACCGGATGCCGAAAGAGATCATCCGCGCCTTTGCCTACCTGAAGAAAGCCGCCGCCATCACCAACTTCGAAGCCGGCGTGCTGCCGAAGGAGAAGATGGAGCTCATCGGCCGCGCCTGCGACGAGATCCTCGAAGGCAAGCTCGACGACGCCTTTCCGCTGGTGGTGTGGCAAACCGGCTCGGGCACCCAAAGCAATATGAACGTCAATGAAGTGGTGGCCTACCGCGCGCATGTGCTCTCCGGCGGCGCTCTTACCGATAAAGACAAGGTGCTTCATCCCAACGACGACGTCAACAAATCGCAGTCGTCGAACGACACCTTCCCCACCGCCATGCACATCGCCGCTTACAAGATGCTCGTGGAGACGACCATCCCTGCTGTGGAGCTGCTGCGCAATACGCTTGCGGAAAAAAGCAAGGCCTTCATGAACGTGGTCAAGATCGGCCGCACGCACTTCATGGATGCCACGCCGCTGACGCTGGGCCAGGAGTTCTCCGGCTACGTGTCGCAGCTCGATCACGGCCTCCGCGCGCTGCGCAATACACTGCCGCACCTCGCCGAGCTGGCGCTGGGTGGCACCGCCGTCGGTACCGGCATCAACACACCCGAGGGCTATTCCGAAAATGTGGCGAAGCATATCGCGACGCTCACCGGGCTTCCCTTTGTAACGGCAGAAAATAAATTCGAGGCGCTTGCCGCGCACGACGCCATCGTGGAAAGCCACGGCGCGCTCAAGACGGTTGCCGTATCGCTGATGAAGATCGCCAACGACATCCGCATGCTGTCCTCGGGCCCGCGCTCGGGTATCGGCGAGATCCTGATCCCCGACAATGAGCCCGGCTCCTCGATCATGCCCGGCAAGGTGAATCCCACGCAGGTGGAAGCCCTCACCATGATCGCCGCGCAGGTGCTTGGCAACGACGTCGCCATCAACGTCGGCGGCTCGATGGGTCACTTCGAGCTCAACGTGTTCAAGCCAATGATGATCTACAACTTCCTCCACAGCGCGCGCCTGATCGGCGAAGGCTGCGTGAGCTTCACCAACAAGTGCGCCGCCGGTATCGAGCCCATCGAGGCCAACATCCACAAGCACGTAAGCAACTCGCTGATGCTGGTGACGGCGCTCAACACGAAGATTGGTTACTACAAGGCTGCCGAGATCGCGCAGAAGGCGCACAAGGAAGGCACCACGCTGAAAGAAATGGCCGTGAAGCTTGGTTATGTTACCCCCGAAGAGTTTGACCAGTGGGTGGATCCGAGCAAAATGGTTGGCAACCTTGGATAGGGCGCGCAGATCACACGGATAACGCAGATAATAACAAAAGCCTCGCAGTGCGAGGCTTTTGTTTTTATTCGGGTAAGCGTTCATGAATCGGGTCGGCGCTTGCGGGTATATCCTTTACTCTATCCGCGTTACCGGCGTTATCTGCGTGTTGCTTGTGCAGGAAGCGCTTCTGGAAAACGATCAGCGAAATCACACCCACGGAGATCGCCGCATCGGCGACGTTGAAGATGGGGCTGAAAAAGGTAAAGCTCTCACCGCCCACGAAAGGCACCCAGGAGGGCCAGGTTCCGTTTTCGATGAAGGGGAAATAAAGCATGTCCACTACCCGGCCGTGGAGAAAGCCGGCGTAGCCGCCCCCGGGAGGGAAGGCCTTCGCTACGGTAAAGTAGTCGGAGGGAGAGAACAGGAGGCCGTAGAACATCGAGTCGAGCAGGTTGCCCAGCGCGCCCGCGTAGATCAGGGCCGCGCAAACGATAAAGCCACGGGTATAGCGCTCGCGGACGATCCGCACGATGTACCAGGTACCGAAGATCACGGCCACAAGGCGAAACAGCGTCAGCGTCATTTTGCCCCAGGAACCGCCGAACTTCCAGCCCCAGGCCATGCCTTCGTTCTCGATAAAATACAGGCGTGCCCACGACATGCCGCCCAGCTTGGCGACCTCGCCAAAGGGATAATGGGTCTTGATCCAGATCTTCAGGACCTGGTCAACCAGGATGACCGCGAGGATAATAAGAAAGGGAGTTCTGAGTTTCACGTAGCGGATTTAGTCCCCGCGCAGCGGGGTTGTCAAGGGGCCAAAGATAGGACAGCAAGGCACTCGCCGCCAGCCGCCTTTGTAATAGAAATGAAAAAACGCGGCACCGGGGCGGCTTGTTAAAGTTGTTGTAACGACGCCACGCTCCCGCCGCGCCCTGCATCTAAGGAATGAAAGGAGTACTTTTAACCAAACAGACCAACCTGACTGCGATGCGCCGACTTCTTTGTTTCCTGCTGATCCTGCTGGCGGCCACAGGGCTACGTGCCCAGGAGCGCGGCATCAAGGTCACACCCTATGAGCGCTCCGCCAACTCGCCGCTGAAGGGCGACTCGGGGCAGCGCAAGGCGGCGCTCATTGTCGGCATCTCCGACTACAGCAGCAAGCGCCTACAGCTCCAGTACGCCAACCGCGACGCCGTCCTGTTTTACAACTACCTCACCAGCGTGCGGGCCTTCCCGAAGGAAAACGTCTTTCTCCTCCCCGACTCGGCCGCCACCTCGGGCCGTATCTACAACGCCATCCTCGACATGATGCGCTGGCTCAACAAGGGCGACGAGCTGGTGCTCTACTTCGCCGGGCATGGCGATGTGCAGACCGTTGCCGACTTCGACGAGGCTTTCTTTCTGGCCTGGGATGCCTCCGACACACGCAACTACCACGGCGCCGCGGGCACCCTCAAGCTGTCGGACCTCGAGCTCTACACCAACCGGCTTGCCTCGGTCAAAAAAGTAAAGGTGACGCTCGTGATGGATGCCTGCCACTCCGGTTTCAGCGTGCACAACGACGGTATCCTGAAGGCGCAGGACAATATCGTGTCCAGCTTCAACCAGATCTCCAAGATGCTCGGCTGCGCCGTCAACGAGTTTTCGTTCGAAGCCGACTCGGTGGGCCACGGGCTTTTCACCTGGTACCTCGTGCAGGGTATGATGGGCCTCGCCAATACCGGCAACAACCAGCTGACGCTGAACGAGCTGGCCGCTTTTGTAAAGGGACGCGTGGGCAGCGCTACCCGCGGCCGCCAGAACCCGGTGCTCACCGCTCCCGATGGCAACAACGTGGTGGCCGAGCTCACACCCGCGATGCGCGAGCAGGCGCTGCGCTTTTTCCAGGGGCGCCAGTACGGCCAAAGCCTTGCCGGGCGCGGCAACGGCGCCGCCAGCGACCTCCCGGACTCGCTGCTGGAGCAATACGTGAACCGCTACAACCGCTTCCTGCTGCGCGAACGGCTTTATGGCTCCGACTCCAGCTGCCTCGCCGTGATCGCCCAACTCGGCGCCCTGCCCGAAGGCCGCGCCCGTGACCTGCAGCAAGGCCTGCAGAACCACCTGGCCGAAGTGCTCGAAACACGGAGCCAGCTCGTGCTCAACGACTACCTCAAAGGCCTCAGCCTCATGCCGCCGGCCGCCACCTTTTACACGGCCGGCATCGACGCAGCCCTTGCCGACAGCCTCCTGCCGGCGGGCGATCCGCGTCACAGGAACGACCGCGTGATGGCCGCTTTTCATATTGCCAACAGCTACCTGCGCTACGACCGCTACGAGAAATTCGGCGAGGCCGAATCCCTGCTCCGAGGCGCGCTGCAGCTCGAAAACCGGGCCGCCTACGTGTACCTCGCCATGGCCCACCTCAAACGTTTCCGGCTTCAGTACGACAGCGCCCTCTATTATGCCGGGAAAGCCCACGAGCTCATTCCCACCTGGAGTCATGCCCGCAACGAACTGGGCAATCTCTATAACGACATCTACCAGCACGACGAAGCGATCGGCTATTACCAGCAGGTGCTCCGCAACGACAGCAACTACGCCTGGGCCTACAACAACATAGCGACCATCATGTACGACATCGGCCGCACCGCGGATGCCGAACGCTACTACCGGAAAGCGCTTGCGCTCAAAGAAGAAAACGCGCAACAACGCCAGAACCGCGACTTCGCCATCTCCTACAGCAACCTGGGAAATCTTTACAACCTCCGCGGGCTCCCGGCCATCGCCGAGCGCTACTTCCTGAAAGCCGATTCCACCGATGCCACGTTCACCCAGTCACTGAAGAACCTGGGCGACTTTTACAACAAGACGGATGGCCGGAAGGCCGAAGCCTACTATCGCCGGATGATCGCCGCCAACCCGTACGATGCGGCCGGCTACCTGGCCCTTGCTGAATTTTACCGCAACGGCAGTACCCTGCAACGCTACCAGGAAAGGGCCGACAGCCTGTTCAGCATCGGCATTGCGCTGAACCCCTACGACCAGGAAGGCTACGCAGGCAAAGGACTGCTTTGGCTCGACCGCAACCGGCCGGACAGCGCCCTGCCCTGGTTCCGGAAGGCCGTGGAGGCTTCGCGTGGCTCCGACGCCGCCTGGTTCAGCATGACAAGCTATTACGACTTTACCAGGCAGACCGATAGCCTCCTGGCCGTCTATGCACGGGCCCTGGCGATTAACCCCTACCGCTACGATATCGCGCAGAGCTTTTCGAACGAATTGCTGCGCAACAAGGATACAGCGCGCGCCGAGGCCGTACTGCTGGCGTCGATCCGCCACCAGCCGCTGTCGCCCCTGGTGCATTACCAGTTCGGCAATTTCCTGTTTCAGACCGGGCGCTCGGGTCGCGCTGTGGCCGCCTATCAGAAGGCGTTGCAGGTGGATAGCTCCTTTTCGCAGGCACTGGCGGCGCTGGCCTATATGCACCTGGCCCGCAACGAGGTGACGCAAAGCCTCGAATGCATGGAACGCCTGCGCCGGCTGCTCCCCTACGACGACCGCGTGCAGGATTATATCGGCATGGCGCTGGAAAAAAGCCGCGCGCAACCGGAGGCCCAACGCTATGCCTGGCTGCAGCGTTTTGTGCCGCTGGATACAACGCACATCGAGCTCCGGATCGCGCTGGCAGAAGCGGCCTACCGCAGCAACCGGAACCTGCAGGCCGCCTTCCGGGGGCTGCAGCGCGCCGAAGCGGCGACCGACTACCTCTACCCCGCGGCGATCCGCTGGCTGCTGTTGCTGGCCATCGAAAACCGGGATGGAGCCGCTGCGAAAACCTTTGCCCGGCGCTACCTGGACGAGACCCTCAACACCGAGCCCGCCATAGCGGCCGTAGCGTTGCAGCTTACCGGTCACCCGGAAGAAGCGCGGCGCCGGAAAAAAGAAGCAGGTACCGGCATCCGATCGTATTTCCACAGCAACTTCATCAAATACTTCAGCGGTCTATGAGTCTGCGCGCAACCATATTCCTCCTGCTGCTGCTCGCCGCCCGGAGCGCTTTCGCGGGTGTGAACATCAAGAACGGGAATTTCTTTATCACCTATACCGACATCGCCTTCGACGGCGCCAAACTCGACATCACACGCAGCTATAATTCCAAGTCGGTCGACAACGGGTACTTCGGCTTTGGCTGGGGAAGCCTCCTGGAAACGCGGCTCTTTCCCCTCCCCGACGGGACGGTGGCGATACGCTGGTGGGGTTCGGGCTCCAACGATATTATGGAAGCGGCCGTGCCCGATGCGGACGCATTTTACCGGATGATCGATGCCGTGGTGCAGGCCGAGATCCGCCGCAACAGGTTGTCCAATACACCCGCCGACCTGCTGCGGCGGAGGGGCGAGCTTCGAAGCGACCGCAACAAATTGTACGAGCAATTCCTCCACAACCGGCAGTTAGGTTTTATCCCCCAGGCAGCCACCTACAGGTCGGCGCTGAAACGCAGCTGGCGATTGGACACCAACCGCGAACTCAGCTGGGACGGCCGGCAATTCACGCTGCGCAGCTGGGCGGACAGCTACCACTTCAACGCGGATGGACTGCTCACCGAATTGACCCAGGACGGCGGCAGCATGCAGATCCGCTACCGGGGCAGGCACATCACGGAGATCACGCTCGACAAGCGTTTTCCCTGCCAGGTACAAACCGACACGGCGGGGCGGATCATCCGGATAACGACCACCGACAGCGGGAAGGTAAAAACCGCGGTGTACCGCTACGACCGCAACAACGACCTTGTCTATTCACGCGATATGGGCGGCAATGAGTACTGGCACAGTTACGACGCATCGCACAACATGACGCGTATCGGCTATTCGGACAGCACGCAATACCTCATCGAATACGACCCTGTTACGTTCTTTGCGATCAGGGTTACGGAGCGCAACGGCAGCAGCACCCGTTACCAGTACCTCAGTTTCTATAACGAATGGGGGGAGGTGAACAACAACCACTACGGCACCCGCATCGAGCAGTTCGACAGCCTGGGGACCAGGATTTTCAACAGCTCCTACGAATACGAGAACAGGGTGCGCGGTGATGGCACGGTGTACTTCTATCACTACGTTGCGCTTTCCGATACGAGCGAGGAGGAAAACCGGTACGACCCCAACGTCGGAAATGTTGCCTACCGCCGGGTCAACGGCCGCGAAGCATTCGCACAATACGATGGGAAGTCGCGCTGCGTCTATCTCCGGATGAACGACTCGGTATTCCGCGTTCGCTACAACGTCCAGGACCTGCCGGAGCAATTTGTCGTCATCGACTCGCTCCGAAAAGACACGCTTCTTTACCGATACCGCTACAACAGCAAGGGCGCCCTGCTCGCGGTGCAAAAAGGAACGCAGCTGTTCAACATCCAGCGGCTGAAAGACGGCGACCTCCGCGTATCCACCGGCGACACGACGGTGCTCCTGCATTATGACGGCAAAACGCCCGTGCGCGCCAGCAGCCGCTTTTGGGGCGATGTGGACCTGGTAACAGAAGCGAAAAGTCCTGCCGACCGGGCCCGCCAGCAATGGGCGCGCGCCTTCGCCGATGTCGTTGAGCCGAAGATCATTCCGCACGAATGGGTGTGGGAGCGGCTTCGCAGGAAGTAATCTCATAAAAAATCCACCGGCCCACAACTGCTACGCCTCGCCCGGCTTGCGCACAGGAACCCAGATCTCCTCCTCCGAATCGGGGTCATCGCGCCGGTATTTCTGTCCTAGAACCTCAAAGTGCGGGCGGTCGTCCAGCACATAGCCTGAAGCCGGCAGCCACTCCCCGTAGATATACCGGAAGGCGGCCTGCGCCTCCGCAGCGCCACCCCGGAAATCGAACACGGCATAAACACCGGCGGGCAGCACAAAAGGCTCCATCCCTTCGGGCAGCTCCGCGAAGCTTTGTACCTCGAGCAGGGCCCATTTTTCGAAGGGGCGGTTCGGATCGAAGGGACTGAAAAAATGTACATCGGGATACACCTGCAGGCTGTACAGGTGCTCGCTTACGGCATTCCGGAAATGCCGCCGCCTGGGCATGAACCCGGTCCACAGCTCAAACGTGCGGTTGCGGGCAAACGACATCTCGAGCCGGCGGCCGGCGAGCAGCTTCCGTTCAATGCTTTGTATCCGGATACCCGTGATCATACGTATCAATCAGAATAATGACTGGCTGAACATGACGCCCATGTAGCCCGCCCACAACAGCGCCGCTGCCAGCAGCACCATCCAGCGACCGGAGGGCGGAATGCCGAACCAGCTTCGCACCGGGCCCTGGAAGAAGCCGGCAAGCAACGCGGCGCGCAACAACAGCAACAGCGCGCTGCTCCAGAGTCCGGTCGCAAGCCCGTAGGGCGATCGCAACAGGTAATAACCCAGCGAGATCACCTGCGCCAGCAGCACGAAGGAGTTACTCCCACATACGAGGTACCAGCCCCAGCTGTCGCCGCGGGCGGCGAGGTATACCGTCAGTACGTCGAGCAGGAAAAAAGAGCAGGCGATAACACAGGCCACCGTTACAAGCGACCCGCCCGAACCGAAATAGGAATAGAGGTTTCGGCCGCCCGAATAAACGCCCCACGCATAGGTCAGGGCCGTGACGATAAAGAGCACGCGCATCCAGGTGGGCTGCGGCCAGGCAAGGGCCCGCTTCGGCTGCTCGAGCAGGGACCCGAGCAGGTCCGTTTCTTCGCCGTCGGCAGGCCCGGGCACGATCCATTCCGGCACGGGGCGGGGAGCGGGTGCTTCTTCCACCAGGGGCACGTTGCGCTCCATGAGGATCGTTTCGGCGACGCTCACGGCATCCGGCTGGTAATTATGCGGGTTCAGTACGACGGCGCGCAGCTGGGCATCCGTCCATGTCTGGTACTCGGTGTAAAAATCGAATTGCATAAGCAGTGGTCTGGAGGATTCAAGATACGAATTCCTATTCCTGGAAATAGACGCGCTTCACCCGCTGGCTCACGCCGGTCATCACCTCGTACGGAATGGTGCCCATCCACTCGGCTAGCTGCTGCACGGGAAGGGCTTTCCCGAACAGGATCACCTCGTCGCCTTCCTGAACGCCGCCGATATGCGTTACATCGATCATTGTCATATCCATGCACACCGTACCGATAACGGGCGCCAGGTGACCGTTGACCGACATCTTGCCCACACCATAGCCAAGGCGCCGGCTGTAGCCGTCGGCATAGCCAATCCGCACCGTGGCGATCAGCGAAGGCTCCTTCACCACGCCACGGCGGTTGTAGCTGACGGTGTCGCCGGCCTCCAGCTGCTTCAATTGCGCGATGGTGCTGCGCAGGGTGGCAACGGCCTCGAGCTCCAGCTGCTTCGTTTCGATCTCCACGCCATACAAGCCGATGCCAAGGCGCACCATATCGTATTGCAGCGAAGGATGCCGGATGATGGCGGCCGAGTTGGACAGATGACGAAGGAAGCGGTAGGGCAGCGCCGCCTGGAGTTGGGCAGCCATAGCTTCGTAACGCTGCGCCTGCTCGCGCGTGAAGTCGTCCTGCGCCGGGTCTTCGCTGGCCGCCAGGTGGCTGAAAACCGACTGCACCCGCAGCCAGTCGGTCTGCTGCAGGTGCCGTGCGAGCGATTGTATTTCTACGGATGAAAAGCCAAGCCGGTTCATCCCCGTCTCCAGTTCCACGTGCACCGGCCAGGCGCGGAGACCTTCGCGCTGGAGGTAGCGCTCAAACGCCTGGAGGATGGAGAAGGAATATAACACCGGCTGCAGCTGCCACTCCACCAGCGCATCAAAAGAGGAGGCATCTGCGTTCATCACCATGATGGGCAGCGAGATGCCCGCCTGCCGGAGTGCCACGCCTTCATCGGCATAGGCCACGCCGAGGTAGTCCACATGGTGAAACTGAAGGATCGACGCCACTTCCGAGGACCCGCTGCCGTAGGAAAAAGCTTTTACCATCGCCATCACCTTGGTGCCTGGCTGCAGGATAGCCCGGTACTGCCGCAGGTTGTGGGCCAGCGCATTGAGGTTGATCTCGAGCACGGTCTGGTGCACTTTCGTTTCGAGCGCTGCCACGATCCGCTCGAAGCGGAAGGGACGCGCGCCTTTTACAAGGATCGTTTCCTCGTGGAATTGCGCCGGGTGATATTGTTCCAAAAAGGCCTCCGTGCTTGCGTAGCGCTGCACCGGAACCGTATCGGGCAGCTGAAGGTGACGCGTCACGTCGTGACCGATAAGTACGGCCTTGCTGATGCCGGCGCCCGTGAGCGCACGCGCCACCTGTGGGTAAAAGCGCCCGGGTGCCGCGCCCGACTCGGCAAAGTCCGAAAGGATCACCGTTCGTGGTTGCCCCGTTTGCTGCTGCGCCAGGAAATTGAGCGCCAGCTGCAGCGAGGTAAAGTCTGCGCTGTACGAGTCGTTGATGAGGGTGCAGCCGCCGGCACCGTGCTTGAGCTGCAGGCGCATGTCGACCGGCTGCAACGCCGCGAGCCGCTCGTTGATCGTATCGATCGAATAACCGAGGTAAATGAGCACGCAGGTGCAGGTCAGCGCGTTGGCGATAGAAGCCTCATCGGAAAACGGTATCCGTATTTCTACGGGTACGCCGCGGTAGCGGGCTTTTACCAGCGTCGTGCTGCCGCGCTCGGTACTTTCCACGTGCAGGGAGGCGCCCGCCTCGGTGCCCCAGCTGAGCGCGCCCGGCAGAAGGCCCGTCCAGGGCTCGGGGCCGATAACGGCTTTGACGCCTTCAAACAGCCGCCCTTTTTCCGTCCGCTTCTGCTCGCTGTCTACGAATCCCTCGTCGTGCGCCGACCCGATATTGGTAAGCACCCCGATGGTCGGGCGGATCATGGCCGCGAGCCGCTCCATCTCCCCGGGCTGTGAGATCCCCGCCTCAAACAGCGCCAGGGTATGCTGCGGACGCAGCTGCCATACGCTCAGCGCCACCCCGATCTGCGAGTTGTAGCTCCGGGGGCTGCGCACGATCGTATGCTCGGGCTCGAGCAATTGCTGCAGCCATTCTTTTACAATGGTCTTTCCGTTGGAGCCCGTGATGCCGATAACCGGTATCTCGAAATGTCCGCGGTGCCAGGCGGCCAGCGCCTGCAAGGCGCGGAGCGTATCGGGTACCAGCAGGAAGGAAGCGCCTTCGAAGGGAGTCGTATCCATTTCCTGGCTGACCACGAAGGCCCGCACCCCTTTGCGCCAGGCATCTTCCACGAAGCGGTGGCCGTCGCTACGCGCGGTTACGAGTGCGAAGAACAGCGAGCTGTCCGGGAAGGTCACGGCGCGGCTGTCGTGCAGCAGGTGCGCAATCGGGCGCTCCGGGTCGCCGGGCTGCAGCAGCTGCGCCTCAAGCACTTCGGCAATGGTGGCAATGGAGTACACGTAATGAAGGTAAGTCAGATTTGATCGTTCTCCCGGCCCTTGCGGCGGGTGACGTTGATCGAATAAAGTATGGAGCCCGCGAGGCAGATCACGATGACCAGGAGCGAGATCGTAACCGGGATATGGAAGTCGTGGATCACAAGCGGCACGAGCATCTTCAGCCCGATAAAGACGAGCACGATGGCAATGCCCTGCTGCAGGTACGCAAAGCGGTTCACCGCGCCCTTCAGCAGGAAGAAGAGCGAGCGCAGCCCCAGCACCGCGAAGATGTTGCTGGTATAGATGACCAGGTGCCGCAGGCCCGGGTCGCGCGTATTCACAATGGCAAAGACGGCCGGGATGCTGTCGAGCGCAAACACGATATCGGTGGTCGCCAGCATCACGATCACCACGAACAGGTTGGTGAAAAAGCGCTTCCCGTTGCGGCGGATCACAAGCTTACCGCCGACATCTTCGTGTACGATGGGTAAAAAGCGGTTGAGGAATTTATACACCGGATTAGTCGCCGGGTCGAAGCCGTCATCGTCCTCTTTTACTGTAAAGATTTTGATCCCGGTGTACATAAGGAAGGCCCCGAAAACATACAGCAGCCACTCAAACCGCGCCACCAGCGCCACCCCGACCGTGATAAAAATGACGCGGAACACGATCGCCATCAGGATACCCCAAAGGAGTGCCCGCGCGATATGGTCGGAGGCGATGCGGAAGAAGGAGAAGATCAGGATGAAGACGAAGATGTTGTCGATGCTGAGGCTCCATTCCATCAGGTAGGCGCTGATGTATTCGAGCGCCGGGGCCCGGCCGTATTCGATCCACAGGAACGCGAAAAAGGCAAAGGCCAGCGCTACCCAGAACAGGGTCTGGTACAGTGCTTTCCGGATACTGATCTCCGTGGAGCGTTTACTGAGCAACCCAAGATCGAGCACAAGCGCAACCACAATCACCAATCCAAACACCAGGTAACTAAGCTGATCCAGGTTCATCAGTACGTAAGGGATTTGAGGCGCTAAGATACGGACGATGCATAGCGGCGGCGGCGCGCCTGCTGGTAAAGGGTTCCGAACGCCACCAGTAACAGTACCGGCAGCACGATATTGATCCCCTGCCACATCGTTTTCTGCTCCTTCACGCGCCGCGGGTCGAGCAGGCGGAGGGTATATTCCTTGCTGCGCGTTTGCAGGATGTCGGAAGGATTTACGAGGTACTCGAGGCTGTTGAGGAAAAACTCCTTGTTGGCGTACGTGTAGCGGGTAAACGGGTTGACGCCCATCGGCAGCGGGCCCGAGGATGCGCTGAACTGGTTGAGCGCGATGTCACCGTCGGCCACCACGATTATCTTGCCCGGCGCCACGGCTTCGGGGAAGAACTCGTAGCCCTGCGCCTTCAGCGAGTCGGCAACCGACTTCGGTAGCCGGCCGCTGTACAGCGAGCGGAAACGGCCCTCGAGCAGGTAAGCGACGGGAATGTTCTTTCGCTTGAACAGCTTTTCGTCGGGCGCGATCTGCAGGAACTCGAAGTCGATCTTGGCCGGCGACCCGAGCAGCCGCGCATTGGCCGAGGACTGCAGCAGAACCGTTTTCCGGATTCCTTCCGCTTCGACGGTATCGATAGACGTGGGAAAGAACGCGCGGACACCATCGAGGTTCTTGCTGATGGGATGCTGCGTTCCGTCGAGCACCGGGAAGAAAGGCCAGTTGACGATGCGCTGCTGGCCGTTGCTGTTGCTCACCTGCGGGAGCTGGTCGCTCTGCATATCCTGCACCAGATCCGGGTTGAGGCGGAAGCCCCAGTTGAAGTACAGGTCTTCGAGCTGCAACCCGCGGTCGAAGGCGATAAAGCCACCCGACTTATACAGGCTGTCGAACTCGGCGTACATGTTGTCCACCATCCAGAAGATCTTGCCGCCATGCGTTACATACTGATCGAGCTTCAGCTTGTCGCCGGTGCTGAAGGGCCGCGTGGGCTTCATCACCACAACGGCGTTGATCTCGGTGGGGATGAACGGCACCTCCTTCAGGTTGAGCGTATCGGCGAAGTAATTTTCACGCAGGGTCATGAAGGCATCGTTGATGTTGTAGCCCCAGGCTTCGCCGTTGCCGAGCAGGTAGGCAACAAGCGGCTTCTGCTTCGTGGTTACTTTCTCGATGGCGGAGGCAAACTTGTATTCGACGGATGCTTCGACGTTGTTGTACAGGGCTGCCAGCTCCTCGGCGCTGGTGCCGAAGGCGCGCTGCCCCTTGAGCAGGTCTACACCAACCGCGCGGCCGCCCTGGCGCACCACGGCGCCGTGTACCAGGCTCGTCACCTCCAGCTTGTCGCCCACCTTTTCGGGAGCCTGTACGGCCACGGGGCTGAGGCCATAGTTGTCGCGCAGCGAGTCGAGGAGCACCCGCGACTGCGCGGTGTCGCCGGCGAAGGGGTCAACGAAGTTGAACTGCAGCTTGCTGCCGCCGTACTCGCGCGTTTCCGACAGGAAGTCCTGCAGCGAGCCGCGAAACTTGCGCACGAAGGAAGGCAGGTCCTTGCCCGTGAGGTAAACGTCGATGGTTACAGTGCTGTCGAGTCCGCGAAGCAGGCGCTGCGTGGGCTTGCTCAGCGAGTAGCGGTGCTCGGCGGTCAGGTCGAAGCGGGCGTGGGCGAGTGCGGCCAGCACGTTGACGGCCACGAGTGCCAGCAGGGCCACGATCCAGGCGCCGTTGAAAGTTCGTTTGTTCATGCGCGGTGGACCAGGGTTTGACGGGTCATGAAGAGAAAGAAAACGGCGAGCGAGGCGAAGTATACAAGGTCGCGCGTATCGACCACGCCGCGGCTGATGCTGCGGTAGTGCGCGTCAATACCAAAGAGGTCGAGGTAGTAGTCGGCGCCGCCGCGGAAGGGTGCGAGGCCGCTCAGCGCGTGGAAGCCGTAATAGAGCAGCAGGCAGGCAAGGAGGCTGAGGATGAAGGCAATGACGGCATTGTTGGTGCGGCTGCTGATGAAGATGCTGATCGCCGTAAACACCGCCGCCAGGAAGAAAAGCCCCAGGTACGAGCCGGCGGCGGCACCCGCGTCGATACCCGTTGTGGCGGCGAGGTGGTTGACCGTGTAGAAATAGACCAGCGTCGGCAGCAGCGCGATGACCACGATAAGCAGCGCACCCCAGAACTTGCCCGCCACGATCTGCCCCGCTGTCAGCGGCCTTGTGCGGAGGATCTCGAACGTGCCGCCGCGGTATTCATCCGCAAACGAGCGCATCGTGATAGCCGGGATCAGGAAGACCAGGATCCAGGGCGCCAGCTCGAAATAAGCATCCAGCGTGGCATAGCCGCTGTCGAGGATATTGTTGGGAAAGACAAAAAGCACGAGCCCGTTCACGAGGAGGAACACCACGATGGCAATAATGCCCGTGAGACTGCTGAAGAACTGGCCGAGCTCCTTTTTACAGATGGACCACATAGGTTGTAAAACTAAGGTTTTGAGGGTTTTGTTGTTTTTGAGAGTTCCCGGACCTGCGCTCGTCGTCCCGAGTTTTAAGGTTTGTTTCAGGCAAAAGAAAAAGGCCCCTGTAAAGAGACCTTGTATTTTTCCGTGCGTGCTGTGTATTCCGTCAGCCGTGCTACACCGCGAAGCTCTCCCCGCAGCCACAGGTGCGCGAAGCGTTCGGGTTGTTGAAATAGAATCCTTTGCCGTTGAGGCCATCGGAAAAATCGAGCATGGTGTTCACGAGGTAGAGGAAGCTTTTGAGGTCGGTCACCACCTTCACCCCGTTGTCTTCAAATACCTGGTCCATCGGCTTTTGCTCGTTGTCGAAATCGAGCTTGTAGCTCAGTCCCGAGCAGCCGCCGCCTACAACCCCTACCCGCACAAAGTACGAAGGATCGTCGGCCACGCCGGCTTCCTGCATCAACTGGCGCACCTTGTCGCGCGCCTTGTCGCTTACATATATTCCGTTGTCTGTTGCAACCATAGCAATAATGAGTTAGTCTGCGCTCAGCATAACAATAGAGTCCTTGTCACCCTGAGCCTGCCGAAGGGTTAGTGAACGATCGATTCGTCGAACTTGAGTTCTTCGAGACCATTCTTCACGCGGTAGTCGTTGATCGCTGCCTTGATCGCGTCTTCGGCGAGTACCGAGCAGTGAATCTTTACCGGGGGAAGGTTGAGCTCCTCGACGATGTCCATGTTGTCGATCTTCATGGCTTCGTCGATGCTCTTGCCTTTGAGCCACTCCGTAGCAACGGAAGAGGAAGCAATGGCCGAGCCGCAGCCGAAGGTCTTGAATTTAGCGTCCTTGATGAGGCCGGTAGCGTCGTCTACCTCGATCTGCAGGCGCATTACGTCGCCGCATTCGGGAGCACCGACCAGGCCGGTACCTACGTTCTTGTTGCCCTTGTCCAGCGTACCCACATTCTTGGGGTTGTTGTAGTGGTCGAGCAATTTATCTGAATATGCCATTTGGAAAAGTTTGTCGTTTAAAGTTTGTTGTTTGTTGTCCTTCGCCAGGCTCAGGATGACAAGGCTGTTGTCACGCTGAGCGCAGTCGAAGCGTTAGTGGTGCGCCCACTCAATCGAATTCATGTCGATACCATCCTTGTACATCTCCCACAGCGGGCTCATCTCGCGGAGCTTGTTGACCGTGTTGGTCACCTGCTCGATCGTATAGTCGATCTGCTCCTCGGTGGTATAGCGACCCAACCCGAAACGGAGCGAACTATGTGCCAGATCGTCGCCGAGACCGAGGGCCTTTAACACGTAGGAAGGCTCCAGGGAAGCCGACGTACAGGCAGAGCCCGACGACAGCGCGATGTTCTTGTTGAAGCCCATCATGAGGCCTTCGCCTTCGACGTACTTGAACGAGATATTGGTCACGTGGGGCAGGCGGTGTTCCTTGCTGCCGTTCACGTATGCTTCTTCGAGTTTCAGGAGTGCGTTTTCGAGCTTGTCGCGCAGCTTGGAAAGACGCTCGGCGTCCTGCGCCATCTCGAGGCGGGCGAGCTCACAGGCCTTGCCGAATCCGACGATACCGGGCACGTTGAGCGTACCGCTGCGCATGCCGCGCTCGTGGCCGCCACCGTCGATCTGGGCGGTAACTTTAACGCGGGGATTCTTGCGGCGTACGTACAGGGCGCCAATGCCCTTCGGACCGTACATCTTATGAGCCGTCATGGCCAGGAGGTCGATATTGTCCTTGTTAACATCCACCGGGATCTTGCCTACGGCCTGCGTCGCATCCGTGAAGAGCAGTACACCATGCTTGCGGGCCATGGCGCCGATTTCGCGGATGGGCATTACCGTGCCGATCTCGTTGTTGCCGTACATCAGTGCGATCAGCACCGTGTTGGGACGGATGGCGGCTTCCACCTGCTCAACCGACACGAGGCCCTCGTTGTCGACCTGCAGGTAGGTTACCTCGGCGCCAAGCTTTTCAACGTGCTTGCAGGTATCGAGAACGGCTTTGTGCTCGATGTTGCAGGTGATGATGTGGTTGCCCTTGGAGGCGTACATTTCAAATACACCCTTGATGGCCAGGTTGTCGGCCTCGGTGGCACCGGAAGTGAAGATGACTTCCTTCGGGTCGGCGCCGATCAGTTGGGCCACCTGCTCACGGGCATAGTCCACGGCTTCCTCGGCCTGCCAGCCAAAGGGGTGGTTGCGGCTTGCGGCGTTGCCGAAGGATTCGGTGAAGTAAGGTATCATGGCCTCCACTACCCGCGGGTCGCAGGGGGTGGTGGCATTATGGTCGAGATATACGGGTAGTTTCAACATATGCGTAGGTTCCATTTCAGCACACAAATTTACTTCAAAAACCGTGGCCGGCTGAGGAAAATCAGGATAAGGAAAGCTAATTTTACCTATTTCGCAAAAGCGACCCATCCATGCAAAAAATTGAGCATATCGGCATTGCCGTGAAATCCCTGGCCGATTCGGTACCCCTTTTCGAGAAACTGCTCAACAGCCCCTGCTATAAAACGGAGGAAGTCGCCTCCGAGGCGGTCCGCACCGCGTTTTTCCAGTCCGGCCCCAATAAGATCGAGCTCCTCGAGTCGGTCACCGACGATGGGGTCATCCGGAAGTTCATTGAGCGCAAGGGCGAGGGCATTCACCACATCGCTTTCCACGTAGACGACATCCGCTCCGAGATGCAACGCCTTCAGGACGAAGGATTTACCCTCCTCAACCCCGAGCCGAAACGGGGCGCCGACAACAAGCTCGTGTGCTTCCTGCACCCGAAGGGAACCAACGGTGTGCTGGTAGAGCTCTGCCAGCCTGCGCCCGAGGCCTAGGCGCACGAAAAGCCCCGGCTGGAAAACCGGGGCAGTTCATTGATTCCGACTTGAAAGTATGTTTAGAGTACCAGCTTCTGGCTGGCGGCGATTTCGTTTTCGCTGAGAACGGCCACGATGCAAAGGCCTTTCTGGCTTACCGGCACGAGCACCTGGCCGATGGCGGAGGCCACCTTCTGCTCCTGGAGCACCTGGCCGGCAAGGTTGATGACACGGATCGTCGCGCCTTTCAGCTCGGTACCGAAGGTCAGTACCAGCCGGCCCGAAGCGGCGGTCATCTTGATCGAGCCTTCGGCTCCGCCTTTGAGGGTGCGGGTAGCGGTATACGTGTAGCTGCCGCTGATATCGACCTGCTTCACGCGCACCTGCAGGCTTCCCGGGAGGTTACGAACGTTGTAGCTGTAAGTACGAACCGTATTGCTGTTGCCGGCGGCGGCAACCGTGCCATAGCTCGTCCAGGTGCGGCCGTCGGTGCTGACCTCTACTTCGAAGCGGCTGGCAGCTTCCTCGGAAGCGGTCGACCATTGTACGAGCACGTCAGATCCCTGGCGGGTAGCGGTAAATGCGATAAAGACTACAGGGAGCGCGCTCGGGCTGTAGGGGAGAAAGCCTGCCGTGGTGCTGGTGGCCGAAGAGCTGCTGGCGCTGGGGCTGCTGGAAGTGGCCACCGCGGGGCCCGATACAGTCGCAGTTCCCGTATTGGGACCTGCAAGCACGGTCGTGTTTCCGAGGATGATCACCTGGGAGTTCTGGTTGGCGGTAATCGAACCGGTCGGGTAAACGAATACCATGCTCTGGCCGTTGAGCCACAGCTTTGAGCCGCCACCGACAAAATCAAGAATTCCCGCGATCCGGAGCTCCATAAAGCTCGTTTTCTCGTTGATGTTGTTGGTGATGGAAACGATCTTGTCGCTGGGAATGAGTACCACATCGTTGTTGGTGGGCACCGCGGCCGGGCTCCAGGTACTGGCGGTCTGCCAATTGCCATTAGCTACGGCAGTGAGCGTTCGTGCGTGAACGGCAGTTGCCAGTCCGGCGATCATCAGGAGTGTAACGAAAAAAGGTTTCATAAGCAGATTGTTGGTACGGATTAATCGACTGTCTTAGTGCTGCTAAACGAATCCGGTAATGTTTTCTAGGGGTTTGGGGGTAGGAAGGACCGTTTAGCGAGAGCAAAGTTAAACTCCGCTTTTGATGTATGCAAGCTTTCCCTAAAATTTTTATAGTGAAATTACTGCGACATGGTAGCAAATAACCCTTAGCTAAAACGCAAGAGCCTGATTTTCATCGTAGAAATACGCTGAAGAAATACCGTGATGGAGCAAAAGATTTCTTGATTCAGGGGCGCCTTGGAGCAGTTCTCTTCCCCGGGCACCAGCTCAACATTCGCTTGAGCTCTTGTAAAAACCCTTATAACGGGTAGGTGCAGCCTTAAGAAGGCACTTACCGGCAGGCAAGGGCATAAAAAAAGCCCGGAACGGGCTTATGCGGTAACGTCAAAGATGGCAGGGCTTTGCTAGTAGCCGTTCCCGGAGGAGTCCGAGTTTTCGATTCCCAGCTTCTCGACGGCGTTCCGCGCGGCGATCTGGGACGCGTCCTTCTTATTGAAGGCCTTCCCTTCGGCGATCACCTTGCCATTGAGGACGGCGGCTACGGTAAAAAGGCGGCGGCCGTTTTCGAGCTTCTCCCCGATCGTTTCAAACTCCAGGCTCTTGCCGTGCTTGTTGGCCCAGCCGTAGAGCTTGTTCTTCTGGTTGATGTCGCGGGTTTCGAGCTCGTCCATGAACATATGCGGCTGTACGATCCGCTCCAGCACCCAACGAACGGTTTTCTTGTAGCCGAGGTCCAGGTACACGGCGCCTACAAGCGCCTCGAGCGTATTGCCGAAGATCTGGCTTGTTTTGAGGGAGGCGTCCGACTTATTGAAAAGGGTGACCTTTTTGAGGCCCATGCGGATCGCAATGTCGTTGAGCTGCGCCCGGTTGACCATCTTGCTGCGCATTTCGGTCAGGAAGCCTTCGCCTTTGTAGGGGTAGCGCTTGAAGAGGTACTCGGCCACGAGGGCGCTGAGAATGGCATCGCCGAGGTATTCAAGCCGCTCGTTGTTCTCGTCGCTGGTTTCCTTTACGGAGCGGTGGGTAAGCGCCGTCTTGTACAGGCTCACGTTGCCGGGGCTGTAGCCCAGCAAGCCTTTCAGCTGCTTTTTGAAGGAAGGATCGCCGTCTTTTTTCTTATAAAAGGATTTCCAGAAACTCACAAGCTGAATGCGACGATTTGGCGCCGGTTCGGGGCATAAGTTACGCCGAATATTTTTTAACGATGACACAGGCGTTGTGTCCACCGAAACCGAAGGTATTGCTCAGGGCCGCGCGTACCTCGCGCTTCTGGGCTTCCCCGAAGGTGAAGTTGAGCCGCGTATCGAGCTCGGGGTCATCGGTAACGTGGTTGATCGTGGGCGGGCAGATGTCGTGCTGCACGGCCATGATACAGGCGATCGCCTCGATCACGCCGGCCGCGCCGAGCAGGTGGCCCGTCATCGACTTTGTAGACGAGATGTTGAGCTTATAGGCGTGCTCGCCGAATACCGCCTCGATGGCCTTCACCTCGGCTACGTCGCCGAGCGGCGTGGAAGTGCCATGGGTGTTGATATAGTCGATATCGGAGGCAACCATGTCCGCGTCTTCGAGTGCCTGCAGCATTACATTGCGGGCGCCGAGGCCTTCGGGGTGCGGGGCCGTCATGTGGTGGGCGTCGGCGGTGGCACCGGCGCCGGCTACCTCACAATAGATCTTGGCGCCGCGGGCGAGGGCATGCTCGAGCTCTTCAAACACCAGCACACCGGCACCTTCGCCCATCACGAAGCCGTCGCGGTCCTTGTCGTAGGGGCGCGATGCCGTTTTGGGGTCGTCGTTCCGCTCCGAAAGGGCCTTCATGGCGTTGAAGCCGCCAATGCCGGCTTCGGAGATGACCGTTTCGGCGCCACCGGTGATGATAATGTCGCTCTTGCCGAGGCGGATGAGGTTAAGCGCCTCCATCATGGCGTTGGTGCTCGAGGCACAGGCCGAGGTAACGGAGAAGTTGGGACCGCGGAAGCCGTGGCGCATCGAGATATGGCCGGCAGCGATGTCCGAGATCATCTTGGGGATAAAGAAGGGGTTGAAGCGGGGTGTGCCGTCGCCTTTGGCGAAGTTCATCACTTCTTCCTGGAAGGTGATGAGGCCACCGATACCCGAGGCGTAAACCACGCCGATCCGGTCGGGGTTCATCGTTGCCTTGTCGATGCCGGCGTCGAGCACGGCCTGGTCGGAGGCAACGAGTGCCGTCTGGGTAAAGCGGTCGAGCTTGCGCGCTTCCTTGCGGTCGAGGTAGTTGGTCGCGTCGAAGCCCTTCAGCTCGCAGGCAAAGCGGGTTTTAAACTTGGAGGCATCAAACAGCGTGATGAAGTCACAGCCGGAAACGCCGTTGCGGAGGTTGTTCCAGTATTCGGTGATGCTATTTCCCAGCGGAGTCAGCGCGCCCATCCCGGTAACGACTACACGTTTAAATCCCTTCATAATGCCTGTTGTGGATTGAGATCGTTGTAAGATAAAACCGCCTTCACTGCCGAAGCATGAAGGCGGATGTAAATTGACCGTACACGTACGGGGGTTGTTATTTAGCGTGCTCCTCCAGGTAGGAAACAGCCTGGCCTACCGTGGTGATCGTTTCAGCCTGCTCATCGGGGATCGAGATGTTGAATTCTTTCTCGAACTCCATGATCAGCTCTACGGTGTCCAGCGAATCGGCACCGAGGTCGTTGGTAAAAGAAGCCTCATTGGTCACTTCTGCTTCGTCAACGCCTAGCTTATCAACGATGATCTTTTTTACTCTTGCTGCGATGTCTGACATTTTGTAAAGATTTGGTTATAGAGGTGCAAAAATAGAAGTTTTTGAAATAAATACACCTGCTGTGCATTTCTTTCGGCTACCGCTATGCGGGCTCAAATATAGGGCGGAAACACAGTAACCAAACAAACTCCATTTGCGCGGAAAATCAGATCGTTGTATCTTGAGGCACCTACAAGCGCAGCTATGGCTTTGAAAATTATTGACCACGGTACCCCGGAATATAAGCAGATGGTGCAGCTGCGCGAGCAAATCCTTCGCCAGCCGCTGGGGATGCAGTTCGAGCCGCAGGAGCTCGACCAGGAAAAAAACAACATCCTCATGGCCGCCTACGAGGAGGACCAAATGCTCGGTTGCTGCATGCTTGTCGAGGAAGCACCTGATACGGTGCGCCTTCGCCAGATGGCCGTTATGAACGACCTACAGGGCAAGGGCATCGGTAAGGCCCTCATGAATTTCGCCGAAAACATCGCCCGCGACCGCGGCTACAAAAAGATCACGATGCACGCCCGCAAGAATGCCCAGGGCTTCTACGAGAAAATGGGCTACCGCAAGCGCGGCGAGGAGTTCGAAGAGATCACCATCCCGCACTATGTGATGGAGAAAGCGTTATAGTCTGCTAATTAGATAGTCTGCTAGTCTGCTAATACGTATAAGCTACCAGCCATAAACGCAAAGGCCCCGACTCCGTCGGGGCCTTTGCTTATTAGCAGACTAGCACATTAGCAGACCAGCAGACTACTTCTTCCCCACCCTGTCGCGAAGCAGCACGCGGATCTCGTGGATGTCGTCGCTGTTGGCGAAGCCGCTTTTCGGCACAAGAAAGAAGGAGCGCGGATCGAAGTAGAAATACAGGAAGCCCGGTGTTTCGGTAAACCGGCTCAGGCGCGACCACGCGAAGAAGCGCTGCCCGCGCTCGTTGGCGAGGCGAAAGCCGTCGTCGAAGAATTCCATCGTAAAGGAATCGCGGAACGTTTCGTTGCGGCGGTATACCCACCAGGGCATCACGATCCAGAACACCAGCATCAGCGTAAACCACAGGAAGGATCCGAGCAGGAACGCGAGTGGCAGCACCTTGCCCATGTAAAAAAGCACGGCCGACGTCAGGGCGAACACGTTCACCAGGATGATCATGAGCCGGATCTCGCGGCGGCTCAGGAAGTGGTAGCGCAGCGCCTGGATCACGTCCTTGCGCTCGTATTCGATCGGGATTTTCATGGCTGCTTCAGTTCGGTTTCGAGCACACTCCACGATGCGAGCACCTTGCCGTCGATGCCGAGAAACTGCGCCTGCAGCCGGCGCGCGCCCCGGGCGCCGCTTACCGAGATGCGGGTGTAGTTCTGTGCCTCCACGAGTGTGCCGGGCACGCGGGCATCGTTCACCGCCTCGTCGGTGCCGGTTACTTTCGAAATCCCGGACGTCAGCGGCGAGTTGGTGATGTCGTAGATCGGGTACGCACCCGCGCGGCTGTAGCGGATCACCTCGCTGTGGTGCCGGTCGCCGGTGAGAAAGAGCAGTCCCTGGATCTTTTCCGCTGCAAGAAAATCCATCAGCTCATTGAATTCGGCCGGGTAATCCTGCAGGCATTCGAAGCGCGATTTCGGGTTGAGTGTCTGGTTGCCCGTAGCGATGATCCTGAAGGTCGCGCCGCTCGAAAGAAGTGCGTTCTTCAGCCACTCCATCTGCTGGGCGCCCCACATTCGCTTGGCCCCGTTGGGTGCTCCGTTCACGGTCGCATCCATATCGTTGGCGCTGCGAAACCAGCGGTCGTCCATCATAAAAATGTCGACGTCGCCGTACGAGACTTTCGTGTAAATGCCCTGCCCGTTCTCCCCTGCAGACGGGTTCGGCCAGTAATCGAGAAATATCTTCCGGCTCACGTCTTTCAACACATAGCTTTTATCGGCGTCGTTGGGGCCAAAGTCATGATCGTCCCAGATAGCGTAGTGCGGCATCGCCTTGAGCAGCGGCTGCAGGATCGGTTGTGCGCGGTCGCGGCGGGCGCGGTAGCGGAGGCCCGAGGCGGAGAAGTAATCCACCTCGCGGTAGTACCAGTTGTCGCCGAGCCAGAGCATGAAGGCCGCTTTGTCCTTCGCCATAGTGGCAAAGATGCTCGAGTCGCCGCCATAGGGCTTGCCCGGGCGGTCGTACACCGGCTCGTTGAAGTAGGCGCAGGATCCGGTCAGGAAGGTAAAGTCGGGTGCGGGCTGGCGCCACTGCCAGAGCGTTTTTGTGCTGAAGGTGCCGCCGTCCACCCGCTTGCCGTCGATGGCAAAGGAATACTTATAGGTGGTGCCGGGCTCGAGGTCGGCGAGGCGGAAGCGGTAGATGCCTTCGGTGGCGTTGGAATCCGCCGCGTGGGCACTATGGAATGCGCGGGCACCGGGCGCCGACAACGCGAAGTAATCGATCCGAACCGATTTGGCGCGGGCCTGTACCCAGATGGCGGCGTCGCGGAGTTCCACCGGGCCGAGCATGGGGCCGGAAACGAGCTGGGCGCGGGAGACGAGCGAAAGGCAGGCAAGCAGGAGGAAAAGGATGCGCTTCATGAGGAAGGGTTGAGCGCCAAAGATAATCCGCAACAAATGTCATTAAACGGCTTTGTCGTACCACATAGAGCAGCCGATTGCTTCGTTGCCCGAGTTTGGACCGGGCCGCGTCGCAATGACGTCCAAACCCATCACCGTCGGGCTTCACTGCGCTTCGCGCAACTTCAAACCACAACCCTCAAACTACAAACAAAAAACCCCGCTTTCGCGGGGTTTTGAATTACTTGTTCATCATCGTTTTCGCTTCGATCGAAAGCGTCGCGTGGGGCACGGCCCGGAGGCGCGCCTTGTCGATGAGCTTCCCGGTGACGCGGCAGATGCCGTAGGTCTTGTTCTCGATCCGCATGATCGCCTTTTCGAGGTGATCGATGAACTGGATCTGGCGGGAGGCCATCTGGCTCAGCTGCTCGCGCTCCATCGACATCGACCCGTCTTCGAGGGTCATGTAGCGGCCTTCGTCCAGGTCGCCGCCCTCGTCTTTGCGGGTGATGAGACCCTGCAGGTAAAGCAGCTCCTTCTTGGCCGTTTCCAGCTTGCGGTTGATCAGCTCGCGGAACTCGGTCAGGTCGGCATCCGAATAGCGCTGGGCCGGTCGGGGTGTTTCCTGGGGCTGGCCCTTGCTGTCCAGCACGGACTTGGTAAACTCGGGATCGTACTTCACAGATTTCGTGGTTGAGGTTTTAGGTATGACAAAGGGTTTCCTGGGTTCTTCCTTCTTCTTCGCGGGGGTGAGCGGCTTGATGGCGGGCTTTACCTCGTGGGTGGAAGGCGCCGATACGGCGGGCTTCTTTACCGGCTCGGCTGCTTTTTTGGGAGCGGCGGGCGCGGGGCTGGGAGCCTTCGGTGCGGCTTTGGGTGCAGCCTTCGGCGCTGCTTTCGCGGGCGCGGCGGGCTTTTGGGGAGCAGCCTTCGGGGCGGCTTTGGGCGGCGCGGCCTTCGTACCGCGAACGGGCACCTGGGCTTTCGGCGCGGCCTTTACCGGGGCTGCCTTTTTGGCGGCGGCCTTTACCGGGGCGGCTTTCTTGGCCGCAGGCGCTGCCTTCTTCGGGGCGGCCTTGGCGGCTACGGCTTTCTTGGGGGCTGCTTTGGGCGCAGCTTTGCTGGTCTTGGCGGATGGCTTGGCGGGTGCTTTCACGGCCGTACGGGCCGCCCCCGACTTGACGGGGGACTTTGCCGCCTTTGGTGCGGCTTTCTTCGGTGCTGCTTTTTTTGTTGCCATGTTGGTTTACCCCTTTTTTAAAACGTTGACGGAGAGCGGCATATCATGCACTTCAATCTCCGTTCCGCCGGTGATCTCGGGCCGAAGCTCCAGCTTATCGGCCCCCGTTTCGGCGCAAATATAATCATTATACCGGGTCAGCGACTCCGCCAGGCGACCCGTTGCGGCGGCCTGCACCTCGATGCGGTCCGTCACCTCAAAGCCACTGTCCTTGCGGATCTTCTGGATCCTGTTTACAAATTCACGGGCATCGCCTTCCTGCTCCAGCTCCGGTGTCACGTTGATGTCGAGCGCCACGGTGAGTGCTCCCTTGCTGGCCACCGACCAGCCGGGGATGTCTTCCGAAGCGATCTCCACCTCACTCAGCAATAATTCGACCGGGTCGCTGTCCACAGCTCCTCCCTCCCCTTCAAGCGGCAGCAGGTAGCGTCCTTCCTTTTCAAACAGGGAGATGGCGTGCTGGTCCAGCGCCGCCAGGGCATTCGCAACCGCTTTCATCTTAGGGCCGAGCTTTTTGCCTAAGGCGATATAGTTGGGCTTGATCTTTTTCTTGATAAACCCTTCCGTGTCGGTAAGGTATACCATTTCCTTGATATTGACCTCATTCTTGATGAGATCCTCCACTTTTTGTAACTGCTGCTGCATCAGCGGGTTGAAAACCGGGATGAGGGCTTTTTGCAGGGGCTGGCGGACCTTGATGTTAACCTTTTTCCGGATCGACAGGATCAGCGAGGAAGCCTCCTGCGCTGCCTTCATCCGCTCCTCGAGCAGCGTATCGATCAGGGCCTCGTTGGCCACCGGGAAACGGGCATGGTGCACCGAGGTCTCGGTAAAGCGGCCGGTTACGGCGTTGAGGTCGCGGAAAAGCTCATCCGAGAAGAACGGCGAAATGGGCGCCATCAGGCGCACCACCGTTTCCAGGCACTCGTAGAGGGTCTGGTAGGCCGCCACTTTGTCCTGCTCGTACTCGCCTTTCCAGAACCGGCGGCGGCAAAGGCGCACATACCAGTTGCTGAGGTGCTCGTCCACAAAATCCTCGATCAGGCGTCCTGCCTGCGTTGGCTCGTAGTCGTCGAAGGCGGCCGTTACGTTCTTCACGAGGCTCTGCAGGCTGGAGAGGATCCAGCGGTCGATCTCGGGCCGCTCGGACACGGGAACCGGGGCCTCTTTGTAGGAGAAGCCGTCCACGTTGGCGTACAGCGCGAAAAAGCCATACGTATTATATAAGGTGCCGAAAAACTTGCGCTGCACTTCCTTGATGCCGTCGAGGTCGAACTTGAGGTTGTCCCAGGGCGAGGCATTGGTGATGAGGTACCAGCGGGTGGCATCGGCGCCGAGCTCTTCGATCGTCTTGAAGGGGTCTACCACGTTGCCAAGGCGCTTCGACATCTTCTGACCTTTCTTATCCAGCACAAGGCCGTTGGAAACCACGCTCTTATAAGCTACCGAGTCAAACAGCATCACGCCGAGCGCGTGCAGGGTATAGAACCAGCCACGGGTCTGATCCACCCCTTCCGCGATAAAGTCGGCGGGGAAGTTGCGCTGAAACTGCTCCTTATTTTCAAAAGGATAGTGCCACTGGGCATAAGGCATGGCGCCCGAATCGAACCACACGTCGATGAGGTCGGGCTCGCGGCGCATCGGCTTGCCGCTTTCCGAAACGAGGATCACCTCGTCTACGAAAGGCTTGTGCAGGTCGGCGCCGGCCCAACCCTCCCCGAAGGGAAGCGCGGTCATTACGCCCGCCTGAAGGGCTTTGTCACATTCGGCCTTCAGCTCTTCGATCGACCCGATGCACTTTTCCTCGGAGCCGTCTTCCGTGCGCCAGATCGGGAGCGGCGTACCCCAGTAGCGCGAGCGGCTCAGGTTCCAGTCCACCATGTTCTCCAGCCAGGCGCCAAAGCGGCCCGTGCCGGTCGACTCGGGCTTCCAGCGGATCGTTTTATTAAGCTCCACCATGCGTTCGCGCACGGCGGTGGTGCGGATGAACCAGGCGTCGAGCGGGTAATAGATCACCGGCTTGTCGGTGCGCCAGCAATGAGGATAGCTGTGCTCGTACTTCTCCACCTTGAAGGCGCGGCCTTCCTTTTTGAGGAGTACGGAGATATCGACGTTGACGTCCGCGTAGTCGGGAGCGTCCTTGTAATCCTTGATGTAGCGGCCCGAAAACTCACCAAGACCGTTCACGAACTTGCCTTCGCGGTCAACGAGGGTGAGGATGCCGATGCCGTATTTCTTGCCTACTTTATAGTCATCCGCGCCGAAGGCGGGGGCGGTATGCACGATGCCGGTACCGTCTTCGGTGGTCACGAAGTCGCCGAGGAGGATGCGCCAGGGCTGCGCGCCGGGGGTGATGGCCCGGACGGCCTCGAGCGAGTTGGCCTCGAAGGGAAGCAGCGGCTCGTATTCGGCGCCCTCGAGAGCGGAGCCTTTCACCTCGCCGCGGATCGCCCAGGGCATGATCTTCTGGTCCATTCCCACCGTGGTGAGGTCGGCGCCTTCGCCCTCGGGCTTGAAGTACTTGTGCAGCAGCGACTTCGCCAGCACCACCTTCTGGGGCTCGTGGGTATAGGGGTTGAAGGTTTCAACAAGCACGTAGTCGATGTTCGGGCCAACGGTTAGGCCGAGGTTCGACGGGAGGGTCCAGGGCGTGGTGGTCCAGGCGAGGTAGTAATAGGTGCCGTGGCCGCCGCCGAAGCGGTCGTCCTTCGCCTTGAACAGCACGGTGGCCGATGTGTCTTTCACATCGCGGTAGGTGCCCGGCTGGTTGAGCTCGTGCGAGGAGAGGCCCGTACCGGCTGCCGGCGAATAGGGCTGGATGGATACGCTCTTGTACAGGAATCCCTTGTTATACAGTTCCTTGAGGCACCACCATAGCGTCTCGATATAATCGTTGGTAAAGGTCACGTAGGGATGGTCGAGGTCGACCCAGTAGCCCATTTTGGTAGTGAGGTCGTCCCACTTGTCCTTGTAGCGGAGCACGGCCTCGCGGCACTTCCGGTTGTATTCGGCCACGGAGATCTTCTTGCCGATATCTTCCTTAGTGATGCCCAGCTCTTTTTCGACGCCGAGCTCCACGGGGAGGCCGTGGGTGTCCCAGCCGCCCTTGCGCTGCACCTGGAAGCCCTGCATGGTCTTGTACCGGCATACGAGGTCTTTCAGCGTCCGCGACATCACGTGGTGGATGCCGGGCATGCCGTTGGCGCTCGGCGGGCCCTCGTAAAACACGAATGGCTCGGCGCCCTCGCGCAGCGCAACGCTCTGGCGGAAGGCCTCTTCGGCTTCCCAGCGCGCCAGCACCTCTTTCTCGATGGCCGGCAGGTTGAGTTGCCGGAACTCTTTATAGCGATTTTCCATGAATTCTCCTGAAAATGTGGGCAAAGGTAAGACGGTAATACCAGAAAGTCGGAAGTGGGAGGTGGCCGGAAGGAGGCAGGAAGGGTTCTGGATGTTTTGGGGGTTTTGGAGGTTTTGGGGGTTCTGGGGGTTCTGGAGGTTTTGAAGGTTTTGAAGGTTTTGGGGTTCTGACGGGTTGCCCGGGCCCACCCGGTATTGCTAAAAAAGAAAAGCCCCAGGAAAAGGGCTTTGTAGATAAGGCTTTATAACACTTAAAAAACACGCAAGGGAGGGGATCTAAGATCTCGGATCTAGGATCTAGGATCTAGGATCTTGAATCTTGGATTTCGGATCTCGGATTCCAGATGTCAGATCCGAGATCATCACATCTGACATCTGACATTTTCCTACCGGCTGCCGCCGTTGCCCACGAGGTCGTCATTGCTGACGCCTTTCTTCTTCGACACGTTCTCGGTCATCTTGCCGAAGTTCCAGGTGAGGCCGATCGAGAAGCCGCGCATCGGCATCCGCGAAGTGCTCTCATACCGGAATTCCGGCGTCCTGGTAACCGTGGCAAAGTCGCGCTCCTTTTCCAGAAAGTTCGACAGGCCGAGGGAGATGTTGAACTTATCCTTCAACAATTTGACTCCAGTACCAATCCCATACCACACATTAAACGGGTAGGAGGTCTGGTAGGTTACAGCGTTGCGGAAATAACCCCAGTAGCCGTACGTGTAGAAGCGCTTGCTCCAGTTATAGTTGGTATTGAGGTTGGCGTTGCCCCCGTAGCCGCTGCTGCGCTCCGCCGGGTTGGCGCGGTTTACCACGCGGGAATAGCGCACATTGCCGTTTACCGACAGGTTCCACTTCTCGGAGATCTTGGCGTTGACGTTGCCGCTCAGGTTAATGCCGATTTCCTTACCCACATTTCCGGAGGTCGTATAGGTCACGCCGCTGGTCTTGTCGAAGGTGGAGTACTGCACGATCATGTTGTCGCTGTAAGTACCGGTGAGGGTGAGGCCGAAGAAGGTGCCGCCCTTGCTCATGCGGCCGCCGAGGGCGAGGCTGTGAATAAGCTGCGGCTGCAGGTCGGGGTTGCCGTAGCTCACGAAAAGCGAGTCGCTGTTGTTGCGGAAGGGATTCAGGTTCCAGATGTAGGGACGCTGCAGGCGCTGGCTGAAGTTCAGGTTCAGGTTCACGGCGCCCAGCTTGCGGCTTACCTGGATATTGGGCAGCAGGTTGTCGTACGACTGGCGGATGCGCGTATTGCCCGAGGTGAAGCGGCCGTCGACCTCCGTATGCTCGTAGCGAGCCCCGAGGCGGAAGGTCGTGCTCTTCCACTTGAAGCTGTAGGTGCCGTAGCCGCTGTACACCTGCTGGTCGTAGCTGAACTCGTTGGTGTTGAGCGGATTCACCTTGTATTCGTCGGCCGAGGAGCTGCGGGCCAGGCTCTCGAACTCGGAGGAGGCGCGGCGCAGGATCGTTTTAACACCCAGCTCAACGCGCTGGTTATTTTTCATCGGGTGGACGTAGTCGCTCTGGACGGTGTACTGCTTGTTCTTCGCCACGCTGTTGTTGATCACGTAACGGTCGGTGGCGGGATCGGGGTAATCGGTTACCGCGTCGTTGAAGGAGTTGCTGTTGCCGAACTCCCCGTTGAACCGGAGGCTGAACTCGCGCTCCTTGTTGTTGCGGAACTTCCGGGCGTAGTCGGCACCGACGGATGTAGTGGGGTATTCGTTGCGGGCCACGACGCTGTACTGGTAGCGGAAGTCGGGCGTGCCGTTGGCGTAGCTGATCGTGCCGGCCTGGTTCAGCTCGTTGCGCCCGTGGCCACCGCTTACGTTGCCGTACACCGATACGGTATTGAGCGAGTCGATCTCGTAATTGAGCTCGCCGTTGCCGAAGTTCCAGAAGTTGTTCATCCGGCGCTTGCCATACAGCTCGCGGGAGGCGTAGGCCGCGTCGGCCACAAGCGGTACGGTCACGGTGCGGTTGACGCCCGGCACGTTGATGCCGCCGCCCGAGCCGTAGTACACAGTGAAGCCGATCTTGCCGTACTTGGCGGAGAAGTTGCTGTTCGCATTCCACCAGCCGGTGCTCGTATAGTAGGTGTTCACCGAGCCGTTGTAGCCGACTACTTTTTTCTGGGTGATGATGTTGATGATCCCGCCCACTCCCTCGGCGTCGTACTTGGCCGAGGGCGAGGTGATCACTTCGATCTTCACGATCAGCGCACCGGGAAAACCCTTGAGGGCTTCCTTCACGTTCTGGGCAAACATGGCGGTCTCGCGGCCGTTGAGCAGCACCTTGAAGTTGCTCTGCCCGTTGACGGTGATGTTGCCGTCGCCGTCGACGCTTACGAAGGGCGTGCGGCGGAGGATGTCGATGGCGGTCTCGGTTTTTGCCACCGGGTCGTTGGCGACGTTATAGGCGATCTTGTCGTCGCTTGTTTCGATCAGGGGCTTGCGCGATTTGATGACCACGCCGGCCATTTCCTTCGGGGCGGCAGCGAGCACAAACGGCTCCACCTCGCGCTTCTCTCCCTTGCCCAGCGTCACTTCCACCTGCCGCTCCACGAAGCCGGTATGCGATACGATCAGCAGGTAGCGGCCGCTGTCGAGACCGCTGATCGTAAAGCGGCCCTTGTCGTTCGTATAGGCGCTTCGGAGGGGCTGCGCCGGGCTGGCCACGGCAAAGAGTTCGGCCGTTGCGTACTGCAGCGCCTTGCGGGCGGCACTGTCCTGGATCGTTCCCGTGATGCTGCCCTGGCTCATCGAAGCCAGTGTGGCCAGCAGGGCGAGGAGCAGGAAGGAGAGGCGGCGAAGGATCGTATAATTCGTCATAACAGGGGTTTTCGGTGTGGTATTACGAAATCTGTCGTAAACCTGGCGAAAACCCGCTGCGCCGCCATCCCAATTGTGTATGATTGGGGCGATTCGGGGATGAATTGACGTTATAACATGACGAACGTTTTCGTAGTTCGGTTGGGGGCGCGATGGCCTCGAATGGATTAGAAATCCGCACCCATCACGGTAAAGCTGGCCCAGTGCAGGGGTGCTGGATATTTCCGGCGCGTATCCAGCGCGGCGAGGCGGACGGCGCCGGCCGGCAGGTAGGCCGTTCCCTGCTGCAGGTAAAACAGGAAGCGGCTCATCAGGTACGCCGTCGCCGCATCGTCTACGCTCCAAAGGCTTTGCACTACGAAGAAGCTGCCGCTTAACAGAAACGAACGTGCGAGCGAGCCGGCGATGCCGCCTTCCATCGAGCGGCCGAGGCCGGTTTGGCAAGCGGAGAGGATGACCAACTCGGGTGCCCGATTCGAAGGATCCAGCCGCTGGTTCTGGATCTCACGTGTTGTCAGGAACGGGTCGTCGCCGCTCAACACGAGAAAGCTTTTGTCCATCGGCTGCTGCTCGTCGGCGACGCCGTGCGTGGCGAAATAAACGACGTCGCTTTTGCGCATCTCCTCAAGTACTGCCTGCTTGCTGGCGGCCGTTCCTTTCAGCAGCTTATACGAGCTGGCATAACGAAGGGCGCTGTCTACCTCGCGCTGAGCTCTTTCGGATGGATGCCGCGCTGCTCCGGTACGATGCCCGCAGCGGCCCGGTCCAGTTGCAGCGCCAGCCGGAGCTGGGCACCGAGCTGAAGCAGCGAGTCGGATGAAATTGCGATGCGGCGCTCCCTGACGAGTAGCTGGCCGGGCGTGAAGAACTTTTCGATCAGCGTATCGCGTTCATAGAAATAGAGCAATACGGCAAGTGGCTGTCCCCCCTCGAACATGTGACCGAGCAGCTGCGCGAAATCGGCGTCCGACTGGATCCGGTTGTTGCGATAGCGCTTCAGGATGGTCTCGGTCTCTTCGGCCGAATAGCCCCGCACAGCAGCCATCTTCTTGTACTTGCCTTCGTAGCTGGAGTAAAGACTGTCGCTATTTTGTGCGCCCGCAGCCAGCGACAGGAGCTGGAGGCAGCAGGCGCTGACGAATGTAAAAAACCGCATACGTGAAAGGTAGCATGGTTGGACAGAACCTGCAAACCTCATTGCCCGCCATTTCAGATCGACTCGGTCACCGGCTCATCGAAACCGGGACGCACAAACGCCATTGCCCCGGGGATGCGCAGGTCGATCGCCCGCTCGGCCTCGGCCAGCCGCGCAAAGAGCGGCAGCAGGCGGTCCTCGTCGGGAAAGAGCCCGTAAAGCGCGGTCAGGGAGGCGCGTGATTCGGCGAGCCCGAGGAGGATCACCTTGGCGAGGCCTTCGGGCGCAAGGGCCCACTCCGCGCGCGGGCCGTAGAGAAGGGCCAGTGCCGACCGCAGGCGCTCCTCGCCGCCGTCGGCATGGCGGCGCAGCACGTGAAGCCATTCAGTCACCCGGGTAGCCTCGCGCATCAGCTCGTTCGGGTCGCAGAGCCCGAGTGCTGCCTGCGTCGCCCGCGTCCGCGCCTGTGCGCGCCAGTAAGAAACGTCTTCGAGCAGGGCATACAGGGCGGCGCGGTAGCTGCCGAAGGCGCACCAGGCGGGGTCGCTGCGAAGTTGCTCCTCCATTGCCTCCTGCGCGCGGCCTGCTTCGGCGAGCTCTTCTTCGGTAGGCGACCGCAGCTCGATCCCTTCCACCGCGTCGCGGGGAAAGTCGGGATGCGCCGCGTAGAATTGATCAATCAGCACGGTCCAGAAGCCTTCGCTCCCGGGTTCCAGGGACGCCCCGTCGAGCGCGGCGGAGCCGGCAAAGACGGCGCAGCGGGCCGTCAGCGGGCAGCGCTCACAGCATTGATCGCAATAGCAGTAAACGGACGGAATGTAATCGGTCATGGTATCAGTTTTGGTGATCAGGAATATCGTCGAAGCCGGGGCGCCGGAAGCCGTCGGCGCCGGGAAACAGCGCGCGCCCCTCCCGGCCAATCACTTCAAGCAGCGCCAGCAGGTCGAGCACGGTATCGTCCTCACCGGCGAGGCGGAGCAGGGAGGTCAGCGCGAGGCGGGAGCGGTCCACGGCAATGAGGGCGATCTTTGCCGAGCCGTTGGCATCGCTTTGCGGCTCGAGTGCTTCTTCATCATCGTCCCAAAGCCCGTGGAGCGCGCGGCGGAACTTGATCTCGATGAAATGCTGGTACCAGCCCAGCACATGCCGGCAATCGGCAAGCAGCTCCACTTCGCTCATACTCGTTCCCACGCTTTTGATACCAAGCGTTGTCTCCTGCGCCAGCTCCCTACCCTTTCGCTCCCAGAGGCCGCTGTGGGTAAACAGTAGTTCTACGGTATCGCCGTAGCGCCGCGCTGCCTGCACCAGCGGGCAGGCATCGATGCGGGCCCGCAGCTCCTCCTGTTGCTGCGCATAAGCGGCATATTCGTCGCTGTCCGGCTCGGAGAGCACGATGCCATGCCCGGCGGCGCCCTCCTGCAGCATCCGGAGCGACCCGGCGAGGCGGCTGGCGATCGTTTGCCAGAAGGCTTCGTTTTCGGGGTCTTCGGCCTCGGGCGGAAGGTCCTGGTTCATTTCAAAAACGGCGCAGCGGGCCGTAAGCGGGCAGCGCTCGCAGCAGCGGTCGCAATAATTATGGATGTAGGGAATGTTGTCAGCCACAGCAACTCATTTGCTGCAAGCTAGAAAGCGCGGAGGCCGCCGCCATGGGAAAATCAACAGGAAATCATGGGATTTTTCCGAGGAATATTCTGAAGGTTTTGGAGGTTCTGGAGGTTCTGGAGGTTCTGAAGGTTGGAGCGACCATTGAATCGCAACTGACCGAAGCATTCAAACCTAACCTTTCGAACCAAAAACTAAACTAACCCTGAGAACCTTTCCCTTTCGGCAGCGTAATGAAAAACGTGGCGCCCTCGCCTTTTTTTCCTTCGGCGCGGATGGAGCCGCCGTGGCGGTCGACGATCTTCTGGCAGAGCGCGAGACCGAGGCCCGTGCCTTCGTAGCTGTCCTTGGAGTTGAGGCGGGTAAAGGTTTTGAAGATGCGGTCGGCCTGCTCGGGCTCGAAGCCGATGCCGTTGTCCTGCACGCGAATGCAAGCGAGTCCGGGGCCGCAGTCTTCCGCAGAAATACGGATCAGGAGCGGACGGTTCTTGTCGGCAAACTTGAGGGCGTTGTTGAGGATGTTGTAAAACAGCTGGTAGAGCAGCGTCGGAAGCCCGGACACCACGGGTAGCGGCCCTGCCTCGATCCGGGCGCCCTGCTGGTCGATCAGCACCTCGAGGTCGGAGCGGATCTGCGCGAGCACCTCGTTGAGGTCGACAGGCTCGAACTGGCGGTTCTCTCCTTCATTGAGCGAGGAGTAGCGCAGCACGCCTTCGATCATCGTATACATGCGGCGCGCGGAGAGGCGGATCTTTTCGAGGTAGTTCCGCGCGCGCTCCGGCAGCACCTCGGCGAAGTCGTGGCTGAGGCGGCTTTCGAAGGTGGCGATCTTGCGCACCGGCTCCTTGAGGTCGTGCGAGGCTACGTGCGCAAACTGCAGGAGGTCTTCGTTGGAGCGCTGCAGCTCGCGCGTGCGCTCGGCAACAAGTCGCTCGAGGGTTTCTGTCGATGTCTTCTGGTCGTGGATATCGGTGCAGGTGCCGAACCAGCGCACGATATGTCCGTCCTCGTTCTGGATGGGCGTGGCGCGGGCCAGGAGCCAGCGGTATTCGCCATCGGCGCGGCGCATGCGGTACTCGATCTCGTAGGGCTCGCCGCTGGAGAGACAGTGATGCCACACCTGCTGGGTGCGCGCCACATCATCGGGGTGCAGCAGGTGGGCCCAGCCCTCGCCCTTTGTCTGCTCGTAGGTGAGGCCCGTGAATTCGTACCAGCGCTTGTTGTAAAAATCGTGGTAGCCGTTGGCATCGGTGGCCCATACAATCTGCGGGAGGAAGTCGGCCAGCTGGCGGAGCTGCTCCTCGCTATGACGCAGGGCCGCCTCGGTGCGGCGCTGCTCGGTGATGTCGGTGTGCACGCCCACCCATTCGGCGATCGAGCCGTCGGCGGCGAGCACGGGAATGGCCTGGATATGGAAGGTGCGGTATTCGCCATCGGCGCGGCGAAGGCGGTGCTCGAACACGAACTTGCTCTTCTGCCGCACGGCTTCGTTCCAGGCATCGATCGTCGGCTGCACGTCGTCGGGGTGAACGGCGTTGGCCCAGCCGAAGCCTTCGTACTCGGCGCGGCTTTGCCCGGTGAGCGCGGCCCAGCCGGGCTGCTCGCCTGTCATCCGCCCGTCGGGGCTGTTGGTCCAGACGATGCCCTGCACGGCCTCGATGGCCGCGCCGAAGCGCTGCTCGGAGGCGCGCAGCGACTGCTCGGCCTCCATGCTGGCGGTAATATCCTGGATGGTTCCACTGAAGCGGTCGGCCGCTCCTTCCTCATCATAATAGCACTTGCCGAGGGCGCGGACGTAGCGGATGCCGCTGGGGTGAAGCACCCGGTATTCAATATCGTAGTTGGCGCACTTCGGGTCGCTGAGGGTGCGCTGGATGGTATCGACCACGCGCTGCCGGTCGTCGGGGTGGATGGCGGCGATGGCCAGGTCGAGCTGCACGTGCTCCTCTTCGGGAGGAAGACCAAACAGCTCGCGGGTGCGGCGGTTGGAGCGCAGCGAATTGTTGCGCGGGTCGACGTGCCAGTAGCCGAGGTCGGCGGCGGTGATGGCCGATTGCACTTCGTCTTCGGCGATGGCCTGCGCGCGCTTCGCCTTCACCTGTTCGGTAACGTCGTAGGCAAGCGCCATGACACCGGTGACATTACCGCCGGCATCTTTATAGGGCGCGTATTCGTAGTTGCAGTAGAAGCTCTCGATCGCCCCGCCCGGACGGTGAAACGAGATCGGCACCTCGAAGCCACGCACGGTGTTGCCGCTTCGGAACACCTCGCGCAGCTCCTCCATGTATTGGTCGGAGGTGCCGGTACGCACTTCGGCCAGCGGGCGGCCGAGCACGCCGGGGCCCAGCCCCCAGAGACGGAGCATGGCGGGGTTGGCTTCCTCGACCAGCAGGTCGGGGCCACTTAAAATGGCCAGTGCCGCGTTGACCTGGTAGAGCAGGTTGCGGCTGCGGGCGATTTTTTCGGTGGTTTCTTTGCAAACCACCAGGACGCCTTCAATGGTGCCCGCGTCGCCATACACCGGGCTCAGGCTCGATGTCCAGAATATCTCCTCGATGCGGCCATGGCGCAGCGTTGGCGAAGGCAGGTCTTCATGATAGATGGTCTCGCCCTTTTGGAGGACCTGCTGTACCATTTCCGCTACCAGCTCCCAGGCGTCGCCGTACACTTCCGGGCCGGGGCGGCCAATGCGTGCGCCGTGCGGCGTATCGTCGCCCAGCGTCGGGGCATAGGCGTCGTTGTAAAAAACGAGCAGCCCCGGGCCCCAGAGCAGCACCATGGGGAAGGCACTGAGCATCATGTTGGAGAGCGATACCCGGAAGGCCGCGGGCCACTGAGCGGGCGGCCCGAGTGGGGAATCCGCCCAGTTGAAATCGGAAAGAACAAGGCCGATCCTGCCCCTGCCGAGGGCTATGCTGTGCTGCTGGTCGTGTCCGGGTTCGTGCGTCATGGAAAGGTGGGGACCGGAGCCCGGCCGCCCCGAATGTACGCCGGGTACGGGAAACAAAGGGGCCGGGAAGACTGGCGGAACCGCGGCAACGGAACCCGGTGCGTAATAAGGAAGGGCTTTCCTACTTTCGCCGTCCAAATCAACTGCGTAACCATGAAACCACTCCTCATTGCCCTGGGGGCAATCTTCCTTGGCCTTTCCGCATCCGCGCAACCGACAGGCTATGTCATCAGGCTTACAGGCGACACGGTGCACGGCACCTTCCCCAACTACCGTTTGCAACAGTACAGCCCGGCGGAGATCCACTTTGTCAGCAATGGAACGGAACAAAAACTGCGTTCATCGTCGATCCGGGGCTTTGCGATCGACAGTGCGGAAGTGTACCGCTCGTTCGAGGGCACCCGGATGACCAACCCCCTCCAGGTGGTGCGGGAAAGCGAAGCGCAAAGCCATGCCGAAACAAAGGAACCCGTAAGCGCCTTTGTCCGGGCCTTTGCACACGCCGGAAAGATCACCTTTTATGTATACCGCGATGCCCTGCGCCCTAATTTCTATTATGCGGACGGCGAAGGTGAGCTGATCGAACTGAAACAATCGCTGCGGATCGACCCCGAAACGAGCACGGTGAATGAAAGCGGGATCTTCCGCCGCCAGCTGTGGCTCCTTTTTGGAAAAGACCCGGGTCACCTGCTGTACGAAGAAACGGCAATCGCTTCCTGGATCGAACATCAGGAGGGTGGAGACGCACTGTACCGCCGACGCAAAAATCCCGATGATGGTTTTATCGTGCTGCTGGGGCTAAGTCATAACGACGTGCAGATCAGCTCGCCTGATAAAACCCTCGAAATTCCGCTCAATATCCAGTCATCGTTCACCGCCAGTGCCGGCTACCGATTTCGCCTGAGCCCGAAACTGAAACGCGTTTTCCTTTTTCCCCAAGTCTCGCTTCTGTCGTTTCAGGCTGCGGGCCGTTTCGACACTACCAATTCCAGCCGTCTCGACAGCTTCCAGGCGCGTTCCATTATGACCGTAGGTCTGTATGCCGGCTTCCGGGTCCTTTCGACGTCACAAATCAAAGTCAACCTGTCGGGAGGAGGCGACCTGCTTTTCCTGTTCAATAACAAGTACCGTTCTTACTATGTCCGGCCCAATCCACCCTTGGGCACTGAAATACGAGAGCTCGAGAATAAGTCGCTTCTTCGGTTCACACAGCGTGTACGCGTATTGGGTGATGTAGAGTGGAAGCGCCTTATCGTCTGGGCCTCCTTTCAGCCGGCGGCTGTTTTTGCCCATGAGTACACCTTCAAGGGCACCTTCAGCACCACGCAGGCAGGGATCGGATACCGCCTCTGAGCGCATATCTTATCCCATATGACTCGTTTTCTTTTCCTTGCCCGGCTGCCTGGACCGGCGGTGCCGCCCGCGCCACGGGCCCGATTTCGCACATTCCCAATCAGCAAAACCACGGCCAATGAAACCCGGGCAATACTGTGTGCCAACACCTGGCAGCGTGCTCCCCTCCTTTTCGCAGGCCCTCCTCAGCAGCTATAAGCCCGAGCTGCCGGCGTTGCCGGCGAAGCATCCGAGGAACAGCCCGCTGACGCTGGGACCGGGCGCGCTGCCGGCGAAGATCGAACAGGCAGCGAAATCATAACCCTGCCGGAGAGCCGCTTCCGGCCGCTTCGTAACTTACTGCTATGATCAACGAACAAATCCTGCACGCGGCCTACCAGTACTTCAACAGCCGCGCCATCGACAAGCTGCTGCCGCTGCTGGCACCCGATGTGGACTGGCCGAACTCCTGGGACGGAGGCCGGCTGCACGGGCGGGATGCGGTACGTGATTACTGGATCCGGCAATGGAACGAGCGCGACCCGGTGCTGACCGCCGGCGACACCGAGCAGCTCCCCGACGGACGGCTCATCGTGCATGTGCACCATCATGTGAAAGACCATGCGGGCAATACGCTCCGGCAGGGATATGTGCGTCATATCTACAGCTTCCGCGACGGGCTCGTGTCGAAGATGATGATCGAGGACGAGTAGTGCGCCGCATACCGGCGCGCCCTACCTTTAGCGCATGACGACCAACAACGCTGCCCGGGTGGAAGAGGACCTCAATACACTGCTGCAATACCTCGTGGGCTTCGGCGCCGACCTGCTGGAGAAATACGGGGAGTTCTTCCCGCTCGGCGCCTATATCGACGTCAGTGGCGAAGTGGTGCCGCTGACGGTATACGACGGCGAGGAGCGGCCCGACAGCGAGCTCGTGATCGGGCAGCTGCAACAGGAATTCTACAACCGCGTGCAATCCGGGAATGCGATGGCCTGGGCCGTGGCCTTCGATGCGGTGGTAACCAGCGAGGAATTCCCGGAAGGCACGGATGCCATCGTGGTCAACAGCTTTCATACGCTGGCCGAGAAGCAGCTGCAATACACCTTTCCCTATTCGAATGACGACGGCAATACCAGCTTCGACGAGAAATGGTGGGCCACCTACGTCGATTAACGAGCCGCCCCAACCAACTGACATGCGTACTGTACTTCTACTGTTCCTGCTCCTGCCGGCAGCGGCCTTCGCGCAGGTACCCTATGACCTTGGCCTGCCTATGGGCGTGAGCGGCATCAGCTTCGGCGATACGGCGCAAAACACGCGCGCGCTGATGCGACAGCTCGGGATCCGACGGGTCGTGCAAACACAAAGCAGCAGCCGGCCCGCCTTCTTCTCACCCGTAACCAGCCTGCTCGACAGCAGCGGCGCCGTGCTTTCCCGCAGGGCATACAGCAACCGTACGGACAATAGCGGCAACGTCTTTTCGCTACTGGATACCTGCTCCTACGATCAAGAAGGCCGCCTGCTGCAATGGAGGAACGGTAGTGCGCGGGGAAGCGGCTTTATGCAGCTGCTTTGCCGCTATGCAGGGGATTCCGCCTGGCACTTCTACTCCTGGACGGGCTCCGGCGACTCCGGCCGGATCGGGCGCGATACAGTACTGCTTCGCCACAACAGCGCGGGGCGCCTGACCCGGTCTCAGCACAGCGCTGCCGGCTGGAAGGAGGAAGCATACTCCGTGTACTGGGCTGCCGACGGCCTCCCCGACAGCATCGTTTACGACAACCCAAACTTCCCCGTGCAGGTGTTTCAGCGGAAAAAGAAGCGAGGCGCCCTGGAGCTGCGGCTTCTCTCAGGCGGGTATACCTATACGTGGACCTACACGGATGGCCACTGCACACGCGTGCGCTACAGCACGTACCGCAAGAACTTCCGTACCGGCCAGATGGAGGACTTCGTCACCGACATCCGGTATTTCTACAACGACGACAACACGCTGCGCCGCGTGGAGGAAGAGCAAAGCGGGCTGCCCAAAGCGACGCTGCACTTTGCCTATTCGAGGTAGCGACCAATAGGGCGACCGCTGCAGCGCGGCTTCCTGCTGCCTGCAGATGCAAACCAGCCGTGCTGTTCGTTCACCCCGGCGTGCGCAGCCGCCGTTACTTCCGTACATTAGGCCATGCGCCGCTCCTACCGCAAGCTTCTCTGGTTCCTGCTTATCCTGTTCGTTGTCCTCAACGGCATAGCGGCAATGCATGCCTGGCATTTCACGCACTTCGACCCCGATGCGACCACGAAGACCGGCGAGCGCCTGTCGGCCGGGCAGAAGCTGTCGCTGGCGCTGACGGGCGTGCGGATGCCGCGGCCACAGAATGCGGCTGTGCCGGATACAGCCTGCCAGACCGTAGAACTACAGGATGACCAGCGGCTCGAGGCCTGGTGGATACCGGTGGCGGCACCGAAAGGAGCCGTGCTCCTGCTGCACGGCTATGGCGGATCGCGGGCGGGGATGCTCGACAAGGCCCGCATC
Organism: Flaviaestuariibacter terrae; assembly: GCF_054777635.1. Lineage (NCBI taxonomy): Bacteria > Pseudomonadati > Bacteroidota > Chitinophagia > Chitinophagales > Chitinophagaceae > Flaviaestuariibacter > Flaviaestuariibacter terrae. Next base: position 205,104 of record NZ_BAAHAL010000008.1, read on the forward strand.
TTCCGGCGGCTTGGGTACAGCACGCTGCTGCTCGACTTCCGCGGCGCCGGCGGCTCGGGTGGCAACCAGTGCACGATCGGCTACAAGGAAGCCGACGATGTAGTGGCCGCATACCGGTTCCTGCGGCAGCGCGATCCCAACATCTATCTTTTCGGCACCTCGATGGGCGCGGCGGCAGCCCTGCGCGCGCTGGCGGTCGATTCACTCCCCGTGCGCGGCGCCATCCTGGAATGTCCCTTCGGCAGCATGCAGCAGACTGTTCGCAACCGCTTCGCGATGCAGGGCGTTCCAGCCTTCCCGCTCGCCAACCTGCTGCTGTTCTGGGGCGGCGTGGAGAACGGCTTCAACGCATTTGCCCACAACCCCGAAACCTATGCCCGCTCGGTACGCTGCCCCGTATTACTACTGTGGGGCGGGCGCGACGTGAAAGTGCTCCGCTCCGAGACCGAGGCGATCTACGGCGCCCTGCAGGGCCCGAAAAAGCTCGTGACCTTCCCCGAAGCCGGACACGAAAATTACCTGCGGCTCTATGCCGCTCCGTGGACAAGGGAGGTCGACGCCTTCCTCCCGTGAAAGTGCTGTAGCTTTACCCGCGAATGAATCCTATCCAACGAATACTCCGGCTCTTTGCGGCCCCGAGAGACCCCAGGGCATCCACATCGACCGGCGCGGCAGCGACCCGCCGCGAAGCGCCGGCGGTAGCGCTCCTCGAGCTTCCCGGCTGGCAGCCTTACGATAATGGTCAAACGATCGGCAGGGCCGGCTCCGAGGGCGGAACGATCCTCTGCGACCTAGAAAATGCCAGTGGAGCCCGCATCACGCTGGAGCGGTTGGGCGAGTCGTCGCCCTTTGCCGTTACATTCGGTATCTACGGGCTGATGGTTCATACGCATTTCTGCAAGGAGCAGGACGAAGGCCTGGCGTATATGAAGGGCTCGGCCTGGGGAATGGAGCAGGTGTTTCATCTGTACGATACCCCCGAGGGCGAGCGCGACGCCGCCTGGCAGGAGGAGCACGACCGCCTGCTGTCGGACCTGACGGCCTAAGCACGTCTGTGGTTGATCGCCGGAATTGAGCTACCTTACCCAGGGCTTTCGCACAAGCCCGGGGAACAGGAAACTGTAGCGGAACAAACAGGCTTTCACCAACCACGTTTCGATATGAAAATGCTCCTTCTCCTGCTGCTGGCCTTTTCGCTTACGGCCGCTTTTACCTTTACCCGGCATCGCTCCGCGCCGAATCCCGGCGAACAGGAATCCGCCCTGACCGCCTACAAGAAACGCTTTGCCATCGGCTGCGGCCCGGGTGCCGCGGGGATCGATTTCTCCGACAGCGCCAACGTCATTCCCCTCCTCGACGGCTGGGGATCCTACCGGATGCCCGTGACGGCGATGAACGACAGCGCACGGATCTACTTCGAGCAGGGGATCAATATGTATTACGGCTTCCACATTATCGAAGCCCTCGCTTCCTTCGAACGATCGATCTCTTTCGACAGCAGCTTCGCCATGGGCTACTGGGGTAAAGCCCTCGCCTATGGGCCCAACATCAACGACTTCGGCTACAGCGCCTCGCCCGACGCACTGACTGCCGTGCGCCGCGCCCGCGCGCTGAGCGCCGGCCTGACGCCGGTGGAAGCTGCCCTTATCGGCGCAATGGAGCAGCGCTACTCGCAAGACACGACGCAGTCGCGGGAGCAGCTGAACCAGCAGTATGCCGACGCCATGAAGGCCGTGCAGCGCCGCTTCCCGGCGAGCGCCGATGCCGCTGCGCTCTATGCCGATGCCCTGATGCTGCAGCATCCCTGGGACCTGTATACACACAGCTTCGCGCCGAAACCCTGGACAGCGGAGATCGTGGCAACGCTGGAACGTGTGCTGCAACGGGTTCCGGATCATCCCGGCGCCGTGCACTATTACGTGCACGCCGTGGAAGCCTCGGCGCGACCGGAGCGCGCGCTGGCAGGCGCACGGAAGCTTCCGCTGCTCATGCCGGGTGTGGCGCACGTGGTGCATATGCCTTCGCATATCTACATCCGGGCGGGGTATTACAACGAGGGCGTGGCGGTAAACGAGCAGGCGGTGAAAAGCTATGCCGCTTATGCCAGCCTGTTTCCGCCGGTGCAGAACAACGCGCCGCTGTACCTCGTGCACAACCTGCATATGCAGGCAACCTGCGCCAACATGGGCGGCCGCTACCGCGAAGCCCTCGCCGCATCGCTCGACTGCCGCCGGGCCTTCGACAGCAGCTGGCAGGACCTTCCCGACTTCATGGGGATCTACGCCCAATACCTGTACATGACGCCCTACCTGACGCTGCTCCGCTTCGGCAAGTGGGCGGACGTGCTGCGCACGCAGGAGCCGCCCGCCGCGCACCTGTATGCGAACCTGCTGTGGCATTATGGGCGCGGGCTGGCCTTTGCGCGGAAGCACGACTTCGTTCGCGCGCGGCAGGAGCTCGCCGCACTGGAAGCTACCCTGCAGGCCCCACAGATGCGGGCGCCGGCGCCGTCGTTCTCCAACGCGGGCGTCGTGGGCGGCACGGTGGCCCGGCAGATACTGCAGGGCATTCTGGCCGAAGAACAAGGCGCGTACGACCAATCGATCGCGTTGCTCCGGGAGGCAGTGGCCCGCGAAGACAGCATGCAATACAACGAGCCGAAAGACTGGGTGCACCCTGCCCGGCACTACCTGGGCGCCGTGCTGCTGAAAGCCGGCAAGCCGGCCGAGGCGGAAACCGTATACCGGGAAGATCTCCGGATTAACCCCGCCAACGGCTGGGCCCTCGCGGGGCTGACCAGCGCCTGCAGCCGGCAGGGAAAACAAAAAGCCGCCGCAGAGGCGCGGACCCGGTGGGCAAAGGCCTTTGCGAAGGCGGATGAAAGGATCAGCGTTTCGGCGTTCTGACCGGCGGGGTACCCAGTAGACTGCGGAGCCTGGTGTGCCGCATCAGCCGGCATGCATCCGGCTAAACCTCTAATTTCGATCGGCCGGCCGCAAGCCTTCCTCATTCATTATGATCCGACTACTTTGCTGCCTTCTCCTGCTGGCACCGCTCCCTGCCTTCTGCCAACCACAGCCCGCCCTGGGCGCCGGTGTGCTGAAGATCGATATCGGGCGGGAGCCGACATTGCATTTCTATACCGATACGAATGCCGCAACGCCCGCGAAGGTCATCGCCATCGGCAAGGACAAGCAGGGCGAATTCATCATTAAGAACAAGCGGCTGGCGGGCTGGTTTCAACCCTAGCAGCTGGCGCTCGACTACGACATCTTTATCATCCGTGTAGATACGGTACTCGGGCGCTGGTACCGCGTGCTTGTCAATACGGATAAAGGCACGTACCTGTGGACAAAAGCGGGGCGGGAAAAGCAATTCAGCCGGTGGGTGCCCTTCCTGCTCACCGAAACGACGGCGATCGATCCGGGCAACGTGGAGATCAAAGCGGGCCCCGACGCTGCCGCCAAAACGATCCGGAAGGCCGGTCCGAAGGATTGCTTCGAAGCCCGGGAGATCAGGGGCGACTGGATGCGCATCCGCAGCAACCAGCAACTCGATTGCGACGAAAGCGGCAAGCCCCTCAAATCGGGCTGAATCAAATGGAGAGACAAAGGCAAACTGATGATCCGGTATTTTCTTACCTGCTGACCGCTTGCGCATGAACAATGCGAAGGGCGAGCCTACTTCGCGGTCTGAATATTCCGCTAACTTAGGCGAGCCGCGCACAACCTAACCAACTACCCACTGCATGAGTAAGAAAACCATTTTCATCATCTGCCTTATTCTCAGCCTGATCTCCGTAGGGTTCGTTTATTATGAGCCCGCGGCGCCGGCCTTTCAACAAGACAAACGGCTGGCCCCGATGATCGGGAAGCGGTTCGACGCGATCGATCTGCTGGACAGCAACAACGTAGCAACGGAGCTTTCCCCGGAGCAGGACAGCCTCACGATCCTGGACTTCTGGATGGACCAATGCCCGGGCTGCATGCGGGAAATGAAGCAGTTTGACACACTCTTACGGAAGACGAAAGCCAGTGTTTCCCTTGTCAGTGTTTCGATCAACAGCTTCAACACCTGGAAGGCCTTGTTTCATGCACGGAACAACCTGTATTCCTTCCTCGGCACAGCGAACCCGAGATGGACGCAGGTCGTTTTGAAATCGGCAGAAGACCCGCGCCTGCGAAATGATATACCGATGGATAACCTGGCGCTGATCAAGGAGCGTTTTCAAACGAATCAACTCCCGCTGTATATCGTGCTGGATGCGAAGGGCCAGGTTGTAGCGGCGCCCGAAAGCGCGGTGGCCTACCTGCAGTGGCTCAACCAACAGGAACAGCAGCCGCTGTTTGTTCGCCGCTAGCAGAACGCTGACAAAGTACTGTACCCGGTGAGCAGCCTGAGGAACTGGTCGGAGAAGATCATCAGCGATATCGGTTTCGAAGAGCGACAGCTCGACGCCATACCGGGAACCTGGAAACGGCCGTGACGATAGAGCTTTCATAGGGCTTTGCGAAATGACGTTGCCGCCGCAACTTCGCATCCAACCATCATCAACCGGAACCGTCATGGAATTCAGCCCCAGCAACCCGATCGTGCGCCTCTGTATCCAGGGTATGGACCGCGAGGCGAACGGACAGCCCGACGACGCATTGGCCCTTTTTCTCCAGGCCTGGCGCGAAGCCAGCAGCGAGCTCGAAAAATACCTGGCGGCCTTTTATGTAGCGCGCCGGCAGGAGGCACCCGCCGAGCGGCTTGCGTGGCTGCAAACCGCGCTGGAGGCCGCCCGGAAGGCAGCGCCCGAAACCGTGGTGGGCGCAGAGGCGCGGCTCCATGCCGAGCTCGCGGACTGCTACAGGGCGCTCGGCGAAGACGCGAAGGCTGCGGAGGCGGCTGCCCTGTCGGCTTCCTTACGCACAGAGATGCGGGACCACGGCCCTTTTTACCACGGCACGCGGGCCGACCTGCAACCCGGCGACCTGCTGACGGCCGGCAACCGCTCGAACTACCAGGACGACCTGCAGATGAACCATATCTACTTCACGGCGCTGCCCAATGGCGCCGGCCTGGCCGCCGCGCTGGCCCGGGGTGACGGCCGCGAGCGGGTGTACCTCGTGGAGCCGACCGGGCCCTTCGAAAACGACCCCAACGTGACCGACAACAAGTTTCCCGGCAACCCCACGCGCTCGTACCGAAGCGATGCGCCGCTGCGGATCACGGGCGAGCTGGCCGACTGGCACCGCATCTCGCCGGCGGAGCTGCAGCAATGGCGCGATAGGCTCGCGGGTAACAAGGGGAAGATCATCAATTAGCGCTAGCGATCGAAAGGCATCCCGAATGGGTCGTTGCGATGCGGGTGAAGGACCGTATGCATGAGCCGTTTTGCGGGCCGGATTCGGTACCTTTAGAAAGGCGTTTTCCCGGCGGAAGCGCAGCGAATCCAATGACCCAAAAACCACGGATATGAATCAGCTAACCGAGGTCAACACAGACACCCTTGTCTCCATCCTGGCCCAATTACGGTCGCACAACCCGCAGATCGGCAACTACGTAAGCAGCACCGTCAACCCCGACGGAAGCTACGCGGTGCAACTGGACAACGGCAACGTGGAGATCCCCGCGCGGATGGTGAATGAGTACGGGCGTGTGGCGCCCTACAAGACCGAAAGCGAGTACCGGTCGGTAGCGGCCGGCTACGTGGCGCACGAAGTGCCGGCCGAAGAAGAAAAGATCCCCCTCATCGACCCCGCCATTGTGCCGGAGAGCAAGGCCGCGCGGATGCGGCGGCTGTTCATCACGGGCATCCTGCTGGTGCTGGCGGTGATCTTTTTGCTGACGCTGCTGCTCTGACCCAGGGCTGCACGGCACCGGAGGCTACCGCTTCGCCGGCTTGCCCGGGCGCCCCGATGGCGCATGTTACCCGTGCGCAGCCCTGCTGTACCCCTCCGACGACCCGCTTTACCCGCGCGCCGGCATCCCGGAACACTCCGACGGCCTGTTGTATCGATGCGCTGGCTTCCCCCAACACTCCGATGCCTCGGCTGAACACTCCGATGGCTTCCTGTACTGCTCCGATGCATTCCTGTAACACTCCGATGGCTTCCTGTAACACTCCGATGGCTTCCTGTAATGGTCCGATGGCTTCCTGTAACGCTCCGATGGCTTCCTGCAACACTCCGATCCCTTCCTGTAACGCTCCGATAGCTTCCTGTAACAGCCCGATGCCTTCCTGTATCCCTCCGAACGTTGATTGCACAAAAAAGCCCCGCGGCTGGCGGGGCGGTCAGGCTGAAGCAGGTACTCAGGCGAGGCCGGCCTTTTCGAGGCGTCGCATTTCGCTGCGGAAAATGAATTTCGCGGCCTCCGCGGCAGCGGGCACCTTGGCCTTGTCGAGGGAGCCGATATAGGCCTTCACGGCCCTGGCCGTATCGACAATCCCGGTGCCGGGACCGTACAGGATCATATCGCGGCGCAGGATGGCTTCGGTGAGCGCTGCCTCCAGGGGTACGATGCCGGTGTTGGCCGCTTTCATCGCGTGGTGGCGGGCGCGGAGGGTGGCTACGGAGAGCTCGGTTTCGGCGGGCGCATAGGCCGGCGTTTCGGCCAGGAAGGCCACGAGCTTGCCGAAGGTCTCCTGCAGCATGTCGTAGCTCTGTTGCGACACCGAGCGGGCCTGCGCGGCTTCCTGCCCATCCACTGCCTTGGGTGCCGGCGTGGCGCGGGTGCCCTGCATCTTTTTGTTCAGGCTTTCGGCCTTGGCAACGGTGCCGGCGGGGGCGCCGGAGCTGCGCAGGCTTTTCATCAGGCGCGTACACAGGGGGCCATAACCCTTGAAGGCTTCGGCGCGGCGGTCGACCGCTTCGGTGTACGCGCGGCGTGCCGCCTCGGCGCGGTCGAGGGCATCGCGGGCCTCAACGGCCTTCTGCGCGAGGGCCGTGCGTTTCAGTTGTTCGTTGGAAGGCTGGTAGTGGGCGCCCAGGACGCCGGTCAATTCATAAAGTCCGTCAAAATTGGCGCGGTTCACGTCATGTCCGGTTTCGGAACGGGAAGGCATAGTCGACAAGATTTAGGGGTTAGAAATGAATGTCGACCTGAAGATAAAAATGGAGGGTGCAGAAAAACAATAGTAGAAATACGGAGTTTTTTGGGGAGGGGATAAAATTCAGCGCTGGTAGGTAAACGGTTTTAAACATTTACAAGTACTTTGCTTTGCGCAAAGCGGCTTCATTGCGTTATGTAGGTGCAGCTGGTTGCGGATATTTATGTGTTAAGCGCAATGCTACAGTCTGTAGGCCGAAGAGTCTAAACACAATGTTCGAACATACCATTACCAAAACATGCCAAATGAAGAAATTTGACCTTAACATTGAGAAGATTCTCGAAAACTGGGATACTTCACATGCTGTAAGAGAAATCATCGCAAACGCACTCGATGAACAACTTCTGACAAATACAAAAAGTGTCGAAATTTTCAAAAATGGAAATTCTTGGCTGATTCGTGACTTCGGACGTGGAATACAATACACCCATTTGACACAAAACGAAAATCAAGAAAAGCTTAAAAGCACAAGCGTAATCGGCAAGTTCGGAATTGGATTAAAAGACGCGTTTGCAACTTTCGACAGAAAGAAAATCAGAGTTATCGCCAAATCAAAACATAGCCAGATTACGATTTCGAAGTCTGAAAAGGAAGGATTTAAAGACATAATTACTCTTCATGCGATCATAGAAGATCCTACTGATGCCAGATTTATTGGAACTGAATTCGAACTAATTGGTGCTACAGACAAGGATATTGAAGATGCAAAAAACCTTTTTTTACAATTTTCGGGCGAGCGCATAATTGAGTCAACAAAACAGGGGCAAGTAGTCGAGAAAAAGGGAAAGAATGGGAACATATACATCAACGGCGTCAAAGTCGCAGAAGAGGAGAACTTTTTATTTAGCTACAACATTACAGTGATGAATGCGGCGATAAAAAAGGCTTTGAACAGAGAGCGAACTAATGTTGGCAGAAGTGCTTATACCGACTCCGTTAAAAAAGTTCTGTTGGCTTCGGCTTCTCGAGAGGTGGCTGAAGTCCTTGCAAAGGATTTGACTAACATAAATCGCGGAACTGCCCATGATGAACTTAGTTGGATTGATGTTCAGGAACACTCAGTAAAAATATTAAACCAACAAGGGAAGTACTTGTTCGTCACTGCGATGGAAGCAATGCAGCACCCAGATATGGTTGAACAGGCAAGAAACAGTGGGCATGAAATAATTACGATTCCTGAAAACTTGAAGTATAAAATTGAAGGTTCTAGTGATCTATCAGGTAACCCTATTGTAGACATAGGGCAATTCGTGTCAAACTACAATGACAGTTTCGATTTCAATTTTATAGACGTAGAAAATTTGAGCAAGAGAGAGTTAGATATCTATAAATTGACGCCGAGGATTGTCGAATTATTTGGTGGGCAACCGAGAAATGTAAAATCTATTAGAATTTCTTCGACAATGCGTAAAGACTTATTTGCGGACGTCGAAACGCTTGGTTGTTGGGATGAAAAAACGAGTTCCATAGTACTATCGCGGACCACACTGAAGAATATAGCTGATTACTCCGGCACGTTAATTCATGAGCTAATTCATGCAAAGACAGGACAGGACGATGTAACAAGAGCGTTTGAAAGTTCATTGACAGAAACTATAGGAAGGTTATGTGGACACATTCTAGACAGTTAGGAGCTTAGGGAATATACCAAAGCAGGGGGTCATCTTAGAAACTGACCGCACTGCGCTTAACATGGGCTGTTGCGCTAAGGCCTGCAAGCAGTTGTTATAATTTTTATCTTCCAGCTCGGCCACAGCGCAAAGCCCTAGTCGTTAACGGCAATCCAGGACCATGACTCAAATCGAAGAGCAAATATCGAACCTCCAGACATCGCTTACTGAAACGCTAATTGCCATTGACTATCGGTTTTCTATTCTAGCAGAGAAACAACTTGCCAAGCGGTTTAAGCCGTTGGCGTTTATTTATAGACTTCTTGATGAGTATGCTATTCTAAAGGTTGCGGTACTTATTGACATAGACGACCGTTTTCATATCCAGAAACCCTATTTAAAACTGCTATCGGACCCTGTTCTGAACCGAACTCTTACTGCTAACCAAATCGAGGCTATCAAAGCTCAGAACAACGAACTCACTACAATCGTAAGCTCTGAGTTTGCAAAGCGCTTGACGAAAGTTCGAAATAAGTACATCGCCCATAACGATCTTTTAACGCGGCAGTCTTCCGTAATCGATATGAAAGAAATCAATGAGTTTGTTGTTTCAATTATCAAAGTCCTAAATACAACTTGCAATGAGCTGGGGCTGCCTACAATCCCAAAAGCCTCAATCAAAGCAAATTCCCTCGACGATATGCTCCAAGCCTTGAAGGACTGCCGCTAACAGGGGCTGTTTCGCTATGGCTCCCGAACACTCCGGTAATTCGTAATTTCATTCTTGGCCACTGCATAGCACTGGCCCGTGGCCGCAAGCAACGATTGTTCAACCACAGATGATTTAGTCGCAGAATGAAAGAGTGGGTTGCAATTATTCGAAACCACTTTTCCCGAATTCCGGACGTTGACGTTTCCCCCGGCCGGCATACAACAACATCAAAGAATGAAACGCTTTCAGAAAATATTAAAATGGGGTTCACTTGCGCTAATTGCAATAGGAGTTTTTTACTTTTCTGACATCCGTTTTCAAAAACTAAATGATGAACGCAAAGACTACGTAATAGGACTCAACCTGGAAATGAATGGCGTTATTTCAAAAATAAATGATCCACTATACTACAATGGAGTTACGATTTTGAAGATTAAAATTGCACATTCAAACCGGTCGGACATCTACTGTACCAACAATTATTGCTATGGACTGATAAAGGGCAACTGGGCTTACATCTTTCAGCCGGTTGACCCCAACTATATCAAGGAAGGCGATTCTGTCGTGATTTCAAGTAAGACAATATCTTTCGTTGTTCCAAAGAATAAGATTACGCTTAACATGCAAGCTACAAGCAATCAGCTTTTTTATAAATATGCAAACAAATACGTTCAGAAATACCCTCTTTGATTGAATCTATTATTCCTATTAAGACCAGACTCAACTTATCCGTAGAAAAAGAGAATTGCCTTTTCAATAACCCAAAAGGCGTTGGTGCAACATTTTCTTCTTGCAGCGGCTGCGGCAAGCCTTCAATCAAATTCTTTACTTTTCGAACACTTCACAAAAAGAGTAGTTTAGACTTATTTTAGAAAGATGAATACGGACTCATTACTCAAGCCTGTGATAACGGGTATTGCCATTATAATAACGGCCTTTATTTTAGGCACTGCGTTTAAAAACAGAAATGCCACACAAGACTCTATTTCTGTTGTCGGTCTCGGAACCCGCGATTTTGAATCCGATGAACTTTATTGGTCGGGCAAATTTTCGGCAAAAGCAGTAGTGGCAAAGGATGCTTACACGATGATCAATAGTGACAAGGAAAAAGTAAAGGATTTTTTTATCGCCAAGGGCTTTATTAAACCAAATGAATTTGCATTTGGGGGCGTTAGCTTCGAGAAATCCTACCGCACTTACCCTTGAATCAAACGGTGAGGTTAAAAAGACTGAACAAATATTTGACGGGTACATTGCTACCCAAAGCGTTTCATTCAGCAGCCGGAAAAATCCTGTGTTGATGAAGAAGATTGAACATGTCGTCGATCAAACATCAGAGTTGATCAACTCCGGTATCGAATTCGATGGTAATCCAATTCAATATACCTATTCGGATCTCGCGAGCCTCAAACATAACCTGATCGAAAATGCATCGCAGGATGCCAGGGAGCGGGCGCAGAAAATTGTACATACGGCGAATGGCAGCCTTGGCAAATTAAAAGATGCTTCGATGGGTGTATTTCAAATTACCGGCAAAGGTTCTATTGAAGAAGACAGTTATGGCGGGAACAACGATACCTACAGCAAAAACAAGACGGCAAGAATTACGGTCAGGCTCACTTATATCTTAGATTAACGTCCCGTCAGGCCAGCGATAGGCACTGTCCGTTATGCTACCGACCGAAGAACAGATAAATGTCCTGGATTTACTTCGCGGGCGAGCGTAACTTATTTCTGAAGTCGCGCTATTGTTTCCAATCAACAATTGAATCAGCAATGAGTCCAATGCACGAAAATCTTCTCAACAAATTTGACGAAAAGACGCGTCGGGGCTACCCGTTGGGTGAGGTGAAGCAAGACTTGCTGGAGCTGGGCTACACACGGGAAGAGGCGGAGGAGTTCATGCAGGCGCTGGGCTCGAGAATCAATGAGAAGGTGGCGGATAAAGAAAAGAATTTAATGAGCACCGCAGCCTTACTGCTGTTCCTCTGTGGGCTTGTTCTGTATGTATTCGGAGGCCGGATGGGACTATTGTTTATGCTGGCGGGTACGATCTGGTGGATTGTCATTTTTTTCAACAGGAAGAGCGAGCCGACGAATGCAGGCGATAGGTCGCTGCGCTGAGCGCAGGATACTCAGTTAAGGGCATAGTGCGCCAGCCAGCGTTTCTCAAAGCGGTTACCTAACTTCGTTTGTCAGGCTAACCGGAAAGCCTGTCCGCTGTGCATTCTCGACAATCAACTTTCTATGCGGGTATTTTTCGTATGTATCATTGTCCTCATTGCTAATTGCACAAGCGGGCAGCAAGTCAGTGTGAAGCAATTTTTCATTCCGAAGGCGACCGCTTTTCGATACCAAATAGATTCGGTGGAGTTTTGGGGGCGTGCCTGGACTTGTACCGCACCTTTTGAAGTCCACGTTTTTTCAGCGAGCATGGATCGAAAGACTAGACTTGTTACCATTCAAGGATGCTTTGGATTAATTGGCTCAAGCAACGATACATTGGGCGTAGAGCCTCTGTTTGTCATCTATAGTCCTTTGAAGAGGAAGGCGATTTCTAATTTGACGAATCTCACGAAGGAAATAACGAAGAGAGATAATGGCTTTTTTACAATCGAGTTCTTCCCTGTGGATAGTAGTGAACTAATCATAGGAGTACCAGGCCGAGTCGAGGTAGCTTATGAATTTGATCTTTCGAAGCTTTATAAATGGCGGAAAACCCCTTGACAGCGAAGGACAGGCATTTCGCTCGCCTACTGTCCCAAAGTAGAAAGTAACCTAATTTAGAGCGGCGTGCGCAATTCACGTGTAGTTAGGCGCAAGCGAAGACAACCTAAACCCTGAAAACAAACATGAAAAAGCTGCTTTCCTACAAACATTGGCAACTGTTTCTCCTGGTCGCTGTTTGTGGCGCCTGGACATCGCCCAGCCCGCTGAAAGAAATCGTGAACAGTGTTGCTGTAATAACGTTTACCCTTTGGATCTATGCGATCGGGGTGTACGGGCAGGAGCGCATCGCGGCATTGGGACTGAAACCCATGAACCTGAGGCTGTTTAAAACAAATGTGGTTGTTACAGGTTCATTCTTCCTGTTGGGACTGGCATTTTCAATAATCCAGGGAGAGGTTGACCCGGCAACAACGGACACTATCGACCTGGCAGACATCATTTATATAGCCGGCGGATTTTACGTGGTATTTGCCATGCTGCAGGCAACCCTCTTCGCCTGCAAGACGCTGGCAAAACTTGAATACAAACGGGAAGTAACGTTTGGTGACTACTTCAACAACCTGCTCCTTGTGTTTTTCTTCTTCGTTGGCGTTTGGTTCCTGCAGCCGAAGGTGAACCGGCTGATCGCTACAAAAGAAGAAGTTGCGTACTGACGAATGAGGCGCACAACCGGCATTTTGACAACATAGCGGGGCAACGGCCCAAACCCATTCCTACCAAACCATGAGACTGATCATCTATCTTATTACAGCGGCATACGCCTTCCTGTCACCACCCTTCCCCTATTACTATTTCATCCAGGACAGCAACCGCGAGATGGCCTGCAGGGTCGGCGCTTGTTTGTATTTCATAGGGATGGGCATCCTTTGGCAACGCTATAAAAAGGCGTTGCCGCTCTGGAGCTGCGGGCTGTTTGCCGTGCTGTCCATCGCTTCGCTGGCGCTGTTTCCGTTCATCTTCGAGCAGTTCTACCAGAACAACGTGAATCTGACTAACAGTCATTTGGTCAGAAGATCGTCGAACCTGACCGGTGGTATCGTTCTGGCGGTACAGGCGATGGCCCTCCTGTTTGTTATCCGAAGGGTAAAGAAAGCGTCGGGGGCAAAGCCGACCTACCGATAGGCTCCTCCCGCCTGCTTGCCCTATTAGCGCACCCGGCCTACGGTGCCCACAACCAGCGTTATTTGAAAATGGGATGGCGGTCACTTGGCCGTTCATCGGCTTCCTCCAGATTCGTTATTTTTGGTACCTGATAACCAACGCATGACAAAGTCCCGCATCGTACCCGCAAGTTTTATTCTTGGCCTTGTATTCACCATCATCGGCGCCATGCAAAAAATTCTCCATCACGCCAACGCCGATGTGTGGATGATCCTTTCCGCTGTGCTGACAGGTGTTTTTATAATTTCAACTATTTATGAAGTTCAGACTTCGAAAAAAGCAACACGGGCGGAGAAAACCTTGTGGAGCCTGGCCTTTGTGTTTTTCTCGGGAATTGCCGGAATAGTGTACCTGTTGTCCGCCCGGAAAAAGATCGCCAGCACATAATCTGTCCACCGAAGGAACACGGCGGACAACCCTCGAAAAACTCAACATGAAAGCAGCGATCATACTGTCGCTACTCGGACTGACCTTCAGTGGAAATGTCGCTGCGCAGAGCGCTGCGCAGCCGATCCGGGTCGATACGACAATCACAAAGTTTCACCTGGCAGCAGACTTCCAGGGCACACTTGTTTACACATTAAACGGCCCGGCCGACATCAACAAGCAAAACCCTACCGCGTTTTCAATAACCCGGATGCCGAATGCCAGCATCCAGGACGCCAAAGACCAATTGGAAATGTTGCTAAACCTGTCGCGGCAAAATGGCTATGCCATAACTGACCTTATAAAACGCGATACGCTGATCAATGGGGTAAAAGCGTTTATCATCAGCTACAAAGAGTCTATTAAGGAAGAGGGATATTTCAATTTCGTCTTTAACGGAATTCTTGTTACGAAGAACGTGGCGACGATATTTACCAGCGGTGACCTGAACAATGGAAAGTATACCGACCTCTTCAAAAAGACTTTCTATGCAATAAAGCTTTGACGGCTCATTCGCGGCCAGAACGCAAAGCTTTTGTCGTTAAGCGCCATTGGCATTCACCCGAAACCTGAAAATGATATGACATTTCTAATATACGGCCAATCGAAAACGCCAATTGGAGTCGACAGGACACTTTGTCCCTGTCGTGTATGTGAAAGAGATACATGGAGCGACCTGATGGTTGAAAGCGTGTACATGCATTTTTTCTTCGTTCCGATCCTCCCGGTAGACAAGGTTGCTAATTTAATCTGCGACGAATGCGGCAATAAGCGCTACGGGATCGCCTTCGATCAAAGCGTAATTCCGAACTACGCGGAAATCAAAGGCAAATTCCGACACCCCGTAAAGACCTACCTGGTTTCCGCAATTGTTGGAATTGGTATCCTGGCTTCTTTTATCAAACCATTGTTTGATACAAAGCTTCAACCCAAGTAGTACGTCGATGCAGGCGGCTTAACAAGTGTTGCTTCTATACACCCGGCGGTTTGTGCGCCTACCTGGACTGGTTTCTTATGATGAAGAGCCATATTACATTGATATTCTTATTGACGCTCTTTGCATTTGGAGGGAAAAATCACCGAAATGTGGGCAGATGATTTGGACCTATTTGGCATTCCTTGCAACTGAAAGAAGGCATCGCAGCTTGTTCCGGACAACCTATATTGACGCTCAGCAACTATAATATTTACTTTCATAGGCGGCCATCGCCCAAACCACGGCCGAAAGCGAACAGACCATGACTCTTAAACTTCTTGCGATCTCCTTGTTTATTTATTCAGCAGCCGCGTGTCAAAACAGCGGCCTCTCCGAGAGCGACCGTAAGCAACTGGCTTTTTACCAGAGGTTGTTTGTCATGTCCGACTCTCTGAAGACCCGGCTTATCGATACGGTTTTCGACCAGGAGTTAGCGAGCCAGCTCCGGCAGTTGGACAGGAAGCATCCGGCCGGGTACTTTCAGGCCGCAGCTCAATACCTGTCAACGGGCGATCTCCGGAAAACTGCGTTCTTGTATTACATCGGCTCCCTGCGCTATGGATATTATAACGCGGCGAATCCCAGGTACCAGGCCAGTAACGATGGCGCATTGTCCGCCTCCCTGCGGTCGGTACTCGGCGAGCCGGTGGCTATTTACGTCAGGAGCAATGTTGACAATTTCCTGTTGGTGCTGCAACGAAGCTTAAGCTGGTACGCGGCCAATGACTATTACTTTTTCTCAAGAAGCCGCAACAGGGAAAAGTATGATGCCCAGGCAAAATCTCTTCGGGACGCCATCCAGGACGTGCGCGAGAACAAGGCCACTTATGAAAAGCAGTGGACGGAAGAAATAACCAACATGAGGAAAATGATCACGGAAGCGGGCACCGGATCCGACCATTAAAAATCCCGTTCAACAAAAGCCGGCCGGTTTGGGGTCCAAGCGAACGTGTGCGATCAAGTTCAATGACCCGCGCGCGACATAGGTTTCCGATCAATGACAGCCCAGCGCCCCCTCTCCTCCCTGTGCATAATGGGGGCTTACGAAGGGGATCCCGAGGTTCATCCCGCGGAGGATCAGGAGCAGTCCCATGACGCCCATCAGCACCGGTGCCGCCTTGCGGAAGCGCTGGCGGAAGGCCGGGCGGAGCGCGCCGCCCCAGAGGATGACGAGGAGCATCACCGGCACCGTGCCCGCGCCGAAGACGGCCAGGAAGAGCGCGCCCTTCAGCACCGAGCCCGTAAGGAAAGAAGTTAGCAGCGCGAGGTACACCGTGCCGCAGGGCAGCAGGCCATTGAGCAGGCCGATGCCATAGGCCGACGAATAGCTATGCCGCTGCAGCAGGCGCCCGAGCTGCGCGCGCAAAAAGAGAAAGGGCTTCGTGGCGGCGCCCAGGCCCTCGAGGCGCTTTTGCCCGCCGATGATCAGCAGCAACAGCAACGCCCCCAGCCCGATCGACAGGCCCTGTTGCCACTCGGGCCGCAGGAGCACCTCCCCCGCGAAACCCAGCACAAGCCCCAGCGTTGCATACGTAGTAATACGGCCGAAGTTGTACAGCAGTCCCGTCGTTACCCGTCCTTGCACCGAAGCCCCCGGCGCCGGCAGCGACAGGGCGAGGGGCCCGCACATGCCGAGGCAATGGAGGGAGCCGGCGAGGCCCATGAGGAACGAAGTCGATATCAGTTCTACGAAGGACATGTACGTTTTACGTTTTGGGTTTTACGTTGACGTTGTCGGTTGAAAATTTTACGTTTTACGTTTTGGGTTTTACGTTGACGTTCTCGGTTTTACGTTTTCGGTTTTACGTTGAGGCCGATGTGTGCATGCATTTCCGATGATAAGACTCTGAACATAAAACGTAAAACATCGAACTCAAAACGTGATCGTTTTCTCGTCATAGTACTTCTTCCCATCCAGCTCCCAGGAAAACTTGAGGGTATAGTTGCCCTGGAGGGCTTTGGGAAGCACGAACACATAGGCACGGCCGTTGCCATCAACTTCCTTGCGGATGTCGAGCTTTGCGTCGGAGGGACGGTATAAATACAGGTCGCCCTTCCAGGCCTTGCCTTCGAATTCGGCGGGGAGCAGCAGCTGCACGGTGCCCTGCGTGGCCACGTAGCGCGGCGCCTCCGACAGGGCCGACACGGCCTTCTGCTCGTTGATCACGTTCTGGAACCTGAGCTCCTGCTCGTAGTAGTCTTCGGTGACCAAATCGAAGTGCTGGCTGCTGGCCTTGGCCACGAGCGTCAGTATGCCCGCGACGAAGAGGATGTAAACGGCGGCGATCTTGTGGCCCCAGGAGATACGCATAGGGAAAAGTTTGTGGTTTGTAGTTTGTTGTTGGTAGTTGTTCGAGTGACGCGACTCCGACAGCATTCGATCCGTCATTGCGCGGAGCCCGATGCCGGAGGCGGCTGCAGCGTCTGCCCCAAGGGATTGCCTCGTCAGCCGGCGCTTCACGCCGTCCTCCTCGCAATGACGGCCCTGAGGGGAGCAGCACCCGTTATACCCATTTCTATATTCGTTATTCGATATTCGATATTCAATACCCCGGTCCGAAGAACGTCGTCTCCACGGTCTTGATCCGCTTCGGGCCTTCGTAGACACCGATGACGATCTTCGTTTTGCGGCGTTCGATCTGCTTGCGCTGCAGCTTCACGAAGAAGGGAGCCTGCGCGTACGACTCGCCCGGGGCCACGAGGCTGTTGCCCACCACCTGGATCTCACCGCTCATGTTCTCGAGCTTCAGCTGCATCGGCAGGTCGTGGCGGGTTTTGTTGGCGAACTTGATCGTGTAGATGTTGCTCAGCCGGCCGTCGGGGAGGGTCTGGAAGATCTGTCCCGGCGTGCGGAGCACCGTGGCGTCGACGTCGGTGCGGGTTACGAGCAGGGCCACGAGCACGCCGACCAGCACGAGCAGTAGTCCGGAGTAGGCTTTCGTGCGGGCGTTCCAGAGCTTCTTCTGGCCGCGGGCGATGTTCTCTTCGGAGTCGATGCGGATAAGGCCTTCCATCCGCTGCAGCGAGCGCATGATGGCGTCGCAGGCGTCGATGCAGGCGGTGCAGTTGACGCACTCGAGCTGCGTGCCGTTGCGGATGTCGATGCCGGTGGGACAAACGCGCACGCAGGCCGCGCAGTCGATACAGTCGCCGAGGTCTTCGGAGGCATGCGTTTTATTCACCTTGCCACGCGGCTCGCCACGCACGTAGTCGTAGGCCACCACCATGCTCTTGCGGTCGAGCAGCACGCCCTGCAGGCGGCCGTACGGGCAAACCACGAGGCAGGCCTGCTCGCGAAACCAGTAGAATACAAAGAAGAAGGTGGTGGTAAACCCGATCAGCGCGGCAAAGGTGACGGGGTGCGCGCCCACGCCCTCGCGGATCATTAGCAGCACATTGTCCATCCCTATCACATACGCCAGCGCGAAGTTGCCGATGATAAAGGAGAGGCCGTAGAAGATCGCGATCTTGACGGCGCGCTTGCGGATCTTGTATCCGTTCCAGGGCATCTCCGCGAGGCGCTTCTGCGCGGGGGCATCGCCATCAAGCCAGTACTCGATCTTGCGGAAGACCATTTCCATGAACACCGTTTGCGGGCAGGCCCATCCGCAGAACACGCGGCCGAACACCACCGTAAACAGGATCACGAACACCATGAAGGTGAGGAAGCCGACGGCGAAGATGAAGAAGTCCTGCGGCCAGAAGATCTGCCCGAAGAAGATGAACTTCCGCTCCACCACGTTGAAGAGGAAGAGCGGCTCGCCGCCCACTTTGAGCAGCGGGAGCGTGAAGAACACGACCAGGAAGATGATCGTGGCCAGCGTGCGCTTGTTGTACAGGCGGCCCTTCGGCTTTTTCGGAAAGATAAACCGGCGGTGCCCCTGCTTGTCGACGGTGGCGATCGAGTCGCGGAACGACTGGTCGGGAGCGGCGGATGATTTCTTGGGGGCTACAGTTTCCATAAGTTAAGAAGTCGGCCCGCGGCACCCTTCGGCAAGCTCAGGGTAACAGTGGGCGGTTCGTTAGAAAGACAAAGGTCAGGAACCTCGTTGCGGGAGGCCCTGACCTTTGGTCCAACAAAAACTAACATTCGTCAGGCGGCCTGCGGCCGCGAGCGAAAGAACGCAGATTGGTTATGATTGTTACGATTAACGCAGATCCAAGCAAAAACGTCATTGCGAGCGAAGCGAAGCAATCGCTTGCAGGCTGGCGCTGCTGCTGCCAGAGCCTCGGAGTGCGCCCCGAGAGATTGCTTCGTCAGCCGGCGCTCCACGCCGTCCTCCTCGCAATGACGTTTCGGGTGTGCCTACTTCACCGCCATGGGCGCGGAGGAATCTTTCTTCGGCGCGGCATTATCCACGAACAGGTCGCCCTGCGGAGCCTTGGCGTTGGCGGGCTTGCTGCCGTGGAGCGACTTCACGAAGGAGGCCAGCTCGCGGATCTGGACGGGCGAGAACATCTTCTCCCAGGACTGCATGCCCTTGTCGGGGTAGCCGTACTTGATGGTATGGAACACGTCGTTGATCGTGCCTCCGTGGAGCCAGTAGTCGTCGGTGAGGTTGGGGCCTACGCCGCCTTCACCGGCCGCGCCGTGGCACATGAAGCAGTTCTTCTGGAAGATGGCCTTCCCGGCTTCAACACCGGCGGCGTCGGCCATCGTAACGGATTTCTCATCGACCTTGTCTTTCGCGGCGAGGCGGTACGCTTCGATGTCGGCGGAGGCCTGCTTCATTTCGGCGGTATACTCCTGCTCGGGGTTGGGGCCATCACCAAACTGATAGTGCCACAGGTACACGAAGCTGAGAACGACGCTGATGTAGAAGCCCCATTTCCACCAGGGCGGCAGCGCGTTGTCGAGCTCGCGGATGCCGTCGTACTCGTGATCGAGGATGCGGTCTTCCTCCTGCTCCACGGGGATGGCGCGCGTGAGGTACTTCGCGTCGACGCGGGCCCACCAGGCCCGGAAGCTGGAGGTTGTAGCTGGCTTCGGCGCCTTTGCGGGCTTCGACTTGCCCAATCGCTCCAGCACCATCTGGTTGACGCGCCACAGGATGTGCACCACCATGATGCCAACGAGGAGGAAGAACAGGAGAAAGATATAAACCAGGATCTTGTCGGAGGAGAACCAATCGGTACCGGCCGGCTTGGCGGCGGCTGCGGCATCGGTGGCTGCGTCCTGGGCAAAGGCGGCTCCCTGCGCCGTCAGCGCCAGCAGCGACAGTGCCCCGTATCGAAAGAGAGAGTTGCGTTTCATTGTCAGTTCGGGATTTAGGAGTGATGCGAAACGTTTTCCGTGGCGTCTTCCAGCGGGAGGTTGTTGATGGCGGCGACGCTTTCGCTGCGCATGCGTTTTACAAACCAGAGCACGCCGCAGAAGAACAGGACGAAGATGACCAGCGAGATGATCGGGTAGATGTCGACGTTCGACATCGTCTCCGCGTATTGCTTGATGAATTTGAACATGGCTTATTTGTTTTGGGCTACGGTGCCGCTGCTGGCAGCCTTGGGTTCTTTGCTGATATCGGTGCCGAGGCGTTGCAGGTAGGCGATGACGGCAATGATCTCGCGGCCGGCGGGAACGTTGATGCTGTCCTTGCGCAGGTTGGCGGCGATGCCTTCGGCCTGCTTCGCGAGGTCGGCGTTGGCCTGCCGCTCGTAGCCTTCAGCATAGGGCACGCCCAGCTTGCGCATCGCCCTGATCTTCGTCGGCGTGGTCGTGATGTCGAGCGTATGGTCTACGAGGAACGAGTACGAGGGCATCACCGAGCCGGTCGAGATCGACTGCGGATCGTCGAGGTGGTTGAAGTGCCAGGTGTCGCTCTTCTTGTTGTTGCCGGAGCCTTCGCGGGCAAGGTCGGGACCGATGCGCTTGGAGCCCCACTGGAAGGGGTGGTCGTACACGAACTCACCGGCCTTCGAGTATTCGCCGTAGCGCTCGGTTTCGGAGCGGAAGGGGCGCACCATCTGCGAGTGGCATACGTAGCAGCCTTCGCGGATGTAGATATCACGGCCCTGGAGCTCGAGCGGCGTGTAGGGCTTCACCGAGGCGATGGTGGGGATGTTGCTTTTGATGAGGAAGGTCGGGATCATCTCCACGGCGCCACCAATGAGAATGGTGATGAGCGTGAACACGAGCAGCGGCGTGGGGCGGCGCTCGATCCAGCGGTGCCAGTGCTCGCCTTCGTGCTTGTGGTAGGTCTTCTCGAGCGCAGGTGCTTCGGCGGCTTCGTTGGCCAGCAGCGAACCCTGCTTCACCGTCTTAATGAGGTTGTACACCATCAGCAGCGCGCCGGAGATAAAGAGGGCGCCACCGAGACCGCGCACGGCGTAGAAGGGCCGCATGTAGGTTACGGTTTCGAGGAAGGTGTATTTGAGCTGGCCACTTGGCGTGAACTGCTTCCACATCGAGGCCTGCATGAAGCCGGCCCAGTACATCGGTACCGCCCAGAAAAGGATGCCGAGCGTGCCGAGCCAGAAGTGGGCGTTGGCGAGCTTCTTCGAGTACAGCTCGGTGCGGAAGATCCGCGGCAGCAGCCAGTACAGGACACCGAAGGTGAGCATGCCGTTCCAGCCAAGGCCGCCGACGTGCACGTGGGCTACCGTCCAATCGGTGAAGTGCGAGATGGCATTCACCGACTTCAGCGACAGCATCGGTCCTTCGAAGGTGGCCATGCCGTAAGCCGTGATCGCAACGACCATGAACTTCAGCACCACGTCTTCACGCACCTTGTCCCAGGCGCCGCGGAGCGTGAGGAGGCCATTGATCATGCCGCCCCAGCTCGGGAAGAGGAGCGTGAAGGAGAACACCACGCCAAGCGACTGTGCCCAGTTGGGCAGCGCCGAGTAGAGCAGGTGGTGCGGTCCGGCCCAGATATAGAGGAAGATGAGCGCCCAGAAGTGGATGATCGAAAGCTTGTAGGAGAACACCGGGCGGTTGGCCGCCTTCGGAAGGAAGTAGTACATGAGGCCCAGGTAGGGCGTGGTGAGGAAGAAGGCCACGGCGTTGTGCCCGTACCACCACTGCACCAGCGCGTCCTGCACACCGGCATACACCGGGTAGCTTTTGAGGATCGATACCGGTAGTTCTACGGAGTTGACGATGTGGAGCACGGCCACCGTGATGAAGGTGGCGATGTAGAACCAGATCGCTACATAGAGGTGGCGCTCGCGGCGCTTCAGGATCGTGATGAACATGTTGAGGCCGAACACAACCCAGATGACGGTGATGGCGATGTCGATGGGCCATTCGAGCTCGGCATACTCCTTACCGGTGGTATAGCCGAGGGGCAGCGTGATGGCCGCCATCACGATGATGGCCTGCCAGCCCCAGAAGTGAATTTTGGAGAGCTTGTCGCTCCACATCCGCGTCTTGAGCAGGCGCTGGAGGGAGTAGTAGTAGCCCATGAAGATGCCGTTGCCTACGAAGGCGAAGATGACGGCGTTGGTGTGCAGGGGGCGCAGGCGGCCGAAGCTGAACCAGGGCCCGAAGGTGAGGGCTTTGGGGAATACGAGCTGCAGCGCCACGAAGAGACCGGCCAGCATACCCACCACGCCCCAGAGGGCCGTGGCGTAGGCAAAATTGCGCACGATCTTGTTGTCGTAGAAAAACTGCTCCCGCTTCACCGCTTGCGACGCGGTCTCGATATGCACCGCTTGTTCCTGTCGGATCGTTTCCATTAATCGGGGTTTAGAAAGTTTAGTGAGGAAGGTCCCGGGACGGTGGCCCGGAATGAGGATTAGTTAGGTTTTGAAAGGCTTTGGGTGGTTTTGGCAGGCTCGGGGAGGTCGTCGAACAGCATACGCACCGAGGGTGTATAGTCATCATCGAACTGCCCTTTCTTCACGCTCAGCACGAAAAAAGTGAGGAAGGTGCCGGCAACGAGCACAGAGACGACGATCAGCACAATAAGCACACTCATAAGGATGTTTGAGAGGACAAAACTCGCTTTTACGATCCCGTATCCCGGTGAGGTCACTCAAAGCAAAACATGATGCTGGTCAACTTTTTCAGGGAGAGAGATAAGGGGAGGATTACATGATTACATGATTACATGAATGCAGAAATCTGCCCTCCCCTTTTCCCTCATGTACTCATGGATTCATGTACTCATTTGACCTGCCCTTTCCGGAAGATCCTCCGGGCCACGATGCTGCTTGCAAGCGTTACCAGCGTTACGATGGATATGGAAGAAGCCGGCATGAGGATGGCGGCGACCATCGGCGAGAGGAGCGCACGGACGGCGAAGGAAAGCCCCACGATATTGTAGCAGATGGAGAGGATGAAGGAAACGGTGACGACGCCTTTGCCGCGGCGGGCATAGGCCAGGAAGCGTTCCAGCAGGGCCACGCCCGAGGCATCGAGGATGGCGTCGCAGGCGGGGGTAAACTGGCCCGTGTTCCCGGTAACGGCAATGCCGGCATCGGCCTGGAGCAGCGCGCCGGCATCGTTGAGGCCGTCGCCGAGCATGAGCACGCGCGCGCCACCTTCCTGCAGCGTCCGGATGTATTCGAGCTTGCTTTGCGGTGTTTGCTGGAAACGCAGCGTTACGTCGGGGCCCAGGAGCTGGCGCAGGTGATTGCGCTCCGACTCGTTGTCGCCCGAGAGCAGGTGCACAGCGTAGCCCCTTGCGCGCAGCGCGGCCACCATGGGCCCTATGCCGGGGCGGTAGCGGTTGCGCACGGCATAGCAGCCCCGTGCAACCCCGTCGACCGACAGCCACAGCTCGGTGGAGCCGGTGCCGACGATGGCCTCCGACCCGTGTACAAAAGCAAAGGAGCCGACGCGAAGCAGCTTCCCGGCAACAACCGCCTCGATGCCTTTACCGGCGTGCTCCCTGAAATCGTGCACAGGCAGGGTACCGGCGCCGGCCCGGAGCAGCTCTTTACCCAGCAGCCGGCTGAGCGGGTGCGCGGATTCTTTTACAAGGCTGTACACGGCGTTGCGATCTTCCGCGCTCAGGGGCGCGCCGAGGAATTCGATGTCGGCTTCCTCCGTATAGGTGAGCGTTCCGGTCTTGTCGAGTACCACCGTAGTAATACGGGCCATCGATTCGATCACCGAGGCATTCTTCAGATACAGGCGCCGCATCCCGAAGTGGCGGAGCATGTTGCCGAAGGTAAAGGTGGCCGATAGCAGAAGCGAGCAGGGGCAGGCCACGATCAGCGCTGCGGTCACCGACGGGAGCACCTTCGAGGGATCTACGAATGACCAATAAACACCCGCCGTAGCGGCGACCGAAAAGAGCGAGAGCGTGAAGTAGCGGCTCCAGGGATGAATGAAGCTGCGCTCGCGGTTCTTGCGCGCCGCCCCTTCGTTGTTGTTCCAGAGCTGCGTGATGTAGCTCTGCGAAACGGTCTTCACAACTTCGAGAACCATACGTCCGCCGGTCTGGCGCGCGCCGGCATACACAAGCTCGCCGCTGCGCCGCTGCACGGGCGTATTCTCGCCCGATACAAAGCTGTAGTCGATATAGCCCTCTCCTTCGCGGAGCACTGCATCGGCCGGTACCAGCTCGTTGTGCCGCACGATGATGCGCTCGCCCGGGCGCAGGGCGCCGATGGTCGTCGCTTCCTCGTTATCGTCTGCATCCAGGCGCGTCACACCCAGCGGGAAGTAGGCCTTGTAGTCGCGGTCGAAGGAGAAGGAGTCGTAGGTCTTGTTTTGAAACCAGCGGCCGATCAGCATGAAGAACACGATGCCGCTCATGGAGTCGAAATACCCGGAGCCGCTGCCGCTCAGCACTTCGTACACGCTCCGCGAGAAGGTGATGAGAATAGAAAGCGCTATCGGTGCGTCGATGTTGAGCCAGCGCTGCCGCAGGCCTTTATAAGCCGAGATGAAAAATTCGTTCGCGCTGTAGAAGAACACCGGGAGTGCCAGCAGCAGGCTCGCCCAGGCGAAGAGGTGCTTCAGCGTTTCCTGCCCCAGCCGGCCACCGGCGAAGTAATCGGGGAAGGCCAGCATCATGATGTTGGAGAAGCAGAAGCCGGCGATGCCGATCTTGTACCAGGCCCGGCGATCGACTTTTTTCCCGCGTGCGGAGCCTTTGGAATTTTCACCGTCGCTGAGGCGTATCTCGGGCTCGTAGCCCACGAAGGCCAGTAATTCCACCAGCTGCCGCAGCGATACCTGCCCGGGATCGTAGGCCACAAACACCTCTTTGCGTCCGAAGTTGGTCTTGCTGTGCAGGATGCCGGGGCGGATGGCGTGCAGGTTTTCGAGGAGCCAGATGCAGGAGGCGCAGTGCATCGTGGGCAGGTGAAACTGTACCTGGCATTGCTTTCCGTCGGCAAAGCGCAGCAGCTTTTGTTGCACGTCGGCGTTGTCGAGGTAGGCAAAGCGGTCGGAGGCAAACTGGCCGCGCACCCTGATCCCGGGCGCTTTTTGAAGTTCGTAGTAATTGCAGAGGCCGTTCTCCTGGAGCAGCCCGTACACGAAGCGGCAGCCCTCGCAGCAGAAGGCGCGGCCATCCTGCTGCAGGCTCGTGTCGCAGGTTTCGCCACAGTGGTAGCACTGCGTGACCGCTGCGGGCTGCGTGCCGGGGCGGGGCTTTCGGGGAGGCGCTTCGGTAGTGGACATGGGATGCTGTGTAGCCGGCAAAGGTGCCCCGGGCGGCGTGCAGACGGGATGACAGGCGTCAAGAAGGGGTATGAGAAAAGTTTGACGTTTTCGGTTTTGGGTTTGGGGTTTGGAGTTTTTGGTTTTCGGTTTTCGGTTTGGGGCTGGCCATGGATCAGGGTTGCGGCTGACTGAAGTCAGCAAAGAGGCGGCCGGGATGGAGGAAATTTGAACTACTGAAAACAGCTTTAGTATGTTTCCGCTCGACCGACTGATGGACCAGGGCACCGTGCAAACCTTTGCCGCCGGTGAAACGCTGCTGCGCGAAGGCGGCTGGATCCGCCAGGTGCCGGTAGTGCTGCGCGGATCGCTGCGTGTGCTCCGCTCCGACGAGAAGGGCCGCGAGCTGCTGCTGTATTATATACGGCCCGGCGAAAGCTGCGTGCTGTCGCTGCTGGGCGGGCTGCACCGCAACACGAGCAAGGTGCAGGCAATAGCCGAAGAAGAGAGCGACGTGCTGCTGCTGCCGGTGGACCGCATCCGGGAGCTGCTGCGCAGCGATGCTGCGCTGCTCGACTATGTGCTGCACCTGTACCAGCAACGGTTCGAAGAGTTGCTCGATGTCGTGAATGCCGTAGCGTTCCGCCGTGTCGACGAGCGGCTGCTGGCCTTTCTCGAGCGAAAAAGCGGGCTTATGGGCACCGATACGATCGACATGACCCACGAGCAGATCGCCGCCGAGCTCGGCACAAGCCGCGTCATCGTGTCGCGCCTGCTGAAGCGGCTCGAGGAGGAAGGCACCGTGGCCCTCGGTCGCCATCGCCTGACACTGAAGCGGCTCCGGAAAGATTTTCCCGTTATGTAACCAAAGTTGCCGAAGGGGCGCGGACGCCGACGCAGCTTTGTGCTGTCAAAAACTTTGTTATGAAAAAGAATATGAGCGTCGCCGATCGCGTGCTGCGTGTTGTACTCGCAGGGTTGCTGGCACTGCTGTTTGTGTTGCACCTGGCAACCGGAGCGCTTGCCGTTATCCTGCTGGCCATCGGCATCCTGCTGCTTACCACGTCGGTGCTTGGTTTCTGCCCGCTCTATGCTTTGCTGGGCATCGAAACCTGTCATCGAAAAGCCTGAATCCTGTAAAATGTAACCTTATGCGGTCGAAACTAAAGTCTCTTTTCGGCCTCGGGCCCGACACCGATTTCGCCGCGCTGCTGCGTCAAACCGCGTTGCGGATCGAGGTCCGCACGGAGCCTGAGTTCCGCGGCGGCCATATCAATGGCGCGCGCAAAATCCCGCTCGACCGGCTTCATGCCGAGTGCACGCTGCTTCCGCGAACGAAGCCGATCATCGTGTACTGTGCCTCCGGCATGCGCAGCGCAACGGCCCGCAAGTTGCTCGAAGCAAAAGGCTTCACGCAGGACTACAACGGCGGCGGCTGGCAGTCGCTGCAGAACAAACTGAATTCCTGACCTCCTTCAACTTCAAACCCGTCACGATGACTACTCCCATTCATTTTTACGATGTATCGCTCGTTTGGAGCGAAGGCCGCCGCGGCACACTGCGCTCCGCAGTGCTCGACGATGAGATACTTGTAGCATACCGCCCGAATTCCCCGGCGGCGAGGCAGGCATCTGGTCGCCGGAGCACCTGCTGGTCGCCGCCGTCAACAGCTGCCTGATGACAACCTTCCTGGCCATTGCCGCCCATTCGAAGCTGCCGTTCCTGTCCTTCACATCGTCGGCACGGGGCAAGCTGGAAGTGGTCGATGGCAAATTTCTGATCAGCGAGATCACGCTCGCTCCCATACTGGCAGTGGGCGAAGAAGCGCTCCGCGAAAAGGCGCTGACGATATTGAAGAAGTCCGAGGCCGCTTGCCTGATCAGCAATTCGGTAAAGGCGACGATCGTTTTCGAGCCAAACGTTACCGTGCCGGAAGAAGTGTTTTGAGGAAGGCCGCGGACGTACAAAAGGGTCCAAACTTTAACCCTTCATCCCCAACGGCTTTTTTACCTTTGCTTCCTTAACAACTCCCGTCCATGAAACGCCTCCTCGCCGTACTGGCCCTGTTCATTTCTGTTGTATGCACCGCTCAGACCCCGGGCGAGCTACTCGCACCCAACGATTTTGCCAAGAAAGTTTTTGAAACACCCGGCGCGCTTGTCCTCGACGTGCGCACGCCGCAGGAGTTCAGCAAGGGCCACCTCGCCAACGCGCGCAACATCGACTGGAATGGCGGCGCCTTCGACAAGCAGGTGGATTCGCTGAGCAAGAACGCACCGCTGTTTGTGTACTGCCTTGGCGGCGGCCGCAGCGCTTCCGCCACAGCGCGCCTGCGGGCTCTTGGCTTCACGCAGGTATACGAGCTCGAGGGCGGCATCATGAACTGGCGCAAGGCTGGCCTCACCGAAGAAGGCGCCGGCCCGCGTGGCATGTCGCTGCAGCAATACAACGAGCTGCTCGCCGCCTCTGGCAAGCAGGTACTCGTCGACTTCTACGCCGAATGGTGCGGCCCCTGCAAGGTTATGGCGCCCTACCTGGAAGAGATCAAGACCGAGCAGGCCGGTAAGGTGCAGGTAGTCCGCATCGATGTGGACCAGAACCCCGATCTCGCCAAGGCCCTCGAGATCCGCGCCCTCCCGACGCTGATCCTCTACAAAGGCGGCAAGGTGAAGTGGTGGAACGTGGGGTATATCGGCAAGAAGGCCGTGGTAAAGCAGATCAAGTAACCTGTTGATTCGTTCAAATCATAGAAAGAAAGGCGCTCCCACGGAGCGCCTTTCTTTATGAATGGAAGATGTATAACCTAAAGATTACCAGCAACGCATTAGGAGGTTTGCTGCGCTTTGTGCTTCCTGTACATCGACAGGAGCAAAACGAACGAAACGGTAGGCAGCAGCATAAAGTTCAGCAACGAGAACAAATGATTTTTCCGGAAGAGGCTTTCGCGGAACAGGTCGGTCATCGCCAGGATCATCAGCAGCAGGCCGGCGGCCCAAACGACGGTAAATACTACCAGTCTCTTCCGGGTGATAACGAGGGGCTTCTTGGTCATCGACAGCAGGTTTAGGCGCTAAAAATAGCAAAATCCGTACAGCCCGCAGAACGCATATCGGTAGCTTCATTCGGCAACCATTTTCAAGCGCATTGGCCGATGATTACATGTTTCGCGGGTTCTTCCAGCCCTTGCCGAGGCGCTCGATGCTGCCCGCAACGCGCTGCTGGCGGGTTTCAGCGCGCTTCGCACTAACGATCCATTCCACGTATTCCTTGCGGTTGCTGAAGGAAAGGCTGTTGAAGTACGTGGCCGCGGCTTTCTCCTTTTTGAAGGCGGCAGCCAGGTCGTCGGGAAGACGCACTTCCTTTTTCACGGGGTCGATATAGTCGAAGATGGCGCGCTCCCTTGGCGCCGCCGCACGCTTTTCATCGGCCGCGGTTTTGTGCCGGAAGCCAAAGGCCGACCAGGTCGCATCGAAGGAGATCAGCGAGAGCCATTGAAATTCCGTGTAGGCCAGCAGCATGTCCCATCCCTTGTCGCGGCTCAGGTCTGTCTGCACGCCCGACGTGCCCTTCGGGTAATACACCCAGCATACGACGTCGCCGCTAATGAGCGGCAGCACCCTTGGGAGCTCCGTTTCGAGCTGGAGACGCGTCGTTACAAACCAATGTACCTGCCGCGCGCCCTTTCCTTTCGAAACGATGCGCACGTCTTCGGGCAGCGGGTCGAGCGCATTTTCGAAGCCGGCCGGGGCATGGAGTGCAAGCAGCGTGTCGCCTGCGCGGATCTTCAGCTTCTGAGCAAGGGAGTTCGGCATGCTGCTAAAATAAAAAATCCGGCCCTTGCGCAGGTGCCGGATTTCTTCGGAACAGCGATTTACAGTCCCGCGGCCTTATTGAGCATATCGAAATCTTTACTTTTTACGCGGTAGCCCATGGCGCTCGTTTCGTAATACAGCAGGTCTTTCGTGGCAAGGTCGTACACCATCAGGTAGCGGTGGTTGTCGATGGCGGGTAGGAAGATCGTGTATTGCCCGGCCTCGGCGCTCTGCTCCAGCTTCATGATCTCGGCGGCAGGCAGCACTTTGTATTTCCCGGCAAAGGTGATATCGCCCTGCTCCATGATGGCCATCTTGATCGCCCTCATCGGCTTGCGGCCGGCGTTGAGGTCGGCTTTCATAAAAGCAGTTGTATTTGGATTCATGTCCCACTCCTGGAGCAGCTCGGCGGGGATCAGCATCGTCTTGCCGGCAATGCGGCTGTTGCGGCTGTCGACGGTCTTAAAGTAATCTTTCTCGCTGCCGCCGGCTTTGATATGGGCCACGATCTCGTTGGCCGTATGCACCATATAGGGCAGGCGCAGCAGCGAGCGGTGATACATGCTGTCGGAGGTCACGTCAAACTCGTAGTGAAACCCATTGATCGGGAAGGCCGTCACGATCGCGTCGCCATCGACATTGCCGGAGGAGCCGGCGGAGGCGAGCACGAAGAAAGGATTGTTCATCGAGGTCTCGTGGCCGCGAACGGTCAGGCCCAGCACTACCGGTGCGAACACCGTCGACTCCGAAGTCAGCGAGGGATAGCTGCGCGACACGTCGTGAAATACCACGGGCGTCACGTTCCAATAGCTGGCGAAGGCGGCGCGGAGCCGGGTATCGTAGGGACCGCTGCCCCAGGTATAAACATGGGTCGGCTGGTTGAGCAGCTTGAGTACGTTCTTTCCTTTTGTTTTGTCGAGGATCTGGGCGCCGGCGCCGAGCGACAGGAAAAAGGCAGCCGCAAGGGCCAGCCCTTTCAGGGGTCGGTTCATAATCAGTGTAGTTTGACTAAAGGTAGCAAAAGTGCTGTACAGCAGGCATTTCCGCCGGAGCGGCCCGGTTTTTCCCGCATCCGTAAGCCGGTTTTCCCGATCCGGCACTCCCGGGCGGGCCAGGTTTCGTCCCTTTGCAAAAATTTCGCAAAACCGTGAAAGGCATTTACACCCTCCTCCTGCTTTCTGCTTCCCTCGGCGCCGCGGCGCAGCCGCAACTCCCCCAGGCCCTGATGGCCGGCGCTGTTGCCCCCGATGAATTCGCCATCAGTGGCGTTGTGCGCAGCAGCGACGGGCAGCCGGCGCCCTACGTCAGCATCCAGGTGCGCGGCACCCGCTGGGCTACCATTACCGACGAAGCCGGGTCGTTCTCCTTCCGCAATCTCCCCGCGGGTCACTACACGCTGCTCATCTCCATGACCGGTGCCCAGCCGATCGAGCGTACCGTAGAAGTACGGAAAGACTTCCCTGCCAGCCTCGAGGTAACGCTTCCCCTGAATGACAAGCAGCTTGCCGAGGTGATCGTTGCCAGCGGCCGCAGCCTCAATGACCGCACACCTGCGATCGGCAAAGCGCCCATTCACCCGATGGACCTGCCGCAGGCCGTGACGGTGCTCGGCGCGCCCCTTCTGCGCGACCAGCAGGTGCAGCGTCTCTCCGATGCCATCCGCAATGTCAATGGCGTCTACCTCACGACCACCCGCGGCAACGTGCAGGAAAGCTTCTCCGCCCGCGGCTATGCCCTCGGCGCCAGCAACCTCTTTAAGAACGGCGCCCGCATCAACAGCGGAACAACACCCGAGATGGGCTCCATCGAGCAGGTGGAAGTACTCAAAGGCTCCGCAGCCATCCTTTTCGGGCAAGTGGCGCCCGGCGGGATCGTTAACCTCGTAACGAAGCAACCGCGCTTTACCCGCGGCGCCGAGCTGTCGTTCCGCGCCGGCTCCTACAACCTGTATAAGCCCTCCTTCGATTTTTGGGGACCGCTTTCCGGAAGCGTGGCCCACCGCCTCAACGGCTCGTTTGAAAACGCAGGTTCCTACCGCAACGGCGTTCACTCCGACCGGTACTACGTCAACCCTTCGTTTTTGTTCAAGCTCGGAAAGCGCAGCGAGCTGCTCGTCGAAGGCGATTACCTGAAGCACGACTTTACCCCCGACTTCGGAATCGGAACGATCAACAACAAGTCGATACCCAACGTGCCGCGCGGTGCTTTCTTCGGCACCCCCTGGCAGTACAACCACACGCAGCAGGCCACGGCAGGCGGCACGCTGAAGCATCGCTTCAACGACAGCTGGAGCATCAGCTCGTCGCTCAACTACCAGTTTTACAAGCGCGATTATATGGCGGTGGAGCGCATCCAGGTCGATTCGACGGGCAAGTGGAAACGCCCGCTGGGCCGCGTTCTTACTGAAGAGACCTACTACACAGGACAGGTGAATCTGACCGGAAAGGTGAAGACGGGCTCGCTGGAACACACGATCCTTGCGGGCATCGACGCCGATCACTATACAACGGAAGCCTTCACGTTTACCTTCAAAGGCTACAATGCCACGGCGCCGGTTTACGACAGCATCAACATTCTTGATCCCAAGCTGTATGCCCCGGCCACCAATATCCCGGAGGCACAAAAGGCCTGGAAGACGGTCGCACCGATTGACCGCTTTGGCGTCTATGTGCAGGACCTGCTGAAGATCTCCGATAAAATAAATGTGCTCGCCGGTATCCGTGCCTCGTACGTGGTTACGGAGGGCATTGACAGCACAGGGATCCAGAACGGGCAGCACAAGCTGGGTGCCACGCGTATCGACCGGGCGCTGTCGCCGCGCCTCGGGCTCGTGTACAAGCCTTCGTCGCACACGTCGCTCTTTGCCAGCTACGCCAGCAGCTTCGCGCCCAATACGGGTGTTGATGTGGACGGCAATGCGGTGAAGCCCTCGCTGATCGATCAGTTCGAGACGGGCATCAAGAACGAGCTGCTCGGTGGACGGCTTTCCGCCAACGTAACGCTGTACCGTATCGTCAACAACAACCTCGCGCAGACGGCTCCCTTCCTGAAAGACGGAGTGACGCCCAACAACAACAGCAACATCAGGCTGCTGTCGGGCCAAACGATCTCGGATGGTGTGGAGGTCGACCTGGCCGCGCAACCCATCGACGGCCTCGACCTGCGCGCCGGCTGGAGCTACAACTACATGCGCTATACCCGGAACGATACGACGCAGGGCTCCTTCAAAACGGGGGAGCGCCTCGTGAACACCCCTGCGCATACCGCCAATGCAAGTACCTTCTATACATTTCCTTCGGGACGCGTCAAGGGCCTCAAGCTGGGTGCAACGTTCCTGTACATCGGTGAGCGC
The DNA here is from genome assembly GCF_054777635.1 of Flaviaestuariibacter terrae. NCBI lineage: Bacteria > Pseudomonadati > Bacteroidota > Chitinophagia > Chitinophagales > Chitinophagaceae > Flaviaestuariibacter > Flaviaestuariibacter terrae. The sequence continues at coordinate 237,537 of NZ_BAAHAL010000008.1, forward strand.
AACGCAGGCTGGAACAGCGATGTGGTAAAGGTTCCGGGGGCCTCATTCAGCTGGCGCGACCGCCTGTTCGCGGTGAAGGGCTACAGCACACTCGACCTCAGCGCCGGCTACAGCTGGAAAAAACTATCGCTGCTGGCCAAGGTGAGCAACGTAACCAACACGCTCAACTGGTATGTGCACGAAAACTACAGCGTCAACCCCATCCCGCCCACGCAGCTCGTGGCGACAGTGGCGTATAAGTTCTGACAACACAAGGGGAAAGAACGCACATCTTATAGGATGGTAATGATGCACGTAAGATTATGTCTGCGGTAATCATGTGGCCGCAGGCGGCTTTTTCATCCGAAGACGCAACGGCACAAAGACACGACGAAGACTCATGGAAAAGGGAAGCGATGCTTCCCTTTTCGTTGTGCTGTCGTGCCGTGCCGCAGTTGCGACGAAGGCAGCTTGCTGCCTTATGACTTGCGGAGGGCCTTGTAAATTTTAATGGCGCTCATTAACAGAATAATAAACCCGATCAATCCGAGCAAACTCCAAAGCCAGGAAATGCCCGTTTTCACCGTGGCCAGCATGACAATCGGGATGAGAAAGATCGTTGCGACCTCGTTCCAGATACGCAGCTTTTGCGAGTTCCACGTAAATACGCCGGCCAGCTGTTGCCTGTACATTTTATGCAGGCTGAAAAAATACGCGTACAGCCCGATCACGAAGAGCAGCTTCACTTCCAGCCAGCGGCCGGCCGGGTCGCCGAAGGTTCGCTGCCAGTTGCCAAGAAAGAGAACGGTGGGTCCGAGAATGAGTGTGAGAATAGCCGATGGCCAGGTGATGCCCAGCCACAGCCGCTTAATCATGATGGCAAACTGCCGCTGCAGGATGCCGCGCTCGGGCTCGTCCTTGTCCTGCGCTTCGCGGTTGTAGATGAATAGCCGGACGATGTAGAACATACCGGCAAACCAGGTGACGATGAAGATGATGTGAAGCGCTTTGAGGTATTCGTACATGAGGTGAATGGTGAATGGTCAATGGTCAATGAGCCGGGTTGATCAGCGATGACAATATCTTAAATGTCCGGACCATGTTGTCCTGCAAAATGCTGAAATCGTAGGTATCACAGTAACCGAGGTCGTTCGCAATATCGAGTGCTGCATCGATTTCGATCACGGAGCCCCTGGCAATTTCGTAAAAGCGTTTCCGTTCGGCGTCCGACTTGCGGGATGCGCCTTCCGATGTATTGAGGTGAACGGATAATGCTGCCCGCCGTATTTGGGTAACCATACCGAATCGTTCTTCGGGCGGCAATGTGTTGCTGAAGCGATAGCATTCGAGCACGAATTTTCTGGAGAAGCCATACAAATCGAGCTTTTGATGATTCAACGTGAGGAACATAGATCCTTTTTTTAGTCAGCGGAAGATAGTATCTCTCATTGACCATTCACCATTGACCATTGACCTTAAATGATGTCCATAATGCCCTTCTTCGGCAGGAGCTCATGTGCCGAATCGTACTGCAGCATCTCCGTTCTTCCCGCTGCATAATCGCCGACCCACTTCACAAGCGCCTTCACCCACAGCGGGTGCACATTGAGGCAGGGGATCATGTCGAAGCTTTCGCCGCCGGCATGCAGGAAGATCTCCTTGCCTTCTTCGGCGATCTCCTCCAGCGTTTCGAGGCAGTCGCTGATAAAGGCGGGGCACACAACCGCCACCTTCTTCACGCCTTCTTTGGGAAGCTCCGCGAGCCGCTGCGCGGTGTAGGGCTGCAGCCAGGGATCGCGGCCGAGGCGGCTTTGAAACGAGAAGCCCCATTTGCCTTCCGGGATGCCGAGGCGGCGCACTACCTCTTTCGTAGTGGCCCAGCACTGGTGGCGGTAGCAGTATTGATGCGCGGCCGAGGGATCATCGCAGCAGTTGCCGCTCTTGAGGCAGTGGCGGCCCGTGATGTCGCCCTTGTAAATATGACGCTCGGGTACGCCGTGGTAGGAGAAAAGGACCTGGTCGTATTCTTTCCGGAGATGCGAGCGGATGCTCTCGCAAAGCGCGTGCAGGTATTCCTCGTTGTTGTAATAAGGCTTGATATAGTCGAGGCGGAACGTGTAGCGGCCTTCCTTGTGCTGCTCCTTGGCATACTCCACGGCCGTTTCGTACGAGCTCATGGCGTAGTGCGGGTACATCGGGATGAGCAGCACCTGCTCGAGATCGGGATTCTCGGACAGCAACTGGTCGAAAGCCGCCTTCGGCGACGGCGTGCCATAGCGCATGGCGATGGCAACGGGCTCTTCGAGCTGCTCGTTGAGGGTCGCGGCGAGCTGGTTCGACAGCACAATGAGCGGTGAGCCCTCGGGTGTCCAGATGGATTTATAGGCTTCGGCCGACTTCGGCGCGCGGAAGGGAACGATGATGCCGCGCACCAGCAGGTTGCGGACGAGCCAGGGCTTGTCGATCACCCGGGCGTCCATCAGGAACTCCTCGAGGTAGCGCTTGACGTCGGGTACGTCGGTCGAATCGGGAGACCCCAGGTTCATGAGGATGACGGCTCGCTTCATGCGGCAAATATCGGGAGAGAAAGAACGCAGATCCCGCAAGCGGGATACGCAGATCTGTTAGGATTGGTTATGATTTGCTGACGCACGCAGCAGAAATCTGCGTCAATCTTAAAAATCATAATAAATCTGCGTGCTTTCTCTCCGCCGCTTGCGGCGCCCCAGATCATCCCCCATAGCCCGCAACTGATCTCCCGCATGCCGCATCCTGAGCAAGATCAACCGGCCAAATGACAGATCAATGACACAGAAGTTAGGCTACGGAAGTCGCGCTGGGTACCTTTGCTGCCGTGCATTTGACCACCGTGCCATGAACAGCCACTACTTTAAAAATATCGACAATTTCTTCGTTGCCGGCATCAACTACAAGAAGTCCGACGCTTCCGTGCGCGGTCTTTTTGCCATCGGCAGCGAGCAATACACCCGCATTCTCGACGCGGCGGCCCGCGAGGGCGTCGGCGAGCTCTTCGTTCTCTCCACCTGCAACCGCACCGAGATCTACGGCGTTGCCTATTGCCCGCACCAGCTGGTGCGCCTGCTCTGCAGCGAGACGGCCGGATCGGCCGAAACCTTTATCGGGTCGGCCTATATCAAGCAGGGACAGGAAGCCGTGGAGCACGTGTACCACGTGGCTTCGGGCCTCGACTCGCAGATCCTCGGTGACTACGAGATCGTTGGCCAGCTGAAGACCGCCGTCAAGTTTGCCAAGGAAGGCGGTTTCGTGGGCGCCTTTACCGAGCGCCTCATCAACAGCGTGCTGCAGGCCTCGAAGAACGTCAAGAACAACACCGAGCTCAGTGGTGGCACCGTTTCCACCGCCTTTGCCGCCGTGCAATACATCCGCGCCCACGTCCCCAACGTGGCCGGTAAAAAGATCCTCCTCGTGGGCACCGGCAAGATCGGCCGCAATACCTGTAAGAACCTGGTCGACTATCTGTGCACGAAAGACATCACGCTCATCAACCGCACGCCCGGGAAGGCACAGGAGCTGGCCTCCGAGCTGGGCCTGCAGTGGGCGCCGATCGAATCGCTGGAGCCGCAGCTGCGCGCCTCCGACATCATCATCGTGGCCACCAACGCCCAGCACAAGACCATCCTCCGCGAGCACCTCGAGGGCGCCGGCGAAAAACTGATCATCGATCTTTCCATTCCCTATAACGTGGCCGACGACGCGCAGTCGCTGCCCAACGTGCGCATGGTGAACGTCGACGAGCTGTCGAAGCTCAAAGACGAGACCTTCCGGATGCGCCAGGCCGAAGTGCCCAAGGCAAAGGCCATCATCGCCGAAGGCATGCAGGAGTTCGAAGAGTGGTGCGATATGCGCCGCCACGTGCCCCTGCTGAAAGACCTCAAGGCAAAGCTCCGCACGCTCTACGAGCACCCCGAATGCCCGCACATGCGCGAGCAGCACAGCCAGCTTCTCGACGCGCAGATCCAGCGCGTCCTCAACGAAACCGCCGGCCGCATCAAGGAGCGCAACGAGCGCGGCTGCCAGTACATTGCTGCACTTAACGAATTCATAAGCGTCCGTAATTAATGTCCCGCACACTCCGTATCGGCACCCGCGACAGCCAGCTCGCCGTCTGGCAGGCCACCCTCGTACAGGATCTCCTGAAGCTGCAGGGCGTTGCCTCCGAGCTCGTTTATATTAAAAGCGAAGGCGACATCGACACCGTAACGCCGCTCTACACCCTCGGCGTGCAAGGCGTCTTCACGCGGAGCCTCGATGCAGCTCTTCTCAGCGGCCGCATCGACATCGCCGTGCATTCCATGAAGGATGTGCCCACGCAACTCGCACAGGGTATCCAGGAAGTTGCAGTGCTCGAGCGCGCCTCCACCAAAGACATTTTCGTGTACAAGAACGACAGCGACCTCGAGGCACTGGGTTGCGTCAATGGTGAATGGGTCAACTCTGATGCGCGCAACGCGCACCAATCACCACTCACTATCGGTACCAGCTCCATCCGCCGCATTGCCCAGTGGAAGCACCGCTACCCGCAGCACGAAGTGGAGAACCTGCGCGGCAACGTCAACACACGCCTGCGGAAGGTGGCCGAAAGCAACTGGGCGGGCGCCATCTTCGCCGCCGCCGGCCTCGAGCGGATCAACCTCCGCCCCGAGCGCTCGGTAGACCTCGACTGGATGCTCCCCGCACCGGCCCAGGGCGCCATCATGATCGTGTGCCGCACGGAAGATGCGGAAGCCTACGACGCCGTGCGCCCGCTGAACCACCCCGAAACCGCGCTGTGCGTACGCATCGAGCGCGACTTTCTCCGCACCCTGATGGGCGGCTGCTCCACCCCGATCTCCGGGCTGGCGCGGATCGAGTTTGCCCAGGTGCACTTCGAAGGAAATATCTGCGCGCCCGATGGCGGGCAACTTGTAGAAATACGGAAAAGCGCGGAGATCGCTCTTGCTGCTCCCCTGGGCGTAACGGCCGGCAACGAGCTGCTCGGTGACGCCCGCGTACAAAAAATCGTTCAGGATATCCGGGATGCCAAAAGCTGAACGGACCATATTAAGCACCCGCCCGCTCCCCGCCGCGCTGGTGCTGGAGGCCGCTGCCCGCGGCTTCGAGGTAAACTGCCTTTCCTTTATTGATACCGAGGCCGTGCAGGACCCGTCGCTCGCGCAGCAGATCCGCTTCCTCGCCACCGAGCGGCACAGCGTTGTGTTTACGAGCATGAACGCCGTGGAGGCTGTCGCCGCGCAGCTCAGGGAAAAGCCCGACTGGACCGTCTATTGCATCGGGCACACAACACGCGCGCTCGTTGAATCGGAGCTTGGCATTGCCGTTGCCGCTACGGCCGACGATGCGTCTGCCCTGGCAGACCGGATCATCGCGGCGGGAGAAAATAACGTCCTTTTTTTCTGCGGCAACATCCGCCGCGACACGCTGCCCGTAAAACTACGGAACGCCGGCGTGGCGCTCCGGGAGCTTGTGGTGTACCAGACCATCGCCACGCCGCAACGCGTGGGCAAGCCTTACCGGGCGCTGCTCTTTTTCAGCCCCTCCGCGGTGGAAAGCTATTTTACCGTGAACAAACCGGGCCCCGAAGCGGTTTTATTTGCGATCGGCTCCACAACCGCCGAAGCCATCGCGCGGCACTTCAGCGGCGCCGTGCTTGTTGCACAACAACCCGGCAAGGATGCGCTGCTACGAACCGCGATGGACTATTTCGAGAACTTTACAACGAAGAATAAATTATGAGCGAACTGAAGAACGACCTGCTGTTGCGCGCCCTCCGCGGCGAAAGCGTTGAACGCCCGCCCGTATGGATGATGCGCCAGGCCGGCCGATACCTCCCCGACTACCTGAAGCTGAAAGCGAAGTACGACTTCTTTACCCGCGTGCAGACGCCCGAGCTCGCCACCGAGATCACCCTGCAGCCCATCGACCAGGTGGGTGTCGACGCGGCCATCATCTTCTCCGATATCCTCGTCATCCCGCAGGCGATGGGCGTGGAAGTGCTGATGGAAGAAGGCAAAGGCCCCTCGCTTCCGAAAACCATCCAGACGCAGGCCGATATCGATGCGCTGGTGACCGAAGGCGCTGAAGAGAGCCTGAAGTATGTGCTCGACGCGCTGACGCTGACGAAAAAAGAATTGAACGGGCGCACACCGCTCATCGGCTTTGCCGGCGCGCCCTGGACCATCCTCTGCTACATGGTGGAAGGCAAGGGTTCCAAAACCTGGGATAAGGCAAAGCAGTTTGCCTACACGCAGCCGAAGCTCGCACACGCGCTGCTGCAAAAGATCACCGACATCACGATCGACTACCTGAAAGCGCAGGTGAAGGCCGGCGCCGACACCGTGCAGGTATTCGACTCCTGGGCCGGCTCCCTCTCGCCCGAGGATTTCAAAACCTACGCGCAGCCGTACCTTCTCCAAATCTGCTCCGCGGTAAAATCAGAAGCCCCGGTGATCCTCTTCCCCAAGGGCACCTGGTATGCGCTCGAAGACCTCTCGAATAGCGGCGCCTCGGGTCTCGGCATCGACTGGACGGTATCGCCCCAAAAAGCGCGCGAGCTCACGGACAACCGCATCACGCTCCAGGGCAACTTCGATCCCGCCAAACTGCTGGCGCCGATCCCGCAGATCAAAACCTGGGTAAAGGAAATGATCGACGGCTTCGGCACGCAGCGCTACATCGCCAACCTCGGGCACGGCATCACACCCAATGTCCCGGTAGATCATGCGAAGGCGTTTGTGGAGGCGGTTAAGGAATATAAGGCGTGAGCGGTGAGCAAGTGATCGGTGAGCTGCTACGACGACGGCTGAAACCGTCATTTCCGTATCCATCAACCTTCATTGCGAGCGAAACGAAGTGGAGCGAAGCAATCTCATGAAGGCTGGCTCTGCTGCTACTTTTTAGAAGATATGATCAACATTAACCAACTCCCCGCCTCCCCCGCCCGGTCCCGGTGGATCGACTATATCCACGATCTGCAGGACCGTATTTGTACGGGGCTTGAGGCCGTCGATGGTAAGGAGCGCTTCCGTGAGGACCGCTGGGAGCGCGCCGAGGGCGGCGGCGGAAAGACCCGCGTGATCGCCAATGGCGCCGTTTTTGAAAAAGGCGGCGTCAACACGTCGGTCGTGTTTGGCCCGGTTACCGACACGATGCGCCAGGCGCTGAAGATCGACGGTCAATACTGGTTTGCCTGCGGCCTCAGCCTTGTGCTGCATCCCTTCAACCCGATGGTGCCGACGGTGCATTGCAACTACCGGATGTTCGAGCTGTATAACGGAGGGGAAGTCAGCGATCGCTGGTTTGGCGGGGGCACCGACCTTACGCCTTATTACTTATTCGAGGAGGACGCCCGCCACTTCCACGGCACCTATAAAGATGTGTGTGACCGCTTCGACCCGGCCTTCTACCCAACCTTTAAGAAAGTGTGCGACGACTATTTTGTCAACACGCACCGCAATAACGAGCGCCGCGGCATCGGTGGCATATTCTACGACCACCAGCGTCCTTCTGCGGAGCACGATCTCGACTTCTGGATGCGCTTCGGCGCTGCCTGCGGCGATGCCTTCCTGCCCGCCTATGTTCCGATCGTGGAGAAGCACAAAGCCGACCCGTTCAGCGCGGAGCAAAAGCACTGGCAGGAGATCCGCCGGGGACGCTACACCGAGTTCAACCTCGTTCACGACCGCGGAACCATCTTCGGACTCAAAACCAACGGACGCACGGAGAGCATCCTCATGAGCCTTCCGCCCACCGTGCGCTTCGAGTACGACTACCGGCCCGAGCCCGGCTCGCCCGAAGACGACCTGCTCCAGGCTTGCCTCCACCCGAGAGAATGGCTGATGTAGGATGTCGGATGTCTGATGTATTTTAACAGCAGACAAGCCTATTTCCTATCCATCCGTAACGGGCTCAGGGTAATTTTGCAACTCAAATCAGACATCAGAAATCAGACATCCGACATACTTCTCTTATGTATTTACAGCGTCGTAACCGAATCCTCCGCGCCACGCCCGCCATCCGCGCGCTGGTAGCCGAAACGAAACTTGCCCCGACCGATTTTATCGCCCCGCTCTTCATCGACGAAGGCGAAGGCGTCGTCACGGAGATCGCGTCGATGCCCAACTACTACCGCCGCTCGCTCGACGGAACCGTGCGCGAGGTAGAGGAGCTCTGGAGCCTGGGCATCCGCAGCGTACTTCTCTTCATCAAGTGCAAGGACGAATTAAAAGACAACACGGGGCAGGAAGCCTGGAACGCCGAGGGGCTCATGCAGCGGGCCATCCGCGCCATCAAGGCGGCGGTGCCGGGCATGTACGTGATGACCGACGTGGCGCTGGACCCGTATTCGTCGTACGGGCATGACGGTATCGTTGAAGACGGCGAGATCGTGAACGATCCCACGGTGGAGGCGCTTGTGCACATGAGCATCTCGCACGCCGCAGCCGGTGCCGATATGGTAGCCCCTTCCGATATGATGGACGGCCGCATCGGCGCCATCCGCGAAGGTCTCGAGCACCACGGCTACACGCGCACCGGCATCATGGCCTACAGCGCCAAGTACGCCTCCTGCTTCTACGGCCCTTTCCGCGACGCACTCGACAGCGCTCCCGGCTTCGGCGACAAGAAGACCTACCAGATGGACTACGCCAACCGTACCGAGGCCGTGAAGGAAGCCCTCATGGACGTGGAGGAAGGAGCCGACATCGTGATGGTGAAGCCCGGTCTGCCGTACCTCGACATCGTGCGCGAAGTGAAGGACTCGGTTCAGGTGCCGGTGAGCGTGTACAACATCAGCGGCGAGTACGCGATGATCAAGGCCGCCGCAAAAATGGGCTGGATCGATGAGAACAAGGCCATCCTCGAAACCCTCACCTCCATCAAGCGCGCCGGCGGCGATCTTATCGCCACGTATTTTGCGAAGGATGCAGCCAAACTAATTGGGTAAGCCAGGCAAAGGCCAATCGATCACGTCATTGCGAGGGATGCGCGCCGAAGGACGCATTCCGAAGCAATCGGCTCCGGGCAAAGGATCTCAGGAACGATTCCCTCCTTAACCATCCGATTGCTTCGCTGCGCTCGCAATGACGTATTTTAGGACATACCGCTTTACCCCAACACCACATTACCCCATCACAGCATTCGTTTTATGAACATTACCCGAAGCGAACAACTTTTCCAAAGAGCCCAGTCTTCCATCCCCGGCGGTGTGAATTCACCCGTGCGCGCCTTTAAAAGCGTGGGGGGCAACCCGATCTTCCTAAAGAACGCGAAAGGCGCCTACCTCTATGATGTGGATGGCAACCGCTATATCGATTACATCAACTCCTGGGGACCGATGATCCTTGGCCACGCGTTTGAGCCCGTGGTGAAAGCGATCCAGGAAAAGGCGCTTGACTCGACATCCTTCGGCGCACCGACGGAGCTCGAGGTGGAGATGGCGGAACTCGTAAAGAGCCTTGCCCCCAACGTCGACCTGATCCGAATGGTCAGCTCCGGCACCGAGGCCTGCATGAGCGCGCTGCGCCTTGCCCGCGGCTTTACGGGCCGCAACAAGTTCATCAAGTTCGAAGGCTGTTACCACGGGCATGCCGACTCCTTCCTCGTGAAGGCCGGCTCCGGTATGGCCACCTTTAATATCCAGACCGTTCCCGGCGTTACCGGCGGCGTGTCGAACGATACGCTGACCTGCGCCTACAACGACCTCGAAGCCGTGGAGCGGCTCTTTACCGAAAACAAGGGTGAGATCGCAGCCATCATCATCGAGCCCGTCGCGGGCAATATGGGCTGCATCCTCCCGGCGGAAGGCTTCCTCGAAGGTCTTCGCCGTATTTGTACGGATGAAGGCGCCCTGCTCATTTTCGACGAGGTCATGACGGGCTTTCGCCTCGCCCCCGGTGGCGCGCAGGAGCGTCTCAAGGTCGATGCTGACATCGTAACCTACGGCAAGGTGATCGGCGCGGGCATGCCGGTAGGCGCCTTCGGTGCGCGCCTCGAGATCATGCAGCATATCGCGCCGCTGGGCTCTGTATACCAGGCCGGCACGCTGAGCGGCAACCCGCTGGCCATGATCGCGGGCTACACGCTGCTGAAGCACCTGAACGACAATCCCCGTATTTATACGGATCTAGAGGAAAAAGGCGAATACCTGAAGCAGGGCCTCCAGCGCGTCTTCGAAGCCTCGGGAACACCCTTTGTCATCAACCACATGGGCTCGATGATATCGGTACACTTCAGCGATCACGCCGTGACCGACTTTGCCACCGCCTCATCGGCCAACAACGCCCTCTTCAACAAGTTCTTCCACGCCATGCTCGACCGCGGTGTGTACCTGCCGCCGTCGGCCTATGAGAGCTGGTTCCTGAGCCACGCGTTGACGACGGAAGATCTGGATGCGACGATCAAGGCGGCTGAAGAGAGCCTGCGGGAAATCCTGTAGCATTGCGGGAGAGAAAGAACGCAGATCTTTTATGATTATTAAGATTAGCGCAGACATAGCTGCGTGCGTAAGCAAATCATAATAAATCCTAATGAATCTGTGCATCCCGCCTGCGGGATCTGCGTTCTTTCTCTATCCCCGCGCCGCCGGCTTATAATCCAGCACACTCAGCACCGTCCCGCAGAACTGGTATTCCACCGGGTCGTTGGAGCAAACGATCACAAGGCGCTCCTTTGTTTCTTCGGCGATGAGATCCAGATAAAGCTGGATACCGACCGTGTCGAGGTTGGAGGCGGGCTCGTCCAGTAATAATACGGGAACGTCGGAGAAGAAAGCCTGGGCCAGCTTCACGCGCTGCTTCATCCCCGACGAATAATAGCGGATCTGCTTGTGCGCGGCGCCTTCGAGACCCACGCGGCGGATGATGCTTTCGGGTGTATGCCCCGAACGGAGGGGCTTGAAGCGCTTGTGAAAATGCAGGAACTCCGTCACCGTCATTTCTTCGATGACATCAAGGTAGGGAGCCGCGAGCGCCACGGAGCGGAAGACCTGCTCGGGCGAGAGCGGCTGCTCGCCATCGTGGTAGCGCACCTTGCCCTCGCTGGGTTGCAGCAGCCCGCCGATAAGTTGAAGCAGGGTCGATTTGCCCGAGCCGTTGGGTCCCGTCAGGGCATAGGAATGACCGCTGTGAAATTCATGGCTGACTTTCCGGAAGATCCAGTCGTGGTTGAAGCGCCGCCCGGCGCCTGCGAGCTCAATCCTCGTCGCCGCCTTTTGCATAACGCTTGATGATACCGGCCTGCGAGCCCTCGATAAAGGAAAGGATGCCCCGGCGGATGTCGGTGTCGGGGAAGTTGGCCTTGATCAGCTCGATCGACTTCGACACCGGGTGCTTCTCTACGAAGAGCACATGGTAGATCGAGGATATCTCGTCGATCGATTCTTTCGAATAGCCGGCGCGGGTGAGTCCTACCGAGTTGACACCGACAAACGACAGCGGGTCGCGGGCCGCTTTGACGTAGGGCGGAATATCCTTGCGGATCAGCAGCTGCGCGCCAACATAAGTATGGGCGCCGATATGAATGAACTGGTGGATGCCGCAATGGCCGCCGATGCGTGCATAGTCGTCGATGATGACGTGGCCTGCCAGCTGCACCACGTTGGCGAGGATGACGTGGTTGCCCACGATGCAGTCGTGCGCTACGTGTACATACGCCATCAGCAGGCAGTCGCTACCGACGCGCGTGGTCCATTTGTCCTTGGTGCCGCGGTGGATGGTGACGCATTCGCGGATGGTGGTCCGGTCGCCGATCTCGGCCGTCGTCTTTTCACCAACGAACTTGAGGTCCTGCGGGATGGCGCTGATGACAGCTCCGGGGAAGATGACACAGTCCTTGCCGATGCGCGCGCCGTCGAACACCGTTACGTGCGGCATGATATGGGTGCCGTCGCCGATCTCCACGTCTTCGTAAACGACCGAGAAGGCTTCAATTGTAACGTTGTTGCCGATCTTCGCGTTAGGATGTACTTGCGCTAAAGGACTAATCATTGGTCTTCGGTCTTTTTACGATTTGCGCCACGAGGTCGGCTTCCACGGCGATCTTGTTGTTGACAAAAATAGTTCCTTTCATTTCACAAAGGCCACGGCGGATGGGGGCCGAGAGCTCCATCTTGAGAATGAGCGTGTCGCCGGGCACCACCTTCTGCTTGAATTTGCAGTTGTCGATCTTGATGAAATAGGTATCGTACTTGTCGTCTGTGTCTTTGGGAATGGCTAGGATGCCGCCGCACTGCGCGAGGGCTTCGACCATCAGCACGCCCGGCATCACGTAGTTGCCGGGGAAGTGGCCCTGGAAGAAAGGCTCGTTGTAGGTCACGCTCTTGATGCCCACCACGTGCTTCTCCGTCAGCTCGATGATCTTGTCCACCATCAGCATCGGGAAGCGGTGCGGGAGGATCTTCTCGATGGCCACCACGTCGAAAAGGGGCGGCTGCTCGATATCGTACACCGGCACTTCTGCCTTGATGCGATTCTTTTTCAGGTGCTCCTTGATCTTCTTGGCAAAAGCCACGTTGGTGGCGTGCCCGGGCTTGTTGGCGATGACGTGCGCGCGGAAGGGCATGCCCACCAGCGCGAGGTCGCCCACGACGTCGAGGAGCTTGTGGCGGGCCGGCTCGTTGTCGAAGCGCAGCTCCTCGTTATTGAGGTACCCGCGGCCCTCGGGGATCGCGATGCCGTCGAAATGCTTGCCCAGCTTGGCCACCTGCGCCTCGGTGATCGGCTTGTCGACCACCACGATCGCGTTGTCCTTGCTTCCGCCCTTGATGAGATTGTTCTCAAACAGGTACTCGAGCTCGTGGAAAAAGCAGAAGGTGCGGCAGTTGGCGATCTGCTCGTTGAAGTCGGCAATGTCTTTCAGCGACGCGTGCTGCGTGCCGAGAACGGCCGAATTGAAGTCGATCAGGGTATTGATGCGGTAGCCGTTGTACGGCATGGCTACCATTTCCACTTTCTTGTCATCGTCTACCAGCACGATGTTGTGCTGCAGGGTATACCAGGTCTTCTGGGCGCCCTGTTGTTGGCGGCCGGCCTGGAGCAGCGCCTGCACGAAGGGCCCCGAGGAGCCGTCGAGAATGGGCACTTCCGCGCCGTCGATCTCGATGCAGACGTTGTCGATGCCGTTGGCGTAGAGGGCCGCCATCAGGTGCTCGATGGTGCTCACGCGGGCCTCGCCGGAGCCGATGGTCGTGCTCCGCGTCGTCTCGATCACGTTGTCCACGTCGGCCTTCACGGAGGGCTTGCCGGGCAGATCCACGCGCTGGAACACAATGCCGGTGTGCGCTTCGGCGGGCTTCAGGCGCATCGTTACCGTATCGCCCGAGTGGATTCCCACCCCGCTGATCGTCACCTCGGACGCCAATGTATGCTGATATTCAGGAGCTTTATTCTCGGAAAGCATGCGGCGAAAGTATGAAAAAAGGGGCCAATACGAATACTTTACAGTTCGTTGACAGCCTGCCCTGCCGGGCCTCCGTACATTTGCCGACGATGCCGTTCCACACGACCCTCAGCATGCCCGGGCTTGCCCTCGCCACCGATGCCGGAAACCTGATCCAGGAGACCGAGCAGCAGGTGCCCGGCTCGGTGCACTACAGCATCCGGCGCTACCTGCGCCCGGAAGGCTGGGCCCGTGAGGACGTGGGAATGCTTCACTACGAGCCCTCCGGCGAAACCGCCGGCTCCCTGCAGCTTTATTTCTGCCTCACCGGCAACTCCTACTGCGCCCGCAAAGGCAGGGATTGCGATGACTGCCCCGTGCACAAAGAGGGCCCCTGCCCCGACCGTACCGAAAGCCTCGACCTCCTCCAGTTCAGCTTTACGCCGACGTTCCTCGGCCAGTTTGCCCGCGGGCTCAACGAAAGCCGGCACATCACGGAGTCCGTGCTCAGCTTCCGCCACACGCGCAGCTTCAGCAAGACGGTGCCGCTCTGCAACAAGACCCGCACCGCGCTCGAAGCCCTGCTCAACCACAATTATTCCGACAGCCTCGCCAATATCTTCGTCAATGCCCAGGTACAGCTGCTGCTGCTCCAGAGCCTCAGCTGCCTCCTCGGGGAAAAGGAGCCCGAGGTGTTCGAGTGCCGCTTCCTGGCCAACAGCGACGACCGCGCCAAGATCCTGAAGGCCCGCGACGTGCTGCTGCAGCATATCGGCGAGCCGATCACCATCAAGGAGCTGAGCCGGAAGGTGGCCATCAACGAGTGCTACCTCAAGAAAGGCTTCAAGGAGCTGTTCGGCACCACCATCTTCGAATTTTACCAGGGCCAGCGGATGGAGCACGCCAAGTACCTGCTCTACGAAAAAGGCCTCAGCGTCACCGAGGTGTCGGTGCTCCTCGGCTATTCGTCCATTTCGCATTTTTCCACCGCCTTTAAAAAGCACACGGGGCTGAAGCCTTGTGAGTTGCTGCTCCGATAGAAAAAGTTTGGGGTTTGGGGTTTACGGTTTGGAGTTTCCGGTTCGGGATTGCCGGAACTTTTCCTATATTGCAACCTCGCTGCATTTAAATTGAACTACAAACCCCAGACTCCAAACTCCAAACTGATTCCTTGTACAGCGTCGTTGCCGGTACCATATTGTTAGCCCTCGTGCATGCCCTCATCCCCAATCACTGGCTCCCGCTGGTGGCCGTTGCGCGGGCGGAGCGCTGGAAGGCGCGTGATGTGACTCTCATTACCTTCCTGGCGGCCCTCGGGCATGTGCTGGGTACGGTGGGCCTCGGTTACGTACTGGGGCTGATCGGCAAGGAGCTCCGCGAGGAATACGGCCGCGTGATCTACGTGGTGGCTTCGGTGCTGCTGATCGTCTTCGGCCTTATCTATTATACCGTCAACCTGCCGCACCACCACCATGCCTCCGAGAAGGATGTGAACGGCTACAAACGGAGCCGCGGCCGCTGGATCCTCATTTTTATCGTGATGATGTTCCTCTCGCCCTGCCTCGAGGTGGAAAGCCTGTTCCTGTCGGCCGGGGCGCACGGCATGGCCTTCGTCACCTTCCTTTCTGTTCTCTACGCCGTGGTGAGCATCAGCGGCATCCTGCTCCTCGTCACCCTCGGGCACCGCGGCGTGAAGCTGCTTTCGGCCCATTTCATCGAGCACAACGAGAAGCGGATCAGCGGGGTCGTGCTGATCCTGGTGGGGATATTGACGTTTTTCCTGCATTAAAAAGTGAGCGGGGAGCAGGTGAGCGTTGAGCAGGGATAACTGAACCCGCCGCTAACTTGCTCACCGCTCACCGCTCACTTGCTCACCCGCACTAATGCATCGCCTCGCTCAGGTCGATCTTTCCCTGCTGCTTCCGCTGGCGCACAAAGAGCACAAACGGTATGCAGATCAGGAAGAGAATACCAAGGATCAGGAAGGCATCCATATACGAAAGTACCGAGGCCTGCTTCATCACGGTGCCGTCCAGCGCGCGGTAGGCCATGGCCAGCGCCTCGTCGGGCGACTTGCCCGAGGCCATGAACTTATGCTGCAGGCCGCTCACGCGCTGCTGTACGTCGGGATCGTTGACGTTCAGGTACGACACGAGGTTGGCGCGGTGCACCTGGATCCGCCGCGACAGGTAGGTCGTGATCAGCGCGATACCAAAGGAGCCGCCGAGCTGCCGCATCATCCCCGTAAACGCCGCGCCCTGACCGATCTGCCGGCCTTTGAGCGTAGAGAGCGACAGCGTGGTGATCGGGATGAAAAGCATACCCATCCCCAGTCCGCGGAAGATCAGCATCCAGAAGAAGTTCTCCTTGCCCGTGTCGGGCGTGAGGATCTTATAGGCCCAGAAGCTGTAGATAAAGAAGACCAGCATCCCCAGCGCCACAAGGTATTGCTGCTTCACGCCGCGCTGGAGCATCTGCCCGATCAGTGGCATCATGAACGCCGTTGTCAGCGCGGCCGGGATCATCAACTCACCCGATTGCTGCGCCGTCCAGCCGAGGATCGACTGCGTATAAAGCGGTATCAGGAAGGTGGACCCGTACAGGCCGAAGCCGAGAATGAACGACATCACGGTACCGATGCGGAGGTTGCCGTTCTTCAGCACCCGTAGTTCTACAATGGGGTTGCGGAACGTCAGCTCGCGCCAGATGAAGAAGAAGAACCCGAAGACCGCCGTCACTGCCAGGATGATGATCGCGAGGTTGTTGAACCAGTCGTCTTCCTGCCCTTTTTCCAGCACATACTGCAACGAGCCGACAGAGATGGCCAGCAGCCCGATGCCGAGCCAGTCCACGTCTTTGGCCTTGCTCTTCTCGCCGCTTCCATACCGGGGGCTGCGTACAAACTGCAGCGTCAGCAGTGCGGCGATGACGCCGAGGGGAAGGTTGATGTAGAAGATATAGGGCCAGGAGAAATTCGTAACGATATAGCCACCGAGCGGCGGTCCGAGCGTTGGGCCGATGATCACACCGAGGCCGTAGATGGCCTGCGCCATCCCCCGCTTTTCGGGGGGGTAGCTTTCGGTGATGATGGTTTGCGAGGTCACCAGCAGCGCGCCGCCGCCAAGGCCTTGCAGGAATCGGAAAGCCACGAGTTCCCAGATGCCCGTTGCCTGTCCGCAGAGATAGGAGCAGATGGTAAACAGGATGATCGAGGCGGCAAAGTAGTTGCGGCGGCCGAACTGCTGCGCGAGCCAGCTCGTCATCGGCACGATGATCACGTTGCCGATGGCATAGGCCGTGATGACCCAGCTTACTTCCGACAGCGTCGCGCCGAGGGAGCCCTGCATATCCTTCAGCGCCACGTTCACGATGGTGCTGTCCACGATCTCCAGGAGGGCGCACACGATGGCTGTGATCGTAATGATCACCCGCCGCGCGCCGTATTCAACTAACGATTCTTGTTGTAGCATATGATAGGGTTGCACCGTCACTGCGAGACTCTTGAAGCAAAGCGGAAAGCGGCGAAGCAATCTCTTGCTCCAGGTGGAGGCCGCATCAACCGGCTTCCGGGCTCGCCCCGGGAGATTGCTTCCTCAGCCGGCGTTTCATGCCGGCCTCCTTGCAATGACGGTCTCAGGGTTATTAGTCGAGGTGCACGTCAACTTCCACGTTCATACCGGCGCGGAGCTGCTTCACCAGCGAATCGTTGGGGTTGGCAAACTCGATGCGCACAGGCACACGCTGCACCACCTTCACGAAGTTGCCGGAAGCATTGTCGGGCGGCAGCAGGGCAAAGCTCGAGCCGGTACCGGGCGAGAAGGAGGCTACGCGGCCCTCGATGTGCTGACCCGGGAAGGCATCCACATGAAGGGTTACCTTCTGGCCCACCTTCATCTTATCGAGTTGCGTTTCCTTGAAGTTGCCCACTACCCAGGTCTGCTCGTTGAGCACCACGGCAAAGAGCTGCTGTCCGGGCTGCACAAACTGCCCGGGCTGAACGGTCACGCGCGATACAAGCCCGTCTTCGGGTGCGGTGATCACGGTGTACGAAAGATTAAGCTTCGCGTTCGCCACGTCCACGCGGCGCTGCTCGATGACGGTCCCCGCCACCGGTACCTGGGCGCCCGTGGCACCGCTCTGGGCGCCTACAGCCTGCGACTGCGAGGCAGCCTGCTGGCGTTGCTCCTGGAGCACCTGGAGCTGGCGCTCCGCGGTTTGCTTGGCGGCAAGTGCCTGCTCGTATTGCTGCTGCGTCACCGAGTGGTCGGCAACGAGGTTGGCATAGCGCTCGTAGTCTTTGCTGGCGCGCCACACGGCCACTTTGGCCGTCTCGATCTGCGCGTCGATGGTTTCCACCGCGGCGCGCGACGTGCCGATGTTGGCGCGGGCGGCGCGGGTTGTGGCTTCGGCCACACCGAGGGCGCTCTGCGCGTTGGCGAGGGCCGCCTCGGCCTGCTGCACCTTGAGGCGCAGGTCGCGGTCGTCGAGCACGATGAGGGTGTCGCCCTTGTGCACCTGCTGGTTGTCGCGCACACGTACCTCGGCGATGTAGCCGCCGATGCGCGGGATGATGGGACTGATGTTTGCCTCCACGTGGGCGTTGTCGGTTTCCTCGTGGTGTTGTGCGTGACTGTACTTGGTAAAGCCGAAGGCCGCGCCGGCCAGGACCAGCAGGACGAGCACAATGAGAAATACTTTGCTCTTCTTTTTCGGCGCTTGCTCGGAAGTCGTGGTTGTCGTTACTTGTTGTGCCATGATATCTTGTTTGCGAAGTGGATTAGTGGTTATTGGTAAGAAGGGTGCCCGATGCCTGCAGCAACTTGTAATAAGCCACGACGGCATCGTTCTGTGAAAAAGCGTAATTGAGGCGCGCCTGCAGCAGCGCCGCGTCGGCGTCGAGCAGCTCGGTAGTTGTTGCGAGCTGGTTGCTGAATTTATTGCGGATGACGCGGTTGGCTTCTTCGGCCTGGGCCACGGCTACTGCGTTCACATCGATCTTTTTTCGGGCCGTGAGCAGGGCCAGGTAGCGCTGGCTCACCTGGAGCCGGATGCCTTCACCCAGCTCCTCGATCCCGGCAGCAACCTCGTCTTCCCGCGCGCGCGCGGCCTGCACGCGGGCCTTGTTCTTCCACAGGCTCGCGATGTCGTACTTCACTCCCACACCCACATTCACCGCATTGGTTACGGTAAGAAAGTTGGGCACGGTGAGCGCTACGTAACCGGCGGTGAGGGCGACCGACGGCAGGCGCTCGGCCAGTGCCGCTTTAACGCCCACGTTGGCCGCCTTCCGGCGCAGGGAAAGCGCTTCGAGGTCCTGCCGCGCGCGAAGCCCGTCCTGCACGTAATCCTCCAGCGGCTTTACGGTAAGCGGTGTGTGCAGCGAGGAGGAATCGGGAAGCAGCTCGGTGCTGTCGGGCAGCCCGAGCATCAGGTTCATATTCAGGTTGGCGAGCTGCCAGTTGTTCTGCGCATCAACGAGCGTAAGCTCTGTGTTCGACTGGGCGAGCTGCGCCTTCAACAGGTCGTTGCGGGCCAGCAGTCCCTGCCGCTCCTGGTTGGAAAGCTCACGCACCCGCTCGCGGGCGGCCGCCAGGTTGGAGTCGACGATCAGCATCGCGGCGCGGGCCTTGAACAGGTTGTTGTACGCATCGATCGTATTGGCAACCGCCGTTTCGCGGTCGGTTTCCGCATCGAGGCGGGTCGCCTTTTCGAGGTACTGCGACGATTCGATGCCGTAGCGGATCCGGCCGCCGGCATAGATCGGCAGCGATACGTTGGCCATTGCGTATGCGGCGCTGTTGACCGTAGGGCTCGAGCTCGAGCCGCCGCCACCGTTGCTGCCCGAAGACGTTGTCTTGAGGCTCACATTGGGCTTGTTTAGCCGCAGGTAAGAGCCGCTCACCGACGCGTCGGGAAGACGGCGGTCGCGGGCTTCGGCTACGGCGGCCTGTGCGGCGGCAATGCGGGCCTGGCTGCCCTTCAGGGTCTTGCTGTTCTTTACGCTCAGGTCAATGGCTTCGGTCAGGGAAAGGGCCCGCTGCTGGGCGCCCGCGGCCGCAGCAAACAGGAGTGTCAGGATCGTTCCGAGGAGTCGTCCGTTTCTTCGTAAGTGCATCATTTTTCTAAAAGGGCTTTGAATAATTTCTGTAGATGGTTCCGGATGCGTTGCTTGAATTCAAGCTGGAAGGTCACCTCGTCCAGTGCCTCGAGGCTGTGGGCCTTCCGGTAAAACTCGCGGTTGAAGTAGGCGTTGGTGACGGTGCCGAAGAGCGTGTTCATCAGCAGCGGCACGTCGATGGCGGCATTGAAGTCGCCGCTCTCCTGCCCCTGCCGCAGCAGGTCGCCGATGCGCTCGCCGTTGCGGAGCCGGAGCTCGTTGAGGAGGCTGCTGAGAAAGGTGTTCTTCTCCAGCATCTGCTCGTACATCATGATCTTGTGAAACTGCACCTTGTTGGCAATACGCTCCACGTAGTCGTCGATGAGGCACTCGATCTTCTGCCAGGGTGTGCGGGTCGTGTCGCGCAGCAGCGTATCCACCTTAACGGCGATATCGGCAGTGCGCTCCTCGAAGAGGGCTTTGATCAGGCCTTCCTTCGACCCGAAATAATAGGAGATCATGGCGCTGTTGACACCGGCCGCCTCCGCGATATCGCGCACCGAGGCGCCGTCGTAGCCCTTTTGGGCAAAGAGCGACTCGGCGGTGCGAATGATCTGCAATTGCTTCTCGTTGTAGGCCATAGTTTGGATTTCGCCGGCAAAACTAATCAAACGTTTAATTCAATCAAACATTTGTTTAATTTCTTAACAGGCGGTTAACGGTGGCAAAAACCGGGCTGAAATGACAAAGGCCCGGGTTGTGCCCGGGCCTTTGTTGCAAAAGAGGTTGATTATCAGCGGCGGTTGGCCAGCTTCATCAGGAGTTTCAGGATCTCCAGGTACAGCCACACGATGGTGAGCATGAGACCAAATGCCCCATACCACTCCATATGCTTGGGTGCTCCCTCGGCCGCGCCGCGCTCGATCCGGTCGAAATCGAGGATAAAGTTCAGGGCCGCGATGCCGACGATGAACAGCGAAATGCCGATGCTGAGCATCGAGCTGTCGTGGAGGAAGGGCAGGCCGGAGCCGAAGAAGCGCAGCACGATGTTGATCAGGTAGAAGAACATAATGCCCATCGTGGACAGGATCACCACCTTCGTAAAGACGGGCGTTGCCTTGAGGATGCGGAAATAATAGAGGCCGAACATGGCGATGGCCACACCCAGCGTCAGCAGCACCGCCTGGCCGGCGATACCGGGGTAGCGGGCTTCAAACATCGTGTTGACGAGCGCCGAGATGGTGCCCAGGAAGATACCTTCCAGCAGGGCGTAGCCCAAGGCAAGCTTCGGGGCCAGCGTCGGCTTGAAGATGATGACGAAGGCCAGGATGCTGCCGCCGATGAGCGAGCCGATCAGCCAGGCCATCAGGTTCGGGCTTTGCGGAATGCGGATCCAGGCCCAGGCAGCTGAAATGAGCAGCGCAAGCATCATGGCGCCGAACTTGCCGGCGGTGCCCTGCACCGTCATCCGCTCGTAGCTAAGGCTCTCCAGCTCGGTGGAAAAGCGCGTCGACTCAAAAGTTTTGTCGTTGAGGGCGGGGTTGCCCGACTTGAAAAGACTCATAGGAAGAAAAGTTTGGGGTTTGTAGTTTGTAGTTTGTGGTTTCTGGTTGGCAAATAATCGATAGCCTGATAACTCATTTCGCATCACTCATTGACCATTGACTATTGACCATTCACCTTTGCGAAGCGATAAGTAAGTTAAGATCGGTAAACTTGAGGTGAAAGCGCTCGCTCAGGTAAAAATTCGTTAAAGCACCCTTGAACAGGTAGATGCCGCTGCGTAGATGCACATTATGCCACACCATCCGCTCGAATCCGCCGTCTTCGCCCGCTTCGAGAAGCAGGGGCATCAGCACGTTGGAAATGGCCTGAGAGGCCGTGCGGGCAAAACCCGAAGGAATGTTGGGCACGCAATAGTGGATGACGCCATACTTGGTATAGGTAGGGCATTCGTGCGTCGTGATCTCCGCGGTTTCGAAGCAGCCGCCGCGGTCGATGCTGACGTCGATGATGACCGAGCCGGTGCGCATGTTGCTAACCATTTCCTCCGTCACCACGATGGGGGTGCGGCCGGCTTCGCTGGAGAGCGCGCCCACGGCCACTTCGCAGGTCTTGAGCTGCTTGGCCAGCATCCGCGGCTCGATCACCGAGGTCCACAGGCGATGGCCGATATTGTTTTGCAGCCGCTTGAGGCGGTACACGCTGTTGTCGAACACCTTTACCGAGGCACCGAGCGCGATGGCCGTGCGTGCTGCATACTCGCCCACGATGCCGGCGCCGATGATGATGACTTTGGTAGGCGCGATGCCCGAGATACCGCCGAGCAGTACACCCTTGCCCTTGTTGGACGAGCCGAGGTATTGCGCCGCGATCAGCATCACGGCCGAACCGGCGATCTCGCTCATGCTGCGCACGATGGGATAGGAATCGGAATCGTCTTTGAGGTTTTCAAAAGAGATGGCGGTGATGCGCTTTTCCATCAGCTTCTGCAGGAGCTCCGCTTTCAGGAGGCTCAGGTGCAGCGGCGAGATGATCAGTTGGTTCATCTGGAGCAGCGGCACTTCCTCGTCGATCACCGGGGCGCTCTTTACGAGGATGGGGCACTTATATACCTCCTGCCGCTCGTATACGATCCGTGCGCCGGCCTCGCTGTAGTCGCGGTCGGCGAAGTGGGCGCCCTCACCGGCGTTGTGCTCGATGGTGACGCTGTGGCCGTTGCTGACCAGCACCCCCAC
The DNA here is from genome assembly GCF_054777635.1 of Flaviaestuariibacter terrae. Classification (NCBI taxonomy): domain Bacteria; kingdom Pseudomonadati; phylum Bacteroidota; class Chitinophagia; order Chitinophagales; family Chitinophagaceae; genus Flaviaestuariibacter; species Flaviaestuariibacter terrae. The sequence goes on from NZ_BAAHAL010000008.1 coordinate 259,764, forward strand.
CGCGTCGGGCGTCAGCGCGATGCGGTTTTCCTGGAAGGCGATCTCTTTGGGTATCCCGATGTGGAGCTGGGCGCCTTTCGGCTTGATGTCGAGGGTTTCCTCGAGGGTCTCGTAGCTGAAAGAGGGGCTGACAATAGGCTTACTTTGCATCATACGCGGCAGATCGTTCCGTGAACTCGTAATTGAGGCTACAAATTACGATTCTTACGGCAAACGGCCCGTTCAGGACTCATTGCGCCGGCAGCGAAGGCGCCGAAATGGTCATACGCCGGCGGTCCCCATCCAGCACTTCGATATCGACGCGAACCGCCTCGTCGAGCAATTCTGGTGCTTTCTCCGGCCACTCCACAAGACATAGCGCACCGCTGGCCAGCGCGTCCTCGACACCGGCCCCGATGGCTTCCCCGGTATCGCGAAGGCGGTACAGGTCCATGTGGTAGAGGATGCCGGGCCCGCCGGCCGCGGGGCATGCGTATTCGTTGATGATCGAAAAGGTGGGACTCGACACCGCTTCGCTGACGCCTTTGGCGGCGCACAGCGCCGCGATCGTTGTCGTTTTGCCGGCACCCATGGGCCCGTAAAAAGCAAATACACGGGCCCCGCCCGCTGCCTCCCAGAAGCGCTCCGCCAGCCGCGGCAGCTCGTCGAGTGTGTACTCCAGCGTCATGGCCGCAAATTTAACATCCGTTTGCAACGGCGTTGAAAAGATAAACGGGAGGCCCTTCCCGGCACCCCTCGGCCGCGGGGTACCTTTGCGCAAAGAATGCCGACCGGATGGAAAAAGTTCAATGGAAAGTGGAAGGGATGACCTGCGCCAACTGCGCCCTCGCGGTGCACAAGTACCTCGAAAAGGAGGGCGCGCAGAACATCGCGGTCAGCGTCATCAACGGTGATGTCAGCTTCGATATCAACGGCGCCGCCAACCCGCAATCGCTGGCCAAGGGCGTGCAAACGCTCGGCTACCAGGTAAGCGGCAACAGCCTCCCCGAGGGCACGCAACGCCGCCCCTGGCTCTATTCACACTACCGGCGCTTCCTGTTCTGCCTGCCCTTTTCGGTGCTGCTCAACCTGCACATGCTGGCGATGATCTGGCCCGCGCTGCACCACAATGCCGCATTCTCGGTGCTGATGAACCCGTGGGTGCAGCTCGCGCTGACGCTGCCCCCTTTCTATGTGGGCATGCGGTACTTCGGCCGCTCCGCCTTCAAAAGCCTGCGCAACCGGATGCCCAATATGAATGTGCTGATCAGCATCGGGGCCCTGTCGGCATTCGTATACAGCCTCGCCGGCCTGCTGCTGCACCGCCCCGAGGCGATCTTCTTCGAAACGGCCGCCACGATCCTCACACTCGTATTTCTGGGCGAGCACCTCGAGCACTTCACCGTGCAAAGCACGCAACGCGCGCTGCAGGCCCTGGTGAAATCGCAAAAGGTGATGGCGAATATGATCGCCTTCGACGACCAGCACCACGAGCACATTTTCCCGATCGAAAACACGCAGCTCAAAGTGGGCGATCTTGTCCTGATCAACAGCGGTGAGCAGGTGCCCGCCGATTGCAAAATACTCTGGGGTGATGTGCAGGTAAACGAGGCCATCCTCACCGGCGAGAGCCTGCCGGTCGCGCGCGGCAAAAAAGACCCGCTCATCGGCGGATCCGTGCTCGAATCGGGTACGGCAAAGGCCATTGTCACGGCGGTTGGTGAAGACACCGTGCTGGCCCGCATCCTCCGCATGGTGAAGCAGGCGCAGGGCGAAAAGCCGCCGCTGCAATTGCTCGCCGACCGTATTTCTGCGGTATTCGTACCTGCCGTATTACTGATAGCGCTGCTGGCTTTTGCGGGCAACTGGATCTACCTTAAAGAATTCACCCCGGCGCTCATGCGGGCCATCGCCGTGCTCGTTATTTCCTGTCCCTGCGCCATGGGGCTCGCCACGCCGGCCGCCATTGCCGTAGGCCTCGGCCGCGGCGCGCGCAGCGGCGTGCTGTTCCGCAACGCCAAAAGCCTCGAGCTGTTCAAGGATATCCGCCAGGTCGTATTCGACAAAACGGGTACACTGACCACAGGCCGGTTCCGCGTAGCCGGCTTCGGGAGCAGCTTACCCGAAGACGAATTCAAGCGCCTGGTGTATTCGCTGGAGAAGCATTCGGCCCACCCGCTGGCGAAAAGCATTGCTGCCGAATGGAAGACGGGCGGCGAGCTGCGCTGGAAAAAGATCGAAGAGCGCAAGGGCCAGGGGATGGAAGCCACCGATGCCGACGGCAACACGTATACCGCGGGCTCCTTCGCCAGCGTGGAAGGACTGACTTCCGACGACCGCCATAATATCTACATCAGCCGCAACGGGGCGCTGATCGGGCATATCGATCTCGAAGACGAAGTACGCCCCGAAGCCGCCGATGTTGTGCGCTACTTCAATGCGCGGGGCATCCACACCGTGCTCCTCAGCGGCGACCGGCAGGGCAAGGCCGAAAGCGTGGCGCGCGAGCTCGGTATCGACGAAGTGATCGCCGAGCAATCGCCTTCGCAGAAGCTCGAGCTCATTGCCCGACTCAGCGCCGCCCGGCCCACTGTCATGGTCGGCGACGGCATCAACGATGCGCCGGCACTTGCCAAAGCGACCATCGGCGTATCCATGAGCGAGGCCTCCCAGCTGGCGGTGCAAAGCGCGCAGGTGGTGCTGATGAACGGCGGCCTTCACAAATTGCCGCTGGCACTCGGCCTCGGCAAGCACACCGAGCGGGCCATCCGCGAGAATCTTTTCTGGGCCTTCTTCTACAATATCGTGGCCATCCCGGTTGCAGCGCTTGGCTTTCTCACGCCCTCTCTTGGCGCGCTGCTCATGGGCTTCAGCGACGTCGTGCTGGCGGGCAATTCGATCCGGTTGCGGTTTAAGAAAGTGGACTGACGTTTTTAGTTTTACGTTTAAGGTTTTAAGTTGCATCCCGGATCGCAGAACGTACAACGTAAAACGTAGAACGTATAACCTAAAACCCGAAACACCCTTTTGCCTTCTTCCCCGCACGACATACTGAAAGAATACTGGGGTTACGACAACTTCCGTCCCTTGCAGGAAGACATCATCAATCATGTCTTGCAGGATAAGGATGCCCTTGCGCTGCTGCCCACGGGTGGCGGCAAATCGCTTTGCTTCCAGGTGCCGGCGATGCTGGAGGAAGGCATCTGCATCGTCGTTTCTCCGCTCATTGCGCTGATGAAAGACCAGGTGGAGAACCTGAAGAAGCGCGGGATTCTGGCCGCCGCCATCCATACCGGTATGAGCCGCCGCGCGATCGTGCAAACGCTCAAGAACGTGGCGCACGGGCCCTACAAATTCCTGTACGTGTCGCCGGAGCGCCTCGAGACCGGCCTGTTCCGCGAATACCTGCCCGCGATGGACGTCAACCTGATCGCCGTCGACGAGGCGCACTGTATCTCGCAGTGGGGCTTCGACTTCCGCCCCTCCTACCGCCGCATCGCGACGCTGCGCGAAGAGTTGCCCGATGTGCCGCTGCTGGCGCTGACCGCTTCGGCTACCGTAGAAGTACAACAGGACATCATCACGCAGCTGCAGCTCCGCGACGCACCCACCTTCCGCCAATCCTTCCTGCGGCCGAACCTGTCGTATTCGGTGCTCCCCGTCGATTCCCGGCATGCGAAGATCGCCGACATCGTAAGCAAAGTGCCCGGCACCGCCATCGTGTACGCGCGGAGCCGCAAGCGCACGGTGGAGATCGCCGACCTGCTGCGGATGCACGGCCACAGTGCCGAGCACTACCACGCGGGGCTTTCATCGGAAGAACGCACGAGGCGGCAGCAGGACTGGATCGACAACAAAACGCGGGTGATGGTGTGCACCAACGCCTTCGGAATGGGTATCGACAAGCCCGATGTGCGGCTCGTGGTTCATGCCGACGTTCCCGACAGCCTTGAAGGATATTACCAGGAGGCAGGCCGCGCCGGCCGCGACGGAAACAAGTCGTACGCCGTGCTGCTGCATACCGCGCAGGACCTCCGCGACCTCGATGCCCTCCACGAGCAACGCTACCCGTCGTTTGACGAGATCAAGGCGGTGTACGCGGCGCTGGTCAACTACCTCCAGATCCCGAGCTACACCGGCGAGGACAGGTCCTATTCCTTTCATTACGACGCTTTCGTGCGCAACTTCGGTCTCGACCCGTTCCGCGCCCTCTATGCGCTCAAGGCCCTCGAAGGCGATGGCTGGTTTGATTACAACGAGAAAAGCTATGCGCCCGCCACCGTGTGCTTCGACACCAACAAGCGCGGCCTCAACGAATTCCAGGAGGCCCATCCCGAGCTCGAGCCCCTGCTGACGACGCTGCTCCGAACCTATGCGGGTGTGTTCGATGTACCGGTCTTCATTTCTGAGCTGCAGGTGGCGCAACTCATGGGTCTCGACCTGGCGGAGGTGGTAGCGGCGCTGAAGCGCGCGGCCGCCTTTGGCGTCATCGACTACACGGCACAGAATGAAGATCCGAAGCTCGTGTTCCGCCGGCACCGCGTGCAGGTGGAGGACTTCCGGATGAATACGGCGCCCTATGAGAAGCGACGCGCCGCGTTCCGGGAGCGGGTGGGCCAGATGATCGCCTATACCGCTACGACCGACTGCCGCTCCCGCTTTATCAACCGCTACTTCGGCGAAAGCGACGGCCCGGCCTGTGGGATCTGCGACCGCTGCCTGGCCCGCAAAAAAGCCCCGCTCGACAGCGCCGCATTCGAGCAGATCCGCGGCCGGGTTGAAGGCGCCCTCCGCGAGCGCCCGCTGACCGTAGAAGTACTGCTGGCCGAGCTTCGCGACGTGGCGGCTCCGCAGCTCTGGCAGGTGCTCGACTTCCTGCAGGCCGAGCAAAAGATCTGCGTCGGAACCAGCGGCGAGCTGAGCTATCGCTGACGCACACATTATCTATATTTTTTATGTAACTTCGCCGGTCCTATGAAAAGTTTTCTGACCCTCCTGTTTTCGTTCCTGCTCGTCGGCGCTTCGGCGCAGACCTGGAAGCTCACCCGCGATAAGGACGGCATCCGCGTCTACCAATCGGAAGGCAGCGGCTTCAGGAACATCCGCGTCGAGTGCACGCTGCCCGGCACCTTCGGGGCATTCGAGCGCACCCTGCGCAACGTGGGGGCCTTTCCCAACTGGGTGTATGGCAACAAGCAAGCGCGGCTGCTGAAAGGCGGCGGCGACGATTACTATTATTATTCGGAAACGGCACTCCCATGGCCCCTGCAAAACCGCGATGCCGGCGTACACGCCCATATCGAGCGCGACCCGAAGGGCCAGTGGATCCGCCTCACGGAGCAGAGCGAGGCCGGCCTCGTGCCGCTCAATCCCGGCAAGGTCCGCGTTACCCGCTCGGCCATCAGCTGGCACGTAACCCAGGCCCCTGCCGGCCAGCTCCACATCGTATACCTCTTCCAGGCCGAGCCCGGCGGCTCCATTCCCGCCTGGGTAGCCAATGCTTTCGCCGACAAGGGCCCGTTTGAAAGCTTCAGGAAGCTGGCGGCGTTGCTGCGGAGTAATTAGAAGCAGCTATTCTGGATTTGGAGTTTGGTGTTTGGAGTTTGCAGTACTAGTACACTATTCTTGCCGGCAACCATAACTCCAAACGGTGAACCCCAAACTGTAAACTGGAAACGGTTCTTCCGCTGGTGTTGTTTTTGCAGGGGACTGGCTAACGGCTTCCTGTAAACGGGAATCCGTTACCTTTAAAGCGAATTAAAAAAGACATCATGGAAGGAAAGAAAGCGAAAATCCTCCTTTGCGAGGACGATCCGAACCTGGGAAGTGTACTGAAGAATTACCTGGAGCTGAACGATTACGATGTTACCCTCGAGCGCGACGGTCGCCTCGGGCTGGCCGCCTTCCAGCGTGAAGCCTTCGACCTCTGCCTGCTCGACGTGATGATGCCCAATATGGACGGCTTTACGCTGGCCGAAGAGATCCGCGACATCAACCCCGACGTACCCCTGTTCTTCCTCTCGGCCAAGACGATGAAGGAAGATATCATCCAGGGCTACAAGCTCGGCGCCGACGACTATATCACCAAGCCCTTCGATTCGGAGGTCCTCCTTCACAAGATCAAAGCGATCCTGAAGCGCAACGAGGAGATCAACCGCGAGCAGGAAAACCGCGAGTACGACCTGGCCTCCTACCATTTCAACCCGAAGCTCCGCGAGCTCAGCAAGGAAAGCCGCACCCAAACGCTTTCGCCCAAGGAGAACGAGCTGCTGAAGATGCTCTGCGAGCACCTCAACGACCTCCTTCCCCGCGAGCAGGCCCTGAAGCGCATCTGGGGCTCCGACACCTACTTCAACGGCCGCTCGATGGACGTGTACATCGCCAAGCTCCGCAAGTACCTCCGCGACGACCCGCAAATCGAGATCGTGAACATTCACGGCAACGGGTTCCGCCTCGTGGTGCATAAATAGTACGCGGATCGCGCGGTAATGCAGCTAAGAAAATAAAACCCATCGCAAGCGATGGGTTTTTTATTGGCCGAATATGATCTGCGCTATCTGCGTGCACCTACCGCGTCAGCTCGCTGGAGAACAGGTCGCCGGGTCCACCGAAGCGCGGGCGGTTCTTTCCGAGGTGATGGTAGGCCTTCTCCGTAGCCTCGCGGCCGCGCGGCGTGCGCTGCAGGAAGCCTTCCTGGATGAGGAACGGCTCGTATACTTCCTCCAGCGTACCCGGCTCCTCGCCCACCGCCGTTGCGATGGTGGTAATGCCCACCGGGCCGCCTTTGAACTTCTCGATGATCGCGGCGAGAATGCGGTTGTCCATCTCGTCGAGGCCGTGCTCGTCCACATTGAGCGCGCGGAGCGCGTGCTGGGTGATACCAAGGTCGATCTGCGAGTCGTTGAGCACCTGGGCGAAGTCGCGTACGCGGCGCAGCAGCCCGTTGGCGATACGCGGCGTACCACGGCTGCGGCGGGCGATCTCACCGGCGGCATCGGCCGTGATCTCGGCCTTCAGGATGGAGGCGGCGCGGAGAATGATCGCCGTAAGCGTCTTCGAATCGTAGTACTCAAGGCGGCTCTTGATCGCAAAGCGCGAAAGCAGCGGCGCCGTCAGCAGGCCCGAGCGCGTTGTGGCGCCGATGAGCGTAAAGGGGTTGAGGTTGATCTGGATGGAGCGGGCGTTCGGGCCGCTGTCGATCATGATGTCGATCTTATAGTCCTCCATCGCCGAGTACAGGTACTCTTCCACGATCGTGGAAAGGCGGTGGATCTCGTCGATAAAGAGCACGTCGTTGGGCTGCAGGTTGGTGAGGAGGCCCGCCAGGTCGCCGGGCTTTTCGATCACCGGGCCGGAGGTTTCCTTAATGTTCACGCCGAGCTCATTGGCCACAATCCGCGACAGGGTGGTCTTACCCAGTCCCGGTGGGCCATGAAAGAGCACGTGGTCGAGCGCCTCGCCACGGATCTTCGCCGCCTTAATGAAGATCTTTATGTTCTCGATGATCTGCGGCTGCCCCGAAAAGTCTTCGATTTCCTTCGGGCGGATGTTGTTTTCAAACTCCTTCTCCGCCGCCGTCAGGCCTTCGGAACCCGACACTAGATTGGGATTGGACATGCGCTAAAGTTACCGAAATATCGCCGGATGAAGCCCCGAAACGTCGTTAAGGAAGTGTTGGAAAAATTAATTTGTATATGCAAATGACAGCGCCTTACCTTTGTCCCGGATATGAAAACAACCGGTAGCCAATTTGCCCGATGCCTGTACTTCATGAGCGGCGCCCTCGCCCGCAAGGTGGAGAAGCTGGCGCAGGAGAGCTGGAAGCCGCTGGGGCTCTCGCCCTCGCATGCCTACCTGCTGCTCGCCGTGCTCGAAGAGCCCGGGATTCAGCCCGGCGCACTGGCAGGACAGCTGCAGCTGCAACCGAGCACAATCACGCGCCTGGTGCAGAAACTGGAGGAAAAAAAGCTCGTTGTGCGCACCACGGAAGGCAAGCTCACCAACGTGTACCCGACGCCCCGGGCAAAAGACCTGCAGCCCAAAATGGGCGCCTGCCTCGAACACTTTTACAAGGCGAGCCAGGCCCTCGCGCCCGGCACCGAAGGCGCACAGCTGCTGCAGTCGATGGGGCGTATCGCCGATCGCCTGCAGGACTGATCATTTTTTTGACCTATCATTTGTATATACAATTATTGACAAGAAACATCTCGCAAAACAAAAAATCAAACGTATGAAATTTGTCCTCCTCGGCGCTGCCGGTCACGTCACCGCTCCCCTCGCCGAAACACTGCTCGCTGCCGGCCACAATGTAACCGTAGTTGGCCGTAAGGCCGAGAACCTGAAGCCCCTCACCGACAAAGGCGCCAAGGCGGCCATCGGGTCGGTTGAAGACGGCGCGTTCCTCACGGAAGCCTTCAGTGGCGCCGATGCCGTGTATACAATGGTGCCGCCCAACTTCGGCGTACAGGGCGACTGGAAAGAATGGATCGCCTCCGTGGGCCGGGTTTATGCCGAGGCCATCCGCAACAGCGGTGTGCGCTACGTTGTCAACCTGAGCTCCGTCGGTGCCGACCAGCCCGAAGGCTGCGGCCCCGTTACCGGGCTCCACAAGGTGGAAGAAGCCTTCAACAGCCTTGAGGGCGTGAACGTGCTGCACCTGCGTGCCGGCTACTTCTACACGAACCTGCTGAGCAATATCGGCATGGTCAAGAGCGCCGGGATCATCGGTGGCAATACGGGCGATGCCGCTTCGCCCCTGGTGATGGTGCACCCGACCGACATCGCCGAAGCCGCAGCAAACGCCTTGCAGCAGCGCGACTTCAGCGGCCACAGCGTTCGCTACGTCGTGAGCGACGTGCGCCCCGGCAGCGATATCGCCAAAGTACTTGGAAATGCTATCGGCAAGCCCGAGCTTCCCTGGGTTGGCTTCAGCGATGAGCAGACCCTCGGCGGCATGCAGGGCGCTGGCGTACCCGGCGAGATCGCCAAAAATTACGTGGAGATGGGTGCCGCCATCCGCGAAGGAAAAATGCAGGGCGACTTCTTCAGCAATGGTCACAAGGCCACCGGCCGCCGCAAGCTCGAAGACTTTGCCCCCGAATTCGCAGGCGCATTCTCGGCGAGCTAGGCATATTTTTTCCGCCGGCTGGCCTTCATCGCCAGCCGGCTTTTTTTATGCCTGCTCCACTCGCGCCGGTAGAACCAGCGCTTGAGCGCTTCCGCAGAAAACACATAGGCCGCCACGATCCCCGCCATCAGGGTATAATACTTCGGTGGAAGCTTCGTAAACCCCAGGAGCGGCGCCAGCGGCGTAACCGGCAGCAACAACACGATAACGATCACAGCCAGCGTAGCGAGCAGCATGTACCGCGATGGCCGGCTGCGGTAGAATGAATCGCGGGTACGTACCACCAGCACGATGAGCGAGGCCGAGATCACCGACTCGATGAACCAGCCCGTCCGGAAATCCGCTTCGCGCACATGGAGCACCCAGAGCAACGCGCCGAAAGTCAGGTAATCGAAGAGGGAGCTGAGCAGGCCGAACAGCACCATAAACCGCCGGATAAAACCAAGATCCCAGGGCTGCGGATTTGCGGTTGCAGCGGCATCCACGCGGTCGGTGGCGATGGTCGTCTCCGGCAGGTCGGTGAGCAGGTTGGTGATCAGCACCTGCTTGGGCAACAGGGGCAGGAAGGGAAGAAAGAGCGAGGCCCCGGCCATGCTGAACATATTCCCGAAGTTGGCGCTGGTGGCCATGAACACGTACTTCATGGTGTTGGCAAACGTGCGCCGCCCTTCGGTAATGCCATCGGCGAGCACTTCGAGATCGCGATCGAGGAGCACCATATCGGCAGCCTCGCGTGCCACATCCACGGCTGTATTTACGGAGATCCCGACTTCAGCGGCATGCAGCGCCGCGGCATCGTTGATGCCGTCACCGAGAAACCCAACAACGTTGCCGGCTTTCTTCAATGCCAGGATAATCGTTTCCTTCTGGTTCGGCTCTACCTCGGCAAAGATGTCGGCCCGCTGCACCTGTTGCAGGAGCGCGGCATTGCTCATTTGGTGAAGCGCGCTGCCCGTAAGAATACTGCTGGTCTGCAGGCCGATCTGCCGGCCGAGGCTCCGCGCCACCAGCGCGTTGTCGCCGGTAATGAGCTTCAGCTGCACGCCCAGTTGCCGCAGGCTGGCGATCGTTTCGGCCACGCCGGGCTTCAACGGGTCGTACAGCGTCAGGAACCCCAGGAAGATCATGTCGCGCTCCGAGGACCGGTCGAAGTCCTCCCCTTCGGCACAAAGCTTCCACGCGATCCCCAGCGTGCGCAGCCCGTTTTCGCTTTGCTCCCGGAAGCGGGCTTCGATGCCGGCACGGAGCTCCGCCAGCGGCTGCAGCGACCCATCGGGCATTTCCGCCTGCGTGCATACGTCGAGCACCTGCGCCAGCGCTCCCTTGCTGATCGCAATCGTTCGGTTGCCCAGGTGAACCTGTATGCTGAGTCGCTTGCGGAGGAAGTCGTAGGGCACCTCGCGAAGCGCCGCATACGGCTCATCGGGTGCCGTGCCGGCCTTCGTGATCGCTTCATCGATCGGGTTGTGAAAACCCAACTGCAGGCTTGCATTGAGCCAGGCCAGCTGCAGCACGCGTTGGGATGGACCGCCGTCGATATTCAGCGCGTCCTTCAACCGAACCTCGCCCGATGTGATCGTTCCTGTTTTGTCGGAGCAAAGGATGTTCATGCTCCCGAGGTTCTCGATGGAGGAAAGCCGCTTTACGATCACCTGCTTCTGCGCCATGCGCCGCGCGCCGGTGGCCAGGTTGACGGCAATGATGGCCGGGAGCAGTTGCGGCGTAAGGCCTACGGCGAGCGCCAGCGAAAAGAGGAATGAATCGATCACGGGTTTGTGCAGCCATACGTTGGCCACGAAGATGATGATCACCAGCAGCAGCGTGAGCTGCATCAGCAGGTAGCCGAATTGCCGGATTCCTTTTTCGAATTCGGTTTCCGGAGGCCGCAGGCGCAGCTTCGCCGAAAGCGCTCCGAACTCCGTGGCCGCACCGGTAGCGACCACCAGCACCGTTGCCCTGCCGCTGATGACATGCGCGCCCATGTAAACCATATTGCTCCGCTTCGCCAGCGGGGTCGCGGCCGGAAGCGCGCCGGCTTGCTTTTCTACCGGGAACGACTCCCCGGTAAACGCGGCCTCATCCACGTATAATTCGTTCGAGTCGATGAGCAGGCAATCGGCCGGGATGACCGCCCCGGCGCTGAGCAGCAGCACATCACCCGGCACCAGGTCGTGCACCGGCCGGTCGGCCTCGCCTTCGCGGCGCCGGAGCCGGCAGGTCACCTGCACCAGCTGCAGGAGCCCGCGGACGGCGTTGGCTGCGCTGTGCTCCTGCCAGAATCCCAGCAGGCTGCTGAGCAGCACGATCACCAGGATGATGATGGCTTCGGTGGATTCGTGCAGTCCCCAGGACAGGAGCGCTGCCGCGATGAGCAACAAAGTGATGGGGCTTTTGAACTGGGCCAGCAGGAGCTGTAACGCTGAAGAAGCCGGCCGGTCGCGGAGCGTGTTCGCACCGAAGCGTCGCTGGCGGCTTGTGGCCTCCGCCTCGGAAAGCCCTTCCACGCTGCTTTGCAGGCGATCCAATGCTTCGCCGGCCGCCAGTGTGTACAGCGGGGCTGCGTCGTCGCTCCTGCTTGCGGTGTCGTATTGTTTCATACGCTACGCTTCGCTTACTGCAAATTTAACGAGGACTCCGTGCCATCCGGGAACTTACTACCTTAACACAAACGAAATGGTATGAACATAGGCATTCTTGGAACAGGTATGGTGGGCGAAACCCTAGCCAGCGCATTGGTCCGGCAGGGACATTCCGTAAAAATGGGCTCCCGCAGCGCGGGCAATGAAAAGGCCGTCGCCTGGGTGGCTAAAGCAGGCAACGATGCATCCGAAGGAAGCTTTGCAGATGCCGCTCTCTACGGCGACCTGCTGATCGTGGCCACCAACGGCGCCGCCACGCTTCATGCCGTGCAAATGGCGGGGACGGGCAACTTCCAGGGCAAGACCGTCATCGACGTCAGCAACCCGCTCGACTTTTCGCAGGGGATGCCGCCGCGGATTCTGAAAGAATACCAGGATACATCGCTCGGCGAGCAGCTGCAGCGCGACCTTCCCGACGCCTTCGTTGTCAAGGCGCTGAACACGATGAACTGCCAGCTGATGGTGGACGCACGCCAGGTAGCCAGCGGCGACCACGAGCTGTTTCTCTGCGGCGACAGCGCCGATGCAAAGGCAACGGTGAGCAAGTTTCTCCAGGATAATTTCTACTGGGAAGCCGCGCACATCCGCGACCTCGGCGGCATAGCCGCGGCCCGCACTACAGAAGCGATCGTTCCGTTATGGGTGCTGTTGTACGGACACCTGGGTACGGGCATGTTCAACTACAAGATCGTTCGCTGATTAAAGCCGCATCGGGCTTACTATGTCTTCCTGCAAGAACCGACGCCGTGAAAGAAACTCTGATCGTTCTCAGGAAACGGCACGCTCCATGACGCCCAGCAGGATGTCCGGATCGGGACAATTGTCGAGCCATTGCTCCCGCTGCGAATAGCGGCAAACGCCGGGGTAATCGCCGCGCTTGCCCTGCACGTCGATGATCACCTGGAAGTGCAGGTGCGGCGGCCAGTGCCCATTTTCTTCAGGGATGCCGAAGGCCGCGATGCGCTCCCCGGCCTTTACGGGGCGCCCTTCGGCCTTATCGTCGAGCGACGACAGGCCCAGGTGGCCGTAGAGCGTATGAAAGACAAACCCGCTTATGTTGTGTTTTAGAATTACGGTGGCGCCATAATCACCGAAGAAGTCGTTGAAGGCGCTGCTGTGCACGACGCCGTCGAGGGGCGCGAATACGGCGGTGCCGGCTGGTCCCCAGATGTCGATACCCAGGTGCAGGCGGCGCGGCTCTTCTTCCGTATCGAACTTCTCGCTGCGCGCGTAGATCGTGCGGTGCTCGTTGTAGCCGCCCACGCCATAGCGCGCGCCGGCGCGGCGCAGCTGCTCGTCTACCCACAGCGAGAAGCGGGCGGTATCGGTAAATGTTTCGGCGTCCAGTTCCGGGTTGGAGGCCGTCAGGTTCATCCGCAGCAGCTTGTCATTTTCAGCCAGCGGCACTACGGGGGAGCGGACGACGCCCGCGATCAACTGCTCAAATTCAGTTTGCTGCATGCTGCAAAGATGGGAATTTGCAGGGCGAGTTTTTCGAACGCCAAGGCGCAAAGAAATAAATGTGGACGCGAAGGAGGCCAAGGACGCGACGTTCGGGTCCGTCAATGGACACAGGTTTACAGGAGTTGGACTTCCCGCTTTTCGTAGGCAAAGCGTCCTGCTGCGCAGGACATACCGAAGCGTGTCCTATAGGTCCCCACTTTACGCTCGCGCGTTGCAGCCGATAAGACAGCGACACGTCAGTCATGAAAGATGCTTCATCGAATCGGAGAGCCTCCATGTATGTCCCGCGCAGCGGGACGCTTGTTTACGATGGCCAACAAGCAGCAGGATTAGATATGCAAAGCTTTGCCGGCTTGCCGCCAGCCCTTTGCATCTCCCCTCCCTTTGCGTCATCTTGTTTTCTTCGTGTCTTGGCGTTCCAAAACCAACACGATCCAAGGGGCAACCTCGGCGGCCCGGCATCTGACTACCATCCTACCCTTTCACTACAACGCGCTGCACTTCGTGCTCCTGGCGCGCGGCCGTCGTTGACGGCTGAAGGACCGAACTGATTTCCACGCGCGGCAACAGCTGCTCTTCGAGGAGATCAGCAAAGGTTTCGAAGTAGAGGATGGCGTCTTCGCGAACATTCCGCTCGAGCCAGCGGAAGCCGCCGGGAAGGCGGTCGAGCACGGCGCGATCCTGCAGGTACTCCAGGCAATGAATATCGGTGGGGGTGAGGCCGATGGCTTCGAGCTTGCTCATCAGCAGGGTCACGGGCGCGTCGGTTACACCGCAGTAGTCTTCGGCGATCTCGGTCCATTCGCCGATGCCGGTACGGGCGTGGCGGAGGATCTCTTCACGGCTCAGGTGGGTGAGTACCTGCAGCAGGTGGCCGCAGTTGCAGGAGCCATGGTCGCCCCAGGCATAGGGCGCGCCGCCGCGAAGCTGCGCCGCCGCCTGCCGCAGCGCACCGATGAGGGTCAGGTTGGGATAAGCCATGTCATTCGGATTATACCTCTTCTAACAGCAAAGGCCGTGCATTTGTTGCTGCGGGAATTGTGAAAATGCTGGCAGTGCTGCCGGTCAATTATACCAGGGCAACAGCATCCGGAAAAATTCCGGGGAGCGTTTTCCAAAACAGAAACCCGTCCCGGAAACTATTGCGCGCGGGCGAATCGGTACTCGTTGCGGACAAAGGAAGCTTTGGCGCCGCGGAGCCGAACTTGTTTTCGTATGAAGAGGGAATCCGCCGTGAACGTGTAGGTGTAGGTAAGGCGGGCTGGCTTGCCGTTGTCATCGCCCGAACTGCTGCGGGTAACCACGAATCGGTCGGGGCGGCTTTTTTGCTGCCGCGGGAGGCTTCGGATCGTGTCGGCATAGCCGTGGCCGGGCTCTTTCGGGAAGTCGTAAGCGAGTGCGATCCGGTAGCCGGGGTTGCCGAGGTACCGCACCTGCACCTCCGCGGGAATCTGCACGGTACGGTCCGAGCTGTAGTCGCGGTACTGCAGTACGCCTGTCCAGCGGCCCTGCATCAGTCGAAGCATCAGGTGGGCGTTGATGGAAGTGCTGTCCTGGGCCCCGGCGACGGCGGCTACGAGGAGGAGGGAAAGCAGGAGGGATATTCGCATAAAGGCGGGTCTTACTCCGGTTAAGATACGACCGGGCCGCGTCGTCATCCTGCTTAATCCGCGGCCGGCAGCGACTCATTTCGGAAAATTCCAGACGAGCCGCTTGATACCGTCTTTGACGCGCTCCACGTTGAAGTTGATGAGGAAGCCGAGTTGCGCGGGATACAGCCGGAGGTAGGTGAGCGTCTGCGCCTGGTACAGCGGCCTCATCTGCTCCACGGCCTTGAACTCGATGATCACGTGTCCTTCGACGAGCATATCAAGCTCGTACGACTTCCCGGCATCGTGGCCGAAATAAGTCAGGTGCAGCGGCACATCGAGCTGCACGGTCAAGCCGCGTGATTCCAGTTCGACTTTCATACAATACTTATACGCCGATTCGAGCAGGCCCGGGCCAAGCGTGCGGTGCACTTTGATCGCGGCATCCACGATCTCGGCGCCGATGCGGTTTAATTCCTGTGCTGTCATGCGGCAAAGCTGCGTCCATGGTGCCGGGTGGCCATGGGAGGAAAAACAACATTTCGTGGGATTTTCCCCAGCGGTTTTGGAACACCAAGGCGCGAAGAATTCATGGGGGCGCGGAGGTAGCAAAGGGCGCGACGTTCGTGGCTGTATAGGGAAGCCCGTTGAATGGATTCGACCTCACTGCCATTCGTAGGCAAAGCGTCCTGCTGCGCAGGACATACCGAAGCGTGTCCTGCAGGTCTTCACTATACGTTCGCGCGTTGCAGCCAATAACACAGCGACACGTCAGCTATCGAAGACTCTTCATCGAATCGGAGAGCCTCCATGCATGTCCCGCGCAGCGGGACGCTTGATTACGATCGACCGCAAGCAACAGGTTTATTTATAGAAAGCATTGCCGTCCTGCAGTATGCCCTTTGCATCTCCCCTCCCTTTGCGTCAAATTGTTTTCTTCTTTTCTTGGCGTTTCCCAAACTCCCCTCAGTGACCTCAGCAAAGCAAAAAGGCGCCTCTCCAGAGTACGCCTTTTGACTTTTGATTTTTTACTTTTGATTTGCTACACCACCACGTTGATCATCCGTCCCTTCACAAACACCAGCTTTTTCAGCGGTTTTCCTTCCATCCACTTCTGCACGATGTCATTGGCGAGCACGATGGCCTGCACCTGCTCCTCCGTGGCATCGAGCGATATCTCGATCTGCGCGCGGTTCTTGCCGTTGATGGACACCGGGTATTCTTTCGAGGATTCAACGAGGTATTGCGCATCGAAGGCCGGAAAGGGTGCGTCCAGGATGGAACCTTCGCCGCCGGTGGCCTGCCAGAGCTCCTCGCTCACGTGTGGTGCGTAGGGCGCCAGCAGCACGAGAAGCGGCTGCAGGATCGCGCGCTTGCTGCCCTTCAGGTCGGTAAGTTCGTTGACGGCGATCATGAACGTGGAGACGGCCGTGTTGAACGAGAAGCGCTCCGTGTCTTCCTCGATCTTCTTGATGGTCTTGTGCAGCACCTTCAGCTCCTCTTTCGTAGGCGCTTCATCGGTAACCTGCAGGCCGCCTTCGTTATAGAACAGGCGCCAGAGTTTCTTCAGGAAGCGATGCACGCCTTCAATGCCCTTTGTATCCCAGGGCTTCGACATTTCCACCGGACCGAGGAACATCTCGTACATGCGGAACGTGTCGGCGCCGTATTTCTCCACGATATGGTCAGGGTTGACGGTGTTGACCTTCGACTTCGACATCTTCTCCACCTCAACACCGCAGATGTAGGCAGCAGCACGCGCCTCCGAAGGGAGTGAGACAGAACCGTCCTCGAGAACGAGTATCGCGTCTTTGAAGTCGGGCTTCCACTTGCGGAAAGCTTCCTTATCAAGCTCAACCCCATCGACGATATTCACGTCTACATGCAAGGGGCTGAAGCGAAACGAGTCGAGCTGACCGAAGTCGAATGATTCGATGCCCAGTGCCTTAGCAACGGTTTCGATGGCGGTTTCCGATTCGTCGTCCTTCTTTCCGCCCGACTCAACGGCATCGAAAATCCCGTTGGATACAAAGAAGGCGCCCTTCTTGGCATAGTTCACAAAGCCGTCGGAAGCATTGCCGTAGGTGAAGTCGTCCAGGCGGTACACAAAGCGCGAGCTTCCCTGGATCATTCCCTGGTTCAGCAGTCGCTTGAAGGGCTCGTCGAAGGAGATGAGGCCGAGGTCATACAAAGCCTTCGTCCACATACGGGAGTAGAGCAGGTGGCCAACGGCGTGCTCGGTGCCCCCCACGTAGAGGTCCACCTGGCGCCAGTAGTCGGAGGCGCTGCGCGCGCAGAACGTGCTGTCGTTGTGCGGGTCCATGTAGCGGAGGAAGTACCACGAAGAGCCGGCATAACCGGGCATCGTGTTCGTTTCCAGGTGGCGCTCTGTCCACTCGGGGATATTGGCCAGCGGGCCCTCGCCTTCCGGGCCGGGCTTGTAGGTGTCTACGTGCGGAAGCTCCAGCGGCAATTCGCTTTCATCGAGCGGGTAGGCAATGCCATCGATCCACTTGATGGGAAAGGGCTCGCCCCAGTAGCGCTGCCGGCTGAAGGCCGCGTCGCGGATCCGGAAGTTCGTTTTGCGCGTGCCGATGCCGCGTTCCACCAGCTTGTCGATAACGATCTCGATGGCTTCCTTCGCCGTCTTGCCGTTCACGAAGTCGCTGTTGTGGAGCACGAGGCTCTTGTCGGTAACGGCGTCCTCGCCGGTATAGGCATCACCGAAAATATTCGTGATCGGGATGTTGAAATGGGTCGCAAACTTATGATCGCGCTCGTCGCCCGAAGGCACGGCCATGATGGCGCCGGTGCCGTAGCCGGCGAGCACGTACTCGGAGATCCAGATGGGAATTTTCTTGTCGGAAAAAGGGTGCTGCGCGTAGGCGCCGGTGAATACGCCCGTGATCTTCTTCTCGGCCATGCGCTCCCGCTCCGAGCGGCTCTTTACGTGGGCCACGTATTCGTCTACCGCGGCACGCTGGTCGTCAGACGTTATCTGCGAAACGATCTCGTGCTCCGGTGCCAGCACCATGAAGTCGACGCCGAAGATGGTGTCGGGGCGGGTGGTGTACACAGTGAGGACCTCACCCCCTGCCCCCTCTCCTGTGCGGAGAGGGGAAACGACCTCGAAAGTTATTTCGGCACCTGAGGACTTCCCGATCCAGTTGGATTGCATCTCCTTCATGGCATCCGAGAAATCGACGGTCTGCAGGCCCTGAAGGAGTCGGTCGCCATATTCGGTGATGCGGAGGTACCACTGGCGGAGGCGCTTCTTGATGACGGGGAAGCCGCCGCGCTCGCTGACGCCGTTGACCACTTCATCGTTGGCGAGCACCGTGCCCAGTGCTTCGCACCAGTTCACCTCGCCGTAGCCGCAATAGGCAGTGCGGTATTCCATCAGGATGGTCTGCTTTGTCTTTTCATCAAACGCCTTCCAATCGTCAGCCGTGAAGGTGAGCGGTGCGCGCTGGGCGCTGACATCGGGAAGCTCAAACTGGGTGTTCGGCACCGGGTGCGAAGCATTGCCCTCTTTTTCAAAAGCGGCAACGAGCGTATCGATCTTCTCGGTCCTGTTGGCCTGCCGGTTATACCAGCTGTTGAACAATTGCAGGAAGATCCACTGCGTCCACTTGTAGTAGCGCGGCTCGGAGGTATTCACCTGCCGGCTCCAGTCGAAGGAGAAGCCGATCTTATCGAGCTGCCCGCGGAAGGTGGCGATGTTCTTCGCCGTTGATACCGCAGGGTGCACGCCGTGGTCGAGGGCATATTGCTCGGCGGGGAGGCCGAAGGCGTCGTAGCCCATGGGGTGCAGTACGTTGAAGCCCTTGTTGCGCTTGTAGCGTGCGAAGATGTCGGAGGCAATATAGCCCAGGGGATGGCCTACGTGCAGGCCCGCGCCGCTCGGGTAGGGAAACATGTCGAGCACGTAGTATTTGGGCTTAGCCGATTCGTTGCTCACCTTGTAGGCGCCGCTGTCGGCCCATTTCTTCTGCCAGTTCTGCTCGATCGCTCTGAAATTGTATTCCATCTTTATCCGGGATGGCCCGCCCGCCGGAACCGACTCCGTGCGTCTCGGGGCCTTTCTGTCTTGGTGATTTAAGATCGTAAGCGCGGCCAAACGGGGCAATAAGCCCGTGCCGCCCTCCGTTAGAGGTGCAAATTTAGCCCTTTCACCCCTTTGGTTTTGACAAAGCTTTAAGGGGCCGCCAAGCGGCTATGGTTGCAAACGACTATTTTTGTCACCTTCTAAAACCCTCGCATGGCACAAACCGGCAAAGCTTCTCTCAAGCGCGGCAAACCTTCCTACTTTATGTCCGTGCTCGGCGTCACCCTGGTGCTGTTTCTTTTGGGCATCCTGGGCTGGCTGGGTATCAATGCCAAAAAGGTGATGCAGAAGATCAAGGAAAGCGTGGAGGTGCAGGTGTACCTGAAGCCCACCGTATCGGAGCCGGCGCGTATGGCGCTGCTCGACTCGATCAAGGCGATTCCCGCGGTGAAAAGCGTCCGCTACGTGGACAAGGAGGAGGCGAAGCGCCAGTGGATCAAGAGTGGCAACGAAGACTTTTCGGAGTTCCTCGAAAACTCGCTGCTCCCCAGCAGCATCAACTTCAACCTGGCCGAGCAGGCCGTCGACTCGGCCAACCTGAGCTCCATCAAGAACCGCCTGCAGCAGAACATCAACGTCGACGAGGTGCAGTACTCGCGCGTCGTCGTAGGCTCGATGCAACGCAGCTTCCGCACCGTGTCGCTGGTGCTGCTGGCCATCGTGGTGGTGGTGAGCATCCTGGTGATCATCCTGATCGACAATACGATCCGCCTCGCGATGTTCTCCAACCGCTTTCTCATTAAGACGATGCAGATGGTGGGGGCGACCCGCGGCTTTATTGCCCGCCCGCTGGCGGTGCGTGCCGTGGTCAACGGCGCCGTGGCTGCCGCTATCGCCACCGCCGCCCTCTACGGGATGATCCTGCTTGCCGAGAGCTTTATCCCCGGCTTCAATGCCCTCTTCGACGGCCAGCTGTTCCTCCTCCTGTTTCTCGCCCTGCTGCTTATCGGCGTCAGCATTACGGTGCTGAGCACCTACCGCAGCGTGCTGAAGTACCTGAAGATGAAGCTGGACGAGTTGTATTGAATAATATTGATTGAATAATGTCTATTGAATAGCAAAGGCCCTTACTTATTCAATATTCAATAAACATTATTCAATATTCATTTATTTTGCCCTCTTATGGCTACTACTACCCGATCCAAAACTGCGCGCGAAGAGCTGCGCCTCAGCGATAAGCCGCTTTTTGGCCGTGACAACCTGATGTGGATGGGCATCGGCGCCGTCGTGATTGTCATCGGCTTCCTGCTTATGGCCGGCGGTGGCTCGAAGGACCCCAACGCGTTCAATGCAAGCGAGGTGTACAGCAAAACCCGCATCACCGTAGCGCCGATTGTTATCCTGGCCGGCCTGGTCATCGAGATCTACGCCATTTTCCGTCGCCCGCGCAAAAGCGATACCGCCGCATGACCCTATTTGAATCGATCGTGATCGCCGTTGTGGAAGGCATCACGGAATTCCTGCCCGTATCCTCCACGGGCCACATGATCATTACGTCTTCCTTTCTCGGTATCGAGGAGAGCGCCTTTACCAAGCTGTTCGAGGTAGCTATCCAGTTCGGTGCCATCCTGGCCGTTGTGCTGGTTTACTGGCGTAAATTCTTCCAGTTCACCCACTGGCAGTTTTACGCGAAGCTTGTGGCTGGCGTGCTCCCGGCACTCGTTTTCGGTTTCCTCTTCAACGACGCCATCGACGCTATGCTTTCGAGCCAGGCCATCGTAGCCGTCAGCCTCCTGCTCGGCGGCTTCGTGCTGCTCTTCATCGACCGCCTCTTTCCGCAGCGCGTCTCGGCGCCCAAGTCCGACCTGCTGGCGGCCGAAACCACGCAGGGCGAGCTCGTGGAGGCCGACCATCACCTGACGTATAAAAAATCGCTCATCATCGGCTTCTGGCAGGTGCTGGCCATGGTTCCCGGCGTAAGCCGCTCCGCAGCCTCCATCATTGGCGGCATGCAGCAGCGACTCACGCGAAACTTCGCGGCCGAATTCTCCTTTTTCCTGGCCGTGCCTACCATGGCAGCCGCCACGCTGTACTCGGTGCTGCTCAAGAAGTGGGACGTAGCCCCCGGCCTGCGCCAGAAAGGCTACCAGCTTATTATGGCGAGCCCGGAGAATACAAAGGCCTTCCTCGTTGGAAATGTCGTGGCCTTCGTGGTGGCACTCGCCGCGATCAAGTTCTTCATCGCCGTACTGAAGCGCTATGGCTTCCGCCTCTTCGGCATCTACCGCATCATCCTGGGCGCGGTGCTGCTGGCGCTGATTGCCATGGGTAAGCTCTGAGCAAGCAAAAAATAATTAACAAAGGCCCCGCTGCGCGGGGCCTTTGTTATGGGATGCTCGCAATGACCGGCATTACCTACTTTTAGGCCTACAAAATCCGCTGATGGAAATGATTGCCGATCCTGTTGCCGTTGCGCAAACAACCCGGGAAACCGCCCCCAAGAAGGTGATCAACGGCTGGGCCATGTACGACTGGGCCAACAGCGCGTACAACCTCGTCATCACCTCCACCATTTTCCCGGCCTACTACGATGCGATCACCACGGTAAAAGATGCCGGCGGCAAGGTGCTCAGTCACGATGTGCGCTTCCTCGGCCGCACGTTCGAGAGCGCCTCGCTGTACAACTACGCCATTGCCTTCGCTTACCTCGTCATCGCGCTGCTGTCGCCGATCCTCTCGTCGATTGCCGACTACCGCGGCAACAAGAAGGCGTTCATGCAATTCTTCTGCTACCTCGGCGGACTTGCCTGCTGCACGCTGTATGCCTTCACCGGCAATACGCTTGGCCTGGGCATCGTGTGCTGTATCCTCGCCGCCATCGGCTATTGCGGCTCACTGGTGTTTTACAATTCCTACCTGCCGGAGATCGCCGCCGAGCCCGACCAGGACCGGGTATCGGCCCGCGGGTTTTCGTTCGGCTATATCGGCTCTGTGCTGCTACAGGTGATCTGCTTTGTATTTGTACTGAAGCCCGGGCTCTTCGGCCTTGCCGATGAAGCATCGGCCTCCCGCCTGTCGTTCCTGCTCGTGGGCCTTTGGTGGATGGGTTTTGCCCAAGTCGCCTTCCGCGTGCTGCCGAAAGGACAGGGCATCGGTGGCCGCGCCCGCCGCAACGTGCTGACCAGCGGCTTCGCCGAGCTCAAAAAGGTGGCACGGCAGGCCGGTGACATGCCGGTGCTGAAACGCTACCTCGCCTCCTTCTTCTTTTACAGCATGGGCGTACAAACCGTGATGCTCGCCGCCACCCTCTTCGGAAGCCAGGTGCTGCAGCTGCCCACGTCGAAGCTTATTGCCTGTATCCTTATCATCCAACTCGTTGCGATCGCAGGCGCTTACCTGATGGCGAAGCTGTCGGAGCGCTTCGGCAACTTCCCCGTACTCCTGTTCGTGGTAACGCTCTGGATCGGCATCTGCATCGCAGCCTATTTTACAACGACGGAAATGCAGTTCTATATCGTGGCAACGGTCGTGGGGCTGGTGATGGGCGGCATTCAAAGCCTGAGCCGGAGCACCTACGCCAAGATCATGCCCGCGACACACGATACGGCCTCCTTCTTCTCCTTCTACGACGTAACCGAGAAAGTAGCGATCGTGATCGGCATGCTCTCCTTCGGACTGGTGCAGGAGCTCACCGGCAACATGCGCAATTCGGTGCTGGCGCTGATCGTCTTCTTCGTTCTCGGTGCCATCGGCCTCCTGTCAACCCTTTCGAAACAACGACAGCTGGCAAAGGCCGGTTTGTAGTTTGGCTCCGCCCGCCGAAGCTTCAGCGAAGGCGGGAGTTTGGAGTTGGCTGGCGCACGTGTATCTTGCTTCGACAAGCCCCAGTGTAGCAAAGGCTAACTGTCACGCTGAGCGCAGCCGAAGCGACACCAGCACATCACCACAATACCAAATCATCACATCACCACATTCGATGAACCTTTACAGTATTAATACGGGCAATTTCAAACTCGACGGCGGCGCCATGTTTGGCGTGGTGCCGAAAACCATCTGGCAGAAGATCAACCCGGCCGACGAGAACAACATGTGCACCTGGTCGATGCGCTGCCTGCTCATCGAGGACGGCGGGCGCCTCATCCTCGTCGACAACGGCATCGGCAACAAGCAGGACGCCAAGTTCTTCGGCTACTACCATCTCCACGGCGACGACACGCTCGACAAAAGCCTCGCGGCACGCGGGTTCCAGCGCAGCGACATCACCGACGTATTTCTCACCCACCTGCACTTCGACCACTGCGGCGGCTCCATCGAGCGGCAGGGCGACAAGCTCGTACCGGCCTTTGCCAACGCCACGTACTGGAGCAACGAGCAGCACTGGCAGTGGGCCGTTCAGCCCAACGACCGCGAGAAGGCTTCCTTTCTCAGGGAAAACATCCTGCCCATCCAGGAAAGCGGCCAACTGAAATTCATCGGCGCCCCGGAAAGCACCGATGGACGCCTCGCTACGACCCCGTTCGCCGACGGCATCGACATTCGTTTTGTGAGCGGCCACACGGAAAAGATGATGCTCCCGCAGATCCGCTACAAGGACCGCACGATCGTATACATGGCCGACCTGCTCCCTTCGGCGGGCCATATCCCGGTGCCCTACGTAATGGCCTACGACACCCGTCCCCTGCTGACCCTCGACGAGAAAAAAAGCTTTCTCCGCGAAGCCGCGGAGGGCAACTACGTTCTTTTCTTCGAGCACGACCATCAGCGCGAGTGCTGCGAGCTGGTACAAACGGAGAAAGGAATTCGGATGGGCCGGGAGTTCCGCCTGGAAGAATTATAGAATATCGAGACTGACTATCGAATATCGGAAACGCCCTCCCCTAAATAAGGAGGGCTTCCCATTTACGGAAAGCCCCACTTCGTTATTCGATATTCGCTATTCGTTATTCGATAGTTACCGCAGGCTCTTCAGGCTGCTCAGCGGGTACCGCAGGTTCTGGTATCCCATCATATCCACCTTCACGGAACCCACCTTGAGCGGGGTTTCCACGCGGATCGGGATGCGGTTCTCGTCGTCGCTCACCCACACGGTCATCTTCTCGCCGCCTTCGAAAACTGTGCCCTTGATCAGCAGGGGCTTGAACTTGATGGCGCGGAACTTACCATACTTGGTCTTGATGTTGTCCTTGCCCTCGTAGCGGATATACATGTTGTACACCTCGTTGTCGATAAACATGTTGAAGGTGATCTTGTCGCCCGGCTTGTAGGCGTCGAAGTTGATGTTGCGCGCGTAGTACAGCGAGCTCATCACATCCTGCACACAACCCGGTACCTTGAACACACCGTCGTTGGTGATGGCCGTATTGGCGTTGCGGTTGAAAGTAACCGACTCGTATTTGCGGTAGTTGTCTTCCTGGATGTTGCGTACGAACTTGTACGGCTGCAGGGTGCCGGTATCCATGTAGGTCTCGAAGCGGTCGTTGACCTTCGAAATCCACTCGAGCGAGCTGGTGGTTTTGCCGGTGGCCGTAACGTGGTACACGGGGCGGTTGTTGAGCCGCTCGGCATTGACGTTGATGGTGGCGTCGGCAGCCTGCACGTAGATGCCGATGATGGAGTAATACACGTTGTAGCTCAGCACCTCGCCGTTCTGGAACGTGGTGTTGCGCACGGCGCAGAAATCGTTGGCCGTAGCCACGGGCTGCTCCTGCTGCGGGCGTCCGGCATGACCGCCTACGAAGAGGAGGCTGGCGGCGGTAACGAAAAGTATGGGTTTAAGTTTCTTCATATCGTTGCTTAAATATTTTGATCCCCAGAATCAGTATGCTGCCCGCGAGGGCCGGTATCACCAGGTTCACCAGCCAGATCGTCACCGAAGTGAGCAAAATTCCCAAACTGTTGGCAGAAAACAAGCCGATCAGTTTCAGGCTCACCTCGCCCCGGATGCCCACCTCGAGCAGCACAACGCTCGGGATCACGGCCAGGGCCAGGAAGACCAGGCTCATAACCCCTACCGCGGGGAGCAATGATACAGCAACCGAAAACAAACGAAATGCTAAAAGGTACTGTATCACAAACACCGCGTAGCGTACTAGCGATAGAAGCAGCAAATGGCCGAGGCGTTGCATCCCGAATTCCTGCAGCGCATGCACCAATGGAAGCCACGAAGCCTTACGCAGCACGGATTCCAGCCATTTTTCGAGGCCGCCCACATTGAAATAAAGCAATGTTAAAATAGCCAGCACGAACAGCAGCCCGAACAGGCCGAACTGGTAGGCGATGGGGTGCAGCAGCCCCGAAGCGATCAGGCGTTCCCGTAGCGCAACAAAGCCGATAGTGCCCGCCCCGATGGTCACGAGGAGCTGGGCGAGGCTGCCCACCAGCGTCAGCGCGATGATGCGTAACCGCTTTCCTTCGGGCAGGTACAGCATCCGCCCAAGGTATTCGCCCACCCGGTTGGGGGTGCTGATGGAAAAGGAAACCCCCGAGAGCACCGCCTTGAACGACTGGCCAAAGGAGATGGCTTGCACGGGTTTTACCAGGATCCGCCACTTGACGGCCTCGATGCCCCAGTTGCACAGCATCAGCGCCCCGATGGCCGCCAGGTACCAGCCGTTCCCGTTCTGAAGCGAGGCTTTCAGCGACGACCAGGAGGCGCCTAGGTGCGGCTGGCGCTGTAATTGCCGCCAGATGGACCAGGACAGCCAGGCGAAGAGCAGGGGCCCCAGGAAGTAATTGCTAAATTTTTTACTAATTTTACCCGGCCGCATTGCCGTAAATATAACCGCCACCTTGCAAAAACAACCGAAAATCATACTGGGGATCGACCCGGGGACCGTGATCATGGGCTACAGCGTCCTCGCCGTAACGGGCAACGATCTGCGCGTGCTGGAGATCGATGCGCTGAAGCTCCCGGTGAAGGAGGACAGCTACGTGCGCCTGCAGCTCATTCACCAGAAGGTAACCGAGCTCGTGCGCCTGCACAAGCCCCACAGCTTCGCCATCGAGGCGCCCTTCTTCGGCAAGAACGTCCAGTCGATGCTCAAACTCGGGCGGGCGCAGGGCGTGGCCATCGCGGCGGCCATGAGCGGCGGCATCCCCGTTACCGAATACTCACCCAAGCGGATCAAGCAGGCCATCACCGGCAACGGCAATGCCGACAAGGAGCAGGTATGGCAGATGCTGCACCGCATCGTGACCATCGAGGAGTCGCCGAAGTACTTCGACGCTACCGATGCCCTTGCCGTGGCCATCACCCACCACTTCTCCGACGGCCTCCCGCAGGCTACCAAAAGCAGCGGCCGCGCCCGCAACCCGCGGAAGGCAAAGGCCGCATCCGACTGGGACCGGTTCCTGGCGGCGAACCCGGAGCGGAGGGGTTAGCAGTTTGGAGTTTGGGGTTTGGAGTTTGGAGTTTCCAGGCGCAGAAATTATGCAAACGCCGTGCGTGCGGGTAGTTACGGTTTTAGCGGCTTGAAGCCCTGGTTTATCGCATTCCGGCCGGTAGTGGTCATGCGCCCCTGGCGGACATTTCTCACGGGGTTGGGACAGATGCTCCCTGGCGAAGCGCCACGCGGATCAACCACGACGCTTTAACCGGGAATGTTCGGAAACTCTGGTTGGACGACGTGCGGGAACACGATTGGGTTTGTTATCTTACCGGCATGAAACGCATCACGCTCCTGTCTTTTTCCTGCCTCCTGCTTACGTATGCTGTCAACGCCCAAAGCAGCAGCGGTACAAAAGCACTTCCCGATGGCGCCTGGGTACTCGAAGAGGTCAATGACCTCGAAGGCTACGGCGTCGCCTTTACCAACCGCAACACGGGCCTCCCGCCCGCCATCCCGGAACTGCACGTGAGCGGGAGCAGCGTTGACCTGGTAACCCCCGAAAAGACCTGGAAAGGCAGCTGGACGATCCGCCAGGACAGCCTCTACATCGAGCCGGGCGAAGGGATGCCGGCACGAAGCTTTGGCGTGGCCTCGATCGGGCCAACGGAGATTCGCATTCGGATGAAGCAAAAAGAAGTGCTGGAGTTGATCTATCGCCGCAGACAATCCGCGGCACCCGCGAAACAATAACTGCTGCCGGGCCGCACAGGATTTAAAGCCAACGGCTTTGCCGGACATACGTACGAACGGCAAAGGTTCGCGGTGATCATTTGCTATGTTGCAGGCCATCAGAGCTTTACCAGCTTCACACCGAAGCGCGCCTGCGCGTTTTCCAAAACCAAAAGATAGGCACCTGAAGCCCATCGCGATACGTTAACCTGCTGCGTAAAAGGCGTGTTGACAAAAACGCCTTCCTCATACACTTTGCGGCCCGTAGCATCAAAGAGGGTTATCGTGTTGTATCCGGTGGCGGTCATCCGCACATGCAGCACATCTCTCACCGGGTTGGGATAGATGATCCCTGAAGAAGCGCCACCCGGATCAATCGCACCGCCGCCCATAGTCCGTTTCAAAGCGATGGTCCGACTATAGCTGACCGCGCCGCCGGTATTTACGATCTTCAGGCGGTAAAAGTTGGTATCGGCAAACGGGTAGAGATCGTTGTGCATATAGGAACGGGTTCCAATGCTGTAGCCCGCTGCCGGAACCGAGTCGATGGGACTGAATGCCGTCCTGCTTGCTCCTTTTTCCAGGATAAAATGATGGGTGCCCACCTCGCGGGTCGTTTGCCAGTTTACTAAAATATCATTGCCCTGGAACCGGCCCCACAGCTCTAATTCCGTTTGCTTCCCGATCGATCCCGCATTCAGCGACCAGAGGTCGGTATAGTACCCGGAGTTGCCCCACAGCCAGAACGTTCCGGCCTGGTCGGTCCAGCGCGCAACGTAGGCCCGGGCAGGCGGGTTGTTGAGGGTATCGGCTACGCCTTTTACGCCGTAGCGACCCAGCGAGCGTAACGTCGAATCACCTTTTACCCAGGTCCAGGTCTTTGAAGCGATACTGAATTTCCAGAGATCGTTCCGCACGCTCAAATCCCACGGCGACGGCCCGTCCGAAAATCCTTCTCCCCCGAACATCCAGATCGTATCATCGCCGGCAGTCCACAACAAAGCACCACCGCGGGCACCGGGGATGTTAGCGGCATCGGGAACATTCCTTTGCCCGTAAACATTCGGCCAGGCGGGACGGACCGGCAAAGTCACGGCGAGGTTGCCGCGCATCATTGCCCATTGATTGATCTTTGGATCGAAACACCATAGTTCGTTCGAAAAGTTCCCGGTTGAAGGTTGCCCACCGTATAGCCATAAACGTCCGGAAGAATCCACGCAGGTCGCGGCATTGATGATGCCACCGGGGGTATTGCTGTCCGAAAATTGTCCGTCGGCCAGGGAAACGGGAGGCACCGGGACTACCGGACCAGGCGGACTTTTTTGCCCGGTCACCCAGGTCCACATACCGGTTGCCGGATCATAACTCCAAAGCAATGAGTTCCACCCGCCTGAATTGTAGGTGGTTACCTGGAATCCGCCATATAAATAAAACCGGCCGTCCCTGCCGGTCCAGCACGCAGATCGTTCCGCCGCGCCAGGACTGTTGGCGCTGCTTGGGACACCCTGAACGCCATAAACCGGGAGGGCGAAGCGGTCGCTGCTTCCGGCAACCCAAATCCATTCATTC
Source organism: Flaviaestuariibacter terrae (assembly GCF_054777635.1). Taxonomy (NCBI): domain Bacteria; kingdom Pseudomonadati; phylum Bacteroidota; class Chitinophagia; order Chitinophagales; family Chitinophagaceae; genus Flaviaestuariibacter; species Flaviaestuariibacter terrae. The sequence goes on from NZ_BAAHAL010000008.1 coordinate 288,236, forward strand.
GCTCCAATATCGTATTTCCACAAGTCGGCCAGTATACCGAAGTCGTTATTGCTATAGACATAATAGCCGCCATAGAGCCACAGGTTGCCGGCGCTATCGATCCAGCACCCTGCATTGCTTCGCGCCGCGGGTTTATTGAGTGGATGCGGCACGCCTTTTACCCCGTAGTTCCCGGGCCTGTCGGCCAACGTATCCCCATGCATCCAGGTCCAGGTATTACTGGCAGGACTGTATTTCCACAGGTCGTTATAAAACGCGTGACTGAGGCCTTCGCTGCCCCCGAACATCCATAGGTTTCCCTGCTTATCGGTCCAGGTGCAGGCATTGGCGCGATGAGGCGGCTTGTTGGGGGCACTGGCCACGCCCCGGGTACCGTAATGGCTGGGGGTCGGCGAGAAATTCCCATCGCCGTTGACCCAGGTCCAGGCGGGTTGATTCTGTCCATAGGCAGCAGTTGCCAGGAGAAGGAAGAACAGTAACGTTCTCATTGGTTTAGGTTTGGTTAAGCATTAGTGGCAGGGGACGCAGGCTGCGCTGCGAATGGGAAGGTAGCAAATCGCTACCACAATGCCGTGGCCGACTGCCTGCTGTCATTCCGGGAGCTGCGCCAGGATCTTCTCCTGCGCCGCCTTCAGTTCCGCTTCCGACAGCTTCAGCTTTGGCTGGGTGAAATTGATGTCGTTGGCCGAGGAGATGGGCACCAGGTGCAGGTGCGCATGCGGCACTTCGATGCCGATCACGGACATGCCCACGCGCTTTCCGAAAGCCTTCTCGATCGCCCGTGCGATGGGTTGCGCAAATACCAGCATGCCCGAGAGGTACTCCTCCGGCAACTCGTACAGCTTGTCCACCTCGATCTTGGGAATCACGAGCACATGCCCCGCACGCAGCGGGAAGATATCCAGGAAGGCAAAGAAGTGCTCGTCTTCAGCGATCTTGTAGGAAGGGATTTCGCCGGCGATGATTTTGCTGAAAATGCTCATGAAGGAAAATTAAGGAGAAGATGGGTTGGAACCGCGAAGACAAAAAGAAAAGAAGCTATACGCTAAGAGAAACGGCTGTGCAATGCACAGCCGTTCATTAATTCCGTTGCGAAAACCCTTCTTCACTTATTTCTTTGCGGTTCCGACCCTTCTTATACGTTACACACTTATTTCTTCCACCCGGAACTTCAGCGTGCCGGCGGGCGCCGTCACTTCGGCGATCTCCCCGACAGCCTTGCCAAGCAGGCCTTTGCCGATGGGTGAGGTCGACGAGATCTTGCCCGACTTGAGGTCGGCTTCCTTCTCGGAAACGATCTGGTAGGTTACCTGCTTGTTGTTATTCAGGTTCGTCACCTTCACCTTGGTGAGGATGGAGACTTTAGACGTATCGATCGTGCTTTCGTCGACGATGCGGGCCGTGGCGATCTGGCCTTCGAGCTGCGCGATCTTGGCTTCGAGCAGACCCTGGGCTTCCTTGGCGGCGTCGTATTCGGCATTCTCGCGGAGGTCACCCTTTTCGCGGGCCTCGGCGATGGCGCGGGAGGCGGCGGGACGGTCGACGGCTTTCATATGCTGCAGTTCGGCCTTCATCAGCTCGAGCGTTTCCTTCGTCACGTATTGAACTAAACTCATGGTCGTTCGGTTGAGTTATGAAAAAAAGAGCAACGCTCCAGTTCTTCACCGGAGCGTTGCCGTACCGACAAATATAGGGAGTGACGGGCAGATTTCAAGGCTTGCGGCTTACAGCAGGCCGGCAGCGCCGAGCTTCTCGAGAAGTACCTCGCTCATCTTTTGGTAGGCTTCGAAGCTATAGCCCGCCACATGGGGCGTTACGATCACATCGGGACGGCTGCACAGGCGCTCCAGCAGATCCTTTTCGGCCGCAGTATACGATCCTAGCTTTTCGTTCTCGAGCACGTCGAGCGCGGCGCCGCGAAGCAACCCACCTTCGAGTGCCGCCAGCAGTGCCGCCGTATCGGTCACCGCACCGCGGCAGGTGCTGATGAAGAACGGCCGCTGCTCCAGCTTTTCAAAAAAGGCAGGCCCGGCCATATGCCGCGTTTCAGCCGTCAGGGGCAGGTGCAGCGAGATAACGTCGGCCCCTGCCTGCACTTCTGCGAGCGACGACTCGCGGATAAAGCCATCGCCGAAATGCTGCTTGTATTTGTCAACGGCAAGCACCGGTCCGCCGAAGGGCGCAAGGAGGCGCGCAAAGGCGCTGCCCGTGTTGCCGTAACCTATAATGCCGACCGTCTTGCCGGTCAGCTCGGTGCCGCGGTTTTCGTTGCGGCGCCAGAGACCCTGCTTCACTTCATCGAAGGAGCGCGGAATGTGATTGAGCAGCGACAGCAACAGGCCGAGCGCGTGTTCGGCCACGGCGTTACGGTTGCCTTCGGGTGTGCTCACGCAGGCAATGTCGCGGGAGGCAGCAGCGCCTACGTCGATCAGCTCCATCCCCGAGCCGAGGCGGCCGATCCAGCGGAGGCTTTTTGCCTTTTCGAGCAGGGCGGCATCGATGCGTATCCGCGTCGTAACCACAAGACCCGTAACGTCGGCAATGACCGATTCAAGCTCCTCGTAGCTGATCGCCGGCGCGTCGGTAACGCGGTAGCCCGCCGCTTCGAGCGCGGGCCGCAGCAGGGCGTGGGCGGGTGCAGACAGCAGGGCGTGTTTCATCGCATGCGGAAAGTAAGTTCGGCAAATTCGGACACGCTCAATTGCTCGGCGCGCCGGTTGAAAAGAGGATCCTGCAGCTCCTCTTCCGTGAAGAGTCCCTTGACGGCATTACGCAGCTGCTTGCGACGCTGGTTGAAGGCAGCCTTTACCAGCGCAAAAAGTTTTTTCTCCGAGGCAATGTCCAGCGGCACGCGGCGCGGGAGCAGGCGGATCACGCCGCTCATCACCTTCGGCGGCGGGTTGAAGGCGCCCGGCGCCACATCGAAGAGATAGTCTACATCGAAGAAAGCCTGCGTGAGCACGCTCGTCACCCCGTAGATCTTGTTGCCCTCGGGAGCGGCAAAGCGCTGCGCGACCTCTTTCTGGAACATCCCGACAACGCCTTCCACGAGCGCGCGCCACTCGATGATCTTGAAGACGATCTGCGTGGAGATGTTGTACGGAAAGTTGCCGACGACGGTGAAGGGCTCCGTAAACGGCGCTGCGGTATCGAGAAAGCTTTCGTGAATGAGCTTGCCTTTGATGGCCGGGAAATTTTGCTCGAGCCAGGCCACTTTCTCGTCGTCGATCTCGACGGCGCGGAAATCGATGCCGGGTAGCTCCAGCAGGTATTTCGTCAGCGCTGCGCCCCCGGGCCCTACCTCCACCAGGCGCGTAAAGGGCCGCTCCTGCAGGGCAGCTACGATCTTCCGGCAGATGTTCTCATCTTTCAGGAAGTGCTGGCCAAGGGATTTCTTCAACGTATACATAGCGCGAAGTTAGGTTCAGGGAGGTTCGGGAGGATTTTAAGGTTCTGATGGTTCTGATGGTTGGTTGCGGACAGGCCCGTCAACATTTCCCCCAAAAAAGAAGATCACGGTCGCAAGGGGCAGAAGACCTTTGCTGTCCGTGATCATTCCAGAGGAAACCAAATCCAAAAACTAAAGTTTCACGATGCGCTGCGTGCTCAGCAGCTGCCCGTTGGGATCGTAAGCACGAAGCACGTAGGTACCCTGCGCCCAGTTACCCATCGGCACCTGCAGGCTCGCGGAATTTACTCCGCTGTGCTGCCAGAGGCTGCGGCCCTGCATGTCGTCGATGCGGAGCTGCAGGGTGCCCGGACGGGTGCTGTGCAGCTCTATGCGCAACAGGTCGCGCGTGGGGTTGGGCGATACATTGAGCTGCACGTGCAGCTGCACGTTGATCAGCACGATGTTGCTGTACGTGCTATGGCCGCTGCGGTCCACCTGCTTGATGCGGTAGTGGTTCGATCCGGGCTCGGGATGCGCATCGAGGTATCGGTATGGCGGGTTGGGGTTGCTGCGTCCGAGCGTGGTAAAATGAATACCGTCGGCCGAGCGCTCCACTTCGAAATGATCGTGCTCGCTGTCGGTGTAGGCTTCCCAGTCGAGGCGCACCTGCCCGTCGGGCTGGAGCTGGCCGGTAAACCGGAAGAAGTGGACGGGCAGCACGTCGAAGGTCTGCGTCGTTTTTACGAGCTTGAGGTTGTCGATATAAAATCCGTCGTCGAGCTCGTAGGTATAGCTGCTCGCGTCGGCATCCGACGTGAACTGCATCCGGAAAGACACCGCGGGCTGTCCTTTGTAGGAGCTGAGGTCGTACGACACGCGTGTCCACTGTTCGCGGATACCCGTGAGGGCCGGTTGTCCGCCAAGCGATCCGGCGCCTGTCAGCGTGGGCTCGGCTACCGTGTGGCTGCCGCACAGCGCGGTCCACGTGGTGCCGTTCACCGATGCCTGCACCTGTAGCTTGTCGCGGCAGTTTTCGGCGCGGTGCTTCACCCAGAAGCTGAGGTACACGTTGGCTGCGTCCGACAAATCGAAGGTGCTGTTGTAGGTGATCGTGCGGGTGGTGCTGGTGGTATAGTTTCCGCTCGGCGACTCGGTAAGCGAATGCGTGCCACCGTAGGCCGACGTCGTGGTATAGGCCCACTTACCGGAAGCCTGGTTGACGTTGCTGGCCACCGTCCAGTTCGTAGACAGCGTGCCTTCCATATCGTCGTACAGGAGCGTGGTAGGGTTGAAGATCTTGGTCACCGTATCGTATGTGCTGATGCCGCCCGCGGTTACTTTCCAGGCAAAGCGCACGCGGTAGCCGTTGGCGATGGCTGCCGGCAGCGTGTAGCCCACCGTGCCGTTGTAGGTATCGTAGTAGTTGGTCGGCGTGAAGGTGGCCGGGGATCCGCTCATCGTGATGTTCTCGATGGGCACGATCGATACCGTTGCCTGGCCCGCGGTAAGACCAATATTGCGGAGCGTGAAAGCCAGCGTTCCCGACTTGGCCGTCAGGGCCACATCGTTGCCGTCCTGGATGTCGAAGTAGGAGCCTGCGGCATAAGCCAGCTGCAGGTTCTGCATGCAGTTTTCCTGGCACAGCGTGAGGATCTGGCTGATGGGCGCCCAGAAGTCGCCGCCGCCGGCCTCACCAGTCATGCCGTAGATCTTGCCCTTGCTGCCCATGCCGATGTCGCCCATGAGCAACCAGTCCTTGATACCGCCGGCCACTTCATAGTTCACGGTCTCGGGCGAGTTGCCCGCGCGGTGGCAGTTGTAGGTACCCATCAGCGCCGGGATCGCCGAATAGAAATAGGAATCCAGCGTGCTCATCGTGTGCAGCGAGGGGCGGCCGAAGGGCAGCGAATAGTACGGACCGTAGCAGTGCTGGTCGATGGCCGTAACGAAGTTGTGAGCGGTAACAAAGGCGCGCACGTTCTGCGTTTCCTTTTCCGAAAACGCGCTCGGACCATAATAGGTGTCGTCGGAGGATACGTTGGAGCCGCAGCTGGTGCTCGCGCCGGCGCAGTTGCCCCAGTCGATGCCGTAGTTGCGGTTGATGTCGACGCCATAGGTGCTGCCGGAGATAAGGCGGCGGTTCTTGCGCCAGAGGCCACCACCGGTGGTGGGATACGAGGCACTGGCGCCGCTGTAGTTGTAGGCGTAGCCATCGGGGTTGAGGCAGGGGATGATGTAGATCTCGCGGTTGTTCACCAGCTCCTTGATGCGGGTGTCGGTGCTGTAGTTCTCGGCGAGGTATTCGGCGAAGAAGATGAGGCTTGTGCCGCCGATGGCCTCACGCGCATGCTGCAGGCCGGTGAAGAGCACCTCGGGCTCGCTTTCGTCGGTGCCTACGTTATCGGAGATCTTCACGCCGTACATCGTCTGCCCGTTTTCCGACGTGCCGATATTGAATACCGATACAAGCGCGGGATAAGCCGTTGCAAGCGCGTTCATCTCGGATATCATCTCGGCATAGGTAAAGTAGCCGTAGCCGGTTGCTGCACCGAGGCGCAGCGAGCCACCGTTGCCGAAGGATGTGGGCTTGGTGAAGATCGAAGAGGCGGTGCTGCAGCTCGTGTAGAAGTTGCTGCGTGCGGTGTTGTCGTTCTGGTATTCCGACCAGTGCTCGCCGATACGCTTGTTGCGCTCGGTGGTGTACGACACGTAGTCGTCAACGAGAACCTGGTACGTGTAACCAGAGGCACGGAGCCGGGCCAGCTCTCGCTGGTCGAGTATCACTTCAATGGCCCCGTCTTTCGTCTCGTAATGATCGAGTTCCAGCTGGTCGATGGCGAATGCCTTGGCGGCCTTGTCTTTTACCGGTATGCGAACCTTGCTGTATTTATCGTCTTGTGCAAAAAGGGTGCTGGCCAGCAGCAACAGGATGATGGTAATGGATTTCCTCATGAACAGGTTGGATTGGATATTGGTTTTTTGGTTTCTTCAGAAGTCGGGGCTAGCGGCGCAGAACGAGGCGCTGCACGCTGCGCATACCGGCGGTCTCGAGCTCCACCAGGTAGGTACCGGCGGGGAGTACGGCGGGCAGCGAAAGCGGCTGGCGGCTCGAGCCCGCGGGCAGGCGGATATCCTGCCGCAGCACAAGTCCACCGGCGGCCGTATAAATACGGACGGTGCCGGTGCCGTCGGCGGGCGCGGTTGCCTCGATGCTCAGCGCACCCGAGGTTGGGTTGGGGGTCAGCACAAAGCCCGCATCAGCGCCCCAGTTGAGCTCGCGTACGGCGCTCCAGACGATCTGCCCTCCGGGCTTGCGCAGCTGGAGGCGGTAATAGTTGATCCCGCTAACCGGGTGCAGGTCGTAGCCAACATAGGAGCGCTGCTGCGCCGCCTGCGTGGCCTGCGCGTGCTGCAGGTCTTCCCAGCGACGGCCATCGGCGCTGCGCTGCAGGAGGTACGAGGTGCCGGCGAGTTCGTCGGATACGTTCCAGCGAAGCTGGCTGCGGGTTCCGTCCTTGCGGGCATCGAAGGAAAGCAGGTTCGACGGAAGCAGGTAGGCGTTGACTTGTATGCGGTAGTCTTCCACTTCGCCGTCGGAGAAGTAGCCGGTGGCATTGCTCGTCGTCATGCCGTTGGTCGCCGAGGTAACGCGGATGCGGATGAATGTATAGGAGTAGTTAGTGAGCGTCGTGGTCGGCGTCGGCCAGAACAGCTGCACGGTCTGCGTTGAGCTGCTGCTTGGAACGTTTACCGTGATGCCTTCGCTGGCATCGAAGAGCCCGTTGCTGTTGAAGTCCACCCAGGCACATACGGTGGCGGCGGCGCCGGTGTTGTTGTATACGTTTACGTTGGTGACGTAGTTGCTGTTGTTGATGACGATCGACGGCGTAGGCATGCCATCGTCGGCATCGCCCGTTGCCAGCGTCGATGTATTCTTCGACCATTCCGACGTAACGGCGGCTCCCAGGCGCAGGTTGGTATTCACCTCGTGAACGGCCGGCGAGTTGGCCACGGGGTCGTAGCTGGCCGGCGCATCACCGAGGTCGCCCATCGGCTTGAAGGCCTCGGCGCCGTCGCCATAGCTGCCGCTGGCGGGAAGGCCTGTAGCCGTCATGGTGTACACCGTGCCCACGTTTGTGGTACCGTTATACTTGGCGATACCGGCATTCACGTTGTAGACGTTGCCCTGGTAGTCGACCGAAACCTGGTTGGGCGTAAAGGTGGAAACAGGCGTATAGCGGGTAACCACGCCGGTGTACATGTTGTACTGGTATACGTCCTCATTGCCGGCCGACCCGTCGAAGTCGTACAGCACGCCGTTGTTGATACCGATGTCGCTCCAGTCGTGCGTGTTGGACGATGAGGTGCCATTGTCTGCTGCAACCGAGTAGGCCAGCACGGCGCCGGTGGCCGACCCGGTTGTGGCGTCGATGTCGATGCGCCACACGTTCGACTTACGACCCATCGAAGTGGTGCCGCCGCTGGCGTAGCCTTCGATGCCGAGGTACAGCTTCCCATCATAGAAGGCCGCCGACCCCGACTCAACACCCGATTCGTAAACGGGGATGCCAAGCGAGGTAACGTCCGAGATGAACGTGCTGATGGTTCCGGTGTTGTAATCGTACTTCTTTACCGTTTTGTCGGTCGATGGCGACGAAGTGAGGCTATAGGTATAATAGATGTAATGCTTTACTGGGTCGTACGCAAGCGAGTTGATGTTGCTGGCGCCCGCGTCGGTGAAAATGGACTTGGCTTTGCCGGTAGCGGGGTCGATCTGGTAGATCGTGTTGTTCACCACCGTCAGCACGTAGCCCGGCTGGCCCGTCCAGGGTGTGCTCACCGAGTAATAATTGCTGGCGAAGGCTGCCGAGCTGCTGCAGGCCGTTACATCGGAAAGCCAGAAGGCGCCGTCTTCGCGGCCGCTTGCGGGACCGCCGGTTACGACGCCGGTATTCGTGATCGTGATCGTAACGCTCGTCACCGGGCCGGCGATCGACACGTTGACCGTGCCCGCCGTGGAGGTGAGGGACTGTGCCGAGGAGCTCGCATCCACGCGGGCCGTAGCGCTGTTGTTGTTCGTGATCGTAAGACCGGTGCCCGTGATCGTCGACAGTGTGATCGAGGCGCCGCTGGTAACACCATCGCCGGCGGTGATGGCCGCGCGCTGGTTCACATCGATATCGTACAGTGAGAATTTTACGTTCTGAACGGCTACGTCGAAGGTGAAGGTGATCGCGCCGTTGCCGAGGAATTTCACGTCTGCGCCGGCGCCGTTGGAGCCCGTTTCACCCGTATGGTCGCTCATCACACCGAGTGTGTTGGTACCGGTATAGTTGTGCGTGATGGTCACCTTCTGGGTGCCAAAGGCAAACTTCTGGGTGGCTGCCGCCGTGCTGGTAACGTACCCTGCATATGAGCCATTTGTGTGGAGGAAGTCCAAGGCGTCCCAGTTGAGCTGGGCCTGCGAGCCGGTGGTACATTGGGCCAGGGCCTTGGAAGAGATGACCATTACCACCAAAAAAAGGCGTAAAAGTCGATGCATAGGATACGGTTTTAGTTAGGATTTGGTACGCTTCCGGGGAAGCGCGCAACAGGCACCGTACCCTCGTCCGAACAAACCCGCAGTTGCGGCCTTGCTCGCGAGGCATCGAAAGGAGGATAGTTCAGTTGTCGGGTACGGATTCGGTTCAGTCAAACCTTCGTCGTGGGACTAAGGGTTAACCGGCTCAAAATTAACTAAAGCGGACAAATCCCACAAGGGTAAAAGTTGGTGATTTTTATAGTAATCTTACGATGGCCGTGATCCGGGTTTTTACCTAGTGCGGTTTTTTCCTAACCTTTGCAGCATGCAAAAACCTGTAATCGGGATTACCTGTGGCGACCTGAACGGCATTGGTACCGAGCTGATCATCAAAACGTTTTCGGACCACCGGCTGCTGGAGCACTGCACCCCGGTGATCTTCGGCTCGAATAAACTGATCAACTTTTACAAGAAGACGATCCCCGACGCCAACTTCAACTACACGAGCCTGAAGGAGCTCGCCAAGGTGAACCACAAGCAGGTAAATATTGTGAACTGCTGGGAAGAGGACGTGGCCATCACCCCCGGCCAGCTCAATGAAACCGGCGGTCTTTACGCGATCAAATCGCTGCAGGCAGCCACCCAGGCGCTTCTCGAGGGACATATCCACGGCCTCGTAACCGCTCCCATCCATAAGAAGAACGTACAATCCGAAGACTTCAAGCATACCGGTCACACACCCTATTTCAAGGAAGTGGCCCGCGCCCGCGACGTGCTGATGCTGCTCTATGCCGACAACATCCGCGTTGCGCTGGTAACGGAGCATGTACCCGTGAAAGACGTGACAACGCAGATCACCAAAGGCGCCATCATCAGCAAGCTCCAGCTGCTCCAGCAGAGCCTTCGCCGCGACTTTGGCATCGACAAGCCGAAGATCGCCGTCCTCGGCCTTAACCCACATGCCGGCGACGAAGGCCTTATCGGCGGCGAAGAGGATACGATCATCCGCCCGGCCATCAAGGAAGCAAAGCAAAGCGGGATGCTCGTGTTCGGCCCCTACAGCGCCGATGCCTTCTTTGCACGCCGCTCCTACCTGCAGTTCGATGCGGTGCTGGCCATGTACCACGACCAGGGCCTTATCCCCTTCAAAACGATCGCCGTGGGCGAAGGCGTCAACTTCACCGCCGGCCTGCCGTTCGTGCGCACCTCGCCCGACCACGGCACCGCCTTCGACATCGCCGGGAAGAACCTGGCCGACGCGACCTCCTTTACGACTGCCGTCTTTGAGTGCGTCGACATCATCAACCGCCGCCGCGACTACGAAGAGCGGACGAAAAACCCGCTGCGCAAAGTGACGGGCGAGATCCTGAAGAACGTGGAGGATGAGCGGATCGATGAGACGATAGGATAGTCTGCTAATGGGTTAGTCTGCTAGTCTGCTAATATGCAAACGCCTCGACTTTGTCGAGGCGTTTGCCATTTACTGATAGAAACTATGTATTAGCAGACCAGCAAATTAGCAGACCAGCAGACTACTTAAACACGCTATCTGCCACACCCTTGTTGATGGTATAGCCCGTATAGGTGAGTACCACGCGGCCTTTGCCATCACCCTTCGGGGGATCTTTTTTACCGCCGCTTTTCTCGTAGTCGAAGGTGACGCCTTTGGGCAGCTTGAAGTCCTTGGTGCTGAACACGAAGGTGACCTTGTCGGGGAGTCCCCAGGACGTGTACTTGCCGTAATCAAGCAGCATTTCGTAGGTGCCGCCATCGCGGGTAACGACCGTACTTCTACGGATGACGCCCGCGGCCGGGTCGATGTAGAGGGTGCTGAGGACGACCTCGGCGGCTTCGTCGGTGGGAAGAAGCTTCACAACGCGGGTGGTAAACGTACCAACGCGCGCCGTTCCCGCATCCACGATACTGTATTGATTGCCGGCCAGCAGCGACGCCATATTGACGCGCACGCCGCCCTTGGGAAGCACCGAGATGCCGTTCGGCTTCTGTACCCGGAAGCGGTCGGGGCTTTTGAAGAACACCAGCACGGCCGACGACGGCGCGTTGATAAAGGGCACGTCGATCAGCATGCTGGCGGCGGCACTGTAGTCGCGCACCTTTTCAAGACGGGCCTTTACCTGCCGCACGAGCGTGGCCGCGTCCTGCGCGCGGGCGGCAAGGCCGGAAAACGTGAGCAAAAGAACGAGGATTCGTTTCATAATATCAGTTTAGGAGAGGATGTCTTTCTTCCGGGCGACCAGGATGGTGGCCCCGACGAGACCAACGATATGCAGCAGCAATACCCCCGCGGAGCGCGCGATCTCGGGGCCGTCGATCGGCCGCTCGAAAAAGCCTTTCCAGTTGAGCATGTGGTTGGTGAACAGGTACGGCTTCAGCGCGTTGAAGAGCGGGATGTTCATCGTAGTAAGAATGGTGCATACGATGATGACGCTCATGGTGGCGATGATGGGACCTACGGCGTTCTCGGCAAAGAGCGAGAAGAAGAAGGCCAGTGCCGCCACGGTGGTCATGGCGAGCGCGGCAAAACCGAAGGCTGCCCCGTAGCGCCAGAACACATCGCCACTGTCGAGGATCACGATCATGTCGCTCTTGAGGATGATGAGATCGCCGGTGCCGAAGATGAGCAGCGAGCCGAAAAGGGCCAGCAGCGCCATGAAAAGCAGGAGCAGCAGCGTATAGATCGTTGCAGCGACGAACTTCCCCAGCAGCAGGGTGCTGCGGCTTACCGGCCTCGAGAAGATCAGCCGCAGCGTGCCCATGTTGGCTTCGCCGGCAATGCTGTCGCCGGCCACCAGCGCGATCAGCAGCGGCACGTGCACCAGCAGCGTTTGCAGGATGACGAAGCACACAAAGTAGCCGTTGATGATCCGCCCGCTGATGGAGAATGTGTTTTCCACCGACTGCAGGGCGAAGCCGAGGTAGGTGGCGCCATCGGCATACAGGGCCAGCTGCAGCAGCAGCACGATTGCCGCGATGGCGCCGAAGGCGATATAGGTACGGGGCTTCCGCGCAATCTTATACAGCTCGATCCGGACGATGGTCCACATGGGCGGGTTGGGTTATGGCGAGGAAATAATCTTCGAGCGAATGACGCGGCTGCAGGGCCTGTACGCCGACGCCCAGGGACACGAGATCGCGTGCCAGCGCCGGCACATCGGCGCGGGCCATCCGCAGCAGGATGCGGTCCGCGGCGGGCTGCAGGGCGCCGGCCCAGGAGGAAGCGGCCAGCAGCGCGCGGGCGCTCACGTTGTCGGTGGCGCTCAGCTCCACCAGCATATCCGCCGGGTTGAGCAACTCCTGTACCCTGCCCTCGGCCACCTTGCGGCCCCGGTCGATGATGAGCATCGCGTCGGCCACGAGCTCCACTTCGGCAAGCAGGTGCGACGATACCAGAACCGTCTTTCCCTCCTCGCGGCTGAGGCGGCGGATGAGCGTGCGCACTTCGGCGATGCCCTGCGGGTCGAGACCATTGGTCGGCTCGTCAAGAATAAGGAGGCGCGGGTTGTGTACGAGCGCGCAGGCGAGGCCGAGGCGCTGCTTCATCCCCTGGGAGAAGGTTTTGGTCTTGTCGAAGGCCCGGTCGCGGAGACCCACGACTTCGAGCTGGCGGAGTACGGTCTCGCGTGTTGGCCGCATCCCGCTGAGCCGCGCCATGATCCGGACGTTGTCGTAGGCCGACAGGTATTTATACAGGTCGGGGCGCTCGATCACGGCACCGACCTGCGCCAGGATGGCGTGGCGGTTGTGTTGGAGTTCCTTTCCCAGCAGCTCGATACGCCCCGCCGAAGGTTGTACCAGCGTCAGCAGCATCCGGATCGTGGTGCTCTTGCCCGCGCCGTTCTGCCCGAGAAAGCCAAACACATCGCCTTCCTGTACGGAGAACGAGAGATCGTCCACCGCCTTCAGGCCGGGATACTGCTTCGAGAGATGCGAAACGGAGATGACTGGGGGCATGGGAAAGTGCAAAGCTAGGCCGGGGCCATGCCCTAATAACAAGCGGCGAAGGGAAAGGTTGTTACCGATGGGAAATCGGCACGAGCGCTGAAGCGCTCCAACAAAGTGGCGGCACTACGCGCCACATTATTTCTCCTGCCTATCGCCCCCCCGGACTGAAGTCCGGGGCAATAGCTGGCCGCCGCTATGCGGCGAAATGTATCCGGGATTGTTATGCTACTTGCATTCGCCGCTCGTTCAAAAGATAGTTGATACGTCGGCATCAGCTTTCAAAACCTCTCGACAAAAACTTTTCTAAACCCGTAAGCCAACGGAGCCTACTTCTTGATATATCCCTGCAGCGCCTTCACATAGGCCTCAAAGGCATCCACCCCTTTGTTGGTGATCTTGCAAAGCGTTTGCGGGTAATTTTCCTTGAACTGCTTCGTTACCTCGATGTATCCGGCGTCTTTGAGCTTCTGCACCTGCACGCTCAGGTTGCCGGCGGTAGCACCGGTCTGCTCGCGCAGGAACGTGAATTCGGCCTCCTTCACCCCGATGAGGAGCGACACGATGGCCAGGCGCAGTTGCGAATGCAATATGGGATCGAGGTCCTTAAACATGCTGGGTACGGGTCTTCCTCAGGTAACGGGCACGCAAGATAAGCCCCGGTACGAGCCAGTTGGCGATGCCGGCGATGCCGTTGAACAGGTAATCGTATTTCGTGACCGTATAGCAGGAAAACACGAACAGCGCATAGCAGAGCAGCGCACCATACAGCATCGGGCGGAACTTCTGGGCAAGAGCCGTAGCAAGCGTCGGTATGCCGTAGAGCAGGAGCAGCAGGCTGGCGGCGCTGGGCACGAATACATGGAACGGGATGATTTCATTGTTCGGGCCGCGCTGGAACACGTGAGTTCCCTCGGCCAGCATGAGGCGCTCGGTTTGGCCGGGCACGACGTTGAAGTAAAACACCAGCGCGAAAATGCTGAGACCATACACCATCCACACGGCGTTCATTGCCTCCTGGGTGTGCGTCAGAACGGTACGCCGCCGCGACTCCCGGATCGAAATGATCAATTGCGGGACCAACGCCACGAGGGTCAGGATCCAAACGTCGAAGCCGATGGAAAAGTGCCAGTTCATCTGGGCGAAGCTCAGGAGCCCGCACAAGGCGATCACCGAGCCCCAGAGTATGGCGCTGGTGCCGGTCTCATGAAAGTTTCTTTTCGATTTGTCGATCATCTCGGTGATCAGCTGCAGGCTTTCCTCATGCGATAGCGGCGCTTCTTCACGATGCATACGACGTTGCTTTTTCTTTTAACAGGTAACCCGGGATGATGTAGCTGCTCAGGATGGCAAAGGCGGTCAGCAGCATCTGGTAGTCATAGGCGACAAACACGCAGGCCATCGCGAGGAGCCAGTTGAGGATGCCGCCGATCACCAGGGGCCGGAAATGAAGCAGGCGCCCGGAGATGAAGGTGCCAAGCCCGTAAAAGAGGATATAGAACGGGTAGGCGTTGAGAAACCCGTCGCGGAGCTGCGCGATGAGAAAAGACAGCACGAAGAAGGAAATGCCCACACCCATCCAGAGCGCGCCCATCGATTCACCGACATAGCTGCGCACCCCGTCGCGCCCATGCCGCCGCGAGCGCAGGATGGTAATGATCACGGCCGGTACGATCACCCACCACACCCGGTAGTGCTGCGGGTAGTGGACCACGACCTTCAGCAGGAACTGCGCCATGAGGGCAGCAAAGGCAATCCAGCCCCAGAAGAGGAAATAAAACCGGTTGGCGCCGAGGCTGGAGCGCGTTTTCCGGATCATCGTGTGGATCAGCGCGAGGCTGTCGTCGGGAGTAAAAGCGGGTTCGGACATGGTTGTCTGTTTACTGAGCGATGAGCAGTGAGCAGGTGAGCGGCACGCGCATTTGATCGCCCGCCGCTCACCATTCACCTGCAGCCTATTTGGAAAGCAGCGACAGGAAGTATACCGTATTTCTACGGCCCCATGTCGGAGCGAGCGCATCGGCGGGCTTAAAGCTATCGAATTTTTTTAGGGCTTCCTGCCAGATAATGCCCGCTTCTTCCTTGCTGCCACCGAATTGCGGGGGCATGAAGAACTTGTCCTGCCCTTCGAGGTAGAATACACGCGGATTTTCGGGGTTGAGCCTTTTGGCGTTCTCGAGCGCTTCCGAAGCCGCCGGGCCGTAGGTCATGTAGCGGTTCATCGGGTCGAGCGACAGGCGCAGCGTGGCGATCATCTTGCGCACGACGAAGATCTCGGAGTTGTCCTTGCTCAGCTCCTCGGCCTTGTTGAGGAGCGCCTCGGCCTTATCGGCGATGGGATCAACCTGCGCGGCCATGTTCTGCTTTCCCTGCGAAAGCGAATAGCCGGAATTCACCTTGGCCAGCGCTGCGTAGTAATACGGGAGCCACTGGGTTTTCTCGGCGTCGGCAATGCGCTCGAAGCCGGCCGAAAGATCGGTGAGGGCAGCAACGTCGCGGGTTGTGTCGAGGGCAGCGATGCGGCCCTGCATGGCGCTTACATATTTCTCATTCTGCGCAAAGGAGGCGCCCGATACAAAGAGGGCGATAACGACGAGTAGCTGTTTCATATCGAAAAGTTTGGAGTTGGGGGTTTGGAGTTCGGAGTTACGTGTCAGCGGCGGTCGCGGAGAAGCTTTTCATATTCGGTTTCGGCCGGGTCGCCGTGCTGACTGCCGGGACCGAAGGCGGAGTACCACTGCATGGCGATGCCGATGCCCCAGCCGATCGTGGGCCAAACGGGCCACGGTACCCAGGTGCGGTAGTAATTGCCGCCGGTGAAAAACCAGATCAGCCACAGAAAGGCATTTACAGCCAGGTAGGTGTACAGCGAGCGGCGAAAGGCGGCACGGCGGCGCGCAATGCGCCACAGCTGCGGGTCTTTGCCCTGGGGTGTGTCGTTGTAATTCATGCGGAAAAGTTGATTGGTTATTTAATTATATCAGACATCCGACATCAGAGATCGAATATCCGCTTACAGGTTATTGTTGATCACGTCTTCGGTGCGGTCGACGCCGAAGGAAATGAACGCGCCGAGGAAAAAGAACATGTTGGTCGGCGGGGTGATGGCCTCCTTGCGCGATCCGTTTTGCGCATACTTGTAGCCATACACCTGCCGGTTGCCGAGGAAGTTGGTGACCGAGGCCACGAGCACGGTGTTTTTCGAGGCACCTTTTGTAAACAATTTCGGCAGGTAATTCATGCTGAACGACGCGCTGTGGTAATCGATGGTGCGGCCGGCATCGGTGAGCACAAACTTGCCGGCCCCGTTGTCGTAGCCGATGTTGTAGTACGGGCGTCCTGAAGCATAGGTGTACGACAGGTTGAAGCCCGTTTTGATCGAAGGCACAAAACGCTTCAGCACGAAAGCTGCGGTGTGTTTCGCGGCAAACGACGGCTCGATGGCGGCGGGAAAGTTGAGGTAGTCCCGCTTTGTATCGAGGTAGGAATACGAGATCCAGTAATCCAGGTTTTTGATCGTTTTCTTGTCGCGCCAGAACAGCTCAAAGCCCGAGGCATCGCCGTAGCCCGTGGAGCCGGTGGCCGTTTCGCGGCCATTGAATACGCCGGTCTTCAGGAGGCTCTGGTATTTTTTGTAAAAGACTTCCACGCGCAGGGTCTGCTTGGGGGTTACCCGCTGGTACTGCGCGATGTAATGCGTTGCCTTGGCGTAGTCGAGGGTGACGGGCGCCGGCAAGTAGTGCCGCTCGGGCGTCTGGTAAAATTCACCATAGGCAAGCGAGGCCTGTCCCTCCTGTCCGACCTTGTAGGCCAGCGACAGGCGCGGGGCGACATTCATCTTTCCGAGCAGCGCCGAGTGCTCGGCACGCACACCGACGCGCGCGGCGAGGGCATTGGTGATATAGAGGTCTGCCTCGCCGAAAAGGGCCTTGAGCTGCTCGGTAACGCTGTTGGGATATTGCTGGCCGTTGAACAGGGTATAATCGCTGCGGTCGGAGCTGTAGTTGTACTCGGTTCCGAAGCGAAGCGCGCTGAGACCGCGCAGCTTGTAATCCAGCACCGCCTTCGCGTTGGCATAGTGTCCGCGGTTGACTAGATCAAAGTTCTTCGACTCGTAACCGGCGATCACTTTGGGATCGTTTTGCGCATCCACCAGCTGCGCGTCGATATCATCGCGGTTATCGGCGTAGGAAGCGCCAACGGCAAGCTTCCAGCGTGCGCCCAGGTTGCCGCGCCACGACAGGTTGTGGTACAGGTTGTGGTTGCGGAGTGAAAAGGCATCCTTGTAACCCAGCGTGTCGATGCTGGCCTGGCGAAGCCCCAGCTTGTTGATGCCGAAGTAGCCGTAGTATTTGAGCATGCCGCTGCGGCCGGTGCGGATGCGGAAGTTGGCGTCCGCCGTATGGTACTGCGGCACCTGGAAGTATTCGTCGCGCAGTTTGATCAGGGCGAAGCCAAGACCTACGTTGGTGTAGCCGTAGGACGCACCCCAGGAGGATTTCTTATTCTTTGCCAGCTTCTGGATGCCGCCGTTGACACCAAGTACCGATACACCCACGGAGCCGGAGCTGACGTCGGGCAGGTCGATCGATTCGAGGATGAGCGCCGAGGAAAGCGCCTGGCCGTACAGGGCCGAATAGCCGCCGGCGCTGAACACCGTGCCCTTGAAAATAAAGGGAGAGAAGCGGCCGCGCTGGGCTACGTTGGGCACAGAGCTGTAAAAGAAATTGTTGACCAGCGTTCCGTCGATAAAGGTTTTGGTTTCCTGCGCCGTGCCGCCGCGCACGAAGAGGCCTTCGCTCTCTCCTACCTGCTGCGCGCCCGGCAGCGTCTTGACGGCACCGGTCACATCGGCCAGTGCCGAGGCGGTCGTCACGATGTCGATGGGGCTGAGCACCGTGGTCTTCTTCTTGTCGCTTGCTTCAAAGGAGCCGGCTGAGATCACGACGGCTTTCAGCTCGGTCACTTCCTCGCGCAGGGCGATCGTAACCTGGACGGGGCCGTTGCCGAGGGTCACCGGGCCTTCCCAGGACTTATAGCCCACGGCCGTTGCCTGGAGCACCTGCGCGCCCTTTTCGGTGCTGGCAAAGCGGAAGTGACCCGACGAATCGGTGGTACCGCCATCGTAGCTGCCCTTGATGCCGAGGCTGGCGCCGGCGATCGGCGCGCCCTTGGCATCGCGCACGATCCCGCTGATGGGCTGGGCAGCGGCGGCGAGCGTAAGAAGAATAAAGATGGGAAGCAGGTAGAGTCGCATAAGAGGCAATTGTTTGACAAACATAAACTGGTTTATGATATAAACCAAACTATATTTTAGACCATCCGTTGCAAAAAAGGGACGGATGTTGCCATCCGCCCCTTACGCTATAAGTAACCAAGAACTTATTGTCCCTTCATTACTTTCTCCTGGTACACCTGCTCGTCGGTCACGACGCGCAGCGTGTAGAGACCGGCGCCGAGGCTGGGCAGGCCGCCGAGGGTAAAGTCGTTGGTGCCCCGTACTCCTTTCTCCACACGGCTGGCCACGATGCGGCCGCTCATGTCCACGAGCTGCACCTGCAGGTTACCGGCCTGGCGGAGGTACACCGAGAAGGAGATCTTATCGGTGAAGGGATTCGGGCGAACCGTGTTCAGCACGATGCTGCTGATGGCGTTGTTGCGGAGCAGGATGACGTTGCTGTAGCGGAAGCGTCCGTCGGCATCTACCAGCTTGAGGCGGTAGTAGCTGTCGCCCGCGGGCACGGCCATATCCGTGTAGCTGTAGGTCGAGTTGGAGCCACGCGTTTGCACGAAAGCCACGTTGCCGAACACGACGCCATCGGAGCTGCGCTCCAGCTGGAAGTAAGCCGCATTGATCTCGTCGGCTGTTGCCCAGCTGAGCACGTTGTCCTTGCCTTCGCGGCTTCCGCGGAAGCTGAGCAGCGAGATCGGCAGGAAGGTGATGGTCTTCTGTGTCGACGACACGCAGGATTCGGTACCACCCACGTACAGCGACTTCACGTCGGCCAGTGTCGTGGCGGTTACGGTGTACGAGTTGATCGTGATCGAGTCGGTGCTGAGTACACGGCCTACCGTGGGACTTCCCAGGCCGCTGTTGTACCAGATACCGTCGGAGATCGCAACGCCGTTGGAGTTGTACACGCGGTAGAAGTAATTGTCCTGCGGGTTGGTGATCACCAGCTTCGCCTTCTGGCCCGACTGAACGGCCGTCTTGCTCGTTACGCCGATCACGGGTGCGATGGGTGTATTGCTGACGGCACAGGCGCAGATGATCTTTTGCGAGGCGCATACGTATTCGCCCTTCGTGCCGCTTTCGCTGATCGAGATCGTCAGCTCGGCGCCCTGGAAGAGCATACCGCCCACATAAATGGGGCCCCAGCTGTTGGAAGAGCCGCCCAGCGTGTAGTTGGCTACCGCAACATCGTTAACGTAAACGGTCATGTACGAGTTGGTCGGCGCGAACACACCCGTGGGGAATGTACCCTTGATATAGGTGGCGTCGGAGTAGAAAGGCTGGTTCTGCAGCACGCCGTTGATGCTTACCTGCACCGCGTTGCCGCTGGCGTCATACACCGGTGTGTAGGTGCCGCCCGAGGAAGCGTCGGTAGAGAAGGTAACGCCGCCACCGCAATAGGTGCTGCCCGTGTTGCTGCCGGATACCGAATAGGAGCCCGATGTAGCCGCGGTACCGCAGCGCGCTGTCGTCAGCGTGGCGTAGTACGAAGAAACACCCGAGCTGGCCACGGTAACGCCGGAGTTCCAGTAGCCGGCCGAATCGACCGTTACCGTTGCCAGCAGCGTATTGCTGTTGTTGTACAGCAATACGGTACCGCCGACCGTGCCGGTTCCGGTGATCGTGGTTGTGGGAATGAGCTTGCCCGTGAGCGAGTCGATGTTGATCGCGGGAGCTGTATTGGAGCAGGCAACGGCGGCGACGGTGCTCCGGAGCTCTGTGGCGCAGTAATACGTGTTGCCGGCATCGGCCGATTGTGCCGCGATGCGGATCTGCTCCCCGGCGTTCAGGGTATAGTTGCTGAGCGAGAACGACCAGGCGTTCACGGGGCTGCCGCTGAGGGTAGCCGTTCCGAGGAGAACGGAATCGCGGTATACGCGCACGACGGCCACGGCGGGCGTTGTGGCGCTGAAGCCGCCGCTGATGGACGTGGTGGCAGTTGTGATGCTGCCCGAGGTCAGCGTCGGGGTGGGCGAAGTGCCGGACGACTTGCTGCCGTTGGAGGCGCTGTTGCACAGCAGGGTCACCGCCGAATTACAGCCGCTGTTGGTCGCATAAGCCATATAGGTGCCCGGGTCGAGCTGGGCGTTGCCGTTGCCGCTGCAGCCGCCGGAGTAATACCAGCCGTTGGCGTCGTAGGTGAGACCGGTGTTTGCTTTCGGTGTTGTCGGAACACCCGAGACCACCAGCGTGTTGCCCGTGCTTGTCATCCGGTACAGGCTGATGGTATAGCCCGTCGTATAGCCGGTGCCGTTCAGGCCCTTATTGGCCACGCAGCTAATATAGAGCGGTGTAACCGTGCCGGAGCAGCCTGCTACGTTCTTGTAGTTCGACGTATAGCACCAGCGCGATTCATTGGCGCCCGTACCCTTTGCCTTGGCGAAGATGATATCGCCCACGGCGTAGACGGTTCCCGTCAGGTTGATGGTAAAGGGCACGCCGCTCGTCGCGGAGCCGGAGCCGATAACGGTGGTCGTATCCGATCCTTTATAAAAATAGATGGTCGCCGTACCGGAGCCGCCGGTGGCTTTGGTCCAGGTACCGGTTATCGTGGTGGTTGCACCACTCTGAACAGCCGTCGAGATTGTCGGCGCCGGGGTGCAGATACCCGTCGGGGCGTTGCAGGAAATACAGATGGGCGGCTGGTTGATCAGCGTGGACGAATCGTCGCAGCCGTAAATATCGGAGATCGGGCCTGCGGTGGACGGCTTCGGCGCCATCACCGTGGTGGGGATGATGCGCAGCTTCTGGCTGATGCCGTTGGTAAAGAAGCCCGAGTTGGTGAAGGCGGAATCGGGCACGTAAAAATCCAGGAAGTAATCCGGGTCGCCGTGTTCGGTGGTAGCGGCCATCACCACCTGCGAGAAGTCGGTCCAGTTCTTACCGACCGTGTTGTCGGTAGAAGCCCAGATCTTGTGGCTGGTCTTGATGTTGTCGCTCGGGTTGCCGAGGCCGTCGATATTGTACAGGGCGATGCGGAAGCCGGTTTCCATGACGAGCTCAAGCTCGTAACCGGGGTTGCCGTTGATACCCGTGGTCTTGGCCACGTAGTTGGGATCGGAGCCCGCGCCCCACTTAAGGTCAGTATCGATCAGCAGGCTGAAACCCTTGGCACCGGGGATGATGGTGCCCATGCGGAAACGCACGAGGGTAGCGCTGTTGGTCGCATCGTGGTAGAGGTATACGCCATTCTTCTGCTGGTCGTATACGATGTCGGAAAAGCGGTTGTCGGGGCCGCGGCGCAGGTCGCAGCAGGGCTCACCGCAATAGCTGGCGATCGGCTTGTAGGGGATATTGTTCACCGAGGCCGACGTGTCGTCGCCGCTCAGCGCCCAGCCCGCATTTGTAGCCGAAGCATAGTGGTAGGTGCTGGTACCGAATGTCTTTGTAACTGTGTTGTAGTTCGGGCTGAGGATGGTCTTCCCGTTCGCGTCGGTGGCCGCGCGGATGATAACGCCGGGGCCGATCTGGGCCTGGAGGGCGGTGCCCGCGAGCAGACAAATCAGAAGCAGGGAAAAAGCAGCAGTGCGCGCGATACGTGCGGGGGCAGGATTTCTCATTCCAGTTTCGTTTTGATGTGATGTCTTGGCTTCGGTAGGGAAAGGGGGCTGTCCGTAAGAATATTGGAATGAGTTGGTCGTATCGAAAGAAATCTAAGTGTTTACGACTACCCTAAGATAATAGATTATCCATTATATATAGACAAAAGTACGCAGTTTTTCCTTGGTGTATACCCTATTGGTGCCTTTTAGCTCAACCATGGGAAGCAAGGGGCAGATTCTGGGAACGAAAAGGACCCTCACCTGACGGGATAATGACGCCGGAAGGCCGGCTAGCTGGCCGGAGAAAGTGACTATTCGTAAACGGGGAACGGATATTCGGGCACTTTTCATAAAGGAGGTTAGCTTGGCTGATCTGTGAAAACCCACGCCTTTCGGGCAGATGGAGTGCAAAGTTCGTATAGCAGAGCTTGGCTGGGGTAAACACTTAGACAAGCTCAGCCTTTTTCCCGGTGAACGGCATCGATCCGGGGGTTTTCGCCGGTCCGGCACTAAGGGTTTGCCTGCCGGCCCCAAACGACGTAAATAACTCACTCGTAAAAGAGGAGGCGCTCAGCGCACTAAGTAAAAACACTTGCACTACCGATTTTGGGCTAGGCCGTTTTTCGCTCAAGCACTACCTTAGGTTGGCGATGAGCAGCCCGATCCGCGTGTTACATATTGAAGACGATCCCGACTACCGCCAGTTGCTGCGTGTATGTTTCCTGGTGAAAAGCCACCTCGTGCGCTTCGAGGAGGCCGATGATTGCGCCAAGGCACTGTGGCGCCTGCAGATGTGCCTGCCCGACCAATACCCACAGCTTATCGTACTCGATCTCAACATGCCCGGCATGAAGGGCTACGAATTCATCGAGCAATTTCGTACGCTGCCCATGGGGCACCGCGTGCCGATCGTGGTGTTCACCAGCTCCTCGAACCCCGAAGACCAGGCCTTCTGCCGCGGCCACGGTATCGACATG
Organism: Flaviaestuariibacter terrae; assembly: GCF_054777635.1. Classification (NCBI taxonomy): domain Bacteria; kingdom Pseudomonadati; phylum Bacteroidota; class Chitinophagia; order Chitinophagales; family Chitinophagaceae; genus Flaviaestuariibacter; species Flaviaestuariibacter terrae. The sequence continues at coordinate 310,860 of NZ_BAAHAL010000008.1, forward strand.
CTTACCAAGCCCCACTCTATCCAGGAACTCGAAAACATGGCCGACTGGATGATCCGCGAGCGCGCCGTCAGCTGAAAACAGCTCGTCGGCTGACGAAGATCAGCCCGCGAGTAAAAGTATCCGGATACTTTTACTCCGTAAAAAAACAAATCACCATGATTGCTCCGGATACCTTCGCTCCCACTGCCGACAACCTGTTTACGCTGCATGTGCCCGACCTTGAGCCGCGCCTCAAGCACCCGACCATCTTCCGCTACTTCGATGAGCTCGCGCCCGGCGCCGCTTTCCGCATCCTCAACGACCATGACCCGAAGCCCCTCTATTACCAGCTGATCGCCGAGCGCGGCAACGTTTTCGGGTGGACCTACCTGGAGCAGGGACCGCAGACCTGGCTTGTAGAAATACGGAAGCACGATGCGGCCAATGGCCCCACGATCGGCGAGATCGCCGCCAAAGACCTCCGCAAGGCCGATGTATTCCGCAAGTACGGGATCGACTTCTGCTGTGGTGGCCGCAAGTCGCTGCAGCAAACCTGCACCGAAAAAGGTCTTGACCTTGCCGCCGTGGAAGCGGAGCTCGACGCCAGCACGCGCGGCGGCGCGCCGTCGCAAAGCTTCGACCGCTGGGACGCTGCATTTCTTGCCGACTACATTTACAACCAGCACCACCGGTATTACTACGACGAGGCACCCGTCATCGACGACCTTCTCGAAAAAGTGGCCGGGCATCACGGTGCGCAGTTCCCGCAGCTGCTCGAAGTTCGCCGCGCCTGGAAGATCCTTGCAAGCGAGCTGACCACGCATTTCGCCCGGGAAGAGAAAGTGCTTTTTCCTTTTATCAAAACATTGGTGGCCGCGCAGGCCGGTGACGGCGAAGCGTTGCAGCGTTCGTTTACGCTCCGGGAGCCACTACAGATGATGGAAGCCGACCACGAATCGGCCGGTGAGCTGCTGGCAACGATCCGCACGCTTACCAACGGGTACCGCATGCCCACCGGCGCCTGCAACAGCTTCGGGTTGCTCTATACAAAACTTGAAGACCTCGAGCGCGACCTGCAGCAGCATATTCACCTCGAGAACAACATTCTTTTTCCGAAGGCACTGCAGCTGGAGCGCACGCTTCGCGCCGGCGCCTGACGATTTCCTACATCTTTGCGCATGCTTTCCACCTCCTGCAAATACGCACTCCGGGCGGCCGTATACCTTGCCGCCCGCTCCCATAAGGGCGAGCGCGCGGGTATCCGCGAAGTGGCCTCCGATATCGGGGCGAACGAGCATACCACGGCCAAGATCCTCCAGCAGCTGGTCCGCGAAGGCCTCATCGCATCGGCCAAAGGCCCCAGTGGCGGCTTCTTCCTGCCGCCCGGGGCCCCGGCCATTTACCTCATCGACATCGTGCGCCTTATCGACGGCACCGATCTGTTCACCGCCTGCGGTCTTGGGCTGAAACGCTGCTCCGAAACGAAGCCCTGCCCGATCCACAACAGCTACAAGGCGGTCCGCGAGCAGCTGCACGCGGAGTTTTGCCGCATCACCGTGCAGGGGCTTGCCCGTGACCTCGACCGCGGACGATCGTTCCTGAAGACCCGCTGATGAAAACAGCACTCCTTGCATTGCCCCTCGTACTCCTTTCGCTGCTTGCCGCGATCTGGGGCGGGTGGATCCGCACAGGCTGGAACCTTCCGCTGACGGCCGCGGCCGCACAGCACGGCAACCTGATGGTCAACAGCTTCCTGGCATCGCTTATCATGCTGGAGCGCGCTATTCTGTTCCGCCAGCTGTGGGTACGCCTGCTGCCGCTGCTCAATGCCGCCAGCGTCCTGGCCTTCCTTGCCGGCGCGCCGATGCTGGCGGAGGCCTTTCTCATCGCCGGCGGCACCGGCTTCCTGCTCCTTTGCTGCTGGTTCGTGGCCCGCTACCGCGAGCTGTATTATTACGTATTTGCCGCGGGCGCCTTCTGCGGGCTTGCCGGCCACCTTGTATTTCTACGGACGGGAAGCTACGCGGCGGCCGCGCCCTGCTGGATCGACTTCCTGCTCCTTACGATCGTGGCCGAGCGCCTGGAGCTCTCGAAATTTCTCCCGCGCACGGGCGTGCAGAAAGGCCTGCTGCTGCTGTTCCTTGCCGCCGCCCTGGGCGCATTGCTACCGGCGGATCCTGTTGCCGGGCGCGCGCTGTTGGCCCTCGCGCTTGGCGCCACCGGCCTTTGGCTGCTGCGCTACGATATGGCGCGGCGCGCCCTCCGCGCAAACGGCACCCACTACTATTCGGCGCTCCTGCTGATCATTGGGTTCTGGTGGCTGTTGGCCTGCGCGGCCTTCCTGCTGGGACAGGGACGTGTTGTATTCGGCTACGACGCTGTACTCCACAGCTTTTTTATCGGGTTTGTGTTCTCGATGATCTTCGCGCATGCACCGGTCATTCTCCCGGCGCTGCTGAAGAAGCGGCTGCAGCTCTATCACCCGGTGCTGTATGTGCCATTCGTGCTCCTGCAGCTATCCTTGTTGCTGCGCCTGTGCGCCGACCTGCATGGCTCGGGAGCACTGCGTCGCTGGGCGGGGCTGGGCAACGGCATTTCGATCCTGCTTTTTGCCGGCATGGTGGCGCTGCGAACAACGCGGCAGCTTCGCTCAGGAAAAGCCTAGCTGCGCGCGGGCTTCTTCACTCATACGCGCCTGCGTCCAGCGCGGCTCATAGGTAATATCGACATGAACGGCATTGAGGCCGGGAATGCCTGAGACGGCCGTCTTCACCTCCTCGGGCAGGAACGCCGCCGCCGGGCACGACGCCGTGGTCAGCGTCATCAGCACGTAGGCATCCGCCCCGATGACCTGCACATCGTAGATAAGCCCGAGGTCGTAGATGTTTACGGGAATCTCGGGGTCGTAGATCGTACGCAGCCGTTCGATCACTTCGGTACTGGTCATGGCGAGAGCTTTCCGCAAAGGTCGACGTGCCTTGCCGCGCAGCGGCTGATGCAGACAACCGATGCTGTTGATCTTGCTCAGGCAACCGATGTCATTTTACAAGTTATTTTGCCAATGCCCGACAAACACCTGTACGCACGCCTGGGCCTGAGCAACCTGGCCCTCGTGGCCTTGTTCGGCGTCGGGTTGCGGCTCAAGATCTTATTCGAGCTTCCCTTTATCGATTACCGGAACCTGCTGAGCGCGCACTCGCATTTCGCCTTTGCCGGCTGGGTCGGCTTCATGTTGCTTACGGTGCTGCTGCATTACCTGCTGCCCGCCGACATCGCGGCGCAGAAAAAATGGGGCCGGCTCCTGCTGGCCGTCGATGCCTGCGCGCTCGGGATGGCCTTCAGCTTCCCGTTTGGCGGCTACCGTGCGGCGGCTCTTATTTTCTCTTCGGGCTATATCCTCCTCACCTACGTGTTTGCGGTGCTCTATTGGCCTGTCTTCCGGAAGCATGCCAGCAAGCCGGAGCGCCTGCTGGTCACCGGGTCGATCCTCTCACTGCTGCTGTCGGCAGCGGGCCCCGCGGTACTCGCCTGGATGATCCGCACGGGTTCGGCTGATTCACTGCTGTACCGCGATGCGATCTATTGGTTCCTGCACTTCCAGTACAACGGCTTTTTTACGCTGGCGCTGATGGCCTGGTTCTTCCGTGCACGCTTCCCATCGGCCACTCCCCTGCCGCCGGTGGCGAAACGCTTTGCCGGCTGCCTTACTGCGTCTGTTCTGCCGTCGCTTTTTCTCGCGTTGCTGTGGCACAACCGCCCGCTGTATTATGCGATCAGCGCCGTGGGCGTAGCGCTGCTGCTGGCGAGCCTGTATTACCTGGCACAGATACTTGCAGCGCCGGGTGCCCTGGCGTTCTGCCGGCACCGCCTGTCGCGGCGCCTGTTGCGCCTGTCGTTTCTCTCGCTTGCGCTGAAGCTGCTGCTGCAGGCAGGCACCATTCTGCCCAGCCTTGGCAATGCCGTCTATGGCGACCGCCCCGTGATCATCGGTTTCCTGCACCTCGTGTTTCTTGGATTCGTGAGCTTCTGCCTTCTCGCGATACTGGTAGAGGAAGGCTACTTCACCAAAGAGCGGGGCATGCGCGCAACAGCGATAGTGCTGTTTGCCGCCGGCGTGTTTGCGAACGAAGCGCTGCTTATGCTGCAGGGTCTTGGCGTATTGCTCGGCACCAACAGCCGGTACTACAGCTGGGGGCTGCTGGCCGCCGCGTTGCTGCTGCTGGCGGGTGCCGTATCGATGGCTGTATCGGTGTGGCGTAACCGCGCGCAAACAGATCCGGCATAAAAAAAGCCGCTGCCCGAAGACAGCGGCTCTTCACGTGCCGGCAGCGATCATTTCTTTGCATCGTTGCTGAACATGAATTCGAGCACCGAACGTGCATCGGACTCGGTCAGGCTTTGGTTGGGCATACGCACCATGCACACTTCCAGCATTTTCTGGGCGGCCGTGTCCTTGTTGAGCATCTCCTCGGTGTTCATCACGAAGTTCATGATCCACTCGGGCTGACGACGGCTCGTAACACCTTTCCAGCCGGGCCCCACGAGCTTCTCGCCCGACAGCTTGTGGCAGGAGCCGCACTTGACCTCATAGATGCTCTTACCGCCCGCAACAAGCTTGGGATCCAGCGGGCTGTTCAGTTTCACTTCCGAAACGGGACCAACCCCTTTCGGGTTGCTCGCTTCGGTGGCCGGCGCCGCGCTGCCCGCATCGGCTGCGGGGGCAGGGCTGTCACTCCCCGGGCCGGAGCCGCAGGAAACAGCAAGCAGGCTGCATACGCCGAGTGCCGCGGTTAAAAACGAATTTCTCATAATTGACTTTTTATGGTGAAGAATCGGAAACATCATTGTATGGAAAAGGGGACCGTTTGCGCGAGCGTATGGCCCTCGTGATCGAGCGCCAGTACGATGCGGAGCTCCAGGTTTGCCGGAGCCGGCTGGTCGTTGACCCAATATTGGTTGATGGCGAGCGTGTCGTTGTGGTCATGGATATGCGCGTAGTACAACGTCGTGGTATCACCGGCTTTATGTATCGACAATTCGTAGCCATGAATCGTGGCGGGCGCGATCGCAGATGCGACGATGCGAACGGTGTCTGCAGCAGCATAGCGCGCATTGGCCGTCGGTGCAGCCACGTGGAGCGTAGCGGGCGACGCCGTGACGGGAGCGGTGCTTTCGCCGGGGTGCTTTGTGCAGGCCAGCAGCGCAAGCAGCGGGCAGAGGAGTATTTTCTTTTTCATACGGTTGATCACTGATTAGAATTGGGTCAGAAAAGAAAGGTGCTTCGCAGGGACAGCCCGCCGCCGACCTCGACCTGTCCGCCTGCCAGTCGCTGCAGCGGCGCAGCCTGGTAATTGATGCCAAAGGCCAGCCGGCGCGTGTTGATGTCTACGCCCGCGCCGGTATACAGCACGCGCCCACCCGACTCCTCCTGAATTACGTGCTGCCGCGCATCGGGCAGCTGCCACTCGCCGCTCAGCTGCACATAGGGCGCAAGCGACCAGCGGCGCCACTCTTTCCGGTACGCCGCCTGCAGGCCGCTGCTAACCATATCGCCGTAGCGGAATCCATCGCGGTTCGACGTATTGTATTTATACGATCCGTTGGCGCTGAAGGTCCAGCGCGGCAGCGATACCCGGTAGGCGCCGTTGAGCAGCAGGTCGGTGCTGCCGGTGCCCAGCTGGAAGTTCTGCTCCCCTGCTTTGCCGGCGTCGGCACCCGTATAGCGTCCCGAAGGAAGCTTTACCCCGGCGCCAAGAAGCAGCGTCTGCCGCAGGCCTTTGTCGGAAGCCCGGTCCCATACCCGGTATTGCCCGAGCAGGCTCGCATCGCCCAAGCCGCCCAGGTAGCGAACCGTGGATGCGCCCTGCAGGCTGTTGGCCTGCCAGGGCAACTGCGCCATCAGTTTGAAGCGGCTACTGACAGAATACTGCGCAGTGAGGAGCAGGCTGTTGTAGCTCTCGCGCCCGGCGCCTTCGTCCGTATAAGTACGGTATACCCGGTGCAGGTAGCTGATACCAAAATAATTCCGGGCGAGGTGGGGAAAAAGGTTGGGATTGTAGTAGCTCACACCGCAGCCGCAGATATCGCAGGCGCCTGCCGGCACATTTCCGAGCAACGGCATCAGCAGGAAGAGCGCGTAACGTGATTTCATATGCGGCAGCTGTTTAATTGGATACAAATGTCTTATTAGCAGCGGGCCGACCGGTTAACGGGGCTCAAGCGGTCGCATGACTGTCATCAATACACTCAGCGCAGTATCCCCGAGGCCGGCTCGGGCCGCGAACGAACGCGAACAAACCCGCTGCCCGATGCCAGCTGCTGCTCCCTGCTGCGCATCACCCGGAGCAGGCACACGATCACAACGGCCAGCCCGCCCAGCACGAATAATCCGCTTGCGGCGAAGGCACGGAACAGCGGCGCCGACCGGCGCATGATGGTCGCAAAGGCCTCGTTGGAAAGCGTTCCGGAGATCTTTACCAGGCCGCTGCCCAGGAGCGAAACGAAGAACAGGAGCAGGGCGCCGTTGGTCACCCAAAGCGCGCGCCGTAGCGTTCGCCCGTGGGCTGCCAGAGCCCTCGGCCTGGCCTGGCCGAGAATATAGCTGACCGAAGCCAGGAGGAGCATGGTGTTGATACCGATGGTAGCACCCATGGCGTGGGCAACGGTGATGTGGGTGCCATGCGTATAGCGGTTGATGGCCGGCACCGAAAGCAGTATCGCCAGCGCGAGGTTGAGCAACACCCAGCCATCTGCCAGCGACAGCAGGAGGAACGTAAGCTGGTGGGACCTGCGTCGTGCCTCATTCAGGGTGCGCCGGAATTTGAACAGCAGTTGAGCCAGCAGCAGTAGCTCCGTCATGCTGATGGCATACGAAACGCTGCGCACCCAGGGCGCCGCGGGCACCACGTAGGTATGGTGCCCCCAATTGAACAGCAGGTTGGTCAGTCCGAGGAAAAAGAAGAAAAACGATGTGCCGGAGCGTGCCAGCCGTCCGTCGCCTTTGAGCTGCTCCATCACGTAGAGGCTGCAGCCGTAGATCAGCATATTCCAGCTGCCGACCATCGATCCGAGCGCTTTCCATTGCACGGTAACATCGCGCACAGGGTTGCGCGAGAAGTGGTCGAACAGCCAGAGATAGCTTTCCGAAAGCGTGATGAAGAAAAAGACGATGCCGGCCGTCCAGCTGAAGTAGTAAACCGGCGCAGCGCGGTAGCGTGGCCGTAGCGTTGCAAAGAAATTGACGGCGAGTGGCAGCCAGCTGGCGGCGACAAGCGCACCCAGGAGCGGCGGAAACTCCAGGTACTCGCGGCCACCGAAGCGCCCGGCAAAGAAGCATCCGATAATGAGCAGCGATGCAAGAACCTGGAGCCCGAAGTGCAGCCATCCCGCCTTGATCGACCAAAGCTGTCGGCCAGCCGCACGGGGTACGTAGAAATACAATCCGCCCTGGGCCGCGCAGAAGATCCAGGAAGTGACGAGATACACATGCAGCGGGCGCGTTTTCTGGAAGGAAAGCGCTGTACGCAGGAAACCGGGCAGCACATACTGCAGGCTTCCCAGCGAGCCGAACAGGAGTCCGAGCAGCAGGTATGAAAGCGCGAGGGCCAGGAAGGCGAGCGCAATGGGGTCGGACGATGTATGCGGCTTAGCGCGGGCGCGGAGGCTCATGGGTGCTGCTTTGATCGACCGAGCGCAGGTAAGCGAGGAGGCACTCCCGCTCATCGGTCGACAGGTGAAAATCGGGCATGCGGCTGCCACCGGATTGCAGCAGCGCATTCAGGTAAAGGGGACCGCGCCGCGGGTCCGACCAGGCATGCGTCAGGTCGGGGCCGAGGTAGCCGCCAAGGCCGAACAGCTGGTGACAGGCCTGGCAGTTGTACTGCTGGTACAACTCTTTGCCGCGGGCCGCAGCAGCGCTCAGGGCCGGCTGGCCCGTTGGCAGCTCTGTTCCTTTCGTGAACACCAGCGCGCTGTACAGCACATAGCTTGCAAACAAGGCGAGCGCAATTGCAATGCGGATCATCTCCCGGTCAGTTTATCATTCGTGAATCACAGGTCTTTCTTCCGGAAGGTCCGGAGCGCCGCCGCCAGTGGCAGCAGTACCCACAACAGCAGGATACCAAGCGTGAGCGCGGTGCCGCCGCTGGTACCGAGGAAGTCCTTGTAGACCGCTCCGGTATAGCCCATCAGCGCGCTCACATCGAGGTGCAGCATGATGAAGATGCGACCGAGGTCCACCGGGTTCAGGCAGGAGAGCAACAGCGTCACGGTTTCGAGCGGGTAGTCGCCGAAGGCAAAGAGCACGAGGAGCAGAAGGCCATCATAGATCAGCGTGAAGAAGAACCAGAGCAGCAGCGCCGACCCGATACCGCGCGCCTTGTCGCGGCTGCGCACCGATGCCAGGAAAGCGATCGACGTAAACACCAGCGTAAGCAGGCTTCCAACCAGCACCAGTGCTCCGCCCGTCGCATTGCCCTGGAAGAGCAGCACCGGGAGGCCCACGCCCAGCAGGAAGGCCAGCAGCAGCGAGGCGCTGATCCCGGCCCACTCCGACAGCAGCACTTTGCCGCGGCTAATGGGTTGGGTGAGCATCAGCTCCAGGAACTCGTACGAGTTGTACCAGTGGATGGTGGCGAACACGATGCTCACCAGCGGCACTACAATGAGGATGATGTTGAGCAGGCTGAGCACCGCCTTGGCCGAATCTTCCTCCATCTGGAAAAGACTCAGCGACAGCAGCAGCAGGAAGGCCGTATACGCAAGCATCACCTTGTTGCGGATAATATCGGTCAGCACGTAGCGGGATAACTTGAGCATGATCAGTTGGCCATTTTAAGGTACAGGAATACATTGTTGCCAACGGCATCGGGAAGTCCATGCTTCATGAGCTGCGCGATGGCCTTGCCTAGACGGGTTTCGCCGGTGCGCTGCTGCAGCACTTCGAGTGTCTCGTTGAAAAGCACTTTCCCGTCCTGCAGGTAGAGGACGTCCGTAGTCACTTCCTCGAGGTCGGTCAGCACGTGCGAGGTGATGAGCAGTAGCTTTCCCTTCGCCTTCTCGCGGAGGATCTTGCTTTTGAGTACCTCGCTCGATAAGGGGTCAAGTCCCGCGGTCGGCTCGTCGAGGATCAGCACCGGCGGGTTGAAGAGGAAGGCCAGCGCGGCGCTCACCTTCTGCCGGGTGCCACCCGACAGCGAGCGCATCGGCTTGTCCTGGATCGCATCAAGCTTGTATTGGTAATAAAGCTCCTCGTCGAGGCCGCCTGCCGCGCCGCGCAGGTCGCGGATCATGCGGAACAATTGCCCGATGGTCATGTTGTCCGGGTAGCGACCGATCTGCGGCATATACCCGATGCGGCTGCGGTAGGCAACGTCGTCACTGATCGCCCGCCCCTCGAACAGGATGCTCCCGCTGTCGGGGCGCACGAGGCCAAGGATCGTTTTGATAAGCGTTGTCTTCCCCGACCCGTTGGGACCGATAAGCGCAACTACCTGGCCGGCGCCGAAGCGCGCATTGATATCATCGAGCGCGGTAAGCTTGCGAAAGCGCTTTGCAATGTGGTTAATGTGGATCATAGCGGTACGGTTTCATTAGTGGTTTGTCGTCGACCATATGCTCCGGCGTCAGGCTGGGCATTGCCTTTTCAGCCTTGTCGAGCAGCGTCACCATAAAAGAATGAAGCAGCATCAGCGCCTGGGGGTTGCGCTCGATGACCATCGAATAAAGACTAACCGGGTGGTACGGGACGTCGCCGATCCCGTTGCGATCGAGGTCGTAGCCGTCGTACTTGTCCCAGTAGTTGTTGGAAATTGTATTGAGCATCAGCTCCCCGTTTGTTCCGACGTCGAAGCTGTTTCCGCTGAAGTTGTTGCGACGCACCGTATTCCCGTTGCAGGAAGCGGAGATCCGCAGCGCCCAGCCATTGCGGCGAAACTCATTGCCCGCTACATCTATGCGGTTCGTGCTCTCCATCAGGATGCCGATCGTATTTGCATCGAAGACGTTCCCGCTGATCTGCGCATCGGAGATCTCCTTCAGCAGCAGGCCGTAGGCGTTGGCGCCCCAATTGTGCTGAAACAAATTCTGCTGCATCCGCACGCCCTTCGAATACATTACGGCCACGCCCGCGCCGTTGCCCGAAAAGGTGTTTTTCAGGTAGGCGTCGTTGTTGGAGAACATGAAGTGCAACCCGTAGCGGATGTTGTCGTGACTGTAGTTATACCGGATGGTTGACCCGGTAACGAACTCGAAGTAAATACCGTCGCGGTGGCCCTGTACGCTGTTGCGCTCCACCAGCATCCCGGAGCACTTCCACAGGTGAATGCCGTTGCCCGAGGTCTGCTCGGTTTTCGGGATACCGGCGATCCGGTTGTACGCGATCGTGCAGTGCTGCGCATTGGCCACGTGAATGGCGAAATACGCGCCGTTGATGTCGTTATGGTCCACGACCACATTCCGCGCATCGATAATGCTGATGGCCGCGTTGTCGGTCATGCTCGAATAGCCCGTGCCCGTGAAGTGCAGGCCGCGGATGAGAATATTCTGTCCGCTAACGGTGAGTTGCTCGTAGCGGCCCTGCCCGTCAATCACCGGCGCCCCGGTCCCGATCAGCGCGATCGATTTCCGCAGCACGATGTTTCCCTCGCGGTAGCTGCCGCCGCATACGAGCACGGTGTCGCCGTTGCGGGCCAGCGCAATGCCCTGGCGCAGCGAGCGGACCGGCTTTTGCGGGCCCACTTCGATCGTTCGGCCGAAAAGGAGGCCGGCCGGCAGGAGAAGCGCGAGTAGCAAGATCGTACGCATGGCTTATAGTTGATTGAGTATGTCGGCGCCGGCAACCGGCAGCGCGTTGGGCACGGAAGAAGCCGCAGCCTTGCTGGCAAACGAAGCGGCATGGCTGCCCATCGGGCTGTTGAACGATTTATCGCGCAGCGTCCAGGCGGCGCCTGCGGGCAGTAGTTGCCCGTTGCTGTGATCGGAAAAATAGAGATCCGCACCTTGCGCGATGTCGGGATGCTGCCTGCGGAAGTGCGCGAGGCAATGCAGGTCGTCGAACGGGTACACGCGTCCCTTTGCCGTAATGAGCTCGCCACCGAAGCGCGCATCCATAATGGTCATCTTGCAATCGGAGCAGGCATCGCGGCCGATGCGAAAGGCCTGCGGGCCGGGGTGGCAGGAGCTGAGACCGATCGCGGCGGCAAGCACGATCGCCGCCACCGGAATCTGCGCGCGTTTTTTTGCCCCGGTCGCTGTTACGCGCCGGCGGCCAAAGCGTTCCCAGCCCCACACGGCGAAGCAAAGGGCACCCGCGCCGATCACGATCCAGCCACCGGTGTCGGGGTAGGAGTAGGCGTCGAAATTGAGCAGCTTCTTGTGTCCCACAAGGGGCGGCTGGTAGTAAAGCCCCGGCACCTGGATAGCCGCTTTCGGGTCGAGGTGGTGACCGTAGTCGTAGCCCCACTGGTAGAAATCGTACAGCGCCGCTCCCGCCGCAACGAGCAGCAACAGCAGGTAGGCAGACAGGTGCTTCCGTCGTCCGCCGGCGGCCACCGCGAGGCCGAGCACGATAAAGGCGCCCATAATAATACCGAGGTAGCCGAACTCAGGGAACATCGACTCGTTGATATGCTTCATCCCGATATAGTGGTTGAGGCCGTTGATGATCTCAACCTGCCCGCTGAGGTGATTGAGCCAGATATTCATGGTCAGTCCCTCGGGATACTGCGGCGCCAGCAGGTAAATGAACCATACCGGGAGGAAGTAGGTAAGACCGAGCGAGAGGGAGGCCGCTGCGATCAGGATCCGGGAAAGAGGGCGCATTTTAGGTGTCATGACAGGCGGTTGTACTTCGCCGGAGCACGCGGTAGCGCGTCGTCTCCGGAAGCTGTGGCAAAAAGACAGGAGCTGGTAGGGATGGCGGCTAGTGAGCCGGCGGCAGGAGCACGGCATCGATCACATGGATAACGCCGTTGGAAGCGGGTATCGTCGCGATGATGGTTGCGCTGTTGTTGAGCAGCAGCTTGCCATCCTTTTTCGTGATGGTAATATTGCCGCCATTTACCTCGTTGATCACCTGGCCGTCGCGCATCTGCTCCGCCTTCAGGCTGCCCACGAACACGTGGTACTGGAGGATGTCCTGCAGCTTGCTTTTATTTTCCGGCTTCAGGAGGTCTTCCACCGTACCCTTCGGGAGCTTGTCGAAAGCGGCATTCGTTGGTGCGAATACCGTGAACGGTCCGGCATTCGAAAGCGCATCCACCAGCTCGCCGGCCTTGACGGCAGCGACCAGCGTTGTGTGGTCTTTGGACGACGCGGCAACTTTTACCACGTCCTTCTGCGACTCATTGTCCTGCACCCCCGATTGTCCCGGCGTGCCCGCGGTTTCAGAAGCAGCGGCTACTACCGGCGCTTCACTTGTTCCGCCCGAGCAGGCGGCAAGCGCGAAAAGAAAGATTCCTGCATAAAAGGAGAAGGCGATCTTTTTCATAAAACCTTTTTTAAGGGGCGCCCGCCGGCTGTGCCGCCGGCGGGCTTCCCGGTTAGTTAATTCCTGGTTTGATTTTGTGGCGTTGCGGCGGCCGGCGCGGGATCAGGCTCGGTCTTGCCGGTGCTGAAGCTGATAGGCACGTTGCTGCCCGGAGCGGACACACGCACGTAGCCTTGCATTTCCTGGTGCAGCGCCGAGCAGAAGTCGGTGCAATAGATGGGGAAGATGCCCACGCGCTCGGGCGTCCAGCGGAGTGTTTGCGTTTCTCCCGGCATCACGAGTATCTCGGCGTTGTTGGCGCCCTTCACCGCGAAGCCGTGGGGCACATCCCAATCCTGCTCCAGGTTGGTGACGTGGAAGTACACCACATCGCCCATCCGCACTCCTTCGATATTGTCGGGTGTGAAGTGCGAGCGGATCGCCGTCATGTACACGTGCACCTCGTTGCCCCTGCGCTCCACCTTCGCGTTCGCATCGCCCTTGGCGACAAAGGCGCTGTTGTTGTCTTCGATGCGGAAGATCTTCTGGCTCTTCTTGCTGAGCAGCTCGGAGGGGATCGCTTCGGCGTAGTGCGGCTCTCCTACCGTCGGGAAGTCGAGCAGCAGCTTCATTTTATCGCCGTCGATGGAGTATAGCTGGGCGCTTTGCGTAAGCTCGGGGCCCGTGGGCAGGTAGCGGTCCTTGGTGATCTTGTTGTAGGCGATCACATATTTGCCCCAGGGCTTTGCCGTCGGTCCGCCGGGTACACAGAGGTGGCCAACGGAGTAGTACGTGGGCACGCGGTCCAGCACCTTCAGCGTGTTGATGTCCCACTTGACGATCTCCGAGGAAACGAAGAAAGAAGTGTACGCGTTGCCCTTGCCGTCGAACTCCGTGTGCAGCGGGCCGAGACCGGGCTTCTGTACTTCGCCTTTAAGAGCCGCCTCGTACTTGATCACGGGAATGCCGTCGTAATCGCCGTCGTAGGTCTTGGCAGCAATGGCCTGCTGGATCTTGTCGAACGAGAATACCGGGATCACCGCGGCGAGCTTGCCCGACCCGACAATGTAAGATCCATCGGGGGTTACGTCGCAGCCGTGCGGCGACTTCGGACAGGGAATGAAGTACACCATGTCGGGGCAGTCTTTCGGGTCGAGCACCAGCACCGAGTTCTCAATGGTGGACGTTGCGGTATGCGTGCGGTCGCTGTACACGTTGTGGGCATAGCGAACGTTTTCTTTCACGCCCTTCCCGCTGCGCGCATATTCCTCGGCCTTCTTCCAGTTCACGGCCATGATAAAGTCCTTGTCTTTTGCGGAGGCATTCTGCTCGAGAAGCGTATTGGCTTTTTCGGAATTGTAGCACGAAAAGAAGAACCAGCCGTGCGACTTGCCTTTGCCGGCGCGCGCCAGGTCAAAGTCGATGCCCGGCAGCCGCAGCTGGAAGGCAATGCTCATATGGCCGCCCGTGTCGACCTTGATGAACGATATGCTCCCCTTGAAGTTTTTCTTATAGGTGTTGATGGGCACATCGCCGTTCTGGTTGTCCATCGGTATCGAGAAGCGCGTGCCCGCGATCACATACTCCGTGTTTTCCGTAAGAAAGGGCGACGAGTGATTGCCCGCGCTGTTGGGGATCTCGATGATCTCCTCGGTGCGGAAGGTGGAAAGGCTTACACGCGCGATCCGCGGCGTGTTGTTGGCGTTGCCGAAGGCCCAGCGCCCGTCGTGCACGCCGTTGGTGGTCGACAGTGCAATGTGGTGCAGGTCATCCCAGGGCACAAAGCCGTGCGAGGTGTTGAGCATGGGCTTCGTCTCTTCGCTGTAGCCCCAGCCGTTTTCGGGAAACTGCGAGAAGACCGGGATGATGCGGAACATCCGGCCGGAGGGAATGCCGTACACGGACATCTGCCCGTTGAAGCCACCCGAAACGATGTTGTAGAACTCGTCGTACTTGCCGGGTGCTACGTAAACCTTACTGGCTGCGTCGCCGGTAACAGCCGACTCGGCGCCTGTGGGCTTGCAGCCGTAGATGGATACGACCGCGGCCGCAGCAACCCCGAGTCGTAGAACACTAGATGGAGATGACATAAAAAGTAGTTTGATGGTGAACAGACATCAGGAACGATCCCTGTCTTTTAAGACGTTCAGGTCTTATTACCACAAAACTATCCGCGGCGTGGGAGGCCCGGGTTGAGAAGCGTCAAAGCGCAGGATGATTGAAATCAGACAGCAGGATTTCGGTACAGGAGCACCCTATTTTCGCACTATGAAACGGGACGCGCTACCATGATCTTTTCCAAAACATTCGGCTATGCCTTACGTGGAGTGCTCTATATCGCAGCCTGCCAGGAGCAGCAACAGCTGGTTCAGACCGACGACATCGCCCGCGAGCTCGCCGTGCCGAAACACTTTATGGCCAAGGTGCTCAAAACGCTGGGGCAACAGGGCTTCCTGCAATCTTCAAAGGGACAGCACGGTGGCTTCTCGGTGCCACCCGCCGTGCTCGACAGGCCGCTGATCGAGCTGCTTGCCGCCATCGACGGGCTGTCGATCTTTCATACCTGCGTGCTGCGGCTTCGCTCCTGCGACGGAAAGAATCCCTGCCCGTTGCACGAGCATTTCAAGGCCGTGCAGGAAGACATCCGCCGTATCATGACCGACAACAGCATCGGCTCCTTCCTCGGCCCGGGCAAGCGCAAGCTCCTGCGCAGCCTTACGATCGACACGGAATAGCGGATAAAGAAAGACCGCCGGTCGGCGGTCTGCTGCGTCTATTCGGGAAGCGCCGTTCCTTCTCGGTCGGGCTGGCCCGCTGCCGTATGAATCGACCCGGGCGCTACATGACGGTACAGGGCCGCTTCGATATCGGTAATGCGGTGACGCAGCTCCTGGACTTCCTGCCAGCTGCTGCCTTCGAGCAGGGCCACCTTCAGGCGCTCGGTCTCGTGCAGATAGAGACGCTGCAGGGTGTCGGTGTCGAGATGATAATAGTTGAGATCCACGGGAGGCTGCGTTAAGGGGACGGACAAAAATAAGTGACCCGTTTGACCCGGAAACTCAGCCGTAAAAACTCCGGGACACTTTTCTTATCCACTTATGCACAATAACGCCCGGCGCAGCGAAATGCTGATGGCACGGGACTTAAACGCCTGTTAAAACCGGCGCTAGCGTCCTTCGCGAAGCATCGCCGCATACGCATCGGGCAGCGGGCTGTCCTCAACGGCCCGGGCAGCGCGCTCCACGTCGTATTCGAAACGGATGAATTGCACCGTCACGCATTCGGCAAGGGGGCGATCAGCGGCGATGTCGAGCAGCACGTAGCAGCCGCGCGGGTCGCCGTCCTTGGGCTTACCTACAGAGCCGGTATTGATCGCGTGGTAGCTGCGGCCGCCGTCATCCGTAATAATACGGTGATAGGGTTTGTGCGTGTGGCCGAAGCAAAGGATATCGGCAGAAGATTCCGTAAGTATGCGCAGCAGGCTTTTTTCATCACGGTCTTCAAACAGGTATTCGTTCACCCGACGCGGCGAGCCATGCACCAGCAGCACCTGCAGCTCCTCCTGCCCGCGCCGGAACTGAAGCCGGATATGGGCCGGCAGCCCGCGCAGGTAGCGCCGCTCCTCCTCCCCCGTACTGGAATTGGTATAGGAGATCGACACCTGCCCCATCGCTTTCTCCTCGTCGGTCTTATAGGCACAGCCACAATCGTTACTATGCAGCCCGATGCCGAGGTCGTAGTTGCCGGCGATGCAGGGAATGCCGCGGCCGCGTATGGCGGCGATGACTTCATTCGGCCACACATTGTAGCCAACGAGGTCGCCGAGGCAATACAGGGCATCGGGGCGCTGCGCATCGATGCTGGCGAGGCAGGCCTCGAGCGCGGGCAGGTTGGCGTGGATATCACTGAAGAGCGCGATTTTCATGGGCTGCGTTTTTTTGACGGAGCATAATAGCGGCGGCGCAACCGGAAGGCCACGTTCACCAGCGCAATGAGCGCGGGCACTTCCACCAGCGGACCGATCACGCCGGCAAAGGCCTCACCGCTGTTGATCCCGAATACCCCGATGGCCACCGCAATGGCAAGCTCGAAATTATTGCCGGCCGCGGTAAAGGCAATGGCGGCATTCTGCTCGTAGTCGGCACCCATCCGCCGGCCGATGGCAAAGGAAACAAGGAACATCACCGTAAAATAAACCAGCAGCGGAAGGGCGATCCGCAGCACGTCGAAAGGAATGCGGAGGATGAGCCCACCCTTGAGGCTGAACATCACAACGATCGTAAACAGCAGCGCGATGAGGGTCAGGGGCGAAATGGCCGGTACGAAGCGCTGGCTATACCAGGCGTCGCCTTTCCAGCGGCGCAGCGCGTAACGCGTGAGCACGCCCGCGGCGAAGGGGATGCCGAGATAGATGAGCACGCTGCGGGCAATGTCTCCGATGCCGATGTGGACGCTGCTGCCGCGAACCCCGAATACCGGCGGCAGCACGCTGATGAACAGCCACGCGTAAACCGAGTACAGCAGCACCTGGAACACGCTGTTGAGCGCTACGAGCCCCGCGGCATATTCGCGGCTGCCGCCGGCCAGCTCGTTCCAAACCACCACCATTGCAATGCAGCGGGCAAGCCCGATAAGGATCAGTCCGCGCATGTACGCGGGCTGGTCGCGCAGCAGCGTGATCGCCAGCACAAACATCAGCAGCGGCCCAACCACCCAGTTGAGCAGCAGCGATACCCGGAGAATGCGCCCATTGCGGAACACGGCGCCCATCAGCTCGTAGCGTACGCGGGCAAAGGGCGGGTACATCATCAGGATGAGGCCGGCAGCGAGCGGGATGTTGGTGCTGCCCGACGAAAACGAGTTGATGAGGCGCGCGCTGCCGGGAAAGAAATAGCCGATCGCCACACCGAGCGCCATGGCCGCGAAGATCCATAGCGTGAGGTAGCGATCAAGAAAAGAAAGGCGCTTACGCCCTACCGCGGGGGCACAATGTTGCACAGGCATAGTTTACTGCAGCCCCGGCTGCGGGGATTCAGGAGCGAAGGTCGGGAAGGATCGTCGCGCTGCGTCGCTGCATTTTCCGGATATGCCAGAGCGTGCTGCTACTGAGGCGACGGCGCCCGCAACGGTAGCTGTTCTGAATCGGCCCCTGCGCTGTTTGGAATACCTGCGTACAGGCTGTCTTGTTGTTGGTCATAGTTTGAGGTTTACGGTGATTATGCGCAGCAGCCCGGCTTGCAGCAGGATGCCGCTGCGGGCTTTTCAGCATAGACGGTGATGGAATAAATACCGGTGCCCGAATCGCGGAACGACTGTAGTTCTACGGGCGACAGGTATTGCTGTAGGATATCGTCGGGCACAACGATTCGCTTTTCCTTTTGCAGGCTGATGTTCGCAAAGCCCTGTGCGGATACGAGCCCCAGGTACGCTTCCTTCTGAATGGCACCTGCAACGCAGCCTGCATAGAGCTCGGCGGCCGCGCGGATCGCTTCGGGAAGCTCGCCCACAAGTACGATGTCGGAGATCGAGAAGTGACCACCCGGCTTCAGCACGCGGAAGATATCCGCAAACACGCCGGCCTTGTTGGGCACGAGGTTGAGCACGCAGTTCGACACCACCACATCGGCCGTATTGTCGGCCACGGGCATGTGCTCGATATCGCCCTGGCGGAATTCCACGTTGGCAAAGCCGCGCGCTGCCGCGTTGCTCCGTGCCTTGTCGATCATGGCGGGCGTGAAGTCGATTCCGATCACGCGGCCTTCCTCGCCGGCTTCATGGCGCGCGATGAAGCAGTCGTTGCCGGCGCCCGACCCGAGGTCGATCACCGTGTCGCCCTTCCCGATCCGGGCAAATTCGGTGGGAAGCCCGCAGCCGAGCCCCAGGTCGGCATCGGGGTTATATCCTTCGAGCTGCGTGTAATCATCGGCCATGATGTTGTACACCTCAGTGGAGCAGCCACCGGCGCCGCAGCAGGAAGCGCTGTTGCTGTCCTTGTCCTGCCCGGCGATCTGCGCGTATTTTTCGCGCACGAGGTCCTTCAATTCCTGGTCGGTCTTCATGATGTTTGTTTTTTGTTTGATTGTAATATTACGATTGATAAAAGCAAAAAAAATCAGCAGCAGCCGCCGCCCCTGTACGAAGCGAAAAAGCCGTCGAGCTCCTTCTGGAGCGCTTTCCAGGCCTTCGGCTCGATACAATAGCAAACGCTCGTCCCTTCGATGCTGCCCTGGATCAGGCCGGCGTTCTTCAGCTCCTTGAGGTGCTGCGAGATGGTCGCCTGCGCCAGGCCGAGTTCCTGCACGAGGTCGCCGCAGATACAGGCGTTCGTCCGGATGAGCTGCTGCAGGATCGCGATCCGGGCCGGGTGCGCCAGCGCCTTCAGGAGGGCTGCCGTCCGGTTCTGCTGCGCGGTGAATATTTCGGATTTCGTAGTACCCATATCGATTTCTATCGCAATATTACGATGGTTGCAAAAAGCGGCCAAATTTTTCCGCAAAAAAAGAAAGCCGTCCCCAGGGGACGGCAATGCGCTTTTCGGGCGACAGGGATCAGGCCATTTCGGCGCCGACGTCCTGGCCTTTTTTCGAAATCTTACCATACTGCTCCTTCACGATATCGGAAGCATTGGCAAGAAGATCGTTACCACGGTCGAGCGCTTTGCGTACGGGCTCCTTGTCGCGGAAATAATAAACCAGTCCGGCTACAGCGGCACCGGTGAGGAGGATTGCTACGGCAGTTTTCATATCAAATGTTTAGAAGTATATAGCCAATGATCGTACCAACCTGCACATTGGGTACCGCGCGACGGCGCGCACAAAAAAGCCCCACACCTGGGGCGGGGGCTTTTTGTATCGTAGAAGCGGTAAGGCTTACTTGTACTGGGGAACGAGGTGGCTCGACAGGTCGGTCAGTTTCTTGATCGACTCGTCGGAGAGGCCGCCCTTCTTGAACTCGGCCAGCACTTCGGGGTGCTTGCTCTCGAGTTCCATCAGCAGCTGCTCTTCGAACTCCTTCACGCGGCGTACGGGAACGTCGCGGATGAGGCCCTGCGTACCGAGGTAGATGATGGCAACCTGCTTCTCCACCGGCACCGGCGAGTACTGGGGCTGCTTCAGGATCTCCACGTTACGGGCACCCTTGTCGATCACGAGCTTCGTAGCGGCATCGAGGTCGCCACCGAATTTCGAGAAGGCTTCCATCTCGCGGTAAAGGGCTTGGTCAAGCTTCAGCGTACCGGCTACCTTCTTCATCGACTTGATCTGGGCCGAGCCACCTACGCGGCTTACCGAGATACCCACGTTAATGGCGGGGCGGATACCGGCGTTGAACAGGTTCGATTCGAGGAAGATCTGGCCGTCGGTGATCGAGATCACGTTGGTCGGGATATAAGCGGATACGTCGCCGGCCTGCGTTTCGATGATCGGCAGGGCCGTCAGCGAGCCACCACCTTTTACGAGGTGCTTGATGCTCTCGGGCAGGTCGTTCATCTGCTTGGCGATGGCGTCGTTGTTGATCACCTTGGCGGCGCGCTCCAGCAGGCGGCTGTGGAGATAGAATACGTCACCGGGGTAGGCTTCGCGGCCCGGGGGGCGGCGGAGCAGCAGCGATACCTCACGGTAGGCCACAGCCTGCTTCGACAGGTCATCATAGATGATGAGGGCGGCGCGTCCGGTATCGCGGAAGAATTCACCGATGGCGGCACCGGCGAAAGGCGCGTAGAACTGGAGCGGGGCCGGGTCGGAAGCCGAGGCGGCTACGATCACGGTGTATTCCATGGCGCCGGCTTCCTGCAGGGTCTTCATAACACCGGCAATGGTCGAGGCCTTCTGGCCGATGGCCACGTAGATACAATACACGGGGTTACCCGCCTGGAAAAATTCTTTCTGGTTGATGATCGTGTCGATGCAGATGGCGGTCTTGCCGGTCTGGCGGTCACCGATCACGAGCTCACGCTGGCCACGGCCGATCGGGATCATGGCGTCGATAGCCTTGATACCGGTTTGCAGGGGCTCGGTTACGGGCTGGCGGAAGATTACACCCGGGGCTTTACGCTCCAGGGGCATCTCGTAGCGCTCGCCGCTGATGGGGCCTTTACCGTCGATGGGCTCACCGAGGGTGTTGACCACGCGGCCGACCATGCCGTCGCCCACCTTGATGGAGGCGATCTGGCCGGTGCGGCGCACCTTGGCGCCTTCCTGCAGGGCACCGGTCTCACCCATCAATACAACACCTACGTTGTCTTCTTCGAGGTTGAGGGCGATACCTTGTACACCGTTTTCAAATTCCACGAGCTCACCGGCGCGGACGTTTCCGAGGCCGTAAACACGGGCGATACCATCACCGATCTGGAGAACGGATCCTACTTCTTCCAGCTCGGCAGTGGTGTTGGCACCACTCAGTTGCTGGCGAAGGATGGCACTGATTTCATCAGGCTTTATTTCAGGCATTTTTGCTGATTTATTGTGTTTTCTAAATTGGTTCTATTCAACTGCCGGCACCAAACTCCAACGAGTTTAGACAAGCTTGTAGATAAAGTCATTCTTCTCAAACTGGCGGCCGATCTCCTTCAGCTCGTAAGCGATGGAGGCGTCGATCAGCTTGTCGCCCGTCTGCAGCACAAAGCCGCCGATCAGGTCGGGATTTACGGAAGTTTCGAGCTCGATCTGGTCGAGGTTGCCGCTTTGCTTGACCTGGGCCACGATGCGGTTCTTCAGCTCTTCGCTGATGGGGCCTGCGGTCGTGAGCTTCACGGTGTGAATGCCCTTGTACTGGCGGTACTGGCTCAGGAAAGCGGGGATGATCTCCACGAGCTCGCCTTCGCGGTGCTTCGATACCAGCAGGCGGGTAAAAGCGGACGTCAGCTCGCTGATATTTTTGCCGATGATCGCGTCGATGACGGCCTGCTTCTTATCGGCCGACACCACCGGGCTCTTCAGCATCACCGCGAAATCGCGGCTCTGGCGCAGCAGCTCGCGCAGGTATTGCATATCGGCATATACGGCCTCCAGCTGCCCGCGCTCGATGGCGAGGTCCAGCAGGGATTTGGCGTAGCGTCCGGCTAAACGGGGATTAGGCATATTCGTAATTTATGAATGTGGTGATGTGGTGATGTGGTGATGAAATCAGATCAATTACCACATTACCACATCCGCACATTACCACATTAGTTCAGTTTGATTTCGTTTACAAGACCGCCGATGTGGGCTTCCTGGGCGGGCTGGCTGGAAAGCTCCTTGCGCAGCACCTTCTCGGTCACCTCGATCACGAGCTTGCCCACCTGGTTTTTCACCTCGGTGAGGGCCGCCATCTTCTGGGCGTTGATGGCCTGCTGGGCCTCGGCGATGATCTTGTTGGCTTCCGTTTTCGCCTGCTCCTTGGCTTCGTTCACGATCTTGTCGCGCATCTCACGGGCTTCTTTCAGCATCATCGAGCGCTCTTCACGGGCCTTGGCCGCCAGTTCCTCGTTCTCGTTCTTCAGCTGGGCCATCTCGGCTTTCACGCGCTGGGCGCTTTCCAGAGAATCGGAAATGGTCTTCTCACGGTCGTTGAGCGAGCTGAGGATGGGTCCCCAGGCAAACTTGCGGAGCAGGAAGAATACGATCAGGAAAGCAAGCAGCGTCCAGAAAAATAGGCCGGGGCCGGGTAGTAACAGATCCATTATCTAGGAATTTGGGTATGTGTTGATTCTTCGATCTGATCTCAGATCTTGAGATCTCAGATCCGAGATCTGAGATTAAGAAACCGCGCCCTCGGCCCTGTGCGTCGGGCGCGGAAACTTCTTTTGTCAGCGCTGTCCTTATACGAACATCGCCAGGATACCTGCGATTACCGCGAAGAGGGCAACACCCTCGATAAAGGCGGCGGTCAGGATCATGTTGGCGCGGATGTCGTTGGAGGCTTCGGGCTGGCGGGCGATAGACTCTACCGCGCCACGGCCGATCTGGCCGATGCCGATACCGGCGCCGATAGCGGCGAGACCGGCACCAATGGCACCACCTGCGTTAGCCCAGGCAACAGTGCTGATCAGAATGCTTAACAAGCTCATGGTTGTTGTTTTATAATGATGAAAGAAAACACGTTTTATTATCCCTGAAGCCAGATCCGAGATCCGGAGATCCGAGATGAAAAGATCTTAGATAATCACCGGCTCCGTCGGCGGGTGACCGTTGTGCCCGATCTCCTCGTGATGGTGGTGGTCTTCGATTGCCTGGCCCAGAAACACCGCCGTGAGGTTGGTGAAGATGAAGGCCTGGATAAAGGCCACCAGTACTTCGATCACGAAGATGAACACCGAGAAGGCAATGGAGATCGGCATAAAGCCCCAGCCGGCACCCTTGCTCAGCGATCCGAAGATGAAGATGAGGGAGATAAGGCAGATGATAATGATGTGACCCGCCAGCATGTTGGCAAACAGACGGATGATGAGGGCGAAGGGCTTCGTGATGATCGAGAGGATCTCCACCGGCACCATGATGAACTTGATACCGAAAGGCACGGGCGGGTTGAAGATGTGGCCCCAGTAGTGCTTGTTGCCGGAGAAGTTGATCACGATGGCCGAAACGATACCGAGCATGGCCGTGAAGGCGATGTTGCCGGTGACGTTGGCCGAGCCCGGGATAAGCCCGAACAGGTTGTTGATCAGGATAAAGAAGAAGATCGTCAGCAGCAGGGGCAGGAACTTCTTGTATTTATTCCCGAGGTTGGGCTTCGCCACCTCGTCGCGTACGAAGGTGATGACGGGCTCGATGGCGTTCTGCATGCCGCGGGGCGCGGTGGCAACACCCTGGCCGGTCTTGTAGCGCTTGGCTACGCCGAGCAGGATCCAGCAAAGCACGATGAGGGCGAGCATCATCTGCACCACGTTGCGGGTGAGGGAGAAGTCGTATACTTTGGCGTCGCGGATCGGGTGGCCGGCCGCGTCGACGGCGATGATGTTCTCGTTGCGGAGCGACTTGCCTTCCTCTTCGGTCAGCACGCCCTGGCTGATCATCTCGTGGCGGTAGTGGTCGGTCACGAGCTGGTAGCGGCCCTTGGCCACATGGTGCCCGTGCTCGAACTCGCCCGAGCTGAAGGTGACGAGGCCGCCGTTGTCCTTATCATACAGGATCACGGGGAGGCTGAGCCCTACGTGGTGCTCCTGATTGTCGGAGCCTTTATAGGAAAAGAAGTGAAACTGGTGGGCATCGAGCACGTGCCCGAAGATGACTTCGTTGGCGTCGAAGCTCTTTTTCTCGCCATGACCCGTCGCTTCCTGGGTCGGCTCTTCTGTCTGCGTATGTCCGTCCGGAGTATGTTCCTGCTGCGGCTGCGCGGAAACCAGCACCGAAAACAGGCTGAAAACCGCTACCAACAAGGCTTTTGCACTTCTAACCATCATAACTGTACCCGAAATTTGGCGCAAAGATAAGGGTGAGGTGCCAAAAAACAGGGAAGAAATAGAATAGAAAAGGCGCCCGGGGGCGCCTTTTCCGATATGTTTCCGGCCGGGGCCTACAGGACCTGGTAGAACCGGATGGTCAGGGGTGTGGTCATCGGGAAAGCTTCCTGGATAATGCCCACGCCGGGGGCGAACCACTGGGTGCGGTAATCCGGACTCGACGGGAAGGCCTGCCAGCCCGTACCGGGATTCCATTCAAAACCCGAGCTTACCTGGTATACATTGTTGAACGTCTGTCCATTCAACGAGAGGGAGGCATTGTTCGTCACGCATTTAAAGACGACCCGCACCTGCACGGGGGCGCCTCCGACAGTGGCGTTGTACGCGTTGGAATACCAGGTTTCGTTCGCCGAAAGCGAATTCTTTACGATGGGCATTTCCAGGACGGTGCCCGCTGCGAAGACCAGGTTAGTGCCGTCGAACAGCTTATTGGCGTCGGCTCCCTGGTAGGCGATGCCGGTTTCTTTCCGGAAGTAAGCCGTATCGTAAACGCCCGAAGCATCGGAAAACCGGAAAAACCGGTAGGTCTGGCCATTGCCCAGTGTTCCGCTGGCATCGTTCCGCACCACAACCGTATCGCCTCCGGGGTCATTATAGGTCCAGTAGCTGTTGGCGCTGACCGGGAAGTAGTCGCCCGAGGGCGTCGTTCCCGAGGGAAGCACGGTCATCGAGGTGCTGCAGGTGCTGCCGTCGCCGAAATCGATGTTGACGGCGAAGGAGCCAGCCGTCGTGGGCGTTCCCGACAGCGGAACGCTGATCGAGGGTGTCGAGCCGGCCGTGGTAACGGTTACCGTAGCCGTCGACGCGCTGAGACCGGGGGCCGTGGGTGTCACCCGCACGGTGTAGGAGCCAGTGGCTGTATACGTGTGCGCGTTGCTGGTAAACGTGTTGGCAGCCGTCATGGCCGTCCCGACCGTGTACGCGCCGTTGACCGTACCGCAGCCGCCGCCACCTCCACCGCCTGTTCCGGCAATTACCGTAACAGGGAACCCGCATGTCGTTCCGTCGCCGAAGTGCACGGTGAAGTTATTGGTGCCGAGGGCCGCCGGCGTGCCGAACCCGTCGAGGCTGATCGACTGGTTGCCGACGGACGTGATCGTGAGGGTCTTGGCAAAATAGTAGCCGTTGATGGTATCGGTGCTCACGATGTAGGAACCCGTGGCGCTGTAGTTGTGCTGGAGCGTTACCGTGTGGGCGCTGGTCAGGGCCGAGTCTTTCTTGAATGTCCCGGTGACGCTGGCATTGCAGCTGCCGCCGCCGTTGCCCGGCACCGTGGCCACCACGAGCACGTTGATCTCGCAGAAGGAAGAGTCGCGGGCTATGCGCAGCGTGGTCATGCCTTCCGCTGTCGGTGTGCCGCGCGCCGGCACCCGGATGCTGGTCATCCCGGTATCGGCGAAGGTGCCCGTTCCCGTAAAGGAAAACCCGTTCTGGACATCGGTATTGATGCTGTAGCGGCCCGGAACGGTTACGTACAGACTAATCTGGAGGTAGTTGGAATCGCCGAGCGGCTGGCCGGCGTAGTAGGTGCCCACGACCTGGCTGCCGAAGCAGGTGCCGAAGGTGTCCTGGAGCGAATAAGCGGCGGTAAACCCGGATTCAAGGCTTTCCTCACGACGGCAGGCGGAGAGGAGGAGCAGGAAAAAAAGAACCGGCAGGGCCAGCTTCGATCGGTGCTTCAGCTTCATAACAAGGGATGTAAAGTGTTCAGGCTCATTGGTTAGGTGGCGACGGCCCGCGCCGGACGCCCTATGACCCGTAATATTACAAAGAGTTTAACGCCCCGCGGGCGAATTTATTTTCTTCTCAAACTGCATCTCGTAGAGGCGGGCATAGAAGCCGCTTTGCTGCAGCAGCTCCGCGTGCGTACCGGTCTCTTTCACTTCGCCCTTGTCGAGCACCAGGATCTGATCGGCGCGCTGGATGGTGCTGAGGCGGTGGGCGATGATGATGCTCGTGCGCCCGGCTACAAGGGTCTGGATGGCATGCTCGATCAGCCCCTCGCTTTCCGTGTCGATCGACGAGGTGGCCTCGTCGAGCACCAGGATGGCCGGGTTGTAGAGCAGGGCGCGGATGAACGAGAGCAGCTGCCGCTGACCGAGCGACAGGGTGGCGCCGCGCTCCATCACGTTGTAGTCGTAGCCGCCGGGCAGGCGGAGGATGAACTCGTGGAGCCCGATAAGCCGCGCCGCCTCCTCCACCCGCTCCTGCGGGATGGCGGGGTTGCGGAGCGTGAGGTTGTCGCGCACGGATCCCGAGAACAGGAACACGTCCTGCAGCACTACGCCCACATTGGCCCGCAGGGCATCGAGCTGCCATTCGTCGACGGGCACATCGTCCACGCGGATCTCCCCCGCCCCGGTCTCGTAGAGCCGGTTGAGCAGCGAGATGATGGTGGTCTTGCCCGAGCCCGTATGGCCCACGATCGCGAGGGTTTTGCCCGGTGGCACCGCGAAGGAGACATTCCGCAGCACCGGGTGCGCGGGGTCGTAACCGAAGCTTACCCGGTCGAACTCGAGCTTGCCAAGCACCTGCTTCGGCGCAAAATGGCCCGTATCGCGGGTGTAGTCGTCGTTGTCGAGCACGCGGAACACGCGCTCCGAAGCGATCAGCCCCATCTGGAGCACATTGAACTTATCGGCGATCACGCGGAGCGGGCGAAAGAGCAGGTTGAGGCAGAGGATGAACGACGTGATGATCCCCGCATCCACGTTGGGATGGGCAACGAACCACACGATAAGGCCGGTGGAAGTGGCCAGGATGATCTCCACCACGGGAAAGAACACCGAATAGGCGAAGATCGAATGGATGTTGGCGTCGCGGTGCTCCTTGTTGATCTTCCTGAACTTGTCCATCTCGCGCTCCTCGGCGGCAAAGGCCTGCACGATATACATCCCCGTGAGGTGCTCCTGCACAAAGGCGTTGAGCTCCGACACGGCATTGCGCACGCGGTTGAACGATTTGTTGACGCTCTCCTTGAAGTAATACGTGGCCACGATCAGGATCGGGAACGGGATAAGGCACACCAGGGTGAGCTGCCAGTTGGCCACGAACATGTAGGTGAGTACGCAGATGATCGACAGGAGGTCGGCGAGGATGGGGATAAGGCCATCGGAGAAGATGTCGTTGATGCGCTCGATATCGTCGACGGTGCGGGTGGTGAGCGTACCGATGGGCGTACTGTCGAACTGGCGGAGGTTGAGGCCGAGCACTTTCTTATAAGTGGTCGTGCGCAGGTCTTTCACCACGGCCTGCCCGAGCCAGGAGGTGAGAAAGGAGAAATAAAAGCGGAGGCCTGTTTCGAGCAGGAGAAACAGGATCTGGAAGATCGTAACGCGGACCAGCATTTCCGCCAGGCCGCCCCGGATATAGTGATTGATCGTATACTGGATGGCCCAGGGGCGCACGGGCGTGAAGATCGCCAGCACGATGGCCAGCGCGATCGAGAGGTAAAGACGCTTACGGTAGGGTGCGGCAAAGGTCAGCACGCGGCGTAGTACCGCCAGGTCGAAGGACTTTTTCTTTTTTTCCTGGGACAAACGTTGAGATTGAGCAGCAAAAGTAGGCCAGGGACAAGGTACTTCGGTTGCCGGGCTGAAGCGGGCTCCGCGTGCGGCACAGCGCGGCCGGAGAGCGGCCGGGAGCGCGGGCTTTGGGGAATGCGTCCCGCAGCCGGCGGCAAGCTGCCCCTGCTGTAGGCGGGCGGTAGAAAAATCTTCTGAAAAAAAAATTCCGCTGCGCCGTAGCCGGCAAGCGGTTTACCAACAATTATTTAGCGGGCAGTGCCTCATCGTTGCCGACTTCCGTTCCGGGTTGTATTAATACAATCCACTTAGATCGGTGTGAAAATTGTTTCAGGAATCCTGTGTCGTCCGACATCGATCAGAAACCGTCAACCTATTCGACAGCTAACCTACCAACCTAAAAACACACGTATGCGATCGTATCGTTCCCAAAAACGTTACCCGTAACGGAAAGAGCCGGGCCGTGGCCTGATTGGCGCCGGCCGCATCACTTCCTCTGCGGGATAAAAGGCTCCCCTGAGCCTCCTCGTTGCTAACCGACAAAAACCATTCTATGCAGTTGCACCCGGCAGCTGGCGGCTCCTCCGTGCGCCCCGGCCTCTGCACGCATTGTGCAGATACCTCTCCCCCGTTCACTGACAGATACGCGCTACCTGCGCCCCGCTTCCCGCGCGGGCACACGGCCTTCCAATCTCCAACAACAAACAACTGACCATGAAAAATCACTTCCTGTTAAAGACCCTAGTCCTGCTTACCGTATTTATACTGTCTTCGGCGGCGGGCTATAACGCCCGGGCACAGACGCCGCAAACACCGGCTGATTGCAAGACCGGCTGCACGTCCAACGACGTACAGATCCTTCGGGCCTACCTGGTCGATCCGGTAACGCTCCAGCGCCTGTCGGGAAGCTTTTCCTGCAGCGGCACGGTCAGCGTAAAGCTGGCCCTCGAGCTGACGACCAACACACCCCGCGTCGGTGTGGTGGTATATGCGAACGTAAAGAACTTCAGTAACGGCGTAGTCGGCAGCACCCTGGCGACGAAGAAAGAATGTTTCAGCACCGCCCTCAACCAGCCTACGAACCGCGTTGTGTTTTCGGGTGCCTTCGGCTGGCCCTGCGGCACGCCCATCGTGCTTACCGACGTCTTCCTCGGATGGGGCACGGGCAACAGCGACTTCTGCCAGAGCAACACGGCCTTCCGCTGCCCGGGTACGCCCTCGAAGTGCTATGCGCTTCCCGCAGGACAGTATATCGCCATCGAGATCCCCACTGCGCAAAACCTGTCCCGGTCACGCTGCCCCGATGCGGCGGGCGGCAGCACGGCCACCTTCAACCTGTCGTCGCTCAACGGCGATGTATCGAACAATGCAACCAACGTCACGGTAAGCTGGTACAGCAACTCCGCGCTCACGACGGCCATCGGCAGCCCCTCCGCCTACAGCACGGGCAGCACGATCGTTTACGCCAAGGTGGTCAACAACAGCGATGCCAACGTGTACAGCACGGCAACGGTAACGCTTACCGTTCTCGCCGGGGCTGCGCTCCTGGTCACAAACCCCGCAGCCGTCTGCGGGCCGGCTACGGTGAGCATCACGGGCACGGGCGTTACCACGGGCAGCACACTGCCCGCGGGTACCAGCCTGACGTACTGGTCCGACTCCGCGGCGACGACCTCGCTGACGACGCCCACGTCGCTGGCCGCCGGAACCTATTACATCAAGGCCGCAACGAACTCGAGTCCCTCCTGCGTCGACATCAGGCCGGTAACCGTCACAATACACGCGGCACCTACGCTGAGCGTCACAAACCCGGCGGCGCTCTGCTCACCGGCAACGGCCGATCTCACGAGCAGCGCGGTAACGACCGGCAGTACGCTGCCCACGGGCACGAGCCTTACCTACTGGTCCAACTCCGCGGCCACGACGTCGCTGACGGCACCTGCAGCCGCGGGTGACGGCACCTATTACATAAAGGCCCAGACGAATACGACACCGGCCTGCTCCGACATCAAATCCGTTGTCGTAACGGTGCGCAGCAGCCCTGTGCTGCAGATCACAGCGCCGGCCGGCGTTTGCGCCCCCGCGACCGTGAGCCTCACAGCGGCCGCGGTAACGTCGGGCAGCACGCTTCCCTCGGGCACAAGCCTTAGCTACTGGACCAATTCCGGGGCCACAACGGCGGTGACAACACCGTCTGCCGTTACAGGCGGCACCTACTACATCAAGGCGGCGACGAACACGACACCGGTTTGTTCCGATATCAAATCCGTGACGGTGACGGTGAGCCCCAGCCCCGACGCACCGGCCCTCTGTGCCATTCAGCCCAGCATGTGCGGCCCGGCCACCGGCACGCTGACCGTAACGAGCCCCACGGGCGGCAGTTACCAGTACAGCATCGACAGCGGCCAGCATTGGCAAACCGCGGCGACCTTCAGCAATGTGCCGCCGGCCTCCAACCCAAGCATATTTGTGAAGAACGGCTACGGCTGCGTGTCGGCAACGGCAACGAGCTGCAGCAATGCCGTCACCTGCAGCAGCACGGCGCGGATGGCGAGCACAACCGCAGCTCCCCCGATCACCGGCATCGAACGACGTAGTCCCTCGGGCACGGCGGCTAAGGATGATGCACTGACGGTCAGGGTCTACCCAAACCCCTACCGGAATACGGTATCCTTCACATTCACCGCGCCGGTTTCCGGGCGGGTAAGCCTCGAAGTATACGACAACAGCGGGCGGCAGCTGGCAGCCATCGGCTACGGCGAGGTCAGCGCCGGTGTCACCCGCGTACTGCACTACAGCCCGCGTCAACGCCTCAGCGCGCTGCAGCTTTACCGGCTGCGGATCGGCAACAGGACGGTCAGCGGAAAGATGATACAAACTGAATAACATGGAGTCTGCTGAGTGACGAAGCAGCTTAATCCGCATCCTTATGAAAACAAAAAAAGACCCCTCGGCAATCCGAGGGGTCTTTTCGTAATCGTTATTGCTCCGATGTTCCGGCGCCCATCTGGCTGTTATAAGCTTTGATGAAAAGCGCGCCCAGGTTCCGGTGCGGGGGTATGTAGTCCTCGAAGCCATCCATCCGGCCGGCGGCGCCGCGGAACTCGCGCCAGAACGGGATCCATTCGATACCCTTTCCGGCACGCAGCTTATCGAACAGCAGGTTGATGAATTGCTGGTTGATCTTGTTGAAGCCCGTTTGCTTGGAGGCCACGATATGGGCATCGGGCGTATGCTCCAGCACATCGTGAATAAGGTGGTAGCCGCCGCAGGAGCCGAGAAAAACGATCCGCGCCGATGGCTGCAATTGCTCGATGGTGGAGCCCGCATAGTAGCTGTGGCCGCGGTGCAGCACCACGGTCGGTTGCAGGCCTTTTCCATTGAGGTATTCGTCGAGGGCCGCCTGGGCCTTCTCGAGCTCTCCGCTTTCCTCGTCGAGGGGCTTATTGAAATAAAGCAGGATCGGGCGGCCGCCGGTGCTGGTATAGCCGACCCACTGCTTCGTGTCTTCGATCTTTTTCCAGCCCTTGCCCAGCTGCGCCAGCTGCACGCGGTAGTTGTTGACACCGTCCTTGTCGCCGTAGAAGAACGACTGGACCACTACCTGGTTGGTATCGCCCAGCAGCGACTCGTAGCTCACGCTGTATACCGGCGGGATACCGAATTCTTTCGACAGGTCGATGGTACTGTCGGTAGCGGAGCGAAACAGCTTGTCGAGCAGGCGGTACAGGAGGGCGCCGCGCGGGTTGCTTTGATTGCTGTTGCGCTGGAGGCCGGCCTGCACGTTCTCGAGCATCCGCGCTGCGAGGGCCTTGTTGTTCTCCACGATGGAAGCGTACGAGTCGGCCACATCCACGCCGTCTTCAAGGGTCGTTGTTTTTTCAAGCCCGTTCACGAAGGCGGTCATGAGCTTCTCCGCATCGCCCGGATTGGGAAAGGAGCCGAGAAACTGCGAGAGCGTGTTGTAGCCCGCGGCGAGCTTGATGAATTTCTTGAAGCGGTCGAACGACACGAGCATCAGCACGGAGTCGCCGCGGTTACCGGCTTTCTGCATCAACAGGGGGAAGATGCCCTTTACGTAGCTCGAGGTATAGAGCTCCTGCTCGTCGGCCACGGCGAGGTAATACAGTTCCTCGGCCGAAAGGTCCTGCAGGATGCGGAACCGCTTTTTAAGATCGGCTTCCTCGTGAAGCGCATTGATGGTATTGATGAACGGATCGCGGGCCTTGCGCTGGAGCTGCGCCCAGAGGGCATCCATGCCCAGGATCGTGTCGCGGTTGTTGATGCTGCGGTTGATGTAATCGATCCGCGTTTTGACCAGCAGCTTGTAATACTTCACCGGGTCGTCTTTCACCGCGTTGATCTGCTCGATCGTGGTGCGGCCCTTCAGGAGGTTGTCGAGAAAAGGAAACAGCATCTGGCCGGCGCCGCCGCTGGTGGCCATCTTCGACACCGTCGACACGAGTGGATCGTCCATCCTGCGGATGGCGTTGCCCAGCGTATTGTTGGCGGAGGCGTATTCGTACAGTTGCTTGGGATACTTGTAGGCGGCGAGCAGGATGAGCGAGTCGCGGTTGGGGAGACCCGGGTTGTCTTTCAGCGTGGCGAAGATCCGCTCGGGATGCAGCACGAGGTATTTACTGAGTACGATGTTCTTGGCTTCGGCACGGCCGGCGTTTGCGTCGAAAGCTTCCGACGCAATGAGGTACGCGCCGGTCTCATACGACGAGCGCTGTACGAGGGGTACGATCGATTCGCCGCGGCGGTCGAGGACCATGGCGGCCTCGTAGCCGTCGAGGATACCGGGGAGGTGCCCCGCCAGGATGCGGCGGGAGCGGAAGGCGCTGCTGAAGTTGCGAAGGATGCGCTCGAGGCCACGGATGTAGGCGATCTTTTTCTGGTCGCGGGCCAGCGTATCGGTTTCAATGGCGCACTGCAGGTTGTCGACGCGCCGGATTATCGTATTGGTCACCTGGAAGTTGACCTCTTCATTGCCCGTCCCGGCAAACTCGCTGTCGGCTTTGCCGTCGGCCTTGAGCGCGTTGCGTTGCTCCCGGTCGACGTAATCGTGGAATAAAAGGTGGTTCTGGGGAATCTTACAGCCGGGCCCGCCTTTCTGGGCGGCCGCCGAAGCGCACAACACCGAACTCAGCACACCCGCCAGCAAAACACGGAAAATCACAGTCATAGGCTGCATAGCACAAATTTAATACCCGACCGTATAACAGATGGTATTCGGGAGAACAGGGTTCTTAAAGGTTCGCCAGTTTTAGGCGTCATTGCGAGGAACCCCGGCGCGAGCCGAGGGACGAAGCAATCTTTTGGGGTGCAGGGTGGGTATGCCCGCGACAGATTGCTTCGTTGGCCCGTCCTACGGTCGGTCCGCCTCGCAATGACGGTCCGAGCGGGTTAAGTTATCATTAACAGTTTGTCGCCGCCCGGGAATTCAGTTAGGTTTGCGCCCATACTTGGCCCCTGCATGGAAAACCGTTCCTGGAAAGTACTGATCGCCGACGACGAGCCCGATATCCGCGAGCTCCTGGAGTTTCACCTGGCCCGCGCGGGCTACCAGGTGTTTACGGCGCAGGATGGCAACGAGGCCGTCATCAAGGCGCAGCAGCTCCAGCCCGACCTCGTGGTGCTCGACATCATGATGCCCGGCAAGACCGGCGTCGAGGTGTGCGAGATATTGCGGGCGCAGCCGGCGCTCAAAGACACCCTCATTATCTTCCTCACCGCGCTGAGCGACGAGGCCACGCAGATCCGCGGGCTCGGCACCGGCGCCGACGACTATATCAGCAAGCCCATTTCGCCACAGGTGTTCGTAAGCAAGGTGCAGGCCCTGCTGCGCCGCGCCACGCCGAAGGGCGGCAGCAAGGCCCTCAACGCCGGCGGCCTGCTGATCGACCCCGAGCGCTTCGAGGTGCAGTACGAGGGCCGCAGCTTCGTCCTCGCCAAAAAGGAATTCGAGCTCCTGCACCTCCTCGCCTCCAAACCCGGCAAGGTGTTCCTGCGCAACGAGATCCTGAGCCAGGTGTGGGGCAACGACGTCATCGTCGGCGACCGCACCATCGATGTGCATATCCGGAAGATCCGCCAGAAGCTCGGGATCGATTGCATCACGACGGTGAAAGGCGTTGGCTATAAATTCGATCTTTGAGTTCGGCAATCGGGAATCGGGAAGACCCATCCCCCCAGCCCCTTCCCAAAGGGAAGGGGAGCGCTGCAAAAAATGCCGAATCAGTAGGGGCAGTATTGCCGATTCCCGATTGACGATTCACGAGTCCTAATCGCTATGTTCAACGAAAAAAACCTTTCCCCGCGCCAGCTTGCCCTCTTTACGGCCCTTGTGCTGTCCGTACCCATCGGCCTCGGGTTCTTTGCCTATGGCGGGCACAGCTGGAAGGAAGCCACCGTTTCGTTCGTGCTCATCTTCGCCGGCTCCTACGGGCTCATCTCCTATATCTTCCAGCGCTTCATCTACCGCAAGCTGAAGCTCATTTACAAATTCATTTACCAGACGAAAGCCTCGAAGAAGCAGGAGACCTACTACAAGTACATCCTTCCGCAGAAAAGCATCGACGAGGTGCGCGAGGACGTGGAAGCCTGGGGCGAGCAGAAGCGCCGCGAGATCGACCTGCTCAAGCGCAACGAGAATTTCCGCAAGGAATTCCTGCAAAACCTCTCCCACGAATTCAAGACACCCGTGTTCGCCATCCAGGGCTATATCGAAACGCTGCTGCAGGGTGGCGTCGACGATCCGGCGCTGGCGGAGCGCTTCTTACAAAAGGCGCAGAAGAACGTCGAGCGCCTCTCCCACCTGATCCAGGACCTCGACGAGATCTCCCGCCTCGAGCGCGGCGAGCTGAAGCTCCACCGCGGCAACTTCATCATCCAGGACCTCGTGCGCGAGGTATACGAGAGCCTTTCGCTGCTCGCCGAGCCGCGGCAGATCGGTCTGTACATCAAGAAAGGCTGCGAGGCGCCGCTCAACGTGTGGGCCGATAAGGAAAAGATCCGGCAGGTGCTCATCAACCTCGTCGACAATGCCATCAAGTACGGGCGCCAGGGCGGATCGGTGACGGCATCGCTCTACAACACCGACGGCCGCAACATCCTGGTGGAGATCTCCGACGACGGCATGGGTATCCCCGAAGGCTCCGTGACGCGTGTGTTCGAGCGCTTCTACCGCACCCCCGGCGGCCGCGGCCGCGACATCACCGGCTCGGGACTTGGTCTCTCCATCTGCAAGCATATCATCGAGGCGCATGGCCACACCATTCACGTGCGGAGCACCGAAGACGTGGGCACCACGATCGGCTTTACGCTCGACGGACGGAAACCCTGAGCAGCAGACAAGGTAGCGGCCGGCTTACTGCTCCAGCAGTACCTGCGCCGACCGGAAGAAATGCACCGGCACCACGTACGGGTCGAGCTGCTCGTCGGTCACGAGGCGAAGACGGCCGTTGCGGTCGCGCTGGTAGGCTACCACGATGATCCGCTCGTCGCGCTGCAGGCTTCCCGTAAAACGCCGGAACGCCGCGCTCTCGTATTCGAGCGGCTCGCTGTTGGCAATAAAGTGCGATTCCCGCACGATAAAGCTGATACCAAGCCCGCCCTCGTCCATCGGCCGGAAATAGAGCAGCATATGCTCGCGCGCGCAGCTGTCGCGCAGTTGCGCGATCCGCGCTTTCACCGAGCGCGACATCCGGCCAAAGAGTAATCCAACCACATGCGGCGCCTGCTGGCGGTCGAAGGAAGGCTCGAATACGATCCCGGTCACTTCGGCAAGACAGGCTTCCAGTTGCTGCGCATCCATAGATTTTGTTTTGCTAAAGATCATCGAAGCGACACGCTTTGCCGTCTCCTTAGCGTCAACAAACCATTACCAAATTGTGAGGCCTTTACGAAGAGAGAAAGAACGCAGATTTCCTCAGATCTATACGGTTTTGGTAAGCAGCACAAGGCCAATCTGCGTCAATCATATAAATCATAATAAATCTGCGTTCTTTCTGTTCGGCCTCCACACAAAAACGCCCCTGTAGACACAGCGGCGTGGAAATAGTCTGCTTGAGGAGGCCTAAAGGTGGGCGCCGCGGGTAACCAAAACGTTACGGGAATGCTACGGGACTGTTACGTATTTCCTACAGCCGTGGTTTTCGGCACGCGCCTTGGATTATACGGGGTACTATGAACTACGCCGTCGTACTTTTTTTTGACGAAAGCCCCTGTGGCTACCAGGTCACCGATGTGGGTGACCGGCTCCACTTCCGCCCCGCACCCCATGGGGCTGCTACCCGCCGACCCTTTCCTGAGCTGACCGTACGCGCCGCCGGTGACGGCTGGCTGGTGGAAGGCACCGAAGACCCTTCCGTACGCACGCAGGTGGGCCGCCTCCTGGGCAGCCGCCCCGTAGCCCTGCCGGGACGCATTAGTGTGGCGCCCTGACCCCATAGCCGGGCTGGATAACGAAAAATTAATATGGGCTTTCCCGCCGAAGTGGATTCGGAAGGAGATATTTTAACCGAACTTACCAGTTATGGCAAACCGGATCTTTCCTGACCCCACCGAGGCCGGGCACTACCAGTGGCAAGGGCCCGGTGGAGCGCCCGTCTCCCTTCGCTTCAATGAGCTGCTGCACTCCGTGCGCGTGCAGGCCGGCGACGAGCGGCGCGTGTACCTCCTCGAAACAACGCATTTCCCGACGTCGAAGGTGGCGCTCTTTTCGGAGTATGGCCTCCGCATCGGCTCCTGCACCTTCGAAGACACACTGCGTCCACAGGGCTCGCTGCGCTGGGACGACCAGAAGTTCCGCTTCCACAGTGATGAACACACGCTTTACCTGCAGGGTCCCGTGCACAACTCGGCCTACCGCTGGGAGCTTCCCGAAGAAATGAACCGCGAAGCATGCGCCGGCATCCTGCTGATGCTCGCCCGTCAAAACCTGCTGCAGGTCGCAGCGTCGCCCGAAGCGCGCAACCCTCCACGCACCGATTCCGATCCCGGCAGCTCGCCGCGTTTCTGAATTCCTGATTACCTCATACAAAAGCCGGGTCGCATCGCGACCCGGCTTTTTCATTCTGCTGTTCTATTGTTCTACTGTTCTGTTGTTCTGCTGTTCTGCTGTTCCCTAGTTTCCAAACCGCGTCCATCCCTTGTACCAGGTGTCGCCGGGTCCCACGGCGCCACGATAGGTTACGGGCTGCAGGCCGGTGAGGCGGGCGTCGCTGTAGGCATAGGCACCGGTCAGCAGCGGGGAGCTGGCCGCGGGAGTGAAGTCGGGGTTGTTGTAATTGAACGCGGCGGCATAGCCAACCTCGTTGTTGGTCGTCAGCACCTGGTTGTTGAAGGCGGGCGTCAGGAACCAGTTGCTCACATCGGCGCTCGTCCAGCCGGTGGCGGCCGAAGAAGAAGCGCTGTACTTCAGCGGCGTGGCGCTGCCAGCGATGATGTTGCCGCGCCACCACAGCGTCGGCGTCGTAGCCGTGATATTGAGGTCGGTGGGACGGCCGGTCGATGCATCGATCAGCAGGCCTGTGGGCCAGCCCATGAACACCGAGTTAATCGACGAGAGACTTGAGTTTCGCCGTACCTGCGCGCCGTTGCGGAACAGGCTGTTACCGATGCTGCTCAGGTTCTCGCGCGGACCTACGAGCGTTACGTTGGCAAAGATGGCCATCGTCTGGGGCGTCAGCGTGGAGCCGGCGGCGTCGTTATCGCTTTCGAAACCGTTGGAGCCGCTCACGTCGGCCACCGAGGAATCGCGGATACCGATGGCAAACTGCACCTTGCCCGAAAAGCCGTTATCGGTGTCGAACTCGTCGTCGAGACCCTTGTAGGCGATCAGGTGGTCGCAGTTGACCGAGCCACCGAACCACTCGTACGAATCGTCGGCAGCGAAGCTTACCTGCACATACGAGATCGTGGTGCCGCGGCCGACGGCGTAGAGGCTGAGGCCGTTGAGCTCCTTATCGGGGAGAAAGGCATAGCCGGCATACTCGATGCGAACATACTTCAGCGTACCGCTGTTGTCGTTGTCGTCGGCGCCACCAAAGAGACCGTAGCCATCGCCATTGTTGATGCCGCCCTCGGCTTCACCGAGACCAGCCTGGCCATTGTACGATGCATTGGTCCTGGCGCGACCCAGCAGCACGAGTCCGCCCCAGTCGCCGGAGCGGGCGTTGCTGCCTTCGCTCGATGTAAAGACGATAGGGTTGGTAGCGGTTCCCGCGGCGACTATGCGGCAGCCTCGTGTGATCACCAGCGTTCCGCGCGAAGATTTTTCGCCCAGCACGGTCACTCCGGGCTCGATGGTCAGCGTAGCCCCATCGGCCACATAAACGATTCCGCGAAGGGTGTATGTCTTGCCGCTGCGCAGCGTGAGGTCGCTGCGGATGATCCCCGACAGGATCGTCGATTCCGTTGGTTGCGTAGTGCCGCCACTGTTGTTGCTGTCGCCATCCACCTGGATCTTCCGGCAGGAAGCCATGGCCAGCAGCGATACGGTAGCGAAAATCAGGATGCGTTTCATAACAAAGGGATGTTTAGAAGTTGATTAGTTTATTCGTTAGCTGGTAAGAGTGAACCGTCGTTCATAGCCTTCAAAGCGTAGCAAAAGGATGTGCGTTTCATTAGCCGCAGCAACTCATTAGCAGATTACTTGATCGCGTACGAGAACGTGAGCCCGAACCCGGTGCCGTAGCTGCGGCGGATCGCTTCGACGTCCCTGTCACTGTTGTATTTCTTGTTGTTATCCAGGTCGTGGTAGAACAGCGCGGGCTGGTTGAGAATGTCGGATACGTTGAAGCGCAGCTCTCCCTTGCCCGTCAGCACTTTCTTCGCCAGTTGCAGGTCGAGCAGCGAGCGCGGGTTCTCCCAGATCTCGGGCACGCCAACGCCGGTGCTTTGCTGCAGGTTGCCCACGAAGAGGATGCGGCGGCCGATGCGGTTGAAAAGAAGCGTCGAGCTGAGCCCGTATTTCTCCAGGTCGTATTGCAGGCCGAAGTTGAGCAGGTAAGGGCTCTGTCCCTGCATCGGGCGGTTGAGCGAGGCCGCCTGCGTGCGCGCGCTGATGTCGGATCCGCTCACTTTGTTGAAGATGTACGACACGTTGCTGGTCAGCGTGAAGTTGCGCAGGGCACTGGTAAAATCAAGCTTCTTGCGGGCTTCGAACTCGAGGCCGTAGCCGTGAGCCTGGTCGATATTGGTGAAGTTGAACGTGTTGGAAGAGCCGGCGCCCGAGGTGTTGAAGTACAGCTCGATGGGATTCCTGAAATATTTGTAGAACACGCCGAAGGTCAGCAGCTCGCCCGCACGCGGGTACAGCTCGTAGCGGAGGTCGAGGTTCGTCACCTTGGTGCGCACAAGGCGGCGGTTGCCGACAATAGTGGCGCCCAGCTCGAAGTCGTAGAAAGCAAAGTCGCTCAGCTCGCGAAACTCGGGACGAACCACCGTTTGCGATCCCGACAGGCGGATGTTGGTGCGCCCATTGAGCTTGTAAGTCAGGTTCAGGCCCGGGAGCCAGTCGCCCTGCACGGTATGCAGGTAGCGGGGATCGCTGGTATGCACCGACCCGACAAGCTGGTCGAAGTCTTCGTAGCGCACGCCCCACACGGCACGGAACCGGTTGCCGAAATTGTTGTCGAACTGCAGGTACGCCGCATTGAGGATCGTGTTGGCGATATAGCGGTACTGCTTGCCTTCGAGCTCGCCGAAAACGATACCGCCATCGGCTCCGGTGATATGCTCGGGAGCGAAGATCTCACTCGCGGGCAGGTGCACCAGGGTTCCGGAAGGATCACGCTGGATCTGGTAAAAGAACGGACGGCTGTCGAAGATGCGGTCTTTCACCTGCAGCATATAACCCGCTTTCACGGTCTGGTTGCGTCCCTTCCATTGAAACGACTTGCTGACATCGGCTGCCGCATTGTAGATGTAGTCGCTCAGCATTGAAAAGAAACGGGAGCCGCTCTTTTGCGAGTTGCCGCCGGCGATGAGCGCCGAGTAATTGCCGCCGGGCGTTTCCTCGACATAAAGAAGGCGGCGCTGGTCGGGAATATACTGGTCGAGGATGTTGAAGCCGCCGCGCCATTGCAGCTTCACGCCATCGCGGCCAAAGAGGTTGTGATCGCCCTGCACCTGCGTGTTGAAGAACACATTCTGGCGAAGGCCAAGCTCGGTGCCGCGAATGGCCTGCGCCGAACCGTTGCCCAGGATATAATCCGAGCCCGCCGAGCGGTCGAGCACGTACTTCTGCGAATTCACGTTAATGAGGTTCCGCACAGAGATCTTGTTGTTTCCGTTCAGCTCCAGCGAGAAGTTGGCCATCGCGCCGGCGAGTACATCCTGGTTGTATTTGTGGTTTTCATAAATAAAGTCTTTATCGCCCTGGATGTTCGATATGAAGGTGTTGTTGTAATCGATGCGGCGGAACGACCGGTTGTACGTAAGCGACAGCATACCGCCGAAGCGCTTGCCGAAGGCACGCGTGGTAAATCCCCCGTTGAGCTGCGCGCTGTGGTTGGGCAGGAGGCTCACCTGGTCGGCAGTCCAGATGTTGCGGAACTCGCGTCCGAGCGCTGCCTGCTGTTGCTGGCTGTTGCCCGAAAAATGGCTTTTGGTGCCAAGCGCAGACGGAATGGCGCGAAAACCGTCGTCCACACCCAGCCAGTCGAGCGAGCCACCCTTGTAGCTGTAAAAGGGCTTGCCCGCGGTTTGCGTGTTGAAGCCGGTGCCCACCTGCGCATTGAAAAAATTGTTGCCCGGAATATCCTTGGTGTTGATCTGTACAAGTCCTCCGGCCCACTCGCCGGGCAGCTCGGGCACAAAGGCCTTATTGATCACCATGTTGTCGAGCAGGCTCGCGGGGAAGATATCATAGGAGAAGGTCTTGCGGTCCGGCTCGGTCGACGACAGCAGCTGCCCGTTGAGCATCGTCTGGTTGTAGCGGTCGGCCAGTCCACGCACCACGAGGTACTTACCCTCGAGGATCGACGTGCCGGGAACGCGGCGCAGCACCTCGCCCGTGTTCTTGTCGGGCGAGCGGCGGATGGCCTCGGCCGAGATCACCTGCGCCACCGTGTTGCTGTTCTTCTGGTACGCGATCATCGAGGAGATCGATTCGCGGCGGCGGTTGCTGCTTCCCGACACCGTGACGGCCTGGAGGCTCCGGGACGCCGTTTCGAGCGATACGGTGAGCTCCGGCTCTTTCAGCGGGTCGAAGTTCGGAATCGTTTTGGCCGCATAGCCGATGCCGGTTACGGTCAGCGTGCAGGTCTTGCCACCCGTAAGGGTCAGCACGAACGTGCCATCAACACCGGTAGTCGTGCCGCCGGTACCATCCACCTGCACGGTGATGCCGGGCAGCGGCTCGTTCTTGTCGTTGATAACCTTGCCCGAAACACGGGTGCTTTGTGCGGAAGCAAAAAGGGTGAAGCCCAGGAAAAAAAGGAGAAGCGCAGACCGTGCGTTCATGTGTAGCTGCATTTGCCGCAAAGCTCCCATGCGCATGTTATGGGCCTGTTATGCCGCCGTTACCCGTAGATGAAGCAAATGTTACCGCAACGTTATCCAGCGCGGCCGTCGTTGCGCATCGCCACCATCAACTGTTCCTGGAGCGAATCCGGGAGCAGCCGGGCTGTCGCTGCCGCGGCACGTACCTTCGCGCTGTGTCCCACCGCTACTTTCTTCTCAACAAGCCCTTCAATGTACTGTCGCAGTTTGTAAGCCCCTACCCGCAGCGGCTCCTCGGCGATCTTGGCTTCGACTTTCCCGAAGGCACGCATGCCATCGGCCGCCTCGACCTGCATTCCGAAGGCCTCCTCCTGCTTACGACGAATTCGAAAGTTACGCGGCTGCTTTTCCAGGGACCGGTGCCCCATCCCCGCACCTACTATGTGCAGGTGAAAGGCCACGTAACGCCCGACGAGCTGGAGCAACTGCGCAGCGGCGTGCCGTTCATCGCAAAAGGCGGGCACTCCTATACATCCACGCCCTGCCTCGTCGACATCGTTCCCGAACCGGAATTCAGCTTCGCGTCCCCGTATAAATACAATGCCTATACGCAATACAGCTGGCTCCGTATCAGTCTTACCGAAGGAAAGTTTCACCAGGTGCGCAAGATGGTGCGGCAGGTAGGGCACCCCTGTGTGCGGCTGGTACGCAGCAGCATCAGCGGGCTGCAGCTCGGCGACCTTCCGGCCGGTGCCGTTCGCGAGCTTTCGAAGGAAGATTTTTTTTCCGGACTGGGCATCACCTACCCCGAGGCCTGATCGCTGTCGCCCCTTTTCTCGCGGTCCTCACGCTCCTTGCGCCGGTGAAGACGACGGAGCAGGTCTTCCTGCTTGCGGCGCAACTCTTCCTGCCGGTCTTCCAGGTCGATCCGGCGCTTCTGGCGGAAGTAATACGCCAGGCTGAGTGCGATCAGGATACCAATCACGATGATCATCATAGCCATTAGTTGAAAAAGGGTCGGGTGTTTTTCCGGTTGAGCAGGTACAACGCCGCGCCCAGCGGTGCCGACCAGAACAGGGCGTTGAAGTACTGGCCCAGCTGTACGAAGGAGCCGAAGTGCGGTACATGCGGATCCACCTGCTGCAGGCCGTCGAAAAACTCCTGCAGGTAGGGCCGAAGGTAGCTGGGCAGGTACCAGAGCAGGGCGATATAGGCGATAAGGGCTGCGTTCGTCAGGTACAAAGCCCATCGTTGGTATTGCCGTACGTAAAGCCCGCCGATGGCGAGCGCGAGGCCAAGCCCGGCGGATGCAGCGGCCAGCGGTACCATGGCGCGCATAAGCCCGAATACGTCGAAAGGCAGCTCCTGGCCCGCCGGAATCTGCCGGGCAAAACGCCCCGGGAAATCGAATACGCCGATGAAAAGCGCCGAAAAGCCGTTGCCCAGGAAAAGAAAGGCCCCGATGATGGCCAGCACGAGGCCGATTGTGCGGATGGATTTTGGGGGTTGCGTTTCCATAACGAAAGCTTAGCAGATCGTGGCGTTGCATTTGCAAGCCCGTCCAAGGTACCGAATAAACGCATGAAGATCAGCACCACGCGCCTCGAGGCTTTTTCCGACGGCATTATCGCCATCGCCATCACCGTCATGGTGCTCCAGATGCGCCTTCCCAGCCTCGACGGGCACCGGACCGCCGAACAGATCGTGAACCACCTGCAGCTCCTGCTCCCCTACTTCATCTCCTACGCGTTCAGCTTTATGATGATCGGGATTCTCTGGACCAATCACCACCATATGTTTCACCTCCTGGAGCATACCGATGCGGAGCTGGTGTGGCAGAATTTCCTGTTCCTCTTCTTCCTGAGCCTCATCCCGGTAACCACAGGGATCGTCGGCGCCAACCCGCTGCTCCCGCTTTCTGTGTCGTTATACGCCGGCGTATTGCTGCTCACGAGCGCCGCCTTCTACCTGATGCGCAGCTACACGATGCGCAAGCGTCTCCTGCACAAGGACCGGGACCCCGAGCTGACGCGGGAGATCTTCGTGGTGTCGCGGAAGGCGCGGCGCAAGTCGCTTATCGGTATCTGCTGCTACGCGGGCGCGGTGCCGCTGGCCTTTTTGAGCGTGTACGCGGCCTGGGCCGTCTGCCTCGTGCCCCCGGTGATCTTCTTCATACCGGAAGGCATCGACGACGAGACGCTGGCCGAAAAAGTGGCGGAGAAGAATGGCTAACGCGCGTTGAGATAATCCTGCTCGGTGAAGCTGTACACAAAATGGCTCAGGCGCATATAGCGCGTTTCTTCAATCTGCACCCGAAGCCAGTTATCCAGGTTGGAAAGCGCCCGCGGCTCTGTATAGAGGATCCGGTGTGTGTATGGCACCTGCAGGCCACGGCGGATATGCCCGATCCGCGCGGTATCGTGCGGCAAGCGGCTCGAGGTATCAATAAACATCGCCTGTATCGAATCGAAATCCCGCACCTGCTCGGGCCAGGTCGGAAGGCTTTCCTTGCCCGTCTCCGTGCCCTCGAACACAAGCGTGCTGTCGCCGGGATTGAGCGTCACCCGGCGCTGGACGTAGGCAGAGTCGCGGAGATAGGGCGTCAGCAGGATCTTGTGTGCCGAATGATTCACGAGGTACGAGCGGCCCCGCGCATACTCATCTTTCACGCAGGCCGCCAGCAACAGAAGTCCGGCAATCGCGAAGAAGGTGCTTTTCGGTTTCATGCGTTAAAAATACAGCCTCCGCGCGAGAGCTAGCGATGCAGCCCATACAGCTGGTTGAAGAGGAGGCGGAAGGAGCCCTCCGCCTGGCCGCGGAAAAGGATCTCGGGTCCGAAGCCATAAAAGGTCCCGCTGCCCACCGGCACGGCAAAAGCAGCAAGCGTATTCTCCAGATAACGTGGGCCCCAGGCCCAGCCGCTCCGCAGCAGGTTGCCGGCCGGGTACCAGGCCAGCACCTTCAGCCTGCCCGATGCGAGGGCTCCGGGATCGGCGCTGAACGCGGGGCTGCGGGCAAAGACCACGTCAACGGTATCGGGCAGCCCCCAGGTAGCAGGATCGCCGGCGGCCGTTTGCATCCGGAGCACCGACCCGGGTATATAGAATTTCTCATTCGGCAGCGGGCGCTCTTCGCCATTCAATATCTCGGTGAGCGCATTACGCACCGGCAACCTGAGCTGGTACGCAAGGCTGGTAGCGCTCCCGATAGCCACGATACGTCCGCCCCCTTCCAGGAAACGGCGCAGCGCGGGCAGCGTGGTATCCGTAGAAATACTGCCCAGGCGCCCGCGGAAT
The DNA here is from genome assembly GCF_054777635.1 of Flaviaestuariibacter terrae. Taxonomy (NCBI): domain Bacteria; kingdom Pseudomonadati; phylum Bacteroidota; class Chitinophagia; order Chitinophagales; family Chitinophagaceae; genus Flaviaestuariibacter; species Flaviaestuariibacter terrae. The sequence continues at coordinate 355,014 of NZ_BAAHAL010000008.1, forward strand.
TCTTCCGGTATCGTTTCCGGCTTTGGCCCCTGCGTGCGGCGGGCACCGGGCGCCGGCACCGTACCCGACGCAAAGACGAGCACATCGAACCGGTCGCGAAGCTCCCCCTTGTCGAGGTCGCCTACATACACGGACTCGGCGGGGTAATGAAATTCTTCGAGGATCCAGCGTGCCCAGCCCGAGGTTTCTGTGCCGCCGTAGGGCTCAAAGAGACCGATACGCAGGCGTTGCAGCCGCTGCAGGCCGGCGGGCCGCCTGGCAACGGCCGTAGCACGAAGGCCCGCGCGGTCAACGGTCTGCAGGCGCGCGTAATCCTTCTTCGGCAGGAAAAAGCTTCCGTCCGTATTTATACGGTACACCTCGGCGCCGGCGGCCAGCAGGTCGTTCACCACGCGGTAATGCGCATTGTTCTGCGGGCTAAGCAGGAAGCCCGCCGCGCCACCGGTTGCAACGTGGAACGACGGTCCCTCTATGCTCTCATAGGGAAGGCGCAGGAAATTCCCGGTAACGTCTTCCTGGAGCTTGTCGAACCGGATGCCCATGGTATAGGCGGGCGTCCAGCCGGCGGCGTCGTAGGGTGGCACGGGCGGGCCCCCGGGGTATTGAAAATCGTTGGGATGATCCTGCGGCTCAAACAGGTCCATCAGGTGCGGGCGGAAGGCCTGCGCCGTGCGGAGTACAAAGGAGCCCGCCGGGTAACTCTTGCCGCCTGCAGTAAAAGGTTCTGCGGCGCGGAGTACCTGCACACCGCTCCATTGCAGCGCGTTGATGAGCCGGTAAACCGAGGAGATATCCGGCTGATCGGAGGGCAGGATGTACACCCGCGCATCCCGCAGCGACGGGTCGCGGAACACCTTGTCGAAATAAGCGGCCGGCAGCGTATCCGCCTGCAGCGGCGCGTTACGGGCCAGCCCTTTGTCTTTGCGGTAAGCGCCCGACACCGAGTCGATAAGGCGCGGCGAGAGCGTCCAGTGATCGCTGCTGCCGGCTTCGATGCTTCGCTTCGCCATCACGTAGCGGTTGTAAAGCAGCTCGTCTTTGTGCCGAACGGCATAATCGAGCACGGCGTAGTTGAGCGAAACGGAATAATCGATCGACTGGCGGAAGTGCCATTCCTGCGGCGTCACGGGGTTGGGCGTGGCTCCATTCGGAAGCAGCCGGCCCGGCACCAGTGGCACCTTCATCGGCGTGGGGTCGCCAATGATCTCTGTCAGGATGCCGATCGAGTGGTGGAAATACGGCGTGGTGCGGAGGCCGCCATTCCACCAGGTGGAGAACACCGATCCGGCACGCTGCGTGTACCCGGGCTTCCCCTCCGTGTTGAGACGGTTGTTCATCGCGGCGCCAACGGCATCGAGGCTCGTCACCAGCAGCGGATCGAACACGTAGTTGAACGGATCGCGGTAAGGCGGACCGGCCAGCACCGAGCCCGCGGGCCCCGTCTGGTGGTGGTTGTACACGATCTGGGGCAGCCAGTCTATATAGAGCTCGCGGCTCATGTTCTGCGACTCCTTCATGTTCATCATGTAGAAATCGCGGTTGTTGTCGTGGCCTACATACTTCTGGTACGGTCGGGGCAGGTTGCGGTAGGAGCGTGCTTTCGGATCGGCATTGCGCATATACCAGTTGGCCACCAGCTCCTGCCCGTCGGGGTTGGCGTGTACAAAAAGAATGATCGCGTCGTCGAGGATGCGCCGCGTCTCTTCGTCGTTGCGGCTAACAAACTGCCAGATCGTTTCGATCAGCTGATGGGCGCCTACTGTTTCGGTGGCATGAAGACCGCCATCGATCCAGACCACGGCCTTGCCTTCTTTTGCCAGGGCGCGGGCCGCCCCGTCGGTAAGCGTGCGCCCAGCGCTGTCTTCGGCGCGGGCAAGCTGCCGGGAGATGGCACGATAGCGGTCGTAGCGTGCGAGGTTTTGCGGCGCCGACACAACGAGCATATACTGGTGCCGGCCCTCTTCCGTCTGGCCTATATCAACCAACCGCACGCGGTCGGAGGCGGCGGCCAGCTTCCTGAAATAGGCCTCTGTCTGCGTGTAATTGGCCAGCATATAATCGTCGCCGATGCTGAAGCCAAAATGCTCTTTCGGTGACGGAACAGTTTGCGCGGAAGCTTGTAGAACTACGGTAAGCAGCGAGACAACAAGCAGGAGTTTTCGCATGGGGCACGGTTTCAGAGGACCTAAAATAGCGAAAACGCGCGCGGCCGGGGGATGATTATTCGCTGACCATGACGGAAAAGGGCGGTATTGCAAACAGGCTGTCGCCGCGCTTTACCAAGATACAATCGAAGGTCAGTGTATAACCAGTGCGTACGTACTGAAGGGCCTGCCGTATGCAGGTAGTGTCGGAGGTGATCCAGCGAACGCGGACATCGCCACTCGGGCAATCATAGGCCAAAGCAGCCTGGTGAAAACGAAGAGCCTGGTCCGCGAAGACGAACCGGAGCCCGTATTGGCGCAAATCACTCAAGCTGACTTCGAAACGTTGAAACACGGGCCCGCAAAAAAGCAGCGGCTTGGCCGGCAGCAGCTTAAGCCCGGTGCACCGCGGTTCTGTTGACGGGAAGCTACCGCCCTGGGCCAACAACGGGGTGACAGCACTTGCGGCGAGCAGAAGCAGCAAAGAAAGTATCGGTCGGTACGTGAACTGGGCTCTCAAAAGTCAGAAGCGCAATTGGGTGCGCAGGGTAAAAACGTCATCGGGCAGGTCTTTCGTATACCCGGTCAGAAGGCTTTGCTCATTCACCGGGTGCGCATACCAGGCCAGCACCTTAACGTTATTGCTTACGTACCAGGTAAGCCCGGCGCTCCAGGTGTCGTAGCGTATATCCGCTACCGTGAGATTGCTGCCCGGCGCCCCGATCGCGCTGCCTCCGGCAAAGCGGTTCGGATCGTACCAGTCGTACTTGACCCCGAGCTCCCAGGAGGGGCTGCCCAGTTGCTGCAGGAAGTAAAAGATCCCTGCATTGAAGGGACGCAGGTAGGTTGGGCCCTGCGGCTGCGCCTGCGGATTCACCGTCGTGGCGGCCGTTCCGGGCTGTGTTCCCTGCCAGTATTCGACGCGGAACTCAGTCTTGCCCAGGGGCCCCGCCCAGGCCAGCTGCGCGTCGGCGCCGTAATAGCGGCGTGGCGCCTTTGCGCCTTCATTGGCGGCTGAAGAATCAACCGCGAACTGACCGTCCTTCTGCATGTTCCAGCGGTAGCGTGTATCCTGCCGCCAGCCACCCAGCAAGGCCGATGCGGCTGCCGACAGCGTCAGCTTTTTGGAAAGCGCATAGGGCTTCAGCGCGAGGCGGCTTGCCAGGTCTTTATACGAATCGAAATCGGTTGTGCTGTTCACACCGGGTCCGTTCAGGACGGCCAGGTCCCATTTAAACGCCGCCGACCCGGTGCGGCGACCCAGTGGTTCCAAGGATAGCATCAGTCCGAGGTCACGCTCGCCCGGCATCAGCACCTGCGATACGCGTGCGCGCTCCGGGCTTTCGCGGTAGGCCGAAGACAGGTTGGGCTCGAAGCCGAAAGGGCGGGCAAAAAGACCGAAGGTGGCCGAGAGCGACTGCCGTGACGGAAAATAAACGCGCGCGAACATATCGCGAACGATCGACCCGCGCTCCGTTACGTCCACCTGGAACGTAAAAAGCGCCAGCGGCAGCGGCTTGCCCGGGCGCTGTACCTGGTAATCGATCTTCACCCGCGCGCGGCGTAGCTGAAAGCGGCTGTTGCTGTGCTCCGAAAAATTGCCGCCCTCGAAGCCGGCCGCTCCTTCGTGCCCGGCCCACTGGAATTGAGGCTGGATATAGCCGCTGAAGTGCAGGTTTTCGTAGCGCGTGACGACGCTGACCAGGGTATCGCGGAGAAACAGCGTGGAATCGTACTCCGACAGGAAGCGCTGCGCCCCCGCGGGGAAGGCCGCAGCCAGGAGGCATAGCAGCAGGGCCAGCGCCCGGGTACCGGGCAGGAATAACCGACAAGCAGACATGATTTCGGGTTTGCGCAAAGGTGTATCCTCCTATATTAAGTTACTATTAATTCTCTGTTACCAACACCGCGGCGGTTCGGTGGTAGTATTTTTGCTGCCACTATCAAAACAGAATATGGCACTCACCTCTTTCATGAAGCTGTTCAGTCCCAAGGATAAAGTGTTTTACGGGTTATTTGAAGAAGTGGCGAACAACGGCCATATCATGGCGCAGAAGCTGGCTGCCATTGTTGCGGAAACCGACATCTCGAAGCGCCAGAACATGGTGAAGCCCATCGAGGACCTCGAGCATGCCTCCGACGAGCTCACCCACAAAATTTTCACCGAGCTGGGCCGCAACTTCATCACGCCGTTCGACCGTGAAGACATTCACTTCCTCGCATCGGCCCTCGACGACATCGCCGACTATATCTACGCATCGGCCAAGAAGATCAAACTCTACCACGTCAACCCCACCGACGACGGCATCCAGCGCCTCTCGGAGCTTATCGTACAGGCAACCAGTGAAGTGAAGACCGCGGTTCTCGAGCTGCGCGACATGAAGAACATCCGCAAGATCACCGACTCGCTGGTACGCATCAACTCCATCGAGAACCAGGCCGACGACATCTCCGACATGTTCATCGAGCGCCTCTTCAGCATGGAGCCCGACGCGAAGGAGATCATCAAGAAGCGCGAGGTATACCAGGTGATGGAAGACGTTACCGATAAGTGTGAGGACGCTGCGAACGTGATCGAGTCCATTATCGTGAAGTACGCCTAATTAATTCAGTAATGTGGTAATGTGGTGATGTGGTAATTTTTACTGCGCGCATTACCACATTTGCACATTACCACATCACCACATTGATTCGCTTATGACCTTTCTTATAGTTATCATAGCCCTTGCGATCATCTTTGATTATATCAACGGCTTTCACGACGCGGCCAACTCCATCGCCACGGTCGTTTCGACCAAGGTGCTGACGCCGTTCCAGGCTGTAGTCTGGGCCGCGGTATTCAACTTCGCCGCCTACTTCATCTTCAAAGACCACGGCGTGGCCAACACGGTGGCGAAAACGGTCAAGCCCGATGCGCTCGCCGGCGCCAACATGCTCCGCGTGGTGTTCTCGGGTCTGATTGCCGCCATCATCTGGAACCTCCTTACCTGGTGGTTTGGTATCCCTTCCTCGTCCTCGCACACGCTGATCGGAGGCTTTGCCGGCGCGGGTATCGCGGCCGCGGGCTTCGGCGCCATCAACATGAGCAACTCGCCGAACATCCTCACAACGGCCGGCTTTATTTTCATCGCACCGCTGGTGGGCTTCCTCGTAGCCTTCATCATCTCGCTCTGGTTCCTGTATTCCTTCCGAAGAGGATTCCTGCCAAGGATGATCTCGGTGCTCGTGCTCGTGCTGGTGGCCTGGTTCCTGCGTGCAAACCTCATTACCGACCCGGCGGTGCTGTCCAAGGGAACGCATTACAGCTCGCACACGGCGCAGGTAATCTTTTATTCGAAAAACTTCAAATGGGTGCTGCTGGCTTTCATCCTGACCATCATGGCCTGCTTTACCTTCTTCCTGCAATCGCTCAACGCCAACAAGGGCACGCTCTGGTTCAAGCGCCTGCAGTTGGTTTCCTCGGCGGCCTTTTCAATCGGCCACGGCGGTAACGACGCCCAAAAAGTAATGGGCATCATCATGGCCGCGCTCGTTGCCTACGACCCCGTTCGCTTTCACCTCGATCACATGGAATTCTGGGTACCGCTGGCTTGTTACAGCGCCATCGCGCTCGGCACCATCTCGGGTGGCTGGAAGATCATCAAGACGATGGGCACACGTATCACCAAGGTAACACCCTTCGAGGGCGTGGCCGCGGAAACCGCAGGCGCCATTACGCTCTTCGTTACCGAATCGCTCAAGATACCCGTCAGCACCACGCACACCATCACCGGCGCCATCATCGGCGTGGGTGCCACGAAGCGCCTTTCGGCCGTGCGCTGGGGCGTTACCATCAACCTGCTCTGGGCCTGGATCCTCACCATCCCCGTGAGCGGCCTGCTGGCGGCACTGGTATATTTCATCGTGCACCTGTTCGTATAGTGAGCGGTGAGCGAGTGAGCAAGAAACACGTAAAGCGCCTTAAGGCCGCTTTTTCTTTTGTGCGGGGAAGCTCACCGCTCACTCCCTGACCGCTCCCCCGTATTTTTGCGCCATGGCAAAAATCCTGGTAACCGGCGGCTGCGGCTATATCGGCTCGCACACGGTAGTGGACCTGATCGAAAATGGCTACGACGTTCTCTGCGTCGATAACAACTCGCGCTCCAACCCGGCGATCCTCGAGGGTGTACAGCGCATCACCGGCAAGCCGGTAAAGAACTACAAGGTAGACCTCTGCTCCTTCGACGACACCTTTGCGATCTTCCAGGAAAACCGCGATATCCAGGGCATCATTCACTTCGCTGCCTATAAGGCCGTGGGTGAGTCGGTGGAAAAGCCGCTGATGTATTACGAGAACAATATGGAATCGCTGATCAACCTGCTCAAATGCGTGCAGGAGTTCAACGTGCCCTGGTTCGTTTTTTCCTCCAGCTGCACCGTGTACGGCAACCCCGACCAGCAGCTAGTGACCGAGGAAACGCCGCAGAAGCCCGCCGAGAGCCCCTATGGCGCCACCAAGCAAATGGGCGAGCGGATACTCACCGATTTCCAAAAAGGCAGCAGCGCGCAATGCATCCTGCTCCGCTACTTCAACCCTGTTGGCGCGCACCCCTCCAACCAGATCGGAGAGCTCCCGATCGGGCGGCCGCAAAACCTCGTGCCCGCCATCACGCAGACCGCGATCGGCAAGATCCCGAAGATGACGGTGCACGGCGGCGACTACGATACCCGCGACGGCTCCTGCATCCGCGATTATATCCATGTGAGCGATATTGCCCATGCCCACACGCTGGCCATCAAATACCTGCAGGAAGGCCGCAACAAGCAGGGCACCGAGATCTTCAACCTCGGCACCGGCAACGGTGTATCGGTGCTGGAAGCTATCCACGCCTTTGAAAAGGTTTCGGGCCAGAAGCTCAATTACGAGATCGGTCCGCGCCGCCCCGGCGACGTGGTGGCCATTTACGCCAACAACGACAAGGCCCGCAACGAGCTTGGCTGGAATCCGCAATACGGTATCGACGACATGATGCGCACCGCCTGGGCCTGGGAGCAGCGCCTCCGCGACGATAAAGACCTCTTTCACCAGGCCCCCGTGGCGTTGAACTAGCGGGTGGTCAGCGGGTGAGCAGTGCGCACGTTGCTCCGTCACCCGTTCACCGCTCACCCGATCACTTTCCCTACCTTCGGCCCCGAAAACAACCCAGCATCATGCTCAAAGACATACAACCCACCGGTAAAAAAGATACGCGCAGCGGCTTCGGCGACGGCATCGTGGAAGCGGCCCGCAAAAACAAGAACGTAGTGGCCCTCACCGCCGACCTCGCCGGCTCCCTCAAGCTCCAGCAATTCATCAAGGAGTTTCCGGAGCGCTTCGTGCAGGTAGGTATCGCCGAGGCCAACATGATCGGCATTGCTGCCGGCATGACCATCGGTGGCAAGATCCCCTTCACCACCACCTTCGCCAACTTCTCCACGGGCCGCGTGTACGACCAGATCCGCCAGAGCGTAGCCTACAGCGACAAGAACGTCAAGATCTGCGCGTCGCACGCCGGCGTTACCCTCGGCGAAGACGGCGCCACCCACCAGATCCTCGAAGACATCGGCATGATGAAGATGCTCCCCGGCATGACCGTGGTGGTGCCCTGCGATTACGCGCAGACCAAGGCCGCCACGATGGCCATCGCCGAATACGAAGGCCCCGTGTACCTCCGCTTCGGACGCCCTGTATGGCCCATCTTCACGAAAGAAGAAGACTTCGTGCTCGGTAAGGCGCAGCGCTTCTCCGAAGGCAGCGACGTCAGCATCTTCGCCTGCGGCCACATGGTGTGGCAGGCCATCCAGGCCGGCATCCAGCTCGAGGAGAAAGGCATCTCGGTGGAAGTGATCAATCTCCACACCATCAAGCCCCTCGACGAGGAAGCCATCCTCGCCTCGATCCGCAAAACAGGATGCGCCGTGACGGCCGAAGAGCACAACGTACTTGGCGGCATGGGCGACGCAGTGGCGCAGGTAGCCGCGCGCAACTTCCCGGTTCCGATCGAGTATGTTGGCACCAACGACACCTTCGGCGAAAGCGGCACACCCGACCAGCTGCTGAAGAAATACGGTCTTACCCCCGAGCATATCGTGGAAGCCGCAGAGAAAGTGCTGGCGCGAAAGAAGAAATAGCACCCAGATCGCGCGGATAACGCAGATAGACAAAAGGCTCGCACTGCGAGCCTTTTGTCATTTCGGGCGCAGCGAAGCAAACCCGTCAGCCACGCGGAGTGGCATCCGCCTTGAAAACGCGTGCTACTCAAATCGGCTGACCTTAGTTCTACGAGTTTGCTTCGCTGCGCTCGCAATGACAGAACCCCGCCGAAGCGGGGTTCTGTATGAAGTACAGGCAATCGATCCAATTTATTTGATCACGCCCAGGTCCTTGCCCACTTTCGTGAAGGCGGCAATGGCGCGGTCGAGGTGTTCCATTTCGTGGCCGGCGGAGAGCTGCACGCGGATGCGCGCGAGCCCCTTCGGCACCACGGGAAAGAAAAAGCCGATAACGTATACGCCTTCCTCGAGCAGTGCGTCGGCAAACTTGGCCGCGAGCACCGAGTCGTAGAGCATTATGGGAACGATGGGGTGCTCACCCGGCTTGATGTCGAAGCCGGCTTCCGTCATCTTTGCGCGGAAGTACTGCGTGTTCCGCTCCAACTTGTCGCGCAGCTCGGTGGTCTCGCTCAACATATCGAGCACGGCGATGGATGCGCCCACGATGGAAGGCGCCAGCGTATTGGAAAACAGGTAGGGACGGCTTCGCTGGCGCAGGAGCTCGATGATCTCCCTGCGGCCCGATGTGAAGCCACCCGAAGCGCCGCCCAGGGCCTTGCCGAGGGTGCCGGTGATGATGTCGATGCGGCCCATTACGCCCTTGAGCTCGTGGGTGCCGCGGCCCGTTTTGCCCATGAACCCGGAGGCATGGCTTTCATCCACCATCACAATAGCGTCGTACTGATCGGCGAGGTCGCAGATCCGGTCGAGCTGGGCCACGGTGCCGTCCATGGAGAACACACCATCGGTGACGATGATGCGGCTGCGCGCGCCCGCGGCTTCTTTCAGCTTCGCCTCGAGATCGTCCATATTGTTGTTCTCGTAGCGGAAGCGCTGGGCCTTGCACAGGCGCACCCCGTCGATGATGGACGCGTGGTTGAGCGAGTCGGAAATGATGGCGTCCTGCTCGTTGAACAGGGGCTCAAACACACCGCCGTTGGCGTCGAAGGCGGCCACGTACAGGATCGTGTCTTCGGTGCCGAGAAAGGTTGCCAGCTTGCGCTCGAGCTCCTTGTGAATATCCTGGGTGCCGCAGATAAAGCGCACCGAGCTCATACCGAAGCCGTGCGAATCGAGGTAGCGATGGCCGGCCTCGAGCGTCTTGGGGTGCGACGAAAGACCCAGGTAATTGTTGGCGCAGAAGTTCAGCACCCGCTTGCCGCCGACCGTGATCTCGGGTCCCTGGGGCGAGGTGATGATGCGCTCGTTCTTGTAAAGGCCGGAGGCTTTGATCTCTTCGATCTCGCCGCGGAGGCGCGCCACGAATTTTTCATTCATGTGGAATGGTTTGGGTTTTTTCAGTTTGGAGTTTCCGGTTTGGAGTTCCGGTTGCTGCGCCGGCTCCAACGGCGCGCGTCGAACGCAAACCCCGGTGAAAGCGATAGGTTAGAATTTCAGCGAAGCCTGCAGGCCCCAGAACTGGAGTGAGCCGCTCTTGAACCAGGACTCGTATTTACCGCGGATATCGATGTTCAGGAAGCGAACGCCGATCGCGGGGGCGATGATGCCCGTGGAGCCACCGCCATTTTTATCACTCAGGAAGGCAGCGCCGGTTTCGAGACCAACATACACGACATTGAAGCGGTACTTGGCGCCGATACGGAGCGGGAAGGCATTTACCGCAGGTGTCGATAAGTTGGAGCCCAGCGACTTACCACCGAAATGCATGAAGCCAAAAGAACCTGTTGCCGAGAGGGAAACCGGAAGTTTGACCTCGCCGCTGATACCGGCACCGTAACCCGCTTCAGCGATTTTGGTCATATCGCCCGTGGGGAAACCAGCTTCAGCATAAACGCCGAACGAGAAGGGCTTGATTTGTGCCTCCGCCTTGGGAGCGCACAGGAAAGCGGCTGCCAGCAGGCAGGCCGTGCGGATGATATGTTTCATGTTTGTCAGGATTGCTGCAAAAATAGGGGTACCGCCCGGCCAAACGTTCAGCCGGGCGGTATTCCCGCAGCATTTCCTGCTAGTCTACGAAAGGCAGGCGCCCGTTCGTAATAAAGATCGTTGCCATGGCGGCGAGGAAAAGGCTGACAATGAGCAGGAACAGCAACAGCACATAGTTGCGGTCGCGGCGGACATCGGGCTCGGGCTGATGATCGTAATAGGGAAACTCAAACTCCGAATGGAGTTGACCGTTTTGCAGGTTCATAGGACTGTATTTTTTGGATTTTGGATACATCTCTTGAACAGTTTTGTTTTGGGAGATGAAACATAAAGAAATATAAAAAAAGGGAATCCGCCAAATAGCCCAAATTATTTTTTGAACCGTCGAGTAGTCAAAAGCAATCGGTGAAATTTCGGTGGCACAATACCGTTAGGGAGATAGCGGATCTAGGATCTAGGATCTCGGATCTCGGATGTAGGATCTCAGATCTGACATCAGACATCCGACATCAGACATCAGACATCCGACATCCGACATCCGACCTCAGTCAACGCTAGCTGTCGCCGCGACGGGCGTCGTCGGGCTCCTGGTCGGGATTGAGAATGTTGCGGTCGCGGCCACGCTGCTGCGCGCCGTAGCCCCTGGCCACGTCGTCGGCCACCCGGTCCCAGAAATCGCCTTCGCCCCTGCGCCGGCTGTCGTCCTGCGGACGGCGCGGTCCTGCCGCCTCGTTCCGCTCCTTTTGTTCCCTGTTGCGCATACCCATAAATGCGAAAATTCCATGCCGGAAAACGGGCCGCTCCATTTGGTAAATTCAGGAATTGGTGTATTTTAGCGCTCTGCTTCGTTCCAACTTCCCCCGCGAACGACATCCTTATCCCCTGAATTCCGTCCCCGTCCAATCCTTTTGAGGCCTCCAGTTCCTGTGAAGCAATTCATTATGCTTTAAACGTACCCCCATGCGCCTCAGTCTCCGGACCTTTCTTTTCTGCTTGCTGGCCTTTATCAGCGCCCGCGCCACGGCCCAGCAACAAAGTGCTTACGGTTTCCTGACCCTCAATGGCCAGACGACGCAGCAAAGCGCCGTCATCAGCTGGGAAACCATCCAGGAATTGACCATCACCCGCTTCAGCGTGCAGCAAAGCCGCAACGGCTTCGAATTTGAAACCGTCGGCAGCATCGATGCCAACCACGATACCACGCAGGACCGCCACAGCTATCGCTTCACCGATCCCAATGCCGGCTTCCGCGGAAAGCTTTTGTACTACCGCCTCGAGATCGCCGTCAACAACGGCCGCAGCCTGTACAGCAAGACCGTGCTGGTGCGCTTTGCCGAAAGCGGCGAGGCCCAGCTCACGATCCAGCCCAACGTGCTGCGCAGCAGCCTGCCGCTCGTTGTGGAGTCGGGCAGCGATGCCGCCGCCGAGCTCACGATCGTCGACTTCCAGGGGCGCGTCGTACGTCGCCAGGCGCTTCAGCTCGTAAAAGGAATTCTGACCCAAACTGTCGATATCTCGGGCCTGCAGCCCGGGTCGTTCGTTGCCATTGTATCGGCACCCGGCCTGAAGCTCCAGCAACGCTTTTTTCACCAGTAGGAAATCAATCCCCTTTCAAAGCCCCGCCTTCGTGCGGGGCTTTCTTGTGGGTAGCGTTAACAGCGCGTTTACCAACGCAGCTACCCCGCGCATCGGGCCCGTAGTGATATTTGTTTGTCCCGCATCATTCATTCACCCAAAAACCGCAAGTATGAAACGATTGATCCTCGCGCTCAGCGCCCTGTTCTTTGTAGCCGCCGCACAGGCCCAGGCCGACACGACGCACATGCACGACCAGCACAAGTGGAAGCAGAAAAACAAGAGCATGGCCCATGACCATCACCGCCAGCACGGCGACAGCACGCACGTCAACCAGGCCCGCGCCAATGGCGACTGGAGCAACGCCTCGGCCAACCGCAACGACTCGCCGGGCACAAAGCAGGTGAAGGTGAAGCAGAAGCCGGGCAAGAGCAAGATGAAACATACCAGGCAGAAAAGCAGTAACGGAAACAACGGTTCTGCTACCACTACGGGTGGACGCTGATCCGTTGATACTGTTCCCATACGGCCCTGCTTTCCGGCGGGGCCTTTTTATTTTACCTGAAAATGGAACCGGAAGTTGTGCCGTTGGCAGAAGGGGCGCTGTATTTGCGGCAGAAGGCTAACCACAAAAAATCGGGTTATGAAAAACATTCTTTTAGCGCTTACTGCCCTGTTTCTCGTCGCCAGCGCCGACGCCCAGAAACCGAAAACGAAGGTCACCCCCGACAAGAACAAAACAAAGATGGAGCACATGAAAGCCCATCATATGGAGAACGACAGCTCCGCCAGCATGCGTATGGATGCCGACAGCAGCATGGGGAATAAAATGGGGAACCAGCCCCCGGTGCGAACCGACAGCAGCATGGCCAGTTGGAGCGATAAGTCGATGATCGACACCACCGTTGCCCCGAAAGCAGTTACCGACAGCAGCGCCCGTACTAGTACGGTACCCAGCACGCTCAGCAACAGCAGCAGCAACCAGGCACGCAGCAACGAGCCCGTTACCAACCCGGCCGCCAACCGCAACATCAACCCTGGCGATAAGGAAGTGAAAGTGAAGGAAAAGCCGGGCAAGACCAAGATCAAGCATAATAAGGAAAAGACGACGAAGCCAACGACTAGTTCCGCTGACGGCTCCGGTGGGTATTAACGAATGTGCCAGTCTGCTTGTCTGCTGGTCTGCTAATGATGGTTCTAAAAACGAACGCCGCTCCCTCGGAGCGGCGTTCGCCATTAGCAGATTAGCAGACTACCTCATTAGCAGACTATTTGATCATCTTGTTGCGGATCAGCTCCATGAGTTCGGCCTTGTAGTTGTCGCCGATCAGGATCTCGGCCTGCACGCCCTTGAGGCGCACCATATTGCCTTCGATGCCCGTGATGCGGCCAAGCGGGATGATGAACGATTTATGTACGCGCAGGAAGCGGCGCTGCGGCAGGCGCTCCTCGAGCTCTTTCATGCTTGTGTACACCAGCGTCTTTTGCGCGCCCCGGTGGATGGCCACGTAGTTCTTCATCCCTTCGATATAATCGATCTCGTCGAGGTTGATCTTGAGCAGCTTCCCCTTTGACTCGGTTTTCACAAACAGGTAGTCGTCGGCTTCCTCAGGAGCCGCGGCTGCTGCCGGCGCGGGCGCCACGGCGGTCATTGCTTTTTGCACGGCCTGCAGGAAGCGCGGGAGGCGCACCGGCTTCAGCAGGTAGTCCACCACGTCGAGGTCGTAGCCTTCGAGGGCGAACTCGGGGTAGGCGGTGGTGAGGATCACCTTGGCCTTGCCGTTGATGGCCTTGATGAAATCGAGTCCGGAGAGCTCGGGCATCTGCACATCGAGAAAGACGAGGTCAACCTTGCCGGAGGCGACTTCCTGGAGCGCCTCTATGGGATGGGTGCTGGTGCCTACCAGCTCGAGGTACGGCGCCTGCTTCACATAGTGCTCGAGGATGTCGATGGCGTGCTGCTCATCGTCGATGATCATACAACGTATCATAGCTGGTAGATAGTTAGTTCGGTGGTATATGTTTCGCTGTCTTCCTTTACGTCGAAGCGGAACTGCTCGCCGTAGGCCAGCTCAAGGCGCTTCTTGATGTTCTCCAGGCCGATGCCGGTACTGAGCTCCTTCGGCCCCGTCTTCTTGCGGTTGCTGCAGGAAAAGAAGATACCATTGCGGCCCACGCGGAGCAGGATGCAGATCGGGTGCTGCTCGCTTTTGAAGTCGCCGTGCTTGAAGGCATTCTCCACGATCGTGATCAGCACGAAGGGGACGATCTGCGAGCCGTTCATCACGCCTTCCACGTCGAACTGCACATTGAGCTTGTTGCTGTACCGGAGCTGGTTGATCTTGATTACGTTGCGCACGTGCTCCACTTCGTCTTTGAGGAAGGCCTTGCCGTCGCGCACATTGCCCTGGCTCAGTGCGTAGCGCATGATGTCGCTGAGGGTAAGGATGCCTTCCGATAATTCTTCCGAAAGAGGCAGCGACTTCGCGTACAGGAAGTTGAGCGTATTGTGCAGGAAGTGCGGGTTGATCTGCGACTTCAGGAAGTTGAAGTTGGCCTGCGACTTCTCGTACTCAAGCTGCATCTTCTGCTCCTCGAGGATCTTGCGTTGCTTGCGCTCGTCGCGCAGGTATACGAGGTAGGAGAAAAGAAGGGGAAAGCCGATATACGAAATGGTTGCAAAGGTGTGGGCGATGATGATCAGCCCCACCTGAGCCTTTTCCTTGAACTCCTTCTCGGGTGAGCACCAATAGGTGAGCACGTAGTAAACCAGGAGCACGCCGATGAGGCGCATCGAATACCCGAAGAAATTGAACAGCGAGCTTCGCTCCAGAAACCGGCGATAGTAACCGTTGAGCGCGAAGTAATAGAATGTAACGAGGAAGGTGAACGTGGCAACCTGGTACAGGATGCCCGGAAGCGTCAGGTGCTTGCGCCAGTCAATGTCCTTGGCACCGGGCGCCGGCGACAGGGACGCCATCAGGAAGCCCAGGCACACCAGCAGCACATACAGGGCCAGCAGCACCCAGAAAACTTTCCAGAAGTGGAACCGCTTGGCTGTTTTCATCAGAGGGGAAATTAGGGTTTTTTGTCGTAGTGAGCGGTGAGCGGGTGATCGCGTGAGCGAGTTTCGGGGTAGCGAAGTAACGAAGCAACCTGCCCCACCGGAAACAGATTGCTTCGCTTTGGTCCCAATGACGGGCACGATCGGTAATACTCTGGCGCATGGGTACTGCCGGGAGGCGTTTCTGGATGATCGGCTCACCGCTCACCCGCTCACGCCTCACGCAGCCTATCCGCCGATACCGATGCCACCGCTGCCACCCTGGGTGCGCTTCAGCTCGTCTTCGGCGCCGCCGGTGCGCTGCTTGGCAGCCTTCACCTGCTTGTTTCCGAAGCGCCAGCTGAAGTTCAGCTTGAACTGGCGGCTTTCCCAGCGGGCTACGACGTCGGTGCGCTGACCGTTGTAATCGCTGTAGCCACGGAACTGCAGCGTGTGCAGCACGTCGTTGACCGAGGCTTTGATCGTGCCCTGTCCCTGCAGGATCGTCTTCTGCACACCGAGGTCGAGCGAGCCCATGGCGCGGGCGCGGAACACACCCTGGTAGATCGTCGGGGCATTGTAGAAGGCCGTTGCCTCGGCGGTCCAGGACTTCGTTTTACCCAGCTTCAGGCTGTTTTGCGAAAAGGCGTTGAGTCCGAAGGCTTCGAGCGACACGGCCGGGCCGGTTGCCGTGGCGGGGCTGCTGTAGTGCGAGTAGTTGGACGAGACGTTCACGAACGACATAAAGTTCTTGTGCATGAACGGGTAGCTCACGTTGAACGATACGACGTCCTGCTTGGCTAGGTTCTGCTTCGTGATGTAGGAGGCAGAGCCCTTGCGGTCGATCTGCTGGGCCAGCAGGTCGTCGACATGGCTGAAGTTGAGGGCAGCGGTAAGCTTGTATTTATACGTATGGCTCAGGCCGATGCTGTTGCTGTATTGCGGGCGCAGGTTCGTATTGCCTTTCGAGTAGGTGAAGGTGTCGAGCTGGAACTCGAAGGGGTTCAGGTCCTGGTACGCCGGGCGGTCGATGCGGCGGCTGTACGTCAGGTTCCACACCTTCATCGGGTTTTTGTTGAAGGTGATGGCAGCGCTCGGGAAGAAGTCGGTGTAGCTGCGCTCGAACGGCGACTTGGAGGGCACGTAGCTGCCGCCCTGGAGGGTCTCGCCTTCGGAGGTGCCGGTGCTGGTCGTATTCTCTACGCGCAGGCCGCCCTGCACCATGAAGCCTTTGAGCTGGCGGTTGTAGGTGACGTAGCCGGCGTGGATCTGCTCCTTATAGCGGAAGCGGTTGCTGCGGTTGCGGTCGAGCACATCGCTGCCGCTGCTGGCGTCGTAGCGGCGGAAGTCGTTGTCCGTAGTCGTGTACGAGCTCTTGCCACCCGCGCTCAGCTTGCCTTTCAGGAGGTCCTGCTCCCAGTCGTACTTCACCGAGGAAATGTCGATACGGGTCGGCGACAGCGAGTGGATCGCGGAAT
The DNA here is from genome assembly GCF_054777635.1 of Flaviaestuariibacter terrae. NCBI lineage: Bacteria > Pseudomonadati > Bacteroidota > Chitinophagia > Chitinophagales > Chitinophagaceae > Flaviaestuariibacter > Flaviaestuariibacter terrae. Next base: position 371,432 of record NZ_BAAHAL010000008.1, read on the forward strand.
AGCTGCGGAGCGTCGTGCCATTGGGCTCGTAGGTCCAGTTGGGCTGGCGCTGGTCGGTGTTGATGTCGTAGTAGCCCCAGTCGGTGTTGAGGGTGAAGCTGCGGCCCTTGCTGCCCGTGAAGCTGTAGTTGAAGTTCGTGTTCACGTTGTTGCGCGTCATCGCGTTGTGGCTCTCGGCGCGGAGGATGCGGTTCACGATACCCGTGTTGCGGGGCACGACCGGCGTTTCGCTGCGCATGTCCACCGAAGGATCGGCGAGGTTGCCGTTGACCATGAAGCCGAAGCTGCTTTGCTTGTTCAGCGAATAATCGGCGCCCACCTTGAAGCCGTGGCTGCGGGCCGTGAAGCGCGTGCTGCCTTCCTGGTCGAAGCTGGTGTCGGGCTGGCTGCGGTGCAGCGACATCGAGTTGTAGTTGCGGCCCTGGTTGTAGTTGTAGTTGCCGTAAACGTTGATGCTCTTGTTGCGGTAGTTGAACGAGACACCGCTGTTGTATTTCGAGTAGCGGGCCACGCTGTAGCCGGCGTTGACGGATCCGTTGAAGCCGAAGTTCTTGTTCTTCTTCAGGCGGATGTTGATGATGCCTGCGTTACCGGCGGCCTCGTACTTGGCCGAAGGGTTCGTGATGATCTCGATGTTCTCGATCTGCGCGGCCTGGAGCGTCTTGAGGTAGTTGGCCAGGTCGGTGCCGCTGAGCGGTGTCGGGCGGCCGTCGATGTACACCTGTACGCCGTTCTTGCCGGCTACCGAAAGGTTGTCGTCTTTATCGACCTGCACTCCGGGGCTCTTGCGGAGTAGCTCGAGGGCATCGTTGCCCGTGGCGTTGATCGTGCCTTCCACGTTAACGATCATCTTGTCGGCCTTTACCTCGATGACCGGCTTGCGGGCAGCGACGGTAACGCCGGCGAGCTCGCCGGAAGCGCGGGCCAGGCGGATGGCCGGCACCTGTACGGCGCCGCCGTTGATATCAAAGGGAGCGGAAGCGGCCGGCTTGAAGCCGACAGAAGAAGCCGACAGGCGGTAGTGGCCCGCGGGAGCTGCCGGGAACGCAAAAGAGCCGTCTTCGCGGCTCACGGCCAGCTTGACGACGGTGGCCGAATCGCGCAGCAGCGATACCGTTACACCGGCCATGGCTTTGCCCGAATCGTCGTGCACGGTGCCCGTCACCTGGGCGTTGCCCGCAAAAGCGAGGAGGGCGAAGAAGAAGGAAAGAAATACGCTTCTCATAAAAAAGGTTTGTGGTTGTTGAATCGTTCCCTGGGGAGCGGACACAAACGTAGAAAAGCAGGAAAGCGGAGGGAAAAACGTTACACGAAGGAGGAATTTGGAAGGACGAAAGCGAGGGAAGGGAGGAAGGAAGGAAGGGAAGGGGAGATTACATGAGTACATGATTACATGAGTACATGAGGGGAGAGGGATGTGTTGCCCGTATCCTCCACCTCTTACCTCAGTTGATCATGTATTCAAGTATTCTAGTAATATCCCTTTGCCCGCGACCAATCTGACCTGGGAAAGAGGGAAGAACTCTGAGGTAGGAAAGAGATTACTTGATTAATTGAGTACATGAGTACATGAATGAGGAGGGAACTGTAGTAGGTGCCCGCCACCTCTTTCCTCAGTTGATCATGTATTCAAGTATTCTAGTAATATCCCTTTGCCCGCGACCAATCTGACCTGCGAAAGAGGGAAGAACTTTGAGGCAGGAAAGAGATTAATTGAGTACATGAATGAAGAGGGAGCGGCACCGAAATACTCCCCCTCTCCCCTCATGTACTCATGTATTCATGTACTCATTTGCTCGCCCCTCTTTCTCTCCGTTTTACTCTCCCATTCCGTCGCCGTCGGCGGTTTTGCTGCTGTCTTTGAGCAGCTCGCGGAGCGAATCGATCTCGGCGGGGGTGAAAAGGCGCCACTTGCCCGGGGGAAGACCGGAAAGGGTGATGTTCATGATGCGTACGCGCTTGAGGGCGCTGACGCGGTAGCCCAGGGCCTCGCACATCTTGCGGATCTGGCGGTTCATGCCCTGGGTGAGGATGATGCGGAAGCGGTTGGGCGCTTCCTGCTTTACGAAGCAGGGCTTTGTCATCCCGTCGGGAATGCGCACACCGGAGCGCATCTTCTTGATAAACTCGAGGTCGAAGGGGCGGTCGGTGGTAACGACGTACTCCTTCTCGTGGCCGTTGCCCGAGCGCAGCACCTTGTTGACGATGTCGCCGTCGGAGGTGAGGAAGATGAGGCCTTCCGAGAGCTTGTCGAGGCGGCCGATGGGAAAGATCCGCTGCTTGTAGTTGACGTAGTCGATGATGTTGGTCTTGTCCTGCCGGTCGGTGGTGCAGGTGATGCCTTTGGGCTTGTTGAGCATCAGGTACACCGGCGCCTTCTTTTTGGGCAGCGGCTCACCGTCGACGAGCACCTTGTCGCCCACCTTTACGCGCGTGCCTTTCCAGGCGAGCTCGCCGTTGATAGTCACGCGGGCCTGCTCGATATACTCGTCGGCCTCGCGGCGGCTGCAAAAGCCCGTATCGCTGATGTATTTATTGAGACTGGTGTCCATGGGCGCAAGGTCGGGCAAATATGTTGCCTAGCGACGAGCCGAGAAAATCCAGCCAAAACCGCCGCCCTGCCCATTGGAAACATCCCGGTAGAAAATTGAATCCAGGCCTGGGCGTGCGGAAAGGTCCTTGTAAGAACGGCCCTCGTCTTTCACGAAATGATAATGCGTCGAATCCCAGTGAAAGTTTTTGACGTAGGAGAGCACCTCACCGGCCACCGCCAGCGTCGAGTCGTTCACGCGGGTTACGGGCAGGCTATAGCCTTGGATCGAATCATAGAAAGCCGGGGTTGGCTGAAAGTTAGACCACCGGAAACTATACCGGAAACCTGTGTACGTGCCGACGAGGCTGTCTACCAGCGCCCGGACACTGAATACCGGTGCCGCAGGCGTCGCGGGCAAAGCCGGTATGGCGGGCTGCACGGCGGCCGGCTCCTCAATTGGCTTCCGGGAGCAAGCGAGCGATCCGATAAGCAGGGAAACGAGTAACGTGCACTTCATGGATCCGAATATAAAATAACCTTATTCGCTCTCCAGCGCCTGCTTGAGCTCGTTGTGGAATACTTCGAGGCTTTCAAAATGCTCGAGATCCAGGGGCTTGTTGCCTTCGATCAGCTTGCTGGTCAGCACGTAGGCCAGCTCGATGGGCTCGAGCTCGGTTCCGGCCAGCTCGGCGTCCCAGTTGGTACCCACGAGAAGATCTTCCTGCTGCATCCCCAGCATCCAGGTTTCGAGAAACTCGGCCAGCGGGATCTCGACGGCCGCATAGCCGGCCCACTCGTCGGTGGCCAGGGCCCTGGCCGCATCGGCGCTCGACCAGAAGGGGATCACCTCGGAGTCGTCGTACTCGTTGGACGGCGATACGGCGAAGCCCTCGTCGGAGCGGAGGGCCCATACGGTGCCGGCCTCCACGGTCTGGGCAATAAAAAGGCGGTGCTGATCTTCGGAAAGTTGCTCGGGATTCATGGAGCGAAGGTACGGAACGACAGGTCAGCACCGGGGTTAATAGCTGCGCTCAGAACTGATTCCCAGAGCCAGCTTAAGCATGGGAGATTTTCTGTTGCGCGAGGCTATGATGTATAGAATCGCCACCCGCCTCTCCTATTTGCCGTCTTCTTTCTCCCTGAACCAGGCAGGGGCCCGAAAGCGTACCAGTGAAGCTTCCCTAGCCTTGGGAAAGGCCTGATCGCGCCCATTCAGTGCGTCCCCAACCCTTGAGGAAGCTCCAAAAGCGGGCAATCAGCCCTTTCTCCACCCTGAGGAAGCTCCGAAAGCGCGCAATCAGCCCTTCCTTAACCCTTGAGGTTGCGCTGATCGTGCGCAATCACCCTTTCCTCTACCTCCTGCCCCTGATGATTCTGGATTTTCAAGGTCGCGACTACTGTGGATTTTTTGTGTATTGCGGGCTTGCAAAAGCGGAAAATGCGTTTTATTTTTCTGAAACGATTGATCACCTAAACAAAAAACGCTTATGATCCCCGCTTTCAATCTCACCCCCCTTCACAATGGCGAGTACATCAGCTTCATGGGCACCGCCCTCGACATCAGCAGCGATCCCGCCCTGCCCGCTTCAGTGCGTAGCGCGCGCGGCCTGCTCGAAAACTTCCACAACCGCATCAAGGCAGCCCATGTGGGCGGCGATGAATCCGCACTCTCCCGTGAGCGACGCGTATTCGACGCCGAGCGCGACCGCCACTACTCCTCGCTGGCACAGCTGGCCGACGTATACACGCGTCATCCCGACGCAGCCAAAGCCGCAGCGGGCAACCTGCTCGCTAATCGCTTTGCCAGCTACGGAACTATCAGCGAAGTGATCTTGCAGGGACTGGATGATGAGACCGCCGACATCGACAGTATTCTCCGCGACCTCGAAACGCCCGCCCTCGCGTCTGCCCTTAGCCTCATTGGCGGCACCGAGTGGGCCGCGGCGCTCAAAGCGGCACAAGTGAAATTCAAGGAGAAGTCGCAGCAGCGCAACAGCGAGCGCAGCGACCGCAATGCCCGCATCCCCGACGATATTGAGAGCCTCCGAAAAGAAGCCAATAAGGCCTACCGTGCACTGGTGGAAAAAATCAATGCCTACAACAATACCGATGAGGGTGCCGAACCCTGGCCTGGCATCATTGGTAAAATGAAAACACTGATTACCGACACACGTCACCTGCTCGCCATGCGCCGGGGCCGCGCGGCAGCACAAAATGAAACGCCTGCATCCTGACGGATCGCGTTATTACTACAGGAAGGCCGCCCCGATCAGGGCGGCCTTTTTCTTTACCTGCTACCAGTATAAATAAACGTGTCGCCGCGCAGGCTGGTGGGCATAGCCTCACCTAAATAATAACCGCAGAGGACGCTGCAGGGCAGGAGAACGCCATACTGGCTGTCGCATTTCTACAAGTGGATAGGACCGTTCAATTCGCAATGTTCTCAGCGCGCCGGGGGAGACGACCTGCGGTCGTTCTTGGGCGTGTTGACAGTTGCCTCTTCTCGTGGATGTTAGTCTTCCACGCTAACGTCAAAGCTCCCGACGTAGCGCAGGTTCGGCGCCGGGCTTTCCGCCAGGTCGCTTTCAAACAGCCAGCCGTTGTAATCGCCCTTTGCGCCGCTGATCATCAGCAGCGTGTTCCACTCGCCGCCAAGGGCGCGGAGCCGCTTGCGCAAGGCATCGCCATATTGCCCGGCATGCGTGAAGTCGTCGACCTCGTGCACGAGATCTTCGGGGTCGGTGTACACGCACTCCAGGAAGTCGTCGTCGTAGCCGGGCCCGCCGAGCGCCGCGTCAAACGGGCTGCTGGCGTTGCCGTCGGCATCGTGCTGGTATTCGATATAGTTGATGAGGTCTTCTTCGGTATCGAAGCGGCCTGCCCAGAATGCGGCGCGTACGGTCATGGCGCGAAGATAAGCTGCCGCACAGGGCCGGACCGGACGGTCAACCGGGCGCTTTTTGATCTTTATCAAGACGGCAACAGTTTGGATGACGCAATTTGTGCCGGCTACATTACTTTGGTAACCGAAGCCAAAACATAACATGGAATCATTGACCATACTCCTGCTGCTGACGATTATTGTTCTGCTCCTCCGCCACAGCAACCGGATGGAGTCCGAGCTGCGCTTCCTGGCCCAGCGCCTGCAGCAACTCTCCGACCGCTTTGCCCCCGGCGGCCGACCCGTCGAGGAACCTGCGCCGCTGCCACAGGCCGGGCGACCGCCGCAACCACGCCCCGTGCGCCCGGCGCCGCCCCGGCCTTCGTGGACGCCACCGACGCCCGTCGGCCCGCCGGCTATGGAGCCGCACGTGGAAAAGCAAAAAGAACCCGCACCGGTGGCCGGCAGCACATCGCCGATGCCGCGGAGCATGCCCACACCCGTCCCGCCCGCGCCGGGCTCGCGCCTCGACCGGTTCTTCCGCGAGCACCCCGACCTCGAAAAGTTCATCGGGGAGAATCTCGTCAACAAGATCGGCATCGCCATCCTCGTGCTGGGCATCGCCTTCTTTGTCAAGTACGCCATCGACCAGGACTGGATCAACGAGGCCGGGCGCGTGGCCATCGGCATTGGCTGCGGCACGGCGCTCATCGGGCTTGCCCACTACCTGCGCCGCAGCTACAAAGCTTTCAGCGCCGTTCTCGCCGGTGGTGGCATCGCGGTGCTGTATACCACGATCGCCTTTGCGTTTCACCAATACGGGCTCTTTTCGCAAACGGCCGCTTTTGTGCTGATGGTCGTGATCACGCTGTTTGCCGTGCTGCTGGCGCTGCTGTACGATTCGCTGGCACTGGCGGTGATTGCCACAGTCGGTGGCTTTGCCACGCCCTTCCTCGTGAGCAACGGGTCGGGCAACTACACGGTGCTCTTCTCCTACCTCGGTATCCTCAACGCCGGCATACTGGTGCTGGCTTTCTTCCGCCGCTGGCCGCTGCTGCAAACGCTTGCCTTTGCCTTCACGGTGATCATCACGGGTGGGTGGATCGCCACCCATTCCGATGCGCCCGGCGCCGTGCAGCATGGCCGCGCCTTTGCACTCGTGTCGTTGCAGTACGGCTTGTTCCTCGGCAGCATCCTCGCCTTCCCCGTCCGCTTCGGGCGCGCCTTCCGCGCGTACGACCTGGCGCTGCTGCTGCTGCTTACGGCCGCCTATTACGCCGCGGGGATGATCCTGCTGGGGCATATCGATGGCGGGCGCTACCAGGGCCTGTTCACCGTGGGCTCGGGTGCCGTCGACCTCGCCCTCGCGGTCTATTGCTTCCGCCACAAAGACACCGACCGCAACCTGCTGTATGTACTCATCGGGCTGGCGCTCAGCTTCCTGACGCTGGCGGTACCGGTGCAGCTCCACGGCCATACCATCACGCTTTTCTGGAGCGCCGAATTCGTGCTGCTCCTGTGGCTTTTCCAGCGCTCGGGGATCGCTCTGTTCCGCTGGGGCTCCTGGCTGCTCATGGCGCTGGCAACGGTGAGCCTGCTGATGGACTGGGCCTTTTGCCCTCCAACTGCCGGCGGCCTTTTCGTGCTGTTTCATAATGTAGCGGGCGGCGTGACGAACGCCGTCGCCATCGCCGCCTTTGCGGCGTACTATTGGCTGCTGCAGCGCGGGGGAACGGAAGCTGTCGAACCGAAAGTGACCCATCGCGTACTGGGCTGGGTCGCGGGCACAGCAGCCATCGGCATTGCGTATGGCTCGCTGCTGAGTGCCGTGAACCTGTATTTCTACAATATGCCGGTTGTGGCCGTTCCGAATGTTTACCACCGCGTCATCACGGCTGCCTTTGCCCTCGTGCTGGGCTGGAACGCACAGCGCCGCGGCCGCTCCTGGGCAGGTGCCGGGCAATTGGTACTGGCCGCCGTGGCGGGACTGTATTACCTGCTTAGCCAGGAAGCGATCGCCGCATTGCGGGCAGGGATCGCCGCCGGCCGCTACTCGTGGGGCCACTTCGGGATGCATGCCGTGGCCACAGTGCTTTATATAACACTGCTGGTTCGATGCGCCCTGCTCGTTGCGCGCGATGCCACGCTGGCGCCGTTGCGCCGGGGCCTCGCCTGGTGCCTGAGCGTGGCGGCCGTGGTTTTCCTCAGCCTCGACGCGGGGCACTATTATGCGCTGTCCGGCAGGGGCGCCGCGATGGAACTCCGCGAGCAGCAGTACCTCCGCGCCGGGCTCACCATCGTGTGGGCGCTTTGCTCCTTCGGGCTCATGTGGCTGGGGATGCGCCGCCGTGCGCGCGACCTGCGGATCATCGCGCTGTCGCTGTTCGGGGTGACGCTGCTGAAGCTGTTCTTCTTTGACCTGCGGGGTATTTCCGAAGGAGGCAAGATCCTCGCCTTTATCCTGCTCGGCGCCCTGCTGCTCAGCATCTCGTTCATGTACCAGAAACTCAAAAAGCTGCTGATCGATGACGAAAAGACTGTATAAATACGGCACTGCGCTGGCCCTGCTGCTCTCCCTGTGCGCCACCGCGCAGCCGCCCGTGGAGGCCCGCCTCGACTCAGTGCCGCGCGATGGATTTTACCGCGTTGTGCTGACGCCCGTGCTCAGCCGCTTCGCGCGCACCGATCTCGCGGACGTCCGTATCCGCGACAGCCGTAACGAGCCGGTACCGTACCGGTTGGAGCGCAGCCTCGGGCATTCCACCTTTTCGTGGCTGCAGTACCCGATCGCGGCACTTCGCCAGGAGGCCGGGCGCACCTCGATCACGTTCCAGGTACCCGAGCCGAAGTCGTCGGGATTTATGCTGAACGTCCGCAATTCGGCCGCCCGCCGCGGCGCACAGCTCACCGGGAGCAACGACGGACGTACCTGGTACAGCCTCCGCGACAGCTTCCTCGTCGAGCCCGCGCCCGATGCGTCCGGGATCGCGGCACTGCAGCTCACTTACCCGGTGAACTCGTACCGCTATATTCGCCTCGACCTAAACAACGGGAAGGACGCGCCACTGGAACCGCTGTATGCCGGCCGGCCCATGGGCGAGCCGCGCCCCGAGAACTGGAACGGGGGGCAGCGCCTTTCCTTCGAACAATCGGGCGACAGCGGCACTACGCGGATCCTCCTGCACAACCCCGATCGCTGGCCGCTGGAGAAGCTCGGGTTCGCCATCAGCCGCCCCCGGTTTTTTGCCCGCAACTGCAGCATCCGCGACGCCCGCGACGGCCATGTACTGGCCAGCGGGGTACTCACCTCCAACCAGCGCGAGCTGCTGCTGGAACCGACACGCGCTTCTCTCCTGGAAATAATCATTGAAAACGGCGACAACCCACGGCTGCAGGTTGACAGCATCCTGGGCAGCCAGCGACGCTACCTCCTGGCGGCTTACCTGGAGCGGGGACAGCAGTACCGCATCAGCGCCGGCGACAGCAACGCCGCGGCGCCGCGCTATGACCTGTCCGGCTTCAGCAATGCGGCGATCGACACGGCTCGGGAAATTTCCATTGGAGCCGTGCGGCTGTTGCCGGCAGCCAGAGCAACCGGCAAAAACGACCAGCGTACCTGGATCTGGATCGCGTTGTGTATCGGCATCCTGGTACTGGGAGCAGCCAGCTTCTCGCTCCTGCGTGATGTAAAGCGGGGAACGGCGGGCGGCGCCGATTAAAGTTCCGGGCTTTCCGGTCAGGCGCCTTCGGCCGGGGCGTTGAGCGTGCTGTAGTAGCGGATGGCTGCGATGATCTCTTCCTCGGCCTTGTTCTGCGTGTTCGACAGCGGCAGCTTGCGGTGGTAGAGGTTTCCGTCTTCGCGGTAATATTTGAGGTGCAGCTTGAAGTTGGCGTTGAAGCGGCTTACACCGGGCTCCTCCACTACCTGTCCGCTCACGAACTGCGGCCAGGTAAAGAGACGCTTGCCGTAATAGGTAAAGCCCGCGGCATCGATCTTCATGATCTCGAGCTTGCTCCGGATCTTGCGGATGAAGATGTAGGCCGGCACCACCGCGATCAGCAGCAGGCGGTTGTTGAAGGGCGCGTCGGGGTTGATGAAAATATCGGCGACCGCGTACAGGAACATCCCCGAGAAAATAACCGACAGCATAATGGCAAGGCCCCGCTCCTCGCCTACAGTAAAGGCGCCATCGGGCTGGAGGTTTTTGGAATACGCGTTGGCCATGACGGTTTTGTTGCCCGTGAAGGTAGCGCTTCGAAAGGGCGTGCTGCCGAAAAAAATGCCGCTGCCGGTAGCCGGCAACCGGCGGTATAACAGCTCATACCCCCTTTTCGACAGGCGGTCCCTCTTACACGCACCTGTAACCTTCGGGGGGCTAGCTTCGTCCTATTCCAAAATCAGAACCATGTCTTCGCTTTCTACCTTCCGCCTCCTGGCCGGCACTATTGTCCTGGTACTGCTGCTGGTAAGCGCCGGCGCCGGCCTCCTGCGCCGCGAATTGTCGCTGAGCCCGCGTGGCGAGGGCGCGCGGAGTGGCGAGCTGATCTGGGAGTCGCTGTCGCGGCAGCTGCCGCAGGCCAGCCGGTAGGCCCATCCCCAGCCCTTCCCGAAGGGAAGGGTGTTGAGCAGGCGCAGCAACGAGCATCGGAGATGCATTGCCGACTGACGATTCACGATTGACGAGTCCCGCTGCCCCAGAACGCCCAAAAAACTTTGTAACCTTTTACCCCACACTACCGTACTACCTTTGGAACTGCCCGACTGTTTATGACCGAGAGAGACTATAACGAATGTGTTCGCCTGCACGCCGATGGAGTGTACCGCTTCATCCTCAAGAATTTGCGTCATGAGGAAGACGCGCGCGACGTAGTGCAGACGGCATTCGAGAAGCTCTGGCGGTCGCGGGAGGAAGTGGAAGCGGCGAAAAGCAAGTCGTTTCTCTTCACCATCGCCTATAACGCGATGATCGATCACATTCGCAAGGTGAAGCGGATCTACCTCAAAGAGGAGTTCAACCCCGATATCCGGGTGGTGAACAGGCCCGCCCACAACGCGAAAGCCGTGCTGGAAGAAGCCCTTGGCCGACTCAGCGACACCCAGCGCTCGCTGGTGATGCTGAAAGACTACGAGGGTTACAGTTACGAGGAGATCGGGCAGATCATGAACCTGAACAGCAGCCAGGTGAAGGTGTACCTGCACCGCGCCCGGCTCCAGCTCAAACAGTACCTGGTAAAAGTGGAAAATGTCATCTAAGCAACCTACATACCCGCAGCTCACCCGCGCCAACTACGAGGAGGCCTTCCTCCTGTACGTGGACGGCGAGCTCTCCCCCGCGGCCATGGAAGCAGTGGACGCCTTCGCAGCCCTGCACCCCGACCTGCACGAGGAACTGCAGGCCCTGCTCGACACCCGCCTCGACGCCGAGCCCGTTTCCTTTGGCGACACGAGCCTCCTTTCCGCAGCACACATGCGTCTCAACTCCCGCGAAGAAGAATTCCTTTCTTATATCGATAACGAACTCGGCAGCAGCCGCCAGGCCGCCTTCGAGACCGAACTGGCCGCCGACCCGGCCCTGCGCAGCGCGCTCGACGGCTACCTCGCCGCCAGGCTTCCGGCCGATGCCATCAGCTGCCCCTTCAAGGAAGAATTGTACCGGCGCGAGGAAAAGCGCCGCCCCCTGTTCTGGCTCCCGCGCGTGGCGGCTGCTGTGCTCCTGCTCGGCGCCGGCTCGCTCTTGTGGCGGATGAACAGCGGCACTTCGACTCCTGCCACCGATCGCGGCCTCGCCGTTGTACAGCAGCCCTCGGCCGGCAAAGTGAGCCCGGTACAACCACGACCCGACGGTCCCGCTACACCGCAACCGACTGCCCTTGTACCCGCGACGGCGACATCACAAGCAACCGCCGTAGTACCGGCAACGGCAACCGTCCGTAGAACTACGGATGCCTCCGATCGCGCCGCTTTAGCCCAGCGGCCGGCTACAGCCACCGTAAAGAACCGGGGCTCCGTGGCCCCCGCGCCGCAGGCGCAGCCCGAGCCGCAGCAATACGCCTATGTACCCGACCCGCGCGACCGCAGTGTTCCGCGTGATGGCGGCAATGCCGCAGGTCAGCCAGCCGGCAGCCCGCAAAATTTTACAACTCCTCCTGTAACTTCTGCACCGATCGCCGCGTTGAATCCGGAAAGCAGCAGCACACAACCCGAAGCCACCGAAGCGGTGTACCGCGAAGAAGGAAACCAGAAATCGGTGCGCGGCTTTCTCCGCAAGGCAAGCCGCTTTCTTGAAAAGCGCACGGGTATCAAAACCACCAACGACGACGATCAGCTCGTGGTGGCTGGTGTGGCGATCAAATTAAAATAACTGAAAAGAAGATTTATGAAAAGAATGCTACTGGCCACCCTGGCCCTGGGCAGCACTATGTGCGGCTTAGCCCAGACCGACTCTACGAAAAGCAGCTCCACCAGCACTCCCGATACGATCCGCGTTGGCGGCATGGTGATCGTCCGCGATGGAAAGGGCAACCAAAAGGGCACACGCTCCGTGTCGTTCGGCAACGGCCGCCGCAATGCCAACGGCAAGTTCACAAGCGGTGGGCCCGTGCTCGACATCGGCTTCGCCAACTTTACCGACCGTACCAACTACGCCTCGGCCGAAGCGCAGGCGATTGCCCCCGGCGGTAAGGACGACCTGCTCCGCCTCCGCAACGGCAAATCGATCAACGTCAACATCTGGTTCTTCATGCACCGCGTGAGCCTCGTAAAGCGTGCCGTGAACCTCAAATACGGGCTCGGCATCGAGCTGAACAACTACCGCTTCGACGATCCGCAGGTCCACCTGACGAAGAACCCGACCAAGGTGTTTTCTGATGCTACCTACAGCGATGTCAATAAGAACAAGCTGGCCGCCGACTACCTGACGGTGCCGCTGATGCTCAACTTCAACTTCACCCCCGGCCGCAACCATCCCTTCGGCATCAGCGCGGGCGCCTCTGTCGGCTACCTGTATTCCTCGCGCCAGAAAACCCGCGTCGGAAGCAAGAAGAGCAAGGTGCACGACGACTTCGAGCTCGAGCCCTGGAAGCTTTCCTGGATCGGCGAGGTGCAGCTGGGCCAGCTTCACTTCTACGGCTCCTATGCCATGAAGAGCATGTGGCGCAAAGGCCTGGATGTAACGCCCTATACGGTGGGTATCCGCCTCAGCCGCTGGTAAGAAAAGCCAGCCGTCATTGCGAGAGAAGCGAAGCAATCTGCCTCAACCCGGAGGAGACTGCTTCGCTTCACTGCGTTATGCTCGCAATGACGCAAAGGGTGGGACTAGCCATTGCGGGCGGCTCAGAGATCCGCTATCAATAGATCCGCGATCAATAGATCCGAGATTCTAAGATTTCTCGCATGGTGTTTGCTTTTGGCGAAATGCTAACGACCGGCATACTACAGAAATGCGTCTGTCGTTATACATTTGTTTCCAAACCGTTGTGACGCCATGAAGAACACCTTCCTCCAAGCATGCCTGCTCGCCGCGGCCCTGTTCCCGCTGTCGGCACAACGGCAGGCGGTGGCCGGTTCCCGCAGCGGGGGCCGCCATGAACTAACCACCCCCAGCGGTTCGTCGTTGCCCGTTCAACCCATCCGCATCGTCATCGACAAATCCGACTACGAGCTTTCCGTGTACGATGCCCAGGGCTGGTACGCCACCTACCCCGTCGTATTCGGCAACAACAGCCTCGCCGACAAATGCGTCGAAGGCGACCGCTGCACTCCCGAGGGCAACTTCCATATCGTCAATAAGCGCGTCCACGAGAAGTGGAGCCGCTATATGGGTCTCGACTATCCCACCGCCCAGAGCATCGCCCGCTTCAACGAGCTGAAGCGCCAGGGTAAGATCCCCAAAAACGCAACGCCCGGCGCCGGCGTAGGCATCCACGGCACCTGGCCCCACGACGACTACATGATCGACCGCTACAGCAACTGGACCAACGGCTGCATCGCCATGAAGAACGAGGATGTGCAGGAGATCTACTCCTTCGTACCCGTCGGCACGCCCGTGCAGGTGAAGCGCTGAGGTCGGCAATCGGGAAAAGCGAAAGAACGCAGATTTGTTGATTTTTACGATGAGCGCAGCCTTCGACTCGCTTGCTGACCAGTTCGGCAATGCTCACTGTGACACTGTCATCCTGAGCGTAAACGAAGAATGACCTGGTGAGCTTGCCGAACCATGCGTGTACCGCTTGCGATCTACGTTCTTTCTCTCCCGCGGGCGAATCACAACATTTCCCTCACATCTCGTCGTTGCTGCCTTACGGGTAATGACCTACTTTTGCCGCCGTGAACGGCACCCGCACTCCATATACCAACGCACACAAGATCGGCAGCCTGCTGCTGATGCTGGCGTTGCTGTGGCTGAGCGTGAGCACGCCGTTCGTATACCGCTTCCAGAAGGAGCAGAAAGCCGCCAGGGCCTCGGTAGCGATGGAAAAAAGCACCGCCGACGACGACAGCAACCCGCTGAGCAACAGCAACGAAGAGAAGACCGAAAGCGGCGTATCGATGCCGCAGGAATACCTCCACGAGCCGCTTCACTTCGACCATCCTTCCGCCGCCATCAGCCTGCAATACGCCTCCTACCAGCAGGACGACTTCGTGGCCTGGCATCCCGAATTTATTACCCCGCCTCCCGATTCTGACCGTTCATAAGGCCTCCGACCTCCCGTAGTTCTACGGATGGACCCGTATGCCCTGCGCCTTCGCGCCGCGGCCGCAAACCGCTGCCCGAGGGTCACCGCAATTTCATTTTCCAAACAAAACTGGTCAGAATATGTCTACCCAACCCAAGGGTCTTGCCTCGCTGAAGGCAGACCTCCCCTCGTCTATTGTTGTCTTTCTTGTAGCGCTGCCGCTGTGTCTCGGCGTGGCCCTCGCCTCGAAGGCTCCGCTCTTCAGCGGCCTCATCGCCGGTATGGTCGGCGGTATCATTATCGGTCTTTTCAGCCGCTCGCAGCTGAGCGTCAGCGGGCCGGCCGCGGGCCTTACGGCCATCGTATCGGCGGCCATCATCGCCATGCCGGGCGGCTCTTTTGAAGCCTTCCTCGTATCGGTGGTCATCTGCGGCGCGCTGCAGATCGTTCTTGGCTTCGCCCGCGCCGGCGTGCTCGGCGACTATATCCCCAGCGCCGTTATCAAGGGGATGCTCGCCGCCATCGGCCTCATCCTCATCCTCAACCAGTTTCCGCACCTGCTCGGCGACGACCGCTCTTTTGAAACGGACGAAGGCGTAGTGCCGCCGCAGAAAGGAAACATCTTCAGCAGCTTCATCACCGCCTTTGGCCATATCAACAAAGTCGCCTTCCTGATCGGCGCGGCCTGCCTCGCCTTTCATTTCGCCTGGGAAAAGCTCGTTGCCGGCCGCGCCGGGTTCCTGCGTCTCGTGCCCGCGCCGTTGCTCGTGGTGCTCATCGGAATCGGCATCAGCATGGGCTTCGGCGGCAGCGGCGCCCTCAAGGCCGGCCACCTCGTAGTGCTGCCGCAGGCGTCCACAGCAGGTGAATTCTTCAGCTTTTTCAGCAGCCCCGACTGGAGCGTGTGGACGAGCAGTCATGTATGGATCACGGGACTTACCCTGGCTATCGTGGCGTCGCTGGAGACGCTGCTGTCGATCGAGGCCATCGACGATCTCGATCCGTACAAGCGCGTGACCGACAAGAACCACGAGCTGAAGGCCCAGGGTCTTGGCAACCTCGTGTCGGGACTTATCGGCGGCCTTCCCGTGACCTCGGTGATCGTGCGCTCCTCGGCCAACGTCAATGCCGGCGCGCAGTCGAAGAAGTCGGCCATTATGCACGGCGTGCTGCTGCTGCTCTGCGTGGCGCTCATCCCGCAGGTGCTCAACCTCATTCCGAAGGCGGCGCTGGCGGCCATCCTGATCTTCACAGGCTACAAGCTTGCCAAGCCGGCGCTGTTCGTGAGCTTTTACAAAAAAGGCTGGGACCAGTTCCTGCCCTTTGTGTTTACCATCGCGGCGATCCTGGCCACCGACCTCCTGAAGGGCGTCATCATCGGCATTGTGGTGGGGCTTTTCTTCGTGCTCCGCAGCAATTTCCGGACAGCGGTGATGGTGGTGAACGATACGCACCGATACCTGTTCCGCCTGCGTAAGGACGTGTCGTTTCTCAACAAGCCGATCATCAAGAACCGCCTCGAGC
Organism: Flaviaestuariibacter terrae; assembly: GCF_054777635.1. NCBI lineage: Bacteria > Pseudomonadati > Bacteroidota > Chitinophagia > Chitinophagales > Chitinophagaceae > Flaviaestuariibacter > Flaviaestuariibacter terrae. The sequence continues at coordinate 387,046 of NZ_BAAHAL010000008.1, forward strand.
AGGTGCCGGCCAACGCCTCGGTGCTGATCGACGCGAGCCGCGCCGACTTTATCGACCGCGACGTCATCGAGGTCATCGAAGACTTCCAGAAGCACGCCCATCTCAAAAACATACGGGTGGAGGTAAAAGGACAGCTGCAGCGCAGCGAACCCTTTGTGCTCCCCGACAGCGTAACCGCTAATGCCGAGGTTGCCTGAACCGATTTCTTTTTTTTCCCGAATCACAAGTAAACTTGCAAATCAGAATTATCATGGAAACATACGAGAAACTCTTACTGGAGAACAAAGCCTGGGCGGCCGAGATGGTAGCCGACGACCCGGGGTATTTCAAGCGCCTGTCGTCGTTGCAGAAGCCCGATTTCCTGTGGATCGGCTGCAGCGACAGCCGTGTGCCGGCCGACAAGATCACCGGCACGCAGCCGGGTGAGATCTTCGTGCACCGCAACGTGGCCAACCTGGTGATCAACACCGACGTGAACCTGCTGGCGGTGCTCGACTACGCCGTGACGCACCTCAAGGTGAAGCACGTGATCGTATGCGGCCACTACGGCTGCGGCGGTATCAAGGCGGCAGCCACCAAGACCGACTTCAAGCCCGTGCTCAATATGTGGCTTCGCAATATCAAGGACGTTATCCGCCACCACCGCGAGGAGCTCGAGGCCATTCCCGACGAGGAAAAGCGCTCGGACCGCCTCGTGGAGCTCAACGTACAGGAGCAGGTGATGAACCTGGCCAAGACCACGATCATCCAGCGCGCCTGGAAGCGGGAGCAGCGACCGCACCTGCACGGCTGGGTGTATGGCCTCGCCGATGGCATCATCAACCCCGTATTCGAAATGCCCGCGGGTACGCATATCGATCCGCTGTACGAGTACGATGACCTCTGAGGGGATGTCTGATCTCGGATCTAGGATCTCGGATCTGGGATCTGGGATTTCAGATTTTTGATTTCAGATTCGCAGTGGAATCTTTCTTACTACCTTGTTCCTGGTCCTGCCTGATGGCGGGACCTTTTTTTGTGCGATGACCTGCCGGGCCATCCGGATAATTAACCTGCTCTTGGCGGATCCTTTTTCACTTCTTTCACCGCGGTTAGCAACCTTCTTTACCTTTAGCTCCTTATGTCGATCGAGGTTAAAGAACTCCGCAAAGTATACGGCACGCAGAAAGCCGTGGATGGTATTTCCTTTTCGGTGCAGCCGGGGCAGATCGTGGGCTTTCTCGGGCCCAACGGCGCGGGCAAGAGCACCACGATGAAGATGATCACCGGCTACCTCGAGCCCGATGGCGGCACGGCGCTCGTCAGCGGCACCGATGTGCGGCAGAATCCCCTCGAGGTAAAAAAGAAGATCGGCTACCTGCCCGAGTCGAACGCCCTCTACTACGATCTCTATGTGCGCGAGTACCTCTCGTTCCTCGCCGACGTGCACGGCATCACCCACAAAAAGGCCCGCGTCGAGGAAGTGATCACGCTCACGGGTCTCACGCCCGAGGCGCACAAGCGCGTGGGCCAGCTGTCGAAGGGCTACAAGCAGCGCGTGGGTCTGGCCGCCGCCCTCCTTCATGATCCCGAGGTGCTGATCCTCGACGAGCCCACTTCGGGCCTCGATCCCAACCAGATCATCGAGATCCGTAATGTTATCAAGGAGCAGGGGCGAAACAAGCTCGTGCTCTTCTCCTCGCATATTCTCCAGGAAGTCGAAGCCATCTGCGACCGCGTCATCATCATCCACAAGGGCCGCATCGTTGCCGACGACACGCTCAGCAACCTGCGGAGCCGCAACAGCCGGAGCACCGTGCAGGTGACCTTCCAGGAAGCGCTGGAGCCCGAGTGGCTTCGCCGGCTGCCCGGGGTGAGCGCGGTGGAGAAACGCGACGCCCACAGCTGGAGCCTCGCCACCGAAGACCCCGAGGGCGTGCGCAAGGCGCTGCTGCAGCTCAGTGTGGAGCAGGGGCTCAACATCTCCTCGCTCACCGCAGGCAGCGAAAGCCTGGAGACGGTGTTCCGGAGCCTGACGGGCGGGAAGCCGTGAATCGTCAATCGTGAATCGAAAGGCCGAAGGCGTCGCTAAAGCGACGCCTTCGGCGTCATTGCGAGTGAAACGAAGCAAACTCGTGCGTTACGCAGGCTGATTGCAAAAGTAAGTCACTGGTTTAGCCAAGTAAGTGCCTTATACTTTTCGCAACCAGTTCTCACTTCGACGAGTTTGCTTCTTCGCCAGCTGGCGGATCGCTATGACGGGCAATGCCCGTCGGGGCTCCCAAATGGAAATGCGTTATTTTCGCGGGCAACTAAAAAATCCTACAGCATGAGTTCAATAGCCGGCATCTATGCACGCCAGATCCTCGACAGCCGTGGTAACCCCACCGTGGAAGTAGACGTAATCACCGACGAAGGTTCGCTGGGCCGGGCCGCCGTGCCGAGTGGCGCTTCGACGGGTATCCACGAAGCCGTTGAGCTGCGCGACGGCGACAAGAACGTATACGTGGGCAAGGGCGTGCTGAAGGCCGTGGAGAACGTCAACAAGACGATCGCCCCGGAGCTGCTTGGCTACGAAGTGAGCGACCAGACCGGTATCGACGCCGCGATGATCGAGCTCGACGGCTCCGAGAACAAAGGCAAGCTGGGCGCCAACGCGCTGCTGGCCGTATCGATGGCCGTGGCCAAGGCGGCCGCTGAAGAAGCATCGCTGCCCCTCTACCGCTATATCGGCGGCACCAACGCGAAGACGCTGCCCGTGCCGATGATGAACATTCTCAACGGCGGCGCGCATGCCGACAACAAGATCGACTTCCAGGAATTCATGGTAATGCCTGTCGGCGCCACCTCCTTCTCCGAAGGCCTGCGTTGGGGCGTCGAGATCTTCCACGCGCTGAAGACCGTGCTCAAGAAAAAAGGCTACTCCACCAACGTGGGCGACGAAGGTGGCTTTGCCCCCAACATCGGCTCCAACGAGGAAGCCATCGAAACCGTGCTGACCGCCATCGAGGCCGCCGGCTACAAGACGGGCTCGCAGATCATGATCGCGATGGATGCCGCCAACAGCGAGCTGTGGAAGAACGGCAAATACGTGTTCCATAAGAGCGACGGCAAGACCCTCTCGTCCGACGAGCTCGTGAAATACTGGGAGAACTGGGTGAACCAGTATCCCATCTGCTCCATCGAGGACGGCATGGCCGAAGACGATTGGGATGGCTGGAAGAACCTCACCGAAACCGTGGGCAAGAAAGTGCAGCTCGTGGGCGACGACCTGTTCGTGACCAACGTGAAGCGTCTTGGCCAGGGCATCGAGAAGAGCATCGCCAACGGCCTGCTCGTAAAGGTGAACCAGATCGGCACCCTCACCGAAACGATCAACGCCGTAACGATGGCGCAGCACGCCGGCTACAACACCATCATGAGCCACCGCTCGGGGGAGACCGAAGACACCACCATCGCCGACCTCGCCGTGGCCCTAAACTGCGGTCAGATCAAGACGGGCTCGGCTTCGCGTACCGACCGGATCGCCAAGTACAACCAGCTGATCCGCATCGAGGAACTGCTCGGGCCCTCCGCCCTGTACCCGGGCAAGAGCCTGAAGTTTGGAAAGTAATAAGGAGGCCCCGGGGATGACCCGGGGCTTTTTCTTTAGAGAAAGAACGCGGATTTGTTATGATTTTTAAGATTGACGCGGATTTCCTGTTGTCCAGCCCGACATCAGAGAGTGTTTCGTTCGCTTCGCCTCCTCTCAATGACGTTCATAGGGAGCCAATCATAATCAATCCTAACAAGCTGCGTATCCACCACAGGCGGATCTGCGTTCTTTCTCTTATCGCGAAGCCGGTTAGCTTTGCCGCATGATCCCCATCGACCTCTCCCTGCTCCAGGGCAACTACGTACAGCTCGAGCTGCTCCAGGAAAGCCATGTGCCCGAGCTGCGCCGTCTTGCCCGCGATCCGCGGCTTTGGGAGTATACCAGGACACTGCTTGTCGACGACAGCTACGACACGCAATTCGACAGGTACATCGCCACGGCCTTCGATGAGCGCAACACCGGGATGCAGGTATCCTTCGTGATGCGCGACGCGCAGACCGGCGCCCTGATGGGAATGACGCGTTACTACCGCATCGAGCCGGCGATGAAGCGCCTTGACATCGGCTACACCTGGTATGTGCCCGATTACTGGGGTAAGGTGCACAACAAGGAATGCAAGCTCCTGCTGCTCCGCTACGCCTTCGAAACCCTCGGGTTCCAGCGCGTGGAGTTCGAGGTGGCGCACCAGAACGAGCGGTCGCAAAAGGCCGTCAAGAAGATCGGGGGCATACAGGAAGGCGTGCTCCGCAAACACGGCCTCCATGCCGACGGCACGATCCGGCATACCGTCGTGTTCAGCATCATCGACGACGAGTGGCCGGCGGTGAAAGCGAAGCTTAGTCTGCTAATAGGTTAGACTGCCAGTCTGCTGATCGGCAACCACCCCCGCGAACGGGATCAGCAGATTAGCACCTCAGCAGACGGGCAGATTTTGTACATTCGTAATCCTGAAACAGTGAACATGAGCCTCCTCAGCCGTATACCTTCTTTCCTCCGCAACAAGTTCTTCATTGCCGGCGTAGCCTTCGTGCTGTGGCTGCTGTTCTTCGACCGCAATGACTTCTTCGTGCAGCGCGAGCGGCGCAACGAGCTGCGGAGCCTCCAGGCCAGCAAGAAGCAATACCAGGTGCAGATCGACGAGGAGCGCAAGTTCGCCGAAAACCTCCGCCATGATCCCGCCACCATCGAGCGCTTTGCCCGCGAGCGCTATGGCATGAAGCGCGACAACGAGGACCTTTTCCTCGTGGCCGAGCCCAAAAACAGTGAACCTTCCGCACAATAAGGCTGTTTAATCCCCGTTAGTAAGACTACCGCTAAGCAAGCACCGTCCCACTACTGACCTAAATAAGGATTATGCACGATTACACGCCCGAGGACCTCCTGCGCTACCTGTACCATGAAATGACGATGGAAGAATCGGAAGTCCTGACCAACGAGCTCGCCCGCAACTGGGCCCTCCGCGAGAAGCTGTCCGTTTTGAAGTCGGCCCAGGATCGTCTCAGCCAGCTGATGGAAACGCCGCGAACCGAGGTCATCCTCAACGTACTGAAGTACGCGAGCGCGACCGCCCCGGCTGCTGCCAGCCGCAAATAAGCGCCACATCCGGCTCCTTCCTATCTTGCCGCTGTAAATGACCCGACAGCAACGCTTCGACCACGTCATCGCCTATTTCGAGGAGGCTATGCCCGACCCCGAGACAGAGCTTCTCTACGACAATCCCTACCAGCTTCTCGTGGCCGTTATCCTGTCGGCGCAATGCACCGACAAGCGGGTGAATATGCACACGCCCGCCCTCTTCGAACGCTACCCCGACATCCCCGCGCTGGCGGAGGCGAGCTACGACGAGCTGTTCTCCTTTATCAAATCGATCTCCTTTCCCGGCAACAAAACCCGGCACCTGATGGGCATGGCGAAAATGGTGCAGGAGAAGTTCGGCGGTGAAATTCCCATGACCGTCGATGAGCTCGTGGAGCTTCCCGGCGTTGGCCGAAAAACCGCCAATGTCATTACCTCGGTGATCGACAACCAGCCCAATATGGCCGTCGACACGCACGTGTTCCGCGTATCGGCGCGGCTCGGGCTTACGGTGCGGGCAAAGACTCCGCTCGAAACCGAAAAGCAGCTGATCAAATACGTACCGACGGAGCTCGTGTACAAATTCCACCACTGGCTCATCCTCCACGGCCGCTACGTGTGCCTCGCCCGCCGGCCCAAATGCGAGGAATGCGGGCTGAAGCCGGTTTGCCCTTATTTCCAGAAGGTGATGGTTAAGGAGATCAAGGAGCCAAGGGTCGGAACCGCCAGGAAAAAAAGAGAATAAGGCCCCGAAGTATCGGGGCGCAAAGACCGCCCGCGACCGTCATTGCGAGTGAAGCGAAGCAATCTTTTTCAATTTTACTCCGAAGCTATAGCGGCCGCAGAGCCTGCATACAACAGATTGCTTCGTCAGCCCGCCCTTCGGGACGGTCCTCCTCGCAATGACGAAACCATTAGAGGCTTCCGACTTTCCAATTCCGACTTCATCACTTTCTTAGAACGGGAAGCCAAACGTCACCAGCGGCAGCGCCTTCTCTTCGGCGCTCCAGGCCAGCATCCCCGTGATCACGAATCGCTTGACCGGCGCCACCCAGAGGCCGCCGCCGTAGCCGGCAAACCAGCCCTTCGGCGAATCGCCGGGATACTTTACCTGGCCTACGTCGAAGAAGCTGAGCAGGCCGATGGAGCCCGGGAACAGGTAGGTGCTGAAGTCGGCGATGCGGAAGCGCAGCTCGTTTTGCAGGTACAGCACGCTTTGCCCCGCGAAGCGGTCGCGGCGATAGCCCCGCAGGTTGTTGATGCCCGACAGGTAGTAGGCCTGCGGGATCTCCAGCTGCTTGCCAAATACGTGTCCGTAGCCGAAGCGCTCGGCCAGCACAAAACGCGGGTACGTGAACAGGCTCGAAAAGATCCGCATGTCCACATCGGCGCGCGTCACGGAGTGACTCGCCTTGTTGAGCCCGAACAGGGGCCGGATGTTCACGTCCATGGCCAGGCCGCGGGTAGGAATGATGCGGTTGTTCTGCGTATTGATATCGAGCTTGAAGTGCGGGCCGACAAAATATTTTTCGCTGTACAGCGTCGCATAGTTCACGCCTTCGATGCCCGGCATGTCGATGAAGTGATCCTTGTTCTGCTGCTCGTGCACGCGGAAGTACTGGAACGAGAGGCCGTAGTTGACCCGCATCCAGGATTGCAGCTGCCGGCGCATCAATACATACACGTCGGCAATGTCGTAGCGCACTCGGTAGAAGCGCTCGCCCTCGGGCATCGTGCGCACAAAGGGCGTGTTGTTGCCGAAGCCGAAGAAATTGGTGACGTTGATGGGTGCGCGGACATCGGCGCGGATGGTCAGATCCTCGTGGCCGATGACCTGCGTGAAGTCGCCCTCGTAGCGGAAGCGCGACGAGTTCGTTGCCAGCGCGTGGCTGAAGTTGACGTAATGACGTGTTTTATACGGCTCCTTGCGGAAGCCCTGGCGGATGCTTTCGAAAAACACGCCGAGGTACAGTCCGTCCTCCACGTTGTACGCAGCAGTAATACCCGGGCGGAACAAGTCGTATTTAAAGCCCAGCCGGTTGTAGCGGTTTACCTGCGGATCCTTGCTCAGGCGGCTTTGCGCCGCCGTGACACCCGTGAGGCTATTCTGCTCAAAGGTGGCGTCGTATACACGCAGGGCGCCGCCGGTAGTGCTGTTTACGAACGAGTCGGAGCCGGCACCGCCGATGGCCCTTACCTTGATGCCGCTCTTGCCCGTGCCTTCGAAAATGAAGCGGTCGTCGTCGCTGAGGCCATAGAGCATCACCTCCCTGGTCACCTTCGGATCGAAGGTGCGCTCATACATCCGCGTTTCAAGGTTGCCGCTCTTGCTGATCTTGCGCACCAGCACGTGCACGCGTCCGTCGTCAAGGCGCTGCACGCGGAACTCCTCTCGGTTGTTGGAGCCTACGACGTTCACATCCTTCGCCAGGAACCGGTAGTAGGTGCGCATCTCATCCTTGAAATAGCGGCGCCGCTCCTTGAGTGTGCGGATGATCTTTTCCATATTGGCGCCCTGCACTTCCTGCGGCTGCTGCCGCAGTGCCCGCTCGATCACCTCGTCGGTCATCTGCGCCAGGAACGAATCGGTTTGCTTCATCCACTGCTCCTCGGAAAGCTCATTGAGGAAAAATCGGTCGAAGTTGCGAACGACCCGGTTGAAGGTTTTGATATTGTTGGCATGCGCCCTGAAACCCTGTACTTCGGGGAGGAACCAGGCCTTGCGGGCAAACCACGGCACCAGCCCCTGGTTAACGAAGAAGGCCTGGTCGTGGTCGCGCGGGATGGGGTAATAGAGCTTGCCTTTGCCCGTGTCCTTCGTTGCCCAGCGCCATTGATCTTCGTGGCGGTCGAAGTCCATGATGAACATATCGAGCAGCCGCGCCTGGAGCACGGCCTCCTGCAGCACGTGGTCGTCGTTGTCCTTGAACAGGCGGAACACGAGGTCTTCGGTGTTATACGACTTGGTGACGCCCTGCGGCTCGCGCTCCTCGAGCACGGCGAGCACCTTGGAGAAAGACGTGTTGAAGCGGCCGAGGCGCTTGTCGTCGGGCACGAACACGAGCTTGCGCCGGATGACGGGAATCCCGGCGGCCTGGGCCAGCGGATCGTACGAAAGCGAGGCGTAGGGATACGAAGCGGAGATCGCCTGGTCGACGATGTCGCGGGCGAAGGTTTGCCGGAGATCGGCCGGGAGGGCAGCCTCGGGAAATTTCTCGATGCTCCGCAGCGCCCACTCGCGGCCCTTGTGGTCTTCGAGACGGAGGGAACGCGTTTGCTTGCCGCCGCCGAGGCGCACGGGTTTCAGGCCGCCCTGCTCGACGCCGACGTTGAGCACCGGCACCGTTACCGGCGTCACCCACTCCGCGCGGTAGTTGCTGCCCGTCAGCAGCGAGCGCAGGCCTTTGCCCGAGAGACGCGGGTTGGCAGCCACTGTCGCTGTTACCGGCAGCGGGCCATATACCGTGTCGGGCGGGGGCTGGTGCGCCTTCGTAATGGTAAACAGCTCGCGGTCGTAATTGGCGTTGTCCATCCCGGTGTTGGCGGTATTGTAAAAACGCACGTTCACCTTGCCGCTTTTCATCACTTCCAGTACCGCGAAGCCGTTGTGCACGTCGCCGTAAAGCAGGTTGTTATTGGCTTTCTTGATGCGCGTCAGTTCGGCCACGGCGCCGCTCACGATATAGTAAAGGCTGTCCTTGGGCTTGCGCAGCAGCTGCTGGCTGTGGTCGTGGCCCGCAACGGTGATGGTGTTGGGATATTTCCGGAGTACGTCCTCAACGGCTTTCGCCATGGCCCGGTAGGCCGGGTGGTTGAAGTCCTGCACATTGCCGAACACGCCCCTGGCAATTGGATAGATCGAGCCGAGCACCGGCAGCGGGATGTACAGACCATGGATCGCCTCGGCCAGCGGGAAGATGTGCTGCTTCAGCGTATAGGCGCCACCGTGAACACCCTGCGAATAGATGGGGTGGTGCATGGCCAGTACCACGAGCTGGTTGGGGTGCGACTGGATGATCTCCTCGAGCTCGCTGGTAAAATCGTCGAGGCTCTTGGAGGTACAGTTGGATCCGGGCCCGGGCTTTTCGTGGATGTAGAGGAACCACTGGCTGTCGCCAAGCACGATCACGAGCTGGCTGTCGACCTCGATCACCTCGGGGCCCGGGCAGCCGCCACGCGGCCAGGCCTCGGTGTTGTTCAGCTGCTGCGAGTTGATATAGTCCACCTGGTTCTGCACCCGCTGCCAGCCTCCGATCTTTCCGTTCATCCAGTCGTGGTTGCCGGGGATGAAGTAAGCGTGGGCCTTTTTACCCTTGGTGAGGGCGATCTCGTAATCAAGAATTCTCTTCGACTGGGCGTAGTCCGCCTCGCCTTCGGTCGGAAGCCCGAGGGGGTAAATATTGTCGCCCAGCCAGATGGCGATATTGCGGTCGTCGTTCCAGTCGACATTGCGCCGCAGCCAGTCGCCGGTCGCCTGCCGTCCGTCGGGAGTAATGTCGCCGGCGTCGCCGAGCAGGAAGATCCGGTGACGCACGGAGTCGGTTTGCGCGCAGAGCGCGCCGGTTAGCAGTAGCAAGGCCCAGCCCAGGAATATCCTTTTCATCGGTGCTTTATTTTCCGCTCCAGGGCTCAGCGGGAGGCTCCCTTGCGGACGTATGGAATACGGAGCAAGGATGCTTTCCCCAGCTTGGCCTCGTTGGAGATATACATATCCCCATTATCTGCAAAAGCTATTCCCTCGGCTTGTGGGTAAAAGCTGGGGTTGAGGCGGTAGACCGCCTCCACATGACCGCGACCATCGGTGATCACGAGCAGGTGCCCCGCCGAGGACAACACGAACAGCTTCCCCGTCAGCGGGTTGAAGGCCGCCGCGGAGGGCTTGAAATCAACATGCCCGTCGCGGAGAACGTCGGCCACGTCTTTTTTGCTGATCGAATAAAGCGGATTTGGATCGAAGCGCTGCGTGCGGAGGTCGAAGCGCCAGGCGCGGCGGATCCCCAACTTGTTTTCACCCTTGATGTTCTTGGACAGCAGCACGAGGCTGTGGATACTGGAATCGTAGTACACCGTTTCAAAATCGATCGTCCCTTCCTTGACCTTCCCCGCAGAGTCGCGCTGGACGCTGGCCGGCAGCGGAACGTCGAGTGTAAAGGTGTGCGTCACGAGCCCCGAATCCGTGCGCTGGTTGGCATAGAGCGTGCCGTCGGAGGCCAGCACGTACACGGTGCTGTCGACCTTCACCACGTCCTCGTAGTCGGCGCCGAGGGCAAACTCTTCCTTGAAATAGTCGGTGCTCGAGCCGTCGGTAAACAGGCGGTACACATGTTTCTTGTCGTCGGCAATGGCCAGCATCGAGCCTTCGCCGCGGAGGTAAAAAAGTCCCGATATCTCGTTGAGCTTCTTTTCAAGGAAGTGAATTTCGGGCCGCGGCAGCACGTAGCCGGCGGGCGAATGGGGCCGGGTAAACAGCTGGCAACCGCCGAGCAGCAGCAGCAGCAGGAACAATGAGGCGGCAAGAGGCCGTACCTTACGGAAGCGGCGGCGGGCGGGGAATGATATTTTATATAGTGTATGGAACATTCTACTGATTTGAACTAAGGAAACAAAGGCTATGACAGAAAAGCAGCTCAATATATTGACGATGGCACAGGAGCGGGTTACCCGCATCTTCCGCGAAAAGGTCGACCCGAAATTCGTTTTCCACAACCTCGGCCACACGCAGCAGGTGGTGCAGGCAGCCCAGGAGCTGGCCGCGCAGTACAACCTGAGCGACGAGGATTATTTTGTTTTGTTGCTGTCGGCATGGTTTCACGATACCGGTTTCAGCAGCGGGCGGGCCGAGGAACACGAGAAGGAGAGCATCCGCAATGCCACCGAGTTCCTGCAAGACCAGGAGGTGGACTCCGAAATCATCCAGCGGGTATCGTCGTGCATACAAGCAACGCGTATGCCACAGTCCCCCCTCTCCACCGTTGAAAAAATCATGTGCGATGCCGACCTGTACCACCTCGGTGGCCCGGATTTCAACAAGATGAAGGACCAGCTGCGCATCGAGCAGGAAGCGTACCTGGGTAAGAGCGTTGCGAAAAAGGAATGGCGCCAGCGCAATATCGAGTTCCTCGAGAACCACCAGTATTTTACCGAGTACGCACAGCAGCACCGCGAGCCCCAGAAGCAGGAATGGCTGCGGCAGATGCGCAAAAAACAGGGGCACAAGGAAGTGAAGCCTTCCGCCGCCTCCGAAATATCCCCCTATACATTCGAGACCACGGCAGGCCCGGAATCAAAAGCAGGCGACCGGCAGAAACAAAGCGCCAAGGAAGACAAGGACCGCGACCGCGGCGTTCAGACGATGTTCCGCCTGTCTGCCAACAACCATATCCACCTCTCCTCGCAGGCCGACAGCAAGGCCCACATCATGATCTCGGTGAATTCGATCATCATCTCCATCATGTTCTCGGTGCTGCTCGGGCGACTCGAGTACTACCCCAACCTCGCCATCCCAACGCTGCTGCTTGCCGTTGTGTGCGTGCTCACGATCATCTTCTCGGTGCTGGCCACGCGCCCCTCGATCTCGGGCGGCACCTTTACGGAAGACGACATTAGGAGCAAGCGCACCAACCTGCTCTTCTTCGGCAACTTCTACCAGATGGGGCTCGACGAGTACAACTGGGCGATGAACGAGATGCTGAAAGACCGCGAGTACATCTACAGCAGCATGATCAAGGATACGTATTTCCTCGGTCTCGTGCTGGCGCGCAAATACCGCTACCTCCGCATCTCCTACACCATCTTCATGTTCGGCCTCATCGCCGCGGTGCTGGCCTTTATCATCAGCTATATTGTCGGAGGATGATAACTAACGATATAATGTGCTGATGTGGTGACATGGTGACGTGGTATTGGATTCGCGCGCGGCATCCGCGTTCGCACCAGGCCACCACGTCACTTCCCACTTCCGACTTCCGACTTTCTTACTTGATCCTCCGCACCGCCATCTGGTTGCCGCTGTCGTCGATGAGCAGCAGCGTATCGCGGCCGCCGGGTGGCACAAAGAAGGCTTTGTTGCCGGCGGGTGCGCTCGTGAGCAGGGCCTTGCGGGCCGTATCGTAGCGGTAGGTGCCGGTGGTTTGCTGGATAAGGCCGGAGTCGTTGTACATCCGTATGGAGAAGCTGCTGTCTTCGTTGAACCACAGGGTATCGCGGTAGCCGCCCTCGGGGCCGCTGCCCGGCGCAAACACCGAGGTCCAGGTACCGGAGAAACGGTTGTGGGCCACGTCGGCCTTCGCCTTGCCGCCGCTCTTGCACGACAATACGGTGAGGGCTACTGTAAAGAGGAATACGTTACGCATAGAAGGGTGTTTTAGATCACTTGGGTTTGGGGCTAAAGGTAAGGCAGTTCGCCGCCCCCGACGAAAAATGCCGGCATCAGCCGGCATTCATCATTCAATATTCCTTGTTCCTTGTTCACTATTCTCAGAGGAATTTCACGATCTCCTCGCGCAGCTCCGACTTCATGATCGGCTCGCCTTTCACCTTGTTGTAGCCCTTCGCATCCACCAGGTACTGGTCGCGAATGAGCTTGATCAGCTGGCCGTTGTTGATCTCGGGAATGAGCACTGTTTCATAGTTCGACAGCAGCTCGCCGAGGTTGCGCGGGAAAGGACGGATATACCGGAGATGCGCATGCGCAACGGAATGGCCTTCCTCCAGCAGCTGCGCCACCACGGTCTTGATGACGCCGTAGGTAGAGCCCCAGCCGAGCACGAGCAGCTTGCCGCTCTCCGGACCATTGTCGAGGGCCTGCTCGGGAATGTATTGGGCGATCTTGTCCACCTTTTCCTGGCGCAGCTTCACCATCAGCTGGTGGTTCTCGGGGTCGTAGCTCACGTTGCCGCTTACGTTTTCTTTCTCGAGGCCGCCGATGCGGTGCTCGAGGCCGGCGGTGCCGGGCACGGCCCAGGGGCGAACGCCTTTCTCATCGCGGAGGTAAGGCTGGAATTTCGGCTCCTGGTGCCCCAGCTCCGTCTTGAACTCGGCGTGGATCGGCGGGAGCGCCTCGGTGTTCGGGAACTGCCAGGGCTCGGCGCCGTTGGCGATATAGCCGTCCGACAGTAGAATTACGGGGGTCATATGCTCCACGGCGATGCGGATGGCTTCGTAGGCCATGTCGAAGCAATCGGAGGGAGTGCTGGCCGCGATCACGGGAATCGGGCTTTCGCCGTTGCGGCCGTATACGGCCTGCAGCAGGTCGCTTTGCTCGGTCTTGGTGGGCAGGCCGGTGGAAGGTCCGCCGCGCTGCACGTCCACGATCACGAGGGGCAGTTCGAGCATGAGGGCCAGTCCCATCGCCTCGGTCTTGAGGGCCATGCCCGGGCCCGAGGTGGTGGTAACACCCAGCTGCCCGCCATAAGCGGCGCCGATGGCCGCCGAGATACCGGCGATCTCGTCTTCGGCCTGGAAGGTGCGTACGCCAAAGTTCTTGTGCTTGGAGAGCTCGTGGAGGATATCCGAAGCAGGGGTAATCGGGTAGGTGCCCAGGAACAGCGGCAGGCCGCTCTTCACCGAGGCGGCGATAAGACCGTAGGCAAGCGCCTGGTTGCCCATGATGGAGCGGTAGGAGCCCACCTTCATCCGGGCCTTCTCCACCTGGTACTGCGTGGTAAAGGTCTCGGTGGTGTCGCCGTAGTTGTAGCCCGCGCGGAGCACGCGCAGGTTGGAATCGAGGATCTCGGGCTTGCGGCCAAATTTCTCGTTGAGGAACTGCTCGGTGGAGGCCATGTCGCGGCCGTACATCCAGTAGAGGAAGCCGAGCACGAACATGTTCTTGGCGCGGTCCTTCTCCTTGGTGCCCATCTTGTCGTCCTTGAGGGCCTCGCGCGTCATCTTGGTCACATCCATCCGGATCACCTCGAAGCCGTCGAGCGAATGATCCTCGATCGGGTTGACGCCGTCGGGGTAATTGGCCAGCCGGAGGTTCTTGGCATCGAAGCCGTCGGTGTTGACGATGATCTTTCCGCCTTTTTTCAGGTGCTTGACGTTGGCTTTGAGGGCCGCGGCATTCATCACCACCAGCACGTCGTAGGCGTCGCCCGGGGTGTGGATGCTGTTGGAGGAGAAGTGGAGCTGGAACCCGCTCACGCCGGGGAGCGTGCCCTGGGGGGCGCGGATCTCGGCGGGGAAATCGGGGAAGGTGGAGAGGTCCACGCCCAGCAGCGCGGTATTATTGGTAAACTGGGTACCGGTCAGCTGCATCCCGTCGCCGGAGTCCCCGGCAAACTTGATAACCACGTCCTGCACCAGCTCTTGCTTGCGTTCCATAGTGGCGGCAAAGGTACAAAAAGAAATCCCCGCGGGGCGGGGATTTCCGGTTCATTCAGGCCCGGGATGGGGGTTGTTGTTCAAATTTTTTGTCGGGGTCGGAATCAGCTAGGCCTGGGTCTTTCATAGGATGACGGACTATCTGGTTTTCAAAGGATGACGGATCGCGGAATTCAAAGGATGGTTGGACGAATCAGGATGGTTGGATTTTGTTGGTCTTTCGGTAGGATCTAATGTAAAATTAACCACAGCTCGGCCGTAAACATGGACCGGGGCCCCTTTTCTCAGCAAAATGCGGGATTCTGCGAAGGCAAACTAAGGGATGTCCCTAGCGGAATTAGCCGGTTTTAGCGAGCCGTAGTGGAAACTTCTTAGCCGGTTTTCAGCGTTCCGTGGCCTGGCTGGCCTCCCGGGCCCGCTGGCGGATAGCCGCAGGGTTGCTCCAGTCGAGCGAAAGGATGCCTTCGAGCCCGGCCACCAGGTCGGAGAAGGTGGAGGGCTTGCGGAAGAACAGCGAAGCGCCGGCCTCGTAGGCGGCCGCCACCAGGTCGGGCTGTTCCGACGAGCTGTAGAGCACACAAGGCAGGTGGCGGTACTCCGGCATCTGCTGCAGGTCGGCAAGGCACTCGAGCCCGTTTTTCTTGGGCATGTTCATGTCCATGAACAGGATGTCGGGGCGGAAGCGCGCCACGGCCGCAGGTAGCTCGTCGCCGTCTTCGATACACGATAATTCAATGGCTACGGGGAGTTCGGCCAGCGCCTTGCGGAGCAGGAACGCATCGTCGGGGTCGTCGTCGACGAGCAGAAGCTTTTGGATCGAAATGCGCATAAGAAAGATTTTAAGCCTTTCGTGTGGTTGGGGAGCGGCAGTTGGCGTGCCGAGCGCATCACCCTAAAGATAGCCAATTTATCGGCGGCGCCCCTTCTTTTTGCCAAGAACGGCCTGCACTTATCTTAGCACGAATAAAAAATCCCGCATATGATTCGTAACGCGACTGCCGTTTGGAACGGCTCCGGCAAGGAAGGAAATGGCAAGCTCAACACCCAGAGCGGTGTATTGAAGGACGCGCAATACTCGTACAATACCCGTTTTGCCGATGGCATCGGCACCAACCCCGAGGAGCTCGTTGCCGCAGCGCACGCCGGCTGCTTTTCTATGAAACTGAGCTTTGTGCTTGGCGAAGCCGGCTTTACGCCCGAGTCGCTCGAAACGCAGTGCGCCATCACGTTTGAAAACGGTACCATCACCAAGTCGCACCTAACCGTAAAAGGCAAGGTGCCTGGCATCTCCGAAGACAAGTGGCAGGAAGCGGTGAAAAACGCCGAGCAGAACTGCCCCATTTCCAAACTGCTGACGCAGGGTACGGCTATTTCCTCGGAAGCCTCGCTCGGTTAAGTTCAGTTTGACGTTTGGAGTTTGTGGTTTATAGTTAAGAAAGGCGCTGCTATGCAGCGCCTTTCTTTTTTGTCGTCGCTCCGTGCAACTTCAACCTCCAAACCACAAACACCAATCTCTTCCTACCGGAGCTTCTTCAGGAAGAACTCCTTGTTGAACCGTAGAAATGCGGAATAGCCGTACTCGAGTTTCTTATTGTTGATATCGTAATAGGGCTCGAGGCGGAGGTCGATGTTGACGTTCGGAAAGAGCGTCTTGTCGTAGATGAAGGTGGCGAAGAACAGCTGCCGCTCGGCTTCGCCGAAGCCGGGGATCTTTTCCGAAATGGAGTTGTACAGCGGCAGCCCGAGCGGGCCGTAGAAGGTTTCGCCTTTCCAGTAGCGCAGCTCCAGGTCGAGGTTCCATTTGGATTTGAGCAGCAGCGACGACAGCCAGCCAAAGCCTTCGTTGTAGCGCCGGAGCTTGTGACCCGAAATATTTTTGTAGCCGGCATAGTATGCATCGGCCTGTACCGAGCGGAGCGCGCCTTTACCCAGCGGGAAGGTCGCCGAGAGTCCGCCCGCGCTGTTGAACAGCGACTCGATGGCATTCGGCGATGCCGATATCTGCCCGCCATAGTGACTCACCAGTGCCTGCAGCGGCATCGTCAGCTGGAACCCGGGCCGGTCGATGAGCAGCGTGCGCGTGGAGATGCCCGAGTTGAGCTGCTCGCGGAAGTTATCGTCGATCACGATCGACTCGCGCCAGTCGATGAACCAGTCGGCCCAGAAGCGCTTCTTGTCGAGAATCAGTTGCAGGCCCTGCTCGTTGCGCGTGGTGGCGGCGCGCTGCACGGCATTCATGTCCACGTGCTCCATACGGCCGATGATGAATCGCTCGATGTTGTAAAGCGGCTCGATAAAGCGGTGGTTGAGGCCGCCCTGCAGCGTGCCCATGATAAACGTGAGTCCCTTCTTCTGGTACTTCGCCTGGAACTGCGGCTCAACGGTAACCAGCCCCGGGCGGCCAAACTCTCGGCGAAGCAGCACCCCGGCCTTGAACGAGATATGCTCGTTGAGCTGGTATTGCAGCTGGGGAATGAGCATCGTACCCAACAAGGTGTAGCTGTTGGGGATATTCCCGAACCATTCGTAGTTCCGGAGGTAGTTGATGTTGTCGACCTGCAGGCTGAGCTCGCCATTCCGGCTCGGCTGCAGGGTTGCGGTATCGCGGAAGATCGGGTAGTTCGTTTGTGCGGAAGCGGAGCCGAGGGCCCATGCGCCCAGAAGGGCCAGCAGCGCTTTTCTCATCAGCATTTCTTTTTTTAAGAGGGCCGGAAGGTAGGGCTTATTTCCAATAGCCGGGGTAAACATGGCATAATTTTTTAATCTATAATAGCCTCACCTGCCCCGTTCCCCAAAAAGGCCTACCGCCCTTACCGCATTGTCGCTCAGTCTATTAACAGGGCGACCATTGTTCACTAAAAACAACAACCATGAGTCATCGCAGAGACAAGCGCGAGCGCGCGCAAAGCCAGGGCAACAACAACCAGAAAGGCGGCAGCGGCAACAGCCAGCAAACGCCGGGTTTGGCCCGTGGCAATGAGCAGAACGTGTCCGACCAGTCGGGCAACACATCGGAGCGCAGCCAGGGTAATCGTGGCAACGATCGCCAGGGCGGTTCGGGTGGCGCTATCCGCAGCGGACGTTAATCGTGAACCGTGAGCCGTGAGCCGTGAGGACTGCGACCCGCTTTCCGTGCACGGCTCACGACTTACCCTCACGCATCCCATTGTTTCACCTTTAATACAACGAGTTATGAAAGACAACAAAAGCAGCCGTAACGTCGATCCCCAACGCGACCGGCTTTCGAATACCGATAAGCAGCAAACGAGCAGCGGCCAGGGCAGCGACAGCCGTACCAACCGGGGCGGCACAACCGACCTCGGCACTACGGGCAACGCCACGCGCCGCGGCGACTCCGGCATCAGCACGAAGCGTACGGTAACCGGCTCGGATTACGATGGCCAGGTGTCGGGCAGCTGACGGGCCTGTGCCAGAAATGGCTTGGGTCAAAGCTTCTACATTGCCGGGCCGGGGCGCAGGAAATGCAGCGCTGGTCCGTACAACGATAACACATAAGCGCCTTCGGCACGAGTTTTTTGAAGTTCTGTAGCGCTTATTATTTTTTCATTCAAAAACAACAGTCATGGAGAACAATCAAAGAAACCAGAACCAGGATCAAAATCGTTCTGGTCAAAGTTCGCAGGGCCTCGGTGGCCAAACGCAGAACACCAGCGCTGGTTCGCAGCAGGGTGGCTCGATGGGCAATAGCGGCGATCAGAATCGCAGCGGTTCCCAGGGCGGCAACCTGGGCAGCGACCAGAACCGCAGCGGTTCCCAGGGTGGTTCCTCCCGCAGCTCCGAAGGCCTCGGCAATCAAAGCCAGGGTACGAGCTCCGGCAGCCAGAGCGGCAACAGTGGCCGCTCCGACCAGGGTTCATCTTCCGGTGGTTCGAACCTGAACAGCGGCGATAGCGGCCGCGGCGGTTCCAGCCAGTCGGGCGGCAGCACGGGCCGCGAAGGTGGCATGTAAGCCATCAACGATTAGCTTGTTAGTTAACTAATGAAAGGACGCCCTGTATTTCTACGGGGCGTTCTTTTTCCAAAAAACCAGGTTATGGAAAAAGAGCAAGACGAGCGGCTCCGGGCCTACCCCAAGCCCACGGAAACCGACTCCCAGCACAAGGAGCAGGGCGAGTACCTGCAGCGACAAAGCAGCCGCCTTACCGAGCAGAGCGAGGGCGATGATACGAATCAGGACGTGCAGCAGATGCGCGATGCCAACCAGCAGGACACTACGGAGGGCATCCCTTGATCGTGCCGCAACCGGGTGGCGCTCCCGTGATCCTTTGCGGCGCCAGCGGCGCCCTTGGTAGCCGCATCGCGCGCCAGCTCCTGCTCCGCGGCGCATCCGTAAGGGCCCTCCTGCGCAGGGGCAGCGCAGCGGCCGGGCCCGAAGGCGCACAGCTCGTGCACGTCGACTATAACGATCCCGGGTCCATCCTGCAGGCCTGCACAGGCGGCAGTTGCGTTGTGTCCGCGCTGTCGGGCCTGGAGGATGTGATCGTTGACATTCAGGGACGCGTGCTCGCCGCAGCGGTACAGGCAGGAGTTCCACGCTTTATCCCATCGGATTATTGCATCGACTATACCCAACTGGAAGCGGGCGGTAACCGCAACCTTGATCTGCGTCGTCGCTTTGCTGAAACGCTCGACGCTGCCCCGATCCGGGCCACGGGTATTCTCAATGGGATGTTCACCGACCTGCTGACGGGGCAGGCACCGGTAGTGCTGCGCAAGCAACAGCGCATACTCTATTGGGGGGATGCCGACCAGCCGCTTGATTTTACCACGATGGACGATACAGCGGCCTTCACTGCCGCCGCAGCCGTCGACGATTCGGCGCCACGCTACCTCCGCATCGCCGGCGACGTGCTGTCGCCCAATGGGCTCAAAGTGGCCGCCGAAGCGGCTTTCGGAAAACAATTCCGGCTATTTCGGGCCGGCAGCCTCGACACGCTTCGCACGATGATCCGGCTAACGCGGTTCGTGATGCCCGCGCGAAAAGAGGTATTCCCGCCCTGGCAGGGCATGCAGTACCTGCACGATATGCTTAGTGGTAAGGCAAAGCTCGGACGGCTCGACAACGACCGCTATACCGATCTTCATTGGACGAAAGTAGTGGACGTGCTGAATGGCAGTGCCCCGTCGGCTTATTCGTAAATGCGGACGACGGCGTCCTTGTATTTTTCCATGATGGCCTTCCGCTTCAGGCTCAGCTTCGGTGTCAGCTCGCCCCCGTCGACGCTCCATTCGCGGGGCAGCAGGGCGATCTTCTTCACCTGCTCCACATTGTTGAAATAAACGTTGTAGGCATCGACCTGCTGCTGCATGAATGCCTGCACCTTCGCGTTGCGGCACAGCGCCTCGCGGTCGTTGCTGTCGATGCCCTGCGTGCCGCACCACTGCTGCAGGCGCGTGAAGTTGGGAACGACCAGGGCGCCGGTGAACTTCTGCCCATCTCCGACCACCATGATCTGCTCGATGAAGGGCGACTCCACCATCCGCGTTTCGATGGGCAGCGGCGCCACGAATTTGCCCCCGGAGGTTTTGAAGATCTCTTTCTTACGGTCGGTGATCTTGAGAAATTTCCCTTCCTCGAAGCGGCCGATATCGCCGGTATAGAGCCAGCCGTCAATCACCACTTCCTCGGTGAGGTCGGGGCGCTTGTAGTAGCCCATCATCACGTTGGGGCCTTTGCACAGTACCTCGCCGTCGTCGGCGATCTTCACCTCCACGCCGTCGATGGCGGGGCCGACGGTGCCGAAGCGGCGGTTCTCGGGCTCGATGCGGTTCACCGAGATCACGGGCGACGATTCCGTCTGCCCGTAGCCTTCCATGATCGGGATATTGCCGGCCGTAAAAATACGGATGAGACGCTCGGGGCAGGCTGCCGCCCCCGTAACGATCGCGCGGATATTGTTGCCAAGACCCTCGCGCCACTTGCTGAACACAAGCTTGTTGGCGAGCTTCAGCTGCAGCCGGTACCAGGCCGAGCCGGGCTTCGCCACGTCGAAGCGCTCACCCAGCTTCAGGGCCCAGAAAAACAGCTTCTTCTTGATGCCCGTCAGCTCGTGCGCCTTCGCCATGATCTTCTCATACACCTTCTCGAGAAGTCGCGGCACCGTGGTGAACATCTCGGGCTGCACTTCCTTGAGGTTGTCGCCGAGTGTATCGAGGCTCTCCGCATAATAGATGGTAACGCCGGCAAAGAGGTAGATGAAGGTGACCGTGCGCTCGAAGATGTGGTTGAGCGGAAGGAAGGAAAGCACCTTGCTGCCGCGGTGTACCGGCAGGAGTGTTTGCGTCGCAAGAACGTTGCTCAGCACGTTGTGGTGCGAGAGCATCACGCCCTTGGGCACGCCCGTGGTGCCCGATGTATAAATGATGGTAAAGAGATCTTCGGTGTCGATGCGGCTGTCGATGCCGGCGAGTTGCGCGCTGTGCTCCGGCAGCCCAAGACCCAGCAGCTCCGACCAGTGCGGCGTGCCTTCGAGGTGCTCGAAGCTGTATACGGCCGCCACCGAGGGACATTGCGCGCGCACCGATTCGACCTTTTGCAGCAGGTCGGCGTCGTTGACGATCACCAGCTTCACCTGCGCATCGTTGAGCACAAAAGCCAGGTCGTTGACATGCACCGTGGGGTACACGGGCACCAGCACGGCGCCCATCTTTTGAACAGCAAGGTCTACGATGACCCACTCGGGCCGGTTCTTCGAAAGGATCGCGATCTTGTCGCGCCCTTCGATCGACATATCGTGCGGACCGAGTCCCAGGGCCAGGAGGCCGGCCGCCAGCTTTTCCACTTTTTCGCGCACATCGCGCACGCTCCGGGTCCGCCACAGGCCTGCCTCCTTAGCCGCCAGCAGGGGCGCGTCGGGAGCCGATGCGTACAGGATTTCCAGGCAATCGTAAAGGCGGCGCGGGTGGATCATAGAGCAAAAATAAAGTACTACTTCAAGTTAGGGGAAAAACAAAAAACGAGCGCGGCGTTCCAAAAAGAAGGGCCGCAAGCGCGGCCCCTGAATTTATTCCAAGGTCTGGTGCGGCGTCATTTCAAACCGCCGCTTTCGCTGACGCTTCAGCGGGCGGAGCCAAACACCAAACCTCAAACTGACTTACTGGTAATACTGCCCGGCGGGCATCCGGAACACGCGGCCCTTCTGGAAGTTGCTGAACTTCTCGTATTCCCCGGCATGGTTGCGTGTCCAGTTCTCGAAGGCCGGGAGGTTGTCGTCGGCGCCAAAGAGCCATTGGTTGTACGCATCGAACAATCCTTCGCGCAGCAGCTGCTGCTGGTAGTCGAAGAGACGGAAGGGGAACTTCGTCATGTAGGTCTTGCTCCAGTCGAGGATGAAGCGGGTGCGGATCATCGTCAGCACCTCGGTGTTGAGGCCGCGGTTGGCGAGCGAGGACTGCTTGCCCATTGTTTCGAGGAAGGCCTTCGCGAATTCGGAGGGCTTTTTCTGGTCCTGCAGCATATCGGCGTCGGCAAAGAGCTTTTCCTTGTAGGCTTTCAGGAGAAGTCCGCGCATGGCCGTTCCGCGCTCGCTGAGGCTTTCCATGTTCACGAAGATCTCGCCGTACACGAGTGTCCAGGTCTTGTCTTTCGTATAGTAGTAATACAGGGCGGCGTTGTAGTAGTTGCCCGAGAAGGAAGGATCCTGGCGGATGCCTTTTTCCCATTGCTCGATGGCATTGTAGTCCTGCTTGGCCCAGAGCAGCTCGCCGTACTCACTATAGAGCGGGCCGCTTTTCGGGAACTTGCGCAAGGCCGAGCGGTACATCTTCTCGGCGTCCTTTACCCGCTCCAGCTCCTTGTACACGTTGCCCGCGATCTGGTACGCCTGCACGTCGACCTCGGGATGGTCGAGCATTACATCGACCACGTCGAGCGCCTTTTTGTAATCACGCTTGTAGTAGAGCGCCAAGGAAAGCTCTTTCTGCAGGGCAAAGTTGTTGCGGTCCGACTGCAGCGCGCGCGACAGCACCAGCACGGCGTTGTCGTAATCGCCGGAGCGCAGGAAGGTACGGGCCGTTTCAATCGGTGTATCCTGCGCGGCGCCGGCCAGCGACAGCGAGAGAGCCAGCACGGCGGATAGGAATCGTTTCATGGAGGCAAAATACGGGAAACGGGCCTTTAGGGCCCGTTAAAAAATCTCGGATCTCAGATCGCTGATCTGAGATCCGACATCTGAGATCTGAGATCAAATAAGGTGTGTGAGCAGGCCGTCGCGAAGCTTGGGCTCAAACCAGGTGCTCTTGGGGGGCATCACCTCGCCGGAGTCGGCGATGTCGAAAAGTTGCTGGATGCTTACGGGGTACAGGCTGAAGGCGGCTGCAGCCTCGCCCGATTGAACGCGCTTCTCGAGCTCGCCGAGGCCGCGGATGCCGCCCACGAAGTCGACGCGGTTGTCGGTGCGCGGGTCGCGTATGCCGAGGATGCGGTCGAGCAAGTTTTCCTGGAGTATCGTGACGTCGAGCACGCCGATGGGATCGTTGCGGAAGCTGCCTTCCTTCGCCGTAAGGCGGTACCACTGGCTGCCCAGGTACATTCCGAAGCTATGGAGGTCCGCCGGGCGCACGGCTTCGCTGGCCGGCTGCACGTCGAACGACTCTTTGACTTTTTCGAGGAAGGCCTCGGGCGACAGGCCAGCGAGGTCTTTCACGATCCGGTTGTAATCGAGGATGGCCAGCTGGTTGGCGGGGAAGATCGTGGTAAGGAACCACTGGGCATCGGCGCTGTCAGGAAGCTGCTGGCTCACCTTGGCCGCGGAGGCGCAGCGGTGGTGGCCGTCGGCGATATAGGTAGCCGGGATGCGGTCGTGGAAAAGGCTGGTAATGGTATCGATGGTGGCGGCGCCATCTACCACCCATACGGCATGCGTTACGCCATCGGGTGCGGTGAAGAGGTACTCGGCGTCGTGCTGGCTTTTCCAGTGCGTGAACACGTCATCGAGCTCCTTGATGTCCTTGCAGGCGAGAAACACGTTGCCGGTCTGGGCGCGGATGGCGGCCATATGGTCGATGCGATCCTTCTCCTTTTCGGGGCGCGTGAACTCGTGCTTCTTGATCACGTCGTCGAAGTAGTCCTTCACCGACGATACGCATACGAGACCCGTTTGGGTGCGGCCGCGCCAGGCGAGCTCGTAGATATAGTAGCAGGGCTTTTCTTCCTGGAACAACACCTTGCGCTCCTGGAGGGCCTGCAGATTTTCGGCGGCTTTGGCGTACACCTCGGCGCTGTGCGTATCGATGCCCGCGGGCAGGTCGATCTCCGACTTGGTCACATGCAGGAAGGAAAGCAGGTTGCCTTCGGCTTCGGTGCGGGCTTCCTCGGAATTGAGCACGTCGTAGGGCTTCGACGCTACCTGGGCAGCGAATTCATTATGCGGGCGGAGCGCGCGGAAGGGTCTGATAGCAGCCATAGTCTTCGATTGAAGGGGCAAACGTAAGAAGAATCTGCTAGTCTGCTAATGCTGTAGTCTGCTAAAGCGCTCCCCAATACATAACTTTTCTGCTTTCCTGAGTACGGCCTCTCCTATTAGCAGACTAGCAGACCAGCCCATTAGCAGATTATTTACGACTTCTTCTGTGCGAACTGCTTCATCAGGTCGGTGAAGGCAACGACGCTTTCGTAGGGCAATGCATTATACAAGGAAGCGCGGAAGCCGCCGACGGAGCGGTGACCCTTCACGCCTACCATGCCTTCCTGCTTGCAGAGCGCGAGGAAGTCGGCTTCGACGGCGGGATCTTCCATCACGAAGCAAACGTTCATCCGGCTTCGGTCCTCTTTGGCTACGGTGGGCTTGAACAGCGGGATGCTGTCGATGGTATCGTAGAGCAGCTTCGCCTTGCGCTCGTTCTCCTGCTCGATGTGGGCGATGCCGCCGACAGCCTTGAGCCAGCGCAGCGTGAGGAGGCATACGTAGATGGCAAATACCGGCGGTGTGTTGAGCAGCGAGCCGGCCTCGATGTGATTGCGGTAATCCATCATCGTGGGCAGCGGGCGCGAAACCTTGCCGAGCATCTCTTTATTGACAACCACCACGTTGACACCCGCGGCGCCGATGTTCTTTTGCGCGCCGGCGTAGATAAGGCCAAACCTGGTGAAGTCGAGGCGGCGGCTCAGGATGTCGGAGCTCATGTCGGCTACCAGCGGAACACCCTTGCTGTAAAACGGCGAGAGATCCTGCCACTGCGTGCCGTAGATGGTATTGTTGGTCGTGAGATGTAAATACGCAGCCGATCCGTCGACGCTCCACTCTTTCGGCAGGTAGGTATAATTACGGTCTTTGGAGCTGCACACAACATCAACGCCGCCAAAGAGCTTTGCTTCCCTGATGGCCTTCGAAGCCCATACGCCGGTATCGGTGTAGGCCGCGCGCGCCTTTTCGTCGAGGAGGTTCATCGGCACCTGCATGAACTGCGTGGAAGCGCCACCGTGCAGAAAGAGCACCTCCTGCTCCGGGAGCAGCTGCATGTGCTCACGAAGCAGCGCCACGGCTTCATCGATCACGGCCTGGAACAGCGGTGTGCGGTGCCCGATCTCGAGGATCGAAAGCCCGGTGCCGTTGAAGTCGAGGATCGCGCGGGAGGCTTCTTCAAATACTTCTTTCGGAAGAATGGAGGGGCCGGCGTTGAAGTTATGGAGTTGTGCCACGGTCGGTTTGTTTGCGGCAAATATCCGCCTTTGTAAAAAGGAAGAAGGCGAACAGTTTCGGAAGAATAAGGCAGAACAAGTAAAAGAAGGGATTGAACCGCGAAGAAAAGAAGCAAAACAAGAAAGCCGCGAAGCGGACAGAAACGTCGTCACGGTTGGCGCTGAAGCCCATTGCACTGCAGCGAAGGCCCGAAGAAATTGCTTTGTTGCCGTCGCTGCGCGCCGGCTGCCGCGCAATGAAGTTTGTATAAGTCCTCACAAAACCTTCAAAACCCCAAAACCTTCCAAAACCTTTTTTTCAATCTTCCTGCCGCCCCTTCATGCTCCCGTTCTTCCACGCCTCCTGCAGGCGCTCAAATTCCTTTTCCTCCTCCGCCGACAGCGGCTTGTCGGTCAGCGTGCCCAGGTCCGGCTGGCCGGCATCAATCCAGGCGCTGTACCAGAACGAGGCTACGGCATAGATCGACTGCCGCATCCGGCGCTCCACCATGCCGCCGAGGCGGGCGTTGTAGGCCCGCGCATAGACCGACGAATACTGGCGTACCAGCTTGCCCTTCCGCTCCTCCCAGCTCCATTTGTTTCCTTTGAAAAGCAGGGCCAGCGCGCGTTCCGCGGCGAGCACGGTATCGGCCGCGCGGCCGCTTTCCAGCACGCGCTCCCAGATAAAGGCCGAAGCATTCGGCACATAGTCCGCATGCCCGACAACATAGCTCCAGCCCTCCGGGGCGAGTAGTTCCGGGATGCGGCTTTCCCAGAGCCCGTGGATCCCCTCCTGCCCGCTCAGCTGCCCGTTGTGATTGCTGCTGGCGTGGAGCGGCACGTGCGCGTCGGCGATGTAGTGCCCGATCTCGGCCGAGAGCTTCAGGATGCGGGCCTTGTCGCCATTCCGGAAAGCCTCGGTGAGCCGCCGCTGCACCAGGGGCACCCACCAGGGTACGATGCCGTTGGCTTCGATCGTGTCGCGGCCGTAGCGGGCCAGGGCACTGTCCCAGCGCCTTGGCAGCGAGTCGCAGGGCGGCGCGCCGTAGCGGTCGATGTCGATGTAGTGATGCGCGCCTTCGGAAGCTACGAGGTAGCGGCGCATGTCGGGGTCGACGGCATGGTCGGACAGGTAGCGGATATGCGGCTTGTAAAAGGCCAGCAGCCGCGGCGGGAGCCCGAACACCGCGTAGTAGTTGATCGTTTTGTGGGCCCAGAAGCCCCAGGAGTGCGCAGGGAGCGCGGTCAGCAGGCTAGCCCATAGCAGCAGGGCCGTTTTTCGGTAGATCATGGGGGTGTTTTTCCTCCTCCACGTGCGTTACGCCGCCGCTGATGGCAAACTTCATGGCATCCGTTGCGTTGATGTTCGACACGGGCCGCACGCGTTCCTGCGGCAGCAGGTATACGTTGCCGGCGATCGAGTACGACATCGGGATGTACACCGCCACGTAGCCCTCGAAGCCAAAGTCGCGGGCATGATCCTGCGTGATGAAGCCCACGCGCCACACGTCGGCGTCGTCGATATTGGCGAGCACGGGGCGGTTGAACTTCTTCTTCTCGCCACCGAGCGCGTCGGTGAAATCCTTGACGGTCGAATAGATAAAACGGACGCCAGGTGTTTTGCTCAGGAGCGAATCGAAGAGCGCGAACACACGGTTGCGGATAAAAAAGCTGGAGAGGTAGCCGATAAGGCAAACCACGGCGATGATGATCACGAAGCCGAGGCCGTAGTTGCGGATGACCACGCGGCCGTCTTCGCCTTTGACCACGAAAATGGGAATGAGGTTGTCGACCGAATCAACGATCCAGTACACGGCCCAGGCGGTGACGGCCACGGGCGCCATGATGAGCAGCCCCTGCAGGAAATACTGGAACAGGTTCCGGAAACGAAACCGGTCGGGCGGGGGTTTAAGACGGTCGTCCATAAAACAAAGGTAGGGCCGCAGTTCATCCGCCAAAATGGGTATTTCACCAAAAAAACCTGTTGGAAACTTTGGTAACGAAAAAAGTTTCCATAGTTTTGCGCCCGTTATGGAACCCAAAGAACGCATACTTGTTCGTGCCCACGAGCTGTTCAACCGCTACGGGATCCGATCCGTCTCCATGGACGATATCGCCGCCCAGACCGGCATGTCGAAAAAAACCCTCTACCTCTACTACGCCGACAAGGAAGAACTGGTGAGCGCCGTGTTCACCCGCATCATGGAAGAGAACAAAGAAGGCTGCTGCCAGTCGCAGGCCAGCGCCGACAATGCCATCCACGAGGTGTTCCTTGCCTTCGACCGCGTACAGGAAATGTTCAACACCATGAACCCCGCCGTACTGTTCGACATGGAAAAGTACCATGCCCCAACGTTCAGCAAGTTCAAGGCCTACCAGAACGAATTCCTCTACGGGATGATCCTGAATAACATCAGGCGCGGTATCAGCGAGGGCCTGTACCGGGAGGAGCTGGATGCGGAAATCCTGACGCGCTACCGGATCGCCAGCATGATGATGGCCTTCAACCTCGACATCTTTCCCATGAGCCGCAACAACCTGTGGCAGGTGGAATGGCAGCTGATGGAAGTATTCCTCTACGGCATTGCCACCTCGAAGGGCGAACGGCTGATCGAAAAGTATAAGAAACAACGAACCAAAAAATAGAGAAGATGACACCAAGATTCGCCGCATGGCTGCTGTTGCTGCTCCTCGGAAGCGCCTCCGGGCTGCATGCGCAGGGCCGCTACGAACTAACCGCCGCCGAGGCCGCTGCCTTTGCCAAGAAAAACAACATACAGGTCAGGAACGCCCTCCTCGATATAAAGCTCCAGGAGCAGACCAACCGGGAGATCACCGCGGCCGCCTACCCACAGGTCAACGGCAATATGGGGATCACCTACAACCCGCTGGTGCTCGCCCAGCGCTTCCCCAATTTCATTGCCCTCGGCACCTACGGCGTGCTGGCCCATGAAGGCGTGAAAGACGGCCAGGGCAACACGATCACGACGCCCAGCGACGTCGGCTTTATCGATGCCGCCTTCGGCACGAAGTGGCAGAACAACTTCGGCGTGTCGCTGCAGCAGCTGCTCTTCGAAGGCCAGGTGTTCGTAGGCCTGCAGGCCCGCCGCGCATCCATAGAGTATGCGCAGAAAGCCGCCGAGGTGACCGAGGAAAGCGTTCGCGCCAACGTATACAAGATCTATTACCAGCTGGCTGCCTCAAAGTATCAGGTGCAGATCATCGATGCCAACATCGCACGGCTGCAGAAGCTCTCTACCGATACGCGGAAGATCTACGAGGCCGGCTTCGCCGAAAAACTCGACATCGACAAGGTGACCGTGCAGCTCACCAACCTTTCGACCGAACGGCAGAAGGTGATGAACATGGTCGACAATGGCTACCTCGGGCTCAAGACGCTCCTCGGCATGTCGTACCGCGACACGCTGCTGCTGAAAGATACCGTAAGCCTGGAGCAGGTGCGCGAAGGCATCCTCGAGGCAACGGAATACAAATACGAAGACCGCAAGGATTACCAGTACCTGCAGAAGGCCATGGAGCTGCAACGCTTCAACGTGAAGCGCTACCAGCTCACCTACTTCCCCACCGTGGCCCTCACCTCCAACTACAGCCTGCTGCGCCAGGCCAACAACTTCGGCTTCGGCGGTCCGTACAACCGGGGCGCCTCGGTAGGCCTGAACGTACAGGTGCCCATCTTCGATGGCTTTGCCCGCGCCGCACGCGTGCAGAAAGCGCGCATCGAACTACAGCGCTCCGAGAACCTGCTGGAAGGCCTCAAGCAGAACATCGACAACCAGGCCGGAACCGCGCGCAACAACTTCATCAACGCGCTGGCCACCCTCGACAACCAGAAGCGCAACATGGAGCTTGCGGAAAAAGTATACAACCAGACGCGCAGGAAATACGAGATCGGCTCGGGCTCGCAGACCGAGATCACCAATGCCGACGCCGACCTCCGCGTGGCCCAGTCGAACTACTACAATGCGCTCTACGACGCCATCAACGCGCGCATCGACTTCCTGAAGGCAACCGGCAAACTTCCATAAACCAGAACCAGCACTCAATAAAAGAATTACCATGAAAAGAATCATCCCCGCAATAATTCTCCTGCTGGCGCTCGCTGCCTGCAACGGCGCCAAAAAAGACAGCAACGCTTCTGTAAACGATAAAAAAGCCGAGCTCGAAAAGCTTCGCGGCGAGCAGCAAAAGCTTGGCACCCAGATCGCGGCGCTCGAGGCGGAGATCGCAAAGGCCGACCCGTCGACAGTGGCGCCGGCCAAGCTCGTAAGCGTGCTTACGCTCGGCTCCGACAACTTCATGCACTATATCGAGCTGCAGGGCAAGGTGGAAAGCAATAACATCGCCTATGCCGCGCCGCGCAACGGTGGCGGACTCGTGAAGGCCGTGTATGTAAAGCAGGGCGACCATGTGCGCAAGGGCCAGCTGCTGCTGAAGCTCGATGACGCAGTGGCCCGCTCGCAGGTAGCCCAGGCCGAGGCCCAGCTCGCCGTTGCCCGCGATCTCTACAACCGCCAGCAGAAGCTGTGGAAGGAAGACATCGGCACCGAGGTGCAGCTAATCCAGGCGCGCAGCCAGGTGACCAACGCCGAGCGCCAGATCGCCACGCTCCGCGAAGCCGCCAACCTGAGCAACGTATATGCAGAGACAAGCGGCGTTGCCGACGAAGTGACCGTGCATGCCGGTGAAATGTTTGCCGCCAACCCGGTGGGTCCGCATATCAAGATCGTCAACAACTCCTCGCTCAAGGTTACGGCCAACATCCCCGAGAACTACCTCTCGCGTGTGAAGCAGGGAACGCCGGTACTCATTTACCTCCCCGACATCAACCGCACGATCAACAGCACGATCGCCCTCATCAGCCAGTCGATCAACGCCGACACACGCGGCTTTGTCGTAGAGGCCCATGTGCCCGCCGACCCGGCGCTGAAGCCCAACCAGGTGGTGCAGGTGAAGATCCAGGACTATAACAACGCCAACGTGGTGACGATACCGCTCAACGTGGTGCAGAGCGACGAGCAGGGCAAGTATGTATACGTGCTTGCTAAGGAAGGCGCCAAAACCCTGGCCCGCCGGCGCGCCATCAATGTGGGCGAATCGTATGGCGAGCGCATCGAGGTGAAGAGCGGTCTTTCCGCCGGCGACCAGCTGATCACGGAAGGCTACCAGGACCTCTATGAAGGACAGGTGATCGCGATTGCAAAATAGCACGGTGAATGGTGACTGCTTCATTCCAGGCGCCCGGTTCACTATTGACCATTGACCAAAAAGATTCGTATGAAAAAGATAAAAGAAGGCTTCGGAAAGCACTTCAAGCAGTTCGGGCCGACCAGCTGGGCTGTCGACAACCGCACCGTGATCTACATCCTGGCGCTCCTTATCTCGGGCTACGGGCTGTACAAGTTCAACACGATGCCGAAGGAGCAGTTCCCCGACATCGTTGTACCTACCATCTCGGTGGTGACCGTGTACGTAGGCAACTCGCCCAAGGATATTGAAAACCTCGTAACCCGCCCCATCGAGAAGCAGATCAAATCGATCTCGGGTGCCAAGGTCAACAAGGTCAACTCCGTGTCGCAGCAGGATTACTCGTTGATCACGGTGGAGTTCGAGACCGACGTCAAGACCGATATCGCGAAGCAGAAGGTGAAAGACGCCGTAGACAAGGCCCGCAGCGACCTGCCCACGGACCTAACGCAGGAGCCCGACGTACAGGAGTTCGCCTTCTCGGAGATGCCGATCATGTTCCTCAACATCTCGGGCAACTACGACCCGGTGAAGCTGAAGAAGTTTGCCGACGACATCCAGGACCGCGTGGAGGAGCTCAAGGAAATTACCCGCGCCGACATCGTGGGCGCGCCGGAGCGCGAGGTGCAGATCAATGTTGACCCGTACAAGGCGCAGGTGGCCAAGATCACCTTCAACGATATCGCCAATGCCGTGAGCTATGAGAACCGCGACATCTCGGGCGGACAGATCGAGGTGGGAAGCATGAAGCGCACGCTCCGCGTGAAGGGCCAGTTTATCACGGCCCGCGACATGCAGAACATCGTGGTGAAGAACATCCAGGGCGCGCCGATCTACCTCCGCGACATCGCCGAAGTGCGCGATACGAGCAAGGAGAAAGAAAGCTATGCCCGCCTCGACGGCAAGCCGGTGATCACCATCAACATCGTGAAGCGCTCGGGAGAAAACCTCATCGACGCCGCCGACCACGTGAAAGAAGCGATCGCCGACATGCAGAAAAAAGGCGAGCTGCCGCCCGACCTCCGCGCCGTATTCACCGGCGACATGAGCAAGCAGACCAAGACCTCCTTCAACGACCTTGTCAATACCATCATCATCGGCTTTATCCTCGTGCTCGTGGTGCTGATGTTCTTCATGGGCGTCACCAACGCGTTCTTCGTGGCGCTGTCGGTACCGCTTTCGGTATTCGTGGCCTTTCTCTTCCTGCCCGTGGCCGACTGGATCGTGGGCACCAACGTTACGCTCAACTTCATCGTATTGTTTGCGCTGCTCTTCGGGCTGGGCATCATCGTGGACGACGCCATCGTGGTGATCGAAAACACGCACCGGATCTATGCCAACGGCAAAGTACCCATCGTGCGCTCGGCGAAGGAAGCGGCAGGCGAAGTGTTCATCCCGGTACTCGCGGGTACGCTTACCACGCTGGCGCCCTTCTTCCCGCTGCTGGCCTGGAAGGGGCTGATCGGCAAGTTCATGATCTACCTGCCCACGATGCTGATTCTCACGCTCGCAGCTTCGCTGATCGTGGCCTTCATCTTCAACCCGGTATTCGCGGTGAGCTTCATGAAGCCCGAGGGCAAGGAGTACGAAACACCCAAGCGCGCGCTGTTCCGCAGCCCCTGGTTCTGGACGGCGATCGGCTTCGGCGTATTGCTGCACCTCTTCGGCTTCCACGGCTCCGCCAACTTCCTGCTGTTCCTGGCGCTGCTGTCGGTGCTCAACGTGTTTGTGCTGCGCGATGTCATTTACTACTTCCAGCATACGGCACTTCCGCGCCTCATGAACCGCTACGAGAAGCTGCTGCGCTGGGTGCTGGTGGGCCGCCGCCCGGCCTGGCTGCTCGTGAGCCTGTTTCTCCTCTTCCCGGTGTCGGTAGCGATGCTGGTGGCCCGCGGCAACGGCTCTACCTTCTTCCCGAGCGGCGATCCGCACTTCGTTTATGTATACCTCAAGATGCCCGTGGGCACCGATATCAAAACAACCGACTCGGTAACGCAGCTCCTCGAGCGCCGCGTATATAATGTGCTGGCGAAGGAAAAGCCCGGCACGCCCGGCTCGCTGGTCGAAAGCATCATCGCCAACGTGGCGGTGAGCGCCAACAACCCGCGCGACAACAACCGCTCCGTGCAGCCCAACCTGGGCCGCGTGCAGGTATCGTTTGTTGAATTCGAGCAACGCCACGGCAAGAGCACGAAGCCGTACCTCGATGCCGTGCGGCAGGCGGTGCAGGGAATCCCCGGCACGCAGGTGACCGTGAACCAGGAAGACAATGGCCCGCCGACCGAGGCACCCGTGAACGTGGAAGTGATCGGCGACAACTTTGACCACATAGCCAAGGTGGCCACCGACATCAAAAACTTCATCGACACCAACCGCGTGGAAGGCATCGAGCGGCTCACCACCGACGTTGACCTCAACAACCCCGAGATCACCGTCACCGTCGACCGCGAGAAGGCCCTCTTCGAAGGCATCTCGACGGCGCAGGTGGGCATGGAGCTGCGTACGGCGGTATTCGGCCGCGAGGTAAGCAAGCTGAAGGAAGGCGAGGATGAATACAAGATCCAGCTTCGCTACAACGACCTCGTGCGCAACAACATCACCGACCTGATGAGCATGCGGATCACATTCCGCGACTTCAACACGATGGCCATCAAGCAGGTGCCGCTGAGCGCCATCGCCCACATCGACTATACCAATACATCGGGAGGCGTGCGCCGCAAGAACCTGAAGCGCACCATCCAGCTGCAGTCGAACGTGCTCGATGAAAAGCAAACGCAGAAGATCAACGACGCGCTCGGCCTGAAGCTTGCGCAATTCAAGCAGCGCTACCCGATACCGCCCGACGTAACGGTGCGCCAGACCGGCGTGAGCGAGCAGCAGCTCGAGACAGGCAAGTTCCTCGTGGGCGCGCTTATTACAGCCCTGCTCCTCATCTTCCTGATCCTCGTGATGCAGTTCAACTCGATGTCGAAGCCCTTCATTGTACTCACGGAGATCTTCTTCTCCATCATCGGGGTACTCATCGGCTACGCCGTTACCGGTATGACGATCGCTACGATCATGCTCGGTGTGGGCGTGGTTGGCCTGGCGGGTATCGTGGTCAAGAACGGCATCCTGCTGATCGAGTTCACCGACGAGCTCCGTGGGCGCGGTATGCGCACCCGCGAGGCGGCGATCCAGGCGGGCAAGATCCGGATCATCCCGGTGCTGCTGACGGCGCTGGCCACCATGCTGGGGCTGCTGCCGCTGGCCGTGGGCTTCAACATCGACTTTGTCGGCGCGTTCCAGCACCTGCGTCCGAATATCTTCTTCGGTGGCGACAGCGTGGTGTTCTGGGGACCGCTTTCCTGGACAATCATCTTCGGCCTTATCTTCGCCTTCTTCCTGACGCTGGTGATGGTGCCCAGCATGTACCTCATCTCGGAGCGTCTCCGCCGCCCGATGGAGCATTTCTACGGCACCAAGTTCGTTGCCCTGCTGGGCTTCCTCGGTCCGTTGTTCTTCCTCACGGTAGGCCTGATGTTCCTGGTGCGCCGGATCCAGGGCCGGAGAGTATGGCTCGGCCAGCAACGTACCGTTGCCGCCAAAAAAGAATTGGTGAGTGAAGTATAAGGATGGATATCTCTCTTAGTATGGCAGCGGCCCCGCTTCGGCGGGGCCGCTTATTTTATGCGGAAGCCGCTACGCACATCGCCCGGGTGCGGGCCCCAGCCGTCCATGCAAACCGGCGGCCCTCACTTCGATCGTTAAACGAAAAGGAGGTGATGGGGCGGAGTATGGTAATTGTCAGGTTTTAGGTGCGAATACCCAAACCAAATGTTTCGCATTCCCGTACCTCACTCAGAAACACTTTTTTAAAACCCCTTTAAACATACGAAGTATGGATGAGCAACAAACGGCCCCCGGGCCGGCAGGCACCCCTTTGCACAAGCCGATTCCGCGCCGCAAGTTCCTGCTGTTTACCGGCGCTGCAGCCGCCACGATGGTACTCGGCCAGGCATGCAAGAAAGATAGCGATCCCGTGATGAGCGACAACGCCGTTAACCTCGGCAGCGGCGACACCGGCGTACTCAACTACGCCTACGCCCTCGAGCAGCTCGAAGCCGCGTTTTATACGCAGGTGATGCTGACGCCCTTCTCGGGTATGACCGCGATGGAAACGGAGTACCTCCGCGACATCCGCGACCATGAGATCGCGCACCGCGACTTCTTCAAATCGGCGCTCGGCTCCAATGCCATTCAGAACCTGGAGGTCAATTTCACGAGCATCAACTTCAGCAACCGCGACTCCGTGCTGGCTACGGCAAAAGCATTCGAAGACCTCGGCGTGTCGGCCTACAACGGCGCGGGCAAGCTGCTCACGAGTGCCGACTACCTGACGCTGGCCGGTAAGATCGTATCCGTCGAAGCCCGTCACGCCGCGCTGATCCGCGACCTGATCAGCAACGGCTCCTTCGCCAACAGCGAGGTGATCGACGGCAACGGCCTCGACAAGTCGCGCACGCCCGCCGAAGTGCTGGCCATCGCAGGTGCCTACCTCCGCACGCCGGTCAATGCCAATAACCTTCCCACTAACTAAAACAAGATTTCCATGAACCTCCAGAATATTTTCAACGAGATCGAAAAAGTGGATCCCGAGGTGTATGACCGCGTCGACACGCGCCGCAACATCATGCAGCGCTTCGGCACGATCGGCAAAACGCTTGCGCTCGCAGCGATTCCCACCGCACTGGGCAGCCTCCTCAGCAAGGCCTATGGCCAGAGCACGACGGCGATCGTTGATGTGCTCAACTTCGCGCTGAAGCTCGAATACCTCGAAGCCGAATTCTATACACGCGGCGTTGCGGCCTCGGGTCTTATCCCGGCAGGCGCTGCCACCGGCGCGCTCACAACGATCCGCGACCATGAGAATGCCCACGTGGCCTTCCTCCGCACCGCCATCACGCAGCTTGGCGGCATGCCCATCGCCCGCCCCAACTTCGACTTCTCGGCCGGCGGCGGCACCGGCACGGGCCCGCTGGGCAACAACACGTTCACCAACTACGGCGTGTTCCTGGCCGTTGCGCAAACCTTTGAGGACACCGGTGTACGCGCCTACAAAGGCCAGGCGCCGAACCTGATCAGCAACAACGATGTACTGACCGCCGCGCTCAACATCCATTCGGTGGAAGCCCGCCACGCATCGCATATCCGCCAGATGCGCCGCGCCAGCGGTACTCTTGCAGCCGGCCAGGTAAAACCCTGGATCACGCTCAACCAAAGCAATATCGACACCGGCAACGCGAGCCTCAACTCGGCGATCCAGGCGTCGTACAACGGCGAAGAGGTGACCACGCAGGCAGGGGTCAACATCGTTACCAGCAGCATCAGCGCCGACCGCGCCTCCGAGGCCTTCGACGAGCCGCTGACGATGCAGCAGGTCGTTACGATCGTGACGCCGTTCTTCGCGCCCTAAGGCAGTTATTTCCGTTCATAAGTGAAAGCGGTTCCGCCCCGGCGGACCGCTTTTTTGATGTCGGATCGCGGATGTCGGATCGCGGATGTCAGATCTAAGATCTGAGATCGTCATGTTGCCTTGCCTTTCCGGTCCCAGTGATCCTTGACCAGGTTGCCGTCGGCGTCCCATTTGAGGGTGCGCGCGAAGCGGTCGCCGCGGATGCTTCCATGCGGGTCGGCCCTGCCCACGAAAGCCTGCACCGCGTGGCCCTCCTCGTTGGTCGTTACCAGGATGTCGTAGCCCGCCACCTTCAGCTGCCTTGTTTCCGCGGGGGCAAATTTCTTATTCAGCGCTTTCAGCAGGCGCTCGCCAAGTTTCATGTGCTTCATCGGGACAACCCCGACAAAAAGAATGCCTCCTGTCGGGAAAACGGCAATCGGTAATCGGCAATAAAAAAGCCGCCCCTTTCGGAGCGGCTTTTGTCGTTCGGTATGTAAGCCCCTCCTTCGGAGGGGTTTGGGGAGGCTTAGAACTCTTTCTTCTCACCAACACGCTTGCCGTCGGCGTCGAGCTCGATCACTTCGTAACCGAGTTTCTTCACTTTCTCCAGCACCTTGGCCTTGTCGCCAACCAGCAGGATGTTGAGCTTCTGCGGCTGGATCATACGCTGGGCCACACGGGCGAGGTCTTCGCGGGTGATGTTCTTGAGGATCTTGTTCTGCTGCTCGGTGTAGTTGCCGGGCAGGTTGTACTCGAGCACGCGGCTGATGAACTGGGCTTTCTGGGCCGGTGTTTCATAGCGGAGGGCGTCGAACTGGCCGATGGCATCTTTCATGAAGGCAACTTCCTCGGCATTGGGGCCGCCGGCTACGTAGCCGTTCACGTCTTTCATGATCTCGAACAGCGCGCTGTCGGTAGCGTCGGCACGGATGCCCGATGCAAAGCGGAACTCACCACCAACCTGGTTGCCGGTGAAGGAGGAGTTGGCACCATAGGTCCAGCCCTTGTCTTCGCGGAGGTTCAGGTTGAGACGGCTGTTGAAGTTGCCGCCGAGGGCGTAGTTGGCCAGCACTGCGCGGTAGTAGTCGCCGGTGGCGTCCCACTTCAGGCCGGTGGCATAACCCACGCGGAACTCTGTCTGGGCACCCTTCGGCACATCCACCATATACACCTTCGTCTTGTCGACAGCCGGTGCGGGATCAACCTTGGCGAGGACCACTTTCTTGTTGGGCAGGTTCTTCAGGAAAGCCATGTCGGCTTCCACTTCGGGCTGCTTGATATCGCCAACGACCACAAGGCGTGCGCCCTGCGAGGTCATGTAGTTGTTGTAATAATCCTGGATGTCTTTCAGCTCGATGTTCTTCACCGTTTCCTCGGTGCCGTTCTGGCTGATGCCGAGAATATGGTTGGCACCGTAGTTCACCTTCGCAAACACGGCGTCGGCGATGGCGGCGGGCTGCGACTTCATTTGCTTGAAGGCCTGCAGGCGCTGGTTCTTGAGGCGGTTGAAGGCAGCCTCGGTGAAGTTGGGGCTGAAGATGCGCTCCTGCATCAGGGCGAGCACCGGTGTGAGGTTCTTCTTCAGGCTTTGCACCGTGATGGTGATGCCGTTGAGACCGCTCGAAACGTTGACCGACGCACCCAGCTTGGCCAGCTCCTGGCTGATCTGCTCGGCTGTGTGGTTCTTCGTGTCTTCGTTCATCATGGCGGCGAACATGCTGGCAACACCTGCCTTCGACAGGTCGTTGGCCGAAGCGAGGTGGCCACCGGGGATGAAGAGCGATACAACTACGGTCGGCACTTCACTGTTTTCGGTACCGATCATGCGGAGCCCGTTGGCGCCGTCCTTCTTCCAGAAGGCGGGCACTTTCACCACAGGCGCGGGGCCGGCAGCGGGGATCTTGGAGCGGTCGAAGTTGTCTTTGGCCTTGTTGTATTTCAGACCGGCATAGCCGTAGTCGGGCTTGTTGTAGTTGCTGGAGTCGATCTTGTAGTTCGGCTCGGCGGCAACCAGTTGCTCCTGGCCTTTGGGCACCACGCTCAGGATAACGGCGCCTTTACCTTTCACGTATTGGTTGTATACGCGGAGCACATCTTCCTTCTTGAGGGCGCGGATCTCGGCGAGCTCTTCGGCGATCTTGTTGGGATTGCCGGTGAAGGTCTGGTAGGAAGCGAGGCGGCTTACCTTACCCGATACGCTCTGGAGGCCGTTGATCATCTGGGCTTCGGTGCTGCCTTTGAACTTGGCGATGTCTTCGTCGGTTACACCGCGTACTTCGAACGAATCGAAGGCGGCGCGGAGAAGCTTTTCCATGTCGCCGAGGCTTTTGCCGGCGGCGGGCACGAGGTCGAACTCAAATTCACCGGCCAGCTCGGAATTGCTCTGGAAGGCCGTGGCGTTGAGGGCCAGTTGCTTCTTGACGGCGATCTGGTACAGCACCGAGTTCTTGCCCTGGCCGAGGATCTCGGCGAGGCAATCGAGGGCCACCATATCCGAGTGGTAGTTGGGCACCGTCGGCAGCGTGTAGTACAGGCGGGGCAGGCGGGCGTAGTTGTCGACCATCGTTACATAACGGTCTTTGTCGATCACTACGGCGGGCACCTTTACCGGTGTTACTTCGGGGCCGCGGGGGATGGAGCCGAAGTACTTCTCTACGAGCTTCACCACGTCGGCCGGCTTTACGTCGCCGCCAACCGAAACGGTGGCGTTGTTGGGGCCGTACCAGCGGAGGAAGAAGTTCTTGAGGTCATTGGCATCGGAGCGGTTGAGGTCCTCGAGGTAGCCGATGGTCATCCAGCTGTAGGGGTGGCCATAGGGATAGAGGTTGCGGGAGGTCGTCTCGTTGGCGAGGCCATAGGGACGGTTGTCGTAGTTCTGGCCGCGCTCGTTCTTCACGGTGGAGCGCTGTACCTCGAACTTCTTCTGCGTTACGGCGTCGATGAGGAAGCCCATACGGTCGGCTTCGAGCCACAGCATTTTTTCCAGCTGGTTCGACGGAACCGTTTCGAAGTAATTCGTGCGGTCCTGGTTGGTGGTACCGTTGAGGGTGCCGCCGGCGGCCTGTACGAGCTTGAAGTGCTGCTCGTCGGCTACGTGGTCGGAGCCCTGGAACATCATGTGCTCGAAGAAGTGGGCAAAGCCCGACTTGCCGATCTCCTCGCGGGCGGAGCCCACGTGGTAGGTAACGTCCACGTGCACCACGGGGTCGCTGTGGTCTTCGTGCACCAGCACGGTCAGACCGTTGGGCAGCACGTACTTCTCATAAGGAATGACAAGCTCGGAGCCTGTCTTGGTGACCTTCTCCACCAGTTTCGCCTGTCCGCGTACCGCCCCGGCAAAGAGCAGCATCGAACCGGCCAGCACCAGTACATTGCGTTTGATCATTATCAAAGGGATTTTAGTTTTGATATAAGGGCTGTAAATTACTGTTTTCCGTCCGGCCGGGCTTACCACTTATCAAGGAAAATCGGCATTTGTTAAAAAAATACAAAGGAGGCGCAAGCGGCCGCCTGGGAATAGGGCGGCGCGATGAAGACTAGGCGCAGCAATCCCGGCCACCTCCAAACGGATGTGACGATATCAACCTGTCTCGTGGATCCGCGCTGCAGGCGGTTGTGACCTGACGATGCGTGTGCGAAGCAGGATCCCCGCGGCTGGCGAGAATGAAGATGGCTAAGTTGCCTCAACGCGCGGGATCCCGGCCGCAGGCGAGAATGAAAGATCGCTAAGTTGCCTCAACCCCCGGAGTCGGCCGCAGGTGGTTGTGACCTCACGATGCCTGTGGGAAGCAGGATCCCGGCCGCAGGCGATTGTGGCCTGACGATGCCTGTGCGAAGCAGGCTCCGCGCCGCAGGCGAGAATGAAAGATCGCGAAGTTGCCTCAACGCGCAGGATCCCGGCCGCAGGCGGCCGGGATGACGATGCGGAGGCAACACGCGCCTGAGCCCCATACAATCTGCATCGCAGCCCGAAGCCTTTGCGAATGGGGCCCCGCGAATCATGGCCGCCTTCACGCTCCAGCCACGTTGAACCCGTGACGGCAGCGAGGCTGCAGCCGACATAGCGATACGCTCGGGATGACGGATAAATGGGAAAGGCCGCCCTTCCGGCACGGCCCTTCCTCATTCCTTGTTCCTTGTTCCTTGTTCTGCTGTTCTCCTGTTATGCTGTTCTCAAAACTCCTTCTTCTCCCCTACGCGCTTGCCATCGGCATCGAGCTCGATGACATCGTAGCCAAGCTTCTTCACCTTCTCCAATACCTGCGCCTTGTCGCCCACAAGCAGGATGTTGAGCTTCTGCGGCTGGATGCGCTGCTGCGTCACGCGTTGGATATCGGCGCGCGTAATGGTATTGAGGATGCGGTTCTGCTGCTCGGCATAATTCGCCGGGAGGTTGTATTCGAGGAGGCGGCTGATGAACTCCAGCTTCTGGGCGGGTGTTTCATAGCGCATCGCGTCGGCCTGGCCCACGGCGTCGCGCATAAAGGCCAGCTCGGCATCGTTGGGACCGTTGGCCACGTACTCATTCACGTCCTTCATTAGCTCGAGCAGCGCGCTGTCGGTGGCGTCGGCACGGATGCCCGAGGCGAAGCGGAAGTCGCCGCCATAGGGATTGCCGCTGAAGCGCGAGCTGGCGCCGTAGGTCCAGCCCTTGTCTTCGCGGAGGTTCTGGTTGAGACGGCTGCTGAAGTTGCCGCCCAGTGTGTAGTTGGCGAGCACGGAGCGGTAGTAGTCGCCCGTGGCGTCCCACTTCATACCGGTGGCATAGCCCACGCGGAACTCGGTCTGCGCGCCCTTCGGCACATCCACCAGGTATACCTGCGTCTTGGCAACGGCGGGTGCGGCCGTCACAGCGGGCAATGTTACTTTCTTGTTGGGAAGGTTCTTCAGGAACGCCAGCTTGCTTTCCACTTCGGGTTGCCGGATATCGCCAACCACCACAAGGCGTGCGCCCTGCGAGGTCATGTAGTTATTGTAGTAATCCTGGATGTCTTTCAGCTCGATGTTCTTCACCGTTTCCTCGGTACCGTTCTGGCTGATGCCGAAGATATGGTCGGGTCCGTAGTTGAGTCGGGCAAACACGGCATCTGCCACGGCCGCGGGCTGCGACTTCATCTGCTTGAAACCCTGCAGGCGCTGGTTCTTGATGCGGTTGAAGGCAGCTTCCGTAAAGCTCGGGCTGAAGAGGCGCTCCTGCATCAGGGCCAGCACGGGATCGATGTTCTTCTTCAGGCTTTGTACCGTTATCGTAACGCCGTTGAGGCCGCTCGACACGGAGATCGAAGCGCCAAGACGCGCAAGCTCCTGGCTGACCTGCTCGGCGCTGTGGTCTTTGGTATCCTCGTTCATCATGGCGGCAAAGAGGCTCGCGAGACCAGCCTTCGATTTATCGTTGGCCGATGCCATGTGCCCGCCGGGGATGAACAGCGAAATGGCCACTGTCGGTGTTTCGTCGTTGAAGGTGCCGATGCTGCGGAGGCCGCCGGCCCAGTCCTTCTTCCAGAAGGCGGGTGCTTTCACGGGCGGCACGGTACCTGCGGCCGGGAGCTTGCCGCGGTCGAAGCTTTCATGCGCCTTTATGTATTTGAGCCCGCCATAACCGAAGTCGGGCTTATCGTATTGGCTCGAGTCGATCTTGAAGTTGGGCTCGTGCGCCACCAGCCCCTCCTGTCCTTTGGGCACCACGCTGAGCCACACGGCGCCTTTACCTTTCACATACTGGTTGTATACGCGGAGCACGTCTTCCTTTTTGAGCGCGCGGATCTCGGCGAGCTCGCCGGCGATCTTGTTGGGGTTGCCGGTGAAGGTCTGGTAGGCGGCCAGCTGCGTCACCTTGCCCGATACGCTTTGCAGCCCGTTGATCAACTGGGCTTCCTGCGCGCCCTTGAACTTGGCGATGTCCTCATCGCGCACACCGCGCACTTCGAAGGAGTCAAGCGCGGCGCGCAGCAGCTTCTCCATGTCGGCGAGCGTTTTACCGGCTGCAGGTACCACGTCGAAGGCGAAGATGCCGGCCAGCTCGGAGTTGTTCTGGAAAGCCGAAGCCTGCAGCGCCAGCTGCTTTTTCACCATCGTCTGGTACAGCACCGAGTTCTTGCCCTGGCCGAGGATCTCGGCGAGGCAGTCGAGCGCCACCATGTCGGGGTGGTAGAGCGGCACCGTGGGCTGCGTTACATAGAGGCGCGGCAGGCGGGCGTAGTTGTCGACATGCGTTACATACCGATCGCCGGACAACTGCACCGAGGGCACCTTTACGGGCGACACTTCGGGGCCGCGGGGGATGGCGCCGAAATATTTCTCCACGAGCTTGAGCACGTCGGCAGGCTTTACGTCGCCGCCGATGGTCAGCGTGGCGTTGTTGGGGCCGTACCAGCGCAGGAAGAAATTCTTGAGGTCTTCGGCGTTGGAGCGGTTCAGGTCTTCGAGGTAGCCGATGGTCATCCACGAATAAGGATGTCCATAGGGATACAGGTTCTTGGAGATGACCTCGTAGGCAAGGCCATAGGGCGCATTGTCGTAGCGCTGCCCACGCTCGTTCTTTACGGTGGCGCGCTGCACTTCGAAACGCTTCTGCGTCACGGCGTCGAGCAGGAAACCCATGCGGTCCGATTCGAGGAAGATCGCCTGCTCCAGCTTATTGGGCGGGATCGTTTCGTAGTAGTTGGTACGGTCGGTATTGGTCGATCCGTTGTTGTTGGGAAGCAGCTTGTCGAACGTGCCCTTCGGCGCATGCTCCGACCCTTCGAACATCATGTGCTCGAAGAAGTGTGCGAATCCGCTCTTGCCGATCTCCTCGCGCGAGGAGCCGACATGGTAGGTCATGTCGACGTGCACCACGGGGTCGCTGTGGTCTTCGTGCACCAGCAGCGTGAGCCCGTTGGGGAGCACGTACTTCTCATAAGGAATGACAAGCTCGGATCCTTGCCGGGTTACTTTCTCAACGAGGCGGGCCTGGCTGTGGGCCGCAGCAACAAGGAGCAGCGAGCCGGCCAGTATCCAAACAGTACGTTTCATAACCATGAAAGTTTTAGTGGGAGTAAGAAGGGAGTAAAATACGCCATTCGGCACGGACGCGCGTACCGGCCATCCCGGAAATAACCCGGAAACCCTCGTTGGCAATGCGAAAAGCAGGGTTGACACAATTAACAAAAACGCGTTGGCGGAGATTGTAATTTCACGCCCACTGCCCCCTTCGGCCGCGCTCAGGGTGACAGCGGGCAACCGGGCATCCTGGGCCTGTCGAAGGACGTCATTGCGCGGGCGGAGCAAACCACGAACAACAAACTACAAACCTCAAACTGTTTTACATGACTTCCCACGAAATCGACTACCGGATCATCGGTGAAGAAATGCAATGCGTCGAGATCGAGCTCGACCCCCAGGAGACGGCCGTAGCCGAGGCCGGCGCTTTCATGATGATGGACGATGGCATCCAGATGCAAACCATCTTCGGCGACGGCACCAACCAGAATGCGGGTCTCTTCGGCAAGCTGATGTCGGCCGGCAAGCGGATGCTCACGGGTGAAAGCCTCTTTATGACGGCTTACACCAACGTGGCTGGCAACGGCAAGCGCAAGGTGTATTTCGCGTCTCCGTACCCCGGCAAGATCATCGCGCTCGACCTGCAGCGTCTTGGCGGAAAGATGATCTGCCAGAAGGACGCCTTCCTCTGCGCCGCGCGCGGCGTCAGCGTCGGCATAGAGTTCCAGCGCAAGCTGGGCACGGGGCTTTTCGGCGGCGAAGGCTTTATCATGCAAAAGCTCGAGGGCGACGGCATGGCCTTCGTGCACGCGGGCGGCCACATCATCGAGCGGCACCTGCAACCGGGCGAGCTGCTCAAGATCGACACCGGCTGTATCGTTGCCTTCACCCCTTCGTGCAACTACGATATCCAGTTTATCGGTGGCATCAAGAATACCTTCTTTGGCGGCGAAGGCCTTTTCTTCGCCACGCTCCGCGGACCCGGCACCGTGTGGATCCAGTCGCTGCCCATCTCGCGCCTCGCAAGCCGCGTGCTTCAGTACGGCTCCGCCGGCGGTCGCAAGGAGGAAGGCTCGATCCTTGGCGGACTGGGCAATATGCTCGACGGGGATGGCTGGTAAAAACGGCAGGGCCGCAGCGGTTGCTGCGGCCCTGCTTACGCCGACCGGCACGTAGACGTACGGTCTTCCCGTATGCGGCTATTTTTTCGGGAAATCCACCATCCATTCAATACCAAACTTGTCGCGGAACATTCCGAAATAGGAACCCCAGGGACTATCGCCGATGGGCATTTCAATCGTTCCG
Organism: Flaviaestuariibacter terrae; assembly: GCF_054777635.1. Classification (NCBI taxonomy): domain Bacteria; kingdom Pseudomonadati; phylum Bacteroidota; class Chitinophagia; order Chitinophagales; family Chitinophagaceae; genus Flaviaestuariibacter; species Flaviaestuariibacter terrae. The sequence goes on from NZ_BAAHAL010000008.1 coordinate 431,143, forward strand.
CCTGCTGAAAGCCCGGTAAAGAGCTTGTCGGCTTCTTCACGACTTTGTGCGGTGATGGCTATTTTAGAACGGTTCTCATTTTCATCTACGCGCCCCATGCTTGCCGGAACATCGTTTCCCATCAAAACGTTGTTGCCTATTGGCAGGGCAATGTGCATAATCTTATCTGCATCGTTTTCCGCTACCGGGAAGTCGGGGCTTGAAAGATCCTTCAGCCGCATGACCATTGCGAACTCTCCGCCAAATACCGATTTGTAAAAATTGAATGCCTCTTCGGCGTTGCCGTTGAAGTTGATGTGCGGATTGATAAGTGCCATAAGTTGAGTTGTTGATTTGTAGGCCAAACGTATCACAGAACCAGCAGACTGATAAGGGAGGATCGCGTCAAAAAGGAGGTGATTTGCGGTCGGGGCTCTGTAAAGTTCGCATGGACAAGGCAGTCCAATTATGGTGATGCTGAAGACTGCCTGATACGCCGTAGGCCGATTAAGACTATTGCACGCTGCCAGAAGGGAATGCAAACTCGCTTACTTTCTGAGTGGGACAGTAGTTAACAATGATTGGATACCTGGCCGCTGCTTCTTTGCGCACCATAAGAAACACCAGGTGCGGATGATCAGCGCTAAGAAACTCAAATACCGCGATATCGCTGTTATTGGGAAGCAACTTTATCCGAAGAACAGAGCCGAGGTTTGCGTTTTTCAATTGTACCTGGAATGTCTGCCTGGCGGGACGTACAGGAGTTGTCGTCACATATTGGACGATCCCTTCCGCATCTTCAAAACTCATCCGGCCCTCCAAAAACGATATTCTTGTATGATTACCCCAGTCAGAGGGAGCATACAGAAAATAGCTTCCCCGAAATGCGTAAATACGAAGCCACTGGCTTGCTGGCAGCACCGTTTTCGCGTTAGGCATCAAATGCCCCCGACCTTCAACGTCGACGCGCCCGAAGTCTGTCAGCAGGGAATAGTACGGCGAATGGGGCCGGTTGTCCTGGAACAGCGCATGGTAAAAATCCGCAGTCAGGTGTCGCTCAATAAATAGCGTGTCGAACGGCCGCGCTTGCGCAAATAAGCCCCGGCCTCCCTGCAGGATTGAAATTCCAAAAAGAAATAGTTTATACGGGTACTTCACTGCTTGTGGATAACGGTCATGGCGTTGCGCTGTGGCCGGTGAATGAAAGATACTTCAACTTTAGCAAAGAAGGCTTCGCTACAGCATCCGTTGTGAGCGACCGGGAATTGACCCTTTGGCAACTTAGTGAAGACAGGAACATAGGGAGGCCAGTGCAACCGGCCCTTTCTTCAGACAGCGGCTAACGACCAATGCTTAACGCTGGCAGTGACCTAATGCGTGATATGAAAGGAGGGAAAATGGCTAACGTAACCACCGCAGTTGTGCACAGTCAGTCCGGGTATCTTCCCGGATCCTGTCAAAGTCGGGCCGTCGCGCCTCCTGACCCGGTATTATCGGCAAAGGCATGCAATATGCTCGGACTGCTAATCCTGATCGAAGATCGTATTCAGGTTTATAGGCATATCTTTACCTGCTTATGGCCTGGTTGAACGGTTGCTAATAGGAGCACCGTGGATGACCAGGAAGAACTATCCCGCAGCCAGAAATACCTAATTCAGCAACCTTAAATTTAATTATATGTCGAAAAAGACGGCTAAGAACAGGAAGAACAAGCCCACTCAACGGAAAAGCTCAGCGCAGAAGAAAGCGAAAGCACAGAGAAAAGTAAGATAAGATCAAAACGCACAGAGCCTGGTTAACAAGACCGGGCTTTTTTCGTTTTACGACTACGCCATCATTTTTTTGTGTCAGGCGCTGACGCGCCCGCATGTCTACTTAGGAAGACCGAAAAACCTATAGATCGCACCTAAAACAGCCTCCGCTCTTGCAAAGTCTTCAACAGCGGTAAAGTGGCGCGCGTAAGCTTCGGGGGATTGATAGTAGAACTGACGCTGGCCAGGTTTATTGATCAATTGAAATTCGTAGAGCTTGCCATCCAGGACCCAGCCGGGATCTTTGTCTACCAGCTCCTGCAGCTTCGACATACCCTTCAGTTGAAGCAGTCCCAGTGATTTCAGTTGGGCCCATAGACTGTCTGCCGATCCGGAACCTGCAACTTCGACGTAAGCAAAGGAACTATCGACAATCAGCAGTTTAAACATGCGAGCTGTCCATTCCCCATTTGCCTGTGCCAGCAGGAAGCATTGGCAATCCCCTCTCCGGTGAGACAGGGAAACCATGCGCAACTCAACGTCATTAGCGTGGGACAGATTAAACGCACTGTCCAGCCATCGCCACTGGGGAAATGTCGTCAGCGGGTTTGGGTTTGATGGACATGCTTCCTGGGCCGCAGTGACGCAGCTAAACAAAAACGACAGCATGATCAGTTGGAGTCTCATGGGTTGCACCTAACCACTAAGGCTCTGCGCGCCGTGGCCGGGAATGAAGTTAGTAAATAACGAAGTTGCTGAAGGCCATAGCGCAACAACCCTGTTTCGGGCATTGCCTCCATCAGGAGATCGCGTTACTTGAAAGAACGTTCGAAGTCGATGGTAAAACGTTGCGGGTTCGCACGATCATATACCACAATGACCGGAATTGGTGGATTGAGTCGGTACTGGGTGACAAAGCCGACGACCGGCTTACCTGTGATTTCCCTCCCGTCGATGGTCAAAAAAGTAACGGTTGGCTCATTCAGATTACCGCCCATTCGATACCTGTCATTGCCTGCGCTTTTGCGCACGTCATTTGCGACAATAGTCCCCGGCACCGGGACACCCGTCCGCTTCAGGCGACCTGCTTTAGACCGCTCAAGCAGCGCAAAGCCGATCAATACTCCAATAATCGAAAAAACGACTATGAATTCCATCGCTGAGATCTTGAGTGTTTTGTAAGGTCGGCTTGCTGCGGTTTGGCGCTGGCAGTCGAACTAAGTTAGCGTTTTGCTTTGAGACAGCAGGCTAGCGCAAGAGCCTCTGTTATGCGCCGCCGGTCAAATGGGAGGTGGAATTGCCTTTTGACACGCTCAAATAATGGTCTTCCTAAGCGATCGGGGCCTATCCAAGTACCATTTTATGTATCGCTGTTTAAGGCTATTGAGATTTAATGCAGTGCGCAGTCTGGAACGTCGCGGTAGCAGATCCATTATCGACTCGTTTATTTCGAGATTCAATATCTTCCTGCGGCTGGAATAATCTGTCATATTGTAACGTGATACGGGTTGACCAAACAGTTCAAAGAATCGCCCTCGATACTCCACAATATCCCATCCGTAGAAAACCGAGATCGTAAAGCCGTCCCAAGCATCCACAACAACCTGGTCGATATTTAGGTCAGGTCGGTTTAGTTTCAAAAACGAATCCAAATTGTCAGATGCATTAAGTCTACGAAGCGTTTCCTTAAGTTCAGCTCTGTCCATGCCACCACAACAGCAAACCATATGAAAATCTTTAGTCACCTTTAGTACATCCTTTTTACGAATTGCCGTTAGGTACCTTTTTACATAATCAGTTCTATAGTTGTCCTTAGACTCATTCAGATTGGATAGAAGCCTTCGCACTACTTCCTCCGAAACAATTAGCTTCCTAACTCTAATTTGATTGGAGTCAACTCGTGACCTTCTGCTTGCCGAGTCGAAACTTTTCCGCAACTCATAATGACTCGTAATCAAAAAATGAGTGTCATTGGACTTAGTAAACTTCGTGACTTCGTTTATATCGTAGTTACCAGAGCTGAAAGGAGTATAGCCTTTATAGTAACGTACTACAAATGAGTCAGGAAGCTGCGCAAATGAGTGTGTGGCGCATAAAACAAGGACAAAACACAAAAGGCGAACCATTATATAGCTGATTGATTACATTTCATTCCCCTTAGATTAGAGAACAGTAGGTGGCTGCTAACGACCAGGGCTTTGCGCCGGCCGTCTAGCTTAGTGAAGATATGAAATGAAACGACCTAGGCTAGCGCAACAGCCCCTGTTACCCGCAGTGCCTCGAAGCACGCCTGTTCCATTAGCAAGGGCCAACGAGCTTAAGTCCACTTTTTGGAATCGCCTTTTTGAATGCTTTGTCTGACCCTGGCGTCCTGGTCGAAAAGTGAAGATTGAAATACTTACAGGGATGACAAAGAATTGTTTCATTCCGATCAATAAAATTGACATCGAATGAAACCGCATTGGCTCTGGTCAGCCAAAAGATGTGTGGCAAAAAAGAAAGTAACTCAGTACTCTCAACCACAAAGCCACCTGTATAATTCTTTGCGGCACCAAGCTTCCGAAGGTACATTCGAGCAGCCCGGACATGGTCTTGGAACGGTCCTTGCCGGAACAGCCAAGGCGCACTGGTGTCGCCAAAAAACAAGACTTCATTGATGGACATTAGCTGCAGCAGCTCAGTAAGGCCATTAGTAACCGCGGCGAGCCGAACGCTGTCGGCCCCTTCCCCACCAGATAGGTAATAATTGTCCAGAATTGGTGGATAGGTAAATTCTTGGGTCCGCCAGTTTGCTCTAGGAAGGGAAGCGTAAGTATTTAGGGCAGTTCTCCTGCCAATCATTTCGGGCATAAAGCTGGTTCAAGGCATTGCGGGTAACGACCAGGGCTTTGCGCTGGCCGGTCGAACTGCAAAGTACTTGAACTTTAGTAAACTAGGCTAGCGCAACAGCCCCTGTTATGCGCTGTTCAAAGCAGCCCGCGGCCTTTTCAAGAGGCGGATTGTCAGGCTTAAATTTGCAAGGATTTCATGAATTGTATGGCCTCTTCAAAATCTGAAGGGTTATAATCCTTGGGACTAATGACAATGGACATCTCTCTTGAAATCCTTGATCGCCTGGCAAAGATTGCATACGAGAGGATTATACTTTGGACTATTAGCAGGTGAGATAGGTTTACATTGCCAAGGCCGGCACCTAAAACCGGGATAGAAAACTTCTTTTTTCGACCCTCAATTCCTATTTTCTCCCAAAGTCCATTTAGTGCCTGGTTTAACAGTATCGGATCAGATTGAGTTTGCTTTTCTTTGCCTTGATACGATAATTTAGTTAGTACAACGACAAACACCCTCTTTTGTGGGTGTTGCAGAACTGCGACTGTCCCCACCGGATATCTAAATTTTCGGCCGAAAGGCTTGTTTTCTTCCCATAAAGCAATATGGTCTTTACCCTCGAGACTTTTGTCAATCTGATTATTTATAAAGTCAACATCGTTGTTGAATAGCCGGGAAATCAATTGACTTTTAACCGACACTCCAGTAGTTTGATTAAAACTAAAGTCGAAAAAATCACTACTACCTATTACAATATCCTCATCCTCCTCTAACAGATCCCCAACTCTTAAAGAAATACTAGTTTGAGCGCTTTTGAATTGTTTTGTGAACGATGTTTTAGGAAAAGCAATGCAAATGGCAGCTATAAGTGATGCAAATACCGATATTATCAAAGCCCATGGATCCAATGAATCGACAAATTCCTTAACATCAACACTCAAAGCACTTGGGCACTCAATTGATAGCCAAATTGTTCCAAATACCAAAAAGAAGGCCTGTAATAGCAACTTCCAGTTGTTCTGAAAAAGGTACTTCCATCTATTTTTTGTCATAGCAGCAGGTTTCCGTAATAGCGCATAACGGACAGGGCTTTGCGCTGGCCGGTGGCCTTAAAGATACTACGACCTTAGGAAAAGCAGGCTAGCGCAACAGCCCATGTTATGCGCCGTCATCTCGAAGGAAAGTCCAGCCTGAAGATGATCCTCTGAATTCGTATTCAGCCTGTTCTACAGCACCTTCAATAGTATCATGATAGGTATCTGTCAGAGCGTTCCAATTCGAGTCACAGTAGAATAGATAATATCCACTGTCGTTGAGGTACTGGCAAATTGCCAAGCTGGCAAATGACTTAACTAAGGCGCCATCAATGAAATGCTTTGTATTTCCGGTTCCCCTAAATTCATCTGAAAGAACTAAATATGCTATTGTCCTTGCCTTACCAATAATTGGTGGAGCTTTTTCCATGGTTAGAATTTACGACTGAACGCGATGGCGCATAACGACCAGGGCTTTGCGCTGTGGCCGAGCGTGAAGTTAGGAACTATCGTAGTTGCTCAGAGGCCATAGCGCAACAGCCCCTGTTGGCCGCAGCCGGTCGGGGAAATACCCATCCCGAAGCAATGATAGCTCCGAATCATCTACAAATAATTCGGATGAAAGATGTGTCCTGCCCGTTACTATTACTACGACGGAAATACAAAGTATCACTACCGCCTCGTTTATAGACGCTGTCTCCGGTTTGCAATGCTTACGATTCAGGTAAGTTTTCGATTGCTAGATGACTGGCTTCTATTAACCTTTTTCCAAGAGATATCTTAAGGTAACAAGCATTACGGCCTTGGTATTTGTACTGCTCAATCCTACCATTTAGTTCAGACGCTAGAAGCGAATTCTTTTGATCTCGTATCTTTTTCCCGAAGAACGAACTAACAAAATAAATACAGCCCGCTCCTACTATAAGAAGACCCATCCTAGTTTTCGCTTCCATTTATTTAGAGTGTTACAGTCTATATCTCGTTTGGTATTGAATACCACTCTGATATTAGTTTAGGAAAGCAGGTTGCGGCCAACGACCAGGGCTTTGCGCTGGCCGGCGTGCTGTAGGAAAGGTAGTAAATAAAGTAAGCCAGGCTAGCGCAACAGCCCATGTTGGGCGCTGCGGCGGTTATCCAGAGAAAGCCACAATATAGTCCTTGTGCCGGGCAGCTTCTATTAGCAGTTCCTTGACAGGAATAAAGTCCTGTAAAAGATGATTTTCCGTGTACGCTTGGTTGGGTCCCGTCCTCCAGCGCCAAAGGCAAGGATAAATTTTAGCCCTGTTTAGTTCCTCTGGATCAAAAAGGGATATGAAAGCTTCATTTGAGATCGCACCTAGCATTCCGGCAACTGCTTCGATGTCAGCTGGGGAAGTATAGGAGACGCAAAGACTATGGCCATTAGGGTTATCAATGAAGTTTCTAGTAGGCTCAAATAATTGTCGGATTATATCAGCCTGGTCAGCGCCCTTATGCTTTACTAACAGGAAGGCAAAGGCTAACCCCGTACTTTGTATTGTAGCTCGTCCATTACCAGCGGAAAAGATATTGACCGCACTAAGGCCCTCCTTCTCGATGGTTTCGAAGACTTTTTGTTCACGCGGTAAAAGGTTGTTGACTGACTCATCTTAAAGACTGGTAGTAGCGCCCAACGACCAGGGCTTTGCGCTGGCCGGTCTGCTTTTGGGAAGATATAAAATTAGGAAAACTAGGCTAGCGCAACAGCCCCTGTTGTGCGCAGTTCTATTCAAAAGGCTGACCCACCGAATAGTATGTGAATGCCGAATCTATAACTATCCGACGCTTTATGTTGTGATGAGCGCCATTTGTTACAAAATTGACAATCTCTCCAGCGGTATTTCGGTGATATAATAAAAAAGTGCGTGCCATACCGAAAAGGCCGCCGTCCTTGTTTTGAATATTATATCCTATTTCGCCGTTCCCAGCAACATCAATACCTACCACAAGTCCTTTATCTACCAGCATACGAGTTCTTTCTAGCCCCTTCAATAAGGAGTCATTGACCTTTGGAGGATAATCGTCAGAGTACACATTGAAATATCGCGGATCTTTTCGGCTGTATATAGACACCTTATTTTGAATTTCGATTGCAGACATTCGGTATAACTCAAGAGATCATTTGACTCTTTCGAAGTCACTTTTAACGCCACAGCGAGAAAACAAATACAACAAAAGAACTATGGTGGAGAAATTTTTCAACTCTACAGCTTTTAAGGAATCTGAATTGCGCACAACGACCAGGGCTTTGCGCTGGCGTCAGTTATAAAGATATTTCAACTTTAGGAAAGCAAGCTAGCGCAACAGCCCCTGTTAGCCGCCGTCATTTAGGAGGTGTCTTGTTAGTAAGCTGATAACCACATGTTCTCCAATGATCAAGGATAGCAGCGACTATAGTATTCTCGTCATTGAAGTCCAGGTGCAAGTCGTACTCATGGCAGAACAATAACTCAATTTGAGGTTTGTCTGCAATTATTGAAAGGTCGTCCTCTTTAAATGTTCCTGCTCCCGACGCCTCTGCTTCAGAAATTTTGGTTAGAATCTCGTCCAGCCCTATTTGAAACGGCGTCCATCCACCGTACTCGTTGCCCCAAGGCCAGCCAAATAAAAGATCAACAGTTTTTATATTATAAGAACGGAGAAGTTCAATAATGAACGTCAACTCAGGCAGACGCTGGTCAAATGTCAAAATAGGAGTTCTAATACTGTTTTTGTAATTCATCAGTTGGTAGGTCCATGAATGGCGGCTAACGACCAGGGCTTTGCGCTGTGGCCGTGAATTTAAAGAATGGTTTGAAATGAAACGACCGGCCATAGCGCAACAGCCCATGTTATGCGCCGTCGCGTCTAGTGTGCCGCTAGACCTCCAAGCGGCCATTCCCTTCAGCGAAGCCAGCATCACGATATTCTATTTCTTTCAAGATAAATGCCCCAGTAATAATACGCTATGCTGAAAGTGGTGAGGAAAAACAAAAGAGTTATTACAGTAGCTACCAGTACTGGCCTAAAAATGCTGCTTCGTGTGAGCCTGAAGCAAACTACCCAAATAATAGAGCCAAGCAAAGCTGTCAAGATAATGGGTCCTTTGAAATAAACTTGGGTCGCTATCCATTTCGACTCGTATGCAACTATTGGCATTGCAAGGAGCGAGTTCAAAGTAAGGAATGCAGCACTGGCTAAAACAGCAAAAATGAAACTAAAAATAATCTTGATAATTGTTGTTGCACTCATAGTCGGCGAACTTGCTGATTGCGCAACGACCAGGGCTTTGCGCTGTGGCCGAGCAACAAGTTACAAATTATAGGACGGTTCGGAGGCCATAGCGCAACAGCCCCTGTTGGGCGCTGTGCTTCGCGAGGAGACTACCAACTATAATTTGAAATATTGAACTTCTCTAACCACTCGATCCGCCAGCCATTAGCTTCTTTCCTTGCACGAAGCCTATACTTCTGTCCTTTCTGCCAGCTCCACCAAAAAGATGCAACCTGACCATCGGAAACCACGCCCATGATGCCAAATTTGCGCCAAGGATTGGACGGATAATCCTGACAGTCGCACCAACCGCTGGCATCAGAATATGGCGGCATTTCACCAACGTAGTATTTTTCCTGGTTCCTTTTCAGCTCCTTGTCGAGGAAAAGAGCGAGACTGTCGTAACGGCGTATAAATGTCGATGTAAACAAGTTTGTAACTTCCAACTGACCCATGCGATGCCGATGCCTTTTCCAGTCAATTGACCGGTAGATACTGTCGCCGGGAGATGGGCCCATTGGCGTAAAATCCCCAGCACGGTCTTTTTCATGCCACTTTAATAAGTTTATGACTAGAGCTCTAAGCGCCACACTATCGGACACCGAAGACCTGCTGTTCGCCGCAACAGGCGGCTTTTGAGCCTGAACGTAAATGCCGAAAAATAAAAGACTTGAAATCAATATCGATCTTCCGAAAATTAAAAAACTCATTACTCTGTGCAGTTAGTGATTTAGGAGTGTACCGCATAGCGCCCAACGACCAGGGCTTTGCGCTGTGGCCAAGAATGAAATTACGAACTATAATGACTGTTCGTAGGCCATAGCGCAACACCCCCTGTTAGCCGCCGCCGGCCCACTAGAAGGACACGTCAGAGCAGAGGTCCAGATACTCCAGACGCTTCTTTTCGGTCAGACCGGGCGCAGTTCCTCCTCTCCACAAAGCAACTAGGTCCGCGGAAGTCGCAATTCCCAAAAGTTCAGGCAACACAGACCCGGCGAGAATATTAGCAATTTCTGATGCAGCCGCCTTTAATTCACTTTCATTGGTAATCGTCCACCAATGGTCTCTGGGAGGAACCATGTACTCTCCAATTCGTCGCTCATAGTGACGTTGGTCCTTTTCCAGTATAGAAGTGTCTTCAAGCTTATAGACTAGAGAAGAAAAGAGACCAATATTGACTGTAATCTTCAATAGCGAAGATGTAGAACTCATGCTGCTTTGTAAGTTCACATAGTAGGTCAGATCGCCGTTTGAGTAAATGAAATTGTTACCGGAACGCCTAAAGCCATGCGGCTTTAATATCTCGGACATCGAGAAAATTATTGCTTTCTTGAAATCTGCACTTTGCATAAAGGAATGTAGGTGGCGGCTAACGACCAGGGCTTTGCGCTGGCCGTATAGCTTAGTGAAGATATGAAATGAAACGACCTAGGCTAGCGCAACAGCCCCTGTTAGCAGCAGCCTGGCAAGATTGAATGTTAGTTCCCGTAGAGAAGTCCTAAAGACCCCTTTCGAAGCACTTTTGAAAAAGGAAGCCCTTCATGCCATTCCGTTCCAGGAACGTCTAAGACAATTTCAGCTTTATTACCGCAGTCCAGGTATATCGTGTATGAATCCAAAGGTTTCTTTTTCTTGGGAGCGTCCACTTTTGAAATGATACCCGACACAAGGATGTCGTTTTGCATACCAAAGTATCTATTTGCTAAGAAAATATAGCCTTGGAAAGAGCGAAGAAAAATCAAGGTTGCGAAAATCGTTAACGCAAATACAGCAAGAACGTTGCGCCATTTAGCTTGTGCAGGCGCACGTTTGTACCCTCCATAATAAGCGTAAAGTACACCGAGAACCAGCGAAGGAAGAAAGCACCATCGAAACGTGAGTGCCAGAGCTTTTTTGTCCTCCCGAAATGGAAAATGAAACGATCCCCATAAGCCAAGTCCAACGAATAAAAGAAACGGGACTATATACTTGAGATCTGTTTTTGTTAATGCCATTGTTAGGCCTTACGAACTTAGGAGTGTAGGGTTGCTGCTAACACTTAAATATCCGCAATCTCCGCCACCCGACAAAACACCCCTACGAAACCGAACCCCTTGTAAACCAGATCCGATTCATTTCGCTTTTTGAGTAGTCCATCGGCAGGTTGCGGGGCAACAGCCCTTTCCGGCTACTTCGAATACGAAAGACCGTTCTCCCAGGCTATTGCAAAAACGCATGGCCTTCAGAGCTCCAGGTTGAGGTCGTCCAGCGGGCTGCGCAGCTGCGTCAGCGGACGCTTCGCCACATGCGCATACCGTGCCGTCGTCCGAAGGTCGTTATGGCCCAGTAAGGTCTGGATAAACCGGATGTCCGTGCCCCGCTCCAGCAGGTGCGTGGCATAAGAATGACGCAACATATGCACGCTCCCCTTTTTCACAATCCCCGCCCGTCGCTTGGCCGCCTGCAGCACCAGCTGCGCGCTGCGCGCACTATAAGGGCCACCGCCCTCGCCCTCGAAAACGTACTCCTTCGGCCGGTACTGCCGCACGTATACTTCCAACAGCTTCAGCAGCGCCGCGCTCAGGGGCAGCATCCGGTCCTTCTTGCCTTTCCCCTGACGCACATACAGCACCATGCGCGCCCGGTCGATGTCCGCGAAACGAAGGTGCACCAGCTCGCTCACCCGCAAGCCTGCGCTATAGGCCGCCATCAGCAAGGCGCGGTGCTTCAGGTTCGGCTCCTACTGAATAAGCCGCTCCACCTCCTGCGGCGCCAGCACCTGCGGTAACGTCTGCGGCTTCTTTGGCCGCGGCAGGTCATAAAACTCCTTGCCCCGCCCCTCCACCTGCTCAAAATAAAACTTGAGCGCATTGACCGCCGTATGCACGTGCAGGTCGCTGTACCGGTATTGCTGCAGCAGGAGCAGGAGGTAACTCTGCACCTGTTCCTTGCTCATCTCCCGCACCGGGATTGAACCCAGCTGCCGCAGCAGGAAATGAAACTCGTTGCCATAGGTTCGCCGGGTATTCGGACTGTATCCCTTCAGCTGAAGCAACTCGGTAAACTTCCGGTACGCCTCCCGGTTGGCCTCGGTCAACGGTTGCTGCAAGAGTATGTCGGCACGGGCTTTCGACAAGCCCGCAGCGCCGGTTGCATCGAGCAGGGCCCCGTTCCTGCAGGTAGGCCGCAAGCGCTTCCGTCTGCAGTAACGCCTTACCGGCCAGCGCTGCTTTCAATGCGTTGTAGCTTGCCTGCCCGAGGGCAATATACCAGCAACGATACGTGCGGCTCCAGCGCGCATCTGCCAACGCGCGCACCGCCGCCAGTACGGCCGCCCACTCGCGCTCGAACCGGATTCCGATCCGCTCCGCAGCACGATGATGAAAAGCCGTCAGGGTTACAACCGGAAGCTCCATGCGCCAAAGCTCCCAACGCCGGGCCGTAACGCCATGTGCTTTTGACGCCGGTTTCGCGTTGTTTTTCCCACCCGGCCCGGCAACATCTCACCCACGTTATACCGGGCAATCACAAAGGGCCGCCCACGGGCAGCCCTTTGTCCTTCGTATCCTGTGTCGTTCCGAAATAACTCTTTCAAAACAGGCCGCATCCGTTGCGAGCGCCCGTTCGCCTACTCGCTCCGGAAGATCTTCTCCAGCTTTCGCCCCTTCGCCAGCTCGTCTACCAGCTTATCCAGGTACCGCACCTGCCGCGTCAGCGGGTTTTCGATCTCCTCGATCCGGTACCCGCAGATGACGCCCGTGATCCGTACGGCATTCGGGTGCAGCGTGGCCCGCCCGAAAAAGGTTTGAAAGGTCACCCCCTCGTCGATCAGTTCCTGCAGCGTGCGCCCGTCGAAGCCGGTGAGCCAGCCAATTACAGCGTCCAGCTCCGCGCGGGTCCGCCCCTTCTTTTCCACCTTGGCCACATAGGCCGGGTACACAGAAGCAAAGGTCATGTTGGCGATACGCTGATCATGTGCGGCGGTTGTGTTCATCGGGTTGCATTTGGGTTCCTTACGCAAGTTCCTGAAAAATGCAGTTCCGCGAAAATGCCGCGCTACGGCAGCGCAACAGGAAAGGCCGCCTCACCGAGACGGCCTTTGTTCGCCCCGCCGCCCTTTGAACGGGCTGCGGGTTGAGGGTTTTTACATTAATGGCCCGAGAGCAGGAACGACAGGGCCTTTCTCCGCCCGCCCAGCGTCACTTCCAGGAAGTACATTCCATTGGCCAGCCGCGCGCGGCCGAGGTCGATGGGCAGTCGCAGCACCGGCCCGGGCAGCTCGCGCCGTTCGGTCAGCAACGCAGTGCCCGACGCCGAATACAGCGTGTAGGAAAGATTGCCCTGCACCGGCCTTGAAAATGCGATCGAAAGACGTCCCGATGTAACCGGGTTCGGAAACAGGCGCAGCTCCACAGCGTCACGACTTGCGCCCGCCGAAGGCAGCAGCGGCTCCCGCGCCACGATCAGCCCACGGGTCGTGGATGCCAACAACACTTCTATCGCCGACACCTTCGCGTTGTCTTTTCCACCCACGCTTGTCAGCGAGGAGAAGTTGATGTTGAGCACACCGTCGGTGACATTTACGATGAAGCTTTCCGTAGTAGCAGTAAACGCACCCACCTTCGCCACGATATCATAGTTATCAAGCTTCTTCACGCCTTCGATCGATACGTCGAACACGCGGCTTCCCGCCGTCGTCCAGTAGATCTCCGCGAAGTGCAGCACCACGCGGTACTGTCCGTTGGTTACCGGGAAAGCATAGCTGAAGTTGTTGCCCCAGCGCTCACTTTGGTAGATGGCATCATCCGTCGTGCCGTTGATGCCAGCAGTGGTACTATACGTATTCCCGGGTGTCGGCGTGAACCTGCTGTCCGCGGCAAACGTTCCGATACTATTGGTCACCTGCGGGCCGCCGGCGTTCACGCGGTAGAGAACGGAGGTGACCGGTGCTGGATTCACCACGATACTTACCGCGTCGGAACTGCTTGAAGCACCCGCATTGTCGGTCACCACGAGCGCAAACACATAGGTTCCCTGCACGAGGCCGCTGACGGTCGGTGCCGCAACCGTCTTGCTGCTGAAGCTCGCTGTATTCGGACCGCTCACCTGCGTCCAGCTGTAGCTGGCAATCGTGCCGTCGGCATCTGTCCCCGAGCCGCTCAGCGCGGTACTATTCGTTGGCAGCGTAAGCGTTTGGTCCGGGCCCGCGTTCGCCACCGGCACCGTGTTGGTAGTGGCACTGAGGATCTCGATGGCCGACACCTTCGCGTTGTCTTTTCCACCGACGCTTGTCAGCGAGGAGAAGTTGATGTTGAGCACACCGTCGGTGACATTTACGATGAAGCTTTCGGTCGTCGCCGTGAACGCACCCACCTTCGCCACGATGTCGTAGTTATCAAGCTTGCGTACGCCTTCGATCGATACGTCGAACACGCGGCTTCCCGCCGTCGTCCAGTAGATCTCGGCGAAGTGCAGCACCACGCGGTACTGTCCGTTGGTTACCGGGAAAGCATAGCTGAAGTTGTTGCCCCAGCGCTCCGACTGGTAGATGGCATCGTCCGTCGTGCCGTTGATTCCAGCAGTGGTACTATACGTATTCCCGGGCGTCGGTGTGAAGCTGTTATCCGCAGCAAACGTACCGATGCTGTTCGTAACCTGCGGGCCGCCGGCGTTCACGCGGTACGTCGCGGTCGATGCGGCTGCGTCGAGGTAGAGATAGTCCCAGGTTGCCGTAAAGGAAGGGCCTCCCCGCGAGGTGGAAATGATCCCCGCCGCCAGGTTCGTACTACCCCTGAGCGCATTCAGCAGGGCACCGCTGACCACAATCGGTGAGCCTGCATTGACGACCGCACCGCGGTTCGGCGCATAGGCCGCCTGCACACTGCCCGTGGCCGGGTCGTAGGTCAGCAGCAGTTCCAGCGTCGTGCCTGGGATGCCGCCTGCAACCGGGTACTGGAAGCTCGTGGCAACACCCGCGTTCTCGTATACCACCTGGATGCCACCGGCGCCACCGTTGGCATTGAGCACGATCTTGATATAATTATCCTGGTCGCCGTTGCCGAGGTAGATGCCCTGCGACTGTGATCCCTGCGGCACCTGGTTATTGAAGAAAGGTCCTGTCATGGCCGAACGGAACGTGAACGCGACACCGCCCGTGTGCACCCCGAACTGGAATCCGTTCTGCTGCGTGTTGAGCGATCCCAACGCATCGCCGGCCGGCACATCCACCACCGAAAAGGCGCCGATAGCGCCGCCGGCAATGAGGTTGTCGCTGTTATACAGCCGTTGATAGTCGCTGTCCTGGTTGCTCATCAGCCCCGTGAAGCCAACACCAAAGAAGCCGGTACCGGGGTTATTGTTGAAGAGGTCGTAGTGCAGCGGCAGCGCCGTGCTGTTGCCATTGGTTGCATCGATGGCAAAGGCATCTGTCTTGTCGCTGATGCCATCGTTGTCGTCGTCGGGATCGTTGAGGTCGGAGATATGATCGCCGTCGAAGTCGGCCGGCTTGCTCGCGCCCGAGCAGGGGTTGGTGCCGTTGGCGATCTCGTCGGCATTGGTATAGCCGTCGCCATCCTCGTCGGTCGTGTTGTTGGCGCCCGTGCAGGAGCCGATACTTTGCGGCTCGAAGATCACCACGGCGTCGGCGCCATAGGTGATGGCCCACACGGTGCCGGGAAAAATATCATTGTCGCCCTGCGCCACCAGGTCGATCGGTGTGGCGCCGAAGTTGGAGGCGAAGTCGGGTTCCTGGTTGAGTTTCGTAACAGGGTCGCGCGCGTTGGTCACGCCGGTGCCATCGGCCGTCAGCTTGATCACGGCGATCGCTCCGTTGTATTCGGCAGCCAGCAGGCATCCCTTCAGCGCGCCGTTGAAGTTCGATGCCGTATACTCCGTGATCCCGTTGGTCGACGAGTTGAAGGTCAGCGGAGAGCCGTCTTCCGTTCCCGGCATTTTGAAATCACCCTGCCGCGTATCGGCCATGCCCAGGGGCACCGGCGGCCAGTTGGCGGGCAGCGGGTTGGGCCCGCTGGTACTCGTCCGGAAAACACCCGTCGTCCCGTTGTGCGTATAGAGCCCCGCGCCGGCCGGGTTAGCGCGCACCGGGCAGGGATGTCCCGCGTAGAACGAGCCCGGCACATAGGTATCGATGTTGCCGATATAGTGGAAGTTGTCCAGGTTGTTCACCTGTCCTTCTGTAGCCGTCGGCCCCGTAGAGCCCGGCTCGCCGGCCACATAGGCATTGGTTACATTGGCCGTGCCTTCGCCGGCGGGATAGCCGCCCCAGCCCTGGTTGGCACCGTTGTCGATGGTGTACAGACGGCGGGCTTTCGTGAGCACGAGGTCGTAGGCATTGCGGTAGCCCGAAGAATAGATCTGCACCGGGCCGCCGGCCACGAGCATCGCCTGGTTGAGACCGTCATTTCCTCCGAAAGGATCGTTCACATCGCTCCCGTCGGGGTTGTTGGCGCGCGTCGGGTCGTCAAGTGTCGGGAGGTCGTATTTATACGTATTACTTCCGCTGCCTTTCGTGGGCATGGCCAGGATCGTGTTGAGGTTGATGGAGAGTACCGCGGCCGACAGGGCATACTCGCAGGTATAGTTGAAGTTGGTCGACGGCGAGCCGGCGTTGGTAAAGCCTCCCACTGCAACGAACAGCGTGTTGGTGCTTTCGTCGAGCTGCATGCCGTTCACCGAATGGTATTCTTCCGATCGCGGCAGGCCCCGCACGAGGTCGATCTTCACCCAGGCCGTGCCATTCCAGGTGAGCATCGAGATGATCCCGGAGTTCGTATCGAGGTTCGTTTCCAGGCCGGCTCCCGTAGCGGCGCGGTAGTCGCTCGAACTCACGTAGATGATTGGGTTGGCTGCCGTGCCTTTCACGAGGATACCGGTGATCTGCCGGTGCGTCTGCGACGTGTTCACCGATCCGTCATCATCGTGGTTCGGTATGCCATTGATCAGGGAGATCGTTTCGAAGGCCGTGGTGGAATAGTCGTTCGGCCCGTTGCGGCGCACCGTATGGATGCGGATGAAACCCGCCTGCTCCGAAATGTACAGGCGGTTGTCGGGGCCAAACTGGATCGATGTCGGGTTGAAAATCGTTGCGCCGCTCATCAGGCGCAGTGTGCTGGAGGAAAAGCTGTACTGGGCGCTGGATGCGTGGGAAAGCAGGAGCAGGAGCAGGCATAGAAAAGCGCTGCAGCCTGCCTTGCAGGTTTTTTGTCGGAGCATGGTCGGGATTGTTTATGTGTTAGGTTAGCATAGACCGGAACAGGTTGGCAGCGCAGACACGATGTCTTCGCTGCTGCAGAGGGTTTTTCAGGTGATGTATCGGGTTGTCTCAACCGTCAGCACAAGGATCAGGACAGCTTTTTCCGATTGTGATTGCCATACAAAAAGAGTGCTAAGGATATACGTTACTGCAAGTGATTAAGTATGAATCCGGTTACGCGGAAAGCCTTGTCCCGGGGAAACCCGGCGGTGCGACCGATTGTAGAAATACGGATGCACCGGCGGGAAACGAACCACGGATCGTCGGCCCTGGCCAACCCCATCATCGGCCGGTGAATAGTACCTGCACCGTCTTCCGGTAGCTACCCGCCGACAGCTCCAGGTAATAAACGCCATCCGCAAGGCTGTACCGGCTGAAGTCGAGCTCCAGCAACAGGGTTGCCGCGGGCAGCGACTGTTTCTCCAGCAGCAGCCGGTCGCCGGTTCCGGAATACAACGCATAGGAGAGCTCGCCCTGCAGGGGCAGCGGGAACTGCACCGAGATCCGTCGCGATGCGGAAGGGTTGGGGTATACCGCCAGGGGCAGGTCATCCGGAGTGGCTTCATCCTTGCCCAGCCCGGCCAGCGCCGCGTTTGCCGGCGTTGCCGTCCGCGTCACGGCCGCATTGTCGATCACGGTGAAGCTCACGGTGAGCGGTGTACCGGCCGTACCCGTTCCACCGGCAGCGCTGTAGGGCGTTCCGGTGAGGCTGTAGCTGCCCGTTGCGGGTGTCCACGGATTGTAGTTGCCGGCGTTGTCGCCAAAAAGTGCGTACGGCGCGCTGGTCTCGGTGACGTTGCGCACCTGCGTTCCACCCAGCGCAAACACAACGCTGCCGACTGTTGCAGGCACCGTGTTGGCCCGCACATTCAGGTTGCGCGTGGGCAGCGTGGCGAGGTTGATCGTAGCGCCGCTCGCCAGCGTCATGAGGTCCTGCTCGTTATCGGCATTCACCAGGGTGAAGCTGCCCAGGGCCTGCGTGCCACCGGCCGGCAGGACCTCGATGGCCGACACTTTCGCATTGTCTATGCCGCCGTCGCCCGCCGCCGAGCTGAAGTCGATGTTGAGCGTGCCATCGGCAACACTCACGACAAAGCTTTCGGTCGTAGCCGTGAAGGCACCGGCCTTCGCCACGATGTCATAGTTATCAAGCTTCTTCACGCCCTCGATCGATACGTCGAACACGCGGCTTCCGGCTGTTGTCCAGTAGATCTCCGCGAAATGCAGCACCACGCGGTACTGCCCGTTGGGTACCGGGAAGGCATAGCCGAAGCTGTAGCCCCAGCGCTCACTTTGGTAGATGGCATCATCCGTTGTGCCGTTGATAGCGGCGGTGCTGCTGAAGGCTCCGCCGGATGACGCGGTGAAATAATTATCGGCGGCAAAAGTGCCGATGCTGTTGGTCACCTGCGCCCCGCCGGCGTTGATCCGGTACGTGCTGGCGCCGCCGGTTGAGCCCGCATTCACCGTTACCGTCACCTGGTCGGCAACGCTCGTTGCTCCTCCGTTATCGGTCACCACAAGCGCAAACACATAGCTCCCTTGCACAAGGCCGCTTACGGTCGGCGCCGCAACTGTCTTGCTGCTGAAGCTCGCTGTATTCGGCCCGCTGACCTGCGTCCAGCTGTATGAGGCAATGCTTCCGTCGCTGTCCGTGCCGGAGCCGTTGAGCGTTACCGAGTTCGCGGGCAGCGTGAGTGTTTTATCCGGCCCCGCATTCGCCACGGGCGTCGCGTTTGTCGTAGCGCTGAGGACTTCGATAGCCGACACTTTCGCGTTGTCCTTTCCTCCCACCGCCGTAAGCGAGCTGAGGTTGATGTTGAGCGTGCCATCGGCAACACTCACGACAAAGCTTTCGGTCGTAGCAGTAAACGCACCCACCTTCGCCACGATATCATAGTTATCAAGCTTCTTCACGCCCTCGATCGATACGTCGAACACGCGGCTTCCCGCTGTTGTCCAGTAGATCTCCGCGAAGTGCAGCACCACGCGGTACTGCCCGTTGGGTACCGGGAAAGCATAATCGATCGTGTTGCCCCAGCGCTCCGTCTGGTAGATGGCGTCATCCGTAGTGCCATTTATGGCCGCGGTCGTGCTGCTCACATTGCCCGGCGAAGGCGCGAAGCTGTTATCCGCCGCAAAGGTCCCGATGCTGTTCGTCACCTGCGGGCCACCGGCGTTGACGCGGTACAATGCCGACGTGCTGGTACCGCCACCCGTACCGCTCAGGCTGCTGGTTGTGGTACCGTTCTGACCCGAGTGCGTCACCTGCAGGCTTGCCGTCTGGCTGCCGGAAGCCGTGGGACGGAACGTTACCGTGATCGGCACGCTTTGCCCGGCACCGATGACAAACGGCAGTGCATACGGCGAGCTGAAGGTAAAGGCGCTTCCGCCGCTGAGCGTGATGGCCGACACTAAAATGGCCTGGTTGCCGCTGTTGTTGGCGATAACGAGCGACTGCGTGCTGCTGCTGTTCAGCGCCACCGATCCGAACGAAAGCGAGGCCGGCGCCGTCAAGGTGCTTTGTGTCAGCGCGGTGCCGCTGGGCGTTGTGGGCGCGAAGAAGTAGAAGGCTTCCTGCGTGGTCAGAAGAGGGGTTGCGCCGCGGTTGCCCGGACCCGCCGCCGTATAGATCCCGCCGTTGCTCGCGATGGCCTGCGTTCCGTGCCGCCCCTGCTGCAGGTCGGCAAGCCGCCGCCAGGTGCCGGTGGTTACGTCGAGCGCTTCGGTCTGCACATGTGCCGCCACCTGCGAGCCGCTCTCGCCGCCGATCACGATCACTTCGTTGCCGAGCACTACGTTGCTGGCGCCTGCCCGCTGTGTGGGAATGTTGCTGCCAGCCGGAAGAGTCGACCAGGTGCCGGCGGCAAAGTCGAACACATCCACCTGGGGTATGGTCAGCTCCACGTCCTGGCCGGTGCTGGCCGAAGAGCGGCGCCCGCCGGCCACGTAAAGCTTGCCGTTGACGACAACCACCTGTATGTGATCGCGCTCACGCGGCGCATCCGGAAGCGTCCGCCACGTATTGGTCGCCGGGTCGTATTCATCAAACCATTTCACCCAGCCGGCCCAGTGGCCGTCGGTGATGCCCCCAACGAGGTAGATCTTGTTGTTGTACAGCACCGCGCCCGCCGCGCCGCGGCGGCGTGCCTGCGGTATGGTGGCACCCGTGTGCCACCTGTTGGACGCGGGATTGTAGATATACAGGTTGGGCACCGGCGTCTCGTGCGGGTAGGCACCGGTGAATGCTCCGACAACATAGACCAGGCCGCCGAAAGTGAGCGCCTGGAAATGGTGCAGCTCCAATGGCTGGGAAGCCTTGTCGGTCCACACTTTTGTCGACGGGTTGTATTCCTGCACGGGCTTGCTGCCGCGGCCGCCGAGGAGGTAGAATTTATCGCCAGCCTGCACGTAGGCATTCTCTTCCCTTGGGGTGAAGTTGCCCGATGCAGGTGTAAGCGTTTGCCAGTTGCCGGTGGCCGTCACCGCATTGGCGTCGAGGTAGAGGTAGTCCCAGGTAGCGGTGAACGGCTGCCCGCCCCGCGACGTGGAAATAATACCGGCCGCGAGCGTTGTGGTTCCCTTGAGCGCATTCAGCAGCGCGCCGCTCAGCAGCACCGGCGACCCGACATTGACCTGGGAGCCGCTGCCCGGAATATACGCCGCCTGCACGCTGTTGGTGCCCGGATTGAACTGCAGCAGCAGGTCGAGCTGCGAAGCCGGGATGCCACCGCTGATGGCATACTGGCTGCTCGAAACGACTCCCGCGTTTTCGTATACGACCTGGATACCACCCGCACCGCCGTTGGCATTGAGCACGATCTTGATATAATTATCCTGGTCGCCGGTGCCGAGAAAGATGCCCTGCGACTGTGATCCCTGGGGCACCGCGTTGTTGAAGAAAGGACCGGTCATTCGGCTCCGGAACGTAAAGGCTGCCCCGTTCGTCTTCAGGCCGAACTGGAAGCCGTTCTGCTGCGTGTTGAGCGTACCCAGCGCATCACCCGCCGGCACATTCACTACCGAGAAGGCACCCACGGCGCCGCCGGCAATGAGGTTGTCGCTGTTGTACAGTTTCTGGTAATCGCTGTCGCGGTTGCTCATGAGGCCCGTAAAGCCAAGCCCGAAGAAGCCCGTGCCCGGGTCGTTGTTGAACAGGTTGTAGTGCAGCGGCAATGTCTTCGAGCTGCCGTTGGTTGCATCGATGGCAAAGGCATCGGTCTTGTCGTTGATGCCGTCGTTGTCGTCGTCGGGATCATTGAGGTCGGAGATATGATCGCCGTCGAAGTCGGCCGGCTTGCTGGCCGCGGAGCAGGGGTTGGTGCCGTTGGCGATCTCGTCGGCATTGGTGTAGCCGTCGCCGTCCTCATCGCTCGTATTGTTGGCGCCCGTGCAGCCGGCGATATCCTGCGGCTCGAAGATGGTCACTTCGTTGGCGCCATACGTGATGGCCCACACGGTTCCCGGGAAGACGTCATTGTCACCCTGCGCCACCAGGTCGAGCGGCGTTGCTCCGAAGTTGGACGCAAAGGGTGGCTCCCGGTTGAGTTTCGTTACCGGGTCGCGCGCATTGGTCACGCCCGTACCATCAGCGGTCAGCTTGATGACATCGATAGAGCCGTTATAGCCGGCCGCGAGCAGCACGCCTTTCAGCGCGCCATTGAAATTCGATGCCGTATACTCCGTGAGCCCGTTGGTCGACGAATTGAACGTCAGTGGAGAGCCGTCCTCGGTGCCGGGCATTCTGAAATCGCCCTGCCGCGCATCGGCCATGCTCAGGGGCACCGGCGGCCAGTTGGCGGGCAATGGGTTCGTACCTGTTTTGCTGGTGCGGAAAACACCGGTTGTGCCATTGTGCGTGTAGAGCCCGGCACCGGACGGATTGGCGCGTACCGGGCAGGGGTGCCCGCCATAAAAGCTCCCCGGTGTATAGCTGTCGATGGCGCCGATGTAATGGAAGTTGTCGAGGTTGTTCACCATGGGCTCGGTGGCGGTTCCCGAAGTAGAGCCGGGCTCTCCGGCTACATAGGCATTGGTCACGTTGGCCGTGCCTTCGCCGGCCGGATAACCGCCCCAGCCCTGGTTGGCGCCATTGTCGACGGTATATAGTTTCCGCGACTTCGTAAGCACGAGGTCGTAGGCATTGCGGTAGCCGGCGGAGTAGATCTGCACGGGTCCGCCCGCAACAAGCATGGCCTGGTTGAGACCATCGTTGCCGCCAAAGGGATCGTTCACATCGGTTCCGTCGGGGTTGTTGGTGCGCGTCGGGTCGTCGAGCGTGGGCAGGTCGTATTTATACGTGTTGTTGCCGCTGCCTTTTGTCGACATGGCCATAATGGCGTTGAGGTTGATGGAGAGAATGGCGGCCGACAGCGCGTACTCTGTCGTGAAATTAAAATTCGTCGACGGTGAGCCGGCATTGGTGTGTCCGCCGACGGCAAGGAAGAGGGTGTTGCTCTGATCGTCGAGCTGCATCCCGTTCACAGAGTGGTTTTCTTCCGATCGCGGCAGGCCGCGTACGAGGTCGAGCTTCACCCACGCAGTGCCATTCCAGGTAAGCATGGAGAGAATCCCCGAATTCGTATCGAGGTTAGTTTCCCCACTGGGGCCACCGATGCGGCTGTCGCTCGAGCTCACATAGATCACGGGGTTGGCGGCCGTGCCGCGCAGCAGGATACCGGTGATCTGCCGCTGGGTGACGGAGGAATTGACCACCCCATTATCGTCGTGATTCGGAATGGCATTCACCAGCGTGATGGTTTCGAAGCCCGTGACCGAATAATTGTTCGCGCTGTTGCGCCTCACCGTATAAATACGGATAAACCCGGCCTGCTCGGCGATGTACAACCGCCGGTCGGGCCCGAACTGGATGGAGGTGGGATTGAACACAGTGGCCCCGTTCAACTGAAGGCCACTCGACGTAAAGCTGTATTGAGCGTGGAGCGTGAGCGTGCAGAACAGGAGGGCGAGCAGGCTCCACAGCCTGTTCGGGCCGGTGGTTCGGGTAATACTGCGGCAATGCATAACCGTACGGATTTAGGTTGGTGATCGGAGCGTGAGAAACGACGGGTAACCAAATCAGCAGGTCAGATGCCGGTGAAGCAAGGGGGTAGAATTACGGACATAACTGAGCGTTTAAGGAGGTTAGCAACAAGAATGGGAGCACGGCCGGAAGCCGGTGCCACCGGGTGCAGTACCACAAACAAAATGCTAATTCCTTCGCCCGAGGGGGCGTTAACCGTTAGTGCGCTGAAAATAGTTTCAGAAGCCCGGCACTCATTAACAACTGCCGGGCAGCAACGAAAAACCCGAAGCGGTGCAGTCCGGATGATCCGTGTAGCGCCTGCCCCGGTTGCGGACGGCAACCGGGGCACAGCGACCAGTTTCCTATTGAACCCCGGGGTAGTCGGTGGCCAGCGCCATCTCGTAATCGTCGCGCTTCTTGAGCGCCTGCAGAAACCGGCGCAGCTGCAGCGAGTCGATGGAGGCGGCAAAGGCCTGGTCGTGGGCCAGCAGCACGAGGTGCCCCGGGCATTTAAGACGATTGCGAGCAAACACCGAATCAACCTGGCGGAGCAAGGTTTCCGCGTCCTGCTCCACGTTGTAGCTGTGGTGGTCGAAGGTCCACTCGGCATCCCAGCCCAAGAGGAGAAAGCCCGCGCGCTGCAGCGAGTCGGCAGCCGGCGCGCTCGCCTTGAGGTCGGTGGCGCGGAGCGAGTCGATACGCCAGATGTTGCGGCCGGGTGTGCGCGCCACCGCGTTGTCGAGACCGAGTGAGTCGCGGGTGCGGCAAAAGTCGGCCACCACGGAGTCGGGCGATTCGTAATAGTGCTTGTAACGGCAATGTGCATGCGAAAAGCTATGGTTGCACAGCGCGATGTCGGGGCAGCTGCGCAGGCTGTCGAACAGCGCTTCCTGGCCGCGGCTGTCGAACACGTGCTCGCCCACGAGGAAGAAGCTGGCGGGAACGCCTTCGTCGCGGATGATCGTCCATACGTTGCGCGTACCCCTGTTGGGGCCGTCGTCGAACGTGAGGTAGATCTTCTTGCGCGCCTTATGCGGTGGAGCTTTGCGCCGCAGCGGCTTTGCTTTTTTCCGAAGCTCCGGCGCCGCCGCGATCAAGGGGCCTGTTTGTGCACGTGGCCGGTTGGCGGTTTGGGGATAAGAACAAAAAAGGAGACAGCTGAGAAGGAGGAACAGGCGCCCTGCCAGGAGCTGGCGGGGTCGGGAAGAGGCGGCCGCAGGGTCGCCCTCGTCGTCGGAGGATTCCATTTTGGTTGACTGATTTGTTGCTGAAGCTAGGGTCAACTGAATATTCGTTGTAGCAGGGCTGCCGTTAATGTTTCGTAAAAAGCAAAGGCAGGCGGTTGCAGCCAATAAAACGCATCAGGCAACTGCCCTGCCCCCGACACCTGAGCTTCGTAAATGCCACCGGCAAATAATTTTCGCCCATATCCCGAACATCCTCAAGAATGGCCTCTTTTTTGCCAATGGCCGCACTGACAACACTCAAGTCTTGCGCCTATGCACCCCAAAATTCTTCTCGTCGACGACAACGTCGACCTCCTCCTCGTTACCCAGATCATTCTGAAAGGACAGGGCTACGAAACCTTCCTTGCCCGGACCGCCGCCGAAGCCGAGCGCAAGATCCGCGCGCACCAGCCGAACCTCGTCCTGCTCGATGTAGGCCTGGGCGATGCCGACGGCCGCGATTTCTGCCGCCGCCTCCGTGCCGACGCAGCCACCCGCGACCTCCGCGTCATCCTCATGTCGGGCGATGACACCTGGAACGATTGCCGGGCTGCCGCCGACGATTTCCTGCCCAAGCCCTTTGATTTCAACCAGCTCATCGACAAGGTGCAGCAACAGCTGCTGGCCGAGGATATCCGCCCGTAAGCCGAAAAACGGCGCCGCATTAGGATTATTTTTGCATCTTACGCAAATGAACCCTATGCTGGCTACGGCAACGAACGAACGGACCGGGACCGCCCCCGATTCCTTTTTCGACAGGAGCGCGTTTTATGTGCAGGAGCACCGCGGCGCCCTGAAAGCACGTAATGAGTTCGCCATCTGGGACAGCTCGGGCCAGCGCATCGGCTCCCTGCTGCAGCACATTTCGGTGGCGGGCTTTTTCTGGCGCGTCTTCCTGAAGTCCTCCATCCTCCCCTTCCGCTTTGAGCTCCTTGACCGCCAGGGACGCGTGCAGGGCGCCATCCGCCGCGGCTGGACCATCTTCGTGTCGCGCACCGAGGTTGTTGACGCCCGCGGCACGGTTATCGGCTTTCTCAAGCACAAATACCGCTCGCGCAAACCCCGTATCAAGGTGTATAACGCCGAAGGCAAAAAGATCGGTGAGATCGCCGGCAGCCAGAGCGTGTGGGATATGGACATCATCGACCGCGACTACCACCGCTTCGGCTCCATACAGGAGTTCGATCCCCGGTCCACACCGGGCGACACCAACGGCAAGAATACCTACCTCGTAGAGCTTCACCGCGAAGCCCTCAGCGACAGCGAGCGCCGCGCGATGCTCAGCACCGCCATCGCCGTCGACCGCCTCATCCTCGAAAACGGGTAAACCGCTGCAGCGCCCCCAAGGCGGGCCACATCTGATATTTTCCTTATATTCGTCTTCATACGATGCTTGTCCCGAATACGGGCAAGCATTCTTTTTATACAGCAAACCGAAAAATTATGTGTGGAATCGTAGGGGTATTTGACCTGAAGAAAGGAGCCGATGAACTGCGCCCCCAGGCGCTCAATATGTCGCGCAGGCAGCGGCACCGCGGCCCCGACTGGTCGGGCACGTTCGTATGCGACAGCGCCATCCTCGTGCACGAGCGTCTCTCCATCGTCGATCCCACATCGGGTAAGCAGCCGCTGTTCAACGCCGACGGCTCGCTGGTGCTGGCCGTTAACGGCGAGATCTACAACCACCGCGAGCTGAAGAAGAACCTGCGCACAGCCTACAGCTTCCAGACACAGTCGGACTGTGAAGTGATCCTGGCCCTGTACCAGGAGAAAGGCGTTGCGTTTCTCGAAGACCTCAACGGCATCTTCGCCTTTGCCCTGTACAACCACAACGACAACAGCTACCTCATTGCCCGCGACCATATGGGCATCATTCCGTTGTATATGGGCTGGGATCAATGGGGCACCTTTTACGTGGCCTCAGAGCTCAAGGCCCTTTCAGGGGTTTGCACCAGGATCCAGGAATTCCCTGCCGGCCATTACCTCGACAGCCGCACGGCCGCCGGACCGGTAAAGTGGTACAGCCGCGAGTGGACCGACTACGACGCCGTGAAAGACAACGACACCGATATTTCGGCCATCAGGAAAGCGCTTGAGGAAGCCGTGCACCGCCAGCTGATGTCGGATGTGCCTTATGGCGTGCTCCTTTCCGGCGGTCTCGACTCGTCGGTCATCTCGGCCATCGCCAAGAAATTCGCCGCCCGCCGCGTGGAGACCGAAGACCTTAAAGATGCCTGGTGGCCCCAGCTTCACTCCTTCGCCGTGGGTCTGAAAGACTCGCCCGACCTTGTTGCCGCCCGCAAGGTGGCCGACCATATCGGCACGGTACACCACGAGGTGCACTTCACCATCCAGGAGGGTCTCGACGCCATCCGCGATGTGATCTACCACATCGAAACCTACGACGTCACCACCATCCGCGCGTCTACGCCGATGTACCTGCTGGCGCGCGTCATCAAATCGATGGGTGTGAAGATGGTGCTTACCGGCGAAGGCTCCGACGAGCTCTTTGGCGGCTACCTGTATTTCCACAAGGCGCCCGACCCGAAGGCCTTTCATGAGGAAACGGTGCGCAAGCTGGGCAAGCTCCACCTGTACGACTGCCTGCGCGCCAACAAGTCGCTGGCGGCTTGGGGCGTGGAGGGTCGCGTGCCTTTCCTCGACAAGGAGTTCATGGATGTGGCGATGCGCTGCAACCCGAAAGACAAGATGAGCGGAAACGGAAAGATCGAAAAGTGGCTGCTCCGCAAGGCTTTCGAAGACTACCTGCCCGCCGAAGTGGCCTGGCGCCAGAAGGAGCAGTTCTCCGACGGTGTGGGCTATAGCTGGATCGACACCCTGAAGAAGATCACCTCCGAGCAGGTAAGCGACGAGCAGCTGGCCAACGCGGCCTACCGCTTCCCCGTCAACACGCCGCGCTCCAAGGAAGAATATTTCTACCGCAGCATTTTCGCCGAGCACTTCCCCGGCGACGAGGCGGCGCGCTGCGTACCCTCCGAGCCATCGGTTGCCTGCAGCACGGCCATCGCCCTTGAATGGGATGAAGCGTTCAAGAAAATGAACGACCCCTCGGGCCGCGCCGTGAAAAGCGTGCACGAGCAGGCTTACAAGTAAACCACATCGAAAACGTCTTCCGCCGGTCTGCCGAACATATTCGCAGACTGGCATTTTGTTCCCTAACTTCAAGGCGCCGTGCCCTTCAACAACAGCATCCGCATACCGAATTCCGTGGTTCACGATAACGAAACAATCACCGCGCTGCCGCGGCAGCGGATCTTCTTTCAAACCGACAGAAGGGGACGGATCGTGAGCTGCAACGACCTGATGGCCGACTTCCTGGGACTCAGCGAAGAAGCCCTGATCGGGGTGCTGCTGCCGTCACTCGCCGTACCCGACGAGCGGGAAAACACGGCGCGCCTGCTCGAAGGCGCCCTGCAGGGACGGCCCGACACGGGCTACGTGGCCTTTGAAACGCCCGCCGGGCGGAAGGTGGCACAGGTAACCATCGTTCCGCACTTTCACAACGAGGAAGCCGCCGGCGCCTTCGGGTTTCTCCACGACGCCACCGACCGGATCGAAAAAACCCAGCGCCTCATCGAAAGCGAGCGGCAATACAAACAGCTCTACGAGCGCTACCAGTTTGTATCGCAGGCCACCAGCGACGTGCTCTGGGACTGGAACCTCGAAACCAACGAGATCTACATCAATCATTCCTTTACCCGTGTGCTTGGCTTCGATATTCCGGACGCCAACGTCAACGAGGTGTGGCACAACAACCTGCACCCCGACGACCGCGACCGCGTTATCGCGCAGCAGAAAAAGGTCATCTCGAACCCCAAGGCTTTTCTCTGGGAAGACCAGTATCGCTTTGTTCGCCCCGACGGATCGCTGATGCACCTCGAGGACCGGGCCGTAATTATACGGGACGGCTCCGGCCGCGCCCTGCGCATGATCGGCGCGGTGCACGACGTTACGCAGCAGCGTGAATCGGAGCTGCTCCTCCAGCGCGGTGAGCGGCGCTTCCGTGCCATGGTGCAGTCGGGTCTCGACGTCGTGATCCTGATGGACCGCAACTTCGTGATCCGCTACATCAGCCCCAACGCCGCCAGCTTCAGCGGCTACACGGCTGATGAAATGATGGGCGTGCTGGGCTACGAAGCCATACACCCCGCCGACTTCGCGCCGATCATCGATAAGGGAATGAAGATCCAGACCCAGGCACAGGTGCTGCTCCCGCCCTTCCGCTTCCGCCTCAAGGACGGAAGCTACCGTTGGGTGGAGGCCATGCTCAGCAACCACCTCGAAGATCCCGATATCGAATCGGTGGTGATCAACCTCCGCGACATCACGCAGCGGCTCGAAACGGAAGAAGCCATCATGCTCTCCGAGGAAAAGTACCGCCTGCTTTTTTACCAAAGCCCGGAGCCCAAGTGGATCTTCCGGCGCGAGGACCTGCGCTTCGTGGAAGTGAACGACGCAGCCATCGAGCACTACGGCTACAGCCGCGAGGAATTCCTCTCGATGACCGTGATCGACCTGCAGCCGCATAACGAGCGCGAGCGGGTTCGGCAGTTGCTCCTCAGCGACTTCATGCCGGCCGGGCGGATGCAGGGCATATCGCAGCACCGCACCCGCGACGGCGTCCACATCGCCGTCGAGCTCACAACCCATGGCATCTACCTCGACGACGGCTACCATGTGCTGGTCAACGTGAACGACGTTACCGAGAAGCTCGCCCTCGAGCAGAAAGTGCTCGAAGAAAAGATCACCGTGCAGAAAGAGATCGCGCGCACCATCCTCAACACACAGGAAAAGGAACGAAGCGAGATCGGCAAGGAGCTGCACGATAACGTGAACCAGATCCTCACCACCGCCAAGCTTTATATTGAGAATATCGGCTACTACCCCGATCAGCAGGCCACCTATGTCGAAAAAAGCGCTGCGCTGCTGCAGCGGGCCATCACCGAGATCCGCAACCTGTCGAAGGCACTGGTCACCCCCGTCATCTACGACATCGGGCTCCGTGCCACGCTGGAAGACCTCATCGGCCAATACCGGTCGCTCAACCTCTTTGCCCTGACGTTCAGTTTCGATGCACGCGAAGAGCGAGTGGAAAGCGGCCTGCAGCTCACCGTGTACCGGATCCTGCAGGAGCAATTGAACAATATCGTGAAGCACGCCCGCGCGAGCGAGGTGTCGGTTCAGGTAAGCGAAGAAAGCAATAACCTCACGATCTGCATCCGCGATAACGGCGTCGGATTCGACCCGCAGCAGAAACGCGATGGCCTCGGCCTGCGCAATATGAAAAACCGGGTGGAGGTGTTCAAGGGCGACATGTCGATCACGAGCGCCGCCGGCACCGGTTGCCATATCTGCATCCGCTTTCCTTTATAATCAACCCGATTTTTGCACGCGTGAAGGCTACAGCGCATTGATGGCGGCTGCCACTTCGTCGGGTCGCAGCACGCCGTCGAGCGGAAGCGTGTCGACGGCTCCCTGCGGCATGTACCCAACCTGCGCGCTGCCGGGATCCTGGGCCCATACGATCCCGCCCTGCTCCTGCACGCGCTGCAGCCCGGCTACGCCATCATGGTTGGCGCCCGAAAGCAGCAGGGCCGCCACACCGGGGCCGTATACCTCGGCCGCTGTTTCAAAGGTTACATCGATGCTGGGGCGGCTCCAGTTGACCTTCTCGGAGCAGTCGAGCGACAGCGTGCCGTCCTGCTCCACAAGCGTGTGGTAGTCGGGCGGCGCCACGTAGATGGTGCCCGCGCCGAGCGGCTCCTTGTCTTCGACCTCGCGCACCGGCAGCTCCGTGCGGCTCGCCAGCAGCTCCGCCAGTATCGACTCGGCGCTCTTGCGGTGTATGACGATGAGTACCGGGAACGGCAGGTCGCGGCGCAGGCCGGGCAGGGCCAGCAGCAGCACCTCGAGGCTACCGGCGGAACCGCCGATCACCATGAGCTTTATCCTCCCGTTTTCCGCCATATTTTTTCTTTGCTCCAAAGGGTAAAATCCTGTGCCACTGTCGAAAAACGCAGGGTCTCTTTGCTGCCCAGGCAAAGAAACCCCAGCGGCTCCAGGCTCTGGTGGAAGAGCTGCAATACGCGGTCCTGCAGTGGCTTTTCAAAATAGATCATCACGTTGCGGCAGAGGATCAGCTGGAACTCGTTGAACGACCGGTCGGACACGAGATTGTGCGTGGCGAAGATCATCTTGCTCGACAGCTCGCGGTCGAAGGAAGCATAGTCGTAGCGTGCCGTGTAATAGGAGGAGAAATCCTGCATGCCCCCCGACAGCACATAATTCTCCGAGTGGGTCTTCATGTGCGCGAGGGGATAGATTCCTTTGCGGGCACGCTCAAGCGCGTCGGGATTGAGGTCGGTGGCATACAGCAGCGATTTGTGCAGGAGGCCGGCTTCCTTCAGCAGGATGGCCATCGAGTACACTTCCTCGCCGGTAGCGCAGCCGGCATGCCAGATGCGGATCAGCGGGTAGGTGGCCAGCACGTTCAGCACCTCGGAGCGGAGGGCCTTGTAGAAGGCCGGGTCGCGAAACATCTCGGTTACGTTGACCGTTACCTCCTCCACGAAGCGGCGGAAGTAATCGGCATCGTTCGAGAGACGGTAGCGGAATTCGGCAAATGACGGGAAGCGATCCAGCGACAACAGCCGCGTCACGCGCCGCTTCAGCGAAGCGCGGGCATACTCCGAAAAGTCGTATCCGTAGCGCTCCAGCAGGTCGTTCAGCAGCAAATCCAGGTCGGCGTCGCGAAGCATAAGAAAAGTGAGTTAATGAATCGGCCTATGAGTAACGAGGCGTTGAAGAACCTTAAAACCATAAGAACCTTAAGCGCCCCTGTCCGGCGCCGCATGCTTCTGTAGCAACCCGAGCAACCGGTCCACGTCGACAGGCTTCGACACGTAGTCATCGGCGCCGGCCGCCAGCATCCGCTCACGGTCGCCGCTCATCGCCTGCGCCGTTACCGCGATCACCGGGAGCCCGCGCAGCGTCTCGTCCTGGCGGATAAGCGCCAGCGTCTCGGTACCGTCCATATCGGGCATCATCATATCGAGCAGCACTACCCCGATGCCCCGGTTGGCCCGCAGGCGCTCCAGCCCCTCGGAGCCCGAAGCCGCGGCCTCTACCTGGTAGCCCTTCGATTGCAGCACGGCCCGCAAGGCAAAAATATTCCTGGGCTCGTCGTCGATGATCAGTATCTCCATCGGGAAAGACAGTTTGGTGTTTGAAGTTTGGTGTTCGTCCAACCCAACTTCGTTATTCGTTATTCGTTATTCGATATTCGTTATTCATAGAGCCACACCCGCAGCAGCGACAACAGCTGGTCCACGTCGACGGGTTTGGAGATGTAGTCGGAAGCGCCTGCCTGGATGCACTTTTCGCGGTCGCCGCTCATGGCCTTCGCGGTCACGGCGATGATCGGGAGGTTGCGGTGGGCCGGCATTTTCCGGATCGCCTGCATCGCTTCGTAGCCGTCCATCTCGGGCATCATGATATCCATCAGCACCACGTCGATATCGGGGTGCTCGCCAAGTTGCTGCAGCGCCTCACGGCCATCCGTAGCCGAAAGCACCTCCATGCCATGCGGCTCCAGCGCCTTCGACAGGGAAAAGATGTTCCGCACGTCGTCATCGGCCACAAGGATCTTCCTGCCGGCAAGCACCTCGGAGAGCGCGCCGAGGCGTCGTTGTTTCTTCGGCTTGTCGCCCTCCTGCTCTTCCACGAGGTGAAGGAACAGCGATACCTCGTCGAGAATCCGCTGGTAAGAATGCGCGGTCTTGACCACGATCGAGTCGGCGTACTGCTTGATCCGTGCCTCCTCGTTGCGCGACAGGCTGCGGCCCGTGAATACGATGATCGGCAGGCTTTCGAGGCCCGACTGCTGCTTGAGCGATTCGAGCATCTCGTAGGCCTGCGGGTCGGGAACGCCCATATCGAGGATCACGCAGTCGACATCGGAACGCTGCAGCGCCACACCCGAGTCGGGCACGGAGCCCGCGATCTGCGCGGATACGTTGAAGGTTTCGAGGAAGTAGGCCAGCGCCTGCGCATGCCGCTCGTTCTCCTCCACGATAAGCACCTTCTTGTTCTCCTTGTTCACCACCTGCTCGATGCGGCTGAACACTTCCTGCATCTGGTCGAAGGCAACCGGCTTGCTGATGAAGTCGATCGCGCCCTTGAGCCGGCTTTCGCGGCGGGCTTCGAGCGACGACATCATGTGCACGGGAATGGGGCGCGTAACCGGGTCCTGCTTGAGGGCTTCCATTACTTCCCAGCCGTCTTTCACCGGCAGCTGGATGTCGAGGAGCACACCTTTCGGACGGAAGCGCCGCGCAAGCTCGATGCCTTCGTCGCCGCGAACGGCCACCAGTCCCTTGTACCCACGCTTGCGGGTAAAGTCGAGCAGGGCGCGGGCAAAGGCGGTATCGTCTTCAATGATCAGGATCACGGGGTCCTGCGGTCCCACGCTGTCGCGGTCGTCGGGCACGGGTGCCGGGATCCCGGTGGTATTATGACGTTGCGGTGCGAGGTTGGCAGCCGCGGGCTCGGCGGGTCCGGCCGATGCCACTTCGGGAGCGGGCGGCTCGGGGCGCGTGGGTTGCGCGGCCGCGGGCGGACCGGCGGCCGCCTCGGCGATCTGCCGGGTCATCGGCAGCTCGAAGGAGAAGGTGCTTCCCTTGCCGGCTTCGCTTTCGAGCCGCAGCTCGCCGCCCAGCAGGCGCGTAAGCTCCCGGCTGATGGAAAGGCCCAGGCCCGTGCCGCCATACTTGCGGCGCGTGGAGCCGTCGGCCTGGCGGAAGGCCTCGAATACAAGTGCCTGCTTGTCGGCCGCGATGCCGATACCGGTGTCGCGCACCGCGAATCGGATGTAGCCCGGCGCGCCGCTGTCGAGGGTGAGCGACACGGAGCCCTTCTCGGTAAACTTCAGCGCGTTCGATACGAGGTTCTTCAGCACCTGCTCGAGGCGCATCTTGTCGGTCTCGATCTGCCCCGGCAGGCTCGCATCGACATTGACATGAAACTCGAGGCCTTTGTCGTTCGCGATCGGCAGGAACATCCCCTTGAGATCGTGCACCAGCACGGCCGGGGCCACCGGCAGGAATTCGAGCTCCATCTTGCCGGCCTCGATCTTGGAGAGATCAAGGATCTCGTCGATGAGCGCCAGCAGTCCCTGGCCCGAGCTCTGGATCACCTGCGCATATTCCACCTGGTCGTTGCTCAGGTTCTTCTCGTTGTTTTCCGACAGGAGCCTCGACAGGAGCAGGATCGAGTTGAGCGGCGTGCGCAGCTCGTGGCTCATGTTGGCCAGGAATTCCGATTTGTAGCGGGTGCTGAGAGCAAGCTCCTCGGCCTTCTGCTGGATGTCGCGGTTGCGTTGCGCGATGAGGACGTTGCGCTCCTCGAGGAGGCGGGCACGCTCTTCGAGCTCCTGGTTCGCCTGCATCAGTTCTTCCTGCTGCACCTTGAGCTCCTCCTCGGAAGCCTGCAGCTTCTCGGCCTGCGCCTCGAGTTCGGCATTGATGTTTTCCAACTCCTGGTGCTGGGTCTGCAGCTCCTCGGCCTGCGCTTGGGTTTCGTTGAGCAGCTCCTGCACGCGCTCGCGGCTGTGGGCGGTATTGAACGCGATCGCCATATTGGTGCCGATCGTGGTAAAGTAAGCCGTTGTGCGCTCGGTAAAGGGCTTTGTCGTTGCGAGCTCCAGCACGCCGAGTACCCGGCGGCCAAGCAGCAGCGGAACAGCGATGACGGATTTTGGCAGCAGCTCGCCACCGAGCGCCGGCAGCGAATAGCGCTTCGGATCGAAGTCGGTGAATTCCTTCGGACGGCCGCTGCGCACGGCTTCGCCGGCAACGCCTTCCCCGATCAGCATCCGCTCGGGAACCTGCGCCCGCGGAAGCCCGTACACGCTGCGGAGCAGGAGCGCTCCTTCCTCGCTGGCGATATAGAGCGTGCCCGCCATGCAATCGGCATACTCGGCCACGATGCGCAGCGTACTGTCGGCCAGCGTCGCCACATCCTGCTCCACGATCATCTTGTCGTTGAGGCGGGCAACACCGGTTTGCAGCCATTCCTTTTCCGAGAGCTGGCGGAAATTCAAATCGAGCGATGCTGCCATCTGGTTGAGCGACCCGGAGATGGAACCCAGTGCGTCGGAGGCTTCGTCGTCCACGCGCACATCGTACTGACCCGATGCGATGGAGCCCGCAAGCCCCTCGATAACGGCCAGCCGCTTCTGGATGTCGCGGTCTTTTTGCTCGAGCTCGGCCTGCAGCGCCGCGCGCTTCTTGAAATCACTGAGCACCTTGCCGAAAGAGATCAGCGTGACCAGGATGCTGAGCAGCGAGGCCACCAGTATAAATACGGGTGTGAGGCGGGCGAAATCATTGAGCTTGGCAGTGCGCTGGTCGAGCGATACCTGCTCGCGCGCTTCCATCTGCGAAATGAGGCGGCGCGCCACGTCCATGTTCTTCTTGCCTTCCACGAGCATCGAGTCGGGCACCGGCCTGCCGCTGCGCTTGATATCGATCAGCCGCGACAGCATGTTGAGGCGCAGGTGCATGACGTTGCCCAGCGAGTCGAGCGTTACCTGCTGCTGCGGGTTGTCTTTCGTAAGGCTCCGCACTTCCTCGAGGTGCCGGTTGGCGCGGTCGTAGGCGCCGTTGTACGGCTCAAGAAACTGTTCGTCGCCGGTAAGCAGGAAGCCACGCTGGCCCGTCTCGGCGTCTTTGAGCGTGGAGATGACGTTTTCGAGCGAGCGGTACACCTGCTGCGTATGATCCACCCAGCGGGCGCTGTCGAGCAGGCCGCGGATGCTGATATAGGAGGCGGATGCGGCTGCGACAAGCAGGACAAGGGAAATACCGTAGCCGAGGATGAGGTTTCGTTTGAATGCGTTCACAGTTCTTGTTTTGGCGTATTAGCTTTCGATGAGGACGCCCGCCTGCTGGTGCTGGCGCTCGGCGGGAAGAAAAATAATAAAGCGGGCACCCTCGCCGGGGCGGCTGCGGACGAAGATCAGGCCGTTGTGTTTTTCGACGATCTTCTTCACGATGGCCAGGCCGATGCCTGTGCCTTCGTACTCATCGCGGGCATGGAGGCGTTGAAAAAGCGTAAAGATCTTCTCGGTGTATTTCTCGTCGAAGCCGATGCCTTCATCGGCGATGCTGATGCGGCAATAAGGACCCGTGGGGTCGGCCGACGCATCGGGATCCGGGGCCGCCACGAAATCGGCATGCACCGTTACATGGGGCGCGGCGCCGGGCTTCGAAAACTTGAGGGCGTTGGATACGATGTTGAGAAACAGCTGGCGCACGAGCCCGGGTATCACGTCGATCTCCGGGAGCGTGCCGATATCGAGGCGCGCGCCCTTTTCGCGGATGACGAGCTCGAGGTCGGAGAGCACATCCTGCAGGAGCGACGACAGCGGCGTACGCTCGAAGCGCTCGGCTTCCGACAATTTCGTCACCGTGAGCAGGTCCTGTATGAGGTTGTTCATCCGCTCGGCCGACCGGATGATCTTTTCGAGGTGCTGCGCGTGGCGCCCTTCGAGGCCGGCGTCGTCGCGGAGCATGTTGCCGAACAGCTGGATCTTCCGCAGCGGCTCGCGCAGGTCGTGCGAGGCAACGGAGGCAAACTGCTGCAGGTCGTGGTTGCTGATCTCGAGCTCGCGGTTGCGCTCCACCAGCTCGCGGCCCGTGTCCTGCAGCTCGCGGGTACGCTCCGTAACGCGGCGCTCGAGGCTCTCGTTGAGGGCTTTGAGCTCGCGCTCCGCCACCTTCAGCGCCTGCGTCTTTTCATACAGGCGGTAGAAGTTGCGCACCTTGAGGATGAGAATATCGGGGTCGACGGGCTTGGTGATATAGTCTACGGCACCCGATTCAAAGCCCTTCGTCACAAAACGCTTGTGGGTGTTGACGGCCGACAGGAAAATGATGGGAATGTCGCGGGTTTTATTGAAGCTGGAGACGGCCTCGGCTACTTCGAAGCCGTCCATACCCGGCATCTGCACGTCGAGGATGATGAGGGCGTAGTCGTTCTTGAGGAGCTTCTTTAGGGCTTCCTCGCCCGACGCAGCCGCGTCGGTGCTGAATTGGTTCACCTCCAGAATACGCTGGAGTGAGAAAATGTTCTCCGGCTTATCATCGACGATAAGAATCATGAATCGGGGTAGTTAAGGGGAGCGGCTCTTCACCGCTAGCGCGCAAATTACGGCAAAACAACCCGAATCACGAATCCTTGAGGGGGCGGGCGCCCGGCGGTCAGTTCTCGGAGAAGTAGGAAGCACCCAGCTGCCCAATGGCATGGTCGACCAGGTCGGGGGGGAATTTGCCGGTCAGGGTATAGTTGAGGATGTTGAAACTCGAAACCAGGAGGCTGCTTCGCTCCACCATCTCTTTCATGGCGGGGAAGTTGGGAAACTGGAGCGTGATTGTCGGATTCATAGTCGAAAGTACGGGCCGCCGATAGGTACCGTTGCCCGGGGTCGCACAAAAGTAGCCGGCCGTGCGGCCCTAAGGGTTTTATTTAGTTGGGGCCGCAAATAAGTCCGATGAGTGGTAAATCCTGACCGTTTTACCCCGGCGGTCACAGCGCTTTGGGCTGCGGAATCGACTTCACCTCGCCCGGCTGGAGCTTCCCCAGACGCAGGTCGCCGATGGCGGCGCGCACAAGGCGCAGCGTGGGAAAGCCGACGGCGGCCGTCATCCGGCGCACCTGGCGGTTCTTGCCTTCCACGATGGTCAGCTCGAGCCAGGAGGTGGGAATCTCCTTGCGGAAGCGGATCGGCGGGTTGCGCGGTGGCAGCTCGGGCTCCGCGTCGAGGCGGCGGGCCTTCGCGGGCAGCGTCCGGTACGACTTCCCTTTGTCGCTCAGCGTGACGCCTGCCGCGAGTTGCTTTAGGGCCTCGTTGGTCACGCTGCCTTCCACCTGCACCCAGTAGGTCTTTGGCGTCTTGGTCTTCGGGCTCAGGTAGCGCGTCTTCAGCTCGTTGTCATTGGTGAGCAGCAGCAGGCCTTCGCTGTCTTTGTCGAGCCGCCCCACGGGGTATACGTCGGCCGGGAACTCGTAGCCCAGGTCGTCGAGGGTAATGTCGTCGGGGCCTTCGCGGGTGAACTGCGACAGGGTATTGAAGGGCTTGTAAACGAGGAAGTATCGGTGCATGGCGTGCCGCGAAGGTCCTGAAAAAAAACCGCCGCCCCGTTCTTATTTGGAACCGGGGCGGCAGTTGGAGTAAGTGAGCGTCTATCAGGAGAAATACAGGTCCGCCTCCTCGTCGCGCCGCTTCGTCAGTCCGTCGATCTCCACCAGCTTCCCGTCCACATGGGCTTTGTTCCACATGAGGAAGGCCTCGCGGATGCTCGGGTCGGCCGGGTTGGCGTTGACGCGCCGCAGCAGCGTGGAGCCGCGGAGGGCTTCCGTGCCCACGTTGTAGGCGAAGCTTACGAGGGCGTCGAATTGGTTCTGGTTGAGCTGCGGGTTCTGGATCATCCGCTTCACCGATTCGCTCTTCTCCTCCACTTCCATGGCCAGGAGCGTCTCGGCGCGGTCGGGGGTGATCTGGTCGCCGGGCTTCACCTTGCTTTGGTCTTCGTAAAGGATGGAGCCGTAGCCGATCGTCCAGATGCCGGCGCTGTCCTGGTAGGAGTTGAGGCGAAAGCCCTCGTGCGATTTGATAAAGTCGATGCACTTCTGGTCGGGGCGATAGCCGGTGAGCGGCGCGCCGCCGGAAGACATGGGGCCGGGAACCGCGGCGGGCCGGGTTGCTGAAGGAGAAGCCACCGGCGGCATGGCCGCTGCTGCGGCAAGCTGCACGCCGCCGCTCCAGCAATAGTTTCCGTTGCTGTCCTTGTACCAAACGCGGTTGTTGTTGACGGGCTCGCCGTTTTCGATCCGCGACACGATAAGTACCGGCGTGTTGGCCATCAGCGTTTGCACAAGACCGGCGCGGGTGCTGGGCGCGCTCCGCAGGTTGAGCTTCACCAGCGTGCTGGCCTGCGCCGGCATCGGGGTTTCGACGTAAGAAGGTGCCGTAGCCTGCCCGGTGCATTCGTTGTACTCGGTCACCACGTCGTGGAGCAGGCGCTCGTAGGTGCGGCGGCTATGGGCGAGGCCCGTCACGGGATCCGTTTTGCGCTTCGGGTCGAGAAAGAAGTGGCCCACCACCGAGGTGGCCGGGTCGAGACCGAACTGGTAGCAAAGCTTCGCGAGCAGCCATACGTACTTGGCGTACGACTTATCGTCGTCGATCGAGCCCCCGTAGCAATATTCCACGCCGATAGCGTTGTCGTTGGCGTCGGCGCCATAGAGCTCGTTGTCTTTGGGCATCCCGTACAACACGTGCCAGGCCTTCTCGGGCTTCGAGAGCAGCGCCGGCACGCACTCGATGATTTCCTTGTCGTCGACAAAAAGGTGCGCCGAGGCCGATTGGTCGTTGGCGGTGCTGGTATACCAGGCTACGTTCATCCGGGCGGTAGAGCCGGGGTTGCCGGTGTCGTGGGCGACTATAAATTTAACGGGGCCGAGCATGCGGCCGCTGCGGCGCTTGGTACCATTGGGCAGCAGCTTGGCGCTGATGCTGTATTTATCCTGGAAAGACATAAGAACAGTTTGGAGTTTGGAGTTTGTGGTTTGTAGTTTGGCTCCGCCGGCCGAAGCTTCAGCGAAGGGGGCAGTTTGTGGTTTGTGGTTGTTGGTCAGAACCTTACCTACTCATTACTGATTACTCATTACTCATTGATTGACCATTGACCATTGACCATCACCCAACGGCGGGCTCGGGGTCTCCGGTCGTATCGGCTACGGGCGCGCCGCCGGCAGCGGGCTGCGTGCCGTCGGCAAGGGAGGTTTTGTTGTCCTTTTCCTTTTGCTCCGTCACCTTCATCACCGCGTAGGTAGCCGAGCTCATACCGAGAAGGATCAGGTTGTTCTGCGAAATGTCGGGCATCACGAGGTCCGGGTTGCTGAAGCCGGCGAGGTGGGAAAGGACTTCGCGGACATACCAGACGCCGAACACGAAATTGAAAACGACGGTCTGGAAGCGCGAGATCGAAACGCCGATGTTGTCGGAGAGGATATCGAGGAAGAAGTTTTCGCCGTTGCCTTTCTCACCGGGCAGGTGCGGCACGGCGGCAGCGTGGTTGGCATCGAGGGTGCGGGCGGTGACGGTGGTCACGGCGCTGATGCCGAGCAGGATGACGGCGGCCCCGTTGAGCGTGGGTGCCTGAAACACGCGCACGGCGCTGCCTGCGGGCAGGTACCCGACCCAGGTGATGGCGATAAAGCTGGAAAGGATGATGACCGTCCACCAGGCGAGCTGCACGCGGCTCCAGCTGTAGGGCTGCGGCGAAGGCTGTGAAAGATCGCGGAGCATGCACCAGCGGCGGTCGCAGAAAACGACGGCGCCGAAAAGGACCAGGAAGGGGATCCAGAACAGGATTTGGGGAGGCATATAGCGTTGTTTTTGGTTGCGGGAGAAGGGGCCCGTTGCCGTGCCGGCTATAAAGTTGGCAAAAGCGTTCCGGCCAAACAATAGAGGAAATACGGCAATTTCCTTCCGTAGTTTTACGTTAGGGGGCTGTGCCCCGGCGGTCCTTTTTCGAAGAACTCCGTATTATCCTACCTTTAGGCTTCCCCTGACCACACACATGAACAGCTTAGATACCGCTTCTCCATCCGGCCCTTCGCTTGCGCCCGATGACCTGCAACAGGCATTGCGCGACAGCGAGCAGCACCGGGCACTTGCCCTGGAAGGTGGCGCGCTTGGCACCTACGAATTCTTTCCCGACGAGGGACGCATGAACTGGTCGGAGCGCACCAAGGCGCTTTTCGGCATGCAGCCCGACAGCGATATCAATCTCAGCCTCTTTCGCGCGCTCATCCACCCCGACGACCTGCCGCAGGCCCTCGCCCGCCTCGAAGCCGCGCAGGACCCGGACAGCAACGGCATCCTCGAGCAGGAATACCGTGTGCTTACCGCCAATGGCAGCACGCGCTGGATCCGCTCGCGGGGCAAGTACTTCCCGGCGCAGCCCGGGCGCCCCGCCCGCTTTGCCGGCGTGGTACAGGATATTACATCCTGGAAGGAAAGCGAGTACTGGCTCACCGAAGGACAGCAACGCCTCCAGGCCGCCCTCACGGCTTCGGGCACGGGCACCTTTCGCTGGAACATCCAGACCAACGCGCTCTCCTGGGACGAAAACCTCGACCGACTCTTCGGGCTCGCCCCCGGGCAGACGGTGCGAAGCCTCGACAGCTTTATCGAATGCGTGCACCCCGACGACCGCGCGGCCGTGATCGAATGCTGCCGGCAGTGCGCCGAAACGGCCGCCGACTTTGACCTGCAGTTCCGCGTTATCTGGCCCGACGGCACCGTGCGCTGGCTCGACGACAAAGGGAAGACCTACCTCGATGCGTCGGGTCGTCCCTCCTATATGACCGGCGCCTGCGTGGACATCACCGCGCGCCGCCACGCCGAAGATGCGCTCCGCGCCAGCGAGGCACGCCTCCGGATGCTCACCGAGGCCCTGCCGCAGCTTTCGTGGATGCGCGATGCCGACAGCTACCGCCTCGAATACGCCTCGGCGCGCTGGCAGGAATATTCGGGCATCGACGACGTGGATGCCGCCTGGACCGCGATGCTGCACCCCGACGACAAGGAACGTGTGCTGCGCGTGTGGGAGGAAGCCCTCCAGGGAGCTTCCGACTTCCGCGAGCAGATGCGCCTCCGCCACCGCGACGGCGAATACCGCTGGCACCTCTCCATCGCGAAGCCCGTGCACGACGGAACGGGCAAGGTGAGCAAGTGGACCGGCACCCTGCTCGACATCCACGACCAAAAGACATTCGAAGAAACGCTCGAGCGCCTCGTACGCGAGCGCACCCGCCAGCTGCAGCGCTCCAACGACGACCTGCAGCAGTTTGCCCACGTGGCCTCCCATGACCTCAAAGAGCCACTGCGCAAGGCCCGGCTTTTCCTGCAACGCTTCCTGGAAGACGACCAGAGCCGCATCAGCCACAACGGCGGGACCTTCCTGGGCAAGGTGGAAGGCGCCCTCGACCGCATGTCGGCCATGGTGGATGGCGTGCTGGCTTACTCCCTGCTCCGCGGGCAGGCCTTCGACCCGGAACCCGTGCAACTCGATATATTACTCCGCGAGATCGCAGTTGACCTCGAAGTGCCGATCCAGGAAAAACGCGCCGAGGTCCACTACGAGCAGCTTCCGGTACTCACCGGCTCGCGCGTATTGCTTTACCAGCTTTTCTACAACCTGCTCAATAATGCGCTGAAGTTCACGCGGCCCGACGCGCCGCCCCGCGTTACGGTGAGCATGGAGCATGATGAAGCCCTGCGGGCCACGGTGATCCGCGTCAGCGACAACGGCATCGGGTTTTCGCCCGACCAGGCACGGCGCATCTTCGAGCCCTTTACCCGCCTGCATTCCAAAGACCAGTATGAAGGCACCGGCCTCGGCCTCGCCCTCTGCCAGAAGATCATGGAGCGCCACGCCGGTTCCATCCGCGCCGAAGGCCACGAGGGCGCGGGCGCAACCTTCTTCCTCAGCTTCCCGCTGCCCATCGTTTGACGCCCGGCAGCGACGCGGGCGCGCATCTTTCGTATTACCTGCAGCCAATCATGAACGCAATTCGCCGCGGGCACTGCCTGACGGTATGCGTGGCAACCCCTAGATTTGCAGCTGCTATCGGCCCGATAGTTCAAGGGATAGAATAGGAGTTTCCTAAACTCTAGATACAGGTTCGAGTCCTGTTCGGGCTACTTTTTTCGTTTGCCTTTCCCCTCGCCCCTACAGGCCCGTGCACGCCTCCGCCAGCTTTCCGCAACGTACCTCCGCTGTAACCTTGTTCTCCACTTCCGCAACAGGAACGCTAACGAGCGACAGTGCGTAAATTCGCTACCTATGGCCCCTTTGAAAAACGGAGATTTCGATATCAGCAGCTTCTTTGAGCTGACGCCCGACCTGGTATGCATCGCCGGTAAGGATGGCTATTTCAGGAAGGTCAACAGCGCTGTGCTGCACAAGCTCGAATATTCCGAAGAGGAACTGATGCAACAGCAAATTTCCTGCTTCATTCATCCCGACGACCGCGAGCTGACGCGCGGGAAAAGAGCGCTGCTGCTGGAAGGCGAAGCCCTGATCAATTTCCAGAACCGTTATATGACGAAATCCGGGAAGATCGTCTGGCTGCACTGGACCTCCGTGTATTTTCCCGAACAGGAAGTGGTCTTCGCGCTCGCAAAGGATATCACCGAAAAGAAACTGCTCGAGCAGGAGCTCGAAGCGAGGCACCGCGAGTTCGAAAGCCTTGCCCGCTATTTCAAGCAGACGATGGAAAAGGACCGGAAGTTCGTGGCACTGGAGCTGCATGAGGAGCTCGCCCAGCTGGCCTCGATGGTCAAGATAAATATGGAGTGGCTCGAAGGCCATATCGACGCCATTCCCCCCGACGCCAAGCAACGGATGGAGCACGTATCCAACCTCGCCGGGCGGATGATCCAGACGATCCGGAAGATCGCCTTTTCCTTCAGCCCCGCCATGCTCGACGACCTCGGGCTGGGCGAAGCCCTCACGGTGCTGTGCCGCGAGTTCCGGACGGCAAAGGGCATTCCGTGCTCGGTCAGGTGTACGCTCGATCCGTCGCTGCTCACGCAGGAAGCGGCCATGGATTTTTTCCGGATCTGCCAGGAGGTCCTCGACAGGATGGAACGCGTGGCAGCGGTTGCCCAACTGACCATCCTGCTGGAGCGGGAACAAAACAGCGCCTGCCTGCGCATAACCGTTACCCGGCACGAAAGCCGCACCGGGGAACAGCTGCCCGACCTGACCAGCGTGCGCAAGCGCGTCGCTTCCATGAACGGCCAGCTCTCGGTCACTGCCGATGGAAGCCCTGCCTGGCGCATCGACGTTTGCATGCCGCTGCAACTGGAAGAAATGGCCGCGCTGTAACGCCCTGCTTTAGCCTTTCATCAAACAAATACCGGCGTCGAAGCAGGAGCGCTGCGCATTCGGGTCTGCTTCTTGCACCCTCATACGCTAAATCATAATTCCTATGAACGTATTGATGGTATTGACCTCGCACAGCGAGCTCGGCAACACAGGCAAGAAAACGGGATTCTGGATCGAAGAGTTTGCAGCCCCGTACTATGTACTCCACGATGCCGGCGTCAACATTACCCTTGCCTCACCCAAAGGCGGGCAGCCGCCCATCGACCCGAAAAGCGCCGAGCCCGGCGCGCAGACAGAAGCTACGAAGCGCTTCGACGGCGACAGCGAGCTGCAGGAACTCCTGAAGCATACAAAGAAGCTCAGCGAGGTGGACGCGGCCGCGTTCGATGCGATTTTCTTTCCCGGTGGTCATGGCCCGCTGTGGGACCTCGCCACCGATGCAACTTCAATCAGGCTTATCGAAGAATTCTGGAAAGCGAAAAAGCCCGTGGTGGCGGTATGCCATGCGCCCGCTGCGCTGCTGCACGTGACCGACGAGCGGGGCGAGCCGCTGGTCAAAGGCAAGCGGGTGACCGGCTTCAGCAACTCGGAGGAAGAAGCCGTGCAGCTGACCAGTGTGGTGCCCTTCCTGCTGGAGGACGAGCTCAAAAGCAAGGGCGGCCTGTACAGCAACAAGGAAGACTGGGCCTCGTACGTGCAGAAAGACGGATTGCTCATCACCGGCCAGAACCCTGCTTCGTCGAAGGCAGCGGCGGAGGAGCTGTTGCGGCTGCTGCAGCACAAGCCGGCAGAAGCGATCAACTCCTGATGTACGATGCTGGCCGTGGCTGCGCTCCCCGAGCCGCGTTTTGATTCGCGCCGCATCAGCCGTTCACTTATTTTTTGCGCCTTGGCCCGGTAGTTCAAATGGCTCCCCTTTCGGCCAATGACATACACGCGTTGGGATACGTGCGAACCATCGTGAGCGCCATTGGCAGCGCGTTCGAGCCGAGTAACGAAACGCGGTAAGCCGATAAAGCGCCTGCCTACC
Organism: Flaviaestuariibacter terrae; assembly: GCF_054777635.1. Taxonomy (NCBI): domain Bacteria; kingdom Pseudomonadati; phylum Bacteroidota; class Chitinophagia; order Chitinophagales; family Chitinophagaceae; genus Flaviaestuariibacter; species Flaviaestuariibacter terrae. Next base: position 475,521 of record NZ_BAAHAL010000008.1, read on the forward strand.
AGGCTTCGGCTACCTTGAGCGTGATCTTCCCGAAGTGTCGCCCCGACTGCATGTACGCAACGGCATCCCTGATGTCCTCTAAAAGAAATTCCTCGTCCAGCACGGGCTCCAGTCGCCGCTCGGTGTAATAAGCCAGCATCGACGCAAACTCCCGGCAAGTGCCCATGACCGTGCCCATGATCTGCAGCTGCTTGTTGTAGATGAGCCCTGGGCGGAGCCCGTTGATATTGCCGGCAGTTCGCCCAAACAGCACGATCCGCGCACCGGTCGCCGCTGCTTCGGTCAATTCGGCAAAGCCATCACCGGCAGCGCTGTCGATAATTACGTCGAAGCCGCCCGTTTGTGCTTTCGCGTTTTCTACCCAGTCTGCCTCGCGGTAGTTAAAGGCGCCCTTTGCGCCCAGCTGAAGTGCCTTTTCCATCTTCTCCGTTGAGGAAGACGTTACGTATACGTCGGCCCCGGTAGACACCGCCATTTGCAAAAGAAAAAGCGCGGCGCCGCCACCGATGCCGGTGATGAGCACCTTGTCGCGGTCGGTAACCTTTGCCTTGGTAAACAAGGCCCGGTAGGCCGTCAGGGCCGCGAGCGGGAGGGCCGCCGCCTGCCGCAGGCTCAAATGAGCGGGCTTTTCATAAACGTAGCCGGCGGGAATGCGAATGTATTCCGCAAACGTTCCATGGGTAGGGTTGCCGAGAATCTCGTAGGCGGTTCCGAAGAAGTGCTCGTTCTCTCCCCAATGCAAACTGGGATTGACGACTACTTCCTTTCCGATCCAGGCCTCGTCCGCGCCTCCTCCGGCAGCGCAAACAACGCCGCTCCCATCCGAGCCCGGTATCACCGGCCCCGGCAGGGTTTGCTCTTTCCAGGTCCAGAGGTCGAGGTGGTTCAAGGCGGCAGAATGGATGCGGATCAGCAGCTCGCCTTTTCCCGGTTGCGGTTGCGGCACGGCCGCTACCTGCAGGGGCTGATCGCTGGATTGAAATAAAATGGCTTTCATGACCAGGTTGACTTCGTGATAAATCGCCGGGCAGCAGCTGCCGGATGCGCAGGGCTGCCTACGCCAGCAACAGGAGCTCCGCCAGTTCTTTCGGCCGGCTGAAAAACGGCGAATGACCTGTTGGAAGACGGTATACTTTCTCGCAGGGCATTTCGGTATACATCATTTTTTGCAGAAACGGGGTAACCGCCCTGTCTTCCGTGCATTCGATATACACACGTGGCACCCGCCCGTAGTTCTCCTCCGAAAGCTGCAGCGGCGTTATTCCCGATTCGACCGGCTCCGGGCTCAGTAACACCTTTGCCAGCTCGGTGATGTCGTCGTCACAATCGTGGTATAACCCTTCTTTGTAGATATCGGGGAGCAGGCTGTGCGCCTTTATTTCCGGGTGCTGCCGCACATAGGGCTTCAGCCAGCCACCAGTATCCAGCAGGGAATACTCGCGCTGTGTTTTTCCATCCGGGACCAGGTAGGCAGCAAGGTAAACCAGCTTCTCGATCTTGTGCGGGCGGTATTCGGCCGCCTGCGAGATCATAATCCCGTTTTTGCTGTGCCCCACCAGGGTCACCTTGCCGGGGAGACTATCGATCAGGAAACATAGTTTCGCAACCGTATCGCTCATGGTCACGGTGTCAATCGGCGTCTTATCCCTGCCCATACCCGGCAGGTCGATGGCAATGCCCCGGTGTCCGGCCTTTTCCAGCAGCGGAACCACGCGGTGCCAGTTCCAGGCGCTGTGCCAGGAACCATGAATCAGGATGAATGTTCGCACAGTCAATTTATTTATAAAACGAAACTAACGTAGACCGAAGGGGCGCACAACCCGGAACTTGCTGCTTTCATCGGCCCGCCGCACACCTGGCGGCTTCCCAGCCGATCATGGCCTGCTTGCGCGTGGCCCCCCAGTGGTAGTTGCCCAGGATTCCGGCCGACCGAATCACACGGTGACAGGGAATGATGAAGGCAATGGGATTTTGCCCGATCGCGGTACCCATCGCACGCAGTGCATTGGGATTGTTTATTTTCCCGGCAACGCTCTTATAGGTGACCAGCGACCCGGCCGGAACTTTGAGGAGGGTCTCCCAAACCTTCAGCTGGAAGTCGGTTCCTTTCAGGTGCAGCTTTACCTGCTCCGGCCGGCTCCAGTCGTGGGCAAAAATGCGCAGGGCCTCCTGGTGCATGGGGTCGCCAGCCTGCTGGCAGCTGGCATTGGGAAACTGCCGCCGGAGTGCCGCCAGGGCCTCCGCCTCATCGTCGGCGAAGGCCATATGGCAGATACCCTTGGGGGTCGATGCCACCAGCACCCTTCCGAAGGGACTTTCGGCAAAGCTGTACCTCAGCGAAAGGGTGGCTCCCCCATTTTTATATTCCCCCGGCGTCATCCCCTCGATCGTAATGAACAGGTCGTGTAGCCTGCCGGTCCCCGAAAGACCCGTTTCAAAGGCTGCGTCGAACACGGTGGCGTTGCTCTCTTTCAACAGCCCCTTTGCAAAGTCGACCGACAGATACTGGAGGAACTTTTTCGGGCTTACGCCGGCCCACTCGGAGAACATCCTTTGAAAATGAAAGGGGCTCAGGTGCATTCGCCGCGCTACATCCTCGAGCGAGGGCTGCTGCCGGAAGTTTTTCGTCAGGTATTCGATGGCTTCGGCAATGCGGTTGAAATTGAGCTCCTGTTGCGGGGTCATTGCAGATGATTGAAGCACAAAGCTATTTTTTACACCTATGCCGGCAAACCCGGTTCTTGCGGACCTGATTGCCAACAAGGGCCGGCACAGGCGCGGAAGGGCGGCTTCATTTTCTTTACTAACTTGTCCATCGGCTACGGGCCGTCGAATTCGGCCAAGTTCCGGCGCAGCCAAGCAACCCATCACCCAATCACGACACCTATGCGCTTTCATCGTTCCATCCTCGCGGCCTACCTGTTTTTCGCCGGCTCTGTACATACATCCGCGCAAAACACAACCGACACGCGCCTGCTCTGGCAACCCGCCATCAGCAAAAATGCGATCGCCTTCATCTATGCCGAAGACCTCTGGGTGGCGAACCGCGATGGATCGTACCCGCGGCGGATCACCGTAGGCGAGGGCGCCGAATCGAACCCGGTGTTTTCGCCCGACGGCTCGATGATCGCCTTCACGGGGCAGTACGATGGCAACACCGATGTGTTCGTGGTGCCGGCCGCGGGCGGCGTGCCGAAGCGGCTTACCTGGCACCCCGGCGCCGACCTCGTACGCGACTTCTCGCCCGATGGTAAAAAAATTCTCTTCGCGTCGCAGCGCAGCTCCTTCACCAACCGCTACTACCAGCTCTATACGGTCGATGTGGCCACGGGCGCAGAGCAACAGCTTCCCATACCCAACGCCTTCTGGGCCTCCTACAGCCCCGACGGTAGCAGCATCGCCTACACCACGATCCCCGACCGCTTCGAGCAATGGAAGAACTACCGCGGGGGCACCATGTCGCGGATCTGGATCTACGATACGAAGTCGCACAACGTAACCGAAGTGCCGAAACCCAAAGGCGGGAGCAACGACACGAAGCCCGTCTGGAAAGGCAGCAAGCTGTATTTCCGGAGCGACCGCGATGGCGAGTTCAACATCTACAGCTACGACCTCGCCACGAAAGGCGTAAGCCGCCTCACAGAGTTTAAGGAGTTTCCGGTGTCGAGCCTCGAGGGAACTGCTGACGATCTCATTTTTGCGCAGGCCGGCTACCTGTATTTATACAATACGGCCAGCAGCAAAGCAGCGCGCCTGAAAGTCGGCATCGCCGCCGACCTGCTCGACCAGCGTGAGCGCTTTGTAAAAGGCGACCAGTACATCCGCGGCGGCGATATCTCGCCAACCGGCGCCCGCGTAGTGATGGACTACCGCGGCGAGATCCTCACGCTGCCGGCACAGAAGGGCGATCCCTTCAACCTGACCAATACGCCGGGTGTGCACGAAAAAGAGCCGATGTGGTCGCCCAACGGGAAGCTCATTGCCTACTTCAGCGATGCCTCGGGCGAATACGAGCTCCATGTGCGCAACCAGGACGGCAGCGGCGAGCCGCAGGTGATCCATCTTACAGGATCGGGCTTTTACAGCGCGCCGCACTGGTCGCCCGACAGCAGGAAGATCGCCTTTGTCGACAACGGCCGGCGCCTCTATGTAGCCGACCTCGCCAGCGGCAAGGTGCAGAAGATCGGCGAAGACACGCACTTTGTTCCCGGTACCTTCCGCGACCTCTTTGGCAGCTGGTCGTCCGATGCCAACCAGCTCGCGTATACCACCATCACCGAAACCAACTTCGAGCGCGCCTGGATCTACTCGCTATCCGACAATAAATCCAACGCCGTTACCGACGCGCTGTCGAACGTAACCGAGCCCACCTTCGATCCATCGGGCAAGTATTTATACGTACTGGCCAGCACCGATGCGGGCCCCGTGGTGAACTGGTTCGACCAGTCGAACAACGACATGGAATCGACCAATGCCATCTACCTCATCACGCTGCAGAAGGGGGTCGTATCGCCACTCGCGAAGGAGAATGAAGTCGAGGCATCTTCCGACTCGAGCAGCAGCAAGGTGCCGTACAAGGCCGACTCCGCGCATGCGAAGCTGCGGATCGACTGGGACGGCATCCAGAACCGCATCGTACCGCTGCCGCTGCCGAAGGGCCGCTACAAATCGCTGTCGGTGCTGAAGGAAGGGGAGCTCTTCTACCTCTCGGCATCGCCGCACAACGCGACGCCAACGATGCTCAATATGTACAGCCTCCGGAAGCGGAAGGAAGAGCCGATCATGCCGGCCGACGGCTACACGATCGCTGCCAAAGGCGAGAAGACACTCTTCGTTACGAAAGGCAAATGGGGCATCGCGCCCACCGGGCAGAAGCCGACGCCCGAGGCCATGATCAACACGGCCGCCATCCAGGTGAAGATCGCGCCGAAGGAAGAGTGGAAGAACATCTTCAACGAAGCCTGGCGCGTGAACCGCGACTTCTTCTACGACCCCAACATGCACGGCGTGAACTGGGCGGCGATGAAGAAGAAATACGAGGCGCTTCTCCCCGACGTGGCAAGTACCAACGACCTCTACCGCGTGATGCAGTGGATGTTCTCCGAGCTTTCCGTGGGTCACCACCGCTTCGATGCCGCCGGCGATCGCCGCTCCAACCCCGAAATAGTACCGGGCGGGTTGCTCGGCGCCGATTATGAAACGGTCAACAACCGCTACCGCATCAAAAAAATCTACGGCGGCCTCAACTGGACACCCGACCTCCGCTCGCCCCTCACCGAGCCCGGCGTCAACGTGCAGGTGGGCGACTACATCCTCAAGGTGAACGGCGCCGACGTAACCGCCGACAAGAACTTCTACAGCTATTTTGAAAACACCGCCGACAGGATCGTAACGCTCACCGTTGCCGCAACGCCCGACGGCGCCAACCCGCGCACGGTGAAGGTCGTGCCCGTTGCCAGCGAGACCGCCCTGCGCAACCGCGACTGGGTGGAAGGCAACATGCGCAAGGTGGACGAGGCTACGAACGGCCAGGTGGCCTACGTGTATGTGCCCAATACGGCGGCGCTGGGCCATGAATACTTCAAGCGCTACTTCTTCCCGCAGGCGAACCGCGCAGCCATCATCGTAGACGAGCGCTTCAACGGCGGCGGTCAGCTGGCCGACTATTACATCGACCTGCTGAAGCGCCCCGTGCAGTCGTACTGGCGTTACCGTTATGGCAAGGACCAGAAGGCGCCCAACGCGTCGATACAGGGTCCGAAGGTGATGCTGATCGATGAGACGGCGGGCTCGGGCGGCGACTACCTGCCCTTCCTGTTCCGCCAGGCAAAGCTCGGCACCCTCGTGGGCAAGACGACGTGGGGCGGACTTGTGGGCGTGCTCGGCTACCCCGAGTTCATCGACGGCGGTGTGGTAACGGCGCCCAACGTGGGCTTCTTCGACGAGAACGGCTTCGGCATCGAGAACGTGGGCACGCCGCCCGACGTGGAGGTGGAGCAATGGCCTTCGGCCGTCATCGCCGGCCACGACCCGCAGCTGGAGAAAGCGATCCAGATCGTGCTGGAGCAGCTGAAGGCGAACCCGCCCGCAAAGGCGCCCGCGCCGAAGCCGCCGGTGAAGGTGCGGCCGTAAACAAATTCCATTTACTAGGAAAAAGCCGGGCGACCCTGTCCGGCTTTTTCGTGTGCCTCGGAGCATGGACGGATTTTTGTGCAGGTTCTGCCAGATCAAACTGTCGCAGCTCATGAACGTGCCGGCCCATTATTCCGAATCGCTGCCGCTGAGGGAGCAATCGCTGTACGTGCTATCGCTGATGCGCAAGGGCGCTGCATCGGAAGTAGCTGCCGAGCTGATGGAACTGAGGGGCACCGCCGCCGAAGATGGCGTTGCGGATCTTACAATCGAGGTTGCCCGCGAGCTTGACCAGCTCGAACAGGAAGGGATCCTGGAGGTCACCCATGAACACAGGGAAAAGCGGCGCTATGTCTTGAGGCAAGGAGGCAGCGAGCCCTTGGTAAAACCAATAAATGAAGCATCATGAACGGGGATTATCACCAGTATCAAACCTGTATCGATGCCTGCCTCCGCTGTGCCGCCATCTGCAATCATTGCGCGTCGGCCTGCACGATGGAACAAGACGTTTCGATGATGGCCCGCTGCATCCAGCTGGACATGGAATGCGCGGCGCTTTGTTCTGCAGCGGCACAGCTCATGAGCCTGGGCAGCCGCCGCGCGAAAGACCTCTGCCTCATCTGCGCAGGGCTCTGTACCGAGTGCGCCGCCGAATGCGGGCGACACCATATGAAGCATTGCCAGGAGTGTGCAGCGGCTTGCCGCAACTGTGCCCGGGAGTGCGAAAAAATGGCCGGCAGCGCAGGGAGCGACAACTGACTTTTGCATTTCCGATGAATGCCACAGCCCCTGGCCGTAAGCAGGACGGCAACGCGGAACCAAAGCGCCAGCAACCTGCTGTCAATCCGTGCGCCGTTCATTCAATAATCTTTTAACAAAGTGCACTGAACGCGGGCATCCGGCCCAAGCCGCTGGTGAATGAGTGCGAGTGACTTGAAAAGCAAGGCAGTCGTATGCGATTAATTCGTAATTTCATTGTCTGTCCCCTACCACCTTGGAACATACGAGAACCACCATAACAGTCCCAGCCTTCCTGATCGGCGGTGGCGAAATGGGTCAATTGACCCGCAGCTATCCCTGGGAACGCTCCGCGTTGGGGCGTCCGGAAACCTGGCCGCAAAGTCTTCGCACAACGCTCGGCATCCTGCTGCATTCGCGCTTCCCGATGTTCCTGTTCTGGGGACCGGATTCCATTTGTTTTTACAACGACGCCTACCGTCCGAGCCTCGGCAACGACGGCAAGCACCCCGCGCTTGGCAAGCCCGGCGCCGAAGTATGGCCGGAAATCTGGAAATCCATCGGGCCGCAGATCAGCGCCATCCTCGCGGGCGGCGAAGCCACCTGGCACGAAGACCAGCTGCTGCCCATCTACCGCAACGGGCAGCTCGAGGAAGTATACTGGACCTACAGCTACAGCCCCGTGATCGACGAGTCGGGACGGCCCGCGGGCGTGTTTGTAACCTGCACCGAAACGACGAAGACCGTGCGGCTGATCCAGGAGCTGCAGCGGGCCAACGAGCAGGTGCAACTGGCCCTCGACGCCGGCGAGCTGGGCCTCGTGGAAGTGGACCTGCGCAACGACGACGTAACGATCTCGGGCCGGGTAGAAGAGATCTTCGGGCTTCACTCGGGCAGCCCGCGCGCTGAATTCCTGCAGCGGATGCACCCCGACGACCTGCCCGTTCGCGAGGAGGCCTACCGCCGTGCCTTCGCCAGCGGCAAGCTTGAATATGAAACGCGCGTGCTGCGGCCCGATGGCATCGGCAAATGGATCCGCGCCAAGGGCCTCGTGTTTTTCGACAGCGAGCGCCGGCCGCTCCGCGTGCTCAGCATGGTACAGGACATCAGCGAGCAGAAGCAGTTCGGCGAAGAACTGACGCGGCAGGTGCGCGTGCAGACCGCCGAGCTCGAGCGGGCCCACAACGAGCTGCTCGCGTCGCACGCATCGCTGCAAAGCATCATCAATGTATTTAACACGGCCCTGCAGGTACTCCAGCCCGTGTGGGCCGGCGACGACGTGGTGGACTTTACCTACAAGCTCACCAACGAAGCCTATGCCGCCTATGCAGGCAAAGCGCCCGAAGACCTCGCCGGCAAGCGCGTGAGCGAATTCTTTCCCGGCTACTTCGACACCGACAGCTTCCGCAACATCCGCCTCGTAGCGATGACGGGCGATGCGCAGATCTGGGAGAATCACTACCTCGCCGACGGCCTCGATATCTATAACCAGATGGGTGCCGTGCCGCTGGGCGGCGACATCGTGGTGCACCTTACCGACTACACCGCGCTGAAGCAATTGCAGCTCGACCTGGAGCGCAACATCACCGAGCTGACGCGCTCCAACCAGAACCTCGAGGAGTTTGCGCACGCCGCCTCCCACGACCTGAAGGAGCCGATCCGCAAGATCCACTTCTACACCGCGCTGCTGAAAGACCAGCTGGCGGAGCAACTCAGCGAGGCGCAGCAGCATTCCTTCGCCCGGATCGAGCGGGCCTCGCGCCATATGGCGCAGCTCGTAGACGACCTCCTCAGCTACTCGCACGTAACCGACCGACCGCACGAGATGGAAACAGTCGATCTCGGCGAGCTGGCCGCCCGCGTACTCGAAGACCTCGAGCTCGACATCCGCCAGAAGGACGCGCACATCGAGCTGGGCCCGCTGCCCGCCGTGACCGGTTACCGCCGCCAGCTGCAGCAGCTCTTTCAGAACCTCGTGAGCAATGCCCTCAAGTACGGCAAGCCCGGCATCGCGCCTGTCATCGGCGTATCGGCCAGCGAGGTAACGGAGCGGGGCCTGCGCTACCACGTGTTGCGCGTGGCCGACAACGGCATCGGATTCGACAATATGTACCAGGAAAAGATCTTCCACATGTTTGCCCGCCTGCACGGCAAGGCCGAATACAGCGGCACCGGTGTGGGCCTTTCGATCGTAAAGAAGGTGGTGGAGAATCACCGCGGCTTTATCCGCGCCGAAGGCACGCCCGGCGAGGGCGCCGTGTTCGAAATTTACCTGCCGGCGTAGGGCGGGAATCGGAAATCGGGAATCGGCAATCGTGAATCGTCAATCGGGAATGGCTGACACCAGGAGGGTGGCAGCACGACGCTGAAAGCGTCATTGCGTTTCGCCGGCTGGCGGAGAAGCAAACTCGTGCGTTACGGAATACATTACTCTTCTAACGGTAACGACCATTGCCGGCGAACCGCCCCTCCGGGGCGGGAAATACAAGGAAACCACCGAACCATCACCCTCACGGGAACAAATCCGTCTCGATATGCTCCGGTGTGGCCGGGAATACGAGCTTGCCGTGATGGTCCAGCGCCTCCTGGCTCTTGCCGCGGTAGTCGACGTGGCGGAGCAGGTGGGAGACGAGGGCGATGTGCATGTCGTTCTTGTCTTCGGCATTGGCCACGAACCAGGGCGAGCGGGGGAAGTTGGTCTTGCGGAGCATCTTGTTGCGGGCTGTGGAGTAGTCGGCCCACAGGTCCTGCGCCTTTTCGTCGATCGGGCTGATCTTCCACTGCTTCAGCGGATCCTTGCGCCGGTCGGCGAGGCGGGCCGCCTGCTCGTCCTTGCTGATGTCGAGGTAATACTTGAGGAGGATGATGCCGGCATCGGTGAGCATCCGCTCGTAGTGCTCCACGTCGCGGAAGAAGGCGCCGTACTCCTCGTCGCTGCAGAAGCCCATCACCTTTTCGACGCCGGCGCGGTTGTACCAGCTGCGGTTGAAGATCACGAACTCACCGGCGGCGGGCAGGTATTGGGTATAGCGCTGGAAGTACCATTCGCTCTGCTGCCGGTCGGAGGGCTTGCTGAGCGCCACCACCCGGGTTTCGCGGGGGCTCAGGTGCCTGATGATCCGCTTAACGGTGCCGTCCTTGCCGGCGGCATCGCGGCCCTCGAGTATAACGAGGAGCTTAAGCCCGGAAGCGATGACCTCTTTCTGCAGCTTCACGAGCTCGATGTAGAGCTCGTTCATCTGCTTTTTCTGTTGCTTTTTCATGGTGCCGGATGGAAGGTTTTGCCGGTGCCGGGGCGCTTCCTGCAGGAAGGCATTCAAAAACAGGGCCGGTGGGGCGGCGGTCCGCACGCGGACGCCGGAGCGCGACGACACAACGGCGCAAGGACGCAACGAGGGAGATGGCGCTATGGAGGAGACGGGCACATGCCCGTCATTGCGAGTGAAACGAAGCAAACTCCTCCGTTACGCGAAGTGCTTCCAGCCTTTGAAGACTTTGAGTTGAGGTGCCCGTTTAAATCGTAACGTCTTCAGGTTGTGGAGTTTGCTTCGCTGCGCTCGCAATGACCTTCGGTCGCAGCAGCGACGCTCCGCGCAACAAAAAAGGCCGGAGTTCCCGCATACTTCCAAACGGGATCTCCGGCTTTTGATTGGAGGGCGATCGCCTTACAACGCTGCCTTGAGCTTGTTGCTCTTTCCCGGCTTCAGCTGCACGTCGTCGAGGGTCTTCTGCGAATAATCCTTGTGGGCGATGGTTATTTTCTTCGTGCCCGCTTCGAGGTCTTTGAGGATGCATTTGCCGTGGGCGTCGGTGATGCCCTTGACGCCGGTGCCTTCGATGCGCACTTCGGCGGCGGCCAGGGGCTGAGCGTCGGGGCCGGAGACGTTGACCGTAAGCGAGGTGCCGGAGGTGGCGGCGTCGACGATGATGCGGCTCTTCCAGTATTGCGCGTAGAATTCGGGGTCGCTTTTTTCGAATTGCAGCACGAGCTTGTCGACCGTCTTTTTGAGGATGGCATTGGTTTGGGCGACGAGCTCAGCGGCCAGCTCGCCGGCATCGGAGCGGAGGTTGATGGCGGCGCGGGGCGCTGCTTTTTTGCCTTCGAAGATGTCGGCGAGGTCGGACAGGTTGTCGAGGGTCTGGGCTGTGATGCCATAGTCGGCGAGTGCGGCCACATGGGCGCCGGCGAGCTCGATGATGCGGCGGATGACGGGCATCATCTTGTCTTCGGCGATGCGCTCCAGCTCGCGGGCGGAGTAATCCATTTCGCCGGCAAGGATCGCATCGTTCTTATCGTGCGCGTAGGCGGCAATGGCGGCGGCAGTGGACCCGGCGGCCGAGCAGAGGCTGCTGCGCTGGGTACCCTTGTCGCTGGTGACGCCCTGCGACACGAGCTTCTCCCGGGCCATGGCGGCCTTCGTGTCTTTGAGAAACTGGATGAAGCGGTCTACCGCGGCACGGAGTGCCGGGAGGCGGTCGACGGTGGCGGCGTACTTAAGGAAGAACAGGAGCATGACGTCGAACATGCTCACGCGGGCGAGATTTCTCTTGGTCATTGTTTTTGTTTTATGATGAGTGATAAGAGACGGTATCAGTTTGGGGTTTGGGGTTTGGGATTTCCGGTTCGTGCCGACGCTTCGTAAGGGTTGTTCGACGCTACGTACCTGGAGCGCCGACGCTACGTCCACGCGCCGACGACGCCTTGTACGCGACCAATGACGCGTTGCACGAGCGCTCCGACTGAGCGTCAGCGCCTTCCGACGCAGCGTACGCAGCTTCCGACGCCCTGCCGGCAAGCGCCGACGCGTTGTACGTGGGCGCCGACGCACTGCACGCGGGCAATGACGCTACGTCAGAACGGTCCGACGCGCTGCACGCGCCCGTTTCCCCAGCTTCGCTACGAACTAATGGATTGAGAATGAGCTAAAAAGGATGTGAAGCGGGCTGAGTTTCGGGAACCGAACGTCCCATCCTTCTGTAACCGAAACTAGCCCCTCAGCTCCTCGATTCCATGAGGATTTACCCCGTTTTGGCTGGGAAAAACATCGGGATTTTTTGGTGAAAACATCAGGCATTCGGGGTGAAAACATCAGGAGGATGCGTAGAAATACGTTGGTTGCCCTACAAGACAAACTGGCCGTCGGGAAGGTTAAAGGACGATGATTCGAACCGGGATGCAGTCCGATTCGTTAAGAGCAAAAATGTTCGTGCGGGACTAAATGAAGATCGTATGTGCTTATAGAAAGTAGCTTCTTATAGTTCGTCGAAGAAATCCTGGTCGATATCTTTCAGCTCGTAGCGCTTTTTCACCTGCACACCTACATTGAATTGAATAGCGAAGTCGGCCAGCTTAGGGCCATCAATCAGGATGATCTTATTCTGAGGATTCATCGAAGCCGTCCGGAGCGCATCGTCGGTGAAACGCGAGGTGGTGATAAACACGCCTTTGTTCGTACCGCGCAGGCTGAGCGACCCGATAAAGTCGCGTATCTCTTTTGACTGCACTTTGTTGTCATTCCACTTTTTGGCTTGTACGTAAATCCGGTCGATACCGAGCTTGTCCTGGTAGATGATACCATCGATGCCGAAGTCGCCGGATTGTCCCACCACTTCAATCGCGTTTTCCTCCATCATGCCATAACCCATACCCTGCAGCAGAAGCAGGACGAACTTCTCAAACTGTGCGGGTGTTTTCTGTTTCAATGTTTCCAGCAGGTCGGCCGCGATGGATGCGTGCACACGCGCGAGGCTTTCGCCAATGAGTTCTTCGGGTGTTTCGCTTACCGCCGCCTGTTCATCGGTTGCGGGTGTGGCTTCGGCCTTTCCAAAGGAGCCTGTCCATTCTTTATAAGCGTCAAACTTCTCGAGGTAGGCCAGGTTGATGTAGTCGATGTTTTGCTTCAGGATCGCTAGACCAGCCTCCGTGATCTGGTACACGCCCCGCTTGACCGCTTGGAGCAAACCGGCCTTTTTCAGGTAGGTAACCGCCCAGGTGACGCGGTTTTTGAAAAGCGGCTGCTGCCCGCTCGGCACCATGATCGCCAGGTGCGCATCGGAGAGCTGGAAGTGCTTGCCGAGTTGGGCAATGAGCTCCTGGGCCGGGTGGGGCGCTCCGTCGCGGAGGGCGGCGAGGGCAGGGTACATTATTTTTTGGAAATCGGGGATTTGTTCTTTCATGGAGTTGGCTTAGCGGTGGAATAAGTCCACGTATTGTTTGAAGATAAAGAAACGGTTGCGCTTGAAACCAGTCGTTTCCTTCAGAATGCCGACCTTCTGGAAGTCGTCGATCAGCTTATAAGCCGAAGCCGGTGACATTTCTAATACACTCGCGACATGTGCCGCTGTCACTACAGGTTGGGTAAAGAGGTAGTCAAGTAATTTTTTTGCAGTGGGTACTTTACGGCCCAGTTGAATGATGCGGCTACCCTCGCAATCGCGGCGCAATTCCATCACTTGCTGCAAACTACTCGACGCCATGGCGCAGGTTTGGCTTACCGCCTCTAAAAAGAACCGGATCCATTGGGTAAGGTCATTGTTCCGGCGTACGTTGGTCAGGTTGTCATAATACAGCCCCTTGTGCTTTTCGAAAAAGTCGGATAGATACAGGATCGGTTTTTCGATAATACGGTTCTCGATCAGGTAGAGGGTTATCATGAGGCGCCCGATACGCCCGTTGCCGTCCAGGAAAGGGTGGATGGTTTCGAATTGGTAATGCGCAAGCGCAATACGCACGAGGTGCGGCACCTGTATGTCGTCATTGTGCAGGAAGTTCTCCAGGTCGCCCATTAGCCGGCCCACTTCATCGTGCGGCGGGGGAATGAACACAGCATCGTTGAGGGAAGCACCCCCGATCCAGTTTTGAGAACTGCGGAACTCACCGGGGAGCTTGTGCTCGCCTCGGACGCCATCCAGCAGGATCGCATGGGTTTCGCGCAGGAGGCGCGAAGACAGGGGCAGCGTATCGAGCCGGTCGATGGCCGAATTCAGTGCCTTTATGTAGTTGTTAACCTCCTGCCAGTCGTCGCGGTGCTCCGGGGCCACGTCGGCCTGGCCCACGAGGGCCTCCTCGATATTGGTTTGCGTACCCTCGATGCGGCTGCTTTCGGTGGCTTCTTTGACCACGTGCATCCGGATAAAGAGGTCAATATCCGGCACAAAACGGGAGAAACTATTGAGTGCGCCCAGTTGGAGGGTGGCCCGCTCCAATAAGGTATTAATGCCGGGATCCGACCAGGTAAGCGGCCCGTTGATGGGCTCGGGGATGAAAGCCCGATAGCCGGTGGGCTGCTTAACGATCGTTCCAGCTTTAAAGGAATCCAGGTTCATTTTGGTGCCTTATATTATACTTTACGGCGTTAAAGTTAAATATGCGATGCCATATTTTAGTTTAGCGACGCTAACTTAAATACTAAAAGGCTTATTTAAACATAGCCCCACGAACCGCTACAGGTTCCTGGCTCAACCGTTGGTGAAAGTATTATTTTGTGCCCCTTCCGCACAAGCCAACCCACATGAAAGAAGCAGACATTGAGCAAGCATTTATCGACAGGCTTACCGACCTGAAATATACCTGGCGCCCCGACATCCGCGACCGTGCCGCCCTCGAAGCAAACTTTCGCCAGAAGTTCCAGGAACTGAACTGCGTCACGCTCAGCGACGCCGAATTCAACCGCCTGCGCGACGACATCGTCAACCCTGATGTGTTTACCACTGCCAAACTGCTGCGACAGCGCAATACCTTCATCCGCGAAGACGGCACGCCCCTGCAATACACGCTCGTGAACATCAAGGACTGGTGCAAGAATGACTTCGAGGTGGTAAGCCAGCTGCGGATGAATACCCATAACAGTCACCATCGCTACGACGTGCTGTTGCTGATGAACGGCATCCCCGTGCTCCAAGCAGAACTCAAGACACTCGAAGTGAGCCCGCGCCGCGCCATGCAGCAGATCGTGGACTACAAGACCGACCCGGGCAACGGCTATACCAATTCGCTGCTTTGCTTCGTACAGCTGTTTGTAGTGAGCAACCGCAGCAATACCTATTACTTCGCCAACAACCGCGCGCAGCACTTCAACTTCAGCGCCGATGAACAGTTTCTGCCTGTGTACCAGCTGGCGGCCGAAGACAATAAAAAGATCACCCACCTTGACGACTTTGCGGAGAAGTTTCTCTCCAAGTGCACCCTCGCGCAGATGATCAGCCGCTACATGGTGCTGGTGGAAAGCGAGCAAAAGCTGCTGGTGATGCGCCCCTACCAGATCTACGCCGTGAAAGAGATCGTGCGCTGCATCGAGGAGAACCGCGGCAACGGCTACATCTGGCACACCACGGGCAGCGGTAAAACGCTTACCTCCTTCAAAGCCTCTACCCTGCTGAAGGAAGACCCGAACGTGGAGAAATGCCTCTTTGTGGTGGACCGCAAAGACCTCGACCGCCAGACGCGCGAGGAGTTCAACAAGTTTCAGCCGGCCTGCGTGGAGGAAAACACCAACACCGACGCGCTCGTAACCCGCTTACTTTCGGAAGACTATGCCGACAAGGTGATCGTAACCACCATCCAGAAACTCGGGCTGGCGCTCGATCCCGCCAACCCGCGCAACTACAAAGACCGACTGCAGCCGCTGCGCGACAAGCGCGTGGTGTTCATCTTCGACGAATGCCACCGCTCGCAGTTCGGTGAAAATCATAAGGCAATCAAAGAGTTCTTCCCTAAGGCGCAGCTTTTCGGCTTCACCGGCACGCCCATCTTTGAGGAGAACGCCATCAATACGCAGGTGCGGGGCCAGGAGGAAAGCTGGAAGACGACGCAGGACATTTTCCAGAAATGCCTGCACCGCTACACCATTACCCATGCCATCGAAGACCGCAACGTGCTGCGCTTCCACGTAGACTATTTCAAGCCCGATGGGGAGGTGACGATGGGCAGCTGGACGCACCGCGTGGGCGTGGTGAACCACATCCTGAACAAGCACGACGACGCTACGCACGGACGCCGCTTCAACGCCGTACTGGCCACAGCCTCCATCAACGAAGCCATTGAATATTATGACCTGTTCGAAAAACTGCAGGAAAAACGGAAAGACGAAGACGAAGCCTACCAGCCTCTCCACATTGCCTGCGTGTTCTCGCCGCCGGCCGAGGGCAACAAGGACGTGCAGCAGCTGCAGGAAGACTTGCCGCAGGAGCAGGCAGACAACCAGGTGGACCCCGAGGGCAAGAAGACCGCGCTGAAGGGCATCCTCGACGACTACAACCGGCAGTACGGCACGGCCCATCGCCTGGCCGACTTCGACCTCTATTACAAAGACGTTCAAAAGCGCATCAAGGACCAACAGTACCCCAACAGCGACTACCCGCGCGCCAAAAAGATCGACCTCGTGATCGTGGTAGATATGCTGCTCACGGGCTTCGACGCCAAGTACCTCAACACACTGTACGTAGACAAGAACCTGAAGTACCACGGTCTCATCCAGGCCTTCAGCCGCACCAACCGCGTGCTGAACGATACGAAGCCTTATGGCAATGTGCTCGACTTCCGGAAGCAGAAGGATGCCGTGGATACGGCCATCAAGCTGTTTTCGGGCGAGAGCGAGGGCCGCGCCCGCGAGATCTGGCTGGTGGAGCCCGCGCCCGTAGTGCTGCAACGCTACGCCGGCGCCGTGGCCGAACTGGCAACCATGATGGAAGTTCAGGGCCTGCCCTGCGCCCCCGAGGAAGTGGCGAACCTGAAGGGCGACGCCGCCCGCGCCGACTTCATCAACCGCTTCAAGGAAGTGCAGCGACTCAAAACGCAGCTGGACCAATACACCGACCTTACGGAGGATGATCGGAGCGCTATTGAAAACATCCTGCCCGAAAACGAGCTTCGCTCGTTCCGCAGCGCATACATTGAAACGGCCAAGCGCCTGCGCGAAAAGCAAGGCGGCAAAGAACCGGGTGTGGACCCTCAGGTGGAGCAACTCGATTTCGAATTCGTGCTGTTTGCCTCGGCCATCATCGACTACGATTACATCATGGGCCTCATTGCAGCCTGGTCGCAGCAGGGGCCGAAGAAGCAAAAGATGACGCGCGAAGACCTGATCAACCTCCTCAGCTCCAGCGCCAACCTGATGGAGGAGCGCGACGACATCGTGGCTTACATTGACACCCTGCAGGCCGGGCAGGGCCTGAGCGAAGAAGCCATCCGCGAAGGCTACCAGCGCTTCAAGACCGAAAAGCACGCGCAGGCGGTGGTGGACGTTGCCGAAAAGAATGGGCTCGAAGCCGCTACCTTGCAGGCCTTTATTTCCGCCACCCTCGACCGGATGGTTTTTGACAGCGCGCACCTTACCGAGCTGCTCGCGCCGCTGGATTTAGGCTGGAAAGCACGAACGCAGAAAGAGCTGGCGCTGATGAATGAATTGGTACATATTTTGAAAAAACGGGCCGGCGGCCGCGAGATCGCCGGGTTGAAAGCTTATGAATAAGAAGGGGAACTTAGAATTGGTGCCGACGCTGCGGTTTCCAAAATTCTTGGAAAAATGGAAAGAAATAAGTCTTTCCGATATTTTATCCGAAGGAAGATTAGGTGGAAACTTCGCAACTACAACGAACTCAAAAGGCATTCCCATCATTAAAATGGGAAACATCGAAAGAGGAAATATCAATTACGATAAACTTGAGTATTTGCAAGAGGATACTCCTTATAGTCCGCTCGACATACTCAACGAAGGAGACTTATTATTCAATACAAGAAACACCTTGGAGTTGGTTGGCAAAGTCGCAATATGGAAAAATGAGCTGCCTCTTGCCCTTTACAACTCAAATTTGATGCGCTTGACTTTCACTAAAAGTTCTGTTGCTTCAAATTATTTCATGAACTGCCTCCTCAACACAGCCCCCTCAATCAAAAAGCTTAGGGAAATCGCAACAGGAACTACGAGCGTTGCTGCTATCTATACTAAGGATTTGCTCAAACTAAATGTCGTAATTCCAGGAGATGAGGAACAACAAAAAATCGCCTCCTGCCTTTCGTCCCTCGACGAACTGATCACTGCCGAAACCCAAAACCTGGAGGCGCTCAAGGCGCATAAGAAAGGCCTGATGCAGCAGCTCTTTCCGGCAGAAGGAGAAACGGTGCCGCGGTTGAGGTTTGCGGGTTTTGAGGGGGAGTGGGAAGAAACGACATTAGGAGAAATATCTAAGTTTAGTTCAGGAGGCACACCATCGAAAGACAATCCCGAATACTGGAACGGATCAATTCCCTGGATTAGTGCTGCTTCGATGCATAACTATTCTTTGGATGACTCTGAACTAAAAATCACTGACTTAGCTGTTTCCAAAGGAGCGGCAATTGCAAACGAAGGACAGTTGTTAATATTAGTCCGAGGAAGCATGCTTTATAAGCGTATTCCAATGGGAATCGCAAAGTGCACGCTATCGTTCAATCAGGATGTGAAGGCGCTAACACTCGAAGCTCGCGTCAATAGTCAGTACCTGCTCTACTATTTAGTAGCATCCGAGCCACTGCTTTTAGAAAAAGTAACTGCCACAGGTATTGGAGCCGGAAAGCTTGATTCAAACGACCTAAAGCAATTCGAAATTTTGATTCCTCCCTTAGAAGAGCAATACAGAATCGTAGAGGCTATATCAGCCTTAGATGAGATGATTTCGGCTCAAACGGAAAGACTCGAATCCTTGAATGTCCACAAAAAAGGTCTGATGCAAGGGCTATTCCCGTCTGTTTCCGAGTAAATATTTTTCCAATTATGACTCCCCCCGAGCTCTGCTTCAATCTCTGGTTTCTGGTCGATATCGCTACTGGTTTAGCGTATGGCTGGTGTGGCCGTGTTTACGCGCTCACCGGTAATGAAGAAGCCAAACTGGAATTACTGCGGCAACTGGCCGAAACGGATTATGTAACAGCCACCCGCGAGAAGTTCCCGAAAGAATGGAAATTAGTTCGGGACGGCCGTACCCTCGAAGGCTACTTGACCATCGGGCAGTTCAATCAGGCGCTGGATCAGCACCTCGAATATTTTGCGGGTATATTGGAAGCCGCTTTGCCCCCACGGCCTCGCTATATCCATGGGCCAGTGCCTTCGGCAGAGCCAATCGCACAGTATCTGCCCAAAGACCCATTATTTGTAGCAACGGTATTAATGGAAAACGACCGCGGAGAGATCCGCCCCTTCACCACACCTGAAAACAAAGCCTGGACCGACCGGGAACGCATCCGATTAAACTATCTGTAGCACCATGACCGCACAAGACTATAAACAACTCGGCTCCACCCTTTGGAGCATCGCCGACGACCTGCGTGGCTCCATGAACGCCGACGACTTCCGCGATTACATGCTGTCCTTTCTCTTTCTCCGCTACCTGAGCGACAACTACGAGGGTGCGGCAAAGAAAGAGCTGGGCCCTGATTACCCGCAGCTGGATAAGGAAGACAAGCGCTCGCCGCTGGCGGTATGGTATGCCGCCAATGAAGGCGACGTGGAAGAATTCGAAAAGCTGATGCGCCGCCGCGTGCACTACGTCATCAAGCCGGCCTACCTCTGGAACTCGATCGCCGAGCAGGCACGCACGCAGAGCGGCGAGCTGCTGCACACGCTTCAGGAAGGCTTCAAGTTCATTGAAAACGAGAGCTTCGAAAGCACCTTCCAGGGCCTGTTTTCGGAGATCAACCTCAACTCCGATAAGCTAGGGCGAAACTATGCCGAGCGCAATGCCCGCCTGTGCACCATCATCCAGAAGATCGCCGAGGGCATCGGCAAGTTCCCCACCGGCTCCGACGTGCTGGGCGATGCCTACGAATACCTGATCGGGCAGTTTGCCGCCGGCTCGGGCAAAAAGGCGGGCGAGTTTTACACCCCGCAGCAGATCTCCAGCATCCTCTCGGCCATCGTGGCCCTCGACGGCCAGGACCCGGCATCGGGCAAGCGCCCCCGCATTGACAAGGTGCTGGACTTTGCCTGCGGCTCGGGCTCGCTGCTGCTCAACGTGCGCCGCCAGATGGGCGGCCAGGGCGTGGGCCAGATCTACGGTCAGGAAAAGAACATCACCACCTACAACCTCGCGCGGATGAACATGCTGCTCCACGGCATGAAAGACACGGAGTTTCACATCCACCACGGCGATACGCTGCTGAACGATTGGGATATCCTCAACGAACCCAACCCGGCCAGGAAGATGGAGTTCGACGCCATCGTAGCTAATCCGCCCTTCTCCTACCGCTGGGAGCCCAACGAAGCGATGGGCGAAGACTTTCGCTTCAAGAGCCACGGCCTCGCTCCTAAGTCGGCCGCGGACTTCGCCTTCCTGCTCCACGGCGTGCACTTCCTCAGCGATTCAGGCACCATGGCCATTATCCTGCCCCACGGCGTGCTGTTCCGCGGCGGCGCCGAGGAGCGCATCCGCACCAAGCTGCTCAAAGACGGGTACATCGATACGGTGATCGGCCTGCCGTCGAACCTATTCTTCTCCACGGGCATCCCGGTATGCATCCTCGTGCTCAAAAAGTGCAAGAAGCCGGATGATGTGCTGTTCATCAACGCCGCCGAGCACTTTGTAAAAGGCAAGCGGCAGAACAGCCTGGCGCCGGAGCATATGGAGAAGATCATCGATACCTACCAGCACCGGAAAGAGGACGAACGCTATTCCCGGCGGGTATCAATGGCGGAGATTGAGCAAAATGGGTTTAACCTGAATATATCTAGATATGTGAGTACGGCAACGACGGAGGAGGAGATTGACCTACAAGCCGTGCACCAGCAGTTGATGGAGATCAATAAGAAGGCTGAGGAGGCGCGGGCGAAGCATAATGAGTTTTTGAAGGAATTGGGGTTGCCGTTAATCTGAGGATCGTAATCTGATACTTGACAAACTATTAAACCAACAGGTATGTGGGAATTTGACGAAGAGGAAATCTTCAACCAGGCCAAGGAATATGTCCACGGACGCGTAAGCGCCTTGCTTACCCAGTTAGTAACCGGGTTTCAGGACTACCGCTTAACCGGACGTGAGTTGGCAACAGCTGCAACGCTCTATCAATTAGTATCCGAACCAGACCGCTATGAAGTGGAAACGGGCAGCGTTGCTTTCTTGGTGAAGGAGGAGCTGGGAGGCGGCAACCACCGATTTGCAGAGATTCGTTTTGATGCAGACGGCTTAGCCCTGCAAACCGGTGGTTATGAGATGGGCGAGTTCGGCGGCGATAGCTTTAGCGAAGAGATCTACCCGGTATACGACGAAATGGAGGCGCTGGGGATTATGGACATCTATTCAAACTTTGAAAACGAGTTCTGGGAGATGCTTGACGCTGAAAACCGGGAGATCATGTTGGATGAGCCGGGTAATATTCGAGAGATGTGCGACAACTGTGAATAATCAACTCGCCTGGCAAAAAAGCTATCACGGCGAGCTTGCCTGGATTGCTATCTGCAAATAAATCGGGCATGCTTGTTATCGATATCCATCAACCAATTAGGAGTTGACAATTCGCCTACGCCGTTCTTTAACAATTTTGGGAACAAAGCTGTTTTTCTCCGTTTGATTGGCAAATCCCAGCCGCTGATAAATATCGCCTCCGATCCCGGGTTCAACTATTCCATTGGTTGCTGTGTCGTCCTCTGCAAAATAAAAATACTGGAACTGTTTCGTGATAGCAGGAGGAAACTCTGCCTCAAGTTTCTGTATGGCTCCTTTCAGCAATACGGGTGCCACAACATAAATAGTCTGCGGTTGTTCTTCTTCAATTAGTTTAGTCAAATTGGTGCGAACAACACAGGAACTGGATATAATTGACTTTACTATCACAAGCACAGTATTTTTATCTACAGCACCTTCCTTATATTGTTTTACTATGGGAGCGACCGACAACCCATCTGTTTTAAATCGCATATTCCAGAAAACCGTGAGCTTTGTCTTTAGATGGGACTTTTCAAGGTTTTCCAAAATACCCCGTCCTAGGTAATCAGCGTCTTCTACCGTACAGCCAAGCATGATGGGTGTGCTGGAAGATACCTTGTCATTCAATATCGTTCCAAACTCCTTCCCAAGGTTATACATTACCTGAGCATACTCATTAGAGGGCAATTCCTTATTAGTGAGCTCAGTCAGCAGATTGATAATCCGCGTATTGACTATTTGTTGATAGGTCCTGCTCATTTTGATAAATATGGTTCAAGCGTTTCAAAATCAGATGGTTTCTCATTAACTACATCGTTTTCCCATTGCAGAAACGACGTAGTGCCTATCTGGTAGTTGATTGTACCCTCATCAGACGGCCCGAATTTCCAAACTATGTATCCCCCTTGTACATCATAAGTAAAGCCAGCAATTCGGTCTAATATTGCTGCTAATGGCGCCGGGACTTGATTAGTCAACCCCTTAATATAATTAGGGTTAGATGAATGACACTGATTGATCAGCTCCTGTAATGAAACTCTCTTTTGTCCCGAACTGGACCAAGCTCCAAGTAAAAGTGTGCCTAAAGTAACCAACTTGTCAGTCGCGGGATTGTTCAAAGCGCACATTGCTGCTAGCTCTCGACGTACATCACTATTGGCGGCTAATAGTGTCTGTATGGATATTGCCTTTTCAAAATGCCGTACGCTCGCAATCGCGCTTAGTGTAGCGCTCATACTGCTCTGTAAGCCATTTTTCACACTGTCATTTGACACAACAAGTTCCAAAGTGGTCGTTTTGCCTAAATCCTGACAAATATGGTGCTGTATTTTGAAATCTTCTTCAATCGGATGGTCTCCACCGGTCCATGTCAGGCTTTGCACATCCTTGATTTGGTAATGCTCGATGTGATCATTATCTGCTTGTTCAACAACGAGATCATCAATAAAAACAAATTCCTGTCCAGTAAAAAAGGTTTGATCCCACGAGGATCCCTGATTGAAATGCTCAGCTATTTTAAATACAGTGAAATGATTTTCAAATGTATTTCCTTTACTATTGTTTGTCCCACCTCTGTGTTTATAAGACAAATAAGAGAAAAGCGATTTCCCCTGACTTGGAAACAGTCTTTCGAGTTGAGCTTCTGAAATCATTGATTCAAAGATAAACCGTTTATCAAATGGCTTTCCCACACGAAATCCACATTCGACAGCTGTAATAATCTCAGCCGCTCAGTGATGTACGAAGTCCAGCTAAGAACTATGGGTTCAGGATTGATTGCGGGAGTATGGCACCTTTCAGCCCCTCCCACCCCTTTACCAAACAATTCGCATTTTAATACCGACCCAATAGCCTACCTTCACCGTGTTATTTGAGCCTCGCATTAGTGATCGATTGCCATCTTGCGTTAACTGCACCTTAGCTAGTCTTCAACTTCTTGCCTTTCTCAAGCTTTTTTACCGTTTAATTTTTAAGAACATGAACATTTATGTTTCCAACCTGAGCTTCAATGTGCAGGATGAAGATCTCAGAGCCTTTTTTACGCCGTATGGTGACGTGTCCTCCGCCAAGATCATTAACGACCGCGAATCCGGCCGCTCCCGTGGCTTCGGTTTCGTAGAAATGCCGGACGACGAGGCTGCCCGCAAGGCGATCGCCGAGCTGAACGACGGTGTCGTTGAAGGCCGCACGATCCGCGTTACGGAAGCCAAGCCGAAAGAAGACCGTCCCGCCCGCAACTTCAGCGGCGGTGGTTACAACAACAGCCGTTATTAAGTCAACGACTTCCGATAAAAAAAAGCCTGGTCCCCGACCAGGCTTTTTTGTGCCCACTGCTGGCGGCACGCCTAAAGGCTGCGTGCCGGGAGTTCCAACTGCTTTCCAGGCAGCCCGGTAAATACGGTAGCGCCCATAAATAAGGCCGGACCTTCCGGGCCCGGCCTTCATGCGTTTGGGAAACAGGGCACCGGCTAACTAAAAGCCCGCCTTCTCCTTTTTAAATACATAATTCGCTCCTCCCTGCTTCAACGTCAGCTCGCCTTTCGTCATATCAAACTCAATCGCGATACCCTGTGCCGCGGCCACGAACGTAGTGCCGCTATCATAAGCCAGCTGCAATGTCTCCTTGCCGTCGGCTTCGGCCTGCAGGGAGTTGCCGGCGCGCGTGATGCGGATCCTGATGGGCACCTGCGCTGAGCTGTAGGTACCGACTGCCTTATCAAGCAGCGCCGCCGGCGCGGTCTTCGCCTGTGTCGCTTCGCCCCAACTGTTGTTGCTCGCATCGGCATCCACATACAACCCGCCATCAATCTTCAGCGAGGCAATCTTCTTCACGCCCGGCAACTTCAGCGTCGCGAGCTTACCGTTCTTCTCCCACACAGCTGCGGTGTAATGCACTGTATCCTTGCTGCCATCGGCATACGTCAGCTGCACGTCAAACGGAATGTAGAAGCCACCGATGTTTTTCACCGTAAGCGTGGAGCCGGTCTTGCTTTGCGTGAGCTTATCTATGGCCACGTCCATGTAGGAGGTCGTGAAGAACCAGTTGTTCCAGAACGAGGTCAGGTCGTGGCCGCTTAGGTTCGAGAAGGAGTTGAACATATCCCAGGGCAGGGGGTGCTTGCCGTTCCAGCGCTGCATGAAGCCCTGGAGGCTTTTGCGAAAGACCTCGTCGCCGAGGAGGTCCTTGAGGGCGAGGTAAGCGAGCGCGGGCTTGCCGTATTCGTTGATGCCGAGCGCGGGCGAGTTCAGCAGGTTGCCGGGGGTGATGATGGGCACCTGCGTTTCATCGGTGGGCGCCAGGGCCCAGCCGTTCACGCGGAACTGCTTGAAGAAGCCATCGGCCCGGTCGCGGCCCAGGTCCCGGATGTTGATGATGTATTCAAAGGCGGTGGTCCAGCCTTCGTCCATAAAGCCGTAGCGGTGTTCGTTGATGCCCATGTAAAACGGGAAGTAGCTATGGCCCACCTCGTGCTCGGCCACGAAGCGCTGGAACACGGAGTCGTCCTGAGGCGAGTCGTTGGCCATCATCGGGTATTCCATGTCAGCCACGCCCTGGATGATCGTGCTCTTCGGAAACGGATACGCAACACCGGGCCATACGTTGCTGAAGAAATCGAGCGAATGCCGGATGTAGCGCACCTGGTTGTGGAAGTTGGCGGCCGTGTCGATGAAGGCGGCCTGGCAGGAGGCGCGGCGGCCCGTAGCCTTGTCCACTACGATCGAAGCGGCATCCCACACGTAATGATCGGAGATGCAGAAGGCGGCGTCGGGCACATGCGTCGCGCCGAAGCGCCAGGTGAGCGTTGCTGCCTGCGGGGTGATGCCGCCGGCACGGATATCGGCTTGTGTTACTACGTTGATCACCTCGTCGGACGTAAGACTACGGTTGTATTTCTCCAGGTAGGCGGGTGTCAACACCGCTTCCGCATTCTGCAGCATCCCGGTGCCCCACACGAGGAAGTTGGCGGGCACGGTCACGGCTACCTCGTAGTCGTTGAACTCGTTGTAAAACTCCTGCGCCTCCACGAAGTCCATGCGGTCCCAGCCGTGGGTGTCGTCGTACACGGCAATGCGCGGGTAAAAGTAAGCGAGGAAGAAGCTCGTGGAATCGAGGCGCCCCTCGCGGCCACTCACGTTGCTCACGTTGTAGTGCCAGTCGAAGGTGACGGTAACGCTGTCGCCGGGCGCGAGCTTTTTGCTCAGCGGCACATCCATGAAGGTGCGGGCCGTGGTTTTGCGCACGGTCTTCTCGACGCCGTTCTCGGTATAGCGGTCGATGGTCGTGCCCGCGGTTAGGTAGGCCGTGTCGACGGCGCCCAGCCGCGATGCCGCCGGCTTGTGCACGTTCTGAATGAGCTTGATCACGAGGCGGTCGAGCGTGCGCGGGCTGTTATTGGTATACACGATCGTTTCGTGCCCGGTGATGGTCTTTTGCGGCGGTGCCAGCTTCACCTCGATCGTATAGCGTCCCTTGTTCTGCCAGTAGGCCTTGCCCGGCGCGCCATCAGGGCTGCGGCTGCCTTCGGTATAGGCCTTGCGGATGTTCTGCGGCATAAAGAGCGGGCCCTGCGCACCGGCGGCAGCGGCGATCAGCAGTAAGAGGGCGGCGATTGTGTATTTCATAACTGGCGATGAGTGGTTGGTACAATGTCGGGCTCCTAAATTACCGGTTGCCCACAAGCGGTAGCAAAAAATGGGCGCAGCGGTAAGCAGGGCGGGTGCATGGAGGATGCGTCAAACGCACATACGAAAACGGGCGCGGAAATGTTACGGCCGGTCGACGGATAGAAGGGAATTTTCACCGCAGAGGACGCGGGAGCGCAACCCGTTCGATTCGGGCTGCGGAGAATAATCCGGCACCTCCGGCGAGGTGGCGCCCCTACAGGGCGCGGAAAACATATCCTCACATCATCCCCCGGATTGCATCCGGGGCCGGAGACATGCTGCCCCTAACGGGGCAGTTCGCTACCAAGCGCGCCCAATTGAAGATCATACAGGTTCTATCTAGGAACGGCTGTGACCGGGCGATAAACATTCACAAAGCCAGGGGCTGCAGTGGGCCCGTGTTACGAATTGTATGCACCAGCGCCATCGTACTAAATCATATAGATCTGCGTTCTTTCTCTATTGGGCATGCCCCAATATCAATTACACATGACCCGATTACTCCTCTCCGTTAGCCTCGCCGTACTCGCAACAGGTAGCGCTTCCGCCCAAAAGATCATCGCCCGAAAGGCCGCGCCATCAAGTATCCACCTGTACTGGAAAGCGCCCGATGGGAAGCCCTGGGCCTCCTTCGAGCGCGTCGTGGCGGCCCACCCGAAGATCCGCTTCGCGATGAACGGCGGGATGTTCGCCCGCGACCTCTCGCCGGTGGGATTATATGTAGAAGGCGGCAAGACGCTGAAGCCCCTCCGGAAGGTCAACAACCCGAAGGTCAACTTCGGGATCCAGCCGCAGGGCGTCTTCGGGATCCGTCGCGGAAAGGCCTTCGTGGAGACCATTTCAGTATACAAGCCAGGCGGCGTGACGATGGCCACGCAGTCGGCGCCGATGCTGGTGCTCAACGGCAAGCGCAACCCGAACCTGCCTGTAGGGATGCAGCTCGTGCGCAACGGCGTGGGCATACTCCCCGACGGCACCGTACTCATGGCGGTGAGCGAAGACCCGGTGACCTTCCACCAGTTTGCCGACTGGTTCATCCGGCAGGGCTGCACGAGCGCGCTCTACCTCGACGGCAACGTATCGGAATACTATGTGCCCGGCCGCGATCCGTGGGGCCACTTTGCCGTTTTCATCACTGTCGAATAGATAACTTGCAGGCATGCCGGCCACCGTCGCAACCCCTGTTTTTCATCCCGAGATCTCCTTCGAAGTCAAGACCGACGTATTAGAGGAGCGGAGCACCATCGTGCACGTCACGGTGCAGGAATTTACGCTGGCGCGCATCTGGCCGACAACCTTCCTGGTGCAGGACGACAGCGTGCGCAAGAAGCTGCTGCATGCCTACCATATTGCCGCCTACCCGCGCTGGCGCTACCTCGTGCCCGGCGACCGCTTCACGCTCGTGTTTGAAGGCCTCGATAAAAACTGCCTGCTCTTCGATGTGTTCGAGGACATCCCCGAGCCGGGGGGCTTTCACATCGAGAACATCGAGCGCAACCGAAGCGATGTGTATCATGTGCTGCTGGATGCAACATGAGACAAAGTCAAAAATCAAAAGTCAAAAGCTGAGGGTGCCGCTGGACTGTCCACTACAGCCGTCGTCATGGTTGTGTTTTTGAATTTTGAATTTTGACTTTTTAGCCGTAGTTCTACGGATCCCGGTAATTTAAGGGGCAGTGATCATCGCCCACTGCGTTTTCTTGCCCGGAATGCCCTGTCCCTTGGGAGTCCAGAGCGGCATGTACAGGGCTCCGCCCTGGCGGAAGGCGTATTCCGGCATCGCGAGGGGATCGTCCTTTTTGCGGTCAGTGAGCGTCATGCGCTCCACCTTGCCCGTGGGCCCGATGAGCGCGGCGCCGAGCACCACGTTGCGGTAGTCGCTTTCCTCGACCTTACCCTCGAGCGGCCCCTTGAGGTTGCGCTGCGTGTCGTTGTATACCAGCAGCATCGAGTTGCCGAAGGGCAGCAGCCTCGTGGCGGCGCCATAGCCGAAAAAGCTCCGCCAGAACCGCGGCACGATGTTCACCACGGGTGCTCCCGCGCCGAAGCGCACATTGAGCAGCGCGCTGCCAACCATGAGCCGGTGGTCATAGGTTTCGGAGGTTCCCGAGCCGCCCATGTCGATGCTGCCGTCGGGCATCAGGAACAACTGCAGGTGCATAAGCGGCACGCCGGTCACGCCCGGAAGCAGGCGGCTCGTTACTGTCGCTTCGAGCCGTCGCTGGAAGGCGGCGTCGAAAGCGGTGACATCCAGGGGAGCCAGCTTGCCTGTCGACGGTTCGATCATACTGTGATACACGGCGACGATGCTGCCGCCATAGGAGAAGGTGCCGGCTACGTGTACGGTCTTCCCATCCCTGGAAGGGCATACGAATACATCGTAGATCTCGAGATTGGACAGGGGTATTTCGCGGTCGATGCTCTTGCCATCCATGATCACCACGAACCCATCGGCCGTGTTTTTCCCGTTGGCGCCTTTCGAGCTCCCGAAGTACAGGCGGCCGTCGTTGTCGATACAGGCCGAGCGGATGTCGGCATCGCCTTTCGGCTTGGGCGCGTTATGCTCGGCATACCAGAGGCGCTTGCCATCGCTGCTGAAAACCGCCGCGCGGCAGTTGCCTTCCTTGCTGGAGGCATGAAACACGAAAAACTTGCTGCCATCAGGTGAGCTGTCCAGGAGGATACGACTCCGGAAGTATTCGTCCGAAATCGTCATCGTGGAATTGCTTTTCTGCTCCCAGCTCATAAGCTCCTCGCTCTGGCCAACCGCCAGGGTTGCCTGGTTGACGAGGGCGCGGTAAAGGCCTACCTGGCTTCGGTCGCCGTCGTAGCGGTAAAAAAGAAGGTAGGGCTTGTCGCCGATAAGCATAAGTCGCGGCCTGAAGGGGCCGTTGGGAAGCTTGTCGGCGCCCAGCTCCACTTCCTGCTGAAGCGCCATGTCGCGGGTATAGCGGCGGAGCGTCAGCTTGTAATTAGTGGTGCTGATGCGTGCAGTGATCTTGACGTCGCATCCAAGATCGAGAAAGCCGTCATCGGTAGCCAGCAAGTCGTGGTCGCCGGGCTCGGTAGTGTAGGCGCCAAGGCCCCACAGCTTAAAAGGAACAGCGGTTTGCGCAGCGGCAGCGGCAGACAGCAGGAGCAGTACGTATAAATACAGGATTCGCATGGTTCGTTGATTTAGGATCAAAAGATAGGGTGTTTTTGCAAAACGGCTGAGGCAGGCTAGCCAATGACGTGCCGATACAACGGCGCAACGGTCCCGCGAAAGGAAGCAAAACCGTCTTGCTATTTTTCATGCCGTCCGGCCATCGCGCACATGAGGGCCAACGGCTTGCGCAACGTATCGTCGCGCCAACGACGCACATTACTACCGTATTATTCAGGGATTCGTCGCGCGGAGCAGCCGCCGGATCAGCACGCCCCAGGGCTTGAGTTCTTGTTCCGTCCAGCCGCCGCTGCTGGCCGTATCCTGCCACAGCACCGCGCAACTTTCATTCTTGTCTGATATACACCAGGCCACCCAGCTGATGCGGTGCGCCTCAGCCCACAAGCGGAAGCGGTTCCACTCCTCGAGGTCGAGGGGGCCGTCGCCGGTGGGCTCCATCGAGCCGCACTCGGAGATAAACAGCGGGATACCTTTCGCCAGCGCGGCATCGCAGCGGACACGCAGCGGCGCCTTGTGCCCCGCGGCATAGAAGTGCATCGTGTACATCAGGTTGCGTACGCCGCGGATTGGGTCCTCCGCCACCAGGTGCAGGTCGGTGTCCCAATGCGGACTGCCCACGAGGATGATATTATCGGGGTCGGATGCGCGGATCGTTGCGATGATCTCCTTTGCATAGGCCTTCACCTCCGGCCAGCTTTCCTGGTCGGGCTCGTTGAAGATCTCCCAGATCACGTTGGGATAGCGGCCCCACTTGCGGGCCATCGTGGCAAAGAACGCTTTGGCCTCGGCGCGGTTGATGTTGTGGCTGTGCCAGTCGACAATGACGTAGATGCCGGCCCTGATGGCGCCGCGGATCACCGCTTCCACGCGGGCCACCGAAGCCGCCGAGTCGGACCTGTAGGCGCCACCCGGCTCGATACCCATCGAGGCGCGCACCACGCTGGCATGCCAGTCTTTCGCCAGCCAGGCCACCGCCGCCTCGTTGTAGAAACGGCCGCGCCAGTTGTCCCAGCCGAAGCTCGTGCCGCGCAGTATTACCGGCTCCCCTTTCGCGCTTACGAGCCCGGTGCCGCGCACGGCCAGCTGCCCCCAGCGCTGCACGGGCTGCGCCAAGGCGGCGAACGTGACCAGCAGGCAGGCAACCAGGGCAGCGCCCCGGCGAAACGCTGAACGGCTCAGGCAGGAAATCGGGATCATTACCCGCTGCCACGCAATTTGCGGGCCCGGGGCTCCGGAAAAGACAATATCTTGCCGCGTTCGCACTGTTAACGCTGCACTCATGGAAAAGACGCTTGCGCCCGTTCCGGCTTTCCTCGCCCGGCTCCTCGACCGCCCCGCCGCCAAATGGTGGGTGCTGGGACTGTGGTTCGGCCTCTCGCTCTTCGTGGCCTTCCAGCACCTCGCTGCCGATGAAGGATCGATCAACAACTACCACATCTTCCGCTACGTGTTCTGGCATACGCTCGACGGCAAGAACCTCTATGCCGAGTACCCGTCGGAATACGGCGACATGAACCACTACGGTCCCTTCTTCAGCGTGGTCATTGCGCCCTTTGCCCTGCTGCCCAACTGGGCCGGCGTGCTGCTGTGGGTGCTCTTCAACGCGGCCATCCTGCTCTTCGCCATCCGCCGCCTCCCGCTTACGGCTTCCGCGCAGCTGGCGCTGACGCTGCTCTGCGCCCACGAGCTCATGATGAATACGGGCCAGCTGCAGGCCAACGCCCTTACCTGTGCGTGCATCCTCCTGGGCTTCGCCTACACGGAGCGCGGCAAGAAGCACTGGGCGCTATTCTTCATCCTGTTCGGCGCCTTTATCAAGATCTACTCCATCGTGGGATGCCTCTTCTTTCTCTTCAGCCGCAACAAGGTCAAATTCATCGCCTGGGGTCTCGTCTGGTGCGCGCTCTTTTTCGTGCTGCCCATGCTGATCAGCTCGCCCCACTTTATCGTGCAATCCTATATCGACTGGTACAACTCGCTGCAGGCGAAGGCCGCGCAGAACAGCGCCTTCAGCAGGGAAAGCATCGACCAGAACGTATCGGTGATGGGAATGATCAGCCGGATCTTCAACCCGGCGATGAATACAACGCCCATCTTCGCCGGCGGAGCGCTGCTGTTCTTCAGCCAGCTGCTGCACTTCCGCGACTGGAAAGACATCCGCTACCGGTTTTATATCCTCTCGTCGCTGCTGCTGTTCATCGTGCTGTTCAGCAATGGCTCGGAGGCCGCGACTTACCTCCCGGCCGTTGCGGGTATGTGTATCTGGTACCTGCTGCAGGAGAAAACAAAGCGCCTGAACATTTTCTTCTTCGTGCTCTTCGTGCTCACGAGCTTCCTCTACTCCGACCTGCTCGGCGGCTATTACCTCCGGCAAACGCTCATCAAGCCCTACTCGCTCAAAGCGCTCTGCCCGACGATCCTGTGGCTGGTCATGCTCGTGCAGGTGCACCGGCGGCAGTACCTACAGGTTCCGTATGCGGCTATTGAGTTGCCAGAGAAAGATAGCTTACCCGCGGAGGGACGCAGGAGAGCAGAGATCGCATCTTGAAAGAGGTAAGTACTTTACACGGGGAGCCAATATTTTTTAGCAGTGTTTTTAGCGCGCGCCGGCAAGCCGGGGAAGGCAATTATGATTTTCCGATCATGCTGAAACGACCACAGGTCGTTAGACTACGCGCTGCGAACGTTTTGACCACAGTCCGCGCGCTATTGATAGTAAAGTGACCAGCTTTGATGCGTTCTCTTGCTCTTACGCGGTTCTCTTCGGTTCAGGTCCAAAACTCGATCCGGCAAAAAACTTCGGAAACGATATATACACCGCGTCTCAGCGTCCAAACGAATCGTAGTACTTCGTCGCATGCCCCTCGTAGCGCTTCAACAGCGCGATGTTCTTCAGCTCGAGCGGCGTCAGTTGCGCCGTAACATCGGTCGATACGGGCATGTACCAGTCAACGTTGTGATCGAAGGCGGCGCGCATCCTTGCGTTACGGAAGCTGTAGCCATGGCGCGCGTAGATGGAATTGCGAAGCACTTCGAGGTCGGTCTTATAGAGATTCTCCACGTCGGAGGCATGCAGCTCCTGCGTCGATGCGTTGAGCTGGAATACGGCGTCGCTAAGCATCTCGCCGGCGTCCTTCGTTTCGTCCCAGGTCTTGGAGTTGACGGATTCGGCGGCCGACGCGTCGATCATCACATTGGGATCGTAGCGGAACACGCGGCGCTCGAGCTTGTAGCTGCGGTCGGGGTATTTTGCCGTGCGGTCGTTGCTGGCCCAGGTGCCTTCGAGCTCCTTGCCCGTGATCGACGCACTGAAGACGCCATCGTGCGGATCGGTGCCGGGCTCACGACCCGTGAACGTCCATTGGTTGCCGGCGCGGGCCACGGTGCCCGTGAAGGGACGCTCGTTGCCGGCCACGAGCGACATGCCCCAGATGTGCCCGTCCCGCACGGAGTCGATGCGAATGGTGATGCGGGCGCTACTGAGGTAGTCCGAATCCGGCGTCTCGAAGTCGCCGGTATAGTAACCTTCGATACCCGCGACGACCTTGGGTTCGGGGATGCCTTTGCTTTTCGCCGCGCTGCTGCGGGCGGCTACTTTGGGCGCGGGTGGATCCTGGCAGGCGGCCAGTAGAAATACGGTTGCGGCGAGGAGCAGTTGTCTCATGACGTTCGGTTTTGGTGAATGATGTATTCGGCAACGAGCAGGTTGAGGGTCCAGCCGAGCCAGGCGATCAGGCGGTATACCTCCATCGGGTGGGGATGAAAGAGCGCCACGAGGATCCACTTCCAGGCGCGGAGCGTGATGGCCGAGAGCGTAAGGGCGAAGCTCCGGTACATCCACGCGCGGTGCGCCCCGAAGTTGCCGGCCCGCGCGGTTTGCCAGGCGCGCGCGGTGGTATAGAGCCAGCCGGTCGCCAGCAGGCAAAACGATAGGCGCGATGAAAGTCCGCCATTGGCATATAGACCGATGAAAAAGCCCGAGGGCGCGGCGGCAAACAGGATGGCCCCCACGTAGAGCTTACCTAGCGCGCTGTGCAGGCGGGGCCGGCGCTTCCGCAAGGAGCCCCAGAACTGCGTGAACCCGGCGGGGAGCGCGAGGATGCCCGTAAACACGTGCGTATAAAAGACAAAAAGATAGCCCGGCCGTTCCACGTACTCCTGCTTGATGTTCAGGAAGGCCGTGTCGCGGCCGGCCGGCAGGTATTGCAGTACTATAGCCGCCATGGGAACGCATAGCGCGGCAAACAGCAGCCACAGCGTGAGTGGAAAAAGGCGCAGGCGGTATGGGCGCAGCAGGGACATCGCTGTTAAAGTTAGAAATCCATGGAGACTTGCTAACTGGTAAATAACAAGGATCTGTACAGTAATAGGTGTACTTTCACGCCTTGCCCTTTCACAAACCCCTTTGCTCCCCCATGAAAGTTGATCTCTCTAAGTTGCTGCTAAAGCGCAAAAAGCAAATTCTTGAGCGTTGGATGAACAACCAGCTCGCCGACGAAGGTCTCCGGGAAGATCTGATGAGCAACGAAGAATTACGCTCCCAGTCCGAAGAACTTCTCGATGCGCTCGTAGGTATCCTGAACCAGCAAAACCTCGACCAGCCGCAGTCTTCCGACTTCGACCAGGTGCAGGAAATCCTGGCTGGCGTTTCGATATCGCGTGCCCGCCAGGGCTTCTCGCCCCGCGAAACCGGCGTGTATGTGTTCAGCCTCAAAGACGCGCTGCTCAGCACGCTGCAGGAAGAGCTGAAGGCCGACCCCGCATCCCTGTACGACCTGACCATCCGCGTCGGTCGTCTCTTTGATACCTTCGGCATTGCCACCTTCGAGACCTTTATCAAAGGCCGCGAAGAGGTGATCCTTCGTCAGACCGA
Source organism: Flaviaestuariibacter terrae (assembly GCF_054777635.1). Lineage (NCBI taxonomy): Bacteria > Pseudomonadati > Bacteroidota > Chitinophagia > Chitinophagales > Chitinophagaceae > Flaviaestuariibacter > Flaviaestuariibacter terrae. Next base: position 509,489 of record NZ_BAAHAL010000008.1, read on the forward strand.
CGAGATCTCCGAGATCTCTACCCCGGTGATCCGCATCTGGGACGGCATCCTGGCACTTCCCATCATCGGCACGCTCGACAGCTCGCGCACGCAGGTGGTGATGGAAAACCTGCTGCAGCAGATCGTCGACACGGGCTCTTCCATCGCGATCCTCGACATCTCCGGCGTACCGGCAGTCGACTCGCTGGTGGCACAGCACCTGATCAAGACGGTAAGCGCCACGCGCCTCATGGGCGCCGAGTGCATCATCAGCGGCATCCGCCCCGAGATCGCGCAAACGGTTGTTCACCTCGGCATCGACCTCTCCAACATCGTTACCAAGGCGTCGCTTGCCAGCGCGCTCCGCTATGCCTTCGGCATGCTGCAGCTCGAGGTTCGCCGCGCTCAAAAAGAAAAAACCCACCTGTGACCTCTATGGACCGGATTCCAATCCTGCAGATGGGGAAGTTCCTGCTTGTAACCATACAGGTAGATCTCTACGACCGCCTCGCCCTCAATCTCGAAAGCGACCTCGTGCAAATGGTCAAAAAGACCGAAGCCCGGGGCGTACTGATCGATATTTCCGCGCTCTCCATCGTTGATTCTTTTATGGGCCGTATCATCGGCAATATCGGTACCATGAGTAAGATCATGGACGCCGAAACGGTCGTGGTGGGCATGCAGCCCGCCGTTGCCATTACGCTCATCGAGCTTGGCCTGGAACTGAAAGGCGTGAGCACCGCGCTCAACGTGGAACGCGGTATGGACCTGCTGCAGAAACGCATCGGTTTCCTCGAAACCCCGGAGGAGGAGGAGCAGGATGATCGTAGTACTGACTAAAGACGCCATTGCCATCCAGAAGGAGCAGGACGTAGTACCCTTCCGCAACCGCGTGCGGGAGTATGCCGTGCGCATCGGCATGAGCCTCGTTAACCAGACGAAGCTCATTACCGCTGCCTCCGAGCTCGTGCGCAACATGCTCAAATACGGCGGCGGTGGCACAACCGCCATCGAAGTTGTAAGCAAGGGCCGCGAAAACGGCATCCGCCTTGTCTTTACCGACAAGGGCCCCGGCATCAAAGATATCCCGCAGGCCATGCAGGATGGTTTCTCCACGGGCAAGAGCCTCGGCCTCGGGCTTCCGGGCGCCAAGCGTCTCGTGTCGGAATTTACCATCGACAGCAGCCCCGGTAAAGGCACCACCATCACCATCATAAAATGGAAAAATGGTTAGCGTGGCAACCCTGCGCCTCAGCGCCGCCGACCGGAGCTACTTTGCCATTCTCAAAAAGGAAGTACATGCCCTTGCGGTGAGCGCCGGCTTCGGCACGCAGCGCCTCGCCGAGCTCGATATCGTGGTAGCGGAAGTTGTTTCCAACCTCGGCAAGCATGCCGGCGGCGGCGAAGTCTTCGTACGCGCCATCGAGGAAAAAGGCTTCCAGGGCATTGAGCTCGTGGCCGTCGACAAAGGCCCCGGCATCGCCGATCTCAAAAGCATGATGCTCGACGGCACCTCCACCAAAAGCACGCTGGGCCACGGCCTGGGCGCCATCCAGCGCCTCGCCGACCAGTTCCAGATCTATACTCAGCCGGCATGGGGCACGCTCCTGCTGGCCCGCCTCTTCGACGGCGACTGGAAAGCACCCAAGACGCGGGTACCCGTAGAAATACGGTCGCTCGTCGTACCCAAGCCCGGCGAAACAGCCTGCGGCGATGGCTTCTATGCGAAGGAAAGCCGCGAGCACGTCAAGCTGCTACTGGGCGACGGCCTGGGCCACGGCCCCGAGGCAGCACTGGCCGCCCAGAAAGCCATCGAGGCCTTCCGCAAATGCCCCGACGAAAGCCCCGCGGCCATCCTCCGCTTCATTCACCAGGAAGTAAAACGCACCCGCGGCCTCGTGGCCACGGTGGCCGTATTCGACATCAAGAAAAAACAGTGGTCCATCTGCGGCGTCGGCAACATCGCCGCGCGCTTCTTCAGTCCTTCCGGGCCGCGCAACCATACACCGTACAACGGCATCGTAGGACTCAACATGCCCAATACGCTCAACGACCAGCTGATACCCTACGAGCGCGGGCAAAGCCTCGTGCTGTGCAGCGACGGCATCAAGACGAAGTGGGACCTGATGGCACTACCCGGTATTCTCCGTAACGACCTGGCGCTGCTCAACGCAGCCCTATTCAAAGAATTTGCCCGCCAGACCGACGACATGTCGGTGGCGAGCTGTAAACTGATGTTATGAAGCAGGAATTAGTGAAAGTAACCCTGCAGAACGAGATGGACCTGATCCTCGCCCACAAGCGCAGCATGCGCCTGGCCGAATTATCGGGGCTCACCCTCTCGGCGCAGACCACTTTCGCCACGGCCGTTTCGGAAGTGGCGCGCAACACCATCGAGCACGGCAAGAATGGCTGCCTCACGCTCTACATCGAAGGCGCGCCACGCGAGCAGTTCCTCATCGCCTGCATCACCGACGAGGAGTCGCAGCCGGGCAAGTACGAAGGACTGCAGTACGCGCGGCGACTCGTATCGAAATACAATATTTCCAACAACGACGACAAGACGTCGATCGAGTTGTACTTCGGGCTGCCGGGTACCGAGAAGATCGACCTCGCCCGCGTCGACGACTGGCGCCAGCTCTTTCGCAATGAAAAGGCGATCTCGCCCTACGACGAGCTGAAGCGCAAGAACGAGCAGCTGCAGGACCTCGCCCAGAAGCTCAAGGAAAGCGAGCAGCAGTACAAGCTGCTCACCAACTCGCTGCCCCTGATCATCTTCTCGCTCGACGAAGGCGGCGCGCTCACCTACGCCAACGAATGGCTGCGTCACTTCACGGGCCGCACGAAGGCGCAACTCAACGCGACACGCTGGAAAGACGTGGTGCATCCCGAAGACTACGACTCGTTTTCGCTCCTCATAACCCCTAACGTACCGTCAAGCGCCAGCAGCATCCGCATGCAGCTGCGTCTCCGCCACCAGCCGGGCGATGAATACTACTGGCATATGGCGTCCCTGTCGCCGCTGAAAGACGAGGAAGGCAAGCTGGTGAACTGGATCGGTTTCCTTGTAGATATACAGGCGCAGAAGCTTATGGAAGCGACGCTGCGCAACAACGAGGAATTGCAGCAGGCGAAAAGCCAGCTGCAGGCCCAGCAGGTTGCCCTCGAATCCAACATCAGCGAGCTGAACCGCAGCAACCGAGAGCTCCAGGAGTTTGCCTACGTGGCCTCGCACGACCTGCAGGAGCCTGCGCGCAAGATCTCCTTCTACAGCGACTACCTCGTGCAGCACTACGAGGCGGGCTTCGACGACAAGAGCAGCGGCTACCTCCGCAACATGCAAACCGCGGCGCGCCGCATGCGAAGTCTGATCAACGACCTGCTGTCGTTTGCGCAGGTGGAGCGAAGCAGCGCCAGCTTTACGACCATAGAGCCCGGGACGATGCTGGCCCAGGTGCTGCAGGATCTTGACCTCCTCATCGCCGACAAAGGCGCACGCGTAACGATCGAGCCTGTTCCCGTCTTCGAAGGCGACGAGGTGCGGATGCGCCAGCTTTTTGAGAACCTCCTGCGCAACTCGATCAAGTTTGCCCGTGAAGCGATCGTACCCGAGATCCGCATCTGGGGCGAGCAGGCAGGCAACGAAGTGACCATCTATATCCGGGACAACGGCATCGGCTTCGACGAGAAATACCTCCCGCAGATGTTTGCGCTCTTCCAGCGCCTGCACCCCGCCCACAAGTATGAAGGCACGGGCCTCGGCCTTGCCATCTGCCAGAAAATCGTGACCTTGCACGAAGGCAGCATTACCGCGCAAAGCCGCCCCGGCGAAGGGGCGACGTTCATTATCAAGCTGCCCGCACAACGGAATGGCAATGGCTGAAAAAGAGATCTACATACTCATGGTCGACGACGATGAGGAAGACCGGTACATGCTCGAGCAAACATTCGGCGAGCTCGACTTCGCCGCGCACCTGCACAGCGTGGCCGATGGCGAAAGCGCCCTGTCGTGGCTCCGGCAATCGCGCGAGCTTCCCAGCCTTATCATCCTCGACCTCAATATGCCGAGAATGAATGGCCGCCAAACGCTGGCAGCCATTAAATCAGATGAGCGGCTCCGCTCGCTGTGTGTTGTAATTTTTTCCACCTCCCTCAATCCCATCGAGCGCGACGAATGCCTCGCCCTGGGCGCGCATTCCTACGAGGTGAAGCCGGCCACGTACCGGGAGTCGCTCCAGACCGGTCGCCGCTTTTGCGATCTCTGCGTCACGATCCGCGACGCGCAGGCAACGGCCTGAATTCGTCAGGCACCCTGCCTGCGGCACAGCGCTACGAGCTGCGCGGCCAGGTGATCCATGTCTTCAAAAATGATCGGCTTCGTGATGAGATCCACGTCCCACTTGAGGGCGAAGCGCTTGTCGACCTCGCTGTTGGAGGTCGTGAACAGGAGCGTCGGGATTGATGCGTAGCGCGGGTTGGCGCGCAGGGCGACCAGCGTTTCGCGGCCATCGAGCACGGGCATGTTCAGGTCGAGCACGATCATGCAGGGATGCCGCTCCGGGTCGAGCGATTCAAGTGTGTCGAGCAGGGCGCGTCCGTCGGGAAAACGTGTTACCCGCACTTCGGGATGGGGGTTGAAGGCCTCCAGAAAGAGGTGCACATCGTCCAGGTCGTCCTCGGCGTAAAAAAGATCAAACTCCTTCATCATGGTGGCTGTGTTAAAAGGTGATCAGGAAGTGCTGAGCCGGCTGCTCAGCGCGCGAACCTGTTGCTCGAGCTCGGCGATCTTGCCGTACACCTGGCTCAGGGGCGCATCGAGCTGGCGGCTGCCGCTCCATTCCACTTCCCAGGCTTCCGTGATGGCCGTGGGCGGCAGTGCGGCAGGCCCGCTGCCGGCGATGCTGACGGCATCAACGAGCAGGTGAACCATGCCGGGCAGCTGGTTGAGCACCCGGCGCAGCAGCAGCCCATGGCCCGGGCAGAGCAGGAAGCAGGCGGCTCCGTCGCGCAGCTCCTCGAGGCTTTCGAGGCGGCGGCAGAGCGCCCAGTCGCCGGCTGTGAAGCGGGGCGCCAGCGCGTTGTCGGCTACTTCGAACAACCGGTACGTGCCCGTATCGGGGAGGGGCAATCCCCAGGTCGGAAGACCCGCCACGTACGTCGACTCGCCGCTTAGGTTCGCATAGTTCGCGGCTTCGGCGCGGCTCACCGCCGGCACGCGCATCTCGGTGCGGGGCTCCGAAGCATCCGCGCCACCGGTCGGCACACGTTGCATCGTGGGCACCGAAAGGGCGGCAAAAGCCTGCGAGAGATCGCGCGTCAGCAGCTCGTCGATGCTTACCGAGAAAAGCGCGCCCAGGCGCACCAGCACATCGGGATCGGTGGGGCTCGAAAAGCCCGATTCGTAGTTGGCGATGGTCGTACGGCCAAGGCGCAGCTCCTGCCCCAATTGTTCCTGGGTTTTCGCCGAACGCTTTCTTAAATGCTTAAGATTTTGAGCGAAATAGGTCACGGTTAGGGATTTATATATCAAAGATGTCAAATATTTGAACACGAGGGCGGAATTCCTGTCAAAATTTCCAACATTTTCTGTAGAGGCTCATCCGCAAACTGCGCTTACCCCACCGGGTTAGCGTGAGTGCCGGCTTGCGTAGTTCCTTTCCAACAAATTAACAGGTCCGAAAGGGCGCCGATCGCACTCATTTTGAATGGGTTATCCGGAAAAGCGTTTATACGTGCTTGTTAAACCGCGGGCGATGGCGCCGGCCTTTTTGCAAAAGGCCCGCTGTTTGCCTTTCGTTTAGCGGAACACCTAACAGAAACGCCTATGAAAAACAACCCGCCGCCGTTTGCGGCACCCGGATTTTTGTACGAGATCGACAACCTCTGCGCCCTCCTGGTAGACGGTATGCCCGATCCTGTGCTGGCCATTGACGGCTCGCACCGGATCCTGCTGGCCAACCCCGCCGCAGGCCGCTGGCTGGGCGCGCCGCGCAAGCAGTTGCTGCAGCAGCCGCTGCTCCGCATGCTTCCGGCCGGTGATACCGAATCGCTCCTGTCTTTTCTTGACCGGTGCCTTGCCGGCACGCAGAGCGGATTCTCGCAGTTGTTTGAATTGGGAGGACGCTACTTTCAATGGACGGTGCACGCGATGCTTGACCGTGCTGCGGACCTGCACGGCGCACTTTGCCTGCTGCAGGACCGCAGCGAGGAAGAACGCCTGCGCCGGCAGGTGCGGCAGCAGCAACGCCTCCTGCAGCAAAACGGCCTCCTGCTGCGCAGCCGCGCCCAGCTCGCCGGCTCACTAATCGATGCGAGCCCCGGGCCCACGTTTGTGCTCGACCGCGCGCAGCGCTTTTGTGCCGCCAACCGGCAATACCTGGAGTACACCGGCCGCAGCAACGACGATCTTATGGGACGCACGCTGCTGGAAAGCTTCCCCGAGGCAGCGGGAACTGTCTTTTATGAAAAGATGCTGGATGCGCTCGCCGGCGCGCCGCAATACCTCGAGCAAATTCCCTGCGTGCTCAACGACGGCTATTGCAATATCCAGCTGACGCCGCTTTCCTACGAGGGATTTGTATACGGCGTGCTGATCGTAGCCGAGATGGCAACGACCTAGCCCTGGCGCCGCACGTATTTCGTAAGAATCACGATCTGCTGCCCTTCAACGCGCCCCTCGATCTGCCCGCTGTTGTCGGGCACGAGCCGGATGTTGCGCACCACGGTACCCAGGCGGGCCGTGAGGGTCGATCCTTTTACATCGAGCGATTTGGTCAGCACTACGGAGTCCCCGTTTTGCAGCACGGCGCCATAGGCATCGCGGTGCAGGTCAACGGCACCGTCGCTTTCATGGTCGCCGCTCGACTTTGCCCAGGCGAGGCGCTCGTCGTCGAGGTACAGCATGTCGAGGAGGTCGGCGGCCCAGCTTTCGTTGCGAAGGCGGTTGAGCATCCGCCAGCTGACGACCTGGATGGCGGGCACCTCGCTCCACATCGCGCCTTCGAGCTTGCGCCAGTGGGCCGGGTCGAGCTCGGCGCGCTTCTCGATCTGCGCGCGGCAGCTGCCGCAGGCCAGCAGCGTTCCATCCGCATCGTGCTGTGGTGCGCCCGGCACCTCGTATACCTGCAGGTCGTCGGCAGCGCCGCAAAGCTCGCAGACGCCGCCGCTGCGCGCTTTCAATACATCCTCGATTTTCATGACGCAAAGGTACTTTTTTTCAGTGGCTCATCCGGACGGCGCTGCGCCGCGAAGCATGCTGCCGGGGCAGCGGCTTGCATCGCTCCTTATTAATTTTGTACTTCGTGAACCAATGCGTCGTTCACCTGTTTTACCGGTCCCGTCATGAAAAAACTCATTGCGCTCTTCCTCGCGTTTCTCCTCCTGCTGCAGGCCATCCCGGTGGTCCCGCAGTTGCTGTGCGACGACGTGACGGTTTCGTGGGTGGATGAGGATAAGCCCGGTGATGGCAAGATGAAGGAAAAGAAAGACGGCAAGGAATTCCTTTCGCTGTCGCTCACGCCGGTCATCAGCGCCGAGCCCGTCAAGCCTGCCTGCGCGCCGCTGCGGAAGGCGCTCCCTTGCCCGCACCTGGAGCGGTTTACACCTCCGCCGAACTGCTGAGCCCCGCCAGTCCCGCATGCCCTTGACTGTCCGGTCCCGCTTCCCGTTGCGGAATGCTCAACCTTCTTTTTCATGTGTAAACCGCTTTGATCATGGAGCGTCCCATGCATCCGCTTACGCGCATCTTCCGCCTGCTGCGGGAAGAAGGGCGCGACATTTCCTCTGTTTATTTCTACGCGATTTTCAACGGCCTCATCCAGCTGTCCCTTCCGGTAGGGATACAGGCCATCATCGGCTTCGTGCTTGCCGGAGCGCTGTCGGCCTCGCTTGTTGTGCTCGTGAGCCTCATCGTACTGGCGGTGCTGCTCGTGGGACTGCTGCAGATGGCGCAGATGAAGGTGACTGAAAAGATCCAGCAAACGATCTTCGTGCGCTACGCCTATGCCTTTGCCAGCCGCATCCCCCGGCTCAACCTCCAGGGCGTCGATGGCTACTACCTGCCCGAGCTCGTCAACCGTTTTTTTGATACCGTGTCGCTGCAGAAAAGTATTTCGAAGCTGCTACTCGACCTGCCCGTAGCGGTTATCCAGATCCTCTTCGGCCTGCTGCTGCTTTCGTTTTACCACCCGTCGTTTATCCTCTTCGGCATCCTCCTGCTTGCCGTGCTGTGGGGCATCCTGTATAGTACAGGCTCGCGCGGCCTCAGCAGCTCGCTTGCCGAGAGCACGCACAAATATGCGCTCGCCGGCTGGTTCGAAGAGTTGGCCCGCGCGGTGCACACATTCAAGTTCGCCGCGAGCGAGCTGCCCCTGAAAAAGGCCGACGATCGAACGACGGCTTACCTCGCGGCACGCACCGCTCACTTCCGCGTGTTGCTCACCCAATACCGCGCACTGGTAGCCTTCAAGGTGCTGATCACGGCAGCGATGCTTGTGGTGGGCGTCGCACTTCTGCTTAACCAGCAGATCAATATCGGCCAGTTCGTTGCCGCCGAGATCATTATCGTTACGGTCATTGCATCGGTAGAAAAGATCATCGGCAACCTCGATTCCGTCTATGATGTATTGACATCGGTGGAGAAGCTCGCCAAGCTTACCGACAAGCCCGTTGAGCAACCCGGAACCTACGATGCGCCGCCGGCGCCACCCGCCATCGAGGCGCGGGGCCTGTCGTTCGGCTACGGGGACCAGCCCGTGCTCCGGAATCTGAGCTTCCATATCGAAGCGGGCAGCAAGACCTGCATCAGCGGCCCGGGGGGCGCGGGCAAGTCGAGCCTGCTGCGATTGCTTACCGGCGCTTATCCACGATTCGGGGGCGCACTCCTCATCGGCGGTGTACCGATCGGCAATTACGCGCTCGACAGCCTGCGCAGCCAGATGGGAATTTCACTGCTCCACGATGCCGTGTTCGAGGGTACGCTGCTTGAAAACCTCAGCCTTGGCCGGCCCACCGATGCCGCCTGGCTGGCGCAGCTCATGGAGCTGACGGGACTGACTGATTTCCTGGCGGCCCAACCGCGTGGCTACGATACCGACCTGGATCCCGCCGGCCGCCGACTGTCCGAGGGCGTGGTACACAAGATCAGCCTTGTGCGCGCCCTGCTGCAGCGCCCGAAACTGCTGCTGCTCGAAGATCCGGGGCGCCACCTCGAGGAGCCCCTGCGCAGGCGCCTGGCGGCGTTCCTCCAGACACTGCCCGCAACGGTTGTTCTCACAACGAACGACCCGCTGTTTACCGGCCTGTGCGCGCAGCAGATCATCCTTCCTCTTCACCCGCAAACTCTGTGACATGAACTTTCAATCCTGGCAACATATATACCGGCACAACTATTCCAACCGGCACCGCCGCTGGTACTACTTTTTCCTGCTGCTCCTGGCGGCCCTGCTCTTCGTGCCGTGGACGCAGAACATCCGGGCACGTGGCAACGTAACGGCACTGCGGCAGGAAGACCGCCCGCAGCAGCTGCCCGCACTGATAAGCGGGCGCGTGGAGAAATGGTTTGTAAAAGAAGGCGACCAGGTGCGCAGGGGCGACACGCTGCTGCAGCTCTCGGAAGTGAAGGCCGACTACCTCGACCCTGCGCTGCTGGCGCGCACACGCGAGCAGGTGCAGGCCAAGCAGGCTACCGTCGACTATTACCGCGGCAAGGCCCGGAGCACCGAAACCCAGCTCGGCGCGCTGAATGCAACCCTGCCCCTGAAGCTGCAGCAACTGGCGGCTAAGCTGCGTCAACAGGAAACCAAGGCGATTGCTGACAGCATGGAGCTGGCTGCCGCAAGCAACGATGCCGCCATCGCATCCGCACAGCTGCAACGGGCCCGACAGCTGTACGACAGCGGGCTCATCTCGCTCACGCAACTCGAGCAGCGAAACGCCGCGCAGCAAAACACACTTGCCCGGCGGACGGCCGCGGAAAACAAGTACCTCGCCACGCGACAGGAGATCGGCATCACGCGGATCGAGTTCAGCGGCGTCGAGCAGGACTACCGCGAGAAACGCGCGAAGGTGGAGGGCGATCGTTTTTCTTCGCTGTCGCAGGTGGCGGGCGGCGCCGGCGAGATCGCCAAGCTCGAGAACCTGTATGCGTCCTACCGCATCCGCAACGGCATGTACTACGTGCTGGCGCCGCAGGATGGGCAGGTGGTGCGCGCCCGCAATGCGGGTATCGGCGAGGTCGTAAAAGAAGGCGAGCCGCTGATGCACTTTGTCCCGTCGGCCGACAGCTATGCCGTGGAGCTTTATGTGCGTCCTGCCGACCTGCCACTGCTCCACGAGGGGCAGGAAGTACGCTTCGTGTTTGACGGCTTTCCCGCGATCGTGTTCGCTGGCTGGCCCAAAGCCTCGTACGGTGTATTCAGCGGCCGCATTTCGGCCATCGAGCGCGACCTTGGCCCGGACGGGTGCTTCAAGGTGCTGGTGCGCGAAGAGCGATCCTTCCGCCCCTGGCCGCGGGAGCTGCGCATGGGCACTGGTGCCAACGGTATCGCCTTGCTGCGCGATGTTCCGCTGTGGTACGAGCTGTGGCGAAACATCAATTCCTTTCCGCCCGACTATTACCAACCCGGCAAAAACGAAAAAGGAGGAAAGAAATGAGAACCGTATTTCTACTAGCCCTCTTGTTTCTCGCAGGAGCGGCAGCCGGTCAGAAGACCCTGACCGAAGAGGAGCTGCGCTCGCTCGTTCTGCGCTATCACCCGCTGGCCAAAAGAGCCGGTCTCGCCGTGACGATCGCCAGGAGCAACGTAACGGCCGCACGCGGCGGCTTCGACCCGCAACTGCGCTGGAGCGAAGGCCGCAAGGACCTCGATGGAGTTACCTATTACGAGGAAACCCTGCTCGAAGTAAAGGTGCCCACCTGGTATGGCGTTGACGTACATGCCGGGCGCGAGGCGCGCAGCGGGGACCGCCTCAACCCCGAGGAAACACGCGGAACGCTGAGTTACCTGGGCTTCAGCCTTCCCCTCGGCCGTGATCTTATTTACGACAAGCGCCGCGCCGCCCTGCAAAGCGCGCGCCTCATGGCCGACGCCTCGGAGCAAAGCCGACGCGCGGCGCTTAACGACCTGCTGCGCGACGTGCTGGAAGACTATTGGGACTGGTGGGAAAGCGGGCGGCTCGCGCAACTGGCCGACAGCCTGCAGCGCAATGCCGAAGCCCGCCTGCAGCTCGTACGCACGGCCGTGCGCCTCGGCGACCGCGCCGCCGTCGACACGGTAGAAGCGAGAACACAGGTGCAGGCACTCGCCCTGCAGCGCGCCGAAGCCGCATTGGCGCTGCAGAAAGCAAGGATCGGCTTGTCGGCGCACCTCTGGACAGCGGAGGGCCATCCCTACGAATTGCCGGAAGACGCGCAGCCGGCACCGGGCGCCGGAGCGCCGCCTGCGTTCGATACGCTCCTCGCCCGCCTCAACATGCATCCCGAGTTGCAGGTGTATGTGATCAAGGCTTCCGTGCTGCGCCTCGAGCGTCGCCTCAGCTTTCAGCAATTGCTGCCCGACCTGGACCTGAAGTACAATGCGCTGGTGAAAAGCAGCAACCCGCTGCAAAGCCTGAAAGGCTTCGGTACGCAGAACAACTACCGCTACGGCCTCTCACTGAATATCCCGCTGCGGCTTTCGGAAGGAAGGGGCAACTGGCGTGCAGCGAAGGCGCGGCTGGCGCAGGCTCAACTCGAGGTCGACCAAAAGAGGCGCGACCTGCAGGTGAAGCTGCAGCAGCAGCTGGCCGAGTGGCAACAGCTGGCCGTTCAGCAGGCGGCACAGGCGGAGACGATCCGTAGTTATACGGTGCTCCTTCGTGCCGAGGAAGCCCGCTTCGGCGCCGGCGAAGGGTCGCTGTTTCTTGTCAATGCGCGCGAGCAGAAAGCCTGGGAAGCCTTGCAGAAAGGAATCGGCCTGGAAGCGAAGCGCGCACGGGCCCTGCTGCGCCTGCATTGGGCGGCGGGCCTGCTTGCGCCCTAAACAGCGCCAGGCCACGGGAGCCGGGGCCTGCAGAAAAAAGTCTCCATCCCGTTGGGTCCGCTGCACCGGGATTGCTAACTTTAACGCCCGGCCAAAACCAGCGGCATGAAAGCGATCGTCAACATCATCAACCAGCTTTTCGAAATAGAGAAAAAAACGGGCGGGCATCCCTCGGTGCACCGAAACCTTGAGCGGATCCGCGCCGAGCTGCAGGAGCTCGGGTACTCGTGGCACAATCCGCTGCACGAAAAATACGCAGCCACCCGCACCGACTGCGAGGCGAGCATCACCGGCACGCTCAGCGACGGCATGACCATCACCGAGGTGATCAAGCCGATCATTCACAGCCAGGAGTCCGGCAACGCCCGCATCGTTCAAAAAGCCATCGTCGTGGTGGCATAAACACACTATGAAATTCATCAACTTCGGTATCGACCTCGGTACCACCAACTCACTCATCGCCCGTTTCCAGAACGGCGAGGTGCAGGTATTCAAGAATCCCCTCAGCGGCAAGGAAACGCTTCCTTCGGTAGTGGCTTTCCGCGGCGACCGTGTGCTGGTGGGTGAAAAGGCCCGCGAGCTCGTAGCCAAGGATCCCGTCAATGTGATCGGGTCCTTCAAGCGCAAGATGGGCACCGACGAGCAGTACCGCATCACAGCTACCGGCGGCAGCAGCACGCCGATGAGCCTTTCGGCGCTCGTGCTCCGCGAGCTCAAAACTTTTGTGCATACCGGTGAGCCCGTCGACAGCGTGGTGATCACGATCCCCGCCTCCTTCGATACGATACAATCGAACGCTACCAAGAAGGCCGGCTACGAAGCGGGCTTCCGCGAGGTGGTCCTGCTGCAGGAGCCCATTGCAGCCTCGCTCGCCTACTTCAACGAAAGCCGCAACGGCATTCCCAGCGAAGGCAGCTGGCTCGTGTACGACCTCGGCGGCGGCACCTTCGACGTTGCGCTGGTGCGCGTGGTCGACGGCGAGCTGCGCGTGGAAGACCACGAAGGCAACAACTTCCTCGGCGGCCTCGACTTTGACACGGGTATTGTAGAAACACTGATCATACCTGAGATCGTGAAGCAAACCGGCGACGAATCGATCGCCGAAGCCATCCGCCAGCGCGAAGGCGCTTACGAAGGATTGTTCTTCGTGCTCCAGTACAAGGCCGAAACCGCCAAGAAGGAATTGTCGGTACAGGCCGAGACGGAGATCGAGTTCACGCTGCCCGACGGCAAGGAGATCTATATGCGTGTCAGTCGAGCAGACCTCGAGCCGGTTTTTGCCGAAAAGACCGACGCCAGCATCACTCTTATCCGCTCGATGCTGCAACGCAATAACCTGGCGGCCGGCGACATCCAGCAGATCATCATGGTGGGCGGTTCCACCTACATCCCCTATGTGCGCGGGCAAGTCGCCGCGCAAACCGGCATCCCCCTTGCCTTCGACGCCGACCCGACGACCGCCGTGGCTGTCGGCGCCGCGTACTTTGCGGGCTCGCACCTGGCGCAGGAAGGCAGCATCGATACGCTGCCGACAACCGAAGACGCCGTGCCAAGCCACCGCGTAAAAGCGGTATTCCCGACAGTGAGCAGCGAAGACGAAGAGCTCTATATGGCCATCCCCGAAGAGGGCGACTTCAGCCAGCTTTTTTACCGCATCACCCGTGCCGATGGCGGGTACGACTCGGGCACGCGCCCCGTGGGTGCGCGCATCAGCGAGTTTCTCCCACTGCTCAAGGGGAGCAAAAATCTTTTCGAGATCCGCTTCACCGATGCGCAGAACAACAGCGTGCCCGTAGCGCATCCGCCCTTCGCCATCCAGCATGGCAAGTTCAACGTAGCCGGCCAGCCGCTGCCCAACGATATCTGCCTCGAGGTCGACGACCTGGAGAACAACCGCACCAAGCTCCAGCTGCTCTTCGAGCGCAACAGCATCCTGCCGCTCCGTAAAACGGTGTATAAAGAAATTACGCGTACGATATCGAAGGCAAGCCGCGACAGCCTCGTCATCAACGTGCTCGAGGGCACACGACACAGCCGCCCGCACAGCAACCTGCATATCGGCGCCATAGAGATCCACGGCTCCGACCTCAAGACCGATCTCGTCAAAGGATCGGATGTGGAGATCCGCTTCGAGATGAACGAGTCGCGCGACCTGACGATCACCGCGTACCTCGCGATGGCCGACCAGGAATTCCGCAATGTATTCAGCACCTCCGAGAAGCAGGTCAGCATCGTTCGGCTCAAAGACGACCTGCGCCTGCTGGTCCGCGAGATGCGCTCCGAGCTGCGCGATGAAAAAGGCCGCGACGAAGAATCGGAATGGAGCGGTGAGCTGCGGCAGTGTATTTACGATGCCGAGAAGCTGCTTTCCCGACTGGAGCGCGTTTCCGACAAAGACAATGGCGATGAGAAGTGGGCCATCAGCGAGGAGCGCCGCCGCATCTCGGCGCGCTACGACGCGCTCGGAAGCGAGCAGCGCGTGTATACCCTGCAGGCCGATTACCTGCGTCTCAAGAACTTCTGCGACGAAACACTCCCGCATGTTGACCTCGACCAGGACAAGCTCGTAGCCGACTACGACCGCATTGTGCAGGATGAGGCCGTCTTCCTCCGCAGCCGCAGCTCGTCGGTGCTGCGCGCGAAGATCGATTCACTGGAGCAGCTCAGGATGCGTATCCTGTCGAACACCCGCTACTTCATCACCAACATCTTCCTCAACCTGTGCGAGCTTCCGCCCGAAAGCTTCACCAAGCCCGCCGTGGCGCAAACGCTGATGAAGCAGGGCGAGGAAGCCCTCACGCAGCAGCGCTTCCCGGAGCTGCGGAATGCTGCCATTCACCTCTCGCACCTTGTCGACGACCCCGACGAGCTTGAGGCCATCAAAATAAAAGGAACCGGCATTGGATAGAGAACTGGAACGATACCGATCACCCGTTCGCCTCGTGCTGCATGCCGGCGAGCCGCTGCAGCCCTACACGCCGCAAACCCTTGTGCGCGCCCGCAAGAAGCTCGTCGCGGAGCTGTCGCTGTCGGGTGGCGAGCTGCAGCTGGATGGCGAAACCTATACGCGCAACGACGTGGCCACGCTGCTGCAGGACCTGAGCGAAGAGCAATGGTCGCTGCACTGCCTTGTGTACGCCTTGCCTTCGGCGCTGCAATTCCTGGAAAAGGCCGACTGCGATGTCGACGTGCTGGAGACGGAGCTCCGCCCCTACCGCTTCAAGCCCGGCTTCCCGGAATTCATCGCGCCTGCTTTTGCCGCCGCCTTCCGCGACGCAACGGGCCGCCTGATCCGCGAGGTGCAGCCTGCGCGTCTGGCAAAGCTTTTGGGCCTGCACGCCTTTGTGCTGCCCGACTTCGAAGAGGCGGCGTATGAAAAGCTGCGGCGCTACTTCGAAGGATTGCTCAACCGCATTTGCGTAATGGGCTACGAGGCCGAGGATCGCTACGAGCTCAACTTCCTCTATTCACCGGCCTGGATCGATTTTATGAATGCCCTGCCGCCTGCGCTGGCGCCCGAGCGCGACGAGGTGGCGACGCAATTGCTGGCACTGGTGGGACGGCTGCAGCACAAAGCCACCTGGGCCTTCCTGGACCAGCTATGCCAGCGGATCCTGCTGATCCACACGAGCCAGGCGGTAAAGAACCGTGTTGCCGACGCGGCGCACATCATGCAGCAGAACGCACGCCGCGGCGCACCGGCAGCGGCCGGCAGCAACCGTCGCACGGCGCCGCCGCCAAGCCAGCGCGAAGGACCAGGTGCCGGCCGCATCATTTTCGGCGTGTTCTGGATACTTGTGATGATCGTGCGCTTTGCTTCCATGGACAGCTGCCGCTCCAAAAGCTATTCGAGCTACGATGATATTACGAGGCGCTCAACGAACATCGGTGAAACGCTGCGCCCCGCGCTGAAGAAGCGCGACAGCCGCTCCAATGAAGACCGGCTGCTGTCGGTGCTCGACTCGCTGAGCCAACAGAGCCACGACGGCAAGGCTCTGACGCCCGAAAGCGGCAGTCCGCCCTATGCGTCGTTTACGTCACTTCCCGACCAGAGCGGCACCGTGAACTTCACCGTACGCAATGAAACGACGCAGGACCTGCTCTTTTTCTGGTTTTCGGGCGACAACCTGCTGCTCGACAGCAGCGCCCGCACCCATTCCGTATTTATACGGAAAGGCGGAAGCTACCGGTTCCCGATGCATACCACGCTGGAAAGCCGCTTTGCCGCTGCCTTTGGACAGGGATGGGTGCGCCTCTCGCCCAGGGCACGGGTGCCACTGCGCGCCGTTGACTACGACATGAGCCGCGAAAGCGGCGGCTATTTCGGAACGGCCGACAAGGGAAGCTTCGAGATCGGCGCCTACTTCCGCAAGCCGGCAGCAGAGCAACCCTACCTCCGCAGCACGATCACGCCGGCCTACGGTCCCAGTTCCGACCAGGACGACCGCATGCTCTACCAGCCGCATGACCGCGACGACGTTCACGACGAGGGTACGATCCGGTTCCTGGAAGAAGACGGCCATATCCGCGCTGCGGGTGCGGGCACGTATTATCTTATCGGCAGGACGCGCATCGATTAAGCTACCGGCTGCGCCGCTTCGAGCCCGGCGATCTCGATCTTATCCATCTTCATGAGGGCTTCCATCGCGCCCGGGTGGCGGAGCAGCTCGGGAAGGTTTGCGGGGATCACCTGCCAGGAAAGACCAAACGGATCCTTGAGCCAGCCGCAGCGCGAGGGCTTGCCGCCGTCGGCCGAGAGGCGCTCCCAGTAATAATCGATCTCCGCCTGGTCCTTGCAATGGATGACGAAAGACACCGATTCGTTGAAGGTGAACTGCGGTCCGCCATTGAGCGCGGTAAAGCTCTGGCCGGCGAGCTCAAAGGCCACAACGACCGGCTTGCCGTCGGGACCCGGCATACCGCCGCTGATGCGGGCATCGGGGAATATGGACGTATAAAAGCGGGCGGCTTCTTCGGCATTGCCGTCAAACCACAGGAAAGGCGTGATCTTCTGCATAACGGGAATTTTACTGGTGGTACAAACCTAGCCCACTTCGCCCGTAAATAGCGGGGCGGCCGCGACATACGCAGGGGCGTTTGCGGCGCGGCCGGGCTAGGCGGTATGGGCCCCGGGGCGTATCTTTGCCCGCCTTCGATAATTATGAAATTCTATAATACCCTCATCCGCTTCCGGCTTCCCCTGGGCATCGCGCTCATCGTGCTTGGCATCGTGCTCAACGTAACGGTCAGCGGTTTCTGGCCCGTATTCCCCCTCTACCTTGTTGGTGCCATCCTCATTTTCGGCCACTTCTTTTTCGGCCCCCTGCGCCTTATCCAGGAACACATGGAGAGCGGCAATATGGAAGAAGCCCAGAAGGTGATCGACTCGGTGAAGTTTCCCAACCTGCTGTACAAGCCGATCCGCTCGGTGTACTACACGCTGAAGGGCAATATCGCCATGATGAACCAGGACTACGACAATGCCGAGAAGCACATGAAGAAAGGCCTCGACCTCGGTATGCCGATGAAGGAGGCCGAAGGCGCCTCGCTGCTGCAGATGGGAATGCTGGCGATGCAGAAGAACGACCTGCGCACCGGCGAGCGCTACATCCGCGAAGCCCTGCGCAAGGGCCTGCACGACAAGGAAAGCCAGGCAGCCGCCTACCTGCAGATGTGCAGCATCATGATGAACAAGCGCGAGTTCCGCGCCGCCAAGGAGTTCTTCCGCAAGGCAAAGGCCTGCAAGCCGACGACGCCCCAGATCGTAGACCAGATCAAGCAGATCGAAAAATACATTGCCCGAATGCCCGGCTGATATCTCTGATCTCTGATGTAGTATCTCTGATGTAGATCGCAGATATAAAAAGAGTCGCTTTGCGACTCTTTTTATATTTAGTAAGCCGGCGCCAGCTAAATCCGACATCCGAGATCCTACATCAGTCAAGCGGCTGCACCGCTACAACTGCATCCACATTAAGCGGTCCGTAGATATGCGGGAACTCCTCGTTCACCGACGGCGCCAGCTCCCAACGGAGCTCGTGCTGCAGGCGCGCCGGGTCGATCGTGAGCTTTACGAGGTTGGATTGCCCGGCGAAGTAGCGCTGGAGTACGCCCTGCACCTGGCGCTCGTCGGCGCTGGCATGAATAAAGCCCTCGATGGGGAGCGAGGCGGCCTCGTAGTATCCTTTCGCCTGTGCGGCCGCCCATTCGGCCGCAGTGGTCACGTGGTAGATCATGGCGCAAAGATGAATCCTTTTGCATCAGTAAAACGCTCCTGTTCGCGCTATTCCAGGCTTCCAAGAAGCTGTATGATCTTCTCACGCCGGAAGGCAAACAAGTCTTCGAGCTGCTTCCGGACGAAGGAGGCTCCGATGCGGCCCAGGAAGCCAAAGGGAAGCTGGTAGTGAATGAGGTCGGTCATCTCCACGCCACCCGGTATCGCGCGGAAGTGGTGCTCGTGGTGCCAGACCGAATAGGGTCCCTTCCGCTGCTCATCGACGAAATAGTGAGGCTTGTCCACATGCGTGATCTCGGTCATCCAGAAAAGCGGGATGCCCAGCAGCGGCCGCACCTTGTACGTAATTAGCTGGCCGGGATAGGTCTCCTCGCGAAGAAGCGTATTGGTAAACTTCAGGTTGAGCTTCGGTGGCGTGATCGTAGCCAGGTTCTTCGGGTGCGAAAAGAAGTCCCAGGCCGCATCGATCGACACGGGCATTCGCTGCACCTGCTTCATGACATAAACACTCATGCGGTTAAAACAAAGGGAAAGCGGGAAAGTTCGGGGCGGGAAAGAACGCCGATCCGTCAGCTGGCGGATACGCAGATCTATTGAGATTGGTTAGGATTTGCTCACCCTCGCAAAGGAAAATCCGCTTTATTCATAACAAATCTGCATTCGTTCTCTCCCGAAGTTCCTTAGAGGTCATCCAGGTCGATCTTCTCCAGACTTGCACGTGCCGGACCGGTCACTACCTCGCCGGTGATGGAGTACCGCGCTCCGTGGCAGGGGCAGTCCCAGCTTCGCTCGGCGCTGTTCCAATCCACCACGCACTTTGCATGGGTGCACACGGGGTTGAGCGCGTAAAGCTTGCCGGCTTCGTCCTTATACAGTGCGATATTGCTGCCCTCGAATTTGACGAGCCGTCCTTCGCCCGGTGCCAGTTCGGCGAGCTCGTGCAGCTTCTCCGCTTTGAGCCGCTTGCCTACGAACTGGGCCACTACGTCGGCGTTTTCTTTGACAAAGTCCATGAAGCCCGCTACGGGCTTTACACGTCCCGGCGCGAAGAGCTTTTCATAGCCGCTTTCGCGCTTCACGATGAGGTCGGTCAGCAGCTGCGCGGCGATATGGCTGTAGGTCATGCCATTGCCGCTGTAGCCGGTGGCCACCAGCACGTTCTTAGGGTTGCCCGGCAGGTGCCCGATATACGGAAGGCCGTCCGCCGGCTCGAAGTACTGCGACGACCAGCGATAGGCCACTTTGTCGACCGCGTACTGATTGCGCACAAAAGCCTCGAGCTGCGCAAAGCACTGCTCGGTATTGGCCATGTGGGCGGTCTTGTGATCCTCACCACCCACGATCAGGTAGTTGGTTCCGTCCACTTCCTGCGTTCGGAAGTAGTGATACGGATCGTACATATCGTAAGCAAGCGCGTTGGGATACACGCCTTCGCGGAGCGTTACGGCGAGGGCATAGCTGCGGTAAGGTGCGTTGCGGAAGTGAAGCAGGTTGATCCCCGGTGGAATGTGGGTTGCCCACACGAGCCAGCGGGCCGGGATCGTACCGAGCGAAGTATGCACGTTAAGGTAGGAGTCCTGGTCGGCGAAATCATTCACACGGCAACCGGTAAGGATGATGCCGCCGCCCGCCTCGAAGGCCTTCGCCAGCGCCATGATGTAGCGCGTGGGATGAAACTGTGCCTGGCGGCGGTATACGATCGCCTTGCGGAAAGGCAGCGGCACCGGGATGGTCTCCGAATATTCCACTTCGGCACCCGCGTTCACCGAGCCCTGGAACATCTTGCTGAGCTCGATCTCCTGGTCAAGCGTTTGGGCATACACGTACCCATCCCGCTCGCCGTGATCGCAGTCGATACCCAGCTCGGCGATATTCCGCTTGACGAGGTCGAGGGCGGAGCGCGCGGCCGTGTGAAGCAGGCGCGCGGCGTCTTCGCCAAAGTCCGACTCGACGCGGTCGTAAGTGGTATCGAAGAAGGTGTTGAGGTGGGCCGTCGTTCCGCCCGTGGTGCCAAAGCCCAGCGTATGCGCCTCCGCGATAACGCAGGTACGCCCCTGCCGCTGCAGCTCCAGGGCCGTTGCCAGGCCGCTGATGCCGCCGCCGACGATCACGACGTCGACCGGCTCGGTAGGCAGCACCGCCGGAGCAGTAGGTTGATCGGGGGTAGTTCCCTGCCAAAGACTTGTCGTAGCGCCGTCGCGTTGCATAAATTCCGGTTTGCAGGAGATGCAAAAAACTCATGCCGCGGGTAGTCTGCTAATGTGCCGATCTGCAAGTCTGCTAAGAAATCACCCGATAGCCAGAACCTATTAGCAGATCAGCAGACTATTTGATTTGCAGACGCCCCTACCATCGTTCATCTTCCGGGATATCGCCCGGCGGGCGCTTGTAGCGGGCACGGGAGGCGGCTTTCTCTCGCTCGCGCTCCAGCAGCAGCCGCGCGAGTATGGTCCCCGCATCGGCACCGCCGGCCGCAAGCGCCGCGCGCACTTTCTTTTCGGCTACGTCAGTCCGGTAGAGGAGGCGCACGACCGTGTCGAACTCGTACAGGACAGCTTCATTGAGCAGCTCGGCAAGGCGCAGGAAGCGCGCATCTTCCTCGGTCATCAACGCATCGATCGATGCAATCTGCTTTTCGAGCGGGGTCATGCGCCAAGTTACAACGACGACCGCCGAAAGAACGCAGCGGGCGCAAACTATTGCCGCTGCGTGCGGCCTCCGCTTGCTGTGATCTTGCAACCCTCACTTCCTGCGAAACAAAGCCCTGTCGCTCCGGGGTTCTCAAAACTTTTCACCGGCGCCGAGGCTGAAGAGGGCGAAGTCGTACCTGACGGGATCCCGCGCATCGAATTCTTTCAGGCGCTCCGTTAGTTCCACCGCGGCGGCCCAGTCGGTAGCCGCGCGCTCCAGCAACCCGAAGCGGCGGGCCACACGAGCCACGTGTACATCGATGGGCATGATGAGGCTTTCGGGACGGATCGTTTTCCAGAGCCCGAAGTCGACGCCCTTGTTGTCGGCCCGGACCATCCAGCGGAGGTACATGTTCAGCCGCTTGCAGGTAGATCCATTAAAAGGCGCGGCGATATGCTTTCGCGTACGCGGCGGCGCATCGGGCAGGCTGAAGAAATACGTATGGAATCCGTTGAGCGCATCTTCCATCGTGGTGAATACGCCCGGTGCAAACGCAGTCTCCAGCGTATCGCTTCGTTCATAATGATGGCGAAAGAAAGCGATCATGTACAGGATGTCGGTCGGGTTGAAGGTGCGGTGCCTGAAGGACAGGAATCGCTTCAGGTCCAGCTCTTCGTGCTGCCGGATAAACTGGTACGGGGCGCTGTCCATAAGCTCCATCAGCTCGTTGCTTTTGTTGATGATGGTTGTGCGGTTGCCCCAGGCAAAGAGCGCCGAAAAGAAGCCGGCGATCTCGATGTCCTGCTTCGCCGTAAACCGGTGCGGCACCGAGATCGGGTCGGCCGCGATGAAAGCGGGACGGTTGTACTCGGCTACTTTGCGGTCGAGAAAGAATTTGAGCTCAGCACGGGTCATGTGTTGCAAAGCTAGCCCGCGGACAGTGCAAAGAAAAAGCTGCCCGATGGCAGCTTTCCGATTTCAACTTCTGCCTTCCGGCTTACAGCTTTTTCAGCCGATAGCCTGCTCCAGGTCGGCGATGATGTCTTCGACATCTTCGATACCTACGGAGATCCGGATCAGCGAATCCTTCAGTCCGTTCTTGAGGCGCTCCTCGCGGGGAATCGAGGCGTGCGTCATGGATGCCGGGTGGTTGATCAGCGACTCGATGCCACCGAGGCTTTCGGCGAGGGAAAATACATGGGTCGAGGAGAGTACGCGCTTTACTTCGTCCACACTGTCGTTAACCAGCTCGAAGGAGATCATGCCGCCGAAGTCGCGCATCTGCTTTTTGGCGATGGCGTGGCCGGGATGGTCTTCGAAGCCGGGCCAGTATACTTTGGCCACCTTGGGATGGTTGCGCAGCCAGTGGGCCACCTTCGCGCCGTTCTCGCAGTGGCGCTGCATCCGCACGTGCAGCGTTTTGATGCCGCGGAGCACGAGGAAGCAATCCTGCGGGCCCGGTACGGCGCCGCAGCTTTTCTGGATAAAATACAGCTGCTCACGAAGCGCCGCATCATTCATCATCAGCGCGCCCTGGATCACATCGCTGTGGCCACCGAGGTACTTCGTGGCGGAATGCATCACGATATCGGCACCCAGGTCGAGCGGGTTTTGCAGGAAGGGCGAGGCAAACGTGTTGTCGACGCAGAGCAGCAGCTTGTGATCCTTGGCGATCGACGAGAGCACCGCGATGTCGGTAACGTTCATCAGCGGGTTGGTAGGCGTCTCGGCCCAGATCAGCTTCGTTCGCTCGTTGATCAGCGGGCGGATGCTTTCGGCGTCCTGCATGTTTACGAAATGAAACACGATGCCGAAGCGGGCAAACACCTTGGTGAAGAGGCGGTAGGTGCCGCCGTACAGGTCGTTGCCCGTGATGACCTCGTCGCCGGGCTGCAGCAGCTTGATCACCGCATCGGTGGCCGCTACACCGGAGCCGAAGGCGAGTCCGAACTTTCCGTTTTCGATGGCGGCGTACGCCGCTTCCAGCGCGGTTCGCGTGGGGTTCTGGCTCCGGGCATATTCATAGCCCTTGTGCTCGGCCGGCGCCGACTGCACATAGGTAGAGGTCTGGTAGATCGGCGTCATGATCGCGCCGGTAGTAGGATCCGGCTCCGCGCCGGCGTGGATGAACTTGGTACCAATACGCATATAGAATAAGTGTTTAAGTCGGAAGTCGGAAACGCTGGTAACCGTCATTGCGAGCGAAACAAAGTGCAGCGAAGCAATCTGCCTCGGAAAGAAACCGATTGCTTCGCTGCGCTCGCAATGACGTCAATGTTTCCGGCTTGCGGCTTCAAAGGTGCATTTTTCCCACTTACCAACCGGGCCCGCTTGCCGCCCCTCCCAATTAACCCTGGGTCGTGTAACATTTGGCGGAAACAAGCCGGCATTCCATCGCGCCTGCCGACCCTTCATCAGCGATTTCCGACAGTTCAACGAAGCTCGTCGTAGACCTCCGGGCGTTGGCGAATGTTTAACAGGCCGGTCGTGTAGGAACGCTTGACATCGCCTCCCCGGCGATCTACGTTTGTCTTGTCAAACCAATCGAAACCCATAAACAACAAGATCATGAAAAAAGTATTCTTCGCGCTGTTTGCACTGGTCATTTCGGCCAGCGCCTTCGCCACCCCCGACCCCGTTCTGAATCAGCAAGTACTGAAGACCTTCAACACAACATTCGTCTCCGCGCAGGACGTTCGCTGGAGCGAGCACCAGGGTATTTACGAAGCGCACTTCACGTTCAACGACATCGTTACCCGCGCCAGCTTCGATGCCGAAGGCAACACGGTGCAAACGATCCGCTACTACTTCGAGCAGCAGCTGCCGCTCAACATCCTCACCCGCCTGAAGAGCAACTATCAAGGTCAGCGCGTGCACGGCGTCACCGAAGTCACAACCGGCGACCGCACCGAGTACCACATCGTACTGGAATCGCGCAGCAACTGGACGACAATCATTGCCGACAATTCCGGCTATATGTCGCAGGAGAAGAAGATGGTAAAAGCTTAGTAGAGATACGACAGGGCCCAGTACTTCCAATCGGGGCCGGCAGCCGCATACGCCCCGTGCGGCTGTACTTTTTGAGCAAGCACCGAGCTGTCGAGCACAGCGGCCTCCACGAGCTTGCGCCGCGCAGCCAGGATCCGCTCCTGCACCGCCGGCAGCGTCATCCAGCGGGCCTGCGGCGGCTCGAAGCCGGTCTTGCGCGGTTGCCGCAACAGCTCGTCGGGCAGCACTCCTTCCATGGCCTTGCGCAGGATCCATTTCGTACGGCCCTCGCGGATCTTGAAGCGCGCCGGCAGCTGGAAGAGAAAGGTCACCAGCTCGGGGCTCAGGAAGGGCAGCCGCAGCTCGAGGCTGTGCGCCATGCTGTTGCGGTCGGCAAGACGCAGCAGCTCCTCCAGGCCGTTGGTAAACGTGTTGTAGTGCAGCGCCCCGTTGAGCGTGAACGTATCCGGGAGCATATAGTAACTATCAGATCGGTGCCGGCGGGCCCAGTCGGGATGGAGAAAGGGCATGCGTGCCGCCAGCCGCGCCCTGCGCCCTTCCTGCAGCGATGCGCTGAAGTGCGGCATCCGCGCCGCGAGGCGGTTTAGCGCGCCGAAGGTTTCGGGCACGCCGAGGGCGCGGGCCGCTTCCAGCTCTCCGCTCTTTCCCAGCGTACCGGCGCTAAGCAGCTCCCGCCAGTACCAGCGATAG
This sequence comes from Flaviaestuariibacter terrae, assembly GCF_054777635.1. Taxonomy (NCBI): domain Bacteria; kingdom Pseudomonadati; phylum Bacteroidota; class Chitinophagia; order Chitinophagales; family Chitinophagaceae; genus Flaviaestuariibacter; species Flaviaestuariibacter terrae. Next base: position 534,053 of record NZ_BAAHAL010000008.1, read on the forward strand.
TACTTTTCATAACCGGCAAGCACCTCGTCGGCACCCTGCCCGTCGAGCAGCACCGTAACTCCCTCCTTTTTAGCCGCAGCAAACACGGCGTATTGCGCCAGTGCGCTCGCCGATCCAACGGGCTCTTCCTGCTGCGCCTGCACCCGGTCCATAAGGCCCGGTACTTCCTCGTCTTTGATATCGATAAAATGCTGCTCCACGCCAAAGCGCGAAGCCACCAGCTCCGAAAGCCTGCGCTCGTCGCGCTCGAAGCCGGGGAATACGGCCGTGAAAGCCTTGTGTGTATAGGTGGGCGAAGCCGATTCGCGCCGGCAGTAGGCCAGCACGGAGGCGCTGTCGAGCCCGCCGCTGAGCGAGGTGCCCACGGCCACGTCGCTGCGAAGGCGGCGGCGCACCGAGGTGGCAAACAGGTCGCGGAAGGTTTCGATCGCGGCTTCGTCGGTCGTCGCGCGCTCGTCGATGGCGATATAGCCGAACTGGTTCAGCTCGAGCGTTTCGCGCCCCGGCTCGTAGCGCAGCCAGTGACCCGCGGGAAGCTTCGACACGTCCTGGTAAAATGTCTCGAGCGCATTGGCCGGGTTGACTACGTAGCCAAGCGTCAGGAAGTTATAGGCCATCCGGTCGTTGGCGCGGCGCGGCACGCCCAGCTGCCAGAGCCCGCGGAGCTCGGAGGCAAAGAGCAGGGTATCGTCGTCGAAATAAAAGTAGAAGGGCTTCTCGCCAAAACGGTCGCGGGCGGCGTACAGGCAGCCGTCGCGCGGATCCCAAAGGGCGAAGGCAAACGCGCCATCGAAGCGGTCGAGGGAGGCCGGCCCCCAGGCGGCCCAGGCGGCACAGAGTACTTCGGTATCGGAGGCCGTTTGAAACGAGTGTCCCAGCGCACGGAGCTCATCGCGCAGCTCTACGTAGTTATACAACTCACCGTTATACACAACCGTAAACCTGTCATAGGAAAAGGGCTGGCGCGAGCGCGGGTCGGGGTCGATGATCGACAGGCGCCCGTGGGCGAAGCGGCAGTGTCCGCCCTCATCGGTCCAGAAAGCGGCGGGCTCCGGGCCGCGGTGGCGCAGGCAGCCGATCGCTGCGCCCAGGTTGGCGGCAGCTACGCGCTGCGGGCTGGCAGAAACAATACCGGCGAGGCCGCACATACTCAGGATTTAAAGACGAAGCTAAGCCGCGTGCGCACATCGTCCCAGCCCATCACCAGGTCGGCGCCGTCGCCGGCGGGCTGAAACACCATGGTGAAGTGCTCGAGGGGCGGCTGCTTGCCGAGCACAGGCACGGTAAAGCGGAAGGCATCCTGCGTCGCATCGGTCTTCAGGCCCCAGCTATAGATATTCCGGTTGAATACGATCACCCATTCGTTGGGACCGGGGATGCAATAAAGCACGTAGCGGCCTTTCGGAACGGTTTGTCCCTGCACCGTGGCCGGAACAAAGAGCTCCAGCTCGGTGGCTTCGTTGGCGCCAAGACGCCAGGGCTCGCCGTACTTGAGCAGCCCGCCGAAGATCACGCGGCCACCTTTGTGCGGACGGCTGTAGATCACGCGGGCTTTCGGGCCGCCGCTGGTAGCGCCGGTCATCTTCTGTACGGGGTAGTCGACGGGAAAGTAGGCGATATCGAGCGGCGACAGGTCGACGGGCGACAGGTCGTTGATGCGCATCGTTGCGGGGATCGGATTGGTATCGCGCTGCCGGCCCGGTGTATCGGTTTGCGCGGTGGTATGATCGCCGCCATCCGCGCAGGCGGCCAGCAACCAGCAACAAAGAACAACCAATCGTTTCATGCCGAAAAAATACGGATTATTACCGGACCCGGCCAAGAGGCGGTCGCGGGGCTGCAGGAACACGGGCAGCGCGGCTCAGGTTATATTGAAAGATGCTGCATTCAGCTGAAGCGAAACCGAAGAGTACAATGCTCTACTTAATGCGAGCAAGCACTTTGTCACGCTGAGCAAAGCCGAAGAGTAGAGTGCTCTGCTGAAGACGAGAAAGTGCTTTTTCAGGCTGAGCGAAGCCGAAGCCTTACTTCACCGCGATGGGCACTGTCACGCGCTGGGTGTCCCAGGCGATCACGAGGTCGGGGCCGGCAGTGCCTTTGTCAAAGAAAAGCGTGAAGGGCTCCACCACTTCCGGGAGCTTTTCCACGGGTACGGTAATGCGGGCGGCGTCTTTTTTCTCGTCGTAATGAAAAGCGCCCCAGGTATCGGTTTCCTTGTTGAAGATAACGGTCCATTGCTGCGCCGCCACGATCGCATACACGGTGTACTTACCCTTGGGCAGCTTCTTTCCGCCCACGCGCACATCGCGGAAGAATTCCACTTCGGTGGCCTCGTTGGCCCCGAGTCGCCATACTTCATTATAAGGTACCAGCTCACCGAAGATGGTGCGGCCGTTCTTGGTTGGGCGGCTGTAGATAGCGCGCGCCAGCAGCGGCTCGGAGGCTTTGTTCTGGATCTTCAGGATGGGGTAGTTGACCGGGTAGTAAGCCATATCCATCGGCGACTTATCGAGCGTGGGCAGCGTGGTTGCGCCTGTCTGCGTTCCCTGGGCCCCGGCGATCCCGGCGGCGAATAATGCGATGACGAGGAAGAAGTATTTCATGGGCTGAGCGTGAGCCACAAAGGTAACGGGCGCCGCCCACGGCGTGTCACCGCTCGTACCCGCCGAGGGCGTCCGCTTCCATTTTTGCGAAGTCTTTAACATCGGGCGCCAGCGCTTCGTAGCAGGCGCGGAGCTCGCCGTGGTGCGACTCCAGCAGGGCCACCGCCACCTGTGGCTCGCCCATCCAGGAGGCGCGCCGGGCAAGTCCCCCGAGGCTTTGCGCGATCCCGGCGCTGTGGCGGTACTGATAGAGCCAGTTCTGCTCCTGCATGTAGGGAAACATCCGCGCAAACCGCGGCGGGAACCACTCCGCAAAACCGGAGAGTGTGCGGTACGTGTCCTGCACGAAGTGCTCGAGGGCGGCGGAATCGGGAAAGGCCGTGGCATCGTTGGCGAGGAAGTGATCGTACACGATGTCGACGATCGGTGCGCTGTACAGGCGGTAGTGCGGCCGGAAGAATTCCTTGGCCGAACGGGTGGCCGGGTGGCTATCGGTAAACTCGTCGATGCGGCGGTGGAGCTCGATACCGGCGCGGATGCCGGCCGGGAAGTCGTGGCGCGCGCGGCCCTTCACAAAGTCGGCGATCATGTTGCCCGCGAGCAGGGCGGGATCGCCGAAGGACAGGTAGGCATGGGCCAGGTAATTCATGACTACAAGGTAGCCCCTTTCCGTTCATCCATCCATTTCAGCAGTTCATCCTTGCGAATATCCGCCGCCCCTTACCGGCTGGCCGCGCCGGCATCCGGGGCGTTCATCAGAAAGGGCTGTTTGTTCATACCCGGAAAACGACAATTCGTCCGCCGTTAACATATGAGTTAAAGCGGAGATGCGCGCCCGGAGCGGATTCCGTTCCTCCCATTTGGCTTGCCACCCCCTGTAACGCATTCTACTTTTGAACCGTCAAACCAACGAACAATTTCAAAAAACCTTCAAATACTTAGTCATGAAATTCCTCTTTATCATCATCGCCTCCCTCAGTACGCTTCTTTGTAAAGCCGGTACCGTTACCGAAGTCACCCCGGCCGTTCTCGAATCCTTCCAGAATACCTTCGGCAATGCCCGCGAGGTAACCTGGAATTCCTCCCGCGAGTTCTACACCGCCAAGTTCACCCTCGATGGCCAGTACATCAACGCCTACTATAATTCCGGCGGCGAGCTCATCGCCCTCACCCGCAACATCACCGTGAGCCAGCTCCCCGTGTTGCTGCAGGCGGCCCTCAAGAAAGAAAGTAAAGACAGCTGGATCACCGAGCTGTTTGAATATGCTACCGACGAAGGCACCTTTTATTATGCCACCTTGGAAAACGCTGATATGAAAATCACCCTTCGCTCGGGCGACAAGAGCGAGTGGGCCACCTACACAAAGGTTGCAAAAATCTGAAAGTCGTTTTAGTGTGTGTTTTGGCGGCCCCTGTTTTTACGGGGGCTTTTTTGTTGCCGGTGATTAAGGCGGAAGTGCGAAGCCGGAAGTTGAGGGGACTGCTTTACCAACCTTCCAAAACCGCTCAAAACCCTCCAAAACCTTCCTGAACCTTCGTGAACCTGTCCTGAACCTTTCTACACCTTCCCTAAACCTTCCCCCTTGATATATTCTGCCATCGGCAGGAAGTCGCAATCTTTTGAAAAATCTTCAATAAGCCGGCGGAGGCGCTGCTGCAGCGGCGCGCCGGCGCGGGCCTTGGCGTAGCCCGGGATCCGGTAGCCATCGAGCCGGGTGAACTCCCAGGGATGGAAATACAGGCAGGCATAGCCGTCCTTTTTCAGTGTTGCGCGCACCCAGCTGCGAAAGGCCGGGTAGGGCGCATTTTTAAAGGCGAGCCAGAACAGCGGTATCCGCAGGCGCGGCGTTACCGAGGCCGGGAAGCGGAGCATGCCGTCTTCGGTGTAGGGCCCGCGTGGCAGGTGGCGGTTGTCGTAGCGGCCGGGGAGCCAGCAGGGATTCACCGACGAATCGTAGCTGTAGCCGGCTTCACGTACATCGGTCATCGGCACAGGCCGCATCCGCGGCATCCGGAGACCGGTCACGGGGCTGCCCGTGATCGCCTCGAGCACCGTGCGCGACTCCCAGAGATCCTGCGTGGCAAAGCGGCTGTGGTAAAACGTATGCGAGGCGATCTCGTGCCGCTGCGCGAGCGCGCGCATTGCTTCGGGATCCTGCTGGGCGTAAAAGGCGGTGGTAAAGAGCGTTCCGCGCACCTGCGGGTAATCGGCCAGCAGCGCCTGCAGCTCGCGCAACCCGGCACGGCCCACCTCCAGCTGCTCAGCCACCGGGATCTCCTGCCCGTATTCGAGCGGCATGTCGAATTCTTCGACGTCGAAGGACAGGAGCAGCGCGGGTCGTTTCATGCTTCTTCTTTTACCAGGTACATCGGGCGGCCTTTGCCCTGCATGAATATTTTGCCGAGGTAAAGTCCCATGATGCCAAGGATGCACAGCTGCAGCCCGCCGAAAAACGTGATGGTAACGATCACTGAGGTCCAGCCGCTGACGGCACGCCCCATGTAGTAGGAGAACAGCGCGTAGGGAAGGTACAGCACCGATAAAAGCGCGAATACAAACCCGAGGTAGGCGGCGAAATAAAGCGGCTTCGTGCTGAACGACGTGATGCCCTGCAGCGCAAAGCGCATCATCTTGCGGAAGGTATATTTCGAGCGGCCGGCGCGGCGCGGGTGCGGCTGGTATTCAACCGACACCTGCCGGAAGCCGATCCACTTCACGAGGCCGCGGAAGAAAGGCTCATGCTCAGCCATCTTCTGCAGCACCAGCACGCATTTGCGGTCAAGCAGGCGGAAGTCGGCCGAGCCTTTCTCCATCTCCAGGTCGGCCATCCGGTTCATGAAATTGTAAAACTGGTCGGAGGTCCATCGCTTCATCGAGCTCTCCTGTCGGTCGCCATCGCGGCGCAGGGTGTAGACCACGTCGAAGCCTTCTTCCCAGCGCTGCAGCAGCTCCGGTATGAGCTCGGGCGGATGCTGGAAGTCGCCATCGAGCGAGATGGCGCAGTCGCCGGTGGATTGATCAAGACCGGCCTTCAGCGCCGCCTGGTGGCCGAAGTTGCGGCTGAAGGAGCGGTAGTGCACACGCGGGTCGATGGCGGCGAGCCCCTGCAGCACGGAGAGCGTGCCGTCGGAGGAGCCGTCGTCTACGAGGATAAACCCGTAGGAATACGGGAGTTCTTCCATCACCGATTTTACCGCGGTCACAAGCGCCGCGATGTTCTCGGATTCATTGAAAACGGGTATGACGATGTCGACGTGCCTCATGCGGCTTCGAGGTTATGCATCCGGGAAAAATCAGTGCGCGCCACCTGCGCGATGAGCCAGCACCACACGGCAAAAACCGGGAGGCACTTCAGCGAATAGGCACGTATGTAATGTACTTTAATATAGGCCGGAAACAGGTCGGTGGGCGACAGCTCGGTCAGCAGCAGCACCAGCACAAGCAGGAAAAGGGCCCAGCGGTAATGGCGACGCCGGTTGAGCACATACCAGATGCCGACGCCGATGACCGGGATGACATAGGTGGACGATTCGGCCGAGGAACTGAAAATGACCACCGAGATCAGCACGATGGCGAGGTAGCTGAGGCGGTAGCCGCGGTGCCGGTATTGCTTCAGCCGCAGCAGCGGCGCGGCGATAAGAACACCCGCGGGCAGCAGCACCGGCCAGTTGTCGATCACGTGCCCGCTCATACGCCGGATCATACCCATCACCGAGATGTCCTGCATACCGCTGTTGGCCTCGAACACCACGTTCTGCGCGTTTTTCGCCTGCAGGCTGTGGTACCAGTCGATATAGCTTTGCAGCACAAACTGCGGCGACGAAAAGAGCATCGGCAACGCAAAAAGCACGGCGCACCAGAAGAGGAAGGAGGCGATGAATTTGAGCTTGTGCCTGGAGAAAAAGAAAAACAGGATGCCGCCGATGCCATACAGCTTGACGAAGAAGCCGATCGCGATAGCGAGCGTGGCCCAGAAGTCGTTTTCCTCTTCCACGCCCACCCAGGCCAGCACCAGCAAGCCGGTCAGCATCGTGTTGAACTGCACGTTGTGGGTGGCGGTCATCATCTCCACGGCGCCGATCGATAGGATGAGGAGCTTGCTGCGGTCGGGAAGCGGCAGCCGCTTCACGGCCCACCAAAGCACCGCGGCGTTGACGAGGCACCAGAGCGTTACCCCGAGCCAGTCGGGGAGTACAGCAAAAGGCGCGATGATCGGCGCGAAGGCCGGGCCATAGTGGTTCGTGTCTGTGTATTCGGCGGGGTATTCGGCAAAGAGGTTGGTGCCGGCCCACAGGTGCCAGAAGACCCCTTTGAAAATGAGGTAGTTTTTATAGGAGTGACGGCCCACCTGTGCCAGCGTGGCAATGAGGGCCAGCCCGAACCAGAGTACGGTGGCGCCGCTCAGGCGGAATTTACCCAGCCGGATCTGCCGGTACTGGAATTGGCTCAAACGCAAGCTGCTCGGAAACATCAACGTTAATGAATGTTAATTGCGCTGCAACGATACGCTATTCGGCCCAAAAAAGGAAGAGCTGACAGACGGGTGGCCTCAGGCAGCCGTTGAAACCGTAGAAAGACGGTGTGGGCCCGACAGCGGGTCGAGTGCGCGGAGAAACTGCCTGCGGTGAATCTGCACGAGAATGATGACCCAGGTGATGACGGAAGGAAGCGCTTTGAGCGAGTACGGCCGCAGCACGTTGTTGCGTAGCCAGGGCGTAAACAGGTCGCTGTAGGCAAAGGTGGTGAGGAAGAGCGCGAAGAGGAAAAAGCCGTTCACCAGCTTCGTCTTGGGCTGCAGGCACCACCAGATGCAAATGGCCGGCAGGGCGATGATATAGGTTGGCGATTCGGCGCCCGAGCTGAAGATGACCGTTGAGAGGAGCACGGAGCAAAGCAGGTAGAGGCGGTAGCGCAGGTCGCCCCAGTGCCGGAAGGGAGCGTATTGCGTGAGAAACAGGAGGCCCCCGGGGATCATCACCCAGCTGTTGCGGAGCGCGGCAAAGCCGAAGATCCGCCGGATCATCCCCATCGCCGAAATGTCCTGGAAGAGGTAGCCGTTTGCCAGGTCGGTGTTGTGTGCGTCCTTCACCTTGAGCGCGAGGAACCAGTCGTTATAGGTTTGCACGAGGAAGTCGAAAGAGGTCAGCAGCAGCGGCGCGAAGAAGAACACGATGCTCCACAGCAGCGCCCATCCGATCAGCGCCCCCTTGCGGCGGCTGAAGAAGAAAAACGCGAAGCCCACGAGCCCGTACAGCTTGATGAAGGTGCCAAGCATCAGCAGGAAAGCCGCGCGCCCTTCCTTGCCCTCGAGGATAAACGAAAAGCCGAGGAGAATGAAGGAGCAGACCAGCGCATTGACCTGGAGCCAGGCCGAGTGGTTCATGAGCTCGTGGCTGCAGAACAGCAGGATCGCGGTTTTCCAGGCGCGGTGCATCGGCAGCCGGCGGATCGCCCAGAAGAGCATTCCCACGTTGAGGGCCACCCACAGCACTACGGACAGCTTGTCGGGCAGCAGCGCAAAGGGTGCGATGAGCAGGGCAAAGAGGGGCCCGTACATGAACTGGTCGCCATACTCGGCTGGGTAGAAGGGGTACAGGTTTTTGTGCTCCTGGATATGGAAGAACGAGTACTTGTAAATAAGGTAGATATTGATCTCGCCCGCGGCCAGGATGCGGATGAGGGCAATGAGCGAAAGACCGAACCATAAGGCATAGGCCAGCTTGCGGTTGTAGAGGAATTCGCCGGTCCGGATGAAGTTAAGGATGCGCATAGCGCTCATGGCGGGAAGGTAAGGAAAGAACCGTTGTTCGGGCCGGCAAAAACGTACTTTTGCCCTCTGAAAAAATCGATCATGACTAAAGGACCCGTTTCGCAGTTCATCACCCACCACTACCGACACTTCAACGCTGCTGCCCTCGTGGATGCGGCCAAAGGATACGAAACCCACCTCCTCGAAGGAGGCAAGATGATGGTTACCCTGGCCGGTGCCATGAGTACTGCCGAACTGGGCATCTCGCTCGCCGAGATGATCCGCCAGGATAAGATCCACATCATCTCCTGTACGGGCGCCAACCTCGAAGAGGACATCATGAACCTCGTGGCCCACGACCACTACGAGCGACTCCCCAACTGGCGCGACCTGACGCCGCAACAGGAGTGGGACCTGCTGGAGCGTGGCCTCAACCGCGTTACCGATACCTGCATCCCCGAAGAGGAAGCCTTCCGCCGCATCCAGAAGCACATCGCCAAGCTGTGGCACGATGCCGATGCTTCGGGCGAGCGCAAGTTCCCCCACGAATACATGTACGACCTGCTCAACAGCGGCGTCATGAAGGAATACTACCAGATCGACCCGAAGAACTCGTGGATGATCGCCGCGGCCGAGAAGAACCTGCCGATCGTGGTGGGTGGCTGGGAAGACAGCACGATGGGCAACATCTTCGCCTCCTATGTATATAAAGGCGAGATCAAGGCGAGCACCATGAAAAGCGGTATCGAATACATGGTATGGCTGGCCAACTACTACAAAGACAACTCGGCCGGCAAGGGCATCGGCTTCTTCCAGGTGGGCGGCGGCATCGCCGGCGACTTCCCCATCTGCGTGGTGCCGATGATGTACCAGGACCTGGAGATGCACGAGATTCCCTTCTGGAGCTATTTCTGCCAGATCTCCGACTCCACGACCTCCTACGGCTCCTACTCCGGTGCGCATCCCAACGAAAAGATCACCTGGGGCAAGCTCGACATCCACACGCCCAAATACATCATCGAAAGCGACGCCACCATCGTGGCCCCGCTGGTATTTGCGTACCTGCTCGGCTGGTAAATCGGCTTGCTGATCCTGGAAATACCTTACTCAGACCTGCCCAAAAGGCGGGTCTTTTTATTAACTATCATTAACCGTATTAAACCTTGGAGGGTCTGGCACGATCTTACTTTCGAATCGTCCCTGCAAAACACCCACTATGAAACGCATCCTCCAGTTCTTCGTCGTTCTGTTCGTTCTCCTGATCGGTCCGTTCATGGGCGACCAGTAAAAATCTTTGGTATTTTATTGAAAAGACCCCGCGCTGCGGGGTCTTTTTGCTGTCAGATCATTTACCGGGGCGGGATCTACCGCATCCGGGTTTCCGGCAGCGGCTTGTCGCGCTTGAGCATCTCCTTGCGGCTGGCCATCTCCCAGGCGGTGTAGAACACCAGCTGGGCGCGGCGGGCCATCAGCGCAAAGTTGATCTTGTCGGGCGTGTCGGTGGGACGATGGTAGTCGGCGCCGAGCATGCCGTCGTAATAAAAGATGATGGGAACTCCTTTGCGGGCGAAGTTGTAGTGGTCGCTGCGGAAGTAGATCTGGTTGGGATCTTTGGGGTCGTTGAACTTGTAATCAAGCTGCATCTTCACATACTTCCTATTCATGCCCTCGCTGATGGGGCGGAGGTCGGAGCTCACCTTGTCGTCGCCCACCACGAACACGTAGTTGAGCGTATCGACGTTGCCCGCTGCGTCCTTGCGGGTGGCATCGCCGCGGCCGATCATATCGATGTTGAGGTCGGCAGTCGTCTTCTCGAGCGGAAAGATGGGGTGCTCGGAATAATACTGCGAGCCCCAGAGGCCTTTCTCCTCGCCGCTGACGCACATGAACACCATCGTGCGGCGCGGGCCGCGGCCGGCTTTCCTGGCCAGCGCGAAGGCTTCGGCGATCTCGAGCACACCGGTGGTTCCCGAGCCGTCGTCGTCGGCGCCGTAATAGATTACTGTATCGCGCTTCCCGAGGTGATCGTAGTGGCCCGTTACAAACAGGTATTGATCCTTGAGGTCGGTACCGGGCAGCACGCCGATCACGTTGCTGCTTTCGAGCGTGCGCGTTTGCTTGGCCACATCGAGCAGCACGTTGGCCGTAAACTCACGGTTCACAAGCGTTCCGGCCTGGGCACTGTCGAAGGAGGCGCCCATGATGGCGCGGGCCACGGCTTCGGAGATCGAGAAGTTCTGCGGGGCCACCGAGCGGCGGAAACCGGAGAGCATCATGTTGCCGCGTGTGTTGGTGCTGGTTTTCCGGGGAAAGTCTTTGTTGATGAAGAGGATGGCGGCGGCGCCGTTGCGGGCGGCGTTGTCGGCCTTGGCGAAGGCCGTCACGCTGCGTGTGCCGCTCGGAGCAGCGGTGCCCCAGGCGATCACAAGACGGCCGCGGACGTTTCGGCCCCTGTAGTCGCTCGAGGTGGAGTCGTCGGCGCCGGCGCCCACGAACACAGCCTCCGAAAAGCGATACGTAGCATTGGTCAGCGCGCCGAGGTTCTGGAAGCTGAAGTCCTTATCCAGTGCGAAGGCGGTACCGTTCACCTCGATGCCGGCGTGGAGCAGCGAATCCTGGTACACCGGGTACGTCTGCTGGTACGAGCCGTTGTTGCCGGGCTCAAGGCCGATCTGGCGGAAAAAGTTTTCGATATAAGCCGCGGCCCGCTTCTGTCCGGGCGTCGCGGTTTCGCGGCCTTCCATCTCCGCGCTGGCGAGGGTGAAGAGGTGCTTCCGCATATCAGCCTCGTTGATCGTGGCCGCAAATACCTGCGGGTTGCCTTTCTTCTGCGCTGCGCCCGCAAGCGAAGCGAGCATAGCGGTAGCTAAGAGTATTCGATTCATAGGGGGGAAATATACAGCGGAAAACAATCTGCAGGTCTGCTAATGTGCTGGTCTGCTAATACCGGTTTACTACCGGCGGAAATGTCCTGGCCCGATAGTGACAACTTATTACCAGCACTCCTGTCCATGCCAGCAGCAGGCCTGTTTTTCCAATTATTAGCAGACTAGCAGACTACTTTATTAGCAGACTAGCACGCGATCTTATTCACGCGGTTCTCATGCCGCCCGCCTTCAAACGGAGTTTCGAGAAAAAGCCCCGTGATTTTTTCGGCGGTCTCGAGCGACACGAAGCGCGAAGGAATGCAGATGATGTTTGCGGCATTGTGCTGGCGCGCCAGCGAGGCGAGCTCGTCGGACCAGGCAATCGCCGCGCGGATACCCGCGTGCTTATTGGCCGTGATCGCCACACCGTTGGCCGAGCCGCATACCAGGATGCCCGCTCCGGCCTCGCCGTTCTCTACGGCCGATGCCACGGGATGTGCAAAGTCGGGATAGTCTACGGAGTCGGTGCTGAAGGTGCCGAAGTCTTTTACCTGCAGGCCTTTGTCCTGCAGCCATTGCACCAGGTGCTGCTTGTATTCGAAGCCGGCATGATCGGCGCCGATGGCAATGGGCTTGGAAAGATCGAAGGTCGGGGCGTGCATAACGGGGGTTTTGGCAAAGGTAGCCGCTCCCTATTCGTTATTCAACATTCCTTGTTCCTTGTTCTTCTGGTCTGTTGTTCTGCTGTTCCCTAGCTCCACTCCTTCGGCTTCTTCTTTTTGTCCACGCGTCCCGCCAGCAGGATCGAGATCTCGTAGAGCAGCAGCAGCGGAAGCGCCACGGTCATCTGGCTCACGATATCCGGCCCGGGCGTGATGATGGCGGCAATGACGAAGATGATGATGATGGAGTATTTCCGAACCTTGCGCAGGTAGGTGGCGTTTACGATGCCCACCTTGGCCAGGAAGTAGATCACGAGCGGCAGCTGGAAAGCCAGACCCGAGCCCAGCACCAGCGGGATCATCGTGTCGATATAGCTCGATAGCGTCCAGCGGTTCTCGATATTGTCGTCGAGCTGGAAGCCCGCGAAGAACTTGATGGTATAGGGAGAGATCACGAAGTAGCCGAAGAGCACCCCGATGAAAAACAGCACCGATACCCAGAAGATGACACCACCCGTGTTGCCGCGCTCGTTCTCGGTCAGCGCAGGCCGCACGAAGCGCCAGAACTCGAAGAAGATGTAGGGAAAGGCGATGATGACGCCGCCGATAAGGCATACCGTGAAGAACATGCTGAACTGCGTGCTCACCCCGGTGCTTTGCATCTTGATGCTGAGGCCTTCCATGCAGAGGCTCTTGCCCACGCCCAGCGACTGGCCGATGCGGCACAGCACCCCGTAGGTGGGAAAATCAGCGTGCGTGGGCCCGAGCAGCACATCGTGGATGAAGAAGTGGTTGAAGACGCCCACCACGATCGCGCCCAGCAGGGCGGCAAGCACGCTGCGAAACAGCGTTCCCCGCAGCACATCGAGGTGCTCAATGAACGACATCTCCGACCGGTTGGGATCCCCTCCCCTTCTGAACAATTTCAACAGCGCCATGCAACAGTTTGAAGTGGGCAAAGATAACCGGGAGAAAGTTATCAAGTCGGAAGTCCGGAAGGCGAAACTGTTATCCCGTCGTTATCCTGCCGGACTACTTACGGGTTTTCCCTGCTTCTGGACTTCCCGCTTCCGCCTTTCCCTTACTTCTCGTCGAGGGCTTTCTTCACCAGGTACACGAGGTTGTTCCGGTGGGCCCGCGTTTCGGCGTTCGGCGCGGGCGCGGCGGCCTGGCGGCTGCGGATGCGCTGCACGGCATCGAGGGCGGCGGCCTGCGACACGGCGTCGTACTGGTTGTAGCGGTCGCTCACGATATCGAGCAGCAGGCGCAGGTACTCGGTCTGCAGGTTCTGGCGGTACACGTTCACCGGCCCATTGAGGTCGGCGGCGAAGATGGCCGTTTCGAGGTCGCCAAAGAGGTCGGCCACGGAGTAGCGGTTGCCATAAAGGCGGCTGTTGGTGAGGCGCTGCAGCGTGGCGGGGTGCAGCAGGTGGGCCAGCGCGCCGTTGTATTGCTGCGACAGGGCGGCGCCCGTTGCCTTGTAGTCGTCGCCGTACGGGTTCTGGTTGAAGCCGCGGCGCTGCGGCTGCAGGTAGGGCAGCAGCGCCGTGTCGGCAAGCCACGCATCCGGGGCAAACACGTAGCGGCTCAGCACCTTCACGGCGCTTTTCTGCAGTGCCAGGGGCACGGATGTATAGGGCTTCGTGGCCGAGTGCTGGTCGGGGAAGCTGCGGTCGATGTACACACCGCCGATATAGCGGCTCACGGCGCCGATCATCTGCTGCCGCTGGGCCTGCAGGGCGGCATAGCGAACCCGCAGCTCGGCCCAGCTCTGGCCCGGCTTGCTGTAGCGCTGCACCAGCTGCGGCACGAGGGCCCGCAGCAGCTGCAGCCGGCCGGCCGCGTAGCCGATGGCGTCGCTGGTAAGATCATCCACGTTGGCGCGCGGGTCCATGCCTTTGCCCGGGCTCCGCATGTCGTCGGCGTCGTTGCCGAAGGCCAGCATCGGGTCGGTGCTCTTCGCGAGCAGGGCGGCGCTGCCGGTGGCTTCGCTGGCGCTGTCGGCATAGGGCGTATAGCCAAAGGCGATGGCCCAGTCATCATAGGGGCCTTCCTTCGTGGTATAGTAGTCGCCCTGCTTTTTCGGGTCGGCAGCGATATTGATCGCGGGGTAATCCATCACCGAGCCCAGCAGCCCGTACTTATGCGTCAGCGTCGTATCGTTGATCTGGGCGGGCGTCCACAGCTGGCTGCCCTTCATGTTGTGGTTGAGGCCGAGGGTATGTCCCAGCTCGTGCATGATGAGGTAGGTCAGGAACTGGCGGTGCATCGTACTCAGCTCCTGCGGGCCCGCACCGGCTCCTTCGAGGAGCGTGCTGCCGGCAATGAATTGGGCCTTCAGCTCCTCGCCCACGCTGCACATCGGGTAGCCCTCCGCAAGCTGGGACGGCGTGGTTCCGGCACCCTGCGCGGCTGCGGTTGTCTTACCCAGCAGCAACTCCTCGAGCACGGGGGAGGCGCTCCCGGTAAACCATTCGATCGTAACGTCGGCGCCCAGGATCTGGCCCGTGCGCGGGTTGGTGGTGTACTGGCCGATGGCGCCGTAAGGCGGCTGTGCCGACGATACCCAGCGCACAACGTTGTAGCGCAGGTCCGACGGATCCCAGCTCGCGGTGTCCGGCATTTCTTCCACGCGGATCGCGTTTTTGAAGCCCGCGCCCTCGAAGGCTTTGTTCCACTGAAGGATCGCAGCACGCACCGTGGGCCGGTAGGCTACGGGCGTCGTATTCTCGATCCAGAAGGTGATGGGCTCCACCGGCTCGCTGAGGGCGGCCGAAGGATCCTTCTTTACCAGGTGCCAGCGGTCGATAACGTCGCGGAAGGGTGTGGCGCTGATACTGGTCTGGTCGTTCACCTGGTGCGCGAAGAAGCCCACACGCGGGTCGTCGCGGCGCGGGATATAGTCGTTTTGCGGAAGCTCGATAAAGGAGTGCTGCAGGCGCACCCGCACGTAGCGCGGGTCGGTGATGTCGCGCCCGGGGGCCGCAACAGCGTTGGGATTGTCGTAGGCCAGGTCCACCACAACATCGGTATTGCCGGGGAAGGCCTTGAGCGCGACGTATTTCGATTTGAAGGGATTGAGGTTGCCAAGCGCGAAGGCGGCCGGCCCGAAGAGGTTGATCACTGCCGGTGGCTTCACGGGGTCGAAGCGCTCGCCCAGGAAGATCCCGTCGGCATTGACGAGGTAGCCGGTGGAGTCTTCACCGATAATACGCTCGGAGAGCAGCACGGCGTCGGGCTTGTCCACGTCCTTGGTGCGGCTGATCGGGTTGGCAGGATCGTAATAGAAGGCCGTATTGACCCGGTTGATCTCGATGCGGTCAAAGGCTTTTTCAATGCGGAAGATGAAGTTGGAGCGGTAGATGTTCTGGTTGAGCAGCAGCGCTGTGGGGCCGCTCAGCGCGAAGCTCTGGTAGATGAACTCCTTGCCCAGCTGGCTTTTGCGGATGTAGAGGTTGACGCCGCCGCTCGCGGTATCCTGGTAAAAGGTAAAGAGCCCATCGCTGCGGCGGCTGCCTTTGGTCTTATCGGCCAGCGGCCACGAAGGTTTCTTCTTCGCAGCCGTATCCGTGGCGAAAACGGGCAGCGATGCCGGCGTTTTGCCTGACGTTTGCGCATGGATGGAAAGGCTGAAAAGGCCGGCAGCAAGGGCTGCCAGGGCGGTCCGATAGGTAACAGGCATACTGCCTAAAATTACGAATGCGGCGGGAGAGAGAAGGAACGCGGATGATTATGATTTGTTAAGATAAGCGCGGATGACAGCGATAACAGCCATTGCAAGCGACGACTTTCTGAACCTCTCTGAACCTCTCTGAACCTTCCAAACCCTTCTGAACCCTACTTCAAAACCTTCAGCTTCACCATCTCGATCCGCGTGTCGCTCACGTTGATGACATCGAACTCGTAGTTGTTGATGATGATCCGCTCCTTTTGCTTGGGGATCGTTTCGTGGTGGTTGATGATATAACCGGAAAGCGTCTCCGACTCCTCGTCTTCGGGGAAGGAGAGGTCGAACTTGTCGCAGAGGTAGTCGAGCTCGAGGCGGCCGGAGAGGATGTACTCGTTTTCGGAGATGCGGCGCTCCACGAATTCCTCGGAGTCGTATTCGTCGTGGATCTCCCCGAAGATCTCTTCCAGCACGTCTTCCATCGTAACGATACCGGCCGTGCCGCCGAATTCGTCCACCACCCAGGCAATACTGCGGCCTTCGCGGGTGAACTTGTTGATAAGGTCGGTGGCGCTCATGCTCTCGGGCACGGCGGGAATGGGCAGGAGAATGTCGCCGATCGTTTGCGGGTTCTTGAACAGGTCGAGCTGGTGCACGTAGCCGACGATATGGTCGATATTGCCTTCAAAGACCACGAGCTTACTCAGCTTCGTTTCAATCAGCTTCTGCCGCACCTCTTCCACCGACGACCGTACTTCTACGGCAATGATCTCCTTGCGCGGCACGAGGCACTGGCGGATGCGCGTCTTCGGCAGCTCCAGCGCGTTCTCGAACAGCTCGGTGTTCACGTCCTCGGGCTCGTAGTCGTCGTTGCTTTGCTGGAAGAGGGTGTCGAAATCGGTACCGCTAAATACGCCTTTCTTTTCATCCACCCGAACGTTGAAGATGTAGCGGAGCACCCACTCCGAGAGGTTGACGAACAGCGTCGCCAGGGGCTGCAGCAACTTGTAAAAGAGGTTTACGATCCACACGAAGCGGGAGAGGATGATGTTGCTCTTGGCGCGGAAGAATGCCTTGGGAATGAACTCGCCGAACACGAGCACCAGGAAGGTACCCACGGCGATGTCGACGATGTTGCGGAGCGTGTCGAAGCGGTCGCTGTGGAGGCCGGCGAGGTGCCACAGCACATCGGAGATGCGGATGAACTCGATGACAAAGCACACCAGCGAAATAGTAAAGCCGATGACCATCACGCTCACGAAGATCTCGGGGGTCTGGATAAACCGCGACAGCAGCTGCGCGCCGGGGCGGCCCTGCTTCTTTTTCAGCTCAACGCCGAATCGGTTGACGCTGTAAAAGGCCATCTCGATACCCGAGAAGAAAGCCATCATGAGGATGGTCACGAAAAACCAGGCTATGACGGAGGTTTCGATCATAGTTTAAAGATAAGGGCATCCGTCTGGAAGAGAAAGAACGCGGATTTTTTATGATGATTAAGATTCGCACGGATTTTCTTTGGCAGGCGTAAGCAAATCATAACGAATCGTAATAATCTGCGTATCCGCCAGCTGGCGGATCAGCGTTCTTTCTCACCTGCGCCCGATAAAATCCAGCACGGCCTCCTCCGCCTCGCGGCAGGCGTCCTCGAGGTGCTCGTTGACGATCACCTTGTGGAAATGGTGCTTGAACGAGATCTCGTAGGCGGCCTTGTTGACGCGGGCCTGCAGGCTTTCGGCGCTTTCGGTGCCGCGGCCCGTGAGGCGGCGCTGCAGCTCCTCGATCGAAGGCGGCTCGATGAAAAGCGAAAGAATATTCTCGGGGTATTGCTGCTGGATGTGGATGGCGCCCTTGACATCGATGTCGAGCACCGGCGTTTTGCCTTCGTCCCAGATGCGGCGCATCTCGCTCTTGAGGGTACCGTAGTATTTGCCCTCGTACACCATCTCCCATTCCATGAATTCGTTCTTGTGGATGCGGTCCTGGAACTCGGCGACGCTCATGAAGTGGTAGTCGATCCCGTTCTGCTCCGTACCCCGCGGCGAGCGGGTCGCGGCGGATATCGAAAAGGCGAGGCGCTCGGGATATTTGTTCAGCAGGTAGCGCGTGATCGAGGTCTTGCCCGCCCCCGACGGAGCGGTGAGGATGATGATCTTGCCGAAATCTGCTGCCATAGGTGCGGAATTGAGCGGCGAATATACGCAGAGCCGCCGGAGTGACACGGATGGAACGCAAGGCATTTTCAACAACAAAATGCCCGCAGGCAGGGGCCCGGACTCGGCTCCCGCTGCGAAAAACGCCGGGCTCCCGCCCGGCGCTACCCGTCACTTTTTATTCCGCGGGTCATCCGAAGGATTGATGTAGTTAATGGCGAAGGGCCCCATGCCATGCACCTGCACCACTGCCTTGCCCCTGCAGAACGCATAGTGCGCGAAGCTGGCAGGGATCACCGCAAAGCCGCCGCGCGTCAGCTGCATGGCCCCAGCACGGTTGAGACTTTTGCCCGAACCCATATACAGGCTGCCCTGGATCACGGTAACGTGCTCGGCGGTCGGATGGGTATGCGGCGGGATCGTGTAGTTCGCGGGCATCTGCAGGCGAACCGTGTAAAGACCTTCCTTCGAGGGATCGCCCTCGAGCACGGCCAGCTTCACACCCGGCGGCAGAAAAGGCGGCCCGGGCATCCATTTAACACCCGCCTCATTCACCATTACATGCTTCTGCGCGCTCATGGCACTGTCGCCATGCTGCTGCGCACAGGCAGCGCTGCCGACCAGCAAGGCGGCGCACAGGCACAAAGTTTTCCATTTGCTGTTGCTCATAACATTGGATTTTGCGTGAAGGATATTCTTTATAAGGTACGACACTTTGACGGCACCCGCAAGCCGGGCCATTCACGCCAACAGCACAACAGGAGCGCCTCCGCGAGCACAGCGCGGGTCCTGACTACCATCGTATGACCATTAGCAGAATAGCAGACTACCTCATTAGCAGACTACGCCATCAGCAGATTATCTTAGCTCCTGTGCAACACGTCGAATTCTTCCACCGCAGCCACTTCGAGCGCCGGTACCACCGCCGCCCCGCCCGACGTGCGCTGGCGCCCTTCATCGACTTTTTCTGGGAAACCGACTTCGACGACCTGCTGGCGCGGCATCCCGAAGGCTTCTCCGACGCGCTGTTTCCCAACGTTGGCTACACCTATATGATCAACCTGGGCACTCCTTTCGAGCTGCAGCTGGGTGCCACACGATACCGCGTCAAGCAGGATATTTTCCTCCCGCGCCAGCAAGCGATGGTAGCGTATCACAGCGGCGGCAACCGCATCTTCGGCATCAAGTTCCGCGTGTCGCCCATTGTGCTGGAAAAGGAGGTCAACTTCTCCGAATACCGTGAGTCGGTACACCCGCTTTCCTACCTCATCGAGAAGCCCCTGCTCGAGGCGGTGAAGGGCGCCCGCAACTTCGACGAGCGCATGCAGCTGCTGTCGTCGCACTACGAGCGGATGATCGAGCGGCACGGCGGCCCCGAGGGCGCGGGCCCGGCACCCGTGTCGCTGGTTACCGGGCTGCTCCGCGACTGCAGCGAGCGCCGCGACTTCAACACAGCACTGTCAGAACTGGCCGCGGCCCACGGCATCAGCGCCCGCAGCCTGCAGCGCTACTTCCTGGCCAGCACCAGCACCACGGGCAAGCAGGCGCTCCAGATCCTCCGTATCCGGTCGGCCGTAGAACTACTGGTCAATGACCCCGCGGCTTTTCGCTACGAAGACTTTGGCTACTACGACTACAGCCACTTCTTCAAGCACCTCCGCTCCTTCGTCAGCAGCGCGCATATTGAGATCGCGCGGCCCCACCTCGAATTGCTGCGCACAAAAAGGGAGGTCGAATAATCGACCTCCCGTCAAACCTTCTGTGTTCTCTGTCTATGAAAAGAATTCTTTCGCAAACTAGCCACCCGCGCGCTGGCGTTCTTCTTCCGAGGCCGTAGTTCTACGGCGGGCCGCCTGCACCTTGCTGTTACCGAAGCGCCAGGTGAAGGAGAGCGTGCCCACGCGCGTGTCGCGCACCGCATGCCACACTTCTACATAGCGGCCGGGGTAGGTGACCGTGGAGCCGGGATAGTTGCTGCGGAAGATGTCCGTTACGTTGAGGCGCACCGTGCCCTTTCCTTGCAGCACCAGCTTCTGCACACCCGCTGTAATGTTCACCTGTGCGCGGTTCACCGAGTAGCCGTCGCGGCCGCCGGTAAAGTAATTGCCATTGAGCTCGGCGCTCCAGCCCTTCGCCATTGTGAACGTGTTGTTGACGCGGAAGTTGCCGGCCGGCGACCCGTTCGATACTGCAACGCCGCCGATGTTGCCGTTGAAGTGATTATAGTACACGTTGACATTACCCAGCAGGTTCCACCAGGGCTTCACGCGCCAGGGCAGCGTAGCCGTAAGGCCGTAGTAGTCGGAAGACTCCAGGTTCACCGGGATCTGCACCGTGATGTTCGAATCCTGTCCCGGCTTGATCTCGAAGTTGGGAATCACGTCGAGGATCCGCGAGAGCACGGTCGACTGCGGGTCGGTGGTATGACTGTACCCGAGGGTAAAGTTGAGTTGCTTCACGGTGTAGCTCGCCTCGTAGCTCCAGGTAAGCTGGGGCTTCAGCAGCGGCGCGCCGGTGGCGTAGATCGTGGCATCCACCTGGAACAGGAAGGGATTGAGCTGGCTATAGCCCGGGCGGTCGATGCGGCGACTCACGGACAGACCGACCACCTTATCGTCACGGAGCTTGTAGTTGACGAAGGCCGACGGAAACAGCTGGAAGTAGTTGTTGCGGAAGCGCTCGCCGCCTTTCGATTGCAGCGTACGGATGTTGGTCTGCTCGCCGCGCAGGCCGAGCTGCACCGACCATTTCTTCCACTCGCGGCTGCCGTTCAAATAAGCGGCGTTGTTGTATTCCTCGTAATAAAAGCGGTTGGTCTTGCTGCTGTCTACAGGCCGGCTGCCGCCAAGTACGTTGTAGAAATGAGCGTCGTTGTCGGAATGCACATAGCTCGACTTCACACCGGCTTCGATACGGCCGCCTTTGAAAGGGTGGGTATAATCGGCCTTGCCCGAGGTGAGGTGCAGCTTTCCACGCTGGTCGCCGTCGAGGATGTCGGGTGTGCGCTTTGGCGAGCCGTCAAGGTTGAAGAAGCTGCTGGCCGTACGCGAGAGCGAGGTCGTGTGGTACACGCCGTAGTCGAGGTCGGCGCTGAATTCCGAGCCGGCACTGTCGAGACGCGTCTTGAAGTTGACGTTCCCCACCGTATTGTCGTTGTGATCATCATTATCCGCGTCGGAGCGGAAGGTGAAGTCAGGGGATCCCTGCGGGTTGTTGACAGTCGTATGCAGGTCGGAGCTGCGGGTAAAAGCGGCCGCGTTACTGTTCACCACGAAGCCAAGAATGCTCTTATTCGATACGAAGAAATCCGCGCCAAAGCGTGCGTTGTGCGACTGCACCTTGAAGTCGGCGTTATTATCCTTGACGTCGGCGCCGGTGAGCGTGCTGCCGTTGTAAAAGTTACGGTTGATGAACAGGTGATTCAGGAACTCGCGGTTACCGTAGTTATACGACCCGAACAGGTTGGCCTTCCTGCTGCGGTAGTTGAACGAACCCCCGGCACCGGCCTTCGGAAGAAACCCATAGCCATAGCTGGCGTTGAGTGTTCCGTTGCTGCCGAGGCGCTGGTCTTTCTTGAGGCGGATGTCGATGATCCCCGAGTTGCCGGAGGCGTCGTAGCGAGAGGATGGATTGGTTATGATGTCGATCCGCTCAATGGCGTTGCTGGGAAGGCTGCGGAGGTAGTTGGCCAGCTCCTGCCCCGTCATCGGGCTCGGCTTTCCGTCGATCATGATGATGACGCCGCTGCGGCCGCGGAGGGAGATAGCGTCGTTGTTGTCGATGGTAACGCCGGGCGAGCGCTCCAGCACGTCGATGGCCGTTGAGCCCGCCGACACGATGCTGTTCTCGACGTTGACCACGATGCGGTCGCTGAGCTTCTGGATGAAGGGCTTTCGCGAAGCCACCGTCACGCCCTTGAGCTCGTTGGAAGCTTTCGGGGCAAGACTGAGGGCCGGCACCTGGGCCATTGCGCCGGCGGCCACCTCGAAGGGCGCCGACCAGGCTTCCTGCTGGCCCGTCATCGAAACGTGGAGGAGGTAGCGCCCCTCTGACAGCCCCTCGGCGACGGCTGCGCCGTCTTTATCGGTCAGCGCGGTCCTGACAAGCGAAGAGTCTTTGGCTTTCCGTATTTCTACGGTAGCGCCGTCGAGCGCGGCTTGTTGCGCGTTGCGCACGGTTACGGATACAGAGCCTTTCCCGCCCTGCGCCTGACCCGCTACGACGGCGGCGAGGAGCATTCCTGTCAACAAATATTTTCTCATGGCTACGATTTGGGAGCAAAACAACCAAACCCGGAAACGCACTCCTAGTCAATTAGGAGCCAGTGGCCGGGAGAAGTTTCGAAAGGGCGCAGGGCTACATCTACGAAAATGATCGTGTCTGAATTTTACATGAATCGCAGAACGCAAACCGGGGCTTTACCAACAGCGTGAAATCGCACAAGGTGTTTTTTTTCAATTGCGCCTTTCGCCAGGTCGGGGAGTTTGCTTCTTCCCCAACTTGCGGATCGCCATGACGGCTTTGCCGTCGCGCAGCATCCTCCAGCATTCCGGATTCCCGATTGCCGCTTCCCGATCCCCGATTCCCGATATTTGCGCCATGACCTACGATATCGAACAGATCAACTCCCTGATAAAGTCCCGCCGCTCCACGTTCCCGAAGCAATACGACCCGGCCGTGCCGGTCGACGAAGCTGTTGTGCAGCAGGTACTCGAAAACGCCACCTGGGCACCGAGCCATGGCAACCTGCAGCCCTGGCGCTTTGTGGTGTTCGCGGGTGAAGGCCGGCAGAAGCTGGCGCAGTTCCAGGCTGAGCTCTATAAGCAGGAAGCCGGCGAAGGATTCAAGCCCGCAACGTACGAAACACTCCTGGCGAACCCGCTCAAGGCGGCCTACGTCATCGCTCTTTGCCTGAAGCGCGACCCGAACAAAAAGTTCCCCGAAATCGAGGAGGTCAGCGCCGTGGCCAGCGCCGTGCAGAACATGTACCTCACCGTAACGGCCTACGGCCTTGGTGGCTACTGGACCACCGGCGGTGTTACCTACAAGGAAAGCGCGAAAGAATTCTTCGGCCTCGGCCCCGACGATAAGCTGATGGGCTTCTTCTACATCGGCGCCGTCGCCGTAGCCTCCCCCGCCAAGGAGCGCGCCCCGCTGGAAGATAAGATCGAGTGGGTGCGTTCGTGAATCGTCAATCGTGAATCGTCAATTCGCAATGCGCGGAAAATAAAGAACGGATGCCAAAGGCATCCGTTCTTCGTTACAGGTGTCAGTATTCACGATTGACGATTCACGAAACCCGCTCACCTGCTCACCCGCTCACAACCTCTTGATCGACGCCCCGATCGCATTCAGGCGCGTATCGATGTTCTGGTAGCCGCGGTCGATCTGCTCGATGTTCTGGATCGTGCTCTTGCCTTCGGCGCTGAGTGCCGCAATAAGCAGCGACACACCCGCACGGATGTCGGGGCTCGACATCGAGATGCCGCGGAGGCGGTACTGGCGGCCAAGTCCGATCACAGTGGCGCGGTGCGGATCGCAGAGGATGATGCGAGCACCCATGTCGATGAGCTTGTCGACGAAAAAGAGACGGCTTTCAAACATCTTCTGGTGCACCAGCAGCGAGCCTTTCGCCTGCGTGGCCACCACGAGGATGATCGACAGCAGGTCGGGCGTGAGGCCCGGCCAGGGATGGTCGTACATCGTGAGGACGCCGCCGTCCATATGCGTCTGGATCTCGTACAGATCCTGCGCCGGCACGTGGATGTCGTCGTCGATGAAATTCATTTTGATCCCGAGCTGCTCGAAGCGGTCGGGGATCACACCCAGCTGGTCGAGACGCACGTTCTTGATGGTGATATCGCTTTGCGTCATCGCCGCGAGACCGATGAAGGAACCGATTTCGATCATGTCGGGGAGCATGCGGTGCTCGGTGCCGAATAGTCGCTCCACGCCCTGGATCGTCAGCAGGTTAGAGCCGACACCCGAGATGTTGCCGCCCATGCTGTTGAGCATGAGGCAAAGCTGCTGGATATAGGGCTCGCAGGCCGCATTGTAAATTGTCGTCGTGCCTTCTGCGAGGACGGCTGCCATGATGATGTTGGCGGTACCGGTCACGGAGGGTTCATCAAGCAGCAGGTAGGTGCCCTTGAGGCCTTCGGTCGTAAAATAAAAGAACCCGTCTTCGGGGAAGTAGGTGAATTCGGCGCCCAGCTTTTCGAAGCCGAGGATGTGGGTGTCGAGGCGGCGGCGGCCGATCTTGTCGCCACCGGGCTTCGGGATAAAGGCTTTCTTCCAGCGTCCCAGCATCGGGCCGGCAAACATCACCGAGCCGCGCAGGTGGCCGCTTTTGGCTTTGAACTCGTCGCGGCGCAGGTAGTTGATGTCCACATCGTCGGCCTGGAACTCGCAGGTCTGGCGGTCGATGCGGTTCACCTTCACGCCCATGCCGGCAAGCAGGTCGATAAGGTTGTTGACGTCGAGAATATCGGGGATGTTATGGATGGTGACCTTTTCGGCCGTCAGCAGCACGGCGCTGATGATCTGCAGCGCTTCGTTCTTGGCGCCCTGGGGGATGATCTCGCCTTTGAGGCGGCGGCCGCCTTCCACTTCAAATGAAGCCATGTTGGTGGTTTGATTTTACGCGGGCAAGATACGGCGGGATGGTGAGCGGTGAGCAGGTGAGCAGGTGAGCAGACAACAACCAAAAAAAGGACGGATGCCTTAGGCATCCGTCCTTCATTATTGGCGTCAGCGCTCACCGTTCACGCGCTCACTTGCTCCCCATCAGTAGCGCTTCTTTCCGTACTTGTTGTTGTTATTGTTCCGCTTGGCGCTGCCCTGGCCGGGTTGCGACTGCTGGCCACCGCCGCCACCGCGCTTGTAGCGGTTCTGGCGACCATAGCGGCCCTGCGGTTGGTTCTCGCGGTCCTGCGAGGGACGGTAAGCTTTCACATAACCCGAGTTGTTGAACTCGAGCTGGCCCTTGGTGATGTTGGCAAGCTCCTGCTGGATGGCATCGTCGTGCACCGCGTCTTTGTGCCAGGTGTTGTAGGCAAGCTTCATGTAATAAGCGGCCGCGTTGGCAAAGCCCTGGCGCTTGTTCGGGTCTTCTTCCTGCAGCGCTTTGTCGATGAACAGCTCGAAGTTCTTTCCGAGGTGCGAGTAGCGCGGGTTGCGGCGCGGGTAGGGCAGCGGGTCGGGCTTCGCCATCAGCTCCTCGCGCGTCGGGATCGGGTAGGGCGAATCCACATCGAGCTTGAAGTCGGTGATGAGGAAGAGGTGATCCCACAGCTTGTGGCGATAGTCTTCGATCGTCTTGAGGTGCGGGTTGAGAAAACCCATCAGCTCGATGATATAGTTGGCCTGCCGCTGGCGCTGGGCGCGGTCTTCGATGGTCAGAAGATGCTGGGCCATTTTCTGGATGTGACGGCCGTATTCACGGATGATCAGGCCAGGTCTGCCGGTATTATATTCCATGTCGATAAATGAAAAAGGTGTAGTAAAAATTGTAGTCTGTAGTTCGAAGTTTGTCGCCGGAGCCGGCAACGTCGCTAAAGGAGGGGAACTACCGCGGTAAAGCAAATGTAATGACAATCTGCTAATATACTGGTCTGCTAATCTGCTCGTAAGGAAAATGAGAAGGCGAGAGAAAGTTCAGGAGGTTTAGCGGTAGGCCCGGTTGTCATCCCGGGCTTGTCGAGGGACCACTCTACGTTCCACTAAGCCAGAGCTTCAATGCAGGGGCAAAAAGAAAGGGGCCCCGAACCAAGGCCCCTTTTACAAGCCACCATCCTCTTCCACCTAAGAGGCTCTTTATAACAAGGTTTGTAAGATTAAGGGTGAAGCCGTAAAAAACTTCGTACAAAAACTGAAACAAGTACCGGGCCAGTTTTAACGTTCGCTTCAAACAAGGTTTCTGGCACGGTAAACTCAACAATAAGTGGGGAATTCCTGGGACAACTCATCAAAACATTGTGGCGAATTTCCACAAGTACGGCTGTGCATAACGTGTTGACAGCTAGCTTATAATGTAGTACGGACACATTCCGGTTATCTTTGCGGGCTCATGAACATTGCCGTCAATACCCGCCTGCTGCTGAGCGACCACCTCGAAGGGATCGGCTTTTTTGAGCAGGAAGTATTGCGCCGGCTGGCGGTGGCCCATCCGGAGCACCGCTTTTTCTTTCTTTTCGACCGGCCCTTTGACCCCCGTTTTGTGTTTGCCCCCAACGTAACGCCCATCGTGGTCGGGCCCGCAGCCCGCCACCCCCTGCTCTGGCGTCTCTGGTTTGATGTGAAGGTGCCGCTTGTGCTGCGCCGTATCCGCGCCGATGTTTTTTTCTCGCCCGAAGCCTATGCCTCTCTTACCACCAAGGTGCCGCAGTGCCTCGTGGTGCACGACCTCGGCTTTTTGCACGAGCCCGAAGCCTACAAGCGTGCCCATATCGGTTTCCTTCGCCGGCAGGTGCCCCGCTATGTGCGCCGCGCCCGGACGGTCTGCACCGTATCGGAATTCTCGAAGCGCGACCTGCAGGAAAAATACCGGGTGCCGGCCGATAAGCTCAGCGTGGTATACAATGCCGCCCGGGCGGGCTTTGCGCCCCTCGATTGGGAAGCACGCAGTGCCGTGAAAGAAAAATTCACCGGCGGCACCGAGTACTTCCTCTATGCCGGCGCCCTGCAGCCCCGCAAAAACCTGATCAACCTGCTCAAGGGCTTTTCCATTTTCAAGAAGCGTCAGAAAAGCAACTGGAAGCTCGTGCTCGCCGGCCGCCTCGCCTGGAAGAACGATGAGTTTCTCAACCTCCTGCAAACCTATAAGTACCGCGATGACGTTGTGCTCACCGGCTACGTCGACGACGATTCGCTGCAGCAACTGATGGCGTCGGCTTATGCGCTGGTGTATCCGTCGCTGTTTGAGGGCTTTGGTGTTCCGGTGCTCGAGGCGATGCAAAGCGGCATTCCCGTACTGACCTCCGAAGGCACTGCCATGGCCGAAGTATGTGGCCCGGAAGGCGCGCTTTATTTCGATCCGAAAGACCCGGCTTCCATCGCCGGTGAGCTGATGCATATCTACAAAGACGAAGACGGACGCCGCCTGTTGATCGAAAAAGGACTCGAGCGGGCCAAAGAATTCAGCTGGGACAAAACGGCCCAAAGAGTCTGGGAATCGATCCTTAAAGCTGCGGGAGAAAAGGGCTCGGAAGGTTCTTAAGGTTCTGCGGGTTCTTAAGGTTGGGGAGGACCGATAACCGCAGCTTCCAAAACCCGCCAAAACCTTCCAAAACCATTCAAAACCCTCCCAACTTACTCCCGGGCCGGGGTGTGTAGTTTGTAGTTTGTGGTTTGTATTTGCGGGCGAAGCCCGTCATTGCGAGCGCAGCGAAGCAAACTCGTCGATTTCAGTAACCTCTCCAAATAGCTAAGCAGGTACCGTCATTGAGGCTAAACCGGTGTCCCTCCTCGACACGTGTGCGTAACGCACAAGTTTGCTTCGCTTCGCTCGCAAGAATACCAAAGGCGTCACTCACACGACGCCTTTGGCAACTTCAAACTACAAACCCCAAACTCCAAACTGTCTATTTAATCGGCTCGTAGTCCTTGAACAAATTCACGCTCGTGGCTTCGTATTGCTTCCGGTAATCTTTCCAGAGCGTGCTGTAGAAGCGGTTCACGCGGGCCACGGCGCCATCGATGAGGGTGGCGGCGTTGGCTACGAGCGCGCGCTCCTGCGCGCCGGGTGCGAGGCTCTTGCTCATGATGTAGTTCTGCGCGAGCTGAATGCCACTCAGTACCGTGATGTCGTCTTCGCGGCTGAGACCCTGCTTCTCGGCCTTCTTGCCGCCGATGAATTCACGGAGTACTTTGATGCTGTCCTGCATCCGCGTGGTAGCCTTCCGCAGCGAGTCGTACGTAGCGCCTTCCAGGCCCTTGAGGCCGGCGCTGATCTTGCTGAGCGTCTCCTCGCTCTCGCTGAGTCGGTCCATCGCTTCGGTAAGGCGATCCGTAGTTCTACGGAGCTCCTCCAGCAGGGCGCGCTGGGCGGTCGTGACCGAAGCGGGCTTGTTGAGCCGCGGATCGTCTCGCAGCGTGACCATCGTGGAATCCGAATCGCTTCCCATCTTCATGACAACCTTATAGGTGCCGGGCATGGCCTGCAGGCCGGGCACTTCGGGAGCGCCGGCGCGTGGCTTTGCTGTGCCGGGCGCGCGGTAGCCTTTTTCTTCCATACCCCACCAGCGGCGGTTAAAGCCGGTATCGGCCTTCCAGCGCAGCGTACGGACAAGCTCGTTGCGCTCGTTGTAGATGCGGACGTCCAGCGAGTCGGTCTTTTTCTTTGCTGTATCCGTACCCATATTCACCCAATACGACAACTGGGCGCCGCGCGGGCGGTTGGGTGCATCGAAGAGGCCATAGGTGCTCCACTCGTAGCCGGGCGCCGCGCGGTACTGCGCCTGCAGCGCATCGGGCGCCGGGTACACGGTCAGGCGCTTTGCGGGGATGCTGCCACTGGCGGCAGCGAGGCGGCGCAGCGGGCGGATATCATCGAGCACCCAGAGGGCGCGGCCGAAGGTGGCGATGACAAGGTCGGCCTCGCGCTCCTGGATCGCCAGGTCGTAGGTCGACACGCTCGGGTAGCCATTCTTCCATTGCTCGAAGGAGGCGCCGCCGTCGAGGGAAACCCAGAGGCCGCCCTCGGTGCCGACAAACAGCAGGTTGGGCTCCACGGGGTCCTGGATGACGCAAAGGGCATAGCCGCTTACTTTCTTCTCGTCAACGATGCGCGTCCAGGTGGCGCCGTAATCGCTGCTGCGGAAAATATAGGGTTTGAAATCGCCGCGGCGGTAGTCGTTGCACACAACGAACACTTCCCCGGCTTTGTAGCGCGAGGCGCGGATCTGCGGCACCCAGGCGCCCACGGGCATCCCGGGGATCCTGCCGCGGAAGTTCGTCCAGGTCTTGCCGCCGTCGCGCGTTAGCTGCACGTTGCCGTCGTCGGTGCCGGCCCAGATGAGGCCGCGCTCGAGGCGCGAAGGCTCGATGGCGAGGATCGTATTGTAGTTCTCCGCACCGGTTACGTCGAGGGTAAGGCCGCCATTCTCATCCTGCTTTTGCTGCGCGGCATTGTTGGTCGTGGGGTCGGGGGAGATCGTTTGCCAGGAAGCACCCTTGTCGCCGCTTTTGTGTACGAACTGCGAGCCGAAATAGATCGTATTCCTGTCGAAGGGATCCTGCGCCATGGCGGCATTCCAGTTGAAGCGGAACTTCACTTTCGGGTCGGTGGAGGGCGGGCGTACAAACCAGCGCTCGCCGGTCTTCCAGTTCATGCGGTTGACGTAGCCCTGCTGGCTCATGCTGTATACCCACGATGCATCATCGGGGTCGGGCATTACGTCGAAGCCATCGCCGGAGCCCACATTGTCCCAGTAATAGTTGCGGATGCCGCCGTTGGTCCAGGTGTACGCGGGACCATGCCAGGAGCCATTGTCCTGCAGGCCGCCCATGACGTTATATGGAGTTTCATTATCGACGTT
This sequence comes from Flaviaestuariibacter terrae, assembly GCF_054777635.1. Classification (NCBI taxonomy): domain Bacteria; kingdom Pseudomonadati; phylum Bacteroidota; class Chitinophagia; order Chitinophagales; family Chitinophagaceae; genus Flaviaestuariibacter; species Flaviaestuariibacter terrae. The sequence continues at coordinate 563,289 of NZ_BAAHAL010000008.1, forward strand.
GATGTGGTAGAACTGGCCGAGCGCAAGGCCTTCGGGGAAGTTCCAGCTGCGGCCGCGGTCGCGTGTGATGCCCATGCCGCCGTCGTTACCGTCGAGGATGAAGTCGGGGTTTGTGGGCGAGATCCACCAGGCGTGGTGGTCGGGGTGAATGCCGAAGTAAGGCAGCAGCGTGCGGAATGATTTGCCGCCGTCTTCACTTACTTCCACCACATCGTGCACCGAATAAATACGGTTCTCGTTTTTCGTATCCACGCGGATGTCCTGGAAATAGAAAGGACGGTTCGTTACGATCTTGGGCTCCGCGGTTATCAGCTCCCAGGTAAAGCCGCCGTCGTCGCTTTTATAGAGACCGTTCTTTTCCGATTCCACCAGCGCGTAAACGCGTGCGGGCATGCTGGCCGCGAAGGCGAGTCCGCAGCGGCCGAGGTCGCCGCCCGGGATGCCTTCGGCCTTACCCAGCTTTTTCCAGTTCCGACCGCCGTCGACGGTGATATAGAGGCCCGAGCCCGGGCCGCCGCTCTTGAAGCTCCAGGGGGTGCGGCGGTGCTGCCACATGTTGACGATGATCTTGTTGGGATTCGATGGGTCCATCACCATCTCGCCAACTCCCGAGGTATCGTTGGTATGGAGGATGAGCTTCCAGGTTTCGCCGCCGTCGGTGGTCTTGTACACGCCGCGCTCGGGGTGCTCGGCGTAGGGGTTGCCGATAACGCCGGCGTACACCACATCGGGGTTCGTGGGGTCGATGAGGATGCGGTGGATGTTGCGGGTTTTCTCAAGCCCCATGCGCTTCCAGGTGCGGCCGCCGTCGAGGGTTTTATAGATGCCTTCGCCGAGGCTGATGGAGTTGCGCGGGTTGCCCTCGCCGGTGCCCACCCAAACCACGTTGGGATTGGATTGCTGGATGGCGATGGAACCGATGTTGAGCGTGGGCTGCTCGTCGAAGAGCGGCGTCCAGGAGCCGCCGCCGTTGCTGGTTCGCCACACGCCGCCCGAGGCCGCGCCGATGTACCACACATCCTGGTTGCTGTTGACGACGTCGATGCAGGTAACGCGGCCGCTCATGCTCGAGGGACCGATGTTGCGGGGCTTCCAGTTCTTGAATTGCGCCAGCGGGGCTTTCTGCGCCAGGGCAGCACAGCACAGGAGCAGGGCGGTGAGCGTTGATAGGATTCTCATGGCAGATGCGGGTATGGTTTGGAGTTGAGAAGTTTGTAGTTTGTAGTTTGTGGTTTGTGGTTTGTCGCTTCGGCTGCGCTCAGCGTGACAAGGAGTTATTGCGTCCCGGCGAAGCGTCGGATTCTTGCGAAGCCGTAAGATATAACGGGGAAACGATAAAGAGGACACGGAGGGATGAGCGGGCCTGCCCGCCGGAGCGAAGCGCAGGTGGGTTCAGGGTCCCCGGGGAGTAAGCCCGTCGTTGCGCCGGGTGACCGTCGGGGGCCGCCTTTCACAATTGTTTGTCAATCCAACGGAACGCTCCCGTCGTACCTTTAAGGAAGCAACTCCCATGAAACGAATACTCGTACTCGTGCTGCTGGCCACCGGCCTGCAGCAATGCAGCTACTCCCAAACGAAGCAACAACCCATGAGCGCCGAACAGAAAAAGCACCCGCTCTATTCGCACAGCGATACATCGCGCGTGGCGGTCAGCAACGACGAGTGGAAAAAGATCCTGCCGGCCGATGTCTATGCAGTGGCCCGCGAGAAGGGCACGGAGCGCCCGTGGAGCTCGCCGCTGGAAAGCATCAAGGAGAAAGGCACGTACTACTGCGCGGTGTGCGGCAACGCACTGTTCCGCAGCGATACGAAGTTCGAGAGCGGCTGCGGCTGGCCTTCGTTCTATGAGCCGGTGAGCAAGACCAGCATCATTTATACACCCGACCATACCTATGGCATGGAGCGCACCGAGGTGCAGTGCGGCCGTTGCAAGAGCCACCTCGGCCACGTGTTCGACGACGGTCCGCCACCCACGGGGCTTCGCTACTGCATCAACGGTGTGGTGCTCGATTTCCAGAAGGCGCAGGCCGCCGAAGCGAAGTACAACAGTAAACAATAGGAATCCAGATAAGGAGTAACAGCCCCCGGTTCGCCCGGGGGCTTCTCATTGGAGGTAGGGAAGACGGAAGCGGGAGGCCGGAAGGAAGGCAGAAAAGGGTTTAGATAGGTTAAGGAAAGGGTTCAGGAAGGGAGGTTTGGTACCTGGATGAAACCGGCATCAGGAAGAGCTGCTGGAAAATTAATTCGGCCGCTCTTTTGAGGGGTATGCCGGGAAATCGCTATTTTGAACAGGAAACCCGCCATTGCGGAACTTAAGGAACGATATTGCTTGCTCCCGGGCAGCCCCATGGGTGCCGCCGGCCGGGAGAACATTGCGTTTTGGGCTATATTTGCGCCTTAAGGGACAGTAAGTATTCTATAAAACACATGGTTAACATCATTCTTTTTGGACCTCCGGGTAGTGGAAAAGGTACGCAGTCGGAGAAGATCGTTGCGAAATTCGGATTGGTCCATCTTTCTACCGGGAACCTCCTTCGCCAGGAAATTGCCGATAAAACGCCGCTTGGCCTGGAAGCCAAGAACTTCATGGACAAGGGACAACTTGTACCGGACGAGGTCGTCATCGGCATGATCGATACCTGCCTCGAGAAGAACAACGAAGCCAAAGGCTTCCTTTTCGACGGCTTTCCGCGCACCGTGGCCCAGGCCGAGGCGCTCGACAAGCTTCTTTCCCTCCGCAAAACGGCGATCAGCAAGGTGCTGGCCCTCGATGTAACCGAGCAGGAGCTCGTCAACCGCCTCCTCGAGCGCGGCAAGACCTCCGGCCGCAGCGACGACAACGACGAAACCGTCATCCGCCGCCGCTTCCAGGTGTACCGCGAGGAGACCGAGCCCGTTGCCGCCCACTATGCGCGCGCCCACAAGCTCGAGCACATCAAAGGCGAAGGATCGGTAGATGCCATCTTCGAAGCGCTCTCCGAGAAGATCGCGCCTTTTTTTTTAGCGGCCGCGAAGGTTGAGGGATAAACCAGACACAAACAGACCGTCATTGCGAACGCAGTGAAGCAATCGCCTTCGGGATGAAACCGGTTGCTTCGTCGCTCCGCTTCCTCGCAATGACGCTATAAGAATCACCCCATGGACTCGGCGAAACTTCAATTCCTCCAGGACCAGTTCGTGCCGCTGCTGCGGCAGATCCCTTCGGATACGCTCCCGCATTGGGGCCGGATGACCCTGCAGCAGATGACCGAGCACTTTGCCGACTATGTGCGGATCGCCTCGGGTAAGACGGTCGTGCGCGACCTCGTAACGCCGGCGGAGCGCCTGCCCAAGATGCAGGAGTTTCTCCAGAGCGATGCGCCCTTCCGGGAGAACACGCCCAACCCGCTGCTGCCCGAAGTGCCCGCGCCCGTGCGGCACAAAACCATCGGCGAAGCCTTCGACGAGCTCCAGGAGGAGATCGACGAGCTCGTACGCCGCTTCCAGGCCAACCCCCACCTCGTGACACTCAACCCCTTTTTCGGCGAGCTCAATTTCCAGATGAACGTACAACTGCTGTACAAGCATGCGCTGCATCACCTGCGGCAGTTCGGAGTCACCGTAAACTAGCACGCTGATCGCGCGGATAACGCAGATAAGTAATTCCTGATAAACGCCATCGCCCTGCGATGGCGTTCTTTTATCCGCGCTATCAGCGTTATCTGCGTGCGGCTTAACTTGCAGCTCTCATCTCTTCCGCTATATGAAAAAACTTGAGAACTATATCTCCGGCCGCTGGATCCAGGGCGACGGCGACGGGCAGGAACTATATGATGCCGTCACGGGCGAAGGCATTTACCGCGCTTCCACCAAGGGCCTCGACTTTGCCTCCATCCTCGATTACGGCCGCACGGTAGGCAACCCCGCCCTCCGCAAGCTTACGTTCCATGAGCGGGGCCGGATGCTCCGCGCCCTCGCGCAATACCTGCTGGCGCGCAAGGACGAATTCTACGCGATCTCCTACCATAGTGGCGCCACGAAGGCCGACTCCTGGATCGACATTGAGGGCGGCATCGGTAACCTCTTTGCGAACGCCTCGCTGCGCCGCAAGTTTCCCGACCTGCCCTACTGCACCGACGGCGAAGCGATCGGCCTTTCGAAGGGCGGCAGCTTCATGGGTCACCACCTGCTGGTGCCCAAGGAAGGCGTGGCCGTGCACATCAATGCCTACAACTTCCCCGTGTGGGGCATGCTCGAAAAGTGCGCCGTCAACTGGCTTGCCGGTGTACCCGCAGTGGTAAAGCCCGCTTCCATCACCTCTTACCTTACCGAAGCCGTTGCCCGCGCCATCATCGAATCCGGCATCCTTCCCGACGGCGCGCTGCAACTGCTTTGCGGCTCGGCCGGCGACCTGCTGGACCATGTAACGGCGCAGGACGTAGTGACCTTCACCGGCTCCAAGAGCACGGGCCTTATGCTCAAAGGCGGCAAGCGCATTCTTGAGGAAAGCGTTTCCTTCAACATGGAAGCCGACTCGCTCAACTGCATCGTGCTCGGCACCGACGTGCAGCCCGGGTCGCCCGAGTGGGACCTTTTCATCAAGGAAGTGCGCAAAGAGATCACCGTGAAGGCGGGCCAGAAGTGCACCGCCATCCGCCGCATCTTCGCCCCCGAGAACGTAGTGGAGGATGTTTACATCGCCCTCGGCAAAGCGCTTGCACAAACGCCCATCGGGTCGCCGTACAACGACAAGGTGCGCATGGGTGCGCTAGCTTCATCTGGGCAGCGCGACGAGGTACGTACGAATGTGCAGAAGCTGCTGGCCACCGCGCATCTCGTATACGGCTCGATGGACTCCGTAGAAGTACTGGACGCCGACGCCCGCAAAGGCGCGTTCCTGTCGCCGATGCTGCTGCTCGAAAGCGATCCGTTCCGCAACGAGGCGGTACATGATATCGAGTGCTTCGGTCCCGTGAGCACTGTAATGCCTTACAAAGACCTTGATGAAGCCATTCGCCTCGCCAAGCGCGGCAAAGGCTCGCTGTGCTGCTCGATTGTAACGGCCGATAACGGGCTGGCCACCGAGTTCGTGATCGGCGCAGCGTCGCACCACGGCCGCATCCTCGTGCTCAACCAGGAGTGCGCCAGGGAAAGCACGGGCCATGGCTCGCCGTTGCCCCTGCTGGTGCATGGTGGACCCGGACGCGCCGGCGGCGGCGAGGAGATGGGCGGCGTACGCGGTGTGAAGCACTACCTGCAGCGCACGGCCATCCAGGGATCGCCCACGACCATCACGGCCATCACGCAGGTATACCAGCCCAATGCCCGCGGTATCGATCCCGGCAAGCATCCCTTCCGCAAATACTACGAGGAGCTGCAGGTGGGCGACCAGATCCTCACCGAGAAACGCCTTATCACGCCGGAGGACATCGACGCCTTCGCCGACCTCAGCGGCGATCACTTTTACGCGCACCTCCGCGACACCGATTTCAGCGGTACCATGTTCGAGCGTCAGGTGGCGCACGGCTACTTCATCATGAGCGCTTCCGCCGGGCTTTTCGTCGACGGCTCCGACCTCGGGCCCGTACTGCTCAATTACGGCATCGACGAGTTGCGCTTCACGAAGCCGGTATACGCGGGCGCCGAGCTGCAGGTGCGTTTTACCTGTAAGGAAAAAGTGCCGCAGGACCAGAAGGAGCCTACCGACATCCCGAAGGGCATCGTGAAGTGGCTCGTGGAAATGCTCGACGAGACCGGCGAGCACGTGGGGATTGCGACCATTCTTACGATGGTGAAGCGCCGTATCGGGTAATTCAAAAATCGAAATTCGAAAGCTTGCGCTGAACAGCGTGATTCCATGGCGAGCTCAAATTCAAGCCGTGTACTCTTTTTGACTTTTGACTTTTGCATTTTGACTTTTCGAATTCGGGGAACGGTCCGAAATTGGATTAACTTCAAAAAAAGAACTCAGACCATGAGCAAGGATATTATCAACGGGTATGTAGACGTAGAATCGCACAAGGGTATTACGACGATCGAATTCTTTCACCCGCAGAGCAACTCGCTGCCGCGCCGCATTCTCGATGGCATTGCCCACGAGATCCATGGAGCGGGCACCGATAAGGACACGCGCGTCATCGTACTGCGCTCCGGTGGCGACCGAACCTTCTGCGCCGGCGCTTCCTTCGACGAGCTGACACGCATCGAGGACGAGAAGGCGGGCTTTACATTCTTCAGCGGCTTTGCCGACGTCATCAACGCCATCCGCAAGTGCCCGAAGCTGGTCATCGGCCGTATCCAGGGCAAGTGCGTCGGTGGTGGGGTAGGCCTTGCCGCGGCTGTTGATTATGCCATTGCCACGGAAGCCGCCGACATCAAGCTGTCGGAGCTCGCCGTCGGTATCGGCCCCTTTGTAGTGGGCCCCGCCGTGGAGCGCAAGATCGGCTCGTCGGCCTTCAGCCAGCTCGCTATTGATGCCTCGATGTGGCGCAATGCCGAGTGGGCAAAGCGGAAAGGCCTTTTCGCCGAGGTGCACAACAGCGCCGAGGGGATGGACGAATCGATCAACCGCCTTGCTACGCAGCTGGCGCACAGCTCGCCCGACGCGATGCGCGAGCTTAAGACGATCTTCTGGAAAGGCACCGAAAACTGGGACGAGCTTCTTTGCAGCCGCGCCGAGATCAGCGGCCGCCTCGTGCTGAGCTCGTTCACGCGCGAAGCCATCGCCAAGTTCAAGGCAAAAGCATAGTAACAAGTGGACGTTATTGAGAGGAGGGCGGCGTGAGGCGCCGGCCGACGAAGCAATCGGATGCTTGTTTGGTGGATGCTTGCGCGCTGGCCGTGCCGGCTGGCCCTTATCGATCATCTGATTGCTTCGCTCCACTTCGTTGCGCGCGCAATGACGGAGCAGGCAACCTCCAGAACCATAAGAACCTCCAGAACCATCACAACGTTCAACGCCGATAATTTCCACTCCCTCTGCGACCTGGTAGCGGGCCGCGACAGCGGCTTGCAACGCGTACTGACCGAGCACGGCTACCCGCCGCTGTGGACGCGCCCGGCGCGCTTCGCCACGCTGGTGCTTACGATCCTGGAGCAGCAGGTATCGCTGCAGTCGGCCTACGCGGCCTACCAGAAGCTCACGGATGCCATCGGGCTGCCCACGCCTGCGAAGATCCTCGCGATGAGCGACGAGCAGCTGCGTGCCTGCTACTTCACGCGGCAGAAGACCGGCTATGTGCGCGGGCTCGCCGAAGCGCTGCAAAGCCGGAAGCTTTCCCTGCGCGGACTGGAAGAACTTCCCGACGAAGAAGTCCGCGCCCGCCTCACCGCGCTTAAAGGCATCGGCGACTGGACCGCCGACATCTACCTGCTGCATTCGCTGCAGCGCACCGACCTGTTCCCCACCGGCGACATTGCCCTTATGAACGGCATCAAAATGATCAATGGCTGGGACGCGATCACAAAAGAAAAAGCGATCGCCTGGGCGGAGCCGCTGCGCCCCTACCGCTCGATCGCTACGATGATCGTATGGCACCATTATATCAAGGTGCGGAAGATTCGTATACTGCACTAGCCCCCTGTCCCCCGAAGGGGGCACTTAGATCGGGGCTGATTTTTTTATCCCGATCAGTCATTAAGAAAGACGAATCAATTCTCAACGCTCAATGTTCAATATTCAGGTGCCGCCGGGCACTGCTTCACTCACTCAATCCTTGCGCATTGAGCATTTTTAAAATAGAAAGCCCCGCCGATGCGGGGCTATTATAGGAAACAACTTTAGGAATTTTTCAGAACCACGGATTTTTCAACCTCAGTGCCCCCTTGGGGGGACAGGGGGCTTACATAAGTAGTCCACCATCCACGTTCAGCACCTGGCCCGTTACATAGGCGCTCAGGTCGGAGGCGAGGAAAAGCGTGACGTTGGCGATGTCGTCGGCCGAGCCGAAGCGGCCCAGCGGGATGCCGGCTTTGTATTTGTCGGCCTGCTCGCCTTCCTTGAGGTACGACGTCATATCGGTCTCCACGAAGCCCGGGGCGATGACGTTGCAGCGAACATTGCGCGAGCCGAGCTCTTTGGCCACCGACTTCGAAAAGCCGATGATACCGGCCTTGGAAGCCGCGTAGGAGCTTTGCCCGGCGTTGCCCATCACGCCGATCACCGAGCCCATGTTGATGATCGAGCCGCTCTTGGCTTTCATCATCGGGCGGATAACGCCCTTGGTCATATTGAACACGCTCTTGAGGTTGGTGGTCATTACGTCGTCCCACTGCTCGGCGGTCATGCGCAGCAGCAGGTTGTCTTTGGAGATGCCGGCGTTATTGACGCAGATGTCGACGGTGCCGAACTCCTTCACGACGCTGTTTACAAAGGCCTCGCTCTCGGCAAAGTCGCCGGCATTGGAGCGGTAGGCCTTCGCATTGACGCCGAGGGCTTTCAGCTCGTCTTCAAGGGCTTTGGCCTTGTCGGCGCTGCCTTCGGATACATAGGTAAAGGCCACGTGCGCGCCCTGCTCGGCAAATTTGCGGGCGATACCGGCGCCGATACCGCGCGCTGCGCCGGTAACGATGGCCACTTTGTTGGAGAGGAGTTTCATGGGGCAATGATACGAAAACCCGCCTGATAGGGGCGGCAGCGATCCCCGATGCGCCCTTTCCGTTACATTTACGCCCGATGGCCCCCAAGTCCTTCCTGAGAAGCCTTTCCTGGCTGGTTGTGCTCAACGTGCTGGTGAAGCCGCTGTGGGTGTTCGGCATCGACCGGAAGGTGCAGGTAAGCGTTGGCCACGAGCGCTACGGCTCCTACTTCGCCATCCTTAACCTCGCGATCATTCTTTCCATCATCGCCGATGCCGGCCTCACCAACATGCTCAACCGGCAACTCGCCCTGCGCGAGCGCATTTCGGCACGGCGCCTGATCGGCATCAAATGCGGGCTCTCGGCTGCCTACCTTGCCGTGCTGTGCCTCGTTGCTGCAGGCAGCGGCCTCCGCGACTGGCCGCTGATCCTGCTCACCGGCGCCTTGCAGATTGCCTCTTCTTTTCTTGTGCTGTTTCGCAACATGGTTACGGGTTACCAGCAGTTCCGCGCCGATGCCTGGCTGTCGGTGACCGACAAGACCCTGACGATACTGGTATGCGGCGGCTTGCTCTACCTGCCGGTTCGGTCGGAGCTAACGCTCGAAGCCTTCCTGTGGATCCAGCTTGCTGCGACAGTGCTGGCCGTAGCGCTTGCGGCAGTCATTGCCGCGCGGCACCACGAGGCGCCGGCCGAGCCCACCTCGTACAACATCCTGTTTCGCCAGAGCGCTCCCTTTGTGCTGCTGATCCTCCTCATGAGCGTTCATACTCGGCTCGATGCCTTCCTGCTCGAACGCATCCACCCGCAAGGGCCGCTGCAGGCCGGCATTTACGCGGCTGCCTATCGCCTCCTCGATGCCGGTAATACCGTGGGTTACATGACGGCCGCTTTCCTCGTGCCCTTTGCGGCCCGGCACTTGAAAGAGCCTGCGCTTGTTGACGCCACTACGCTGCGGCTGCGCCACGGCCTGCTGGCGGCGGCCTTCGGGTTCGTAGCCGTATGCGCCGCCTTCGCGCCGCAGCTGATGCGCCTGTTGTATCATACAACCGATGCCTACTCGATCCGCGTGCTCGTGGCCTGCGTCGCCGTGCTGCCCGCGTACTATGGCATTCACATCTACGGATCGCTGCTCACATCGGCCGGCCGCTTTGCCTGGTTCAATGCAACGGTGCTGGGAAGCGTGCTGCTCAACACGGCGCTCAACCTGTACCTGATACCGCGCTATGGAGCCCTGGGATGCTGCTGGGCGGCACTCGCCAGCCAGTATGCCTGCGCTGTCGCCTGCTTCGCCGGGGCCCGCGGCGCCTTTGCCCTGCGCCTGCACCTCCCGTCGCTGATGGCCTGCGCACTGCTCGGCACGGTCACCTACACCGCCGGCCGCTGGCTGTCGGGTTCATCATTGGGCCCGCTGCTCTGGACCCTCAACGCCGCCATTGCCGCCACTTTGATTATGTTTGTGCTCTTTAATTCGGTCCGATCCAAACGTTCCTCAATCTGACAAACGCCTTTCATGCCTGATTTTCTGACCCTCTTCCGGCGCTGGTGGAAACTCATCGCCGGCCTGGTGCTGCTGGTGGCCATCGTTTCGGCCGGGATACTGCTCACGCTCGAACGCCAGTACATGGGAATGGTGGTGGCGCTCCCCGGCACCTCCATCAACTTCGACAAATCGAAGATCTTCAGCGAAAACATCCAGGGTCTTTACCCGTCGCTCGGCGGCCCCGACGATATCGACCGAATCCTCGGCACCGCGGCGCTCGACACGCTCTTCTTTCAACTGATCCGCGAGAACGATCTAGTGAACCACTACCGGCTTTCCAAAAGCAAGCTGCCGCTGTACCAGGCGATGAAGGAGCTCCGCGAGAATGTGGACGTTTCCAAGGACGAATACAACCAGCTGCGCATCCGCGTGTTTGACCGCGACAAATACCTCGCGGCGCGCATGGCCAACTCGCTGTTCGATAAGTTCCAGAAGATGCACCAGCGCCTCCAGAGCGCGTCCAACGAGCGCATCCTGGCCAACCTGCAACAGCATTACGATGCCTTGCAGGCCGAATACCTCAAGGGTTCCGATTCGCTGCAACGCACCGGCGACGCGCGCCGCCAGCTGCTGCAGGTGCGCAACGACGCCATCATCAAAGAGCTTGGCGAGTACCAGCGCCTCATCAACGAGTATACGCTCGTGGTCAATACCAAGCCGAGCGTACTGCTGCTGGTAGAAGCTGCGCGCCCCGGATTCAAGCCCGAGCGCCCGAAGCTGCTGCCGCTCTTCGCCATGGCTACGTTCGTGGCACTCGTGTTCGCGATCGTGCTGGTGCTGTTCCTGGAAAGCCGCAAAAAAGCCTGACATGAACCCCGTGGCACGCACCCGGCTGTTTATCGGATTCGGTATCTTCTTCGTGCTGGTCGCGGCCCTTTCGATGTACCTCACGCAGCCGAAGCTGCTGGCGCTGCCTTTCCTCGTACTTTTCTTCCTGTGGGTGTGCCACGATCCCTTCGTGCTGTTCTGGACACTGATCGCGTTCCTTCCCTGGTCGATCGAGTTCAACGTCACCGAAAGTCTCGGCACCGACCTGCCCACGGAGCCGCTGATGCTGCTGACCTCTTTTGCTACGCTTTGCTTTCTCGTATATCATCGTAAGAGGCGACCGCTGCAGGGCATGGCGCGATCGCTGCTCCTGCTGTTCCTGCTGCTGCAGGCATCCTGGTGGATCGTGTCGGCGTACTTCTCCACCGACTTCGTGCTGTCGCTGAAATACTGCCTCGCGAAAGGATGGTACTTCGGCGCCTTTATCGTCACGCCGTTCGTGCTGTTTCGCAACCCCGCTAACCTCGTGCGCACGGCGCAACTGTTCACGGCTTCCATGCTCCTGCTGGTGGCGCATACGCTCGTGCTCCACGCAGGCTCCGGCTTTTCGTTTACCAGCATCAACAGCGCGCTGTATCCGTACTTCCGCAACCACGTCAACTATTCGTCGGTACTCGCCTGCACGATACCGCTGCTCGTAGCCGGGCATCATTTCGCAAAAACGGAGGCCCGCAAGCGGCTGATGAAGGTCTTCATCGCGGTCGCGCTGCTGGCGATCGTGCTGAGCTACGCCCGCGGCGCCTGGGTAGCGCTCTTTGCCGGCGGTATTGTATTTCTACTGCTGCGGCGGCGCCTGCTGATGCCGGCCTTCTTTGCGGTACTGATCGGCGCGTCTCTCTCCGTGTACTGGATCATCGACAGCCAGCGCTACATGCGCTTCGCCGGCAATTTCAACACGACCGTTTTTCATACCGACTTCCGCGAGCACCTGGAAGCCACCTACCAGTTCAAGGACCTGTCGAACGCGGAACGCTTCTACCGCTGGATCGCCGGTGCGCGGATGGTGAAGCAGCATTGGGCTACGGGCTGGGGACCGAACACCTACGTGCGCAACTACAAGCATTTTACCGTGCCGGCCTTCCGCACCTGGGTGAGCGACAACCCCGAGAAGAGCACGGTGCACAACTATTATCTCTTTACAGCCATCGAGCAGGGATTCGTGGGCCTGTTCCTGCTCCTGCTCGTTACGGGCTATGCCTTTTACCTGGCGCAGCGGATCTATTTACGCTCCACCGATCCGCTCTGGCGCTGCGTGGCCGCCGTGTCGGCGGTGATCCTCGCCATGGAATGCACGGTGAACCTGATCAACGACCTCGTGGAAACCGACAAGCTCGGAAGCCTCTTCTACCTCGCGCTGGCAGCCCTCATCGCGGCCGAAGTGCGGATGCGTGGCGAGCGAAATAAGGATTGCGTCAGCGAATCGTAACAAATGATAATGATCTGCGTATCCACCGCCGGTAGATCAGCGTTCCTTCTCTCATCCCCGCACATCCAGTGCATCGCGCAGGCCGTTACCTACCAGGTGAAAAGCCAGCACCAGCAGCATGATGGCGAATCCCGGGGCAAGCGCCAGCATCGGGTTGTTTGTAATAATGAAGTTGTAGTTCTCCTTGATCATGAGTCCCCAGCTGGGCATCGGTGGCTGCACGCCCACCCCGAGAAAGGAAAGACCGGCTTCGAGCACGATGGCCGATGCGAAGTTGGATGCGGCGATGACGAGGATCGGTGCCGTGATGTTGGGGAGGATATGGCGGAAGAGCGTCCGGAAATGCGAGAAGCCGAGCACCCGTGCGGCTTCCACGTAGGGCAGCTCGCGCGCGGCCAGCACCTGCCCGCGCACAAGCCGCGCCACGTTGACCCAGAGCGTCAGGCCAACGGCGATGAACACCTGCCAGAAGCCCTTGCCGAGTAGCAGCGTCATCGCAAACACAAGCAGCAGCGTCGGGATGCTCCAGAGCACGTTGATCAGCCACAGCACAAAGGCATCGGTGCGGCCACCGAAGTAGCCGGCGATGGCGCCCAGGAATACGCCGATACTGAGGGAAAGCAGCACCGTTACAAGACCTACGCAAAGACTCACGCGCGTGCCGATGATCAGCCGGCTCAGGATGTCGCGCCCGTACTTGTCGGTGCCCAGCAGGAAGCGCTGCGTCTGCACCGGGTTCTTGTCCGCAATGTCTTTCGTGGCGTAGGTGCGTCGCTCCGACAGGCCTTCATCCACGTACTTTTCTACATGCAGCGAATCACCCGCTAGTTGTTCGCCTACGATCGGCACATGCTCGAAGGGATCGGGCGCGCCCGAAATCAAACGGGCAAATGGTCCGGGCTGCGGCGGCGCCGGTGTTTTTCTGACGAGCACGAATTCCTGCCGGAATCCGGGCTTGGTGCCCCCGATCTCGAGGATGATGCGGTTGGCATTGGGCGAAGCATCGGGAGCGAGGTAATAGGCGAAGATGGCCACGAGCACCGCCAGCGCAATGAGGCATAGACCGGCCAACGCCGCCTTGTTGCGGCGAAAGCGGTGCCAGACGGCGCTGCGCGAGGTGACGGGCGCTTCGATCATAAAGGGAAGATAAGACTTCAGCGAACGCGGCGCCCCTTCCACTCGTAGCTGCCCAATTGGCTCAGCGCGCCCACCAGCACCGTGTACACGATGTGCAGCGGCTGCATCAAGGCAAACCAGCGGAGGAGACGCTGCTGGCCGAAGAAGCGCGCCACGGGAAGCAGGAACCGTATTTCTACAAATGTCTTGAGGAGCAGTCCGCCGCCCAGGAGCCAGAGCAGCGCCGGGTTCCAGAAGACCCATACCGCAAGCAGCAGGAAATGCAGGTTAAACCCATAGACTAAAAGCAGGGCCAAGAAGATCCGCTTGTCGTCGTAATGCGCCGACTTGGAGGCCCAGCGAACACGCTGCTTCCAGAAGGCCCGCCAGCCCGGCGCCGGCGCCGTGTCGACGATCGCGTCTGGTTCCTTACGGAAGCGCACGCCGTCCGGGTAGCGCTTGGTAATTTTGTGCATCAGCAGCAGGTCGTCGCCACTGGCAAGCCGGTCTACACCGGCAAAGCCACCCACGGCCTCGAAGGCTTCTTTGCGGTACGCGAGATTGGCGCCGTTGCACATGCTGTGAAAGCCGGTTGCCACGGAAGCCGCGGTGATGCCCTGCAGCGTCATAAAATCGATTGCCTGGAAGCGGTCGCAGAAACTGCGTACCGGGCTGTACCGGACCGGCGCGGCAATAAAGGCTGCGTCGCTGCTCCCTTCGAGCAATCGCGTCAGCCAATGCGGGCCGGGAATGCAATCGGCGTCGGTGGTTACGATCCAGGGGCCGCGGGCATGCGACACGCCGAACGCGATGGCGGCTTTTTTTCCTTGCCGGTCGGCGGGGAGCGGCAGCAGCCGCAGGTTGCCGCCCGCGGCCGCAGCTACGCGGGCCGTGCCGTCCTCCGAATGATCGTCGAGCAACAGCACCTCGAAGAGGGCCTGCGGGCAATCCTGCCCCCGCAGCGCCGCCAGCAGCGCGGGCAGGTGCTGCTCTTCGTTACGCGCCGCCACGAGCACCGACACAAAAGGCTGCGCGCCCGGGCCGCCGGGGGAACGGGGTGCCCCGCGTTGCCAGCCGCGGCGGTAAAACCCGATCAGCAGGATATAGCCAATCCACAAAACCACCCAAACCATCCAGAACAAGCCCCATGCAGCCATGAAAATATTTTTACCGAAGCGCTCAATTTATCGGAAAACGCGTTAAATTTACTTAGTTGCATAAACAACTGTATGCCAAACAACCAATTCCGCAAAGGCGAGCTGTATAGTTTCATCACGGGCAAGGCCTCGACGGCCATTGCGCGTCGCCTGCAGAAAAAGTTCAACCAGCACGAGCTCCCGCTCACCATCGAGCAGTGGAGCGTGTTGTATCACCTGTGGAAGGAAGACGGCATGAGCCAGCAGGAGTTGTGCAACGCCACGTTCCGCGACAAGCCCAGTATCACCCGCCTGATCGACAACCTGGAGAAGGCCGGCTTTGTAAAGCGAATCGGCGATGAGAACGACCGCCGCATCAACAAGGTGTACGTGACGAAGGCGGCCGGCAAATTGCAGGAGCAGACCATGCAGCTGGCAGAGGAAACGCTCAACGAGGCACTCCAGGGCGTGCCCGCCGACCAGATCGAGATGGCGAAAATGGTGCTGCAGAAAGTGTACGACAACCTTTCGCAGCAGGTGTAGAAACGGGTTTAGGGAGGTTTAGAAAGGTTTGGAGGTTCTGCAAGGTTTTGAATAGGCTGGTTTCACCCGTAACTACATACAACAAACTACAAACAACAAACTTCGACACCATGGAAGCGACACAAACCACCCTGAAAGGCGGCGAATGGCTGATCCGCGAGAGCGATCCCGCGGCCACCTTCGTTCCCGAGCACTTCAGCGAAGAGCAACTCATGATCCGCGACATGTGCAACCAATACCTCGACAGCGAGGTGTTTCCCATCCTCGACCGCATCGACAACATGGAGCCCGGCCTCATGAAATCGCTGGTGCAGAAGGCCGGTGAGCAGGGACTTCTTGCCACGTCGTTTCCCGAAGAATACGGCGGTCTCGGCAAAGATTTTATCACATCGACCATCGTCAACGAATACCTCGGCGCGGGACATTCCTTTTCGGTAGCCATCTCGGCGCACACGGGTATCGGCACCCTGCCGATCCTGTACTTCGGCACCGATGCGCAGAAGGCGAAGTACATACCGAAGCTGATCTCGGGCGAATGGACCGGCGCCTACGGCCTTACCGAGCCCAACAGCGGCTCCGACGCGCTCGGCGCGAAGACGACGGCCCGCCTCAGCGAAGACGGCAAATACTATATCCTGAACGGCCAGAAATGCTGGATCACCAACGGCGGCTTTGCCGACGTCTATACCGTGTTTGCAAAAGTGGACGGCGACAAGTTCACCGGCTTTATCGTGGAGCGCGGCTTCGAGGGCTTTACCCAGGGACCGGAAGAACACAAGATGGGAATCAAGGGATCGTCCACCGTGCAGTTGTATTTCCAGGACTGCAAGGTGCCCGTGGAAAACGTGCTCGGCGATATCGGCAAGGGTCACAAGATCGCGTTCAACATTCTCAACATCGGCCGCCTCAAGCTGTGCGCAGCAGCACTTGGCGGGGCGAAGCGCGCCATCACTACTTCGGTTGAATATGCCAACACGCGCGAGCAGTTCAAGACGGCCATCGCCAACTTCGGTGCCATCAAGTACAAGATCGCTGAAATGACGATCCGCACGTACGCCTGCGAAAGCGCCCTCTACCGCACCGCGGCCTGGATCGATGAAAAAGAAAAGGAAGCAGTCGCCGAAGGAAAGCCGTTCAACGACGCGCTGCTCGGCGCCGCGGAGGAATATGCCATCGAGTGCGCGCTGCTGAAAGTGCACGGTTCCGAAACGCTCGACTACTGCGTTGATGAAGGTGTTCAGATCCACGGAGGCAACGGCTTCTCGGCGGAGTACAACATCTCGCGCGCCTACCGCGATTCGCGCATCAACCGCATCTACGAAGGCACCAACGAGATCAACCGTCTCCTGTCGGTAGATATGACGCTGAAGCGCGCCATGCAGGGCCGCCTCGCGATGATGGGCCCGGCCATGAAGGTGGGCCAGGAGCTCCTCGCCATACCCGACTTCGGCGATGCCGACGAAACAGCCTTCGCCGCGGAGCGCAAGCTGGTGGAAGGCTTCAAGAAGGCCATCCTCCTCACCGCCGGCGCGGCTGCGCAAAAGCTGATGATGAAGCTGGAGCACGAGCAGGAGATCCTGATGAACATCGCCGATATGTCGATCGATACGTTCGTGGCAGAAAGCCTGCTGCTCCGCGTGATGCGCCTCGAGCAGGAAGGAAAGGCCACGCAGCTCCACCGCGACATCGCCGGCGTTTTCCTTTACGATGCCGCCGACCGCATCGCGAAAGCCGGTAAGGATGCCATCAATGCCTTCGCCGACGGCGATGAGCAGCGCATGATGCTGATGGGAATCCGCCGCTTTACAAAAGCCCAGTCGTACAACAGCAAGGAGGCCCGCCGCCGCGTCGCCGACGCCGTGATCGCGGAGCAGAAGTACTTTCTTTAATTTTTGGTTTTGGTTAAAAAGAGAAAAGGTCCTGCGTGAGCGGGGCCTTTTTCTTTTTCAAACGGTGGTCGCGTCGCGCGCGACTACAGTCATTGCGGGCGAAGGGAAGCAAACTCACCGACCTGAAGGCTGTTCCGAATCGGAAGTTTTACAACCAAAATCTTTTTACGTCAGAAACACCCCGCGTAACGCAGGAGTTTGCTTCGTTCCTCGCGAATGACCTGCTACCGCAGGTCGACGTGCTTCGACGAAACATCTTCGCCAAAAAAGAAGGTAGCCTTCCGGTTAAAGTCCTCAGTAGAATCGGTTGTATAAAATGCGCGGCTGCCGCTTTTTGTAAGGTTCGTTTCTATCTCCGGGTGCCGCTGCAGGTAGTCTTCGAGGCTTTCGGCCACGATATCGCCCTGTGCCAGCACACGTACGCCTTTGGGCAGGAGCTGCTGTATTTTCTCCAGCAGCAGCGGGTAATGCGTGCAGGCGAGGAGCAGTGTATCTACCTCGGGGTTTTGTTCCAGCACGTGCCGAACGTGTTGCTTTACGAAGTAGTCGGCGCCGGGGCCAGTGTGCTCGTTGTTCTCGATAAGCGGCACCCACATCGGGCAGGCCTCCGGAACCACAGTCAGGCCCGGGAAGAACTTTGCGATCTCGATCTCGTACGACTTCGATTGCACCGTACCGGTGGTTGCCAGCACGGCCACCGCGCCGCTCTCCGAGTACTTGCCCACCACTTCGGCGGTCGGGCGGATGACGCCGAGCACACGCGCCTTGGGGTCGAGCCGTGCCAGGTCGTTCTGCTGGATGCTGCGCAGCGCCTTTGCCGAAGCCGTGTTGCAGGCGAGGATGATCAGCGGGCAACCCTGGCCCAGCAGCCACTCGACGCACTGCAGCGTGTAGCGGTACACGGTATCGAAAGAGCGGTTACCATAGGGCGCGCGGGCATTGTCGCCGAGGTACAGGTAGTCGTACTGCGGCAGCCGGTCAACGAGGGCACGCAACACCGTAAGGCCACCGTAGCCGGAATCGAAAACGCCAATGGGAGCTGTGGGCATGGGACAAAGCTACGTGAATCGTCAATCGTCAATCGTGAATGGCTGGCGCAAAAAAAGAACGGATGCCGTTGGCATCCGTTCTGTAAGACCGTGCATCGCTTATTTACGATTCACGATTGACGTCCTTATTGCTTTCCACCCGTCTTCGGGCGGGCGCCGCCAGCGGGAGCACCTGCAGGAGCGCCTGTGGGGGCACCAACACCTGCGGGAAGCTTGATATTGAGCTTGCGCGATACGAGGATCAGCATGTCGTCGCCCTGGGGCGCTACGATCAGGTTTTCCTTGCTCAGCACATAAGCATAGTTGTTTTCTTTGGCCACTACATTGATGGCGGTGTACACCTTGCGCAGCACGGGCTCGAGGAGCGCGTTCTTCTTGTTCTCATAGGCCTGGCCGGCGATCTGCTGCCAGTTCTGGAGCGTGTTGGCGAGCTGGGCTACTTCTTCACGAACCTGTCCGCGAACAGAAGCGTTGGGGTAGTTCTTCAGGGAGTCGGCACCATTGACCATGCTGTCTTTGCGCTGGAACTCGCTGAGCATATAGCTGTAGCGCGGCGCGAGCGAATCGATCTGGTAACGCTGCAGCTGCGTGTCGAGGCGGGGCAGCTCGGGCATCAGGCTTACGACTTCATCCACGCTGATATAGCCGATCTTCTGGGCAGAGGCTTCGGTGGCGCCCAGGAGCGAGAAAAGGGCAATCAAAAGGAAAGAGATCTTCTTCATGTTTGTTGTTGTGTGATTTATAGTATGACTGGTGGCGGGAAGAAGGCGTTGCCCGGGCTCCCGGTTTTACATTAATTTTTTAGTTACGAACACCCAGCTCGCGGAGTACTTCGTCACTCTTTTCCAGCTTAGGGTCGGCAAAGATAACGGTTATTCCCTCGCTTTTGTCGAGGATGAAGTCGTAGCCGCGCTGAACGGCCACCTTCTGTACGGCGCTGTACACCTTGTCCTGGACGGGCTTGATCAGCTCCTGCCGCTTCTTGAACAGGTCGCCCTCGAAGCCGAAGCGCTGGCGCTGCAGCTCGCGCAGTGCCTTCTCCTTGGCGAAGATCTGGTCCTCGCGCTTTTTGCGAAGGTCTTCGCTGAGCATCACCTGCTCGGCCTCGAAGTCTTTGTACATCTTGTCCAGCTCGGCCTGCAGGCGGTCGATCTCCTTCTGCCATCCGGCAGCGATCTGGTCGAGGCTTTGCTGCGCGGCCTTATACTCCGGCATCTTGTCGAGAATGTACTTCGTATCGATCACGGCGTAACGCTGCGCCTGGACGGCCGCGGTGGCCAGCAGGCTGCAAAAGGCAAGCACAATGAGTTTCTTCATGATCGCGGTTTGTATTTGGGTGAGGATAAATTATTCCGGTTCGAAGCCCAGCATGAACGTAAAGCGGCTCGCGTTCTTCAGGGTGCGGTCGCCCGGCGTCATGCGGTCGAGGCCAACGCCGTAGTCGAAGCCCAGCATACCGAACATCGGCAGGAAGAAACGCATGCCCACACCCACGCTGCGGCGGAGGCGGAACGGGTTGTACTCCTTGAAGTTGTTCCAGCCGTTGGCGGCATCAAAGAAGGTCAGACCATAGATAGTGCTGCTCTGGTTGCGCACCAGCGGGTAGCGCAGCTCGAGCTGGTACTTGTTGAAGATCGTGAAGTACGAGCCGGCCTGCGACAGGTCGGGGTTCACCGACGGGTCGGTCTTGTCGAACACCGGGTAACCGCGCAGCGAGATCACGTCGTAGCCCAGGATGCCGTAGCTGTTGGTGAGGCCGTCGCCACCAAGCTGGAATCGCTCGAAAGGCGAGAAGTCAAGCTTGTTGGTGTAGCGACCCATGAAGCCGTATTTCGCAGCTACCTTCAGCACCAGCTGCCGATTGCGGTCGGCGCCACCGGGGCGGCCCAGGGGCACAAACCACTCGGAGGTAAAGCGCCACTTGTGGTACTCCGGATTCGAATAAGGGTTGCCCGACGTGATGATGCTCTTGTCGAACAGCGAGTAGGGCGGGGTGAACTGCACCGAGGCCACCATGTTGGAACCGCCGGTGGGATACTGCGGGTCGAACACCGAGGAGCGCTGCAATGCGATCTTGAACGACACGTTGTTGGCCGTACCGTTGTTGAAGCCGAAGCCGGAGAAATTATAGTTCTTCAGCTTGTACTGCGTGTAGTTGAGCGAGTACAGCAGGCTGAAATAGTCGTCGGGCCACTTGAGCTGCTTGCCGAGCGAGATACCGAAACCGATGGTGCGGAGGTATTGCTGGCTGGCGAGCGTCTTGTCGTAAGCGCCGTTTGTACCATAGAGGTTCGAGAACTTCGAGTTGTAGAACGAGATCGTGAAGGGGTTACGCTTCTTGCCGCCGAGCCAGGGCTCGGTGAACGAGAAGTTGTAGGAGCGGTAAGCCGCGCCGTTGCTCTGCACACGGATCGACAGCTTCTGGCCGTCGCCCGAAGGCAGCGGGTCCCAGGTCGAGCGCTTCAGGATGTTGCGGATCGAGAAGTTGTTGAAGGTCACACCAAGCGTACCGGTAAGACCTACGCCACCGCCCCAGCCGGCAGAGAGCTCGAGCTGGTCGGAGGATTTTTCCTCGAGGTTCCAGTTGATGTCGACCGTACCGTCGCTCTGGTCGGGCACGACGCCGGGGTTGATCTTCTCCTGGTTGAAGAACTGGAGCTGCGCCAGTTCGCGCTGCGAGCGGATAAGGTCCGAGCGGCTGAACTTCTCACCGGGCACGGTGCGGAGCTCGCGGCGGATCACATAGTCCTTCGTCTTTTCGTTTCCGTAGATATTGACGTTCTTGATCGTGGCCTGCGGGCCTTCCACGATGCGGATCTCGTGGTCGATCGTATCATTATAGATAGAGGTCTCGATGGGCTCGGCGCGGAAGAACAGGTAGCCGTCGTCCATGTAGAGGGCGCTGATGTCGCCACCGTCGGCCGACAGCTCTTTGCCCACACGCTTGTTGAGCAGGCCGAGGTTGTACACGTCGCCCTTGCTGATGCGGAGCACCTGCTGGAGCACTGAGTCGCTGTACTTGGTGTTGCCGCGGAAGGTGATGTTGCCGAAGTAGTAGCGGCGGCCTTCGTCGACCTTGATCTCCACGTTCACGTTGCCGTTGGGAAGACGCGTGAGCGCCGTATCCACGATGCGGGCATCACGGTAGCCGAGTGCGTTGTAGTAGTCGAGGATCTTCTCGAGGTCTTCGTGGTATTTTTTCTCGTCGAACTTCGAGCTTCCGAAGAACTTGACGCGGATATAAGGATCGAGAACGGCCTTGGTCTTGCTCGGCGAGAGGAAGCCCCAGTCTTTCACGTAATCCTTGAAGGAGATCTTGTCGTTGGAGCCGAATTTGCCGGGCACCTCCTGGGGGTTCAGGTCAAGCTTGGTCATCTCCTTCGTACCCTTCATTTCCTTCTTGAGGCGGAGGTCGGTGACGGCCTGGTTGCCGTAGAAGTTCACCTCGTTCACCTTCACCTTGGGGCCTTTGTCGATCACGAACGTGAGGTCGTTGGCGTTGGTCAGGCTCGGGTCGGGCTTTTCGTCGATGCGTACGCTGACGTACTGGTAGCCCTTGCTGGAGAAATATTTTTTGATAACGTCGAGGGCGATGCGGCGCGTGTTTTCGGTGATGATCGTGGAGCGCACGAGGCCCACTTTGTCCTTCAGCTCGTCGGCTTCGGTCTTACGGATTCCCACGAAGTGAAAAGCGCCGAGACGCGGGCGTTCCTGCAGCACAAGCTCGAGACTGATATAGTCGCCTTCGGTCGACGTGATAAAGATCTGTACGTTGGAGAAAAAGCGCTGGCGCCACAGGTTCTGGATTGCCTTGGCGAATACGTCGGAGCCCGGGATCATGATCTGCTGTCCTACCTGCAGGCCCGAGATCGACAGGATAATGGAGGTGTCGAGGGTACGCACGCCGGTAACCTGGATGGCCTTGATGGTATAGGGCTTGGGGCGGCCTTCTTCGATGTTCTGCAGCGACGGGTCCACCGATGTCGGTCGGTTGGCAGAGTCGGGAACCTGGGCATGCAGGAGCGTGGCCGATGTGCAAACGCACAAGGCCAGGAAGAGAAAACGAAGAACAAATTGGCGCATAAATGAGGATTCAGTCAGGACGTAAGCAGTGTACAGAAAGCTTTGGGCGGCAAATTAAAGGGAAATTTGGTAGCTATTTGTTAAAAGGAAGCCCGTCCCCGGCGGGTTTGAACGTTCCCGGTTTTACGTTTTCGGTTTTACGTTTGGCTGGCGCAACCGGTTAAAGCGGGGCAGCGCCGGACAGCCCATCCCGACACAGAACGTAAAACATAAAACGCAAAACGTAAAACGTAAAACGTAAAACCTCCTACCCCTTGACCTGCTCCCCGGTTTTGCCGAAGCGGCGCTCCCGCCCCTGGTAGTCGAGCAGGGCCTCGTACAGGTTTTCCTTGCGGAAGTCGGGCCAGCGGACCTGCGTGAAATATAATTCCGCATACGCCAGCTGGTAGAGAAGGAAATTGGAGATGCGGTATTCGCCCGAGGTGCGGATCATGAGCTCGGGGTCGGGGAAGGCGCTGGTGCACAGGTATTGCTGGAGCGTGTGCTGGTCGATCTCCTCCACGTTGAGGCGCCCCTGCTTGGCTTCCCAGGCGATGTTCTTGACGGCATTGAGCAGCTCCCAGCGGCCGCTGTAGCTGAGCGCCATCACGAGCTGCAGGCCCGTATTGTCCTTGGTGAAGTCCAGTGCTTCCTGGAGCTCCTGGCGGGCGTAGGCCGGAAGCATGTTGAGGTCGCCGATGACGTGCAGCTTGATGTTGTTCTTGTGCAGGCTTTCCACCTCGTTGCGGATGGTGGTCACCAGCAGCTCCATGAGGCCCACCACCTCGTACTCGGGGCGGTCCCAGTTTTCGGTAGAGAAAGCATAGAGCGTCAGGTAGCCGATGCCCAGCTCGGCGCAGCCTTCCACGATGTCGCGCACGCTTTCCACGCCATGGTAGTGGCCGAAAAGGCGGTCTTTCCCCTGCTCCTTGGCCCAGCGGCCATTGCCGTCCATGATGATAGCAATATGCCGCGGCAGGCGGGTTTTGTCGATCTGCGGAAGGAGTTCTGACATAGGGCGGTAAAAGTACGATTCTCGGGGGAAAGGCGGCGCAGGCGCCCGGGTACGCCGATCGCGCGGATAACGCAGATCAAAGACGAAAAACAAAAGCCATCGCGATGCGATGGCTTTCCTATCCGCGTTATCTAGGTGCTAGTACGACGGGCACTTATACGATTGCAGGTTCCAGCTCAGGTAGATGATCGCCGTGGCAAACTGGTCTTTCTGCTTCGAGATGCCGCGCTGAACGCCTTTGCCGCCGATGGGCGTGCCGGTTTCGTACGAGCGGTCGCTCAGGAGCAACGCTGCCGAAGGCGTGCCGTCGGGGTTCGGCGGAAAGACGGAGGGCTCTACATAGGTGCTGCTCACATCGTCGAGGTAATCGGTATTGGTGAAGCGATGCACGATCTCGAAGCCGATGTTCATGCGGTCGTTGAGGTTGTATTTCATGCCCACACCCAGCGGGATCGAGAAGGCCATGGTGCTGTACTGCTTGCGGTCGGGGTACTGGCTGCTGCCCTGCCCTTCGGTGCCGAGGCTGCGGAGGTAATACTTCTGTCCGCCGAGGTAGGCAAAGGGATCGTAGGTAAAGATGCCGAGGCCGAAGGTCACGTACGGGGTAAACCGCGTTTCCTCGCTGTAGGGCATGAACTTGTAGAAGTTGAAATCGCCTTGCAGGGCCAGCTCCCACACATTCGTATTAAACGAGAGGTTGCGGCGGCGCATGTATTCGTTGCGCTTGTTGTATACGTCCGAATATCCGAGGCGCGCATAAGCCGCGCTCACCCGAAGGGCTACATAGTTGCCGAAGTTCTTCCGGAAAAAAGCCATGGCGGCCACCTTCGGCCGGTTGATGTTGGCGCGTGTGTTCAGGTCGCCGAAATAATGCGCGGCTCCAACGCCGAAACCGAATTCCCCTTCCTGCACATAGCCTTGCTGCGCCGATGCCACCACCGGTGCGCAGAAAGCGAGAAGGGCCAGAATCTTTCTCATAAGGCTTGCAAATTAAGTTTTTCCAGATGCCTATAACGCAGGAATCCCCGATTTCTTGTGCCGGCAACCTACGAAACCGGCAACCGGCGGTCGGAATACCAACAGCAACAATCGGACGAAGCAAGCTTTGTTGAAACCCTCCTGAACCTCCCTGAACCTCCCTGAACCTTTTTACAGCCCGCCCGGGTTGCGCTTGTCGAAGCCCCAGCTCAGTTTGTTGCGGAGTGTTTGCAGGAAGTTGTTTTCGGTGAGCCGCACGAGGTTGATGCCGAAGCTTTCCTTGCGCACCGCCAGCTGCACGCTCTTGCTTACGATCTCGCGGCGGGCATCGAGGGCGACGATGATGTCTTCGGAGCGGCTTTCGATCTCGAAGGAAAGAATGGTGCTGTCGGGGATCACGATGGAGCGCACGTTGAGGTTGTGCGGCGCGATCGGTGTGATGACGAAGGAGCCCGAGTCGGGGAATACCACCGGGCCCTGGCAGGAAAGCGAGTAGCCCGTGGAGCCCGTGGGCGTGGCCACGATAAGCCCGTCAGCCCAGTACGTATTGAGCAGCTCGCCGTTGATGTAGGTGTGAATTTTCACCATCGGCGAAACATCGCGCTTGTGGATGGCAAACTCGTTGAGCGCATACGGGATGTCGTGAAACAGCGGGACGCTGGCATCGAGGTGGATGAGCGATCGGTTGTCGATGATATAGGAGCGGCGCGAAAGGGCGCGCATCGCCTGCTGCACTTCATCGCGGCCGATGGAGGCCAGGAAGCCGAGCCGGCCGAAGTTGATGCCGGCGATCGGAATGTTCTTGTCGCGGACAAGCGTGGCCGTATCGAGCAGGGTGCCGTCGCCGCCGAGGGAAATGATGAATTCGATATCGTCGGCGAGCTCTTCGGAGCAACTGAAGGTCTGGAGATTGGGCAGGCTGATCTGTGCGCGTAGGGCCTCGTAATAGTCCCGGAACACGACCGGCGCAATTTGCTCCTGCTGCAGCTCCTCGAAAAAGAGCTGCACGTCTTTCAGATGGCCCAGATCCAATACCCGGCTATAGATAGCTACTTTCAATAAGGCCTTTTTTCTGTTTGGTTACCAACGATTCCTGTCGTGTAAATATAGACCGTTTTGGGCGTTTCCATTAACGGTCCATTCGATACGGAAGGTGAAATCGTAGAAGAGCACCAGGTCGAGGCCTACGCCGGCTGAGTAGAGCAGGCGGTTGTTGAGAAAGTTGGTACCGGGATTTTCGTTGTAGATATAGCCACTGTTACCGAAAGCCTTCGCATAGATCTTCACCGGCACATTGGCCAGCTGCGGGAAGCGCTTGATGTTCACGCCGAAGCGCCGGTCGAGTATGCGGCGATGGATGGAAGCTTTTACAAAGCCGCCCGCAACGCCGTCGATGGTGTAGGGCTCATAGCCCTGCATGAATACATCGCCGCCGCCGGCGAAGCCCTGCAGGCGGTAGGGTTGCTGGAAGGGCAGCTTGATCCCACCCGTAGCGCGCAGGTTGAGAAAGGATTTGTCCGTGATGGGTGCATACCAGGAAGCACGGGCCCGCAGCTGCCATTGGTTGATCGGCCCGGCGTCGAGTCCCTTCTTCGAAAGCAGCAACTCACCTTCGAGGCCGTTCGTGGGATAGGGAACGAAGTCGAGGTCCTGGTACTGCATCTGGTACGACACCTCGGCGTACTGGGCACGGGCGAGGTTGTAGAAATACGAAGTGTTCGACTTGCCGACGGTATCGCGGAAGCTCTCATCGTTCCAGGTTATACCGAAGCTGTGACGCGTTTTGATGGCGGGGCGATACCCCAGCGATCCCTGCAGACGGGTATAGGAATAAAGAAAGGCATTGTCGCCATGCAGGCTGAGTGTCTTGTTGTTCTGCGTGGTATAAACGATGTCGCGCTGCTGGCCCATCTGGAACGAGAAGTTGGCCGTCCAGCGGAGGCGGTAATCGAGCGGGAGCCCTTCGTAGGTAATCCCGAGCTCTTTCTGGTAGCCGTTGAGCAGGCTTACGGTGAGACGGTCGTTAAGCCCCGTCAGGTTCTTGTGCTTGATGTTGACGCCATAGCGCAGGTAGCCGTCGGGCATTCCTTCCTGGAACCATTGCTGGTACGATTTACCGACGACGTCGAGCACGGGTCGCGGGATAAAATACCAGCGTTCCTTTACCGACACCAGGATGATCGCATCCTCGCCCTCTGCTTTGGCCACGCCCACCACCACGTCGAGGAACAAGCCGGTATTGAGGAGGCGGCTGCGGGCCTGCCGGCTGCGGGCCATGAGCTCGGCGAGTGTGTAGCGCTCGCCCTGCTGGAAGGGAAGCTCGCGGAGGATGATCAGCTCGCGGGTGTGCTTGTTGCCCTCGATCTCGAAATCGGAAACGTTGTAAATACCGGTGGTATCGGCATGTGGCACTGCCTCCTGCGTGGAAAACAGCAGCGACTCGGCTGCGCGTTCCAATTGCGCCGACGATGTGAAGGCGGCCAGCAGCAGCGCGGCCAGCAGGGAGAGATACTTATATGTCGATGTACCGGTTAGCATAACGGGTGGAACCCTGCCATACCTATACGAATTGCATACCGGAAAATAAACGACCTGTTAAAAACGATCATCGCCTAACGTGTAGGGACGGACGCCGGCAGCGCATCGTAGAAGGGCGGAAGGCCCCTAAAAGTGAATAAGTTACGCTAAAAACAGGAGCGGATGGGGTTAGGAACCATTAAAATTTGAGATAGCTCATCAGATTATCGAAATTCCGGCGCAACTCGTTCTGGTACATTTCCTCCCCAAAGTAATATTTCACTACGTATTCGTAGCGCTGGAGGGTGCTGACGATGTCGGAGATCTCGAGCTTGCTGACGCGGATGGTTACCTGCAGGAGGCCCGTCTCGGGGTCGGCGAAGGAGTTGAGCTGCGTGATCTGGGCGTCGCTCGATTCGATAATGCGGTTGATCTCGTTGAAGGCATAGGCCTTCGGCTCCATTTCAAGTACGATAAGACCACCGGGCTGGTCGAGGCTCATAAATTCGGAGGCATTGCGCAGCAGGTCGGTGTAGGTAACGAGCCCGAGTATGTGCTTTTCCTCACCGATGACCGGCACTACGCTCAGCTTGTTCTGAACGGCAACCTGGATGGCTTTGAGAAAGTGATCGCTCCCCTGCACGGCGCTGCCGCCGTCGGAGATGGGAAGCCCTTTGAGGATGCCTTCCTCGTCGGAATGCAGGAGCTGCTCTTCCGACACGATGCCGAGGTATTGATCCTCATCCACGATGGGCAGGTGCGCCACGTGGTAATCGTTCATGAGCTGAAGGGCATGGAAGACCTTGTCGTCCAGGTGCAGGTACGGAATCGAGTTCGATATCAGGTCTTTGGTCAACATAGGTTATGCCCTTTCCAGTAAAGACACGTATCAGCTGGCAACTGTTGCAGGCTGGGCGCGCTTTTGCAAAAATTTATCCAGTATCTCGTTGAACTCCTGCGGCTGCTCCATCATCGGGGCATGGCCGCACTTGTCGATAAAATGCAGCTCGCTGTTGGGAATCAGGCGGTTGAACTCGCGGGCAACGAAGGGAGGCGTGATAGTGTCGTTGTTCCCCCAGATCAGCAGCGTCGGCTGCTGGATCTGCGTCAGCTCGTCGCCGAGGTTGTTGCGGATGGCGCTTTTCGCCAGGGCAATGATCTTGATGACCTTCATCCGGTTACGGGTGATCTCGAAGACCTCGGTCACCAGCTCGTCGGAAGCCATCTTGGGATCGTAGAAGGTCAGCTCCGTTTTTTTCTTGATATAGTCGTAATCGCCGCGCTTCGGGTAGGAGTCGCCCATGCCGTTCTCGAAAAGGCCGGATGAGCCGGTGAGGATGAGCGTTTTGACGCGCTCCGGGTGCTTCAGCAGGTGCACGAGGGCCACGTGGCCGCCGAGCGAGTTACCCAGCAGGTGGATGTTGCTGTAATTCCGCGCCTCGATGAATTTGTGTACATGCTTGGCCAGCCCGCCCACCGTAGTGTGCAGGATATCAAGGTCGAACAGGGGCAGCATGGGCACCACCACCTTATACGAGCGGCGGAAATATTCAATGACATCGGTATAGTTGCTCAGGCCGCCAAACAGGCCATGCAGCAGCACGAGGGGCTCTCCCTCTCCTTCCTCGATGAACTTGAACTTATCCTGTGTTTTTACTTCGTACTGCATCTGCTAAACTCTGTTCGCTAAAATAGTCCATTTACCTAAAAGACACGAATTGTACCAATATCGTGAGCTGTGAGCTGCTTCAGCTCCGTCATTGCGGGCGAAGCGAAGCAAACTGCCACAGGCAGAGGCCGATTGCTTCGTTGCCCCGTGCTCCGCGCACTGACATCGTAAGCTTCGTGCCCCACGATCCCGGCAAATATAGCGGTCCACTAATTGGCGGGGCCTGATGCTGGTTAGGAAATCAGGAAGCTTTCGGGGCCACGCCTCCGAAAAACGCCGAGAGCTCGTCGAACAGGTTCCGGAAAAAGGGCAGCACGGCGCCAAGCACCCCGATGATCTTCGGCGCCATCGGCTGCAGCCAGGGCCAGCACAGCGAAGACGCCTTCAGGCCCGCCCGCAACAGGTGCAGCTGGTCGGCCCAGAACAGAACGATGCTGAACACGAAAAGGTAGAGCAAGGCGTAAAAGATGAATCCTCCCAGCTTGTTGGCCCAGCCCAGGAGCACCAGGCTCAATGCTCCCTCGATAAGCTTGGCGCCAAGGCGCACGAGCAGCAGCACCGCCACGAACACCAGCACAAAGGCCAGCACCGGCAGCCAGCGCCCCGACACGTTGGTATTGGCACCGAGGTACGTGGCTACCACCGCACTGAGCTTCAGCGCTGCGGCCAGCCCGATCACGAAACCAAGGAAGGAGAATACGGCGAGCACAAGACCCTTGCGGAGGCCTTTGAAGAGGGCAAGCAGCAGCAGCCCGAGGACGATGAGGTCAATTCCCATAAGCAACGTATACAGGTGAGCGCGTCAACGGTGAGCGGTGAGCGCCGGTTCACTGCTCACCGCTCACTTGCTCACTTCTGTGCCAGCAGCTCCTTCACTGCCGCGGAGATCGCCTTTCCTTCGGCACGGCCGCCAAGCTGCTTCGAGGCCACGCCCATCACCTTGCCCATATCGGCCGGCGAGGAGGCGCCCACCTGCGCGATGATGGCGCGGAGCTCGTTCTTCAATTCTTCCTCCGACAGCTGCTGCGGCAGGAAGCCGGCGATCACATCGATCTCCTCCTGCTCCTTCTGCGCCAGCTCGGGGCGCCCCTGCTGCTGGTAGATCTCCAGCGCGTCGCGGCGCTGCTTTACCATTTTCTGCAGCATCGGGATCTCCTTGTCGGCCGGCAGCTCGCCGCCCGCACCGGGCTCCGTCTTGGCCTTGATGATCTCGGCCTTGATGGCGCGCAGCGCGCGGAGGGCCGCTTCGTTCTTGCTTTTCATGGCCTCTTTCAGGGGCTCCATGATCTTTTGCTCGAGGGTCATAGTCTTAAATGTGCTGATGTGGTAATCTGCGAATGTGGTAATGAAAAAAACCTGACTGCCTGGATGACCGGGTTGCGTATTACCACATTACCCCATCACCCCATTACCCCATTAGCTGGCTTTATTGTCTTTGAGCTGCTGGTCCTGGAATTTCTGGTAGAAGCCCTTCGCGAATTCTTTCATCTCGCCTACGAGCTCCTGGTTCTGCGTGGCACGGCCAAAAGTGTCGGCCATGGTCATGAGGGTCTGGTAGTAGAAGTCGGCCATCTCGTCGACCATCATCTTCTGTGTCCAGAGGTCGATGCGGAGGGCGCTCTTGTCGGCGCTGTCCCACAGGGAAAGGATCATGGCCTTGGCGGCCTGGGGCACCGATGCGGTGCTCTCGGTGGCCTGCCATTGGATGTGCTCGGGAACGCGGCCCTCGTCGAGGGTTACGTCTATGGTGATGGTGGACTTGTGCATTTCGGAAATTTCGCGCGAAGGTACGGAATCACCGCGCTGGGCCGAAAGGCAGCGGGCTTCGGGAGAAGCAGCAGCGCAAAAAAGCGGCAGCCCCCTCGGGAGGCTGCCGCGTAAAACAGGCTGAACGAGCAACGGGGCCGGGTCAGCCGCGCTTTCGCCTGCCGCTGCTTTTCGCGGCACCGGCGGCCGGGGCGGGCTGCACGTAAATGGTATCCCCGTTGATGATTTTCATCTCCCGTTGCGGCGCCGCCGCGGGCGCAGGCTGCACGTAAATGGTATCGCCGTTGATGATTTTACGAACCGGCTGCGGTTGACTGGCGGCCTGCTTTGACTGGGCGCTTTGCGCGAAGCAGGCGGCAGGCAGCGCCAGGAGCAGGAAGAGGCTGATCTTTTTCATATTTGTTGACAGGTTTTATGATTCAGGTAAACGAATAGCGGTTTTCCAGGAACAACAGGAGTCAGGGTAGCATTCCTTCGCCGCGAGCGAGCTTCTCGTAGGTCGCGATGGACTCCCTGTTTTCCACCTCCGAAACACCCAGCATCCGCGAAAGGTCTACCAGGTGGGCCGTCATGCCATGAAGCAGCGAGAGCGACTGAAGGATACGCAGCTGCACATCGGCCAGCACCGGCCGCAACGAAGCATCCGCGCCCTCAAGGCTGCCGCCGAAGCCCGTTGCTTCCAGCAGGCTGTCGAGACGCAGCGCTGCCGCCTGCACCCGGTCGTAGCGCAGCTTCCACCACGCATAGCGTTGGGTGTATTGCTTTTTCCAAAGAACGCGCCGCTGCTTTTGCAGGTTGGCGAGTAGCTGCGCCATCTTTTCGGGGTCGCTCACTTCGGTGGTCACATCGGAACCCGGCGCCACCTTCACTTTTTTCATCGGCAGGGCGGCCACCTGGCGCTGGAACGCGGCATTCATCGCTTCCGCCTCTTCGTCGCGATGCGAGTAAACTGCCAGCGGCCCCTCCTTCTTTACATCGGCCGACAGGGCGGGCCAGTCGAGGCTTCGCTCGATGTCGAGCAGCGCCCGGTACCACTCCTGCGCCTGAGCGCTGAGCCCCGCCGGCTTATCCCACGAAAGCTGCTTCGCCGAAGCGAGCGGCCGATCCTCCATCAGCAGGGCGAAGACCGACAGCAGCCCGTCCTCGCGCAGGCCATTGCCTGCTTGCCGGTAGCGCTCTGCGAGGCGGCGCTCCTCTGGGCTGAGTCGGGCCGGGCTGGCAAGCCCTTCGCGGAACCGCTCGTGGAAGCTTTTCAGGAGCTCTTCGAGCGGCTCGTGGAATTTCTCGTAGGATGCGCGGAACCGGCGCTCCGTGCCGTCCATGCTCCCGAAGGCTCCATAGGTCTCATCGATATCGGCCATCGGTACCGGCGATTGTGCATACCAGTCGGCAAAGCTGATGGAGGAGGGCTGCTGGCTGTGCGCGGGGCATGCAAGTAGCAGGCAGCCCGCGAGGGCGTTGAAGATTTTTTGTTTCATAGGTCTTAGCGTTTGATGAATTCGACGCGGCGGTTTTTCGATTTGCCTTCGGCGCTTGTGTTGTCGGCAGCGGGCTGGCTTTCGCCTTTGCCGTCGGTGTCCATCCGCGCGGCATCGACGCCGTATTGCGCGCTGAGCGCTGCCTTCACCGCGGCGGCCCGCGCCTTCGACAGCGCCAGGTTTTTCGCATCGTCGCCGTCGCTGTCGGTATGGCCAACGATCTGCACGCGAATGCCTGCATTATCCTTGAGCAGCTTCGCTATTTCGGCAAGCACGCCGGCGCTTTCGGGACGGATCTTGTCAGAGCCGGTATCGAAAAGAATACCGCTGGTGCTGAAACGGCCTTCGGCGATCAGCTTCGTGCGCAGGTCGGGAGCGCCCTGGGCAAGGCGGAAGTTCGACACGTAGTAGCCCGTCGCTTCTTCGCCATAGGGCGAATCGCCGGTGTCGAAGGCGATGCGGTTAAAGCCCGCCTTTTCAGGAAGCGCCTGCGGCATGTCGAAGATCTTTTCGCCGTTGATCCAGAGGCGGAGCCGTTCCTTTTGCACCCACAGGGAAACGTGAATCCGCTTGTCGATCAGGGCGCCGAGGAATGGCAGCTCCTTTCCTTCCTTGCTGAAATAATGGTTCTGCGGGCCATCCACGAAAAGACTGATGCGCGAGTTCTCGTCGGCGTACGGAACAAGCTCGAGGTGCAGGTCGGTGCTGGCATCGCGGGACGTGTTGAAATAACGGCGGCCTTTTTCATCGCCGGGAGCCACGCTGAGCAGGTGCACGTTGAGGGCCGGGAAGTTCGAGCTCAGCTCGTTGGGCGGCAGGTGAAGCACCATGTCGAATTCGGCGGTAAAGTTTGCAGGCAATGCTTTGACGTAGGGCGACAAGAATCGTCCCTCCTTGAACATCCGCAGCCACTTTCCTTCCATGCCTCCAATGGTTACGGTCTCGCCGCGGTTGTCGGTGGCCCAACCCAGGGGAAACTCGCCGATGACGTCGCCGACGAAGTCTTCGGTGTACACGATCTCCTCGCCGCGCACAAAGTCGTAGCGCGAGTAGCTTTTGAACGACGCAGGGCTGGCTGCCGGCGCAGCGGCAGCGGGTTGTGCAGTCGGTGTGCTGTTTTCGCCTGCCGCCGTGGCGTCATTCTTTACTTCATTTTCGGCAGCGTTCTCGGCGCCGTCAAGTGCCTTGTCGATGCCCCCATCGACCTTACGGTCTACACGCTCCTTTGCTTTTTGCTTTACGCGCTCGAGTACGGATTGCGATTGGGAGAACAGGGGCAGTGCAAGCACAGCCAGGAATACGAGTGTCTTCATGCAGTTGTTTGAGCCGGAGAATACGGTTGGCAGGTGCGCGAAGTTGCCCGCGCCGGCCCGTAGTACTACGGTTGGATGTATGAATTGCCGAAATAGGCCGATGAGTTGCCTGTGGCTTTCTTGCACAGGACGTGCGAAGGGGATCAACAGATCGTAAATCCTTTTTTGTATCTTACTGCTACCCAAAACCAATCGTATGCAGCCCGAAGTCGAACAACTGCAGGCCGAGAACCGGCGTCTTTCCAGCCTCGTGGCGGCGCTGGCCGAGAAGAACCTGCGGCTTGAGGAACAACTGGCACGCCAGGGCGGAACTCCAGCGCCCGACCGCCTCCCGCAAAGGCCGGTCGATGTACCACAGACGCAGCTGGCCGTCCCCCAAAGCGAAGTGCATGGACTACAAACCTCACTATCCGTCCCACAGAACCAGCTAACCGGGCTCCGGAACGAACTACCCGCCCCGGCAGACCGGCTCACCGGAATACAGAACGGACTACCCGTCCTCCAAAGCCCGCTGACTGGAATCCAGGGCAATCTGCCCGTCCCCCAACGCCCGCTTACCGGGTCCGCGGGCGAACTGCCCGCCCCCATAATCCCGCTGCCGGCCCTCACGAGCCTGCCGCCCGACCTCCGCACGGCCTGGGAGCGCACCTGGAAGGAGGCACAGCACCGCGCCCGCCTGCAGCGGCTCTTCGACGCGGGGCTACCCGAGGCCACGGTAGCCGCCGCCCTCCGCAAAGGCCCGATGGGGGCCTGCCGCGACACCCATATCGCCGACGCCGCCCGCCTGCTCCTATGGCTTTGCGGCCAGGCGCCCGAGCGCGTCTCTTATGCGAAGCTTCATGGCGTCACCGGCCTCACCGACAGTGGCAACAACAAGCTCCTCGCCTCGATGCGGGCCAAGGGGCTTATCCGCTGGAAGTCGTTCCAGGTATATGAGGTGACGGAGACGGGTGCGGCATTGCTCGAAGGCCTGCTCCCTGCACTGTAAGAGAAAAAGAACGCAGATTTTTTATGATTATCAGGATTAGCGCAGATCGGGTTTAGCTGAAAATGTGCGTCAGCAAATCATAACCAATCGTAAAAGATCTGCGTATCCACCGCAGGTGGATCAGCGTTCTTTCCCTCCCTGGCTCTTTGCCGATTGCCGATTGCCGCCTGCCTTCCTTACCTTGCCCCCGTGCTTTACCGCGTCCTGAAAGCCTACGCCCGTCTTGCCATCAAGATCTTCTGCCGCCGCATCTTCGTGAACCGGCCGGAGTGGCTGCATGCGCAGGGGCCGTTGCTGCTGGCGGCCAACCACCCCAACTCCTTCCTCGACGGCATCATCCTCACCATATTGCTCGACAAGCCGCTTTATTCGCTCGCGCGCGGCGACGCCTTTGCCCACAGCGGGCTGCGCCGGCTGATCGACATCTTTCACCTGCTGCCCGTATACCGCACATCCGAAGGCGTCGAAAATCTCGGTCACAACTACAGCACCTTCGCGGCCTGCCGCAACGTGTTCCGCGCCGGCGGCGTGGTGCTCATCTTCAGCGAAGGCGGCTGCGTCAACGAGTGGAAGCTGCGGCCGCTGCGCAAAGGCACGGCGCGACTCGCCACCAGCGCCTGGCAGGAAGGCATCCCGCTCACCGTAGTGCCGCTGGGCATCAACTACAGCCCCTTTCGCAACTTCGGCAAGAACGTGTGGCTCCGCTTCGGCAGCCCGCTCGACCGCGCCACCGTAGAACTACAACCCAGCGAAGGCCTGCAGTTTGCCGAGTTCAACCGGCAGCTGCGCGGGCAGCTCCAGGAACTGGTGTTCGATATCGACGCGCGCAACGCTCCCGCCCTGAAGGAGCGCCTGTCGGCACCGCTTCCATGGTGGCAGCGGATCGCCTTGGCGCCGCTGGCGCTCATTGGAACGATCGCGCACGCGCCGCTCTATTTCCCCGTGAAGTGGCTCACAAAGGCCCGCTTCAACAACGACCACTTCGACAGCGTGGTCGTGGCCCTGCTGCTGCTGCTTTACCCGGTGTACCTGGTTGTGCTGGCCCTGCTGGCCTTTCTCTGGCTGCCCTGCTGGGCGGCGCTTCCTGTAGTTCTACTGTCGCCGCTGGGCGCCTGGGCCGCTGTGCAGCTGAAGCGGCAAACGAACTAATACGCGTTGAAACATGGCTATGCTCCTGCGCTTGCGGCGTCCCGCCATGCTCCCGAAGCTTCGTACCTTCCTGCTGCACTCAAGCCCAACGCCATGAACGAGCTTCCCCATGCCAACAGCCTCGAGGAGATCCCGAGGCAGGTGAACGCACAAAAACTTTTCGGCAACTTCTTCCGGCCGGCCAGCATCCGGCCAACGCGGGCGATTGCCGATCGCAGGCCCCTTGCCGACGATGCCGGGAGCCGCGAGTTCCGCCCCAATGCCCGCAAGTCGATGCTCGTGTTTGGACTCGTAGGTACTGTGCTGGCCGGCTTTGCCATGAACGGCCCCTCATCGCCGCTGCACGGTGCGGCGCGCTGGTATGTGCCCCTGGCCGTCGGCCTTCTCTGGGTTGCGATGGTCAGTGTCTTTATGTGGCTTGCTATTCCACGGGTGGTCCTGCTGCTCGACCGGCAGGGCATCCAGATCAACGATACGTTCATCGCCTGGAACCGGATCCGCGAAACCGCGATCCTGCGCGTGCGCCACGGCCGAAGCAGCCGCCGGCACCTCGTGCTTTGGATGAACGACGGTCGCTACCTGCTTACCGACCTGTCGGGGTTCTTCCGTTTCCGCATCGGCGGATTCTCGTCGGAGCTGGCAGGCTGGATCGAGTACTACAAGAAGGCCGAAGGCAACTTGTCGTTTCAATCAGGGCGTTAACGGCGCCCATGCGCATCCTCGTCCCAAACCGGGGCGCTCCAGTGCCGGAGGCTGTACCTTGCCCCACAAATTGCAACCAACATGGTCCTGATCATCCTGGGCGTCATCATTCTCATCGTTTCCTTTCTTATCCAATCGCAGGAACTGCTACGCCGCCCCGCGCAGGTTGGAAAGCTCGTTGGCCTCGGCTTTCTCGTGCTGGGCGTCATCTCCTCCTGCTTCGTGAAGGTCGATGCCGGTGAGATCGGTGTCAAGAAGCTGTTCGGCAAGGTGCAGCCCGATGTGCTTCCCAGCGGCCTGCACGTGGTAAACCCGCTCTACGAGATCGACCGGCTCGATGCGCGCACGCAGAACTATACGATGAGCGGTGTCAACGACGAAGGCCACAAGTCGGGCGATGATGCCATCCGTGTTCTCACCGCCGACGGGCTCGAAGTGACCATCGACCTGACGGTGCTGTACCGTGTGGTTCCCGCCGATGCCCCGCGCCTCGTACGCGAAACCGGTATCGACTATGAAGACAAGGTCGTTCGTCCCATCGCCCGCACCCGCATCCGCGACAACGCCGTTTATTACGAGGCCGTTGCCCTCTACTCCACCCGCCGCGACGAGTTCCAGTCGCGGATCTTCAAAGCCATCGAGGCCGACTTCCGCTCGCGGGGCCTGCTGCTTGAAAACCTGCTGGTGCGTAACATCACGCTCCCCGCTACGGTGAAAACATCGATCGAGCAAAAGATCCAGGCAGAGCAGGAGTCGCAGAAAATGCAGTTCGTGCTCGCCAAGGAGCGGCAGGAAGCGGACCGCAAGCGCGTCGAGGCGCAGGGTATCGCCGACTACCAGCACATCATTTCGGAAAGCCTCACCGACCGCCAGCTGCAATACGAGCAGATAAAGGCTACGATGGAGCTCGCCAAATCGCAGAATGCCAAGATCATCATGATGGGTGGCAAGAGCGCGCCCGTGATCCTCGATACGAAGCAATAGCGCGGGATGGGGGCAAAAAAGCGGGGGATTTCGGCACAGCAAGGTCGGCCGTAGCAGGCTGTGGCATTGTTTTCCCTGCAATTCAGGGATTGCCGGCTGCGGCTTCCGCAGAAAATAAACGAACGCCGGCAACCGGAGGATCTGACCATGAAACCGACAACCCCGATCCTGATCTTATTGCTGCTCCTCGCCGGCAGCCTCAACGCTCAATTGCCCTACCGGCTCGGCAGCAAGGTGGCCGATATGGCCGTGTCGCCGGTGCTGAACCGGGCGGAGCCCGCCACGCGCTTCGACAGCCTGCGTGGCCGGCTGACCATCCTCGACTTTTTCGGAACCTGGTGCACGCCCTGCATCCGGGCGCTCCCACGCCTCCAGGCAATCCAGGAGAAGAACCCCGATGCGGTGCGGGTGGTGCTCGTGTCTACTGAGTCGCCGGCCAAGCTGCGCAGCTTTGTAACGCAACGCTCGGTGCGGCTCCCGCTGATCGTCGACAGCACGGAAAGCTTCACGCAGCGCTTCGCCCCGCCCACCTATCCCTACACGCTCGTGCTTGATGCAGGAGGCAGTATTATTTCGGTTACCGAGGCCGAGAACATCACCGATGGTGCCATCGCGAACTGGCTGTCGCAAGGCGGTGACAGCGCCGCAATCCACAGCCCTTCTGCAGCGCATGTGCCCGTGCCCGCGCCGCGCCGCCGCAGCTCCGACCCGGTGCTGCAGCTCTCGCAGGACTTTGTATACGCCGCGCGCACGGGCGAAAAAATTGACGGCTTCCTGGAACGCCTGCGCAACCTTAGCCAGGGAGACCTCAAGAACTCGCTGACCAACGACAACGCCCGGAAGGCGTTCTGGATCAACCTCTATAACGGCTTCGTGCAGGAATCGCTCCGCAAGAACCCGGCGCGCTTCGCGGTACGCAAGGAGTTTTTTACCTCGAAGGAATTCTACGTAGCCGGTCATGCCCTGAGCCTCGACGATATCGAGCACGGCATCCTGCGCCGGTCGAAGTCGCGGAGCGGTGGGGTTGCCTACATCCACATTGCGCTCCCCGATGCATTCGAAGTGGCCCAGCGTGTGGACAAGGTCGATTACCGGATTCACTTCGCCCTCAACTGCGGCGCCAAGAGCTGCCCGCCGATCGCCTTCTACAGCCCCGACGATATGGACAAGCAACTCGATCTCGCCACCGACAACTACCTCCACAACGAGGTGGTGAGCAGTCCTTCCGACAACATCGTGGATGTGCCGGCGGTGATGGGCTGGTACCGCAACGACTTCGGCGGCAACAAAGGCATCAGAAAGCTGCTTGCCGAGAAGGGCCTCATCCAGCCGGGAGCGAAACCCAACCTGCGCTACCAGCCGTACAACTGGACGCTGGAGCTGGAAACGAAGATTCTCAACAACTAGCGCGAAAAGGTTTTGAGAGGTTTTGGAAGGTTTTGAAGGGAGGTCGATACCGCATTAGCAAACACGAACAAGCCCCGTCGATGACGGGGCTTGTATATTGTAATGAATGCTGCCGGAGATTAACCGAGGGCAACACGCTTGAACTCGATCACCTTGAGGTCGCTGTCGACGCTCTTGAGGTAGTCAGCCACCGACTTCGACGTGTCTTTCACGAAGGCCTGGGCGCTGAGGGTGCTTTCCTTGAAGAAGGCGTTGAGCTTACCGGCGGAGATCTTCTCGAGCATATCCTGGGGCTTACCGGCCATCTTGGGATCCTGCTGGATGATGTCCATGATAACGGCTTTCTCGCGGGCTACCACGTCGGCAGGTACGGAAGCTTCGTCAACGGCAACGGGGTTCATGGCAGCGATCTGCATGGCCACGTCCTTACCGGCTTCACCGGCTTCCTTGTTGAAGGCTACGAGCACACCCATACGGTTGGCACCGTGGATGTAAGAAGCTACGTAAGGAGCTTCCACGCGCTCGAAGCGGGCGATACCGATCTTCTCACCGATGGAGGCGAGCTTGTCGTTGATCATATCAGAAACCTTGGCACCGTTTACGGTCACCTCGTTGAGTTCTTCGGCGCTCTTCACGTTGTTGGCAACGGCGGCGTCGGCGATGCTCTGGGCAAAGGCTACGAAGTCGGCGTTCTTCGATACGAAGTCCGTTTCGCAGGAGATGCTCACGATAAAGCCGGTCTTGTTGTCGGCGGTGGTCTTGGCGATCACCACACCTTCCTTGGCTTCGCGGTCGCTGCGCTTGGCAGCTACTTTCTGGCCCTGCTTGCGCAGCCAGTCGATAGCGGCTTCGAAGTCACCATTGGTCTCGGTGAGGGCCTTGCGGCAATCCATCATACCGGCGCCGGTAGCCTGGCGCAGCTTGTTGATATCCTGGGCTGTAATCGTTACAGTAGACATGGGAAAACAGTTTGTAGTTTGAAGTTTGTAGTTTGTAGTTTTCGTTAAACGACAACGATAACTCTTCTTTTCAACCAGTATTTATACAATACAGTTCCGCCGGGGCGGAACTGTATTGCTATTTGACTATTGTGTAAAAGATCTGTTTGTTTTCGTTTGCAGCTGCATTTGCAGACCAGCAGACTAGCACATTGGCAGACTCTTATCGGCCACCACCCGGGCGACGGGCACCGGCACCACCACCGGAGGGGGTGCGGCGACGCTGGCCACCACCGGCACCGCCGGGGCCACCTGCGCCAGGACCACGGCCTGCGCCGCGTCCGCCACGACCGCCTTCGGCCTGGGCTTCCGCCTCGAGGCGCGAAGCGCGCTTGTCGTTTTCGCCGTCAGCAGCTTCTTCACCTTCTTCGTCCTTCGCGGTCTGGCGCTCGGAGAGGCCTTCTGCGATGGCAGCGGTGATGTAGTTGGTGATGATGGCGATCGACTTGGTAGCGTCGTCGTTGCCGGGGATTGCGAAGTCAACCTTGTTGGGGTCGCAGTTCGTATCCACCACGCCGAAGGTCTGGATGCCCAGGCGCTTGGCTTCGGCAAGAGCGATGTGCTCGTGGCCGATGTCGACGATGAAGAGGGCAGCCGGAACGCGGCCGAGCTGGGCGATACCACCCAGTACCTTTTCCATCTTTTCTTTATCGCGGCTCAGGGTCAGGCGCTCCTTCTTGGTGATGGAGTCGAACGAACCGTCGCCCAGCATCTTCTCGATGCTCTGCATTTTCTTAACGCTCTTGCGCACCGTGTTGAAGTTGGTGAGCATGCCACCCAGCCAGCGCTCGGTAACGTACGGCATGTTCACGCGCTGGGCGCATTCCGTAACGATATCTTTTGCCTGCTTCTTGGTACCGACGAAGAGGATCTTCTTGCCGCTGCGGGCGATCTGCTTCATGGCAGCTGCAGCTTCCTGCAGGTGCTCGGTGGTTTTATTGAGGTCGATGATGTGAATGCCCTTCTTCTCGGCGAAGATGTAAGGCAGCATCTTCGGGTTCCACTTCTTCTTCAGGTGACCGAAGTGTACGCCGGCCTCCAGAAGCTGCTGTTGTAAGGAAGTGTTTTGTTCCATTTGAATGTTTGTTGTAGTAGTTTGAATATAGTTCCCATCCAACGTCTCTCTCCGAACGGGAGAAGGACCCGGTGTGAGATATTAGCGCTTGCTGAACTGGTAGGAACGGCGGGCTTTCTTCTTACCGAATTTCTTACGTTCCACCGAGCGGGGATCACGCTTCAGGAGGCCGGCGGCCTTCAGGGCGGGACGGAAGTCGGGGTTCAGGTCAACCAGTACACGGGCGATGCCGAGCATGGCGGCTTCAGCCTGGCCTTTCACACCACCACCGGCAGCGTTGATCTTGATGTCGAACTTGTCGGCAGCTTCAACGGTCTTGAGGGGGCGCTCCACCTGGTTTTGCAGGTATACGAGCGGGAAGTAGGCTTTGTAGTCTTTATCGTTTACGGTGATGGCGCCGGAGCCGCGGGTCACGAAGACGCGCGTTACAGCTTCCTTACGACGGCCAACACTGTTTCTTTGCTTTTCCATTTAAATTGGTTTGCGAGTTGTCGATTAACGTTTGTGATCCGCTTACTTGCCGAACGTGAGTTCTTTGGGCTGCTGGGCGGTGTGGGGATGCTGGTTGCCGGCGTATACGTACAGTTTCTTGTACATCTGGCGGCCGAGGCGGTTCTTCGGAAGCATGCCTTTAACGGCGCGCTCGATCAGAACTTCCGGACGACGCTTCAGCAGGTCCTTTGCGATCTCTTCTTTACGGCCACCCGGGTAACCCGAGAAACGGTCGTAAACCTTCTCTTCCATTTTGTTACCGGTGAGGATAACCTTGTCACAGTTGATGACGATCACGTTGTCGCCGCAATCGACGTGAGGAGTGTAGTACGCCTTGTTCTTACCGCGCAGAATGGCGGCAATACGAGCGCACATACGACCCACGGTTTGATTGGTACCGTCGACAACATACCAGTTGCGTTGCACGGTAGCCGCATTCGCATGCTTGGTGGTAAAATGTAATTTGCTCATGAAACTTGTTTTTGTCCCCTGCCCGGGCTTCGACTGTGCTCAGCCTGACAGTGAACGGTTGTTGATAAATAAACCCGCAGGACCATCCTCCTGCCGGGCTCCCGCTACTCCCCGGGGGTAGCTTTAGGAGGCGCGAAGGTAGCCAAAAGTTATCCACATCGCCAAGAAAAAAGGCGTCTTTTTTCGCAGGCACCTTTGTAAGTGATTGGAAAACAATGGAATTTTTGAACGGTTTTGTAAATCATTGACAATTTCGCCGCTCCCGAAGCGCGTGAGGGCCCATCGGCTCACCTGCACTCATCCCGACCTGGGTATTCAAAACCGGAAACCCAAAACGCCAAACCGAAAACGTAAAACCCAAAACGTAAAACCCAAAACGTAAAACCCAAAACGTAAAACGTAAAACCCAAAACTCCCCCCGACCCCAAACTGAAAAAGGCCCCCTTCCGGAGGCCTTTCTTTCTGATCAGGGGTCCTGGTTTATTGCTTGAAGAAGCCCGAGGCGGCAAACTGGGTATTGGTCTGCACGACGAGCTGGTAGTAACCGGTGGGCAGCGCCGACACGTTTAATTGCCAGAAGTTCATCCCGGCATAGCAGGGGCGCGTTTCGGTACGCACGATGAGCCCCGTGGCCGATACGATGCGGATGGTAGCCGTGCCCGGCTCCGCGGAATGGAAGTTCGCGTGCAGTACCGTGCTTACCGGGTTCGGAACGAGCGTCAGCAGGGTCACAACGGGCGCATGTACCGTGACGGTATCGCAATACCGCGCCTGGCAG
Source organism: Flaviaestuariibacter terrae (assembly GCF_054777635.1). Classification (NCBI taxonomy): domain Bacteria; kingdom Pseudomonadati; phylum Bacteroidota; class Chitinophagia; order Chitinophagales; family Chitinophagaceae; genus Flaviaestuariibacter; species Flaviaestuariibacter terrae. Next base: position 605,218 of record NZ_BAAHAL010000008.1, read on the forward strand.
CCGCTCGCCGTGATCATGCTCACGCATACCTGGTACGTGCCGCCACCGGCGTAGCTATGCTCCACCTGCCGGCCTTGGGCCGCGCTGCCATCACCGAAGCTCCAGCGCCACGTGGGCGTGTCGCCCGGGTCGGTAGTGCCGGCAGCAACAAACTGGAAGTGCCGGTCAGAGAGCGCTTGTTTGCTGAAGCTCACAGTGCAGTTGCCGGGCGAAGTCACCAGTATCTCGTGGCACTCCTGCGCCACGCAGCCGCCGTCGTATTCGATCCGCACACAAACCTGGTAGTGTCCGGGGGTGCTATAGACATGGTCGGCAAGGAGCGCATTCGCCGTACTGGTCGAAGAAAGCTGCTCGCAGTGGCTGCTGCCGTCGCCGAAGTTCCAGCAGATGCGCAGCGGGCGGCGGCTGCCCTGCAGCACGGCAGCAAAACGGCGGTGGAGGAAGGAGTCGGCCAGCGATACGAAGTTGACATGGCAGCTGCTGTCGGGCACCGGCGCAGGTGTCACTACGTGTACGACCACGGGTGCGCAGTACAGGCTGTGGCAGCCGCCCTCGTAATTGATGCGCACGCATACGGTGTACGTTCCGGGGTAGCTGTAGCTATGCGGTACGGCGTAGTCGCCCACGAAGCCCGCGGGGTAATTCACGCAGCTGTCGCGGCCGTCGCCAAAGTTCCAGCACACGCTGGTCACACGCTTGCCGTTGTTGTGCCAGGGCTGTGCCACAAAGCGGCGTCCCAGCGGCTGTGCGGCTACCGCCTGCAGCGTGAAGTGCGCGCTGCAGCTGTCGGCGGGCGGAGCGAGCGATACATTGTGGCAATAGGTGCTCTGGCAGCCGCCGTCGTAAACGATTTTGACGCAGGCACTGTAGTTGCCGGGCGCGCTGTAGTTGTGGTTCACGAAAAAAGGAACTGTCGTGGCCGCCCCGTAGCTCACACAGGTATCGTGGCCGTCCCCGAATTGCCAGCACACCTGCGTTACGCGACGCTGGTGGTTGTGCCAGGGCTGCGCTTCGAAGTGTACGATCTGCGCCATCGGGCCGGCACTTACTGTTGCAGCCGTAAAGGAAGCGTGGCAGGAGTCTGGTGTGACCGTCGGGGAAGGCGCCGGCAATACAACGGTGCGGGTGAAGCTGCTGCTGCAGCCACCATCGTAGTTGATCGTGACGCCAATTGTGTAGGTGCCGTTGGCCGGGTAGATATGCGTACCGGTCATGGAGGGAGCTGTCGTTCCGCTCCGCTGGCTGCACTGTACCGGCGTACCATCACCCCAGGTCCAGCACACGCTGATCACGGCTTTCTGATGGTTATGCCAGGCAACGGCGGTTGTCTGCAGGGTAATGGGCAGGCTGTTGCCGTTCAATTGCTGGATGCTGAATTCGGCCCGACAGCTGTCCTGGGCCTGGCTGCCGGCCGCCAGCAGGAGGGCGATCAGTAAAAAGTAGAGTTTCCTCATAGCCGCGAAGTTTAGTTGCTGGCGCGTGACTGCGCCGTAACCAATGACTCCGTCCGTCGTCGCGGGTTTAATAGATCGTTAACAAATTCCCGGGATTCGTCAGGCGATCGCCGGTTGCTTCCCGAGGATAAAGGCGATGATTTCCTCCAGCGGCGTGCCGATACGCGATATCGCATCCTGTATATCCTCGCGGCTGACCTGCGCGGCGAAAGAGGGTGTCTTAAGCTTCTTCTGAACGCTTTTGACGTCCATGCCCTCATAACGGGTGGGCCGGATCAGCGCGGCGGCATGGATAAACCCCGACAGCTCGTCGAAGGCGTAGATCATCTTGTCCATCTGCGATTCAGGTTCCACGCCGAAGTATTTGGGCCCATGCGAGGCGATGCAGCGGATGATGGAGGGATCGAGGTGCCGCGCTTCGAGCTCCTCAACAATACGGCGGCAATGCTGCCCGGGCCAGCGCTCCCAATCGGCATCGTGGAGCAGTCCGGCGAGCCACCATTTGTGGGCTTCCGACCCGGACAGGCCTTCCCGCTCAAGGGCCCAGGCCTTCATCAGGCCACCCACCTGCTTCATGTGCAGTTGCAGCCGCTCATTGGGCACCCATTCGCGGAGCAGGTCCAAAGCTTCGGCCTCGCTGAGCACATTGCCCTTATCGGAGGGGCTGCCGAATTCGGTACGGTTTAAGTTCAGGTTCATCAGAACAAAAGTTTGGAGTTGGGGGTTTGGAGTCTGAAGTTGCGGAAATTCAGCCAATGAACTCCAAACCTCAAACAGCAAACGCCAAACTTTACGCCTTTGGATAGCAAACACTGTTGTTATTGCGGCCGGGAATTCACCCACCATGTCATCCCGACCATCGATCACCTGATCCCGCAGTCAAAGGGCGGTGCAAAGACGGCTGCGAATAAGCGCTTGTGCTGCCGGGCCTGCAACACGCAGAAGAAGGCGCTGATGCCGCACGACTTCCTGGCCTACCTAGAAGGAGCCTACAACCGCGCGGCCAAGGCTGCCACGGCGCGCAACCTCCTCGACAAGATTGCCCATACGAGAGAAGTCGTCCGCTACGTCAACGAGGCCGGGCCGGCGGTGTTTCGAACCGAGGCCGATTACCTGTGGTTCAAGCGGCGCTACCTCAAATAGAATCCTGAATGGTAATTGCCGGCTTCAGATCCCGGCAAGCGCCTCAGGCGGCTCCTACTCCGGGGCCCGAAATCTGAAATAAAAAAAGCGCCCCGAAGGGCGCTCTTTTCCTGCTATGATATCTAAGGCTTATTGGATCGTGAAACGGCCCGAAGCGTTGGAACCAGGCGTTACGCGGGCTGCCAGGTTCAGCTTGATGGTACGGGTACCCGTAGTAGCCGGCGCCTTGAAGTTGGCGTCGAAGATGCCACCGGCAACAGTGCCATCGTGGTAACCGAAGTCACCACCGGCGGAGATGCCGGCAACTGTATTGTCCTGCACGGCATACTTCTGGTTCCAGCTGCCGGCAACGGGCAGGATCAGGAACTCCTGGCCGCCCTGGAGCGTTGTGGTCAGCGTATACTCCGAAGAGCTGGTACGTGTGAAGGTCTGGCTCGCGGGGGGTGTGGCGGAGTTGGCCCAGCCATCACCTGTTGCAGCACCCGTTACGTAGAAGTTGGGGGCAAGCATGCCTTTCCAGGGAGTGATCGTGTAGCGGCCGGTCTGGAAGTCGAGCTCGATGCGGTAGTAGCCGGTTGTGGCCGGCGCCTTGAAGTTGGCATCGTAGGTGCCACTCGGCGTGGAGCCGTCGTGGTAGCCAAAGGAGCCCGAGGACGTTACGTTGGCAACGGTGTTATCCTGCAGGGCGTACTTCTTGCCCCAGTTGCCGGCTTCCGGCAGCACCAGGAACTCACCACCACCGGTGAGGTAGAAGATACCGGCCCATGTGGTGCCGTCGAGTTTTGCAAACTTCTGGAGCACCTGCGCCGGGTTGTTGTTGGTCCAGCCCACTTCGCTCGCCGATCCTACGATGACAAGGCTGTCGGATGTGGGAACAGCTACGCGCGGGGGCGTGCGGTAGGGCGTCATGCGAATCGGGATGACGTTGGAATAGAGGCGTTCGTTGTTGTTGCTGTAGGAGGAGATAACGCGCATCTCCAGGCTGACCGGCACATTGAAGGCCCAGCCGCGGCCGACCATCCAGTTGTTGAGGTCTTTGGCCATAATGTCGATCGAGTTGGCGCTCATCACTTCGCGGCTATAGGGGTTGGCGAAGTTCTGGCCCACCGAGTCGATCTGGATGATGTACTTGGTGGCCATGTTGGCGCTGTAGTTGGGACTGGTCCAGCGGAGCGACAGCACGTTGCGCAGGGAGTCAACAGCCTGCGGTGCCAGCACTACCGTGTTGGATTCCAGCTTGGGGGCGTTGCCGTTGGCGGCAACATCAGCGGCGTCTTTCTTGTCGCAGGCCGTCAGGAGTGCTGCGATGGCGAAGGCGCTGAGCAGTTTGGAAAACAATTTCATAGCAATGTTTTGATTAGTTGTTAAACGGGAGTTACGGTGTAGGTGCCCAGCTTGAAGTCAACGACGATCTTGTAGTTGCCGCTGGAAGCAGGCGCCTTCAGGTCGTTACCACCGCGCTTGAATTCGTCGGCGCTGGGGTTGTTGGCGTTGCCGGCGCCGGTGTAGCCGTATTTGTCACCCCAATCGCCGTACTGCGGTACGAAGAGGTACGACTGTCCACCGTTGAGCGGGAGCGTGATCTCGTACTTGGTGTTCGAAATGCGGGTGAATTCCTGGTTGGCGCGGGGCGCGTCGCCACCACCCATCCAGCTGGCCGGGGTGGCCGAACCGGTGATCCAGAGGCGGCCAGTGGTCGGGGGCGCTACCTTGGGCGGGATGTCGTAAGGCTTCACCTTGAACGTCATCGTGTTCGACTTCAGCTGCGCGGCGTTATTACCCATGTACGATGTTACGCGTACCTCGATGTTGTGCTGGATGCTGTCTTTCAGCTGGAGACCCGTGTAGAGCATGTCGTTGAACTGCTCCTGCGTGAAGGACTTGCTCAGGTCGCCGGCTACGGTAACGGTGCGCTTCTTCGGGTTGGTGAAGTTGGCGCCCACCGTGTCGATCTCGATACGGTAGGTTACGGCCTGGCTGTTGGGGCCGCTGCTCAGTTTGTAATCGGGGTTGGTCCAGTTGAACGTGATGGCGTTATTGCCGCGCACGTAATAGTCCAGCGGGATCTGGCCGTTGTTGGCAACCGAAGCGGTCAGGGTCGGGGCGGTACCCGCGTCGAGCGTGGTTACCGACTCCTGCTTCTTACAGGCTGTCAGCAGCAGCGCAAAGGCGGCCAGTGCCCCGTAGATGGATTTCATTTTCATATAAACGAAATTAATTATTTAAACGAATTAATAACCGGAATTCTGGGAGAGGTTCGGGTTGGCGGTCAGCACCGTTTGCGGGATGGGGAACAGGTTGTACTTCGAGTCAACCGAGGTACCCGACTGCGATCCGCCTTTCCACTGCCACAGGTAGGTGGAGGTGGTCAGCTGGTTGTAGCGTACGAGGTCGGTACGGCGATGACCTTCCCAGTGCAGCTCGCGGCCGCGCTCGTCGAGGATCTCCTGCAGCGAAGGCAGTGCGGCATAGTCGCCGCTGTTGTTGCCATAGGCACGACGGCGGATCAGGTTGAGGTAGTTGGTAGCGGTGGTCGCATCGCCGGCACTCGGCAAACGCTTAACGGCCTCGGCGTAGATGAGGTACATCTCCGAAAGGCGGAATACCGGGAAGTCGTTGTCGGCGAAGTTGCGGGCCTGCGCATCCGATACGGCGCCGCCATCGGAGCGGATGTTGCGCCACTTCTTCGTGTGCACACCCTGCATGTACTGACCTACGTCGGTGATGTCGGGGTTGGCGAGGTTGGTAAACAGGGCACGCTTGTCGGTAGCGCCGCTCGGATCCTGGAACAGGTTTACAAACTGGCGGGTAACGCGGTAGCCATACCAGCCGCCGCCTACACCGTACTCAGCCGAGGCGTCGTCGCCGCTCGCCGCATGTACGAGGAAGGAAGTGTTGCCGTAGTTCTGCGTACGGGCGCCGTCGCAGTTGATCGTGTAGATGAACTCGTTCTTGGCTTTGTCGTTGTCGGCCAGGAACGTAGCGGGGTAGTTCGGGTAGAGGCTGTAGCCGGCGGTGATCACCTTGTTGGCATACGTGGCAGCATCGGTGTAGCGGGCTGTGCCGGTGTACACCTGGGCGTTCAGGTACATGCGGGCGAGAAGAGCCCAGGCAGCGGCGCGGTCCACGCGGCCGTACTCGGCGCTCTTGGCGGGCAGCATCTGGTCCTGGATAGCCATCAGCTCGTTCTCAACGTATGTGAACAGGGCCGTGCGGCTGATCTCGCGGGGGAGGGTAGCGCCTACTTCGTCGGTCTCCACGATAAACGAGGATTTGCCGAAGAGGTCCATCATGCACCAGTAGTTGAAGGCGCGGATGAAGCGTACCTCGCCGCGGCTGGCGCGGATGGCGTCGGCCTCGGTACCGGAGATACCGCGGCTGCCCAGCTTGTCGTCGGTCGACTCACGCAGGTACTCGTTGCAGAGGGCTACGTTGTAAATAAGACGCGAATAGAGACCGTAGAGGAAGGGGTCGGTGGTGGTGAAGCGCAGACCGTGGAAATCCTTGATGGTCTGGTCATCCCACGATACGATGGCCTCGTCGGTCGGCAGCTCCTGGGCATTGAAGAAGCCGCGGATAAAGGGCGACTGGGAGCCTTCATCGAGACCCTGGATGTCGGTGGCACCGGCAGGACCGGCGTTGCCCGAAAGCGCCATGGCGCCGTAAACTTTTGCCAGAACCGACTTGTAGCCGGCGGCCGTTCCGTAGGCCTGCTCCTGGGTGAACGCATTCTCGGGGAACACGTCGAGCTTCTTGGCGCAGGAGCTGAATGCCAGCACGGCGCAAACGCCCAGGAACATTTTATTTTTTATAGAGAACATTTTCATGGTTTTACGCAGTTTTCAAATTAGAAGTCCAGGTTGAAGCTGAGAGTATATACGCGAGGACGGGGGTAGATGTTGCCATCGATACCGGAATCGCTCGAAACTTCAGGGTCCAGGCCTTTGTAGTTGGTGATCACAGCCACGTTCTGGATGCTGGCGCTTACGCGCAGGTTCGTGCGGTTGCTGATGATACGGCCGAGGTCGTAACCCAGGTTGATGTTATCTATACGCAGGAACGAGGCATTCTGGATGTAGTAATCCGACATGAACTGGTTGTTCGAGTTGTTCTGGAAACCCGTCTCGATGAACGAGGGCGAGACGTTGCCCACGATACCGATGGGGTTCTTGATGCTCGCGAGAACTCCGCCGGCAGCGTACTGGTTGTACATGTAGTTGCCGATCTGGCCGTGCGCGGTGGCACCAGCGAAGAACTTCTTGTAATTCACCTGGGTAGCGAAGCCCACGAGGAAGTCGGCATCCGGCTTCTTGAACAGGCGGCGGTCGTTGTTGTCAACCACACCGTCGCGGTTCAGGTCTTCGAATACACCCTCGAGCGGCTTGCCGTCCTTGTCATACACCTGCTTATATACATAGAAGGCGTAGGGCGACTGGTCAACCTGGAGCTTGCCGATCGTGTTGCCGGTAGCGATACCGATACCGCTCACGTCGATACCCTTGAAGTTCGGATCGGGGTAGTCCTGCAGGCCGGTGATGCGGCGCTTCTGCCAGGTGGCGTTGAAGTTGAAGTCCCAGCTGAAGTTGCTGGTACGAACCGGTGTCGAGTTGATCGCGAGTTCGAGACCTTCACCCGTCATGGAAGCAACGTTCTTCACGATAAAGTTCGAGAAGTTGGCACCCGGGGCAACCGGTACGCGCAGCAGCAGGTCGGTGGTGTTGCGGCGGAAGTAGTCGAAGCTACCCGACAGGCGGTTGTTGAGGAACCCGAAATCAAGACCGAGGTTGAAGGTGCGGGTGCGCTCCCACTTCAGGTTCTTGTTGTAGGCTTCGGGGCGATACATCGTATAATACGTGTCGCCGAGCTGGTACTGGGCGCTGCTGTTCGAAGCCGTGTAGCGCACGAGGTACGAGTAGTAGTCGATACCACCCTGCTGGCCCGTGATACCGTAGGAGGCACGGAGCTTCAGGTCGGAGAGGGCGCGAACGTTGTTGAAGAACTCCTGCTTCAGGCGCCAGGCACCCGAAACCGCCGGGAAGTAATCCACGCGGCCCGAGGGCGACAGCTTCGAGGAGGCATCACGACGTACCGATGCGGAAAGCAGGTACTTGTCCATGATGCTGAAGTTGACGCGGCTCAGCCACGACTCGAGGCGGTAGTGGTCGTCGAAGCGAACGTTCTCGGGGTTCGGCTTCGAGTTGGGGATCGTGTCGCCGGCGGCCGGGTTGGAACGGTCGGCGATGGCACGGTAGCTGAACGAAGGGTTGTTGTATACCTTGATGGTGTTGTCCTGGTAGCTGTGCAGCAGCAGAACGTCCACTTTCGTCTTCAGCGTCTTGATGTCTTTCGAGTAGAACATCGAGAGGTCGAGCAGCTTGTCGGCGCGGCCCTGCTTGTACTTGTAGCGGCTGCCACCGTAGCTGAACGAGGCGAAAGCCATCGAGTCAACATTGTTGTGGCCCTGGCCAGTGGTGAAGTCACCGCCGGCGTTGGCGATCAGGTGCAGGTCGGGGAACCAGTGCAGCGAGTAGTCCACCTGTACGTTGCCGATAAAGCGGTTCACCGTCGACGTGTTGTCGCGGAGGTCGATCATCGAGAGCGGGTTGGCGGGCGCCAGCGACTTCGGCTCGAAGCCAAGCGGCGACGTGGTGCTGGTTTGCAGGAACTGGTAGTAACCAGCGAGACTGTTCTTACTGGCCGTTGCGTACACCGGCTGGGTCGGATCGTAGTAGGTAGCGGTACCGATGGCGCCTTCGTCGGAGAAGTTATTCTTGATGTTGGCGAACTTACCGTTCACGATTACCGAGAGGTGGTCGTTGAGGAACTTGGGCGAGAGGTTCAACGCAGCCGAGAGGCGGTCGAACTGGTTCTTGCGGAGAACGCCTTCCTGGCGGGTATAGCCGCCGGAGATGCGGAAGGGCAGCCACTTCACCTGGCCCGATGCGCTCAGGTTGTTGTCGGTAGCGAAGGCCGTGCGGTAGATCTCGCGCTGCCAGTCGGTGTTGGCGGTGCCGAGCAGCTTGTACCAGGTGCTGTCGCCCGTGGCGCCTGCATTCTGGCCGATGATCGAGCGGATGTCGTCGCCGGTGAGTACCGGTGCGAACTTGCTGATCTTGCTGATCGAGTTGGTGGTGTTGAAGTTGAACTTCACCTTGCCGCGCGAGCCTTTTTTCGTTACGATGATGATCACACCGTTCGAGGCGCGCGAGCCGTAGAGGGCCGTTGCGGAGGCATCCTTCAGAACCGTCATCGACTCGATGTCGTTCGGGTTGATGGTGCTGAGCAGGTTGCCGGTACCGGAAACGCCGTTGCCTTCAACGGGTACGTTGTCGATAACCACCAGCGGGTCGTTGGAAGCCGTGAGCGAGGAGCCACCGCGGATGCGGATGCGGCTGCCGCCACCGGCCTGGCCACCGCCGTTCGTCATCTGAACGCCGGCTACCTTACCCTGGATCAGCTGTTCGGCCGAGGGCTGGAAGCCTTTCTGGAAATCCTTCGAGGTAACCTGGGTCACCGAGGAGGTGAGGTCGCCGCGGCGGCGGGTGCCGTAGGCCACCACCACTACTTCATTGAGGTTCTGACCGGAGGTTTGCAGCGTCGTGTTGATGCTGCTGCGGCCGTTGATGTTTTCTTCGCGCGTGCCGTAGCCCACCGAGCTGAACACCAGGATGCGGCCGTTGGCCGGAACCGGGATGGTGAATTCACCGTTCTCGTTGGTGGCGGTCGCCGTGCTCGTACCTTTTACCGTAACCGTCACACCGGCCAAACCGGCACCATTCGCATCAGTGATGCGCCCGGTGACCTGCGTTTGCGCCATCGACGCTACCGTAAGCAGCACGAAAAACAGCGGCATTGCGATCTTTTGGAGCAATTTTCTGCAGTTCATAAGCAAGAGACTAATTAATGATTAAATCGTTGTAGCAAGCTTTGGATGTCGTTTTGAGCAAGCCGTCGCGCAGTCAATGTGTATTCAGCACACAATTTTAAATGTTCTCGGATTATTAACGAAATTTTTTCGCCGAAAATGCATACGGTTTGAGCAAAATCAGGCGCCCGGCCGAATTGTTAGACAATCAGACGCTGGATTCGCTGCTTGTCGCTCATACGATATTCGCGCCGCAACTGGGTACGCAGCTTATACAGCTTGCCCGGGCGGTGCGGTACGTCCTCCTCCATTTCATTAAGATCCACGAGCCAGTTCTTGAGCGTGATCCGCTTGCGGAAGTTACGCCGATCGAGCTCCACGCCGAGGATGGCCTCGTAAAGATCCTGCAGCTGGCGCAGCGAGAATTTCTCCTGCAGCAGGTTGAACACGATCGGCTCCTCCATCACCTGCTGCCGCAGGCGCTCGAGACAGGTATCGAGAATGAGCTTGTGGTCGAAGGCCAGGTTGTTCAGGTCGGCCATCGGGTGCCAGTGCACATCGTGCTCGGTGATCTGGAGGGCATGGTGGCACACGTCGATCAGCGAGTAGTAGGCGGTCGTAACCACGCGCCCCGACGGGTGCCGGTTGAGCCCCCCGAAGGTATGCACCTGCTCGAGGTACACGTCGCGCAGGCCGGTGCGGTCGTTCAGCACGCGGTAGGGCGCATCGTCAAGATCCTCGTTGGGACGCACCAGGTCGCCGAGCAGCGAGTACATGCCCTGGAATTCCGCCAGGTCCGACTTCTGCACAAGCACCTTGAGTTGCTTGTCTTCGTATCCGAAAATCACACAATCGACCGACAACGCGATATTGAAATACTCAATATGCGTGGCCTTTTCAATTTCAGCAGTCTTTAGCAGCAATCGTTTGGACATAGCTTATTGGAAGATGATGGGAAGGACTCGGGTGCCATTCTTCGAGTTGATGCGGAGGTAGTACGCTCCGGCCGGGATGCCCGCGCGGCTGATCGTCAGCAGCTGCCGCCCACGCGGGAGGTAGCCCTGGCGGAGGGTACGCAGCTCCTGTCCCGTCGCGGTCAGCAGGTCGAAGCTGACGTTGCCGGCAGCCGGCAGGTACAGGTCAGCCTGGAAGTCCGCGCGGGCCACAGGGTTGGGATACACACCGGCGTCGAGGCTGTTGCCGCTGGTAGCCAGATTCTGCACCGGGGTATTGCTCGAGTTGTTGGTATTTCGGTTTGTGTAAATATGGTATTCGCCCGGTGCCAGCGTGATGCTCTGGGCAGCGCCGGTAGCCGTGAAGGTCGTTCCATCGATAAGGTCGTACCAGGTGCCGGCATTCTGGAAGGTCACGGTGCCGGTTTGCGAAGCCACATCGAAGTTGCCCACCACACAGAGGTTCGACGTATCCGTCGTCACCTGCAGCCAGCGGAAGTTGCCATCGAGCTGGCGGCCGATGCGGCTCGACGTGAAGTTGGCCGCATACCAGGGATGGTAGCGCAGGTTGATCATCTTGCTCCACACGTCGTAAACATGCTTGCGGCCGGCATTGGCGAGGTAATCCCAGCGGATCGGCTTCATATCGGTGCGGCAGTTGCTGCTGATCGTTCCGTTCGAGCAATAATTGATCGAATAATCGTAGCCCAGCTCACCGAATTGCCAGATCATCTTCGGACCGGGGATCGTGAAAAGGAAGGCGCCCACGAGCTCCATACGCTTCAGCGCGGTGTTGAGATCGCGCACGTTGTACGAGCCGGAGGCATTGCCGAAGTTGAGCATCTTATACATAAGGCGCTCCTCGTCGTGGCTCTCGGCGTAGGTCATCAGGTTGGGCTGGTTCCAGCCGCGCACCGTAAACAGGCCCCAGTCGAGCGAGGCGTTGGAGGTGGCATAGCCCATGGCCGACTGCTCGTAAGGGCCGGAGAGGTTGCCCCAGAACATCAGGCCGTAGTTGGCCAGAACGGTTTCCTCGGAATTGTCGGCGAAGTGCTCGAGCACGGCATAGGCGCCGGGTGCATGCAGCTGCAGCGAATCGTAATAGGCTTTCCAGATGTTGATGCGGCTCTGGTCGTAAGCGCTCCAGGGACCTACATCGGTCGTGGTCGTTTGGGTAAAGCCCTTGGAAAGGTCGAAGCGGAACCCGTCGATCTTGTATTGGTTGGTCCAGAAATCCATCACGCGCGACACGAAGTACTTGGTGTCGGCGCTTTCGTGGTTCATATCATAACCCACGTTGAACGGGTGACGGGCAGTAGGGTTGAACCAGGGATTGTTAGCGGCGGGGCGGCTGTTGGCGGCATCCCAGTACAGGCGCACCATCGGGCTCATGCCGAAAGAATGGTTCAGCGCAATGTCCTGGATAACGGCAATGCCGCGGCGGTGGCAGGAATCCACGAAGCGGCGCAGGTCGTTGGCCGGGCCGTACCACTTGTCGGGGCTGAAGTAGAAATCAGGGTTATAGCCCCAGCTGTTGTTGCCTTCAAACTCGTTGAAGGGCATGATTTCGATCGCGTTCACACCGAGCGTCTTCAGGTAGTTGAGGGTATCGGTCAGCGTCTTCCAGTCGTGGTTGGCGAGGAAGTCGCGGATCAGCAGCTCGTAGGTTACAAGTGTGCCTTTGTTGGGACGCGTGTAGCTTGTGCCCGACCAGTTGTAGGCCGGCGCGGCGGTTTGCAGCACTCCCACCGCTTCGGTTGTAAGGCCGCTGGGATACGCCTTCATGTTGGGATACACGGTGTAACCCTGGTTCACATACTGGTCGTTGTAGGGATCCAGAACGAGGGTGCTGTAGGGATCGGCTACGCGGATCGAGTCGTCGACCTTGTACTGGAAGCCGTATTGCTGTCCGGGCGTGAGGCCGTTGAGCGTGATCCAGAAGAACTTGCCGTCAGGCGTTTTGTTCATCACGTAGTTCAGGTCTTCCAGCCAGTTGTTGAAGTCGCCGATGACGGTGGCTTTTGTTTTGTTCGGTGCGCGGAGCACGAGGGTCACCTTCGTGGCATCGGTGCCGTAGTTGATGCCGTCGACGACGCCTGCGGGCAGGGCCGCTGTAGGCGAAGTAGTGGGGCCGACAAAGACTTTGATCGTATCGTAAACAGTTGTTGTGCCGTTATTGGCTTCGGCGATGATCGTTTGCTGGCCGAGGGAGGTGACCGTGCCGGTAGCGGAGAGCGTCGTAACACCGGAAGCGGTTGCCAGCTGCGTGGGCGCACCGCCACCGCTGATAAGCGACAGCTTGATCGTGGAAGCCGCGCTGGCGTTGCCCGTTACCGTGAAGGAGCTGCCGGTGGTCCAGTTGACGGCGTCGGCGGTCATCTGGTAGTTCGGCTGGCGGTTTGGCTTGTCGAGGCGAACGTTGAAGGCGCCTGTCGTATATACCGGCACATACATATCGGAGCCGTCGGTATTGCGCTGCACCTTGGTGCCGGCGCCGTTGCGGAACAGGATGGCGACTTTGAGGATATGCTCGTTGGGATCGGTGATGCCGAAGAAGCTGCGGAGCGAACCGTTGATGGTATACTTCCACTTGTTGGCGCTCACGAAAGGCGCGTTGGCAGTGGCGTTGGTGGTCGCCCACACAAACGGGGCGTGCAGCCAGTTGCTCGGACTTGTGCTCAGGTTGGTGATAACGCCGATGTGCACGTACACGTCCGAAGAGGTAGCATAATCCTTAAGACCCTGGTTGCCAAGCGTGGCATCCATGGTAATAACAAGGTTCTGGCTGGCGTCGGCTTCGGTGGGGAAAGGCGGCGTCCAGGACAGTAGCTGGGCTTCGGAAAATAGCGTGGTGAAAACGGCAAGCAAGGCAAGCAGCAGTCGTTTCATAGCAAGTGTGTATAGGCGCTAAAGATACATTATGTACTATTAACACATTAAAAGATGGTGAAAATTTTTTATCTGAGAGAGCCACAGGCACAGCGCGCAGGCGCGCGGAGAGAAAGAACGCAGATTTTTTATGATGATTAGGATTTGCGCAGATAGGTCGCGTGCGTCAGCAAATCATACCCAATCTTAATAAATCAGCGTATCCACCGCAGGTGGATCGGCGTTCTTTCTCTTTGTGCCGGCCGCCGATCGTATCTTGCCTGCATGAAGATCATCTCGTATAACGTGAACGGGCTGCGCGCCGCCATCCGCAAGGGTTTTATGGAGTGGCTGCGCACGCATCCCGCCGACGTGGTATGCATCCAGGAGGCGAAGGCGCAGCCCTCCGACGTCGAAAAGGAAGCCTTCGCGGCACTGGGCTACGAAGATCACTGGTTTTGCGCGCAGAAGAAGGGCTACAGCGGCGTGACCGTGTTTACCAAGCACAAGCCCGACAACGTGCAATGCGGCACGGGCCACCAGGTAAGCGACGATGAGGGCCGCGTGATCCAGCTCGATTTCGGCCCGCTCCGGCTGATCAACGCGTACTTCCCCTCGGGCACCTCGGGCGATGCGCGCCAGACCTACAAATACCAGTGGCTCGAGGAATTTTACAGCTACGTGCAATCGCTACGCGAAAAGCATCCCAACATTGTGCTTTGCGGCGACTACAACATCGCGCACCGCGAGATCGATATCCACGATCCGAAGGGCAACAAGAAGAACAGCGGCTTTCTTCCCGAAGAGCGCGCCTGGATGGACAAACTATACAGCAACGGCTGGGTGGATTCGCTGCGGCTCTTTAACAACGACCCGCATCACTACAGCTGGTGGAGCCAGCGCTCGCCGACCGTGCGCGCCGAGAACAAAGGCTGGCGCATCGATTACATCTCGGTCACCGATCCGCTGAAACCCGCGCTGCGCGCCGCTTCCATCTACCCCGATGTGAAGCACAGTGATCATTGCCCGGTGTATGCGGAGCTGGATTTAAATGCAATCTGATTATCCCGGATCTCGGGATCCCGGATTTGGAAGACATAAAATTAATAGCGTCATTGCGAAGGAATGCGCTCCAAAAGCGCAGGCCTGAAGCAATCTGACCCGGGTAGAGTCGGCATTGCGCCTTCAACCGGAAGATTGCTTCGTTGCCCCGCTGGCGGGGGCTTCCTCGCAATGACGAATAACAAATACGTCATGTTAGTATACAACGTAACCATCAAAGTGGCCGCCGAGATTGCCGATGCCTGGCTGGAGTGGCTGCGCAAGGAGCATGCCCCGGCGATCGTGGCCACGGGCTGCTTTGAGTCGTTTCGCGTGCACCGGCTGCTGGAGCAGGACGACAGCGAGGGGCCGACCTTCGCGGTGCAATACACGGCTGCCGGCGCGGGCAACTACGAGCGGTACCTGAGCGATTTCGCGGACCGGTTCCGGAAGGAAAGCTTCGACCGCTGGGGCAATCGCTTTATCGCGTTCCGCTCGCTGATGGAAGTTATCCACTGATTTCGCCGCTATGTGTATAATTCAAATCCATGCCCGCTGAAACCCTTACCGGGCGCGGATTTTAGAACCTCATACGCGCAAATGCAGGCCCATAGCGGCTTTGAGCCGAACAGGCCCATCGGCAGTTTTTCACCTTCCGCCGCAAACCCGCCTCCCGCGCGGCTTTCGGCCGACAAAACTCCGTTGCGGAAAGGGCGAAAAATATTTTGTTGGTAGGTAAAACCGTATAAATTTGTTGCATTCTAAATCATTAACTCTATCCACTATGAACAAAGCTGAACTGATTGCCCAGATCGCTGAAGAAGCAGGCATCACCAAGACCCAGGCTAACATCGCACTGGATTCTTTCGTTGACTCCGTAACCAAAACCCTCAAGAAGGGCGACAAAGTAACCCTCGTAGGCTTTGGTACGTTCTCCGTATCGAAGCGTGCCGCCCGCAACGGCCGCAACCCCCAGACCGGCGAAGTGATCAAGATCAAGGCCCGCAAAGTGGCCCGCTTCAAGGCTGGTAAGGAACTCTCCAGCAAGCTCTAACTGCTGAGACATAACTTACGAAAAACCCCGCTTTGGCGGGGTTTTTCAGTTTGAGGATTGGCATTTGTAGTTCGGAGTTGGCTGGCGCACGCCTCAGTTGCGGCGACCCTGAAACAACAAACTCCCTACTCCAAACGCCAAACTTGTTATTTTTGCTGCCTAATTAAAATTTACAGAACATGGGACGTGGTGATAAGAAAACCAAAAAAGGAAAGACCTTCAAAGGCTCGTTCGGCAAATCCCGCCCGGCGACTGCCAAGAAGATCACAGGCAACCAGCCTGCGGAAAAAAAGGCATAAGCAAAGTTTACAGTTTATAGTTTCCAGTTTGTTTGAAATACACTGAACTGAAAACTGTAAACTGAAGACTATAAACTTTCCTAGGGAGCTAACCGCTCCCTTTTCCATGCCCCGTTGTCGCCGAGGGTATATTGGAGGCGGTCGTGGAGGCGGCTCGGGCGGCCCTGCCAGAATTCAATGATGATGGGGCGTACGCGGTAGCCGCCCCAGAATTCGGGCCGGTGAATGTCGGTGCCGGTCATCACGCCGGCCTGCTCCGCATAGGCTTCTTCGAGCCAGTCGCGATTGGGTATCACCAGACTTTGCGGTGAGGTCCAGGCGCCGATTCGGCTGCCCTCGGGGCGCGAGTTGAAATAGGCATCCGACTCGGCCGCGGGCACCTTCTCCACGAGGCCCGTGATGCGCACCTGGCGCTCCAGCTCCTTCCAGAAAAATACAAGACACGCCCGCGGGTTTTCGGCGAGCTGCATGGCCTTGAACGATTGGTAGTTGGTAAAGAAGACAAATCCCCCCTCGTCAAATCCTTTCAGCAAAACGATCCGTGCCGATGGCATTCCGTCGCTCGAAGCCGTGGCCAGCGTCATCGCGTTGACCTCGTCGATCTGGCTGCTCACGGCCTCATCCCACCAGGTGCCGAACTGCAGCATCGGGTCGTCAAACGCATTCGATTCAAGTAACTCGCGCGACGCATAGTCTTTGCGGATATCGGCAACGGAAGTGTGGGACATGGCGCAAAAGTAAATCGGGAAAGTTTGGGGTTTGGAGTTTGTAGTTTATGGTTTGTAGTTCCGGTGAAGGCGCTGTGTTGTGCTCAAGAACCCGAGGAACCTTGAGAACCATAAAAACCCTCCGACTCTTCCCGCGTCAGGCTTCGAAGTAACGCGAGCTGCTTTTTCAGGCGCTCATTTTCTTCGTAGTCGAGCAGGGCTTCCTTGCGGGCCTCGGCGAGCTCGAGCTGCAGTTGCTCGCGTTCTTCGCGGAGGCTTTCGAGCGTGTATTGCTGGTCGAGATGGTCGTTCTGAAGTTGCTGGTAGGAAAGGCGCAGCCCTTCGCGCTCGAGGAGCGCGGACTTCCATTCTTCCATACGGCGCTGCAGTTGCTGCACGCGGCTTTCGAGCGAATCAAGCTGGTCGCCGAGCTCCTCGAAGCGCGCGGCACTTTCGCGCTGCAGCTGTGTGCGCTCCACTTTATCGAGGGCGCTGCGCTGGCGGGCAAGGAGCCAGCTGACGTCTTCGGCCTCGAGCTCGTCGGCCTCGAAGGATTCGGGAAGAAACATCGGCTGCGGCGGCGCAACGGGGGCCTTCTCTATCTGCGCCACACGGGCGCGGGCCTCGCTCCTGTGCGGGAGCAACCGGAAGCGCCAAGCCAGCAGGGCGGCGGCGGCGGCGAGAAGCAACAGCAGTATGGAAATGGTAAGCATCGGCAGATGTTTGGCACTGGCAAGCTACCCAGAATTTCGCAGAACCCTTAGCCGCCGTTGACGAGCGTGCCTACTTTTTCGCCGGTTACGACCCTGCGGAGGTTGTCGGCGCGGTTCATGTCGAACACGACGATCGGCAGGGTATTCTCCATGCAGAGGGTAAAGGCGGTCATATCCATCACATTGAGCTTTTGCGTGATGCACTCCTGGTAGGTGATGGTGCTGTAGCGCGTCGCGTTGGGATCCTTCTCGGGGTCGGCGGTATAGATGCCGTCGACGCGGGTGCCCTTCATGATCACGTCGGCCTTGATCTCGATGGCGCGCAGCGAGCCGGCGGTGTCGGTAGTGAAGTAGGGGTTGCCCGTGCCGGCGCCGAAGATCACCACGCGGCCCTTTTCGAGGTGGCGGATGGCGCGGCGGCGGATGTAGGGCTCGGCGATCTGCTCCATCTTGATGGCGCTCTGGAGGCGCGTATACACACCCTGCTTTTCGAGGGCCGCCTGCAGCGCCATACCGTTGATGACGGTGGCCAGCATGCCCATATAATCGCCGTGGGCGCGCTCAATGCCCGTTTCGGCCTCGTTCATCCCGCGGTAGATGTTGCCGCCGCCGATGACGATGGCCACCTGCACGCCGAGATCGACGATGCTCTTGATATCCTGGGCATAGAGGCTCAGCACCGAGGTGTCGAAGCCAAAGCTTTTGTCGCCCATGAGGGATTCACCGGAAAGCTTGAGCAGGATGCGTTTGTATTTGGGGAGCATAGCTAGGAGTAGGGTTTCGGCGCGAAGATAGGCGCGTTTGTAGTTTGTAGTTTGTGGTTTGTAGTTATTCCCGCCTTAAACCCGACTTCAAACAGCAAACCCCCAACTCCAAACTTTTTCCCTTTTTTTACCCAACCCTTTCTTCCACCCGGCAGTATATGCCTTTCAAACAACCAATCATGCGTATTTTTTCCAAACTAACCTTGATCGCTGCTGCGGCCCTCGTACTGGGCAGCTGCCAGAAGCAGGTGGATTATGCCGGCGGCCCCGACGTGCAGCCGGTGCTCCCCAGCCCGGTAACCGCTAACCTGCAGGGCAATGTGCTCGATGAGAATGGCGCTCCCGCCGCCGGTGTGACCGTGAAAGTGGGCAGCCAGACCGCCTCTACCGACAGCCGCGGCTACTTCCGCATCGACGGCGCCACCCTCGATAAGAACCAGGCCCTTGTAACCGCAACCAAGGCCGGCTACTTCAAGGCCCTCCGCTCCTTTGCCGCTACTTCCGGCAGCAACCAGGTGCAGATCAAACTGGTCAAGCGCACGCTTGCCGGTACCGTAGATGCCACAACGGGTGGCGCGGCCACGCTTTCCAACGGCTCCAAGGTAACCCTGACGGCCTCGGGCGTGGTGGATGCCGCTACCGGTGCCGCCTATACGGGTGCCGTATCGGTGTATGCCGCCTATATCGATCCTTCCGCCACCGACATCGGCCAGACCATTCCCGGCTCGCTGATGGCCAACGACAAGAACGGCAAGCGCGTAATTCTCAACTCCTACGGCATGCTGGCCGTGGAGCTGGAAGGCGCCTCCGGCCAGAAGCTCCAGGTCAAGAGCGGGTCTACCGCCCAGCTGACCACGGCGATCCCCACGGCGGCGCAGGCCTCCGCGCCCGCAACGATCCCGATGTGGTACGTGGATGAAGCCACCGGTATCTGGAAAGAAGAAGGCAGCGCCACCAAGGTCGGCAACAGCTACGTGGGCAACGTTCCGCACTTCTCGTTCTGGAACTGCGACCAGCCGATGGAAGCCGTCACACTGAGCCTCACCCTGAAAGCACCCAATGGCGACCCGCTTCCCCACGTGGCGGTGCGCATCACCCGCCCCGCAGGCGCCAGCTGGTGGACCAGCGCCTATGGCTGGACCGACTCGCTCGGACAGGTGAGCGGCATCGTACCCGCCAACGAGCAGCTGACGCTTGACGTGCTCGACAACTGCTGGTCGCCCGTGTTCACGCAAAACATCTCGCCGCTCAGCAGCAACACCACCCTCCCGGCGATCACGGCCAATATCGCCACATCGTCGCTGAGCCTTGTAAGCGGTACCCTCGTGGACTGCAACAACGCGCCGGTTACCTCGGGCTACGCCATTCTCGTGCTCAACAACCGCGTGCACTATGCCGGCGTCAATGCCAGCGGCCACTTTGAAGTGAATGTGCTCAATTGCTCCGGCTCGGGCAGCAGTATCGACATCCTCGGCATCAACACTGCAACCGGTACGCAGAGCAACGCCTCGACCGTTGCCTGGACGCCGGGCACTACGGCCGCCGGAACGATCCAGGTCTGCTCCCAGTCGGCCGCTGAATACCTCAATTACACCGTCGATGGCGGCACGCAGGTGTCGATGAGCAGCAGCGACTCGCTGAACTACTACTCGTCGCAGGTACAGGGCACGACCAACTGGAATACGTACATCGGCGGCATGACCCTCCCGGGCACGGGCAGCAACCACAACTTCTCGATGAACTTCACGAGCCCTGCGGCTGCCGGCACTTACCCTGTTACTTCGTTCTATGCCGACCAGCAGAACAATTCCTCCTCGGTAACCACCACCATTACGAGCTGGCCCGCGGCCCTCGGCGACTATATCCAGGGAACCTTCACCGGAACCTACGTTGTGGGGGCGGCCACCCACACCGTTTCCGGCTCGTACCGCCTGCGAAGACTGTTCTGATAGACAGATAAAGGTCACCTTTCGAAAAACACCATTATTTTACTTCTCAACCAACCACGCGACAGCCGTACTTGATTCCAACCGCTCCCGATACTGAATTACTGGATGGCTGCCGCGCCGGCAACCGCAAGGCACAGGAACGACTCTACCGGGACTACTACCGGTCGATGGCGGCCCTGTGCCTTCGGTATACCCGCAACGAAGCGGATGCGGTGGAGGCACTGAACAACGGCTTTCTCAAGGTGTTCCGCCACATCGGCCGCTACGACGCCGCCCAGGGAAGCCTTTACACGTGGATCCGGACGATCGTGCTACACAGCTGCCTCGACTACATCAAGGCGCGGCAGCGGCAGGAGCCGACCGGTGAGCTCGAAAGTGCCGCCGAGGCCCATATCCCGGCCGAGGCCGTAAGCCGCCTGCAGGCAAACGAGCTGCTGGCACTGGTGCGGCGGCTGCAACCGGCCACCGCCGCGGTGTTCAACCTGTACGTGCTCGAGGGATGCACGCATAAAGAGATCGCCGCGCTGCTTGGGATCAGTGAAGGCACCAGCAAATGGCACCTGAACGCCGCCCGCAAACAACTACAGCAATTGATTCAACAGGAGAATATGCACTACCATGAGTAAGCAACCACCCTTTGAAGAGCTCGACGAGCGCTGGAGCGACCTGCCCCTGCCCGACGCCGACGCGGCCTGGCGCGACATGAGCGCCCTGCTCGACAAGGACGACTGCAAGGCACCGCCCATCATCCCGGCATTCCTCTCCGGCTGCGCCGGCTGGGGTCTTCTCCTGCTCGTGCTCAGCGTAGGCGCCATCGGCCTCTACTGGTACCGCAGCAGCCATCCCGGCACGTCTCCCACTGCAGTTCACCCGTCCCAGTCGTCACCAATTACCAACCCTACCCAACAAAGCACCCAAACCGACACAAGCGCCGTTGCTACCATTCCCGACCACCGAAGCCCCAGCGAAAGCGATCCGACCCCAAGCGTAACCCAAAGCGCCCCGTCGCAGCCCGGCGCCGGCACGGATAACCCGGAGCCCGCTCCGACCTCTAAAAAGAAGAACGACCGCAGCACATCCGTTGCGAGAACGGGAACTTCTGGCAGCGCCAATCCCACAATGACAGGTCAGCCGGCCCCGGCAAGCGTTACAGCGGCGCCAACAAGCAGTGGCAATATCCTCGTTGCCGGACCGCCTGCAGCGGTGAAAAAGGGCCGCAAACCCGCTACCGGCACGAAAACCGCGCGCAGGAAGGCAGCCACCGCCGCCGCCGGAACCGTTGCGCTTCGGAAGGAACCCTGGCCCGTGCCTACCCCGGCAGCGGGCGGCGATAACAGTGGCCTTCCCACGCCCAACGACCCGACCCTAACTCCGAAGCCGTCGGCCCAAGCAGATGGCACAATTCCGTCCGCAAACGCAGCCGGGACAACAAAATCGGCTGCAAGCGGGCCGCCCGACAGCAGCGTAACCGCCGGAGCGAAGACGCCCGTGCCGGTCGCCCTTCCCGGCATCGATTCCGCAGCCCGGGTATCCGCCTCGGTCGACTCGCTGGCAGCGACCGCAACGCGGGAGGCCGCGAAGAAGCGGGCCCGCCGCGCCCCCTGGCTTTCGGCCGGTGTGGGCCTGAGCCAGGCCGTACCGATCGGCGGCCAGAACGGGAGCGGCGCCAATTACCAGGGACGCTACAACCCCTTCACCGAGCATGTGCCGTCGGTATGGCTCCGGGTGCACAAAGGCCGCTGGTTCCTCCAGGGAGAGGCGCGCTTCAATGCCCCGCAGCTATTGCCGGGACTAAGCTTCTACCAGAAAACACGCCTCGATACGGCTACCCACTCGCTGCAAACCGATCGCCAGCAGCTGCGCAAGGTTTGGTACCACCAGTTCCCGTTTACGGCCAATTACCAGCTGCTGCGGCGCTGGAGCATTGGCGCCGGCTTCCAGTGGAGCGTGTTGTACCGCGCCGCCGGAGAGCGCATCAGCTACCGCCGTGATCTTGCCAACAACCTGAGCCGCGAGAGCGCCGCCGCATTCCAGGTGCCGGGCTACCGCGACTCCTTCCTCTACCAATCGCAATGGCAGCTGGTGCTGCAAACCGAATGGAGCTGGCGCCGCTGGGGCCTTGGCCTCCGCTACCGCCGCGACCTGCAGCCCTATCTGCGCTACACCCGCCCCGAGGGCGAAGTGCGCGACGAGTTCAACGAAGCTTTCGAAGCCACGATCCGCTTTTGGGCCTGGCAGTCGAAGCGACGCCGGTAAGTGCAACCAGAATCTCCATAGAAAGGACGCCGGCAGGGCGTCCTTTTCTTTTGGCGTTCTGGCCGTATTTTCACTGGCGAAACATTCCTTATGAGCAACGCAGCGGAAATCCCCGGACTCGAAGTGATCAACAATATCGGCGGCAAGCGCCCCTCCTATCATTTCGAGGCGCCGCTGCAGCTGACGGCCTGGGCGGGTTTCAACGCCAGCCATAGCTTTTTTGATGAAACCAGCGACGGCGCTTCGGAAGGGCGCACGCGCGTGGAGATCGGCGAAACGGTGTACGACGGCGAGCCCGAGCTGCGCCCGGAGATGATCGCCGCCTACGAATACATGCTGAAGCAGCAGGACAGCATCCGCGATACCATCCTCGCCGCCCTCCAGGCCAAATACCCCGAGATGCGCCAGCAATACGACTACAGCGCCGAAGAAGCCGCGGAGCTCATGCCCGAAGTAACCGATGCCGCCCAGTTCCGCGACCTCATCGGCCTTTCCTGGGTACATATTCTCGACACAAGCCGCGATGGGCAATCGTACGTGGGCTACGAGTTCGGCGCCAGCTGGGATGAGGAGCATGGCCTGGGCGTGCTCACCCACAAAGACCGCATCGTGGCGATCGGCGACGCCGAAACCGCCTTTGCCGACTGGCTCGCCGAGGAAGACGCCGGCGGCGAAGCCTGACCTCACCCGGAAAACAACCTACTATGCTGACAACATTACTGGTTGCAGGAAGCGCCCTTGCGCTGCTGCTGCTTATCGCCCTCTTTTTGAAGCGCGAGCATTATGTGCGCCGCCAGGTCGTGATCAATGCGCCGCGGCAACAGGTGTTCGACTATGTGAAGCTGCTCCGCAACCAGGACAACTTCAACAAGCATGCAATGGCCGGCGCCGACCGCGGGCGAACGTTCACAGGCACCGACGGAACCGTTGGCTACATCTATGCCTGGAGCGGCGACAAGAGCGCCGGTGTTGGCGAGAAGGAAATCATTGCCATCGAGGAAGGCGCCCGCGTGGAAGCCGAGGTCCGCTTTGTGAAACCGATGCGCGCCACAGCCCGCATCGTGCTGGAAACCGAAGCCCTTTCCGACCGGCAAACCAGGGTAAGCTGGAGCAACCGGGGCACGCTGGGCTACCCGCTGAATCTTCTCGTTCCGATGCTCGAAAAGAACGTGGCGAAGGATATGGACAGCAGCCTCGGCACGCTGAAACGCATTCTCGAAACAGACCGCTCCTGACTCCTGCAGCGCTAAGCAGATGCTGCGCCTGACTTCCCGGAAGACCGGCGTACTTTCAGCGCCACCAGAATCTTTGCGTATGAATGCCCTGCTCCACGCCAAGCCAGCAAATCTCAGCGTCCGAAGGATGCTCTTTGCCGTAGCCATCGTGCTGCAATGGGCCGGCGGTAGCCCCTGCGCGGCGCAACCCGCAACGCCGAAAGGCCCCGGCCATCCGTCTGCCGATTACGTGCCGAACCCGCGTGTTCCGCTGCAGGCAGACCAATATTACCCACCGAAGACCGTTCGCCTCGAATCGGGCACCTGGCTGGTCTACGAGCTTCACCTGAGCAACCTTTACCAGGCGGCGATCCGGCTGGATGGCGTGGAAGTGCGAACCGACACCGTTCGCGGAACAATCCTCTATCAAAGCAGCGGCGAATCCTTCGCGAAGCAGTGGCGGCATCTTGCCAGCCCGGACGACTCGGTGAAGACGGTCCTCGAGCCCGGGCAGCGGGGCATCCTGTTCTTCTGGATCCCGCTGCCGCCGCGGGCGCCAGCGCCGGTGCGCCTGTACCAGCGCCTGTTGCTGCAATTGCAGGGGAAAAAGATGGCGCTCGACCTTACCCCGCTCCCGGTAGGAAAAACGGAAGCGGTTGTGCTGGCGCCGCCGATCAAAGGGTTATGGCTCGTGGCCCAGGGCGTCGACCCCGTCGTGGCCAGCACTGAGGGCCACAACCGCCTGCTGTATCCGTACAACGGGCGGATCCGCCTGCCGCAACGCTTCGCCGTCGATTGGGTGCGCCTCGGCGACTCGCTGAAAGTGTTTGAAGGCGACAGCAGCCGCAACGAAAACTACGCGGGATACGGCGCCGACGTGTATGCCGTTGCGGACGGCGTCGTTACCGAAGTGCAGAACGACATACCCGACAACACCCCGCCCCTGATGACCGTGCCCCGCACGGCGAAGACGATCACCGGCAATTACCTCGTGCTCCGGATGAAGAACGGATGGTCGGCTTTCTATGGTCATCTCAAGCCGGGAAGCATTCGCATAAAGCCCGGCACCCGCGTGCGTGCCGGCCAGGTGCTTGCCCAGGTGGGCAACACGGGCAATTCAACGGGCGCGCACCTGCACTTCCAGCTGCAGGACGGCCCGCATTACTACGACGAAGGCTACCCCTACGTGTTCGCGAGCCTCCTGCGCCAGGGCCGCGCCAGCAAGCAGGACGTGGACGACATGGCCGACCACGGCCGCGCTTTCGCCGGCACACTGGCGCCGGTAGCGTTGAAAATGCGCATGCCCGTTTTTGGAGACATCGTCCTGTTCCGTTAACCGCGGCATCGACGACAACCGCCCCGGACACCCGCTACCCGAAGAAGCGCAGGTAGACGCCGGGTTGGTACAGTATAACTACGGGTAAGGCCACGATTACACCTCGATGGATGCAAAGACGTATGGGAAGAAAGTGCAGGAATGTTGGGCATTTCGAAGGACGCCGTTCACGCAACTGGTGAAGTGTCGTTTGCTGCGGAAGGAACGGATCGCAGCAATGAGAAGGCGTATATTCGATGGTAATGACAGTTCAGGGCGCCAGATGAATAAGGTCCGTAACACGATATTCTATTTTGCTTTGCTCGTTCTGCTTTTTTGGTGGGGCGTTCCCATTTTTCTTGCTGCGAAAGGCATTGAATTACTTGACAAGCGCTTGGTCGAGTCCTATAAAATCGCTGGCATCTTCGTAGTTCCCTTCGCCATATTATTAACGCTTGTGAAGACGTTGAAGCGGACCGATGACGCGTCGGATGAAGGCAGAAAAGCAGGACTGACGATTGGCGCAGCACTGTTTTTCATGGTCGCGGGAATTTTTACCCTCCTTGCTTCAACGGTATGTACCAATAATCATTTTGAGCCTTTGTTTGTCAACGGTCAATCGGGCATCTATTTGAGAGACTATGGCTGTGGCGCAACGGATAGCGACCCACCTTCGCTGAGCGTCGTTCGGGTTGACACAGTGTACAGGCACTTTCTGCGTATTTATAACGTTGATACAACTCATTTAGACAAGAGCCACTGGTTGCGGTGTCGCTGAAGCGGATGGATCACCGCTACCAGAGACCCCTGGACTATGCCAGATTCTCGCTCGACCATTAATGCCTGGCACAGCGCAAAGCCCTTTGCCTTTATTTCCTATCTTTCCTCATACATACGGCAGCAGTACAAATACGGGTCGTTGTACGCGGCACTTCCTGAACCAACAAGCACATGAGAGTACTAACCACCTTGCTTTGTTTTCTACTTTTGGCAACATCGTGCGAAGAGGCAACCAAAAGCCTCGGCACCCTCGAGATAGACGGCCTGCGCGTTTCGATCAACAGCGCCGGTATCGCCTATGATGTTGCCAACGAAAACAGGCTTGATTCCAGCCACGGCCTGAATTATGTCGTCGCGTTTTCCGTCGAAAATGCGGGCAAGGACCCCGTTCATTTCAATGATGACACATTCAGGCTTTTCGATCCCGCCGGTAATACTGTGCCCGCCCGGACCGATCCGAAAAGCCCCACGGGCGCACTGAACCTGCATGCCTACACTACGACCGTAGAACCGGGCAAAACGGAAGAAGTCCTGTTGATGTACTCCGTTAAGGAGCATGGAGAATATCGCTTCCAATTCGTGTCGCCGGTCAGTGGAACGGTACGGGTAGCGCGGCTTCCTGCTTCCTGAAAGCGTCGACACGTCGCAGCAAATGCCACAACAACTGCCGGCCTCCGCTTCTGACTTTTGATTTTTGACTTTTGGTTTTACCTACCGTCCGAACAACTTATCAAGCCCGTCTTTCTTGAACTCCATGTACGTCGGCTTGCCGCCCGGCGTTGTGTTGGGCACGCGGCATTTGAAGAGATCATCGACGAGGCGTTGCATTTCCTTTTCGGTCAGCGTCGTTCCGGGCTTGATGCTTTGCTGGAGAGCTACGGAGCGAAGCAGCGTCTCGCGGCGCGGGAGCTTCACCTCGCTGAAATGCTTTACCTGCTCGAGGATGCGCTCGAGGAGGGCTTTCTCGTTGCCGGCTTCCACGTCGGCGGGAGTGCCCTGGATCACAAAGGCGCTGCCGCCAAAGGGCTCGATGGTATAGCCCACCTGCTGCAGGTCGGGAAGGAGCTCGGTGAGCAGCACGGCGTCGGCCGGTGTGAGCTCGATGGAGGCGGGAAACAGCGAGCGCTGCGTGGCGATCGGCTTGCCCTGCACGGCCGCGGCGGCACGCTCATAGAGCACGCGCTCGTGCGCGCTTTGCTGGTGTATGAGCAGGAAGCGGTCTTCCTCGGCGGCCAGGATGTAGGTGCCGAACAACTGCTGCACGCCCCAGGGCTCATGCGAGCGGAACACGTCGAGCAACGGCGTGAAGGTGGGGTCGATCCCTTCTGCACCGCCGGCGTCGGGCAGCACCGGGTTGAAGGGGGCGCTGCTATCGCGCTCGAAGGACGGCATGGCCGGGAACGTGCGCCCGCCGGGGGCCGCAGCGTTTGACGACGGCGCCTGGAAGGCCCGCGATGCCTCGATGGCGTGGGCCTGGTGCTGCTGCGTGAATCCCTGGTACAGCTGTGAGCCGCGCGCGCTTTGCTGCTGCGCCTCGGTAAACGGACGCTGTACCGACTCAAGGTTCTGGATGGAGGCATCGAGGTCGAAATCGAGCGTCGGGGTGATGGAAAACTGCGCCAGCGCATGCTTGATGGCGGCCTGCACGAAGGCATATACGATCTTCTCGTCCTCGAACTTGATCTCCTGCTTGGTCGGATGCACATTCACATCCACCTGCGCCGGGTCGAGCTCGATAAAAAGCACGTAACTCGGGAAGGCGTCGGGGGCGATGAGTCCCTGGTAGGCCTGCATCACGGCGTGGTGCAGGTAGGGGCTCCGGATATAGCGGTTGTTGACAAAGAAGTACTGGTCGCCGCGGGTTTTCTTGGCGGTTTCGGGCTTGCCCACGAAACCCTGCACATCGAGGTAGTCGGTGTCTTCCTTCACGGCCACGAGCTTGCTGCCGTAGTTGCTCCCGAGGATCTGTACGATGCGCTGCTTAAGCGAGCCGGACTCGAGGTGAAACAGCTGCTGCCCGTTGTGGGTGAGCGAGAAGAAGATATTCGGGAAGGCCAGCGCCACGCGGATAAACTCGTCGACGATGTGGCGCAGCTCGGAGGGATTGCTCTTGAGAAAATTGCGGCGCGCGGGTACGTTGAAGAACAGGTTCTTCATGGCGATCGACGTGCCCACGGGCGCGGCCACGGGCTCCTGGCTGGTCACCAGCGAGTTCTCGATCTCGATGCAGGTACCGAGCTCGTCTTCGGCGCGGCGGGTGCGGAGCTCCACCTGCGCCACGGCGGCGATGGAGGCGAGGGCCTCGCCGCGGAAACCCATGGTGCGGATCTGGAAAAGGTCGTCGATCTGGCGGATCTTGGAGGTGGCGTGGCGCTCGAAGGAGCGTCGGGCGTCGGTGCCGCTCATCCCCGAGCCGTTGTCGATCACCTGCACGAGGGCCTTGCCGGCGTCGTTGACCAGGAGGCGTACCTGCGTGGCACCCGCGTCGACGGCATTCTCCAGGAGCTCTTTGACCGCGGAGGCGGGTCGCTGGATGACCTCGCCGGCCGCTATCTGGTTTGCAATATGATCGGGGAGCAATTGAATTCTATCCGCCACAGGTCTCTCTTTGGAACGAAGGTACGAGAACGTGCTAAATTCCTGAGCAAGACCGGTGAGCAGTGAGTGGTACCCCCCCCCGTGGAGCGTCATTGCGAGGTAGCGCAGCGGACGAAGCAATCGCCTGCCCTATGTGGGAGCGGCCGGGCGTGCACCCGGCGTAGGGCTTTCCCCACATAGAAGACCCGATTGCTTCGGGCCTTCCGCCGAAGGCGTCTGGCACCCCGCAATGACGTTTTCAAAGACCTTCACCTCACAGGGCACATGCTCCTCCGTCCGGCTCACCGCTCACTGCTCACCGCTCACCGAAAAACAGCTCCGCCTTGCCCATGGCCGCGCTAATTTACACCCTCCCTTTGCAACCGGGGAACTGCTATCCGACTATGAAAACCATTCTTTCGCTGGCCGCGGCCTTCCTGCTGGCCGCGGCCTTCCTGCTGGCCGGCTGCAACAAGGCCATCGACGCCCTCGAACAACAAACCGACAACAGCAGCAACAGCGGCCCCGTGGCAGGCACCGTTGCCTACACGATCCCCGCGGGGGCGCACTACTGCGAGCAGAACCGCCTCCGCGCCGTCGACCTGAGCGAGCAGAACTTTATCGTCCGCTTCGACTTCTCGGCCATCTACCAGACCGTCGATGCCAGCAACCAGTACGACATCAACAAGCTCTGGGGCTTTTCCGACAACAACGGCACCGACCACCACCAGTACAGCGCCCGTTTCGGCTGGCGCTGGAGCGACGGCGCCCTCCGCCTCTTTGGCTACGTGTACAACGCCGGCGTCATGACCGAGAAGGAGCTCGGCACCGTAGCCCTCGGCGCCGATGCACACTGTGGCATCCACGTGAAGGGAAGCCAGTACTACTTCTCACTCAACGGCCGCACCGACTCGCTGCCCCGCGCCGCCACAACCGCCAGCGGCAAGGGCTACCAGCTCTATCCCTACTTCGGCGGCGATGAGGCTGCACCGCACAAGGTGACGATCTGGATACGGGAGAATTAAGTGAGCAGGTGAGCGGTCAGCGGGTGAGCAGAAAGTCAGAATGATTTGCTGACCGTTCACTTGCTCACCGCTCACTAGATTTGCTCCATGACCCGGACCTCCCTCCAGCATATCAGCCAGCAAACCACCGCGCTCCTGAAAAAGGCTGCCGGCAAGGCCATCACGTCGGCCGATATCGACGCCCTGCGCGATACGCTGCGCTTCCACGAGTACCGCTACTATATCCAGAACGACCCGCTCATCTCCGATTTCGAATACGATACGCTCTTCAAAAGCCTGGAGGCGCTGGAGACGGAAAACCCCGACCTGATCGTACCCGACTCCCCCACGCAGCGTATAGGCAAGGGACTCACCAAAGACTTCCCGACGGTGCAGCACCTCGTGCCGATGCTGTCGCTCGACAACTCCTACAACGCCGAAGACCTGCTGCATTTCGACAAGCGCGTGCGCGAAGGCGCCGGCAGCGATACCATCGAATACTGTGTCGAGCCCAAGTTCGACGGGGCTTCCATCTCGCTCATATATGAAAACGACAAGCTGCTTCGCGGCGCCACCCGCGGCGACGGCGTTTACGGAGACGACATCACGCCCAACATCCGCCAGATCCGCAGCATCCCGCTCTCGGCCGCCTTCTCGGCCCATGGCATCCATACCGCAGAAATACGGGGCGAGGTGCTGATCAACAAAAGCAACTTCAAGCGCTTCAACGAGGCCCTGGTGGAAGCCGGCAGCCAGCCGCTGGCCAACCCGCGCAACGCCGCCGCCGGCACCCTCCGCATCAAGGACCCGCTCGAGGTGGGTCGCCGCAAGCTCGAAGCCTTCGTGTACCAGCTGGGCTACTTTACGCTCCTGCCCGGCAAGGAGGAAGACGTGTACACGCACTCCCAAACCCTCGACATGCTGTGGGACCTCGGCTTCCGCAGCCCGCACAGGGAAAAGAAAGTGTTCAAAGGCATCCAGGCCGTCATCGATTATTGCAACGACTACGAGGCCGGCCGCGACGACCTGCCCTACGAGATCGACGGGATGGTGATCAAGGTGAACGACTTCGCGCTGCAGGACAAGCTCGGGATGACCACGCACCACCCGCGCTGGGCCATCGCCTACAAGTTCAAGGCGCGGCAGGCAACGAGCAGGCTGCTCCGCATTGAGTACCAGGTGGGCCGCACCGGCAACATCGGCCCCGTGGCCAAGATCGAGCCCGTGGGCATCGGCGGCGTTACGGTGAGCTCGGTATCGCTGTTCAACGAAGACGTGATCCGCGAAAAAGACATCCGCATCGGCGACACCGTGCTGGTGGAGCGCGCCGGCGACGTCATCCCCTATATTGTGAAGCCACTTGTAGAACTACGGGACGGCTCCGAGGAACCGATCAAATTCCCGACGCATTGCCCTTCCTGCGGCGACCCGCTGTTCCGCCCCGAGGAAGAAGCGGCCTGGCGCTGCATCAACATCGCCTGCCCGGCGCAGCAACTGGAGCGCCTGTATCACTTCGTATCGAAAGACGCCATGGACATCCGCGGACTCGGCGAGGCCAATATCGAGAAGTTTCACCGCCTCGGCCTCCTCGCCTCCATCCCGCAGATCTACCGCCTCGACTTCGACGCCATCGGTGCGCTTGAAGGCTTCGGCGCGAAATCGGTGGAGAAGCTCCGTGCCGCCATCGAAGCCTCGAAGAAGCAACCGTTGCACCGGCTCGTGTTTGCCCTCGGCATCCGTCACGTGGGCGAAACGATGGCCAAGACGCTGGCCAATTCCGTGCACCATATTCTCGAGCTCAAAGACTTCACCGAAGAGCAGCTGATGGCCCTCGAAGATGTTGGTCCGAAGGTGGCGGCGAGCGTCGTGGCCTTTTTCCGCAACGATGACAGCATCGCACTGCTCCGGGAGCTCGAAGCGCTGGGGCTGACGATGACCAACGAGCCGAAACCCGCTGCCGGCGGCTCGCTCGAAGGCAAGAGCTTCCTGTTCACGGGTACGCTCAACCGATTGAAGCGAAGCGCGGCCGAAGCGATGGTGGAAGCACAGGGCGGCACGATCGCCTCGGGGGTCAGCAGCAAGCTGCAGTACCTTGTAGTCGGCGACGATGCGGGCTCCAAGCTCGAGAAAGCGAAGAAGATCACGTCAATTAGAATTTTGACGGAAGACGAATTCCTGGCCCTTGTTGGCGAGCCTTTTGCGGGATAATAGAGGCCGGCCTCCGACAAGGATCAAAAACGTCGACCTATGATCAAGAAACTGCCGGGCGAAACCTGGAAACCCCTCGTCTTCAACGGCTACAAGCAACTCCGCAACCGCTATGCGTTGTCGAGCGCCGGGCGCATCGCCTCGTACCGCGAGGACGTGCTGGCCGACGGTAAGCTCCTCAGCGGGTCGGTCACCACCGGCTACCGCACGCTCAACCTGCATCGCCCCGATAGCAAGGGCACGCTGTACATTCACCGGGAGCTCGCCAAGCTTTTCCTCAAACGCCCTTCACCCAAGCATGCCTTCGTGATTCACAAGAACCACGATAAGCTCGACAACCATATCAAGAATCTTAAGTGGGCTACGCTCGAGGAGATGATCGAGCACCAGCAGGGCTCACCGGCAAAGATGGCCTACAAGGAGAAGCAGGCCAATCGCACGGTCGGCCTCAAGCTCACGGCCGTACAGGTGCGCAAGATCAAAGACCAGCTGAACAGCGCCCGCCGCCGCCTCACCATCCGCCAGCTCGCCGAGAAATACGACGTCAGTGAAATGACGCTGTACCGGATCAAGAGCGGGGAGAATTGGGCGCGGGTTTGAGGCTCTGAAGGTTCTTAGGGTTCTGAAGGTTTTGGTGGTTGAGGAAATCACCGGGGATTCTTGGTGAAAAAAGCAACTGCTGGCGGGAAAAGTCCCGTTCCCAAATCCTACTGTCATGCGGCAAGCCGGGCTAGCTTCGGCTATGCCTACTTTCAAGCGCTTTGAGGATATCATTGCCTGGCAACTCGCCAGGGAACTGTGTAAGGAGATCCGCCGCATCAGCCTCGAATCGGACCTTTCGAGGGACTTCAAGCTACGCGACCAGGTCAATGCCTCGTCGGGCTCCATCATGGATAACATCGCCGAAGGACATGGCCGCGGCGGTAATAAAGAGTTTATTCAATTCCTGGAATTCGCCCACGCATCGGGCGCTGAAACACAATCACAACTCTATCGCATTCTCGACCGCGACTATGTAACACAGGATGAATTTGATCGCTTGTATCGCCTTTGTGGCCGGGCCAAAGCAGCCATCCTCAACCTGATCAACTATTTGAAAGGAAGCAATTTCCGCGGCCCACGATTTACCACCCCCGCACAACCTTAATCCTCATTTCTACCACTACAATCCCAGAACCTTAAGAACTCCAAGAACCTTAAGAACCCCAGTAGAAGGGCCGGGGGTGAGGTCCCGAACCTACTCTTTAGGCTTCAACATCTCCCGGTACCTCCGATTCATCAACGCAATAAATTCAGCGATCGGCGGCAGGCCGAGGCTGGCGCGGCGAAGGTCTAGGCTCACGGAGTCTTCGACGGGGCGCGGCTCGAAGGAGGAGCTGTCGGCGTTGAGACGTACCTGTGTGCCGTACCATTGCCGCTGCCCGGCATTTACGAGCACACGGTCCTGCAGCCAGGCGAGGTGGAGGCCCGGCACGTTGCGGGCGGCGGCCTGTTCTTTCAGGAGGCTCAGGGCAAAGCGCTGGAGGGTAGGATCGTTGTCCGCGCGCTGCAGCAGGATCCAGAAGCGCTCGCAGCTGGCGGGGCCCACTTCGCGCAGACCCGGATAGCCTTCGGTTTCGAGAATGCCGCGGAGGGCGCTGTTGCGCAGCTGGGCGGCGGCGGGCGCAAGGCTGTGCCGCGCCGTGTCGGGGGGCGTGGCGGCGGGTGCCGCTTCAATTGCCCATAACGAATCGATGCGCCGCGCGAGCTGCGGGCGCGCCGGTTCCTGGGCAGTCGCCCCGGCGGGAAGCAGGGCCGCCAGGAGCAGTCGGAGCAGCGATCGGGAGAGGGGCATGGTCCCCATCAAGATACGGCTTTTGCCGGCCGGGCCCGCGTCTGCAGGCCACTTGGGTCAACATTTTGTCCCGATGCATACCCAAAAAATGCCTTCCAAGGCCCGGCAATAAGCCCGGAAAAAAATGGAAGGGTATTTGTCTCCCGTAGGAAGATTCATTGCCGTTGCTGATCTGTGATGCTGACACTATGAAAGAAGAACTCCACCATATCAACCTGGACAGCCTGGTGCGTATGCACCAAACGGCGTCCTTCCGCCTGCAGGCGGCGCTGCTCAACGGCGCCACCTGGCAGGAGGTGCACGAACAGCGGGAGCTCGTAACAGAGCTTTCGATCGCCATTCAAAAGCGCCGCTCCCGCGGCGGACACCCGGCTGCCGACAGCGAGCGCCGCGATGTCAACCCATCACCGGGTACGCCCGAAGGTGAGGTTGCGTCCTGAAAGCAGGACAGCATTTTTACGATACTTGTTACGTAGTTCTACGCATTCTCCGGAAAAACTTTCAACGGATGAGGGCTCTTTCTACACTTTAACCGTTTTTGCATCGGTTATCGGGCAAATGTTGTCGAAATTTGCCATGAAACCGTATTTTAGAAGTACATGAAGCCCATAGAATTCAACAAGACAGAACTGGCCATCATCAAGATGATCTGTAAGCAACTCACGGCCAAAGAAATGGCCGACAAGCTCGGACTTAGCTTTCGCACGGTAGAAGAATACCGTGGCTCCATCCAGAAAAAGGTCAAAGCCCGCAACCTCGTGGGCATCGCCCTTTACGCTGTGAAGAACGAGCTGGTGAAAGTATAAGCGCAACCTGCTTACAGCCCACGATGCGCCGGCACAGGCAATCTCCCGCCGCTTCTCCTCTGGAAAAACCCTTACGTTTTTCCCGACGTTATTCCTATTCCTGTTGGCGACACGTCGATTTCGCTTCTAGGATCCTGTGTGCCGCGTAACCGTAGAACTACAATAAGAAGAAACCGTCCGGAACAAATTCCGGTAACAACAAAAGAGGCCCGAGGGCCTCTTTTGCATGCGCAGGGGTTTCGGACAATTCTTAGGGTCCATCGGAATGGACGACTGCCACATTGAAGGGTACACGCTTAATTTCGACAATCGCCCGAACCTTCAGAACCCTAAAAACCTTAAGAACCTTTCAAGCATGCTCGAACCGCAAACCCTCAAATACCTCTCGGCCTTAAAGAAGAACAACAACAAAGCCTGGTTCGACACGCACCGGACGGCCTACGAAGCCGCTCGGATCGACTTTGCCAACTTCCTGCAGCTGGTCATCGATGCCCTCGCGAAGCACGACCCTTCCATCGCGGGGACGACGGCGCGCGAGTGCCTGTTCCGGATCAACCGCGATATCCGCTTTTCGAACGATAAAACGCCCTACAAAAGCAACTTCGGCGCGTCCATCAAGCGGGGCGGACGCAAGAGCGGCTTTGCCGGCTACTACTTTCACCTCGAGCCGGGCGGCCATTCCTTCGTCGGAGGCGGCCTCTGGCTCCCGGATGCGCCGAAGCTCAAAATGATGCGGCAGGAGATCGATTATAACTGGCCCGAGTTCCAGGGCATCCTCCGCGAAAAGACCTTCAAAAAAACTTTTTCCGATCTCTACCGCGGCGACGACCAGCGCCTCAGCACGATGCCGAAAGGCTACGACAAAGACAACCCCGCTGCCGAATACCTCAAGCTAAAAAGCTTTATCGCCGAAACAAGGCTTGCAGATGAAGAGCTCACGAAAGCCACGCTGCACAGGAAGACCGTCGCCGCATTCGTGGCGCTGAAGCCGTTATTGGATTTTATCAATCGGGGGCTGGAGTAGGTTCCGATCGCATGCGATGTACCGTTTCGCGCTGCCGCGCAGCGACGGGCTCAATACCCGATTCCAACGAAGTTCCGTTAACGGTAGAGCAGTCGCTCGCAACGAGATCCCGGTCGCGGGCGACCGGGATGACGTATCGTACTTAGGGGTATCGATGGCGCGCGGCCAGGTTCAGTGCCACGCGCTTGGTGCAGGCCGATGGCCGCGCCTTGAATCATTCCGCTTAGCCAGCTCGTCATCCCGATCACTTGTGATCGGGATCTTTGGGCAGGGCCGGGCCGCCACATCATTCCATTCCAGGCCATCGTCATCCCAATCACCTGTGATCGGGAGCTTTAACCGCTCAGGGCCCCGCCACATCGTTCCCTTCCAAGCCCTCGGCATCCCAATCGCTTGCGATCGGGATCCTGCATTTGAACTCTTTTGCGCCCCGATTGTTCACCCGGTAAACGTACGCTATGTCCAAAGTCTGGTTTATCACGGGTGTATCGAGTGGCCTGGGCGCCGAGCTGGCCGGGGCCGCACTGGCCAAGGGCGACCGCGTGGCAGCCACCTTCCGGAAGCCGGAGCAAGCCGCGGCATTCACGCAGCAGAATCCCGATCAGTCGATAGGCCTCGTACTCGACCTCAACGACAGCGCGCGTATCCCCGCCGCCGTCGACGAAGCCGTGGCCCGCTTCGGGCGCATCGACGTGCTGGTCAACAATGCCGGATACGGCACAGTAGGTGCCATCGAGGAATTCAATATGGAGGAGATCCGCGCGCAGTTTGAAACCAACTTCTTCGGCATGGCCGCGCTGACCAAAGAATTGCTTCCGCTCATGCGCGCGCAGGGCAGCGGGTATATCCTGCAGCTTTCTTCTGCCGCCGGCATCAAGGCGACAGCCGGCTTCGGGATTTACAACGCCAGCAAGTTTGCCCTCGAAGGCTACAGTGAAGCGCTCGCGCAGGAAGTCAGCCCTTTTGGCATCCGCGTGGTGATCGTGGAGCCGGGCCCGTTCCGCACGCAGTTTGCGGGCTCCTCGGTGCGCCTCGCGCAAACCCGCATCGACGAATACAAGGCCACGCCCGTAGCCCAGATGTACCATTACATCAGCCGCATCGACGGCCGCCAGGAAGGCGATCCCGCCAAGGCTGCGCGTGTGCTTGTTGATTATGTGCACAACGGGAACACGACGCTGCGCCTGCCGCTGGGCAAGCACCCGATCGATGTCATCGCCGCTAAATTGAGATCTGTGGAGCAGGATATGAAAGCCAACCGCGAACTGGCGTTGAGCACACTCGTTGATTGAGGCATCCCGGGAGAAAGAACGCAGATCCCGCAAGCGGGATACGCAGATCTGTTAGGATTAGTTATGATTTGCCGACGTACACAATGCAATCAGCGTCGATCTTAAAAATCATAAAAAATCTGCGTTCTTTCTCTTCTTACACCAGCCCCTTTGCTACGAGATACTCCGCAATCTGAACGGCATTCGTCGCCGCGCCCTTGCGCAGGTTATCCGATACGATCCACATGTTGACGGTCCTGGGCTGCGTTTCGTCGCGGCGGATGCGGCCAACGAAGACTTCATCCTTATCGTGCGCCCAGAGCGGCATCGGGTAGATCTGCTGCGACGGGTCGTCCTGAAGCACCACGCCGGGCGCCTTGGCGAGGGTCTCGCGCAGCTCGTTGATATCAAACTCTTGTTCGAATTCCACGTTGACGCTTTCGCTATGCCCGCCTACCGTAGGAATACGGACCGTGGTGGCCGTAACGCGGATGGAATCATCGCCCATGATCTTCTTCGTCTCGTTGACCATCTTCATCTCCTCCTTGGTGTAGCCGTTATCCATGAAGACGTCGATCTGCGGCAGCGCGTTGAGGTCGATGGGATACTTGTACGCCATCGGTCCTTCCTTGCCGGCGCGCTCGTTGTACAGCTGGTCGACGGCTTTCTTGCCCGTGCCGGTAACACTTTGATAGGTCGATACCACCACGCGGCGGATCTTGTAACGATCGTGCAGCGGCTTCAGCGCCACCACCATCTGGATCGTGGAGCAATTGGGATTGGCGATGATCTTGTCGGTCGCCTTCAGCACCGACGCGTTCACCTCGGGCACCACCAGCGGGCGCGCCGGGTCCATACGCCAGGCCGACGAATTGTCGATCACGGTGATGCCGGCGTCGGCGAAGCGCGGCGCCCACTCCTTCGAGGTGTCGCCGCCGGCGGAGAAGATCGCGATCTGGGGGCGCGCGTCGATGGCATCCTGCATGGATACGATTGTACAGGGTTGCCCCTTGAAGGTCACCTGTTTACCCACCGAGCGCTCGGAAGCCACGGGAAGCAGCTCCGTTACGGGGAAATTGCGTTCTTCCAGCACTTGCAACATCTTGGTGCCCACCAGCCCGGTGGCGCCGACCACAGCGATCTTCATAATGAGGTTTATTAAGGGGGCAAAGGTAACCCTTCGGCAGGCTCAGGATGACAAAGGGCTGTTAAGGGCGAAGGAAAAGAGAACTGAGGCGTTCGGTAAGATTTGCCCTGCACGTCACTCCGGCGCAGCCTCACGGGACGTCATAGCGTGGATCCTCCCCAAGGGACGTCATTGCGAGCGAAACGAAGTGGAGCGAAGCAACCGGATTCACTTTTGGGAACCGCTCCGGCAACTGCGGCGCAGGGCATGCGCCCAAAGGGGAGCCGGTTGCTTCATCGCCGTTGCCTGCGGCACCGGCGCCTCGCAATGATGGATTAAAAGGCTTCTTCGCGTACCACCCTTTTTCTACATGGAAACCCCTGTTGTTTTCACCAGCTTTTTCACAGGAAAATATCATCCAGTGGCGGGAAAAACCCTTTGTTTTTGCCCTTCCGGCGGGGTCATATTTGAACGGTAATTGAACACCATGCGACTGCCGTTGTTAACCTCCTTTTTGCTGGCGGCCCTGCTTGCCCGCGGCCAGCTGAGTGAAACCTTTTCCGACAGCAATTTTACAGCCGCTCCGCCCTGGACCGGCAGCCCCGGCGCCTGGACGGTGAACGCGCAAAAGCAATTGCAAAGCACCAGTGCAATAGCCAACAGCACGTTCTACCTGGGCACCCCGGCGGCCCTGGCTGGCAACCTGCAGTGGAAGCTCTGGATGCGCCTCGCCTTTGCTACATCATCTGTCAACTACAGCGACATCTGGATCCTGAGCCACAACGCCAACCCCGAGGCACCGGGCAACACGGGCTACTTCGTGCGCGTAGGCGGCACGCAGGACGACATCTGCCTGTACCGCAAAGACGCTGCGGCCACCGTACGGATCATCGATGGTCCCGACGGGGTAACCGGCAGCAGCGACAACCAACTGCAGCTGCAGGTGATACGCAGCGGCGGAAGTTTTTCCCTGCGGCATGCGTCCAATGGCGGCTCATTCGTGACCGACGGGCAGGCGACAGACGGCACTTACCCGAACGGCGGTTATTTCGCGCTGCTCGTGCGGCAAAGCACGTCGTCGTTTTTCGGGCGCCATTATTTCGACGATATCCGCATCGGCAGCTTCGTGCCCGACACGCTGGCGCCTTCCATTCGCTCGGTTCGCGCCCCCGACGACAGCACTGTAGAAATACGGTTCGATGAGCCGGTGGATGCGGCGAGCGCGGCCAACCCCGGCAACTACAGTCTGTCCGGCATCGGAGCAGCGCTGCGGGTGCAGCCCGATCCATCCGACGGAGCGCTGTGGCGGCTTCATTTTGCGGCACCCTTACCCGCGGATACGGCACTGCTGCTCCGGGTGCAGCATATACGCGATGCCTGGGGGAATGAGCTCGTGCAGGACAGCGACCTTTTTCGCTACCACCCAACCGCACGCTACGATGTGCTGATCCATGAGTTCCTGGCCGACCCCGACCCGCCAAGGGAACTGCCGCCGTACGAGTACGTGGAACTGCGCAACCGTTGCCACTTTCCGGTTTGTCTGAAGGGATGGACCTTCGCCACGGCCACGTCACAGAGCGCGCCATTGCCCGACTACTGGCTCGAGCCGGACAGCTTCCTTATTCTGACATCAACAGCCGGCGCGGCCTTCTTCCACGGTTCGGTGCTGGGCCTTTCCGGCTTTCCCGCGCTCGCCAACGAGGGCGGGCTGTTGCAGTTGCTGGATGCCGGTGGCCGCACGGTCCATGCTCTTACCTGGACACGCGACTGGTACCGCGACGCGCTGAAAGACGACGGCGGCTGGAGCCTCGAGCTGCGCGATACGGCCAATCCCTGCGGCGGGGCGGCCAATTGGGCCGCGAGCGAGGATCCGCGCGGCGGCACGCCGGGCGGCGCCAACAGTGTTGCCGGCCCGCATCCCTACCTTGATGCACCGCGGCTGCTCCGGACCTTCGCCCCCGACAGCCTCACTATTCTTGCCGAATTCAGCGAGCCCCTCGACAGCACCCGCGCGGCAACCGCGGTCTGGTTGCTCGGTGGCGGCCCGGCCGTACAACGTGCGCGGGCACTACCACCATTATTCTGTACCGTAGAACTACAATTGGCTGCGCCGCTCCGGCGGGGCAAGCTGTATGAACTTGTTGCTGATGGGGCCTGCGATTGCAGCGGCAACGGAAGCAGCCTGCAGCACCGGGCACCTGTCGGCCTGGCCGAAGAAGCTTCAGCCGGCATTGTTGTGATCAATGAGCTCCTGTACCAGCCGCACACAGGGGGCGCCGAATATGTGGAGCTCTATAGCCGCGACCGCGTCGTCGATTTATCCAAACTATTCCTGGCCACGCGCAACAGCAGCGGCGCCCTCGGCACCCCGAAGCGACTCTCTGAAACACAGCGCGCGCTGTTTCCCGGTGCCTACCTGCTCGTGACCGCCGACAGTACCGATGTGTCGGGACGGTATTTCGTGGCGCAACCCGACTGGCTGGAGCAACTCACTGGACTTCCGGCCCTGCCTGACGAGGGAGGCACAGTAGTGTTGCTGAACGATCGCGGCGTTGTACTGGATGAAGTGCATTATGACCCCGCCTGGCAGTTCGGCCTCATCAACGATGCCCATGGCGTGTCGCTCGAGCGGATGGATCCCCTGGCAGCATCCGGCGAGCGGGGCAACTGGCATTCCGCAGCAAGCACCGCGGGATTCGGCACACCGACGGCCCGGAACTCGCAGGCAAGGGGCGGCGCTGGCGAGGGGACATTCACCGTCACGCCCGCCGTTTTCTCGCCCGATAACGATGGCTTTGATGATGTAACGATGATTCACTACGAGCTGGAGGAAAGCGGTTACGTGGCCAACATCGCGCTCTACGACGCGGCCGGTCGCCCGGTGCATGCCTTGGTGCGCAACGATGTGCTCGGGCGCTCGGGAGGCTGGAGCTGGGATGGGCTCGACGCGGCTGGCCGCCTCGTTCCGGCCGGCACGTATGTGCTCCTCGCCGAGCTATTCAATCTCGAGGGAAAGCGAAGCGTTTTCAAGCGCACCATCACGGTAGCGCGGAAGCTGCGCTGAATGCAGGCCGCCCTAGCGGTAGTAAGGGCTGATCAGCGCATAAACGACCGGTCCGGTGACGGCTACATAGAACCAGATGGGCCAGGTGATCTTTGCCAGCTTGCGGTGGCGCTCGTTCTCGCCGATAAGCGCGCGGTAAGCGGTAAACAGGATAAAGGGCAGGATGACGGCCGCGAGTACGATATGGGTGGCGAGAATGAACAGGTAGATGTAGCGAATGGTACCGGTACCGCCGAATTTAGTGTCGCCCGACAACAGGTGGTGGGCGATGTAGGAAACGAGGAAGAGGATCGACAGGAACATGGCCGACAGCATGATCCTGCGGTGCGTGGCGTAACGTCCGTTCTTTGCGCTGATGATGCCCGCGACAAGCAGGATAGCTACCACCGAATTGATCACGGCATTGATCTTCGCAAACACGTGCACATCAAAGCCCGGGTCGACTTCGAGCTTGAACCGTCCCAGCAGCACCACGGCTGCGAATACAACAAAGGAAACGAGGAGGATCAGCGTGCGCGCGCGCTTGTCATTTTTGCTGAGAGTGAATGCCATGCTGTTGCTTGTCTTTTTTCAGGAAATAGGTCAGGAGCATAAGCCCGCCGATGACGGCGAATACGAGTAGCGCCAAGGTTTCGAGCTTGCCTGCGAAAATGCTTCTTGCCTTCGGGTCCTTCTCCAGCGACACGAGAACGATATCGCGCGAGAGCCGGCCTACTTCGGCGGTGTCGAGACCGTGGTAGTAGCCACGGATATTCCGGTTCTTATCAATAAGGATCATCCGGTCGGAATGGATGAAGCTGGTGTCTTCTCCTTTGCCGTCTACCGACAGCACCTTGAGGTCGTTGATGGAGAGGTCGTAGATCGCTTTTTTGTCACCGGTAAGCAGCCACCACTTGTCGGGATCGATCCCCCAGCGGTCGGCCCAGTTCTTCAGCGCAGGTACACTGTCGCGCCCGGGATCTACCGAAAGCGATAGCAGGTGTACGAATTTCGCCTGCTGGTCGCCAACGCGCTGGCCGCTGCTGAGGCCGTCCTGCAGGCGCCTCATGTTCTCCGTCATCCGCGGACAGATCGTGGGGCAGTGCGTAAAGAAGAAGTCGATGACCACGACCTTGCCTTCCAGGTCCTTCCAGCTTACGGTCCGGCCGAGCTGGTTCGTGAGCGAAAAATCCGGCAGGCGGTGCCATTGTGTATCGACCTGCTGCTTGCCGTTGACCATCGTGGTGCTTACGGAGTCGTAGATGTAGCGGCGCGGCATGGGCGTGACGTCCTTGCTGTAATGCCGCACGATGAAATAGCCGGCCAGCGGGAGCACCAGCGCCATCAGCAAACCGATGAGGGCTGTTTTATTCAAGGGAGCGGTGGTTGGAAGTGAGCGATGTGGTGGATGGCGGCCAAAAAAAAGCCGTCGCCGCAAAGGTAGTGCGACGACGGCTTCGAATCGTTAAGCAGGCCACATTATTGCAGGCCGCCGGCACCCGAGGTATCGGTGTGCGCGGGCGCGGGCTCGTGCTGGACCATCGTTTCCTGGTAGCGCTTATCGTAGCGGTTGCGCAGCGTACGGAACGAATTTCCGTCCCACAGGAACGCGGTGATGAACCAAACGAAAAGCAGGAGCGGCATCACGATGGTCATGATCATATTGCGGATCTCATCGCCGAGGTGCATGAACACGGAAACGATGTAGAAGGCTTTTGCAAGCGTGAGAATGCACACCACACCCTTGAACATCAGGATCAGCAGCGGGTTGGGCTCGGCGCCCTTGTGCATGGTGTAAATGAGCAGGCCGATGCCCAGCTCGATGATGGTGATGATCGACAGCAGGATCGTCGTCTTTCGCACCCGGCTGCGGAAGGTCGCATCGTCGGTGTGGTGCTCAAACGTGATCTCGGGGCTGTGCGTATTGCTATGGATATTATGTGCCATTGTTACTGTTTAGTGGGTTACGGGTTAGATCAGGTAGAAGCAAAGGAATACAAATACCCATACGAGGTCTACAAAGTGCCAGTAGAGACCGGCCTTTTCGATCATCAGGTAGTGGCCGCGCTTTTCGAACACGTTGTTCTGCGTCATCAGCAGCATCACGATGTTGATGATCACACCCGAGAATACGTGGAAGCCGTGGAAACCGGTGATGCCGTAGAAGAAGCCGCCGAAAGCTACCGGGCCCGTGTTACGAACGTGGAGCTCGGTGAGGTCGATAAGGCCGCGCAGCTGCGTATCGTTCATGGCCAGCAGCTGTTGCTCGCTCATGTTCTCGTGGTGGATGTGTGCCAGCTTGGCGAGTCCCTCGTGCGGAGTGTTCGCAAGAGCCTGCGTCAGCACGTTGGTATCATGGATGGCGCTGCCCCAGGGGTTGATCTTGGTGGTCTGACCCACTACGTCGAGTGCGCCGTTGGCCAGCACCGCGTGCTCGCCGGTGATGAGGTGATGCCACTCCCAGGCCTGGCAGCCAAGGAATGCAAGACCGCCTACGATGGTCCAGGCGAGCCACTTCACAACACTTTTCTTGTCGTTGCTATGTCCGGCGTGCACGGCCAGCACCATCGTCACCGAGGAGATGATGAGGATGAAGGTCATGACCGATACGAAGGCCAGCGGCAGGTTCATGTGGCCGGTTCCGGGGAAGGCGTTGAACACGACGTTCGGGTCGGGCCAGAAGTTCTGCGAGAAGCGGATGGTACCGTAGGAGATCAGGAACGCGCCGAACGTGAAGGCGTCACTCATCAGGAAGTACCACATCATCAGTTTCCCATACTCCAGGTTGAAAGGGCTTCGTCCTCCCCCCCACCATTGCTTACCCGTTACGACAGCAGATTGAGCCATATGTACAGTTTGTAGTTTGTAGTTTGTGGTTGGGAGTTAGTCCAGCCACAAATCGGTTTCAGTTTTTCTATTTCTTCCGGAGCCTGTCGTTGTCGTTGTCGTCGCATGCGCAACTTCAAACTCCAAACCACAAACCCCAAACTTTTTGTTTATCCGATCCACATAAAGAAGACCAGCAGGTAAATCCAGAGCACATCCACGAAGTGCCAGTACGTGGCCATCACTTCCACCGGCACCGCGTTGTAGTTCTTGCTGCGACCCAGGAAAGCCCGTCCAAAAACTACCGCCAGCGCAACGATCCCACCAATGACGTGCATCGCGTGGAGGCCGGCAATGGCGTAAAGGAACTGTCCCGCGCCGGCACCCTTGAAGCGCACCCCATGGTTCCAGAGCCAGCTGAAGCCAACCCACTGGAGCGTCACGAAGGCGATCCCGAGCACGAGCGTCGCTACAAGCAGCCCCCGGTAGCGGGCAAAGTTGCGCTGCTTGAAGGCGCGCAGGGCCAGCTGCATTGTGAGGCTGCTGAGGAGGATCGCTGCCGTAGAAGCCCAGAAGGCCTTCGGTATCGACACCTCTTCCCAGTTGGCCTGGTTGCTCTTCACGATGTAGGCGGAGGTGAGTCCGGCGAACATCATCAGGATGCTGCCGATCGCCACCCACATGGTGAACTTGTGCGGATGTATCTTTTGTCTTTGCGGCGTACTCACGGTTACCATCTCTCTTTATTAGTTTATCGTACTTCGGCTACTCTCGGCATGACAGCTGTCACGATAAGCTAGCTTGAAGCGTCATTCACACGATCTTATCCGCCAGCAGCGCCAGGAGCACTACGGGCAGGTGCGCATACGAGCTGAACATCACACGGCGTCCCGCCTTTGCATCGTTCTCGCGGTACAGGCGAACGCACTGGAACACGAGAAAGAGATTCATCAGCGTTACGATCACGAGGCTTACCGTTCCGGTGAGACCGATGTAGTAAGGCAGCGCGCATACCGGGATGAGCAGCAGCGAATAGATGATCGTTTGCAGCGCGGTGAACTTCGTCGGGCCCTCGGCACTCGGCAGCAGCTTGAAGCCGGCCGCCGTGTAGTCGCGGTGCGCAACCCAGGCAATGGCCCAGAAGTGCGGGAACTGCCACAGGAACTGGATGGCAAAGAGCACCCAGCCGCCGACGTTCGAATATTCGTGCCCATTGACGGTATAGGTGTCAAAAGGAGCGAATACACCCGAGCCCGCGATCCAGC
The DNA here is from genome assembly GCF_054777635.1 of Flaviaestuariibacter terrae. Lineage (NCBI taxonomy): Bacteria > Pseudomonadati > Bacteroidota > Chitinophagia > Chitinophagales > Chitinophagaceae > Flaviaestuariibacter > Flaviaestuariibacter terrae. Next base: position 649,577 of record NZ_BAAHAL010000008.1, read on the forward strand.
CGATGAGGCAGGGAAGCGCGCCCGGAAAGGCACCAACAAACACCGAGATGGCATTCACCTTTTTCAGCGGCGTATAGATGAAGGCGTACAGGAAGAGGCTGAAGGCGGCAATGCCGGCCGACAACCAATTAAAGTACCAGCCCAGGATCCCGACACCGACAGCGCCGGTGAGGATCGCAAAGGCCCAGCCTTCCGCCGCGGACATCCGTCCTGAAGCAACAGGCCGCTTGGCCGTGCGCTTCATTTTGGCGTCCGTGTCCTTCTCCACCACCTGGTTGATGGCATTGGCGGCACCCGTCACCAGCATACCGCCGATGAAGAGCAACACGCTGCGCCACCAGGGGCTTTCGTACAGCTCGCTCACGCGGGGCACGAGCAGGAAGCTGACGACGCTGGAGAAGACCACCATGATGCTCAGTGAAGGCTTCATCAGCTGCAGGTAATCCTTCAGCCGGTTACTTTTCGAGGCCTCCCCTGTTTCCATCTGTAGTGTTGCGGTTTGCAAACGATCGATTTCAAATAACTAGTCACACAAAATCAAACGCACGTATCATCTTGTCAACCAGTCAAACCAAAGTCAGACTAGTGTTTCGTTTCGTTCGGGTTCAGCGCCTCGGTCTGCGGGATGTACTCGCGGCCGTCTTTGCTGTAGTCGTACGCCCAGCGGTGTACTTCCGGGATCTCACCAGGCCAGTTGCCGTGGCCGGGGTTGATCGGCGTCGTCCACTCGAGGGTGGCAGCACCCCAGGGGTTCATCGTGCGCACCTTACGACCCTTGAAGATCGAGTAGAAGAAGTTGAACACGAACATGAGCTGCACCGAGAATACAATGATCGATACCACCGTGATCATCTTGTTCAGGTCACCGAAGTGGTTGAACGAGGTCCACAGACGCAGGTCGAGGTAGCGGCGCGGAACGCCGGCCAGGCCCTGGTAGTGCATCGGCCAGAAGATCAGGTAAGCACCGGCCAGCGTCACCCAGAAGTGAATATAGCCGAGCGTATTGTTGAGGTAGCGGCCGAACATCTTCGGGAACCAGTGGTATACACCGGCGAACATGCCGAAGAAGGCGGACACACCCATTACGATGTGAAAGTGCGCGATCACGAAGTACGTATCGTGCAGGTGGATGTCGAGCGTGGAGTTACCCAGCCAGATACCCGTAAGACCACCGGAGATGAACAGGCTTACAAAGCCGATGGCGAACATCATGGCAGGTGTGAAGCGCAGGTTGCCACGCCAAAGCGTCGTCAGCCAGTTGAACACCTTGATGGCCGAGGGAATGGCGATCAGCAGGGTCAGCAGTACGAAGAAGGCGCCGAGGAAGGGATTCAGGCCCGTAACGAACATGTGGTGCGCCCATACCAGGAAGGCTAGGATGGTGATGGCGAAGATGGAACCGACCATCGCCATGTAACCGAAGATCGGCTTGCGGGCGTTGACGGACATAACCTCGGACACCAGGCCCATCGCGGGCAGGATGATGATGTAAACTTCGGGGTGACCCAGGAACCAGAACAAGTGCTGGTACAGGATCGCGCTACCGCCTTCGTTGGGCAGCACCTGGCCGGCCACAACGATGTCGCTCAGGTAGAACGAGGTACCCAGGTGACGGTCGAACAGGAGCAGGATAAAGCCCGAGAACAGAACGGGGAAGGAAAGAACCCCGAGGATGGCCGTGAAGAACAGCGCCCAGATGGTGAGCGGCATGCGCGTCATGCTCATGCCCTTGGTACGCATGTTCAGGATGGTGGCGATGTAGTTGAGGCCGCCGAGCAGCGAGCTCACAACGAACATGGCCATCGATACGATCCAGAGGTCCATACCGATCTTGGAGCCGATCGACGCCTGGGCCAGGGCCGACAGCGGCGGGTACGACGTCCAGCCACCGGAGGCGGGACCCGTTTGTACGAAGAGCGAGGAGAACATGATCACGCTGGCGAGGAAGAAGAACCAGTACGACAGCATGTTCATAAAGGGCGATGCCATGTCGCGGGCGCCGAGCTGCAGCGGAATGAGCAGGTTCGCGAAGGTTCCCGACAGGCCGCCGGTGAGTACGAAGAACACCAGCACGGTACCGTGCATTGTGATCAGCGCGTAATAGAATTCAGGCTGGATCTGGCCGCCTTTGGCCCAGTTGCCGAAGAACGTTTCCAGGATGGGGAACGATTCGTCGGGGTAAGCCAGCTGGAGGCGGAACAGCACCGAGAACAGGCCGCCGACGATCGCCCAGAGCATACCCGTGATGAGGAACTGCTTGGCAATGGTCTTGTGGTCCTGGCTGAAGATGTACTTCGTAATGAAGGTCTCCTTGTGGTGGTGGCCGTGGTCACCATCGTGGTGATGATCTACATGGAGTGCTCCATGTGTTGCATCAGCCCCTGTCTGCACGTTGTGATGTGTATGCTCGTTCATATCGTAAGCTCTTTAGAAACGGAATCAATGTGGTTATCAGAGAGCGGCGGTCCGCTTGGTGGTATCGGCAGGCGCCGCTTTCGTCGTGTCGCCTCCCATATTCGTTTTGCCGGGCGCGGGAGCCGGTGCGGCGCCCTGCGTGGCGGCGATGTACTGCGGTTGCTTCGTTCCCAGCCAGGCGTTGAATTCTTCCTGCGTTTCCACCACTACGGTGCCGCGCATCGAGAAGTGGCCCTTGCCGCACATCTGGTCGCAGGAGATCTCGTAGTTGAAATCAGGACCGTACTTGTCGCGCATTTGCTTGGTGGTGAACTTGGGTGTGAACCACATCGTGGTGGGGATGCCCGGTACAGCGTCCATCTTCATGCGGAAGTGCACGAGGCCCACGTCGTGGATTACGTCTTTGGCGTTGATGATCAGCTTTACGGGCTTGCCGACAACGATGTGCATTTCACCGGTGGTGTAGATATCGTCGCGGTTGGCGGGGTCCGACCAGATCTGGCCGAGCGGGTTGCCGGTAGCTTCGTTGACTTCCTTGAAGTAGCGTTTGCCGAACTGGCCATCCTTACCGGCGTAGCGGAATTCCCAGTTGAATTGCTTGCCATAGACTTCCACTACCTGGGCGTCTTTCGGCGCTTCACCGGTGATCTGGAACCAGTAATAGAGGCCAAAGCCAACGAGGATGGTCAGCGTGATGGCGGGAATAACGGTCCAGATAAGCTCCAGCTTGTTGTTGTGGGGATAGTAAAACGCCTTGCGGCCTTCTTTCTCCTGGTACTTGAACGAAAACCAGAACAGCAGCACCTGCGTGATGAGGAACACGATACCGGTGATGACCAGCGTGATCCACAGCATGGAGTCGATGCGCTCGCCGTGGTTCGACGCAGCTTCGCCGAGGATCTTTCCCTTGAGGCGCTCGTTGCAATACCATACGCCGATGAGGCCGGCGATCAGGAATGCCAGGAGCAGGAAGGCATTGATCCGGTTGTTTTCTTTTCGCGTTTTTTCCTCACCCCGAAGGATGGAGACATATTCGCTGGCCTTGGCGATCTGGAATACGATCACAAATCCCAAAATCAGCGCTATTACAATCCAGGAAATCGACATAGTTCGTTGTTTCTATATTCTCAAAGTCTATTTCAAAATTCTTCCCGACGCTTCGGGAGACAAAATTCAAAAATTGCTTCGGCGCCGGGCCTTGGGTTCTTGAATTTTGACTTTTTGTTTTTTATGTGTGGTGCACGATGCTCTCTTTCAGGAACGGGTGGTTCCGGGCGTAGAGCGGGTGCTTGGCAAGGCTGCGGGCCGTGACGAACATGATGATACCGACAAAGCCAAGGGCGATACCGAAATCCACGAGCATGAACGGAACATGGTCGTTCGAGATGCCGGGGAACACCATCTGGTAGAAGTCGAGCCAGTGACCGAAGAGGATCAGTACGGCCATCAGCGAGATCGTACCGTAGTTGCGCTTCGAGTTTCGCTTCATCAGGATCAGCAGCGGCGCGAGGAAGTTGATGATCAGGTTCAGGAAGAACAGGCCGCGGTAGGCACCGTGCATCCGGGGCTTGAAGTAGATCGTTTCCTCGGGGATGTTGGCGTACCAGGTCAGCATGAACTGCGAATACCAGAGGTAGGTCCAGAAAATCGAGAAGGCGAACATGAACTTACCGAGGTCGTGCAGGTGCTCTTTGGTAACCAGCTCGAGGTAGTTGTTGTTTTTCAGGTAAACCACAAACAGGGTGATCAGCGCCATACCGGCCACGAAGCTCGAGGCGAAGGTGTACCAGCTGAACATCGTCGAGTACCAGTGGGCATTGATCGACATCAGCCACAGCCAGGGCGTGCTCGAAAGCACCGTGAGGGCAAACAGCACGAGAAAGTGTGCCGCGCGAACCGTGTTGGTCCACTGGTATTTTTTTGCTTCATCGGGCGACAGCGGGGTATCGTCGATAGCGCGCGACAGGTTGCGCATGCGCTTGCCGAGAAACCACCAGCCGGCGATCGTGATGATCGTCCAGACAGTAAAGAAGGTGGAGTTGAGGAAGCCCGACTTACCCTTGAGGATCTCGTCGTGCTGCACGTGCTCCTTGTCGGTCCAGTGGTAGAGGGCGTGGTCGCCGCCGAAGGTGATGGCCATCAGCACAACCAGCGTGATGATACCGAGTACCGGCACACAGGTGGAAATGGCTTCCGTAACGCGGCGGAAGGAGATCTGGAAGCCGCCCCAGGCGAGGGTCGTGGCGCAGATAAAGAACATACAGGCGTTTACCACCAGCAGGAAGTAGACGCTGTTCTGCAGCAGCGAGGCCCAGAAGCGGGCGCGCTCGTGCACGGCTTCTTCGCTGTTGCCGCTGGCCATGCCGTGCGTCACAAATAGGATGATCACCGACAAGATACCGATCGCCATGAGGGCCATGGCCAGGGTATTGTATCGTTTGGGTACTACAAATTGCTCTCGTAAAGCTGCCATTATCTCGTGATTAAGTCGTCAGTTAATTTGTGGGTTTCGTTACAGCAGGAGCGGCGGGTGCGGTACCGGCTGCGGAGGTCGTTCCGGTTGCTGCAGGCGCTGCGGTTGCGGCTTTGGCCGTTGTGTCGGCACCGGCTGCCTTGGCAGGACCCTGCTTGCTGCGGATGTAGTTGATGATCCACCAGCGCTGCTCGGGATGCACCTGCGAGGCATAGGAACCCATCTGGCCTTTGCCGTAGGTGATCACGTGGTAGATCTGCGCATCGGAAAGCTTCTTGGAATAGTCGTCCATCAGGTTGCGCGGGGCCGCCGGGAAGGGACCTTCGCCGCCTTTCCAGAGGGGGCCGTTGCCGTCGAGGGCGGTACCGTGGCAGATGGCGCAGTTCACCTGGAACAGGCGCTGGGCTTCCTTCTGCTGGACAGCTGTGAATGTCGTCGGCTGACCGGGCGCCTTGTAGGAGGCTGCCTGGTTGTAACCGCTGTCGCCTGCCGCGAGGGCAAAGGGGAACGCGTCGCCGCGGGCTACCGTACCGGGCACGGGCATTCCGTTATAAGAAGCACCGCGGCTTTTCAGATCGTGGTCTTCGGGTTGGTTGTTGTAGCCGTAGGCCTCGTAGGCGCGGCTGTAATACATATCGGGCATGTAGGCGTGGCCGGGATCGTTCCCGTGGGCGCCGCCGCAGCTGCTGAAGCCGAGCACACCTGCAATGAATCCTGTAAGAAGCAATACTTTTTTCATCGTTCCTGTTTTATCCGGCTACCGCCACTTCGTTGTTGTAGAGTTGTTGTTCCTTGTCGTAGCGACCGAGCCACCAGCCCGTTTCCTTGTGCATCACTTCAACGCCCTGGCCACCGATGCTCTGGAGGAAGCTGATCACCTCCTGCTCGTTCGAGCGCTCTGTGAGCTCGATGGCCATGGTGAAGGTGTCGTCGGTGGAGCGGAGGTTAAAGTGGTCTTTCTTTACGAAAGGCGCCAGCTGGCAGAGGTAGCAGAAGGTCAGCACCATACCCACGGCGGAGAACAGTACCGTCAGCTCAAACATGATCGGGATCCACGCCGGCAGCGAGAAGTGCGGCTTGCCACCGATGTTGAGCGGCCAGTCGGTCGTCAGCGTCCAGGTGATGAAGCTGAAGGCCGTGGTCGTTCCGGCGATACCGTACACGAAGCCGGCCGTGTGGAGGCTCGTGTCGCGGAGACCCATGGCGGTATCAAGACCGTGGATCGGGAAAGGCGTATATACGTCGTGGATCTTATGGCCGGCCTTGCGCACCGCTTTTACCGCGGGGAACAGCACCTGCTCGTCATAAAAGTTACCAACTACAAATTTCTTGATCGGCATAGTATCTTAATTTCTTAGTGGTGTGCGTGTTCGTGCACGAATTGGTCAACCGGCTCCTGCTCGATCACCGTCATCTCCGACTTGTACTTGTTACCGCTCTTCTTGAGGATATGCTTGATCTCGGCGATAGCGATTACAGGGAAGTATTTCGAGAAAAGGAAGTAGCAGGTGAAGAAGAGGCCGAACGTACCCATGTAGAACCCGATCTCCCAGATGGTGGGGGTGTAGTACGGGCTCCAGCTGGAGGGCAGGTAGTCGCGGTACAGCGAGGTAACGATGATCACGAAGCGCTCGAACCACATACCGATGTTTACGAGGATCGACATGAAGAAGGTCACCAGGATGTTGCGGCGCATCTTGCGGAACCAGAAGATCTGGGGCGAGATCACGTTGCAACCCATCATGATCCAGTAGCTCCAGCCGTAGGGCGAAGCGAGGTTCACGCGGTTTTGCTCGAAGGCGAACCACTCGTACTTCACACCCGAGTACCAGGCCATGAACAGCTCGGTGAGGTAGGCGATGCCCACGATCGAGCCGGTCAGTACGATTACTTTATTCATTACCTCGATGTGCTCGATGGTGATGTACTCTTCGAGGTGCAGCACCTTGCGGGTAACGAGGAGGAGCGTCTGTACCATCGCGAAGCCCGAGAAGATGGCACCAGCCACGAAGTAGGGCGGGAAGATGGTCGTGTGCCAGCCGGGGATCACCGAGGTGGCGAAGTCGAAGGATACGATGGTGTGTACCGAAAGTACCAGCGGGGTGGAGAGGCCGGCGAGCACCAGCGACAGGGCCTCGTGGCGCTGCCAGTGCTTCGTGGAGCCCGTCCAGCCGAAGGCGGCGGTACCGTAGAAAGCCTTGCGCCACTTCAGCTTGGCCCGGTCACGCAGGGTGGCCAGGTCGGGCAGCAGGCCCGAGTACCAGAAGAGGAGCGATACGGTGAAGTAAGTGGAGATGGCGAATACGTCCCACAGCAGCGGCGAGTTGAAGTTCACCCAAAGCGGTCCGCGTGTGTTGGGGTAAGGCAGGGTAAAGAAGGCGTTCCATACACGGCCCATGTGGAAGATCGGGAACTGGCCCGCGCACATTACCGCGAAGATGGTCATGGCCTCGGCCGCGCGGTTTACACCGGTACGCCAGCCCTGGCGGAAAAGCAGCAGGATCGCCGAGATCAGGGTACCGGCGTGACCGATACCGACCCACCATACGAAGTTGGTGATGTCCCAGCCCCAACCGATGGTGCGGTTCAGGTTCCACTGGCCCGTACCGAACCAGACTTCACGGGTTACGGAGATCACACCGAAGAGCAGCAGGCCTACCGAGATGAGGAAGCCGATCCACCAAAGGAGGCTGGGCTTCGTTTCGACGGGACGGCAGATGTCTTCCGTTACCTGGTGATAATCTTTGTTGCCCTCAACGAGCGGTGGTCTTACCTGCGATTCGTATTTAAGTAATGCCATATGGTTGATCTGTCGGCTTCCGGCTTGCGCCTTCGGCCCTGTTAGTGACTAGTTTATCAGCTGCCGCGATCGTTTGTGCTTCACGGCTCAGGGTTCACATTCTTACTTCTCGGTAGGCGCCGGGTGTGCACCGGGCGTTACCTCGTTTCCTTCGTGGGCATCCTGGCGGGCGTGCTCGCCCATGTTCTCCTCGTTCTCGAGGATCTCATTGCTGTTGCGCACGCGGGCGAGGTAGCTTACGTTGGGCAGCGTGTGGATCTGCTCGATCACGTGGAAGAGACGCTGCGGGTTGTTGCGGCGGATCTGCGCGACGGAGCTGTTGGGATCGTTGGCGTTGCCGAAGGTGATGGCGTTCGTGGGGCAGGCCTGGGCGCAGGCGCTCACTACCTCGTCGCCTTTCAGCGGGCGGTTTTCGAGCTTGGCCTTCAGCTTGCCTTCCTGGGTGCGCTGCACGCAGAACGTACACTTCTCCATCACACCGCGCGAGCGCGTTACCACGTCGGGGTTGAGCACCATGCGGGTGAGGTCGTCGTTCATCTGCTCTACTACGTAGTCGAGCTTGCCCACACCGCTCTTCGGACCGAGCACACCGTGCGTCGACGCACCTGTGTAGTCACCCCAGTTGAAGCGGCGTACTTTATACGGACAGTTGTTGGCGCAATAGCGGGTACCGATGCAACGGTTGTAGGCCATCTGGTTGACACCTTCGGAGTTGTGCATGGTAGCGGCTACCGGGCAAACGTTCTCGCAGGGTGCGTTGTCGCAGTGCTGGCACAGCATCGGCTGGAACACAACGGCCTTCAGGTCGTCGGCGTTCTTGGCATCGCTCACGAAGTAGCGGTCGATACGCAGCCAGTGCATTTCGTGGGCGCGGAGCACTTCGCTCTTACCAACAACCGGCACGTTGTTCTCCAGGTGGCAGGCAACCACGCAGGCGCCGCAGCCGATACAGGAGTTCATATCGATGGCCATACCCCATTTCGGACCGGGGAAGCTGTGGTCGTAAGTGTTGCCACCCTCGCCATCGGGCTTGGCGTAAAGCGTTGCCTCGTGGCGGTAATCGCCGGTTTTGCTGGCGAAGTCGGCAGTGAGCTCTTCGCGCTGCTCCTTGAAGCGGTTGGGCTCCTTCAGGAACATGGCCATCGTGGTTTCTTTCACCACTTCCTGGCGGTTCTCGTAAGAGTTGTGTACCTGCGTCTGGGCTACTTTATAGTCGGTAGCAACGGGCTTATCGGAGATCGTAACGGCGTTGTAGTAATCCACCGTCACACCGTTGAAGCGGGCGAAGGGGAAGACGTTGACGCCAGTGCCTTCGGCAGCCTTGCCGTAGGCGGCGTTGCGGCCGTAGCCGAGCGCCACGCCAATGGTGTTGGCTTCGACACCGGGAACCACGATGATCGGGAGCGTCACTTTCGTGTTACCGACAGTCAGCTCGATCGAGGGCTTCTCGCGGTGGTATTCGTAGTCGGAGTTGAGCTCGATGCCCAGCTCTTTCGCCTTCGATACGGAGATCATGGCGAAGTTGTCCCAGCTGGCCTTCGTGATCGGGTCGGGGAGCTCGAGCAGCCAGGGGTTGGCGCCCTGCTTACCGGAGCCCATGCCCACGTTCTGGTAAAGAACTACTTCGTTCTTGCCGCTGGCTTTGTTGGAACCGATACCGGCTACTGCGCCCTGAACACCGCCACCGTTGAAGGAGCCGGCATTGCCGCCAGTGTAGGTCGGGGGCGTGAAGGTCGTGGTGGTACCGTTGGTATTCACCGTATCGGTAACCATCGTGGCGGGCGCTGCCGGGGTTGTGGCGGCGCGGCCACCGTTCTCCCAAACACCATCCTGCAGGGCGGCGTCGAGTGCGAGCTCGCCACCGATGCGGCTGCTCCAGAACTGGCGGAAGTACGTATCGTAATCGGTATTGTTACCGCTCCACTTCAGCAGCGAAGTCTGGAAGGGGCGGGTTTTGAAGAGCGGGAAGATCGTCGGCTGGATGAAGGAGATATGTCCGGCGCGCGATTCGGCATCACCCCAGCTTTCGAGGAAGTGGGGAGCGGGTGCGGCGAAGTTGCACAGCGCGGTCGTTTCGTCCATCTTGGGGCTGAACGATACGGCGAGCTTCACCTTGGTCATGCCGGTCTTGAAGGCGGCGGCATTGTAGTAGTCGTAGGCCGGGTTGGCGTCGAATACGAGGAGGGCACCTACCGAGCCGGCGTTCATGGCGGTAACGAGGTCGCCCATGTCCTTGTCGATGGCGGCTTTCGTCATCATCGGCGTCGACCAGTCGATGGTGTTGCCGTAGGCGCCGATAGCGCTGTTGATGGCGTTCACCACGAGCTGAACGTTGGGGTCGTTGGAGCCGCAAACCACGAGGGCTTTGCCGCTGTTGGCCTTGAGGTCGGCAGCGATCTTGGCGATGCCGGCTTTGAGCTTGGCGTCACCAACACCGGCAGCCGTGCCATTGAGGGCGTTGAGGAGGGCAACAGCCACGGCTCCCGTTTCGGAGGGGCGGTGCGTGAAGCGCTCGTCGGCGTTGGAGCCGGTGAGCGAGAGAATGCTTTCGAGCTGGTAGTGCTTGCTCATCGTGGGATGCGCCTCGTTGATCTTGCGGCCGTACGAGTACTGGCGGGCAAATTCCACGGGGCTGAGCCAGGTGCCGAGGAAGTCGGCGCCGAGCGATACGATAACGGCAGCACGGTCAAAGTTGTAAGCCGGGATGGCGCGGCGGCCGAACGACGATTCGTTGGCCAGCAGCATACCGCTGTACGAAACGGAGTCGTACTGTACGTGGCGGGCGCCGGGCACCTTGCCGAGAAACTCGCTGATCACCTGCTTGGTGGAAGGCGAGTTGATGGTGCTGGTGAGCAGTACCACCGAGCCGCCACCGAGGCCGGCCATGGCCTGGCCTACGAGGCGGTCAAACTCCTCGTACGTTGGGATCTCGTCCCACTTGTCGCCGTTGCGGCGCTTCGGGTGCGTGGTGCGGAAGGTATCATAGAGGTCGAGCACGGATGCCTGCATGCGCGGGCTCGTACCGCCTTTGGTGATCGAAGAAAGCGTGTTGCCTTCGAGCTTTATGGGGCGGCCGTCGCGCACCTTGGCGATGGCGGGCACGATCTCACCGTCCTGGACGAAGGTGGTAGCATAATATTTGGCAACACCGGGGGTCACCGTTTCGGGGCGGTTAACGTAAGGCATGGCCTTGCGCACCGGCATCTTACAGGAAGCGGCGATGGTAGCGGCCGCGGTGCTGAAGCCGAGGTATTTGAGGAAGTCACGACGCGGGGTCTTTGCATCGAGCAGGCTGCCGTCCAGTTCCTCGAAGGGCAGCTGCTCCTGGAACTCGTCCTGGGTACGCTGCTGGTGGCGCTGGCTGTCGTTGAGTTCAGCGAAACTTTGCCAATACTTATTCGTGCTCATATTTATTATCTCCCGCGCCCCACAAAAAGACGCGGTTTGTTTTAGACTGATTAGGTAGAAGTAAGAACTGCTGTCCGCCTTCGCTGAGGCTCCGGCGAACGGAGAGGCTTATCAATAGTGGCACTTCTGGCACTCGAGGCCGCCGATATCCTGCACGCGTACGCTGTCCATCTTGCCGGCCTTGATGTCGTTGTGGAATTTCTCGTAGATGCTGTAAAACTTGTTACCGCTGCTGTCGGCCGAGTTGTAGAAGTTCACCTTCGTCTCGCGGTGGCAGTTGATACACCAGCCCATGCTCAGCTCGGCTACCTGCTTCACCTTGTCCATTTCCTGGATGTTGCCGTGGCAGTTCTGGCACTGCACCTTGCCGGCGTTCACGTGCTGGGCGTGGTTGAAGTACACGTGGTCGGGGAGGTTGTGGATCTTGACCCACTCCGGCGACGTGGCCTTGCTCGGATCCCAGGGTTTGCCCGGGGTATAGTTGGCGTATTTATACAGCTTCTGGATCTCGTTGGTACCGTTGATCTCGTTGCCTTCCTCGTCGAACAGCTTGGGGCCTTTCTCGTAAGCGTTGATGGCCTTGTGGCAGTTCATACAGATATTGAGCGAGGGGATGCCGGCGTGCTTGGATTCCCAGGCGGAGCCGTGGCAGTACAGGCAGTTGATCTGGTTGACGCCGGCGTGCACCTTGTGCGAGTAGTAGATCGGCTGGTCGGGCTGGTAGCCTTGCTGGCGGCCGAGGCCGATAGCGCCTTTGGCCACGAAGTAGCCGCCGATCACAAAGAGCAGCAGGGCGATGAGGGCGATGTATACTTTATTGCGCCAGAAGGGCACCTGCTCGGGGCGGCTGATGCCTTCGCGGTCGTCGGAGAGTTTCTTCAGGTTGTTGTTTACCTGCATCAGGATCAGGGCGATGATCGCCAGCACGATCGAGATGATGCCGAAGATGAGGGAGCCGTTGCCGCTTTCCTGCGAGGCGCCTGCGTTGGCACCGGCCGCGCCGCCTTCCTTCTTCTCAGCACCCGGCTCCGGGGCCGTGGTGATGTATTGCGTGATGTCGTCGATGTCCTTCTCGGTCAGTTGCGGGAACGACTGCATGATGGCGCCCATCTGCGCCTGCAACGCTTTGGTGTAGGGGTTGGTGGGGATGTAGGCCGCGGGGTTATGGATCCACTTGTACACTTCTTTCTGGTCGCCCCAGGGTCCGCGCTGCTTGAAACCGCGCAGCGCCGGGCCGGTCAGTGCCTTATCGAGGGCGTGACAGGTCTGGCAGTTCTGCTGAAACAGCTGCTTGCCGTGTGCAGCATCGCCCTGGGCATATGTAGCGAAAGAAAGAATCAGCGTGAAGAAAAACAGGAGGCCAATTTTCGTTACACGTGGCTTATGGAAAATCATAGATTCAACTGATCTAAATGTGGAAAATTTCCGAATCGGGGGCAAAAATATGACAGAGTTCTTACAAATACCCATAAGCTTTAAATTTTTTTTAACCCGCTACAGGCCTGCATTTCAGCCGATTAGCACTCTTGTAAAACCCGCGGAATATAGACTTGTTTTTTCATCAAACAAACCTGCATTTACGACGCCGCCTTGTGAAAAAACATGACTTTGGTCAGGTATTCTGCTTCCACAGTTTGGCGGTACTTTCGTGCGCTCCAACCCATGACACCCGATTCGAACCATAGCGGCACACGCCCCCATCGCCTCGCCGTCTTTGCCTCCGGCAACGGCACAAACGCACAGAGCCTGATGGAATATTTCCGCGGGCATCCCGCTATAGAGGTGGCGCTGATCGTGTGCAACAAGCCCGGAGCCGGCGTGCTGGCCCGCGCGGCGGCCTTCGGCGTACCGACGCTGCTGCTGGAGCGCGCGCGCTTCTTTCACGGCGATGCGTACCTGCCGGAGCTGCAGGCGGCCCGTATAACATATATAGTGTTGGCCGGTTTTCTCTGGAAGATCCCGCCCCCCCTTATCGAGGCGTACCCGGCGCGGATCGTCAACATCCACCCGGCGCTGCTCCCGGCCTACGGAGGCAAGGGCATGTGGGGGCAGCATGTGCACAAGGCGGTGCTGGCGTCGGGCGATACGGAGTCGGGCATCACCATTCATTATGTCGACGAGCACTACGACCACGGCGACCACCTGTTCCAGGCCCGCTGCCCCGTACTTCCCGGCGACAGCCCCTTGACCCTGGCGGCCCGTGTGCACGAGCTCGAGCACCGGCACTACGCGGAGGTAGTGGAGCGCGCCGTGCTCGGCGGTAAATGAGCGGCGCCTATCCATTGTTCAGTTCCAAAGCCCTACCTTTGAAAGGCCCCGTGAAACCGAACCCATGATTCCAGCTTTTTCCGCTCTACCCCGAAGCCGGCCGGCCCAGCCCCGCACGGTCTTTGTGGCGGCTACCCCGGGAGGACCGGAATCATGAGGATGTTTGATTTTCTATTGCTGTCGCAGATGGAGCAACTCGACCTTTTGTATGAAGAGGGAACTTATCTCGGCAAACGCAAAATAGGGGCGCAGGCCTGCGTACTATACCAGATCGAGGGCTTTTATGTGGAAGTGCTGTACCGTCAATACCGGCTCCTGCCGAAGAAGGTGCGCTGCTTCCGCTCCGTTGCCCTCCTGGATCCGTACCTGGAGCTGATCGACCTGGAACATTTAGTTTGACCCTGTCCCTGCAGTTTGAGGGGCACACAGCAGCGCAACTGAAGTATGACGAAGTCCAGCACGCCCAAGAACATCGTATTGTACGCCGACGACGACGCCGACGACCTGCAACTCGTGCAGGACGCCTTCTCGGAATTTGCCCGCGAGGTGGAGGTGGTGACCGTTACCGACGGCGGCCAGGCGCTCCACTTCCTCAAGGGCCTGCAGGAACTCGACCCGGTGCCCTGCCTCATTATCCTCGACGTCAACATGCCCATCGTCGACGGCAAGCAGGTGCTCCGCGAGCTGCGTACCCTCGAGCGCTACGCCGACGTGCCGGTCGTGTTGTTCACCACGTCCTCGCTGCCCACCGACAAGGATTTCGCCGACCGCTACAAGGCCGGCTTCATCACCAAGCCGCTGCACTACCGCCAGATGGAGCAGATCACCGAAGACTTCATCAGCCACTGCGCCGAAGAAGTGCGGCGCAAGATCCAGAACAAAAGCTGACCGGCCCGGAGGAGCGGCAGTTGCGCGCTTCCGACTTCCGCCTTTACCACTTTGCCCGTCCGGCTATCTTTGCCGCTAACCTTACTGCTTGACCCTCTCCGTCATCATAGTTAATTACAACGTGCGCTACTTCCTGGAGCAATGCCTGCATTCGGTGCAGGCCGCCAGCCGGGATATCGACACCGAGGTCATCGTGGTCGACAACCACAGCAGCGACGACAGTGAAGCCTACCTGCGCGCGCGCTTCCCCGGCCTGCGCTTCGTGGCCAACAGCGAGAACGTGGGATTCGGGCGCGCCTGCAACCAGGGCCTCGCCATCGCCCGCGGCCGCTACATACTTTTCCTCAACCCCGATACGCTGCTCCCCGAAGACGGCCTCCGGACCTGCCTCCGCTTTTTCGAAACCCACCCGGATGCCGGCGCACTTGGCGTGCGAATGATCGACGGCACCGGGTCCTTTCTGAAAGAATCGAAGCGCTCCTTCCCCGCGCCGCTGACGGCCCTTTACAAGCTGTTCGGTCTTTCGCTCCTGTTCCCGCATTCGCGGATCTTCGGCCGCTACCACCTCGGTCACCTCGACGAGCACCGCAACTGGGAGGTCGACGTGCTGGCCGGCGCCTTCATGCTGATACCGCGGCTGGTGCTCGATACTGTCGGCTCCTTCGACGAGGCCTTCTTCATGTATGGAGAAGACGTGGACCTCAGCTACCGCATCCAGCGGGCCGGCTACAAAAACTATTATGTCGCCGACACAAGCATCATCCACTTCAAGGGTGAGAGCACGAAGCGCGGATCACTCAACTACGTGCGGCTCTTCTACAGCGCCATGAACATCTTCGTGCGCAAGCACTACGGTGGCGCGCGGGCGCGGCTCTTCCGCATATCGATCCAGTTCGCGATCTGGCTCCGGGCGGCGCTGGCCGCGGGGGCCAAGGCGCTCCGCTGGATCGGCCTCCCCGTGATCGACGGCATCCTGATCCTGCTTTCGTTCTGGCTCGTCAAGGAGCTGTGGATCGGCTACGTACGTCCCGACATCGTACTGCCGGGGCCGCTCATCCGTGCCTCGCTGCCGATCTATACGCTCGTATATATTATTACGGCGTACTATGCCGGCCTGTACGACAAGATCTACCGGCGCAGCAACCTCCTGCGGGCCGCCGGCTTTGCCGCACTGGTGCTGCTGGCCGGCTACGCGCTGCTGCCCGAGATCCTGCGCTTTTCGCGCGCGATCCTGGTGGGCGGCGCCCTTCTTGGGTTTGTGGCCATCGGCACGGTGCGGCGCCTGCTGCTCCAAACGGGCCTCCTGCAGCGGCCGGCCGAGCTGGTGGAGAAACCCTATATCCTCATTGCGGCCACCGCCGATGAATACGCCGAGCTGCGGCAGTTGCTCGTTCGCAACGGGCGGGGCGCCCATATCCTCGGGCGCGTGGGGCTGCAGCCCGGCGAGCCCGATACCGTTACCGACCTGGCGCGCGCGCCGGAGGCCATCCGGGCACTCGACGCGCAGGAGCTTATCTTCTGCATCGGCACGCTCAGCTTCCGCGATGCGGTGACCCACACCGGCCGCCTGGCGCGGCATGTGCGGCTCCGTTACCACGCCGCCGGCTCTTCGAGCATGGTGGGTAGCGACTCGAAGGACAGCAGCGGTGAAGCCCTTTCGCTGCAGGCGCCGCTGCGCCTGGCTGCCCCGTCGTACCGGCGCAGCAAGCGGCTTACCGATGTCTTGCTGGCCCTGGGCTTCCTCGTGACCCTGCCGGTACACCTGCTGCTCGTGAAGCGGCCCGGGCGCTTTGCCCGCAATGTGCTGGCTGTGCTGCTGGGCCGCAAAACCTGGGTGGGCTATCGCCTCCCCGGGCCCGCGTTGCCTGTGCTGCGGACGGGCGTGCTCAGCGCCGGCGGACGACCCGCGGAAGCCTATTCGGCGCTGGCCGAAGAAAGCCTCCGGCAGGCCGACTACTGGTATGCGCGCGACTACGACGCGGCCGAAGACCTCAAAATCATTTTCCGCAATTACCGTTGGCTTGGTTTATGAACGCACTGAGCTTAGGAGCCCTTACCTTTATTGCGAACGAATGGCGAGAATAATCGATCTGAAATTACCCAAAGCCCTCGCGGCTGCGCTGCGCATCCCGCAAAACGACCCGCGTCGGCAGCAACTCCGGGTGCTGAAAAAACTGCTTCGGAAGGCCCGGTTTACCGAGTTCGGACAGAAATACCGCTTTGACGAGATCCTGCTCAGCAAGCACCCCGGCAAGCTGTTTCAGCAGATGGTGCCGGTGCACGACTACAGCAAGATCTACGAGGAGTGGTGGAAGAAAACCCTCGACGGTGTGCCCGACGTTGCCTGGCCCGGCAAGATCAAGTACTACGCGCTGAGCTCGGGCACCTCCGAGGCGGCCAGCAAATACATCCCCGTAACACGCGAGATGCTCCGCAGCAACCGCGTCAATTACCTGCGGCAGTGGCTGTCGATCATCTCGTATGACAACCTCCCACGCAACGCCGTAACGAAAGGCTTTCTCATGCTCGGCGGCGCCACCGACCTGCAGAAGGGCGCGGCCGGCTGGTATGCCGGCGACCTGTCGGGTATCCTTGCCAAGAACCGCCCCTTCTGGTTCCAGACCTTCTACAAGCCCGGAGGCCGCATCGCCAAGATCAAAGACTGGAACGAGAAGCTCCACGAGATCGTAGAGCATGCGCGCGAATGGGACATCGGCTACATCGTGGGCGTGCCCGCCTGGTGCCAGATGTGCATGGAGATGATCGTGGAGCATTACCAGGTAAAGACCATCCACGATATCTGGCCCAACCTCGGCTTCTTTGTGCACGGCGGCGTTTCGTTCGAGCCCTATAAAAAAGGCTTCGAGAAGCTGCTCGGCAAGCCCATCGTTTATATCGAGAATTACCTTTCCAGCGAAGGTTTTATCGGCTACCGCGCCCGAGAGAACGCAGAGGGGATGCAGCTGATACTCGACAACAACATCTTCATGGAGTTCGTGCCCTTCGACGACAAGAACTTCGATGCCGATGGCAAGATGGTCGACAACCCGGAGGCGCTGATGATCCACGAGGTGGAGGTGGGCCGCGAGTATGCGTTGCTTATGAGCACCAACGCGGGTGCCTGGCGCTACCTCATCGGCGATACGCTGCGCTTCGTGAACAAGGAGCGCGCCGAGGTGGTGATCACCGGGCGCACCAAGCACTTCCTGAGCCTCGTGGGCGAGCACCTCAGCGTGGAGAACATGAACCGCGCCGTGCAGCTCGTCAGCGAAGAAATGAATATCTCCATCCCCGAGTACGGCGTTGTGGGCTTTCCCTATGAAGGCCTCTTCGCGCACAAGTGGTACGTTGCCTGCGACGATGCCGTTGACGAAGCCCTGCTGGCCGAAAAGATCGACGCGCAGCTTTGCGTGCTCAACGACGACTACGCCGTGGAGCGCGGCTCGGCGCTGAAGGCGGTGTTCCTGGAAAAACTCCCCGAGCGCGCCTTTATGGAGTTCATGGAAAAAGAAGGCAAGCTCGGAAGCCAGCATAAATTCCCACGCGTGCTCAAAGGAAAAATACTCACCGACTGGAACCGGTTCCTCGAAGAAACAAGGGGAACAAACGGGCGGGTGTAATCTGCTAATGAAATAGTCTGCTGGTCTGCGAATAAGGAGAAGTCTCTGACTTTCGGGTAGAGAGCAGGTATTAGCAGATTAGCAGACCAGCACATTAGCAGACTCGTTAGCAGACTCGTTTGCAGACTCAAAACCAGATTTGCACATTCGCACATTATATTCGTTGCGGTAGAATATGTGGTACGCTCTCATCAAAGGACTTTCGCTTGGCTTGCTGCTCTCCATCTCGGTGGGGCCTTTGCTCTTTACCACCATCAAGCAAAGCATCAACAACGGAACGCGCGGCGGCATGGCCTTTATCGCGGGCGTGTCAGTGAGCGATGTGCTGCTGGCACTCGCCGTCAACTTCTTCACCGAGCTCTTCACCCGTATTATTACGGGAAAGGAGATCGTCGGGATCATCGGGAGCCTCTTTCTGGTGGGCGTGGGCGTTTATTTTCTTTTCTTTAAAAAGATCAAGGTGGCCGTCGACGGGCAAACGGAGCAGAAGTTTCGCAAGCGCGATTTCTTCAAGCTGTTTGTGACGGGCTTCCTGATGAACGTGCTAAACCCGGGCATCTGGCTATTCTGGCTGGCGGCGGCAACATCCTTCGCCGATCACACCATCGACCAGCGGCTCGGCATCTTCGGGATCGCCCTGCTCTTCGTAGCCGGCACCGACGTGCTGAAGGTTCTTGGCGCCAACAAGATCCGCCGGCGCCTCACCCCGCACAATATCCAGTTCATCAGCCGCCTCAACGGGTTTATCCTGATCTGCTTCGGCGTGGGGCTGCAGGTGTATTACCTGTTCTTCCACCATTGATAACTCAAAAGTCAAAAACCAAAAGTCAAAAGCGCCTGGAAACAACTCCCAGCTTTGACGCGTTTCCATTTCAAAAGAAAGTCGCGGCACCAAGCTTTTTGAATGTTGATTTTTGATTTTGACTTGATCCCTTATGAAAAACAAGCGATCCAAAGGCTCCCCTTTCTGGCGCATCGTGAAGAGAACCTTTCTCTTCCTGTTCATCGCGCAGCTGCTGTACATCGTGCTGCTGAAGTGGATCGATCCGCCCGTGACGATGACGCAGCTGGTGTCGCTGTTCAGCGGCGACGGCCTGAAGCGCGATTATATCGGTGATGTTCCGTCGAACATGAAGCTGGCGGTGATCGCGTCCGAAGACCAGCTCTTCCCCGACCATGCCGGCTTTGACTGGAAAAGCATCGAAAAGGCGCAGGCCTACAACAAGCGCAAACCGGGCCGCGTGCGCGGCGCTTCCACCATCTCACAGCAAACAGCCAAGAACGTTTTTCTCTGGCAGGGGCGCAGCTGGCTCCGCAAAGGCCTCGAAGTTTATTTTACCAAGATGATCGAGTGGATCTGGGGCAAGGAGCGCATCCTCGAAGTATATCTCAACGTGATCGAAATGGGACGCGGTGTGTACGGCGTGGAAGCCGCGGCGCAACACTACTTTCACAAGCCGGCCGCGGAGCTCTCGCGCCGCGAGGCGGCCCTCATCGCCGCCTGCCTGCCCAATCCGAAGCGCTTTCAGCCGGGCAATGGCGGTTACGTGCAGCGGCGCGCGGCGCAGATCCAGGCCAACATGAATTTCTTGCAGATAGATCCGGATGTGCAACGTGTGATCGGCCTGCAGCAAGCGAAAGAGAGTAAAGTGAAGAAGGCCCGGAACCGGGATGAAAAAAGCGAATAAGGGATTCGCGACGTCCCATCATCACGTCATTGCGAGCGTAGCGAAGCAATCTCTTTCGGGGTGCGTCCGCGGTCTCGGAAGGCGACAGAAACACCTGCCGCGTAAGCCCCGGGAGATTGCTTCAGGCCCCTTCCTCCGACGACGGCTCCTCGCAATGAGGGTTTCAACGGGCTTAGCGTACGGACTTCTTTCTCTATTTCTTTGCGGTTAGGAAGCTTCATCGTCCCAGTCCGCAAACTCCTGCTCGATCGCGGCAATCGCGCACTGCAGCCGCTCCTGCTCGTTTCCGGAGATGATCGCAAAGGGGCGGCCATCATTCACCATAATATCCAGGTAGGTTTTGTACAGCCGCTGCCGCATTTCCAGGTCGGGGTACTCGCGCATGCCGTCGGCCACCCAGGGCAGGTCGGTGTTGCAGAGGAGGTAGAGGTCGCAGTGCTGTACTGCGCATTGCCGGATTATCCAGGGCGGGCATTCGCCGAAGACCACCTCGTACCACACCTTCATCACGTACATGTCGGTGTCCACGAAATAATAGTCGCCGCGGGCTTCTTCCTCCATATAAGCCTCGAGTGCCAGCTGGCCCTGGGCGATGCGCATCAGGTCGCCGCGGTCGTAGTCGGTGCCGTTCACCTCGAGATAGCTGCGGGCGTACTCGGGGCACCAGGCCGTGTCGTAGTGCGCCGCGAGCTCGCGGCAGAGGGTGCTTTTGCCCGTCGACTCAGGACCTATCACCACGATCTTCTTCATCGCGGCACCTCCATCAGCAGGTCGTCGACGACCACTTTTTGAGCGCTCCGGGCCCGCTCCTTCCATTCGGCAAGACCCCAGAATGCCATCAGCAGCAGGATGAAAAACAGGACGCTCGTGAACACGTATCCTTTGACGTAGTAGAGCGGTATCGATGCGATGTTGGTAGCGATCCACCAGTACCAGCTTTCCACCTTCTTGCGCGCCATCAGCCACATACCGGTAAAGGCGGTGGCGGAGGCAAAGGCATCGGCGGCCGGAATGGTGTTGGCCTGGAAGGCGCCCTTCACATAGTCGAGGGCAAAGAAGATGGCGATATAGAATGCGGCGAAGAAAGCGATCTCCTGCAGCCATTCGCGGCTGGTTGAAAAAGTAATGCGCACGGCATGCTGCTGCCGCTCGTTGCGACGCGCCCACAGGATCCAGCCGTAAATGCTCATGATGGTGTAATAAAGGTTTACCGTAGCCTCGCCAAAGAGGTCACCCTTGATCGAGAGGTACATGTAAATGGCGGTGTTGACAAGGCCCACCGGGTACACCCAGATGTTTTCCTTCCGCGAAAACCACACACTCACGATGCCGCTGATAACCGCAATGAACTCGAGGGGCGTCGTTAGCCGCAGCCCTTGCCAGAACTGCTCAAAAAAGTCGTGCATCAATATTTCCCGAACGGGATCTCCCGCTGCAAGATAGCGGCAAATTCGGGATCGGAGGGCACGGGGAGGCTCGCGTTGAGGATGCGGCCCTGCGGGTCGAGCAGGAGGTAGCGCGGGATCGTGGTAATGCCATACGGCTGAAGGAAGGAGTCGCCGGCATCGGGCACATGCAGCTGCAGCACGCGCGACGTATTGTACACGATCTCGCGGCGCCAGTCGTTGCGGTCCTCGTCGACCGACAGCGCCACGAACAGCACCCGCTCGTCGGTGAAGCGCTCGGCCATCTCCTCGAAATAAGGCGACTCGCGCTTGCAGGGGCCGCACCAGGAAGCCCACACATCGATCACGACGTAGCGACCCCGGAAGCGGTCAAGACGGAAGGCGGTGCCGTTGCCCGATTCCGACGCGAAGTCGGGTGCCGGGCGGCCGCGCATCAGGCTGTTGAGCCGCCGCAGGTTTTGCTCCAGCACACGCCGGTACGATGGGCTGCTGAGCTCGGGCAGGGCTGCGGCCACGAACGAAGCACGCGCGCTGCTGTCGGGAAGCCGCTGCAAGCGATCGGAGAAGATGCTCAGGTAAAAAGCGTCGCGAACGGCAGGATTCGTTACCTGCTGCTGCGCATAGGCGACCAGCGCGCTATCGCGGTTCGGGCTGAGCGCCACGCGGCTGCGCAGGTAGTCGGCCACGTACTGCAGGTAATTCGCCTGCCCTGCCAGCGAAGGATCGTTGAGGGAGATCTCGCGCCGAAGCTCCTCGAGGCCGGGCGTGTACGCCAGCTTCTCGTTGGGGTGATACAGCGCGAAGGCCTTGGGGTACTCGATGTTGACGATACGCAGCAGCGACACCGCGCACAGCTTACGGTAGAACGCTACGAAGTCGGCGGCGGGCCGCACGTTGTCGACCGTATGAAAGCGCTCCGCCTTTTGCGTGTAGCCATCCAGGTTATTGAGCACCAGCCTCGAGAACTTCGCAGGCGGCTCCTGGATGCCGAAGCGCTCGATACTTGAGAAGTCGGGGAGGCGCTCCCGCGCGAGGAATTCGTTCTCGGCGCCGCGCGTGCCGCTGAAGTGCTGCTCAAACTGCTCCTTTGTATTGGTGACCGCAACAAAGAGCGAGTCGCGGCTTCCGAAATACACCGGCAGCGACAGGCTTCCCAGCTGAAGCTGGTACAGGTCGGGGGCGAGGCCATCCACGCCCGCCAGGTGGAAGGAACCATTGACCACCATTCCGGAAAGAACCGTATCCTGCGCCGGCCCGCGGAGCAGCGCCACCGTCTTCACCGGGTTGTCGGATTTTAGCTGCCCGGCGATCACGGTACCGTTGTAACGGGTCATCAGCTGTGGCCGCGTGAGGCCCCAGGCCGCGAGCGCGAATATGGCAACGGCAGTCCCACTGAACACGGCATAGCGGCCCCGGAGATGCGCGGCCGCGAAGCCGCGGCGTGTAAGCAGCGTATACCCGAACAGGAGTCCAAGGAGTGCCCACAGGATCGCAAGCCACTCGTGGGGCAGCAGGAGGCTTCCCTGCGGCGAGCCCTTCATTCCCTCGCCTGTAAGCGCAAAGGCCGACCAGGGAAACCAGTTCCAGATGCCCGCGTCGGCGAGCGAATTGCCGGCAATGATCCCGATAAGGCCGATGATAAGCGGCCAGGCAAAGGTGCGGATCAGCAGGGCGATATAGTAATGCAGCGCCACGATGCCGAGGGAGGCGATCCAGTAGCGGAGCAGCACTTTGGCGATGCG
Organism: Flaviaestuariibacter terrae; assembly: GCF_054777635.1. Classification (NCBI taxonomy): domain Bacteria; kingdom Pseudomonadati; phylum Bacteroidota; class Chitinophagia; order Chitinophagales; family Chitinophagaceae; genus Flaviaestuariibacter; species Flaviaestuariibacter terrae. The sequence goes on from NZ_BAAHAL010000008.1 coordinate 672,285, forward strand.
GAGCGCGTCGATCTTCGAGGAGGCCAGGGCGGATTGCGCGCCGCTCCATTGCAGGATGCTTCCGCCGAGGAGGCTGAAGGCTACCAGCAGCAGGAGGCTCAGGAGCGCGACGAGCAGCGCCACCTCGTACTTCACCAGGAAGAGTGCGGCCCGCGACACGGGCTGCGTTTCGAGCACCTTCCACGTATCGGCCTTGTGCTCGAGATATACGAGGCGCACCATGGTGATGACCAGGAACAAGGGGTAAAAGAACGCACCGAAGGCGCCGATATTCGTTTCGAGCATCTTGTTCCAGGCGTCGCGGTCGCTGTTGAGATCGGGGATGAAGTAGCCGACGATGGTCATGATCAGCGGGATCACGAGCGCGGTGCCGAGGCCCATCCAGAAAAGACCGGTGCGTTTGAGCTTGATCCACTCGGCGCGGAAGCAGGCGGCGTGGGTGGCGAGAAATAATTTCATACGATGGACTTGTCGTTTTGGGTGATGCGCATAAACCAGTCTTCGAGGCCGCCCTGCATGCGGATGCCGCAAACGGGAAGGCCGCGGGCCACGAGGCTTTCGTTGAGGCGGGCCACGCCGCCGGCGTCGGTGATGGGGAAGAGCACCTCGTCGCCGTTGAGCGGGCGCGCGCCCCAGGCGGGGTCGAAGGCATCGCTGCGTGCGGCCGCGCCGGGGATGGTGAAGACAGCTTCGCCACCCGCTTCGGCATCGCGGCGCAGCTGCTCGAGCGTGTTCTCGTAGCGGAGCACGCCTTTATGGATGATGCCGATATGGGTGCAGGTTTTTTCGACCTCGGCGAGCAGGTGGCTGGACACGAAGATCGTTTTGCCTTCCTCGCGGTGCAGGTGCCGGAGCAGGTCGCGGATCTCGACGATCCCCGATGGGTCGAGGCCGTTGGCGGGCTCGTCGAGCAGCAGCAGCGAAGGGTCGGGCAGGAGGGCCATGGCGATGCCGAGGCGCTGCTTCATGCCGAGTGAGAACTGCGCCACGCGGCGGTGCTGCACCTGCGTGAGGCGCACGATGCCGAGCACGGCGTCGATGCGGGTGGCGGGCAGGCCGCGGAGCGTGGCGATGACACGGAGGTTTTCGCGGGCCGTGAGATGACCCCAGAGCGACGGGCTTTCGATGAGCGTGCCGACGCTGGCGAACAACCTTGGCAGGTGCTGCTGCAGCGAGCGGCCCTGGAGAAAGATGTTGTCGCTATCGGAAAGCAGCATGCCGGTAAGTAGGCGGATCGTCGTGCTCTTGCCGGCGCCATTGGGACCAAGAAACCCGTAGATGCTCTGCCCGGGTACATGGAGCGACAGCTCGTTGACGACCCGGCGCTTTCCAAAGGCAAAGGAGAGCGCCCGGGTTTCGATTGCAAAGGACATAGGTGCAGTTGTGGGATAAACTTACTGATTTTCGGGAATCTGCAGTAAGCGCCGCAAGCGCCGGTGAGAGAAAGAACGCAGATCCACCTGCGGTGGATACACAGATTTTTAAGATTGGTTATGATTTCTGAAGTGTTTATCTGCGCTCTAATCATAAAAATCATAACAAATCTGCGTTCTTTCTCTTGTACGTAGCCCCGGCACAACTTTTTTACCCCTGCCGTTATGCCCGTCTGCCGCGTCCCCACCAACGACACCTTTACCCGCCTGCTTCCACCCCTGCTGACGCTGGCGCTGGCGCTGGTGCTGTTTTATTACTGCCAGATGGTGCTGAAGCCCCTGGCCCTGGCGGGGCTTATGGCGCTGCTGCTCACCGGCCCCTGCCGCTTTTTCGAAAAGCAGGGCTTCGGTCGGGCCTACGCGGCGCTTATCGTGCTGCTGTTCGCGATCGTATTTTTCGTGCTGCTGTTCTACTTCCTGTTCAACGCCATCCTCTCGTTCCGCGAAGACCTGCCCCTTATCAAGCAGAACATCGACCATTCGCTGCAGCAACTGGAGGCGCTGCTCGGGCGCTGGCTCAAGACCGACACGGCGCGGGTGCACGAGATCGTCCAAACCTCGAGCGTCAACCTCCTACCCAAAACGTCGTACCTGGTAAACCGGACGCTCACCCTGGGCTCGGTGATCCTCTTCGCCGGCATCCTGCTGCTGATCATGACGTTCCTGATGCTGCTGTACCGCGGACTTATCCTGGGCTTTTTCCTGCAGCTGTTTGCCGACGAGCACGCGGGCGTTATCCAGAATCTGTTCAACCGAATTCAATACGTGATCCGGAGCTACATCGTGGGGCTGCTCATCGAGATGGCGGTCGTTGCGAGCGCCTTCTTCGCCGTGCTGGCGCTGCTGGGCATCCGCTACGCGCTGCTCCTGGCCATCATCAGCGCCATCATCAAGATCCTTCCCTATATCGGCATCACGCTCGCGCTGCTGCTCACCGCGCTGATCTCCATCACCACCAACGCGCCCGCTACGGTGCTGTGGGCCGTCGTGTCTATGTTACTGATTCACATGATCGACACCAACATCCTTAACCCGATCATCGTGGGCTCCAAGATCCGCATCAACGCGCTGGCGGCGATCGTGGCCGTACTCACCATGGCGGCCCTCTGGGGCCTGTCGGGCACCTTCATGGCCCTGCCCCTGCTGGCGATCGTAAAGGTGGTGTTCGAAGAGATCCCCGGCCTGCGCCCCTTCGCCCTGCTGATGGGCGACGACACCAACCTGCCGCGCGAGCACGGGTTCCTCATCCGGCGCATCCGGCATAAGTCGAAGTAGTTTCCGGTTCCGGTTTGGGGTTTGGGGTTTGGAGTTTGGAGTTTGGAGTTTGGAGTTTGGCGTTTGGCGTTGTGGCCGGGAACTGTCACTGATTAAAGAGCGCGGTAGCGGCGGCCGGGACGCAGGTACAGGATTCCTTCGCGGGTGCCGAAGCGGGTGGGCAGAGCGCGGCGACCCGCGGCGCTGTTTGTCCAGGCGGTAAGGTGCAGGTGCGGAAAGGCCGAAAAGCCTACATTGCCGCTCAGCGCCAGCGGCTGTCCGAGCTGCACGCTGTCGCCTACGTGCACCAGCGCGCTTCCCTTTTTCAAGTGGCCATAAAGCAGGTTCGAGCCGTCGGCATGGCGGATCACCACCACGTTGGCGCGACCGAGGTAGCGCTTGCTGAGCCCATGTGCCGAAAAGCTGTCGACCACCCGAACCACCACGCCTTCGCGGGCGGCGATAACGGTGGTGCCCACTTTCATTTTGAAGTCAAGCCCGAGGCGGTGCCGGTGCGAGAGCCAGGAGTTGTAGCCTTGCACCAGCCGGTACCGCGAACTTGGCGCATAGGGCAGCCGGTACACGGGCGAGGAGTCGGCCGCGGCCTCGGCGGCGCTGGCAAAGCGGTGCTGCACGCCACAGGAACCGGTACAAAAAGCCAGCGCGCTGAGCACTATCGAAACACAAACGGCTATCCTCATGACCCATGAAGATAGCCGTTTACGGGGCTGAAATCAAGCGGGCGGTCACCAGGCGGGCGCTGCATAGAAATCGGCCAGAGAGCGCGTATACAGCGCATAGGTGATGGGCGCCACCTTCTGGAACACGGCAGGCTCCTTCGCAGCAAGGGGTACGAGCATGAGGCTCTGCTTGCCTTCCTGCCTGGCGCGCTCGGCAACACCTTCGCGGTTGTCGAATTTCACATCGAAGTAATAGAGATAGGGAAAGATCCAGCGGGTGTAATCGTCTTTGCCGGTACCCGAGAGGCTGCGGATCTGCAGGCTGTCGTAGTTGCGGGCAATGGCCTGCTGGAATTCGACGGCATTGAGCGGCACGCCGTTGAGCACCGGCATCGCATCCCACTGCCCGTCGAGGATCGCCCACTTTTTCAGGTCGGTGAGGTATACCTCGAGCAGCACGTGACCCGCGCCCGACTCGGTGGTTTCCACGTCTTTCGTTTTGAGCGCCAGCACCCGCGCCGGCAGGCCGATGGCGTTGAGGGCGGACGTCGCCACGATGCCGTATTCGACACAGCGGAACTGCTTGCCCGACTTCGCCTCTTCGAGGATCGTCAGGGCATCGGGCTTCGAAGGCTGGTTGTCGCCATTGTGGCTCCAGCGGTCGTGTGTCCATTTCAGGATGCGGAGCGCACGGGCCGAGTCGGAGGTAGCGCCGCGCACAATCTCCTCCAATCCATACGATGCCCGGAGCTGCTGCAGGAAGGGATTGTCGGCCGAGTGCTCGTACCAGAACTGCGGGTGACGCCCCGATGCAGCGCTGTCGAAGGAGAGCGGCTCGTAGTTGTAGCCACGCACGTCGGTAAGCGCGTATTTGCCGTCGATCGTATGCACGTAAAACCGGTAGGGCTTGCCGGCGCTGAGGGGAAACAGGATCGAGTCCTTACCGGTAAAAAAACCGAATTGTACCGTGCGCGAAAACACGGGGATGCTGAGCACGTCGGGCGCGGCTTCGGGTGCAAAGCCCCAGGAGCCACGCGTCCAGTTGCCATCTACCCGGTAGTCGGCAGTGGCGCCGGAGGCCTCCAGCAGGGGCAGGTTACGGTACGTCGGTTGAGCGGCGGCCAGCAGGCTGCCCGTGGCAAGCAAGAGCGTGAGTAGTGGTTTCATAAATGGAGCTGCAAGATGCTCGTTCTGACGAACGGGGCGCGGCCTGAGTTACATGAACTGTCAAAAAAAATGGTCCCGCGGCGGGCGGGACCATTCTTATTCGTTGCGAATGTGTATGCTCTGTTTTCTTAGTGTTCCGAAGCTTCGGGACGCGCCGGTTCTTTATTCGGCCTCGGCAACTACTTCCTTCACCTCGGGGATCATCCGCTTCATCATGCCTTCGATACCGGCCTTCAGCGTGATCATCGAGGAGGGGCAGCCGGAGCAGGAGCCTTGGAGCATCAGGTTTACGACGCCCTCTTTGTAGCTTTTGAACTGGATCGCGCCACCGTCCATTTCCACCGCGGGCTTCACATAGTTCTCGAGGAGTTCCTTTACACGCTTCACCACGTCGTCGTCGTCGGCCGTTACCTCGTTGGAGCTCTGGGGCACCACCTGCGCCACTTCATCTTCATTCACAACCGCCTTGCCTTCCTCGAGGTACTCTTTGAGGAACTGGCGGATCGTCGGGATCACGTCGGCCCAATCGGTCTCGGTGGTCTTGCTGAGGGTAACGAAGTTGGAGGCGATGAATACGGCGCGGATAAAGGGGAAGCCGAACAGCTCGGTGGCGAGCGGCGAGGGCTTCGCGCTTTCCACGTCGGGGAAGTCGATGCTTTTGCCGGGGTAGAGGAGCTTGTTGGCAACAAACTTCATCGTTTCCGGGTTGGGCGTCATCTCGGTATATATGCTGATAATGGGATTGCCGGTCTTGATCATAACGTCAGGTTTACGGGGGCAAAGTTAGGCAATGGCCGGCGCGGAAATGTTACGGGAAACGGAAATATGACCCGCCCGCGACACGGGCCGCGGTCAGTACCAGTACACCAGGAGGAAAACGGCCACCAGGTATGCCCAAAGCAGGGTAAAGGCAACGTGAACGGCCGTCTCGAAGCGCTTGCCGCGCCACAGTTGCGGGGAGTAGCCGAAAAACTGGATCCCGAAGCGCAGCGCCCAGAAGAGGGCGAGGCCGAGGGCGAGCTTTTTGCCGAGTGGCGTTTGCAGCAGCTCCTCGCCGGCAGCCAGGCACAGCAGCCCCATCAGTCCTACGGTCACCGCGATAAAAAAGGTATGGATCCCCATCATCTGGCGGTTCATGAGGCTGAGGCCGGCGAGCTCTTCGCGCCAGCGGAAGTAGCGCGGGAAGATGCAGTGCAGCGCCGCCAGGCACAGGAGCAGTACGCCGATGATCTTAAGTTGCAGCAGCATGGAGTACAAAGGTGCTGACAAACGGCGTGAACTTCGTTTCTTTTTCCAGGCGCAGCCCGCTTTCGCCAAACACGCGGAGCCAGCTTTTCCGCGGCAGGAAGTGGAGCACGCCGAAGTGATAGGCAAGGGCATTGGCGCTGTCGCGGAGGTGCTCGGTAACGATGATGCGGCCGCCCGGCGCCAGCCGCTCGCGCAGTGCGGTGAAGAAGCGCGCCCGCTCATCGTCGTTGCGGATCTCGTGGGCGGCGAAGGTGAGGAGGATCCGGTCGAAGGACCCGCCACCCGGAAGCTGCGATGTTTCCACCACTTGTGTGCCGGGGTACGCGGGGTAGGCGGCGCGTGCCCGTGCGATGGAAGGCTCCGTGTGCCGCGCGGGATCATAAAAGTCCCAAACCTCCAACGCCAGGGGACCGAACCGTTCCTGCAGGGCAGCGCTCGTTTCGTCGAAGCCGGCATTGATGTTGAGCACCCGCGCGCCGGGACCGATGCCTGCGGCGCCGAGCCACTGCAGCCGGTAAAACCCCGACAGGTCGTAGATATACAGGGACACGAGCAGTGAAACGAGTGTCAGCGCAATGCTTGCCGCCAGCAGCACGAGGAGCAGGCCCTTCAGCCAATCCTGTACCCACGATGCGGCCAGCGCCAGCACAATCCAGGCGGACAGCGCTACGGCAAAGAAGGGCCAGTTGAAGCGGATGATGTTCAGGACACCCTGGAGGGGCCGGCGGCGGGTTTCCATAGATCGCGTTTACCCTTTTTCCAATAATACGGAATGTTGCGGATGCGGAAGGCGTTGGCCAGCGGCAGGTCGGCAAGACCGAGCTCCCGGAGAAAGCCCACCTCGTAACCCGTTACCAGCACCGGCTCGGGATCCCAGTGCTCGCGCACGCCTTCGATGATCAGCACTTCGCTTCGCGATTTGTCGTAGGTGAACGTAAAGGGCAGCGGGCCGGCAAAGCGGCGTGCTTCCTTCCAGTCGGCGAAGGGCGAGTGCGCGGGGAGCGGTACCGGGCTTTCGGTATCGGTAGTGCGCACGTGCAGCTTCGAGCGCTTCGATACGATCTCGGTATGCGGCCCGGAGTGCGCCAGCGTGATGTCGGTTGTGCGGTAGTTGTAGTGTGTGAAGATGTTTCCGAAGAACGACATCCGCGGCTTGTCGGTTTCGGAGCGGAGGATGTAGAGCCCGCGGAGGCGCTTGCCGGCGCTCGTGGTATAGCGTACAAAAAGCCGGTAGCCGGTGAGAAAGAAGTCGTTGCCCATAAAGGCCGGGAAGCCCTTCGGGCGAAGCCCCCTTGTTTGCACCATCGCTACGGCGAGGAAGGCGGTATCGCCGTGAAAGGTGTCGAGCTCCAGGCATTCGGGAAGCAGCGGCTGCAGGCGTTCCTTGGGCGCCGCGAAGGTGAGTACCAGCGACGAGTCGAAGTGGGCTTCAACGGCAAAGGGATGATCCTTCAGTGACTGCATAGGAAAGTATAAGGCAAAGGTAGACTACGCGAAATCGTTCCGGCTCAATTTTCAAGCGGAAGCGCGCTGCGCCGCGTGCCGGTCAATGAATCGGCGGCGTTCCGCCGGAGTCCGCCCCAGGCGACAAGGCCGCAGAAAAGCGCCGCCCAGGCCGCATTCCACGGTCCCCAGAGCAGCAGGTCGCGGGCGAAGATCGCCTCGAGGGTATTCATCGTTGCCACCACTATGAGCTGCAGTATCGTGTTGGCGCGCCGCCGGTAGCCGCTCAGCCACCACAATCCCATCACGATCTCGGCAGCGCCGATAAGACGGGTGAGCAGGGGCGCCGCGTCTGTGCCCACGAAGCGCGCCACGATCGCCTCGTGCCGCGGCACGGCGTGGAGCAGCTTCGCCCAAAGCCCGTTGACGAGCCATACAAAAGCAATAAAAATGCGGACAATGCGGTGAAGGAGCGGCACGCGCTAAAGATACAGTGATCAGAAATGCTCAATAAACAACGCTCAATATTCAATTCTCAGGGAAGACCCTTGAATATTGAGCATTGAGCGTTGAACATTGAAAATTTTCCGCGGCCTAGAACGTATACTTCACTCCCGCCGTCACATACCCCATCGCCTTGCCGTATTCGCCGGCTACGAGGTTTTGCGGTGCTACGAAGCCGGGCGTGACCAGCAGCATCCAGTGATCGCGGGCGTAGATAAGCGGCAGCGTGGCCTCATACGAAAGCACGGCGAAGCGGCGTCCGGTTTCGGTGACCGTAGAACTACTGCCGCCGTTGTTGCCGGGCAGCGGTACCGGCAGCGGGCTGTTGCTGCCCGATCCCTTTTTGACATAGGTGCTGCTGAACTGCTGCGTGCCGGCGTTGACGGTCACGCCCGGGTCGATGACGAAGACGCCCTTGCCCAACTCGATGCGCACAAGGTGGTCGATGCCGGCGGAGGCGCCGAAGTCGACGGCGCTGCTGAATTTCGCATCGGCGCCCAGCGTCAGGTTGAGCAACTTGTTGAGCCGCGTGACGCTCGCACCTGTCTGTGCCTTCAGGGCCGACTGCACCAGGCGGGCTTCGGCCGTATAAAAGGGTTTCAGCGCATAGAGGCCCGTGATCCACTTCTTCGTCACCTTCTGGAAGCCGATCGTAGCCACCGCGCCGGCGTACTCAAACGATTGAAGCGAGTTGTTGACGAAGATGGGCGCTGCGTTGATATAGAAGTTGGGCGTGGCCCAGAATTCGGCCATCGGGAAGTAACCGCTGCTGCGGATGCTGTCGGTGCGTCCGTAGTAATGCAGGTTGCTGTTGTAGTTGAGCGATATCTTGAATTGCGGTTTTGCCTTCGGAACGCTGTCGGTGCGGGCGGTGCTGTCGGATTGGGCCGAAGCAGCGAGGCCGCAGAAGCTGAGGGCGAGGAGAAAGATCGGTTTCATACACGGAGGGTTTCGGGTAGTAAAAAAGTCATTGCTGGCACAGCAAAGCGGCCTCCACGATCTTGTGCTGATTGTAAAGGACGTCCGGCGTTTGCAGGGTACTTCTTATTCAGAGCGCCTGCGTAGGCCAGGAGTTGCTTCGCTGTGCCGCAATGACGTAGTATTAGTGCTTCACCTTCACGCTGCCGGAAGACTGCACAGCGGCGCTGCCCTGAACGGCGGAATTTTCGCTGGCGTGCTCCTTCGCGGTTTGCGAAGCGTGAACGGCACCTTTCGATTTAGCGCGCACTTCGGTCTTCACCTTGCTGCGGGCCTGGGCACTCTTTTGCTTTGTCTTTTGCACGGCGGCGCTGCCATCCTGCTTTACTTTTTCCTTGGTCTTCACGCCCTGGGCCTCGCCCTGGCGGATCGCGTCGCTGCCATTCACGCGCACATCGGCACCGGTGTTTACGCTGGTCGACGCATCGGTCTTCGCGCCGAATACGGCGGAATTATCATTGGCGTTGGCCTTGGCCTGGTCGCTGGCATGCGTGGAAGCCTGGGCATTCACGCGGGCGCCGGCTTTTACATCGGCGGCCTCGGTCGCGGTTTGCGTGGCACCGGCAGCGGTAGTACCCACGGTCGAACCAACGCTGCTCTTCACATCAACGGCCTTGGTAGCGGCGGCCGATGCGGCGGCCTGCGTGGCGGCGCCAGTGGATGCGGCGGTAGCCGTCGTGGCTTTCGTAGCGGCGGAAGCGGCATGCGTAGCGCTCACAGCCGCGCCGGTGGCGGCCTTCGTGGCGGCGGCAGAACTAACGCTGCCGCGTACAGCAGCATTGGTAGTAGTTGAAACGGCAGTACCCAGTTGGGCGAAAGCAGCAGTGGCGCCAAAGGTGGCGGCGATCAGGAAGAGGGATTGCTTGGCAATTTTCATAAAACTTACGTTTAAGGGTTTGATCGCCCTTAAGACAAATCTGTGCCAAACTCCAGAGCTGTTTTTTGAAAATGCGCATATACCTCGCCGTCGATAAAAAGGCGCTCAGACGGGCCTTTCCCAAAAAGGTTTAACCGACGGGGTGCAAACAGTAAAAATTCCGGTCGGCGGCGATTTCCTTTTCGAAAATTTTAACAAATGGACTCCGGTCGCCGGATTCATCCCGCGAAAATGCGGGTTCCTTCCGGCGGCGTGTGGCGGTTGATTTCGCTTGTGTAGCTTTCCATTGTTATGACTACACCGTTTCGTATTGCGCTGTCCGTCGGCTGTTGCCTGCTGCTTACTTCGGTTGCTGCGCAAAGCATTCCGGATTCGCTCACGCCCGCGCAGGTACGCGAAGACCTCGGCTTCGTTTCCCGCACCCTGGAGAGCATGCATCCGAATCCCTGGCACGACATAAACCGCGGCCGCTTTTACCAGTTGCGCGACTCGCTGGCCGGGTCGGTCAGGCGCAACGTCGGCTCTGAGGAAGTATACCCGCTTGTGGCGCGGCTGTGCGCTGCGAACAACGAAGGGCATACCCATGCCTGGGCAACGCCGTTGAGCCAGAAGATCATTGCCGGCAAGATCCCGGTATTCCCGGTGCTGCTGCGCGATGCCTCGGAGAATGGCTTTTATGTGCTGGCCGATCTTTCGGGCGACAGCCTGCTCCGCGCCGGCGACCGCATCGTGTCGATCAACGGGCAAAGCACGGCGCGCCTCTTTCCGCGCTTCCTCGGCTACTACGGCGGACTGCCTGCCTGGCGCCGCTCGCGGGTACAAAACGACCTCCTGCTGATGCTCCACGTCAATGGCGTACGCCCGCCCTATCGGGTGCGGTATGTACGCGATGGTAAATCGCACGACGCTGCGCTCGATGGCCTTGGGTATTCTATCTATAAAAGCCGGCGTGACGCGTACCGCCGGGGCGTGCAGGCACCGCCCCGGGAGCCCGATTATTCGTTTGAACGGGTCGAAGGCAACGTGGGGCTGCTGCATTTCAATGGCATGGAAGGCGATCCCGGGGCATTCTGGAATTTCCTGGAAGAAACGTTCCGCAGCCTGCAGCAGCAACCGGTAAAAGGCCTGCTCATTGACCTGCGCAGGAACGGCGGCGGCAACTCGCTGCTTGGCTGGTACCTGCTCCAGTTCCTGACCGACAAACCGTTTCGCATGTCGGGTGACGTGTATTGGAAAATGAGCCCGCAGGTGCGCGCCTGGTACGGGGGCCTGGATACGGCGCGGCGCCGCGCGATGGACACGGTAAAATGGGCGGGCTACCTCGCGCATAAGGATGGCGAGCTGATCGTGCTGCCCGCCGGCGCTCCCGAGCGCCCCGGCAGCAATTCGCTGCGCTTCGGCGGCCCCGTAGGTGTGCTGATCGGGCCGCATACGTTCTCAAGCGCCAACATGACCGCGGCGACCATCAGCGACTATAAGCTGGCCACGTTGATCGGCGAACCCACTGGCGAGCCGGCGAATGACTATGGCGAGGTGCTTTATTTCGATACACCGAACGCGCGGGTAAGTTTCGGATCCTGCACAAAGCTGTTCGTTCGTCCCAATGGCAATCGCAGCGACAATCGCCCGGTGATCCCGGATATCGCGGTAAAGACCTTTCCCGGCCGGCAGGAAGACGCCGTATTGCAGGCTGCGCTCCGCTGGCTGGCGCAACAGGACGCGCGCTGATTACCGTTTCTGGGAAAAGCCGTACAAAGCACTGCCCGACTATTGCCGCGCCGCTTCCGGTACCCGCACCCGCAGCGCGATCGTATCGATGTCGGGCCGCTGCTCATTGCCATGCAGGGTGCCGGGCTTCTGCTGTTGCCGCAGGCGCGCCAACGTGTAGGTAAACTCCGGCACAGGCGCTTTTTTCGATGCGGTAAAGAAGGTAGTCCATTCGAAGTAGCCATGCGCAACAACGGTATCGACTAGCGGAAACGAAGCCCGGCACACGACACGTGGAGTATGTTGCCACTGCCGCTCTTTCCAGCGCAGCCCGTTGGCCGGGCTGCAGCTTTGCCGCAGGAAGTAAAGGGTCGAGTCGCTGTTGTTGATCAGGCGGAAGTGCACCCGGATATATTTCGGGTTATTCGATGCGGTATCGATGGCATAGGAAAAGCGGTAGGCCGAAGCCGGCGGCCGCTGCGCGCTTGCGGAGCCGGCGAGGAGCAGCAGCACGAACAACAGGGAGCGATAATGCATAGTGGCAACAAGGTACGCAGCGCGCGCTAAAAAGCCGGTTCGCAAAAGGCACCCTTGCGATAATACCTGAACCCGCAGTCTCGAGACGCCGTCATGCTATTTGCCGCATAGCGGCAGCATGTCTTAGCCCGGTGGCGGGCGGCGGCGGCGTGGCGCGTAGCGCCACCATGTGCCACTCCACATCATCCATCATGTCCGTAGAAATACAAGCCGACTGCTGATAAAAACACCGGCATCGCAGCCGGAAAAAACAGGTACGTCCTGTTGTTTCGCTCATGGCTACCCCAGGGCTCGGGAATAGCTTCGGGGAAAGGATCTCTATGGCGAACGCCTATTCAAAGTCGGCCGTCCACACGGTCTTTTCACCCAAGTACCGCAATGGGCTTATCCTTCCAACGTTTCGGGAGCCGCTGCAGCGGTACATGACCGGACTCGTCAATTGTATGGACCATCAGCTTATGGCCATCTACGCGATGCCCGACCCTGTACACATGCTGATGGCTATTTCGATGAAGATGGCTCCCTGCCAGATCATGCAGGTGCTGAAGGCGGAATCGTCGAAATGGATCGGGGAGCAGGGCTTTCTGCAGGACAAATTCGAATGGCAACGTGGCTACGGATGGTTTCACGTGAGTGCACGCGGGGTTGATGCCGTTGCGGATTACATCCGGCATCAGCCCGAGCATCACCGGTCCTCATCCTTCCTGATGGAATATTCCGGTTTGCTCCGCGAAAACGACGTTGCGTTCGATCCGCCCTACCTGTTTCATGAGCCGCTGTAAAACGACATTGGCACGTAATGCCGCTACGCAGCAATGCAGCGTCCCGTCAACCTGTGTTACCTTTATGGCTTGCCAGCGAGTGCCGAACATATCATCGCCCAGACCAAAAAATGGATCGTCGACGTTGTTGTCGGCTGCAACTTCTGCCCCTTCGCGCTCCGTGAGGTGAAGCGCGACAGCATCCGGTTCCAGGTCGTCGAAGGCAACAAGCCAGCGGTGCTTTCCGCGCTGACGGAAGCGCTGAAAGAAATGGATGCCAACCGCGGCATCGAAACGATGTTCCTCATCCTCCCGGCGCATTTCAACCGGTTTACCGATTACCTGAAACTCGTGGACGCCGCGGAAGCGCTGCTCCGAAAGGCGGGCTACGAAGGCGTGTACCAGGTCGCATCCTTTCACCCCGGCTACCTCTTTGCCGGCAGCCGCCCCGACGATGCCGCCAACTACACCAACCGTTCGCCGTACCCGATGCTCCACCTGCTGCGCGAGGAAAGCGTCAGCCGCGCCGTCGATTCCTACCCCAACCCCGAACGCATTCCCGAACGCAATATGGCCTTCGCCCGGGAGAAGGGATTGGATTACATGCAGCGGTTGTGGGCGGCGTGCAAGGAAGTTTGAGAAAAGGTTCTGAAGGTTCCTGAGGGTTCTGGAAGGTTTTGAAGGGTTTGAAGGGTTTTGGAGGGAGGGATCCCAAAGAGACACGCTTACAATCAGCGGCAGCACGCGAAACGCGGAATACGGTTCGTGCCTCCAAATGACGCCAAAGGCGTCGCTTTCGCAACGCCTTTGGCTCTACTCATTACTCATTACTGATTACTCATCTACCATTGACCATTCACCACGATTATTGGCCCCTTGCTTCCATGAAAAAGCCCCGGGGCTGAAACCGCCGGGGCGTCACCAAAACCTTTGCTTAAAGGGTCGAAAGACTCAGGCAGTCGGCGCCGCCGGTCTTTCGAGCGAAGTGTGCCGTGCTGCGCCAAGCAGCGTGTGGTCGAAAAAGTCTTTGAGGCGTGCGGGTTCCTTGTATTCGCGGGCCAGCACCAGCAGCGCATCAAACAGGGCGGCCTCCAGCCGCGTTCGGGCGGCGACACGCCCGGTACGGGCATCGGACAGGTTACCCTCCGCTGCATTCTGGGCAGCACGGGCATCGTCCCAGGCGGCGCGGAAGCCTTTCATGCGCGTTTGTACATCCACGGGCAATGCGCTCCCCTGCTCCTCCACTACCTTTTTTAACGCATCGAGGCGGGCGGGTGCCTCCGACTTGAGCAGGCGCGTATAGGTCTGCAGGTTGTTGGGATAAATGGCGTTGTACGCGGCGCTGCCCCGCTTGAGCGATACGGCCACCTGCGGCTCCTGGTCGCTCATATATCGGGCGAGCTCGGCGAGGAACACGTCAGTGCCGTCGGTACCCGTTTCGACGGAGGCTTTGTTGACGGACACGCTGCCCAGCAGGTTGCTGAATTTCCGCTGCTCCGCATCGATCGCGGCGGCCAGGTCGGGGTAGCGCGCGCGGAGCTTGGGAACGGCGTCCACCGCAAAATCGTTCAGGCGGTCGTTGGAGATGAGCACGCTGTCGAAAGGGTTGTCGGCGACTTTAAAGATTCCAATCATGGTTCACTGTTTATGGGTTAAAAAATGAACGTGTTGAAACGTCTTCCCGGCTTTCCTTTTCACTGAAAACAGGCCTTCGACCACCCGAATGGGCACCCGCAGGTCCTGCACAGGGCACTTCGACCACCCGAAAGGGTACCTGCAGCGTATGCCACGGGCATTTCGACCACTCGAATGACTACCTGCAGGTGCTACAGGCAATGCTTCGACCACTCGAAGGACTATCTCCACGTGCTGCAGACGGTACTTCGAACACTCGAAGGGATATGCGCAGGCGCTGCGGAGGGTACTTCGACCACTAAAAGGATTTCGGAAAGAGCTGGCGGTGTTGGTTCAGGGGTGAGCAGTTGGTATTTGGTCTTTTCCCAGGCTGACTTAAAAATAGTGTTTCTTTTCAAATGCAAGAAGACTGTAAAATAGTTCTGGCAGCATTTAATCAAAAACAACTTTCGCATTGGGAACCATAGTAGTGATTCTTTGCCGCTCCTGCTTGTCAAACAAGTTGAAGGTTAGCCAGAAAGTATCTATTTGCTGAAGCTTCCCGAAACCATCTGGCATTTTTCGAAGTCTCATTTCAAACATGCCCACTCTTCTAAGGCTATGCATCCTTTGCAGGATGGCAAAACTTTCTAACCAATTAAGAGACTGTAAGTCTCCTAAGCCTAATTGTTCCAGATTGGGCAACGCTGTCAGCTCTTGCGGAAGGTTCGCTAATGGATTACGGCTAACCGAAAGGCGATGCAAATTTTGCAGCTTTCGAATTTCCGCAGAAAGGGCCTCGAGCTTGTTGTCATCAAGGTCAAGGTCTGTCAGGCCTGTTAGCCGAAATACCGGAGCGATCTGGGCGCTGTCTAATTCATTTCCCCTTAGTGAAAGTGTCCGCAACATTTTGAGTTCGCCTAGCTCATTGGGTAAATGGGAAAGCTGATTTGCCTCAAGGTTTAACGCCTCTAAATGTTTTAAAAATTTGATTGCCGGCGGGAGGGACCGAATCCGGTTATACCAAATCCGGACGCACTTCAGGTTTGGAAGAGTGCATAAATCAACCGGAAATTCCTCGAATTGATTATAACAAAGGTCAATGGTATGCAAGGCAGGGAGATCGCCTTTGTTCAACTCAAGACGGTCAATTTGATTACCGAAAAGACTGAGCACTCTAAGTTTCCTAAGCTTTGCAATCTCCTTCGGAAACTGGGTTAATTCATTCTCGAAAAGATTCAACTCCACTAGTTGCCTCAAGTGGACGATCGTACTCGGTATTGATTTCAACTTGTTTTCCGCCAGTTCCAGTGTTTTCAGTGAGGGAAGCTTGCGTAAAACATCAAAGCATTGCGTTAAATCTATTGATGAATTCGAACTGAGATCTAGCGTTTCGAGGTTTACGAATGAGCTAGCTTTCTCGGGAAGCGTCTTAAGGTTGGTCCCTGAAAGATCTAGAACCTTTTTCGGGGTACTGTAAGGGCATCCTGGAGCGAATGATAAATGTCGGGGGCGTGTTGCGCAAAGCAAGAAACTGATGTAAAGACCAGAAGGATGAAAAGACATCTCATTTCAAATCATTTGTGAGAAAAGCATCGCAGCTGTTAGGATTTGAAATATAAATCAAAAATTCTTGTTTCGGGTCACGAAACCCCAAAGCTGCAGCCTTAATTTTTCTTGGAAAGATTGCCGTTTTTGTCGTGCCTTCTGAATGAGACCAAGGCGCGATCCGTTTTGCCTCTTTACAAAGCTCTATAGAGCGGGCGCCGGCGCGGTGGCGCTACGCGCCACGATGCACGTGCATGGCATATCCATACCCGGGGTCGAAACCCCGGCCTAACACATAGTGCTACGCAGCACCGTAAACGTCATTGACCGTGATTGAATTTCTTGATTGGCACCGATTGCCACTACGCGTCAGGACGAAAAACAAAGGCACCCTTTGCGACGCCTTTGGCTATACTCATTACTCATTACTGATTACTCATCACTCATTCACCATTGCCCATTCACCATTGCCCATTCACCCCGTCACGATCATCAGCTTCGCATAATTCAGCATGATCTTCTTCTCGCCGTTGTGCTCAAACTGGATCGTAGCCACGGGGTTGTGCGCGGAGCCTTCGAGCTTCAGCACGGTGCCGAAACCGAACTTCTGGTGCTCCACCTTCATGCCTTCGGCGAGGGTGGCGGGGTCGCTGGGAACAAAGTTCGCGGAGGGCGTGTGGGTCACTTCCTTCGGACGCGTATTCTGCAGCAGCGAGGTCACGGCGGTCTTCTCCGGCTCGCGCGGTGCAGAAGCGCTGGGGAAGCCGCGTTGCATCCGCTCGAAGGCCGAGCCCTGGCCCCACTTGGAGGAGCTCTGGTTCTTCACGCCGCCGCCGGCGAAGCTATGGTCGATATACTGCTCGGGGATCTCGCTGATAAAGCGGCTGGCGTCGCTTTGCACCAGCTGCCCGAAGCGGTAGCGCGTATTGGCGTAGGTCAGGTGCAGGCGTCCCTTGGCGCGGGTTACGGCTACATAAAACAGGCGGCGCTCCTCTTCCAGCTCCTCGCGCGTGTTGAGCGACATCTGGTTTGGAAAGAGGCCTTCTTCCAGGCCGCCCACGAACACCACCGGGTACTCGAGGCCCTTGGCCGCGTGGATCGTCATCAGCTTCACGGTGTCGGCGTCGGGATCTTTCTGGTCGGAGTCGGTCAGCAGCACGATCTGCTGCAGGTACGACGAAAGACTCTTGTCGCCCACCTCGCCGCTTTCCTCGCTCATCGGCGTCTCCACGAATTCCTTGATCGAGTTGAGAAGCTCCTGCACGTTCTCGTAGCGCTGCACGCCCTCGGTGCTCTTGTCGTTGAACAGCTCCTTCACGAAGCTCGTTTGCTTGCCAACATGGAAGGCGATGTCGTACGCGTTCTTCGTTTCGAGCATGCTCT
Organism: Flaviaestuariibacter terrae; assembly: GCF_054777635.1. Classification (NCBI taxonomy): domain Bacteria; kingdom Pseudomonadati; phylum Bacteroidota; class Chitinophagia; order Chitinophagales; family Chitinophagaceae; genus Flaviaestuariibacter; species Flaviaestuariibacter terrae. The sequence goes on from NZ_BAAHAL010000008.1 coordinate 689,419, forward strand.
TGAACGAGCGGATCATCAGCACGAACTCCTCGATGGCCGCCAGCGTGCCGGCCTTGAAGCCGAACATGCCTGCGCTCTCGAGCACTTCCCACATCGAGATGCCCTGCTCGTTGGCGTGCATCACGGCACGGTCGACGGAGGTTTTGCCGATGCCGCGGACGGGGTAGTTGATGATGCGCTTCAGGGCCTCTTCGTCTTTGGGGTTGACGATGAGGCGCAGGTACGCGATGTAGTCCTTGATCTCCTTGCGCTGGTAGAAGGAAATGCCGCCGTAGATGGTGTACGGAATATTGTGGCGGCGCAGGCTTTCCTCGAAGGAGCGGCTCTGCGCGTTGGTGCGGTAGAGAATCGCAAAGTCCTTGTTGACGTAGTGATTGCGCAGGCGCAGCTCCTGGATGGCGTCGGCGATGAACTTGCCCTCGTCGTTATCGGTCATGGTGCGCACGAGGCGGATCTTCTCGCCCGTTTCGTTCTCGGTAAACAGCGTCTTCGGGATCTGCCCCTTGTTCTGCTTGATCACCTCGTTGGCGATGGCCAGGATGTTCTGCGTGCAGCGGTAGTTCTGCTCCAGCTTGATCACCTTGGCGTCGTCGTAGTCTTTCTGGAACTGCAGGATGTTCTCGATCGTGGCGCCGCGGAAGGAGTAGATCGACTGGGCGTCATCGCCTACCACGCACACGTTCTCGTGGGCCGCTCCGAGCAGCTTGATGATCTCGTACTGCGCGGGGTTGGTATCCTGGTACTCATCGATCATGATGTACTTGAACTTGTGCTGGTACTTGTGCAGCACCTCGGGGAAGTTCTTGAGCAGCTCATAGAATTTGTACAGCAGGTCGTCGAAGTCCATGGCGCCGTTCTTGAAGCAGCGCTTCGCGTAGGCGTCGTAGATATGGCCGATCATGGGGCGGTTGGCGCGCATGTCTTCCTGCTGGATGTGGTAGTCGGTCATGTATTCCTTTGGGCTCACGAGGCCGTTCTTGGCGCCGGAGATGCGGTTGTACACGGCGTTGGGCTTGTAGTGCTGCACGTCGAGGTTGAGTTCGCCGGTGACGGCCTTCACCACGCTCTTGGCGTCGTCGGTATCGTAGATGGTGAAGGAGTTGGGGTAGCCGATGCGGTGGGCCTCCGCGCGGAGGATGCGAGCGAAAACGGAGTGGAAGGTGCCGATGTAGAGGTTGCGGGCCTCGCGGCTGGCGAGGATATGCTCCACGCGCTCCTTCATTTCGGCGGCGGCCTTGTTGGTAAAGGTGAGGGCGAGGATGTTGAACGAGTCGACGCCCTTGGCCATGAGGTGGGCAATGCGGGTCGTGAGCACCTTCGTCTTGCCGCTGCCGGCGCCGGCCACGATCATCAGTGGTCCTTCTGTCGTCACTACGGCTTCGCGCTGCCGCTCATTCAAGCCCTTCAGGTAATCGTGCATAAAAAATGGTGTATGATGTCGGATCGCGGATGTCGGATGTTGGCTGATCTGGAAATCACAGCAGACATCCGACACCAGACATCCGAGATTAGAAATTGGGGGTTTGCAAATTTACGGCTTCGGGAGGGGTTTGCTAAAGAATGTAGCCGTTAAAATGGCGGGGCGGGGAAAAAAACAGGAATCGCTGGTGTTTTTCCCATGGCGTCTCCGGACGGGCTTTTTATCTTGCTGTCATGTGGCTCCGCAACGTCACCCTCGTCATGATCGTTTTTTGCCTGATCCTGTTTGCCGTCTTCGGCGTATCAGGCATTTTGTACGATATCGATACCTACCTCTGGTACTCGATCGCCTTTTTCCTTTACGGAACAGCCTACAGCCTCGCCGTGCTGTTCCTCGCGCTGCTCCACGACACGGTACCGCGCGGCCAGCGGCTCCTCCGGTGGATGTTTTTCTGCGCCTTCGTACCCACGGCCCTGTTTACCTGGGCGCTCTGCGTAATGGCTTTCGGGTAGCACTTCGACTCTGCTCAGGCTGCAAGGCTACATTGGAGCACAAAGGCGGCGCTCCGCGCTGCCTTTTCACAGGGAGCGAAGCGAAGTGTCTGAGGTGTCGCTTCAGGCAACGATGGTACCCGTAGGAGTCTTCAACCCATAAGCATCCCATCGCAGTGAAAACTGTTGCGTGTTGGTATTACCTGTTGCCTTCGGCTCTCCCCGGGGCAAGTCTCTCGCAGAGGGCACGGTGCGTTTCGCAGAGCGCACGGAGACAGGTTTCCTACCAACGAAACCTAGGGGAAGCGTTTTCATGGCTGTGACTGTTCTCTGTGCGGTTAACGAGAGACGCCCTGCGGGCAGAGCACAAAGGCGCCCGGAGAGCGCCTTTGTCACAGGGAGCGAAGCGAAGTGTCTGAGGGCGCTGCTTTAGACAAATGCAGTACCTGTAGGAATCTCCCTTCTATAAGCATCGCGCCGCTGTAAAAACCGCTTCCTTCCTTTCGTGCCATTTATTCCTACTGTTTTCACACAGCGCTCCCAATAGTCCCAAAGAAAACACTGCGGATTCGGGCAACACCCTTTGCGGTTTGCGTCGCAAACTCTTGGCCTACGCCCTGCCACATCGTGACTTCCTCCAGTCTTCTTGCAACGAGTTCCACAGCGTAAGTCCCTTCTTTTCTTCGCCTCCTTTGCGTCCCAAGAAGCCTTCGCGCCTTGGCGTTAAAAGAGAAAGCCTCCCGTGTGGGGAGGCTTCCTGCTCCCCTTCCCCTAGGGACATCCGAGCCGAAGGCGAAGGATGCGCGCGTAGCGCTGTGGGGGATGGGCCCTTGTTATTACTGCTTGATCAGCGTCACGGTCTCGCTCGCATCGCCATTGGCCGTAAACGCCTTCAGGTGATACTGCCCGGCCGGAAGACCACTGACGTTCATCTGGACCGTCGTCGAAGAGCCGGCCTCGGTGAGCACCGGTTGCGTGCGCACCACCTTACCCAGCATATCCGTGAGTTGCAGCACCACGCTGCCACCCTGGGCCGAAGCCTGCAGGCGGATCGAGGCCGTGCCTTTTACGGGGTTGGGGTAGATTCCATCAAGGGTGAGACTACCGCTCTTGTCGCCTTTCAGGAGAACCACCGCGCTGTACTTATACTGCCCGTCGAGGTCCTGCTGCTTTAAGCGGTAGTACCATTTCGAAGAAGCTCCCTGTCCCGCTGAGCCTGCCGAAGCGTCGGTGTAGGAATAGCTGATGTCGCTCGTGCTCGTGCCACCCTGGGCGCGGCTGGCAACAAAGCCAACTTCCGTAAAGCGGGAGCCGTCTGCGGAGCGCTCGATGGCAAAGCCACGGTTGTTGGATTCGGTAGCGGTGATCCACTTCAGCTCGTTGACATTATTGGTCCGCTTGCCCGTAAAGGCCAGCAGCGACACCGGCAGCGGTGTGCCGGCATACCCCCGCAGCATCAGGTTGTCGATGCGCAGGTCGCCCGACGTGCCACCCCAGCCATAGATCCGGAAGGTCGTAGCCCCCGTGCGGCCCAGGAAAACGGATCCCAGCGATATCGTTGTGGCCGTCGCCGTCGTCAGCGTCGTTCCCGTAGCCAGGTCGGCGCCATAGCCATCGATACTCGAGCGCAGCGCATAGCTCGTGGCGCCATTCGTGGATCGATAGATCTCAAAGGCGATGGCCGTGGGGTTGATCCGCCAGCCCGATCCCGGCGCCACCGAGAACTCCACATACTTCGTGTTGTCGAAAGAGGCCGGCCAGCTGCTGCTCACGCTCAGCGCCTGCACGCCACCGCTGTTGCCGTTGCTGTTGCAGGTAAGCCCGCTGTAGCTCACGCTCCCAAACGTAAAACCCGTCACCGCTCCCGTTACCGTCAGCGTACCCGCGTTGCAGGACGTGCCATTGAAAGCAAAGACGCCGGCGTTCTGCACACTGTTCACCGTAACCGTACTGCTGCTGGCCGATAGGGCCGCGCTCGTCGCGCCCACCTGCGTACTGCCGGCACTCGTAAAATAAAGTCCCGTGAACGTGGCGATTCCCGCCGATGCTGTTCGCGTCAGGGTACCACTGAGGCCCGAGCCCGCACTCAGCGTCACCGAAGTTGCATAATCGATATCGCGGTTGCCACCGGCATCTACGCCCTCCACGCTGAGTGTGGGGCTTACCGTAACATACGGATCCACCGATACCGGCGGACCCTGCGCAAACTGGATCGCCGTAGCTACCACCGCATACAGGTTGCTGCCCGATGCCGCGCTGCTGATCGACGTAAAGGAAGCGAACTGCGAAGAGTTGGCCGCCACATCGGCACTTACATTGGCATTGCTCAACTGGAAAGCAAAGCGGTCACCGTCTTTATTGCCGCCCGTGCTGGCCCCGCTGTTGACGTTGCTTTTCAATGACACCCGGAGCGATAGCATGCTGCTGCCGTTGTCGGGAATAGTTAGCGCGAGCCCCGTGAACTGCAGCTGGTTGCCGCTGATCACGGCATTGCCCAGCAACGTGCTGCCACTGAAGAGGGCCGCTGACTGGATGGCGGTTGAAAAGCTTAGCTGGTTGTTGGCCGAAGCCGATATCGTGAGACTTTTCAGGATCGTGGGCAGCGCATCGTCGTCGGTTTCCGACAGCGTGAACTGCCACACCTGGAAGCCTTGCGTATTGTTGCTGATCGTAGTGGTGTTCACGAGCGACGACAGCGTGGCCGTTTCGCCGCCGTTGCTGGCAGCGCTCCCCGCGAAGCTCGGAACGTAGCGGCTGCCGATCGTGCCGGCCGTGTTGAAGGAGTTGGTCGCCGACGCATTCGAGCCGGCATAGGGAACCAGGAAAAAGGTAAAGTGCTTGCTCCCGGTCAGGCCCGATATGTTCGACGTCGTTTGCGCGCTGCTCGTGATCACCGACGCGATAGTTGCGGAGCCGATGACTCCGGCAGCCGCATAAGTTGTACCATCCACCGGGAGATCGCCACCGGCAAGACTTTGACCCGACCCTTCTTTATACATAATGAGGTAGCCCGACCCGCCCACGGTAGTCGCCGCGGGGAAATCCAGCTTCACCACGTTGGTCGACTGAATGCCGCCGAAGGTGAAGGCGCTGCTGCTTACCTGCGCCGACGGTGCGGCCGCGAGTGTCGACTGGCTGGTAAGGCTTGCCGCGGTGCTATATTCGGTGCTTGCCCCGGAGCCGTTATACTCGTACACAAAAAACGAATAGGTCGTGAGCGCCGCAAGCCCGGTGATTGTAGTCGCTGTACCCGTGCCGTTATATATGACGATATTCCCGCTGCCGGTAACCGGGTTGGCCGCATCGGAAAAGCTATTGCTGACGGCGGTGTATTCGGTGCCCGCCGCGGGCGTTACATTGGCGGTGGCACTGAGGCGGGCCACCACGATACGACGGCTGCCGGTGCCGGCCGTCCACGAAAGGCTGATGCTGCCCGAGCTGCGCGCAGTAAGTGTGACCGCGGAAGCCGGCGAAGGTGCTACCGGCCGCGCGCCTGCATCGGGCAGGAAGCAGGGCAGAAGGCCGACCAGCAGGCAACATATTCTGAAAGAGAAAAGACGCATAAACGATGTTTTGAACGGTTCGGCAGCGTCACAGGAGATCGGAGGGGATTCAAACTACTTCATTCCGCACGTGTAACGGGTATGCTTCGGTGAAGGCGTTCGGCCGCACGGCGGAAGGGTAAAAAAGGGGCCGTGGAAACAGCCCCCGTACCTCTTCATAAAAACGAAAACAAACCATAACTGTAATGAACCTCCCATAAGGGAACCAAACCAACAGCTCAAAGATGCAGCCGCCGGAAGGGCTTATCCAATAGGAAATGCACAGAATTTACTGGGATTTTTCCCGCGGTATTTTGATGAGAAAAACAGGCAAGAAGCGCGAAAGGGCGTGTGGAGGTGGTACTGCCAATTGGTTCGTCATTGCGAGAAGGGCCGAACGCAGTGAAGCCCGACGAAGCAATCGGCTGCTCTATGTGGTGACAGCCGGAAAGCACCGGGCTTAGGCTTCCTCCACATGGAAGACCCGATTGCTTCGTTGCCGTTGCCTTCGGCACCGGCGCCTCGCAATGACGGCCCCAAGGAAGGTCTGGCAGCAATGCCGAAGGCATCAACCGTCTAAACCTTTTAAACCACCTGAAACTCCTAAACTATCTTCTTAAATAAACTTCCCCGTATGCGACTCCGCCACTTTGCGCAGCCCCTCGGGCTTGCCCGCGTATACGAGGTTGCCGCCCGCATCGCCGGCCTCGGGACCCAGGTCGAGCACCCAGTCGGCGCAACGGATCACGTCGGTGTTGTGCTCGATCACGAGGATGCTGTGGCCCTGGTCGATGAGTGCGTTGAAAGAAGCCAGCAGCTTCTTGATATCATGGAAGTGAAGACCCGTTGTGGGCTCGTCGAAGATGAACAGGATCTGGCCCGCCGCGCGGCCCTTGCCGAGGAAGGACGCAAGCTTGACGCGCTGCGCCTCGCCACCCGACAGCGTATCTGACGACTGCCCCAGCTTCACATAGCCTAAGCCCACATCGCTGAGCGGCTTGATGGCGTTGACGATCGACTTCTCGTCTTTGAAAAATTCTATGGCTTCGTCGACGCTCATCTCGAGCACGTCGTACACATTCTTGCCCTTGTATTGCACCTCGAGCACTTCCTCCTTGAACTTATGCCCCTTGCACACTTCGCAGGTGAGGTGCACGTCGGCGAGAAACTGCATCTCCACGATCTTTTCACCCTCGCCCTTGCACGCATCGCAGCGGCCGCCGTCGACGTTGAAGGAGAAATGCTTCGCCGCGAAGCCGCGGATCTTCGAAAGTCCCTGGCTGGCGAAGAGATCACGGATCCCGTTCCAGGCCTGGATATAGGTAACCGGGTTGGAGCGCGACGACTTGCCGATCGGGTTCTGGTCCACGAGCTCCACGGCCGTGATCCGCTCGATGTCGCCGCTGACGCCTTTGTGCAGGCCCACCTTTTCGCCGGGCTCGCCCTTCAGCTTCTGCAGCGCGGGGTAAAGAATATGCTTGACGAGCGTCGTCTTACCCGAGCCGCTCACACCGCTCACAACGCAAAGCACCCCCAGCGGGAATTCGGCCGTTACGGTCTTGAGGTTGTGTTGCCGCGCACCTTCCACCGTTACCGAATATTTCCACTTCCGCACCTGCTTCGGCGCATCGATGCTGAGCACGCCACTGAGGTATTTGCCCGTGAGGCTTTCCGGGTTCTTCACGATCGCATCGTAGTCGCCGGCGGCCACCACTTCGCCACCAAGGTGCGAGGCAAGCGGTCCCATGTCGATGATGTGATCGGCCTCGCGCATCATCATTTCGTCGTGCTCCACCACCACCACCGTGTTGCCGAGGTCGCGAAGCTCCTTGAGCACCTGAATGAGGTTGGCGGTATCGCGCGGGTGCAGGCCGATCGAAGGCTCGTCGAGAATGTACAGCGAGTTGGTGAGGTTGGAACCCAGCGAGCGCGTCAGCTGTATGCGCTGTGATTCACCACCCGAAAGCGTATTGGCCAGGCGGTTGAGTGTGAGGTAGCCGAGGCCGACTTTGAGCAGCGTATCTACACGGTGCGTGATCTCGATGAGGATCCGCTTCGCGACGGTTTTATCAAACTCCGAAAAGCGCGGCAACGCGTCGTCGAGCCAGGCCTTCAGGTTGCGCACCGGCAGCTCACTCAGCTCGCCGATATGCCTGCCCTGTATTTTTACGTAGAGTGCTTCCTTGCGCAGGCGGTAGCCCTCGCACTCGGGGCACTTGGTGCGACCCCGGTAGCGGCTCAGGAGCACACGGTATTGCACCTTGTACAGATTCTGTTCCACCTCTTTGAAGAAGTCTTCGATGCCCTCGGTGAAGGCATTGCCCTTCCAGAGCAGGTCGTATTGTGCTTTTGTAAGATCTGCGATGGGGCTGTGTACCGGGAAGCCGTTCTTCCGCGCGGCGCGCACAAAGTTCTCGCGCCACAGGCCAAGCTTCTCGCCCTTCCAGGGAGCCACGGCGCCTTCATACACCGACAGCAATTTGTTGGGGATCACGAGGTCTTCATCGATACCCAGCACCGCGGCGAAGCCTTCGCACACGGGACAGGCGCCGAGCGGGTTGTTGAACGAAAACAGGTTCGGCTGCGGCTCCTCGAACTGGAGCCCGTCGAGCTCGAAGCGGTTGTTGAAGTTGAGGAGGCGCTTCGGGCCCTTGTCATCGGCCGGATCCACCTCGAGGTATACATCGCCCTCGCCTTCATAGAATGCGGTACCGATCGAGTCGCCGAGGCGGTGCTCGTCGTCCTCGTCGAGGGGGCGCGCCACGAAGCGGTCGATCAGTACAAATACGTTCTCGGGGTAACGGAAGGCGTTGGTAAAGACTTCGGGATCCTGCAGCAGGTCTTCGATGTGATAGGTGGCGCTGCTGGTTACCGGGTTTTCCTTCTGTGTATGCGACAACTCGGATACATAGAGGCGCGTGAAGCCTTTTTGCATCAGGATATTGAGCTCCTCGCGTTCGGCGCGGTTGCGGTGCAGGCGAAAGGCGGTGAGGAGAAACAGCTTGTTCCCTTCCTTCTGCGCGCGCATTGCCTCGAGTACGTCGCCGACGTCGTCCTTGCGTACCTCGCGGCCCGACACGGGCGATATGGTGCGGCCCACGCGCGCAAACAGCAGGCGCAGGTAATCGTAGATCTCGGTCATGGAGCCGACGGTGGAGCGCGGCGTCCGCGTGATCACTTTCTGCTCGATGGCGATGGCAGGTGCCAGGCCGTGGATGTAGTCCACATCGGGCTTGTCCATCCGGTTGAGAAACTGGCGTACGTAAGCCGACAGGCTTTCGGCGTAGCGACGCTGCCCTTCGGCATACAGGGTGTCGATGGTGAGCGATGATTTGCCCGAGCCCGACACGCCGGTAACGACGATAAGCTTGTTGCGCGGAAACGACACATCCACGTTCTTGAGGTTGTGCACCCGGGCGCCCTTGATATAAATGTCGCCGGCGGCGGCTGCCGGCGGCGTTGCTGTTTTCGGTTTACGTGCGCTTGCCTGTTTCATAAGAGGTGCCGCAAAGGTAAGCCATTGCCGCTCGTTACTAATCCCTTTAGCAAAAGAATGATTAACACTTTCTTTGCAAAAACAGGGTCGGGAAGTCAAGCCCTGCTATTGTTTTTCCCGGAAATCCTTCTATTTTAGTAGCCAAATCGTCTAACTCCAAATCGTCGGCCTATCGTACCAACTTCTACTCTGTAACGTCCCTATTTATAACCTACCGTAGAAGTGTATGTCGACGCAATCCAAACTGTCCGATCAGGAACTGATCAACCTGTTTATTACCGGCAATGTAAACGCTCTTGAGACGCTTGTATTGCGTCACAAGGACAAGCTTTACACTTCCATTCACTTTTTGGTGAAGGATAAGTACCTCGCCGAAGACATCTTCCAGGATGTGTTTATCCGGATCATCGACACCGTGCGCAGCGGCCGCTATACCGACGAGGGCAAGTTCCTCCCCTGGGCCATGCGGATCGCGCACAACCTCTGTGTGGACCACTTCCGCAAGGTGAAGCGCACGCCCGTCATCAAGACCGGCGACGACCAGGACATCTTCGAGGTGCTCAACTTCACCGAGCCCAGTGCCGAAGACAACATGATCCGCAGCCAGAGCCACCACCGCGTCCGCGTTATGCTCGACCAGCTCCCCGAAGACCAGCGCGAGGTGATCATCCTGCGTCACTATGCCGACATGAGCTTCAAGGAAATTGCCGCCCTGACCGGTTGCAGTATTAACACCGCGCTGGGAAGAATGCGTTATGGACTCATTAACTTGCGCAAGATGATGGCCCAAAAACAGATTGCCCTATAGGCTTCGGCAGCCCTCAGCCTGACAGGAGTTCCAAGGATGATTGTCAGCCTGAGCGTAGTCGAAGGCACGCACTTACCTTCTTGCCATTCCCGGGCTCTGACCGTCCTCTTTCAGATGCTTGCCCCGCGGAAAGTTGTTTGGGAATGGCGCCTAGCTGAAAAGCCCCTTGCGGGGCTTTTTCATTGAATAATATTTAATGGATAATTTTTAATGAATAAGGCCGTTCGAAGCTGGGGAAAATACCGCCGGATTCTGGAGAAAACACCATGGCCATTGCTTCCTAAAGAGCCAGTTTTGAGAAAAAATGGAAACCCGTCGCTTTGACCTGGAAGAACGTCTGATTCATTATGGCGTAGCAATTGTCCGACTTGCGGGCAAATTACCCAAAACCTACGCCAGCAACCATTTTGCCGGCCAGCTTACCAGAAGCGGTACCTCTCCTGTATTCCAATACGGCGAAGCACAGGCCGCAGAAAGCAGGGCTGATTTTACGCATAAAATGAAGGTTGGCCTGAAAGAGCTGAAAGAAACCTTTGTCAACCTCAGAATGATCCAGCTATTGGCCTGGCTCAGGGAAGAAGATTTGCTCCCGATGCTTGACGAAACCAGGCAACTGATATCGATTTTCGTGCGCAGCATTCAAACAGCCCAGAAGAATGGACTTGCAGCCAAACGCGGATAGCCGCTAATCATTAGTTATTAAATATTAATTATTATTCAATCGGCGCAAATGGCAAGCCCTGCGGGGCGCGCCATTTGCGCCGAACCGCTTACATTCGTTGCCGTTCCGAATAACAAAAACTGAATATGAAAAAACAATTCCTCCTGTGGTCGGCAGGACTGCTGCTGGCAGCGTCGGCGGGGGCCCAGGCGCCCAAGGTGCAATTCGAGAAGTACACCTTGCCCAACGGCCTCAAGGTGATCCTGCACCGCGATACGACCGCGCCGGTAGTAGCCGTGACCGCCCTCTACCACGTTGGCTCCAAGAACGAAGACACGGCCCGCACCGGCTTCGCCCACTTCTTCGAGCACCTGCTCTTTGAAGGCTCCGACAACATCAAGCGCGGCGAGTTCGACAAGTACGTCACCAACGCCGGCGGCGCCCTCAATGCCAACACCTCGCAGGACCGCACCTTCTACTACGAGCTCCTTCCCTCCAACCAGGCGAAGCTGGGCCTGTGGCTCGAAAGCGAGCGCATGATGCACGCCAAGATCGAGCAGGTCGGCGTCAACACGCAGCGCGAGGTGGTGAAGGAAGAAAAGCGCCAGCGCTACGACAACCAGCCCTACGGCACCATCTTCCCCGAGATCCTCCGCCGCGCCTTCCGCGAGCACCCCTACCGCTGGGCGCCCATCGGCTCGATGGATCACCTCAATAACGCCAAGCTCGAGGAGTTTATCGACTTCTACAAGACCTTCTACGTGCCCAACAACTGCGTGCTCTCCATCGCCGGCGACTTCAACATCGCCGATATGAAGAAGCAGATTGCCGAATACTTCGGGCCCATTCCCCGCGGTACGAAGCCCATCCCGCGCCCGACCATCAAGGAGAAGCCCCTCGGCGGCGAAGTGCGCGACGTGGTGAAGGACAACATCCAGCTCCCCGCCGTCATCCAGGCCTACCGCGCCCCGGCACAGGGTACTCCCGAATACTACGCCTTCAACATGCTGTCGACGCTGCTCTCCGGCGGACCGTCCAGCCGCATGAACAAGACGATGGTCGACGACCGCGAGCTGTCGGTGGCCACCGGCGCCCTGCCCTTCTTCAACGAAGACGCCGGCCTCTTCATCACCTACTCCATCAACAACATGGGTGTGAAGCCCGCGGCCGCCGAAAAGGTGATGGACTCGCTGATGTCCGTAGCCCGCAACACGCTCGTTTCGGAGAAAGAATTCCAGAAGGTGAAGAACCAGATCCTCACCGACTTCGTGACGTCCAACGCCACCATGGCCGGTATCGCGGAAAGCCTTGCCAACTACGAGGTGTACTTCGGCGACGCCAACCTGGTGAACACCGAGATCGAGAAGTACAACAAGGTGACCCGCCAGGACCTCCTCAACGTTGCCAAAAAGTACCTCGTTCCCGAAAACCGCGTCGTGCTGTATTACCTGCCGAAGGACAGCAAGGAAGAAATGCCGGGTAAGACGTTCTAGCGGAGCCAACCGTCATTGCGAGCGCAGCGAAGCAATCTGCCACACGTGAAACAGATTGCTTCGGGCCTCCGCTCCGCTCCAGCCCTCGCAATGACGCTCAAATTTTAAATTCCCCACATGAAAAAATCATTGCTCTATATTCTCGCGTTCGCACCCTCGCTCGCTTTTGCGCAGGTTGACCGTACGCATGCCCCCGCGCCCGCGCCGGCACCGGCCATCAAGATCGCGCAGCCGGCTACCTACACCCTGGCCAACGGCCTGCGCGTGTTCGTGGTCACCAACAAGAAAATCCCGCAGGTGAACGCCACCCTCACCCTCGATATGGACGGCATCGTTGAGGGCGACAAGGCCGGCGTATCGTCGCTTGCCGGCGAAGTGATGCGCCGCGGCACCGCCACCATGACGAAGGCCCAGCTCGACGAGGCCATCGACTTCCTCGGAGCCACCGTCAACACCGGCGGCATGAGCGCCTCGGCCTCCTCGCTCAAGAACAACTTCCCGAAGGTGTTCGCCCTCATGAGCGACATAGTCCTGCGCCCCTCCTTCCCGGCCGCTGAGCTGGAGAAGGCCCGCACCCAGTCGCTGTCGGCACTGCAGCAGCAGAAAGACAACCCCGGTGCCATCGCCACCAACGTATCGAACCGCCTCGCCTACGGCAAGAATCATCCCTATGGTGACATCGAAACCGAAGCTTCGCTGAAAAGCATCACCGTGCAGGACGTCCGCAACTTCGTAAGCACGTACTGGAAGCCCAACAACGCGTTCCTCGTATTTGTGGGTGACATCACGGCCGCCGAAGCAAAAGCCCTCACCGACAAATATTTCGGCGCCTGGAAAAAAGGCAGCGTGCCGAAGCAGGAATACGCCCTGCCGAAGCCGCCCTCCAAAACCTTCATCGCCCTCGTCGATCGCCCGGCCTCGGTGCAGAGCCAGATCCAGTTCATCGCACCCGTAGAACTACGGCCCGGCGCGCCTGACGCCATACCGGTATCCGTGATGAGCAACATCCTCGGCGGTGGCTTCTCCGGCCGTCTCTTCGCATCGCTGCGCGAGAAGTACGGCTTTACCTACGGCGCCTATTCGAGCATTGCGCCCAACCGCCTCGTGGGCAACTTCACCGCCTCCGCCTCTGTGCGCAACGAAAAGACCGACTCGGCCCTCGGCGCCTTCATCTACGAGTTCAACCGCATCCGCAACGAAGCGGCCGGCGACACCGAGGTGCTCCGGATGAAGAACTACCTCTCGGGATCCTTTGCCCGCTCGCTCGAAAACCCCGGCACCATCGCGCAGTTTGCGCTCAACATCGCGCGCAATAACCTGCCTTCCGATTATTACCAGACCTACCTGCAGCGCCTCTCGGGTGTTACGCCCGACGTAGTGGTATCCATGGCCAACAAGTACGTGCAGCCGGGCAACCTGATCGTGGTGATCGTGGGCAATGCCAAGCAGATCGCACCGGGCCTCGAGAAATACGGCGAGGTACGCTACTTCGATGTATTCGGCAACCCGGTGGCCGCGCCCGCAGCCGCCCGCAAGGCCGATGCCTCGATGACCGCCCAGTCGGTGCTGCAGAAAGCGGCCGACGCCGTGGCGAAGCCCGACGTGATGACCAGCGTCAAGGACGTCGTGATCGACGGCACGCTCGCCGTAATGGGCCAGGCCCTCGACGTAAACGAGAAAGTGATCGTTCCCTCCGCCTACTCCATGGACGTGAGCGTACAGGGACAGCTTTTCCAGCGCCAGCAGCTGAAAGGCGGCAAATACGTCAACATCCAGCAGGGCCAGGAGCGCCCCACGGAGGCTTCCTTCAAGGAGAACCTCGACGCGAAGGCCGCCTTCTTTGAAGACGCCTACCTGCTGAAGGCCAGCGGCTACAGCTTCACGCTCGGCGATATCGAGAAAGTGGACGGCAAAGACGCCGTAGCCGTACAGGTGAAGGCTCCCTCCGGGAAGGTCAGCACCAACTACTACGACCTCGCCAGCGGCCTGCGTGTGAAGACCAGCACGGAGCGCGAAGGTCCCGGCGGTGTCAAAATGCTCGTGCAGACGTACTTCTCCGAATTCAAGACCTTCAACGGGGTGCAGGTGCCCACGCACGTGCTCATCGACCAGGGCCAGCTCAAGATCGAGCTCGACCGGACGAGCGTGAAGGTCAATACCGGCCTCAAGGATTCGGATATTCAATAAGGATAATTCCGATGAATTACTGAAAGCCCCGCCTTACCGCGGGGCTTTTTCATCGTCAGAATAGGCCCTGACGCCTTAATCCATATTAGCCTTTTGCCTTATTCGAGTATCTTTCCGCCGTTGACCCCAAATCCTTCTTGAAAACCATGCACGCACTTTCTGCCCCCCTCCCTGAACAGCTTTTCCAGGACGGACAGACGTTCGCCCCGGGAACGGTTTTCCCGGAATTGCTCGACCGGATTACCGATGGCTTTTTTGCCCTGGACCGCGACTGGCGTTTTATCTATTCGAACCGCCGTACCGAGGAGATCCTGCATATCCGCCGCGAGGACTACCTCGGCCGCAGCTTCCAGGAATGCTTTCCGGGAATGGCCGATTCGGTGTTTGCCAAAGCCTACCGCGCGGCCTTCGAAACCGGTCAGCCCGTAAAGGTGGAAGACTGGTTTGAGCCCTTCGGGGGTTGGTTTTCCGTCAACGCCTATCCCTCGGAGTCGGGGCTTTCGGTCTTTTTCCGCGACATCACGGAGCAGCGCCGGGTGGACGAGCAGAAAAATCTTTTCGAAAGCACCATACGCGAGCAGCACCAGTTGCTCGCCGGCGTGCTGGAGCGGATGCACGAGGGTTTTTTCTTCCTCGACCGCGAGCTGCGCGTCAGCTACTGGAACAAGGAGATGGAGCTGGTTACGGGCGTGCCCGCGGCCGACATCCTGTACAAGAACATTTTCAGCAATTTTCCGGAGGAAAGCTGTTACGAATACCGTGCGTTTTACGAGCGGGCGCTCGAACAGAACGAAACCGTGGTCGAGGAGTTTCTCTGCCCGATGACGCATCGCTGGCTCCTGATCAAGGTGCACCCTTCCGACGAAGGCCTGGCGGTCTTCCTGAAAGACATCCACAGCCGGCGCGTGGCCGAAGAAAAGCAGCGCAACTACGAGCGGAAGCTGCGCGAGCAGAGCGACATCATGACCGCTGTGCTCGAGCAGATGCAGGACGCCTTCGTTACCATAAGCAAGGAAGGAAAGATCCTGTACTGGAACGCGCAGGCCGAGACCCTGCTGGGACGCAACCGCAAGGATACCCTCGGGCAGAATCTTTTCGAGCTGATTCCGCATATCCGCGAGACGGAGGTGTGGGATGTGTTTCAGCAGATCCTTTCCAACCCGGCACCGATCCACAGCGAGTTCTTCGGACCCCGCACCGGGCGCTGGTTTGAGCTCAACGCCTACACCTCGCAAAAAGGCATCTCCATCTTCTTCCGCGATGTAACGCGGCGCCGCGCCAACGAGCGCACGCTCGACCAGCTTTCGCTGGTGGCCAAAAAAACCAGCAACATCGTGGCGCTCTCCGACCTGGAGCAGCGGATCATCTGGGTCAACGAAGCCTTTACGCGTATCACCGGGTATACCGCCGAAGAAGCCATCGGCCGGCACAACAGCGAGGTCTTCGACGGCCCGCTCACCGACCCCGAAGTAGTGGAATTCGTGCGCAACTGCCGCAACGGCCGCAAGGCCTTCCGCGTGGAGGCCCTGAACTACAAGAAGAACGGAGAGCTGTACTGGGCCGATATTTCCTGCCAGCCCGTCTTCAACGAGAACGGCGAGCTGCAGCACTTCTTCTCGATCGCGAACGATATCACCGAGCGCAAGCGCCTGCAGGAGCAGCTCGATGAGGAAATGCGCCAGCGCCAGCAAATGATCACGGCGGCTGCCATCAAGGCGCAGGAAAGCGAGCGCGCGCTCGTAAGCCAGGAGCTGCACGACAACGTGAACCAGGTGCTCACCACCGTTAAATTATACACGGAGCTGTGCCGCGACGGCATCGGCGATCAAAAGGAACTGATGAATAAATCGGTGCAGCTGCTGCAGCGCTCCATCACCGAGATCCGGAGCCTGTCGAAGCGGCTGTCGGCACCTTCGCTGGGCGAGATCCGGCTGCGCGATTCGGTGCACGAGCTCACCAACGCGGTGGCCGCCACCAACAAGCTGCAGGTAACGCTCGACACCACGCCGCTCGACGAAGGCGTGGAGGTGGAGCAGGATGTGCACCTCGCCATCTACCGCATCCTGCAGGAGCAGCTGACCAACGTGCTGAAGCACGCCGGAGCGACGACCGTAGAAATACGGTTTTCCGTCAAAGGCGCCCAGCTCGAGCTGCAGATCCAGGACAACGGCCAGGGCTTCGACCCGCGGCGGAAGCGCAACGGCATCGGCATCACCAACATGATGACGCGCGCCGAAAGCGTGCATGGATTTCTTCAGATCGATACGGCACCGGGGGAAGGCTGTACGCTGATGCTCCGCATGCCTTGCATCGTTCAGCCCCTGAGAAAATAATAGCCAAGAAAGAGGATCATTCCGCAAATGGCGGCGATGAGGAGGCATCCCTGCCCATCGCTGAGGGTAAAGCGTCGTTTTTTCATAAAGCAGTCAGAGCCCCAAATTTTGGGCAGCCGGCGCTAAGTAAAAACAATTAACGGCCAGTTGCCGCGGGCGCCCGGCGGAATGCCGGCAATTGCCGGTAAAAAAAAAGGCGTTCCCAAAAGGGAGCGCCGGTAACATGAAGCTGCAGTTTTAGAAACTGCAGGGCACCCGTCCGGTCGTTGAAGACCAGTGCGGATACACTGCAGCAAATTACTGGGAACGAAACAATTGGTTTAGGTGCCGACCTCTGGTCGGGCCGCCAGCCAGCGATTGCTAGATGGGACGGCCGCGGGCAGGAAGCCCTGCGTTTGTAACAACGAAATTACCGATATACCCCCGATCAGCGTCTACCGAAAACTCGGTATTTTGACCCATACCCCCTGTAAAGTCAGTCCGCAAACTGCGCCGGCAGCAGCGGAAATACTACCTTTAACGGAACTGTTAACTGCTTCTCCCTGTGGGCCGTGTGCTGTTTTCCCTGCTTTTCTTTCTCCCCTTCGTGACGGCCGCCCAGGCCGACTCTCTGCTGCAGGTACCCGGCACCCCATCGAAGGAGATCTACGACCTGCTCCGCGACCGCAACGGCTTTGTATGGCTTGGCCATAACGGCGGCATCAGCCGCTACGACGGTCAGCGCTTCCTGTCCTTCAGCAACCGGCAGCAGAATGGACTATCCGTTACGGACCTCTGCGAGGACCGCCAGGGCCGCATCTGGTGCCATAACTTTGAAGGGCAGATCCTGTACGTTGCGCAGAACAAGCTCCATGTTCTTTCCGCATTCCGTTTTTGGGAGGAGGCCTTTTACCCACGCATCGCCATCTTTGGCGAAGAGCTCGTTTCGTGTTCGAGCAAGGGCTTTTTTACCTGCAACACCCGCGACCTGAGCGCACGCTATTACCCGCTGCGCTACGCGACAACTTCCCTTTCCGTTTTATCCAACGGTGTCCTTGCCTGGATGCCCGGGGAAGACCAGAGCTTCTGGTGGTACCAGGCCGGAAAGGGTATCCGCCGCTTAAAGACGCGGTTCCGCCTCGACTTCAGGCAGGATGCCGCCCTGCAGCCCGAAACGTTTCGCGACACGGCTTTCCTGGTATCCAACCCGAAGGGGATTTATTACAAGCTCTGGGTAACCGGAGACTCGTTGTATGCAACGCCGGCAGTACACTGCAATGAATTCATCAATGCCATTACCGTTGATGGCGACGAGGCCTGGGTGCATACGGGCTCGGCCAGCTGGAGCACAAGCGGGAAAACAGTGCGCAACCAGTTTCTGACGAATGCCCTTAGTAACGTGCAGGGACATACGTTTTACAGCAGCCTCCGGCGCGGCCTCCTCAAGCCCTTCGACAACCACGCCGTTCCTGCCAAGCCATCCTTTCTCGGAAAGGATGATTACGTGCGCTCGCTGCAGCGCACAGGGCCCAGGGGCGAGCTTTTCGGAACGCAGCTCGGACATATCTACTATCTCGAAAACGGTGTGCTCCGGGGGCACTTCAAAACCGCAGCCCGGTACCGTGCCGTGGAGCGACTGTTCGCCCTCGGCGACAGCCAGTTCCTGGTAGCGTCCAGCCTCGGGCTACACGCGCTGGATCTGAAAGAGGGGCGGCTGCGGCTTATCGACAGCCAGCTGGTAGTAAAAGACCTGGCCCTGCAAAACGACCGCCTGGTGCTGGCAACGACCATAGGTGTACTGCCGATTACGCGGAGCGCCGTGATGACCTCCTCCAACCTATGGTCGCTGGTGCCCTTCAACCGCAACTGGCGCCGGGCCCGAACAGTATGCTTCACTCCAGAAGGCGCCCTTTTTTCTTCGTACAATGAGGGCTTGTTCTGCTGGCGCGACCACGATAGCAGCCTGGTCACCTTCGCCGGAGAGCGGGTTTACAGTACACGGGTACGCAATTTCGAGGGTAAGCTGCTGATCGCATCGTTCAACCAGGGATTGCTCCTGTACGACAAGGGCAAGATAGTACAGCTTAACGGCGGCCCCGATGGAGCCGATTATTCCGTGGTCGACCTGAAAGTATCGGGACACAGCGCCTGGGCTATCTACGAGGACCAGGTGCAGGAAGTTGACCCGCATTTCCATATCCGGGCGGTCAATGGAATGCCCTTTACCGGGAGCGAGGTATTCGACATCTCAGAAGAAGACAGCGGCCTGCTGGTGGCAACGGCGCAGGGGTTGTTTCATGTTCCCCGGACCCCTGTTCCTATGCCCGCCACCCATACGCTGATCGATGCGGTACGGGTCAACGACAGCCTGCCCGGGCCGGCCGAGGGCGGCCACTTTTCGCACCGCCACAACAATGTGTCCCTCACCCTGTCCACGCCCTGGTTCGGCGGCTCCTCCCACCTCCGCTACCGCTACCGCCTCTGCACCGATGGAGGCTGCAGCTGGTTGCTCTCCGGCGAGGGACAGAACTCCTTTACGTTTGTCAACCTGGCCCCCGGCAGCTATACCTTTTCCGCCGTGGCCGTCAACGGCATCGGGGCCCCGCTGGCACCGGAGCTGTCCTATAGCTTCGTGATCGACCCGCCCTGGTGGGCCACCTGGTGGGCCCGTACCCTGGAGGTGCTGGCGCTGATGAGCATCTTCTTTTTGCTGGGCCTTTACCTGCAGCGCCGCCGCAGCCGCCGCCAGCGAACCCGCTACGAGCGCCTCCTGGCCGTGGAGCACGAGCGCCAGCGCATCTCCGCCGAGATCCACGACGACCTCGGCGCCACCCTCTCCGGGGTACGCCTCCTTACCGAGCTGGCCCGCGAGAAAATGCCCCCCGGACCCCTGCAGGTCGACCTGGAAAAGATCCACCAGTCCATCTCCTCGCTCACCGAAAAAACCCGCGAGGTGATCTGGACCCTCAATACCGAGCAGGACTCCCTGGAGAGCCTCCTGTTGTACCTGCAGAAGCAGGCTCAGGCCCTTTTCGAGGGCGCTCCCACCCGCCTGCAGGTGCAGCTGCCCGTGGAAGTGCCGCCGGTGCGCGTCAGCGGCGACGTGCGCCGGCAGGTGTACCTGGCGGTGCGTGAAGCCCTCCACAACTGCCTCAAGCACTCCGGTGCCTCGCTGTGCCGCCTCTCCATGACCTATGGGCCCGAAGGCCTCCGCATCGAGGTGCACGACGACGGCGCGGGGCTGCCGGCGCAGCGCAGCAGCAGCGCCTTTTCCAGCGGAATGCGCAGCATGCAGCAGCGCATGGCCTATACCGGCGGGCAGCTTCGCATCCACTCCAACCCGAAGCAGGGCACCCGCATCGAATTTATCATTCCCCTATCCCAAAACGGTTAACTTCCTATACCATGACCCGCGTCCTGTATCTCCTCCTCTTTCTCAGCCTGCGCCTGGAAGCGCCGGCGCAGGAATTGGCGGAAGTGCGCGAATCGCCTTCCACGGAGGTATACGACCTGCTGCGCGATCACAATGGCCACATCTGGGTGGCGCACAACAGCGGCCTGAGCCGCTACGACGGGCGCAGCTTCGTGGATTACGGCAACCCGCTGCAGAACGGCCGCGCCGTGACCGACCTTTGCGAAGACCGCCAGGGGCGCGTGTGGTGCCACAACTTCGAAGGACAGATCTACTACGTTGCGGGGCAGCGCCTGCAGCTGCTCGCCGGCTACGATTTCCGGCAGGAGCGTTTTTTCCCGCGCATCGGGGTCTTCGGCGATGAGCTCGTGGCAACATCGGTACGCGGCTTTTTCACCTGCAACACGCGCAGCCTCCGCCCTCGCTACTACCCCATGAGCGAAACCACCTCGCTCACCGTGCTCCCGCAGGGTGTGCTGATGCTGTCGCCCGGGTACGGTTTCTTTTACTACCGGCAAGGACGCATCCGCAAGCTCAAAACAAAGCTGTTCGTACGCGAGCGGGAAGACCACGTGCTCCAGCCCGAATCGTCGGGCGACACGGCCAACATGCTTGTAAATCCATCGGGCCTGATCTACCGCTTCGTGCTCCGGGACGACAGCCTCCTGGTGGTTGATTCGCTGAAGGCACCGGGCTACGTGAATGCAGTTACCGTCGATGGCAACGACTGGTGGGTTCACTGCAATGCGGTAAGCTTCAGCGCCCGGGGCCGCCGCGTGGAAGGCCGCTTTCTGACCAACGTACTTTCCAACGTGCAGGGCCATAGCTTTTGGAGCAGCCTCAAGTTCGGGTTGCTTGCCGGCCGCCGTACCGAAGCCGTGCGCGTGCCGCTCCCCTTCCTGGACGAAGGCGATTTTGTAAAATCCGTGCTGCCGCTTCCGCCCGCCGGCTACCTGCTGGGCACCCAGCAGGGAAAGCTCTATTGGATGCAGCAAGGACGCGTTCGGAGCAGGTTTTCGATCAACCCGCGCAACGGCCCGATCGAGCATATCTGGAAGCTCGAAGACGACCTGTACCTTGTTTGCGCCAACAACGGCGTTTTTCGCCTCGACCTCCGGAAGCAGCGCCTGGAGCTGATCGACAATAACGTGGTGGTCAAGGATGCGGCGATCGTAGGAAAGCGCGTTGCCCTCGCGACAACTTACGGCGTGCTCAACACCGAAACAACCGTACTGCGGGATGCGACCAACATGCGCTTCCTTATACCTACGGGGAGCAACCTGCGGCGCTGCCGCTCCGTGTGTGTCGGCCCTGAAGGCGCCTTATACGTGGCCCTCAACAAAGGCTTCTTCCGATGGTCGGACGGCGACAGCAGCGCGCTCAGCTACCAGGGAGCCCCGCTGTATGCCACGCGGCTGCGCAACTTCGCCGGCGACATTCTTGTCAGCACCTTCAACCGCGGTGTCTTCGTCCGCGACGCCGGCGGCGTTCTGCGACCGTTGCCGCTGTCGCTGGCCCGGCAGCCGAATGCCGCTCCCGATCTGCGGGTATCGGGCAATACGGCCTGGGTGCTTTACGACGATGTGATCCAGCAACTCGGCCCACAGCTCGTGGCGCGCGAGCTTGGCGATCTGCCCTTTCGCGGCTCGGAGGTTTCGGCGCTGATCGAGGAAGACAGCGGCCTGCTGGTGGCAACGGCGCAGGGGTTGTTTCATGTTCCCCGGACCCCTGTTCCTATGCCCGCCACCCATACGCTGATCGATGCGGTGCGGGTCAACGACAGCCTGCCGGGGCCGGCCGAGGGCGGCCACTTTTCGCACCGCCACAACAATGTGTCCCTCAACTTGTCCACGCCCTGGTTCGGCGGCTCCTCCCACCTCCGCTACCGCTACCGCCTCTGCACCGATGGAGGCTGCAGCTGGTTGCTCTCCGGCGAGGGACAGAACTCCTTTACGTTTGTCAACCTGGCCCCCGGCAGCTATACCTTTTCCGCCGTGGCCGTCAACGGCATCGGGGCCCCGCTGGCACCGGAGCTGTCCTACAGCTTCGTGATCGACCCGCCCTGGTGGGCCACCTGGTGGGCCCGTACCCTGGAGGTGCTGGCGCTGATGAGCATCTTCTTTTTGCTGGGCCTCTACCTGCAGCGCCGCCGCAGCCGCCGCCAGCGAACCCGCTACGAGCGCCTCCTGGCCGTGGAGCACGAGCGCCAGCGCATCTCCGCCGAGATCCACGACGACCTCGGCGCCACACTCTCCGGGGTACGCCTCCTTACCGAGCTGGCCCGCGAGAAAATGCCCCCCGGACCCCTGCAGGTCGACCTGGAAAAAATCCACCAGTCCATCTCTTCGCTCACCGAAAAAACCCGCGAGGTGATCTGGACCCTCAATACCGAGCAGGACTCCCTGGAGAGCCTCCTGTTGTACCTGCAGAAGCAGGCCCAGGCCCTTTTCGAGGGCGCCCCCACCCGCCTGCAGGTGCAGCTGCCCGTGGAGGTGCCGCCGGTGCGCGTCAGCGGCGACGTGCGCCGGCAGGTGTACCTGGCGGTGCGGGAAGCCCTCCACAACTGCCTCAAGCACTCCGGTGCCACGCTGTGCCGCCTCTCCATGACCTACGGGCCCGAAGGCCTCCGCATCGAGGTGCACGACGACGGCGCGGGCCTGCCGGCGCAGCGCAGCAGCAGCGCCTTTTCCAGCGGGATGCGCAGCATGCAGCAGCGCATGGCCTATACCGGCGGGCAGCTTCGCATCCACTCCAACCCGAAGCAGGGCACCCGCATCGAATTTATCATTCCCCTATCCCAAAACGCATGAAACCAGTAGTATCGATTGTAGAAGACAGCAAGACATTCCAGGAGGCGCTATCGCGCGTCGTATCGGAGAGCGGCAGCTTTCAGCTTGGCAAGATCTATGGCTCGGCCGAAGACGCGGCAGCCCTCCTCCAAGACCGACCCGATGTGGTGATCGTAGATATACAGCTTCCCGGCCAGAGCGGCATCGAGTTGATCCGCAGCGTACGCCGGCAGGGGGTGCCGATGCGCTTCCTGGTGTGCAGCATCCACGACGACGACGACAAGATCATGCAGGCGCTCGAGAGCGGCGCCGAAGGCTATATTCTGAAAGACAGCTCCGCCACGCAGATCCGCACGGCGCTCGAGGAATTGCTGCAGGGTGGTGCTCCGATGTCGCCGTACATTGCCCGGCGCGTCATCTCCTTCTTCCGCAAGCCGGCCGAGCTGCCACCGGCTGCCGTGCTCACCATCCGCGAGCAGGAAGTGCTCAACCTGCTTGCCGCGGGGCTGCAATACAAACAGATCGCCGATAACCTTTTCCTCAGCGTCGAAACAGTCAAAACGCACCTGCGGAACATTTACTCCAAGCTGCACGTGCAGAACAAGATGGAAGCCGTGAACAAATGGCGCAAGGGCGAGAGCTGATTGCCGGCATAAAAAAAGCCCCCGTTGCAACGGGGGCTTTTTTTATGGTTACTGGTCAAAGCTTGATGAAAGGCAGGCTTGCCTGCGCACCGCTCTGCGGATCGCTTACCACGACATAATACGCTCCCGGTCGCAGCAGGCCCACGGCGATTGTTGTGGATGCCTGGGATAGCCCGAGGCCTTTGATCAGGGGGATGCCGCGCTCGTCCCGTATTTCTACGGAAGGCGACTTACTCGTGCGCAGTTTGCACCGGCTACAAGGGCCAGGAACAACAGGCATGATAACGAACGCCTAAGCAGGTATTGAAAGGTGATGGGATGCAGGGAAAAATCAGTTTTGGATCAGCGTGCATGCAGGCGGCGCAATTCTGCGGGGGATACGCTGGGCGCTGACGCAAAGCATACTGCAACTCAGTGCAGCAGCACAAATAAGTTTCTTCATAAGCGTGGTTGCTGTTTGTTTCTGTGGACTTCCGAAATATGGATCCAAAGCGGGGCAATCGTGTTGCGCCATCTTACTCTTGTCAATCAGGGCAACAGGGGCACAACTTGAAAACGGTCATCAACCTCTTCTTGTCTTTTCGAAAGACTCTTGTCGATTTTCAACGACAAAAGTCTATGGGTTTTAAAAGACCTGTTTCAATAGGAGCCAGTCTGGTAGCCGCTTTGCGCGGAATAAGCTTTTGCAAAGCTATCCCAAAGCAATACCAAAGGCAATACCCGGTTCCGGGTATTTTTACGGAGTTTGGACCCGTAATTTTACGGGTGTGCGGGCACGGGCGTACCTTTACTTTCGACGGCACGGACAGCCAACCAATACCGCAATTATGGCCCAGCCAATGCCCGATAACCTGCAGCAAAAGATTCATGCCCGCATCGCCGAGGCACGGACAACGCTGGAACTCATTCCCGGCGTCGCGATCGTGAATGATCTTCGCGATGGCTCGGTGATCTATATGTCGCAAAAAGGCCTTAACCTTCTCGGCACAACGCTGCTGGAGCTTTCCGCAATGGGCCCTGCCTACCACGAGCGCTTCTTCAACCCGGAGCAATCATCCGAATACGTGCCCCTGATCCTGGAGCTGCTGCGGCGCAACGATCCCAACGAAACCTTTACCTTTTTCCAGCAGGTCCGTTTTGCGGCGCATCCCGGCTGGCAATGGCACCTCAGCGCGTTGCGCATCTTCGAGCAGGACGAATACGGACAGCCCGCGGCACTGCTTTGCATCAGCCAGCACCTCAACCCCGAGCGCCACTTCACACGCAAGGCCGACCGGTTGCTTGAGGAGCTTGACTTCATACACCTTCATGCGCACGTGTTTGAACGGCTCAGTGGCCGCGAGCGCGAGGTGCTGCGCCTCATGGCCGAGGGAGCTTCCAGTGCCGATATCGCCGACAAACTGCACATCTCGGTGCTTACCGCCGAAACGCACCGCAAAAATGTACGCCGCAAATTGCAGGCACAAAACAGCAACGACCTACTGCGCTACGCCCGCGCATTCGACCTGGTATAAAGCATTGCCCAACGAACCTGAACCGTCCATAAAAAAGCCCGCGACCTTGACGTCGCGGGCTTTTGCTTGTTCCATTCTGCGCGCTTAGCGTACCAGTACTACCTGGCCTGTTTTGCGGATGATCTGTCCGTTGCTGTCGCGTCCTTCCACGACCCAGGTGTAGGTCTCTGCCGGCAGCGCTGTTCCGCGGAGCGTGCCATTCCAGCCCTGGTTGATCTGGTTGCTGGCAAACAGCTCGCGGCCCATGCGGTCGTAGATGTGGAAGCTGCGGAAGGTGCTGAGGCCAACGGTGATCGGGCGCAGCACATCGTTCACGCCATCGCCATCGGGCGAGAAGGCCGTGGGAACGAAGATGTCATCGCCCTTCTGCACGCGTACCAGCAGGGTATCCACTGTAATGCAACCCGAGTTGAACGACATCTGGATGCGGTACTCCTGCTCCTGGCCCAGGGTGGCCACCGGGTACCAGAGAGCGGGGTTGCTCAGGCCGGTCGTGGGCGTCCAGCTGTAGTGCGCATTGGGCAGGTTGCGGGCATGGATCTCCGTGGGGCGGTTGGCCACAACGTCGATCGTAGCGAGACGCTGGCCCGGGAGCGGTGCTTCGATAGCGATCGTTTTGCGGATCGTGTCGTTGAGCGAAGGACAGCCATTCGGCGTTGCAATCAGTTGTACCGTGTAGGTTCCGACGTTGTTATAGATCGCGGTCGGGGATGCCTGCGTGCTCGTGCTGCCGTTACCGAAATTCCACTGGTAGTTCACCGTGCCGGCGCCGGCAGTGCCGGTACTGTTGCTGAAGGTCACAGGCGCGTTGAGGCAATAGCTGTTGAAGCTGAAGCCGGCCGTCGGCTTCTGTACAAGCGTGATGCTGATGCTGTTGCTTGCAGCGCGGGTACAGCCTTGTGCATTTGTGATATTGACGGTATAGGTGCCCGGTTGCGTGGCGTTGTAGCTGGCACCCGTTGCGCCCGCGATCGGCGTTCCGCCCAGCAGCCATTGGTACGATGTGCCGCCGCTTACCTGCAGCGGGAGTGTCGAACCCTGGCAGATCAGCGTACCGTTGGGCGCCGTGATTGTGCCCGTCGGCAGCGGATTTACGGTATAGGTAAAGATCTGCGGGCTGCCACTGCATCCATTCGCGGATGGCGTTACCGTAACCGTTGCTATTACCGGCGCTGTGCCGGCGTTGACCGCGGTAAAGGCGCCGATGTTGCCGCTGCCTGTAGCAGCAAGACCAATGGAGGGCGTGTTGTTGGTCCACGCAAACGTAGCGCCGGCAACCGCGCTGCTGAAAGCAACCGCGCTGGTCGAAGCACCTGCGCACAGCGACTGGCTTGTAACGGCAGCCGCCGCCGGGGTCGGGTTAACCGTGATCGTATAGGTCTGCGGCGTACCCGGGCAGGCGTTCGCCACCGGGTTGACCGTGATGGTAGCAGTTACCGGTGACGCGGTGCTGTTGGTCGCAACAAACGAAGGAATAGTGCCCGTTCCCGAAGCCGCGAGACCGATGGACGGCGTGTTGTTGGTCCAGGTGAACGACAGGCCCGATACGGGACCCGTGAAGGCAACCGCCGTCGTGCTCGCACCGTTGCACACGGTCTGATTCGGAATAGCGCTGATAGTAGGAGTGGGCTGGACGATTATTGTAAAGGTCACCGGGTTGCCGGTGCAGGTTTGTCCAGCATTCGTAAAGGAAGGCGTTACCGTGATCGTCGCCGTCTGTACCGTAGAAGTACTGTTCGTGGCGGTGAAGGCGCCGATGCTTCCGGTGCCGCCGGCAGGAACCCCGATCGAAGGATTGCTGTTCGTCCAAGTGAACACCGTGCCCGTTACCGGGCCGCTGAAGTCGATCGCTGCTACCGTAGTGCCGGCGCAGGCCGTGCGATTTCCAATAGCATCCGCCGTCGGCGTCGGGTTGACGTTGATGGTAAAGGTCGCCGGGATGCCGGCACAGCCATTTGCCGAAGGTGTTACGGTAACCGTGGCGGTTTGCACCGTAGAACTACTGTTCACCGCGGTGAAGGAGGCAATGTTGCCGCTGCCGGTCGCGGCGAGGCCGATCGAGCTGTTGGAGTTCGTCCAGCTATAGGTGCTGCCGCTTACCGGTCCGCTGAAGTTGACGGCTGCCGTCGGCGAGCCGGTACACAGCACCTGGTTGGCAACCGCGTTCACCGACGGGCTCGGGTTGACCGTGATCGTAAAGGTCACCGGCGTGCCGGCGCAACTTTGTCCACCGTTGGTATAGGTGGGCGTCACCGTGATCGTTGCGCTGATGGGCGCGCTCGTTGTATTGGTTGCGGTGAACGAAGGAATATTGCCGCTGCCCGATGCCGCAAGACCAATGGCCGTGTTGCTGTTGGTCCAGGCAAAGGTGCTTCCGGGCACCGCGCCGCTGAAGTTGACGGCGGTCGTTGCGGCCCCGTTACAAACCGCCTGGCTGGCTACGGGATTTACCGTTGCCGTGGGATTGACGGTAAAGCTGAAGGTCTTCTGCGTGCCGGCGCATTGCAGCGAAGCGGTCGTGAACTGGCCCAGCGCGATCGGCGCCGTTCCCACGGCGACGCTGCTCACCGCGTTGGTTGCCGCATTGATGACCGACACGTTATTGCTGTTGCGGTTGGCGACATACACGGTGCTGCCGTCGGGCGATACCGCCACGCCATAGGGGAAGCTTCCCACCGTGATGGAAGCCGTCAGCGCATTCGTCGTGGTATTGATCACCGACACATTGTTGTTGCCGCTGTTGCTGACATAAAGTTTCGAGCCGTCGGGCGACACGGCAACGCCTAGGGGGTTGGCGCCTACGGGAATCGTGGCGACGACGCTGTTGGAGGCGCTGCTGATCACCGACACCGAGGCCGATCCGTTGTTGACGACATACACTTTCGAGCCGTCAGCGCTGAGCGTTACACCCTGCGGGAAGTTGCCCACGCTGATGTTGCTCACGACAGCGTTGCTCGCGGTATTGATCACAACGAGCTTGCCGGGGCTTGTAGACGAGGCTACGTACAAACGCGCGCCATCGGCCGACACAGCCATGCCTTCGGGCTGTGTTACGTTGGTCATAAACGTCGACACGTTGCTGGCCGCATTGATCCACGAGACGGCATTGTCGGTCCATCCATTCACATACACGCGCGTGCCGTCGGGCGAGGCCACGAGTCCGTGCGGCGCATTGTAGGGCGAAGTACCGGTGACGGTATTCGTGGTGGTACTGATCACCGACACGGAGTTGCCGCCGGTGTTCGACACATATACTTTACTGCGATCAGGAAGCACGGCTACGCCAAAGGGGTTTGCGCCCACCGTGATGGGACTGCCAACAACGGCACCCGTTGCCAGGTCGATCATGCTCACGGTTCCGGAGCTGTTGTTCGGTACATAGGCGCGGCCGCTGAGTGTCGCCTGCGGTGTTACCGTAATGGTGGCGGTTACGGGCGCGCTGCCGTTGTTGACGGCGGCAAAGGGCGCGATGTCGCCGGTGCCGGCCGCCGCCAGGCCGATCGAGGTATTGTTGTTGACCCAGCTGTACGCCGTGTTGGCCACCGCGCCGCTGAAGGACACGTTGGCGGATGTTGCGCCGTTGCACAGCACCTGGCTCGCTACGTTGTTGACCGTGGGTGTGGGATTGACGGTGATGCTGAACGAAGCCGGCGTGCCGGGGCAGCTGCTGCCGCCATTGGTATACGTCGGCGTTACGATGATGAGTGCCGTTACCGGCGCCGTCCCGTTATTCACGGCCGGGAAGGAGGCGATATCGCCCGAGCCGCTGGCCGCAAGACCGATAGACGTCGTGTTGTTGGTCCAGCCGTACACCGTGCCGGGCACGGCGCCGCTGAAGGTTACGGCCGTTGTCGGCGCGCCGTTGCACAGGTTCTGGCTGGCGATCGCGTTGACCGTCGGCGCGGGGTTGACGCTTACCGTTACAGGTCCTCCGTTGGCAACGCATCCGTTTGAGGTCACCGCTACCGTAAACGTGCCGGCCGCCGATACAGTGATGCTGCTCGTCGTGGCGCCATTCGACCACAGGTAGCTGGCGCCGGGCGTTGCCGGGGCGGAAAGCGTCACGCTGCCGCCAGTGCAAATTGTCGTGGGCCCCGAGGCCGTGATCGTTGCCGTCACCGGCGGGTTGATCGTGACAGTCGCAGTTGAAGTCACCTGTGGGCAAACGCCGGATGCGGAAATCGTATAGGTAATCGTATAGGTGCCGGGCGTCGAGGCCGCGATGTCGACGGCACCCGTTGTCGCATTGATTGACAGGCCCGTTGTTGACGAGTACGTGCCACCCGATGTACCCGAGAAGGTCGGCGTCGCCGTTCCGGGTCCGCTGCAATAGGGCGAGCCGCTGTAGGAGAAAGAAGCCGTCGGTTGCGGACTGACCGTGATGGTAAAAGTTTTGGGTTGCGCAGGACAGAAGCCGGCATTGGCGCCCATGTTCACGGTGATCGTAGCCGTGACGTTCGCCGCGCTGTTATTCGTGGCGGTGAAGGCGGGGATGTTGCCGGTGCCGCTGGCTGCCAGGCCGATACCCGGGCTGTTGTTGGTCCAGGTAAATCCCGAGCCATTCGTGCCGCTGAAGGTGACGGCCGATGTATTGCTGCCGCCGCAAACCGTTTGGCTTCCGGGCTGCGTGATGCTGGCCGCGGACTGGATGGTCACCGATGCCGTGGTACTGACCAACCCACAACCATTGCCGGGCGGGATCGTGTAGGTAATTGTATACGTGCCCGCCGTTGAAGCAGCGAGGTTGATCACGCCGGTTGTGCTGTTGATGCTGAGACCCGGTGTAGAACTGTACGTACCGCCGGCCGTGCCCGTAAGTGTCGGCGTTGCCGTTCCGGTGGCGCAGAAAGGCGATCCGCTGTACGAAATGGTCGCCGAAGGCTGCGGGTTCACCGTGATGCTGAAGCTGCGCGCAGTGCCCGGGCAGCTGTTGGCCGTCGGCGAGACGCTGATGCTAGCCGTCTGTGCCGTGCTGCCTGCGTTCACGCCGGTAAACGAAGCGATATCGCCCGTGCCGCTCGCAGCAAGCCCGATCGAGCTGTTGTTGTTGGTCCAGCTATAGGTGGTTCCTGCCACGGCGCCACTGAATACCACGGCAGCCGTGGAGCCGCCGGCGCAAAGCGCCTGGTTGCCCGGCGTGTTGACGGTGGGCGATGGCTTCACGGTAATAGTAAATGTATTGGAGTTGCCCACGCACGTGAAGCCGTTGTTGGTATAGGAGGGCGTCACCGTAAACAGGCCCGAGATATTGGTCGTGCCGCTGTTGGTGCCGGTAAAGCTCAGGCCGCTGCCCGAGCCCGTTGCGGGCGTTCCGATGGCGGGGTTGCTGTTGGTCCAGCTGTAGTCGGCGCCGGGCACGTTTCCACCGTTGGAGATCGACAGGCCGATGCCCTGGTCGTTGCAGATCGAAGTCGAGAAGCCGGCGTTGTTCCAGGAGGGCTTCGGGTTCACGGTGAAGGTGAAGGTCTTCGGCGTGCCGTCGCAGGTATACGTGGCCGACAGGAAGTTGCCAAGACCCGTAGGCTTGGTGCCGGCTGGGTACGTCGTCAGCACGGCATTCGTTGCCGTGTTGATCACGGAAACGCTGTTGGAATTCTGGTTGGTCACAAACAGGCGGGAGCCGTCGGGTGATACCGATAAGCCAAGCGGATAGCTGCCGACCGGGATCGTCGCCGTAACCGTGTTGGTAGCGGCGCTGATGACGCTGACCGTGTTGCTGCCGGAGTTGGCGACATAGATCTTGCTGCCGTTGGACGACAGCGCTACACCGAGCGGGTTCGCACCCACGCTGATGTTGGTCACAAGCGTAAAGGTCGCCGCATCTATCACCGAAACCGTGTTGGAGTTGATGTTGCTGGCATACACATAGCGGCCGTCGGGCGACACGGCAACGCCATAGGTATTGTTGCCGAGCGTCAGCTCCGTCTTCGCATTGGTAGCCGTGTTGATCATCGCCAGCTTGCCCGGGCTTGTCGACGAAGCCACGTAGAGCTTGCTGCCATCGGGCGACACCGCCATGCCTTCGGGGTTGGTTACGTTGGTCATGAAGGTCGACGTGGTGGGTGTAGCCGTGGGGATGTAGGAAACGGCGCTGCCCGTCCAGCCGTTCACGTACACGCGGCTTCCGTCGGGGGAGGCCACGAGGCCGTGCGGCGCATCAAAGGGTGAGTTCTGGTTGATCGAGTTCGTCGCCGTCGTGATCACTTCGACCCGGTTGCCCGTGACGGTCGATACAAACACCTTGCTGCGGTCGGGGAGCACGGCCACCGCGTAGGGCTCGCCGGCGGTGGGAATCGTGGCCACCGTAGTGCTGGTGGCGATGTTGATCACCGACACGGAGTTGGCGCCGTTGTTCGGCACATAAGCGAAGCCTTGCAGCCCCGCGCCTACGGGGGTAACGGTGACGGTGGAGGAGATCGGAGCCGTCGTGCCATTGGTCGCGGTAAAGGAGGCGATGTTGCCGCTGCCGCTGGCCGCGAGGCCGGTGCCGGTGTTGTTGTTCGTCCAGGTATACGAGCCGCCGGTGCCGGTAAAGGTGGCCAGCGTGGTCGTGGCGCCGGCGCAGGCCGTGGCATCGAGCGGCTGGTTGACGCTGGCGGCCCCGTTGAGCACGATGGCGGCCGTAGTGCTGTAGGCCGGGCAGGCACCGGTAGCCGGGACCGTGTAGGTGACGACGTAGGAGCCTGCGCTGCTGGCAGCGAGGATCACCAAACCGGATGTGGCGTCGATCGTGAGCCCGGCACCCGATGAAAAGGTACCGCCGGTCGTGCCGCTGAAGGTGACGGGAGCGGCACCACTGAGGCAGTACGAGGCAGCGCCGTAGCTGATGCTGGCTGCGGGCGCGGTTGTAATGCTGATGTTGCTGCCGTTGTCGGTTCCGGTCGTGGCCGGTGTGCTGGCCACGACGCGCACGCGGTAGCCCGAGCCGCTTGCCGTTGCCGCCGGCAAGGTAGCCGTGATCGTGCCGCCCGTGCTGCCCGATAGCGTCCCGATGCTAACGGGGCTCGCAAAGGAGCCGGCGGCATCACTGAGCTGCGCGGTGAAAACGTTGCCGGCGGTATAGGTTCCGCTAACGGTAAAAGGCACCGACACCGCGCTGCCGCTGCAGAACGAGGATGCCGGCAGGCTGCCGGTGCTGATAGTCGCAGGGCTGCTGATGGTAAATGTATTGGTAGTGGATACGGTGCTGTATAGTCCCTGGCTGTTGGCGTAGCCATTCACGGTATGGCTCCCGATGGAGAAGTCGGAAGTTGGCGTGAAGCTGAAGTTCCCGGCGGCGTCGACGCTGACGGAGCCGGCGAGCGCGCCGTCGATATAAATATCCACCGACGTATTGGCCGCGGCCGTGCCCGTCACAAGCGGGCGCACGTTCGTCGTGCTGCTTCCGTTGGCCGGGGTCAGTATAGCAGGTGCTGCCAGAAGCGGCATGGCGCCCGACAGCGTTGTAGAGAGGCCGGAGCTTCCGGCGGTAGCACCGTAGGGGCTGCCGCCCGGTGCGGCCGGATCGGGCTGGCTGCCGCTGCTCCCGGCCACGGTAGAAGTCGCGGTAGGTGCGGCCGTACCGCTTCCTTTCTGGAAAAGAATCCAGCCGCCACCGCCGCCGCCGCCAGGGCCCACGTCAAAGTTGTTGGTCGAGCCGCCAACACCGCCAATAGCCTGTATGTTTCCTGCAGTGGCGGCGCCTACGACGCGCAGGTAGATCGTCCCCCCGGCACCGCCGCCACTTCCCCCGAAATTCGATGTCGACGCGGCCGAGCCGCTGGCCAGGTACGTACCTGCGCCCGAAAGAGCGCTGGCCCGCACAAACAAAACGCCGCCTCCGGCGCCGCCGGCGACATCGGCACTATGGCCAGCTGCGCCGCCACCGCCCAGAAAAAGGTGGTTGTAGTCGCTGGCGGATATCGATGCGCCACCGAGGCCGCCCACCGGTCGGCTGCCGTCGGTTCCGAGGTCGCTGTTGCCACCCTGGCCACCGGCGCCGCGGTTACCACCACCGGCTCCGCCAGACAGATAGCAAACGCCGCCACCGGCACCGTTAGCATAATTGCCGCGGCCCGTAGAGGATACGCCATAAAATAAATTCGCAATGCCTTCGCCCCGCTGCGCGCCCATGGGACCGGCCTCGCTGAGCGAGCCACAGCCCATGCTGAACGTCGGATCGTCTACGCCCTGCCCGGCGCGGAAGCCACGACCGCGCACGTCGACGGAGCCGTTGTTTGTGAGCGTGCCGTTTACCAGGAAAGCCACGATGCCGCCGGTGCTGCCATTCCAGGCTATTGCCGAAATGGAGCGTCCTGCGTTGATCGTAACATTGGTATACTCCGGCACACGGATAACCTGCGTTACCGAAGCCGTGTAGCTGTTGGAAAAAGAAGAGGCGAGACTGAGGCTGTTGGCCGCCACGGCCGTAACGCGCGAAAGCTCCCAGCGCCCGACCGGGCTGGCCGTAAGGTCGATGCTGCTGGCCGAGCCAACAACGGCACCGGTATACCCGGTCGCCTGCCAGATCATTACCAGGTCGCCCGCGGCGAAGCCGGTCGTGGAATTCACCGACACCGACGTGGAGCCAGCGCTGATATCGGCAGTAACTGCCGTGTACACGTTGACCACGAGGCCCGTGCTGCTGACGGTAAGGGCGCCGTCGCGCCCCGTGCCGACACCATAAATATCAATGCCGGCTTGAGCGTTCAGGCACAGGAAGGCACACAGGCCGATCAGGAAGGTCCGCATAAGAAGTGTTTTGGTTGGGGCACAAGGGCCCGCTACAAAATAAAGCATTTACTGATTTCCGGATGGCTTGCCTTGAACGGCACAGTAGGGCACGATTGTTTTACCTCATCTGGCTAAACGACCAGCACCATGAACCGCTTAGCAGGCAAAGTAGCCATCGTCACCGGCGGCGCCACCGGTATCGGCGAAGCCATCTCCCGCAAATTCGCCCGCGAGGGTGCTACCGTCATCGTCAACGGCTACCCCGAAGACCCGGTGAACGACGTGGTCCGCGACATCCTCCAGGAAAGCGGCGTCGCCTCCGCTTTTATCGGCGACGTGTCGCAGGAAGGCGTGGCCATGGCCTGCGTGCAGTATGCCGTGAGCACCTACGGCAAGCTCGATATCCTCATTAACAACGCCGGTGTATTCCCGGTGATGGAGCTCGTGGAGAATTACCCGCTCGAAGCCTTCGACTACCTCATAAAGAACAACATCCGCACGGCCTACCTCATGACGCGCTATGCCGTTCCGGAGCTTCGCAAAACGAAAGGCTGCATCGTGTCGGCCGGCTCCGAGGCGGGGTTCCTCGGCCTCGGCGAGAACGCGGTGTACGGCGGCACCAAAGGATTTATCCATGCCTTCACCCGCGGCGTGGCCGTAGAGCAGGCCCAGCACGGCGTGCGCGCCAACTGCGTGTGCCCGGGTGGTATCGATACGGCCTGGACCCATAAGGAGACCGGCCCGATGAAAGCGAAGCACGAGCAGATGATCATCAGCGGTACGCCGATGGGCCGCCGCGGCACGCCCGAGGAGATCGCCAACGCCTACCTGTTCCTGGCTTCCGATGAAGCCTCCTACGTTACGGGTGCCCTCTTCTCCGTCGACGGTGGCATCACCATCGGCAAAGGACCCGTTGGGCTCGACGCCAAAGACATGGCGGAAGAAGTGCCGAAGGGCGAGATCGAGCTGCACCACAGCATGGACGGCGCCACGAATATGCTCCGCGGCCGCACACCCGAAGTGGGCCAGCAGGCACCGTAGAAAAAGTCGGAAGCCGGACGTGGAAAGTCGGAGCCATCGGTTCCCGCAACCTTCCAAAACCCTTCAAAACCTTCCAAAACCTCTCAAAACCTTTTCGCATGTCGAAGCCGTTATTTACCAGCAAGTCGTCTACGATACACAAGGTGGACTACAACGAGTCGGAGAAAACGATGGAGATCGAGTTCCGCAGCGGCAATGTGTACCGGTACTACAACGTGCCGCCCCGCATGTGGAAAGTGTTCCAGCTCTATATCGAATGCGAGGGGTCCGCAGGCTCCTTCTTCAACGAGTATGTGAAGAACCAGTTTACCAGCGAGCGCGTAAAAACAGGCTCGGGGGAAGAGCCGGAATAATACCCGAAGGTTTTTTAGGTGCTGGTGGTTCTGATGGTTTTTCAAGTTCTCAAGGCAGCCGGACAGGGTGAGTTGCCGCCTGCCAGGCATCTCTCCATTACCACATCACCACATTACCACATCAGCCCATTACCCCATTCATACTCATGGAAGGTCCCAGCCTCGTGATATTGAAAGAGCAGGCCCGGAAGTTCGTGGGCAAGCCGGTGCTGTCGGCCACGGGGGCGGCGCGTATCGACTTCGACCGCATTACAGGCCAGAAGCTGCGGCGCCTCGAGGCTTGGGGCAAGCACTTCCTGATGGTATTTGACGACTGCTACATCCGGATCCACTACCTGATGTTCGGCAACTACTATATCGACAGCCAGCATTACAACCCCGAAAAGGTCGCCAAGCTCTCGCTGCAGTTCCGCAACGGCGAATGGAACAACTACAACTGCGCCGTCAAGATCCTCGAAGGCACCGACGTCGATGCGGCTTACGACTTCAGCCGCGACCTGATGAGCGACACCTGGAACCCGGCCCTTACGCTGAAGCGCCTCAAGGCCCATCCCGACCTGCTCGTGTGCGATGCCCTGCTCGACCAGCAGCTCTTCTCCGGGCTGGGCAACATCATGAAAAACGAGATCCTGTACCGCACGCGCATTCATCCCGAAAGCCGCGTGGGTGCGCTTCCCGCCAAAAAGCTCAAAGAGCTCGTTGCCGAGGCCCGCGTCTACGCCTTCGACTTCCTTCGCTGGAAAAAAGAAGGGGCGCTGAAGCGTCACTGGGAAGCGCATACGAAAAAGACCTGCCCGTCCTGTGGGGGTCCGCTCACGAAAAGGCATACAGGCCGTACGCCGCGCCGCAGCTTCTTTTGCGAGCACTGCCAGAAGATGTACAGTTAGTTGGGGGTTTGGCGTTTGGTGTTTTCGGTTTTGGGTTTTGGGTTTTCGGTTTGGGTTGGCAGTTGGCCTCTCTCGAATCGCGGTGGGCCATGTACCCGAATCCATCCTCTACTCCTGGCTAAAAAAACAGGCAGCACAAAAAAGGCCGTTCCTTGCGGAACGGCCTTGCCAGAACAAAAGGGAGAAACGTCTTTTACAGTTTCACGATCGTTCGAACGATAGAGACACCGCTCACCGGGTCGGCAAACTGCACGGCATAAGTGCCGGGACGCAGGCTGCTCATGTCTACGCTGATGTTTTCGCTGCTGTAGCGGCGTGCCGGCAGCAGGATCGTTCCATACTGGTCGCGCACCAGCACATCGAGCTGGCGGGCCGTGCCCGAGTACTGAACGCGGAGCGTACCGGTCGTGGGGTTCGGACCGGCTACGAGCGACAGGTCGAGCGCGCTGCGGGCGTCAACGCTGCCATAGCCGCCGGCCTGCGCCGTACAGTTGTTGATGCCGATCACGAAGCTCGTGGAAGCACCAAGGCACTTGTTGTAGCTCGGGGTAACGGTGACCGTCGTGCTGCCCACGGTGCTGCCGGTGGTAAACGCAGGAATCAGATTCGTGCCTTTGCGCATCGGCATACCGGAAAGCGCGCTGCTCGTGCTCCAGATGTAGCTCGTGCCCGATACAGGACCGCTGAAGGTTACCGGGTTGGTAACGACGCCGCGGCAATAGAACTGGTCGGCTACAGCGTTAACTGCCGGTATGGGGTAGATCGTATAGCGGAAGGCCATCAGGTGGAAATCGCAGCCCGTGCCGCCGGCGGCTTTTACATTCACCTGCGCGAGCGCGGTGCTGTTGCCGTTGTTGATTGCCGTGAACGAAGGGATGTTGCCACTGCCCGAAGCTGCCAGGCCAACGGCCGGGTTCAGGTTGTTCCAGGAATAAGAGAGGCCTTCGATGGGGCTGCTGAAATTGATCGCCGCGGTAGCTGCGCCCGCGCAGGCCGTTTGGTTACCGACGCTGGTGATTCCGGTCGAGGAAGCTACCTGCGGGCGGATGGCCACCTGGGCCGTTGCCGTGAGGCCGCCTCCGTACGTATAGGTTGCGGTATGGATGCCCGTGCTGGAAGCGGCAACGTCAACCGCGCCGGTCGTGGCATCGATCACGAGGCCGCCGTCGCCGCTGTAGGTGCCGCCGGCAGGGTAACTGTTTGTCGGAGTGCCGCTGCCCGAGGTGCCGCAAAACGGCGACCCGGCGTAGTTGAAGCTGACAATGGTAAGGTTCAGCGTCGCTTCCGGAACGGGTCCCACAGGAAATGCGCTCGACATCCGGAACGAATAAGTCGCGCTCTGGGCACTCGCGGTCGGTCGAAGAATCCATTCCAGCTCGTAGGCGTTGATTTGGCCACCTACCGTCTGGAACGTAAACATGGCAGGGCCGCCGGCATCGACGATACGGCCCGCGTTCGGCAATCCGGCCGACGAAAGCTGGATGGTCGTGGCCGTGTTGCTGGCCACATTCGGGCTGGTCGTCAACACGAAATCATTTGAAGCATTGCTGGAAACGGACGTCCACGTACCGTTCCGGGGATCCAAATACTGGAGATCCGTAGGCAACGTCATGGACTGCGGCGTCCCGGTGCTTCCGGGATCGCTGTTCTGGACGGAGAAATTGAACCGGAGACGCATGTTCTGCCCGGGCGCGGCAGTGATGCTGGCAGGCGTGTTTTCATTGGCGAACCAGCTGGCGGTGGTCTCGTTGCCATCGTCTTTACGCCAGCGGTAGGAATTGCCCGACACCAACGTGCCTAAGGCGAATGCCGAGGAGGCGCTCAGCGCACACAAAAGGATAAGTGCAATTTTTCTCATGAGTGTTTGTTTTGGGGGTTTGGTTTACGAAATAGTAAAATACGGTTACAGGTCAGGAGGAGGATGCCGATAAAGACGGCGAAGTAGCGGTGGCTTGGCGGCGCATCGGTATTCGGTTGCAGCGTGGCGGCGTGCACGGCGGGGGCGCGTCCGTCGAAGCGGGCGGCGATGTCGCCCGAGGCGCGGATGATGCCGCCGTCGCCCATGTTGATGTTCACGAGGACGTCCTTACGGTTTTCGACGGCGCGGATGCGGCATTGATTGAAGTGCCCGTACGGAACGTAGCTGTCGGCAAACCACGCATCGTTGCCCAGTACCGCCATCCAGGCGGCGCTATCGGCGGCGCGGTCGCGGGCGGGTGCGGGTATCGCGGCTTCGTTGCACAGCAGCAGGCCGGCCTTACCCCAGGGCGAGGCCACGGGCCGGCCGGCTCCCGCCCGAAAGCGTGTGCCCGAGCCCGTTTGAAAGGGCAGCACGAAACCGCCGATAAAGGGCCGCTCGGCGCCGGCCAGGAGCTCCTGCTTGTCGTAGCGCCCCAGCAGGCTTCCCGACGGAGCCAGCAGGTATAGCGAGTTGCCGGGTAGCGTGTCGGAGGCGCTTCCGTCCGAGGACATGCCGAGGAGCGTATAGCTGCGCGCCGCGCCGCCGGCCCGCATGGCTTTGGTTAGCTCGCCGATAAAGTCGTCGTCCGGGCGGTAGCTCCAGGGCACGGTGGTTTCGGTCCAGGCGGCAAGGTCGGGATGGAGCGCCGCTGCCTGCCGGTTGAGGGCAAGCAGGTGCTGCACCAGGCGGTTGCCGTTTTGCGGGTCCCAGCTGAGGTCGGTGGAAAGCGCGGGCTGTACCAGGGCAACATCCACCAGCGGCCGGCCTGCGGCTTTGTCTTCGGCGCCGCGGAGCATCCACCAGCCGGCCGCGAGTTGCAGCAGCAGGATTGCCGGCGCCGCGACCATCGAGCGCCAGCGGCGCGTGTACCAGGCAACGGCGAGGAGGTAGGCGGGAAAGACGAGTAAGAAGGTAAGCGCAAACACGCCGCCGGTAGCAGCGGGTTGTACGAGAAGGATGTTTTGCCCGAGCGCGGAGCCCCAGGAGTAGGCCAGGAACGGCACGGCGCTGAACAGCCAGGCGCGTCCCCATTCAAAAAGCACCCAGACGGCCGCGAAAAGCGCCCCGTTGCGCCAATGGATTGCCGTGCCCTGCCCGCGGTTGCGCAGCAAGGCAAAGAGCACGAACTGCAGTGCGAAGAAGGGCGCCATCAGTGTCCATGAGGCCACGTAGCACCCGATCGCCATCAGCCAGTTGCCGCCGGTGTATTGCAGCAGCGCAGGCAGCATCCAGTAATTCAGCAGCATCGCCACGCCGGTCATGTAACCGATCCCCGTCCACAATACCTGGCGCAGGTTTGTAGCCTGCAGAACCAGGTAGGCCACGCAAGCGACGGAAAAAAGGGCCGGCACATACTGAACGCGCGCTACGGCCACAACGTTGCACAATACAGCCCCAAGCAGTGGCAGCCAGAACCGGCGCAGGAAGCGGATTCCCGTCCACGCGCTGTTGGATGCGGGACGCTCATTTTGCTGGGAACCTGGGGCCGGTGCCATAAGCAGGGTACGCCGCGGCCGAGGCCGCGTAAGGGGGCTTTGTGTTTTGGTAATACGGGACAATTGGTAAAGGGAATTCGGGGTAAATGCTTAACCGCAACAAATATAATTGTCCCTGCGCCATTTTGAATAGCGCTGTAAAGATTCCGTAGAACTACGATGCTAGTCAGGAAAACCAGGCGGCGATCATCATCGACAGGGCGCCTACAAAAAGGCCGCTGTACACTTCCGCCGCGTTGTGCTCGCCCGACAAGAGGCGCGCCGTGCAGATAAGTCCCGTCAGCAGCAGTCCTACCGACAGGTAGAAGCCCCAGGCAAAGGGAGAGCCGAGCGCCAGCACGAAGAGGAAGGTAAGCCCCGTGCCCGCCGCGAGGGCGTGCATCGAGATCTTGAGCCAGGCGTTGAGAATAAGGCCGCCGCTCGAAGCGAGGAACACACCCAGCGCGAAAGCCGCCAGCGGCGCCGGGAAGGAGCCCTGCTTGTGCAGCACATACCACATCCAGAAATAATAAATGCCGCAGCCCACGTAGGGGATGATGCGGTCTTTCTGCGACTTGAGGCGGATCGAATCCACGAAGCCGAGCCCCTTGGCCAGCAGCACCGTCACCAGCGGGAAGAGAATGTACATGAGCCCGAAGGAAAACGAGATGCGCGTTTTGATCACCGGGTCGATGGCAATGGTCATCGGGCTTTCCCACAGCGTGAACAGCAGGATGTATACCGGGATGAACAGCGGATGCAGCACCACGGAGATGAATTCGGCAGCCGCACGGAGCGCAGGATGAAACTGGGTAGCAGGTGTGTTGACGGGGGTCATGAAGGAGGCAAAGGTAGCGAAGGAGGGAAGATTACCTGAATACTTGAATACATGATTACATGAATGTTGAGGGGGAGGGATTATTTCTCCCCTCCCGTACTCATGTATTCATGTATTCATTGTCCCCCCTTCTCACAACTCCTTCCGAAGCCTTGCGACCGGGATGTTGAGTTGCTCGCGGTATTTGGCTACCGTGCGGCGGGCGATGTTGTATCCTTTTTCCTGCAGCAGCTCGGTGAGGCGCTCATCGGAGAGCGGCTTTTTCTTGCTCTCGCCTTCGATAAGGTCGCTGAGGATCTTTTTCACCTCGCGTGTCGACACTTCCTCGCCCGAGTCGGTCATGAGCGACTCCGAGAAGAAGAACTTGAGGCGGTAGGTACCGAATTCGGTCTGAACGAACTTGGAGTTGGCCACGCGGCTGACGGTGGAAATATCGAGGCCCGTTTTTTCGGCGATGTCTTTCAGGATCATCGGGCGCAGCGTTGTTTCGTCGCCGGTCATGAAGAATTCCTGCTGGTGGTTCATGATGGCGGTCATCGTGCTGAGGAGCGTATGCTGGCGCTGCTTGATGGCGTCAATGAACCACTTGGCGGCGTCGATCTTTTGCTTGATGAAGAGCACCGCTTCCTTCTGGCGGCGGTCTTTCTTGGTGCCGCGGTCGTACTCCTTGAGCATGTCGCGGTAGCCTTCGGAGATGCGCAGCTCGGGGGCGTTCTTGGAGTTGAGCGTGAGCTCCAGCTTTCCGGCGTTGTTGTAGATAAAGAAGTCGGGCACCACGTAGCTCTCGGCCTTGTTCACCTCGCCCACGTTGCCACCGGGCTTCGGGTTCAGCTTGGTGATCTGTGTCATCACCTCCTTGAGACCTTCGTCGCTGAGATTGAGCCCGCGCTGGATCTTTTCGTAGTGCTTCTTCGTAAACTCGTCGAAGTAGCGGGTGAGGGCCTGGATGGCGATCTCCACCTCCTTGCCTTCGACCTTCTGGCGGTTCAATTGGAGGATAAGGCATTCCTGCAGCGTGCGTGCGGCCACTCCGGGCGGGTCGAAGTTCTGGATCCGC
Organism: Flaviaestuariibacter terrae; assembly: GCF_054777635.1. Taxonomy (NCBI): domain Bacteria; kingdom Pseudomonadati; phylum Bacteroidota; class Chitinophagia; order Chitinophagales; family Chitinophagaceae; genus Flaviaestuariibacter; species Flaviaestuariibacter terrae. Next base: position 730,511 of record NZ_BAAHAL010000008.1, read on the forward strand.
TTGATGAGGCCTTCGACTTCCTCGTCGGAGGTCATTACGTTCTGGCGGAAGGCGAGGTCGTCCACGATGGCCGACGTTTCGCGGCGCAGGTAACCGTCTTCGTCGATGGAGCCGATGATCTGCTCGGCGATCTTGTACTGGCGGTCATCGAGGTTGAGCATACCGAGCTGCGCTTCGAGCTGCTCGTAAAAAGACGTTTCGACGCGGTAGGGCAGGGTGGTCTTCTCTTCCTGCTCGCCGTAGTTGTCGTCGCGCATTTTATAGTCGGCGATGTCGTCGTCGCCTTCGCTCACGTAGTCGGAGATGTCGATATTCTCGTAGGGGTCGTCGGCCGAGTCGCCCTCATCGCTGTAGTCGTCTTCGCCGGAGGCGAATTCGTCGGGCGTCTCGTCGCCCTCGAATCCTTCGTCGGCGAGCTCCAGGGCGGGGTTCTCTTCGAGCTCCTCCTTGATGCGATCGTCCAGGATGGCGGTGGGCACCTGCAGCAGTTTCATTAATTGAATCTGCTGGGGCGACAGCTTTTGTAACAGCTTTTGTTGTAAACTCTGATTCAGGCTCATAATCCTCGGTTTCTGCGGTGTGCCGCGTCACATAATCACGCCGTAAATTTACACCAAATCATCCGGGATGACGAAGCGGTGGACCGGCTTAGGTTTGTTGTTGTTTTTTTGTCAGGTAAGCCGGGCGCAGCTGGGAAAGCAGCGCCCCGACTCGGTTGCTCCCATATCTATAAAAACGGTGCCACCTGATTATTATACCCGCCGGCTCTCCTTTTTCTGCCGCACGGAAATCATCCTGCAAAAGGCAACGGGGCGGCCGCTTTTCCTCCGCCTGGGCAGCAAGGAATATGTAGATTATTTGGAACAGAAACCCGGAGCGAGAAGGTTTTGAAGGCGGAAGCCGGAATCAGGACCTGCTCGCTGAGCCGCGTCATTGCGTTGCCGCGCATCGCGCAACTTCAAACTCCAAACGGCAAACCCCAAACACTTCCGACTTCCGACTTCCCTACTTATCCAACGGCATCGGCCGGCCCGGCAGCCAGGGCATCTCCGGCACCTGCGCGGGCTCGCGGTAGTAGTTGAGCCGCAGGGTGTCGTTCCAGCCGTTGGGGTTGCGCTCAAAGCTCTTGGAGCTGAAGTAAAGCGATCCCTGGATCGTGGGGTACTTGCGCAGCAGCTCGATCTGCCGAGGCAGCTGGTCCTTCTGCTTCCAGGAGGGATTGTTCTCGTAATAGCGGTAGATGCCGTGGCCGATGTACACGTGGCGGCCGTAGCTGTGCTTCGCCCACCAGTCGACCAGCGTGGTATAGTCGGCCTTTCCGAAGCCGATCTCCCAGTACAATTGCGGCGTTACATAGTCGATCCAGCCCTTGCGCAGCCACAACAGGATGTCGGCGTAGAGGTCGTCGTAGTTCGTTTGGCCCGCCTGCGTGGCCGAGCCGTCGGGATCCTGGCTCGCATTGCGCCAGACGCCGAAGGGCGAGATCCCGAATTTCACCCAGGGCTTGGCTTCCTTGATGGCGCGTCCGATCCGCGTGATGATCGAATCGGTATTGCTCCGGCGCCAGGCGCCCTTTTCCATCCCGTTTCCATACTTCCGGTACGAGACGCTATCGGGAAATTCCTTCCCGGCAATGCGGTAGGGGTAGAAATAATCGTCCATATGAATGGCGTCGATGTCGTAGCGGCCCACGATGTCCTTCACCACGTCGACCACCCACTGCTGGGCTTCGGGGTTGCCGGGGTCGAAGTAGCGGGTGCCGCCATAATCGAGAAACCATTCGGGGTGCTGCCGCGTGATATGGCCCGGTGCGATCGAGGATTTGGCGATCGAGAAGGTAGCGCGGTAGGGGTTGAGCCAGGCGTGGTATTCCATCCCGCGCTTGTGGGCTTCTTCCACACCAAAGGCAACGGGATCCCAAAGCGGGAGCGGCGCGCGGCCCTGCTGGCCGGTAAGCCACTGGCTCCAGGGCTCGTAGGGCGAGGGGTAAAAGGCGTCGGCGGCGGGGCGGATCTGCACAATGGCGGCGTTCATGCCGTTGGCCTTGTGGAGGTCGAGCTGGCGCCGGAAGTCGGCCTGCTGCGAGTCGACGTTGTACTGCCCGCGCGGGGGCCAGTCGATATTATCCACTGAGGCGATCCAGACGCCGCGAAACTCCCGGTAGGGCGCGCCCGTGGCCAGGCTGTCCTTCGAAGGCAGGCTGTCGCGGAAGGAGTGCTTTACTGGAGCGCTCCCGGGAATGTGGGTAAAGCCGGAAAAGAAGGATGCGAAGAAGAGGGAAAAGAATATGTTTTTCATGGACGGAAGGAAAGATTCGTAAACGTTCGGGGTGGTTCTAAGGGTTGTGAAGGTAAAAAACGACGCGCGTTTAGCAGAGCTCCGTTAAAAGCGGAAATTACGCCGGCCCGCAATCCGGGCCGCAACGGATTAGGTCAATTAACATTTTGCGTCGTTAAGTGCGCATGCGGTCGAGCATTTCGTTGAGCTGCTCGGCTTCGTCATCGCTGAGGTTGCGCATGATGTGCTGCACCGGGTCGGTGCGCTTGTCGAGCTTCTGAAGTAGCGCGAGGCCCTTCGGACTGATGGTGACATCGACGAGGCGCTTGTCTTTGGGACAGGTGCTTTTCTGCACGAGCTCTTTGGCCAGCAGCCGGTCCACGATGCGGCTTGTGTCGCTCATCTTGTCGAGCATGCGCTCGCGGATCTGCAGCGTGGAAAGCGGCTGCGGCATGGCGCCGCGGAGGATGCGCAGGATGTTGAACTGCTGGTGCGTGATGTCTTCCGCCGCCAGGAAATTCTTGATCTGCTCCATCACCCACCCGTATGTATACAGGAGATTGATCATCGCCTTCTGGCGGGCGTTGACGAAGCGCGTCTGCTGAATGTCTTGCTCGATGCCCATAGTCTGAAATAAAGGTAAGTTGGGGCCAAACAAGGAAGTGATAAAGTCGGAAGTGATGAAGTCGGAAGTACGTGAGCGGTGAGCGGGTGAGCGGGTGAGCCGCCATCGGGTGAGCAGTGAGCGGGTCAGGGCCGTCTGCGGCTCCGCCGGTGGCGAAGGAAGCAATCGGGGATCAATCGCTTCCGACTTCCCTGCTTCCGACCTGCATACTTTACTTCTCCCAGACCTTCACGCCTTCGGAGCAATTCGCGCAGATGTCGATATTCTGCCGGCTCTTGAGCACCTCGCTGCGGAAGCGCTGGTACTCGCCGCTGCGCCAGATAGCGGCGAAGGGCTGCTGGCGGAGATGACCGAGGCGGTGCTGCGCGTCCTTGTCGAAGCAGCAGGGCACCACGGCGCCGTCCCAGGTAATAACGGGGTCGTGCCAGAGGCGCCAGCAGTGGTTGGCGTTGTTGCCCTTGAACTCCATCTTTCCATCCGTATTTCTACGGTAGCGGCTGTATTTGCCGTTCTGCGGAATCAACCCGTTGGGATCATTTTCGTAATCGTACACCTGCGCGGTCTTGAGCCACACATCGTCCACGCCGATCTCTTTGGCTAGTTGCTTCACATCCTCCACCTCGTGCTCGTTGTGACGCACCACGAGAAACTGGAAAATGAGAAACGGCGTTTTGCTTTTGAGCTCCTTCTTCCACTTCACGATGTTGCGCGCGCCCTCGAGCACTTTGTCGAGACGGCCGCCGACGCGGTACTGCTGGTAGGTTTCCTGCGTGGTGCCGTCGATGGAGATGATGAGGCGGTCGAGGCCGCTCTCCACGGTGCGGCGGGCCACGTCGTCTTTGAGGTAGTGCGCGTTCGTGGAGGTGGCGGTATAGATCTTCTTCTCCGATGCATAGCGCACCATCTCGAGGAAATCGGGGTTGAGAAAGGGCTCGCCCTGGAAGTAGAATACGAGGTAGCTGAGATCGGGCGCGAGGGAGTCGATCGTCTCGCTGAAGAAATCCTTTTTCAGCATCCCCGTGGGGCGCGTGAACGCACGCAGGCCCGACGGGCATTCGGGGCAGCGCAGGTTGCAGCTGGTGGTGGGCTCGAAGGAGATCGAGATGGGCATGCCCCAATGAATGGTACGGCCCGTCCAGCGGCTCAGGTAGTACGAGCTGTACACCTTCGTCATATTCCAAACGCGGCGCAGCGTCAGCTTGGAAAGGAAGTTGCGGCTATCGGTGAAATTGAAGGGCATGGCGGCAAAGATCGGGAATCGGGAATCGGCAATTGAGAAAGAACGCAGACCCGCCAGTGGCGGATACGCGGATTTATTAAGATTGGTTCCGATTCGCTGACGCACGCCAATAGTTAGCTGCGTCAATCTTAAAAATCATAACCATGTTGTGTTCTTTCGCTCCGCGCCTCAGTTCGCCGGTCGCCCAACGCGCTCGCTGCGAAGTTTTGTGCTGACGAGCACCATCTGGTAGGTGTCTTTGTATTGGGCGTAGCGCGCCGCGTCGCGGTCGTGGGCGGCACGTGTTTGCAGGCGCACGTCGCGGGTAAAGAACGCGGAACCGGCCTGTTTGACCATCGATGCGTTGACCTGGTACCACCAGATATCCAGCGCGGTATACGTCGCCAGCGTCGCCCCGTCAACCGGCTTGAAGTCAATGAACACGCGGTACTGCGTGGAATCTTTAAACGATTCGAATTCGTTTTCGGAAAGGGCGCGCTGCGGCCTGGGCTCGTCGGGGCGGATGAACACGACCTTTTGCGCCAGCTGCTGCGCGCGGCTCATACGCCGGAACAGGGCCAGCAGGCGCTCCTGCTCGGCAGCGGTGATCAGGCCGGCATAGCTGGCGAAGGGCGCATCGGGTGTGGGCTTATGCCGCTCGATGATCGCCTCGTATTCGGCAAATTCGGCGGCCGGGAGGCCTTCGGCCGTAGCCGGCGGGTAATTGCGGGCACGTAGGGAGTCGGCACGGGCCTGGATCTGCTCCATCGTCATTCTGGTGCCGCCGGACACGGTTTCTCCCTGGGCACTGGCATTGCCGGCCGTAAAAAGCGCCAGCGAAATAAAAAAGGCATGGATCGATCGGTACATGGCAGCGGGTTTATAGGTGTCTTTCGAAAATACAATTTTCTTCCCTTCTTCATTCCTTGTTCTGCTGTTCCTTGTTCTGCTGTTCTCCTGTTCTGCTGTTCTGTTGTTCTGTTGTTCCCTAGCTTCGCCCCATGGCCCGTTCCCGCCGCTACAAGCAAACCCGCAAATACGTGCTCCGCTTCGTGCTGGTCGCGCTGCTGCTGGTGGTCGCCTGCCTGGCCTGGATGACGTGGATCTGGTGGGACGAGCGCCGGCCGGCGATGATCCGCTACCCCGAGTTCGGCATCCCTATCCCCACCCGCTACAGCATCCACGGCATCGATGTAAGCCGCTACCAGGAGAACATCAGCTGGGACGCGGTGCAGGAGATGGACATTGAAGGCATCCGTATCGGCTTTGTCTTTATCAAGGCTACCGAAGGCCTGTCGAGCGTCGACCCGAAATTCCGCCGCAACTGGACGGGCGCCCGGAAAGCGGGTATCACCCGCGGGGCCTACCATTTTTTCCTTGCGGGAAAGAGCGGGCGGGCGCAGGCGGAGCAGTTTATCCGCACCGTGCCGCTCGAGCCCGGAGACCTGCCGCCGGTGGTTGACATCGAGAGCGCGGGCCGCGCAAAGCCGGAAGCGATCCGCAAGGAGCTGAAGATCTGGCTCGACAGCACCGAGCAGCACTACGGTGTACGGCCGGTGATCTACACCTACCTGAATTTTTATGAGCATTACCTGCAGGGCTATTTCGACGACTACCCGCTGTGGGTGGCGCACTACCTCCAGCCCGAGGGGCCGCGGATCGAGCGGCCCTGGGCCTTCTGGCAGCACTCGGAGCAGGGGCATGTGGACGGCATCCGCTCCCGCGTCGACTTCGACGTGTTCAGCGGCGACTCGCTCTCCTTTCGCGCGCTCTTAGTACCTTGAAGCATGGATGAATACGACCGGGACTTTGACCCAGAGGCACGGCGCTACCTCAAGAAGGTATTGAACACGATCTTCGTCGGGATCTTCTGGCTGCTGTTCGTGGTGCTCTTCGGATTGTACCTCGGCTGGGGCATTCCTTTCGGCGGCCGCGTCGACGGCTTCAACATCGCCTTCTATTGCCTGTTCGCGCTATCGCTGGCGGCACTTATCCGGTTTTTCTGGCGCACCTGGAGATGAGAGCAAGAACGCTGATCCGCCAGCTGGCGGATACGCAGGTCTATTAAGATTGGTTATGATTTGCTGGCGCACGCCAAAGAAAATCCGCGTCAATCTTAACAATCATAAAAGATCTGCGTTCTTTCCCTCCTCACGAAGTATGATCCGACACGATCACCCAGCGCCCCTTCACCTTGCGGAAGAGCAGGTCGTAATGCCCGCCTACGTCGCCCTTGCTGCGGGCGAGGTGCCACTTGCCCACCACGAAATAATATTCCTTCGAAAGCCGCCGCAGCTGCAGCAACTCGAAGGATAGCTGCCCCATCGTTGCGGTATCTGGGTAGCCTTTCTGGTAGTTGGCGAGCGTTTTCTGCCAGCCCCACTGGATGCCGCTTTTGCCGATGAACATCAGCGAGTCGCTTTTCCAGTAGCCTTCCATGAAGCCGGGAATGTCGCCCCGGTTCCAGGCCGCCACCTGGCGGTCCAGCACGGCGCGCACGGCGGCCTCATCACGTGATTGGGCGGCACCCGAAAGCGCGGCCAGCAACATACAGGCAAGCAACAGTCGTTTCATGAACGGAAGATAGCAAAAGGCCCGGGCGTAAAGACGCCCGGGCTATCTGCTTATGCCTCACCCCGCCTCTCCCTGAATAGGGACGCCACTTCCCACAGGACAGCTCCCGCCCCGAGCAGCATCAGCGAAATACTCCCCCGTGCATCGTGCCCGGTGGCAAACCATCCCAAAAGAAAAAGGAGGACGCCGCACGTGATCCGGTAATAGGAACGTGCCGGGCGCTTCAGCCTGCTTGCCCAAATACTCACGCCTATGAGAATGGCGCCGAAGACAACGATGAGAACTACTTCCATATGTGTGGATTTAATTAGCAGATAAGGTTGGCCAGAACAGAATTGTCGTGACAGAATTCACACCAGCACTTATAGCCGCAAAACAAGGCGGCAGGCCCTGTGACGCTACAAGCGGCGCCACAGCCAAGCACCAGCAACTGCTTCCAATAGGATCCACATGTTGGCCCGCCCGCGATGTTCCTTGCCTGTGCGTTCGAGAGATTCTGCAATTCGTGGAAAGCCTTGATGTTCTTCAACAGGTATGCAAACTGTTCTTTCGGGTCGATTGGGCAACTCTTGCAAGTAGCCGCGTCCTGGTACTTCTGCAGCACCGGAAACGCCTTGAAAAATGCAGCCTGCGCGTCGCTGAATCGGCGTACAAAGCTGTTGCCCTCTTCCGGACCGCCGAAGAGCAGGGCGTAAAAAAGGCCATAATCGCTCTTGTCAACGCCGGCATTGAAAGCTTGCTGTAATTCGTCTGCGCTGTGTCCACGCTCGATCGCCGCATATACTGTTTCCACCAGGGCCATTCTTGCCTGAAGGGCGTTCCCATATTCCGCAGACTGTACGATCTTCTGGCTTTCTTCTTCCGAAAGGGTTTCCTGCGCCCGGCCCAGCAGCGTGCCGGCCAGCGCGATCAGCATAAATAAGGTCTTTTTCATCGGTGTTTATTTAGGCCCCTACTCTTTGAATCCGGATTTTCGGGTTCCTCCGCTCCATGGCCATTGGAGCAACCAAGGTACCCCCTCCGGCAGGGCGTTTCCATGGGAAAAAACACAGAAAAAAATGGTTTTTTTCCCACGGGCGTACCTTTGCGGCATGTCGCGCAAACGCCTGTATTACCTGGTCTTTTTTACCCTGCTGTTTTTAGGTTTCGTGGGCGCCCTCGCCGTGGCAGTTCCCGAATTTTTCCACAACCGCATTCCGCCCATCTCGGTAGTGCAGCCGTTTACCTTCACCGACCAGGACGGCCGGCCCTTTACCGAGAAGAACATCGAGGGAAAAGTGGTCGCGGTCAACTTCTTCTTCACCACCTGCAAGAGCGTTTGCCCGAAGATGAACAACAACCTGAAGCCGGTATACGAAGCCTTCCGCGGCGAAAAGGATTTTCTCCTCCTCTCGCATACCTCCGACCCCGAGCGCGACTCCGCCGCCGTACTGAAGCACTATGCCGATTCGCTGGGCGTGAACACGAAGCAATGGATCTTCCTCACCGGCCGCAAAGACAGCCTGTACCGCGCCGCCCGCCTCAGCTACAAGATCGACGACCCCAACAACAGCGTCGCCAATATCGACGACGACTTCCTGCACACGCAGTTTGTGGCGCTCGTAAACAAGGAAGGAAACGTGGTGAAAATTTACGACGGGCTGAAGCCCGGCGAGCTGGCGGAAATGGAGACAGAGATCCGTAAATTGCTGAAGAAATAACGCAGCTGCCCATGGGTGCACACACGCACAAAACGACTGAAGTCCGCATAGCCGAAATCCTGCGGCGCAAAAGCCTCAGCATCACCGACAGCCGGAAGAAGATCCTCTCCATCTTCCTGGCACACCCCGACGCGCTTGCCCATGGCGATATCGAAAAGAAGGCCGGTGAAAAGTTCGACCGCGTCACTGTATACCGCACCCTCCAGACCTTCGTCGACAAGGGCATCCTCCACACCATTCCCACCTCCGACAATTCGGTGCTCTACGCGCTGTGCAAGGATTGCGGGGAAGGCCATCACCACGACGACCACGTGCATTTCATCTGCCGCGTCTGCCACAAAACCTACTGCCTCGACGACGTTGTGTCGCCGCAGATCGGGCTCCCCGACGGCTACCAGGCCGAAACGGTGCAGGTGCTGATCAACGGCGTCTGCCGCGAGTGCAATACGTAATAACGAAATCGCCTTCGACGGCGCTCGGGCTGACAGCGTGCAGGCGGATCTTCTTTTAGGCACCGCCTGGATAAGCCTTACAGTTCCCGGCTGCTGGCTACGCGCTGCAGCGTGGTGTCGCCCGTTACTTTGAATGATTTTGTTTCGCTGTCGGCAGTGCCCACGAGGAGCTCGCGGTGTTGTCGGTCGCGGGCGAGGAGCTCGCCACCCGTGCGGGCCGGTAGATCCCAGTAATAATAATCCTTGCGGCCGGCGTCGTAGAGCCAGATATGGTAGCTGCGCTGGCTGAGGCTGCTTTCCACCGCGTTGAGGAGCACCAGGTCGGCATGCCCGTCGAAGTTGACGTCTTCGGTAATGACGCGGCCGCCTTCCTCGAAGTCGGGACTTACCCAGCGCTCCGTAAGATCGATAGCGGTGTCGGACTCCGCAAACAGCGGCAGCGCGAAGCAATCGCCCGCCTCGCTTTCGAGCACGCGGCCCAGCGACGGGTTGTTGCAGCGAACCGTGCGCATCGTATCCAGCTCCGCGCCCTTGTAGCGCAGCGAGCCTTCCCAGGCATCACCGTTGAGCGCCACGCGCAGGCGGCCCGTACGCAGCGTTCCCGATACATAGGCGGCCTGCTGCACGGCACGCGGAGCTTTCATGGGCCATTGACCCAACGGGGCCTTTGGCTCCCCATTGCAGGAGGCAAGAAAGATCCCGGCAATTCCGGGTAGCAGAACAGGTCGGGAAAGCAGGCGGCGCACAGGTTTCATGGAGGGAAATTGGAGGGAGATCGGAAGACTGCAAAGATCGAAAAAAGCCCCGACGCAGCGGGGCTAATTGTTCGTTAAAAGCCCACTGTCCCCCGAAGGGGGCACGACGGTCGAAAAGTCCCGGCTTATTGAAACACGCTGGATGTTGGCTCATGCGAAAGCCCCGCTGCTGGCGTGGCTTTCTACGTCAGAAAAATTTCAATGCTCCAGCCTTCATGCGCTCGTCGGGTATTGCAATTGAGCTGTGAAAATGGGACATTATAGGACTATCGATCCAGCCCTTGGAAAAGTGGCGAACTAACGGTTGCCTCAACCTAGAAAGTCTGTTTGCCCTTAGTGCCCCCTTCGGGGGACAGGGGGCTTTTCACATACCGCTCCAGCCACTGGTTCTGCTCCCAGAGCATATGCAGCAGGTTCTCGCGGCCGCGGTAGCTGTGCGCCTCGTAGGGCAGCGACACGTAGCGTACCGTTCCGCCGTGGCCCTTGATGGCGTTGTACAGGCGCTCGGAGTTGATGGGGAAGGTGCCGGGGTTATCATCCGTATCGCCGTGGATGAGCAGCAGCGGCGTCTTGATCTTGTCGGCATACGTGAAGGGGCTCATTTCGGTATACAGCTCGCGGGCCTGCCAGTAGGTGCGCTCTTCGTTCTGGAACCCGAAGGGTGTCAGCGTGCGGTTGTAGGCACCGCTACGGGCGATGCCGGCGCGGAAGAGGTTGGTATGCGCGAGCAGGTTGGCCGTCATGAAGGCACCGTAGCTATGGCCGCCAACGGCCACGCGGGTGCGGTCGCCGACGCCGAGCTCGGCGAGCTTGTTGATGGCCGCCTCGGCATTCCAGACAAGCTGCTGGCGGAAGTTGTCGTTGGGACGTGCGCCCTGCTTCGCCACGATGGGCATCTCGGCATTGTCGAGCACGGCGTAGCCCTGCGTCACCCAGAAGATGGGCGAGGCCCAGGAGATCGTGGTAAAGCGGTACTGCGAGCCGCGCACCTGCGCCGCGTCGGCGGCCGACTGGTACTCGCGCGGGTAAGCCCACAGGATCACGGGCAGCGGTCCGTCCTTGTCTTTGTTGTAGCCCGCGGGCAGGTACAGGTCGCCGGTAAGGTCCACGCTGTCGGCGCGCTGGTACTTGATCTTCGTTTTCGTAACGCCCTGCAGACCCGGGTAGGGGTTGGCGAAGGCCGTGAGCGCCTTCTCGCTGTTGGCGCGGAGGTCGCGGAGGTAGTAGTTGGGCGGAAGCTGCTGGCTTTCGCGGCGCGTCAGCACGAGGCCTTTGTCGGCATCGATCACATCGGCCACGTATTCATACTGGCCTTCGGGGCAGCGCCAGATCGTTTCGCGCTTGCCGCTCTTCAGGTCGAGTGTGGCAAGAAAGGGAAGGTCGCCGGCGGGCGAGGAGCCGACGGGGTTGTTGAAGAGGAGCTTTGAGTTGTTGGCGGTGAGCAGCAGCACGGGGCGGCCCCACTGGTTGCGGTGCGTTACGGCGGCGCCGGGGTTGTTGTATGCGTCGGTCTGGCTCAGGTCGTAGAGCTTGCTGAGCGAGCCCTGGCTGCCATCATATACGTCGATGCGGCTCAGCTGCTTCGAGCGGAGTCCTTCTTCCACAAGGGCTACTGTGTTGTTGCCCCAGGTGGCGCTGCGGTAGCGCATCTCCGTTTTGAACAGCTCTTTGGGCGTTCCGGTAAAGGGCGCCGCAAGCGCGTATACAACATCATGATGCGGCACCGCCTTGCGGATAAGGCCGCTGTCGAGCGGCATCGCCCAGGTGATGGTCGCCGGCTCGTCGTCGCGCCAGTCGAAGGCGCGAGGCACGTTCTGCGTGTTGTCGTAGCCGCTCGGCGTACCCTCGCTCGAAGGCAGCTCCGCGAGCACCTTCAGCAGCTTGCCGCTGCGGTCGGTTATGGATACAGTCGAGGGAAAGCCGCCCGCCGTTACGAGGTACGAAAAGGGCTTGCGGATCGTGCGCATCATCAGGTATTGCCTGTCGGGCGAGAGGCTGAAGCCGAGGTACATCGCGGGTGCGCCGACCTTCGTTTCAACACCGCCCTTCCACTGCACCAGCTGCGCCGTGCTGTAAAACTGGAAGGCGTCCTCGTCGTACGGCGTTTTGATCAGGTCCTGGAAGGTGGCGCTGGGCGCGGCTTTGCCGAGGTTTTGCTGCACGGCCGGGCCGCGGGGCGTGATGTTCTTCTTCGGTGCGGCCGATACGGGTGCAACGGCGGCCTTGTACAGGATCGTGTTGTCGTCGGCCCAGGTGAAGGCCGTGCCGAGCGTGTTGTTGACAGGCTGCCTGTTGATCTTCACAGCCTTTTGCGTGGCCACATCGATGATATAGAGGTCCACGCGGGAGGCGCCGATGGCCAGGAAGGCCAGCTTGCTCTGCGAGGGGTTCCACTGCGCGGGGCCGGCGCTGAGCCCTGCGGGGAGGCCGCTCACGGCGTACTCCTTACCCGAAGGAATATGCTTGAGCCGGAAGCCGTTGGTATAGGTCTGCCGTGTGGGCGAGAAGTTGTTGGGGTTGAGGCGGAGGCCGGCGATCCGCAGCTCGGGCTGCCCGAGCTCCTCCACCGAAGGGTAGGAGTTGCGCTCCGAAAGAAGCATCCACTGCGCTTTATCATCCACCGAAACGCCGGGTGTCGGCTTCGCGAGGAGCAGGTCGGCAATGGCTTTGGGCGGCAGCTGGTAGCTGAGGCCATCCTGGGCACGCACCAACAGGGCGCCACCCAGAAACAGGAGCAGGAGCAGTTTCTTCATGTGCAAGGGTTGTGAAGAGCAATATAATAAATCTGCCGATGGGGCAGTCTGTTGGTCTGCTAATGGGGCAATCTGCTGATGCAGCGAACCGGAAAACACGAACGCCGCTCCCCCGGAGCGGCGTTCGCCTATTAGCAGACCAGCAGACTATCTAATTAGCAGACTGCCCCGCAGACTGAACCGGGTGTGTCACGTTCTTCAGCTCCTCGTTCACGAACAGCATGAGGTCGGCGATATGATCCGGGCTCAGGGAGAACTTGAGGCCAGCGGCTTCGTAAAGCTCGGGGAGCGTTTTGGTGCCGCCGAGCGAAAGCGCGGCCGTATAATTACGGATGGCGGCTTCCTTGTTTTCGCGGAACTGCTTCCAGAGCCCGATGGCGCCGAGCTGCGCGATGCCGTACTCGATATAATAGAAAGGCACCTCGTACAGGTGCAGCTGGCGCTGCCACGAATACTTGCGGTATTCCTCAAGCCCGCTCACATCGATCGAGATGGACGTATAGTCGTTCATGATGCGGCGCCAGTTCTCGGCCCGCTCCTCGAGCGTGTGATTGGGGTTTTCGTACACCCAGTGCTGGAATTTGTCGATGGTGGCGATCCAGGGGAAGATGGTGATGACGCGCTCGAGCTGGTGCTCCTTGGCGCGGCGCAGGTCGTCGGCGTTGTCGAAAAACTCGTCCCAGTACTCCATGCTCATCAGCTCCATCGCCATCGAGGCCACTTCGGCGATCTCCATCGGGTATTGCTTGAAGGCCGTCAGCGGGAGCTTGTGCGACAGGAAGGAATGGATGGCATGGCCGCCTTCGTGCACCATCGTGGTGACGTCGCTCATCTGGCCGGCGGCGTTCATGAAGATGAAGGGCGCGCCCGTTTCCTCGAGCGGGCAGTTGTAGCCGCCCGGCGCCTTGCCCTTGCGCGAGTCGAGGTCGAAGCGGTTCATCTCCCGCATCTTCACGAGGCAGTCGGCGAAGAAGGGATCGAGCTTGCGGAAGCAGCTGACGGTCTTGTCCACGAGCTCGTCGCCGGTCTGGAAGGGCGTCAGCGGCTTGATGCCCGCGGGCTCGGCCTCGGTATCCCAGGGGCGCAGGTTCGGCAGGCCAAGCTTCTGGCGCTTGCGGTCGTAGATGAAATCCACAAGCGGGAGCACATGCGTCTTCACGGCCTCGTGAAACTGGAAGCAGTCTTCCTTGGTATAATCGAAGCGGCCGAGGTCCTCGAACTTATAGTCGCGGTAGTTTTCGAAGCCGGCGTTCTTCGCGATCTGGGTTCGCTTCTCCACGAGCTTCGTGTAGAGCTCGTTGAGCTGGTCCTTGTCCTGCATCCGCCGCTCCTGGATCTTGAAGTACACGCGCTCGCGGAGGTCGCGGTCGGGGTTTTCCAGGAACTTGGCGGCCTGCTGCAGCGTGTATTCTTTGCCGTCGATCTCGACGGACATCTTGCCCGTGATAACTGCATACTGCTGCGCGAGCACCGCCGTTTCGGATTGCAGGGGGATGTTGGCCTCGCGGAACAGCTCGATGCTTTTGCGCACGGAGCGGAGGTAGGTGGCGTATTGCGCCGGGTCGAGGTCCTTGCTCAGCGGCGACTCCACCAGCTTGCGGTTGAGCCGGTCGGCATAGGGCTGCATCGGCGGCTGGATCTGCGTTACGAAGTAGGTAAAGGCGTCTTCGAGCGCTTTGTTCTCGGTGTCGCAGGTCATGCGGATCTGGCGCCAGGCGGCATCCTCGCCTACGACGGCTTCGAGCTCGGAGAGGTCGCGGAGCCACTGCTCGAGGGCTTCGCGGCTGTCGATATTACGGGAAACAAGATCGTCGAAAAAGGGCTGCAGGCCCGCCCAGTCGGTCACTTTGAAATCTTCGGGAAGAAAGTGCCGGAGGAGCTTCTGGATATCCGCGCTGTAGTTCATAATCGTTGTAGTTGAATGCCTGTCCGCCAAAGCGTGGGCGGCAGGGGTCTTTGTGAATGGTGAATGTAGGAAAGGGACGGATAAAAAATCGGGCCCGATAGCAGGGTTCGACAGGCAAAGCCTGTCATTGCGAGGGGACGCGCACCGGAGGCCCACCCTTCAACACCGTCATTGCGAGGGGACGCGCACCGGAGGCCCACCCTTCAACACCGTCATTGCGAGGGGACGCGCACCGAAGGGCGCGGTACCCGAAGCAAGCCCTTGGGGGTTACGCTGAAGCCCGATGCGACCGCGGTGTCAGCCCCATGGGATTGCTTCGCTGCGCTCGCAATGACGTTTCAGGGGGGCGCTGCTTCATTGGGCCCTTACGACACAACCGCAACGACGAAGCCCGCCACAGGGGCAGGCTTCACGCTATTCTTCGGTACCGGCTTATTCGGCCGTATCGTCTTTCTTCTTCTTCGGAGCTGCCTTTTTCTTGGGCTTCTCCTCGCTGTCGGCGGCGGCGTCAGAAGCGGCTGCGGCCTTGGGCGCTGCCTTCTTCTTCGGCTTTTCTTCCGTGCTGTCGGCCGTTGCGGCGGCGGCAGCCTTCGAAGCCTTTTTGGGCTTCTCTTCGGCGCCGGTATCAGCTGTTTCTACTTCTGCTTCTTCGCCATCGGCCGAAGCGGGCGCCTTGAAGTCGATGCCGTGGGCGTTGAGGGCCTCGAACCACTTCACCATCTTCTTCATATCGCTGTTGTACACGCGCTCGAAGTCCATGCTCGGGAACACCTTTCCGAAGTACGCCTTCACCGCCTTGGCGTCTTTGGCGTCGGGCAGCTTGTCGGCGCTGTCTTTCATGGCCACGAAAACTTCGGCCAGGTTGACGTTCTCACCGGTGGTGTAGATCTCGATGCTCTCGAGGTGCGAAAGGTTGTGTATGCGGGACGAAATGAACTTCGTGGTTTGATCGTCTACCGAACGTACCAGCGCTCCATCGTTCTTGCTGCTCAGGATCTCGTACAGTCCGGGTAAGCCGGTCACGGCAACAATTCTGTTGTACTCCATGAATTAGGAATTTTAGGGGCTGCAATATAACCAAAGGTTCTTAAGGTTCTCCGGGTTTTTAAGGTTGTGGCGGCTCCTGGTCCACCATCGACAACAACCTGGAGAACTCTCAGAACCTCCAGAACCTCCAGAACCTTCCTGCCATCTTTCACCTTAATTAACCTCCCCTTCCCTCCTCCGGAATGGTTTTGGCTCAATTTTGACCCAAATCTCCCCGTACATGAACCTGTGGAAAGGCTTTCTGACTTCTTTGGCATTGCTGTCTGTTTGTATCGCCAACGCACAGGACGGATCCGGCACCGTGAGCGGGCGGGTACGCGATCCAGAGACGTTGATCAACCTGCGGGGCGCCACCGTCGGCGTGCGCTCCATCCGCGACTCCTCCTACTTCGTTACGGCCAATACCGACTCCCTCGGGCGCTTCCGCATCGGCGGCCTCCGCGCCGACTCCTTCCGCGTCCGCTTCTCTTACGTGGGCTATGCGCAGCTCGAGCAGACCTTCCGCCTCGATAGCGGCGCCAGCGTGGACCTCGACGACATCCTGCTGCCCCGCGCTACCAGGGAGCTCACCGGCGTCGTGATCCAGGGCACAACGCCACCCGCGGTGCAGAAGAACGACACCGTGCAGTTCAACGCGTCTTCCTATAAAGTGAATCCCGACGCGACGTCCGAAGACCTCGTACGGAAGCTTCCCGGCATCACCATCGAGAACGGCCAGGTGAAATCGAACGGCGAGGCCGTACAAAAGGTCACCATCGACGGCCGCGAGCTTTTCGGCGATGATGCCACCGCCGCCCTCCGCAATCTCCCCGCCGAGGTCATCGACAAGATCCAGGTGTTCGACCGCCTTTCCGACCAGGCGCAGCTCACCGGCTTCGACGACGGCAACACGCAGCGCGGCATCAACATCGTAACAAAGGCCAATATGCGCAACGGCCAGTTCGGGCGCATCTACGCGGGCGCCGGTACCGACGACAATGCCTCCGCGCTCCGCTACAGCGCCGGCGGCAACACGACTATCCTGAAGAATAACCGACGCATATCGCTGGTGGGCAACTTCAACAACATCAACCAGCAAAATTTTGCGCAGCAGGATCTCCTCGGCGTTACGTCCACGTCTACCCGCGGCAATGGAGGCGGTGGCAGGCAAGGTGGCGGCGGCGCACGACCCAACAGCAGCGGCGGCCGCACCGGTGGCAACAGCGGCGGCTTCGGCTCCAACGCCAACTTCCTCGTAGGGCAGCAGCAGGGCATCAACCGCACTACGGCTCTCGGCGTCAACTACAGCGACCTGTGGGGGAAAAAGAAAAACGTAACGGTCACCGGCTCGTACTTCTTCAACAACGGCCGTAATAATACGTATGAGGAGGCCGTCACCGATTACTTCAGCTCGGGCAAGAACGCGTTCAACCGCACCACCGATACCACGACCTCCACGGGCAACAATACCAACCACCGCATCAACGGGCGCGTCGAGTGGCGCATCGATTCGAGCAACCAGCTCATTTTCGCGCCCAACCTGTCGTTCCAGATCAACGAAACCGACCGTCTTACCAACCGCTTCTTCGGCTACAGCAGCAACCCCAGCGGGCTTACGGATCGCTTTACCTCCAACCGCAGCAACAGCAGCCGCACCGGAAATAACCTCAATGGATCCCTGCTGTTCCGCCACTCCTTTGCGAAGCGCGGGCGCACGTTTTCCGTCAACCTCAACTCGTCGTCGAACCGCCGCAACGGCGATGTGTACGTGACCACCTCCGACCGGCAGTTCTTCGGAACGGTGCCCGGCACCGACACGAGCTCGCAGCGCTACACCGACCAGGAAAGCGACGGCTGGCAGCTTTCGACAAACTTCATTTACACCGAGCCGCTTGGTAAGAAAGGACAGCTGCAGGCTAACTACAACCCCGTTGTTTCCCGCTCCAACGCCAACCAGCTTGCGTATGGATACAACGCGTCGGAAAGCAAGTACAGCACCTTCCTCGACTCGCTGTCGAACCGCTTCAACAACAAGACCGACGCACAGAACGCGGGCCTCTCCTACCGCTTCGGCGACCGCGACCGGATGCTGTCGTTCGGCGCCAACTACCAGCACACGCGGCTCCGCTCCGACCAGACCTTCCCGCGGCTGCTCAACGTAGACAACACCTTCGACAACCTGCTGCCCAACGCGATGCTTCGCTGGAAGCTCAGTACCCGCAGCTCGCTGCGGTTCAACTACCGCGCGGCCGTCAACACGCCGTCGGTGACGCAGCTGCAAGGCGTGGTGGACTTCACCAACGCGCCGATCTATACCGTGGGCAACCCCGACCTCGACCCGCAGTACACGCACACGCTCAGCGGCCAGTATACCTTCACCAACACGGCGAAGGGACAGCTGCTTGTGTTCAACATCTTCGGGCAGGCTGCCAACAACTACATCTCCACGGCTTCCTTCCAGCCGCGCACGGCCGACTCGCTCGTGGCCGGCTTTATCATTCCGAAGCTGTCGCAGATCAACAAGCCCGTGAACCTCGATGGCTACCGCAGCCTCCGCGGGCTCGTCAACTACGCGTTCCCGATCAAAGCCATCAAGACCAACCTTAATCTCAATAGCGGCGTGCAATGGAACCGACTGCCGGGCATCGTCAACAACGAGCTGACGCAGACGGACAATACGGTGTACAGCCTCGGCACCGTGTTCGCCAGCAACATCAGCCAGTACGTGGACTTCACCGTTTCGTACACGGCCAACTTCAATGATGTTACGAGCAGGGCGCAGGCGAAAGATTCCTCTTCGGGCTTCAACTACTTCCAGCACGTGGCCTCGGTGCAGCTGAACCTGCTGTCGAAGAACGGCTGGCTGCTGCAGACCGACGCCACGAACCAATACTTCACAGGCTATTCGGGTACGCCGGCACAGAACTACACGCTCTGGAATGTAGCGGTCGGCAAGAAGCTCGGGAAGGCCCGCAAGGCCGACATCCGCCTGTCGGTATTCGACCTTCTGGGCCAGAACCAGAGCATCGCGCGCAACGTAACGGAGACCTACCTCGAAACGCAGACCACGCAGGTGCTGCAGCGCTACTACATGCTCACGTTTACGTACAACCTCCGCACGTTCGGCACGGCAGCTACCCGGGCGGCCAACCGCGCATCGGGTCGCGCTGCGGGTGATCGGTAATTAAGCAGCGGCTGTTTCAGGCGACACTGGAGTCTTCCCCCGGAGAGATCTCTCGCAGAGGGCACGGAGCGTTTCGCAGAGCGCACGGAGACAGGTTTGCTACCAACGAAACCTACGGGAGGCGTTTTCATGGCTGTGACTGTTCTCTATGCGGTTAACGAGAGACGCCCTGCGGGCAGAGCACAAAGGCGCCCCCTCGGGGCGCCTTTGTCACACTGAGCGAAGCGAAGTGTCTGTGCGGGCCGCTTTAGGCAAATACACTACCTGTAGGAATCTCCCTTCTGTAAGCACTGATCCGATATACCTAGCTGTTATCGCACAGCGCTCCTGCTTGGATCCACAGATGCCTCACTCCGACCGGCATGACAAAGGAGCCCGGACGGCGCCTTTGTGCTCCCCTCTGTCCGGGGCTTCCGGCTCCCCTTCCCTTAGGGAAGGGGTCGGGGGATGGGTCCTGCGGGCCGTAACGGGCCACTCAATAGTTACAAAAGAGAACACTTCGGATTCGGGCAACTCCCTTTGCGGTTTGCGTCGCAAACTCTTGGCCTACGCCCGGCCACATCGTGACTTCCTCCATTCTTCTTGCAACGAGTTCCACAGCGTGAGCCCCTTCTTTTCTTCGCCTCCTTTGCGTCCCAAGAAGCCTTCGCGCCTTGGAGTTAAAAGAGAAAGCCTCCCCGTGTGGGGAGGCTTTCTGCTCCCCTTCCAACTGGGAAGGGGTTGAGGGATGGGTCCTACGGGCAGTAGCGGGCAACACACTGGTTTCAACTGGAACACTGCAGATACGGGCTACTCCCTTTGCGGTTTGCGTCGCAAACTCTTGGCCTACGCCCTGCAACATCGTGACTCCTCCAGTCTTCTTGCAACGAGTCCCACACCGTAAGTCCCTTCTTTTCTTCGCCTCCTTTGCGTCCCAAGAAGCCTTCGCGCCTTGGCGTTAAAAAGAGAAAGCCTCCCCGTGTGGGGAGGCTTTCTGCTCCCCTTCCAACTGGGAAGGGGTTGAGGGATGGGTCCTACGGGCAGTAGCGGGCAACACACTGGTTTGAACTGGAACACTTCGGATTCGGGCAATACCCTTTGCGGTTTGCGTCGCAAACTCTTGGCCTACGCCCGGCCACATCGTGACTTCCTCCACTCTTCTTGCAACGAGTTCCACACCGTAAGTCCCTTCTTTTCTTCGCCTCCTTCGCGTCCAAAGAAGTCTTCGTGCCTTGGCGTTAAAAGAGAAAGCCTCCCCGTGTGGGAAGGCTTTCTGCTCCCCTTCCCCTAGGGAAGGGGCTGGGGGTTGGCCCCTGAATCATTATTGCTTGATCAGCGTCACCGTCTCGCTCGCATCGCCATTGGCCGTGAATGCCTTCAGGTGATACTGCCCGGCGGGAAGACCAGCCACATTCATCTGGACCGTCGTCGAAGAGCCGGCCTCGGTGAGCACCGATTGTGTGCGCACGACCTTACCCAGCATATCCGTGAGCTGCAGTACCACGCTGCCGCCCTGGGCCGAAGCCTGCAGGCGGATCGAGGCCGTGCCTTTCACCGGGTTGGGGTAGATGCCGTCGAGGGTCAGGATGCCGCTCTTGTCGCCTTTGAGCAGAACCACCGCGCTGTACTTATACTGCCCGTCGAGGTCCTGCTGCTTCAAGCGGTAGTACCACTTCGAAGAAGTTCCCTGTCCCGCTGAGCCTGCCGAAGCGTCCGTGTACGAATAGGTGATATCGCTCGTGCTCGTGCCACCCTGGGCGCGGCTTGCCACAAAGCCAACTTCCGTGAAGCGCGCGCCGTCTGCGGAGCGCTCGATGGCAAAGCCACGGTTGTTGGATTCGGTAGCGGTGATCCACTTCAGCTCGTTGACATTATTGGTCCGCTTGCCCGTAAAGGCCAGCAGCGACACCGGCAGCGGTGCATCGATGTTGGAAAGTGCAAAGGGCGAGAAGTACGTAAGACCGCTGACAGTTGCTGCCTTCAGTCCATTGGCCGTAGCCGGCGTAACGGCGCTGCCCCGCTTGGCCCAGCCGCCGGTGGCATCATAGTGCCACAGCTGCACGTCGGTAGCGTTAGAGAAAGAAGCACCTACGTCTGTCGTGCCATTGTAGTAGAAGGTAGCGGTCACACCCGGCGAAGGCACGGGGTTGGCCGAATCGGGAACGAGGTCCCACTGGCGGGAAACTGCCTTGGCAAGGTTGGCGGTATAACCGGCCGACACGTTGGCGATCGCGTCTTCCACGCGCACCTTCCAGCCCTGCATGGTGCCGGACGAAAGATCCAGCGGGTTGTACGTGCTGTTGCCCACCGGGAAGGCCTGCGCCGAAGGGCCTACCGACTTGATGTGCAGCGCACCCGCGCCCGAAGTTTTTACATACGACGTGGTCGAGCCGCCCGAAACCGAGCCGGCTGCTACCGTAAGATCATAGGCATCCACATCGAGCTTGCCCGAGGTAAGCGTGAGCGTACCGTTGACCGTAACGGCTTTGTTGAGTGTAACCGTGGCGCTGCCGTTGAGCGTAAGGTTGCGGAGGATGTTGGTCGAAGGGATCTCGTAGCCGGCAGTGATGTTGCCCGCGCCATTGTAGGTAACGTCGACGCTGCTGCCCGCGAAGGTCGGGGCGGCGGCCAGCGTACCGGTACCGCGAACGATCGAGCCGCCCGGGGCAAGGGTAAGTACGCCACTTGTATTCGACAAGGTGCCCGCAGTGAGGCTCAGCGTGGTCACGCTAAGATTGCTCGCAAGGGCAAGCGTGCCGGACGAAGTGCGGTTCAGCGTGAGCGCCGAAAGCTGCTGGCTGCCGGTTTGAAACTGGATCGTTCCGCCGTTGCCGGTCCCGGTAATCGTCAGCGAAGAAGCAGCGGAGCCGGCGATGAGGCCGCTCCCCGAGAATGTTCCGCCTGCCGTGAGATCCTTGCCATTGAGCGCAAGCACACCCGAGCCCGTCAACGTAACGTTGCCGGCAACCGTGAGGCTGTTACCGAGTGAAAGCGTTCCCAGGCTTTCCAGTACAACGTTGCCGCTGATGCTGGAGGCGGAGCCCGTCGCGGTGCTGGCCGTGTTGGCGCTTACATAGAGGTTGCGGTAGCCGCTGCCCTGGATCGTGTGGCCGATCTCCGAAGCATTGTAGTCCTGCGCAACGGCGGTCGACGGCGTGATATTGGTCGCTGCGCTGCTGAACATGAATGCGGAGCGCATGCGCCGAAGGCTGGTAGAGAAGGAGCCGGGATAGTTGCCCGTTCCGAAAGCCGTGAACATCTGGTCGGACGAGTTGGCGAGCCAGATGTAAATGCCGAAGGGCTGCGCCGTAGACGATAGTCCGACAGACGAACGCGCGATGCGGAATTCCGCTTCCGAGCCGCTGCGGAAAAGGTTGCTACCCGAGCCGTAAATGTCGGAAGCGCTGCCCCAGCTGTTGCTGCTCCGCGTATAGAGGTTGAGCGAGGTAGTGGAAAAGCTTTGAACCAGGTAGTCGGGCGTCAGGTCGCCGGTAAAGTCTGCACCGGCGAATGCATTCGTGCTGCTGGTAAAGTTGCTGCCGGGGTTGGCATCGAAGCCCACCTGGATTTTATCGGCATCACCGAAGCCGCCGGAAACACGCACGTAGAAATACTGGTCGTCCCAGGTGAGGTACGCATTGCGCGAGCCATCGTTGGAGATCAGGTCGGACGAGGTCCAGTCGGTATACGTGCCGTTGATGAACTTGGTATTGTAGGCCGATACGCCGCTGACGGTGTACGTGTAGTTGCTGTTGCTGTTGTTATTCAGGTTGAGCGTGTAATAGTCCGCGTTGCTGTTGCTCGGGGCCGCGTTGTTGGTGCTGAACACGTAATAGCTTACGGTCTGGTTGGCGGGCACTGCGGGGATCGTGTACGAATACGATGTGCCCGACCCGGTCATGGCGGCGATCGTTGCGTTCGACGAACCGGAGTTGCTGGCATCGGTCCACCAGCGGATGAAAACATATTCGCCCGTATTGAGGGAGCCACTCAGCGTAGTGCTGACGGTAACGCTTTGCTGGTTGGTCGGATTACCCGCCGGCGACTGGCTCACGCTGTTGACCGATACGGGGCTGTAGCTGGTTTCGAGCACCGACATATAGTTGTTGACGCCGCTGTTTTTGCCAACGTTGACGGTGTAATAATTTCCGCTGGTAACGGCCGGCAGCAGGCCCGAGCTTCCCCCGAAGGAAGTATTATAACGCGCCGAGGCCGCAGCCGAAGCGGGGTCGATCATTGTGTTGTACCCCGACAGCGTTTGTCCGCCGGAATACGGACGCCAGTTGGTGCTGTAATTGGTGGAGGCAGCGGTCCCGGTGGCAAACTCCCAGTTGCGCGCGCCCGAAGAGGCGCCGGAGCTGGCCTGGAGGCGCACACTGCGCACCGCACCTTTGTCGATAAGGTTGTAGGTAGCATAGCTGCCGTTAACTAATTGGGTTCCTAAAACCGTCGGCTGGGCGTTGGCGTGAATGGATGCATAGGCCATTGCCACAAGAAGGAGCAAGCGCTTCATAAGCAAGTAGGTTGTTTTGTTTTGGCGGCTTTTCGGGGGCGGATACCGGGGAGGGTTTGTGTACGAAAGACACAGTTTCCAAAGATATTAAGGAAAACCACATATCACGCGGTTTTTCCCGATTTTTCGGCGGTTGCCGCAAATTGGCCGACAAGCCCCGGCCCGCTCCCCTGGAGCACAAAGGCGCCCCGCCGGGGGCGCCTTTGTCACACTGAGCGAAGCGAAGTGTCTGAGGGCGCCGCTTTAGTCAAATGCGGTACCTGTAGTAATCTCCAACCAATAAGCATTGCGCCCCAGTGAGCCCCGCTTATCAGTACTAATACGGCCCCTCCGCCTTCCCGCTACGCCGCTCCCGGCTAAGCCCACAGATGACTCGCTCCCCCTGGTTCTTCCCGGGGCAGGTTTCTCGCAGAGGGCACGGAGCGTTTCGCAGAGCGCACGGAGACAGGTTTGCTACCAACGAAACCTACGGGAAGCGTTTTCATGGCTGTGACTGTTCTCTATGCGGTTATCGAGAGACGCCCTGCGGGCAGAGCACAAAGGCGGCGCCCCGCGCCGCCTTTGTCACACTGAGCGAAGCGAAGTGTCTGTGCGTGCCGCTTTAGACAAATGCAGTACCTGTAAGAATCCCCCTTCTATAAGCATCGCGCCGCAGTAAAAACCGCTTCCTTCCTTTCTTGCCGTTATACCTACTGTTATCGCACAGCGCTCCAGCTTGTACCCACAGATGCCTCGCTCCCCCCGGCATGACAAAGGCGCCCTCCGGGCGCCTTTGTGCTCCCCTGAGAGCCTTAACCGGCCACTCAATAGTTACAAAAGAGAACACTGCAGATTCGGGCTGCTCCCTTTGCGGTTTGCGTCGCAAACTCTTGGTCTACGCCCGGCCACATCGTGACTTCCTCCACTCTTCTTGCAACGAGTTCCACAGCGTAAGTCTCTTCTTCTCTTCGCCTCCTTTGCGTCCCAAGAAGCCTTGGCGCCTTGGCGTTAAAAGAGAAAGCCTCCCCGTGTGGGGAGGCTTCCTGCTCCCCTTCCCCTGGGGAAGGGGTTGGGGGATGGGTCACCCTTCCCTTAGGGAAGGGCGGGGATGGGTCTTTGTTCTTATTGCTTGATCAGCGTCACCGTCTCGCTCGCATCGCCATTGGCCGCGAATGCCTTCAGGTGATACTGCCCGGCGGGAAGACCACTGACGTTCATCTGGACCGTCGTCGAAGAGCCGGCCTCGGTGAGTACCGGTTGCGTGCGCACCACCTTACCCAGCATATCCGTGAGCTGCAGTACCACGCTGCCACCCAGGGCCGAAGCCTGCAGGCGGATCGAGGCGGTGCCCTTCACGGGGTTGGGGTAGATGCCGTCGAGGGTCAGGATGCCGCTCTTGTCGCCTTTGAGGAGAACAACAGCGCTGTACTTATACTGCCCGTCAAGGTCCTGCTGCTTCAAGCGGTAGTACCATTTCGAAGAAGCTCCCTGTCCCGCTGAGCCTGCCGAAGCGTCCGTGTACGAATAGGTGATATCGCTCGTGCTCGTGCCACCCTGGGCGCGGCTGGCAACAAAGCCAACCTCGGTAAAGCGCGAACCATCTGCGGAGCGTTCGATGGCGAAGCCACGGTTGTTGGACTCGCTGGCCGTGATCCATTTCAGCTCGTTGACATTATTGGTCCGCTTGCCCGTGAAGGCGAGCAGCGACACCGGCAGCGGTGCATCGATGTTGGAAAGGGCAAAGGGCGAGAAGTACGTAAGACCGCTGACAGTCGCAGCCTTCAGTCCATTGACCGTAGCCGGCGTGACGGCGCTGCCACGCTTGGCCCAGCCGCCCACGGCATCATAGTGCCACAGTTGTACGTCGGTGCTGTTCGAGAAGGAAGCACCCACGTCTGTCGTGCCATTGTAGTAGAAGGTAGCGGTCACACCCGGCGAAGGCACGGGGTTGGCCGAATCGGGAACGAGGTCCCACTGGCGGGAAACGGCCTTCGCGAGGTTGGCTGAATAGGTAGCGCCTACGTTGGCGATCGCATCTTCCACGCGCACCTTCCAGCCCTGCATGGTGCCGGACGAAAGATCCAGCGGGTTGTACGTGCTGTTGCCCACGGGGAAGGCCTGCGCCGAGGCGCCCACCGACTTGATGTGCAGCGCACCCGCGCCCGAAGTTTTTACATACGACGTAGTCGAGCCGCCCGAAACGGAGCCGGCTGCTACCGTAAGATCATACGCATCCACATCCATCTTACCAGAGGTAAGCGTCAGCGTACCGTTGACCGTAACTGCTTTGTTGAGCGTTACCGAGCCGGCACTGTTCACCGTCACGTTGCGGACAATATTCGTCGAGGGAAGCTCGAAGCCGGTGGTTACCGCGCCGGTATACACCACGTCGATACCCGACCCGAAGGAAGGCGCCGCATCCAGCGAGCCCGTATTGCGGGTGATGACGGAGGCCGACGAAAGCTGCAGGTTGCCGGCAGAGGCCACCGTTCCGGCAGTGAGGTATACATTGGCCGGCGCGCTGACGGCGTTGTTGAGCGTCAGCGTGGCGCCACCGGTCTTGTTAATGACAAGGTTGTTGAAGACAGGCACCGACGAAGCCGCCGTGATGCCGGCATTGCTGCTGCCCAGGAAGCTCACAGTGCGGTTGTTGTCGGTAAATGTGGCGGCGCCCACGCGGGTCCAGTCGCCATATACATCCAGGTCGTTGCCGGCCGTGGTCGACAGCGTGATCGTACCGCTGTTGCTGACGCTACCGTTCACGATGATCTTGCCGCTGCTGGCCGTGTTGCTGAAGGTGCCTGCGTTGGTCAGGGCACCGACGCTGAGGGCGCCGCTGCGGCCGCCGTTGTTGAACGTAGAACCGCTGTTGACTGTAAGCGTGCCCGCGATGGCGCGGTCGGTGGTACCACCGGCGCTGAGCATCGTAAGGGTGCTGTTGCTGCTCACGGTCACGTTATTGGGATAGCCGGCCGTGCTGCCGAGCGTGCCCGCTGTTGCGGCATTGCTGCTCCACTCGTTGCCGCGGGTAAGGCTGGCGTTGTATTGCAGCAGGGATCCGCTGGCGTAGTACGGTGCGAAGCCGAGCGAGCCGGCGCTGCTGGCCATCAGCAGCGTGCCGCCGATCGTGGGCGCGGTGCCCGACGTGAGGCTCACGGCGCCACCATTGATGGTTACGTTGTTGAGCGTACCGGCCGCGTTGCCCACGAAGGAGCCGGCGCCGGCGAAGGAAACGGTGATGCCCGAGGCGCTTACCGCCACGTTGCCGCCACCCATCGTTACAGTGCCCGAAGCGGGTATGCTGAACGTGCGGGCCGACGCGCTGCTGAACGTGCCGGAGGTCAGAACGAGGTTGGTAACTGTCTGCGTCGCG
This sequence comes from Flaviaestuariibacter terrae, assembly GCF_054777635.1. NCBI lineage: Bacteria > Pseudomonadati > Bacteroidota > Chitinophagia > Chitinophagales > Chitinophagaceae > Flaviaestuariibacter > Flaviaestuariibacter terrae. The sequence continues at coordinate 756,826 of NZ_BAAHAL010000008.1, forward strand.
CCGAAGCCGCTGGCCACGTTGCCGGCGATCTCGAGGGTCGTAACATTGTTAACGGTAGAGAAGGTAGGCGCGCCCGTGCTGGCGCCAGAGAACGTGTACTTGGCCGCACTGTTGTAGGTGCGTGTTCCCACTACCTGCACTGCGCCGGTGGAACCCGTACTGCTAAGCCCCCCGTCGTGAGCAGTCATCATTGCCGCCCCACTGTTAACCGAGAACGTTAGGGTTGCATTGGACCCGGAGATAACATAACCCTGGGCATCGAGCGTGGCCTTGTTTTTCACGACAATGTCCCCAACGCTGCTGGCCATATTCACACCGGACTGAAGCTGTACTTTGCTGCTGTTGCTACCATTGCCAATGGTGAGGAAGATCATTCGGTTGTTGATCGAGTTGGCTGCGCCGTTCCAGGTTAATAGTTGGGTCGCGCCACTTCCGACCATATTAATATCCATCTGTGTGGCACTGGCTCCCGTGCCACTTGTGCCTTGGGCGAGAAGCGATCCTCCGTTCAGGTTGAAATCGCCAGAAATATTCATTTGGGTGTAACCGCTGTTGCTGCCCGACGACGAGGGATCGAACGTGCCGCCAGTGAGGATATTTACGGCGCCGGCGATGTTCATTATTACCGCTCCCGTGGTGCTTGCCCCTTGAAGAGTAGCTGTCTTACCCGACAATCCACCTACAGTAAGGCTGCCTCCGATCGTTAACGTCGGCGATTGACTCGATGCGATGCTTAGCTTGCCAGTGCCGGTATTCAGCACCCGGAGGTCACCGCCGATGGAAGTAAGGTTGCCACCCAGCTGCATGCTGAATGTTTGCACATCGTTATTCCATACCAGGTGGTGGAAGCTTTGGCGCAGGCTGGTTGTGTTGGGAATAGTAGACGCGGGTGCAAGAATCTGGCAGATACTACCTATGCTCCAGTTTGCATAAAGCACGTAGTTAGTGCTGTTGACTACCGGAGCATGGTTATACGTGCCGGTAGCACTAAACGTGAATGGTGTGTTGGCGCTGCTAAGGGCTACGCCTCCCACCGTGATGCTGGCGTTATTATCGGCATAACTGGTAAAGGTGCCGCCAACGCTCACCGTGCTGCCGGTGCCGATGGCCAGGATGCCGTTGGCTCCGGTACTGCTGTTGCCATTATACCAGCTACCGGAAATCGTCGTGGTGCCATTGAGGTTAATAGTGCCGTTGTTGTTCACCGTGCCGTTAATGGTAACGGTATTGGCGCCGCTGCTGAGGGTCAGGGTGCCGCCAACAGTCAGGGTGCCATCTACTGCCAGCGAAGAGGCGGAAGCAAGTGTCAGTGTTCCGCTTGAAACGCTGAGCGAGCCTGTAGCTGCGATGCTCAGGTTTTTACCTGTGACCGTCCCCGTCGACGTGATCGCATGGCCAGCCAGGATGCTGATCGATGCCGCCGACGACGTCGGTGCCGAGCTGGCGGTCATCCAGCTGCCGTTGGTGAAGCTTTCCCAGGTGCCGGCCGTGCCCCAGGCACCACTGCCTAACGAGCGGAACGCATCGGTCGCATTCGTCGCAGCAGTCGTCGTTGCATTCGCCGAAGGCGCGCCGGTCAGGTAATAATTATAGGTGCCACCGTTCGTACCATCGTAGGTATACGGGATGATCGTATAATAATAAGTAGTACTGCCGCTCAGGCCGCTGCCGTCGGAGTACGATGTCGTGCTGCCGGAAGTTACCGTCGTCGCCAGCGTGCTGCCGCTGTTAAGCGTAAGCGACCCGGGAGCCGTACCATCCGTTACACCGGTTACTGCGCCGTTATCGAGGCGACGCACGATGATGTAACCGTTGCTGCTTGCGCCCGATACGGGGAAGCTGGCCGCCGTCCAGGTCAGGTTGATCTGCGTGGCGCCCGCTGCGATGGCGCTGAAGCCTGTAGCTGCCGACGTCGGCTCGGCCGAGTACGTGCGGAAGTTAGCCACCGAGCCATAGCCGGTCGCAACTTCGTTGGTAGCATAGGCCGTGTAATAGTATTGCGTTTGTGCGCTGAGGCCGCTGAGGCTGCTCGCCGGGAAGTCGGCAGTGCCAGCCCCTTCGGTCGTAAAGCCGTCGTTGAGAGCCAGCGTGGGATTGGTCGTCGTGGTCGCCTTGGCATACACGACACCCTTTTGCGCGATGTTGCCCGAGTTGGCGTTGACGCCCGAACCGCCCGCGGTGGCTGTAGTGGGCCCCGTTACCGTGGCAGTAGTCGTGGTCACCGACGGCGTGCCGATCACCAGGAGCGAGGTACTCGCCGTGTTGCCCGTGAGGTAGTTATAGGTCGTTGCGCTGCTGCCGTCCCAGTTGTAGGCAACCAGCAGGAAGTTGTAGGTGCTGCCGGGCGTGAGACCGCTGATGACGGTCGACGTGGCGCCCGCGCCCACGAGGGGAGCCGCGGTGCCCGTGCTCACTACCGACTGGCCGGCGGCGATGCCGTTGGGCGCGCCGGTGAGGGCGGGTGTACCCGTGCTGTACACAACAAGGTAGCCGCCGGTATTGGCAAAGGTGGCGGCGCTCCAGTTGAGCGTAACGCTGCCGGCCGCGGAGGCCGTGGCGGCCAGGTTCCAGGAGGCGGGGGCCGTGGGCGCTGCGGCATAGGCCGTACCGCTCACCGCTACGTTTACCGTGGCGCCGTTGTCGGCGGTAACGGTCACGTTGCCGCTCTTTGCGCCGGCGCCCTGGGGCGAGAAGCGCACCCAGAAGCCCGAAGGCGTCAGCGTGTTGGCGCTATAGGCGAGCGTAGTGCTGCTTCCCCAGCTGCTGTTGTCGTTCGATACCTGGAAGTTGCTGTTGGGAGCCGTTACGGTAACGGTGCCGCTGCCGCTGAAGTTGCTGGCCGTGGGCGTTACCGCCGTGGCGGTGCCCGTGCTGCCGGTAACGATAGAGCTAAAGGAGATGCTCGTGGGGCTGCTGCTGATAGCGGGGGTCAGGTTGGCGAGCGAAGAGCCCGTAGCCGTTACCGCGCCAGCCGTATAATAATTATAGGTGGCCGCGTTCACGTTGTCCCAGGTAAACGGAACCAGCGTATAGCTGTATTGCGTGGACGAGGAGAGACCGCCGTTGGGATACGAGGTGGCGGAGCCGGTTGTGGTGTTGAGGTAATTGGCCACGCCCGTTGGTGCGGCACCGTTCACGAGCACCGAAGCGGAAGGAGCTGTGGCGCCGGCGGCGCGCAGGATCACGTAGCCCGTTTGCGAGGCGCCCGATACGGGGAAGGTGGCGGCAGTCCAGGACAGGTCGATCTGCGAGGAAGACGAACCGGTGGCCGTGAAGGAGCCGGCGCCCGCAGTGGCGGGAGCTGATAATGTGTAGAAAGATCCTTTGGGACTGAAACCGGTGCCGGTGCCATTGGTAGCGTAGCCGGCATAATAATAAAGCGTTTGTGCGCTCAGGCCGGTACGCGCATCGGTAAAGGCGCCTGTCGTGCTATTGGCACCGAGCGTCGAAGGATTGTTACCGGTGGTAGTCGAAAAACCGCTTACACCCGGGTCGGTCGTGCTGTAGATCGTACCGTATTGGGTGGCGTTAGAACCATTGTAGTTCGTGATGTTGGCGCCGAGGGTAGCACCGGTAGCGGAAATGGATGTTGCTGTCGGAGTAGTTAATGTCGGAGCGCTTGCAGTACTTGTAACAGAACCAGTCAATGTAAATTCATCCAATCTTAAGTTTTGACTTGTCCCGGTGGTACTTGTCATGCTAATTAACACTGTAATTGTACCAGTAAGGCCTGAAACAGTATTGGCTACGTTCGTTGTACCGACAAATGCACCGGTTCCAGACGGAGTAATTGTGCCGCTGGTAATTGTTGTACCATTAATCTTGATGGAGCTGATGTTCGGGCCTGTGGATGTCTTACGCGCCCAAAAATTGAACGATGTTACCGAAAGTTGATATCCAGCACCAACAGTAAATGTCAGCGTTAATGTTGGCGTGGTAGCAGCTGATGCAAAAACTGCAGATAAAGAAACGCCGCTATTGCCTGCAAAGTTGCTAAAACTTCCCGTGCTCAATGCCCAAGACGAATTACTCAAATTGGCGGCTAGCACTCCGGTCGGTGTACCTGTAGTTGCAGTTGGGCTAGTCGTGTACGGGCTAGCCTGTGTACTGGTAACATCGTTGAAGTTGTGCAGGTAAATCGTGCTCTGCCCCCAGCCCTGCATCCCTGCACAAGCCAGCAGGGTCACTAACAGGAGGGAGCGGAGAAGGCCTTTACGGCCGGGGTTGGTAAGGGTACGTACACGGTTTCCGTTCACGCACGGGGTCGCGATCACAATGCTTCTCATGGAGTCAGCTAGTTTTTTAGTTTGGCTATTAAAGGGAGGTCACGCCCGTAGGGGCCCGACGCTGTGCTGGTCTTTCGGAGGATGTGGATCTTACAACAAATCTACAGCAACAAATAAGTAAAAAAGGGGATGCGATATTACGCAAAACATTCAATTCGGTGAAAAACAATCGCCAACGGGTGAAAATCCGGCTTTGCCGGCCCAACCGCTGCATTCTGGCGGTGGGCTTTCGGGCCCTCCCGCGGCGCCCCTCGCCTGTCGCAAACAACGGGTGACCGGGTTCTTTGCGACGCTGACACGTCTCACGGCGCCCTGTCCGGGTTCTTTGCGACAGTGGCGGTCGTCTCAGCGCCGCTGACCTGACTCTTTGTTCCGCTGCCGGCGCTCCCGGCCCCGCTGACCTGACTCTTTGTCCAACTGGCGGTCGTCTCAGCGCCGCTGACCATCATCCTGGCGCCGCTGCCGGTCGTCTCGGCGGCACTGGCGGTGCTCTCAGCGCCGCTGGCGCTCGTCTCCGCCCCGCTGCCGGCCGTCTCGGCGCCGCTGACCGCCGTCCCGGCGTCGCTGCCCATCCACCCGGCCGGGGCAATCGCCCGCACAGCTCCCCTCGCCAATGCCCGGGACGCAAGCATCCCGGCGCTATGCCCCGCCCCGCCCGTTACAACGCTGCTTCCCCCATCAAAAACCCGGAATTGAAGAACCGAAATCAGAGATCCGACATCCGAGATCCGACATCCGAGATCGAGGGCTCTCCTGCAGCCGGTTTCATCGCCCCGTATGGCTTTCCGGCCGCAAATGCCGCCCGTCGCAGTAGAACTACGTACGTAAAAACCGGCGCCAAAATACCGTATTTCCTCTCTTGACAGCCCCCCGGCCGCGGTACTATCTTGGCTGTTCATCAAAACACTTCTTATGAAGCAAAAAGAATCCAACTACCAGGAAATGATCCGCCGCGTACTGGGCCATTTCGAGCTTCACCCCGTTGCCTGGACCGGCCGGGCCCCGGTCGAAGCCCGCGAGCAGCGCCTCCGCGAGATCGACAGCGAGCTCAGCCGGCAGGCCGGCCAGCAGCGCCGCAGCAACGGGATCTCGGGCATCAAAGACGAGGAGCTCGACCGCGCCTCCGGCCTCTGCGCCCTCATGGCCACCCGCATCCGCTCCTTCGCCCGCCACGCCCAGGATCCCCTGCTGCTCAAGGCCGCCGACCTCAGCGAGTCCGACTTCCGCTATGGCGCCCAGGAAGGCCGCATCGGCTACATGAACGACATCCTCGACCGGGCCGACGAGTTCGCGGCGCAGCTCATTCCCTTCCGCGTTACCGCCGCCGACCGCGACGCCCTCCGCAATGCCCTCAGCCGCGCCGGCGCCCTCCGTACCAAGGCCGGCGACGACAAGGTGCACGTGAGCACCGCCACCGCCCGCATCCCGGCCCTTATCGAGGCGGCCCGCACCGAGCTCGAGGCCCTCGACGACGATATCCCCGCCCTCGTGGACGACGCCGCTTTCGTGGAAGGCTACTTCGTTGCCCGCCGCATCACCGACCGCCGCGCCACCCGCCCGGCCCCGGTGGAAACGACGTAGGTCCGAAAGCCGGGCTGCACGCACTTTCCGCGTCCACGGCTCGTTTCAGCGGCCCTTCCGGGCACCCGGGCGCGCCGGGAGCAGATCCGCCCAAAGCTCATCGGCGTAGAAATACGGAGCCAAATTGCCGTATTTCCTCTCTTGACTCGCAGCTGCCGGCCGGCGTATCTTGCCCACCTCAACGCTTCGCCCATAACCTGCCTGTCGGATACAGGGTTCCCGCCCCGGCGGTGAGCCAGTAAAAGTCCCCCGTTTTGTACGGGGGCTTTTGTTTTCGGGGGCCGAACGGCCAAATTTTCCGGCCGCAGGCGGCCAGGGGCGCAACAACACGACGGCACGGCGGCGCAACGAAGACAAATGATACTGATGTCTCCGTGTCTCCGTGTCGTCCTGCCGTTGTGCAACGGAGCGCCCGATACCGCCGCATCGCGGCGGGTTTCAATCCGGGCTGTTGTGGCCGCAAGCGGCTGGGAGCGCGAAAACACGACGGCACAGCGGCGCGACGAAGACATACGAACATGGCCGCGCCTTTGTGTCCCCCTCCGCCTCCGGCCTCCGCGCCAGTGCGTTAAAAAAAAGCCCCCTCGACAGGGGGCCTCGTATGGTGCTGTTCCGAACTGATTCTATACTGGTACCGACAAATGCTATGGGCATCGCGACAAACCCGCATCCCGCCGCCCTGCACCCATTTCCCGCGTCCCGCCTGCGTTTCGCCTCCCTTTTCCCCACATTCCAACCACATCAGACATCCCAGATCCGAGATCCTACATCCGAGATCTGAGATCCGAGATCCGAGATCCTACATCTGAGGTCTGCGATCTTATTGTATTCCAATCGGGAAATCCGGCACATTCGGCGGTACTACCGAGGTGGGGTGCTGGCGGCCCTTCGTGAGCTCCTTCACGCGCTCCGACACGTAGGCGTCGAGGCTCTTCACCGTGATCTTGTTCTTGCCCGGGATGACGGCCTTGCCCGACAGCCCCTCGAGCAGCGCCATTGTAAAGGCGCCGTGCTGCCAGCTCGGGTCTTCGAGCGAATACTCCTTGCCGGTGCTGCTGGTGAAGGTGATGGCGCCGTTCTGCGTGCTCGACAGCTCGTTCACGATGGCGTTGATGTCGGCGCCGCCGCGGCGCTGCGACGAGCCCATCACGTTGCCCGAGTGGCAGGCGTCGATGAACACCAGCACCTTGCCGGCGATGGAGCTCACGGTCTGCTTCAGCTCCTCGAAGTTGAGGCAGGTGCTGCGGAGGCGGGCGGCGTCGGCCCCCACGGGGAGCATGTAAAAGATGCCGTTGTTGTCGTTCATGCCGTGGCCGGCGTAAAAGATCATCGACATATCGCCCTGGCCCGTCTGCTCCTGGATCCACTGGAGGCCGTCCTGGATATTCTCGCGGGTGGCCTCGCCGTTGAGGAACTGCCGGATCACCACGTCGCTGTAAAGCTTGCCCTTCTGGGCCTGCACACCCTTCACGAAGGCCCGGGCGTCGCCGTCGGCGTAATTGAGCTTGTAGTCGGGGTTCTGGTACTGGCTGATGCCGATGGCCAGCACGTAGAGCTTGGGCTTCCGCACGAATTCGTCGGCGCGCTCGGCGGCGGCATAGTGGAGAAACACGTTGGCTTCGGGGCTGAGGCCGTTGTCGTTCTCGGCCATCAGGGTGATGGTGCTTTCGCCGGCCGTGGGGATGGCCACCGTGATGCTGTACTTGCTCGAGGGCTGAACCTTGATGCCGCGCTCGAGGGCCACGGGGCGCCCGTTCACGAGCACTTTCACGGTTTTTACCGGCGCGTCGTCGGGGGTGCTGAGGCTGTAGTCTACGCGTACCGTTTCGGAGCGTACGGTGCTGCCGCCGGCGGGCGAGAGGATGGTGATGGTTGGCGGAAGCTTGTTCTGCATCGTGCCCACGGTGCTGCTGCGCGCGCGGTTGTTGTCGCGGCTGTTGGCGAGGGTAACGGCCGCGGCCTCGTTGTAGGTTTCGAGGAGGGCGTCGATGATGTCGGGGCGGTAGTAGGCCTCGCGGAAGCGCGACACGGGGAAGAAGGCGGGCGTTCCCTCGCGGCCCTTATTGAGGTGCCAGCCGAGGAGGTCTTCGGCGCCGGCCGAGGCGTCGTAGTAGCCGCTGGGCGTAAAGAGCACCCAGCGCGTTTTGTCGTTGTGGAGGAAGAAGGCGAGGAGCTCCTTGCCGTCGGTCATGTTGTACCAGCGGATGGTGCCGTCGTCGAGCTGCACGAGCACCACCTTGTCGTTGCCGGCGATGTTGACGGCCTTGCAGTTGGCGGGCAGCGGCACGCGCCACACCTTCTGGGCCTTTGCATCGGCACAATAGAGGTTCCAGCTGCCGCCGATGATGGCGTAGCGCCCGTCGGAGGAAACGTCCACGGCGGCGCAGCGCTCGTAGGCGCCCATGAAATCCACCTGGATCCCGTTCACCTGCACGCGGCGGTCCACGTCGCCCTTGTCCACCTTCATGCCCCCCGCCTCGCTGACGGCCGAGGCGAGCTCGCTTTCCTTTTCCTGGAGGCGGCGCCCGATCACCTCGAAGCTGAGGGCCGGCTCCATATAGGGCTGGAAGCCGAATTCGGAGCCGTTGCGGCCCACGCGGAAGGCGTCGTCCTTGGTCCCGGCGAAGTCGTTGGTGCTGCTGTTGATGTACCAGGCAACGGTATGCGCGGGCGTGATGACGCCGAGGTCGGGGTGGGAGCTGATGGCGGCCACGCCGCCGTTGGGCAGGGGCTTCAGGTCCATGATGGAGTTGTTGGCGAGCAGCACGTCGTGGTAGGCGCCGCGGCCCTCGTCGGCCCAGTAGCGGATGGCGTAGCGCCACTTGCCGTCGGTAATGTCTTTGAAGCCGTAGTTGGAGCCGGCATAGAGGCGGCTGCCGTCGGCCGAGAAGCAAAGCTTGCCGATGCGGGTGTTGCGGGTGTTGGCCTCGCCCACATCGGGGCGGTACAGCACCTTGAGGTCGCTGCCGCTGCGCACTTCCACGTCGGCGCTGTTGTTGTAGCCCACGGCCACGAGCGTTCCGGCGGGGTTAAAGGCGACGCTGAAGGGCTCGGCGCCGCGGTCGTTGCCCTCGGTGGCCAGCAGGCTGAAGGTGCCGGCGGAGTAGAGGCGGATCTTGCCGTCTTCGCACACGGTAACGAGGCGGCCCTTCCTGTCGAAGGCGATGTTGTAAACGTCGCCGTCGTGGCTCCCGAGCACGCGCATCGTCCAGTTGTCGGTGCGCACGATGGCCACGCCCTGCTTGTTGTTGAGGCCGATGGCGAGCCACTGGCCGTCGGGGGAGAACTCGATGTCGAGGGGCGCGCCGGGCACCTTGGGGATGCGGCGCATGATGCGGCCCGTTTGCGTTTCGATGAGGTACACGCAGTGATCGTCTTCCCACTCGTAGCCGGTGCGTCCGCCCACGGCGGCGATGCGGCCGTCGGGGCTGAGGGCGCCGCAATAGAGCTTGCCCTCGTTGGTGCCTTCGATCGGCACGCGGTACACGTGGAGCTGGTGGCCGGAGGCGGCGTCCCAGAGGCGGGCGGTCTTGTCGTCGCTGGTGGTAAGCAGGTATTTGCCGGCGGCGTCGGTCGAAATGCGGTTGCCCATGGCGGCGTGCATGCCGGTTTCGAGGCGCAGGATCGGCTGCTCGGTCTGGGCAAAGGCCGCGCACGACAGCAGCGCGCAAAGCAGGGACAGGAGGATTCGCATAAAGAGCAGTTTAGCGGTTGCTTAAATATCGGCTAAAATCCGCAGTAATGCAATACCCTTAAGCGTGTAGCTTCTCTGGCAAGTACCCGGGTCGCTCGGTGTCTACAAACCTCGCGCATTTGTTACCGGCCATTTTATGCCGCGGGCTTGTGGCTACAGACATCCTACCGCTCCCGACGGAGCGATGCGCTGCCAACGGAGCAGGAGGCATTTTTATATTCCGGGGGCTCTTAAGAAACATTTTGAACCTTAAAAACCCTCAGAACCTTAAGAACCTCCCAGAACCTTAAGAACCCCCAGAACCTTTTCAAAACCTCCCAAAACCTTTCAAAACTGTTTTACACAACGACCAGCTCGTAAAAATTCTCATCCACCAGGTACTTGTTGGCCAGCGCCTGCAGTTCGTCTGCCGACACGGTGCGGATGGTGCGCATCTGGTCTTCGAACCAGGTGGCGGGGAGGCCGTTGAGGATGATGTTCTTCCAGCGGCTCATGATGTGGAAGGGGCCGTCGAGGTCGCCGAGGATGGAGCCCATCATGTAGTTGCGCACCAGCGACAGCTCCTCGTCGTCGACGGGCTCGTTGCGGAGGTCTTCCATCTCTTTGTAGATCTCCGTTACCGCGGCCTCGCACACATCGCGGCCCGCCTCGGTGGAGATCACCCAGGCGCTTTGCTGCATGTGGTTTTCGAGGTAGCTGTAGATGCCGTAGGTATAACCCTTGTCTTCGCGGATGTTGGTCATGAGCCGCGAGCCGAAGAAGCCGCCGAAGAGGTTGTTGAGCACCTGCGCCTTGAGGAAGTCGGGGTGATGCCGGTTCGGGAAGGGCGTGCCCATGCGGATGGCGCCCTGTACGCCCGAGGGGTCGTTGACGACGCGGTATTTCCTGTCTTCGGCGGGTAGTATGGGCTGCGGCTGCAGGCTGACGGCGCTGCAGGGCAGGTCACCGAGGGCGTCGTCGAGCTGTTGGAAGATATCGGCCGGCAGCTTGCCAGACACGAACACGGCAAACTTGCCTTTGCGGTACCAGCGGTCGTAGAAGGCGAGCAGCTCGTCGCGGGTGAGTGCGTCGAAATCCTCGAAGCGGCTGTAGCGGCCGTAGGGGTGCTCCTCCCCGTATAAATACGTATCTATGAGGCGTCCCGCCACGAAGTCGCTCTTCATCAGGTTCACGTTGAGACGCTGCTTCATGTTCTGCTTGTAGGTCTCCAGCTCCTGCTCCGGGAACTCCGACTCGGTGAGGATCTCCTTGAGCACGGGCAGCAGCGCCGGCAGGTGCTTGCTCAGCGTATGGATCGACACGGTGGCCGTTTCGTTGTAGCAGCTCCGGTTGAGGTAGGCGCCGTAGTATTCGAAGTGGTCGTTGAGCTGGAAAGCCGTCTTGCTCTTCGTGCCGTTCTTGAGCAGGAAGTTGACGGAGGCCGCGATGAGGTTGCGGCCTTCGAACCAGTTGCCGGCCCAGTACACGAGCTCGAGCTGCAGCACTTCTTCCACGCCGGCGTTGATGGCGTATACATCGGCGCCGTTGCGGAGCGTATATTTCTCGTAGGGCCGCAGCTGCAGGTTCAGGTGCACGGCGTCGACGATGGCGGGCGGGGTTTTGCGGTCAAGCATATGTTCGTTTTTAAACGTCATTGCGAGCGAAGCGAAGCAATCTCCCGGGCTAACTCTGAGGTCGGACAGAACTGCAGACTAAACCCGGAAAAGATTGCTTCGTCCGCCTGCCCTTCGGGACAGGCCTCCTCGCAATGACGGTGCGTGTTGGTTACACCTTCGCTTTATAGTAAAGCGTGTTACTATTGTTCTCGTCAAAAATGATATTGGCTTCGGCCTTGATGTCGGCGGCGGTAACGCGGTTGTAGCGTTCGAGCTCGGTGTTCATCAGGTCGGCGTCGCCGAGGAGCTCGTAGAAGGCCAGCGAGTTGGCGCGGTTCATCAGGCTCATGTCTTCGAAGGCGATGACGCTTTCGGTCTTGTTCTTCACCTTCTGCAGCTCCTGCTCGGTGATGCCGTCGGCTTTGAGCTTCGTAAGTTGTTCTTCCACGGCGGCCTCGGCGTCTTCGGGGCGCACGCCTTTCACCAGCTTGCCCTCGATGCACAGCAGGCCCGGCTCCACGGTGCCGAAGTGGTAGCACTCAATGTTGGAGAACAGCTTCTGCTCCTTCACGAGCGCCTGGTAGAGACGCGAGGAGCCGCCGCCGCCGAGCACCTCGGTAATGAGGTCGGCCGAGTAGTAGCGCGGGTCGAGGCGGCTGTAGATATGCCAGCATTTGTAGAAGGCGTCGAGCGGCACGTCGGCGTGCACCTCGGCGCGGCGCGGCGCCGTTTGCTTCGGCTCGGCGGGGATGTTGCGCTCGTAGCGGGTGCCGGGCTCGATGGGGCCGAACCATTTCTCCGCCAGGTCGCGCACGCGCTGCGTGGTTACGTTGCCCGCCACCACGAGGATCGCATTGATGGGGCGGTAGTGCTTGAAGAAGAAATCCTTCACATCCTGCAGCGAGGCATGCTCGATATGACTGAGCTCCTTGCCGATGGTCATCCAGCGGTAGGGGTGCACTTTGTAGGAGAGGTCGCGGAGGCGGAGCCATACATCGCCGTAGGGCTTGTTGAGGTAGTGCTCCTTGAATTCCTCCATCACCACCTTGCGCTGCACGTCGAGGCTTTTCTCGGAAAAGGCGAGCGAGAGCATGCGGTCGCTCTCGAGCCAGAAGGCCGTCTCGAGGTTCTCGGTGGGCAGCTGTATATAGTAGTTGGTGAGGTCGTTGGTCGTATAGGCGTTGTTCTCGCCGCCGGCCATCTGCAGCGGGTCGTCGTACTCGGGCACATTGACCGAGCCGCCGAACATGAGGTGCTCGAAGAGGTGGGCGAAGCCGGTGCGCGACTCGTCCTCATCGCGGGCACCTACGTCGTACAGCACGTTGACCACCGCCATCGGGGTAGCCGTATCGGGCAGCACCAGCACACGCAGGCCATTGGCTAACTGAAAGCGTTCAAACCGAACCACGGGAAATCAATTAAATGAATAATGATTAATGACGAATCACTAATGTATGATGAGCCGGTAAATGTACCGCCGTACACTTAATCATGATACATTATTCATTAGGCATTAAACATTTTCAGAGTATGCTTTTCACCATAAACGTTACCTCCCGCAGCTCCGTGCCGCGTCGGAACACGAGGTGCACGGGCTCGTTGGTTTGCACCAGCAGGGCTTTGTAGGCGCTGAGGTTCTGCGAGAAGTTCTTGTTGATGCTCAGCACCACGTCGCCCTCGCGGAGGCCGGCGCGCTCGGCGGGCGAGCCCCTGGCCACATCACCGATGATAATAACGTCGTTGACGAGGTAGAGCTCGAGGCCGCAGTAGCCGTACTCAAAGGGGTCCTGGAAATGGCTGTTGGGCACGAGGTAAAACTCGCTGCGGTCGTAGTTGATGATGGCGTTGAAGCGCCGCAGCAGGTCGGAGCCGACAAGCCCGCCCAGCGTGGGGTAAGAGGTTACGTTGAAGCTGTCTTCGAACACGTACACCGGCACGTTGCGGAACTTATAGGGCCCGAGGCGCACCTCGCGGATGACGGTCATGCTCATGTCGACCTTGCCGCCCATGCCCTCGGCCTCCTTGGCATAAAGGCGTCGCTTCTTCTTGAGCAGGCCGCTGTCGCGGAGGAAGTCGGTGGAGAACATCATGTTGAGGCCGGCGCCCATATCGTACAGGAAGCGCCCGCGCACGGGGCGCTCGTCGCGCACACGCAGGGTCTGCACCGGGAGCGTGTTGATCTGCGGGTGCAGCATAAAGCCGCCCCGGGGGTAGCGGATGTTGCCTTTCGACCAGAACTCGATCCAGGAGGAGTCGTAATTCACCTTGATGATATAGCGGCTCAGCACGGCGTAGCCTACGATGCCGTCGATCCGCTCGCCATAGATGCTCGTGAGCAGGCTGTAGTCGTTGATGTGGAAGTTGAGGCTGTCGATGTTGAGTCCGGGCAGGCGGAGCGTCTGGCCGTGCACGAACGACACCTTCTTGATGCCGCCGATGCCGCGGATGATGCGGTTGGAGAGCTGCGGCTTCAGCTGGAGGCGCTCGGCGAGGTTCGAGTCGAGGGAGATGCCGCCGGAGCCGCTGTCGAGGATGAAATTGAGCGTGTCGGGAGCGTTGGAAAAAAGCGCATTGAATACGATGAGACCGCCGGTGAACTGGTGGAAGCGCACCCGCGTGATAAAGTGCGATGGCTCAATGAATTCCTCCTGCGCCGCTGCGGGGAGCATCGGGCAGCAAAACAGCAGGACGATCAGCAATCGGAGCATAAGCGGTAAATTAAGTTCTTAAGTCGGAAGTAGGAAGCGGGATTTTACAGGCGGTAAAGGGGGGGCGGAGGCCTCAATCGCGCGTCATTGACCCTAACAAGACGTCATTGACCCTGAACAGGCGTTATTGACCCGGACCAGGCGTCATTGACCCGGACCAGGCGTCATTGCGAGCGCAGCGAAGCAATCTGTTGGAGCAAACACAGAAGCAGGTTACCGCAGCGGGCTCGATCCGGCAGATTGCTTCGTCGTCTCCCTCCGGTCGCCTCCTCGCAATGACGACGCGCGTGGGACGGGTCGCCTCCCCGTAATGACGACGCCCACGGGACGGGTCGCCTCCTCGCAATGACGACGCGCGTGGGACGGGTCGCCTCCTCGCAATGACGACGCCCACGGGACGGGTCGCCTCGGCGCAATGGCGGCGCGTGGGACGGGTCGCCTCGGCGCAATGACGGCCGCACGGGACGGGTCGCCTCGGCGCAATGACGACGCGGGGGAAGGATCGAATTCCGGCCCGCCCCTTCGATATTCGATATTCCTTGTTCGCTATTCGATATTCATAGACCTTTGCGGGCGATGAACCTATCCCCCCTTTACGACAAGGCCCTTGGCTTTGGCTTTCTCACGGTGGAAGAAGGCGTACAGCTGTTTGAAGAGGCCCCGCTGACCGACCTCATGAACATTGCCGACACGCTTCGCCGCCAGCAGGTGCCGCACGGCAAGGTTACCTGGCAGATCGACCGCAACGTGAACACCACCAACGTGTGCGTGGCTAACTGCAAGTTCTGCAACTTCTACCGCATACCCGGCCACCCCGAGGCCTATATCACCGACATGGACACCTACCGGCGCAAGATCCGGGAGACCATCAAATACGGCGGCGACCAGCTGCTGCTCCAGGGCGGTCACCACCCCGGGCTCGGCCTTCAGTTTTACGTGGACACCTTCCGCGCCATCAAGGCCGAATTTCCCGATATCCGCCTCCACACCCTCGGGCCGCCCGAGGTGGCGCATATCTGCAAGCTCGAGGGAATGAGCCACCGCGATGTGCTCCTCGCGCTCAAGGAGGCCGGTATGGACTCGCTCCCCGGCGCCGGCGCAGAGATCCTCGTGGACCGTGTACGCCGCCTGATCTCCAAGGGCAAGTGCGGCGCCGACGAATGGCTGGCCATCATGCACGAGGCCCATAAACTCAATATCACCACGTCGGCCACGATGATGTTCGGCCACGTGGAAACGGTGCGCGAGCGCTTCGAGCACCTCGTGCGCATCCGCGACGTGCAGGCGCTGAAGCCGGCCGAGGCCAAGGGCTTCCTGGCCTTTATCCCTTGGACCTTCCAGGACGTGGACACGCTGCTGACGCGCATCCGCGGCGTACACAACCTCACCACGCCCGAAGAATACCTCCGGATGATCGCCATGAGCCGCATCATGCTCCCCAACGTCAAGAACATCCAGGCTTCCTGGCTGACCGTGGGCAAGCAAACGGCGCAATTGTGCCTGCATGCCGGCGCCAACGACTTCGGCTCCATCATGATCGAAGAAAACGTGGTGAGCGCCGCCGGTGCCCCGCACCGATTCACGAGCCGCTCCATCCAGGAGGCGATCCGCGAGGCCGGCTTCGAGCCGCAGCTCCGCAACCAGCAATACGAGTGGCGCGAGCTGCCCGCCGAGGTCGAGGAACAGGTAATCGACTACTGAGAAGGTTCAGATAAGTTTAGAAAGGTTTAGCCAGTTCAGGGGTTTAGCAGGTTCACGAAGCCGTTCAGCCGGCCAATCCGACCTCCTAAACCCCTGAACTTTTGCGGCCCTCCTGAACCTTTTCCCGAAAATCATGGTAGAAATACGGTTGTTAGTATCGGAAATTGTCCGGATTTTGGCGGTTCAAACAATTAGCCACTTCGTATGAACCACGAAATCGACCTCCAGACAGCGGTGAACATGACGACGCTGTACCGCCAGAACCGCGACAAGATGATGGCCGCCGACTTCAGCGGCGCCATGCCCTTCAGTGAAACCTTCGACGTATCGGCTTTCCAGACACTGCTGGACCAGAACCCCACCCAGATCCGCGTTTATTATGGCATGAACAGCGACAACAGCATACATGCCATTTTCGTTGGCGTTGACGACAAGGGTAACGACATGTTCCCCGGCCAGCCGCTCGATGGAAAGATCATGGACAATGGCATGCGCTGCCCCCTCAACTGCCCACCTGCCTCGGCGCTTAATCAATAATAATGAGCGGATATCTTTTCGGCTTCATTTCGTCTTTTTCAATAGTCTTCGCTGTGCTGCTATGCCTGCTCCGTCTGCGCGTAGCGGCACGGCGTTACTTACCGTTCTTTTGCTTCCTCGCGGTTGGCCTCGCCAACGAGATCGCAAGTGAGATCACGGGACGTATCTGGCGAACCAACGCGCCCAATACGGACATCTATTTGCTGTTCGATTCGATGCTGATCCTGTGGATGTTTTACGAATGGCGCCTGTTTCCGAAAAGATGGTATTTCTACCTGCTGGGTATCGCCTTTGTGCTGGCCTGGATAGCCGATACGTTCATATGGGGCAGCCTGTTCCGCTTCAATTCGCGCTTCAGCGTTTTCTATGCCCTGATCACCGTGCTCATGAGCGTGCAGTACATCAACCACCTTATTGTTACCGAGCAGCGCCTGACGCTGAAGAACCCGGATTTCCTCATCTGCATCTGCCTTGTGCTTTTCTACACGGCTACGGCCATCGTGGAAATCTTCTGGTTCTTCGGATTTGAAAACAACACGTACTTTGTCTCCAAGGTATATGTGATCGTCCCTGTCGTCAACCTGATCGTCAACCTTACTTACGCGCTTGTCGTTTTATGGATCCCCAGGAAACCCGCCTTTATTACGCTATCCTGATCGCCTGCGGCGTGGTGGGCCTGATCATCGTCTTTTTCATCATCTCCATCATCCGCCAGCAACGCCGCAACCTGGTGCTGCACCGGCAGAACATGCTGGCCGAGATCACCACGCTCGAGAAGGAGCGCGCGCGCATGGCCCGCGACCTGCACGACGAGCTCGCGCCCGTGCTGGCAGCCGTCAAGATGCGCATCAACTCCTTTGCGCTCACCGATGCCGACGACGTCGCCGAGCTCGACCGAACCTCCGAACATATCGACAACCTGATGAAGCGGATCCGCGAGATCACCTTCGACCTGATGCCCTCCTCGCTGGAGCGCAATGGCTTTGCCAGCGCCGCCCGCGAGTTTCTCGATTACGTGCGCCGCAGCGGCGGCCTCGACATCCGCTTCGAGTGCACGACCAGCGCCACCCTCGACGATGCCAGGGCCGTCAACCTGTACCGCATCCTCCAGGAGGTGGTGCAGAACACCATCAAGCACGCCGGCGCGCGGCGCCTCGTGGTATCGCTGCAGCAGGAAAAAAAGGAGCTTGTGCTGGCCACCACCGACGACGGCCAGGGCTTCGACCACGAAGCGCTGCTTGGCCCCTCGCGCAGCGGCGGCATCGGGCTCCGCAGCCTCCGCAGCCGCGTGGAGATCATGAACGGTGCCTTCTTCTGCGAAAGCCGCAAAGGGAAAGGCACATCTTATATCTTTAGAATACCCATATAACAGACTCTCTATGAACTTCGCAGAAGAATGGAGCGAGGACGCCGCCAGCGTTCCCCTTCCCGTCAACGTCAAACCGATCCGGCTGCTCATCGCCGATGATCACGAGATCTTCCGCGACGGCTTCCGGGTGCTTATCCGCAAGAACCCCGCGATCGAGCTCGTGGGCGAAGCCGCCGACGGCGAAAGCCTCCTCGGCATGGCCGGCCTCCTGCTCCCCGACGTGGTGATCACCGATATCCGGATGCCGGGCCTCGACGGCATCGCCGTCACCCGCGCCCTGCAGCGCGAGCACCCTGACCTTCCCGTCATCGGCCTTTCGACCTATGACGAAGAGCAGGTTATCGTTGACATGCTCGAGGCCGGCGCCCGTGGCTACCTGCTCAAGAACGCCTCGAAGGAAGAGATCTTTACCGCTGTTGAATCCGTGTACCGCGGCGAGGTCTACTTCTGCAGCTCCACATCGCCGCGCCTGGCCGAGCTCATCGCCAAAAGCAGCTACAACCCCTTCCGCCGCCGCCCCTCCACGGAGCTCAACGAGCGCGAGCTCGAGATCATCCGCCTCGTGTGCCAGGAGTTTTCGAGCAAGGAGATCGCCCTGCAGCTTCACAACAGCGTACGCACCGTGGAAAGCTACCGCGACCGCGTGCTGGCCAAGATCGGCGCCCGCAACGTCGCCGGGCTCGTGGTGTATGCGATCAAGCATGGAATCTACAAGCCCTAGGGAACAGCAGAACAAGGAACAAGGATTACATGAACAACAGAATTTCAGGAGCCCCAAAGGCTCCTTTTTTATTCAACGTTCCTTGCTCTGTTGTTCTTTGGTCTGTTGTTCTTTGGTCTGTTGTTCTGCTGTTCGGGCTTTTTATTTGGCGGATGCGCCAAATAAAAAGCCCGAGCTTAAAAAAGCCGGGCGTGATACGGATCAGATAGCCAAACAAAAACCTACGCAGTAGAGACTGTGATAGTTACTGCTGCAAAGTACCGGTGTCTGAACCTCTTGCACAAGAGAGGAAATACGGCATTTTTCAGCGTAGAAATACGGAGCCCGGCGGGAGGGGGCATATTTGCACGGCGTTTGCAGCCTTCCGGGTATGTTCCGGAAACTCTCCTTACGGGTTCGCCGCTTCTGGGCGAGCATTGCGCTGCTGTCGGTGGAAATGCTGTTTGTGATGGCGGTATTCTTCGTGGCGCTTATCGGCTTTGCCTGGATCGTGCGCCGCGTATTCGTGGTGGGCAACAACGCCTTCGACCAGCAGGCCTTCGACTACCTCGACCAGTTTGTGACGCCTACGAACAACAGGGTGATGCAGTTTATCACGTTCTTCGGCACGCACCGGTTTCTCATCCCGGCCAACCTGGCGCTGATCGCCTACTTCCTCTTTATCCGCCCCCATCGCTGGTACTCGATCAAGGTACCCGCCATTGCGCTGAGCAGCCTCGTGCTGATGTTCGGGCTCAAGCACCTCTTCGGCCGGGAGCGGCCGCTTATCCCGCTGCTGGAGCCGGCCGCGGGGCTTTCGTTCCCGAGCGGGCACGCCCTCATGAGCATGACCTTTTACGGCATGCTGATCTATATCAGCTGGCACAGCATCAAAGATCCGCGCCTCAAGTGGTCGGTAATTGTATTCCTGTTCTTGTGGATCCTGGCCATTGGCTTCAGCCGCATCTACCTGCGCGTGCACTACACGAGCGACGTGCTGGCCGGCTTCGCTATGGGCTGGCTCTGGATCGTGCTGGCGCTGAAAAGCCTCCGCTACATTGAAAAGCAAAGCAAGAAAAAGCTCAACCCCGTACTCGAAACAGCCGCGCCGGAGGCCGACCTCGGGCCCGGGCAACGGGCTTAGGCAGAGGGCCCGAAGGCGCGCTCCAGCACGCGTGCAAGACGCAGTCCGGCAGTGAGCAGCTGCTGCTCCACGATCGCCTTGTTCTGCTCGCAATAGGTTTTGTCGATCCGCTCGCCGTTGAAGGCATATACCTGCGGCAGGAGCGTGCGCGATTCGTTCATCCAGCTCATAAGCCCCGCGTTGCGCACCGAGTCGGCCTTCTCGGGCGTCCACGTTGCGTATTGGTTGAGGCAATCGGCTACCGTGATCTTCTCATCAACGATCATGCGTGTATCCCAGAGGCTGTGCAGGTTCACCTGTCCACCGTCGTAGTCGAGGTTGACGCTGTTGCCGCCCTTGTCGGAGGGGTAGCCGGTGTGCAGCGGCTGGTGGATATCGCCCACGAGGTGAAACAGGAGGAGCAGGTCGCGCTGCTGGTTGCCGGTGAAGCTGGCATGCTGCGACATCCGCGATATCACCCCGTTGAGTATGGTCAGTGCGTTCTTATCGGCCGTAGGCTCATAGTTCTTCCCCTTTTCGATGTCGATATAATGCCAGGGCTTCATCGCGTCGAAGGAGTTGTTGGCGCGCACATCGTCCATCCAGGTCGCGGCTTCCTCGATGCTGAGGCCACCGAGGGCCTTGAGCACCTTTTGCTGTACGTCGGGGGCCAGGAAGTGAAAGGCGATCTCGGCCACCATTTCGTGGCCCTGCTTGCCCCAGGCCCAGCTTCGGGCAGACATCGACAGGAGGAGGAGCGGCAGGAGGAACCATTTTTTCATCGCGGTTTGTTTTGAAGAGTGGGGCGGTAAGTTACGAAAGCCCGGCGGGAAGCGGTTCCTCTTTCGGCCAATGGCTATTCCAGGTCGCCGCCCGGCGTCGAAAGGATGGCGCGCGCCCGCTCCAGCTGGTCTTCGGGCACCATCAGCTTCATATACCCCATGGCGCTGTTCCAGAGCGGATTGATCGTAAGCGTATGCTCGTCTTTCAGCCAGCAGCGGATGCCTTCTTCCTCCAGCCGGCCCTGCACGATGTGCGCATCCATATAATTGTCGTAGGTCGCGAGCAGCTTGAAGTTCATGGGGGCAAAGATACAGCCCCCTGTCCCCCGACGGGGGCACTTAAATCGGGACTGTGTTTTTTTACTTTGGCCTGTCTTTAGGCCGATAATGCTCAATTTTCAATACGCAATGTTCAATATTCAAGGACAGCGGAGTACCGCTTCACGATCTCATTCCTTGAGCATTGAAAATTGAATATTGAGTATTGAATATTGAATATTTTGACGGAAAAAGCCCCGCTGATAGCGGGGCTTTTGTATCAAACAACTTTGGGATCGTTTCAGGAATTAATGAGCCTTCGACCTAAGTGCCCCCTTCGGGGGACAGGGGGCCTACTGGTTCAGCATCAGCGGCATCACCAGCATCAGGAGGTCTTCGTGCTCGTCGGAGTCGGTGGGGCGCAGGATGCCGGCCTTGGTGGGTGTCGACAGCTCCACGCGCACCTCGTCGCCCTCGGAGGCATTGAGCATCTCGATGAGGAAGCGGGCGTTGAAGGCGATGGTGAGGTCCTCACCGTCGTACTGGCACTTCATGCGCTCGTTGCCCTCGAAGGAGAAGTCGATGTCCTGGGCCGAGAGGCTCAGCTCGGAGCCGGTGATGGCGAGGGCCACCTGGTTGGTGCTCTTGTTGGAGAACACGCTTACACGGCGGAGCGCGCTCTGGAACAGCGGCTTGCTTACGACCATCTTGTAGGGGTTGTCGGAAGGGATCACCACTTTATAGTCGGGGAAGCGGGCGTCGATGAGGCGGCAGCTCATTTGGGTGGTGCCGTGCTTTACAAAGAGGTGGTTGCTGTTGTACGAAACCGTCAGCTCGTCCTCGTTGTCGGGGAGGGCGCTCTTGAGCAGGTTGAGCGGCTTGCGCGGTACGATAAAGGAGTCGGTCTTGGGGCAGCTTACGTCGGTGCGCTTGTAGCGAACCAGGCGGTGGGCGTCGGTGGCCACGAACTGGATATAGTCTTTGCTGAGCTCGAAGTACACACCCGTCATGGCGGGGCGCAGGTCGTCGTTGCTCACGGCAAACAGGGTCTTGTTGATGGCCGTCACGAGGGCCTCGGCGGGCAGCGTGAAGGAGGTGGTGTCGTCGGCGGCCGGCTCCTTGGGGAAGTTGTCGGGGTTCTCGCCCATCACCTTGTACTTGCCGTTGTCGGAAGTGATCTCCACACCGAAGTTCTTGTCGATGGTGAAGGTCAGCGGCTGGTCGGGGATATTCTTGAGCGAGTCGATGAGGATCTTGGCCGGGATGCACACCTTGCCGGTTTCGCGGGCTTCCACGTCGAGCTGTATGCGCATCACGGTTTCCAGGTCGGTGGCCACGACCGTAAGCTTGCCGTTCTCCACCTCGAAAAGAAAGTCTTCCAGGATGGGGAGTACCGTGTTGGCGTTGATGACGCCGGAGATTTGCTGGAGTTGTTTCAGGAGCTGCGAGGAGGAAACGATAAACTTCATGGATCTTACAGATTAATCGGGATGGGCGAAGCTAAGGAAAAGGCAGGTAAAGGAAAAGAAGGGTTTTGAACCGCTAAGAAAACAAGAAAAGAAGGATTCGCAAAGAAAAAGGGCTGCACGGCTTGTGCTATCGGCTGCGCTCTTCGCGAACACCTTTTTCTCTTCGTTGCTTCGTGGTAAAAATACTTAGGGCTCTTCCGGGTCTTCTGCTCTTCCGTTGAAAATCACCGGCATACCCGTACTTTCGGGGAGGCTGCGGCCCGTATTTTGAAGAGGGTACCGGGCCCGGTAACCGGTGTCCGGCGGTGTAAAGGAATGGCTATATGTTGGAGAAAATTTTTGGCTGGTCGAAAAAGAAGGAAGAGGGAGAGAGCGGTACCGTTCCGGCGGCACCGAACATTCCTTTTGGCCGCTACTCCGACAACAACAAGCCCCCCGCCAAGGTGGACCGCTGGAATGAGGCCGAGACCCTTTTCAAGGAGCAGAAGATCCACCAGAGCATCGCCGCCTTCTTCGACTACCTCCGCGACGATGCCACCGGCAACGTGGTACACGAGGCCAGCGCCGGGGGTACGGCCGGAACCTTCCATTTTTACCAGGGCTCCAAGATCATCCGCGGCTCGTACAACGAAAACGGGTTCTCCGCCGTGGTGCCCCTCGCCGCGATGCCCCAGCCCAGCGTGCCCGTGATGCGGCGCCTGCTGGAAATGAACTTCAACCTGTATTACACCCGCTACGCCTTCCACGACGGGCGGCTGGAAATGCTCTTCAACTCCAACATCGGCACCACCAACCCCAGCAAACTTTATTACGGCCTCAAGGAACTCGCCACGAAAGCCGACAAGCAGGACGACCTCCTGGTGCAGGATTTCACCTCGCTGCTGCCCGTCGACACGGAGCATATCCAGGTCATTCCCGACACCGAAAAAGAGGTGAAGTACCGCTGGATGCTGCACTGGATCAAGGAAACGCTCGACCTGATCGAAACCGTGGACGCCGACAAGTATTCGGGCGGCATCGCCTACCTGCTGCTGGCGCTCGCGTACCGCATCGACTTCTGCATCGTGCCCGAAGGCAAGCTGCTGCTGGCGCTGGAGAAGATCGTGGACATCTACTTCAAAAAAGACGACCGGCCCGTGACCGAGAAGAACCAGGACATGGCCGACGAATTCCAGAAGCTGCAGGCACGCACGCGGGAAGACGTATTCCCCTACCTGTTTCGCAGCAAATACACCTTCTCGATCGTGCTTCCGCAGGCGCACAAAACGATCTCGGACGCGATCTACAACGCCAACCAGAACATCGGCTGGTACCGCGACAACAAGCACACGGCCATCGCCGCCAAGATCTCGGAGTACGGCTTCGCCTACTGCCAGTATTCCTACAGCCTTCCGCGCCCGCTGACGGAGTATTTCCAGCTGTTCATGATGGTGAATTACCCCAACTACTTCCGCGAGCTGGGCTTCACGATCCCCTTCACCGACGAATCGGGAACGGTGCTGAACGGCGAGGAGATCCAGCGCGCCGTGGAAGCCATCGAAGCCACCTGGAAGATGAAATATCCCGATATGAAAATGCGCCCCGACAAGATCAAGTACGATAGCCTGCTGTCGTTCAACCAGAGCTTTACGGGCGAGATTGAATTTTTAAATATGGATACGAAATAAGACCATTACTGGCGTCATTGCGAGCGCAGCGAAGCAATCGGCCTCGGGCAAGGGAAAGTGCCGATCGGGCTTTCACCAAGTAACAAGCCGATTGCTTCGTCGTCTCGCTCCGCTCGCCTTCTCGCAATGACGAATGCAAAGCAGAGTGCATGAATACACAACAGATTATCGAGTTGTACCGGCCGGCGATCATACAGATCGCCACGCAAACGAGCACGGGCACGGGCTTCTACGTACAGGAGTTCGATCTTATCGTAACCAACGAGCACGTGGTGGGGCGGAATGCCGAGGTGACCATCGCCGGCCGCAACTTCGAGCGGCGCCTCTCGCGGGTGTGGTATACCGATAAGAAGCACGACCTCGCCTTCCTGCAGCCGCCTTCGGAAATACAGATACCCGAGATCCGCCTGGGGCGCTACGAAGACGTGCACGATGGTGCCGTGGTGGTGGCCATCGGGCATCCCTTTGGTCTCAACTATACCGCCACGCAGGGTGTGATCTCCAAGGCCGACCGCGTGCGCGACGGCATCAAGTACATCCAGATCGACGCGGCCATCAACCCCGGCAACTCGGGAGGACCGCTGGTAGCCAAGAGCGGCGAGGTCATCGGCGTCAATTCTTTCATCATCCGCGGCGGCGACAACCTGGGCTTCGCCCTTCCCGTAAGCTATCTCCGCGAAGCCCTAGAGCTCTATGCACCGCACCGCGGCGAGCCCTCCACGCGCTGCCATAGCTGCGATACGCTCGTGAGCGCCTCCAACATCGACTCCACCAAGTACTGCCCCTTCTGCGGCACCGAGGTGAAGCTGCCGCAGCTGCCCGAAAAGGAAGCGAAGCCCGTGGGCGTAGCCTCCACCGTCGAAGCCATTCTCAAAGAGCTGGGCAAGGACGTGAAGCTCGCCCGCGATGGCCACAATAACTGGACGGTCAAAACCGGCAATGCCAAGATCAAGATCAACTACAACCCCGAGAATTTCTTCGTGGCCGGCGACGCCTACCTGTGCCTGCTGCCCACGCAAACGACCTCGATACGGCCGCTGTACCAGTTCCTCCTCGAAGAGAACCACCAGCTCGACGGCCTCGTGCTCAGCGCCGTAAAGCAAAGCATCGTGCTCAGCTGCATCATGTACGACCTCGACATGACCAAGGAAGCCGGCGTGGCGATGTTCCGCGACCTGTTTCAAAAGGCCGACTACTACGACCAGCTGCTGGAAAAGGAATTTGCCTGCCGCGAGCTGCTGGAAGAAGCGTAGGGAACAGCAGAACAACAGAACAGCAGAACAAGGAACAAGGAAGGACGAACGGGGGGTTGGAGTTCGATATTGGCTATTCGATATCCGATAGTCAATAATCTGTAACTTCCGTTGCTGCTTGCTGTTTCCCCGCCCTACCAAACCTACGCCCGATGAGAAAATTATTCCTGTTGCTGGCAGCGGCACTGGTCGCCGCGTCGTCCGGCAGCCTGCATGCACAAACCTACACGCCAGTCGCCGTCGGCGGCTTTAACCACGACCTTTTCGCGGAAAGCGGTAGCGACGCCACCGTTGTGACCGACACGGTGCTCGACGCCACCAACCACATCATGTACACCCAGGCTTTTGCCGCCGCCAACGGGCTGAGCGCGGGCCTTCCGGATAATGGCATCATCGCGGACGCCAGCAATACGCATATCTACCAGCTGAACCCGTACAGCGGCCCCAACGCGCTCACCCTCATGCGCAACGTTACCCGCACGCTTACGGTAAGCGGATCAACAAGCTACTCGAAGCTGAGCGTGCTGGCCTTTTCGGCCGAAGGAGCCAGCAGCATCAATCTCAGCCTGCAGTTCAGCGATGGCAGCAGTACGAATTACCTGAGCAACTATTCCCTTTCCGACTGGTTCTTCGCCAGCAGTAACGTGGTGGTTTCCGGCTTCGGCCGCATTGCGCGCCTTGCGGCGCCGCCGTATACGGTTGATGGCCTGCCCTCGAACCCGCGTTTCTACTATATCGATTTTGTTCTCAATTGCACCGACGCCCGCAAATCGCTCAGCGGGATCACGATAAGCAATGCGTCGACCACGGGCGCCAACCCATTTCCCAATACGGCCATCCTGGCAGTTTCGGGCATTACCGGCCCGACGTCGGTCACCGGCAGCCAAGCCGCCCGTTGCGGCCAGGCCAATGGCAGCGCCACGATCGACGTTACGGGAAATTCCGGTCCTTACAGCTACAATTGGGTGGGTATGACGCCGGCTCAAACGGGCACAGCCGTTAGCGGACTCGCAACGGGCAACTATACCGTTGTGGTAACCGACGGCTTTGGCTGCCAAAGGAACTATAGCATCTGGGTAGGCAGCATCCCCGCGGCTGTAGTTACGGCCGGCGCGACGCCCCCTGCCATCTGCGCCGGCAGTAGCAGCCAGCTTACGGCAACGGCTACCGGCGGAAGCATTGCTACAGCCACCTGGAATCCCGGCGCGTTAAGCGGTGCCGCGGTAACGGTGTCGCCGAATGCCACTACACCCTATACCGTAAGCGGTACCGACGGCAACGGCTGCGCCTACAGCGCAAGCGTCACCCTCAGCGTGACACCCAATCTACCGCCGCCGGCACCACAGGCTGCGGGCGCCACGATCTGCGCGGGCCAGCCGGCAACGCTTACCGTGCAAAACCCGAATATTCTGTACACCTACAACTGGTACAGCGCGGCAAGCGGCGGCAGCGCGCTCGCCAGCGGTCTCAGCTACACGACGCCCCCACTGGGCAGCGGCAGTACTTATTACGTCGAGGCCGTTCTGCCCTGCGCCTCCTCCACCCGAACGGCGGTGCCGGTAACGGTCACGCCCGTTCCCGCCGCGCCTGCAGTCAATGGCACGTCGGTTTGCGCGGGCACAAGCGCCACGCTCCAGGTGTCGGGCCCCGTTCCGGGCACGACCTACAACTGGTACGATGCGGCTTCGGGCGGCACGCTCCTCTCGACCGGCAGCAGCTACAGCACGCCGGTGCTCAATGGCACTGCCACCTATTATGTCGACGCCGCCAGCGGCTCCTGTGTGAGCTCCTCGCGCAGCACTGTCACCGTGACCATCACGCCGCGTCCTGCGGCGCCGATCGTTTCGCCGGCGTCGGTCTGCACCGGCAACGCCGCGACGCTCGCGGTACTGTCGCCCGACCCATCGCTGCAATACAGCTGGTATGCGGTTGCCAGCGGCGGCACGCCACTTTCGGGCAGCAGCAATTATACCACGCCGGCCCTGGCCAGCAACACGACCTACTACGTGGAAGCCGTTACCGGCGGCAATTGCGCATCGGCAGCACGCACGGCGGTTCCGGTGACCGTAACCCCGGGCCCGGCAATGCCCGCAGCCGCAGATGCTACGATCTGCATCAACACGCCGGCGGTGCTCAGTGTCCAGAACCCGCAGTCCTCCGTTACGTACGAATGGTACACCGCTCCCAACGCCGGCACATTGCTTTTTACCGGTCCCGTATTTACCACGCCGGTGCTGAGCGTCGTTACAACCTATTACCTCGAAGCGCGGATCGGCACCTGCATCATGGGACGCCCGCCGGTGACCGTCAACTTTTTGCCGCAGCTCCCGGCACCGGTAGTGAGCGCAGTGGCTTCGGGCAGCAGCGCCACCTTTACCTGGAGTGCCGTTCCGGGCGCAGTGGGCTATGAAGTGTCCGGCAACGGCGGCGCCACCTGGACGGCGCCGAGCTCCGGCCCCACCGGCACCACGCATGTGCTCAGCGGCCTGTTGCCCGGCGTTGCCGCAACGCTCCAGGTGCGCGTGCTCGCGGGCGACCCCTGCGCCAACAGCGCGGCCGGGGCGGCAACGGCCATCATCAGCAGCAACGACGTATTTGTTCCGAACGTTTTCACGCCCAACGGCGACGGGCGTAACGACGATCTTCTCGTGTACGGCACGGCCATCGCAACCATGGACTTCCGCATATTCGACCAGTGGGGCAACGAGCTGTTCCACAGCACTGATAAGGACAAAGGCTGGAACGGAACCTACCGCGGGCAGCGCGCGCCGGTGGGCGTATACGTGTATGCCCTCCGCGCGGTGCTCGTGGATGGAACCATCGTTTCGAAAAAAGGATCCGTAAACCTCCTGCGCTGATGAAAAACAAGCTGCTCGCCACTCTACTGCTTCTCCTGTCGCTGCACCGCAATGCGGCCGCGCAGGTGGACCCGCATTTTTCGCAGTTCTATGCGCACCCGCTCTGGCTCAACCCGGCGCTCACCGGTGCTTTCGAAGGAAAGTTCCGCGCTACCGCTATTTACCGGAGCCAATGGGCCAATGTGAGCCCGTATACCAGCACCGGCGTTTCGGCCGACCTCCGCACCGACCGCAACCTCAACATCGGCGTCAGCTTCCTGCAGCAGGCCGCGGGCGACGCGGGCTATCGCTACAGCAACGCCGGCCTGTCGCTGAGCTACTCGGGCGTTCGCTTCGGTGCCGATGCGGCGCAGCAGGTCTTTATCGGGCTGCAGGCCGGCTACCTCGGGCGCAGCTTCGACGCCAGCGGCCTCCGCTACGGCAGCCAGTGGGCGCCCGGCAGCGGCTACAACGCGGCCCTTCCTTCCGGCGACCCTGTCGACGAGAGCAGCAGCGGCGCCTTCGACGTGGGTGCCGGTATCACGTGGATGGACACGCGCAGCGATGCCGCGCTGCAGCCCTTTGCCGGCGTATCGGTGGGTCACCTCACGCGCCCGGAAGACCCTTTTTACAAAGGCCTGCACTACCACCTGCCCCTGCGCTATGCGGTACACGGCGGCTTCCGGTATATGCTCGGCGACGCCGCGCGGCTGCAGGTGCAGCTGCTGTACCTGCGCCAGGGCACATCCGAGGAGCGCGTTGCCGGCGCGGGCCTCATCCTCGACGTCAGCGAAGACGCGGAGCTGATCGTGGGCAGCAGCTACCGCTTCGGCGACGCCGTGGCCCCCTACGCCGGCTTCCGCTACGGCGCCGTCACGCTCGGTGCGAGCTACGACCATACCATCTCGGGCCTCAGCAAGCTCGCGGGCAATACCAACGCGTTTGAGATCTCGCTTACCTGGATCCTGCGCAACAGCGAAGGCTACGAGATCCCCTGCCCCAGGTTTTGAATAACGAACAAGGAACAAGGAATTCTGAATAGCGAAGGTTCTGGCCCCAACTTCGATATTCGTTATTCGATATTCGTTACTCGATATTCATGAAGAAGATCCTATCCAAGGAGGAGGCCCTGCAGAAACTCCGGCAATACTGCGCGTACCAGGAGCGGAGCCACAGCGAAGTGCAGCAAAAGCTGTGGGACCTCGGTGTGCGCCGCGCCGACCACAACGAAGTGCTCTCCACGCTCATCGAGGAAGACTACCTCAACGAGGAGCGCTTTGCGAAGGCCTTTGCCGGCGGGAAGTTTCGCATGAAAGACTGGGGCCGCAAGAAGATCCTGTACGAGCTGAAGCAAAAGCGCGTTTCCGACTACTGCATCCGCCAGGCGATGAAGGAGATACCCGAAGACGACTACCAGAACACCCTGCGCAAGGTGGCCGAAAAGAAATGGGAAAGCCTCAAAGGAGAGCAATACCTCGTGCGGCAAAAGAAAACACAGGACTACCTTATTCAGAAGGGCTACGAATACGAGCTCGTCACCGCCATCGTTCGGGGCCTTCGCGAAGGCTGAGCGGCTTTCCAGTACTTTTAAAAGAAAAACCATGGCCGCCAACCCGATACACATCGAACAGCTTCTCGACGCCGCGCCCGCCCGTGTATGGGCCGCGCTCACGCAGCCTTATGAAATGAAGCAGTGGTATTTTGACATCCCCGGTTTCCGCGCCGAGCCGGGCTACGAGTTCCGCTTCAGCGGTGGCCCCGAGGAAGGCCCGCAGTTTGAGCACGTGTGCCGCGTCACCGAAGGACTTCCGCCGCACCTGCTGGCCCACACCTGGCGCTACGAGGGTTACCCCGGCGACTCGCTCGTTACCTTCCGCCTCGACCCCGAAGGCGACAACCGCACCCGGCTCGTGCTCACCCACGAAGGCCTCGAAACGCTTTCGCCGCATCACCCCGCCTTTGCCCGCGAAAACTTCGTGCAGGGCTGGACGCAGATCGTGACGAAGTCGCTTCCCGAATACCTGGCAAAAAGCGCCAACGCCTAACCCAGTTCGATATTCGATATCCGTTATTCGATATTCGTTATTCAATCCGCCATGTCCTCACTCACATTCACGCTCATTCAAACCTCTCTCCATTGGGAAGACCGCGCCGCCAACCTCGCCATGCTTGAGGAAAAGATCCGCGGGCGAAAGGACGCTTCGCAGGTAGTGGTGCTGCCCGAGATGTTCAGCACCGGCTTCAGCATGAAGCCCGAAACGCTGGCCGAAACGATGGATGGCGAGGCTGTGCGCTGGATGCAGCGCCTGGCCCGCGAGGAGCGGATCGTCTTATGCGGCTCGCTGATGATGCGCGACGGCGACCGATTTACCAACCGCTTTCTCTGGGTGCTGCCGAATGGCCAGCTCGGGTACTACGACAAGCGGCACCTGTTTGCCTATGCCGGCGAAGACCAGCACTACACGCCGGGTACGCAGCGCTTTATCGCCTCGGTCAATGGCTGGCGCATCAACTGCCTCGTGTGTTACGATCTCCGCTTCCCGGTGTGGAGCCGGCAGCAGTACAGCGAAGCCGGCGCCGAGTACGACGTGCTGCTCTATGTAGCCAACTGGCCCGAGCGCCGCGCCATCGCCTGGAAGACGTTGCTGCAGGCCCGCGCCATCGAAAACCAATGCTATGTCGTGGGCGTCAACCGCGTGGGCGAAGACGGCAACGGCATCTACCACAGCGGCGACAGCAGCGTGATAGACCCGCTCGGCGAAATCCTTTACCAGAAGCCGCACGCCGAAGATGTGTTCTCGATCACGCTCGACAAAAAACACCTGGAGGCCGTACGCGAAAAGCTGCCGTTCTGGAGGGATGCGGATGCGTTCGTGCTTCCCATAGAGAAAGAACGCAGATGATCAGGATTGTTTATGATTTCATTTGACGCGGAAATAAATCCGCGCTCATCCTAAAAATCATAACGATCCGCGTTCTTTCTCGCGCGCTCGGATCAGCTGAATCACGCTATCCATCTTGTAATCCCGGTTGGCGCGGATGGCCTCTACGCTGGGCCCCACGAATATTTCGGGCTGCACGCCGCGGCCTTTCTCGGCATCCTTATCGATCACGAGGCGGAAGAGCGGGAGGCGAAAGCGCACACCGGTATGCGGCAGCGTCACATCGGGGATGAGCCAGGCATTATTGCCATAAGCGCCGCCGCCCGTTTCCTCGCCCAGCAGCGTCACGTTGGACTGGCCGCGCACGGCGCCGGCGAAAAGCGTGGACGCCGAAAACGTGTTGCCGCCCGTGAGCACATACACCTGCCCGGTGTAGCGATTCTTCTTCTTGGGGTTGAAATGACGTCCTTCGAAATAGTGGAAGTGGTAGTTTCCGTCGGCTTCGCGGCGCGTCATGAAGAGCAGGAAGAGGTTGTTCCAGAAGCCGTCCGACTGGTACCTGCGGTAGGGGCTGTTGCGGCGCACGGCATACAGCGTGTCGGCGATCTTGAAGGGCTTGTCGGCAATGTATTTCGTGAGGAGGTTTGAGTTGGTGACGGAGCCACCGCCGTTGCCCCGCAGGTCGATGACGAGGTTGGGCGTGCCCAGCTCGCGGAGTGTGCGGAAGGAGCGGCGGAAAAATCCGCGAAGCTGGTAGCCCTTGGTGAAGGTGGCCAGGTTGATGAACGCCGTTTGCCCCGAGCTGTCAATATGGAACTCGCGGAGCGCCGTGCGCATCATTCGCTTCCGCTCCGCGCGCGAGGGACGGCTGGCGCGTGCGCTCCGGCGGCTGCTGTCGCGCGAGGGCAGGAACAGGTTCACCAGCGCGTTGTGCGGCGCGCCCAGCGTGTCGATCCAGGTAACGCGGTACTTGGGCTTATAGCCATACACAGGCAGGTAGGCATTGCCGAAGCCGCCGCGGTTGCTCAGTGTTTGAAACAGGTGCGTGCGGTTGTAGCCATCACCGGAGAGGTAGTGAAACAGCGTATCCGTAATTGTACGGATCGACCGGCCGTCGATGGAGGTGATCACCGAGCCGCGCGCGAGCTGTGAGTCGCGGCGGTCGAAGTTGGCCGTGACGATGGCGGTATCGGGCCAGAGCTTGAGCGCCACGGGGTAGGAGAAGCCGTCGCCGGCGGCGCGCACAAAGGCTTTCGACGGACGCGGATAGGTGTGTCCGCAGTGCAGCTGCGCCAGCACGTAACCCAGCACGGCGCGGAAGCGCGTCTCGGTCATCGAGTCCTGGATAAGCGCCGCTCCCCGCTCGAAATACAGGTCCATGCTGTCTTTCGGCGTGTACCAGTATAGCCCCGGGTGACTGTCTTCGAGGATGTTGCGGAACAGCCGGTAGTCTTCGCGTAGCACTTCGGGCGCGTACTTCTTCGTCGCCACAAACTCTTTCGACGAGCGGCATCCCGCCAGCACCGCTACGAATAACATCCCCGTCAGCCACTTCCTCATATCCCTTCGATATTCGTTATCCGATATTCGATATTTGATATTTGATATTTGATATTCGATATTCTTTACCCGTTATTCATATGATTCCATCCCTGCGCGGTAACGGGGTATTTGTTGCCGCCCTTGCTGTGGATGTGCACACCCGCCTCGGCGTCGGTGATGTAGCCGATGACGGAGATGTCGTTCATGTTGCCCAGCTTCTCGTAGTCGTCCTGGCGGATGGTAAAGAGCAGCTCGTAGTCTTCGCCGCCGCTGAGGGCGCAGGCCGTTGCCTCCGAGTTGAACTTGAAGGCCGCCTGGCGGGTATCGTCGTGAATGGGCAGCTTGTCTTCGTAGATCATCGCACCCACGCCGCTGCCCTTGCAGAGGTGGAGCAGCTCGGAGGATAGACCGTCCGAAATATCGATCATGCTCGTCGGCTTGATTTCCGCGCCGGCGAAGAACTCGATGATGTCTTTGCGGGCCTCGGGCTTCAGCAGGCGGCCCACGATGTATTTCTCGCCCTCGAGGTCGGGCTGGATCTGCGGGTTTTCCATCCAGATGCGCTTCTCGCGCTCCAGCAGCAGCAGGCCAAGGTAGGCCGCGCCGAGGTCGCCCGACACGCAGACGAGGTCGCCCTTTTGCGCGCCCGTACGCTTCACGTACTGGTCGGGGGCTACCTCGCCGATGGCGGTGCAGGAGATGATAAAGCCTTTCTGCGAGGAGGTTGTGTCGCCGCCAACGAGGTCGACGTTGTAGCGGTCACAGGCGGCGTACACGCCTTCGTAAAACTCGTCGAGCGCCTCCACCGAAAAGCGGTTGGAGAAGCCGATGCTCAGGAGGATCTGCGTTGGCGTGGCGTTCATCGCGTAGATGTCGCTCACATTGACGGCCACGCTTTTGTAGCCAAGGTGCCGCAGGGGCGTATAGCCAAGGTCGAAGTGGACGCCTTCGAGGAGCAGGTCGGTGCTGAGTACGGTCTGCTTGCCAAACTGGTCGATGACGGCGGCGTCGTCGCCCACGCCCAGCAGGGTGGAGGCGTTGTGGAATTCGATGTTCTTCGTGAGGTGCTCGATAAGGCCAAATTCGCCCAGGGAGCTTACTTCAGTGCGTTCAGACATAAGTTTTCAAAGGTAAAGAAGGTTCGGAACCGCCAAGAAAGAAGAAAATAAGTTGTTTCGCGAAGAAATAGGGGCCTGGCAGTGCGTAGCCTGAAACGTGCGATTCTCCGCGTATACCTTTTTCTCTTTTTTCGCGGTGAAAAACCTTATTTCGCCTATGCTTTCTTCCGCACGATCCCTGCGCCCGTTTATCGGCGCCAAAGACTTCGATACGGCCCGCCGCTTCTATACGGCGATCGGATTCGAAGAGAACCCGGTGCTGCCCGATATGTCGGTATTCACGCTCGGCGCCCTTGCCTTTTACCTGCAGCGCTACTACCAGGCCGACTGGGTGGGCAATACGATGCTGTTTTTGGAGGTCGACGACGTCGTGGCAACGCGGGAGCGGCTGGCGGCACTCAACCTTCCGGAACATTTTCCCGGCGCCCGTCTCGAGGCCATCCGCCACGAGGACTGGGGCGATGCGTTTGCGCTGATCGACCCGTCGGGGATCTTATGGCATGTGGGCGCTTTCAAATAATAGGCTTCAATCCGGCATTGTTTGTACGTTTATAGCATGAGCAACCAGGTCCTTTCGGTACGTCCGTTTTTGGGTGCAAAAGATTTCCAGCACTCACGCGCATTCTACTCCGCGCTGGGGTTCACCGAAACGCCACTTGAACCCGGTTTTTCGCTGTTCCAGATGGAGGGCTGCGCCTTTTACCTGCAGGACGCCGACGTGCCCGACTGGATCGCCAACAGCCAGGTGTTCCTCGAAGTGGCCGACGTGCAGGCATTTTGGGAACGCATTACGCAACTGAATCTGCCGGAGCGCTTTCCCGGAGCCCGCATATCCCCGCCCCGGCGGGAGCCCTGGGGCACCGAATGCTTTATTCACGACCCGTCGGGAATCCTGTGGCACATCGGAAAATTTCACAACAAATGAAACAGCGAATCGAAATACCCCTCAGCAAAAAAAAGATGGCGAGGCTCCTGCTCCTCGCGATCGTCTTCGTGGCCGGCGGCGCCTGGATGCTGGCGTACAGCGGCGAGACGAGCAATTTCCTGCTCAGCAACCCGGTCGTGAAAAACAGCGTCGCCGTGGCGGCGATCCTGTTCTTCGGCTGGTCGGCCTTCTTTTTCGTACGCAAGCTATCCGACAAGCGCCCCGGCTTCGTGATCGATGCCGCGGGCGTGCAGGACAATACGAGCGGCGTGGCCTTCGGCCAGTTGCCCTGGACCGATATCAGCGGCTTTTCGCGGGCATCGGTGTACAACCAGGAATTCCTGATCATCCATGTATTTGACCCGGAGAGATACCTGGAACAGGCGACTGGCCGCGTCCAGAGAATGAGCATGTCGTTCAACCTGAAACAATACGGGTCGCCCTTTGCCGTTTCGGCCAATACGCTGACCTGCAGCCTTGCCGAGCTGGAAAAATTACTGCGTGAGCACCTGGCGGCCTCCCACGCACAACCCGCTTCTGATTTTTGATTTCCGATCCCGGCTTACAGAGCCGGTACGTTGCCGTTGACCCACTGCACCAGTTCATCCTGGATGATGCCGTTGGTGGCGATGAGCCCGGGCTTGTAGCAATCGTAAGGATCGCCCTGGAGGTTGCTGACTTTTCCGCCGGCTTCTTCCACGATGATCCAGCCTGCGGCGCTGTCCCAGGCCTGCAGCTTATGCTCGTAAAAGCCGTCGAAGCGGCCCGCCGCGACCCAGCACAGGTCGATGGCGGCGGACCCGAGGCGACGCACGGGAATACCGCGGCGGATAAAGCGCTCGAACACCTGCAGCGGGCCATTGGGCTCGTCGAGGTAGGTGTAGGGGAAGCCAGTCACCATGCAGGCGTTGATTACCTGGTCTTTTTTCGATACGTGGATCGGCTTGCCGTTGAGCGTGGCGCCCTGGCCGCGCTCGGCGAGGTAGAGCTCGTTCATGAACGGGTTGTATACACCGCCGAGCACCATCTTGCCGTTGTGCTCGAGGCCGATGGAGATGGCGCAGATGGGAATATGGTGCGCGAAGTTGACGGTGCCGTCGATGGGATCGATGATCCATTTCCATTCCGACCGCTGGTCGTTGGCGCCCGACTCCTCGCTGAGGATGGCGTGGTCGGGGTGGGCCGCACGGATCACATCCATAATGGCCTTCTCGGAAGCATGGTCGACCTCGGTGACGAGGTTGTTGATGCCTTCCTTATTGCTGACTTCAAAGGCCTTGTCGGAAAAACTGCGGATAGCCGCGGCGCCTGCGTCGATCGCCGCGCGGAGTGTGGTCATGGACATGGCGCGAAGATACGGGCGGTTTTGGAGGAAGGTTTTGCAAGGTTCTGGAGGTTCTGGGAGTTCTGAAGGTTTTGACAGGTTCTGAAAGCTTTTGAGGAAGGTTTTCAAGGGGGCTTCGATCCTTCACTGCGAGGGAGGATAGCGGACGCAGCACCGGCCTGCTCTATGTGGGCGCTCACCGCTCACTTGCTCACCGCTCACCCGCTCATTTGCTCACCGCTCACCCGCTCACCAATAACATTCCCTTTAGTTTTCCGGGCCTAACTTGCCTTCCTGTGAACTACCGGCTACTGCTTCTTCTTTGCTGCCCGCTGCTGGGCGCCCTCGGCGCCTCGGCCCAGTATACCCTGCAGGGCACGGTGTACGACTCCTCGCGCAACTACGCCATTTCTTCCGTTATCGTTGCCACGACCTCGGGCCACAGTGTGGTCACGGGCAACGAAGGCACCTACAGCATTGCCGTTTCCGACGCCGACTCTGTGTACTTTACCTTTCTGGGCAAGTCGACGCTCAAGTATCCCGTCAAAACGATCCGCGACCTCGACCACTTCGACATCTCGCTCCGCGTGCCTGCCACCGGCAGCCGCTACAAGGTGCTGAAGGAAGTAGTGGTGTACGGCCGCAACTACCGCCTCGACTCGGCGCGCAACCGCGCCGAATACGCACGCGCCTTCGATTTTCACCGCCCGAACCTCGAGTCGATGACCTCCGTAGGCGCCGGTGGCGCGGGTATCGACATCAACGAGCTGATCCGCGTGTTCCAGTTTCGCCGCAACCGAAGCGCCGCGCACTTCCAGGCGCGCCTGATGGCCGAAGAGGAGCAGCGCTTTATCGACAACCGGTTCAGCAAGCCCCTGATCCACCGCCTCACCGGTCTCGATGGCGACGACCTCGGCGCCTTCCAGGAGCGCTTCCGACCCTCGGTTGAATTCACGCAGAGCGCTTCCGACTATGAATTCCAGCGCTACATCAAGTTGTGCTACGATGCCTGGATGGGCAAATCGCCCGTGCCCGATGATTTTGGCCAATAGGCTGAAGAACCAGGCGGCATCCCTCCGGGATGCATAAACCCCGTTTGTTCCTATCGTTTTACCAAACGAGCATCCCTGCGGGATGCGGACGTACCGACGATTATCCCTCTTGCTACCAAGCGAGCATCCCTGCGGGATGAGGACGTACTAACGATTGTCCATCTTGATAAACGCGCATCCCTGCGGGATGCGGCCTTACCGACGAATGGTCTTCCGGTACCTTATGTGCTTTTTTCTTTCCATTACTCCAATACCACATTACCACATCCCCACATTACCACATTAATTTTATCTTAGGTCCTTATGAGCGACCATCTTCAGCAAGAACTCAAAAAGGAATTTCAGCTTGAGCGGATGATCCTGTTCAGCGACGCCGTGTTTGCCATTGCCATCACGCTGCTGGCTATCGAGATCAAGGTGCCGAAGTTCGACCGGCACTCCGTCACCGACGCGCAGCTGCTGCAGCAGCTCGGAGAAATGATCCCGGAGTTCATCGGCTTCCTCGTTTCGTTCATCATCATCGGGGTTTACTGGAATGTGCACCACCGCATTTTCGGGTTCGTGGTCAACTACAACCGCAGGCTGCTCTGGATGAACCTGTACTTCCTCCTGGGCGTGGTGCTAATGCCGTTCAGCTCGGGCTTTTACAGCCAGTATATCCTGAGCGGCGTGCGTACGCCGGTGATCGTGTATTGCGCCAATATCCTCCTCCTCGGCGGCATGAACCTCGCCATCTGGCTGTACGTCAAAAACCCGAAGCGCGGCCTGGCGCAGGGCATCGATCCCGTCGAAAGCAAATACTTTATTTTCCGCGCGCTTACGCCGCCCTTCATGTTTGTAGTGATGGCCATCGTTTATGCCAATGCGCCGCGCGCTGCTTTCTGGATACCTATGTCGATACCGATCGTGCTGCGTATCGCGCGACCCTTTTTTGGCAAAGGGCGGAAAGCCGAAGTGGCCCAGGCGAATTAATTCAATAACGTACTTTTCGCCCATGGAACAGATCGACCAACTGACCCTCGGAATCGGCACGCGGCTGCAGCACACGCAGTATGGCCCCGGCGTCATCACCGCTGTACGCTTCGCGACCTACCTCATTACGTTTATTTACCACGGCACCAAGGAGATCGACAAGAACGATCCCTCGCTCGACGAGATCATCGCCGACAATGTATCGGCCGAGATCCAGACGCACAGCGACGTGGAGCGCTCGCTGCTGAAGATCCTCCGCCTCTGGGGCGGCATCACCGAGCCCGTGCCCCTCGGCGAACGCTGGCAGAAAGGCACCATGCTGCTGCAACCCGCCGATAAATCGCTAAAGCCGAAGGAAGTTCCCGTTGAGGATTTCTTTCATAAGATCGTGATGCTCCGCGACCGCCTGCGCGTGCTCGAGCAACAGATCAACGCACACAAAGTGCTGACCGACGAAGACAAGGTAAACCTGCAGCAATACATCACGCGCATCTACGGATCGCTCACCACGTTCAACGTGCTGTTCCGCGAAAGGGACGACTGGTTTGTGGGAGAGAAAGGGAAAGAATAAAGAAGGCAGAGCAAATGATTACATGAATACATGAGTACATGAGGTAAGAGGGGAAGGCCCCATTTCCTAACTCATGTAATCATGTACTCAATTATTCATGTAATCTTCCCTCAATACGCCAGCAGCCGCTCCACGTATTCTCCCAGCCTTGCCTTCGCCAGGAAATTCTTCTCCAGCTCCATGTTGAAGGGCACGGGCGTGTCGAGCGAGGCGCAGCGCAGCACCGGGCCATCGAGGTTTTCAAAGCAGTTCTCGGCGATCCAGGCCGCGAGCTCGCCACCGATGCCGCCGACCAGGGTGTCTTCGTGAAGCAGGAGCACCTTGCCCGTTTTACGTACAGCCGCGCGAACAGCTTCATAGTCGAGCGGGAGGAGCGAGCGGAGGTCGAGGATCTCGATGCTGTATTCGGGATGGGCGGCCGCGTAATCTTCGGCCCAGTGCACGCCGGCGCCGTAGGTGATGATGCTGATATCGTCGCCGGTGCGCACGGTGCGGGCCTTACCGATCGGCGTTTCGTAGTAGCCTTCGGGCACCGGGCCGCTTACGCTGCGGTAAAGCGCCTTGTGCTCGAAATACAATACCGGGTTGGGATCGTTGATGGCCGCGATGAGCAGGCCCTTCGCATCTTCGGGCGATGAGGGATACACAACCTTAAGTCCCGGCGTTTTCACAAACCAGGCTTCGTTGCTCTGGCTATGGAAAGGTCCCGCGCCGACGCCGGCGCCCGTGGGCATGCGGATCAGCACATCGGCGTTCTGCCCCCAGCGGTAGTGGATCTTGGCGAGGTTGTTCACGATCTGGTTGAAGCCCACCGTTGCAAAGTCGGCAAACTGCATTTCCATCATCGACTTGAAGCCTTCGAGCGAAAGCCCGAGCGCCGCACCCACGATGGCGCTCTCGCAGAGCGGTGTGTTGCGCACGCGCTCCTTGCCAAACTGCTCCACAAATCCTTCGGTGATCTTGAAGGCGCCGCCGTACTCGGCGATGTCCTGTCCCATCAGCACCAGGTTCGCGTGTTGCTCCATGGATTGGCGAAGGCCTTCTTTCAACGCATCAATAAAACGAAGCTCACGTCCCACCCCGGGCGCGGAAACAAAGCTCCCCTCTCCGCCACGGAGAGGGGTAGGGGGTGAGGTCTGCGGGGGGAGGGGAGCATAAACATCCTGCACTTCCTTCTTCGTATCCACCACGATCGGTGCCGAGTCAAAGCCGATGGCCAGCTCGCTTTCGATCTTGTGTTTGAATTCGCTGCGGATGTTTTCGATCTCGCTGTATTGGAGAACGCCCTCTTCGTGCAGCCAGCGCTCGTAATTGCTAATGGGATCTTTCTGCGCCCATTGCTCAAAGAGCTCCTTCGGCACGTACTTGGTGCCGCTCGCTTCTTCGTGGCCGCGCATCCGGAAGGTCATACACTCTACCAGGAAAGGCTTTTGCTCGCGGATGCAATAGTCGCGAACGCCCTTGATCGTATCGTATACGGTAAGGATATTGTTGCCGTCGATCACCACGCTTTCCATGCCGTAGCCGCGGGCGCGGTCGGCAAGCTGGGCGCAGCGGAACTGCTCGTTGCTCGGCGTGCTGAGGCCGTAGCCGTTGTTTTCGATGATAAAGATGACAGGAAGCTCCCACACGGCGGCCGTGTTGAGGGCCTCGTGGAAGTCGCCTTCGGAGGTGCCGCCATCGCCGGTGAAGGCCAGCGATACCTTCTGCTCTTTGCGCAGCTTGTGGGCAAGTGCCACGCCGTCGGCGATGGCGAGCTGCGGGCCGAGGTGGGAGATCATGCCGCAGATATGGTGGTCGCGGGTGCCGAAGTGAAAGGAGCGCTCGCGGCCGAGGGAGTATCCGTCCTGCGCGCCCTGCCACTGCTTGAAAAGTCGGTGCAGCGGCATATCGCGGCTGGTGAACACCCCGAGGTTGCGGTGCAGGGGCATCACCCACTCATCGGGCTCCAGGGCCATCGTGGCGCCGACGGCGATAGCCTCCTGGCCGATGCCGCTAAACCACTTCGAAATGCGGCCCTGGCGCAGGAGCACCAGCATCTTTTCTTCGATGAGGCGCGGCCAGAGCAGCTTCTTGTAGATATCGGTCAGCTGCGCGGCATCGAGCCCGCGGCGGAGAAACTCCATATAGCGAAAATTTAAGGGCCCAAAAGTATCATTCCCACTTCACAATCCGGTCGATGAGCAGCGAAACCGCCGCCATGGCGAACCCAACGCCGATGATCAGGGCCCAGCCCGAGGTCTCGAAGCCGGGAATGTAGCGGTCGCATACCTTGATCAGCACGATATTGGCCAGGGTCAGCACAAGGGCCAGGGTGTAGATGGTTACGGGAAATTGCTTCGTGACACGCGCGGGCTTGATGAAGCTGTCCATGAGCGCAACCACCACGGCCGCAAGCAGCGTACCCGGCTGGTCGCGCAGATCGCTGCCGGGGAGGTACCAGAACAGGAAATAGCCAAGGGCCGAACAAAGCAGGAAACGAAGCAGGAAGTTCATGGAGGGCGGAAGGTAAAGAATATCGAACAAGGAACAAGGAATGGAGAACAAGGAACGGTGGGCGAAGGCAACTCCCTCGATATTCGATATTCGTTATTCGTTATTCGCCAAAGCCTTGTCCAGCCGCGCCTTCAGATCGTCGTAGCTCGTGTAGCCGCTGGCAAGCAGGTGAAAGCGCAGATCGTCAACCTGTAGTAATACGGCGGGGAAGCCGCGCACCTGCAGCTGCTGTACGAGCGCGAATTCGTGGATCGCCTCGTCCTTGTACTGTTCGGAGGCCAGCTTCCGGTAAAACTCTTCTTCGGAGATCCCGTACTTCGGCAGCAGGTGCCGGTACGCCTCGGGGTCGGTCAGGTCGCGGCCTTCGAAGTTGAGCGCGTACTGCAAATCGGCGGCGATGGCCACCTGCCGGTCGGGCGCCACTTCCTTCAAAATGCACAGCGCGATGGCCGGCAGCGTCGAGTCGGGGAACCAGTCGGTTTCGTCGGGGTGAAACACATGCCAGAGAAAGTCCTCGCCGAACCTGATACCGGTGAGTTCCTCCACGCGCTTGTACGCCGTCTGCACGTAGCGGGCAATGGGCCCGAAGGGCTGCGGCGTCTCCGGCCGGATCATCCCGCCCGAAAGCACCTCGAACCCAAGCTTCCCCTTGTATTCTTCTGCGATACGCGTGATAACCGGCGAAAAGCCGTAGCACCAGCCGCAGTAAGCATCATAACAATAATAGACCGTCATAAAAAATCTCTGATGTCGGATGTCGGATGTCGGATGTCGGATTTAGATCCGAGATCAGACATCTGAGATCCGCGATTTGCTAATGTGCTTCCAGCCAATTCGCGCCATGTCCCACCTCCGCGATCACAGGGATGTCGTTGGGCAGAACCATCGCGCTTTGCATTGCCTCGAGGATAACGGGCTTCACGAGCTCGAGCTCCTCTTTCACGACGTCGAACACAAGTTCGTCGTGCACCTGCAGGATCATCCGGCTTTTGAACTGCCGCTCCCTGAAGGCGCGCTGCACGTTGGCCATCGCCAGCTTGATCATATCGGCCGCGGTGCCCTGGATGGGCGAGTTGATGGCGTTGCGCTCGGCGAGGGCGCGAACGGTAAAGTTGGCCGAGTTGATGTCGCGCAGCCAGCGCTTGCGGCCCAGCACCGTTTGCACGTAGCCATGCTCGCGGCAGTAGTTGATGGTGCCGTCCATGTAGGCGGTGATGCCGGCAAACTCCTGGCGGTAGTTGTCGATGATCTCCTTGGCTTCGGCACGCGGGATGCGCAGGTTCTCGGCGAGGCCGAAGGCGCCCTGCCCGTAGATGATCCCGAAGTTGACGCTCTTGGCTTTCGAGCGCTGCTCCTTCGTGACCTCCTGCTCGGGCACGCCGTACACTTTGGCGGCGGTGGCGGTATGCACGTCTTTGTTTTCACGGAAAGCGGCGCACATCGCCGGGTCGCCGGAGAGGGCCGCCACGATGCGCAGCTCGATCTGCGAGTAGTCGGCCGACACGAGAACATGGTGCTCGTCGCGCGGGATGAAAGCTTTGCGGATCTCCTTGCCGCGCTCGGTGCGGATGGGGAT
Organism: Flaviaestuariibacter terrae; assembly: GCF_054777635.1. Lineage (NCBI taxonomy): Bacteria > Pseudomonadati > Bacteroidota > Chitinophagia > Chitinophagales > Chitinophagaceae > Flaviaestuariibacter > Flaviaestuariibacter terrae. Next base: position 798,844 of record NZ_BAAHAL010000008.1, read on the forward strand.
GTTCTGCAGGTTCGGGTTGTTGCTCGACAGGCGCCCTGTGACGGCAACGGCCTGCGCGAAGGTGGTGTGCACGCGGCCTGTGCGCGGGTTGATCAGCTCGGGCAGCGCATCGACGTAGGTGGAGCGCAGCTTGGTGAACTCGCGGTACGCGAGGATATGATCGCAGATGGGAAACTCCTTGGCAAGCTTGCTCAGCACGTCTTCGCCGGTGGCATACTGGCCGGTCTTGGTCTTCTTCGCTTTCGGATCGAGCTTCAGCACTTCAAACAAAATATCACCCAGCTGTTTCGGCGAGCCCAGGTTGAAGCGCTGGCCGGCGAGCTCGTATACTTTCTCTTCGTGGTTGCGGGCTTCTTCCTCGAGCTGCCGCGAATAGGCGCGGAGAAAGTCCACGTCGACACGCACGCCTTCGTATTCGATGTCGCGCAGCACTTTCACCAGCGGGATCTCCACGTCGTCGAACACGCGGCGCACGTCCGACTTCGCGAGCTGCGGCTCAAACACGGGCTTGAACTGCAGCGTGATGTCGGCGTCCTCGACGGCGTACTCCTTCACCTTTTCCGGCTCCACGTCGCGCATGGTGCCCTGGTTCTTGCCTTTCTTGCCAATGAGCTCCTCGATGTGAATGGGCTCGTAGCCGAGGTACTTGGCCGCCAGCCAATCCATGTTGCGCTTGCCATCGGGCTCGATCAGGTAATGCGCCAGCATCGTGTCGAACAGTTGCCCTTCGATGTCGACGCCATACCACTTCAGCATCAGCAGGTCGTACTTGGTGTTGTGGCCGACCCACAGCTTGTCGGGCCGCGCAAATACGGGTGCGAAGCGCTCGAGTACCCCGATGACTTCTTCCTTGCGCACGGGCAGCGGCACATACCAGCCTTTGCCGGGCTCTACCGAAAAGCTCATGCCCACGAGGTCGGCGGTATTGGCGTCGATCCCGGTGGTTTCGGTATCGAAGGAGATCTCGGGCGCGCTGTCGAGCGCGTCGAGCAGCTCGCGCCATTCCCCGTCGCTTTCCACGAGCGTATAATCGTGCGGCGTATTGTTGATGTTTTTTCCGGGCGTCACCACGTTGTTCACGGGCTCCTCGCCGGGTACGGCATCGAACAGACCGGGCTGCTGGCCACCGGCTTTGCGTGCCGGTGCGTTGGGGGCTGCGGGGGCGCCTTCGCCCAGGAGGCGGTTGATAAAGGTGCGGAACTCCAGCTCCATAAATACGTCGCGGAGCGCGTCCTTGTTCCATTCCTTGAGACGGAAGTCCTCTTCGTGGAAGTCAACCGGCACCTCGGTGATGATGGTGGCGAGGCGCTTGCTCATGAGGGCCTGCTCGCGGCCCTTGCGCACCTTTTCGCCGATGGCGCCCTTGATGTTATCGGCATTGGCGAGCACGTTTTCGAGGGTGCCGTATTCGGTGAGGAGCTTGCAGGCGGTCTTCTCGCCAACGCCCGCGATGCCGGGAATATTATCGACCGCATCGCCCATGAGGCCGAGCATGTCGATCACCTGGTCGACGCTTTGAATGCACCACTTGTTGCACACTTCCTGCGGCCCCATGATCTCCACTTCGCCGCCCTGGTAGCCGGGCTTGTAGATCTTCACGTGCTCCGACACGAGCTGGCCGTAGTCTTTGTCGGGCGTTACCATATATACCGTGTAGCCCAGCTTTTCGGCCTGCTTGGCGAGGGTGCCGATAACGTCGTCGGCCTCGAAGCCTTCGCTTTCGAGGATGGGGATGTTGAAGGCCTGGAGCATCCGCTTGATGTCGGGGATGGAAGCCGAGATGTCTTCGGGCGCTTCCTGGCGGTTGGCTTTATAGTCGGCGAAATCGGCCATGCGTCCTGCCGGCGCGCCGCCTTCGAAGCACACGGCCATATGCGTCGGCTTCTGGTTGTTAATGAGGTCGATCAGTGTATTGGTGAAGCCAAACTGGGCATTGGTATTTTTTCCTTTGGAGGTGATGCGCGGGTTGCGCAGCAGCGCGTAGTAGGCGCGGAAGATGAGCGCCATTGCGTCGAGAAGGAACAGCTTTTTTTCGGAGGATTCCATTGCGCGAAGTTAGGAGGGTGGAGGAAGAATACTTGATTACTCGAATACATGAATACTTGAGTGAAGAGGCGGGAGAAACAACAGGAAAAGAGCGGAAAAAAAACAGGCTATGATGGGATAATTCACTTGGCCGCACTCTTTGCCGAGTCGACGTTTGCGAAAAAAGAAACGTATGGACAAAGCAAAAGTGCAGGTGCTTGAAAAAAGACTTGTAGCGTTCGGAGTGCGCATCATGAAACTGACCGAATTATTGCCCCCGACACGGGCAGCCAGGCATATCGAAGGACAAGTGATCCGCAGCGGCACAGCGCCGGCCTTGATTTATGCCGAGGCGCAGGCTGCTGAAAGCAGGGCGGATTTTGTTCACAAAATGAAGGTTGGTTTGAAAGAGTTGCGGGAAACATCAGTTAGCCTTCAACTGCTGCGGCTCATGCAATGGGTCGATGAACAAGAGATAGCACCGGTGGAACAGGAAAACGACGAGCTGATCTGCATATTTGTCAGCTCCGTAAAGACTGCCTCCGGCAAATAGTGGCTCGCAACTTACCCCAGCCTCTGAATTCAGGTAATCATGTACTCAATTAATCAAGTACTCCCATTCTACCCTCAATTGATCCATCCTCCCCTGTTCGGAAAGGCAGGCATGCCGAACTTCACACGGTGATTACCCGCCGACTCACCTGGCTTCTTCCGCTTTCCATCTTCGCCTTCTGCGCGCTCATCGCCTTATCGGGCTTGCAGCGGCCGCTGCTTCCGACCGCGCTGGCCGGCGACCTGCTGCTGACGGCCCCGGTGCTGGCTTCGCTTCTTGCGCACCCGGGCGCGCGGCTTCGGGTGGCGCTCCGCGTATTCCTGCTAGGGGCCACGCTCGCGGGCTTACTGCTGCCCGCTGATGCGGTGCCGTTCCTGGCGTTGCTGCGGCGTTTCGTGGCGCCGGCGGCCGAAGCAATCCTGGTCGGTTACCTGTTGCTGCAGCTACGGGCGGCGCGGCGCAAGGCGGCGCCTGTTACCGACCCGCTCGACCGCTGCCGGGCGCTGCTACTGGAGCTCACGGGAAGCGCGCGCGCCGCTGCCCTGCTGGCCACCGAGCTGACACTGCCTCTTTACCTGTTCCGGAGGGCGCCCGCCGGCTTCTCCACGGGCCGCCGCAGCGGCGCGGTGCTTGTGCTGGGCTGCTTTGTCGGGCTTTTCCTGGTGGAAACGGTGGCGCTGCATTTCCTGCTGGCGCTCTGGAAGCCGCTGCTGGCTTGGGTACTTACGGCCGCGGGGCTCTACTCCTGCCTGCAGCTGACCGCCCACCTGCGCGCGTTGCGTGTACGGCCTACGATCGTAACCGGCACCGAGCTGCGGTTGCGCAACGGGCTGCTTGGCGGCGAAGCCGATATCCTTCGCTCCAACATCGCGCGTGTGCAAACCGGCAAGCGCCTGGAGCTTCCGGCCGAAGCGCTATCGCTCGGGCTCGTGCCGCGGCTCGAGGCGGCCAACATGATCCTTTATCTCGCTGAGCCTGCTACTATTCGAAGATCCTTTGGACGCTCTGCAGAAAGCAGCGTCATCGCCTTCGCTATCGACGACCCGGAAGCACTCGCAGCCGCCCTCGGTACCGGGCCGCTTTCTTGATCTTTGTCAACAGGGAGGCGCGGCGGCCGCGCTAGCTTGCCGTCATGAAACGAATCCCGCTGCTGCTCGTATTACTTCGCCCGCTGCTGGGCCTCACCCTACTGCTGCTCCGCACACAGCCCCATTTCGGCAGCATCGCCTTGCTGTTGCTCAGCGCCGGGTTGCTTTCCGACATTTTCGACGGCATCGTCGCCCGCCGCATGGGCGTCTCCACAACGTCGCTCCGCCGTCTGGATTCGGCCGCCGACAACCTGTTCTGGCTGCTCGCGGCACTCACCGCTTTCCTCCGCTTCCCGGGTTTCTTTGCAACGCACGCACTGTCGCTGCTGTTGCTGCTGGGAAGCGAGGCCCTCGTATATACACTGAGTTTTCTCCGTTTCCGGAAAGAGGTGGCCACACACGCCATTGCTTCCAAGCTGTGGACCCTGCTGCTTTTTGCCACGCTGCTCCAGCTACTGCTAACGGGCGAGGCGCCGGTTCTATATCCGATCTGCTTCTGGGCCGGCATCGCCACGCGTGTCGAGATCATCGGCATCATCCTGCTGCTGCGGCAGTGGACCGCCGACGTTCCAAGCCTGTTGCACGCGCTGCGGCTCCGGCAGGGAAAACCGCTTCGCCGGCACAAACTGTTCAACGGTTGATCCGGTGTCGGTTTCAAAGCCGCAGGGTGCTGCCGACCATTTTCCCGAAGAGCAAATACCCAAAAATCAAAACCCCGCAAAAGCGGGGTCCTGACTACCTAAAAACGAATAAAAACATGAACCCTTAACGGGCAGAAATTGAACCTTGGCTGTCAACCGGGGGCAGGTGAAGCGACTGTGTGTTGTAGGACTCCCGGAGCTCATCATCCTGGTAAGAGAAGTTCAGGTAAAGAGCGGCAGCCAGGGCCAGTAACAGTACAGCGTTCAACCAGCGGTTGGAAGTTTCGGTTCTCATAAGATTGGATTGGGATATTGGATGACACAAACCTAATGCGCCCGTCACGGCTGCGCAAATCCGCAGCATGCTAATTTGAAAAATCGGGCAGTTGTTCGTAGAGCCCGTTCGTAGATCTACGAGGGGCGCGTCGTAAGTTTTCGCAGACGCCCGGCTGACGCCGGGGGACATATGCACGTAGGACGTTGGGATGCAGCCCGTTGAACACAATCCCCTATCTTTAAAACGTCAATAAAAGTCCTTCGCCCCGATGCCTGCCTATAAGATCCAGCTCGTTTCCTGTCACCGCAAACCCGAGCGCTCCTTTTTCTGGAAGGGCCGGCAGTTCCCGGTGTGCGCGCGCTGCACGGGCATTTACCTCGGGTACCTGACCTTCCCGTTTTTCAATTTTGAGTTCTGGTACCTCGCCAGTGGCTGGGCGCTGCTGCTTATGGCTCCCACGATCATCGACGGGCTGACGCAGGCCTACCTGCGCCGCGAAAGCACCAACTGGCTCCGCTTCAGCACCGGCCTCGCCGCCGGTACCGGGCTTATGGCCATCGTGGTGAACATCGGCACCTTCATCGGCAATCTCATTCTTACATAACCAAACCGCTAAAACCAACCCAAATGGAAAATTCGAACAACCCGAACGACCTGTTTCCCGAACCGCCGCAGGAGAAGCTCGGTATTCCCCTGACCATCGTATCGTTCTGTATCCCGCTGGTGGGGATCATCCTGTTCTTCGTCAACAAGGACAAAAACCGCCAGAAGGCCAATACCGCATGCTATGCCGCCATCGCAGGTGCCGTGTTCGGCATCATCGTACGCCTCATCACCATGTCCACGATGGGCACGCGCGGCTACTAAGCGCCGTTCGTAACCGATAAAAAAACCGCTGCCCCGTGCAGCGGTTTTTTCGTTAGCAGAGTGCGGTTGGCGATGCGCGCTTTTCCCGGAAGCAATAGGGAAAGATTGGGGCTTGTGGTGCGCATTTTCAGCGCCGGCTCCGCCGCACCGGCGCGCATGTTCGCCAGGCCGGGGTTGTATTGTACGGGGAAGCACATGGGCTTTCGCAGCAGGCACTGGCCTACCTTTACACCGCACAAACCTAACCCCTTATGACCCACGCCGACCTCCTGCGCCGGGTAGAATGGAAAGACCTTCGCCGCCTCTCGCTGCGCGAGCTGCTCATCGAGAACAACCTCACCATTCCCTGGTTCCTGGCCTCCATGGCCCTGGCTTATTATCACTACTACCTCTTCGCGCTGCCCTTCTCCGCTTTCTTCTTTCTCACCGCGCTGCGGCAGGTGCACAACGGCTTTCACAATTCACTCGGCACGGCGCGCTTCCTCACCTGGTTTACGCTGTACAGCAACAGCATCCTCATGATGGTGTCGATCCACGCCGTGAAGTTCAACCACCTGCGGCACCACAAGTACTGCCTTGCCGAGGAAGACTACGAGGGTAAGTCGGCCCGCATGAGTTGGTGGGGCGCCATCCTTTACGGCCCCATCCACATCTTTCTCATTCACAAGGTGACGCTCCAACTGGGCAACGCCCGCTACCGGCGCAACCTGCTTTTCGAGCTTGCGTCCATCGCGCTGTTTGCGGGGCTGGCACTCTACTTCCGGGTTCACTTCCTTATCTACCATATGACTGTGATGATCGTCGGCGAGTTTCTCATGGCCTTCTTCGCCGTGTGGACCGTGCACCACGATACCCACGACACACCGGAGATCGCGCGGACGCAGCGCACGGGCTGGAAGAACAAGGTGACCTTCAGCATGTTCTATCACCTGGAGCACCACCTGTTTCCTGCCGTGCCCACCATCAAGCTTCCGGAGCTTGCGCGCCGCATCGACGAGGCGCTGCCGGAGATCGAAAAGAGAAGCACGTTTTGAAAGACCTGCATGCTGTGTGAGGCCAGGGCGGCAGGCATTTTCTTTTTCCGGGAAATTGCCTAAACTGCGCCCTCAATCAACTACATGCCCAACCGATTCCTGCTGGCCCTCCTGCTGCTGGCCGCCTCCTGCTCCCTGCCCAAGGGAAAATTGTCGTCGAACGAAGACCGTGGCATCAAGGAAGTGACCGGCACCTTCGGCGGCCGCTGCGAATATGGGTTCCGCACGAGCGCCGGCACGAGCGGCAAGAGCCACGCCTTCTGGATGAAGATCAGCGATTGTGCCGCGCTCGACCACGGCTACTTTCCGTCCAACCGCTACATGGCTTCGGGGGCGGCTTACCTTTTTTACAGCAAGCTCACGAACGAGCGCAGCAGCTACGACCGTGTTGACGTGGAGGTTCACCCCGCGGGCAAGGAGGCAGAGCAATTCAGCTTCCCGGTAACCGAGCTCGCCCAGGTAGATTCGGTGCTGCCCTTCGTGCAGGAAGTGGCTGGCCGCCTCCGCGAAAAGAAGTACGACGGCCTTGGCACCTATTTCCTCCAGGACAGCGTTGTTCTCGGCGTCTCCCGCGACTCGATGCTGGCGGAGCTGCGCCGGTATACCGAAGCACGGCGCTTCGACGAGTTTCAGCCGACGGGATACCGTTTTCTCACCCATCCCAACGGCGCCTATATGCTCGTTGTTTCGGGCCTGCTGCTGACCGACGGCGGCCAACCCGCTGCCTTCGCCGTAGCCGTGGCGCCCTCCGCGCATCCCCGCAAGGCGTATTTCGCCAACTTCGCTCTTTATTGACGCTGCGCTGCAAATGAGCGGGCGCCGCGTTCGCCCCTGCGCTTTCTTTGTGCCATGACCCTGTACTTCCTTTCCGGCCTCGGCGCCGACGAGCGCGTCTTCAGCCGCCTCGTGCTGCCGCCGGCATACCGGGTCGTACACCTCCCGTGGATCGCCAACGAGCCGGATGAGACCCTGCCGCGCTATGCCCTTCGCATGGCCGAGCGGATCGACCGCTCCGAGCCCTACGGCCTTGTGGGCCTTTCCTTCGGCGGGATGCTTGCCACGGAGATCGCCAAGACCTTCGAGCCATGGCGCACGGTGCTGATCTCGAGCGCCGCCACGCGCCGCGAGCTGCCGGCGCTCTTCCGGGCAGCCGGCCGCATCGGCCTCGCCCGCCTGGCGCCGCTGGCGCTTTTCAAGGTGCAGCACGCAGCCCTCGACTGGCTCTTCGGTGCCGGCGATCCCGACACCCGCGAACTCCTCCACGCCCTCATCAACGACTGCGACGCCCGCTTCAACAAATGGGCACTCGCGGCGCTTCTTTCCTGGCACAACAGCACGGTGCCGCCCTCCGTCCGCCGCATCCATGGCACCGCCGACCGCGTGCTTCCGCCGCGGCGCCTCGAAGATGCCTATTGGATCCGCGGCGGCGGCCACCTCGCGGTGTTTACGCAGGCCGCGGCCGTCAGCGCTGCCCTGGTGCAGTGTTTGGAAGAAGATCATTAGGCACCGGTTCTATTCGTGCCCGAACAGCAACCCTTCCTTACGAATAATCCGGTTGGGTTGCCCGGAATGCCCAACACAAAACGGACGCATCCCGAAGGGATGCCCGCCTGGTTCCCTGCCCACCCTATGTCGATTTTACTCCCATTGCTTCAAGTGAGGGAAAGCGCAACATCAATGACAATACGCATCCCATAGGGATGCCCGCTTGGTAGCCTATTTGGGCATCATTGGTTTTCGCATCCCGAAGGGATGCACGTTTGGTGGGCGCCACGGGATACAACGACGCCTTGTTAAAAACAGCAGCCGATCCCGTGAAAAATCCCGCAAAATCCTGTTGGATTTCCCATGGCCGCGGGCGCCGGCTTTTCCAACTTGCACCCATGGCGAACACCTTCCTGCAAATCCATGTGCACATCGTGATGGCGGTGAAATACCGCGCATCGTTGATCCTTCCGTCGTACAAAGACAGGCTGCACCAATACCTGATCGGCATCTTCCACAACCACGGGCACCGCGTGCTGGCGATCAACAGCATGCCCGACCATATACATATCCTGTTTGGCTACGACCCCAAGGAACCGTTACCCACGCTGATGCAACAGGTAAAACGCGACAGTTCCCTTTGGATCAACCAGCAGGGATTCCTAGGGCAGCGCTTTGCCTGGCAGGAAGGCTACGGAGCCTTTGCGGTCTGTAAGCGTCACCTCGACGTGGTGATCCGCTACATCGCCAACCAGGAGCAGCATCACCTGGGCAAAAACCTTGTGGACGAATACGGAACGATCCTCGATGCGGAAGGCCTGGACTACCTGCCCGAACGGATCTTTCACCTGCCCTTGGAATAATGGTCGTAGCCCGGTACAGTGGTCGGTTGCATCCCTTCGGGATGCGAAAAATTTCATCGCCCAAACGGGCTACCAAGCGGGCATCCCCTTGGGATGCGCGGTTTCTTATTGACGCCACGTTGGGCGGAACGTTGCACCGGGACGACTAATATGACGCAACGTCGTCATGCCCCTATTCTCCGAAACGGCATCCCTTCGGGATGCGCCATCGTCGTTGCCCCGCCTACCAAACGGGCATCCCTTTGGGATGCATGGAAGGATATTGATGCTTTCAGTGGGCGAATGACGGGCGGCGATCAAGACCACATCGACGACTACACCCCGAAGCCGTGGCATTCTGCCGGGATGCCGCGTGGCCGTACGGATTACGGCCTTCTCCCATCACCTGCGATGCCCGGCTTGGCCAGCTACACCCCTGATACCAATACGCATCCCACAGGGATGCCCGCTTGACACCACGGATTACGGCCTTGTTCCATCCCGAGGATGCCCGGCTTAGCCGGCTAAAGCCCAAATGACAATACGCATCCCACAGGGATGCCCGCTTGGCACTTGGATTACAGCCTTGTCGCATCACCTGCTATGCCCGCCTTGGCCGGCCAATGTCCTGATAACAATACGCATCCCACAGGGATGCCCGCTTGGCACTTGGATTACAGCCCTGTCGCATCACCTGCTATGCCCGCCTTGGCCGGCCAATGTCCTGATAACAATACGCATCCCACAGGGATGCACGCTTGGTAGCCCCCGGATGCCGAACAAAAAGCCCAACGCATCCCGAAGGGATGCACGTTTGGGTTGCCCGCCGACCAACGTCGATTTACGCCGGATGATGCAATCAAGGGATACCGCTACATTAACGCCAATTAGCATCCCAAAGGGATGCCCGCTTGGCAACTGCCCCGGGCCATCAAATTATCTCATCGGGACGGGATGCCCGCATGGTAAAAAGCAAAACATCTTTGGCGGCCCGGTTGTTACTTCGAAACGCAATGAGCTCCTTTCTCCTCGCCCTGTCGTACCGCGTGTTTCGCAACCCCTTTGCCGGCTGGGCGCTGCTGGCCCTGACGATCATGCTGCTGCTGACGGCGCTGCTCAAATGTTTTTGCTGGATCGCGCTCCCCGGCGCGCTCCGTCCCGATACGCTCCGGGGCTTCTTCCAGCTCGCGCCCTTCAGCGCCATCCCGCTCGCCGTGTACTTCGGACTGGCACAGTTCCGCTGGCAGCAAACCTTCGCCGCCCGCCACCCCGTGATGCGCTGGACAACGGTCCGCAGCCTGCTGGCGATGGCGCTATGGCTGCTGCTGCTCCTCGGGTTGTTCCGGTTCAACCTGGCCGTCTTCCCGCACTGATACGAACGGAAACCTCTGTACCTTGACGACATGCGCCAGCCCCTTTTCGCCACCCTTATTATTCTGGCTGCCTGTGGCCCGCAGCCGAAGCCGGTGGCCCCGTCCGCGAACAACAGCGCTGAGCGCCGTATACAGCTTGATTCAAAGGGCACCCAAGCTCCCGACAGCACGCATACAGCAAGGCCCGGAGAGCCATGCCCCGGACGCGACGGCCCCGCTCCCGACATAATCCTCAGCTCCACCGCCGACATCCGCGCCCGGGTTCCACCCCTGCACCTTGATAGCGCGGGGCTTCTCAATGTGCCGCGCGACACGACACATGGATACTTCGTCGTGCGTCCCTTTATCGACAGCGTGCTGGCAAAGGCAAAGCTGCGCAGCTTCCTTAAGCCCCGCGAGGAACGGCTCTCGTGGCTAGGAATGAACCACGAATTATATCTTTCCAAGAACGACGACTTCCCCGTGCCGGGCGCCGCGGCCGTACAGAAATTAGGCAACTGCGGGCTCCTGCGCTTTGCGGACAGCTCCTATGCGTTCTTCTTTACCGTACTCTATGGCGGAGGGAGCGAGCGGGGGCCCTACCTGCTCTTCTTCGACAAAAAGGACCACTACCGCGATGGCTTCGAATGTGCAGCCCACCTGGGTAACCGGCATGGCGCCACCCGGCTGGAAACCCGGTACCTGTGTAATGGCCGCTTTCACGCCTCCATCGACGACTGGGCCGAAATGGAAAACCCGAATGGCCACCACGTTTCTGCCGGCCTGAAATGGAACGGGCAACAGCTCGTGGCCGATGGTTACCGGGTAACGGCGATGAAATAGGCCTGCTGCGCGGCAACCCGGAAAGACGACTGGCTGGCCGCGAACTCACCCGATTATACCCCATGCGCCGTGGAAGAAACTTCGTAACATCGGTGTTCCAAAACATGACCATGTCCCTGCGTACCCTCGCTTCGGCGCTCCTGGTGCCGCTTTTGCTCGCCGCCTGCTCCCACCCACCTGCGCCCGAACCAAGTAATCCGCAGATGCCGCAGTCGCCGCCCGACCGAGACAGCCTTATCGCCGGCATCCGCAAACTGAATTGCCCCGACGCCAGCATCTACGGTATTTATTTCGCCGATACCCTCACCGGCTACTGCGGCGGGCAAACCGGTGTTTTCCGCACAACCAACGGAGGCCAGAGCTGGACCTCCATCTTCGCCATGCCCGGCGGCTCGCGCCTCAATCACATCAAGGGATGGGGCGACCGCGTGACCTTCACCCTCGACGGCATCGCCACCGGCAGCAACCTGTACTCCACGCGCAACGGCAGCGCTGTGCATACCAGCAGCTACGCGCCGCTGCCCAACCAGCTCGGACTGTTCTTTTCCGATATCGCCTTCGTAAGCGCCGACACGGCCCTCATCGCTTCCGATTACCATATCTGGCGCTCCACCGACGGCGGCGTCACGGCCAGCCTGCTCTATAATGCCGGAACCCGCAGCACCACGGAGCTGCTTTCGTTCGTCAACAGCCGCACGGGCTGGTGCATGCGCTTCGGCTACCTGTACCGCACCGACGACGGCGGCCAAACCTGGGCGCCCCGCTTCTCCTGGGGCGACCTCTGCGGCGGGCTGCAGTTCCTCAATGCCAACACAGGCTACTTCGCCAGCGGCACCCACCTGTACCGCAGCAACGACGGCGCACAAACCGCCACGCTCCTCGAAAATTTCGGCTCGGCCACCTACCCCAGCGACCTGCATTTCTTCGACGAGCTCAGGGGCTTCGTACTCGTGGGCGGCAACCTTTGGTATACCGGCAACGGCTGCCAGACCTGGACGCTCGCGGCGCATATGGCCAGCGGCTACCTCAATCGACTTTATTTCACCGATGAACACAACGGATGGGTCGGCGGCGACAGCACCCTGCTCCGCGTTCGCCTCTAACCAACCTCCATCCCGGATACAACTTCGTACAGCATGAACCGCAGAATCTTCCAGCCGGCGCTCCTTGCCGCAGCTACCATTGCACTGTCCGCCTGCTCGCATAACGGCTCCGGCAACAACTCCGAGCTTCCCGATCCGCCCGATACACTTTCCGCCGCCTGCAGCATCCTCGACACGCCCGCAGGCAGCGACGAGCTGACCCACCTGGTCTTCACCGACTCGCTCCACGGCTACCTCACGTCTACGCGCATCTACAAAACCAGCGACGGCTGCCGCAGCTGGACGATGCTCTATAACAACAGCGACACCGGCAGCTACGCCGCCCTCGGCGCCCGTGGCAGCAAGGCAACCTTCATCGACTACGGCCCCGATCACCAGTTCTGGAACGGCGCACAGCTGCAAAAAACGGATCACAACACGGCCCACGGGCTTCCCGGCTTCCGCGACCTGTGCTACGCCTCCGCCGACACCGTATTTCTCGCCAGCGGGCGCTACGTATGGCGCTCCACTGACGGCGGTGCTACCGTCGATACCGTGTACAACTTTATCGCCTCTGCGCCTGGGGGCGTATCGCTTTATTTCCAGGACGGTTATCACGGCTGGATCAACCGCGACGGGCAACTATACCGCAGCACCGACGGCGGCGCCAGCTGGTCGCCCCGGGTTCAGTTCGACAACGAGGCCGGGCCGATACAATTCCTCAACGACAACCTGGGCTTCATGGCCGATCGCTTCGGCACGCTTTACCGCACTACCGATGGCGGGGCGACCGCGGAGCTGCTTAGTTACAGTAACCTCGGCGTGCGTGCCCTCCACTTCTTCGATGCCCAGAACGGACTGTGGCTCGATGCCAGCCGGCTGCGCCGGACCACCGACGGCGGCCATACCTGGCAAAACGTGATCGCCCTTGGCGGCTATCATCATTTTATGGAGGATATGTCTTTTACAGATGCCCACAACGGATGGGTACTGATATCCGACCGACGCCTCGTTCGGGTGCGGCTGTAACCGAAAACGGCAAAACGAGAAAACCATGCGCCTGCCGGTCTTCCTCCTGCTGCTTCCCCTCTTCGCGCACGCGCAGCCGCCGCTTACCTACATCAGCAGGTTGCGCGACGATATTGGCCACGACAACTGTTGTACACTCACCCAGGTGCTGCAGCTGTACCGCGACAGCAGCTTCCGCTACTACCAGCTTAACAACCAGGGCGACTATACCACCGAGGGCCTCGCCGCGGGCCGCTACCATGCCGAAGGAGGCGTGCTGCGCTTCGACTCGGAGCACGACAGCTCGTACCAATACCGCTACGCGGCTCCCTTTCACCAGGCATTGCGCCCGCTCCGCGGTGGCGGCCTCCGCGGTACCGCCGCCCAGCCGTTTATCGCCGGCGGGCTCGTCGATACACTCACCTGGCAGCGCATCGACTGGCGCCGGATCGATTCGCTCGAGTTGAATTATTGGCCCTGGTGCGACAGCGTCGCGGGGTACCGCCATATTTGGATCAGTGCCTCCGGCGAGCTGCGTTACCGCTTCGAATCCAGCAACGGCAACGCGCATACCAGTACACGCCAATTGGGTCCGGCCACGGTGGTTGCACTGCGCAACCTGCTGGCCAACGAGCCGCTTTTCGAAGCGCCGCGCAACCCCGAAGACCTGTGCAATCCATCGGCAAACCTGCTGCTAAGCATCGGTGGACGCCGGTACCGATTAGGTAACCAGGCGCTGTCGCCCACGTTCCTGGCGCGCCTGTTCTCATTGCTGGCGCTGCCACCCGCTTCCGGCAAGGCGGGCGAACACTGATCTACGCGTGAGAGCAACGATGCAGGCCGCCGCAGCAAGCCGCTCACCCGATTTTCACCCCCGGCCTCTCGGCCGCATTTCGTAGCATCGCCTTCCGATATGAACCCGTACTATTACCCCCGTCCTGCCCCCAGGCCACCCTACCTGCTGGGGCTCCTGTGCCTGATCCCGCTCGTCGGCGCATTCGTTGGTGCCGGGCTGATTCTCGTGAGCATCATCACCTACAAAGACAAATGGCTTGCGCTGATCGGCATCGGCGGCATCCTGTTCAGCGTGCTGATCTACGGCGGCCTCTTCTGGGCGGGCACCCACGCGAAGGTGTTCAAACAGGGCTTCGCGCAACTGTCGCAGATGGAGCTGAACCGGCTGCTGAAGGATGTGGAGTTTTACAAGCTGGAGCACGGCGAATACCCCGAGAGTCTTGCCGCGCTGAAAGAAGACGATTCGCTCGTTACGGCCAACGACCCGGTGCACTTTACCCGCCTTGCCGAGTTCCGCTACGAGCGGATCGGTGATAAGTACAAAGTCTTTTCGGCCGGCGACGACGGCGTGGACGGTACGACCGACGATATCTATCCATCGCTGCCCATCCGGGACAGCTCGCGGATCGGGTTGCTGCGGCCGGCGGGCTACCGGGCTGTCCGGTTCGGCTCATCGGAGTAATTGTCCGCGGCCCTGTCGTGCGCAGGTGGCAGGCGGCTTCCATGACGCGCAATCCCACCATGAATAGTAAAACAGGGGGCCTTAATGTTAAGGAGGCCATCTTCAACATTGCGGGAGGGGTCTGCAATGTTGATTTTGTCAAAATGAATGTTGCAGGTGGCTTCTCCAACATTCATTTTGGCAACGTGAATGTTGCTGTGGCCGTCGTGAATATTCATGCCGCCCCTTTGCGTCTTAAGAGTGCTAAAATGAACGTTGCGGGTGGCGCCCTGAATGTTCAGGAGGGCAGGCCCAATGTTGATTTTTGAAATTACCGTATTTACCTACCGTATTTCTACGTTGTGCGCAATGGCCGGGCTTCTTAGATTAGCCGTCTAAAATCATGTTTATGGCAAACACAAACCCTCGTATTCCTATTCCGCAGGATCCGAAAGGGCTGCTGGCACTGGCCGGCAGCGTGAACGCCCAACACACGCAGCTGGGCGCCGCTTCTCCCTTACACGCGATGGAAGATTTCAACTGGAGCACGGTGCTCCCCGACCTGCAACGGGCCAGCAGCCTCCAGGACGAGATCGCCGAGCTGGAGCGCAAGCTCGAAACCCTCTACGGCGAGCGCAACCGCTACCTGCCGGCCATCAAGGGGGCCGTCACCAGCAGCCGCAACCTGCTGAAAGGCGTGTACGCAAAAAATCTCAAGAAACTCGGCGACTTCGGCTTCACCGTGGATCATACGCCGAAGGCGAAGAAGAAAACGGTTAACGGGTAAGGGTCAAGGCCGGGTGAGAGCCCGGCTTTTTTTTGTCAATTTTTTCCGGTGCCCCGGGTTGCACCCGCTGCTACAGGCAGGCCGTCCCGCAGGGGTGGTACGCATACTGCGTCCAACAATTCCCTTGCATCGCCCCCTTTTCCGGCCGGCGGCTTAACGCAGGCGCTTGCAAGCTTTCCCTCATTAGCAGACTACCACATTAGCAGACTTCCATATTAGCAGACTCCCCCGATCGCTGTACCTTACTGGTATGTCCCAATACATCATCGCCGGCGGCGCCTCCGGCAAGGAGCGGCTCGCCCTCCTGGGCCGCATCCTCAACGAGGGAACACTGGCGTTATTGCAGCGCCTGCAGCCCGGGCCGGTAGCCCGCTTCCTCGACCTGGGCTGCGGCGGCGGATCGGTTTCCATCGCGGTGGCGGCAAGCGGCTATGCGCGGGACGTGATGGCTGTCGATTTCGATGAAAGCGTACTCGCGCTTGCGCGGAAAGATGCGCTGGATGCGGGCCTGCAAAACGTAACCTTTGCCCAGGGCGATGCAACGGCGTTCACCAGCACGGATACATACGATGTGGGCTATGCGCGTTTCCTACTCTCGCACATGAGTGACGCGGCGCCCGTTCTCCACAACCTCGTAAGGGCCGTCAAACCGGGTGGCCTTGTGCTCGTGGAAGACGTCGATTTCTCCGGCCACTATTGCCACCCCGCCAACACGGCCTTCGCGCGCTACGTGGAATGGTACGAGCTCGCCGCGCGGCACAACGGGCAGGATCCGCGTATCGGCCTGCGGCTTTTTGAATTGCTTTCCGGTTCCGGCCTCAGCGATGTGGATTTCGACGTCGTGCAACCGGTCTTCCACGAAGGCCCCGGCAAATGGATGGCCCTGTATACACTCGAAAAGATCGGCGCCACGTTGCAGCAACAGCGGCTGATCAGCGAAGACGAATTGCAGGCAACGCTCGCCGAACTGAAAGCCTTCACCGAAGACCCCCGCTCGATCATCAGTATGCCCCGCATATTCAGGGCCTGGGGGCGCATTCGGTAATTGAAGGTGGCCGCAAGCGGCCACGTCGCGCTACGATACAACGGCACGACGGCACGAAGAAATACAGGATGTTTGATGCCTCTCATTCGTCGTGTCTTCGTGCCGTCGCGCCATCGTGAAGGGGCGCCAGCCCGTAGCCGCGCCTGCGCGGCTTTTCTTTTACGTATCCGCATCAACGCGAAAAGTTGTCGTGGGGTTGGAAAGAAAAGCCTTCTCCGGTGCCGGGTTTCTACGGAACTTGAAGGCAAAATGTTTTCCCATGATTTGGAATCGGCTTTTGCTCCTGCTGCTTTTCTGTAGTGCGTTCCTCGGCGCTGAGGCCCAGCCGCCGCGCTTCAGCCGGCAGCTCTTTGTTTCCGATAAGGGCGACACGCTCCGCTACCGCATGCTCGAGCCCGATTACAACAAGGGGCGCCGCTTCCCGCTGGTCGTGTTTCTCCACGGCTCCGGCGAGCGGGGCAGCGACAACGACGCCCAGCTCAAATGGGGCGTTAGCGCGTTTGCTTCCGACGAGAACATGAGCCAGTATCCCGCCTACGTCATCGCGCCGCAGTGCCCGGCGGGCCAGCAATGGGGCAACTTCAGCAACTTCGGCGATGTGCAGGCATCCCGCCTTGCGCCCACGCCCACGCGGCCGATGGAGCTCGTGCTGGCACTCGTGCGCAAGCTGAGCGCGCAGGGTATCATCGATACAACGCGCATCTACATCACCGGCATTTCGATGGGCGGCATCGGCACCTTCGACGCGCTGCAGCGCTACCCGAAACTATTCGCAGCCGCGGTCCCCGTTTGCGGCGGCGGCGACCTCTCGGGCGCGCCTGGCTTCGCCCGTGTTCCGATCTGGATCTACCACGGCGCCGAAGACCCCGCGGTGCTGCCCGACTACTCCCTGCAAATGGTGCAGGCCCTCGTAAAAGCCGGCGCACACCCGGGCTTTACGCTGCTCCCCGAAGTGGGTCACTTCTCCTGGATCGCCGCCTACAACGACCGGATGTTGCTGCAGTGGCTTTTCCGGCAGCACAAATGACCCGGGCGCGCTCTTTGCATCAGCCCAGGCAAAAGCCAATCATGTCATCGCTTATTCATGTCGTTATCGTTCTGGTTGTCGCGGGTCTACTTCTCTGGCTCATCAACCGGTTCATCCCGATGCAGTCCATGATCAAGATGCTTCTCAACCTCGTAGTGGTCATCGTCATTATCCTGTGGCTCCTGAAGGTCTTCGGCATCTGGGGCGGCGGCCATGTAAACCTGTAAGCCATAGGCTGCAGTAGTAGCGAGCTTTGGCCCATCCGGGAAAACAACGCCAGCTGCTGTCGAGCCGGCACCTGCCCGGCAACGGGCCCTATCGCCGTTATGCCAGCGACCCTCCCTTTATCCGGGTGCACGAAAGCGTGCCTGCCCTGGCGCCAGGTGCGCCGCCGCGCATCGCGCAACTACAAACCCCAAACCACAAATTACAAACTCTTCCCACTTCCTCCCTGTCACGCCGAGCGCAGTCGAAGCGTTACTTCACCTTCATCCCATCGAGCTTCTTCTGCAGCGCGAACATTTCGTCGCGGAGGCGGGCGGCTTCCATGAAGTCCATTTCGCGGGCGGCCTTTTCCATTTCCTTTTTCGTTTTGTTGATGGCCTTTTCCATGAGCGGGATGGTGGCGTATTCTTCGGCGTCCTCGGCAGCGGATGCGGGGCGCGTGGAGATCTCGGGCATCGCCAGCGGTGAGTTCTCGTCGTAGCCCTTGATGTCGAGCACGGAGGTCTGCGCCATCACCTGCTCGATCGACTTGCGCACCGTGGTGGGCGTGATGCCATGCGCCGTGTTGTAGGCGACCTGCTTCTCGCGGCGGCGGTTTGTTTCGTCGATCGTGCGCTGCATCGATTCGGTGATGGAGTCGGCATAGAAGATCACGAGGCCCTCGGAGTTCCGCGCGGCGCGGCCTGCCGTCTGGGTGAGCGAGCGCTCGTTGCGGAGAAAGCCTTCCTTGTCGGCGTCTAGGATCGCTACGAGTGATACCTCGGGCAGGTCGAGGCCTTCGCGGAGCAGGTTCACACCCACCAGCACGTCGATGGTGCCGAGGCGCAGCTGCCGCAGGATCTCGATGCGCTCGAGCGTATCCACATCGGAGTGAATGTAGCGGCTCTTGATATCGATCTTGGCGAGGTACTTATCCATCTCCTCGGCCATGCGTTTCGTCAGCGTTGTTACGAGCACGCGGTCGCCCTTCTTCACGCGCAGGTCGATCTCCTCCAGGAGGTCATCGATCTGGTTCACGCTGGGGCGTATCTCGATGGGAGGCTCCAGCAGCCCCGTGGGACGCACCACCTGCTCCACCACCACGCCACCGGTTTGCTCGAGCTCGTAGTCGCCGGGGGTGGCGCTCACGTACACCACCTGGTTGATCAGGTTTTCGAATTCGTGGAAGTTGAGCGGGCGGTTGTCGAGCGCCGAGGGCAGGCGGAAGCCGAAGTCGACGAGCGTCAGCTTGCGGCTGCGGTCGCCGCCGTACATGCCGCTCACCTGCGGGATTGTCTGGTGGCTTTCGTCGATCATGCACACGAAGTCTTTCGGGAAGTAGTCGAGCAGGCAGAACGGCCTTGTGCCGGGGCGGCGGCGGTCGAAGAAGCGCGAGTAGTTTTCGATGCCGTTACAGAAGCCCAGCTCGCGGATCATCTCGAGGTCGTATTCCACGCGCTCCTTGATGCGCTGTGCCTCGATGAACTTGCCCACGCTCTTGAAGTACTCGGTCTGCGCGGCGAGCTCGTCCTGGATTTCGTAAATGACGTCGCGCATGATGTCCTTCGGCGCCACGTACAGGTTGGCGGGGAAGATGGCGCAGTTGTCGAAGGATCCGATGCGCTTGGAGCTTTGCACGTCGATCGATTCGATGGTCTCGATCTCGTCGCCGAAGAAGGTGATGCGGTAGCCGACGTCGAGGTAGGGCAGGTTGATATCGACGGTATCGCCCTTCACGCGGAAGGTGCCGCGGGTAAAGTCGACGGTGGTGCGGCTATAGAGCGAGGAAACGAGGTCGTGGAGGAAGCTCTGGCGGCTCTTGCGCTCGCCCTTGGCTATGCGGATGATGCCGCTTTCGTAGTCGGTGGGGTTACCCATACCGTAGATGCAGCTTACGGAAGCGACCACAATGATGTCGCGGCGCCCCGACAGCAGCGAGGTGGTGGCGCGCAGGCGCAGCTTGTCGAGCTCCTCGTTGATGTTGAGGTCTTTCTCGATATAGGTATCCGTCGTCGGGAGGTAGGCCTCGGGCTGGTAGTAATCATAGTAGCTCACGAAGTACTCCACGGCGTTGTCGGGGAAGAACTGCTTGAACTCGCCATAGAGCTGGGCCACAAGGGTCTTGTTGTGGGTCAGCACCAGCGTCGGCCGCTGCACGTTCTGGATCACGTTGGCCATCGTGAAGGTCTTGCCGGATCCGGTAACGCCAAGCAGCACCTGGTGGCGCTCGCCTTGCTGGATGCCTTCGGTTAGCTGGCGGATAGCGGTGGGCTGGTCGCCGGCGGGCTGGTAGGGAGATTGGAGTTGAAAGGGCATATCGAAACAAGTTATGAAGTCGGCCGTCGACAAGCTCAGGCTGACATGATGAAGTCGGAAGTAAAGTTCCGAAAGGGCATTTCCCTGGGAAGAGAAAGAACGCAGATTCTATAAGATCTCTATGATTTGATAAGATGTACTGGAAGGTATGTCTGCGCCAATCTTAAGAATCATAATAAATCTGCGTTCTTTCTCTAAAAAAAGTCCCGCCAGAGGCGGGACCAGATTTATCAGGAGCAATGCTTAGGCATTCTGCATTTCCTTGATCTTCTCGCGGATCTTGCCTTCGATCTCGTCGGCAAGTGCCGGGTTGTCCTTGAGGAGGCCTTTGACGCCCTCGCGGCCCTGACCGAGCTTGTCGTTGTTGTAGGAGAACCAGCTGCCGCTTTTCTGCACGATACCCATTTCCACACCCATATCGAGGATCTCGCCGATCTTGGAGATACCCTCACCAAACACGAGGTCGAATTCGGCTACGCGGAACGGGGGCGCTACCTTGTTCTTCACCACTTTCACCTTCACGCGGTTACCGATAGCCTCTTCGCCGTCCTTGATCTGGGTCATGCGGCGGATGTCGAGGCGTACGGAAGCGTAGAACTTGAGGGCGTTACCGCCGGTGGTGGTTTCGGGGTTGCCGAACATCACGCCGATCTTCTCACGAAGCTGGTTGATGAAGATGCAGATGGTGTTCGTTTTGGAGATGGTGGCGGTGAGCTTACGCAGGGCCTGCGACATCAGTCGGGCCTGCAGACCCATCTTGGAGTCGCCCATTTCGCCTTCCAGCTCGCCTTTCGGTACGAGGGCGGCCACGGAGTCGATCACGACCACGTCGAGGGCGCCGGAGAGGATGAGACGGTCGGCGATCTCGAGGGCCTGCTCGCCGTAGTCGGGCTGGGAGATAAGGAGGTTGTCGATGTCCACACCCAGCTTTTGTGCATAAGCCGAGTCGAAGGCGTGCTCGGCGTCGATAATGGCGCACATGCCGCCTTTCTTCTGGGCCTCGGCAATGACGTGGGTGGCGACGGTCGTCTTACCCGACGATTCCGGTCCGTAGATTTCGATCACCCGGCCCTTCGGGAGGCCGCCGATACCCAGGGCCGCGTCGAGGCCGATGGAACCGGTGGAAATGACTTCCTGGGTCTGCTCACCACGCTCATTCATCATCATTACGCTGCCCTTACCAAAATCCTTGTCGATTTTGTCCATGGTAAGTTTCAGCGCCTTTAATTTTTCAGCATTTGACATTGTCGTACGTATTTGTAGTGTTAGTGAAACAGGCCTTTGAATGAGCACCCATCGCGGCCGGTTCCGGGATTGATTAATTGCATGTAAAGCTAATGATTTTAGCAAAATAAACGCTGTTTTTTTCCTCCTTTTTTACCCAAAAAAAGGTGAAAGAAACCGGTGTGAAAAACACCTGATTTTGCCGGGAAAAACAGCGCCCGATCATGTAGTAATGTGGTGATGTGGTAATGTGGTAATTAGGATCCCAACTTCGGTTACGGCCTCGGGTCAGCGCAGATCCGGGATCGCGCGATCCGAGATCTGAGATCGCTTCCTTATCTTTACTTTCGAAATAACTGCAATATGAAAAAGATCCTCTTTGCCCTCTTCCTGCTTTCCGGTCTTGCCGGCGCCGCCCAGG
Source organism: Flaviaestuariibacter terrae (assembly GCF_054777635.1). NCBI lineage: Bacteria > Pseudomonadati > Bacteroidota > Chitinophagia > Chitinophagales > Chitinophagaceae > Flaviaestuariibacter > Flaviaestuariibacter terrae. The sequence goes on from NZ_BAAHAL010000008.1 coordinate 820,421, forward strand.
AATCCAACGAGCCCGCCGCTGCCGCCAAGGGTGTTAGCTACGGACAACCCGGCGCCACCGATGCGCCCGCGGTATCGATCGACAAGCTCGACGCCAGCATGCCCGATGGCCAGGCCTATACCGGCGTTATCCAGGGCAAGGTGAAGGAAGTATGCCAGACGATGGGTTGCTGGATGAAGCTCGAGCGCGCCGACGGCAGCACCACCATGGTGAAGATGAAAGACCACGCCTTCTTCCTCCCCAAGAATATCGTTGGCCACACCGTACAGGTTTCCGGCACCGCCGAAGTGAAGGAAGAAACCGAAGCCAAGCGCAAGCACTACGCCGAAGACGCCGGCAAGAGCAAAACCGAGATCGCCAAGATCAAGGGCGCTGCCAAAGAGATCCAGATCCAGGCTACCGGTGTAACCGTCATGGATTAAGATTCGTAAGGAAAAAGGTTTCCACCGCGAAGAAAGAAGAGAATAGGCGTTCCGCTAAGAATACAATGTCCCGCATCAGCGGGACATTTTCTTTGTATATCGGTACAGCTTTGCGTACAGCCTTCTTTTCTTATTCTCTTCGCGGTTCAAAAACCCACCAACCTTCCAAACCCTTCCAAAACCTTTCAAAACCTTCTTCTCAAAACCTTCCAGAACCCTCAAAACCTCTCAAAACCTTTTTGTACCTTGTTGTTATGTCCCTCACCCGGACCATAACACGCCCCGCGGTCGACTTCGAGGTCGACACCGACCTGCTCGAAGAGCGCACCGCCGTGGTGCACTGCCGCCTCACCATTCCCTGCCTGCTCCGTATTTCGCGGCACACCTGGCTGGTTCAGGACGATGGACTCCACCGCTCGCTCGTAGCCGCCTACGGCATCGTACAGGCCCCCGCCTGGGACTTCGTCAGCCCCGACCATTGCTTCACCCTTGTGTTTGAAGGCCTGTCGCCCTCCTGCCGCCACTTCGACCTCGTGGAAGACATCGAGGAGCCCTATCCCTTTCATTTCCCCGCCATCTCGCGCAACCGCAGCGATGTGTATCATCTGGAGTATCCGAACTTCCCGTTGGAGTGAGCCGCGACGACCCATCCCCCGGCCCCTTCCCTAAGGGAAGGGGAGTGCGACCACTATTGTCGTTAACTATCCGGTTGCATTGCCGATTCACGATTGCCGATTCCCGAATCCTACCTTCGCCGCATGGCCTCCACCCCGAATTACCGCCGCCGCCTGGTTCTGCTGCTCCTGGCCACTTCCCTGCTCCGGCTGCTGCTGGCCGCCTCTTTCGGCCTGGGCAACGACGAAGTATACTACTGGACCTACGCACAGCACCTGCAGTGGAACTATTTCGATCACCCGCCGCTCGTGGCCCTCTGGATCCGCCTATTTACCGCGAACGGGCTCCTGGAATTCAACGAGCTGTTTGTGCGCCTCGGCTCCATCGTGAGTTGCGTCATTGCAAGCGCGCTGCTGTTTCATACCGTACGCCGCCTCTACTCCGAGCGCGCAGGCTGGATCGCCGCGGTGCTGTACCAGGCATCGATCTACGCGGGTATCATCGCGGGGCTGTTCATCCTCCCCGACTCGCCGCAGATGCTCTTCTGGTGCGCCGCCCTTTGGTTTGGCGTCCGCATCCACGACAACCCGCGCCGCTGGGGGCCCTGGATCGGCTTCGGCATCATGGCCGGCCTGAGCATTCTCGGCAAGGTGCACGGCGTGTTCCTTTGGTTCGGAACCGGTCTCTACATTCTTTTTCGCCAGCGCGCCTGGCTGCGCCGCCCGCAGCTCTATGTGGCCGCGCTGCTTACGGCCGCCCTGGCCAGCCCGATCTTCTTCTGGAACAAGCGCAACGACTTCATCACCTGGCGCTTTCACAGCGAGCGGGTGGAGTTAAAGCAATGGGCCTTTAACGGCCCTGGACTGCTCCGCGAGCTCGGCGGGCAGCTGCTGTACAACAACCCCGTGATCGTTGTGCTCCTGGCCATTGCCCTTGTAGCCCTCGCGCGCCGCCGCTGGACGCTGCCGCCCGCCGCCCGCCTCCTGGCCTGGATCGGGTTGCCGATGATCGCCGTACTGGTCGCCATCTCACTGCTCCGCGACACGCTGCCCCATTGGAGCGGCCCTGGCTATGTTACGCTGCTGCCGCTCGCTGCGATCTGGCTGGCCGGGAAGCCGCTGGCAATAAGCCGCAGGTGGCTCCGCGGCGCGGGCGCCTTTGTGCTGCTGCTGGTTGCGGCCGCGTCGGCGCTGACGTTTGCGTACCCGGGCACCATGGGCTCGCAGGACCGCGGCTACTATGGCTGGGGCGACTTTACCCTCGACCTCTCCGGCTGGCGCGAGGCAGGCCCCGCCTTTGCGCAGCTCTATTACCGCGAAAAAGGAAGCACGATGCCCTACGGCGCGCCGGTTGTGGTGCACAAGTGGTTCCCGGGCGCCCACGAAGACTACTACTTCGCCGCACCCAACGAGATTCCCGTGCTCGCCCTCGGCGACCTCTACGACCTGCATCACTATGCCTGGCTCAACCGCTGGCGCCTCCACGATATCGACCCTACGAAAGCCTGGTGTATCGTGCCGTCCAACGATCCTTTCGATCCGCGTGCCCAGTTCGCCGCCTGGTATACCCGCGCCGACTCCGTTACCACGATCGTGCAGGAGCGCGGAGGAAAGCCCGCCCGGTATTTCTCGGTGTGGAAGCTGAGTGGCTGGAAAAAGGGAGCGGTGATCCCGGTGCAGCGGAACTGACCTCATCCCCGGCCCTTCTCCGTCCGGAGAAGGGAGTGGACCTGCCATCAACAAAATCCCGATGTTTTCAACATCGGGATTTTTCGTTCCCCTCTCCGTACCGGAGAGGGGTTAGGGGTGAGGCCGGAACGTGAAGTACGCGTTCGCCGCATAATTCCAAAAGAACACCAGGACGATCGCGATGGCCTTGCTGAGGTAGAAATTAAGCTTGCGGTGATTCAGCGCATACACGATACCGGTATTGAGCAGCAGGCCGATCAGCGACACGCCGATAAAGCGTACCAACTGTCCCTGCACATCGGGGGCATGCGAGCCGAAGGTCCACACCCGGTTGAGGAGGAAATTGAGTACCACGGCGCAGCTGAAGCCAAGGGCGTTGGCCACGTAGCGGTTGATACGCGCCTTTTCCTTGAAGAAATACGTAACGCCGAAATCGACGACCATGCCCAGCAGACCAACGAGGCCGAACTTGAAGAGACGGAGCAGGTGCTGGAAGATCATGAGGGCACAAAAGTAAGCCCTGTACCACTGCAAGAACCGCTGTTGCAAGCGCCGGATCATAGTAAGTACTTAGTGGCGCTATGGCAAAAGCCCGATTCTGCGAAAGTCGTGCGGGAGAGCCGGCCCGGTCCCTTAACTTTAGCGGAGCCAAACTTACCTACTATGACGTTGCTTGCGATGAACGGCCTGGAGTCCGCGATGGTGCTCCTGTTCGTGCTAAATCTTTCGTTGCTGCTGCTGATCGAGCTGGTGCACGAAGCACCACCCATCGGCAACGGCGCCAATGCATAAAAAAATCCCCTCGGTTGAGGGGATTTTTTTTATCGTTCGGAAGTGGCTCAGGCCGGCACGGCGCTGCCGTACATTTCGGCACGGAGCTCTTTCACGCGCTTGTCTTCCATGTATTCGTCGAAGGTCATGAGGCGGTCGATGATGCCGTTGGGCGTCAGCTCGATTACGCGGTTGGCCACGGTCTGCAGGAATGTGTGGTCATGCGAGGTGAGCAGCACGATGCCGGGGTAGGTCTGGCAGCCTTCGTTGAAGCTCTGGATGCTTTCCAGGTCCAGGTGGTTGGTGGGCTGGTCGAGCATGATCAGGTTGGGGTTCTGCAGCATCATCCGCGAGATCATGCAGCGTACCTTCTCACCACCCGACAGCACGTTGGTCTTCTTCTGGATGTCGTCGCCGTTGAACAGCATCTTACCCAGGAAGCCGCGCAGGAAGGGCTCGTCGGCGTCGGTCACGTGCGGCGGCACGTACTGGCGGAGCCACTCCAGCAGGGTCAGTCCTTCGGTAAAGAACTCGTTGTTCTCCACCGGCAGGTATGCCTTGGTGATGGTGGTGCCCCACTCGTACTTTCCGCCCTCGGCGGCGCGGAGGCCATTGATGATTTCGTAGAAGACGGTAACGGCTGAAGGGTCGCGGCTGAGGATGGCGATCTTCTCGCCCTTGTTGACGGAGAAGGTCACCTTGTCGAAGAGCTTACGTCCGTCCATCGAGGCCCTCAGGCCTTCGACGTTGAGGATCTGGTTGCCCACCTCGCGCAGCGGCTGGAAGATAATGCCCGGGTAGCGGCGGTTCGACGGCTCGATCTCCTCAATGTTGAGCTTCTCGAGGGCCTTCTTCCGCGAAGTGGCCTGCTTCGACTTAGATGCGTTGGCCGAGAAGCGGGCGATGAACTCGATGAGCGCCTGGCGCTTGTCTTCGGTCTTCTTGTTCTTGTCGGAAAGCTGGCGGGCCATCAGCTGCGAGCTCTCGTACCAGAAGGTATAGTTACCGGTAAATACTTTGATCTTGGAGCGGTCGACATCGGCCACGTGCGTACACACGGCGTCGAGGAAGTGACGGTCGTGGGAAACGACAAGCACCACGTTCTCGTAGTCGGCCAGGAAGTTTTCCAGCCAGCCGATCGTTTCGATGTCGAGACCGTTGGTCGGTTCGTCGAGCAGCAGGATGTCGGGGTTGCCGAAGAGGGCCTGCGCCAGCAGCACGCGCACCTTCATGTTGGAAGGAATATCCTTCATGAGGCTCTGGTGGAAGTTTTCCTTCACGCCCAGCTCGTTGAGGAAGGTAGCAGCGTCGCTTTCGGCAGTATAGCCGCCCATCTCGCCAAACTCAGCCTCAAGCTCGGACGCTTTCATGTAATCGTCCTCGGTGGCTTCGGGATCGGCGTAGATGGCGTCCTTCTCGTGCATAACCTTCCACATTTTCTCGTGGCCCATCAGCACGGTATTGAGCACCGTAACCTCGTCGAAGGCAAACTGGTTCTGCTTCAGCACGGCCATGCGCTCGCCGGGAGTGATGTCGATCTTACCCTTGTTGGGCTCGATTTCGCCGGAAAGGATCTTCAGGAAAGTTGACTTACCGGCACCGTTGGCACCGATGACGCCGTAGCAATTGCCCTTGGTGAAGGTGATGTTCACTTCGTCGAACAGCACGCGCTTGCCAAAGGAGAGGGAGACGTTATTAACACTGATCATAAGGGCCGCAAAGGTACGTTTTTTAAGCCCTGCCCGGGGGCCTCCTTTCGTTAAGGAATCCCCTTTTTTCGCCCGAATGGCAAAGTAGTTGCACTATAGCCGGAACACAAATGCGACTAACCATGAAACGTACCCTCCCCAAGCTCCTCCTGGGCTGTCTCCTCTTAACGGCCTGCAGCAAATCCGGCGCCTTCAGCGACCGCAGCAGCGAAGGCCTCGGCGCCCGCGCCCGCGTCAGCGCAACCAGCAACCTGGAGCCACCGCCGGCACCGATGCCCGCCGATACCCTCGAGCTCGATTCGCTGCATCACCCGGGCACGAACTAGGTGACTGTCGCCTTCGGCTGCGCTCGCCCGACGCCAAAGCTTTGGGCGACGGCGTCAGGCTGACAGTTGGGCTATTCCCCTAAAGTGGCTCCGGTAAGAGTCTGCCGCTGTCATGCTGAGCGCAGTCCCCCTTCGACTTTACTCAGGGTGACAGGGAAGCTCACTATCATAGTGAGCGCAGTCCCCTTCGACTTTGCTCAGGGTGACAGGGAAGCTCACTGTCATGGTGAGCGCAGTCGAACCATGACGCTTCACGATTTCGTACCTTAGGGCTATGTGGCAAGCGATACTGGATCACTTCAGCGACCTCGAAAAGCGACCGCTCGAGCGCCTCGCCCTGCTGGTTGGCGGGCTGCTCCTCTTCTGGATCATCGAAGGGGCGATCCCGCTGCTGCAGCCGCAGTACAAGCGCGGAAAGCTGCGGCATGCCGGTGTCAACTTCGGCTTCACGCTGATTCACCTCGTTATTCACACGGGTCTCGCCGTGGTCATCGTGCTGCTCAGCGACTGGTGCAGGCGCAGCGGCTTTGGCCTTGTATACTGGACCGGCGCCGGGGTGCTGGCTACGTTGGTTCTTTCCTTTCTCGTGCTCGATTTTTTCGGCGGCTGGCTCGTGCACATCACCGAGCATAAACTGGCGCTGCTGTGGCGCTTTCACATCGTGCACCATGCCGACAACAACGTCGACGTGACCACGGGCCTGCGGCACCACCCGATCGAAAGCGTACTCCGCGGCCTTTTCTTCTTCGCGGGCATCCTCGTATCCGGCGCGCCGATGTGGGCCGTGATGGTCTTCCAGACGCTTCTCGTGCTCTCCACCGCCTTCACCCACGCAAACATCTCGCTGCCCCGCTGGCTCGACAAGGCCCTCAGCTACGTTTTTGTGTCGCCCAACATGCACAAGGTGCACCACCACTGGCAGCAACCCTATACCGATTCCAACTACGGCGCCGTGCTCTCCATCTGGGACCGCCTCCTCGGCACCTACCGCCGGCTCGATCCCAAAGACATCCGCTACGGCCTCGACCGCTATTACCCGAATGAAGAGGACGAGAATTTCGGGATGCTGATGAAGCGGCCGTTTGGACGGCTGGAATAGTCTGCTGGTCTGCTGCGAGATCCCGGCGCATACGCCGGGATGACGGTCGCTAAAGGAGTATGATCAAGGTGCGGCCAGGTGCATACCCGTTGATCCGGTAATTGCCGCGGCCGCACTTCATTTTACCCCGCTGCCCGCCCCGTCATCCCGATCGCCTGCGATCGGGATCTTACCTTCGCGCCATGAAGGTCATCGCCGTTCTCCCCGCCCGCTATAACGCCAGCCGCTTTCCCGGCAAGCTGATGCAGCTGCTGGGCAACAAGACCGTTATCCGCCGCACCTACGAGGCGGCGCTGGATTCGGGCCTCTTCGACGAGGTGCTCGTGGCCACCGACTCCGACGTCATCCGCGCGGAAGTGGAAAGCTTCGGCGGCGCCGTGGCGATGACCCGCGCCGACCACGAAAGCGGCACCGACCGCATCGCCGAGGCCGTTGCCGCCCGCAATGTGGACATCGTGGTAAACGTGCAGGGCGACACGCCCTTCATCAACAAAAAAGCATTGCAGCAGCTGCTCGCGCTTTTCGACGACGCTTCGGTACAGGTCGCCTCGCTGATGGATCGCATCCACGACGAATCCGACCTGCATAATCCCAACGTGGTGAAGGTGGTTACCGACCTGCGCGGCAACTCGCTGCTCTTCAGCCGAAGCCTGCTGCCTTTTCCGCGCGCAGCTGATATCGACATCCCGCACTACCGCCACATCGGCGTTTATGCCTTCCGCAAAACGGCGCTGCTGCAGTTCACGCAATGGCCCGTCACACCGCTCGAGGCCGCCGAGAAGATCGAATGCCTCCGCTTCCTCGAGCACGGCATCCCGCTGCGCATGGCGCTGACCGAACCCATCGGCGTCGACATCAACACACCCGAAGACCTCGAGCGGGCCGTCCGCAGCCTCGGGGCTCCCGACAAATAGATCGCTATTCTTGGTGGGTTTGATTATCTTGATTGCAATCAAAAACGATTTGCTATGAGAAAAGTACTGTTCCTGATCGGCGCTGCGGCCGCACTGGCTTCGTGCAACGGCGGAAATGACCGAAAGGGCCTGGTGACGGCATCCGACACCGCCATTAACCTGGATGCGGCCCGTACCGAAATCAACAACGCCAATGCCACTTTCGGTAAATCCATGATCACCGGCGACTCGACGGCCGTGGCAGCCCTGTACCACAGCGAGGCGAAGGTGTTCCCGCCCAACGCCGCCCCCACAGACGGCAAAGGCATGGGGTCGATGTCGCGCTCTGTGGCCGGTATGCAGCTGGCGAAGTTCGACGTAAAGACCGGCGAGCTGACGCCTTCCGGCGACCTGATTCTTGAAACCGGCACCTGGTCCATCGGCGTCACCGGCAAGGAGCTCGATAAAGGCAACTACATGGCGGCCTGGAAAAAGGAAGGCGGACACTGGAGACTCTGGCGCGACATCTGGAACAGCGAAAACCCGCAAGCCCCCGCGCACTAATAGACAAACCTCCGCAAGGAGGTTTTTTTTATCCATTGCCGCGGCGTTGTTCGATATTCGTTATTCATTATTCGATATTCGTTATTTTCTCCCTATGGCCCCGCGCGACTACCTCCGTTTTATTCTACCCGACGCCCTTTTCGGCACCGAGCGCACCAAGGAGATCCTCCAGGTGAATCCCACCGTGGAATATAAGCGCAAGCCCGTGGAGCGCGTGCACATCTCCGTGTACAATTACAACGAGCGAACGCTCGACGTGCAGCAGTTTGAAAACGTCGAAGACGTTTTTTACTGCAAGGAAGACGACCTTATTTCCTGGATCAATATCGACGGTATCCGCAAGGCCGATGTGGAAAGCATCTGCGGCCACTTCGGCATTCACCCGCTTCTTGCCGAAGACATTTTGAGCTGCAACCAGCGGCCCAAGATGGACGAGGTCGACGGCGTGCTCTACTGCCTCCTCAACATGCTTTACTTCAACAAGGAAGAATCAGCCGTGGAGCCCGAGCAGGTGTCGGTGGTGCTGGGGCCCAACTTCGTGCTCACCTTCCAGGAAGACCCGGCCCGCGACGTGTTCAACCCCGTGCGCGACCGCCTGCACATGGCCAACAGCAAGCTGCGCCAGCGGCCCGCCGATTACCTGTGCTACTCGCTGCTCGACCTGATCGTCGACAACTATTTCCTGGTGATGGAGCAGCTGGGCGAAAAGATCGAGGAGCTCGAGGAAGAAGTGATCCGCAACGCCACGCCGGTATCGATGGCCCACATCACGCGTCTCCGCAAGGAGCTCATTGTGCTAAAGCGCAACATCCTCCCCGTGCGCGACCTGCTTGCCGCCATCATCCGCTCCGAAAGCAGCCTGCTCGACGAAAGCACCGAGAAGTATTTCAAGGATGTCCACGACCATATCGTACAGGCCGCCGACCTCTCCGAAAACTACCGCGATGTGATGACGAGCATGCAGGATCTCTACATCAACAACGTGAACCTCAAAATGAACGAGGTGATGAAGGTAATGGCCATCGTAACCTGCCTGCTGGCGCCGGCCACTGTCATCGGCGGCATCTTCGGGATGAACTTCGAGCGCATACCGCTGCTCCACAACAAGTGGGGCTTCTTTATCTCCGTAGGCCTTATGCTTTTCATCCCGCTATGGATGATCCGCGTGTTCCGGAGAAGGGGCTGGTTTTAATAATCTGCTAATGGATTAGTCTGCTGGTCTGCTACTAGTAGCTGGTGGTAAACTACCCCACTGTCACCCTGAGCGAAGTCGAAGGGTGAGCGCAATCGAAGGGTGAATCGGGCTACTTTTCGAAATTCCGTTGCACCAGGTCGGCGGGGTTGCCGCTGAGGAGGCGCGGGTAGCGGCTCGTCCATTTGCGATCGGCCTGCAGGTCGTACTTATGCAGCACAACGTGGTACCGGTAGTTGCCGCTGCTGTCTTTTCCCTCAACTTCGGCGAGCGCCAGCAACACGGTATTCGGATCCGACCATGCGGCATCGAGGCTAAGCGTTCCCGGGCCTCCGAAGAGCAGTTGCCGGCGTGTGCCCCTGCGGTTGTCGAGCACGGCGATCTCCATATCCGGGCCGGCGCCCTCGAGCACTGGGCGGCTGTTCTTTTGAGCGATACTGTAATTATACGATACAAGGTCGATGGCGCGGCTGCTGTCGGCGTTGAAAAGCAGCCAGGGCTTCCACTGTGCAAACTCCGTCGGGTCGAAGCGCAGTGTATCGGGTTGCAGCTGCCCATCCTCCGCGAAAGCGGGAAAATTTTTCGGATCAAAGGAGGCATCGACACCCTTCATCACCGAAAACAGCGCGGTCAGTTGCGTGGCCTGCTCCGGCACGGGCACCGGGTCGTGGGCTTTCGCTACAAGTGTATCGGGCGCCGGCGGCGTGTCCTGCTTATCAGACGAATTACAGGCAACGGCCAGCATAAACAGCAAGGGGGAAAATTTTCGCAGCATTCGGATTCGCAGATTAGCAGACTATTTCTTTTTATACACCGGCACCGTGCTGCAGGGTTCGCCGTACATCACGCTTTTGACCACGGGAAGCAGCTTCTGCGTGATGGCCGTATACGCGTAGGGCTCGATGGCCACGTCGCCGCAGCCTTTGATCACCACGCGCTGCCCGTCGTAATCGGCGGCGTTGATGGCGTCGATATTCTGCAGCACCACGTGCTTGTACAGCTCGGCCTCGCTGCCCACGAACACGGTGCGTGCCACGGGCTGCAGGTACGTCGTTACCAGCATGTATGCCCACACCGGGATGATGGCGTCGACGCTGCAAACGATGGCTACATACTTGCCGGCGTATTCGCTCCAGTCCTTTTGCTTCAGCGCCTCGCGGAAATCCTTTTCCTTCAGGATAAGCCCCATGAAGAGGTGGTCCTTCAGGTCGAAGGAGGCGATTGGCGCCGCGGGCAGGTATTGCTCGAGGTCGAGCGTAAGGATGCCGGAAGCGGCAACTTTATTGACGAATGTCTCGGGAGTATTATCAGGCATAGCCAATTGAATATCGAATAACGAATATTGAATAACGAATAACGAAGGGAACGAGGAAGGAGCGAGGCGGTCGAAACCAATTCGATATTCGATATTCCTCGGTTCGATATTCGTTATTCAACAAAAAGGCCCCCCAAAGTTACTGGAGGGCCTTTTTCCTATGTCGTACTTTAACGCTTAGAAGAACTTGGCGCGGTAATCCTTGATGCTCGCGGCCTTCTTGAGGGCCTCGATGGGATTGGCCTGCGAAGCGCGCTGGCGGGCGCTCTGCATCAGCAGGGCGCGCTGCTGGTCGAGACCGGCGGCAGCCGTGGCGGTGGCGCTCACGTTGTCGACGCGGATCACGTATACCGCAGCCTGGCCTTCGATGGGGCCGGCTACCTTACCGCGGTTGGCGGGGTTGAAGGAAGCACCGATCACTTTGTACTCGAAGCCGAGCACGTTGTTGTTGCCGTTGAAGTGTACGCTGTCGGCCGTGGCCACGGGTACATTTACTTTGGAGGCAACCGCTTCGAGGGTCGATACGGCACCGATGTTTTTCTTGATCAGCTCGGCCTTCTTCTTGTTGCGAAGCACGGGCTCGAGTGCGCCGCGGGCCTGGGCCACGCTTTGCAGACCAGCGGGGCTGATGCTGTTTACAGCAGCTACGATGTAGCCGTTGCTCACACGCTGCACCTGCAGCACGTCGCCTTTGCTTGCCTTGAAGGCATCGCGAACGAGCTCACGCGAAGTGCCGGCGCCGGCGATGTTGAAATCGAGGGCCTTCAGGTCGGCGGTTTGCTTGTTGAGGCCTTTGCTGCGGAGGTTCTTGTCGAAGTTCTGGTTGAAGCTCTCGATGCTGCGGCTGTCGGCGGCGAACTGCGAGGCGGCCGTGTTGGCGGCGTTCTCGGTTTCGGAGCTGATCTCAACCGGGCGGGCGAGGTACGCGATCTTGTAACCGGTGGAAGAGCCCTTTGCGGAGCGAACTTCCATGATGTGGTAACCGAATTGTGTTTTCACGATACCAACCTCACCCACGGGGTGCGTGAAGGCGTAGTCGTTGAAGGGGCCCACCATCTGGCCGTTGGCAACGATCTTCTCGTAGAGACCGCCCTTGGCCTTGCTGCCGGCGTCGTCGGAGTAGCGGGCTACCAGTGAGTCGAACGACTGGCCGGCAGCGAGGAGGCTGCGAACGGAGTCGGCGAGGTGACGGGCGGTGCTGTCGTCGCGGATCGGCATCTGCTGGCCGCTCTGCGGGTCCTGGCGAACGGTGCCGATCAGGATGTGACGCACGCTAACCGTATCGGGGATGGGGCGGGCTTCGATGATACGCGACAGTACCATGTAGGCACCGCGCTGCGTCGGATCGATATAAGGTCCGTAGGTAACGCCAACACCGGCAGCGAGGATCGAATCCTTATTGGGCTGCTGGATGGCCGTCTTATTAATAAGACCATCGTAGTAAGGCAGCGGGCTGCCGTTGACCGTGAGGAAGTGCTCCACGTCTTTCGCCGTGTCGAAAGCAGGCTTCAGCTGGGCGAGCGCCGTGCGGGCGTCGGCGCTGTCGGCGGAGGAGGGAACCGTGGGGAACAGTACGAAGGAAATGTTGCGGACTTCTTCGGTCTGCTCAAACTCGTTGCTGTGCTTCTTGATATACTGGCTGATCTCGGCGTCGCTTACGCTGACGGCGGAATCGGACACCGACGTATAGGGAACCGCTACATAAGAGGTGCGGGCCACCAGGGCGTCGTCGGCGCTTTGCTTTTCCACGAGCCACTTGGGCAGGTAAATGCTGTTGTTGAGGAGCGACATGTACTTTTCCATGGCGCGCTGGTTGCGCATGCCGTCGAAGTAGTTGGCGAGCTGCTCCTTGTCTTCGGGCTTGCCCGACTTCTTGATCTGGTTAACGGCCTGCTGCGCGGCGGCGCCGTTGTACTGGCCGGTGGAGTCGGTGAAGCGCTGGCGAAGATCCTGCGGCGGGTTGGAACCGAAGAGGAAGTCGTTCATTTCCTTGTTGCTCACCGTGATGCCCAGACGCTGGTACTGGTCGGCGAGGAGGGCTTCGGAGATCTCCGAATTCCACACACCTTCAATGAGGTTCTGGCGGCCGGCTTCGCCCATGTCGTAGCCCTGGGCCTTGTACTGCTCTTCCTGGATCTTGACCTTCTTCTCGAAGTCGACGTAATCGACCTTCTTCCCGTTGATCTTACCAACCGTGGTGGAGTTGCCGCTGAAAAGGCTGCTGCGGCTCGAGAAGGCATCCATTAAAATGAAGCCGATAAGGGACACCGCAATGAGAATGACCATCACACGTGCATACTTGTCCCTGATGTTCTGAATGACTGACATAGGTGGAGTTTCGGTATTTATTTATATAGGTGGGCAAAAATAGGGGTTTAGGGGGTTATCAACAAATTGTGGAAAACCGCTATACGGGCCGTTTTTTCGGGCTTTTCGACGAGTCGCGGGCCCTGGGGCCCGAGGCCTGAGCCCGCATCGGTGAAAAAGGGGTGAGCGGTGAGCGGTGAGCAGTGAGCAGTGAGCAGTGAGCGAGTAGCTGGTAGGAGACAGACAATAAACATCGTCTTCCGGTAGCCCCATGACGGAGGAACCTCCAAAAAGATCTTTTTTGGCCTTCCGACAGGGTAGGGGAACGCCTGAAAAGATCTTTTTTTCAAAATACCGGGGCAGGGGAAGGCCTGGTATTTTTTTTTTGACCAGCTACCGGGCTGGAAGAAGAACTAAAAAGATCTTTTTTGCCCAATATCCACAATGGCGTACGCAAGCCCGGTTAAGCAAACCATCCAAACCTCTCAAAACCCCCAAAACCTCCTAAAACCTCCAAAACCTCCTAAAACCTCCAAAACCATCAGAACCTCCAGAACCACTTTCCCCCGCTCACCGCTCACCCATTCACCGCTCACTTTTTCGCTGTGGATAACCGTGGAAAACCCGGGCATAACCCCCGTGGAACGCGTTGGTGAAACGTGTACGCGGGTCGAACAACCGGGACAGCCGGAGCCGGCCCCGGGAACGCTGTGGGTTTTCCGCAACTTATCCCGCACTCATTCACAACCCGAAAAAAATGCATGTGTCGTTGCCGGATTTCACATAGCCCCTATCCACAGGATGGTGAAAAAGCGCCTGCGTGAAGCGTCCCTCGATAACTTTGCTGGGGATAAATGGTGGATAGCGCTGTATAACCGCAGCATTTTTGCAGTCCCCGAAAACGGCGTTACGGTTATCCCCAAATCCACAGCCGTAATAGTAGTAGGCTCTTTTTAAATAAATAAGGAATAATATAAGTTATTATATGCCGGAAGAAATGTTGATAGCGCAGGAAAACGAGCTTCTCGAAAAAGGATTTATCGACGCGCCGATCGACCCGTCGCTCGACCTCTTTGCCGAGATCGAAAAACTCAAGAAGGAAAAAAATGCCGTGATCCTGGCGCACCTGTACCAGGAGCCCGATATCCAGGACATCGCGGATTTTATCGGCGACTCCCTCGGCCTTGCCCAGGCGGCAGTGAAGACCGATGCCGACATGATCGTCTTCGCCGGTGTGCACTTCATGGCCGAGACCGCCAAGATCCTCAACCCGTCGCGCAAGGTCGTGATCCCCGACCTCAAGGCCGGCTGCTCGCTCAGCGAAGGCTGCCCGCCGCCGCTGTTCAAAAAGTTTCGCGACCAGCACCCCGACCATATCGTGATCTCCTACATCAACTGCTCGGCCGGCATCAAGGCGCTGACGGATGTGATCTGCACGTCCAGCAATGCCAAGGCCATCGTGGAGTCGTTCCCGAAAGACCAGAAGATCATCTTCGCCCCCGACAAGAACCTCGGTGGCTGGATCAACCGCACGACGGGCCGCGACATGCTGCTCTGGAACGGCGCCTGCATGGTGCACGAGATTTTCTCGCTCGAAAAGATCACGCGCCTCAAGGTGCGTCACCCCGAGGCTAAAGTGATCGCCCACCCCGAATGCGAGGAGCCCATCCTCCGCGTTGCCGACTTTATCGGCTCTACGACGCAATTGCTGGCCTATGTGAAGAGCAGCGGGCACCAGAGCTTCATTGTGGCCACGGAGGCCGGCATTCTGCACCAGATGGCCAAACAGGCCCCTTCCAAAACGCTCATCCCCGCGCCACCCGACAACAACTGCGCCTGCAACGACTGCCCGCACATGAAGCGCAACACCCTGGAGAAGATTTATCTCTGCATGAAATACGAGCAACCGGAGATCCTCATGGACGAGGAAATGCGCCTTGCCGCAAAGCGTCCCCTCGACCGGATGCTGGAGATCTCGGCGAAGGCCGGGCTGATTTGATGAGCATTTGGACTCGTGAATCGTCAATCGTGAATCGTCAATTCGCGATGCGCGGTAAGGAGAACGGATGCCTTTGGCATCCGTTCTTCCGTTTGTGGCGTCAGCCATTCACGATTCACGATTGACGATTCACGAATACAGCGGCGAATCGGGTCAAAAAGCCGCAGTGCCGGGGCACAGTAAGCCGTCCGAAGGCCGGCAATTTTTGTGAGTACCCCAACAGTATCGCACGAAGAAAATTTTTGGTTTCCCTGTTTTCGCTGTAAAATTGCAGCAGAATCCAGTTAGGAGTCCTTCCTGCAACCCTCCCGACACCTGGTTTTTTCCCCCAAGGATTCGATTCAAAACCTATCAAAAGAAATCATTCACGCCATCGGTTCCCTTTAGCCGTGTGACTAAAACTCAAGCATCCCTATGTACGACATTTTGCAGTTGAACGACATGCTCGTTCCTGAATTGCTCGACGTTGCCGAAAGTCTCAAGATCGACAACGCCCGGAAATTAGGCAAGCAGGACCTCATTTATAAAATCCTCGACAAGCAGGCGCTTACCGCCAGCCCGGCCCAGAAAGGCGTCGAAGATGACAGCAAGTCGCCGCGCCGCGCCCGTACCCGCATCGTAAAAGCAACAACTGCCAACACGAACGAAGAAGCAATTGTAGAAGATACCTCCGCAGCCGCCGAAGAGCCGGTTGCCGAAGAACCGCGCCGCGGCCGCCGCCCGGCCAACAGCCGCAACGAAGCAGGCAATGCCGCACGTGCCGCAGCTCCCCAGGCCGAGCGCCCCGCCAATGCGCAGGCCAGCGCCGCTCCCAAGAAAGAAGAGCAGCGCCCCAAGGAAGAACAGCAACAACAGCGTCCCGCCGCCGATCGCAGCGCCAACGCCGAGCGTCCCAAGCGTGGCCGCCCCCGCAAGAACGAGCCGAACACACCGCAGGGTGAGCTGCCCATGGAAACCGATGCCGCCATCGCGGAGGCACAGGCACCCAACGGCAACAGCACACAAGCACCTTCCCAGCAACAGCAACAACAGCAGCACCAGCAACAACAACAACAACAGCAGCAACAGCAGGGACAAGGACAGCAACAACAGCAGGGACAGCCGGAGCCGCAGATTCCCGAGCGAATGATCTCCGCGCCCAACATCAATAAATTTTTCCAGAAGACGGAGCGCAACAATCCGTTCAACGTCGAGTTCGACGGCCAGGTGATCGGTGAAGGCGTGCTCGAGATGATGCCCGATGGCTACGGCTTCCTGCGCTCTTCCGATTACAACTACCTGTCGTCGCCGGATGATGTGTACGTATCGCCGTCGCAGATCAAGCTGTTCGGCATCAAGCCGGGTGATACCGTGTATGGCACCGTGCGTCCTCCGAAAGAAGGCGAGAAATATTTCGCGCTGCTGAAGGTGGAAACCATTAACGGAAAGAGTCCCGAGGAAGTACGCGACCGCGTTCCGTTCGAGTACCTCACGCCGCTGTTCCCGCACGAGAAGCTCAATCTCTTCATGGCGCCGAACCAGTACAGCACGCGCATCATGGATCTCTTTACCCCCATCGGTAAAGGCCAGCGCGGACTTATCGTGGCGCAACCCAAAGTGGGTAAAACGGTGCTGCTGAAAGAAGTGGCCAACGCCATCGC
The DNA here is from genome assembly GCF_054777635.1 of Flaviaestuariibacter terrae. Lineage (NCBI taxonomy): Bacteria > Pseudomonadati > Bacteroidota > Chitinophagia > Chitinophagales > Chitinophagaceae > Flaviaestuariibacter > Flaviaestuariibacter terrae. The sequence continues at coordinate 836,961 of NZ_BAAHAL010000008.1, forward strand.
CGCCAACCACCCCGAAGTATACCTCATGGTAGTGCTCATCGACGAGCGCCCCGAGGAAGTAACCGATATGGAGCGCTCCGTGCGTGCCGAGGTAATTGCCTCGACATTCGATGAGCCCGCCGAAAAACACGTGAAGGTTTCGACCGTTGCCCTGCACAAGGCCAAGCGCCTCGTTGAGTGCGGCCACGATGTGGTGATCCTGCTCGATTCCATCACCCGCCTCGCCCGTGCGCACAACACCGTAGCACCAGCTTCCGGTAAAGTGCTCTCCGGTGGTGTTGAAGCCAACGCCATGCAGAAGCCCAAGCAGTTCTTCGGTGCTGCCCGTAAGATCGAGAATGGCGGCTCGCTCACCATCCTGGCCACCGCGCTGATCGACACCGGTTCCAAGATGGATGAAGTGATCTTCGAGGAATTCAAGGGTACCGGCAACATGGAACTGCAACTCGACCGCCGCCTCGCCAACAAGCGCGTGTTCCCGGCCATCGACCTCGTTGCGTCGTCCACCCGCCGCGACGATCTCCTCCTTGATCGCGATGTGCTGCAGCGGATGAACCTGCTCCGTGTGTACCTCACAGATATGAACGCGGAAGAAGCGATGAACGAGCTCCTCCGCCGGATGCGCGGCACGAAGTCGAACGAAGAGTTCCTGGCTTCGATGAACGGCTGAAGGTCTGGTGCCTCGAACGCTCCGAAAGCGAAAAGAAGATAAGGAAAGCCCCGTGAGGGGCTTTTTTGTGGCGTCTACCTCATGTGTAGCGCTGTGGTTTCTTCGCCCCATGAAGCCGGACAGGAACCATTTTTGCAGTGTTGAGGTGAATCAAACTCAAACGAAAGATGAAACAAGTTAAATGGCTGAGCATGGTAGCCTTCGTGGCGACGCTCTCCGCCTGCAATGGCAATGGTACTAACGGCACCAACACCGATACCACCGCAACAACCACAACCACCACTACTACCACGGAAAACGCATCCAGCTCGGGCAATTATGCCGCAATGGCCGACTCATTCCGGGTAAACAGCCAGGCCGGTAACTACCTCGATCCCAAATCCGGTAAGCCCATCAAGATCCGCTACGACGCTACGACACGCCGCGCCGTTAACGAAGAGACCAACCAGCCCGTGTGGCGCTATGTAGACCGCCGCAACTGGTGGGTATACAGTGCCGACAGCGACACCTGGAACCGGGTAGGCGAAGCCCGCATGGAAAACAATACGCTCCAGTACAAGAGCGCTACCGATGACAACTGGGTCAATTATGACCAGCGCTGGGCCCAGGACGACCAGCGTTATATGAGCTCGATGAACGACACAACAGGAACCGGAAGCACCGGTTCGGAAGACATGAGCTCCAATGGCGAAACGAAGGTGAAGGATAACGGCAATAAAGTCAAAGACAAGGACGTGAAAGTCAAGACCAGCAAAGATGGCGACATCAAGCTCAAGGACAAGCAGACAGGGGATAAAGTAAAGTACAATGCCGATAACGGCAAGGTGAAAACCGGCCATTAATCGCTTCACCCTTAACCACGAGGCCCCGGCAGTGATGTCGGGGCTTTTTCGTGAATCGTCAATCGTGAATCGGCAATGCGCGGTGCGCTGCTACATTGAAAGACTGGCTTAGCCAACTCTTCGTCCGTAATCGGGTGTCAGGCTTTCACGATTGACGATTGACGATTCACGATATTTGCTGCCGTGCCTGTATCCCGCCACCCTATCCAGGAATTTCTCCGCCTTTCGAAAGACGCATTGCTCTTCGACGTCCGCTCGCCGGGCGAGTACGCGCATGCCTTTCTTCCCGGCGCACTGAGCCTGCCGCTCTTCAGCGATGCCGAGCGGGCGCAGGTGGGCACAGCCTACAAGCAGGTGAGCCGCGAGCACGCCATCAAGATCGGTCTCGATGCCTTCGGCCCGAAGATGCGCGCGATGGTCGAAATCGTGGAGCGCGCCGCCCGTGCGCGTGGCCTCGGAAGCAACGCACCTGTCTATCTCTACTGCTGGCGCGGCGGTATGCGCAGCGGCGCCGTATCCTGGCTCCTCGATCTTTATGGCTTCGAGGTACACGTGCTCGACGGTGGCTACAAGGCCTTTCGCAACTGGGTGCTCGATCGCTTTACGCACGCGTATCCGTTCCGCGTGCTCGGTGGATATACCGGCAGCGGCAAGACCGAATTGCTTCGTCGCCTCGGCGAGCTTGGCGAAACGGTGATTGATCTGGAAGGCCTGGCCCGCCACAAAGGTTCCGCCTTCGGCAGCTTCGGCATGCCGGCGCAACCCACGCAGGAAGCTTTCGAAAATGAGCTGGCTCTTGCACTCGATGCAGCCGAAGCGGCTTCACCTGCGCGGATCTGGATCGAAGACGAAAGCCAGCGAATCGGTCAGCGCCATATCCCGCACACACTTTGGGAAACGATCCGCAAGGCCCCGTTGTCCTTCCTCGATATTCCCTTCGAAAGCCGGCTCAACCGCATTGTTGAAGAATACGGCGTGCACGATAAAGAAGGTCTTGCCGATTCCATCAGCCGCATCAGCAAGCGGCTCGGCGGCCTCGATACGAAACTTGCGCTGCAGCATATCGGGGAAGGAGACCTTCACGCCTGCTTCTCCATCCTGCTTCGTTATTACGATAAATTGTACCTTAAGGGACTGCACAGCCGCGCTGAGTCCGGGCATTCGCTGACCACGATCGCAGCGCCCGGTGTCACGCGCGACAATGCAGCCCTAATTCTTTCCGCACTATGAAACACCTCTTCTACCTGTTGCTGCTCCTTTGTGCTGCCCCGGCTTTTGGCCAGGAAGTCACCGGGCTTTACAGCGGCACGCTTCGCAATGATTCCACCGGCCTCGTGCAGCAATACGAGCTTTCCATCACCGAGGAAGGCGGCAAGGTGAGCGGCTACGCACACACCACCTTCGTGCTCGATAACCGCATGCACTTCGGTTTTCGCAAGGTGAAGGGACTCGTAAAGGCGGGCAAGCTCGTCATCGAGGAGAGCGATATGCTCGAGAATAATTTCCCGACGCCACCACCGAAAGGCATCCGCCGCACATCGCTGTTCTCGATACCCTACGGCGGTCCTGTCGATTCGCTCGTTGGTCGCTGGAGCACCAACCGCACGCGCAACTGGGCACCCGCAACGGGCACGCTGGCGCTACGCAAGAAGCGCGACAGCTCCTCATCGGCACTCGTGGCCAAGCTGCGCGAGCGCTTCCCGCCCGCCGCCGCGCCCGCCGCGCCGCAGCTGATCAGGCCGCTCACATTTACCGAGCGGAAAACCCAAACGGTTCAAACACTCCGTGCTACTGCCGACACTGTACAGATCACGCTTTACGATAATGGACTCGTGGATGGCGACAGCGTCAGTGTATACCTCAACGGGGTGGCGCTGGTAGAGCACATCAAGCTCAGTGAAAATGCATTTCGATATACCGTACCGCTGAAGCCGGGTATCAACGAGTTGTCGCTGCTAGCGGAGAATCTCGGTACGCTTCCGCCGAACACCGGCCTTCTCATTGTGCAAACCAGCGAAGCCCGTTACCCGGTTTATTTCAGCGCCGACCTGCAAACGAATGCGCGCATCCTGATCCAAAAAAATGAATGATGGAAGCTACTCCACTCAAGCTTACTCAGTTTTCTAAAGGCGGCGGCTGCGGTTGCAAGATCGCGCCCTCGGTGCTCCAGGAGATCCTGCAAGGACCGGCACAGGAGTCGTTTCCTTCGCTCCTCGTGGGCCACGGAAGCAACGATGACGCTGCCGCCTGGCTTCTCGACGGCGAAGAAGTCATCATCTCCACCACCGACTTTTTTGTGCCCATCGTCGACGACCCGTTCGACTTCGGACGTATTGCCTCCGCCAACGCCATCAGCGATGTGTATGCGATGGGCGGAAGCCCGCTGCTCGCCATTGCCATCCTGGGATGGCCCGTGGAGAAGCTACCCGTCAGTGCGGCGCAGCAGGTGCTGGCCGGCGCGCGGGCCGTTTGTAAGGAAGCCGGAATACCGCTCGCAGGTGGCCATACCATCGACTCGTCCGAGCCGATATTCGGCCTGGCGGTTACAGGTCGCGTAAAACAATCGGAGCTCAAGCGCAACAACAGCGCGCAGGAAGGCGATATCCTTTTTCTCACAAAGCCACTGGGCGTCGGCGTGCTTTCCACGGCACTCAAGCGGGGCTTGCTCGATGAGGCGCATTATACGCCACTGCTCGCGCAGATGACTCTTCTCAACAAGGTGGGACGAGTGCTCGGACAGCAGCCCGGCGTGCATGCGCTCACCGACGTGACGGGCTTCGGGTTGCTGGGTCACCTGCTCGAGATGGCCGAAGGCTCCGGCCTCGGCGCGGAGCTGCACTACAGCGCGCTCCCGAAAATCGAAGGTCTTGACAGTTACCTGCAGCAGCGCACGATACCCGATGCAACGTTCCGCAACTGGAACAACTACAACAAGGAGGTGCAGTTTGAGAAAGGTGTCAATGTGATGGAAGCCTTCAACCTGTTGCCCGATCCGCAAACGAATGGCGGCTTGCTCTTAGCCGTGGCACCCGACGCCGCCGATACCATCAGGGCTATCCTGGAAAAAGAAGGCGCGTACGCAACACCCATCGGTCGCTTTACGGCGGCAGGGGAGAAGCGGCTCTTCGTCAGGGCTTAGGCTGCAGGAAGATCTCGCAAAGCATACAGCGCACGCTGCCACCATTTACCTGTTCGATTGTGGGCACGCTCACGGGTAGCAACGTTCCGTATTGCTCCAGCCTTGCGCGTGTCTGCGGACGAAAGGCGGCCAGCGCCGTTTCGCTTACCACGATCAGCCGGCTCCCACTGCGGTTCTGCAGCTGCAGGAGGTTGGCGCCGAAAGCTTCCATTTCAGCAAACGTGAGGTCGATCCATTCATGCCCGCTTTGCGCTAAGGCCTCGCGTACCCGGTCGAGTTCCTGTTGATCGGTGAAGGCTGCGCTGCAGCCGGCGGCAAAGCGGTCGCCGATACCAAGAAGCACGTTGGTATGATACAGTGGTCTTCCCTTCGCATCGGCAGCATCAAAGGCAACGGCTTCGTAACCATGTGCATTCGCGACCAGCAGAAGCGCCTCGCGGCTTGTGCGGGGCGATAGTGCTGCATAGGCCGTCCGTCCCGCGTGGTCAAATACGATCGAGCCGGTTCCTTCAAGAAAAACATCCTGCGCTTCGAGGAAGGTCCAGTCGTTGATCCGCTGTACGTCGAAGAGGCGCTGCAGCAGGGCGATGATGCCGCTGCGTCGCTCCGGGCGCCGGTTTGGCGCGAAGAGTGGGTAAAGGTGTATGCGCCCGTCGGTGGTCGTGCTCAGCCAGTTGTTGGGAAAAACAGCATCCGGTTTTGCCGGTTCCGCCGTGTCTTCCACCACGAGCACCTGCACGCCGGCTTGCTGCAGCTGTTTTACTACCGCATCGAATTCGGCAAGCGCACGCGCCTGTGTTTCTTCCGTAGAAATACGGGTTCGTTGCTGGAAGTGATTGTTCACCGCGGTTTGCTCATTAAACCGGAAGGAAGCCGGGCGAATCATCAGCACGGTGTCGGCGGCTGCGCTCATAGCAAGGCGTCGATCGCTTTTGCGAGCTTACGGTCTTTGTCGGTCACCACGTCGCCGGCGTCGTGCGTCGAAAGCCACATTTCAACCGTGTTCCAAACGTTGGTCCACTTCGGGTGATGGTTCTGCGATTCCGCCAGCAGCGCCACGCGTGTCATAAAGGCAAAGGCTTCGCTGAAGTCTTTAAAGGTGTATTTGCGGTACAGTGCATTTCCCGATTCTTCCCACATAAAAAATGGTTTATTGGTATAGCAAATCTGAAATTCTACATCCGGGATCTGAGATCAGCGATCCTACATCAAAACACCAGGTGTTCCTTGTTCTTGATCTGTTCGTTGGTCATCTCCACCACCAGCTGCACACCCTTGATGCCGCGGATCGTTTGCATCACCGTATCCATCTCGTTGTCACTAACGGGGTCGCCCTTGAACAGCCAGAGGAAGTCGAGGTGGCGGAACTCGGGCAGCAGGTACTCACCGTCGTACTGGTTGTTGTACAGGTAGTGCACGAGGCTTGTGTTGGGCTGCACGTATTCGAATACGGTGAAGAAGTAGTCGCGGTTCTTGCGCTTCAGCTGGATCTCGATCTCGTTGTTGATACGGAAGTCGATGCCCATTGCCTGGTTGATGTTCCAGCAGAAGCTGTAGTCCTTGATGGGCGCCATGATGCCGAGAAGCCTGGTGTCTTCGAAAAAGCTATCGGTCATTTCCCTATGGTCCAACACGAGTTTCATCTGTGCCATCAGTCGCTGTCGGTTTAGAATTGTACGGTGGTCGTTGCTTCTTTTCCCTGCCGCAGGTACGTAACGGTGCTGCTTTCTCCTTTTTTGAAAGTAGCGAGCGCCTGCATATAGCTTTCGAGCGAAGTCACCTTGTGTGGCCCGAGGGCTGTAATGATGTCGCCGGCCATCAGCCCGGCCTTCTGAGCCGGACGTCCGTCGCTTACACCATCGATGCGCATGCCGCTTCCACTGAAGGTATAGTCCGGCATGACGCCAAGTGTAACGCTGAAGCGTGTCGAGGTGCCCATCTGCGTTTCGCGCGTTTTGCTGAAGGCCAGTTTCCCGGCAGGATCGGTATGCTGCACGAGACTGAGCACATGACGGAGCACCTGCACTTCGCCGCTGTAATTGATCTTGTCGGCTTCATCGGTCGGGCGGTGGTAATCGCTGTGCATGCCGGTGAAGAAGAACAGCACGGGTATGTCTTTTCGGTAGAAGGAGGTGTGGTCGCTTGGCCCGGTACCGCTGCTGTCGAAGCGATACGCAAGACCACTGCCGGTTAACGCTTTCTTTCCCGTGAGGCTGTACAACTCGCCCCAGGTAGGAGAGGTGCCGTAGCCGCCCACCTGCAGCAGGTGCGACGAATCGTTGAGGCGTCCTACCATGTCGAGGTTGATCATGTAGTTCACAGACTTCAGGTCTACGGTCGGATGCTCCACGAAATACTTCGATCCGAAGAGACCGAGCTCCTCACCCGAAAACGCGATGAACAGGTAATTGTTGTTCTTGTATTTCGATGCTTTCAGGAGGCGTGCCAGCTCAATAAGCGCGGCCGTGCCACTCGCGTTATCGTCGGCGCCACGGTGAATGCGTACCGAGTCGCCGCGGTACAGCGAGTTGCCGTCTTCACCATGGCCAAGGTGATCGAAATGCGCGCCCAGCACGATCGTGTTCGGAGCGCCATTGTCGATATACCCGATCACGTTATGCCCTTCGCGGCTTTGCGCCGTTACCTGCGTCACCAGTGTCACTTCGTGTGAAGCGCTTTCATCGGCAAGGTGTTTGGAAAAAGCCGACTTGCGGATGTACAGTACGGGGATCTCGGCGCGCGGGCTTCGGTCGGCCGGGTCGAAGGCCAGCTTGTCGTCGATGGAGGAGCTGTTATATAACAGGAGGGCGGTGGCGCCGCGCTTCTTCACGGCTGCGGCCAGCTTGTGAAGTGTATCCTGAAGGTCGAAGTGCGGGTTGCCCGCATTTTCTTCCAGCAGCTCTTTGATATCGCGGAACCAGGGCGAGCCCTGCTCCTGTAGTGCAATGGCCGGCGAGCCTTTCGCCTGCGCGTTGCCGCTCCACGCCAGGGGGAAATATTCGTCGTTCAGCACGAGGTCCTTGCCGTTCACCCGCAGCTGCGTGCCCTGCACCTTCAGTCCTGCGGGGACGTCGAAAGCTTGGAGAAACCCGTCGCTGCCTTTTTGCTGGAGCCCTGTCTTGCCGAACTGCAGCATGATGTATTCGGCGGCCAGGCGTTCGCCCTCCGTACCGGTGCGACGTCCATCGAGTTCGTCGGAGCTGAGAAAGGTTACGTGGCGACGGAGGTTGGCGGCGATCTCGGCGTCCTCTTTACGCGTCTTTTGGGCAAAGGCGGGGGCCGACAAAAGGACCAGTAAGGGCAGCAGGTACAAGCGCATCAGTAAAAGTTTAGGGGGACAGGACAAAAGTAAGGGGTAACGATCTTCGGGTTCTTAAGGTTCTTGGGGTTCTGAAAGGTTTGTTCGAAGGGTGCCGGCTGGCTCTGGCCCCAATATCTATGGGACAGCTTTTTGACGCCTTTCGGTTGCACGGAACGAACGCCAAAACACAAACTTCAAACTTTATTTCGCCCTAAGCTTTTGCAAAACTCCCTATATCGTAACAATAGGCCGTACCGTTGGGGTTAACTTTGCGCCACTTTGGCGCAACGGACCGTACATATTGCCCTCGTCGGGAATCCTAATAGTGGAAAGAGCTCGCTATTCAACTGCCTTACCGGCCTCAACCAGAAGGTAGGCAACTTCCCGGGCGTCACCATGGAGAAGAAGACCGGATCCCTCCGCCTCTCCGGCCAGTACAACGCCAACATTATCGATCTTCCCGGAACCTATAGCCTGTACCCGAAGCGTCTTGACGAGTGGGTCAGCTACCGCGTGCTGATCGGGCAGGACCCCGAAGTGCAGCCCGATGTATTTGTCGTAGTAGTGGACGCCTCGAACCTGAAACGCAACCTGCTTTTCTGTACCCAGATCATCGACCTCAAGAAGCCGGTGGTGCTCGCCCTTACCATGGTGGATCTTGCCCGCCGCAAAGGCATCGAGATCGACCTGGCCGAAATGGAGCGGGAGCTCGGTGTACCGGTCATCGCCGTCAACCCGCGCAAAAGCAAAGGCATCCCGCAACTGCTCAAGGCCATGGAGCTGACGGCAACACAGGCCTACAAAGTGCCCGCCCGCGATTTCATCGATCACCGCGAACTGGCCGGTGCCGCTATCAGCGACGTTCAGGCGCTCCTTCCCGAGGTGAGCGATTATTCGGCGATCCATTACCTGATCAACCACGAGCAGTTCGACCTCCCGCAAAGCCTGCAGGATGGAATCGAGCAGATCGAGGAGAAGCACCAGTTCAACCACACGCGCACACAGGCGAGCGAGATTATGCAGCGCTATACGCGCATCAAGCACGTGATGGCGGCTTCGGTTACCGAGCCCGATCCGCGGCAGCAATCGCTTTTCACCGACAGGCTCGATAATATATTATTGCACCGCAAGTGGGGCTACCTTATTCTCCTGGCTGTACTCTTCCTGTTGTTCCAGTCGGTGTTCCTGCTGGCGCAGTTTCCGATGGACTGGATCGATGGCGCCTTTGCCTGGGCCAGCGGCAGTCTCTCCAAAGCACTTCCCGACGGCTGGTTCAGCGACATGCTGGTGAATGGTGTGCTCGCCGGTCTTGGCGGTATCATGGTGTTCGTTCCGCAGATCATGATCCTCTTCGGTCTCATCACACTGCTTGAAGACACGGGTTACATGGCGCGCATATCTTTTTTAACCGATCGCCTGATGCGCACGGTTGGTCTCAATGGTAAAAGCGTGATGCCGCTCATCTCCGGCTTTGCCTGCGCCGTGCCTGCGATCATGAGTGCACGTGCGATCGAAAACCGGAAGGAACGTTTGCTCACCATCCTGGTTACGCCGCTGATCTCCTGCTCGGCGCGTCTTCCCGTATATGTGATCCTTATCGGATTGGTAATTCCCAACACCTATTATTTAGGCTTCATCAGCCTCCAGGGTTTGGTGATGATGAGCCTTTACCTGCTTGGATTATCGATGGCTCTCTTCGTATCGTGGGTGGCGAAGCAATTTATCCGTATCAACGAAAAGAGCTTCTTTATTCTCGAGTTACCCATCTACCGCGCGCCGCGTTGGAAGAACGTAGGTACCACCATGGTGCAGAAGGCGCGGATCTTCGTTACAGATGCCGGTCGCGTGATCATGGTCATCAGCCTTGCACTCTGGGCGCTGAGCACCTTCGGTCCGGCCCGACGTATGGATGCCGTGGAAGCGCAGCACCAGCGGGCGCTTACCGAGCACAAGCTATCTGCCGACGAGATCAGGACGAACTATAAAGCCGCAAAGCTCGAGGCCTCCTATGCGGGCATACTCGGCCAGGCCATCGAGCCGGCCATCAAGCCGCTGGGCTACGACTGGCGCATCGGCATTTCACTCATTACCTCGTTCGCCGCACGTGAAGTGTTCGTGGGTACCATGGCCACTTTGTATAGTGTGGGTGAAGACGACCAGGGGGTTCGCCTGAGTCAAAAGCTGCGCGATGCAAAGAAGGAAGATGGTACGCCGCTCTTTACGCTGGCCACCGGCGTATCGCTGATGATCTTCTACGTGTTTGCGATGCAGTGTATGAGTACGCTCGCTGTGGTGCGCCGCGAAACGAAAACCTGGAAGTGGCCCATCATCCAGTTCACCTACATGACGGCCATAGCCTACGTCATGAGCTTCATCGCCTACCAGGTGTTCAAGTAATTCCTGCAACGAATATCAGGTAGCGAAGGCTCACAGTTCATCTAACACTACTTTGATTTTTTCTGGGCTTCCATAAGGTAGTCGGTCACGAGGTAGCAGAATGCCTTGATGCCCGTTTTGAAGCCGCCTTCATCGATATAGAAATCCGGTGTGTGGTGCGCTGCCGTGTTCTTTGGATCGGTGCCCGGGGCCATGCCACCGAGGTAGAAAAAGAAGGAGGGGACCTTGTCGCCGAAGAACGAGAAATCTTCTGCGCCGGTGACGGCTTCCATCAGGTGCACGTTGCCATTGGCGGCTTTGCGCAACGAAGGCAGTGATTGCTCCGTGAGCTTCGGATCGTTGTAGGTCACCAATGTTTTGTGTTCAAAGGTTACGGTAGCCGTGGCGCCGGATGCTTCGGCGATATGTTCGGCGGTGCGGGTCACGCGTTGGAATACATCCTGCTGCATGTCTTTGTCGAGCGTACGGATCGTTCCGCCAAGCACTACTTTTTCGGGGATGATATTTTCGCGGACACCAGCCTGAAACATCGTCGTTGAAATCACGACCGCGTTTTTCGTCAGCTCCGACTGCCGGCTTACGATCGTCTGTAACCCGTTGATGATCTGTGCGCCGATAACGACGGGATCGATTCCAAGCCAGGGTTGCGCGCCATGCGATTGCTTCCCGTTGATGGTAATATGAAACCAATCGGCCGCGGCCATCATTCCTTCGGGGCGATACCGGATCTGGCCTACGGGCGTTTGTGCGTTGATGTGCAATCCGAATACGGCATCCACTTTCGGGTTGTCCAGCACGCCTTCTTTTATCATGAGTGCTGCGCCCCCTTCTTCACCGGCGGGGGCTCCTTCTTCGGCGGGCTGGAAAATAAACTTCACTGTTCCGGGAAGATCTTTTTTCAGCGGCGCAAGTACATCGGCTACAGCCAGCAACATCGCCACATGACTGTCGTGGCCGCAGGCATGCATCACACCAACTTCCTGCCCGTTGTATTGTGTCGTTACTTTCGATGCAAACGGAACCGATGTACGCTCGGTCACCGGGAGTGCGTCCATGTCGGCGCGCAAGCCCACGACCGCACCTTGTTTGCCTCCGCGCAGGATGCCGACCACGCCGGTATGCGCCACGCCTTCCTGTACCTCGAGTCCGAGGGCGCGAAGATGTGCTGCGATGATCTTCGCGGTACGTGTTTCGCGGCTGCCCAGTTCGGGGTTGGCGTGCAGGTCGCGGCGCCATTGAATGCACTGGCTTTCGATTTTCTGAACGCCGCTCTCGATCGCTGCACTGAATCGATCCTGGGCTCCGGCGGTTACGCACAGCAACAACGAAAGGGCAAGAAGGCGGGTACGGCTCATGTGCATGTTTTGTATGGGAAAGATACTTAGGCCTTTTCGTTAATTTAGCCCCTCATGTTGCTGCGCCATATTCCTTTTCTGAAAGCGGTATTCCTGCACGCCTTAACGGCAGTAGGAGGTCCGCAGGCACATATGGCCATGATGCTGAAAACATTCGTGCGGCAAACTCCGTACGTAACGGAGGAGGAGCTGCTCGAGTACAATGCCTTTTGCAGTCTTCTCCCGGGTGCTTCCTCTACGCAAACGCTTACGCTGATCGGCTACAAGCGGGGAGGAGTGGTGCTGGCGGTCCTTACCTTGCTGGTCTGGATCCTTCCGGCCTGTGTGCTGATGGGCGCGCTTTCTTTCCTGCTTCCCTACGTCGACCGGAGCTCGATGCACACCGACATTTTCAAGTTCATACCCGCGATGGCCATTGGCTTCCTGGCCTATGCGTCGGTTGCGGTGTTCAATAAGTCGGTGCGCAATACGATCACGTGGATCATCATGTTGCTGTGTACCGCGCTTACGTATTATTTTTTCCAGTACCCGTGGATCTTCCCGTCGCTGATTCTGTTGAGCGGTGCGGCCACCAACCTCAGTCGGAAGCGTATCCCGCAACGGGAGGTCAAGCCTCGAAAGATCAAGTGGTGGAACATATGGTTGTTTGCCATCATATTTATTTTCGCGGGGGTTCTCAGTGAGGCGGCGCGCAAGAACGATTGGCCGGACCGGAAACCCATTAATCTTTTCGAGAATATGTATCGCATGGGTTCTTTCGTCTTCGGAGGCGGACACGTGCTGATGCCGCTGATGTACGAGCAGTTTTCGGTGCGTCCCAACGATTCGGCGGTATTGGCAAAAAATCCTCATGCGATCCGTATCGACAAAGAGGAGATGATGACGGGTATCGGGTTGGTGCGCGCCATGCCGGGGCCGGTATTTTCGATTGGTTCGTTTACGGGTGGGATGGCTTTGCGCGACGAGGGACCGGGTCACCAGGTGCTGGGCTGCGTGATCGGCACGGTGGCTATTTTTCTGCCGAGTGCACTGATGGTGCTTTTCTTTTTCCCGATCTGGAACAACCTCAAAAAATACGCGGCCATTTACCGGTCGCTCGAAGGCATCAATGCTGCGGTGGTCGGTATCATGATCGCCGCGACCTTCTTCATTGCCCGCGACGTTTCGCTGTTCGACATGCATAGTCGAAGCCTGCTCAATGTGGCGGTGATCGTCGCTACCTTTTTATTGCTGCAGTTTACCCGCGTGGTATCGCCGGTGCTGGTTGCCGGTTGCCTGCTGCTTGGCTACTTCGCGTAGAAGCGGCTCGCCGCGATTTCCTCTGCCACCGTTTCGGGAACGAGGTAGCGGATCGACTTTCCTTCCTGTACCAACTTACGGATATGCGTAGCCGATATTTCGAGAAGCGGCGCCTGCAGTACCTGTACATCGGCGCCGTGTGTTTCCGTTACGGGAAAGCCGGGGCGCTCATAAACCAGGATGGGGTAGTGGCGGATAATTGCCTCGGCATTCTTCCACTTCGTAATGTTCTGGAAGGAATCGCTGCCCATGATGATGCGGAAGCGGTGAGTCGGGTATTTGTCGGCGAGGTGGGCCAGGGTGTGGGCCGTGTACGAGGGGCGGGGAAGTGCGAACTCCACTTCGGATGCCCGAAGGCGGTCGTCGCCTTCAATGGCTTTCTGCACCAGGTGCAGGCGATCGTATTCGTTGAGGAGTGTTCCGGATGGCTTGAACGGGTTTTGCGGGGACACCATAAACCAGACTTTATCAACGCTGCCTTCGTTTAGCACGTGTGATGCGATAATGAGGTGACCGGTGTGGATTGGATTGAAGGATCCGAAGTAAAGGCCGATGGTCATGGTCTAGCGTTCTACAATGATTTCCTGGGCTTCATTCCGCCGGAGACTCAGCGAATAGCCGGCGATTTTGATCGAGATCGGGTCTCCCAGCGGGGCGATCTGCTCCACCACCACTTCTTCCCCAGGGATGCAGCCCATCTCCATGAGTTTCAGTTCCAGCTCTGAGCTGCTGAAGCTTTGGATTCGTCCTCGCTCGCCCTGCTTCAATTCCGATAGTCTTTTCGTCATGAGAGCCCAAAGCTAAGTCAGTGCGCTTTCCGAATTTTGACGGATGAACCCGATCCAGTTTCACTACACCGACCAGCGCTTCCATTTCCCTAAGCGTACCGAACTGAAATCTTTCCTGTTGAAGCTGGCGAAGGCTGAGGGGCACTCCGTGGAGTCCATCAATTACATCTTTTGCTCCGACGCGTACCTCCTTGAGATCAATCAAACCCATCTGAACCACGACACCTATACGGATATTATCACCTTCCCCTACAATGCCCCCGGCACAGCTATCGAATCGGACATCTACGTTAGCATCGAACGGATCAGGGAGAACGCCGCGTCCTACTCCGGCTCCTTCCTTCCTGAACTCTACCGTGTGATGTTTCATGGGTTGCTCCACCTCTGCGGCTATAAGGATAAGACGAAAGCCCAGGTTGCCGAGATGCGCGCGCGGGAGGATTTCTGGCTCAGCCGTTACACGGGTTCCACGTGGAACGGGAGCTGATCCATTGATGCCATTACCCGACCTGTTCCACGTGAAACCCTGCTTTTAACAAGGCTCGCCCAACCCTTTCGGTAATTTTGCAGCCTTATGTTTCCTGAATACGACGTCATAGTGGTTGGTGCTGGTCATGCAGGCTGTGAGGCTGCTGCCGCCGCAGCCAACCTGGGTTCCAAGGTGCTCCTGGTGACCATGAACATGCAGACTATAGCCCAGATGAGCTGCAACCCGGCTATGGGTGGCATCGCCAAGGGCCAGATTGTGCGCGAAGTAGACGCCCTGGGCGGGTACTCGGGCATTGTATCGGACGCTTCCATGATCCAGTTTCGCATGCTCAACCGTTCGAAGGGGCCTGCCATGTGGAGCCCGCGTACGCAGAACGACCGGATGCTGTTTGCGCTTAAGTGGCGCGATATGCTCGAGGCTACGCCCAACGTGGATTTCTACCAGGATATGGTGAAGGGCCTGATTGTAGACGGTGAAACCGTGCGCGGTGTAGTCACCGGGATGGGCCATGAGATCCGCTCCAAGGCCGTAGTGCTCACCAATGGAACCTTTCTGAACGGGGTCATTCACATAGGGGAGAAGCGCCTTGGCGGTGGCCGGGTAGCTGAGCGCGCCGCTGAAGGCATTACAGAACAGCTTGTTTCGCTCGGCTTTGAGAGCGACCGGCTGAAAACCGGCACCCCACCGCGTGTTGATGGGCGATCGCTGGACTATAGCAAGATGGAAGAGCAGAAGGGCGACGACGAGATCGTCGGCTTCTCCTACCTGGATACCCTCAAGCCCAAGGAGCAGCGGAGCTGCTGGGTGACCTACACCAGCAGCACGGTACATGAGATCCTGAAGACGGGCTTTGACCGGAGCCCGATGTACACCGGGCGCATCGAAGGAACGGGCCCGCGGTATTGCCCCAGCATTGAAGACAAGATCAACCGCTTTGCCGAGCGCGACAGGCACCAGCTCTTCGTTGAGCCGGAGGGGTGGACAACGGCAGAGATCTATGTGAACGGCTTTTCTACCTCGCTGCCGGAAGAGGTGCAGTATGAGGCGCTCCGGATGGTGCCCGGTTTCGAGAATGTGCGCTTTTACCGCCCCGGCTATGCCATCGAATACGACTATTTCCCGCCTACACAACTCCAGTATAGCCTTGAGACGAAGGGTCTGCAGAACCTGTTCTTTGCCGGGCAGATCAACGGGACAACCGGGTACGAGGAAGCTGCCTGCCAGGGCCTGATGGCCGGCATCAATGCGCACCTGAAGGTGAAAGGAGAGGCTCCGCTGATTCTAAAGCGAAGTGAAGCCTATATCGGAGTGCTCATTGATGACCTGATATCGAAAGGCACGCAGGAACCCTACCGTATGTTCACGTCCCGGGCCGAGTTCCGGACCTTGTTGCGCCAGGATAATGCAGACCTACGCCTCACTGAGCTGAGCTACCGGTTGGGCCTGGCCGGTGAAGACCGTATGCGGAAAGTGCTTCAAAAGCGCGCCGAGGTAGATTCCATCAAGAGCTACATGGCCGCAACACAACTGGAGCCCGACGAGATCAACCCGTTTTTCGACGAGCACAACAGTGCCCCGATCAGCGAAAAGCAGAAGCTCGAAAAGATCATCCTTCGCCCGAACATCCAGCTTGAAGCGATCCGGCAGGCTGTTCCGCGGATCGGCGCGGATCTCGAATCCTATACGTCTGAGAGCCGCGAGCAGGCGGAGATACAGGTAAAATACCAGGTGTATATCGACAAGGAGCGCGAGCTTGTAGAGCGCATGAGCCAAATGGAAACACTGGCGATACCCGACCAGTTCGATTACCAGCGTATCCAGTCGCTGGGGGTGGAAGCCCGGGAGAAGCTTAGTAAAGTGCGCCCGCAAACACTCGGTCAGGCAAGCCGGATCTCCGGGATCAACCCCAGCGATATCCAAATACTCATGGTTTTCATGGGCAGATAATACAGCACTGAAACTCAATAAGAAAGCGCCTTTTCAGGCGCTTATTTTTTGTGTGTACATCCGGTGATTCAATACAGCCCGGATCTCACCAAAGGTATACTCGTCTCCAAGCCGGCTCTTGACAGCAGCAAGACTCTCGGTACCCACTTCGTCCATTACCTTCAGGATGTGCTGTACTTTTTCGGCTTCCACGACCTCGCTGATCTGAAGGCGGCCTTCCCGGACAAACTGCGCCAAGTGGCTTTCAACCGTACTGATCGCCAGGCTGCGAACAGTGGCAATCTCGTCAATGCTTTTACCGGAACGAAACAGGTCAAACGTGATTTCAAGGCTTGCTCCCTTTTCCGTCTTGCCCTTCGCTTCTTTTTTTGCAACAACGGATTCGGCGGGGCTGAGCCGCTGGTAACGTGCGAAGTCGGAGAAAAAGGTCAGCTCGCCATAGGATGCCGTCAGGAGCCGTTGCAGTTGCTGCCAGATAAATCCTTCCAGCGCACGCACATCTTCCTTATACTTCTTGACGCGTGTATTATAATTTAATTCTTTAATATGTTGTTGGAGCGGCCAAAGCAGGTTCCCGGCAATAAATTCCGCGAAATAGCCCACCGCCTTTTCCATGCGCTCCCTTAGCTGCGACGTGTCACCGCCACGCAACATCTCATCGCAAATCCGCCCGAGCTGCTGTTGGTATTTGCGGGCAGTTTCCGCGCCCTCCTTGGCTTTCAGCAGCATTTGCTGCCCTAATTGCAGCGTCGCGGGTACATCGGGGAGCTTCTTTTCCGGAATGAATTCCACCCACTCGTGAATATGGAACACCAGCTTATACCAATCGAACAGGTTGAGGAGGTCGGCAGCCCAACACTGGTACTTTTCCTGCTCGAGCCGTATATGCAAGCTGCCCTCATCGGGCTCGTTCTGGGCATAGGCCAACACACGGGCATCTGTTGCGATGGCGTTCGGAAAGATCCGTGAGCGCAAAATCATCCCATCAATCGAGGTGCAGCGGCTGAGCGCCACGTATACCTGGCCGGGCGCAAAGGAAGCACCGGCGTCGATAACGGCGCGGTCGAAGGTGAGTCCCTGGCTTTTGTGAATGGTGATGGCCCAGGCAAGCCGAACCGGGTACTGCTTGAACGATCCAAGCTCTTCTTCGTCGATGTCGTCCTCTTCCTTATTGTAGGTGTACTTGATGTTCTTCCAGGTTTCGCGCTCCAGCTTCAGGTCGCCCGACCCGTCGTCGAAGGTGACCATGATCTCGTCGTTGAGGATCCACTTGATGGTGGCCAGCTTTCCG
This sequence comes from Flaviaestuariibacter terrae, assembly GCF_054777635.1. Lineage (NCBI taxonomy): Bacteria > Pseudomonadati > Bacteroidota > Chitinophagia > Chitinophagales > Chitinophagaceae > Flaviaestuariibacter > Flaviaestuariibacter terrae. The sequence continues at coordinate 854,480 of NZ_BAAHAL010000008.1, forward strand.
TTGAAGTAGCGGCGCTCGGCGTCGTTGCGCACAAACATGATCTGCGCACCTTCTTTAAGCTGCAGTTCCCTGTCGGTGGGCAGGGACTTCTCGTTGAAGTCGCCTTTCACTTCCGCTGAAAACACATGGAGCTTCCCGGTCAGCTTTTGAAGCGCCGCTGAATTGATCGCGTCGGCTTTCCTGTTATGCGTCGTAATCGTAATATAATGCGCATCGTCTTTCGGCTCAAACTGCGGATCGTAGCGGTCGTTGAGCACCTGGAGGTCTTGCGAAGTCGCCTGGTTGTTGCGGATGCGGTTCAGGACGTCGATGAAGGCCTGCTCATTCTGGCGGTAAATCTTTTTCAGCTCGACGTACAGGGGCTGCGCGTCGCGAACGGCGTGCGCGCTGAAAAAGAAGGGCGTTTCATAATGCTGCTGCAGTATCGACCATTCCTCGCCCTGCACCACCGGCGGCAGCTGAAACAGGTCGCCGATGTACAGAACCTGTACGCCACCGAAGGGGAGGTTGTTGCGCCGGAAGTGCCGGAGGATGGCGTCGATGGCATCGAGCATGTCGCAACGCATCATACTTACCTCGTCGATCACGAGCAGCTCGAGCTGCTCCAGGATCTCGCGCTTGTCCTTTCCGAAGCGGATATTCTTGAACAGGCTGTGGCGGTCGGTCACTTCCACGCTGCTCGAGCCACCGTCGCGGTGAAAAGAGCCGGGAACAAAAACGCCGAAGGGCAACTGAAAAAACGAGTGCATCGTTACGCCGCCGGCATTGATGGCAGCGACGCCCGTGGGGGCTACCACTACGGTATGCTTGCGGGTATGCTGCACCACGTGGCGCAAAAAAGTGGTCTTCCCCGTACCGGCCTTACCGGTCAGGAAGAGGTGCTGCGTCGTGTGATTGACCAGGTCTAAAGCGAGCTGGAATAAGGTGTTGGAAGTGTCTTTGGCCTGCATGTACGTACCCCTAAAATTACGAAAATGCGCCGGGGGGATAACGTTAAAAAGGCGCTGCAGCCCGGGCCGCAGCGCGCTTTTCATTGTCATCAAGGCTTACTGCTCTGCACCCTTCTTTCCGAGGAGCAGCAGCTCGCTCGCCACCACTTCGGTGACGTATTTCTTCTGCCCCTCTTTGTCGGTATAGGACCTGTTGATCAACTTTCCTTCGATCACGATTTCCTTGCCTTTCACGAGTACCTTCTCGGCGGTCTCGGCGAGCTTGCCCCAGGCCACGATGTTGTGCCACTGGGTTTCGGTGATCTTCTCGCCCTGCGCATTGCGGTAGCTTTCGCTGGTGGCCATGCTGAAGGACGCTTTCTTCTTTCCGCCGTCAAAGGTGCGGATCTCGGGGTCCTGGCCCAGGTTGCCGATCAACTGGACCCGGTTACGTAGTGCATACATAGGTCAAATGGTTTTGAATAAAAGAATCGGTTACAGCCAGCCGGGGCGCCTCCGGCCAACGATGTAAAAATGCACGCGCCCTGATGGGAAAACCGTCTATTAACCGTTTTTTCCCGGATGTAAGCGGGTAAAATCCCTTGGACAGGAAAAGCGCGCGTTGCAAGTTTGATAAACTAAAACCCACCTATGCTTCCAACACCATCTGACCGGGCCTGCCAGCTGTGCGGACACCCGCTGCGCGGCCGCAGCGACAAAAAATTCTGCGACGATCATTGCCGCAACGCATTCAACAATGAGCAGAACTCAGCGCGCTATGCCATTGTGCGCCGCGTCAATGCGCTGCTGCTGCGGAACCGCCGGATCCTGGGTGAGCTACTCGCCGAAAATGAAACGGTGCAGGTATCAAAGGAGCTGCTCCTGCTCCGTGGCTTCCAGTTTCGCTATGCCACGCACCACTTCGTTAACGGGCGGGGCGCCACCTATCATTTTTGCTACGAGCTTGGCTGGCTCGAGCTCAACCCCGAGCGCTTCCTGCTGGTGCGGCGCAACGGGCTGTTGCCGGCCTTGTGACGAGCAGGGACTGTCAACAAAAAACGAGCGGACTTATCAACCGTATTTCTACAATAAGCGGCCTGCGTCTATTTGATGCGTACCAGCGTCAGCGTTTCGGAAGTACCCGCACGGTTCATGTCGAGCACCAGCGTATCGGGAACTGCCCGCGCTATCCGGACCATGATATCCTGGCCGCCTTCGGGACGCGTGTAGAGGTTGTCGCCATCCACCCGGTACAAGCCATGCTCGCGCACGGAGCCGTTGACATAGCTGTAGTTTCCATCTTCTGCAAAGGTGAATTCGATGGCGGCCGGATCCTGGCTTGTGGGCTGCCCGTTGCTCAGCCAGGAAGCCCCGCGCCAGTGGCCGGCGATCTTCTTTGCATTCTCGGTGGTTGTGCAGGAGCCCAGCAGGAGCAGGGCTGCCAATGTGGGTAAAAGCTTTTTCATGCAGGGTTTTCGTTTAGCCCTAAACGATAGCGGGTGCGGATGTATTGTTTTGGAGCTCCGTGATGAAACTGCGCACAAGACCCAGGTCTTTTAGCCCCGGAACGCGCTCAAAGCGGCTGCAGAGATCGATCGCGGCAAGCTGTGCGGCCGCGGGGTCGGACAGGAATTCGCGCACATAAGCCGCATCGCCCGGCTCCACGCCGCCGCTGAGGATAAAGGGCTTCGGTAGGCTGAGGCCACGGAGCCGGTTCCAGCTGAAGCGCCGCGTGGTGCCGCCTTCCTGCAGGCGCCGCGTGCGCGCCTCGCCCGTAAGCGGGATCCCCGTATCGAGCAGGAGCAGATCGGTACAGGAAAAGTAGTCCTTGATGCTCCACAACACATGATCATTTTCGATAAAGCGAAAGGCCTTGATGACATCGATATGGGGGAGGAGCCGCTCGCACTCGTAGGGCGTTTCGTGCCCGTGCAGCTGCACCATGTCGAGGCCCCATTCTTCCACAGCCTGCATGATGTCGTCGTAATGGGCATCGACAAACACGCCCACTTTATACAGCGGCTCCCGGAAGCGCCGCACGTCTTCAGCACGCATTCCAAAGCGAAGGGCGTAGCGTGGACTCGGAGGGTAAAAGATAAAGCCGGCGTAGCGGACGCCCAGGGCGGGAAGGGCCTGTAATTCTTCGTAGGTAGTGATGCCGCAAACTTTGACGTCCATAGCGATTGCTTTAGAATGGTTGGTAGAAGCAATCGCTGAATCTCTTTAAAGATAGGAATAAAAAAGCCCGGGGTAATCCCGGGCTTTGTTTCTACTCGTCATTGATTGAGGCGCGGTCGCCACCGAGCAGCTGCTCTTCCTTGCTCCCGTGATCGTACTCATCAGCTTCCTCGCGGATCGTGTCCTGCAGGTCGTCTGCCACATCAAACCGAACCGGATGGGGTTGTACACCCCTGTCGGGATTCCGCTCATTCTCTTGCCACGTTTCGCTCACGTTCTGGAGCTCACTGCCTCTATGATTATACATCATAACCGTTGGTTTGGGGAATCGGCCCACAAACTGTGCCCGAGGAGGCAAATGCGGTGCGCGTAGCGGCTACCGGCCATTATTTTAAGTTTTTGTTGATCGACTCCAACGAAAAGCCCGGCTGCTCTGAAAAGAACAAGCCGGGCTTTTGAATGAGTAAAACCGTTGCCGGTTATTTCGTAGGCTGCGGTGTTTCGAGCAGCTTGAAGAACTGGTCGAGCTGCGGCAGGATCACGATGCGGGTGCGGCGGTTAGCCGCTTTACCCGAAGGCGAATCGTTGGGCTGCAGCGGGAGGTATTCGCCGCGGCCACCTGCCGTCATGCGCTTGGGATCGATATTGTATTGCTTCTGCAGGATGCGTACTACCGAGGTGGCGCGCTTGGTGCTGAGGTCCCAGTTGTCCTGGATACCGGGCAGCGATACAGGAACGTTATCGGTATGGCCTTCCACCAGGAAGTCGATATCGGGCTTCGAGTTGAGCACCTGGGCCACCTTTCCGAGCACGGTCATCGCAGCGGGCGATACTTCGTAGGAGCCACTCTTGAAGAGCAGCTTGTCGGAGATGGAAATAAAGATGGCGCTCTTCTCCACCTTGATCTCGATATCCTGGTCGTTCACGTCTTTGAGGGCGCTCTTGAGGTTCATCACGAGGGCCATGTTGAGCGAGTCTTTGCGCTGGATAGCACGGTTAAGGTCTTGGATGAGCGCGTCTTTGCCGTTGATGTTCTCAAGCGATTTGCGGATGCTTTCGGCCTGCGATGCGGTGATCACCGACAGGCTTTGGAGCTGGTTTACCATCAGCGTGTTGCTTTCCTTGGCGGCATTGAGTTGCTGCCGTGCCGACTCGAGGTCGGTCTCAAGTTGCGCGCGTCGGCGGGCTGCCTCATCCTGCGCGTCGCGGCAGGTTTTCAGGTCGGTCTGCACCTGGGTATAGAAGGTGTTGAGCTCTGCATACTTTGCCTGCTCGGCGGCAAGCTTCTTCTTGCTGACACAGGAGGCGCTGCCGATAAGAAGCAGGGCCGAGGCCAGGATAATACGTCCGTTCATAGTGCGGGTTTTGATACGAGCCAAAGATAGCGGCAGGGTGACCCGACGCGAACCGGGAAACGTTAAAAAACTTTCATCGCCTGTATGAACTCGCCGGCCCCCAGCGTACTTTGCTTTTCTCAAATACGTATTGCATGACGAAGCCGATCGGCATCTTCTACGAGCATCCCGAATGGTTTGCTCCCCTCTTCCGCAGCCTTGATGCGCATCGTATTCCCTACGAAAAAATACACGCGGGCTTTCACCGCTATAACCCGCTCGATAACGCACCGTATAGCCTGGTGATCAACCGGGTGAGCTCTTCCTCGTACCTGCGCGGGCACACGCAGGCCATCTTCGTTGCCAACGATTACCTCGGCTACCTTGAGCAAACAGGTGTACGCGTCATCAACGGCACGCGGGCCACGGAGATCGAAACCTCGAAGGCGTTGCAGCTCTTGCTATTCCGTCGTCTTGGTCTCGGCTTCCCGAAAGCAGTAGTGGTCAACCATGCATCGCAGTTGCTGGATGCTTCGGAAGACCTGAGCTTCCCGGTTGTGCTGAAGCCCAATATCGGGGGAAGCGGCGCCGGCATCAGCCGCTTCGATTCGCGCGGGGAGCTCCAGGCGGCCGTAGCGGCGGGTCGTATCGACCTCGGCATCGACTACACGGCGCTGCTGCAGGAATACATCCCGGCACGTGGGGGGCATATTCACCGCGTCGAAACGCTCAACGGAAAATTCCTGTACGCCATCAAGGTGTACCCGCCGCAGGACTCGTTTAACCTGTGCCCGGCAGAGATCTGCCAGGTGCCGCAGCCGGCCGCGGGCGACGCCTGCCTGACCAACGCCGCGAAAAAAGGAATCCGCGTGGAGCCCTTCGATCCGCCCGCAGCCGTGATCGCCGACGTGGAACGCATTGTGAAAGAAGCGGGCATCGATGTGGGCGGCATTGAATACCTGATCGATGATCGCAACGGCGACATCTTATATTATGATGTGAACGCGCTCTCGAATTTCATTGCCGATGCACCGAACGTTATCGGCTTTGATCCGTTTGAGAACCTGGTGCAGTTCCTGGTGCAGGAAGCCGGGATCGTGAGCCGCGAGGCGACAGCAGTGTAAGAGGCATCGAATGCCAGCACCGTTATTACGAGCACAGCGAAGCAATCTTTTTCATAGCAAGAGATTGCTTCGGGCTTTCGCTTCGCTGCAGCCCTCGCAATGACGTTGAACTAGAGCTATTCAAAACACAAGAATACTTCATATGCAATTCGGTTACTGGTTACCGGTATTTGGCGGCTGGCTCCGCAACGTTGACAACGAGGGGATGGAAACTTCCTGGCCCTATGTGCAGCGTCTTGTGCAGCGGAGCGAGGAGATCGGCTACGACCTTACGCTCATCGCCGAACTTTTTCTCAACGATATCAAGGGCATCGAGGCGCCTTCGCTCGACGCATTGACCACAACGGCGGCGCTGGCGGCGGTGACCAGCAAGCTGGAACTGATGCTGGCCGTGCGGCCCACCTTTCACAAGCCGGCCCTCTTTGCCAAGCAGGCGGCCAACATCCACGCTATCAGCGGTGGGCGCCTCTCGCTCAACGTGGTGTCGAGCTGGTGGCGCGACGAAGCGCAGAAGTACGGCATCGAGTACGAGGAGCACGATGACCGCTATGCGCGGATGGAGGAATGGATATCCATTGTGCAGGGAATGTGGCGCGAAGACGGCTTTTCATATGACGGAAAATATTACAACGTAAGCGATACGGTACTGAGCCCGAAGCCGGAGGTGGCACCGCAGTTCTTTGCCGGGGGCGAGTCGGAGGCCGGTAAAAATCTCATCGCGCGGATGTGCGACGGCTACGTGATGCACGGCGACGATCCGGAAACCATCGGCCGTCGGATCCGCGATGTGCAGGAGCGCCGCGACAAGCTGGGGCTGCCGCAGATGCGTTTCGGCATGGCCGCCTATTCCATTGTGCGCAACAACGAAGCCGAAGTGAAGAAGGAGCTTGCGCGCATCACCGATGTGCAGGCCTCGGCGCGGGGCAACGCCAATTACCAGCAATGGATCAGCGGCACGCAGCTCGAGAAGCGGGTGTCGCTCGAAGATTACTCGGTCTCGAACCGCGGCCTCCGCAGCGGCCTTACGGGCACGCCCGAGCAGGTGGCTGAGCAGGTAGACCGCTTTGCCCGCGTCGGTGTCGATTTCTTCCTGCTCCAGTGCTCGCCGCAGCTGGAGGAGATGGAGCGATTCGCCGAGGCCATCATGGCCTATGAGCCGGGCGGAAAGTCTTCTGAAGGTTTTGAAAGGTTCTGAAGGTTTTGGGAGGAGCGTGAAGGCGCCGGGCTTTTGGCCAGGTGCGGAAAAAAGCGGAACTTCCCCTGTCCAAAACTACCTGCATGAAAAACTGGCTCCTTGCCCTGCTGCTCCTGCTGGCCGCTGCGCCGGCCGAAGCGCAGTTCTTTAAAAAGAAGAAAAAGCAGCCGGCCGTTCCCGCGGCCGTACAGCAGGCAAAAAGCGAGGAGTCCAGCTACGGCAACCAGCAACTCACGATCGACGACCTCCTCGACATCATGGATCGCCGCGACGATTCGAGCTACGTGCGTTCGCTGCTGGTGAAGGCCGGCTTCAACCGCCACGGCAAGGGCGACCGCAACCAGGTAGTGTTTATGGGCGATACGGCGGCGGGTGTAACGAAATACACCGAGCTGGTGCTTCTTCAATCCGATTCTTCCGAGATACAGTTGCTGCAGTGGTGCACGCGCCATCCCGAAAACTACGAGGCCACGCGCCGTGCCCTGCGCGCCGACCGGCGCTTCACCGGCACGCCGATCCTGACCGAAGATGGCGAGGTAAGCGAAGCCTTCTATGTACGCGATTACAATTTCCTGATCGAGTCGGTGAACAAGAAAACAAAATGGATCATCAGCGTGTGGCTCCGTGGGGCTAAGCTATAAAATGCCGGAGTGCACCGCGGTCACAAGGCCCCGGCGGGAACCGATGCGATCCTCTCCCAGCTTGCGAAGCACAATATCACAAAACACATTACTTTAGCGCCATAAATTACCGTCAATGAAACGCATACTAACCCTTGTTCTGATCGTAGCTGCAGTATCGGCCCAGGCGCAAAAAGCGGAAGTGCGCGTAGGCGCCGTGCTCGCGTTGAACCAGACCAACAATGGTTTTCCCAAGACCGCCTATGGCGGCGAGATCGTAGCCACGCAGGGTTTCGGCCAGTTTTTCCGCGCCGGCATCGGCGTTCAGGGCTATAATATGAAGGACCTTGGTTTCGTCGCACCCTTCTTCGGAACGGTGGGCGGACAAGCCGGCCGCTTCTTCATCCACGCCGACCCGGGCTACATGCCTGTGTCGCGCACCTTCACCAAGAACGGTTCCTCCGTGCAGCAGCAGGGTGGCTTCTACTTCGGTGGTGGCGTCAAGGTGGATCTTCCGTTCAACATCTACGTAAATGCGCAGTACTCCGACTTCCCGCTGACGTTTGTTCCGGGCGACAAGAGCCGCACAAGTGCCGCCGTGTTTTCGCTTGGCTACGCCTTTCACTAATTGATACCGATCTTTTCAAGAGCCCCGGCCACGTGCCGGGGTTTTTTATTGGCCGCTGCCGCCGTCGCCCATACGTTCTTCGGCTTCCTGTTGCTCGCGGGCGTCGGGCTCGTCTTCAATGTTGCCGGCCTCGCGGAGGTAGGTTTCCGCTTTTTTGCCGAGGAGGCTCTCGGTTTGTTCGGGCGCTTCGTTGGGCTGTCGGGGGCTGGGGTTGCTGGCGTTGCCGCCGCCTTCGGGCTGTTCCATGTGTTTGTTTGGGTGAGGAGGCGTAAAAATGGTGCCAGCGCTGTCGAAAATTGACGCCGTTAGCGGTCCATCCTTTCCACAAAGCGGGAAATGCGCCTCCAGCCGGTTTCGGCAATGAAGGTGCTCAACCTCAACAAATTAACACGTAATCCACATTTCCACAATTGCGGCTGTGCATAAGCGTGCAAAAGTCGTCTAGTGCTTCAAAATCAATAAGATGCTCGGGTTGTCCCCACGAAAAGGGGGAAAGTGGCCTGCGCTTTTCAGCAATGGCAGCGTATGAGCCACCGCAAGACCACGAAGAAACTGCCCCTCCGGGGCCGTGCCGCTGCCGCCCCGCCGCGGGCCCAGAAGCCCCTGGTGTTGCTGCCGGCTTCTCCGAAGAAAGACTACAAAGGGTTGGTGACCCGCCTGCTGCGGCCCTACGCTTCCGAGAAGCGCACGCCGATGCCGCAGGACCTGAAGCCTATGCTGGCCACACTGGCGGCCGATGCCTTCTCGGACGCCGGCTGGCAATTCGAGATCAAGTGGGACGGCTACCGCGCCCTTGCCTACGTGGACAAAGGAAAAGTGTCGCTCCGCTCGCGCAACAACCTTTCGTTCAACGAAGCCTATGCCCCCGTCGTCAACGCACTCAAGTCGTGGAATGTACCCGCAGTGCTCGATGGCGAGATCGTGGTGCTCGACGAGGAAGGCCGCGCCGACTTTTCGGCATTGCAACAATGGAAGCGCACGAAGAAAGGTCACCTGTATTTCTACGTATTCGACCTGCTGTGGATCGATGGCATCGACCTGCGCGGGAAGCCGCTTTCCGAGCGTCGCGCGTTGCTCAAGGGACTGTTGCCAGAAGGCACGCTTCTTCGCTACAGTGAAGCCATCGAGGAATACGGTAAAGACTTCTTCGAGATGGTGCGCAAGAATGGTCTTGAAGGAATGATCGCGAAGCGGCGCGATGCCACCTACCTCGACGGCCGCCGCAGCGACAGCTGGCTGAAGATCAAGGCCATCGAGCGCCGGGAGGTGATCATCTGCGGCTACACCAAAAAGCAGGACAGCGACCGGCTCTTTTCGTCGCTCGTGATCGGCGTGCCGGATGGTCCGGGGATCCGGTACATCGGGCAGGTGGGAACGGGCTTTGACCGCGCGGAGCAGGAACTCCTGCTGAAAAAAATGCAGCCGCTGCACACGAGGCAATGCCCCTTCGAGGAAGCGCCGAAACTCAACGGCCCCGTAGACTGGCTGCGGCCTTTCCTGGTATGTGAGGTCACCTTCACGGAAGAAACACGCGACGGCGTACTGCGCCATCCTTCGTACAAAGGCCTGCGTCCCGACAAGACAATACTCGACTTCAATCCCGAAACACCGCAGAATGCTTTGCTGGTTGCGCCAGGCGAAGAGACCGTAACCCTGAAGCGCAACGGGCATCCGCTCAAGCTTACCAACCTGCAGAAAGAATTCTGGCCGAAAGAACATATTACGAAGGGCGACCTGCTCAATTACTACGGCTCGGTAAGCCCTTACCTGATGCGGTATCTCAAAGACCGGCCGCAATCGCTGCACCGGCACCCGAATGGCGCGGAAGGAAAAAGCTTTTACCAGAAGAACATGGCCGGGCGCCTCGAGAAGTGGCTGCAGACCTTCCGCCGCGTGAGCGCCTCGTCGCTGCTGCCGAAATATTTCCTGGTATGCCACGACGAAGCGCACCTGCTGTACATGGTCAACCTGGGTTGTATCGAGCTCAATCCCTGGCACAGCACGGTGCAGATGCCGCAGCACCCGAGCTGGTGCGTCATTGACCTCGACCCGGGTGATCGCATCGGCTTCGACAAAGTGATCGAGGCAGCGCAGGTTGTGCACCGGATCCTCGACGCGCTGGGACTAGAATCGTACCCGAAAACGAGTGGCGCCACGGGCCTGCACATTTACATACCCCTTGGCCAGCGCTATTCGTACGATCAGTCGCGGCACCTCGCCGAAGTGATTGCGCGGCTGGCGCATGCCGAGCTGCCGGAGACGACCAGCATCGAGCGCGACCCGCAGAAGCGGCAGGACAAGATCTACCTCGACTACCTCCAGAACCGGCCTATCCAGACGATCTGCGCGCCTTACTCCGTGCGGCCGCGGCCCGGCGCGACGGTGTCGACGCCGCTGCACTGGAGCGAGGTGGAAGAGGGACTAACACCGGAGTTGTTTACGATGAAAACGATACAGGAGCGCCTCCGTGTCGAGGGCGACCTTTTCGAAGGCGTCCTCGGCCGGGGTATCGACCTCAATCATGCCTTGCACGAGTTGGAAAAATGGACCCAATGAAGACGGACAACAAAAATCAAATACCGGAAAACCGGCGGCACCAGTTACGCTGCCCCGAGTGCGGTGAGCTGTTCGATATGCGCGACCTCCTGGCCGTGCTCCAGCACCAGCACCAGGAGGCGCCGGTGCCGCGCATTACCTATTCAAGAGCGGCCCCCGCTCCCGTGCCCATGCGTTTCCCGCACAAACGCACGGACCCCAATTAATGGTGTTCTGTTCGTTCATAGCAGAAGCCCCGCATCAGCGGGGTTTCGTTTATTGGTGATGGGTCGCGCGCAGCCAACTACAAATTATTTTAAGCTCGCTTTTTCTTCTGGCCGATGCTGGCCTTGAGCACCTCCATCAGGTCTTTCACGCCGGCGTCTTTCGGGGGAGCGGCGGGCGCGGCTTTGAGCTTGCGGCCACGGGCCTTTGCCTCGATGATGCTCCGCAGCTCCTGCACATAAGGATCGTGAAACTTCGCCGCATCGAAGGGGGCACTGAGCTGCTTCACCAGCTGCAGCGCCAGTTGCAGCTCCTTGTCGGAGAGCTTTACTTCTTCCTCGATGGACGGAAGCGCGCGAAGCTCCTCCGCGTAGCGCAGCTGGGCGAGCACGAGGCGGCCTTTGTACGCGCGGAGGATGCACACATGCGTGCGTTGGCGCAAGGGAAACGAAGCAATGCCGATAAGGCCGCTCTTCTCCAGCGCCTGCTGCAGGAGCGCATACGTTTTGCCGCCGCCTTTCGCGGGCGCCAGGTAATAGGGCTTCTCGAAAAGCAGCGGGTCGACCTCCTCGAGTTTGCTGAATTGCACGATCTCGATGCTTCCCGATTTTGCGGGCCGCACCTTTTCAAAGTCCTCATCGTCGATGATCACGAAGCGGCCTTTATCGTACTCGTAGCCTTTAACTATGTCCTTATACGGTACTTCCTTGCCGCTGCTTTCGGCAACGCGCTTGTAGCGGATGGGACTATGGTCTTCCTTCGACAGCGAGTGGAATTTGATCTCTTCGCTGTTGACCGCGCTGTGAAGTTTTACGGGGATATTCACGAGCCCGAAGGCGATCGATCCCGACCAGAGGGTTTGCATAGACGCACGTTTTTTCGTTCGACACTAAAAGCAAAGCAACAGGTGCAAACGGGGGGCCGCAGGGCTGCGGCGTGGACAACTTGCCACGGGTGTTGATTATCAACGTCGTGTCTTTCCCGCCCCGTCATCGGGACTATCGATCACCCAATCATACCCTTTCATGCTGCGGTAAGCCAACGGCAGGCCTTTCCGCTGATGTTCCGCGAAGCTTCCATTTGCCTGCCTGGTCATCATGCGAAAATACCCGGGCCGGTCCCCGATTGGTTCACCGTATTCGGCGGTATCTGTAGCCGTCCCGTGCCACCGCAGCGTGTAGACCTCCACATCGCCGGGATGGCCATAGCCGAAACCGAGGATCGTATGTTGTGCCGGGAGAAAAGTGGCGTTAAAGAATTCTTGTTCCGGCCCCAAACGATGCGTCGACGGCCCATAGCACCAAACATGGTAACGCTCGCGCGGGCAACATCCGGCACTGCTGTAATCGGATAACAGGAAGTCATTGACAGCATCGCCATTCACATCGCGCAGCGTGTCGGAAACCGGGTCGTCGGTCCCGGTGGCGAGGAGCAGGCGCAGGTGTTCGCCCTCCCGCTCATAAAATCGCACGCGCACGCTGCCGGGAATGCTGACTGTTACCTGGAGATGCGTTTTGCCCGCAACGAACAGGTGACTCTGGTGCAGGGATACTGTGACGTTCCATAAGCTGTCGGCCGTAATTGCGCTGTATCGGTGCCTGAATCGGGTCGGAGGATGGCGCTGCGCGAATGCCAAAGCGCTATCGAAGACGGGAACCAGGCGAAGGCTGTCTTCGATGTCGCTATCGAAGTGGCCTTGCTCATCGGCGCCGATTTGGATGGAGTCGAGGGGAACCATTGTTTGGGCAGGCCGGACTTCGCGTCCCGAGCAGCTTTCAAGAACGCAGAAAAGTACCGGCAAAAAAATGGAGGGGCGCGAGAACATAAAAAAACCGGCAATGGATGTTTGCCGGTTTAAAAGGTACAAATTAAAAGATTCGTTTACTCGATGTTGAGTGTCAGCTTGAGGCTGGGGCTGAAGTTCCTGAAGAAGCCATTGAAGAAGAACTCGGGCTCGATAAGCAGGTTCTTCGTTTGCAGTCCGGGCAGCGAGAACTTGAAGGTCCCGGATTCGAACGTGTTGCCGCGCTGGTGACGCAGATAGCCGAACGAAAAGTTTTGGGCGAACATCGGGGCCTTTGCGCCGGGCGCGCGGTGATCGATGCTGTATTGAAATGTCGCGAAGTCGTTGCGGTCCATGCTGACTTTGCCATCGGCATTGCGGCCGAACGTGAAATAGGGTTCCCAGATAATGCGGTAGTGCCGCGTGGTGGTTGCGCTGCTGTGGCTCGTCAGCTCGATACCGGTACCGGCTGAGGGCAGCCAGCTGCCGCGGGCAAACTGGAATCCTACCTGCACGTAGGGAGAGATGGAAAGCGGCGCATGCGGGGCAACACGATCAGGCGAAACTTTTTTGCGCGTGCTCACGTCGTAGGCTGCCGAGAAGTGCGCCAGGTATTGCTTGGACGGGTCTTTGTACAGGTTGCGCCCGAGTTCATCCTTTACATGCGTAAGTGCCCAGTGCAGGTCGGCGGCCGACAGGCGCGGAAGGTCGGTGATGTTGTTCAGCACCAGCGTGATCACATACGGAAGACGGGAAGGGTTCGCCGTATACCGACCGTTCACGATCTGCGGCTGCCCGCTGTCGCGCGAGGAATCGGTAGTATAAAGAATAATGCGCAGTGAGTCCTGCTCCACCTTCACCTGGCTGGTGTCGTTGCTGCGGATGCGGTACACCTCGCCCTGCTGCGGCGTTTCGAGGATGCGCACCTGCACATCATCGGGGCCGCCGATGCGGTAGTCGATGCGGCGGCTTACGAGCGGCTTATTGAGGGAGTCGTAGAATGGTTGCAGCCCGGTCCAGACGGCGCGGAACAAGGAGTCGAGGTCGTTGAGCTGCTGCAGTTGTCCTACATAAGAAACCTCGATGCGCATTGTGTTGCCCCCGACAAGACCAAAGGTGAACTGGTGTTGCAGGCTGCCCGAGACCGGGTTGTTGAACAGGAGCTCGCTGCGGCTTTGCGGCGCCCCGGCATAGGGGCTTTGGTAAGGCCTGGGCACGTCGGTTTGGGCAAAAGAGGCCGTTGTGCTGCCGGCGAGCGCCAGCAGCAGGAACACATACAGGTGTTTCATATACTATTGATGGGGTTTGAAAACAGAGAGCAGGGTGCGGGGCTTTCGCTCGCCGCTACCGTCGGAGAGATCGGGATTGGGGCCGGCATTGACGCTGGCGGAGTGGAAAATGCTGTAGTTGCTCCGCTCCTCAACCGGCGGCTCGTTGGAAGCGATAAGCACGGGGGCGTTCTCGTTGATATGGCCGATGCGGAACCGGCGTCGTTCCGGCTGGACCGGCCCGGAGGCGGCAACGCTGGTGGCTACGGCATTGGTTCGTTGCGTATCTAGCGTGGCCCCTGGCGTTGAATACGCTAACGTTTGCTGTGACGGCTCCGGCTGCGGCGCTCCAGTTGCCGGCTGCCGCGTCGCGTGCTTCCGTATTTCTACGGTAGCGGTTTGCGGGATGGCAACATCCGGCGTGCTGACAGCTTCCCGCGACGCCCCGATGCTTTCTTTGTGCGGTTGTACGCGCGCCGTTTCCGGTTGCGGCCGTTGTGGTTGCGGGCGAAGCCACCAGCCCAGCGCAAGTGCCAGGAGGAGCGTGGCTGCCACCGAAAGGCGCATTACGAAAACCCGGCGACGGCGACGGGCGAGGCTGCTCTCGAGCCCGGCCCACACTTCGGCCTCGCGAAAGCGTACGCCTTCGGGCATTTCCGAAAGCAGGTCGGTTTCGGCAAACAGCGGCTTATCGGGATTGTCGGAGCGCATATTCGGGGTTTGACTGGATGAGTAATTGCCGGAGCAGCTGACGGGCCTTGCTCAGTTGCGATTTCGAAGTGCCTTCGCTGATGCCCAGGAGTGCCGCGATTTCCTTGTGCCCGTATTGCTCGAGCACGTAGAGGTTGAAGACGGTGCGGTAGCCCGTGGGCAGCTTCATGATGAGCGAGAAAATCTCGCCCGCCTCGAGGCCTTCGAGTACGCGCTCTTCGTCGGGAAGCTCGGGGGCGTCTTCGACGGCCACCTGCAGGAAGCTGTTGTGCCGCCGAAGGTGCATGAGGCATTCGTTGACCATGATCTTGCGGAGCCAGCCAACGGTCGCCCCTTCGTTGACATAAGAAAGGCGGCCGATGTTGTCGAAGCATTTGAGGAAGCCGTTGTGCAGCACTTCCTCCGCAGCCTCGTCGCTGCGCACGTAGCGCCGGCAAAGCAGAAACAGCGGCCGCGCGAAGCGCTCGTACAGCGCTTTCTGCGCCGCAGCGCGTCCCTTTTGACATTCCTTTACCAGCAGTTGCAGTTCCATGGCGTTGTCTAAGGTAAATGCGCCGGTTGCCCGGCCGGTTGCCCGGCGCCGGATTTTTTTCGTAAAATTTTTTCGCGCAGCCGCAGTGCCGGCTTTTCTACCCCCACATGCAGGAGCCAGGCCGCGAGCAGCGTCGTAGCCAGGCAGGCAAGAAGCATCGCGTTGCCCTCCGGGTCCAGCCAGGTGCCCAGCAGGCGCTGCGTGGTATGGATGCTGATCTTGTGCAGCAGGTACAAGCTATACGAGTAGGCGGCAAGCTGTTCGGAAAGCCGCAGCCGTTGCCGGAGAAAACCGCTGGGAGCGAGCGCCGCCAGCAAGAGGAAGCCATACCCGATCGCAATTATGGGGTAGCCGAACACGGATGCGGGCTCCGTCAATTGATCGAAGCAAAGGAAACTGGCACCGGCGAGCAGCGCACAGCCCACCAGCAGCCAATACCTTGAGTGGACCAGCAACTGCTGAAACAGTGCAGGGCGGTAGGCCTGCAGGGCGGCAATGCCTATGCCCGTCAGCAAGCCATCGAGGCGGCACCAGGTGGGGTAGTAGATCCATTGGAGCCATTCGAGGGCAAAGCGGTCATCGTCGGCAAGCGGCGCCAGGCGATAGTTCCAGGTCAGGTAGCGTGTGAGAATGCCGGCCGGTAGAACTACGGTCCACCGCCAATGGCCCCGGAAAAACCGGCGGCCACCGGTGAGCAGCAGGAGCAGCGGGAACAGCGCATAAAATTGCTCCTCGATGCAAAGCGACCAGGCGTGCGAAAAGCTCGAATGGCGGCCCAAGTCGAGGCCGATGTTCTGCGTGAACGTGAGGTACTTCCAGAGCGGCGCGGGCGTGCCGCGCTCCCGGAGCACAGGCACGAGCCAATAAAGCATCAGCACTAAAACGTATGGCGGAATGATGCGCCAGAAGCGGCGTATATAGAACCGGCGCAGCGACAGTTGCCCGGTTTTCTTCAGCTCGGAAAACAACCCGCCCGCAATGAGATAGCCGCTTAACACAAAGAATAGGTCCACGCCCGTCCAGCCAAAGCGTCCGCCTTCGAAGGTCCAGGCCGGGTGCGGAAACAGGTGACCGTAATGATAGAAGAACACCAGCAGGATGGCGAGCGCTCTCAGGTGATCGAGTGCGGGAAGGTGACGGGACGAAGAAGCGGGTGGCATGGGTGCTTAAAAGTAGTGGATTGGTTTCGGAGCCCATCGACAACCCATGCGCCCGAAGAAACGGTTCATGCAGACCGGCATCTCGCTGCCGGACCGGGGCGTCTACATTCGCTTTCCTAACAACGAAACCATGCGAAAGAAAATCGTTCAAAGCCTGCTGGTATGCGTCGGCGCGCTGCTGGCCTTTAGCACGCACGACGTGCTGGCCGAGTTGGGCAGCACGGTAGCCGAAGTAAAGGAGCTCACCGTAAAGCAGGTGTATGCGCGGCAATACAGTATGCCCTGGGTCAACAACCGGGTACGCAGTGCCTGCAAGGCCCTCCCGGCCGGGGCCCGCGAGGCCGCGATGCTCGCGCTTGGCAAAGTGGTACGCGACTACGTGAACTCGCCCGAATTTGAAAAAGATTACTTTGCCTATGTAGCCGCCAACAAGCACTACAACGGCCCGGCGCCGGAAGATGAAAAGATGGCGGCCGAGCGCAAGCGCCGCGAGGAGTATGAGCTGAAGCAACTCAATGATCCGCTGTCGCTCGACGGGGCAGCCATGTTTTGCAGCTCCAATGCAACGGCAGCACGTACGATGCTCGACCTCATAAAAGAAAATCCCGACCTGCCGCTTCCGATGAGCAAGGCCGACTACGAGAACATCGAAAAGGAAACAAAGCGTCTCCGCGCGCTCTTCGATACCGACAAGGAAGCGTTCAGGAAGCAATATGCCGTGTTCAAGGTCGACCTGGAGATCCGCTCGCAGCGCGCCTCGCAGCAGCACGATGCGACGGAAGAAGCAAAGGACATCGCCGATCGCAAAGACTATAAGAAGATCATCCGCGCGCAGCTCGAGCAATTCCTCGAGGCTACGGCCCATATCAACTTCAAGGCAGCCACGATGAAGAAGGGCGACAAGACCGTGTTTGTGGATGCGCCCTACGAAGCGATGCCGACGGAGTGGAAGTTCTACTTCCGCTGCGGCCCCGAAGCAGTTGGCGGCGCCCGCAAGTTCGCGCAGGACTGGCTGAACGAATTAAAGTAACTGCAAACAAACAGTGAGTCGGATAGGTAAGAGGCCCCGCGTCAGCGGGGCTTTTCTTTAGCCAGCGCGTAAGCAACAGGCTTAACTTCAAACAAAAAGCAAATGGAACTGTCGGGGGTATACAGGAGCAGCCGGGCGATAGGGCTGCTGATCTTTCTTTTTGGATTTCCTCACCTGGTACCGCTGCCCTTTTTTTCGTATGCCTTACCGGGCGCCGGTTTGCTTTATTTCTTCCTGAAGAAAAATCGCGTTGGCTGGTCGGACCTTGGATTGGTCGGGCGCGGTGTTCCGATTAAGCCACTTATCGTCGGCATTGTATCGGGCTTGCTGTGGCTCGCATTCAACAAGTGGGTGTACCATCCCTTTATCATTCATTACCTCGGGGCGCCTCTGTACACAGACTACGATTTCATCCGCCATCATCCGTTGAACCTGTTCATTTCTATTGCGGCGGCCTGGCTGGTCGGGGGGCTCTACGAGGAGCTTGTTTTCCGTGGCTTCGCCCGCAGGGTGCTGGAGTCGTTTACGGGCAACAGCAACGGGGGCTTTTGGATCGCGGCAATAGCAGGAAGCCTGCTTTTCGGGCTGTATCATTTTCAGCAGGGGATATTCGGAATTGCCGGTTCGGCGATGGGCGGACTTTACTGGCGCCTGTTGATGCGGCGCTTTTCGGAAAACATCTGGTACCCCATCTTCTCGCACGCTGTATTCGACACCGGCGCCCTGCTGCTGATCTATTACTCCATTCCGCTTTGAGGAAGCAAGCGTTGCTCCTCGTATCAGTGGACGCTTTCCCACCACTTCTGTTGCGGCGCGGGCGCATCGAGGTTTACCAGCTCGCCGATCATCGGGTGAAGCAGCGGCATACCCTTCTTCCCGGCTTCGGCGAAGGCGCGGCGGATGGGCTCGTCCCAATCGTGGAGCGAGAGCGCGAACTTGCCCCAGTGCACGGGCATGAGGCGGCGGGCGCCAAGGTCGAGCGCGGCCTGTACGATCTGCTCGGGCATCATGTGGATGTAGGGCCAGTAGTCGTTGTATTGCCCGCATTCGAGGAGCGCGAGATCGAAGGGGCCATATTTTTCACCGATACTTTTGAAGTGCGCGCCGTAGCCCGAGTCGCCGCCGAGGAAGAGGCGCCGCTGCGGTGTTTGCAGTACGAAGGAATTCCAGATGGCGCCGTTGCGCTTGAAGCCGCGGCCTGAGAAATGCCGCGCTGGTGTGGCTGCGATGTGGAAGCCGTCGGGCAGCTCTTTTTCTTCCCACCAGTCGAGCTCGATGAGTTGCTTTTTGGCAAAGCCCCAGCGCTCGAGATGGGCGCCGGTGCCGAGACCCGTAATAATACGGTCGACCTTCGGCTTGAGCGCCAGCAGGGCCTTGTAGTCGAGGTGATCCCAGTGGTCGTGGGTGAGCACGAGGTAGTCGATGCGCGGGATGTCCTCGGGCTTGTAGGTATCGCTGCCGGGGAAGGCCCTGGTGCTGAACGAAAAGGGCGACGCGTGCCCGCTCAGCACGGGGTCGACCAGGAAGGTTGTGCCTTCGGCAAGAAGAAAGTAGGAGGAGTGCCCGAACCACGCGAGTACATTCTCGCTGCGATAGAGGTTCCTGAGGTCGCTGCGTACGGAGGGCAGCGGTGCGGGTGGCCGGCGCTTGGGGTTGCGGGTGAAGAGAAAGGCGCGCATGGCGGTGACCATCGTAACGCCCTCGGCGAGCTGCGGCGTCGGCTCGGGGTTCTGGAACTGCCCATCGCGGAAGTGCGGCGATGCCTCGATCCGCTCCTTGCGGGCACCGGTGGATGGGGCTCCGAAGGGGGTGCTGCGGAGCACAAAAAAGGCTATTAAAACAATAAACAAGACAAGGCCTGCCAGGATAAGGAGTGTGATCAGCATAGCATTCAGTTCCCTCCGAAGGTAGCTTCGGTACAAGGGCCGGAAGGCAAAGAAGGTTCGGAACCGCGAAGAAAGAAGAAAAGAAGGTATACGCAAAGGCCGTTATTAACCACGGATTTTGATGGGAAAAACCGCTTCCATCGGGAGTCAAAATCACATGGCCATAAGCATAGGGCGATGATAGTTTTGAACAAAAACATGGAACAGGATATCGAGAAAATCGCGGCCGATATTGTGGATGCGGCCATTGCCGTTCACCGGGCCCTGGGCCCCGGATTGTTGGAGTCGGCGTACAAGCTGGCCTTCGCCCGCGAGATGGAGTTGCGCGGCTACAAAGTCCAACTGGAAGTCCCGGTACATTATCATTATAAAGGTGTTGATCTTGGTAAAAGCTATTCTATGGATGTGTTGATCAATGACCTTGTCCCCGTGGAAATTAAGGCGACGGAAGACATCGCTCCCATCCACCTGGCGCAAACGCTGACGTATTTAAAGCTCTATGACCGCCGCCTTGGCTTTATGCTCAACTTCAACGTCATCCTGATGAAAGATGGGATCAGGCGGGTCGTAAACAATTGGCATTATCAAAATCAGCCAGCCAGGGAAAGAATGAATAAGTAGAATAGGGTTCGGAACCGCGAAGGACAAGAAAAGAAGACGGTACGGTAGGCAGATAGTCAAAGAAGCCCTTCGCGTATACCTTTTTTCACTTCTTTCTTCGCGGTTCCGAACCTTCTTTCCCTTTTTGCCCTTCTTGTGGCCAGTTTTCTAGCCTGCTTCCGGCGACCGCGATGGGGTCCGTACCCAACGATAAGAAGAGGCCGTTCCCCGCTTTCTGCGTGTGCTCTCCCCCTTATCTCGTACCTTCATAAACCTTAATAGACACCTGAAGATGAAGCGTACCGATTTTGTTTATGCCACCGGCCCCGAGCCGCACCGCGCCCGCACCCGCGCCATCCTGAAAGCCCATCCGGAGATCCGCCAGCTGATCGGGAAGAACCCGCTTTCCATCGTAGCCATTCTCGGCCTCGTGGGCCTGCAGGTTGCCGGCGCCGTTCTGCTGGCCGACGCCTCCTGGTGGTGGATCCTCGCCGCCGCTTACTGCGTGGGCGCCTTTGCCGACCATGCCCTCTTTGTGATGATCCACGAGTGCGCGCACCGCCTGCTCTTTAAAAGCCCCGCTGCCAACCGCGTTGCCGGTATGCTGGCCAACCTGCCCCAGATCTTCCCGAGCTCGGTGTCGTTTGAGAAATACCACATCAAGCACCATTCCTTCCAGGGCAACCACGACCTCGACGCCGACCTGCCCAACAAATGGGAAGCGAAGCTGATCAACAACTACTTTATCGGCAAGGCCATCTGGTTCCTGCTGTACCCGATCTTCCAGGCTTTCCGCGTGGCACGCCTCAAGGAGATCAAGCCCTTCGATGCCTGGACGGCCGCCAACTGGGGCGCGCAGATCCTGTTCACCGCGGCGGTTTGGTACTTCCTCGGACCGAAGGCGGTTGCCTTCCTCACCCTGAGCTTCTTCTTCTCCGTGGGTCTGCACCCGCTGGGCGGCCGCTGGATCCAGGAGCACTACCTCACCCATAACGAGGAGCAGGAAACCTTCAGCTATTATGGACCGCTCAACACGGTGGCCTTCAACGTGGGCTACCACAACGAGCACCACGATTTCCCCTCCATTCCCTGGAACAAGCTCCCGCAGCTGAAGCAGACGGCCCTGCCGTTTTACGACTCGCTGCATGCGCATCGCTCCTGGACGAAGCTGTGGCTGCGCTTCCTCTTCAGCCGCGAGCTGTCGCTGTTTTCGCGCGTGGTGCGGAAAGACCGCGGTGCCGTAAAGCTGACCGACGAGTCGAAACCCGACATCGAACTGGTGAAACGTCCCATGGCTGAAACTGTGTAAGCACCGCACACGGAAACCACGGAAATCACGGAACTACAACAGGAGCCCCGTCGCAATGCGACGGGGCTCTTTCTTTTAGCAAATGAATTTTCCGTGCCTTCCGCGCTTTTTTATGTGAGCCCCCCGTGGCCCCGCGTTTGCAGGGAATGCCCAAACTCTCTCTTACCATGATCGAGAAGCAGCACATCAATGGCCGCGACGTGTGGCTCAAGGTGGACGTCGTGCCCGCCAACCGTAGCAACCCCAACACGATCCCCACCGAGTACTTCTCGGCGTCCTTCTTTACCGAGGAGCCCGCGGAAGATGGGGCGGCGGGGATTGTTATCCTCGATGGCGAAGGGCAACCCAAGCTCTTCGAGAGCCCCGTTGCGGCGCTGTCCTATGCCCGCAAGCGCTTCGAGATGGGAGAGGTGAAATCGGTGGAGTAAGGCCGCCACGCACACACAAAAACAGTGAGCCCTGACCGATAGGCCGGGGCTTTTTTAATCCAGAAACAGGAAGGCCCCGAACGAGGCCTTCGACTTTTTGGAGACTGTTTAGAGAAAGCGTTTTGGTTGCGACCTGTATCAAGCGTTGGTTGGCAGTGATGGAACAAAGCAACGACAACGGTCGGCGGATCCCTATACTTAAAAGGCGGTATTTTTCGGAGGCCCCGCAACGCGGGGTTCAGGGTCCCCGGGAACAGAGCTGGCTGTATGGAGGGTGACCCGCGGGGGCATCGACACGAAGCCGCACTGCTTTCCCGATGCTGCCCCGGTGCCGGCTATGCGCGACGGCCCCGCGGGATTTTTCGGGCTTCGGGATTTTTTTTCGATTTTCACCAACCCTTCCGCCGGAGCCCGTGTCATAGGAGCAAATAACCCCCGACAACATGAAACGAAACACCTCCCTGCTGCTGTTGCTGGCGCTGTGCGCCGGAGGCCTGCTGACGGCCTGTAAGAAAACAGCGGCGACCGAAGAAGATTACGGCCCGCGCATTATCGGTCTCGACGACTCCAAGGCAGCCGTGACGACCGGCGCCTGGTACTTTGCGCACGAGGCCGTCGTGTACGGTCCCGACGATGTGGACCATGGCGGTGGCGATGCCTGCAAGGAAGATGACCAGTACCGCTTCGACCTCAACGGCGATGCCGCGGTGCAGTGGGGCCCCAACGACTGCTTTGGCTGGCCCATTCCCTCGGGCTCCTATGCAAGCTGGGCGCTGTTCAACGATGGCAATAGCCTGCGTGTCAGCTACACCCGCCAGATGCCCGGCGGCCACGATGCCGGCGATGTGGTTCTGTGGGACGTCTCCTGGCTCTCGCAACGCAAGATGGTCCTGCGCCGCAACGTGCAGGAGTACAACAAGTCATACACGCTTTACGACACCTACATCAAACGTTGAGCATGCGCCGCACATTTTGCTTTCTTCTTCTCACACTGAGCCTCGCCCGGAATGCCCGGGCGCAGGCCTTTACCGAGCGCGTGTACCTTACCGACAGCGTCACCGTGTACGAAGGCCTCATCATCGAGCAGGCGCCGTCGAAATACGTCAAGATCCTGCGGCGCGCGCAGAAAGACACCGTGACCGTTCCGCTCAACCAGATCTGGAAACTTACCAAGGACTATCCCGCTCCCGATACAACAGCGCCAAAGCCAAAGGCGCAGCCCGGGCGCCGTACGCAGGTGGCGTACGTTGAAGTGCTCGGCGCCGGCGGCGTAAACTCGATCAACTACGACACCCGTATTTCTACAGGTGGCCGAAACGGCTGGGGAGTACGCGCCGGCATCGGCTACTGGAAAGTTCCGACGATCTCGTACTACGCCGATACGCTTCGGCAGGGGTTGATCAGCCTGCCGCTGATGGTCAATTACCTCGTGGGCCGGCGAACAAATTTTCTCGAGCTGGGTCTCGGGGTCACTTACTTTCTCTGCAAGCCGGAGCATCCATACGAAGGCCCGAAAGACCAGTATACGATCCAGGAGGTGGGTGCGCGCATTCCCTCCGTGCTCGGCTCTTTCATGATCGGCTTTCGCCATGTGCCGCTGAAGCGGGGCTTTGTATATGGCTTTACACTGAACCCGCTTGTCGGCAAAAGCTTTACCATCCCCGACCTCGGCACGCACCTGAATTTTGTGCCCAGCATCGGGATCAAGCTGGGGTGGAAATGGAGTTAAGATCGCGGATCTCGGATCTTGGGATCCCGGATCCGGGAAGTCAAAAGTGAAAAGTCAACAAGGCAATGCCGCTTATCCTCGCAACTTGGATCAACAACAACTCGATATCATCCTCCAGGGCCTTGAAAAGGGCGATGCGCGCTGCCAGGGAGTCTTCTACCGCTATTGCCATAGCGAGCTGATGAAGGTGGCGCTGCGCTATCATTCGTGCGCGGATGATGCGGCGGCCTCGTTCAACAAGGCGATGCTCCAGGTATTTGCGCGGGTGAAGGAATACCGCCGCGAGGGGCCCGTGCTTGGCTGGGTGCGGCGCATCGTTGTGAACAGCTGCCTCAACGCGCTGCGCGATGGCCTGCGCTTCCGCGCCGCCGAACTTGCCGATGGCGCCGAAGAACACTTCAGCGTGCCGCCCGAGGTATACGGTATCATTGAGTCGCGCGGGCTGCTGGCGCTCGTGCAGGCACTTCCCGATACCACGCGCACCGTCTTCAACCTTTATGTGCTCGAAGGATATACCCACGAGCAAGTGGCCAGCACGCTCCGCATCCCGAAGGGCACATCCAAGTGGCACCTGCACGAAGCACGCACCCGATTGAAAGAACAACTCCTGCAACGACACGCACATGAAACTCATCTTCTCCAGAAATAAAGACATACCGCCTTTCGACGACGCGCTGCGGGCGGCGCTCGGGGCCCTCCCGGCCGACGAGGCGGCTGCCGCGCGCGACTTCGCCGCGTTTCAATCGCTGCAGGCCGAAGCGGAAAAGAAGAAGCGTCGCCGCATCCTGTTCTGGTGGATGCTGCCCGTGGCGCTCCTGCTGCTGGCGGGTGCCGGCTGGCTGTCTGTTTCTTCGCATGGGGACAAGCCCGCCGCTTCGGCGCCGGTGATGCAGGAGCCGGGAAAGATCGTTGTTCATTCGGGTACACCCGTAGCAGAACCTGCGATGCGGGAAACACCGGGTATTGCGGCAGCGACCAGGCAAGCAGCTCCGTCAGCGTCGTTGCCGCCTTCGAAGAAAGGGGCCGTAGCAACCAACCCATCCGGCTTAGCGCAAGCACCGGTTACTGCTGCTGTCACATTTGCCGATACGGCGATGGTCGCACCCGTGGCCGCCACACAAATTCCAAAACCGATGCGCGATAGCGCTTCCCGCAAAAAGGAGCAGAAGCAGGATACCTTAAGCATCATCTGGTAAGGGCGCAGCACACGTTGACGGGGGCATTGGCCAGGCAAAGCGCGCTTGCTATTTGCCGGAGTACGCGCGAAGCCTACTTCTCCATCAGCTCGCGCTTTGCTGCCAGCGGCATCTTTTCGATCGCATAGCGAAGCGCCGTGCGGGGCATGACGCTCTTGTGCGCGCGTACGAAGTCATAAACAGTCGCCTCGTTCTTTTTGCAATGCTCCTTCAGCAGCCAGCCGTAGCCTTTTTGCACGAGGTCGTCGTCATCGTGGAGCAGGCGGCGCGCGATATCGAGGCTTTCGGTAAGAAACCTGCCGCGCCGCGCCGGGTCGATGAGTGAAACGGCTGATGCGCGGCGGAGCCAGCGATTGGGTGCCGCGGCCCAGCGTTGCAGCACCGGCCATTGACGCGGAAATTTTTCGAAGAAGGCGCCCATCGTTTTGTTACAGAAGTCATCGCAGGCCGCCCAGTTGCGCACGTAGTTGTCGATCCAGGACTCGAAGCGCGGAAGATCGCTTTCGGTAAATTCCTTTCGTCGTGCATAGACCCAGGCCGCTGCGATATGTGCTTCTTCCATCTTGCCCGATCGCCACAGCGAATCGCAGTGGGCAAACACGGAATCCTTGCTGGATCCTTTCAGCTCTTTGCCGAAATGGGCCGCGAGTGATCGCGTGTCGGCCATCTTAAGGCCATAGGCATCAATGGACTCTTTAAAAAAGCGCTGCGCGCCTTCGCGGTTGCGCGGATCAGCCGCCGCCGCAAGCTCTGCTCGTAGGTTGCTCAGGAGTTGGTTCATCGGGTGAAGATAGCGGTCGCGCAGAAACGCCGGAGGCTTGAGCTGCCGCCCCGTCCGGGCTATTTCCTCCGCTTGTAGGTGAAGTCGTAATTCACCTGCGCCGTGGCGGCGCCTTCGGCCGTGAAATCCTGCAGCTGGCGCACCTCATCGGGGCCGACGTTGTAAAACGTCAGGTGACCGCTTCCTTTCCTGCCGGGGATCGTCGAGGTAAATGTGAAGCGCATGGCGCTGTCGCGGTATACACCCTGTGCATAGGTCGTGTTGCCGCCGCCCGAGCCGGCATACACCTGCACCCAGCAGCCGGCCACGGCGTCGAAAAAGTTGATGCTGTTGCCGAAGTTCGTACCGTTGGCGGCCTTCCATTGCTCGAGTACGGCGCAGCCGCCTTCGGCCTTGCTGACGTGGCTGTGCCCGACGAGGACGGTTGTTCCGGTAGCATAAACATCCCATTCGCCGATCCAGAAGTCGAAGTCGCCGCGGTGCGGCCCGTTGAGACAGGGAAGTGCCGCTGCAGCCGGGGCAGGAGGGGTGGTTTGGGCGTTACCGGCGAGGGCGCTGAGGAGCATCATTGTCGTGCCGAGAAGAAGCAGTTTCATACGCTGGCTTTTTGCGGGCGCATTGCCCGATAAAAAGCTACGGCAGGCACGGATGGATTGCCGGTGATATTCGAT
This sequence comes from Flaviaestuariibacter terrae, assembly GCF_054777635.1. Classification (NCBI taxonomy): domain Bacteria; kingdom Pseudomonadati; phylum Bacteroidota; class Chitinophagia; order Chitinophagales; family Chitinophagaceae; genus Flaviaestuariibacter; species Flaviaestuariibacter terrae. The sequence goes on from NZ_BAAHAL010000008.1 coordinate 880,332, forward strand.
AAGCGGCCGGAAAGAGGCCTGGGGCGGCCCGGGAAGCTCAGCCCTGGCCGGGAGCAGCGGCCGGGTGCCGGTTGCAGCCGCGGAGCCGGTCGTGAAGCGTTATGCTGAGGGTGGTGGCGCGTTGGCGCAATTCCTCAACCTCACTCCATGGGGCGTCGTTGAGTAAAGAAATTCTCAGATCGGCCATGGCGCCTTCATAGGACCGCTGCAGGGCTTCAAGGTCCATTTGCTTCAGTTGCTGAACGTGTTTCAAAGCAAAGTAAGATGAGGGTTCCGTAATACTACGTGAGGGGTAGGAGGCGAGTTTTGTGCCAAAATGGGCCGCCCGGCCTTGGCATCCACTTTGATCGTATACCCCCGCTATTGCTCCATAACCCCGACAACCTGCCGACTATGACAAACACGTTTGATTCCAGCGACCTGGCAGCCCTCAAGCAGCAGTTCCAGGAAAAACGCCTCCAGCTTCAAACCACACAGCTTGATCCGCTTGCCGAACGGGTCATTTACCGCGAGCTCAAAGCCCTTCAATACGCGATCAGCATGAAGGAAGCCGAGAAGGTGATACTCACGCTCGAAGAGTAACCGCGGGTACTTTTCAAAACCGGATCTTGATGCCGCAGTTGACGACGAAGCCGTCGAGGGGGGCGTAGATGTCGCCGAACACCGGCGCGACCGCCGTTCCTGTAACGACCGGCCCGGAACGGGTTTGCCGTGTGTCGCCGATATTCTCGAAGTTGACGAACAACGCCCAGCTCTTCCAGCTCCGCTCCGCCATCAGCCCGGCGATCCAGTACGCCCGACCCGTGCTACCGTCCGTGAGTTGCTGCCGGCTGTAGTAATATCCTTCCAGCCCGATCTTCCATTTTTCGTGCAGCTCATATACCAGCACATTGTTGAGCCGGTGCTTTGCCGTCAGCGGCAGCGCCGTGCGGCCGGTGCCGGTATCTACTTGCGCATTGGTATAGGTATAGCCAACAAACAGCTTGAACGCTCCATAGAGAAAGCGCAGGTTTACCTCGGCGCCGCGGCTGTCGAGGCGGCCGTTGGCGTTGCGGAACTCGAGCGACCCGCTGCCAGTTGGCAGCAGCACAAGGGGCCGGTTGAGGCGCGTGTAAAAAAGGAGGGTATTGGCGCTGAAACCCAGGTTGCCGAAGCGCTTGCGGTAGTTGACGTCCCAGCTGATACCGGCTGAGCGCTCGTTGCGCCCCGCCGCTGCACCGATCGGCAGCACGTTGCGGAACTGCAGGCGCTCGGCTTCTTCGGTAAAGATTGTCGGCGTTTTGTATCCGAGACCGCCGCCAAGGCGCATCGTAGTATTTGTAGAAATACGGTATAGTGCCGAGAGGCGGGGCAGGAGCTCCAGGCCGTAGCCCTGCGAAATATGGTCGGCGCGAAGGCCACTCTCGAGTGTCAGCTTCGCTACCGGCGACCAGGTGTTTTGCACGAAGATTCCCAGTGTTGTGTAGTGGTAGTCGCGCAGTGCCTGCTGTCCTGAGGGGCGCTCGCGGAGATTGTCGGTAAGCAGGTTGGCGCCCAGCACCCATTGCAGCTTCTTGCTACGCTGCATCCAGGTAAGCTCCGAGAAGGAGGATCGCTGGCGGGCATCGAAGGCATAACCCGGGATCGTGATGCGGCGGTCGAAAAGGCTGTAGCTGTTTTTGAGCTGCAGGCTACTATGGTCGCTGATGTGCTGCGTGATGCCGGCCTGCACGGTCCCGCGGCTACTCTGGTTGCGCTCCACGAAGCCGTTGCCGCCGTGGCGGATCGTAGCGAGGTGCCCGCCGCTGCGGTCTTCTGTGCTGTACGAAAGCCCGATGTCGGCCGTCGTGCGCGTGCCGTAGAGAAACAGCCGCGGACTAACCGTGTATCGTTCCGACTTCGGAAGGGCGGTAAAGCCATTCCCCGCCGGATCGTAGGGTGCCGTAGAATTACGGGCAGCATAAAGAGTAAGGCCGCTGCGTTTGTAGCGCTCGCTGTAGAAGGCACTCAGGTCGAGGCCGCCGGCGCTCGTGCCGTTGGCGAGGATGTCGAGCACGCGCTTCGGGCCCGGTGTTTTCGACACGAGGTTGACGAGCCCCGCGATGGCGCCGCCGCCGTAGAGCGTTGACGCCGATCCCTTGATTACTTCCACCTGCTGCAGGTCGAGGGGCGCTACCTGGAGGATGCTGAGGCCGCCGGCAAAGCCCGAATAGAGCGGGTAGCCATCGCGAAGCAATTGCGTATAGCGGCCGTCGAGGCCCTGGATGCGGATGCCGGCCCCGTAGGAGGTGGCGGAGGTTTGCTGCGTCTGGATGCCGGTGCTTTCGTTGAGGAGCATGCGGATGTCGCCGGGCTTCATGTTGCCTTTTTCGGCAAGCTCCTCGCCTGAGATCACCTCGATGCGTGTCGGCGTGTTGGCGATGCTGCGGCTTGTACGCATTGCCTGCACCACAACGGCTTCTTCCTCGGCGGCTTCATCTTCGACGAGAACGATGGTGAACATGCTGTCGGCAGGCAGCGGGAAGGTTGCGACAAGTGTTTGCGGTGTGTAGCCCACGAACGACAGCGTGAACCGATGCGTGCCGGCGGGGATGTTGTAGAGCACAACGGACCCGCTGCTGTCGGCGGCACTGCTGCGGCCGCTCCATTGAACGGTGGCGCCGGCAAGCGTCTCGCCTTCGTCGTTTTTCACCGTGGCGCGGAAGGTCGTTTGCGCCCCCGATGCAAGCGAGAGCAGGAGCAGGAACAGAAGGAGAAGCGATCGCGGCATGCGCGAAATTACGGGTGCCTCGGCGCCGTATAGCAAACCGGCTCGGCCGACGGGTCTTCTTCGTATAGCGTCACGGCGGCATCGCCCCATCCTTTTACGCCGGCGCGGAAGCCTTGCCGGTAATAAGTGGCATAGCGGCTGCAGCTGCCGGGGGCCACCTGGTATCCATCCTGCGTAAGCGCTTTCCAGAAGGCTTCTGTCGCACGCGAACCCGAGTCGCTGTACGAGATACAGCGATGCTTCCTGTTGCTGAAGACGTCGACCTCGCGGAGAATCCAGCCAAGCCGCTCGTCGCCGCGCGCGAAGTACATGCCGGGCTGCGGCTTCTCCGGGTGAACCGCCTTGAAGCCGCAGGCTACGAAGCAGCGCCGCACTGCAACGGAATCGTCCAGGCTCGTTTGCGCGAGCGCGATCAATCGTTCAGCGGTAAAGTCCTGCGGCTGCGGTGCCGTACCGAAAAGGCTGGCGAGGATGAGGCAGAGGGGCGAGTAGGGGACCATACAGTTGTATTTATACGGTGAAGCATAACGGCGCGGGGCGCGGGGAAATTGTGTATGCTTCTCTGTGATGCCTATTCGTGCCAAAGGCCTTGCGCGCGAAAGGAGTTTTCGAAACAGGAATAGCCAGCCAGCACAGCGGCAATTTCCTCGTCGCTGAAGGGGCGCGCTTCGTCGCCCCGGAGGTTGGCTTTCCGGAGAACCCGGTGTATGCCGTTCCGGTTTTCTTTCAACCGGGAAAGAAAGTAACGCAGCTCCCCGGCCTGTATCGAAATGAACACGCTCATCGTTTCCTGGTCATCGATCGCGTCGCAGCTTCCAAGGCCATCTTCTTCAACTCTTCCTGTCGTTCTTTCGAGATCGGACGCTCGGGCACCCAGCCGCGCATCGTGTTACTGTATCTGATAGCCCCGGTCAGGGGCATGTACGCCGACTTCCATTCGGTAAGCAGTGCCTCCAGCGTATCGCTCAGCCCGTCTAAATCCGGGTCGATCGCTGTAGTTGTCTCTATCGAAAAATCGTGTTGCAGTCTTGCGCTGTTGTTGATACCCGCCAGCGCCTCTGCGATCCACGCCGAGATGTACTCCCGCCTTTTCAGGTCGACGGCATTGAAGAGACCAAAGACAACAAGACGCGCAAACTGGATCGGGTAGCGGGCTCTTAACTCTTCGAACTGCTGCGCGCTGGCGAAGCTCTTATAGCCTTCAAGCACATAACGCTTTAGTGATTCCAGTTCGTCCGGTTGGCTCGCTGCGCTCATAAGTCTTGAACGCAGCAAGGGGGAGAACTATTGCAACCGGCAAAAAGAACCCGGTTTCGAGAATGGCCGAATCAGCCGGGCGAATCGGTGGCCTTTACATGCAAAACGCCCCGAACATTGCTGTCCGGGGCGTCTGTGTTTGTGGTGTGGGCCGGGATCGAACCGGCGACACATGGATTTTCAGTCCATTGCTCTACCAACTGAGCTACCGCACCTGTCCGCCGCAGCTTCAGCGAAGGCGGACCTTCCGAAGCGTGGGCTATGATTTCCGCAGAAGCGGAGCGCAAAAATAGGGATATCCACAGGAATTCCCCAAAGAAATTTCGAAAAAAATTGACGGCGCAGGTTCGCAAGCCCGCGGGCGGGCAACAAGCGCAACGGAAGGACGGCACGGCGACGCAACGCAACCGTAGCAACGCGCACGGCACACAATCCATCTCTTTTTTGTCAGGAAAAACCACACGCGGCGGTCCGAAAAAAAGCGGCGATTCCTGATTATTTACCCATACAAACGACTTTCGTTCAAAGGAGCTTTACAGCCATGAATTCCCAAATGGAAGCTGTTGCCGAGGCTATACTGGATGTTGCCTTTTACCTGCATAAAATGTACGGCCCTGGGCTGCTCGAAAGTGTCTGGGAGGACCTGATGGAATACGAGTTGAAAAAGCGTGGCTACCACGTTGCGCGACAAAAGCCCATACCGTTGGTCCACGAAAGCCTGAGACGGGAACGCGCCTTTCGGGCTGACCTGATCGTAGAACACTGCGTTCTGATAGAATTAAAATCACAGATCGATCTCAACAAAGACTTTTACAAAACGGTGATCACCTACCTGCGTCTTTCACGGCTTGAGCTGGGTCTCTTGCTCAATTTCGGTATGCCTTATCTGCGCGACGGTATTCGCCGCGTCGTCAACGACCACCGCATACCTCTATAACCCGCGATAATGAGCAACCGGGACCGGCGGCTAAGACCTTCCCAATGTCGCCAACGTCGTGCCTTCGTGCCGTCCTGCCGTCGCGAAGCGCCACCGGCGCAACGGGGCCGCCCTGGCGGCCTGGTGCACGACGACGCAAAGGCACGACGGCACGACGTTTACTCTAATGATAACCCATTGGGCGATGAATAATATCGTTGCGCCTTCCTGCCGTCGCGAAGCGCCACAGGCGCAAAAAAGCCGCCCCTCGGGCGGCTTTCCAACTCATTATTGATTACTAATTACTCATCTAGTTGCCGTACACGCTCAGGAACTTGATCCGCATGATTTTCAGCTGCTCCCAGGTGTAGTTGCCCTCGGAGAGCTCCTGCAGCGCCACGTCGAGCGAGCTCGTTTCGCAGCCCTTGAAGTACTCCAGGATGTCTTCCTGGTCGTAGTCGTCGAGCATATCGGTGATGGCGTAGTCGAGGTTGAGCTTCGTGCCCGAGGCGGCGATCGTCTCCATCTCCTCCAGCAGCGCGTCGAGACGCAGGCCGCGGTTCTTGGCGATGTTGTCGAGCGGGATCTTCTTATCCACCTGCTGGATGATGTGCACCTTGTTGGAGCTCTTGTTCACCACGCTCTTCATCACGAAGTCGTCGGGCTTCTCGATGTTGTTCTCCTCCACGTACTGGGCGATCATTTCGAGGAAAGGCTTGCCGTAGCGGATGGCCTTGCCCTTGCTCACGCCCTGGCAACGCTCCAGGTCCTGGGTCGTGGTTGGGAAGAAGGTGGCCATATCCTGCAGCGAGGTTTCGAGGAAGATCACGAAGGGCGGGAGGTTCTTGCGCTTCGACTCCTGCTGGCGCAGCTCCTTGAGCATGCCGAACAGGGCTTCATCGACCACGAGTGCCGGTGTGCTGTCGCTTCCGCCTTCGTCGTCGTCGGCGAGGGCATCTTCAAACTGGTTATTGAGAACGATCGTGAACGACTTCGGCTTCTTGATGAAGTCCTGACCGCGCTTGGTGATCTTCAGCACGCCGTACTCCTCGATGTCCTTCTGCAGGATGCCTTCGAGCAGCAGCTGGCGCACAAGCGAGTTCCAGAAATGCTCGGGCTGGTCTTTGCCGAGGCCGAACACGTCGAGGTTCTCGTGGCGGAACAGCTTGATCTGCTGCGTCAGCTCGCCGCGGATGATCTTGACCACGTATTCGGTGGCGAAGCGCTCGTCGAGCGTTGTGAGCGTTTTGAGGAGGCGTACGACGGCTTCTTTCGCCTCGATCGGCTCCTTGGGATGCTTGCAGTTGTCGCACTGGCCGCAGCCCTTGTTGCCGTATTCCTCGCCGAAGTAGGAGAGCAGCACCTTGCGGCGGCATACACCGCTCTCGGCAAAGGCCACCGTTTCGGCAATAAGCTGTGAGCCCACTTCGCGCTCGCTCAGCGGCTTGTCGCGCATGAGGTGCTCGAGCTTGCTCACGTCTTTGTGCGAGTAGTACAGGATACACTTTCCCTCGAGGCCGTCACGGCCGGCGCGGCCGGTTTCCTGGTAATAATTTTCGATCGACTTCGGGATGTTGTAGTGGATCACAAAGCGGATATCGGGCTTGTCGATGCCCATGCCGAAGGCGATGGTCGCCACGATCACCTGCACTTCCTCGTTCAGGAACTGGTCCTGGCGGTCGGCGCGGATCTTCGAGTCGATACCGGCGTGGTACGCCACAGCCTTGATGCTGTTTTGTGCCAGCAGGGCCGCGAGCTCCTCGGTGGTCTTGCGGTTGGTGGTATAAATGATGCCGCTCTTGCCTTTGTTCTGGCTGATAAAGCGGACGATGCTTTTGAGCGTGTCTTCCTTCTTCACCTTGGGCTGTACCTCGTAATAGAGGTTGGCGCGGTTGAAGGAGGAAAGGAAGATCTGCGGGTTGCGGAGGCCGAGGTTCTTGATGATGTCGCTCTGCACCTTGGGGGTAGCCGTTGCGGTGAGGGCGATGACGGGCGCCTCGGGCTTGATCTCGTCCATCATCTCGCGCAGGCGGCGGTATTCGGGGCGGAAGTCGTGGCCCCACTCCGAGATACAGTGGGCTTCGTCGACGGCGAAGAAGGATATGGTGAGGTCGCGGAAGAAGTCGAGGTTGTCCTGCTTGGTGAGCGTTTCGGGCGCCACGTAGAGCATCTTGGTGCGGCCAGCCTTCAGGTCGGCCTGAACCACCTTGATCTCTTTTTTGGTCAGCGTGGAGTTGAGGAAATGGGCCACCTCGTCTTTCGAGGCATAGGAGCGGACGAGGTCCACCTGGTTTTTCATCAGCGCGATGAGCGGGCTGACGATGATGCACACGCCGGGGAGGATGGAGGCGGGCAGCTGGTAGCAGAGGCTCTTGCCGCCGCCGGTGGGCATGATCACGAAGGTATCGTGGCCGCTCAGGAGGCTCTGGATGATGGCTTCCTGGTTGCCGCGAAAGCCGTCGAGACCAAATTGCTCCGAAAGGGCTGTATGAAGTTGGGCAGAGGTAAACGGGGAGGAGTGGGGTCTTTCGGTAGCTTCTGCAGCGAGGGTTCTCGCGGGCTTGTTCACTTTTTTCTTTACGGTACTCATGGGTTCCACACTATTGTTGTTCGCTTTAGGGGAGCGGGGTAATTCGATAAATACGTTGATCGGGCAACGGCAGGAGCGGCTTTCAGGGACGGATCTGTGCTATAAGGAAGGTAGCCAAAAAACCAGGACCAAGGTCGCCGTCGCAGGCTGTTTCTATAAGGTATGCGAATTTACAATGCAGTTGCATAAACAACCAATCAAAAAGGTTAAAATGCCGTTAACCGGCGACAATCGGTAACGTGTCCGGAAGGTTTAAAGCGATTATCTTTGCGGCCTTGAACCACTCCAGCTCCATATTGGAAGCCGCGCGCCGCACCATTGCCCTCGAGGCCGAATCGGTGCAGCAGCTTGGCCAACAACTCGACGGTATCGATGCCGTTATCACGAAGCTGGCCGCCTGCACGGGCCGCATCGTCGTTTCGGGCATCGGCAAAAGCGCCATCATCGCCCAGAAGATCGTGGCCACGCTCAACTCCACCGGCACGCCTTCGCTCTTTCTCCATGCTGCCGACGCCATCCACGGCGACCTTGGCATGGTGCAGCAGGACGATATCGTGATCATCATTTCCAAAAGCGGTGAAAGCCCCGAGATCCGGGTGCTCGTGCCGCTGATCCGCAACTTCGGCAACTGCGTTGTCGGCATGGTGGGTCATACCGAGTCATTCCTCGCCAAGAATTGCGACTACGTGCTCAATACCACGGTGGCGCAGGAGGCGTGTCCCAACAACCTGGCTCCCACCACGTCGACGACGGCGCAGCTCGTAATGGGCGATGTGCTGGCGATCTGCCTGATGGAGCAGCGCGGGTTCCAGGTGGCCGACTTCGCAAAATTCCACCCCGGCGGGGCCCTCGGCAAAAAGCTGTACCTCCGTGTGGGCGACCTCAGCGGGCTTCATGAAAAGCCGCAGGTAACCACCACCCAATCGATCAAGGAAGTGATCATCGAGATCAGCGCGAAGCGCCTCGGGATGACAGCCGTGCTCAATAACGCCGGCGGGCTGGCCGGTGTGATCACCGACGGCGACCTGCGCCGCATGCTCGAAAAAGCGTCGACACTGGAGCATATCCAGGCCGGCCACATCATGAGCGAACACCCCAAGACCATCGAGGCCGGCGAGCTTGCCGTCAACGCGCTCGACCTTATGCGCCAAAACAACATTACCACCCTGTTGGTGCTCGACGAAGGCAAATATGCCGGCGTCATTCACCTGCACGACCTGATCCGCGAGGGTCTGCTTTGAGATTATGAACGCATTTATCCGCTCCCAGATCAACGATCATACCTACGTAGCGATAATGGCCGGCGGCATTGGCTCGCGCTTCTGGCCCGTCAGCCGCACCGACTACCCGAAGCAGTTTCTCGACATCCTCGGAACAGGACGCACGCTGATCCAGCAAACGCTCGACCGCTTCCGCGACATCGTGCCCACCGAGAACATCTTCGTGGTCACTTCCAACGATTATATGGATCTCGTGGCCGAGCAGCTCCCCGAGCTTCCGAAGGCCAATATCATCGGTGAGCCGTACCGAAAGAACACGGCGCCCTGCATCGCCTATATCTCCTTCAAGCTGCAGCAGATCGACCCGAATGCGTCGCTCATCGTAGCACCGGCCGACCACCTCATTCTCGACCAGGAGAACTTCCTCGACGTGTGCGCCAAGGGACTTTCCTTCGCCAATCATTTCAACTCGCTGGTGACGATCGGTATCAAGCCGACCTATCCCAACACCGGCTACGGGTATATCCAGTACGAGATGGCCGAAGTGGCGCCGCAGATCAACAAGGTGAAGACGTTTACGGAGAAGCCCAACCTGGAGCTTGCGCAGGCCTTCGTGAGCAGCGGCGAGTTTCTCTGGAACGCCGGCATTTTCGTGTGGCGTGTCGACCGCATCATCGATGCCTTCCGCCGCTGGCTTCCCGAGATGTACGAGCTCTTCGCCGCCGAGCAGGCAGCCTTCCAGACCGAGAACGAAAAAGCGGTGATCGAAACGATCTACCCGCAGTGCACCAATATCTCCATCGACTTCGGCGTGATGGAAAAAGCCGATAACGTGTATGTCATCCCCGCCTCCTTCGGCTGGAGCGACCTTGGCACCTGGAACTCCGCCTGGGAGAACATGGAAAAGGATTACCTGGAGAACGCCGTCGTGGGCAACCAGGTGATGGTGATCGACGCGCAGCGCTGCGTGGTGCACGCCCCCGACAACAAGCTGGTACTGCTCCAGGGCCTCGACAATTTCATCGTGGTGGATACGAAAGACGTGCTGCTCATTTGCCAGAAGGACAAGGAGCAGGAGATCAAGGAGTATGTGGCCGAGGTGAAAAGAAACCACGGGGATCAGTACCTGTAGCGCCGCAAGCGGCGGAGAGAAAGAGCAGGTTCGCCTGCGGCGAACACGCGGATCTACTACGATTAGTTATGATTTGCTGAGGCGCTTAGCTACATCCGCGTCAATCATAAAAATCATAAGACATCTGCGTTCTTTCTCTACCCGAGAATGATCCTATCTTCTGCAAGCAGCTCCTCACAATGATACCGCAGCAACACCTGCGCGACCGTGGCCACATCTTTCTGGCAATATTGTCGGATGCGCGCGATGTCGCCTTCCTTCCAGTATACGGGTCCCACCATGCTGCCGTCGATATCGTCTTTGGGTGAGGGTACGCCAAGTGCCGCGGCCATCAGTGCCAGCGACGTATAGCTTTTATAATCACCGAACTTCCAGAGCTCCATCGTATCGAGGTGGCGTACTTCCCAGGGCTTGCGGCCGGCGATGAGCAGCGGCTCGGGAATCGGAATCCCATTGATGATAAAGCGGCGGCAGAGATAGGGATAGTCGAACTCCTTGCCGTTGTGAGCGCAGAGGTAGCGGTCGGCGGCCGACCATTGCCGCCGCAGCAGGTCGCCGAAGCGCCGGAGCAGGTCGGTTTCGTCATCGCCCGCGAGCGCGTCGATGCGCAGGCGGCGGCTGCCTGCCGGGCCCTCGAGGCTGCCGAACGCAATACAAACGATCTTCCCGAACTCGGCGTAAATGCCGGCGCGCTCATATAGCGATTCGGGCGTGGCGGCGCTGTTGCTGCGCCCGATAACAGCAGCTTTCGCATCCCACAGCGCGCGCCAGGTCTCGGGCAGCCCGTTGTAGTCGGCGTACTGCGGCACTGTTTCGATATCGAGGAAAAGTATATTGGAGAAGTTCATGCGGAGGCGCTTCAAAAGGCGCACCTAAAGGTCGCGCGGGTGGCAGAAGTCGCCAAGGGAATTTCCCCGGGATTTTGTGAGGGGAAAAACAACGGAGGGAGAGGAGGATTACTTGAGCAAATGATTACATGAGTACATGAATGAAGCGGGGAATGCTCCTAACAACGTTCCTCTGCCCTCAAGTAATCATGTACTCAAGTAATCAAGTAATCTCCCTTCGCCCTCACCCCTCTTCCTTCTTACTTTTAACCTATGACCAGAACGCTTTTTTCTTCCGGCGCTCCCTGGGAGCGGGTTGTAGGCTACAGCCGCGCGGTGCGCGTGGGCAACGTTGTTGAAGTATCGGGTACCGTCGCTGCCGACGAGCAGGGCGTGCTTATCGGCGAGGGCGACCTGTACCTGCAAACGAGCTACATCCTGAAAAAGATCGAGGCGGTGCTGCTGCAGGCCGGCGCCACGCTGCAGCACGTTGTTCGCACGCGGATGTTCGTAACCGACATTGCCCGCTGGGAAGAAGCCGCGCGGGCCCATGGTGAGGTGTTTGCCGAAATCCGCCCCTGCACCACGATGGTGGAAGTGAGCCGCCTTATCGGCGAAGGGCAGCTGATCGAGATCGAGGCGACGGCGGTCGTTGAATAACGAATATCGCTTTGTGTGGCTAACGTCATTGCGAGCGAAGCGAAGCAATCTCACCCGGGGTTGACACCGGGGCCTTGTTTAGCATCAGAGCCAGTTCGAAGAGATTGCTTCGCTTCACTTCGTTGCGCTCGCAATGACGGTTCCAATTGTACATTTGGCAACATGTCTTCCGTACACATAACCTCCAAGCTCCCCAACGTCGGCACCACGATCTTCACCGTTATGAGCGCGCTGGCCGCGGAGCACAAGGCCATCAACCTGGGCCAGGGCTTTCCCGACTATCCCATGAGCGCCGAGCTCGTGCGCCTTGTCGACGAAGCGATGCGCGCCGGCCACAACCAGTACGTGCACATGAGCGGCTATGGCCCGCTGCGGGAGGCGCTTGCCGAGAAGATCCGGTATTTATACGGTGCGGACCTGAACCCCGATAGCGAGATAACCGTGACGCCCGGTGCGAGCTATGCGCTCTTCACGGCGCTGGCCACGGTGCTGCAGCCGGGCGACGAGGTGATTCTGTTCGAGCCGGCCTACGACTGCTATATACCGCAAATAGAACTGATGGGCGCGAAGGCCGTTACGGTGAACCTCGTGTTCCCCGACTACCGCATCGACTGGAATGCTGTTCGCGCGAAGATCACGAGCCGCACGCGTGCCATCGTAGTCAACACGCCGCACAATCCCACAGGCGCCGTGCTTACCAAAGAAGATATGGGCGAGCTCGAGGCCATCGTGCGCGACTCGCAGATCGTCGTCATCGCCGACGAGGTGTACGAGCACCTGATCTTCGACGGGCTGCCCCACGAAAGCGTACTCAAATATCCGGGTCTCCGCGAGCGCAGCTTTGCCATCTACTCCTTTGGAAAAGTATACAACTGCACCGGCTGGAAGATCGGCTACTGTATCGCCCCGGCGCCACTGATGGCCGAGTTCCGGAAGATCCACCAGTTCAGCGCCTTCACCTGCGATACGCCGAAGCAGGTGGCACTCGCTGCCTTTCTGAAAGACCGCAGCCACTACCTCGGGCTCGGCGCGGAGCTGCAAAAAAAGCGCGACCGCTTCCAGGAGCTTATGGCGGCGACCCGTTTCCGCGCCCTGCCCAGCCACGGGTCCTACTTCCAGATCTACGCCTACGACGCCATCAGCTCCGAAAGCGAAAAGGACTTCGCGGTGCGGCTAACCAAAGAGGCCGGCGTCGCCACGATCCCCGTCTCTTCCTTCTACCGCAACCCCGTCGACAACGGCGTCCTGCGCTTTTGTTTTTCCAAAAAAGAAGAAACGCTGGAAGCCGCGGTGGAAAGGCTAAGAATGTGGTGATATGGTAATGTGGTGATGTGGTAATAAGCGATGGGAAAAATACCTGGAAAAGCCGGGTAAAATAACATGGATAAGCCGCAGGCCATTTCGAGTTTTGCCCGAAAATGCGTGACTTGTCACCTTACCAGCCAGGAAACCCATTGCTGAATCTTTCCTTCGATTTCGCAGTATCTATCATTCGCTACTGCCGGGAGCTTCGCGACATCCGTGAGTTCGAGATGTCGACACAACTTTTTAAAAGCGGCACATCGATCCACGCGCAGGTGCGCGAGGCCCAACGGCCCGAAAGCCGGGCCGACTTCGTACACAAATTAAAAATTGGACAAAAGGAAGCCAGTGAAACCGAGGGCTGGCTGTTTATGTGCCTCTATGCGCCTGGTTTCCCGCCTCCGAACCAACTTTTGGAAGATCTCGTGCCCATTCAAAAGCTTCTGACCTCAAGCATCGATACAGCTACCCAAAACCGGCGAAAATGAGTGGAGATCGTGTATCTCGAACGGGATTACCACATTACCACATCACAACATTACCCCATTATCTTTGCGGCTATGTTCAACAAACGGATCCGCATCAAGGAAGTGCTGGGCACCGAGCCGCAGCAGCAGGAAATAACGGTTATGGGGTGGGTACGCACCTTTCGCAACAACCAGTTTGTAGCCCTCAACGACGGATCAACGAATAATAACCTGCAGGTGGTGCTGACCCTCGGCGAGTTCGACGAGGCCCTGCTGAAGCGCATCACCACATCGGCATCGCTGAAAGTAACCGGCACGCTCATCCCTTCGCTGGGAAAGGGCCAGAAGGTGGAGCTCAAGGCGGCGACTGTAGAAATACTGGGCGACTCCGACCCGGAGAAATACCCGCTGCAGCCGAAGAAGCACTCCCTCGAGTTTCTCCGCGAGATCGCGCACCTGCGCTTTCGCACCAACACCTTCGGCTCCGTATTCCGCATCCGCCACGCGCTTGCCTTTGCCGTGCATAAATTCTTCAACGAAAAAGGATTTCTCTACCTCCATACGCCCATCATCACCGCCTCCGATGCCGAAGGCGCGGGCGAGATGTTCCGGGTAACGACACTGCCGATGGACGGCGCGCCGACCACCGACGACGGCAAGATCGACTACAGCCAGGATTTCTTCGGGCGCTCCACCAACCTCACTGTGAGCGGACAGCTCGAAGGAGAGCTGGGTGCTACCGCCTTTGGTGAGATCTATACCTTCGGGCCGACGTTCCGCGCCGAGAATTCCAACACGGCGCGTCACCTCGCGGAGTTCTGGATGATCGAGCCGGAGATGGCCTTCTACGATATCGAGGACAATGCCGACCTCGCCGAGGAGTTCATCCAGTACCTCATTCGCTACGTGATGGAGCACAATGCCGAGGACCTCGAGTTCCTGCGCCAGCGCCTGCTCGAAGAAGAGAAGGCAAAGCCCCAGGCGGAGCGCTCCGAGCTCGACCTGCTGCAGAAACTGCAGTTCGTGGTCGACAATAAGTTCGAGCGCGTCACCTACACCGAGGCCATCGACATCCTGCTGCAGTCGCCGCACTACAAGAAGAAGAAATTCCAGTACGACGTGAAGTGGGGCATCGACATGCAGAGCGAGCACGAGCGCTACCTCGTGGAGAAGCATTTCAAGAAGCCCGTGGTGGTGACCAACTACCCGAAAGACATCAAGTCGTTCTACATGCGCCTCAACGATGACGGCAAGACCGTTGCCGCCATGGATATCCTGGCACCGGGCATCGGCGAGATCGTAGGCGGCTCGCAGCGCGAGGAGCGCCTTGACGTGCTCGAAGCACGGATGAAAGAAATGGGCGTGCCCGCCGAAGACCTCTGGTGGTTCCTCGACACGCGCCGATACGGCACCGTGCCGCATGCCGGCTTCGGCCTCGGCTTCGAGCGTATGGTGCAGTTCGTTACCGGCATGGGTAACATCCGCGACGTCATCGCCTTCCCCCGCACGCCGAAGAATGCAGAATTCTGAGTCCTTGTCGAAGGCGTGCCGCACGCCGAAGAACGCAGAATTCTAAGGAGGAAAAGTGAAAGAAGGGTCGGAACCGCGAAGAAAGAAGAGAATAAGGTTTTCGCGAAGAGATATGAAAACGTCCCGCATCAGGTGGGACGTTTTTTATTGCATCATCCTTAGCGTACCAACTTCTTTTCTTATTCTCTTCGCGGTGAAAAAACCTTTTTTACTTCTCTGCCTTGAAATACGCTGAGTACTCCTCCTTCGCCATTGTCAGGTCGATGCGGCGGGGCGACTTGCCGGGCTCAAAGAAATAAATACCCCAGGGCTCGGGGAGCGTATCGAGCCGAACGAGGAAGGCGCCGGCAGCGGCTAAGAGGAT
The DNA here is from genome assembly GCF_054777635.1 of Flaviaestuariibacter terrae. Classification (NCBI taxonomy): domain Bacteria; kingdom Pseudomonadati; phylum Bacteroidota; class Chitinophagia; order Chitinophagales; family Chitinophagaceae; genus Flaviaestuariibacter; species Flaviaestuariibacter terrae. The sequence goes on from NZ_BAAHAL010000008.1 coordinate 895,346, forward strand.
CGTTCTCATGCAGGCTTTTTACTCCTGCAAGAACGGGAAAAAGGCACAAACGTCCGTGCGGCACTACTCGCCCGGCATCACCAGCACGGGCAGCGGCATTTCCGACACGAGCGATGGCGTGTGGCGGTGGCTGAACAGGCGGTTCCACAGCGAATGGTGATGCGGCAGCACCACCATCAGGTCGGTGGGATGTTGCTGCAGGTAGGCGAGGAGGCCCGAGGTTACATTCTCGGCCAGCACGGTACACTGCTCACCGCCCACGGGTCCAAGGTCGGGGAAGGGCGGCTGCTCGGCCTGCGCCGGGCGCACATGCACCACGTCGAGGAGGGCGTGGAGCTCGCTCATAAGTGTCGTGATGCGGGTTTGCTGCCCGGGACCGATCGGGGCGCCGTCGAAGGCCAACACGGCCCGCATCCAGCCCGTACCCGAAAAGCCGGCGGGCACCATCAGCAGCGGCACCTCCGATTTGCGCACGATGCGAAGTCCTTCGCTGAACCAGCTGTCGGCCCCCGGGCGCTCGTGGGTGCCCAGCACCATCAGGAAGGGGTCGAGCTCGTTGCAGTAACGCGACAGCTCGATAGCCACATCGGCTGCGGGCCGTTTGATGAACTCGGCGTCGACGCGCGGGTATTCGCGCTTCAGCTCGCGCTCCATCATCGCCAGGCTTTCCGAAGCGCCGTGCTCGATCGACTCGATGGCAGCCGGCAGCACGAGCGGCTCGCCGCTGGTAAGCGGCCAGGTATAGGCGTGGATGACGCGGAGCGGGCAGTTGCGGAAGATGGCAAGGCGGGCCGCGAAGCGAAGTGCGTTCTGCGACGCTGCGGAAAAGTCGGTGGCGGCGATTATCGGTTGCATGAGGCGCAGTTTAGTACAACTAAAGTAGCGTCGCTTCCCGCCGAAAAGGAGAGCGGCGGTTATGGAAGAACCTGATCCTGCTCATCTCAGTGTAAAACCAGAACCATGGCAAGTATCGACAGCGCTGCCCTCGGCAGCAAGCGCACGGCGCACGCCGCTCCCCGGATCGACATGACCCCGATGGTCGACCTCGGCTTCCTGCTCATCACATTCTTCATCTTTACGACCAGCATGACCGACAACCGGGCCATGCAGCTCATCATGCCCGCCGACGGCGACGGCGCGAAAACGATGCAGTCGGCCACGCTCTCGGTGCTGCTCGACAGCAACCGCGTGTTTGCCTACCGCGGATTGTGGGAGGAGGCGAAGGCGGGCGGCCGCGTGCGGGCGACGAGTCTCAACACCTACACCGGCGTCGGCGCTTCCATCCGCGCGCTGCAACAGGACCTCCGCGCTCACGGCCGCCACGACTCCGACCTGGTGCTCCTCATCAAGCCCTCGGCCCGCGCGGGTTATAGGCAATTGGTCGATGCCCTCGATGAGGTGCTCATCTACCGCGTGAGGCGCTATGCCGTCGTGGAGCCGGAGGCAGCGGAGCGCGCCTACCTGGAAACGCAGGATGGGCGATAGCCCGTGAACGGTTCTCTGTGCAACAAAAGTTATCCACAGCTTGTGGATATCCGCACGGAATGGTACTTTTGGCCGAGTAAACAATTCAGCCATATGACAATTCCCGTTGTTGATCTCGCCGAGTTTCTGAGCGGCGATGAAGCGAAAAAGCAAAAGTTCGTTCAGGAAATCGGAAAGGCCTATGAAGAGGTAGGCTTTGTGGCCGTCAAGAACCACGGTGTTCCCGACGAGCTCATCGCCGACCTGTACAAGTATGTGCAGCAATTTTTTGCGCTGCCTACCGAAACGAAGCTCCAGTATGAGAAGCCCGAGCTGGCCGGCCAGCGCGGCTATACGTCGTTTGGCCGCGAGCATGCCAAAGGCTTTGATGCCCCCGATCTGAAAGAGTTCTTCCAGTACGGCCAGACGATCTCCGACGGCGAAGACGTAGGTGAGTACTATCCCGGGAACGTAACGGTGGACGAGGTACCTCAGTTCACACCGACGCTTGAGAATGCCTACCGCCATTTTGAAAAGAGTGGCACCTCGCTGCTCCAGGCCCTCGCCATCTTCCTCGACCTCGACGAGCATTATTTCGACCAATACGTGCACAACGGCAACTCCATCCTGCGCGCCATTCACTACCCCCCGATCAACTCGGAGCCCAAGAGCGCCATCCGCGCCGAGCAGCACGAAGACATCAACCTCATTACCCTGCTAGTGGGCGCCTCGGCCGACGGCCTGCAGATCCTCACGAAGCAAAACGAGTGGGTGGGCGTTACCTCGCTGCCCGAGCAGATCGTGGTGAACGTGGGCGACATGCTCCAGCGCTTCTCCAACAACCGCCTCCGCTCCACCACGCACCGCGTAGTGAACCCGCCGCGTGAGTTGTGGGGCACGAGCCGCTTCTCGATCCCCTTCTTCCTGCACCCGAAGAGCTCCATGAGCCTCGCCTGCCTGGAAAGCTGTATCGATGAGCAGCACCCGAAGGCCTACGAAGACATCACCGCCGGTGAATACCTCGATGAGCGTCTCCGCGAGATCGGTCTCAAGAAATAAACGAACCGCAAAATGAAAAGCCTCCCAACGGGAGGCTTTTTTTGTAACTAAGCAGCGGGGCACAGCGCCGATCCGGCTTTGATCTCCCAACCTTCAAAACCTTCAAAACCTCCAAAACCCTCAGAACCCTTCAAAACCTTCTCTCGCCGTCTTCTTGTACTTCCTTTAACAGCGATTGGTGTAACGCTTGCGGCGTTTGGTTCGTTTTAACGGAGACTTAACCCTTGGGGAATCTACTTTAGTGTCAGTAAAAGAAAATAAAACCCAAAACTCATGAACAGACTTTTACTCGTATTGCTTGCGTCGGCCCCGGCCTTTGCTGCTTCGGCGCAGTCGGTGCCCGATCAGAATCCCAACTTCGCGGTAAGCCGCGACAAGTATCTCAAGGTGGCCGACTCGGTAACGCGCTGGCACAGTACCACGATGCAGAACACTTACAAGGCATACGACTGGTATGAGGCCCGCGAGGAGCGCCGCAGCGCCCGCCGCGAAAACCGACAGGCCGTGCGACTGGTCCGCGCCCAACGCTCCCGCTGGAATTACAATCCCTATTACGACTCTTACAACAGCTCGTATTACTACGGCACCCCGTACCGCTGTGGCTACAGCCGACGCTGGTGGTAGGGAGTTCGGCTGCGCCCACACTGGCAGAAAAAATGTCCCTCCTGCTTGCAGGATGACTCCCGGTTCACAAGACTTTATCCATTTAAAAAACATTCAACAGAACTAACTATGAAAAAAGTTTTACTCTACGGATCCTTCCTTGCGCTGCCTTTCGTTTTCAGCTGCGCCCGCCAGGTAACCCGCGTGTCGCCCGATGAGCAGATCGATATCAGCGGCCGTTGGAACAACACCGACTCCCGTCTTGTATCGGAGCAGATCACGGCCGACGTACTCTCCTCGTCGTGGCTCGGCAACCACCTGCAGGCCAAAGGCCAGAAGCCCGTGGTGATCGTGGGCTTTGTGGACAACAAGAGCCACGAGCACATCGACGCCGAGACCTTCATCAAGGACATGGAGCAGTCGTTCATCAAAACCGAAAAAGTGCGCCTCGTTCAGGGTGGCAAGAAGCGCGAAGAGCTCCGCGGCGAGCGCGCCGACCAGCAAACGAACGCATCGCAAAGCACGATGAAGAAATTCGGGCTTGAGAACGGCGCCGACTACATTCTCCAGGGATCGATCAACTCCATCGTTGACGCCCACAAGAAGAAGAAAGAAGTATACTACCAGGTAAACCTCGAGCTCACCAACCTCGAAACCAACGAGGTCGTCTGGATCGGCGAGAAGAAGATCGCCAAGATGGTAAAAAATTAAATCTTTTTATCGCGGATCGAAGGATCTCGGATCTGCTTAGAATAGATCCGAGATCGCCAGATCCGAGATACCTGGATCTACACCCCACTGCTTCATGAAACAACGACTTCCACATATGATCCGGTTTGCCCCGGTATTGCTTGCCGTTTGGCTGGCTTCCTGCGCCAGCTACAACCAGCAGGTGAGCAGCTACTACGGGCATTACCGCGAGGGTGAGTACGAGAAGGCTTCGGCCGCGCTCGACCACAGCAAGCTGCTTTCGAAGCGGCGCAACCACCTGCTTTTCCTCCTCGAGAAAGGGAGGATGGAGCACCTGCTTCATCACTACGATGCGTCGAACCGCTACTTCAACGAAGCAGACAACCTGATGGAAGACGGCGGTACGAGCATCGGCGACGTGGCGCTCTCCACGCTCCTCAACCCCATGATGGAGACCTATCGCGGCGAGGACTTCGAGAAATACATGGTGCACTATTATAAGGCGCTCAACTACCTCCTCCTCGACCAGCCCGGCGAGGCGCTCGTGGAAGCCCGCCGCATCAGCCTCCGCACCTACGCGCAGGAAGACGTGCGCGCGGAGGGCAAGTATGCGCAGGATGCCTTTTCGTTTATGCTGCAAGGGCTTATCTACGAAAAGAACAAGGACCTCAACAACGCCTTTATTGCCTACCGCAATGCCGTTGACCTCTACCTGAAAAACGGCGGCTCCTACTACGGTGTGTCGATGCCGCTGCAGTTGAAGAAAGACCTGCTGCGTACCGCCGATGCCATGGGCTTCGAAGACCAGCTCCTTTATTACCAGCGCGAGCTGGGCTATACCCTGCAGCCCGAAGACCGTGCGGAAGGTCCCGAGCTCGTTCTTTTCTGGGAAACCGGGAGCGCACCGGTGAAAGAGGAAGAGGACATCATGTTCTTCCTGAGCAAGGATGGCGGCAACTTCTTCTTCACCAGCAGCAACGGCAACCTCCGCGTGCCCTTCGATCGCTCGATGGGTTCGGTGGATGAAGACCGCCTGGCCAACCTGACGGCGATCCGTGCAGCGCTCCCGCGCTACGAGCTGCAGGCCTGTGCCTGGCGCTCGGCCGAAGTGCAGACCGACAGCAGCACCCGCGCCGCTTTCGAGCCCGCCCAGAACATCAACGACCTGGCCCAGCTGACCCTTCGCGAGCGCCGCCTCCGCGACCTGTCGAAGACCCTTACACGCATCGCCCTTGGCAAGCTCGCCGAGCTGGCCGCTACGCCGAAGGACAAGCCGAAGGATAAAGAGGAAACGGAAGAGGAAAAAAAGAAGCGCCGCAACCAGGAGCTTCTTGCCGCCGGTATCAAGATCTTCAACTTCGCGAGGGAAAAAGCCGACACGCGCAACTGGCAAAGCCTTCCCGGTAACATCTATTACACCCGCATTCCGCTCAAGCCGGGCGCACAAACGGTCAAAGTATCCGTGAAAGGCAGCGGCGGCGAAAAAGTGTACGAGCTCCCGCTCAACGCGGGGGCGGGATTAACCTTCCGCAACCTTTGTACTTTATAAAGAAAGACCCCGCGATCGCGGGGTCTTTTGTTTATCGGTTATTCCTCGTGCATTTGCTGGTAGAACTCACGGCGCATTTTTTCGGACCGCCGTACCGGGTCGCTCTCCTCTTCGAGCTGCTGCATCGCCCGATCCAGGAAGAACTGGTATCGGTTGATCTCGTAGTATTCAAAATCTTCCGGGCTTTCTCCCTTCACCTGCGCAGGCGGGGTGGACAGGATAAAGAGACGCGCGTCGCTGTGCGCGCTGATATAGGCGAGCTTGCCCGGCATTAAGGGCAGGGCGTTGCTGCGGCCATTCTGCAATCGCTCGGTCGATTTCCGTTGGTCCTGCCGTTCCTGCGCGCGGGCACTGCGCGCCGTCATGGAGTCGATCGTGGGGTTGCCCGTATGCGTGGGCCGCATGCCGACAGCACTGATGGAACCGGCGCGGCGGTAGGTTGCGGGCACGCTCATCAGGGTGTCGTCGAGGAGATTGATCACGTATTGGCCCGCTTCGGGGAGCTCGTAGTTCCAGGTTTGCCCGCCTTCGGATAGGTGCAGGGACCCGCCAGGCACCGTTACTTCCTTGGATACCTCGTACAGACCCGGGTCGGAAAGCAGTACCCGGGTGCCCGAGTCGGAGGGCTGCACCTGCAGCTTCGTATAGTTGCTGATGATATGAACCCGGCGCTCGCTGGAGGAGCAGGCGCTGAAAAGCACCATAATAAGTAGGGGTAGAAGGTAACGGCTGGCCATGCCACAAGTTATCTCTTCTGTTGAGCGCCGCAAGCCATTTGTGCTTTTCCGAGGCGGTAAGAGCCAGCCAATGCTTACCGCTCATTCGGCCTTTTTGCGCATTCATCCAACTCCTGAAAAGGCTCTCTTTCAAACACACACTGATAATCAGCGTTTTACATTGTGACACTATCCGGCACCAGCAATTACCTTAAAAAAACTAGTAGTATGTGTTACATAGTACCAAATAATCTCTTAGCTTTGTAGTGTCAACGAAATTGAATCACCGTTCTCCGAAACACGGAGGACTCAAAAAGAGCCCCATGAACATAGAAAATACGCAGAGCCAGATGCGCAAGGGGATCCTGGAGTTTTGCATTCTTTCCATCATCCGCCGCGGGGAGGCCTACCCAAGCGACATTGTGGAAGAGATGAAAGCAGCCCAGCTGCACATCCTGGAAGGCACGCTCTACCCGCTACTGACCCGCCTCAAAAACGCCGAAATGCTCACCTACCGCTGGGTGGAATCCTCCTCCGGTCCGCCGCGGAAGTATTTCTCGCTCACTGCCAAAGGGGAAACCTTTTACCAGGAGCTCGAGCAAACCTGGCAGGAACTCTCCAACGCCGTCAACACACTGACAGCTGCTCAAAAAAATCTCTAAACTTCAACCACGCATCATCATGAAAAAGATTATCAACATAAACCTGTCGGGCCGGGTGATCCCCATCGAGGACGCCGCCTACGAAAGCCTGCAGCGTTACATCGAGAGCCTGCGCCGCTATTTCGCAGCCGAAGAGGGGCGTGATGAGATCATCAACGACATCGAAAGCCGGATTGCCGAGCTGATGAGCGATAAGGTGAAAAAAGGCGCTGCCGCCGTTACCGAAGAAGACATGGAGACCATCATCAACACGATGGGCCGTGTCGAGGACTTCGAGGAAGTGGAAGCTGCCGCCGATACCGCCAACGCCGGCGCCGGTGCTTCTGCCGCCGCCCCCGACGAAAGCGCCTTTACCCGGATCACGGGCCGCCGCCCCCGCGGCCGACTTTACCGCAATACGAGCGACCGCTTCCTGGCGGGTGTCTGCTCGGGCCTCGCTAATTATTTCGACATCGACCCCACCATTGTTCGCATCATCTTCCTGGTACTCGCCTTTGGCGGCGGCGCCAGCATATTCGTCTACATCCTGCTGTGGATCTTCGTTCCGAAGAAGCTGCTGATGCCCTCGCCGGCGAAGCGCTTCTTCCGCAACCCCGACGAGCGCATCCTCGGTGGTGTAGCCGGTGGCATCGCCGCCTACTTCAAGTGGGATGTATGGACCGTGCGCCTCGTGTTCCTCGCGCCCTTCCTCCTCAACCTGCTGCTGGGTATCCTGAACGCGATCTTCTCGTTCCACAGCGGCCGCACCATCCCCGAATTCCTGTTCGGCTCCTTCACCTTCACCTTCTTCCTCACCTACGTGGTGCTCTGGATCATCCTGCCCCTCGCCATCTCTCCTTTTGAAAAGATGGAGATGCGCGGTGAGAACGTAGACGTAAAGCGCATCCGCGAGAACGTCAAAACTGAAATGGAAAACTTCCGCGCCGAGACCGATACGCTGGCCGAAGAAGTGAAAGCTTCCACCAAGGCCTTCGCGGCACGCGCTTCCGAATATGCGCAGCCCGTGGCCTCGCACGCCGGCAATGTGCTGGTTACCATCCTCAAGGTGATCGTTCTCCTCTTCGCCGGCTTCCTCGCGCTGATGTTCTTTGTAGCGCTTACCGCGCTCATCTTCACCGGCGTTGGTGATATCCTCAACAACTTCATCCTCGAAGGACGCGCCCAGAAAGTACTTGGCTGGGGCGGACTGCTTCTCCTCTTCGGTGTGCCCTTTGTAGCACTCGTTACCTGGCTGATCCGCCGCGTGATGAAAGTGCGCAGCAGCAACCGCTACCTCGGCTGGGTGTTTGGCGGCCTGTGGCTCATCGGCATACTGATGTCGGTAGCCTTCGCAGCCTCCATGGCCCGCAGCTTCCAGTATGCCGGCCGGGTGACCGAGAACGTTGAAGCGGCAACCGTACGCAACCGCATGATCGTTCGGGTAACGCAGCCGATGATCGAATACAGTGGCTATTACAGCTTCCTCAACCCCGATAACGGCGACGGCTTCGACATCAACAACGACAGCATGAAGCTTTCGAACGTGCGCATCCAGGTGGAAAAAAGCCTCGACTCGCAATACCATGTGGTTGTGGAGAAGCGCAGCCTCGGCGGCAGCCGCAGCATCGCACAACTGCGCGCCCAGCGCCTCGAGTACCTCACGCAGGTACAGGATTCCTTCCTCAACCTCGGCAACGGCTACGCCATCGGCCGCGCCCAGAAATGGCGCAACCAGCACATCGTGGTACGCATCCAGGTGCCGGTGGGCAGGAAGCTCCGCTTCGAGGAAAGTGTGAGCGAGCGACTCAATGGCCGCCAGGTGCACATCGATGTACACGGCGACCGCCGCTGGCGCCGCAACTGGGAGAGCGACTGGGATGATGACTACGGCAACAACACAGACTCCTGGAAGTCAAACATCGACTACGTTATGAGCCCCGATGGTGAGCTGGTAGACCCGAATGCTCCGAAAGACACAGATGCCACGGGCACGCCCGAAGCGCCTGAAAACAGCAAGCCGGGCATCTATGAATACCACCGCCGCAGCGGCGACAGCGTGCAGCCGCGCTCAACGACGCCCGCTGCCCCGCAAAGCCCCGCCAACAATGCGCCCGCAGCACCCGGAACAGAGCCGGAGCCCGAAGCGCGTGTTAACTATACGCCTACGCCCATGCTGGCAACCTTATCGCTCGTAGCATCCTGACGTGAGGCAGTGAGCGGGTGAAGGGTGAGCAACATTAGGAAAAACTCACCGCTCACCTGCTCACCGCGCACGCCTATACCTCGGTTGAAGTTGTCCTGCAACACAGGATACCTCCAGGGCCTTCAATTCTTTGCGGGCCCTTTTTTTATGATGTCTGATGTCTGATGTCGGATGTCGGATGTTGGGGGAAGGTTTCGTTGGCGTTTCGCAATGCTCAAATCAGCCAGCCCCGATCCGATATTCAAATTCTTCTGCCCTGCGGGCGGATTCAAACACACTAAAACTTCCTTATGAACAGAAAGCGTTGGGGCCTGCTGGGCCTCCTGGCAGCGCTCATTGCCCTTGTAGCAGGCGCCCGATACGGATGCAGCGCACCGAAAAAGATCGAGTCCGGACTTTACAACATCAACCGTATATATACGGGTTCTCGGGCGGAGATATGGACAGCCCGCTTCGGGCCGGGCGATACGCTGATCGCCGCCGCCTGTGTGGACAGCAGCCTCCGCGTGTGGCACCGCGATGGTCGTTTGCTCGGCACGCTTCGTACACTCGCGGGTCTTACCTGCGCTGCCTGGAGCCCCGACGGCACGCGGCTCGCAGCGACGGCTTATGACGGCGCCGTGTACCTCTGGTCCTGGCCCGAAGCTCGCCTGCTGCAGCGCTTTCCCACCCATACGGGCACGGCCTGGACGCTGCGCTTCAGTCCCGACGGCATGCTGGTGGCGTCGGCCGGCGAGGATGCGACGATCGTCCTTCGCTCGGTGCAAAGCGGTACGGTGCAACGAAGCCTCCGCGGGCATCGCCTCAACGTATGGGATATCGCCTTCAGCCCCGATGGCCGCACCCTTGCTTCCGGCTCTTTCGATAGCCATATGTGCCTCTGGAATGTAGCCGACGGCAGGCTGCTGCGCACCTTCAGCGGGCATTCCGAGGCTGTCGTTGCGCTGGCCTTCAGCCCCAACGGACGGCTGCTCGCCACCTGCAGCGACGACAAGACGGTGCAGGTGCAGGAAACGGGCAGCGGGCGCGTGCTGCAAACGCTGCGCACACCCGAGCACCAGCAGGGGCTGTCCTTCAGTCCCGACGGAAGGCGCCTGCTCACCTGCGGACGCGATAAGAATATGATGGGCGAGCTGGTCCAGAATTTCTTCGGCGACGAGACCAGTAATAAAGGTGTGTCGGCCCGGCTCTGGGACATCGAAAGCGGCCAGATCCTCCAAACGTTCAGCGCGCATGCCAACGATGCGAACGATGTCGATTTCAGCTCCGACGGAAAGTGGTTCGTGAGCGCCGGCGCGGATAAGAAAGTAATCCTGTGGAAGGCAAAAGATTAGCCATTGCGAGGAGCGCGGCCCTGAAGACGATGGCCTGCGAAGCAATCCGGCGGAGATAAGGCCGCGCAATCATCCCGCCGCAGCCAACGCCTCGGGAGATTGCTTCGTCGGCTGCGCCTCCCCGCAATGACGTTTCAAGGATACGGCCGCCTATCTTTGCTCCCTTAAAACGCTTGCATGAAGAATACGCCTTTTACCGCGAAGCACCTTGAACGTGGCGCCAAGATGGCCGAGTTTGCCGGGTATAATATGCCGATCTCCTATACCGGCATCAACGATGAGCACGCAACCGTGCGCCGCAACGCCGGTGTGTTCGACGTGAGCCATATGGGTGAGTTCATCCTCAAGGGTGAAGGCGCCCTCGACCTGATCCAGCGCGTCACCAGCAATGACGCTTCCAAGCTGACGGCCGGGAAGGCGCAGTACAGCTGCCTGCCCAACGACGTCGGCGGCATCGTGGACGACCTGCTGGTGTACTGCATCGAAGAGAACAAAGTGTACATGCTGGTGGTGAACGCATCCAACATCGAAAAGGATTGGAACTGGATCCAGAAGCACAATACCGCTTCGGCAGGCTCAGGGCAGGCCGTCGAGATGCACAACATTTCCGAAGAGACCGGGCTGCTGGCCGTGCAGGGGCCCAATGCCACGAAGATCCTGCAGCCGCTGACCGACATGGACATTCTCAACCTGAAATATTACACCTTCGTAAAGGGCCGCTTCGCCGGTGTCGACAACGTACTGGTAAGCGCTACGGGCTACACCGGTGCCGGTGGTGTGGAGATCTATTTCGAAGACAAGGATGGCGCCGGTGAAAAGATCTGGAATGCCATCTTCGAAGCCGGCGAGCCGCAGGGCCTGAAGCCGATCGGCCTCGGCGCCCGCGATACGCTTCGCCTCGAAATGGGCTTTGCGCTGTACGGCAACGACATCGACGATACCACGTCGCCGCTTGAAGCGGGCCTGGGCTGGATCACGAAATTCAGCAAAGACTTCACCGCCAGGGAGATCCTGCAAAAGCAGAAAGAAGCCGGCATTACGCGCAAGCTCGTTGGCTTCGAGATGATCGACAAAGGCATTCCGCGCCACGGCTACGAGATCGTGAACGAAGGCGGCGAAGCCATCGGCTACGTAACCTCCGGCACGCAAAGCCCGAGCCTCGGCAAGGCCATCGGCATGGGCTACGTGCGCAAAGACCTTTCCGATATCGACAGCACGATCTATATCAAAGTGCGGGATAAGCAGCTGCAGGCGAAAGTGGTGAAGATCCCGTTTGAATAGGAGAGAAAGAACGCAGATCCCGCAGGGCGGGATACGCAGATTATTAAGATTGGTTATGATTTTTTAATAAGGAGATCTGCGCTAATCTTAATAATCATAATAAATCTGCGTTCTTTCTCTTTACGCAGCTCCAACCTATAAGAAATGACGAATAATAAACCGACTCTTTATACATGTCTTTCTCCCGCCTTATTACATCTGTATGATGTACGCGATTGCGTAGTGGTGGTGATCGACGTTTTGCGCGCGACGAGCACGATGGCCACCGCGCTGTACAATGGCGCCAAGGAAATCATCCCCGTCGACAGCGTGGAGCGCTGCATCCAGCTGGGTCGCGAGCTTGCCTGCATCACCGCCGGCGAGCGCGACGGACAGGTGGCGCCCGGGCTCCAATACGGCAACTCCTCGTTTGAGTATCCCCGCGAGTTCATCGGCGGCAAAACGCTCGTGCTCACCACCACCAACGGCACCAAGTTGCTGCACATGGCCCTGGCCAAAGGCGCTACCGAGATCATCACCGGATCCTTTCTCAACCTGAGCGCGGTGTGCGATCACCTCGTATCGCTGAAGCGCAATGTGATTCTTGGATGCGCCGCGTGGAAAGACAAGCCCAATATCGAAGACACCCTCTTTGCCGGCGCTGTCGTTAGCCGCATCAAGGAGCATTTCACCGTCAACTGCGACGCATCGCATATGGCCGAATGCCTCTATGGCCTCGCGAAGGACGATATGTACGAGTTCATGAAGCGCAACGACGCGTCGCACTACCACCGCCTGACCAACTTCGGGCTGGAGAAAGACATCCGCCATTGCCTCACCGAAGACCTCGCCAACGTGCTGCCGGAATACAAGGATGGCAAGCTGCTGGCCGGCCCCCTGTCCCCCAAAGGGGGCACGTAGGTTGAACGGTGCATATTTTTTTAAATACTCCGAAAGTTGTTTGATACAAAAGCCCCGCTACCAGCGGGGCTTTCTACTTAAAAATTTTCAATGTTCAATTTTCAATGCTCAAAGAGGGAGTGCGTGAAGCGGTACACCGTTGCACTTGACTATTGACTATTGAGTGTTGAGAATTGAATATTATAGACGTGCGGACGGACCAGGACAAACAGTACAGCCCATCTCATTGTCCTCGGCCAGCTGGCTGCGACAGGGCAAAAAGAGGCCGCTGCCAGGAATGGCGCGGCCGGTTCAACCTGTAAAAACGAGTAGAGTTATAGCGTGCGGGCCTTGTAGACTGGCGCTTTGATTTCTGCCTGAAGGGCGCGGATGTCGGCAATGAGCTGCTCTGTTTCCAGTGCGAGCGTTCCGTTGTAGATGCCGCGGAGGCGGCCGCTGCCATCAACGAGCAGCAGGTGCTCGGTGTGGAGAAACTCGCTGCTGTCGCGGCTGTAGCCGATTGCCTCTTCGGCGAAGTACGACTGCCGTGCAAGCGAGTAGATACGGCCCTTATCCCCGGTAAGAAAATGCCACTGCGGAAAGCTGTCGATGCCGTTGCGCCGGCGGTATTGCTGCAGCCTCGGTCTCGAATCGATCCAGGGCGTGACGCTGTAGGAGAGGAGCAGCACGCTGCTGTCGCCGCGGAAGGCACGGGCCACCTTGTGCAGCTCGCCCGTCATGATGGGGCAGATGGAGCCGCAGGAGGTGAACATGAAATTGGCTACATGGATGCGGCCGGCGATGCTGCGGTTGCTGATGATGCGGCCATCCTGGTCCGCAAAGGAAAAGGTGCCGATGCGGTGGTCGATGACCTTCTGCGCCGAGTCGGCGTTGGCGAGGAACTGCGGGCTGAAGTCGGGGCTGTTGTAATAGGGGAGGGCGGTAAGCCCATCCCCTGACCCCTTCCCGAGGGGAAGAGGAAAAGACTCCGGAGGCGGGTTCCGTGCACCGTGGCACGCCACGAGGCCAATACTAAAAGCGAAAAACAGAATCCGAAACATTGACACAGTTTTTGGTTCCGAGCAGCCCATAGCGGCGCCCGTTGCGGATCACGTAATTGGCGCGCGTTTTCCCGTTGTCGTACCAGAGGCGCTGCGGTCCTTCCTCGTAGCCGGCGCGGTAGGTATGTTCGGCAATGAGCGCGCCGGCGCGGTTCCATTCGCGCGCAGTGCCTTCGTACTCACCCTCTTTGAAATGGTATTCGAGCTTCGGCCGGCCGTTGTCCCAAAAGCTGCGCATCGTGCCGGTTTTCCGGCCCTTGTCGAAGAAGCGGCTTTCGGCGAGGCGGTTGCCGGGATAGTAGCGGCGCCACTCGCCCTCCTCGAGCCCATTGCAGTAGGCGATGCTGGATACGCTGTCGCGGCCATTGGGCGCGAGCTCGAACACGCGCCCGCTGAAGGGCCGTCCGTCGCTGTAGTAAATACCCGCGCGGTTTTCGAGCGACAGTGTCGCTGCATTGTAGGAGCCGGCGTCCTGCGGTGCCGATGCGCATCCCGCGAGCAGCAGCGCCAGGCTAGCGTGTAATCGTACCTGCCGTGCCATAGAAGCCGCTGCCGTTGATGTAAGGATCGGTGGACGTAATGTGGTAGTGGTAAATGCCCGCCGGGTAATCGGCCGTGACCGACGTGTGGCCGTGAAAGGCATCGAGCTGGCTGTTGGTAACCGTGGCGCCGTTCTCCTCGGGGCCATACACCGGGAAGCCGTCGAGGAGGAAGCCAAGCAGCGCCGACTTCGTGGCCTTCACGGTAGTGAGGTATTTCGGCTCTACGTGGTAGTGGTAATCGCCGCCTTGTGCCGGGTGTCCCCACCACTGGTCGAAGGAGACAACCTCGTTGGTAAGTGGCTGGTTGGGACCGGCATACTGGTTGAAGAAGGGAACGCCGTTGAGCGATATGCCGATGGGACCGAGGGGTGTGGCCGCATGTGCCGTTGCTGCCTGCGGGTTGAGCGGCAGCTTGAAGGTATAGTTCTGCGTAGCGATGCTGTTGGGATTGCGGTGGAACTGGTTGCCGCCAAAGGTGCTGCCGCTGTAGTTTTCATAGAGCGCGTTGCTCGTAGGATAATAGGCGCTCTTGTGATCGGGCGTGCCGGTTGTCTTGATGTAAACCCAGGAGCCATCCGTAGTTATACTGGTTGCGCCATAGATCCTGGTATAGACTGCGGGTACGTTGGCGTCGATCGTTGTGCCGCCGGTTGTCGCGCCTGTCGTATTATTTGTCGTGTCGTTGTTCTTTTTGCACGCGAACGAAAAAAGGAGCACCAGGCTACCGGTGGCAAGGAGCGGGGCTTTGAGCATGGCTTTGTTTTTTAGTTAGACGATGAACGAAAAAAATTCCTGCGGTCAGCGGCTTGCGGGCGGCGGAGGCACGTCGCCGGGCGGCGGTGGCGGCAGAAGGCGGTGCTCCATCCGCAGGAAGTCGTCGGCCTCTTCGCGTGTGAGCTCGGGGAGGATGCGGGCGTCGCGTTGCTTCACCAATTGCTCCACGGCGCCGCGGGCCGGAGGCTGCGCCCGATCCTGATCGTGGAGGCGATCCATGGCGCTATAGAAATCTTCGAACGCGGGATGCAGGCGCTGCAGCTTTTGCGGCGTGAGCGGGAGGCTGTGCAGGATGCAGCTGCTGTCGTGCCGCCAGCGCATTTCGTGCGTCGGTGGTTGCGGAGGCTGGGCATGGAGGTAGCAGGTGAGCAGCAGGAGGGTGCTGCCCATCAGGATCTTTTTCATGATGGAGGTTTTAAAAGATGATCGTAACGTGTATCCGTACTAGTTGTCGCCGGGTGGTGGGCCGTCGGGGCGTCCTTCCGGCGGACCGTCATGGGGCGGGCCATCGGGCCGGTCGTCGCCGGGCGGTCCGGGACGATGCTGCCGGGGAGGGGCTCCCATCTGCCCGAGCACGCGGTTGATGATGCGGTCGAATTTTTCTTTTTGCGAATCGTTGCAGAGGGCGCGCACAAGGCGGAAGTGGTCGTAGGTGCTGCGGTCGATCTGCCCCTGCAGGCTGCCGATGGCGGCGGCGATGGAGTCGGAGGCGGGCTCGTTGCGGCGGATGCCGGCGAAGAAGCGTTCCTTGAGGTCGCGCATCTGGTTGCGATAGCCTTCCACGCGGCTGTGGTGGTCGTTGCGGAGCGAGTCGAATCGGAGGCGCTGGAGGCTGTCGAAGCCGAGCTCGCGAACGAGCAAAGCGCCGGGGCCGCCGCGCTGCGGGCCTTCGGTAGTGTCGGCGTCGCGGCTCTTTTCCTTCTGCAGCCAGATGGTAGCCATGAGGCCGATGTTGAGCAACAGCAGTACGGTTATAGCAATGGCGACCCAGTTCGGTTTGCGGTTCATACGTGTTATTGATAGGTTTCCGGCAGGCTGAGTGAATAGTCGGAGGCGATCGTGCGGGCGCTGGCGTCGCTGACCGCGGGCTCCTGGCGAACGGCGCGCAGCGTGAATACGTTGAGCACCGCTACCAGCAGCAGCGCCAGCGCGAGGCGCCAGGCCATCCTTCGCGGAAGCAGCTCGCCATCCATCCGTGTGCGCAGCTTACTGTAGAAATACGGACCCGCTTCGGCACGCGCCGCGCCGTCGAGAGAAGCCAGTATGTCGTCGATGCGTTTGTCGTTCATAAAGACGTTATTTTATCTGTCAGGTTACCGGCACTTATTCGCCAGCATCCTTCGACAGGCTCAGGATGACAGAGTTCAATTCCCTTTATCACCCCATTCCTTTCAGCGTTTTCCTCAGGTTCTGCTTCGCGCGCTGCAGCAGTGACTCCACCGACGAAACGGTTGTGCCCAGCACGTCGGCGATCTCCTGTTGCCCGAGTCCTTCCAGCTTTTGCAGCACGAAGGCGGCCTGCTGGTTTTCCGGCAGCGCGCGGATGGCGCGGAACAGGAGTGCGCTGTCTTCCCGCTGCTCGGTCGCTACACCGGGGTGCTGGAAGTCGGGCGCTTCCGGCGCCGTTTCGTGGCGGCTGAAGAGCGATACCAGCAATCCCCCGCGCTTCTGGCGCTGCTGCTTCTTGTTGAAGTCGAGCGCCCCCGACACCGCGATGCGGTAGATCCAGGTGCCCAGCTGCGCCTCGCGCTTGAACGCGCCGATACCCTGCCACACCTTGATGAACACTTCCTGGGCGAGGTCCTCGGCATCTTCGGCGCGCTGCACAAGGCCCAGCACCGTATTGTAGATGCGGTCCTGGTACTGCTCCACCAGCACGCGGAATGCGCGCTCCTCCCGCCGTTGCAGGCCCTCGATCAGGTCAGTTTCGGTCAAAAATGGGCTCGTTTAGAAGTTAGACGACGAAGGAACGGAATTCCTGCGGGATGCGGTTGCGCACCCGGGCATCGCGGTGACCCACCCCCCGACCCCTTCCCTGAGGGAAGGGGGAGATGACCTCACCCCCGGCCCCTCTCCTAAGGAGAGGGGAGTGTGGGCTTTTGTTTTCACATTGACGTTTTACCAAACGGGCATCCCTGCGGGATGCGGAGGGATTGACGGTGGAAGCCGGGTGGGCCGGTGCTTAATGATTGACAGGGAAAGGGAATAACCGAGCGGGCATCCCTGCGGGATGCATAGGGGTTCAAAAATGGATTATTGGTGGGCGTCATTGAGGGGGTGAATACGAAACAGATCGATCGGATGGCATCCCGCAAGGATGCACGCTTAGTGGCCCGCAGGGGTTCAAATCATTCGCAAGCATCCCGCGGGGAGGCCACTTTTGGGGGTAGGGAATGGCCGCCAGGAGCGAACAGCGCCCCGGCGGGGCGCCATGTCTGTGGCCCCGGGCGGTACGCCCTGGGAAAAGGAGGGGAATGATCGATCTCCCCCTTCCCTTAGGGAAGGGGGCCGGGGGGATGGGTCTTACTCCCCTTCCGTTCGGGGAAGGGGTTGGGGGATGGTTCTGGCAGGGGATGGGCGTCGGCCCCGCGGCACGCGGGGATTCGGGGTCCCCGGGGAGCAGGATGATTTACAGGGCCGGCTGCACCGCGGGGGCATGCGCGACCGCCTCCAGCACGACCAGGCCGGTTTCCGGAGCCGCTAGCGTTGCCAGCCCGCGCGATCCAACCCTCGAACCGCGCTCCGGCTACTGCTGTTAACATTCAACGGTTGCCGGATCAATTCTTATCTTTGTGTCCTTCCCCACTCAATACGCGTCGATGTAATACCCGCTTTCTTTCCCGGACATACGATAAGCCGCCACGGCGGCCCGATTCTTCACTCCCAAAGAAAGCCCCGATGCTATTTCTACAGAACGTGACCTACCGTCATGCCGACGGCAGCGTCCTTTTCCGCAATCTCGATCTATCCCTGGCCGCGCCTGCGAAAGCCGCCCTCGTCGGCCCCAATGGCGCCGGCAAATCCACGCTGCTGCGCCTGCTGGCCGGACGGCTCAGCCCTTCGGAGGGTACGGTGCGCGCCCAGCCGGCGCCCTTCTATATGCCCCAGCACGCAGACGATTCGTATGGCAAAACCGTGGCCGACGTGCTCGGCGCGCGCGACAAGCTCGACGCGCTGGCGCAGGTGCTTGCCGGCAACAACGTGGAGGACGCCCTGCTTCGCCTCGACGACGACTGGACCGTGGAGGAGCGCTGCCGCGCGGCCCTCGCCCACTGGGGCCTCGCCGACATTGACCTCACCCGGCCGATGCCGACGCTCAGCGGCGGGCAGGCAACACGCACGTTCCTGGCGGCGGCCACAGTGCGCCAGCCGCGCATCCTGCTGCTCGACGAGCCGAGCAACCACCTCGATGCCGCGGGCCGCGCCCTGCTTTACGACTTCGTGCAACAGGTGAACGCGCTGCTCCTCGTGGTGAGCCACGACCGCGCGCTGCTGCGCCTGCTGCCGCACACATTTGAGCTCGGTCCCGGCGGGCTTGACGCCTACGGCGGCAACTACGACTTCTACGCCACGCGCAAGGCGCAGGAGCTCGAGGCGCTTTCCGGGAGCCTCCAGCAGCAGGAAAAAGAGCTCCGAAAGGCCCGCCAGGCGGCCCGCGAGAATGCAGAACGCCGGCAGCGCCTCGAGAGCCGCGCCGAAAAAGGCAGCCACAAGGCCGGCCTGCCGGCGATCGTGATCAACACACTCCGCAACAACGCCCAGAACAGCACCGCCCGCGCCAAGGGCGTGCACGAGGAGAAGGTGGAAGAACTACGCCTCGGCGTGGAGGAGCTGCGCGCCGCCCAACCGCAGCGCGACAAGATGAAGCTCGCATTCGGCGCGCCGGCCCAGCACCCGGGCAAGACACTTTTCGCGGCCACAGGGCTCCAATACAGCGCCGGCGGGCGGTCGCTGTGGGCGCCCCTCGACCTGCACATTGCCAGCGGCGAGCGGATCGCCATCGAAGGCGCTAACGGCGCCGGCAAGACAAGCCTGCTGCGCCTGCTCCTGGGGAGCCTCGAGCCTTCGGGCGGCACGCTACAGCGCTTCGCGGAGCGCGCCCTGTACATCGACCAGCAGTATTCCCTCCTCGATGACAGTCTGACGGTGCTGGAGCAGGCGCAGCGCTTCAACCGCCGCGCGCTGCCGGAGCACGAGCTGCGGATCTGCCTCGACTGGTTCCTGTTCGGCGCCGCGGCGATGGACAAGCGTTGCGGCGACCTGAGCGGTGGTGAGCGGATGCGTCTGTCGCTGGCCTGCGTGCGCATTGCCGACGAGGCACCCGACCTGCTGGTACTCGATGAGCCGACCAACAACCTCGACCTGGCCAACATCGGCATCCTCACCGATGCGGTGCGCGCTTATACGGGAACGCTGCTGGTTGTGTCGCACGATCCGCAGTTCCTGCAGGAGATAGGTGTGGTGCGAAGCATCGGGCTGCAGCTGTGAGCGGAGCGCTTCGTCGCCTACCGAATTAACGGTAAAATATCCTTGAAGCTCAGGTAATCCGGGTCTTTTTCCTTTACTTTTGCCAATTGCCCTTTCCCGAACGCCGAAGCTTTGGCGAAAGCCGAAACGCTTTCCGAAACCTGGAGCCGGCGCAGGTGAAGAGGCAGTGCGCGAGAACCCTAAATCACATATTGTTTGGCATTACCCCATCTACTGAAATACATCTATACACAGGGCAGTGAGGAAGTGATCCGTCGTGGGAAGAAGATCCATGCGCTGGGCCTGGTAGACCTGGCAGAACACGACGAACTTTTCGGATCGGCAACGTTCCGCGTAAAGGACGACAACTACTCCACCTATTACAAGGTGTTCGTGCAGCAGTACAAGGACCCCAAGGGCCTTTCGGTACGCTGCAGCTGCCCCTACAACCTCGGCGACATCTGCCGCCACGAGGTCGCTGCGCTGCTGCGCCTGCAGGAGATGCTCGACAAGGGCCTCCTCCTCAACGGCGAGCGTGCCTACGACCAGGGGCATACGGTGGCCAAGATGAAGTCGATCGAGATGAAGACCCTGCGTCTTCTCTCGTCGCCGGAGATCTTCGTGGAAGCCGAGGAATACCTCAAAACGCGCAAGCCCGTTATCGAGAGCGCCATCGACGAAGTGGTGAAGGCTTCGGTGACCATCGAGGGCGAAACCTGGCGCGTTGGTATCCGCCGCAACGAAGAGCGCACCTTCGACACAAGCTCCGACTACGTCGACCCCGACCATCCCCTTTGCCTGCCCAAAGTGATCGTGTTTCTTTACCTGCACGCCACCTATGGCGCCAACTACTTCGACACGATCCGCAACTGGGATAAAGAAAAGAACAAGCTCCTCGAGCTCTATGGCTATTCGCTGAGCGATGACCTGAAGGGCAAATTCGAATTCACCTATAAGGAAGGCAAGCCCTACCTGCGTGTGCTCGACCCGAGCATCAAGCGCGTGGCGCCGCCGGTGCTCAGCGCGCCGCGACGACCCGAGCCGGTGCCCGTTGCCGAGCCCGAAGAAAAGCTGCCCGAAAAGGGCGCGCCCGAGCGCGGCGTTGCTGTTGTGTTCAATTGCAACAAGACCTCCTACCCCTGGTTCAGCATCGACGTCGTGGAAGGCGAACTGGCCGACGGCACGCTCACGGGCCGCGTTGAAAAGCTTGACCTGGGCCGGTATATCGACCTGGAGTCGTACAGCGAAACCGACCGCAGCCTCATCACCGTAGCGCGCAAGCTC
The DNA here is from genome assembly GCF_054777635.1 of Flaviaestuariibacter terrae. Classification (NCBI taxonomy): domain Bacteria; kingdom Pseudomonadati; phylum Bacteroidota; class Chitinophagia; order Chitinophagales; family Chitinophagaceae; genus Flaviaestuariibacter; species Flaviaestuariibacter terrae. Next base: position 915,893 of record NZ_BAAHAL010000008.1, read on the forward strand.
CAGGAAGGCGAGCTCAATAAATACCTCAACCGCAACTCGCCCTTCTCCGGCTTCTGGGAAAACATCGTGCAGCAGGAAGGCGAGGAGCTACCCGCCGAAACCAAGGCGCTGATGGATGAATACCTGCTGCCGCGTCTCCGCAAGCTGGCGCAGGACTTCAGCAGCTCGCCCGTATTTCTACTGCCCAAGGGCAAGAGCTTCAAAACGGCGAACCTCGACCCCGTGGCCTTCAACGACAAGCCGCTCGTGCCGCAGTTTGCCGTAGCGCCCGTAGCCAAAGGCTACGAGATTGACTGCTTCGTAAAGCCCGAGTCGGTGGCCTTTGGTCTTTCCGACAACGAAGCGCCGACGCCGCTCTTCTTCCTGTACAACGGCGAGCTCTTTTTCTGGCAGAACAACGAGGCTGCCTCGGTGGCCATGCAGTTTCTTCCGACCGGCACCATGACCGTCGACAACGAGGCCTGGCCCGTAACGCTCGAGAAGATCGTGCTGCCGCTGGCACGCGAATACAAGGTCGACTTCGACAGCCGCCTCATCGACCAGGTGAAAGACGGGGAGCCCGATGTGAAGCTGTATCTCCAGGAAAAAGGCGACTACCTCGTGTTCACGCCCGTCTTTAATTACAAAGGCTTCGATACGCGTGGCAACGACCGCGACGAGCTCGTGCTGCCCTTTGGCGACAAGGTAGTCGTGGTGCACCGCAACCGCCCGGCCGAAAGCCGCTTCGTGGAAAAGGTGCGCGCGCTGCATTCCAACTTTATCGACTACGACGACGGCGCGGCCCTAGCGCTCCGTGGCACCGAGGTGCTCAAGAACAACTGGTTCTTCCTTTTTGTGGATGCGATGCAGGAAGCGAAAGTGCAGGTGTTCGGCTTCGAGCAGCTGAAGAACTTCCGCTTCAACACGGCCAAGCCCACAACGCATATCTATATCTCGTCCAACACCGATTGGTTTGATGCCAAGGTGGACATTCTCTTCGGCGACCAGCGTGTGTCGGTAGCCGAGGTGAAACGCGCGCTCGCCAACAAGCAGCAATTCGTACAGCTTAACGACGGCACACTCGGCATCCTCCCCGAAGAGTGGCTCAAGAAGTACGCGCTGCTGTTTCGCGTAGGCGAAGGCAAGACCAACAGCCTGAAGCTGTCGCGCTACCACCTGAGCGTCATCGACGAGCTCTATGAGAACCGCGACGAAGAGGAGCTCGAGATCCAGCTCGAAGAGAAGTACGAGCGCATCCGCGAGAACCACCAGATCCGCGAGATAGAGCCGCCGGCGCACCTGAAGCCGATCCTGCGTCCGTACCAGGCCGCGGGCTTCCAGTGGCTCAACTACCTGCAGGAAGTTGGCTGGGGCGGTATCCTCGCTGATGACATGGGTCTGGGTAAGACCGTGCAGGCGCTTTCGTACCTGCAGCATTACCACGACGAGAATCCCGATATGCACGCGCTGGTGGTTTGCCCGACCACGCTGATCTATAACTGGGAGAACGAGATCAAGAAGTTCACGCCCTCACTTACCTATCATATTCACCACGGCCCGCAACGTCACCGCGACCCCGAGGTGCTGAAGCAGTTCAACGTCGTGATCACCACCTACGGCACGCTGCGCAGCGACATCAAGACCTTCACTTCGCTCGGTATCGACTACGCCGTGCTCGACGAATCGCAGGCCATCAAAAACCCGCAAAGCAAGGTGGCGAAAGCGGCGGCACTACTGCCCGCGAAGAACCGTCTTTGCATGAGCGGTACCCCGCTTCAGAACAACACCTTTGACATCTACGCGCAGATGAACTTCCTCAACCCCGGCATGCTGGGCACGATGGAATTCTTCCGCCAGGAGTTTGCCATACCGATCGACAAGTTCGGCGAGGCCGAGCAGAAGGAGCACCTCAAGAAACTGCTCTATCCCTTCATCCTCCGCCGCACGAAAGAACAGGTAGCAAAAGACCTTCCCGAAAAAACCGAGCAGGTGCTCTTCTGCGAAATGGAAGACGAGCAGCGCAAGATCTACGATGCGTACCGCAACGATTTCCGCGCACGCATTCTCGGCACCATCGAGGAGCAGGGCATCCAGAAGTCGCAGTTCACGATCCTGCAGGGCCTCATGAAGCTGCGCCAGATCTGCGACTCGCCGGCGATCCTCAACGAAGAAGAGAAATTCGAGAACCACTCCATCAAGCTCGACGAGCTCGCCCGCGAGATCACGGAGAATATTGGTCACCACAAGGCGCTTGTGTTCTCACAGTTTCTCGGCATGCTGGCGCTGATCAGAGAGAAGCTCGAGAGCCTCGGCATCCGCTACGAGTACTTCGACGGCAGCACTTCGGCCACCGACCGCGAGAAGGCGATCCAAAGCTTCCAGAAAGACGACGAGGTGCGCGTGTTCCTTATCTCGCTCAAAGCCGGTGGCGTGGGTCTCAACCTCACCGCCGCCGACTACGTCTACATCGTCGATCCCTGGTGGAATCCCGCCGTGGAGCAGCAGGCCATCGACCGTACGCACCGCATCGGGCAGACGAAAAATATCTTCGCGTACCGCATGATCTGTAAAGACACGATCGAAGACAAGATTATGGAGCTGCAGGAGCGCAAGCGGGTGCTGGCCAAGGAGCTCATCGCCGACGATGCCAGCTTCGTGAAGAGCCTGAGCCGCGAGGATGTGGAGTACCTGTTCAGCTAAAATCTAGGTTCACGGAACCCGAAGCTTCCGAAAGCAAATCACGAAAAAAAATAAAGCGCCCCTCGCATTGCGAGGGGCGCTGTCGTTTCGGAGTGAGTGCGTTACGAAATAAGCCTGTCTGTTTCTCAAATTGATAGTCAACGTTCACTTTTTACACATCTCAACCTCTTGTCTCGCGCCCAACCAAACTAGGATATCGCTCATGTAGTGTGTCAACCGGCGCGTAGCGCCGGCATTTTATCGCCTCGGGCTTTAGCCCGATACACCACGCCCTGCAAGAGAAAAAAAGCAGGAAATCCTGTTGTTTTCCCCATGGAAATGCGCCCCAGATACCGCTAGCTTTCGGGCAAATTGGTCCTATGTCCAACACCTGGAAGCAATCGGCCGTGCATGTTGTGTTTGCACCCAAGTATCGAAAAGCGCTGCTCCTGCCTTCTATCCGCGAGCGCGTGGAAAGACATATGGCGGGGAAGATCGACGGGATGGGTCATCAGCTGATGGCTATGTATGCAATGCCAGATCACGTGCATATCCTGATGGCGATTTCCATGAATATGGCGCCGGCCATGATCATGCAGGTCGTAAAGGGTGAAACGTCTCATTGGATGAATGAGCAGCAGCTTTTGCCCGCACATTTCGAATGGCAGCGTGGCTATCGCTGGTTTCATGTGTCGGCCGACCGCATTTCAACGGTGGCCCAGTACATCCGTAGCCAGCCCGAGCATCACGGCCGGGAGCGCTTTCTCGATGAGGAACGGCGACTGCTTCAGGAAGCGGGCGTGCCATTCGATCCGCAGTATGGATTTCACGATCCCGAATAGGCAATGGGGCTGAAGCCCCATTGATAAAGTGGCGGCGCTACGCGCCGCATTCCTGTGTAACTGCCCGCTGTCCTCGGGCTGAAGCCCGGCGAAAAAGTATTGGCACTACGCGCCACGCTTCGGTGCTCGTTGCCGGGCAGTTGAAGCCTCAGGTGAAAGAGGCGCTACGCGATACTTCAGCGCCGGGCACCCATCGGGCTGAAGCCCGATTCGATAAAAAAAGGGCGCTACGCGCCCGGTCTTCAGGTGTTTTGCCTGGCACTCTGGCCAATGGCCTTCGCCGCCTGCGCAAATTCTGCCGGCATCAGTACAACGGTGGTGGTGTTGTTGTCGATACCGATCTCGCTCAGCATCTGCATGCGCCGCAGCTCCAGCGAAAACGGCGAGTCTTCCATCTGCTTGGCACCCTGCGTGAGCTTGATAGAGGCTTCGAGCTCGGCTTCGGCCTTGATGAGACGGGCGCGCTTTTCGCGGATCGCTTCGGCCTCGCGCGCCATCGCGCGTTGCATCGACTGCGGGATCTCCACGTCTTTCATTTCCACCATCACGATCTGGATGCCCCAGGGCTCCGTGGCGGCGTCGACCATTCGCTGCAGCGTGTTGTTGATGCCCTCGCGGTCTTTCAGCACGTCGTCGAGCAGGTGCTGGCCGATGATGTTGCGGAGCGCCGTTACAGCAAACTGGTATACAGCCTGCGTGTAGTTGGCGACGTTGATGACGGCCTTCTGCGGGTCGTTGACGCGGAACCAGAGCACCGCGTTCACCTTGATGGTGACGGAGTCCTTGGTGATGGTTTCCTGCTGCTCGAGGTCTACGGTGCGGGTGCGGATGTCGATGGTTTGCTGCCGCTCGATAAACGGAATGATCCAGTAAAGTCCCGGGCCCTTGGTAGCCTGGAAGCGACCAAGGCGAAACACGATAGCGCGCTGGTATTCCTGGGCGATACGAAAGCCGGATAGGGCAAGCACGAAAAGGATCAGCAAAATGATCTGGATAGGCATGGCTGTAAAATTTAAAGTGGTAAAAAAGCAGTGTTGTTAGTGCGACCAGTTGGTCATGAAGACTGCGGTAGCTTCTTTTTAGTGCCGGGCGGCACTGTGTGCTAAGGCGAAATAAAGGTAGCAACGACGCGTTTGCGGCAAAGCGGTTGTTATTCGTGGCATCGGATTGTCGGGACGAAACCGCGCATGACTATTAGGAACGCCGCGAAAAAAGCCACCGCAGTGGTGGCTTTCATTCGTTAATGCGCATTGGTATCGAGCAGGGCCTGCATCGGGCGGATATCCGGGTCCTTGCCGCGGAAGCTGCGGTACATCGTGCCGTAGTCGATGCTGCTGCCGCGCGAAAGCACCATACGGCGGAATCGTTCGCCGTTGGCCCTTGTCAGCCCGCCATGCTCCTGGAACCAGGCAAAGGCATCTTCCGACAGCATCTTGGTCCATTGGTACGCATAGTAGCCCGCGGCATAGCCGTTACTGAAGATGTGCAGGAAGTAGCTCGAGCGATACCGCGGGGGCACCTGCGGCAGGTCGAGGCCGGTGCTGCGCAGCGCCTGCGCTTCGAAGCTGTCGACATCCGCCGGTTTAGCAGTTGGCGGCAGCTTGTGCCAGCTCATGTCGAGGAGCGCAGCCTTCACGGCCTCGGTGAGCGCGTAGCCCTGGTTGAAGGTGCCGCCGCGGCGGATCTTCGCCACCAGCTCCTGCGGTATCGGCTGCTTCGTCTGGTAGTGTACCGCGTAGTTGCGCAGCACTGCCGGGTCAAGCGCCCAGTGCTCGTTGAACTGCGAGGGAAACTCGACGAAGTCGCGCGCATTGCTGGTACCCGAGAGCATCAGGTACTTCTGGTCGGAGAACATGCCGTGGAGCGCGTGGCCGAACTCATGAAAGAGCGTGCGTACATCATCGAAGCTGAGAAGCGCCGGCTGGCCCGGGGCGGGCTTCGTGAAGTTGCAGTTGTTGGTCACCACGGGACGCGTGCCGAAGAGGCGGCTTTGCGGTACGAGGTTGTTCATCCAGGCGCCGCCGTTTTTGTTGTCGCGCTTGAAATAATCGCCGTAGAAAAGCGCCAGCGGCTTGCCGTCTTTATCGAACACTTCCCACACCCGCATATCGGGCTGCCACGTCGGCAGGTCGTGCCGCTCGCGGAAGGTTATTCCGTACAGCATTTCGGCGGCATAAAACACACCCTTCTCGATCACGGTATTCAACTCGAAGTAGGGTTTTACCTGCGCTTCGTCGAGGTCGTATCTGGCCTTGCGCACCTGCTCGGAATACAGGTCCCAGTCATAAGGAGCGAGCGTAAACCCGGCAGCACTCTTGTCGATCTGTTGCTGGATGTCGGCGCTCTCCTGTTGCACCTTCGCGCGGAGCAACGGCGTCAGCCTGGCAAAAAAAGCATCAACGGTCGCCGGGTTGCGGGCCATCTGGTCCTGCAGCTTCCAGTCGGCATAGCTCGCGAAGCCCAGCATCCTGGCTTTCTCCGCGCGCAGGGCAGCAAGACGCAGGATCAGCGGACGCGTGTCGTTCGAGTCGCCACGCTCGCCGCGATTCCACGATGCTTCGAAGAGGCCGGCGCGCACGTCGCGCTGGCGAAGGCTGGCAAGCGCCGGCTGCTGCGTTGTGTTGCGGAGCGGAATGAGCCACTTGCCGGTAAGGCCACGTGCTTTGGCACCGGACGCATACGCCGCTTTTTCGGATTCGCTGAGGCCTTCGAGGTCGGCTTCGCGGGAAACCACTAGCGCGCCGGCTTTACTGCCGTTTATCAGCAGGTTCGAAAACCGCGCGGTCAGTGCGGCCTCCTCTTCGTTGAGGCGGGCAAACTGCGTCTTGTCGGCTTCCGACAGGTTCGCGCCCGACAGCACGAAGCGCTGGTAGGTGAGCTCCAGCAGGCGCCGCGACTCAGGATCGAGTTTCAGCTTTTGCCGTTGGGCATACACGGCCTTCACGCGCGCAAAGAGCTTTCCATTGAGATAGGTGGCATTTCGGCTGGCGGCCATCTTCGGTGCAAACTCCTCCTGCAGGCGCTGCAGCGTGTCGTTGGTGTTGGCCGACGATACCGCCGAGAACGGGTAGGATACGCGCATCAGCAATTGCCCGGCCTTGTCGAGCGCCACGATGGTATTGTCAAACGTAGGCGGTCGCTTGTCGTTGGCGATGCGTTCCACATCGGAAAGCCGCGCGCGCAGGCCCGCTTCGAGGGCGGGGCCATAGTCGCTGCTGCGGATTCGGTCGAAGGGCGGTACCCCGTAGGGCAACGTGCTTGGCTCGGCAAAAGGATTGTTAGCCGGCAGTTCCTGGGCGGCGCCCGGCAGCGACAGGCCCAGTATAAATACGGGTATGAGGAAGCGGATATTCATGCACGATGATTTGAGTTTGGAAAAGATACAGCTAATCGCCGCAGCTTCAGCAGGAGCGCGCGCAACAAAAAGCCCCTCCGGTGACGAAGGGGCTTCTGTGGTCTCAGATTCTTTATTTGCGGAAGTAGGCGTAGAGCGTGCTGCCGTCTTCCTGGTAGATGGAGCCAAGGTAGCCCTCTGAGCCCTGTCCGTAAAAGTCGTACGAAACAACAGCTGTCGTTTGCCCGTCGACGATGCCCAGCAGGGCCAGCATCTGCACCGGCGGCGTCGTCCCATTGAGCAGGAAGTTGTCGGTGCGGGTGTACCTGCGGCGGATCAGCAGCGCGTTGACCGGGGCCGCGGCGCCGGGACGCTGCAGGCTGCCCGAGCCAACGACGCTGAGGCCGCCGCTGTAGGTTGTTTTTTGTGCAATGGGTGCGTTGTTAAGAAAGAAGTTGGGCGCTGTAACCGTGCCGTTTTCCTGGATGACAGATGTGAACGAAACGGTGTCGCCTTCGTAGGCCGGCAGTGGCGGCGTCCAGGGCATCTTGTTGGGCGTATACGCGTTGCTTTGCGCGCTGAAGTTGATTGTAGCCGTACCGGGCACCACGAAATTGACCGCAGGCAGCGAGCGCCCGAGCTCGAACCAGCCGTTGTTCGACACTTCATAATACGTGCTGATGTTGATCGGCTGTGTATTGCCGCCGACACCGAAATCTATTTGCTGCGTGCGGGCATAGGTGGCGCTGGGAAAGCTGCTGTTGGATGCTGCAACCAGGCGCATCGTGTCGGCGGTGCCGCCGCTGAGGCTGCTGTAGTTCCAGGTCTGGCCAGTGCCGGTTGCAGGCTGCAGCGAGCCTGAGGTGGCCGTATAATAATTGAACAGCAGGTAGCTGCCGGGCACAAATTGCTGCGACAACGCAGATGCGCTTACGTTGGGGCCACTTCGTGCAGGCGTAGTATCATCTTTTTTCTTACAGGAAGCGGCCAGGGCGAGGAGCGCGAAAGCAAACAGCGGAGCACGCATAGATTTTGGTTTATGGACAAGAAAGATACGACAGGCGTTGCTCCCGCATAAGAAAAGCCCGCACATCGCTGCGCAGGCTTCCTGTTTTTGCTGGTCAAATACTATCAGAGCAGGCCTTTGCGCCGCGCCTCTTCCTCGTCGCGCAGATTTTGCTCGTGGCGCCGACGGATCGCTTCGGGGTCGTCGCCCGTGAGGTGACTGGCCGGCAGCTCTTCGGCCTCGCGGCGCAGCGGTGCTGTGTCGCGGCTTGCCGTGGGCCGGTTGAGGCGACGGTCGTCGAAATGCTCGTGGTTATAAAAATTCTGGTCGAGGTCTTCGCCGGCGATGTTGCTGCCAAGGGCCGTGTGCTCGCGGCCGAAGACCTGGCTGATGTCGATCTCCGACTTCGGGCCAAGGTGGCTGCGGTCGTAGCGCGGCAGGGCGCGGAGCTGGTACGGGGTGACGCTGGCGAGGATCACGCTGTCATCGGCGGGGTGCAGCTGCGCAAAGCCGATCGGCACGAGCACATTCCGCTTTTCCAGCTGCAGCTCCTTGTTATCGGTCAGGGCTACCACGAGGTAGCGCACGCGTTGCGCCACGGTATCGATGATGAGCTCGCTCACCTTGCCGAGGCGGTGGCCATCGCTGCTGATCACCTGCCAGTTGTGAATATCGGGCTGGCCTTTCACCATCTCAAACCCGGAGCCGCGGAATTCCTGCAGGCGCTTTTTATCTGTTGCCATAATTGTTTTGTTTTATTGATTGGGTTTCGTGTGCCATAAGGCCTCAGCCAGCAAAGGCTGTCCGCTCACGTACACGGGCCCCCGCGTTAAGGATTACGGTTCGCGCCATTGTCGGGCGCCTGCTGCGTGGTTGTGTTGCTGGCCGGCGCGGGCGTCGTATCGTTCGACACATGCTGGTTGCGCCATACGAGGTAACCGATAAGGGCCAAGACAAGGATCGCCACAAGCACCCAGGGCAATACGGAGCGCTTCCGCCGTTGTACCAATAGTTCTGCCATAACAAATAGTTTTTACCCTTAACCCGGTATAAAATCTGTGCCAGAAGGGGCCGGGTCAGCGCGCGTGCGCGGCGAGCCAGGCACGCGCGGCCTGCAGGGTCGCGTCGGTGCCGGCGGGGGCGGGCGGCGTTTCGTGGATGCGCCGAAAGCGCTCGCGGGCCGTCCCATCAACGTGGTAGAGCCGCTCGGCGCTGAGGTTGTAGCCGATGCCGCTGTGCGGCAGGCGGAAAGAATAAATGGCCCCGTTGAGACCGGCCATCGGGTGGCCGAACAACTCGGCCCGCCCCAGTGCATGGAGCCCGATGACGATGCCTTCGCCCATGCTGCCCGTCCAGGCACCCGCCAGTAGGGCCACCGGTTTTGTATAGGCCTTGCCCCGTGGCGAGACGATCTCCACCCAGCTTCGCCGCGCGCCGAAGCGGCCACTGTCGGAAGGCAGCTCGTGGCGCTGGTAGTAGCCTTCGCGGGTGATCAGGCGACCCATAAGCGCACGGGCAACGGCGGTGTTGCCGCCGCTGGGCGTTTCGCGGAGGTCCAGGATGAGGGCACGCGTGCTGCCGGCCATCCGGTCGATCACCGAATCGAACGCGGGCACAAGGTCCTCGTCGCCGAGGCTGTTGTTGATGGCGATGTAACCGATGCCTCCTTCGAGCACGCGCGCTTCGAGAAGGCCGTTGTAGGAAAAGCTGTCGATGTTGAAGGCGGCATCCGGAGCGTATTCGGCGCTGCCGTTGCTGCCGCCGAGGCGGAGGCGTCGCGGCCGGTTGTGGGTGCCGGCGAGGAGGAGCTGCAACGCAAAAAGGCGGGCGGCCGGGTCGGGCGTGCTGAGGCAGCGTGGCAGCAGGGGGCGCAGGGCTTCTTCGATGGGAAGGCCATCGATCGCCAGCACTTCCATGCCCGCCCGGATACCCGCGCGTTCGGCGCCGCTGCGTGGACGTACTTCGGTGATAAACGCCCTTGGGCCGGCGAGCCGCAAGGCCAGGTCGGCGCCGGTGGGCACCAGTCGGTAGGAAGCCGCCGTGTTGGAATTGAGACCAACGTGCTGGTCGTAAAGCTCGCGGAGCACGCGCTCGAGGAAGCCGGTAAACTGCGCCCGTGTGCGGATCGTGTCGAGCTGGGGCCGGTAGGTTTCCCGCACGCAATTCCAATCGGTTTTCTTCCCGGGCCAGTAGGCGTATTGCTCGCGCACGGTGGTCCACAGCGCGTCGAAATCCTCGCGGAGATCGGCAGGCGTCAACTGTTGCTGTGCGCGGGCCGTGCTGGCCAGCAGCACTGCAAAAAGAAACTGGGCGGCGCGGTTCATGTCGTTTAAAGGTAGGTGATGGACAAAAAAAGGCCCCCGCAAAAGAGGGAGCCGACCTTCTGTCCTATGAGAAAAGTTAACTGCTTATTCGTATTCAAAAGTGCTGACCTGCGTACCCTTTGTTGCCGTAGCGGGGTATCCGGCGGCGTTGAACGTGTAGCTGGTAGACTCCGTTTGATCGAGTACTGTGCCCGGGAAATCGTAGGCTACCGAAGTGAGCTCATGGCGCGCATAAAAGTGGAGCGAGAAGCCGGCCTGGTCGAGCACCCACGCCGAGATCGACGGGAACGCCGTTTTGTGATTGCCGTAGGTGAAGCTGGCCTTGTACATGCCGGCATTATCGGACACCTGCGTTACTTCCCCGTTGGCGTCGTAGCTGAATGTGAAATCGTCCGAGTCGGCATCGAGGAGCATTTCGAGGTGCATGCCCGTTACGCGGTTAGCCGTCACCGTGTAGGTAAGCTGGTCGTCTTCGTACAGCTCGTCGGGCTGGCCGGGAATGTGCTTCCAGCTTTTGAACGTGCCGCTCACCGGCTTGCCGTTGCTGTAGGTGTAGCTGTAGATGTTGTGAAATTCGGTCTCCGATTCATCAACGGTTACGAGGTTTCCTGCGGCATCATACGAGAACACGGTGGTCTCGCTGTTGTCGGTTGTCTTGAACTGCAGGAGGCGGTGCTGGCTGTCGTAGGTGAAGTTGTAAACCTTGCTGACCCCGTTTTCGGTTTCGGTAAGCTTCTTCAGGTACATGGTCGTGCTGCCGCCCGTGCCGGGATTGCTGTTGCTGTCTTTTTTCTTACAGGCCGTGAGGCTGAGCGCCGCAATGGCGGCGATGGAGAGTGAGGTGCGTTTCATGGTTATTCCTGGTTTGTGACGCAAAGATGTTCGTCGCGGAGTGTCGCGCATCCTGCAGGTATCATGAGTTGCCAAAAGCGCGGCGTGAATTGCGCGGCGGGATGATATAAACGAAAAAGCCCCCGCCGGGCGGCGGGGGCTTTCGTATTTCTACGGTAAGAAAGATCAGAGGCGAACGAACTTCAGCGTCGTCGTCTTGCCCTTGTTGGTGTCGCCCACGAGCTGGTAGGCGCCGGTGGCGAGGGCGTTGGCGTCGAAGCCAAGCGTGTTCTGGCCGGCAACCGCTTGCTGGGTGAAGCGCTTCACAATGCGGCCGTTGGCATCGATCACCTTCCACTCGATCTTCATGGCGCGGGCCACGTACACGCGGAGGGTCGATGTGTTGCGAATGGCGTTCGGCATCAGCACGATGCTCTGCACGTCGGTGTTGATGTTGCTGACGGCAGTACCACCGCAGGCGCCGCCGGTATTTACGGTGAGTACCGAGTTGCCCGACTGTGTCGTTACGTTACAGGCGTTCTTGACCACTACGTAGTAGGTGGCGGCGTCGGTAGCGCTGGCCGAGGCGATCGTGTAGGTAGCGCCCGTGGCCGAGGCGATGGGGCTGCTGCCTTTGTACCACTGGTAGCTGAGGCTGGCGTTGCCGGTAGCGGCCACCGAGAAGGTGACGGGCGAGCCGGCGCAAACGGCCTGCGTGGCAGCGGGCTGCGTGGTGATAGTCGTTGTGCGGCAGGTGCTGCTTACGTTGATGTTGTCAACGAAGATGTTGTTGCCGTAGCTGGTTTTGTTCTGCAGGATAACTTCCACCGTGCCGCTGGCCAGGGCGCCGGCAACGGCGACGCGCTCGCGGCGCCACTGGGCGGCCGTAGGGTTCGTGAAGGCGGTAGTCGACGGTCCGGCAGTTGCCAGGTTGGCGCCGGCGTTCTGGTAAATGTTCGTATACGAGGTTCCGCAGTTGTTGCTCACGAGTACGTTGAGCGTATCGGAATACTCGTCGCCGGTCGTGGCATCAACGTAGTTCTGGTGGGCCACGTCGAAGGACACAACGAGCGAGTCGGCGCCCGCTGTCAGTGCCGTGGGCACGAGGCGGATATCGTCGGTGCTGCCGGTGTTGGCGTTGTCGTAGTTGTCGATGAAGGCCGAGCTGCCGCTGCCGCCGGCACCAACGTTCACCTTGCGCCAGGTGGTGTCGCCGTGCAGGTTGTTGATGTTGAAGTTGGCCGAGGGGAAGGAAGCGCCTTCGAAGTTCTCGGTGAGCGGAGCGGTAACGGTGCCGAGGTTGATCGTCGTGGAGATGACGTCGTTGGCTGCCGCGCCGTCAACGCCGCCATTGGGGCTCGACGTGGTCACCTTGATCACGTTGGTACCAGCTACTGTAGTGATGGACGGGAGGGTCAGCGTGGCCGTGTTGCCGTACGCGATGTTGAGGCCGTTGAAGGTGGTCGATACCGGTGTGTTGCTGTTCAGCTGAACCGAAACCGTAAGCGAGGTGATGGTGCTGTTGCCGCGGTTAACGATCTCAACGCGGGGCGTCATGGCGCCGGGGCACACGGGGATCGAGAAGCCCGAAGCGCTGCAGGCCGTGTTGTCGAACAGGATGCCACCGGGGTTGATAAGGCGGGCCGGGGCAACGTCGAGGTTCGGAGTACCTACGGGAGCCGTGGCGCCATCGGTAGTGAGGTAGCCGGGACGCAGGTTCTCGAGTACATATTCCATACGCGCTACCTGGTTCGTGGTGAACATCGAGTAGCAGGCGTCATTGGTGTAGTCCATGAAGTTCTGGTACATCTTTCCCGGGGGGTTCGGTGCCTGCGCAAGCGTGCAGCCGGTCGACGATTGAGCGCCTGTGGGGCAGCCCGAAGTCTCGTTGGTCTGGCCGGGCGTGTCATCGGCAGCAGAACCGTACAGGTTGGAGGGAAGGGTTCCGGTACCGAGGCTCAGCTGGGCGAAGTCATTACCGGCGGCACAACCCTGGAAGATGTGGTAAAGGCCGAAGTTGTGGCCGATCTCGTGAACGGCGGTGCGGCCCTTGTTGAAACTGCTATTGGAGAAGCAGCCGGTCGAGAATACCGAGTATTCGATGCATACGCCGTCAATACCTACCTGGCTTGCCGTCGTTTCCGTGGCGTTGCCAGGTCCGATCGCCGGAGAGATACCCAGCAGGGTGGCGGAGCTGCCTACCCAGATGTTGTAGTACTTGGTAACATCCCAGGGGTCGAGGCCGCCGTAGTTGGCGTGCTTGATCGGCTGGAAGGTCTGGGTGAGGATTTCAAGTTCGCCGGCGCGGCGCTCCAGGCCGGTAGTGAAGCCACCGGTGGGGGTGCGGCGGGCGCGGGTAAAGCGGATCTTCGAGTGACCGCGCTTCGCGTAAAAATTCACACCGTTGGTGCTGTCGGCGTTGGTACCGCCGAAGTCCAGGTTCAGCTGGGCGATCAGGGCATCGACCTGCGCTTCCGTGATGATGAAGGGGTTGGGAAGTACTACGTGCACCACTACCGGGATCGTCACCGGTGCGGTGAGCGTGGAGGTGCGGGCCGGGGCGGCCTCGCGCTGGTGCGCTTCATAGGCGGCACGGTAGGCAGGATCCTGGAGCTGGCGCTGAAGTACCACTTCGGTACCGCAGGAGCGTGTCTGGGGGCTCTTGGGGAAATCGGTGCGGGAGGTTTGCGCCGCAGCCGTAGATGCGACCAGTACGCATAAACCCAGGAAGTAGCGTGTAAACTTTTTCAAAGCAGGGAAGTTTGGCGTTAAGAAAAATATAGGGACTAAAATTAATGAATAGCCGGCAACTGGCCCGAAAAAGCCGGCCCAAAGGGCGTTTCGTCCCGTTAAATAAGGTTAATTCGGCAGGCATGGGGGAGACCTGTTTGCCCTCAGGCCGGCTCCTCTTCCTGCGGCAGGTAGCGCAGCAGCAGCTGCACCATCGGCTCGTTTTCCTGGATCAGGGCGTGGTCGATGGGATTTTTGCCGCGGGCGTCGGCTACGAGTACCGAAGCGCCGCGCTGGAGCAGGGCTTCGGCAAAGCCGATATGACCAAAGGTGGCGGCGAAGGTGAGGGCCGTGGCCCCGTTGCTGTTCCGGAGGTGCACGTTCGCGCCCGACTCGAGGAGGCGATGAAAAAGGCCGGGATATCCCTTGAAGCAAACGCCCATCAGCGCCGTATTGCCCGCGGCGTCGGCCGCATCGAGGTCGGCGCCCCGCTGCAGCAGCAGGTCGGTAACGTCGGGTGCGTCGTTGTAAACGGCTATGATCAGCGGGGTGAAGCCACGGGCATCGGGCCCGTCGAGCAGCAGGGGATCTTCCTGAAGCAACTGCTCGGCCGAGGTCCGGTCGTTGCGGCGGCAGGCATCGAAAAAGGCCGCCTGGAAAGGAGAAGGCATGGGAAAGGGCTTTGCAGCAAGTTACAAAAAAACGGGAAGCGGCACGGGACGTGGGAATCCGCAGTCGCAACACCCATCCCTGGCCCCTTCCCCAAGGGAAGCGGAGTTCGAAGCCTGTTGCTCCATCGTTTGTCTTCGGCACTCCGGATTCGCGGCTCCCGGTTGCCGTTTTCCCTGCACCCGGAATTGCTTTTGTCGCGCGAATGGGGCGGCTGGTACCATTCATCCCCGCCTTAACCTTATTTAACAAGTGCCGATCGACAGTGCGAATAACTTCGTAGAACCAAAAACCGGACTGACGCATGAAGAAGTTTACCCTGTTCCTGCTGCTCCTGATCTCTGTTGCCGCCTCCGCCCAAAAGAGCGGCTCCGTGAAAGGATTTCTCCTCGATGGCACCGCCACGACCCGCCTCCCGCTTGATGAGGCAACGGTCTCCGTCATGCAGGCCTCCGATTCGACCCTGGTGGCCTTCAACGTGACCTCGGGCACCGGCTATTTCGAGATCAAAAGCATCGGCTTCGGCAGCTACTACCTGCTGGTTTCCTACCAGGGCTTCTCCACCCTGAAAAAATCGTTCACCGTCAGCGCCGCCGCGCCCGTTGCTGACCTCGGCGACGTAAAGATGGCCACCAACTACAAGACCCTCGACGAGGTAGTGGTGAAAGATGTGGCCCCGATCCGCATCAAGCAGGATACGGTGGAATACAACGCCGGCGCCTTCAAGACAAAACCCAACGCCAACGTTGAAGACCTCCTCAAGAAGCTCCCCGGCGTGCAGGTCGATAAGGACGGCACCGTGAAAGCCCAGGGCGAGCAGGTGCAGAAGGTGTACGTCGACGGCAAGGAGTTTTTCGGCTCCGACCCGAAGCTGGCCACGAAGAACCTCGCCGCCGATATGGTGGAGAGCGTGCAGGTGTACGACGACATGAGCGACCAGGCCAAGTTCAACAAGATCGACGACGGCAGCCGCGCCAAGGCCATCAACATCAAGCTTAAGAAAGACAAGAAAAACGGCCTCTTCGGCAAGGCCAGCGCCGGCTATGGCAGCAACGACCGCTACGACGCTTCCTTCTCGCTCAACCGCTTCAATGGCAACCGTCAGATCTCGGCCATCGGCGCAGCCAACAACGTCAACAAGCAAGGCTTCTCCTTCTCCGACGTGGTCGGCATGATGGGTGGCTTCGGCGGCATGGCCCGCGCCGGCGGCGACGGGGGCGGTATGCTTGGCGGCGGTGCCGGCAGCATGACCATCAGTGGCCGCGGACTCCCGGGCATGGGCGCCGGCACTTCGGCCACGGGGATCTCCCGCGCGCTCTCCGGCGGCCTCAACTACCGCGACACCTGGGGCCCGCGTGTGGATGCCAACGGCTCGCTGTTCTGGAGCAATTCGCGCAACAACGCCTACACCCTCACCCACCGCGAAGACAAGCCTTTCGCCGGTATCGACTCGACCAACTTCACCAACACGCGCTCGCAGTCGCTGCGCCAGAACAACAACATCCGCTTCAACTTCCGCCTCGAGTGGCGCCTCGATTCGATGAACAGCCTCCTGTACACACCGGCCGTGACGCTCCAGCATTCGGCCACCGATGCCTACGATACGTCCATGCAGCAGGCCATCGTCAATGGCGGGCCGCTCAAGCCGACGCTCTCCTCGCAAAATACCAGCAGCAGCGACCGCGACGGCCAAAGCATCAACCAGAACCTGCTGTGGCGCCACCGCACGCGCCGCGCCGGACGCACCCTCACGATGGGCTGGACAAGCGCCATCAACAACAGCGATGGCAGCGGCTCCATCCTCGCCCCGACCACCTACTACCGCGAAGGCAGCAGTCCCTTCGCCATCGTGCAGGACCAGGAAACGGCGCAGAAAACGCGCGCCTTCAACAACACCGTGAGTGGCTCCTACACCGAGCCCATCGGCCGCAATAAGGTTGTGGAGCTGAACTACGCCTACACGCGCAACTACTCGGAATCGGACCGCCGCACCTGGCTGTTCAACCCGAGCAGCGGCAAGCACGATATCGTAAGCGCGCCCCAGACGAACTCTTTTTCCAACACCTATGTCGCCAACCGTGTCGGCGCCAACTTCCGCCTCCAGCAACGCAAGTACAACTTCCAGGTAGGCGTGGGCGTGCAGCTGGGCGAGCTGTCGACACACAGCTTCAAGGCGCAGGGCAACAAAGACACCACCTACCGCCAGTCGTACACGAACCTGTTCCCGACGGCCAATTTCCAGTACAACTTCACCCGCAACAAGAACCTGCGGTTCAACTACCGCGGCCGCACCAACCAGCCCACGATCTCGCAGCTGCAGGACGCGCCCGACTTCAGCAACCCGCTGCAGGTAACCACCGGCAACCCCATGCTGGGCCAGGAATTCGTGAACACGATCAATGTGAACTACAACATGTTCCAGTTCACTTCCTTCAAGTATTATTCGGTGAACCTCGCGGTGACGCAAACGAGCAATAAGATCGTCAACAGCATCGACAGCCTCAAGCTCAACCCCGCCGACCTTGTGCCGCGCCAGCTGATTCGCCCCGTGAATGTGAAAGGCGCGTACAATGCCATGCTGTTCTTCGTGTACGGCGCACCGGTACGCAAGCTCAAAGGCCTCAGCCTCAACTTCAATACCATGGGCATGTACAACCGCGACGTAAGCCTCCTGTACAAGGTGCGCAACTTCAACCATACGTATCTCGCCAACCAGAGCCTCGGCTTCAACTATAACTACAAGGACAAGCTGGATCTCGGCCTCACCGGCGCGCTCGCCTACAACAAGGTGAAGTATGAAAGCAACCCGGCGCTCAACAACGATTACTTCACGCAGACGTACTCTTTCGATTTTAGCTACACGTTCAAGAAGAACTTCATCGTGGCTACCGATTTCGATTATTACGTGAACAGCGGCCGCTCGGCCGGCTACAACCAGAGCATCCCGATGTGGAATGCGTCGGTGGCAAAGCAGTTCCTCAAAGGAAAGCAGGCGGAGATCCGCTTCTCGGTCAACGACATCCTCAACCAGAACCAGAGCATCACCCGCAACACCGGCGCCAACTACGTGGAAGATGTGCAGACCAACGTGCTGCGCCGCTTCTTCATGCTGTCGCTTACCTATAACCTCAATAAGATGGCCGGGCGCAACATGTTCAGCGTGCCTCGCCCGATGCAGCGGAGCATGAATAATATGCGTATCGGGATGTAATGCTTCTGTAAGCGTCATTGCGAGGAAGGAGGCGGAGCGCGCCGACAGACGAAGCAACCGGCTTCGGGTAGCAACAGATTGCTTCGTTTCACTCGCAATGACGGTAATACGCTACGTAACAAAAAAGGGCCGCTCGGAAGAGCGGCCCTTTAATTTTTTGTGGCAATCGTAACGCTGCGGCTTACTTGCGGCGGCGGAGCGAAGGCGCTACCGTCGTCTGGCCAAAAAGCAATACGCCCATAATGGAGCGGAGCGTATAGAATACGTTCAGGGAAGGTTTATAATGAGCTTCGTAAACCTTGATCTCCGTACGCACGTCGGCAATCTGCTTGTTTTTCATGTAGGACGATTTAAGGTGAAAACAATAGGATTCGGAAGATAAGGAAAGTTTGTGGATAAAATGCAAAAAAATGTGCATTTCCTGTGTATTTTGAGCCAAATATCCCTGCTTATGAAGTACCACCGTCTCTGCACCCTGTTGGGTGTCACCCTGTTTACCATGTCCGTCCATTCCCAGCTGAAAGTGCCGGGTACCTCCGTCTTTCGTGCCGACATCCAGAAGGTGGTGGCCGATTTTCCCCATGAGTTTTCGGCCCTCCGCGGCCGCGCCATCGACCAGAGCCCGCAGTCGGTGGAGTATGCATCCACGGTAGTGCCGGAGGGCAGTACCGAGAGCAGCATCACCGAGTACAGCAGCGGCGGCAAGGCCGTGTACAGCTGGCAAACCGTGCTGCTGCGCAGCGAGAGCTACGAGGAGGCCGTGAAGAAGTACAAGTGGGCCTTCGGCCAGCTCAGTGGCATGAACGTTCGCTACGTGGTCGATCAATACACCCTCGAAGGACGCTACGGCATTCCTGATGAAGGAAAGGCCTTCGCCGTGAGCGACCTCAGCATCGCTCGCCCGCCCGAAACCCTCCGCAAGCTGCGCGTGCGCGTGCAGCTCCAACTCGAAGGCCTTGAATGGAAAGTAAGCCTCTCCGTGTTTGAGAAAGACCGCGAGGATAACGAGATGGCCTCTGCTGATTAATGTCGGATCTCGGATGTCTGATCGCTGATGTATGATGTTTGAAGTAAAAGAGCCGCTCCCCAGGGAGCGGCTCTTTTATTAGCTGCTTAATTATTAGCAGACTGGCAGACTACTTCATTAGCAGACTCTACTGCTGTATTTTGATCGTTGCGCCGGCGGGCATATTGGCGCGCATGTTCTCGAGCAGCTTGTCGCGCTCCTTCTCGAACTCGGAGGGTGTAACGCGCTTGCCGCCCTTCGGCTCCCTGATGGCCGACAGCGATACCTTGTTTTTGATCTCCACGGCGCGGAACACCTGGCGCCCGTTGTTGACATTTACTTCGAGCACAAGACCAGGCAGCTGCCCCTGGAAATCCTGCGGACCAACGCTCACGGGAAAGTCGGTCGTATACCAGGCTACGATGGAAGCCGTGTCGGCCACCGGTGTGCGCTTCATCTCGCCGTTTTCGAACGACACCGACATCCGGGTGCCGATGCGTTGCGCCACTGCCTTGTGGGCCACGTGGCCCAGGATCGTCCTGGTTTCCTCCGACAGCTTCCAGGGAAGACGCGCGATGGTATCGGTTACGATGAACTCGTTGTCGAACAGCTCGCGTCGGTCGATACGTTGGCCGCTGGCGAAGTTGAAGAAGCTTTCGTCGTTGCCGCCCGGCGTGCGCATCACGAAGCTGCCGTTACCGGCTACAATATCGCCGTTGCCATCGGCCGTCGGCACCGCGCGCCACAGCGACAGGTTGTTGCCAAACAGCAGCTCGAATACATCGGTGCGTTCTTTGGGGATGCGTGCCGCTACTTCGTCGGGGAGGTTGGCGGGGCGGCGTAGCTGCATCACGCGCTCATAGGTCACCGTGCCCTCGCGCCTGGCGGGTGCTTCACTGGCGGCACCCTGCTGCTGCGCCTGTGCAATTCCTCCGGCCAGCAGGAGGAGGGGGAGAAACAGTTTTTTCATACGTCTGGTTTTTGGTTGGAGGCGGAAGGCCGCCCTGAATACGAAAACTTTCGTCAAATATAGAGCGGCCGCCGCTACGGGCGCCGTTAAGGAGCGTTGGAACTACGTTAATTATCGTTAAGTAAACAAAGGGCGGCTTCATAATGGAAGCTACATTTGTTGTGATGCAGCGTCTCTTTCAAAAGCGGTGGATGCCCATGCTCATGCTACTGGCCATCGCCGGTATTGCCGCTTTCCAGTTCTATTGGCTTCGCGAAGCGTTCCAGCGGGAAGCCCGTTCGCTGTCGCGCGGGAGCAATTTTATTTTCCGCGAGAGCGTGCGCCAGCTGCAGGCCTCCAAGATCCGGCTCGACCGCTTTGTGCCCGACACACCCGGCAGCAAGGTCATCGTGCGCAGTTTCACCAACAGCACGGCGCGCATAGCGCTGCAGCCCGACTCCAACATGGCAGGCGTGGTGCAGATGCTCAACGAGCGCCTTGTGCGCGAGCGTCTCAACGACACGACCCGCATCGGCCGCGCGCTGGTGCTTTCCGAAGACCAGGGACCGCGCAGCGACAGCATGGAGCAGGACCGCCGCCGCCGTCACAAGGAGCGCGACCGCCTCTTCCAGTTCATGTTCGATACCGAATCGCCCGGCGACTCGCTGCGCCTCCGCGAGGTCGACAGCCTGTTCAGCCGCCGCATGCGCCAGCAAAGCCTCATGGTTCCCTTCACGGTGAGCCGCATCCCGGCAAGCGCGCGCGATACCTTGCCCAACACCGTTACCGTTGGCTTGCGCAGCCCCGTTACCTTCCGCCTCGACCTGGGCAACAGCACGCCCTTCCTGCTGCAAAAGATCTCGGGCCCGATCATCCTGTCGTTGTTTCTCGTGCTCTTCTGCGCCCTTTCGTTCTGGGTGCTCTATCGCAACGTTGTGCGCCAGCGCCGCCTCGGCGAGATCAAGAATGAATTCATCTCCAACATCACCCACGAGCTCAAAACACCCATTGCCACGGTGAGCGTTGCCATCGAGGCGCTGCGCAGCTTCAACGCCACGATGGACCCGGCGCGCTCGAAAGAATACCTCGACATCTCGGCCAACGAGCTGCAGCGGCTTTCGCTGCTGGTTGACAAAGTGCTGAAGCTGTCGATGTTTGAAAAGCGCGAGATGGAGCTTCGCTACGAAGACCTCGACATGCAGGAGCTCGTGCAGGAAGTGACCGATTCGATGCGCCTGCAGTTCGAGCGCCGCAATGCCACCGTAACCATCGAAGCCTCCGGCGACACCACGCTCCAGGGCGACCGCCTCAACCTCGTGAGCGTCATCTTCAACCTCGTGGACAATGCCCTCAAGTACAGCAACGATGACCCGCAGATCCGCATATCCATGATCGGGAACGGCAACAAGGTGCTGCTCGTGGTCGCCGACGAAGGCGTGGGCGTGCCCGAGGAATACCGCGGCCGCATCTTCGAAAAATTCTTCCGCGTGCCCACTGGCAATGTGCACAACGCCAAAGGCTACGGGCTTGGCCTGAGCTATGTGTCGCACGTGGTGAAGCGCCACCACGGCACTATCCGGATGGAGCCCAACGGCGATGCCGGAAGCCGCTTTATCATCACCCTTCCCAAACACGAAGCATGAAGCAACCGAAGATCCTCTATGTAGAAGACGAGATTTTCCTGGCCAAGATCGTCAGCGAGTCGCTGCAGGGCCGCGGCTTCGAGGTGCTGCTCGAAAGCGACGGCGCCCGGGCCTTTCAGCGCTTCGAGGAATTCGGTCCCGATGTTTGCCTGCTCGATATCATGCTGCCCAACCGGGACGGCTTTTCGATTGCCGACGACATCCGCGAGCGCAACACCGAGGTTCCGATCATCTTCCTGAGCGCCAAAGGCGAGGCCACCGATGTGGTCAACGGATTCAAGGTGGGTGGCAACGATTATATACGCAAGCCCTTCTCGATGGAAGAGCTAATCGTGCGTATCGAGAACGTGCTCCGTCAGCCCGCCAATCCCAACGAGCAGGATGATGTGCGGCTCGGCAACTACGTCTTCAACTCAAAGCGGCAAACGCTCGTTCACCCGCAGGAAACGCGCAAGCTCTCCTACCGCGAAAGCGAGCTGCTGCGCCTCCTTTACCAGAACCGCAACGACGTGGTGGAGCGCCGCGATATTCTCAACCTGCTCTGGGGCTCCGACTCCTTCTTCAACAGCCGCAACCTCGACGTGTACATCACCAAGCTCCGCAACTACCTGAAGCTGGACCCCAACATCGAGATCATCACGATCAAGGGCATCGGTTACCGGTTTGTGCTCGGCTGACGTCAATAAAACGCATAACCGGGCGCATACTGTGCGGTTCCCGTTTCCGTGGCACGTGTTTTTAGCCCCTGCTTTATGCGCTTGTCCAAACGTCAACGCTGGTTTCTCGGCGGCTTCTCTGTATTCGTGCTCCTGCTGCTGGGTTTTGCGCTGGCCGCGGAGCGCTACGTCGAGCCGCTGCTCCGCAAGCGAATCGGTATCATCATCGTGCAGGGCTCCGACAGCTTATACACCTGGCATCTCGACCGCCTCAGCGCCAGCCTCTTCGGCGGGCACGTCGAAATGGACGGGCTCCACGTGGGCGTCGACAGCAACCGTTACCGCCGCCTGCGCGACGAAAGGCGGTTGCCGCCGCTGACCTGGCAGGTCGATATGCCCCACGGTCACCTCCGCGGCCTCGATGTATTCCGGCTGCTCCTCGGCCGCAGCGTGCAGATCAGCGAGCTTTTTACCAAGGACGCGCGGATCGATGTGGAGCGCAACGGCAAGGAGACGCGCGTCAACTCGGAGCGGAAGCCGCTGTGGAAGATGATCCGCCCGGGTCTCAACGAGATCGTGCTGCGGGAGCTCCGTCTTGAAGGCGTCCGCTTCGCCTACCGGCAGTCGGGCGACAGCGCCAACCTGCAGCTGAAGTTCGACACCTGCTCGGCGCTTATCCGCGACATCCGCATCGACAGCGTCGCTGCCACCGATCCCGACCGAATCGGTTTCTGCCGCTACGTGAAGCTGCATTTCTACGACCTCAAGTACCGCTCGCCCGACTCTTCGTATAAGCTGAAGGCAAAGACCATCGATTACAATTCGGAAGAGGAGTTGCTCAGCATCTCCGACTTCAAGATGCAGCCGACACTGAAAGACAAGGAAGACTTTTACCAGGGCGCCTCCGTGCAGCGCGAGATGAACGTGATCGAATTTGCGCGCCTCGACCTGCAGCGCTTCCGCCTCGAATCGTTTGTGCGGAGCAATGCCATCATCGCCGACAGCCTGCTGATCGATACGCCGTCGATCCGTATTTATACGGACAAGACGCTGCCGCCCTCGCTCGAGGGCAAAATGGGCCGCTACCCGCAGCAGCTGCTGCTCAACGCCCTCACCGACATCAGCATCCGCGGTATTGCCCTTCGCGGCGCCGGGCTGACCTATACCGAGCGCTCCGAAAAGAGCGGGCAGGAAGGTACCCTGAGTTTCGAGCGGCTCAACATCTCCGTAAGCAACGTAACCAATATCCCCGATTCCATTCGTCGCGACAGCACCTGCCGGTTGGTAGCCAGCGGCAGCCTCCTGCATGGCTCGCCGATCGATGCGAGCTTCCGGTTTTACCTCGGGGCTCCGGAGGGCCGCTTCGATGCCGAAGGCCGCATACGCAACGTGCACGCGTCGCAGCTCAATGGCCTCGCAGAGCCACTCGCCGGGATCCGCCTGCAATCGCTCGATCTGCAGGAGCTGCGCTACAACCTCTCGGGCGATGAATACACCGCGCGGGGCACGGTGCGGATGCGCTACAACAATCTCGTGCTCCTGCTTCAGAAAGAGAACCCCGAAACCGGCCTCCTGCAAACCAAAAAATTCCTGACCAAGCTGCTGAACAAATACACGATCCTGCACGACAATCCCGGACCCGACGGGCGGGCGATTGTGGCGCGCAACGTGGAGCGTAGCCGCCTGATGACGCAAACCTATTTCGGGCTTGTATGGCAAACCATCTTCAGCGGTATTCAAACGATCATGACCAATACCGGCGAGCCGGAGTAAGAAACAAAAGCGAGGGAGTAAATGCAACGTATGTTTTATCGTGCCGAACGGATATTCGACGGGACCAGCTGGCGCAGCGGGGGTATTGAAACGGAAGCCGGCAGGGTTGCCGGTTTTTACAAGCATGATCCCGGAGCGGCGAGGGAAGGCGAAACCTTTTTCGAGGGATGTGTGCTGCTGCCTGCGTTTGTGGATGCGCAGGTATACGGCGCCGCCGGCCGCTTGTTTTCGGCCTACCCCGAGCCACGCTCGCTGCAGCTTCTTGCCAACGAGGCCTGGGCCGGCGGCGCCGCGCTCTGCCAGCCGACGGTAGCGACGAACAGCCCGGAGATCATGCGCGCCTGCATCGATGCGGTACGTGGCTACTGGAAAGCTGGCGGCGAAGGAATCGGCGGGCTGCATCTCGAAGGGCCCTGGATCAGCCCCGAGCGGCTCGGGGCGCACCTGCGCGAATACGTGCACCAGCCTTCGGTCGGTGAAGTGCGTGCACTGCTCGACTATGGCCGCGGCGTTATCCGTACCATCACGCTGGCGCCGGAGCAATGCGCGCCCGCGGTGCTGGATGAATTGCTGGCGGCGGGGATCGTATTGTCGGCGGGTCACAGCAATGCCACCTACAACGAATCAATGGAGGCATTCGGCCGCGGCATCCGCGCCGTTACGCACCTGTACAACGCCATGAGCCCGCTGCAGCACCGCGCGCCCGGTCTTGTCGGCGCCAGCTTCGAGCACGGCAGCGTTTGCGCCTCCATCATACCCGATGGCATTCACGTAGACTGGCCGGCGATCCGGATCGCCGCGACGCTGATGGACGGCCGCCTTTTTGCGATCACCGATGCGGTGACGCAAACCGACTGCGGTCCGTACCGGCACCAGCGAACCCCCGAAGGCTATTATACAAGCGGTGGCACACTGAGCGGCTCGGCGCTGAGCATGGAAGGGGCCTTCCGCAACCTGCGCAGTTATGCCGGGCTCTCGCCGGAGCGGGCGCTGCAGATGTGCAGCACGCTGCCGGCAGCGCTGTTTGGCTGGGACGCTTTCGGGAAGATCAGGCCGGGATCAGCGGCCTGCTTCCTCGTTTACGATCGTGACTGGAACCTGGTGACGCGCATCAGCGAACAGGGGAGTAGGACACCTGCGCTTTGCGGCGCCGGGCATACTGGAGAAACCAGCTGATGGTGAAGGTGGGAATGATGTCGGTGCCGGGAAGCAATTCCTCGAGGAACGAGAAGGCGCCTCCGAAGATGCCGAACTTGCCACCGCCGAACATCCGGTAATAGATCGCTGCCGATATCGGCGCCCAAATGATGTCGAATACCTCACCGATCACCGGGATGCCAAAAGAAGCACAGCCCAGCAGGTCCATGACAATACAGGCAGCCAGCGAGGGCATGGGCCGCTCGACCTGAACTACCTGGGTTTTCCGGGGCTTGAAGAGCAAACTTTTCATGAGCAGGAGATTGCAGTTTTTTCCGCAACCGTTCCTGTGGAGCAAAGCAATATCCAACTCTGGCGCGGCTGGATTCTTTAGCAAAGGCTTCACCAAATGCTGACAAAACGGCTCCCTGCCGGCACCTCCGGGTCGCGTTGAAAGCTCTGGCCCGAGCTCATCTACCCGAAGGGTGTCAAAGCGGCCGACTGGCTCCGCTATTATGCCGTGAAGAGAGTTACTCCGCCCTGCCTGGAAAATAAAAATGCCGGCGTATGGCCGGCATAGGTATCGGGGGCGGGATCCGTTACACGTCGTCCTCTTCGTCTTCGTCGTCGTTGGCATCGAGCACAAGATCATCGTCGTCGAGGTCGTCGTCGATATCGTCGTCAATCTCCACGTCGGCAACTTCCTCGAGGTCGGCATCATCCAGCTCGTCTTCATCGCCGAGTATCAGGTCATCGCTCTCGTCGTCCTCTTCATCGTCGAGCTCATCGTCGTCGTCATCGAGGAGCGCAAAGGGCTGGGGCAGGGTTTGTTCTTCGCCCGGGTAGGAATGGCCGTTCCGGGGCGATGGGAAGCGGGGATGTTCGACTTGTTTCATTGCGGGCTTTTGGTTGAGCCGGTAAAAAACGCGTGCCACCGGACCGGTGCCCGCGAGGCCATTTACTACCAAAGAGTTAGCGGAGGAGTGGGTTGCGGCCCCGGCAGAAAAGGGGTGCGTTTTCTCCATTGGCCTCGGTCCAAAAATCAACGGCCGCCCCCGGGGCGGCCGTTGATGCGGGTTGGCGCGTGCTTATTTCCGGAACTCCCATACTCGCAGGTTGTACAGCGGGATGTCGACCACGAGCGACAGCTGCCAGCGGGTAGCGCTCACGGCAATCGTTTGCTCGGAGCCTGTGACCTGCTCTTTCTTATACAGGGCAGGCACATACTGGAAGCCACCCATAAAGGTCAGCGGGGTATTCGGAATGTTCAGACCCAGTTGTACACCCGGTGCAACAATATTCGAAAGGCGCACGCCGAAATCGGAAGGCAGCGCCGTACGGTCGCCCTCGAGAACGTAGAAATTCACCAGGGCACCCAGGTCGATGAGTTGCGCCGACACCGTGAGGCCCCAGCCGCTGCGGAGGCTGCCGTTGAACGAAACGCCTACCGGCGCATAGAGCCCGAAACCGCGCACGGTCGACTTTCGCTCGATGGAGTCGAGGTGGTTGGCGGCCGCGTTGAACACCGTATCGGTAACGGTGCTGTGCGCCTCACCCCAGAAGCCGCCAACGTATCCGTTGACACTGATGCTGAACCTTGTTTTTCGTTTGATTGAGGCGCTGCCCACCGGCAATGCCGAGGCCTGGATGGCGGCTTTCACTTCGTCGGAGCTTTGCGCGGTCGCTACTGTCGAAATCGCCGTTCCATACCGTACGAACGACCGCAGCAGCCCGCTCTCACCCGCTTCGAAGTTTTTCAGCAACGCGGTAACATCATAAACAGCAGCTGAATATTTTCGGACGCTGACATGATAGGCAATGTCGACGGCGGGATCGAGGTATGCAACCACCTGGTCGAATACCGGGGCGGGCTTGCAGCGCTCGCCGAGGTAGGTGTTGAGAAGCGGGTTGTGCGCCGCCGATGAAAGGGCGCTTACAAACAACCTGTAGCTCTGGTAGATGGCTTGGGGGTCGGCGGCCTCTACTTTATCTGCCGCCGCTAATAGTTTGCGGACGGCATTGTTCGCCGCCTGGTACGAGCTGTACAGGCTCCGCACAAGGTCTCCGAGCTGCGCGGCCTGCGTATTGTAATTGCGATACACATTCCGTAAAAATTCACCGTAGCCGTGCGCAACGGTATCCTGCAAAAAGCGGATGTCGGCCGAGCCGTTCTGCTCGCGGGCAAGCAGGAGACCGAGGTAGATCTTGAAGGTGCGCTCGTTGCGGAAGAGACGGCCGAACTCCTGCGTACTCACCCATACCTGCCCTTCCTCCTTGCTGCGGAGGCTTTCGGAGACGAGGGAAATGAGCTGCAGCGTGGAGGCCAGGTTGTAATGGTCGGGCAGCTGTTGGTCGATGGCGAGCGCGTGCAGCTGCCGAAGCTCGTCGCAGCCGGAGAGGTCGCTGAGCAGCACTGCGGGATTGGGTGCGCTCACGGCGTCCTTCACAGCATAAAGACCCAATCCCACCCATTTGCCCTCGCGGCTTTTTTGAAAGAAATCCTGCAGCCCGGTCAGCCGCGACTGGCAGGAGCGCGCATCGTTTTTCGACAGGCTTGCGGGGCAGGACGCCGGCGTCAATGCCTTCAGCGCGTAAAGGTTCGCCGGCAAATTTTCCATGTCGGTTTCAAAGGCCTCCTTCAGCACCTGGATGACCGACGAATAAGCATAGCTGTCGATGATGTCGAGAAAGGATGTGGTTTTGGGAAACACCGTTTTCAACTCCGGGTATTTCATCAGCTCCGTCTTCATGCGCGAGAAGAACGCTTCGTTGAGCTCCGCTTTTGCGCGCTCGGCGAGGAAGCGGGCAAGCCCCGAGGCAAGGTTTGTTACATCGGCATTGCCAAGGCTCCCGAGCAGCGCGGCAGGCGTTGCCGACTGGTGCATGGACGCTGTGGCCTTGTATTCGGGAAAATACTCCGACAGGTAGGGGTTGTTGTCCATACGGCTATCGATGTCGAGCCCGTATGCTTTCAGGATGGACAATACGAGCGCACTGTTCTGCCCTTCCTCGCTGAGGCGGATGGCATCATAATACAAGCGGCCTGCTTCATAGGATCCCAATGTTCCGCCGGCAGCGGGAGGGCCCGCATTTCCGCCGCCACTGCCGCCGCTTGCCGCGGGCCGGAGTTGAAAGCTTAGCTTTTTGTTGTCGTCATAAAGGAGCTCGAAGCTGTTGCCGGCCACGCTGGCGGAGCCAGGCTGCAGCTTGCGTTGGGCATCGATCAGGATAACGAAGGCGCCGCTTTCCCCGTCCTTTGGAAAGCCTGCACCTAACCGCTTCGGGTCGAGCCCGAGTGCCTGCCCGGCGCTATCCCGTATATCTACGGTATGGTCCCGGTAGCCGGGCGGGAAGATGATGTTGAGCGGGAGGGTCAGGTCGGAAGACCTGTCGGCGATCAACGTTCCGTTTTCTCCGGCCGAAAGCCTGACGGTGGTTTGCGCGCAGGCGGCCGTAGCGGCGAGCAGCGCAAGAAGAAAGGCAGTAAGCTTGGTCATGTTACAAGGGTTTGAAATTGAAGGTTTCGAGTGTCGCCTGCAGCGGCAGTACAAAGCTGAATTTGTTGTTGCCGCCCATCAGCATCCCGATGAGGCGGCCGCTGGCCTTGTGAAAAACGCAGCTCCCCGAATCGCCGCCGGCCGACACGGTAGTGGAGGTTTGACGGTCGTTCGTGCTTCCCAGCAAAATGATGTCGCAGATATATTGCGGCGGCGCTCCGAAATAATTGACCGGGAAGCCCACATTGTAATCGAGAATGTAGGCATCGCGTTTATTGTTGCTGTGCGAGAGTATCGTCACATTTGGCTCGGGCGTCGCGAGGTCGGAATCATCCACATTGTAGTAATCCCCCGGGAAGGCATGGTAGCCGTCGAGCAGGTTCGTGTCGGCAGGTACCTCGGCTACGGCGATATCCTGGTTGGAGCGCATCTGCTGGAAAAACCAGTTGCCTCCGGTCTGCCCGTTGAGCAGTACCGGCGTGCACCGCTCGGCGCCGAGCACGCCGCCATAATCGATAAAGTAACCACCGGTGAGCACATGGCCGCAGGTAACAAGCCCGCGCCAGCCCGGTCGCGTAGTGGAGCGCAGCAGGCAGCACATCGACCCGGGGCTGTTGGCATTGGCGGCGTCGCAAACCTCGGCGGACACCTGGCCGATATGCGGCACGGCGGTGCCGGTGCAAGCCACGATCTCCGTTGCTATCTTCTGTTTGCTGCCATCCGGAAGACGGAGTGATACATGGTCGGGCAGGTTCTCCACGTGTTCGTCGCGCAGGTAAACAACCAGCAGCGGCGCACCGGTCCGCAGCGAGTCGCTCATGCTTTCGATGTTGGGGTATCGCTTCATCCACCGTTTGGCGTACCGCTTCAAGGCAAGCCGCGCCAGGGCACTGCTGCCATAGGCGGGCGCGCCGCTGCATGTTTCCGGGCTGGTCGCCTGAGCAGCCTTCGCTGAGCGTTTCATTTTGCAGATGTTTGGTTGCGGCTTCGCAGGAAAGGGTGGGCGCTTTGTTGGGGCTGGGACAAACAAAAGCCCGGCTTAAAAATAAACCGGGCTTCTGAGCGGGACAAGAGAGGAAATACGTACGTAGTTCTACGAAACAGGGTCCTTTTCGCGGGCCATGATCAGGTCGCTGTACGACTCCGACATATAGTCTCCGTCTTCGATCCCGAAGAATGCGGCATACTCGCGGCATTGCTGCTGCAGCTTTTCGATGCCGATCGATCCGTCGAGGTCGATGGCTTCCACTTCCACGAAGGTGCCGAGGCCGGCCACGCGGTCGAAGTGCAGCTTTACGTTGTCGACGAAGTAGATGCGGCGGCGCTTGTCGACCACCACCTTCACGCCGAGGGCTGTGCTGAGGATGGCCTTGAGGCGCGGCGCAGGTGCATGCTCGTAAAGCAGCACGTCGCTTTGCTTGGCGCCGGCGATGTTGTGACGCTGGTAGTGGATGAGCGAATTTTCTATGTTTCCTTCCCGTAGCTTCATGCGGCCATGGGGCACGTTGAAGTAGGTATCGGTTTGCGCATCTTCGCCCACGAAGCGCGGCGCCCTGGCCTGCAGCGCGGCCTCGAGCTCATCGAGCCGGCTCGTCTTTGCCTTGAATTCAAAATTGAGGTGCATGGAAGTAGTCGGCCTTTTGACGAGGCACTGTTTTTTTGTAATTCTGAAAAATCAAAGATCATGAAAATGACCCGTATCGCGCTTGGCATGCTGGCCCTCGTTACCCTGGGCTCCTGCGTGTCGTCGCGCAAGTATAAAGACGCCCTCGCCCGCGAGCAAAGCCTCTCGGAGTCCAATGCCCGCCTCACGACCAACGTCAACGACCTCAACACGCAGGTAGCGGGACTCAATACGCAGCTGGCAACGGCCAACGCGCGTATCACCGAGGTGCAAACTGAAAACAGCCGCCTCATCGGGCAGGTGGACGCCGCCGGGCAGAATGCCGCCGAGCAGGGCCGCCGCGCCAACATGACGCAGCAGCAGCTCGCCGAGGAGCGCGCCCGCCTGCAGCGGATGCAGCAGCTGCTCGACCAGCAGCGCTCGGCCGTGGAAAGCCTGCGCCAGAAAATGACCAATGCACTCGTCAACTTCAAGCCCGAGGAGCTTTCCGTATCGGTGCGCAACGGCAAAGTGTACGTAAGCCTGCAGGAAAGCCTCCTGTTTCCCTCGGGTTCTGCCGAGGTGAACCCGCGGGGTAAGGAGGCCCTCGGAAAGCTCGCCCAGGCCCTCAACGCCAACCCCGATATTGCCGTGCTTATCGAGGGGCATACCGATTCGATTCCCATCCGCGGCCGCTACGAGGACAACTGGGCGTTAAGCACTGCCCGCGCCACCTCCATCGTGCGGGTACTTGCCGATACTTACCGCGTGCAGCCGGGACGGCTCACCGCATCGGGCCGCAGCTACTACGAGCCTGTCGACAGCAACAGCAGCCCCGAAGGCCGCGCCCGCAACCGCCGCACCGAGATCATCCTGGCTCCCAGGCTTGATGAGCTGCTGAAGCTCATCGAAGCCCCGGCCGCAGCGGCAGCAGCCCCTGGCGGGCAGTAGCTCACGGAAGGCAGGGAAAGCACGGAAAATGTGTTTCGTAGTTTCTCTATAGAACTTGCTACCAAGCTAAAAAAGACAAAGCCTCGCAATGCGAGGCTTTGTCTTTTTATTCCGTGTTTTCCGTGTGCGTTACCCGTTGATCAGCTTGGAGCTGGCCAGGTATTGCTGGGTGGGGTGGTAGATGAAGAGTGCCGTTCCGTTCTTGATCATGTTGATCACTTTGGAGGCCTGCGCCTGCGGTACCGCGGGGCAACCCCAGCTGCGGCCCATGTAAGCGGCATCCGAGCGGCTCGAACCGATGTATTCGGCGCCATGCACCACTACTGCGCGGCTTTCGGCGTTGCTGTTCCAGCCTTCTTCGAGACCGCTGAGGCGGAGCGACAGGCCATGCTTGCCCGAGTAGGTGCCTTTGGTAACGTAGAAGCCAAGGCTGCTTTCCAGCGATTCGGGGCTGTTGGAGAAATGCTCGGCATAGTCAAGACCCGAGTTGCGGCCGTGCGCTACATAGGTATTGAAGAGCACCTCGCCGGTAGCCATGTTCAGGATGTACATGCGCTTCTTCGACGAAGGCTGCGAAAAGTCGACGATCGTCAGCACCTGCTCCTGCAGCATACCCATGTTGGTCAGGTTCTGGAAACCTTTATAGGCATACTGGAAGGCATCCTGCGACAGGCCAAGGGCACCGAGGCCAAACTGCTGGTAGAGGCGGGCACCGGCCGACATCGAGCTGGAGGCGTCGATCGAAGCGGTCGAGTCGGCGGGAACGGCCGTAGCTACCGAGGCAGCCAGGCTGGCACCGTCACGGTTACCGGCTTTGATGAACGACAGGAGGCCAAGCGATACAACCAGGCAAAGCAGAAGGGGGAGGATGGATTTTTTCATGGTTTTTCAGGACAGGTTTTTCGTGGTTAGGAACGTTGGGAGCACAAATTTAGTATACCGGGATCGCATAACGAAACGAATACCGCGTTTTGTATGGGACTTAACATCGAAGTTAAAGTCCTGAAAAACAATGAGAAATGAACAAAGGTGGCATGCCCGACCGTAGGCGGTTTTTTTATTTCCCCAGCCTCATTTCGCGGCGCTTGAGCAGGAATTCGTTGCTGTAAATCCGCAAGAGCAGCAGGAACATACTGATGAGCAGGGGGCCAAATATGAGGCCAATGAAGCCGAAGAGCGACACCCCGACAATAACCCCGAAGATCGTCACCAAGGGGTGGATATCGCCCAGCTTCTTGTTCAAAAACAGCCGTACCACGTTGTCGACCAGCCCGATAAAGCCCAGCCCCCAGATCGCCATGGCAATCCCTTTGCCGGTTTCGCCTTTTGCAAAGAGCATGATGGTCAGCGGCACATAGATCACGGCCGAGCCCACCACGGGCAGCATCGACGTGATGCAGGTAGCAGCAAACCACAGCCAGGGCTCATCAATTCCGATGATGAGGTAACCGATAAGCCCTACGAGTCCTTGTATGAAGGCGATCAGCGGAATGCCGATGGTATTGGACACCACCATTGTGCGGAGCTCCTTGCCCAGCAGCTCTACGTTGCCGTCTTTCAGCGGAATGTACTCGTACAGCGCCTCTTCCATATGCCGTCCTTTAATGAGCATATAGTAAAGGATGAAATAAAGGGTGGAAATGAGCGCCAGCGTATCAGCCGTGATCCCGAGGAGCTTGGGCAGGAGGCGGGTGAGCCAGGGCCCGAGTTGGTTGATGGCGTTGGAGTTGACGAGGTCGTAGCCGATGCTCTTGCCGATGCGGCCCGCAGCCCCCTTCAGCGTCGCCAGCAGCTCCGAGCTGTGCGTTACGAGGTAGGAGATCTTCGCGTAGAGGATGTTGCCGAGAATGCCGATCGGAACGAGGATCACGAAAAACGACAGGAGCATCAGCACCCAGGCCGCCTGCGCGGGTTTCCAGCCCCGCTTTTCCACCAGGAAGAACATGCGGCCGCGCATCAGCACATAAAAAGTGATGGCGCCCAGCAGGGCAGGGAAGAAAAACCAGAGCTCGCGCGCAAGCACGATGCCCAGGAAGAGGATCAGCAGGATGAAGGCAACCTGCCGGATGAGGTTCATGTCGAGCGGGGCGTTGGACGGGGTTGGGGTCATGGCAATGGATTCCCTAAAAATCTAATGCCGGGATAATCCCTGCGGTTCGTTATTGCGCGAGCCTCACTCCGTCCGTCATTGCGAGCGCAACAAAGTGGAGCGAAGCAATCTTCGCCACCTTAACTCTGCTGCTTCATCGGGCCACAGGACCGCGCTCCTGCAGATTGCCTCGATGGCCAGCCTGCAGGCTGCCCGCCTCGCAATGACGGGCTCGTCGTCCGCGTTCTTTCTCTTAGTCGACCGATCGTTAAACCACCACCCGCTTCCACTTCCCCTTCCGGAAAAAGTAAAAGCTGGCGAGGGTAATGGCCGTTTCGGAGACCGGGATCGCGATGAACACGCCCGTGGGGCCAAGCCCGACACCCTTGGCGAGCCAGTAGGCCAGCGGGATCTGCAGGGCCCAGAAGCCGAAGACGTTGATCCAGGTGGGAGTGCGCGTGTCGCCGGCGCCGTTGAGGGCATTGGTGAACACCATCCCCGCGCCATAAAAGAGGTAGGCCGCGCTTACGATCCGCAGGGCCTGCACCCCGATCTCGATCACGGCGGTTTCGGTGGCGAAAAAGCCGATCAGGGGCCGGGCGCCGAGCTCGAAGAGGAGCGTAACGCCGAGCATGAAGATGGCGTTGTACTGGGCCGTCTTCCATACAGAGGCTTCGGCGCGCGCCGGGTTTTTGGCGCCAAGGTTTTGTCCCACCAGTGTAGCCGCCGCATTCGATATACCCCAGGCCGGCAGGATGAAGAATACCAGCAGACGGAGGGCCGTCATATAACCCGCGGAAGCGATGCTGCCGCCGGTTTCGGCTACGAGCCGCGCCAGGAAGATCCAGCTGCAGGAGCCGATGAGAAACTGCAGCGCCGCCGGCCAGGCCACCGACAGCAGGCTCCGGATAAGCGCCCACTGTGCCCGCACCGATGCGCGCACCAGCCGGATTACGCCCTTGCCACGGAACAGGTGCCAGAACTGGTAGATCACCCCGATACTCCGGCCGATCGTCGTGGCGAGCGCGGCGCCCGTAAGCCCGAGGGCCGGGATCGGTCCAAGGCCGAGGATCAGGAGCGGGCACAGAACGATGTTGCAGCAGTTGGCGAGCGCGAGGCTTTTCATGGCAATCGAGGCGTCGCCGGCGCCGCGGAAGATGCCGTTGATGAGGAAGAGAAGGATAATGGCGGTGCTGCTGGCCATCATGGTGCGCGTATAGCCGGTGCCCAGCGCGATGGTGGCCGGCTCGGCCTTCAGGAGGCGAAGGATGTCGGGCGCGAAGAGGACACCGATGCTGCTCATCACGAGGGCGAGGATAAGGCCAACGATGATGGCCTGCATGGCGGAGTCGGCAGCCCCCTTCGCGTTCTTTTCGCCCACGCGGCGCGCCACCAGCGCGGTAGCGGCCATGGAGCCGCCCATGCCCAGCGAGTACACGAGGGTCAGCACCGACTCGGTGAGGCCCACCGTGCTCACGGCATGGTGCCCGAGCCGGCTTACGAAGTACAGGTCTACAAGTGCGAAGATGCTTTCCATGATCATCTCGATGATCATGGGGATGGCCAGCAGCACCACCGCGCGGCGGAGGCTGCCCTGGGTAAAGTCCTGCTGCTCGCCCTGGAGCACGGCCTTACGGATGATGGTAAGCGGGGAAACGCGTTGTGTATCGGGAGACGTCGTTGTCGTCATGGTAGTGAAGTTTTACTGGCAGGAAATGCAGCGGCCGTAGTGGCGCCGTTGATCGGGTGAGGCAGGTGGGGGAGAAGCGGTCTGCGCTGCTGCTCCGGATTAAAACTTCATAGACGTTACTTGTAGCGGCAACAAAACTAGCGGCATTTTTCAAGATGACCAACCGGGCCTTAGCCTTTGTGCGGTAATTGCGCCAAACCGGTGATGAAGTGTTAGTGGGTGCCTGTTGTTCTGATTTCCATGCTGCGGGAAGGTAGCGCCCCTGGCCACCTTGGCGTCCGAAGGAATTCTTTGGGTCTTGGCGTTTTTAAAACGCAAAGAAAAAAGAAAGCATTTTGACGCAAAGGAAGTAAAAGATGCAAAGGGCCCTCCTGATGCGTCGTTGCAGCTTGCCTTCGGCTACGCGTCTGTAAGGCGCTGGCGTACGGGAGCGTCCCGCGGGCGGGACATACCGAAGGCTGTACTACAGGTTGCGGTTTGCTGTACGGGCAGCTGGCGTAGTTGTTAGGAAATCAGCACTTGCAGGTATTGATCAATGAAGCGCTGCTTTTCCTTTCGCTTGTATTGCATGATGAAACGCGGGTGGGGCAGGGGCTGCAGCTTTTCAAACCAGCCATAGCGGTTATTGAGCTTGTCGAGGTATTTGAAATTTTTCTCGCCGCCGATGACGAGGCAGACGGAGCGGTCGACGGGCAGCTGCAATTGCGCTTCGATGCTTTCGATGATAAAAGGCTCTACGGCGGCCAGCAGCTCCTTGTCGTCGTAGTAGTTGATGTTCTTACCGTGCTGCACAAACCCGAGCGGGCATACCGAGCCGATGAAGTGCCGGCCGTAAAACGCGTCCGGGCCTCCGTAGGCCGCAATGAGCTCGTAGATGAATTCGGCCGAGATCTCCGATTGCATTTTAAAGGAATGCTTGATGCCGAGCGCGTCGGTCAATTGCCGCGGCGCCGTGAAGTTGACGCCCGTGACACCCGCGCCGAAGCGTCCGGGGTTGATCCCGAGCAGGAGACGCCGCTCGTTGCGGTCGTTGTAATACTTGTCGAGGAACGCCTTTACCACTTTTTGTACCTCGCGCTCCTCCTGCGGGAAAAGCCATTCCACCCCGTTGGGCAACGGCCGCGGCGGATCGAAGTGCGTGTAGAAATGATACAGTTGCTGCGCCCAGGTTTTCATCGAGAATACGTTTTACGTTTTGGGTTTTACGTTTTGGGTTTTGCGTTTCACGTATGGTTGCGAGCCATGATCCATGCAGTTTATTCCAAGAAAAAATGAATCGCTCAAGGCGCAAACGTAAAAACGTAAAACTTAAAACGTCGACGCTCTGCGCATCATGATTCGCGCTACCTGGTACATAAGTTCGGCGCTGGCGAGCGCGACAAGCGCAAAAAGCAGCGGCCGCAACGATCCGCCCTCGTCGATAAAGGCTGCCGAGAGCGCCACCGCATACACCGCGAAGGGCAGCAGCGCCATCACGATCAGCCCCGGCACGCCGAGTGGGATACGGAAGGGCCGAGGCCGCCCGGGCTCCGTGATGCGGAAGCGGATCAGCGCTACGTACTCGAGCAGCAGCGCCGCTCCATACAGCGTGATATCGATCACGATCAGTTCGCCGAAATCCCAGAACACCATCCCGCTCACGACCACGGAGCAACATACGATCGACAGCCAGGGCGAGCCCCAGCGCGGGTGCAGGGCATGCAGCTTCGCGGGCAGGAGCCTGTCGGCAGCCATCGCCTTCGGGATCCGCGACACCGACAGCAGCACCGCCGAATACAAGCCTATGGTGGAGGCAAGGCCTCCGGCGGCGATCAGGTTGCCCAGCCAGCGACCGCCCACCAATTCGCCCAGCGCGGGAAAGCCACGCTCTTCGAGCACAGCCCCGTCGATGCCGGCATTCAGCGCAATGAGCAGCGCGATGGCGTATATAGCGATGACCGCCACGAAGGCAAGGCCGATGGAGATGAGATAAGCCCGAACGGGACGGCGCACTTCGTCGGCGTAGGTAGTGACGTTGTCCCAGCCGATGAAGTTCCACATCACGGTGTACAGGCTGAGGCCGAATGCTGTAAAGGGCATCTTTCGCAGCGACTGCTCCGGCACCTGGAGCTGACCGCCGCCGCGGTAAAGCGCATAGGCAAAGAGCACGAGGAAGGTGGCCAGCACGGCGCCGCTGAGAAGCAGCGACAGCCGCCCCACGGGCACGATGCCGCGGATGTTGATACCGGCCGACAGCCAGATGATGACGAGGCAAATGGGAATTTTATAGTGCTCAATGCCCGGGAAAAACCAGCCTAGGTAAAACACAAAAAGTACCGGGTAGATGGCGAGATCGGCGAAGGTGTAGAGCCAGCTCCACCAGCCCTCGTAAAACCCGAAGCGGAGTCCGAGCGCGCGCTTCACCCATTTGTAATAGCCACCGCTTTCGGGGTAGAGGCTGTTCAGTTCCAGCACCGTGAGGATCGTGGGCACATCCCACAGCAGCGGCGTAACAAGCAGCAACAGCAGCGCCCCGTGCGACCCGGCCTGCTGCAGCAGCGGCTCCAATCCGTACGGCCCGCCCGATACGGTGAGGAAGATGACGGCGGCGAGCTGCAGCGGTTTTAGTTTACGATTCTTTTCGCCAGGGGCAACCGGGTGCGACATGACGCCAAATGTAGTTATGCGAACCTGCATGCACAAGGGACCGCTTGCGGCCCTTGTCACACTGAGCGAAGCGAAGTGTCTGAGCTTGCCGCTGCGGTAGCTCCGAACCAGTCGTGAAGCCTCCTATCGATGTCCCGTAGTACTACAGGTCATCCAAGCCAGCCTGTTCTCCTACTCACGCCGTCGCACGATTTGAATGGCCGTTGCTGATCGATCCACAGACGCTTCGTTCCTCAGCGTGACAAAGGTGCCCGGAGGGCACCTTTTGTCGACAATCAGTTAGTAAGCCGGTTCTTTCTTCCGCGTCCACCGCCACTTCTCCAGGTCCACACTTCGCTCGATCTGCACTTCCTGGTCATCGGGCAGGCGGGGGTAAAAATCGATGCCCGTAATGCGCTCCACGGAATCGATGGGAACGGCGAAGCTGCGGAGCGTGGCCGCCGAGGGCTCGTTGCGGAGCAGGAAGCCGATGCCTTTCACGCCGTGTTGGCCGTATTGCAGCACCACCTTGTAATACTCTTGCGGCACGGGCAGCTGGTGCGGCCCGATGACGTGCAGCTCCGGCTCGAGCACCGGGCCGCTCACGATGTAGAGGCTGTCGTAGATGGCGGCCCAGTAGCGCACAAGCTCCTCGAGACGCTTCCACACGCCGCGGTTGAAGGCCGGCACCTGCGGGCTCATGTTGCTGTAGTAAAACGACTCGCTCATCGACCGGGGGCTGTAGGAAAGGTCTTCGGCGGGCGCGAGGTGGCCGCGGTCGTAGCCCGAGCCCTCGTAGTCGCTGCCGTCGGCACCGCCTTCCGGTATGGCCGGATCAACGCGGAAGTTGTTGGTCCGAGGCGCTTTTGCCTCGCGCACTTCCGCGGCGGTGAGCAGGTAGGCCACCCAGGCCGCCTGGTGGTAGTCGCTGCGGAAGCCGACGGTGTAGCCATGGTGCGGCAGCGGTGCGTCGCCATTGCGTGCCGCGGGCAGCTCGAGGCGCCCCGACAGCGGCACGGCACCGGGCTCATCGGCATGGCGGCCGGCGCCCTTGCGCAGCAGCAGGAACAGCGCCAGCAGCACAACGATGGCGAGGACAATGGCCAGCAGCAGGTAGCCCGACGAGCGGGAGGGAGCGGTTCGCGACATGGAATAGTTGGTTCTGCAGGTAAATGTACTTATTGTGGGTAAGGCCGGGCGCGGCTTATCGAATTCCGCTGTATCTTACAAGAGCCGTCCGCCAGGTACGATAGGGATTTACGACGATTGCAGCGCAGGGATGGCGCATCTCAACGGGGCCGATTTTATAACCCTCTCTATAAAACGCACACTATGAACCGTCTGAAGTACCTGATGGGATCGCTCCTGCTGGGCGTCCTCCTTTTCTCCTGCCAGCAACAGCAAAGTCCCAAAGCGCTCGCTACCGAATTTGTGCAACGGCTCTATACACTCGACTTCGACGAGGCCGCCAAAATGATGACCCCCGACGGTGCCGCCCTGCTGACGCAAAGCCGCAAGCAGCTCGAGGGCCGCTCCGACATCGAGAGTGAGCGCGCGCGCCGCGCGGCCGCCACCGCCGACAACGTGTTCGACACCGAAACCTTTACCGAATCGAAAAGCGGCGACGACATCGTGGTGCAGAACAACCAGCTCCGCATCACCCTCCGCAAGCAGGACGATGGCTGGAAGGTGGTCCCGGCCGCCGACCTCGTTGATGCGCTCGTGAATCATCCGGCCTATGCCGACGCCGCACAGACGGCCTGGAACAACCTGCAGGGCGAGTGCGACAAGCGCACGAAGCTGGCGCAGGACTACGTGACCCTCCGCGCCAATGCCGGCGACAAATCGCCCGAGCTGCACGCCCTCGAGGCCGCCGTGCGCGACTGCGCCGCTGCAAAGACCGCCACCGCCGCCGACCGCGCCGACTATATGGCCCGCCAGGAGCGTCTCGAAGCAGCGCTCGACAAAGGCCTGTCGCCCGCGATGAATGCATCGGCCGACTTCTCCCTCAATTACATCGTGCAGTTGAGCGACTCCAGGAAAACGATCGCCGGCCTGCGCCAGCAGTATGGAAGCGCCGCGGCAAGGGCACATGTGAAAGACTACCCGGCCCTTCCCTGAGCCTTTAGGAAAAAAGTAACGGAAATGCCCCGCTTCAAATGAGGCGGGGCATAATTTTTTCAGGTAGTGAAAAGCCCCCCGGGGCCAAGCACAACCATGAGCCGAACGATCTACTTTTCTCAAATCATAAAAGCCGGCGACCGGCAGCGCGAATTCAATTTCCGCCGTCTCCCCATGGGCGACGACACGCGCTACGAAGTCGATGTGCCCGACGACCGCGGCCACCGGATCTGTTTTGTTATGCAACGCGGCCCCGAAGGCCACTGGCGTACCGATGCGCCCCAGCTGCCAACCTGGGTAATCGACGCAGCAGAAAAACTCGACGGGGCCATACGCGAGCATATGGACGCCTGAGCGGCTGTCTTCCTTTTATTACTCCGTAGCAAGAATTTGCAGGCGATGCTGCCAGTTGGCCGCATGCCTTGGCAGGATCAGTGGGTGCTGTAACCGCAGAGGGACGCGCGCGGGCAGGAGAATGGTTTGCCTGCTGTTACTTTACTGCAAGTGCAGGCGCCCTGGATCCGGAAAGTTCTTAGCACGCGAAGCGACGACCTGCGGTCGTCAACAGCCAGCTACACCACTAGTACGCAGCCGCCGGCCCGCCGGCGCGGGCTAAGAAAAGCTGTGCTAAAAAATCGCTCGCCATTTATAAGCCTCCCCGTCTTTCAAAGGGCGTACTCCGCTCTCCTGCGTCCCTCTGCGGTTAAAAAATCTGTCCAACGCCCGATACGGCAAACCGCTCAGGGTTTGTACACGATGCGGATGACCGCGTTGCGCTGCAGGTCGGTGCTGGCGGTGAGGCGGTAGCGCTCGTCGCCGGCCTCGACAATGATCGACGCCGTGTTGGGCGGGATCGTGCCCACGTTGTGCGCGATGAGCGTGATCTCGTGCACGGGGTTGCCGGCGTCGAGGCGAACGGTAAAGGTGAAGGGCTGTACCGTTACGAGCTTGTGGTCGTAGATCACCTCGTTGTTGTGGAGGATGCTCACCGTGTCGCCGTCGGGCATGCCGTTGTCGAATACATGAATGCTGATCTCGGAAACGGAGGTGCTGATCTCCTGCACCACCATGTTGCGCCGCTCCTGCTTCAGCGCCAGCAGTGGCGCCGGGGCTGCCGGCCGTGGTGGCGGAAGCGTTCGCTTCGGTGCCGCCGTCACTGCCCGCTGCAGCGAATCTTTTTTGGCTGTGCGGATCGCCGTCGGCGCGGGGCGCGCTGTTGATGAAACCGCGGGTCGGACGGCAGGCTTTTGCGCGGGCTTGCGCACCGCCGGCTTCGGAGTCGTTTTCGCGGTACTGCGCACGGGCGGCGCGGGCGTCGGTTTTGGCGCGGGTTTCGGCGCGGCCGCCACCGGTGGCGGGAGGAAGCCGCGCATATACGAGGTAGTGTCGACCTTGCGGGTGATGCGCCGTAGTTCTACGGGTCCGGCGTCGAAATCGAGAAAGTCGAAGAGCGGTTTTTCCTGGCCCTTGGTACGCTCGGTGCCCATCAGGCGGTCGCCGTTGGCGCCGGGGTAGAAGGTCAGCTCGTAGGTACACTGCACGTGGCTTCCTTTCATGGCGATCATGCCGTCGCCGGCGCCGCGGAGCTCCTTCGCCGATGTGCGGAAGGCGCCGCGGAAGTTGGCGCGGCACCAGCCGCCGCGCGGGTCGGTGTCGTAGGTGTAGCCCACGTACTCGTTACCCACTTTGATGATCACCAGCTTCATGTAATTGCCTTCCTCGGTGCCTTCCCAGGTACCGGTGAGGTCTTGCGTGTATGCGGTAGCCGTAGCGGCACAGAGGCCAAGCAGCAGCAGGATCGGGCGGCGCATCGGGAGATGTTTGTCTAAAATTACGAACGGGCGCAACGTAGAACGTAAAACCCAAAACGTTGCTTTCCCAACAACAAAGGCAGACCCGCGGGCCTGCCTTTGCAAAAAGAGAACGGTCGGGTTATCCCTTGAGACGCACGCCGATCGACAGGGTTGCGGCATCGCTGTAGGTAGCGTCGAAGCCTTTCAGCTTGAAGCCGTAGCGGGAGTACTGTGCGCCTACGTAGAAGCGGCGCGTAAGGTTGTAGCGGGCGCCGGCGCCGAGGTAGAGGTCGCCGTCCTGGCGGAGGGTCTTGCCGTCCACCGCCGTGTTGCGGCCATAGAGCACCTTGCCACCGTCGACGTGAAAGCTCCAGGCGTCGTTGAGGTCAAAGCCTGCCGTGATGTAGGCCGGCACGGCCACGTCGGCGAGCTTTTCAAAGTAGAGGATGTCGACACCGGTGCCGATATTGAATTTGTGGATCGAGAAGGAGGCCACTACTTCGCCGCCATAAGCGGTGCTGATGCCTTTGTAGGCGGAGCCTTTCGCACCGGCGCGGAGCGTGTTTTGCGCGGATGCGGCCAGCGTAAGGAAGAGGGCGCAGAGGGTCAGAATGCGTTTCATCAGTTTTGATTTGGCCGCTAAGGTAGCCGTTACGGCGGATTGTTTCATTCCGGGTCATCCGGCCCATGTTTTCCTGCTATACCCCCCAGCTCCCAGGTACCCCCCTCCACCTCCGGGCCGCGCCGACGCAGCTTTCTGCCGGGTTCGCCCGGCTTGGGCGTACGACACCGAGGCCCCGGGCTGCGCAGCCCCGCCTTTTTGCCGCGCGCGACCAGCTTTGCGTCGCGTCGTCCAGAGTGCAAACCGCGCCCGCCCGGCTCCGCGCCGCGCCGGCGCACGAAAAAGCCCCGGCGTCGCGGCCGGGGCATGGGGCAATTCTATAGAAAGACGGGCCTTAGCCGTTTTGGGCAGGGGTGTCTTCCTCCGGAGCATTACTGGCTTGCTTGAAACGCTCGGCCAGCTTCGTAGCTAAGGGCTCAGCGCCGGACACACCGCCTTTGGCCGCGGCCTGCAGCATGCGGTACACCGTGAGGGCGCTCGTATAGGCCTCGGAGCCGGCGAGCATCATCGTGTCGCTGATCTTTTCCTGGAGCTGGGCCAATAGCAGCGAAAGCTCTTTTAATTGCAGGTGGTACTGGGTGTCGGTGCGCATCGCTTCGCTGCTGAAGTAAGCCGGCAGCAGGTCGCGGGCATTGTCGGCCGCCAGCGCCGCATCCTGCACAAAAAGCAGGTTGTCCTTGTTGATCTTCGGCAGCTTCTTGCGCTCCTCCTTCGTGAGGCTGCGCGTCTTGCCGCCGAGGCTGCTGTCGATGTTCCGGATGGCGTCCTTGATGTTGTTGAATTCGGCATCGCTGAGGGTTGTGTCGATGCGGTTGAGCGTGAGGTTACTCATACAAATGTTCGTTTTGGTTTTAAAAGGGGTTTACGTACAGTAAAATAAAAAGGCGCCGGGACATTTCAAATAGCTGTTGTCGATTTTGTTCTGGTGCTGGAAGTGGCGCTCCCTTCGGAAGAATAATTAGAATAGCCCGGGGATGCTTCTTATATTGGGGATACTAAACCAACTGTTATGCGATTAACCATCAAACTGGCTCTTTGTACTTTTTGTTTTTAGGCGTGTCTTGCAAACGCAATATTGAGGGAGTAAAGGACGCTACCCTGACAAGAACTTCTCCTAAGCCGCCGCCTGGATTTTTTGTCGAAAACGCGCCTATTCCTGGAGTTGCCAGGCCGGGAGCGTTGGCGCGAACGGTCGATACCTCCGATCTGAATAATGGCGATCTCCCGGTTATTCTGGGAGCTCAGTTGCAAAACCCGTACGGTCTTACCATATAATGCAGCAAGCAGTCGACCAAATGTATGGCGGCCATTATCCAATAAGTGTTACACACCTCTATGTGCGCTTCAAGCCGGCCAATGCCGACCAATTTACCATCCTGGAAGAGACCGAAGACCTTGAACTGCAGGATTATCCGATGGATTATGAAGTAGTACAGGATGGGGACTATTATCAAGATTCTACGCTGACTACGGAAGAATTTGGCTGGCTTTATACGGTGGTGCCGGCTTCGTACAGCTTTCCCGCAAACATTCAATACCAGGTTCTCGACCAACTTTATCTGCCTGAAGATGACCTGTTTCTTGAGGAAGTGGCGGAAAGCATGGCAGCTGGCGCAAGTTACCAGTCAAGCTATTCCAGCGAAACCGGCCTGGTTAGTATTCAGCGTACGGATGTAGCGACGGATACGTATCAGTATCCTCGTATTCCTTGCGATTGCAATGACCCTACACGCGATTGCCTGCCCGAACCAGGCTGTGACAGCGACCCCGGCGGTGGTGGTGGCGGTGGCTCCGACCCGGAAGTTCCAAAGGGAACCATTAAGGTGCAGGAAATTGCGTCCTGTGGCGGCACCACCAAGGATGTCCCCGTTCGCCAGGCGCGGGTGGTATGCAAGCGTTGGTTTAAGATCGCCCGAACCTATACAGACGACCAAGGACGCTTTTTATCCAGTAAGAAGTTCCGGAATAAAGTGAAAGTGATCGTAAAAGCTAGAAACGACTACGGAAGCATTCGGAAGATCAGAGGTATTCGGGTTTGGCAAATCTTGTTTCCGGTTCGCGACCGGTTAGGCGTATTTGAGTATGCTGACATGGCCC
Source organism: Flaviaestuariibacter terrae (assembly GCF_054777635.1). Classification (NCBI taxonomy): domain Bacteria; kingdom Pseudomonadati; phylum Bacteroidota; class Chitinophagia; order Chitinophagales; family Chitinophagaceae; genus Flaviaestuariibacter; species Flaviaestuariibacter terrae. Next base: position 959,750 of record NZ_BAAHAL010000008.1, read on the forward strand.
AAATAACACACACGTTTTTAAAGCCGAACAGTGATGGACGCACCATGGGACTTTGGACGGCTTTTACCACGCACAATAGCCTGATTGAATTCCGGAGTTATGCAAGTGAACTGGAATTCGGACTTCCTCCCAACCATTTGAAAGTGTTGATGACCAATTGGGGCTCAATGGCAGGCCGCGGTGCTACACCTATGCTCAACAAATGTTTAGCCAGTCTTGACGTGGAATTCGCTGCCTTCTTTATTTCGAATATTGTGCCTTTTGGAACACTGGCTAATGCCTTGTCGCGACAAGTAGATATTGTTATAGGGTACAATGAGGATAATTATTGTAAAGTTACTTCCGCTACATTAAAAGAAACCGCCTACCACGAGTTCGGCCATGCATCTCATTATGCACAGGTCGGTTGTATCTTTTGGAATCAATACCGGCAAAACATCATTACGGAACTGGTAAAGTCCAAATATTTTCATCCAGAATATGCTCCTTATGGAAACGGCAGTGACCAGACTACAGTTCCTTTGATTGGGGTCAGCGAAATGTGGGGATATCATATTGGTTACTTGCTCACTGATCGGTATTTCGGCTTTGGTGATTATTCCAATAATTTCAATGTGATTTTCCAACGACATGTTTTTAATAACAACTATACTGATTTAAAGGGCGCATACTTGGAAGCATTGGAAAATTACCGACTAAAACTATCTACCCTTGAAGATGTTGATCATTGGATTCCGAAAGGTCTACCTTTAGATTTACAGGACACTGGCGAACCTAGATCGTTCACAGACGTTACAGATGGCGTTTCGGGGTTTAGTGCGAAGCAATGTTTCGATGCCCTTGGGCCAAGTGTAGGTTCGGTGCCTGCTTTCCGAGACGCTCTTCTGCAACAGAATCTTAATTCTCAGGCAAGTGCCGTATATACGTTATTTCACTCTTATACCTATTGATTATGCGACTAAAGCCAACCTTCTCTTGGATTTTTAGTTTCTTGCTTTTGGGTTGCACACCCAGAGATGTTGGTCGCCCCTGTGAGCACGGGGGGTATGCCTTCGAGGCCACAGCGGCCCTCTCCCCGGCCATGGAAACCTACCAGGTAGGAGACACGATCTTATTGATTTCATCGATACCCAAGGTACAGCGCGACCGGAGCGGTGGTGGAGAAATGATTGATTACAGTGGGTCTTTTGCCTTGGGCAGTAACATCTTTCTACGCCGCCTTGATTCCGTAAGCCGCCGTGACAGCGGAGGGCGTTATGATTTTACCATCGCTCCCCTAGTAGGGAGAATGACCGAATTGGACTTCGAGCGAGAGAACGGAATCAATGTGTACTATAGTGAACAAGCCGCCTACGAACTCAAGATCGCATTTGTTCCTATCAGAGCCGGCAGTTACTTGCTCTCTTTTCCGGATCCCGTCAGCCGGTCTTTGGGAAATCGGAACTGCACTAATGCTGCGTTCGAGATGACGATCACCAACCCAGACAAGCACTTCAACGTGTATCAGATGGCCTTGGGGCGCGCCTTCGACATGCGGGAGGCCAGATATGTATATTGCTTCCGCGTAGTCCAATAGCGGTAAGGCGAATGTGAAACCTGCGAACATTTCACTATGCATCTCGAATCAGCTACAAGTGTGGCAAATGCAAGTTTAGAAAGGCTTGATGAAAGTGAAATGGTTAATAACTCGATTCGTAAAAGACCTGGTAAAATCTCAATAAAAAAGGGACGCACACCGTGCGTCCCTTTTTTGCTCCCCTCTCCCTGGGAGAGGGGCCGGGGCTGAGGTCCTCCTCCTTCCCTTAGGGAAAGAGGCCGGGAGGATGGGTCTATGCCTGCTGCGAAGAAGCCTGGCTTCTTTGCTGACCACCGCCACCTCGCTGGGCACGGCCTTCGCCGCTGCGGGGACGATGTCCGCCACCACCGCCACGGTTGCCACCACCCTGACGGTTGCCGCCACCGCCACCGCGGTTGCGACCTCCACCGCCACCACGGCCACCCTGGGGCTTCGGTGCTGCGTCGGTAACGGGGTTGTGGTCGGTATAGGGGTGCTCGGCCACGGGGATCTGCTTGTTAATGAGTTTCTGGATGTCCTTGAGGTAGGCACGCTCCTCGCCGTTGACGAAGGAGAAGGCGATGCCGCTCGCGCCGGCGCGGCCGGTACGGCCAATGCGGTGCACGTAGCTCTCGGGTACGTTCGGGAGGTCGTAGTTGATCACGTGCGTGAGCGCGTCCACGTCGATGCCGCGGGCGGCGATATCGGTGGCTACGAGCACTTTCAGCTTGCCTTCCTTGAACGACGAAAGCGCGTTCTGGCGGGCGCCCTGGCTCTTGTCGCCGTGGATGGCGTCGGCACGGATGCCGGCCTTCTTCAGGTTCTTGGCCAGCTTGTCGGCGCCGTGCTTGGTACGGGCAAACACGAGCGTACGCTGGATCTTGTGCTCCTGCAGCAGGTGCACGAGCAGGTCGATCTTGTCTTTACCGTTTACATAGTAGATCGATTGCTCCACCGTTTCGGCGGTCGACGATACGGGGGCTACCTCCACGCGCTCGGGCTTGTAGAGGATCGACTCGGCAAGCGAGCTCACTTCATTCGGCATCGTGGCCGAGAAGAAGAGCGTCTGGCGGTCGGTGGGCAGCACCTTGATCACTTTTTTCACGTCGTGGATAAAGCCCATGTCGAGCATACGGTCGGCCTCGTCGAGCACGAATATCTCGAGGTAGTCGAGGTGCACGTAGCCCTGGTTCATGAGGTCGAGCAGGCGGCCCGGCGTGGCGATGAGCACGTCGGTGCCGATGCGGAGGCTCTGCACCTGCGGCACCTGCGATACGCCGCCGAAGATCACCTCGTGCTTGAGGCCCGTGTGGCGGCCGTAGGCGGCGAAGGAATCGCCGATCTGCGAGGCGAGCTCGCGGGTGGGCGTCAGGATGAGGGTGCGGATATGCTTGTAGCCCTTGGTGTTCTTGTTGTCCTCGTGCAGGATGTCGAGGATCGGTAGGGCGAAGGCAGCGGTCTTGCCGGTGCCGGTCTGTGCGAGGCCGATGAGGTCATAGCCTTTCAGCACGATGGGAATGGATTGCTCCTGAATGGGAGTAGGCGTGGTGTAGCCTTCGGTGGCCAGTGCGCGCAGAATCGGCTCGGACAGACCCAGTTGTTCAAATGTCATGGTCAATAAAAAAGCGTAAAGCTTGTTGCCTTGCTGGCACACTCTGCTCCAGACGCCGGGCGGCACCTTATTTTATGGGCCGGGTTGCGACGTTACTTGCCTGGGGCGAGGCTGTGGGGGCCTTAAGGCGGTTTGAATAAGGCCAGACCGCAGCGACAACTCCACAGGGGTTGCTGCATTACCTTACTTGCTTTCGGAGATCAGGGGCGGGGAGCCCCTTTGTGCCTGCCGGGTCGATGTTGGCGCAGCTGTCAGGCTGAGCGTAGTCGAAGCCGCGGGCAAGCGGAGGATCATAAGAGCGAGCGGGCGATCCGGAAATACCTGTTAAAGGTACGCGTTTCCATGTGAATAACTTGGTAAAGGGAAGTTTCGCCCAATCGGGGCGCCGCCAACAAGATGTGAATAATGGCTACAGTCGGGCTTTATTAAAAAAAATTATCCTGCATTTTCGAATTGATATTAGCTAAATTTGAAATGCAAAGGTCGAAAGGCCGATTGTATCACCCACACACCACGCAAAACCGAATGAAGCACCCTACCCTTGTTTACCCCCACCTGCTATTGGTGGATGATGACACCGATGCCTGCCTTCTCTTCGAACGAGCTCTCCACAAAATCGACCCCCTTCTTCCGTTTACCGCCCTGCACAGCGGCGAAGCTCTCCTGGCCGAATGGCCCCTGCTGAAGGTCGGTATCCTCTTCCTCGACCTCACCCTCCCCGGCAAAAGCGGTCTCGAATGCCTGGCCGCCCTGCGCGCCGACAGCCGCAACGACCGCGTTCCCGTGGTGGTGTACAGCAATTCCGTGCGGATGACCGATATCGCCAAGGCCTACGGCAACGGGGCCAACCTCTTTATCGTGAAGCCCTTCAGCCAGCAGCACCTCCTCAATGCCCTCGAGCACGTGCTCAGCATCGACTGGACGCAGGACTGCCGCGACCGCTATTTCATCAACAACCAGTTTGTGCCCTTTACGGCAACGAACTGCGTGGCGTGAGGAGAGGGAGAAAGAACGCAGGTACCGCAAGCGGTACACGCAGATTATTAAGATTGGTTAGGATTTGCTGACGCAGCTCTCTTATCAGCGTTAATCGTAACGATCATAAAAAATCTGCGTTCTTTCTCTATGCCGCTTGCCGATTCCCGAACGGGACGGCTCCTATATGTGGAGAATCTCTAATATCTTGCAGGCCAATTCCCGCCTATGTTTGCGCTTTCCCTGGCCGCCTGCCTGCTGAGTGTCGTTGCGATCGTGCTGATCGTTGTTTTTCGTGCAAAGCCTGCCGACGCTCCTGACTTCGACAGGCACTTCGACCGGCTCAACGGCAACCTGCGCGCGGAGTTCAAGGCCGCCCGCGAGGAAGCATCCGCCTCGGCGGCGCAAAACCGCCAGGAGCTGCTCGCGGCCCTGCAGCAGTTCCGCACCGAGCTTTCGGCCACGCTCAACCACCTCACCGACCAGCAGCGCTCCGCGCTCGACCGCTCGCTCCGCAACTTTGCCGAGCGCTTCGGCGAGAACGTCGACAGCATGAAGGAGCTGCAGCGCGTCAAGCTCGAAGAGCTCCAGGAAAAGCAGCAGCTCCTCGTGGAAAGCACGGAGAAGAAACTCGACCAGATGCGCGAGACGGTGGAAGAAAAACTCCAGAAAACACTCAACGAACGCCTCGGCCATTCCTTCGAGCTGGTAAGCAAGCAGCTCGAAAGCGTACAGAAAGGACTGGGTGAAATGCAGACGCTCGCGCAGGACGTGGGCGGGCTGAAGAAAGTGCTCAGCAACGTCAAGATGCGCGGCGGCTTTGGTGAGGTACAGCTGCAGATGCTGCTCGAGAACATCCTCGCCCCCGAGCAATACGAAGCGAATGTGGCTACAAAAAAAGGCTCCGCCGAACGGGTTGAATTCGCGGTGAAGTTTCCCAACCGCGAGGCCGACCGCGAGTACGTGTGGCTCCCCATCGACGCGAAGTTTCCGAAAGACGCCTACGAGCACCTGCAGGTCGCTTACGATAGCGGCGACCTCCCGGCCATCGAAGCCGCGCAGAAGAACCTCGAGACCGTGATCAAGCGGATGGCGAAAGACATCTGCGAGAAATACCTCGACGCGCCCAACACCACCAACTTCGGTATCCTCTTCCTGCCTTTCGAAGGGCTCTTTGCGGAGGTGGTGCGCAAGGCCTCGCTGCTCGAAGAGCTGCAGCGCGACTGCCACGTGGTGGTCACCGGTCCCACCACGCTGGCCGTTATTCTCAACTCGCTGCAAATGGGTTTCCGCACGCTCGCCATCCAGAAGCGCAGCTCCGAGGTATGGCAGGTGCTCGGTGCGGTGAAGAAAGAATTCAGCCAGTTCGGCACGCTCCTCGAAAAAGCCCAGCACAACATCCAGACGGGCCTCAACCAGCTCGACGACGTGGTGGGCAAGCGCACCCGCGCCATCCAGCGCAAGCTCAAGGGCGTTGAGGTACTTCCCGCCGACGAGCCCCTCGCGCTTGATGCCCCGGAAGAAGAGTAGGGAAAGAACGCCGGTTCGACTTCGCTCACCAGGTCATCCTTCGACTACGCTCCGGATGACAGTGTCACAGTGCGCATAGCCAAGGCTGCGTTCGGTCTCTCCCGCCGCTTGCGGCGCCCCGACCGATAGTTCCTTACTTTCACGGGCATGACGCCCGATGTTTCCCACGTTACCACTTCTTCTTTGCCCGAACAGTTGGTGCTGGCCTACGGAGCCTTTGAGCGCCTCGGCTGGATCCCGCAATGGACCCACGACGGGCGACTGGTGGGCACCTCGCGGAAGGAGCGCAAGGGCCCGATCGATATGATCATCGTCGATACCAACGGGGGCGACCTTCACTTCCGGGCGGCGCTCCCGGGTGGTGCCGAGGCGCCCGCGGAAATGCAACACGAAAGGGTAGCCGCGTTCTCGCCTGTAATCAGCGAGTTGGCGGCGACAGCTGGCGCTGAGGAGCGGGCTGCCTGGCGCACGGCCCTCGGCCAGCTTCATGCCGACACGCAGCGGATGCTGGCCGAGCAGGAGGCCGACGAAGCCGCGCTTGCCCAGGCGATGCCTTATACAAAGCATGGCTATTGGGTTACCTATGGGATCATCGCCGCGAATGCACTTGTATTTCTACTGATGGCCATCAGTGGCGCGGGCGTCTTCGAGCCTTCAGGCGAGGCGCTTGTAAAGTGGGGCGCCAACTTCGCGCCCTATACGCTCGCCGGCGAACCCTGGCGCCTGCTGACGGCCTGCTTCGTGCACATCGGCATCTTTCACCTTGTGCTCAACATGTATGGCCTTTACCAGCTCGGAACATTCCTCGAGCCCATCCTGGGAAGGGCCCGCTACCTGCTTACCTACCTGGCTACAGGACTTTTGTCGAGCCTGGCAAGCCTGTGGTGGCACCGTAACGAGGCGGCAGTAAGCGCAGGCGCTTCGGGCGCCATCTTCGGGCTGTTCGGTCTGTTCCTCGCGCTCCTTACAACCGATCTTCTTCCGAAAAAAGTACGCTCGCGACTGCTGGGCAGCATCAGCGCCGTCATCGTGATCAACCTGCTGTATGGGATGAAGGGAGGCGTTGATAATTCGGCGCATATCGGCGGCTTCATCGCGGGCTTCGTTTGCGGGTATGCGTTACTGCCGACAATTCGGCGTAAATCCGCGGGCACGGGAGTCGCCGCCGCCCTGCTCGTGGCCGCTATCGCGCTTTGCGGATTTTACGTGGCCGCCCATCCCGACAACCGCCTGCGCTGGGAGCAACAGGAACAACGCGTTGTAGACCTCGAGAAAAGGGCGCTCGCGCAGCCGGCCCGTGCCGCCGCCAGCTGGGACAGTGCCCGCACGGAGCTGCAGCGCGCCCGCTACAGCCTGCCGCCCGACTATGCACGCCGCCGCAGCCTCTTTCAGCAATACATCGACCTCCGCATCCGCGAAGACAGGCAGGTCGCGCCATCGTTGCGCGGCGAAGCGCCGCCTCCCGACTCGGTTGAGGCTACGAAGCAGGCGATTGAATCCGTACTGCAGCAGCTCAATGCGCGGCCGTAGTTCTACAGGTGTATGCGGGAACAAGAGAAAGAACGCAGGTGCCGCAAGCGGTACATGCAGATTATTAAGATCAATGATGATCTTGCTTACGCCTGATCATAATGAATAGGCGTTCTTTCTCTCCTCGCGCCTCACGACATTCTTCACGAATCAAGCCCATAGATATCCTCGCGGAAGTTGAGCGAGCCATCGTCGTCCACCCAGGCCGTGAGGTAGGTGAGCGACACGGGCACTTTGCCCGGCAGGTCAACGCGCTGCTCCCGGCCGGAGTTCATGGCCGCCCGGATCTTCGCCGGTGTCCACCCGGGGCTGTTGCGCAGCAGGTATTCGGCGAGCTTCTCCGGCTCGGCCAGGCGGATACAGCCGTGGCTGAAGGCGCGCTTGCGTAGGCTGAACAGCGACTTCGCCGGCGTGTCGTGGAAGTAGATATTGTTCTCGTTGGGAAACACAAACTTGACGCGGCCCAGCGAGTTGCCGGCGCCGGGAAGCTGCCGGATCTTGGGGAGTCCGCCCTCCTCGCCTTCCATCACGTAGTTGTTGCGCCAGAGGTAATCGTGCGAGCCCTGCATTTTCGGGAGGATCTCTTTTCTGACGATGCTCGGCGGCACGTTCCAGGAAGGGCTGAACACCAGGTAGGTCATCTCGTCATTGAACAGCACGGTCTTGTTCGACTCCGAGCCGACAACGATGTTCATGTCGAAAATAAGGCGGTCCCCTTCGTATACATGGAGCTTGTACTCGGGGATATTGGCCACCAGGCGGGTGCCGGCCGTGGGCTCGGGAAGCTTCTGCACACGGGCCAGGTTGGCCTCGAGCTGTGCGATGCGCCGGCCGACGGAGATATTGAGCTCCTTGAGCAGCGCCGCATCGACGACACCGTTTTCCGGAAAGCCAAAGCGCTTTTGCACATGCTTCACGGCATCGCCCAGTTCTTCCGTGAATTCGGGGCTGCGGTCTTCGGAGCTGAAGTCGCCGGTGGCACGGAGCCGCTGCTTGAGCTGCACGACGGCGGCATCGGAGATTCCTTTCTGGTAAAATTTCCGGCTTCCCCTGACCACGGGCCAGCCGCCGCTGGCCGCGATGGAGCGGTAGCGCTCCAGCTGGCCCTGGAGCCGGGGTACCTGCGGATGTGTAAAAGAGGTGCCGGCAGTGGCCCCTTCGCTGCTGGCCTGCTCAAAGGATGGGCTTCCGGGGCTGGCGACGGCGAGCTGCGCAACGAACAGCAGCAGCACCAGGACAAGCCAGCCGATATGGCGGGCGGGAACGATCGTTGTTTTCATACCACACAGTTTCAAACGGCTTCAGCACAACGGAAACCGGTAAGGCAGGGCAAGGTTTGGGCCGAAAATGGCCCCTTTGCTAAGGAAGTTGGCAAAAATGCCCGGAAAAACTCCGTATTTCTACGGTTGTCTGGCGTTTCAAAATGGTTTTCCTTTGACCTGTCAACCGGACGAGCCGCTTGGGGTCGCGCCAAAACCAACTGAATCTTTTCATTACAGACCAACGTTTTTAGGATGAAGCAGCCGTGAGGCTGCTTTTTACTTGCGTGCCGGCCCGGGCTTTTTCAAACCGCCCGGTTTGGCCCAATTATTTTGCGCATAACCTCAAACGTTCAGCCATGAAATTCATTTTTACCCGCCTCCTGCTGCTGGCATGCTGCAGCAGCTTCTTCTTGTCCGAAACCGCAGCGTCTGTGCCCGTACCGGCCACCGATCCGGATCCCGCCGTCGTGAAGTCGGCGCTGGCCGAGTTCAGAGGACTGACCGCCAAGGAGCGCCGGGACCGCCTGCGCTCGGTGAAATCGGAAGTCCGGAAGTTCAAGGCCGAGAAGCGCGCCAACCGTGAGCCGAAAGCCAGCACGGTGGTGCAGGTTATCGTCGCGATACTGCTGCCGCCGCTGGGTGTATACCTGCACGAAGGCGTCATCAACAGCCGCTTCTGGATCGACCTCCTGCTGACGCTCCTGTTTTACCTGCCTGGTCTTATCTACGCCCTCGTGATCATCCTTGGCGACAAAGGATAAGCAGCGGCGGAGTCGACAGCGCAAGGCACAACCGTTACTCAAAGCAAAGCCCCTCCGGGGGCTTTTTTGTATCTCTTTGGGACAACGGCGTCCGCGGGCCGGCGTCGCCGCGCGGGTTGAGGGTGCTGCCTTTTACCCGTTTTTTCGTGGGGAAAAAACCATGATTTCCTGTTGTTTTTCCCATGGTGCGGCTAGGGGGTGCCGTTACCTTTGGGTCCAAACAAAAACCACAACGCATGTTACACCAGATCCTGGCCCTCAGCAGTTCCCGTGTGGGCGGCGGGCCCTACCTGGGGGCAGCGCTGCCCTGGATCCGGGAGGTACTCGGCGAAGAGCGGCGACGAATTGCCTTCCTTCCTTTTGCCGCCGTCGGTATCAGCGACGAGCAGTACGCCGACAACGTTCGCGCCGCCCTGAACGGGCTTCCTTACGAAGTAGAGGTTTACACGGCGGAGAACGCGCGCACCCTTCTTTCACGCTGCGACGCCATAATGGTTGGGGGCGGCAATACGTTCAAGCTGATGGCCGACCTGTACCGCCAGCAACTGATCGACCGCATCCGCGACCGGGTGCTGCAGGGTATTCCCTATATCGGGTGGAGCGCCGGCTCGAACGTCATCGGACGGAGCATCTGCACGACCAACGATATGCCGATCGTGCAGCCCGAAAGCTTCCTGGCCCTGCGGCTCATCAACTTCCAGATCAACCCGCATTATTATAATGTACAGATCCCGGGCTTTCACGGGGAGACGCGCGACATGCGCCTGACCGAGTTCTGCCAGCTCAACCCCGGCATACCCGTGCTGGCCCTGCCCGAGGGAACGGCCCTGCACCTGAAGGGTGAGGCGCTCGTATACCGCGGCGAAGTGCCGGGCTACCTGTTTACCGGAATGGGGAACAACGAGGTGCAACGCGAGGAGCTGGCGCCCGGAACCGACCTGGCGGGGCGCATTTACGGCGATTAGGCCGGGAGTACCGGGCCATAGCGCTCATCATTGCCCCGGCGGCGGCTCGGGTATAATATATCGGGAGCGGTTTCGTAGCCTTCGTTTGAAATGGCCGCCCGCATGCGGCTTTGCCTGCGGCTGCGGCGAAGCTCGCTGAGCAGTACACCGGTGGCGGCGATGGCCAGCAGGCTAAGGGTCAATGTCGTTGCGCGTTTCATCGGGAAAATAAATGCAAAACCCAAGCCATGTACTACAGGTGTGGGCATCAAAAAAGGTTGAACGTAAGTCCAACCTTTTTTTGAATGTTCAACCCAAAATGCGATTCTGTTAAGGGCCCTACAGCGTTATTTGACCACCCCGGTTAATGCGTCCTGAAGACAATCAGGAGGGGCCAGGAACTGTGCGGGGAACCGCGTCCGGGTCTATCATTTCGAATAGCGTGCCAGAATGCCGCGAGCGGTGAGCACCGGGGCGTGCGTATGCGCTTTTCCGCTTTAAAATGCTGCGTTGAAGGCCGGGATTTTTATTGGATCCTAATAGTATTATAGAAATAAATAATAATCAAAACCCGGCAGTACAAGTGGAAAGCGGGATATTTGCTTCCCCAAGTCCAAACTAACATGCGCAAAGCACTTTTTCTGCTAACCTTGCTTGCCGGGTCGATTGCTGCCGGCGCGCAAACACTGCCCGGTCTCGTACTCAATGAAGTTTCGCAAGGACCTTCCAGCAGCTCCAAGGAATATTTCGAATTCGTCGTTGCCGGTACGCCTACCTGTACCCAAACGACCCTCGACCTCCGGGGCTGGATCATAGACGACAACAACGGCTGGATCGCTGCCGGCTCCGGCCAGGGTATTGCCGCGGGCTGCATCCGCTTCGCCAACGTGGCCAACTGGTCGGCTGTGCCTTACGGTTCCATCATCCTGGTGTACAACGAAAAGGACAAAGCCTCGAGCATTACGCTCCCCGACGATCCCACCGACGCGAACAACGACAAGGTGTACGTGCTGCCGGCTTCTTCCTCGATGCTGGAGCGCAACTTCGTTGATCCCTCGGTAGCCACCGGCACTGCGTATCCCACGAGCGGCTTCGGCCAGGGTGTGCCTTCCGACAACCACTGGGGCACCGTAGCCCTCGCCAACGGCGGCGACGGCATCATCATCGTAAAGCCCACAGCGCTGAACAGCGCCTATTTTTCTTTCGGATACGCCATCGGCTCGCCGGCCTCGGCTACCGTATGGGTGCCTGACATGCCTTCGGGAAAGATGTGGTTTCTCTCCGACGCGAACTTCGGCCAGGCTGGCTCCTGGACCCAGGGCGACGTCGGTCTGAACGAAACACCCGGGGCGCCCAACGGCGGGGCCAACACAACCTGGATCAACAGCATGCGGGCGCCGGCATCGGGTGTTACGGTAAATGCCATCAGCAGCAGCAATGGCAACTCGCTTTGTGTGGGCAGCAGCACGACGCTGAGCAGCACGACGCCCAGTGGTACCTGGAGCAGCGCCAACAGTGGCGTTGTTTCGGTCAATGCAACCACCGGCGTGGCTACAGCCGTAGCAGTTGGCGGGCCAGTGACCATTACGTATACGGTTACCAGCGGCGGATGCACCGGCACCGCAACCTATGATATCACCGTGCTGGCCGCTGCCAACGCGGGAACGGTCAGCGGCGGCCCTGCAGTCTGCTCGGGCAGCACGACCACTTTTACTTCGAACGGCACGCCCGGCGGCAGTTGGACGAGCAGCAACCCGGCCATCGCGACGATCAACCCGGCAACGGGTATCGCCACAGGGGTTGCAGCCGGCTCAGTTACGATCACGTATACGGTCGGCTCGGGCGCCTGCGCCAGAAGCGCCACCGCGCCGCTGACCGTGAATGCACAACCCGTTGTACAGCCCACGACCGGCAACTCGTCGGTCTGCGTCGGCGGCACCGTTACGCTGACCAACCCGGCGCCGGCAGGTACCGGCACCTGGAGCAGCAGCGATGTTTCCGTTGCGACCGTCGCACCTACGGCAGCCGGTGCTTCGTCCGCTGTCGTCACAAGTGTAGCCGCCGGCAACAGCATCATCAATTTCACTGTTACCAGCAATGGCTGTACGACCGTGATGCCGTTTCCGGTTACGGTTAACCCGCGTCCGTCCGTAGCTGCCGTTACCGGCCCCACTTCGGTTTGCGTCGGCTCGACGATCACGCTGAACGATGCAACCGCAGGCGGTACCTGGACCAGCAATACGCCCGGCATCGCCACCGTCAACCCCGCTACGGGCGTGGTGACCGGTGTGAGCGGCGGCACGGTGCAGATCCAATACACGGTTACGAACGGCAGCTGCAGCAATTCAGCTCCCTACGATATTACGGTCACCGCACCCCCGGCGCTGCAACCCACGACGGGTCCCAACAGCCTGTGCGTTGGCGGCAGCATCCAACTTACCAACCCGCTGCAGCCCAACGGCTCCGGCACCTGGACGGCCACTCCTGCCGGTCTCGTAACGCTCACACCGACCGCTCCCACCGGCGGACCCAGCATCGTAAACGTTACGGCCCTGAGCGCCGGCGTCGCCAGCATCAACTTTACCGCGGGCACCGCAGGCTGCACGAGCACCGTGCCCTTCACGCTGACCATCAACGCGCTCCCCGTTGTAGGGCCCGTACTGGGCGCTACCAACCTGTGCTCCGGAACGACGGTTACCGTGAGCAACGCCACAGCGGGCGGCACCTGGAGCAGCAGCAACCCGGCGGCTGCTACCGTGAACCCGGCAACCGGCGTTGTGACCGGAGTGGCCACGGGCACGACCGACATTATTTATACAGTGACAAACGGTGCCGGCTGCACCGGCAGTAACCGCGCGACCATCACGGTAACGACCACGCCCAACCCCGGCAGCAATACGGGCGTGGCCACCCTGTGCGTCGGCACGACCGCTCCCTTCAGCAATACCCTTGCGGGTGGCACCTGGAGCAGCAGCAATGCGACGATCGCCTCCGTTAATGCGACAACCGGCGTTGTAACCGGCGTAGCTGCGGGCGGCCCGGTGACCATCACCTATACCGTTACCAACAACGGCTGCACCGGCACTGCCAACTCACCATTGACCGTCAACCCGGTTCCCACGATCGCAGCCATCGCGCCGCTGACGATCTGCAGCGGCGGCACGAGCACCCTGGTACCCAGCGCACCGGGCGGCACCTGGACCTCCGACAATACGGCAGTTGCCACCGTGACCAACGGCGGCGTCGTAACCGGAATTGCTGCCGGCAGCGCGCAACTCACCTACACGCTGACCAGCGGCGGATGTACGGCTACCCGCAATGTAGCCGTCACCGTTCAGGACCTGACGATGCAGCTCACGGCAACGCCCAACCCGGCGCAGCCCGGTGCCACCGTAACGTTTACCGCAAGCGGCAGCGCGCCCCATACCATCACGGCCTGGGGCCCGGCAGGCAGCTTCGCCAGCAACAGCGCCACGACGCAAACGCTCACGGCGACAACGTCGAACCGCTACTTCGTGGTCGGCCAGACGAGCGCCGGCTGCATCGATACGGCCTTCGCAGACCTCGTGGTACAGCTCCCGCTCAGCGACGACCTGTTCGTGCCGAACTTCTTTACGCCCAACGCCGACGGCCGCAACGACATCCTGTATCTCTACGGATCGAACGTAGCCGCGATCGACTTCCGCATTTTCAACCAATGGGGCGAGCAAGTATTTGGCAGCAGCGACAAAGGCCGCGGCTGGGACGGCAGCGCCTCCGGCAAGCAGCAACCCGTGGGCGTATATATGTACGTCGCCAAAGTAACGCTGACCAACGGCCAGACCCGCACACTTAAAGGATCCATCAACCTGATTCGCTAACGCAATGAGAAAGCTATTTTGCCTCCTGATCACCGGTGCCAGCCTCCAGGCGAGCGCGCAGGTGGACCCGCATTTTTCGCAGTATTACACACACCCGATGTGGCTCAACCCCGCCCTTGCGGGACAGAGCGAGGGCGGCATCCGCGCCTCGGCCATCTACCGCAACCAGTGGCGCAACATCAGCAGCCCCTATTCGACAGTAGGTGTTTCGGGCGACATGCGCACGAACAGCAGCCTCAACTTCGGACTGAACATCCTCCGCCAAACGGCCGGCACGGGTGGCTACAGTTACACCAATGCTGCCCTTTCGCTGTCGTACAGCGGCATACACTGGGGCGCCGACGGACGCCATACGGTTTCCTTCGGGATGCAGGGCGGGCTGCTCGCACGGCGCTTCGACCCCAGCAAGTTCCAGGGCGGCGACCAGTGGGTGCCGGGCCTCGGCTTCAACCCCAATATCGCCAGCTCCGACCCGCTGACCAACAGCTCGACCGGTGACATCGACCTCGGTGCCGGCGCCGCTTACTTCAACAGCGCCACGGACGTGACCGTGAATCCCTTTTTCGGGGTTTCGGCGGGTCACCTGACGCGCCCCGTTGATCCCTTTGTAGGGAGTGGCAATGCCAGCCGCCTCCCGGTGCGCCTTACGGTGCACGGTGGTGCGCGGATCCTCCTGAACGACAACTTCTACCTCGTTCCTAACGCGCTTTACCTGCGCCAGGGAACCGCCCAGGAGATCATGGCGGGCGCATATGCGCAGCTCAAGGTCAACGAATCGGCCGACCTCATGCTGGGTGCCAACTACCGCGTCAACGATGCCGTGTCGCCCTATGCCGGTGTGCTGTTCAACAACCTGATGATCGGGGCGAGCTACGATGTAAACACCACGCCGCTCGGCAAGATGGCCGGCGGTGCCAACAGCTTCGAGATCAGCCTTACCTTCTTCGGCAAGCGCAGCGAGGAGCCTTCCTACTTCAAGTGTCCCCGCTTCTGATCCTAAACCGAATCATTCGCAGCAAAACATTACTATGATCCGTTTTCGTTCGCTGGTACTCTTCCTGCTCGCCGCCCAGCTGGCCTCGGCACAGGGTGCCGATCACCTGCGGCAGGCCGAGCGCTATCATGCCTCCGGCGATTTCTACAATGCCGCCGTACAGTACGAGGAATACCTCGGCATCCGCAAATCGAACAGCGCGGGTTTCACGCCGTATGCCCCGCAAAAAACCGGGAGCAGCAGCAAGGGAACTGCCGCTCAAAAGAGCGCGCTCCTCGCGCGGCTCGCCGGCTGTTATTATAACCTGCACGACTATGCGAAAGCAGCCGATTACTACGCGAAGGCCGGCAGCAGTCTCAGCATTTCCGACAGGATCGCGTTTGCGTCGAGCCTGCGCGCAACGGGCCGCGGGGCTGAGGCGCAGCAGCTCCTCGGCACACTGCAGGCCGACGTTTCGTTGACGGCGTTGCAGCGGCTGCAGGTGCAGCGGGAGCTGCAGTCCGTTCAATTCGCAGCCCAGCCCGCCGACTCGCTGTTCAACGTAAGCAAAGCCAGCGGCGACCTCAACACGGGTCATGGCAACTATGCAGCAGTTGAGTGGGGCGGCGTTGTTTTCTTTACCTCGAGCCGTGCCGACAGTGCGAGCAACGGGAAAGGCCCCAACCGCAATCACCTCTACCGCGTGGTGGGCACCGATGCGCTCAACGCCGATCCGCTGCCCGGGCAAGACCTCGACCAGGGTCTTGGCTCCTTTACTGCCGACGGAAAGCGATTTTACTTTACCGCCTGGAGCCGCGAGGGCGGCCGCAACACAGCCCGTATTTATACGGTAACCCGCGAAGACGGCGGCTGGACGACGCCCGTGGCGCTCGACAGCAACATCAACGCCGCAGGCTCGAGCAACGCGCAGCCTTTTTATGTGGAAAAGGATGGCGTCCGTTACCTGCTGTTCAGCTCCAACCGCGCCGGTGGCGCCGGCGGCTACGACCTCTGGGTGAGCACGCTCAACGGCAATGCCGCAAGCGCGCCGCAGAATCTCGGCAGCGTCGTCAACACGGCTGGTGACGAATCGGCGCCCTTTTACCACAGCGCCACACAAACGCTTGTATTTGCTTCCAACGGCCATCCCGGCCTTGGCGGCTTCGACCTGTTTGCCAGCAACGGCACGTTGCAGGGCCTCGGCCCGGCCCACAACCTGGGCGCGCCGCTCAACTCGGTGAAAGACGACAGCTACTTTTTCAGCGCGTCGCCCGAAAGCCTCTACGCAAAAGCGTACCTCAGCTCCGACCGGGCATCGGACTGCTGCCTCGAAATTTTTACGGTAACCAAAAAGGAGCCCCCCGTTGTGGAGCTGCCCCCGGCTCCGATGCCGGTGGACACGGCGCACATCGTGGAAGTGCCGCCCTACAAGCTGCCCGTTATTGTATTTGAATTCGACAAAGCGACGCTCAGTGCGGAAGCGATGCAACAACTTGACTCCGTGGCTGTGCTGATGCAGACCCAGGCGGAGCGCAAGAAGCTGCGCATCGGCGGCTACACCGACGGCAAGGGTGGCGAAGGCTACAACAACCGCCTCAGCGACCGCCGCGCCCGCGCCGTGCGCGATTACCTTTATAGCAAGGGCATTGCATCCGAACTCCTTTGGATCAAAGGCTTCGGCGAGTGCTGTCCGCTGGAAACGGAGGAAATAAACGGACAGGACAACCCCGCTGCCCGCGCGAAGAACCGCCGCGTGGAGCTGACGTGGGAAAGTGAGCGGTGAGCCGGTGAACGGTGAGCATGAAAAAAGGCGCAGCATGGCTGCGCCTTTTTTATGATATGGGGTGAGGTAAGACACTCACCGCTCACTTGCTCACCGCTCACAATTAACGCCCGCGGTACGAAGCGCGCATGGCGGCCGAGTTCATGGCCGGACAGCCTTCGCCCGAGCGGTAAGAGCTGCGGAAGCAGGAAGAAAATGTGGTAAGCGATACGAGGAGAATCCAGGTCAGGGGTTGGCGAAAGATGGCCAGGGTGTTTTTTGCCGGTTGCATGGTAAGGGGTTATTTAGGTTAACAACTGAGTGACACCACTAACATATCCACTGGCGTGCCAAACTGTTTTCAAAACCCTAAAATTCCCCAAGATCGCCGTCCATCAAGGCGCTACACATAGAAAAAAATAACTATATAGGCTGTCCGGAGTGCGGAATTGGTCCCCAGTTTGTCCGGCCCCGTTACCGGATTGCCAAAGAAATCCTCATACCGCGTTAAACTTTGTTTCTTTACCATCGTCTGTACTGCACTGTCTCTCACCAAACACAAACGACCATGAAAATTCGCAACCTGGCTTTTGCCGCCACCGCAGCTGCGCTCACGCTGACTGCCTGCAAGAAGAATTCATCGAAAGAAGACAACGAGACCCGCATCACCGAACAGCTGACCCAGCATTCGGACGACCAGAGCCGCGTGTCGAACGACTTCGAGGATGTCGACAACGACATCAATGCGACCGTTGAATCGAACAACGCCTTCGGCCGTGTCGACAACAGCTCGCGCACGCTCAGCCTTCCCTGCGATGCCACGGTGTCCTTCGACTCCACCAGCACCGAGCGCCGCATGATCCTCACGTTCACCGGTGACACCTGCCATCCCTACCGCACCCGCGTAGGTACCATCTACGTATCGCAGCCGCGCCAGCAGCGCTGGGGCCAGCCGGGCGCCACGCTCCGCGACAGCATCGTTAACCTGCGGATCACGCGCCGCAGCGACAACCGCAGCATCACCGTCAACGGCACCCGCACGCATACCAACGTCAGCGGCGGCCGCCTCTTCAACATGCCTGTTGGCGCTACCATCGTGCACACCGTCGACGCCAGCATGACGATCACCTTCGACGACGGCAGCCAGCGCCAGTGGCAGATGGCCCGCAAGCGCACCTACACGCATCCCACGATGGCCGCCCTCAACATCGCCATCTCGGGCAACCACAGCGACGGCAGCGTGACCGACATCGCCGAGTGGGGCACCAACCGCTACGGCAACGCGTTTACCACCCGCATCACCACCCCGCTCCGCCTGCGCAGCGAATGTAACTTCCGCGTTGGTGAAGGCCAGGTGCTGCATACCGGTCTCGCCCATAGCCTCCAGGTTACCTACGGCCTCGACGCCAACGGCAACCCCACGGGCTGCCCGGGTACTGCCGCATACTATTACAAAGCCGTGTGGACCAACGCCGCTGGCAACAGCGTAACCGTTATCCGCCCGTATTTCTAAACCGTCCGCAACCGTCCGTTTGGAAAAAGCCGCCCCGTTCCCGGGGCGGCTTTTTTGGCACCGCATTGCTTAACTTGCCCGGATTCAACAGCCATCATGAACAAATCTTTTTTTGCCGCCGCCCTGCTTGTGCTCGGCTTCGGCGCCTCGGCACAGGACAAGCTGCTTACGCTCGAGGAAGCTTTCGCCCAGAAGAACGTAACGCCGCCGCAGAACCTGCGCCAGTTACAGTTTCGCTACAACAGCGACAACTATGTATACCTGAAAAAAGAAGGCAGCGCCGACGTATGGGTGCAGGGCGCCTACCGCCAGGGGGAAACCACGCTGCTGACGCTCGGCGATCTCAACGCGATCCTGCGCCGCAACGGCTTCGACACAGTGGCGACGATGCCCAACATCCAGTTCAACAAGGACGCCAACTGGTACTTCAACATCCCAAAGGGCCGGCTGCAGTACTCGCCCGCGAACGGCACGGCGCGCCTGCTGGTGCCCCGCGAGATCCTCAATAAGGAGCACATGGAGGAAAGTGGCGCCGGCTACGTTGCCTATGTTGACAACGACAACCTCTTTGTGGCGAATGGCGCGGGCAGCCGGCAGATCAGCGCCGACGGCAGCCGCAGCATCGTCTACGCATCCTCCGTGCACCGCGATGAGTTCGGCATCACGAAAGGTACCTTCTGGAGCCCCGATGGCAAGCGCCTTGCCTTCTACCGCATGGACCAGAGCATGGTGACCGACTACCCGATTATCGACTGGACGACCACGCCGGCAAAGGCGGAGCTTATCAAGTACCCCATGGCGGGTGATAAAAGCCACCAGGTGACGGTGGGTGTTTATGATACGCAGTCCGACAAGCTCGTGTTCCTGCAAACCGGCGGACCCGTGGAGCAGTACCTCACCAACATTGCGTGGAGCCCTGACAACCGCTACGTGTATATCGCCGTGCTCAACCGCGAGCAGAACCATATGCGCCTCAACCAGTACGACGCGGCAAGCGGCGCCTTTATCAAGACGCTGCTTGAGGAGCGCGACGACAAGTACGTGGAGCCGCTGGTGCCCATGCTGTTTGTGCCGAAGGCTGCCGGCCAGTTTGTGTGGCAAAGCAACCGCGATGGCTACAACCACCTGTATTTATACGATACCAGCGGCCGTATGCTGAAGCAGCTGACGAGCGGACCCTGGGAAGTAACCGATGTAAAGGGCTTCGATGAGAAAGGCGAATTCCTGTATTACCTGGGCACGGCCCTTTCGCCGCTGTCGCGCACGCCCTTCCGCCTGCAGCTGCACAACGGCGTCTCGCAGCGCATGTCGCTTCCTGGCGACACGTCGGTGCACAACATCCAGGTAAGCGCCAGCGGGCACTACATCATCGACGTGCTGAGCAACCGCGATCATGCGCGGAGCATCCGCATTGCCGACGCATCAACGCCGACGAAATCGCGCAGCATCTTCGAGGCGCCCGATCCGCTCGCCGGATACGTGAAAGGCGCGGTCCGTATTTCTACAATCGCCGGCGGCGACGGAACGGCCATCTATACCCGCCTCTTCCTGCCGCCCGGCTTCGACAGCACGAAAAAATATCCCGTGGTGGTGTATTGGTACGGCGGCCCGCACGCTCAGCTCATTACCGCCGGCTACAATGGCGGCGCCGGCGACTATTGGTTTCAATACATGGCGAGTCGCGGCTACCTCGTGTTCAGCCTCGATCCGCGCGGCTCCGACAACCGCGGCCGCGCCTTCGAGCAGGCCATCTTCCGCCGGGCCGGTGTGGCCCAGATGGAAGACCTCAACCGCGGCATCGGCTACCTGCGCAGCCTGCCCTATGCCGACACGCAGCGCATGGGCCTGTTTGGATGGAGCTACGGCGGCTTTATGACCGTCGACTTCCTGCTGCACAATCCCGGCGTTTTCAAAGTAGCCGTGGCCGGCGGCCCCGTGACCGACTGGCGTTATTACGAGGTGATGTACGGCGAGCGCTACATGGATACGCCGCAGGAAAACCCCGAAGGCTACGCCAATACCGATCTCACAAAGCAGGTGGCCAACCTGAAGGATCATCTCCTGCTGATCCATGGCCTGCAGGATGATGTGGTGGTGCAGCAGCATTCGGTGCGCTTTGTGCGGGCCGCCATCGACAAGGGCGTGCAGGTGGACTACATGATCTACCCGGGCCATGCGCACAACGTGCTCGGCAAAGACCGTGTTCACCTGTACCGGAAGGTGACCGATTACCTGGACCAAAACCTCCGCTGATCTTCTTACGAAAGCCGCTGCCACAGCGGCTTTTTTGTTACATTAGCCCTCCAAAACCATTGCTATGCGACTGATCCTGCTTGCCCTGCTTCTTGGCGCCGCCGCCGGCGCTTCCGCCCAGCGTACCACGATCAAGGTTGATGAAGCCGCGAGCCATATTGGTGACTCCGTGCGGATCTGCGCTACCGTGCGGTCGTCGCGCTACTACGTGCAGGTGCAGGGCAAGCCCACGGTTTTTTACTTCGGGAAGCCTTATCCCAACCACCAGTTGTCGGTAGTGATCTGGGAAAAGGACCGGAAGAATTTTCCCAAGCCGGTGGAGCTCCTGTATGGCGATGGGGCGCTTTGCTTTTACGGCAAACTTACGCTAGTGGACGGTCGTCCGCAGCTCGAAGTAACGACCCCCGATCAGATTGGTTTACAGGAAGAAGGAGATCAATGACCTATCTTTAAGTCATTGACCCTTACCCTATGGCCTCTTCTGACCTTCAAAAACCCATCCCGGATTTCCTGCTTGGCGGCGGGGAACTCGGTGAGCGCATTCGCAGTTTCGATTGGGCGGATACCGCGCTCGGACCGGTGAGCCAATGGCCACAAAGCCTCCGCACCTGTGTCCGCATTATGCTCGCCTCGCGCCAGCCCATCTGGATCGGCTGGGGCCGCGAGCTGATCAAGCTCTATAACGATCCGTACAAAGCCATCGTGGGGGGCAAGCACCCCTGGGCACTGGGGCAGCCCGCCGCACAGGTGTGGCGCGACATCTGGCGGGAGATCGAGCCGATGCTCGACACCGTGATGAACGACGACCAGGGCACCTACGTGGAGTCGCAGCTCCTGATCATGGAGCGCAACGGCTACCCGGAAGAGACCTACTATACATTTTCGTACACTCCCATCCCCGGCGATGACGGGCGACCGGCAGGGATGATCTGCGCCAATACCGACGATACCGAGCGGATCATCAGCGAGCGCCAGCTGCGCACGCTTACGCGGCTCGGAAACCAGCTTACCGATTCCAAAACGGCCGAAGAGGTGTTCGAAAAAACCCTCGGCGCGCTGGCGCAGAACCGGCATGACTTCCCCTTTGCGCTGTATTACGAGCTCCGCGACGGCGTCGCGCAACGACGCGGCAGAACTGTTGACGAGGTTCGGCTGCCCGAAAGCATCCCGCTCCGGGGCGATGACGCCCTCGCTACCGCTATCGCGGCGGCTACCGCAACGCGGAGCCTGCAGGTGCTGGAGAGCGCACATACGGGCGCGGGTTCACTTCCCAACGGCGCCTGGAGCATCCCGCCGGCGCAGGTGGCCGTGCTGCCCATTGCTGCCTCGGGCAAGGAGCCGTATGGCTTCCTCGTTTTTGGTCTCAATCCCTACCGCCTTGTCGATGAAGCGTACCGAAGCTTTTTTTCGCTGCTCGCCGACCGGGTCGCCAACAGCTTTGCCGACGTGGGGCTGCTCGAGGAAGAGCGGAAGCGGGCCGAAGCGCTGGCCGAGATCGACCGGGCCAAGACAACCTTCTTCTCCAACATCAGCCATGAGTTCCGCACACCGCTGACGCTGCTGCTCGGGCCCGTGGAAGATGCGCTTCAGGACCCGGGGACGATACCGGTCAACCGCGAGCGGATGGATGTTGCCTACCGCAACGGTCTTCGCCTGCAGAAGCTGGTGAATACACTGCTCGAGTTTTCGCGGATCGAAGCGGGCCGTCTTGAAGGAAGCTTCATGCGTGCCGATATCGTGGCCCTCACGCGCGACCTGGCCAGCACCTTCCGCTCGGCAGTGGAAAAGGCGGGGATGGAGCTTCGCTTCGAATCCGACCAGGAACAGAGTGCAGTTTATGTTGATACCGAAATGTGGGAGCGGATCGTTCTCAACCTGCTCAGCAACGCCTTCAAATACAGCAGCGAGGGTACCATCACCGTGCAGGTTCAGGATGCGGGCCATGTTATCACGGTGAGCGTGGAAGACACCGGGATCGGCATTGCCGAAGACCAGCTTTCGAAGGTATTCGACCGCTTTCACCGCATCGAGAGCCGCGGTGGCCGGAGCCAGGAAGGCACCGGCATCGGGCTGGCTATGGTGCGCGAGCTTGTGCGCCTGCACGGCGGCAGCATTCACGTAGAAAGCACGCCCGGCACCGGCTCCCGGTTTACCGTGCAGCTGCCCAAAGGCCGCGCCCACCTTCCGGCCGACCGCATCGTGGCGGGCCAGGCAGCCGGGCCCCGTCATTCAGATGTATTCCTGATGGAAGCGCTGAAATGGATTCCCGAAGCGGGCATCGGTGCCGCAGTGCCGGAAGAGCGACCCAGTAAGGACGGCAAACGCCCTACGATCCTGCTTGCCGACGACAATACCGATATGCGTGCCTACATCCAGCGGCTGCTCAGCCACTCGTTTCGGGTGGTTACCGTTCGCGACGGGCTGGAAGCGCTGGAGTTGCTCGAGACCGAGCGCCCCGACCTCGTGCTGTCTGATATCATGATGCCCCGACTCGACGGGTACGGGCTGTTGCAGAAAGTGCGCGCCCATCCCGATCTCAAGAACACGCCGGTCATCTTCCTGTCGGCCCGGGCGGGCGAGGAAGCCAAGGTGGAAGGCCTCGATGCCGGTGCGGACGATTACCTCGTCAAGCCCTTTTCGGCACGCGAGCTCGTGGCCCGCGTGGAAGCCAATATCAAGATCGCGGAAAGCCGCCGCGTTGCCGAGCAAAACCTCCGCCAGGTGATTTTGCAGGCGCCGGTGGCGATGACCATTCTCCGCGGCCCGAACCTCGTTATCGAGCTGGCCAACGAGCGCGCCCTCGAGCTTTGGGGCAAACCCGGCGACGCGGTGCGCAACAAGCCGGCGCTGGAAGCCTTCCCGGAACTCATTGGCCAGGGCTTCGGTGCCATCCTTGAAGGTGTGTATAAAACCGGGACGCCCTTTGTAGCCAACGAAATGCCGATCGAGCTCCACCGGCATGGCCGCCCGGAAACGCTGTACGTCAATTTCATATACGAGCCCCTTCGCCATCCCGACGGCCGCATTGACGGCATCGTGGGTGTAGGGATCGACGTTTCGGAATCGGTGCGCGCGCGCAAGCGTCTCCAGGAGAGCGAGCATAACCTCGAAGTGGAAGTGGCCCGCCGTACGCGCGAGCTCGAAACCCTGAACAGTGACCTGCAGCAGTCCAACCAGGACCTGCAGCAGTTTGCCCACGTGGCCTCGCACGACCTCAAGGAGCCGCTCCGCAAGGTGAAGACCTTCATCAGCCGCCTCGTGGACGACCCCGAAACGGAATTCTCCGACCGCAGCCGCGGCTTCCTGCAAAAGATCAACTCCGCCGCCGACCGGATGTACGCGATGATCGAAGGCGTGCTCAATTACTCGATGCTCAACGCCGCGGGCAAGCCCACCGAGCCGGTGGCGCTCAACAGCGTGCTGCGGCAGATCGAGCAGGACCTGGAGATCCCCATTACGCAAAAGAAGGCGACAATACGCTACGGCAACCTTCCGGTACTCGAAGGCGCGACGGTGCTGCTCTACCAGCTTTTTTACAACCTGTTGAACAATGCCCTGAAGTTTGCGCGTGCCGGGGTGCCGCCCGAGATCATGATCAGCGCCGCAGCCCGGGACGAGGCCGTAGAGATCCGGTTTGCCGACAACGGCATCGGCTTCAGCCAGGGGCAGGCCGAGCGGATCTTCGAGCCCTTTACCCGCCTCAATTCAAAAGACCAGTACGAGGGAACCGGGTTGGGGCTGTCGCTGTGCCGCCGGATCGTGCAGCGGCACGGGGGCAGCATCCGTGCTGCCAGCCAGGGAGACGGCGGGGCCGAATTCATCATCGTGCTGCCGCTGAAGCAGGCTCAGGGGTTCCTGTAAAGGGCGGCGGACGGGTCGATTCCGGGTCTGCTATAGGGGTATTTCCCGTTTAAAACGCGGTGTTAAAGGGTTTTAACAGCGGCTACCGGCCCAAAAACCTTAGCTTTACGGCCCTCCCCAGCCCTGTCAGCCGAAGCCTTCAGCGACGGCCGGCCCGCTTCCAGCGGTCGCTCCGGAGGCAGAAACGCGGTGGTTCTCCGCGCATTCCCGGATGTTCCTAAATTCAAACAATGACCACAGAAGAAATTCAAACATTCCTGACCCGCCACTCTATCGAAGCCCCTTTCAAGATTTCCTTTAAAAAGCGGGATGCCATCCAAGGCCTCTTTATCAAGGACCGAGATTACAGCGACCTCAGCTCGAAGAACTTCTGGCGCATCGTGACCAAGACCAACCTTGACGCCTACAAGAAGTCGAAAGACATGAACCTGTCGCGCATCTTCCACGGCTCCGACTTCCAGAAGCTGAGCATCGTTAAGGAAGAAGCGTAAGCCTCACACTCCCGTAATTAAGCGAAGCATTTCGCTCACGATACTTTTAAGAGACGCAGTCCTGCGTCTCTTTTTTTTTAGCCCTCCTCGCCGAGGCTGCCCAGCTTGCGCAGGCGCGACAGGATCGCACCCTTGTTGCGGCCGAAGTGCGCCGACAGGTCGGTCAGGGAGCGACCCTGGTGAAAGAGCCGGCGCAGCTCGGCGTCCGTATCGGGGGTCCAGGGCTCGTAGGCGTTC
Source organism: Flaviaestuariibacter terrae (assembly GCF_054777635.1). Lineage (NCBI taxonomy): Bacteria > Pseudomonadati > Bacteroidota > Chitinophagia > Chitinophagales > Chitinophagaceae > Flaviaestuariibacter > Flaviaestuariibacter terrae. The sequence goes on from NZ_BAAHAL010000008.1 coordinate 984,869, forward strand.
TTGCTCTGCAGCCGGCTTTCGAGAAAGGAGCGCTTCGCAGCACCCTTCTTCGCATAGGGCGTATGGCGCGCCTCGATGTCGCGCTGGAGCCCGGTAAGCGCCGACTGCGGCGTCTTGATCACCGTTACCGCGGGCGAGGCCACGTAGCCTTTCGGCAGCAGCGACTCTGGGATGTGCAGCTCCTTGCGGGCGCGGGTGAGTGCTACGTAGAGGAGGTTGATCTCCTCGAAGGTGCGCACCCTGTTGAGCGGTTCCTTCTTCGAAGCAAGGCGCTCCAGCTTGGCTTCGGTAACGAAGTCGGCGGCGACGTGAACGGTATCGTACTCCATGCCCTTGGCGCGGTGCACGGTGGAGAAGATCATCCCGGCCTTGTGCCGCTCCGTGTCGCCCACGTGGCGGGCTTTGAGGGCGCGGAGCAGGTCGAAGATCTCGTTGCCATACTCGCGCACGATCTCCAGCAGCGTTGCCAGGCCGGCTTCCTCCGTCTTCTCGATATATTCTTCGAGTCCTTCGAGGCTCCCGAGCTCGCGGAGCAGCGGGTCGCGCACCTTGTCGGGCTGGCCATTGTATAAATACAGTACGTCGTACAGCGAGGCGCCTTCCTCGGCGTAGGTATAGGAGTTGATATTTCCTTCGAAATAGATATGCTCCACCGAGCGGTTGTCGGTAATAAAGCGGATGGCGGCCAGCAGCAGCCCGAGGTTGCTGCGGGCGATGGTGGCCGCCCCTCCCTCGCCCTTGGGTTTCCCGTTGCCTTTGATGTCGATGAGCGGTATGTCGCCGAAGTAGCCTTTCCAGGAAAGAACCTGGACGGCGAGCCGCGCGATATCGGGCCCGAAGCGGAAGGAAGCCGTAAGCCCGTATGCTGCAAAGGGCACGGCCTCCAGCGCGTTGACGGCGCCGCGCCAGCTGTAGATCTGCTGGTGGGCATCGCCGACGATCAGCTTGGTGGCCGGCTGCTGCAGAAACACATCGAGCATGGCAGGCGAGGCATCCTGGCCCTCGTCGAAGAGAATATAGTCGAAGGGCAGTTGCGGGCGCTGAAGCTGGAATTTTTTGAGGTAGAAGTCGTGCGTGCACTCGATCTCTCCCTTATCCATTTTCGACAGCAATAGTCGCGTGCCCTTTTCGATGGAGGCGTAATGGCTGCGCACAAAGGCCTGTGCTTTTTCGTCCTGAACGCAGGCGGTGTAATCGATGTCGGTCACCTTTTCCTCAGCGCTGTTGCAGAAGTGGGCCACGAATTTCGCCACGTGGTTGGCGAGGATGTAGGCGCCGTGCTTTTCGCCGCTCAGCTGCAGGCCCAGCAGGCCGGCGATCTCGCGGGTGTTGTAGCCGGAGGCCCGCACGCGGTAGCCGCTGCGCGTCACCACGTGGCGGTAGGCCAGCGAGTGGGCCGTTTCGACGCGTACGTTGGTCAGCCCCAGGGCGGCGAAGCGGGCGGCGGCCTCGTTGCGCACGGTACGGTTAAAGGCGAGGTAGAGGATACGGCTGCCGGCGGGGCGCGAGGCGGCGTATTGGATCAGCGTCGTGGTTTTGCCCGAGCCGGCCACGGCGTTGATCTTGAGGTGGCCGCTGGCGGCGAGGATGGCGTTTTGTTCGGCGGTTAGCTGCATCAGAAGGAGCAAAGGTACCGATCGTTGGCGTCCAATCCCGTCTCCAGCAAGCTATCCCATTGCCGCAGCACGGCGCGGCGAAACAGGCCGCGGATGCAGTGCCCGAGGGTGAGCGCATCGAGGCGGAGAAAGAGCTCGGCGTTGTCGACGATATCATATTCGGGGAGGAAGAGCGGCTCGGCGCCGGCACAGAGGAAGCCGAGAAAATAGAAACGCTCGGCGCCGTTGCGGAAGCGTAGCTGCACATCCACCCAGTCGGGCGTTTGGCGGAGCAGCACGGAGCGGAGGCTTTTGCGCAGTTGCCGGCCCCAGCGCCGCTTCAGCGCGGGGTACAGCTCGAGGGCATCGATCTCTTGGGAAACCATAAGCAATTGTTTGCTGTGAAGTTGGCGCGCCCGATGATTGTGGCCATGATGTTTTAACCAACAAACGCTGGGATTTTTCGGGGGCGATAGTGTGCAATAGGCAGCCTCATTCCCTCGCAGAGGGCACGGAGCGTTTCGCAGCGGACACGGAGCTGCGTTTTCAGGTCGGAGAAGGTAAATAGAAGGCTGCTTGCTTTCAGGCCATTGGCGTAAGAAAGAGCGCCCCAAGGTTCTGTTGCGCATAGGAACGCTCCTTTGCATCTTTTCCTCCTTCGCGTCAAAGTCCACTTTGCTTCTCTGCGTTAAAATTGGAAATGCGACCGGGGCACACTTTTGGCCTTCGGGGGAACCTCCACCTACGGAACAGATACCAGGGCAAACAGCACGATCTCCATTCATGTAAAATGCGGACAGGCCATCGTGCTGCAGGCGCCGCCCGCCCAAAGCTGCTCCCGCCGCCGCCCGCTTTTGGGTAGCTTTCCGCTATGTACGCGTTCGAAAAACACCTCGCCTTCCTGCTGCTCGCGACGGCAGCCTGCTCCGGCGCCCGGGCACAAGGGGCTGCCAGCATCCGCCTCAACGTGCGCGATGCCGCAGCCGCGCTTCCTTCCGCTACCGTAGAACTACGGAAGCTTCCCGACTCGTCGCTGGTCAAGATCGGCGCTACCGATGCGGACGGCTCCGCACATTTTGGCGGGGTCGCGGCCGGAACTTATTTTCTCCGCGCCAGCCACGTGGGCTTTGCGCGGGCAATAACATCGCCCTTTACGGTTGCGACGGCAGACAGTAGTTATACGTACGCGCTGCAGCTGGAGCCCGCGGGCACGCTGGCCGGGATAACCGTTGCCGCACGTCGTCCGTTTATTGAGCAGAAGCCGGGCAAAACGGTCGTGAACCTCGAGAGCTCCATCACATCCGTGGGCAGCACGGTGTCGGAGGCGCTCGAGCGGCTTCCCGGTGTGAGCGTCGACAAAGACGGCAACCTCGCGCTTAAGGGACGCAGCGGCGTGAATGTGTATATCGATGGTAAGCCGAGCAACCTGTCGGGCGCCGAGCTCGCCACCCTGCTCCAGGGCATGAGCGCCTCCAACATCAGCCAGATCGAATTGCTCGACCAGCCCCCGGCGCGCTACGAGGCGGCCGGCGGCGCGGGTGTCATCAACATCATCACGAAGCGCACGCGGCAAAAGGGCTTCAACGGGTCGGTGTCCACGGGCATCACGCAGGGCCGCTATGCCAAGACGAATAACAGCTTGCAGCTGGCCTGGCGCCGCGACCGCTGGAGCATCGGCACAAGCTATAGCCTCAATGCCGGCCGCGGCTTTACCCGCATCGATGCCTTGCGCACTTATTACAACAGTTCGGGCGCGCCCGTGTCGGTGGCCGAGCAACTCTCGCTGCTGACCGGCAACAACTACACGCACAACCTGCGCGCCAACGCCGACTTCGCGGCGACGAAGAAAACGAGCCTCTATTTCGCGGCCAACGGGCTCCTGCTGAAGCGCACAAGCGATGGCAATAATGAAGCGAACTGGAAGACGCCCACGGGCCAACCTGATTCCACAATGCGCACCAACAGCAGCACGGCGAGCAAGTGGCATAACGGAGGCCTCGGTTTGGGCCTCCGTCACTCCTTCAGCGCCAGCCGTGGCCTCAGCGTCGATCTCGACGGGCAGTGGTATGGCATGCAGGGCGGCCAGTATTTCGACAACAGTGCCGTGGCGGGCAGCAGCGCCGCGCAGGCCTACCGCTCCGATGCGCCGGGCGCACTGCGGATCCTTTCGGCCCGCGCCGATTACAACGCACGTGCCGGCTCCTGGAATTTCGAAACCGGCGCGCGCTGGGCCGGCATCCATACCGACAACGAGGTGCGCTACGAAGCCAACGAAGGCGGCGGCTGGCATCCCGATATGGGCCGGAGCAATCACTTTGTATACCAGGAGCGTATCGGCGCGGGCTATGGCTCGGCCGAATGGAAAGGGTCCCGCTGGACAGTGCAGGGCGGCCTTCGCTTCGAGGCTACGAGCTACGACGCGCGGCAGCTGGGCAACGGCTTCGTAAAGGACTCCGCCTTCTCGCGGAGCTATTCTTCGCTTTTCCCGACGCTGCTCGTAACGCTGGCAGCGGACAGCAACAACAGCTTTACGCTGAGCGCCGGCCGCCGCATCGACCGGCCGCCGTTCCAGAAGCTCAATCCCTTCAGCTTCTTCATCAACAAGTACACGGTGCAGCGCGGGAACCCCTACTTCCGCCCGCAATACAGCTGGAACATAGAGCTGGCGCACAACTACCGGGGCTGGTTGCTTACGAGTGCCGGCTACAGTATTACTACGGATTACTTTGCGCAGCTATTCCCGGTGGAAGATGGTGGCATCGTGGTGTACACCGAGGGAAACCTGGGACGCCTGCAGGTTTTCAGCGCGAGTGTGGGTGTGCAGCGCGAGCCGGCAAAATGCTGGAGCCTCACGGCCAGCGTGCTGCTGCAGCACAAGTGGCAGGAAGGCTTTATCGGGCATGCGTATACAGCGCAGATCGCGCAGGGAACCCTGTCGATGACGAACAGTTTCCGCTTCGGCAAAGGCTGGTCGGCGGAGTTGTCGGGGCAATATGTGAGCCGCAGCCAGAACGACATCCAGGAGCTCGTTGACCCGGCCGGGCAGCTGTCGGTGGGTGTGTCGAAGACGATCCTGAAGGGTGCCGGCACCCTGCGCCTCGCAGGCCGCGACCTGCTGTACACGCAGTGGATGAAGGGCAACACGCAGTTTACCGGCGCCACCGAGTGGTTCAAGCTTACCCGCGATACCCGTGTTGTGGCCCTCAACTTCAGCTGGCGTTTCGGCAAGGCCTTCAAGCAGGCAAAGCGCAGCGGGAGCGCGGGCGAGGAGTTGCAGCGCGTGGGCAACGGCTGAGCAGCGCTGCAAATAATCACTTTTCGATAGTCAGTATTCAATGCCCGTCAGGCTTACCTTCGCGCCATGGCACAAGTAATCCCCCAACTGCAATTGAAGGCGCTGGAAGTGCTCCATGCGTCCGTGAGCGTTCCGCAGGAACCCAATGTCAACATTGGCAACTTTCATTTCAACATCAACCTCGATACGAAAGCCGACGCCCCCAATAAGCTCCTCGTACTGATCGTACAGGTGGAGATCAAGAACGAAGACCAGCAGCACCTCCTCGGCTCGATGGTGCTGAGCAACATCTTCGAGATCGCCAACTTCGAGCAGGTGATCACGGTCGAATACAACGGCAACCTCAATGTGCCGCAGCCTCTCACCGATCTGCTCGCCAACCAGGCCATCGCCACCGCCCGCGGCGCGATGTTCGCCACCTTCAAGGGTACGTTCCTGCACAACGCGGTGCTGCCCCTGATCGATATGCAGCCCCAGCAGGCGTAGTGAGCAGGTGAACGGTGAGCGTGTGAGCGACCGTATCCAGCTTCCAACAAATTGAAAAAGCAGCCCCCAGGGCTGCTTTTTTCTTTTTCGCTCACCGCTCACTTGCTCACCGCTCACCTTACTTGTCCATCACGATCGCCCAGCTGGTTCCGTCGAAGGCGGCGCTGCGGAGGCTGAAGCCGTCGCCTTCGTTGCGGAGGAGCGCATCGAGCGGGAAGCTGTCGCCTGTGTTCCAGCGTTGCGTCACCGATTCGCTGCCCCGGTATTTGGTCATCACGAGTATCCACTCGCCGTTGAGAAACTTGAGCACGTTGATGCGGTAGCCGTCGGCCCACAGCTCCCGGATCTTGTCTTCGGGGAAGGCCTTGCTGCTATGGTATTGCTGGTCGCTGTACCCGATGGAGGCCTTGTCGTTGAAGAGCACGACATACTCACCGTCGCCATAGGTAACATCGCTGATGTAATAGCCTTCGTTCCAGCTTTGGCGGATCTCTTCGGCGGGCCAGGCGGCCCGCTTGCGCCAGCGCTGGTTGGGGTTGCCGGCTTGCTCGCCCATCACCAGGACCCATTGGTTGTTGTAAAAATTGATGCTCGTTACGTTCTTCTTTTTATCCCACAGCTCACGGATATCGGCCGACGGAAAGGCATTGCGTACGCGGTAGCTCTGGTTGCCACTTTCTTCCGACTTCTTCAGGAATACATACCAGTTGCCCCTGGCCCATACGGCTTCGCTCATCTGGAAGCCAGCGTCCCAAGCGGCGCGGAGCGAGGGAAATTCGGTGCCACTCAGGATGTCGTGCCGCTCCAGCCCGCTGTGCGTGGTTGAGGGCTCTTCGCGTGAAGGCCCACCTGAAGGCGTCGAGGGCGCCGGCTCCTGCGGGCTGGTGGCGGGCTCGTTACTGGCGGCGCGGTCGTAGCCGGCCTTGATGGCGGCGAGGCGGCGCCAGCGGAGCGGGTGGTCGCTGCGGCTTTCGTCTTCGGGCTCGGGAAGCTGCTGCATTGCGGCCTGTGCCTGCTCGAGGCTCGCACCAAGCTTTTGCAGCACGAAGCCCGAAAATTCGTCGGCTTCGAGCTCCTGGCGCCGGCGCTGGGCGAGCGAGCTGTTGCTGCCGGTGGTCGTGTGGCCCTGCAGGTGATGGCCGATCTCGTGGGCCAGGATGGCGGTGGAGCTCCATGCTGTCTGGGCGCGGTGGGCGATGGCGTCCATGAAGCTGCGGTCGTATACAATGTAGCGGAAGCCGTCGTCGAGGGTGACGGCCGCGGCGTTCTGGATGTTGTCGCAGGGCACCAGCACGAAGTTGGGCGCGAGGCCGATGGGGCGGAGGATGTTGCGGACGGCGTCGGCGGCATCGCCGGAGGGCGTGGCGCTGAAGGAGCGCATCCGAAGACAGAGTGCGTCGGGGTTGGCGGTTTCGCCGTAGAAGCAGGCGAAGCGGTACTCCTGTGCGCCGGCAAGCACCGGCAGGAGCAGGGCCAATACGGGGGCGAGGAACTGTTTCATACTACCAGGGTTTTGTAGCAGCAAGGTAGTGGGCGCGGGAGGCGTTGTCCCATACCCAGAAAGCAGTATTTTATCGAAACCGGACCGAGGTCCGGTGCAATAAAGTGGCGGCGCTACGCGCCGCAGTTCAGGATGTAGCGGCCAGCGGAATTCGGATGGTGAGCGCACAGCCCTTGCCGGGAGCGGCGTCGAGCTGAAGGTCGCCCTGGTGCAGCTGGATGCGCGTGCGGATGTTGCGGAGACCGATGCCTTCCTTTCGGGTGGCGGGGTCGAAGCCGATGCCGTTGTCGGCGATGCGCAACTGCACGTTGTGGGCGGTCCGGGTAAGGTTGATGTGGATCTCGGTGGCCTTTGCGTATTTCTGGATGTTGTGGAGGGCTTCCTGCGCTACGCGGTAGAGCATGAGGGCGATCTCGTCGTCGAGACGCTGCGTACAACCGCTAACCGACAGGTGCACGAGGGTGTCGCCCGAAACGCTTTTGCAGCCGGTGAGCTCGCGAAGGGCGCCCTCGAGGCCGATGTCGCCGAGGGCTGGCGGCACCAGCGAATGGGAGAGGCTGCGGATCTCGTTGATGACGGTGACCAGCTGGTTGTGGGTGCGCTCGAGCAGCAGGTCGCGGAGGTTTTCCTCGCGCAGCGCCATTTCGGTCAACAGCTTGCAGGAGGCCAGGATCTGGTTGATGTTGTCGTGGAGCTCGCGGCCCAGGGTGGCGCGCTCCTGTTCCTGCGAGCGGAGGGCGGCTTCCGTGATATGCCGCTGGTAGCGCAGCTGCTTTTGCAGAATTTCTTCCTGGAGGGCGCGGAGGTGCGAGATATCCTGCATCGAGCCGATCATTCGCACGGGCTCGCCCTGCTCGTTGTAGAGGGTGTGGCCGCGATCGAGGATGTGGGCCCAGGAGCCATCGGCCTTGCGGAAGCGGTATTCGCCTTCCCAGTAGGGCTCGCCGGAATGAATGGCGGCGTCGACGCTGTCGAGGATGCGCTCGCGGTCGTCGGGGTGGAGACGGTCTTCCCAGGCGCTGATATCGGGCGACGAGGTGCTGCGGTTGCCGAAGAGCAGCTCGAAGTTGTCGTTGAACCAGTTCTCGTTGGTCAGCAGGTTCCAGTCCCACACCACGTCGGAGGTAGCGCGCGACACGAGGGTGTGACGCTCCATGCTTTCCTGCAGCGCAGTGGCCTGCCGCTCGAGCTGCTGGTTGAGCGAGTGAAGCTCGAGCTCGTTTAGGTGTTGCCGCGTGATGTCGCGCGCCGAGCCAATGCGCTTCAGCAGGCGGCCCTGCTCGTCGCAGATCAGCAGCGCTTTTATCTCCGTATACACGATGTCGCCATTCTTTTTGCGGAGGCGAAGCACCGGCACATGCACGTGGCTGTGGCCGGCGGCGAGCGCTTCTTCTATCGCGCGGGTGTACGTCGGGAAGTCGTCGGGGTGAATGAGCTCGGTGGAGCGCTCGGCGATCGACAGCTCGCCCGGGGCATAGCCGTACACCGTGTGGAGCACGTCGTTGTGGCTGAGGGCGCCGGTGGTCATATCGGCCTCGAAGATGAGGTCTACGGAGGCGCGGGCGGCGAGCTCGAACCGCCGGTGGCTTTCGCGGAGCTCCTCGGCGAGGAGGTGCTGCGCGGTGATATCGCGGGTAACGCCGGTAAGGAGGTAGGGAACGCCGTGCTCGTCGCGGGAGACGATGGCGTGGGCTTCCACGAAAATATAGTCACCGCTGATCTTGCGGAGGCGGTGCGGGGGATAATAGAGGTGGGTGCGGCCCGAGGCGAGGAAGGCGGTGACCTTGTCGCGAACGGCGGCGGCGTCGTCGGGGTGAATGACGGCGACGCGGAAGTATCGGGCGTCCATTTCCGGCTCGGGGTAACCGAGCTGGCGGAAAAACTGCTCGCTGAGGCTGAGGCGGTGGGTGCGGAGGTCGTGCTCCCAGATCATATCGAAGGAGGCTTCGGCGGCGCGGCCAAAGCGCGCATTGCTTTCGCGGAGGGCCTGCTCGGAGCGGTATTGGTCGCTGATGTCGCGGGCGTGTACGATGATGCCGGCGACGCTGCCGCCCTGGACGAAGGGGCGCAGGTGGTTGCGGTAAACGCGGAGGCCGCCGCCCTCGAGGCGGTGGCTGTGCTCGACGACGCGCTTGTGGCCGTGGAGCACGTCCTGGAAGATCTGGCGGAAGGATTCGACGTCGGCGGGGCGGAGCAGGTCGAGCGCGGGGAGGCCAACGGCCAACTCGCGGCCATGGAGCTCGCGGAAGGAGTTGCAGGCGGCTTCGTTAAACGCAATGATCCGAAGGTCGGGCCCGACGACGGCCAGCGACTCGTCCAGGCTGGCGAGCAGGTCTTCCAGCGCGGAAGCATAGGAGGCGGGCAGGGAGTCCAGTCGGTGTGTTTTCATAAAGACAGAACGATCCGGCATTGCGAGAACGGCCGCAGGGGTAGGGTTGGATTGATTCCCGACGAAACTAATCAAATCCACTCATCCGGGAGGTACCGTTCGTCCGGAAGGCCCAGCCCATCGGTGAAGCCTCCCTACGTTGGCGTAATGGTTTCCGGATGTGAGGGATATGTGAAAATACGGCGGTGGCCCGTAAGGACCTCAGCCCCTGCCCCCTCTCCTAAAGGAGAGGGGGTGTGGCACCCCTTCGGGGTGCGGGGTGGTTTTGAATCGCATGTTCTACCAAACGAGCATCCCTTCGGGATGCGGGGGGCATGAACCGCGGGGTTTACGGTACGGGCATCCCTTTGGGATGCGCCGGGATTGGTTATGGAGCTTCGGGGGTTTACGAGGCAGGCACCCGTTGGGATACGGGTTTTTAGGGACGCGGCTACGCCGGTTTGTCAAAGCGGGCCATCGGGTGCGCATCCCGAAGGGATGCTCGTTTGGTGGCCGGGGACGGGCATTGGGTCTGCCCCGCGGAACGCGGGGTGCAGGGTCCCCGTGGAGAAGGATGATCTATGTGGCTGCAGACCGTCGGGGGCTTATGTACAATCAGGATAATAGCAGCAGGCTGACCGTGAGCCGGCAGCCCATGCCGGGGCTGCTTTGCAGGTCGACGCGGCCGCCGAGGCTTTCGGCGCGGCTGCGGATGTTGTTGAGGCCGATGCCGGCGTGGTGGCGCGTGGGGTCGAAGCCGGCGCCGTTGTCGCTGAGGGTCATGCGGAGGCTGCCCTCTCCGATGCTGAAGGAAAGCCAGGCTTCGGAGGCGCCGGCGTGCTTGAGGATGTTGGTGAGCTGCTCCTGGAGGATGCGGTAGAGCGTGATGTGGAGCTGCTGCGGCGCTTCATAGTGCTGGATGGCGGCCGTGTCGAGCCAGATCCGGAGCTTGTTGGTGGCGGCCACGGCGTCGGCGAGCTCACGTACCGATTCGTGCAGGCGGATCTTGCCGAGGGAGGGGGCGGAGAGGCGCTTGGAGATGGAGCGGATCTCGTTGATCGACTCCTGCAGGAGCGTCATCGACTTGCGGGCCAGCTCTTCGCGGTCGCCGATACCCGTGAGGAGGAGCTCCTGGTACAACTTAACGGTAGTAAGCACCTGGTTGACGTTGTCGTGCAGCTCCTGGCTCATGTCGGAGCGCTCTTTTTCCTGGGCGGCGATGACGGCGGCGGTCATCTGCTGGCGCTGCTGCTCCAGCTGGCGTTCGAGTTCCTTGCGCTCGGTGATGTCTTTGCGGATGCTGAAGTATTCGAGCACGTTGCCGTTGGCGTCGAGCACGGGCTCGATGCTGATGATGCTCCAGAAGGGCGTGCCGTCTTTGCGGTAGTTGAGGGCTTCGAGGCTGAAAGGGCGCTTCAGGGCATACTCGGCGTCGACGCGGGCGATCGTGGCCGGGTCGAGGGCGGGGCCTTCGAGTACGGCAACGGGACGGCGGCCCTGCATGTCGGCGAGGGTATAGCCGGTGAGGCGGGTAAAGGCGTCGTTGACCCAGGTGGTTTCCTTGGCGGCGTTGGTGATGACGATGGCGTCTTCGGTTTGCTCGGCGATGAGGGAGAGCTTGCGGAGTTCGGCCTCGCGCTGGCGGCGGCCGGAGATGTCGCGGAGGCGGCCCACCATACGCAGGGCGTTGCCGGCGGCGTCGCGGAGGATGTAGCCGATCTCGTGCACGAAGCGCCAGCCGCCTTCGGGGCGGAGCAGCTGGTACTCGGCTTCCCAGTGGTCGGCGGCCGGGTCGTGGAGCGTGCGGTCGAGGCTGTGGAGGAGGGCGGCGCGCTCATCGGGGTGAACGCGGGCTTCCCACTGGTCCATCTGGAGCTCGTGGCTGGCATAGCCGAAGATGGTCTGCAGGCCTTCCCCCCAGTGGAGCGCGTTGGAAGGGATATCCCAGTCGTAGATGGCGTCGGTGCGTGCGGCGAGGCGGAAGCGCTCGTTGGAGCGGCGGAGCTCCTCCTCGGTTTCCTGCTGGAGGCGGAAAAGCGTTTCCTGCTGCTGGCGGGCGGCCGCGCGCCAGGAGCTGGCTTCGGCTTCCTGGAGGCGCTGGGCGCTGATGTCGCGGGCGATGGCGTAAACGAGGCCTTCGGTGGCGTTCCAGTGCCCCGACCAGAGCAGGTAGACAACAGAACCGTCGGCGCGGCGGTAGCGGTTTTCGAAGTGTTGGGCCGACGCAGCTGTGAGGAGGGCGGCCGCGGCGGCGCACGTGGCGGCGCGGTCGTCGGGGTGTACGAGGTCGAGGCTGGAGCGCCCGATCAGGTCGGCGGGCTCGTAGCCCCAGCAGCGGCGGGCGGCGGCGCTGACGGCCACGAAGCGGCCCTCGCGGTCGAAGAGGCAGATGACGTCGGGGGAGGAGTCGAAGAGGTTACGCAGCTGGGCCGCGGAAGGATAGACCGGGGTTGGGGCGGGTATTGGATCGTGGCCGGGCATCGGAGTTTTTACGGTGGGGGAATATAAAGATACGATGCAAGCCGACAGAACAGAAGAACAAGGAACAAGGAACAAGGAATGGAGAAGGCATTTGGCCCTTCCCTGTTCTTAACTCCTTGTTCCTTGTTCGCCTGGTCAATTGGCGATCATCGCCTGCGCATAGCGCACCTTGCCTTCCGACACATAGACGGCGATGCCGCCGGCGACCTGCCAGTTGGCGACCATGGCCTCGTGGACGTTGGTGACGAGGCGCTGCAGGTCGGTGTCGTAGATGACGCGGTAGTTTTTGGGGGCCTTTGCTGACGCTTCGGCGGCGGGGCGGCCGGTGCTGGGGCTGGGGCCAAAGGCGGACACAAGAATGCCGCCGCCGAGAAGGAGGGCGGCGAGGGCGGCGCGAAGGGAGGTACTGGGTTTCATATAAGATGATTTTAAGGGTGTCAGGGGGTTACTACCTGGTTCTTATAAGAAGCGTGCCGCTCCAGCCACACTTTGACGTAGGGGCAGTACACGACCACGGGAAGGCCTTCGGCTTTGGCATAGTCGAAGGCGTATTGCGCCAGGGCGCCGGCGATGCCGCGGCCGCCGATGGCCTCGGGCACCCAGGTGTGCATCAGCATGATCTTACCGTCGTGGAGCGCGCCGTCGCCAAGGCTCTGGCGGCCGGAGATCCTGTATTCGAGGTAGGCGAGCTGGCCGTCCTGGTCGGTTTCGAAGCGAAGGTTGCTGGTATTGTTGACGATGTTCATAGGGGTAAGGTACGATGGGGGCGGACGCAGCGGAGCAGCTTTGGCAGCAAAAAAGGCGCGGGTGGCGCGCCTTGAAAGGAGGGGAAGCGTAACCGGGCACATGCCCGGGCTTTGTGTGCCGGGTAGCCAGCCTTTAGGCACTGCGCGAGTGGGACTTATGCAGCGTGCTGTTGCCCAGCAAGTACTGTATCGGCGGCCTTTGTGTTCTGCGTGGTTGGCCTCTATGCCCTGCGTGGTCGCTCCCTCTACTCCGCGTGGAGGGCTTCTATGCCTTGCGTTGCCGGGTATCCTGCCCTGTGCGGCGGGCCTTATGTGCCAGGCAGCTGGAATGCATGCAGCGATGGGTAGGGCGCTATGCCCTGTGCAGAGATGGACTCGCCGGCGGCGGGCCACACGGCCTGGAGGCGGCGTACGCTGAGGTCGCGCACGCGAAGGCCGTTGAGCAGCTTGCGCTCTGCCGACGTGGCGCCGTAGCTGGCCACGAGGTAGGTGCGGATGGCGTCCATACGGGCCACGATGCCGGTTTGCTTGTCGTAGAGCAGGCGATCGCGGGCGATGAGGGCGGCGGTATAGTCGCTGCCAGCGGTGGCCACGGCGCTGTTGGCGCTGCTCATTTGGGCCAGGCGCTCCTCCAGCTTATCGAGCTTGAGATCGGCGCTGGGCGCCTTGTAGGCGGCGCCCAGGCCGCGGCAAAGGCCGACCATTTTGCGGAAATGCTCGAGGCGGTTGTCGAAGGAGGTTTGCGACACCGATATCTGCTTGCTGATTTCCTCGGCGGGGGTATCGGAAGCGGCGGGCTTTGGCTGGCGGCTGATGCGCTCACCCCGCACCTTCTGCACGAGGCTCCGGGCCTCCTGCTCGATGCCTTCGCTGGCCTTGCAGCTTTTAAGCGCGTTCACGATGCGGGTGCCCAGCTGCGCCTGGCCATCGAAGAGCGCGCGGCGGGTTTCGCGGGCTTCGCCATAGAGGCGTTCCTTGCGGTAGGTGGCGGTGAGGGTTACTTCGCAGTCGGTGCAGAAAGCTTCGACCACGGCGGGTTTGCAGCTTTCCTCCTCAGGGGCAAAGGTCGCGCCCAGGGTGCGGCAGGCGGCCGCTGCGGCCGCGAGGTTGTTGATGTTCGTGCTGTGGGTAGCGTCCGGTTGTGTTTTCGGCATAACAAAGTGTTTTGAATGAAGAAAAGATTGACAACCGGAAGCTCCGAGGAAACGCGGATGCGGCGAGGGGAAAAACAACAGGAATTCGTGGGTTTTTCAACAGGAATTTGTGGTGAAAAAAACGGCGGGAGCGTGTTTTTACGTGGGGGGGAGAAGGAAACTTTCGATTCACCTCGGGAACTAACAACAAAGTTTCAAAAACGAGCCGTTCCGTAAAGTCTGTACAAGTCATTTATTTTCAATAAACTTGTAACCAACTAACTCAACTGCTGATAGCATGCTTAGACAGGTTTCTTGGCCTGAGGATCGGTCATATCGCACAAACGGTGAGCGCGAGCCACTCCAATTTTATTTAGATGCCCTTTCGAATAGTAATTCGTTCGATTTGTTGTTGGGCTATTTCAGCTCCGCCGCTATAAGCGTCTTATCGCCTGGGTTTGCAAAGTTTCTGAGCTCAGGCGGGACAATTCGTATGATCGTCAACGATATTCTTTCTGAAAAGGATAAAGAAGCAGTTCAACGAGGACTTGAAAACAGGGATATCAAGGAAATATTTGATTTGACTGACATTCCCAAACTAAAAAGCGTTTTGGATGATTACGGTCGGCACTTTTTCGAATGTTTAGCCTGGTTGATTGCAAATCAACGAATTCAGATCAAAGTAATCAGACCCAAGAAAAATGGAATATCCCATTATAAATCAGGTGTATTCTCTGACGGAGTTGATAAAGTTGGATTTAAAGCCTCATGCAATTTTACTGCTTACGGGTTATTAGAAAATCTAGAAGAGCTAGATGTGGCGCTTACATGGGAAAATGGTAAGTCCAAAATAGATAGTCAGACTAATTGGTTTGAGAAAATATTCAATGAAGAAGCTGATTTCGTAGAATACGTTCCAGTCGAAAGTATTCAAATAGCAATAAGGAATGAGTTTGGGGAAAGAGAATTGAACGAACTTGTTTTGCAGGAGAAGGAGCTCGTTGAAAAGAAGCAGAAAGCGAACGAAAACAAGAAGTTGAAAAGGATTCTTTACAAAGCAGAGGAGGATTTGGTATCCTATATTAGAGAGCCGAAGTTCCCTTATTCTGAAGGTCCACGGCAATACCAGAAAGAAGCTTACGACAAGTGGGTGGCAAATGGGTGCAAAGGAATATTCGCTATGGCAACAGGGACCGGCAAGACGATTACTTCATTGAATTGCTTACTTATCGAAAGCAGGCTTTCAAAAGATAAGATCTATCATGCTTTGGTTTTAGCTCCAACCCTGACTTTAGTTGAGCAGTGGGAAAAAGAAGCTCAATCCTTCAATTTCCAAGAAATAATAAAGGTCTCGTCTAAGTTTGATTGGGAAGAAGAGCTAGGAACTCTATTGTCCACAGCAAAGCGAATCCCCACTTCGTTCATTATCATTAGTACTTATGCCAGCTTCGTTAAGGATAAATTTCAGAAGCTTCTCAAAAGTTTGCCCGAAGACACGGTTTTTATAGCGGACGAAGGTCATAATCTGGCATCTCCGAATGTATTAGCGCGACTGAAGAATATCACACTCGAAAAGCGAATCGGACTGTCCGCCACCCCCAAGCGAATATATGATCTAGAAGGCACGAAAGTAATGGAGGAGTTTTTCAAGGACCAGGAACCTTACACATTCTCATTTCCGATGGATAAAGCCATCAACGATGGCATCTTATGTAAATACTATTATTATCCGCGCATCGTACGGTTGACAGACGTTGAGTTTGAAGAGTACATAGAGATTACTAAAAAACTTGCAAAGTTTTTCAATCCAAACAAAAATGGATTTGCTGAATCGGACATAGTAGAAATGCTCCTTTTAAAAAGGAAGCGAATTATTCACAAGGCTTCCAATAAGCTCGCAGCTATGCGCCAAATTCTGGAGGGACATTATCGAGAGAAGGGCAACTTGAATTACACTTTTGTTTACGTTCCCGAAGGTGTAACAGAGGAAGTTAATGAAAATGACACGGGAGATCTAGAAGAAATAAAGTTAATCAACCAGTACACAAGAGAGATTGGACGCATTAATGCAAAGATCACCGTAAATCAATTCGTAAGCGGGATGCCAAATCGCAATGAAATTCTACGACAGTTTCAAAGTGGCGATATTCAAGTAATTGCTTCGATGAAGTGCCTAGATGAAGGAGTGGATATTCCACGAGCCGAATATGCGGTGTTTTGCTCGAGCACGGGAAATCCCAGACAGTTTATACAGAGAAGAGGCAGGATTTTGAGAAGGCATCCAGACAAGGATAATGCAGTTATCCACGATCTAGTTGTAATTCCAAACGTGAATGCACAAGAAGGAAGCGAGACCTATAATGCAGAAAGGAATCTTGTAAGGGCTGAATTGGAACGAGTGATGTATTTCGCTTCACTTGCAAAGAATCCGTACTACACTGAAAAGGTATTCGATGAGGTATGCAATGCTTATAACTTGAATATTTATACAATTCAAAATGAACTAAAAACCGTATGACCAGAGAAGATATCTTGAAAGCGTATTTGAAGGATGATTTATTCCTAGAGAAAGGTTATCTGAATCAGCACCAGGTCGACACAATTAAATTTTCCGAAACCAGTCCAAATAAACTTGTTGAAGTGATCAAGAAGACAATTGAAGCAACGGTCAAAGGTGACTTTGATGATTCATCTGTTGCGAGGGCACTCAATAATTACCTCAATAAGTAGGCTATGATTATCACGAAGCTGGAGATCGAGAACTTCATGTGCTATGCAGGATATAACTGCTTTGAGTTCAAGGAGGGTCTAAACATCATCATTGGAGATAATGGTTATGGGAAATCAAAATTATACGATGCTTTTTATTGGGTATTGTATGACGAATGCTTTGATACCAATAAGAAAGCATTTGTAAAAACAAACTTTCTGAAATCGTCAATTGTCTCCGACAAAGCAAAGCACGAATGCGAGGTTGATAGTAAAGTTGTTACATCTGTGAAAATTACTTTCTATAATCCTGAAAAAGACAATGAGTTTACTCTAGAAAGGAAGTATTCCATTGCTAAACTCGAAGATGGATGGAGAGAGGGCGCCTATTCGGATTTAACGATCTGGAAGAAAGAGCTATCTTACCTGAATAGCAATTTAGTTACCGATGAGGCCGAAAAGGATCGCATTCGAAAAACAATATTGCCCGATAATATCAAGCCTTACATGTGGTTCCAAGGCGAACAAGTAGAGTCGATAATTGATTTCAATAAGGAAGATACTCTTAACCAGGCAATCAATATTCTATCGAATATTACCAAGTTCGACTCGATTAAAGAAATAGCCAAATTAGCGGCTAAAGCTGCAAAGAATGAGTATCAAAAGGAAGCCAAGCGCTTAAGCACTGATAAGAAGGCAAGTGATGATTTGGAAAAGCAGCGTGAACGGGCGGAAGGCCGATTGAATCATTTTATTGAAGAAGAGCAGGAAGCACAAAGGAATCTTTTACAGGCAGAAGAGAAATTTGAAAGGCTCCTAAATAAAATGGAGGATGCGCAGAAGATCAAATCTTTAGAAAGCGAAAGAAGGCAAATTCAATATCAATTAGAAGAACAGAAGAAGCATCAGTCCGAAGGTCAAGTGTCGTTTCACGGGAAGCTCTTTAAAAACCGTTGGGTTTTAAAAGGGACAGAGCATTTGTTTGAAAAATACAGTGAGAAGTTCTCTGAATACGAAACAAACAAGCTTCAGAAGCAAGCCGAAATCAAAGCAAGGGCTAAAGCGGAAGGAGAACTTATCAAGAAGTTGCAGACACGTTTGCCAATTGATGTCCCCGAACCCATCTATGTAGAGCGTATGCTCAAAGAAGAACGGTGTCTGGTCTGTGACCGCGAAGCTTTGAAGGACTCAGAGGCCTGGAATAAGATTAAAGAGCTGATAGACCGACCGCAGGAAAAGGTTAAGCAAGAAGATGATGTTCCTTCAAAACATAATTTCCAAGCCGAGTTTCGGAAATTGTATCAGACTGGAGTAGCGTTGAGCTATAGGGTAAAAGGCATCGATGAGGACCTCACCAATACCTTGTTTGCTATGCAAAACGTCAGAACCAAGATTAAGGAGCTAAACAAGCAATATGAGCATATCGATAGTGAAATACAAAGGGCATTAAATGATTCTTCGATAAAGGTAAAAGACGCGGATGATATACTTAATGAGATAGCTATCAATGACAAATACCGAACTAAGTATCGGGATGAGCTAATGTCAATAAGATATAGTATTGCAACTAGCAAAAAGGAAATAGAGGAAATTGACAAGAAACTTAAAGATTTAGTTGTAGGTGCAATGTCACAGAAACTTGTTGAGAAGTTATCTGTCCTCGAAGATTTCGAGTTGGTTACTTCTTCGACAAGAGATCGAGTGTTTAACGAGCTTATTCAAAAACTCGAAGAAGAGGCGAATAAGCACTATAGTTCTATGACTGAGGGTAATTTATCAGTCCGTGGCCAGATTCGTCTGCGGAAGACCAATATCAATTATATGCCTGAGTTGGTAAATGCTGATGGAAATGTTTTGCCACACTTGAATACAGGTAATATCATCCTTATCAAGCTGGCTACAATCATGGCAATCATCTCTGCTCGCCAGGGCAGCCGAGCCACAGATCTGTACACTTTGATTACGGATGCACCCATGTCTGTATTTGGAGAGGATTACACTATTGGCTTTTGCAAAACCGTGAGTAAAGTGTACAAGCAGAGCATTATTATGAGCAAGGAATTTTACAAAAATGAGAAGCTAAGGAAGGAGCTCCTAGAAAGCGAGGAGATACATCTAGGAAAGGTTTATCTGATCATGCCAACGATTGACGAGCATGAAAGAACAAGTAGAAACAGTTTAGCTACAAAACTTCAACCTTTAGCATAATGGAATTTATAAAACGTCTAAAAGAAAAAGCGCCTTTATACGATTCATCATTGGAAGAAATGATTCTACGATTTACTGTGAAACAAGGAGGTCGCGGCGGTAATACTAATGAGGCTGGCCAATGGGAACAAGGCAAATATTTTCTGAGGAAATATGATATCTATATGTACGCAGTATTGGCTGGCTTGAAATCAAATTACTGCCTTCCATTAGGTTCCGAGGCGGACACATCTAAGTTTTGGGAAATTAAGAATTGGGATGACCAGGACTTAGTTGACTACGTTTTGATGGGAGTAGTTGCAGAGTCTGATGTCGATTTGAATGCGATTGAAGACATGGAGGATAAAAATGTCGATAAAGAGATAAGTAAGTTGAAAGGATTGCTTGAGGGATATGCTAATGGTGGTTTCGATAAGATTAGAGCCAAGTTGGAATCGGAGCCCGAGTTCTTTGAAAACAATGAGAACTGCTTTTTGGATTTTTTAGAAGAAAAATAGATCTGCTCTCCTATGGTGAATAAAGACTCAATCGTTTTCCAGTTTATGATCAAGGAATACGAAAAATTATATGGAAAGCTTGACGCACACCAACAAGTCATCGAAAAAACAATTCAATTTTACCTTGTTTTTATCGGCGCTCTCATAAGCTTCATTTCATTTTCGAAAAGGGATGTGGAAAATCTGCATCTATTCAAATTAGATATACTTAAAATATTCTCCTTTTCTCTTGTTTCTCTTGTTGGACTGTTCATCTTTTTTAAAATAGTTGAACACAGGATATTAGTAATCGCCTATGTGAAAAGTATTAATCTTAATCGGAAATGGTTTCTACAAAATTCTGAAGACAAAAGAATTGAGGAGTTTTTGTTTTGGAGGGCAGATGTGAACCAGCCTCCATATTACAGGAAGTATAGGCACTTCTATTGGGAAGCTTTGATTATTGCATTCATTAATTCCATATTCATTTCAATTGCTGTAATTAATATTGCTACCGTGATATTTTCAATAAAGTCAATTTATGCTGAGTATTTTAATTGGAGTTGGTTTGGGGTTTTATCGGGAATGACTACATACTTTTTAATGAAATATTACAAGGTAAAGGCATTGGTTGAAGAAAATAAAATTCACAAAAGGTTTAATAAGGCGGCGCAATAGTAAGTTTCTATTTAAAGTTTCAATTGCTTATTCACTTTTCTCAGGTGAGCTATGAGGACATTAATCTCTAAAATCCTATCGCGGTTATTGGATTACCTGTAATGAATGTGATCTAATTAGCCGAGAGTTAGATTAAAGGACTCAAACAGCTCTCGCTCCTTTTTTGTCTTCTTAAAAGAGATGCCAATATGTTCGATTATCAGCATCGTAGCATATTTGACCCTAGGTTTATCGGTCTTTATATTATTGCTTTCCTCATCCCAAAATATGGTTTTCCATACTTTGTTTTTCAATGAAAAATCATGTGATGCAAAGAATGTCTTAGCCGCATGTAACTTATTATTGGCTTCTGCAACTTTTAAAACATCGAAATAAATGAACTGTCCAATTGGTCTAAAAATTAATGAGCCCTTGACGCTTCTTTCTAGGGTGCCTGTGCTATTATATTTTTGAAAAGCAGGTAGAATTGTTAGAGTAGATGTAAGATATCTTTTAATCCTAGTGATATGTTTTTCCAAAGTATCGTCTTCTACCCTGGTATTGGTAAAAGAATAATGGTCTTCACCCTGTACATTAAACGCGTAAACCTTTTTGTTTGTAATAATCCGTTCTACAATTTCATAAAGCGTTCTAATATTGGTAAAGTCAACACTGTTTTCAGGGTTGATTGATGGCGACTTATTAACAATGATCCTATTCTTAAATAGTTCAAAATGATCAATTAACTCTCTCGTTATTATAGCACAGTTATCATCTTCACTAAGTGCTATTATATCGCTTTTGCCAACTGGCTTTGCATATCTATTTAACGTGGAAAATAGTCTTCTCGTCCTCACATTTCCATCAAAGCTCGCTTTATGAGCAACAAATATTACCGGAACTTCATCATTTAGAATCTCTTTATTCAGTTTAACAGCCTCCCTTATCCCAATGGCTCTATGCTGACCATCAATAGCAAAGATGTTTTCATCACCGTTTAATGAAAGGATGCCAACAGAATTAGATAAGTAAATCTCTGTTTCTTCTCCAATTTGTTGAACTTGAGTTGTTGACCTTTGACTTACTTGTATCTCTTGCCAGGATGGCGAACCTTTGTATATGCCAAGAATAAGACTATTAAAAAAACGCTGTCTTGTCTTATTGATGTAATCAACAATTCTTAATGTTCTTGACTTTTCCAAGTCTCGTTGAATCCATTCTCCAAGTTTTAACTGATCGTCCGAATATTTCTTATCTATCTCGACTGGTAATTTGACTCTTTTAGAAACTTCTTCAAATGTCATTAATGCTGAGTAAAAGAACCAGTCGCCAATTTGGCCTTTTAAACATGGCAAGACAAGCTTTCTATTCATCTCAATAAGCTATTGTTCGTAAATGTATTGAAGTTCGGGGCTAATGCGGGCTTCTGGTATTTGTGTATTTACATGGGGGACAAATACATTTAATAACTTCTCTTCAATTTCGTCTATTCGGGTATTGTTCGACACGGGAGTGAAGTAGAAATAAACATTTTTTTTATAGAGATTGAGCATCTTAAAAACCTTTTTCCTAGGCTTGCCTTTCCCTTGTTGATCATTTAGATATTCTTTAAACCTTTGATTAAGCGTTCTCTTGGTTTGACCAACGTAAAACAGATAATTAGTTGGGAAAAAGTTCGGTATTGATGGCTTGATTACAAAGCAGTATATGCCTTTTCGAACAGGGATCTTGCTTGAATTGGAGGTGGTAAATTTGTATGACCTCCAATTGCATTTATAAGTGAAGTGCTTTGAACTGTCTTCCCAAAAGCTAGGATAGAGAAGGAATCTTTTAATATGTTGGATAATTTCCGCTTCTTTCGCAAAATCGATATCGTAAGGCATAAAACGATTTATATAAAGCAGGCTGCACAGCCTTCTGTTTCATCATCTAATAGATCAAGGTTTTCCACTAGTTTAGAGAACTTCTTATCTCTTCTTTTTCTAGTCAAAAACTCTTTTTTTATTGCTTCAATTCTGCTTGGTACCGTTAGTTCTTCTAAGCTTTCATTTTGATTCCAAGTAAATCCCTCTTTTATGTTTTCATACTCCATTGCTTTCGCAAACAAATCAGGATGCTGTTCATAAAGCCAGACCCATTCAATCTTTTGCTGAAAGAAGCAGAAGTAGCAGCCTGATCTGCTCCGAGCATAAGAGCCCTTGCCTGCTTTAGAATCGAAGTCGATCTTTTGATAATAGGCAGGGATTCCTATGGACTCCCGAAGAATTTGGAAAACGTCTTCACGCACCAAGACATCTTCATTATCTAACAGTGGGAAGGAAGTCTCGGTCGCTAAGGGATAGCTAGTTGTTTTTAACATCTCAAAAACTGCATGGTTAAACTGTTTGATGTTTTGATCAAGCAGAAGGTTTAGCTTTTGCTGGACAGTAAATCTGGCTGAAATAGGCTGTTCAAGTATCTGAATCACACGGTCTGTAGCCTGATATCCAAATGAAAAAGAATAGATCTCCTTTAGAGCGGTAATATTTTCGTTTTTAAGAATCTTTACTACGACGTCTTCGCTCCAGATGTTTTTTCGATAAGGAAAAATCGATTGGATGTTTGATTTAATGGAAATATATCCTTCACGGTCTTCGTCACCACGTATTCCAACATAGGAGATCACTGGGTCGTTTCCCACAAAGCGCTCAAAGGGTTCGAGCTTCAACTTTTTGGTACACCATCTAGCATTCGATGAAGGCAAGTAGCCGCCAAATATTTCGTAGTAGAAATCGAATGGATCTTTGGTTTCTGTTTCGGAAGCCTTCAAGCGGATAATATTCTTTCCCAAAACACTTTCCAGGCTCTCAATTACTTGGTAGGTTTCATCTAGCTCTTTCCCAGTATCGGTAAAGTAGTATTCAATATCCAATTGTGGATATTCCCTCTTTAGGTAGATGGCTAATGCTGCACTGTCCTTCCCACCCGAGATGCCCAACACGTGTCGTACTTTCTTACTCATTCATCAACTCTTGAAGTAGCTTAGCTAATATTGTTGTATTTAACTGCTTATCCTTTCCTAAAATACCTTTTATCTCGCCGATTTTGGTATCAACTTCTTTTGCTTTCTTTTTAGGAATACGTATCAATTCTTTATTGACTCCATTTACAAAGGAAGTGATCTCCACTTTGAATACCTCTTCTTTCTGCTCGTCGAAATCTTTTTTGCTGATATCACATAGGTTGTCTAATTCGTGAACCAAATCTTTCACCTTCTCCAAGAGAATCATCTCTTCATCGTCTGAGATAACGTTCAGTGATTTTCCAACACAGGCATGAGCTACGGAGTTAAGCCAAGCCTTACGATCGTCTAATTCCGATGTAAGGCGATTGTAAAATGACTTTTGGTGGTTGAGAAGCAAATGCGTCTTTACCTTTTTAAATCGCTCCTTAATGGGTGCTTTATAGTCTGGAAAGGCTTGAGTGATTCCTAATACCTCCTGTATAAAATATGTTTCGAATCGATCTAGTAACTGGTCATATGATGTGCGAAGCTCACGAATGGTACTTTGAAGACTGTGGATATACTTTTCTGAAATGCTTTTGTTCGACTGCAGTTCCGAAATGCTGAACCCTAAAGCTGTCGGAAAATCTTCGAAAAATGTTTTCTCAGGATCCTTAGCTGATGCAATTACATTTCGAAGCGCAATGCTCTTTTTAGAAAGTCCTCGAGTGGTCTTTTTCGCATAGTCCGGCAAGTCCCTATAAAATACTAAAAAGGGTTTGATTGTTTGAATAAACAGCTTATTTGTTGGATTGTGATTTTCTGCCTGGTTGAGGAAAATTCGGTAACGGTTGAATAGCTCAAGCTTTACACCTGCTACATCAAATGCCTTTACTTTAAAGAGTCCAGGTTTTTTATTAATCAACTCTAAAATGTCTTCATTCAATTGGGGCTGATAGCTGTCGCCTTCATACAAGGCATATTCATCATTCTTGGCAAGGAGGAAGATCGGCAGCCAAAAATCAATAAAACCTTGTTTGAGCTTAAAGGGTTTAAATAACAATATTTCAATGAACTCTTGTAAGCTTCTTTCTTTCGACCTGGTTGATGCCAGGAACGATTCGCCAGCTTCCCACAATGCTTGAAAGCTTTTTTCGGTTGGTTTACTCCAAGTCCAAACGCCATCAATATTTACATGTAATCCTGTTTCTTTTATCAGCGAGAGATAAATGGACTTTTCTGGCGGAAACTTGGTCGCTTCATAGCTCAAGTTTTCGTCTTCCAAATTATTCAGTAGCCTTCCAAGTAGGTTTCTTCTCGCCATGGCCACTTGTCCAGAGACCCTCGTCTTGTTAAGCAATTCATTTCTTAATACAGGCGTAGACTTATATATCCCTTTGCAAATAGTTGATAGTGCCTGGTTGAAAGATTGGCGATCATTGATACTAACAGGTTCTCCCTTGAAATACCAAACAACATTTTCTCCGGTCGAATACAGGCTGTCAAGAACGTAATGGTTCAACAACTTAATGTAATGACCCTCGATTTCCTTTAGTGCTTTTACAGCTGCTTTGTCATCACTATTAATCGCAGTTACCTTTTTTACTTTTTGGATTTCAAATAGTGTGTTTTGGATGTGCGCCGTGTTTTTGTAGTAGCCAAAGAGAATAGCTTCACCGCATTGCTTTGAATGAGCTTTTATCTGGCCTTCAGCTTTAGCGTCTTCATTAAAGACAAGATTGATAAAACCATCGATTTCCCCCTCGGGAAGGAGGTCGATGGGTTGTTCTGTCAATTTGAACTGAAAGAATCGTGGTGTGCCCGTTTCGTAATATGCGGCTTTAGCTGAAATAAAAGGAAATTCAAAATACTGATTAAGGTGGTCAACTACATTCGTGGCTTTCTCTACAATTTTACCAGCTTCATCTATTGCAAGTTCAATATCAAGGTCTGTGCCTTCAAACAAAACATATTTGAAACTGTGTCTCACATAACGGATAATCTTATGCTTTTCTAGTTGAGCAACGACCTCTTCCGGATTCGTTACACCTAAAGCCAGCTTGGCATAGGTGTGGTAAAAGACAGGTTCAAGTTTTGCCGATGCGCTGGCAAATATGTTCAACAGGCCAATCGTCTTTACCAACGACGCAGCATCTGCTAATATGGTTTTATCCAAAAGGCCATCTACTCGTTCTAAAGTATTTCGAATTGACGTCCATTGTGTATAATTCGGATTATACTTACTTGAGATGATGGAGTAATAGTTATTTATTAAGTAATCATAGACGTGCGCAATCGAATAATATCCTGCCTTGTGCTCGTTTATTCCATCATGGTCTTGAGATTCGATAAAGGAGAAAAGACTTCTCTCGTTCTGGCCATACCGCTGTAAGGATAAGGTAAGGACGGCTGCAGACAGAATGTCAAAGGGAAATAGCTTTTTAGCGAAATCTTTATCGAAGTAGTCTCGAAGAGGAAATGCTTTTGCTTCTGCAATGCAATCAAAAAGTTTGACAAAGTTTTTATCGGGCGCGCGGTCTTTGAATTTTTCTTGCACTCGTTCGGAGGCTAAAAAGAGAAGTTGTTCGACCGGCTCATTAAAAACTACTTCCTTTAAGCGCCCTTTTACTTTTTGCCATTCTTGCTGTTGGCTTTTGTTCAAGGCCAATGCGTAGGCATTAAAGTCCTGGTGTAAGGTGGCAACCAATAGTGTTTGAGACTCGGTATTATTTACCCATTCCGCTAATTGCTGAATGAAATACAACTCTGCTTCCGGATTGTTCTTTGCGGCAAACTCTAAAAACTTGCCGAATTCATCGATCAAAATGGCCAACCCTTTTCCGTGCTTTTTTTGTAGGGTTTGATAACGTTTGTTTAACGCGTTGATCAAGTCATTAGAAGAATAATCTTTTCCTTCGAGTTTAAGGGCCGCGGCAAACGAATCGGTGATAGAGGAGAAGGCACCAATAATTGTGATGAATTCAAAGTTCGGTAACTGCTTCGCGATTTTGTCAAATCCTTTGAAGTGCTTTTTACTCCCTGTTAATGTTTGCTTGGTGGCTAGAAGCAGTGATGATTTGCCGGTGCCATAAGCGCCAATAATCACATGAGATTTTACACCGACTAGCGCATCGTTTAAGATCTGAGTGAAAACTTTAGTAGAGTTTGGTGTAGCGATGTAATTAAAGTCGTATTCGCCGTCTCTTTCGATATTAATCGAAGGGGAGAACTTAATCTTTGTAATAGGCATGTAACACGCTCCATTTATCGAGGTTAGAGATTTGCAGCGTTCTTACACCTGCAGTTTCTGTAAAAATTGCTTTTCCAGGATTGTCATTTATTATTTGCTCAATCTTTTGAAAAAGCCCTTCTTCCGTAAGAGCGAAAATGCTTCCGGGCAGGTTCTCACCAGTTTGCAGCTCACGGAAGGAAATCGACAATTCGCCGCTTGGTGGCATTGAGGCAGTGTCGAGAATATTAAATAATACTATTTGAGAAGGGAGGTCCATTCTCTGTTTGCTTTCCACACGATACCATTCAACGGCCTTGCCATCGATGTTTTCAGACTGATAGGGTTCCATTAGATCGAGGTCAATCATCAGGTTTGAGAAATCGTCTTCAATATCGATTTTACTTGCCTTGTAGTTCGGCTTTAGGTAGTTCCGTATAAATACGCTAATGTCTGAATTGGCCGTATTTGCATTAAAAGTATTCTGATCCGAGCCTTCTAATTTTCTCTTTATGAAGTTGGCCAGCTGCTCTTTTGTGAATTCGAACTTGCTCTTGCGAAATTCGTTAAAGAACAAATGGTAAATGGAAGCTTTTCCAGTTTTAATCAAGTAGTAATGCAAAAGCCAGATGGTTCCCAGGTTTTCTAAATAAGGATCATAGCCTTTGTTGTCATCCATCAGAAGCTTGCCAAGCTTAGATAACCCCCCGCTGTTTTCTTCAAGAATCCCAAATGATTTAAGCCAATAGTTTATTGACGTAACCATGTTCTTACCTACACCTAATTTCACTACAGAGTTTTCGTCGTTGAAGTTTCCATTGGATTGAACGAAATCATATCCTTTTTTAAGCCAGAAATGCTTGCAAATAAATGAATCGTGCCCCGAAAACTGGAACTTCATAGAGAATGGTATTAACCAATTGCCGCCAGATACGTGCCCATATTTACTGGGTCCACCGGTTGTGCACAATGTGTGCAAAACTCGATTAAGCAGTTGGGTCAATTGGTTTGGCGAATTTGAGGATTATTCGGCAGAAAGTAATAGCGTTTTTCACACACTTTTTCGGTGAGTAAACTATCACAATTCCAGGGTGCCTATCCTTCGGATTTAAGGAAACCGCACTTTGAATCTATGTTGGCATAAAAAGAATCGCGGCCGAACCTCGTTCGATGTTTACCACTTACCTAAATTGAACCGAGCTTTAATTACTATAAACGAAACAATGCTAGATTCTAAGACTTATAGGACGCTGCTTAAGGTCCACTTCACGTGACTATCCCTCCTGAACCCCGCCCCCACAGCCCCGCTCCGATCTTTTTTCCAACCCCAACCGTTCGTCCGGCGCGCACAATGGCGTAACTTAAACGTGCCTCCCTATGTCCTTATTGAAAAACACTTTTTGCTTTACTTATGAAGCACCTAAACACCGAAACGGCATTGCCCGACTTTTTGGCGGGCGGCGGCGATATGGGGCGCGCCATCGCAGCCAAAGACTGGTCGAAAACTCCCCTGGGGCCTATTGACGGCTGGCCCTCCGCGCTCCGCGATGCGCTGGCCCTCCTGTTGCCGTCCAACGACCCGACGGCCATCGCCTGGGGGCCGCATCACACCTTAATCTATAACGACAGCTACCGCATGCTCTGCGGCCCGCGGCACCCGCGGATCCTGGGGCACGACTTCCGCCGCAGCCGCGCGCCCGGCTGGCCCGGCCTGGGCGCCGCCTTCGAGCGGGCCGCCCATGGCGAGGCCTCTTGCGTGGAAAACCAGCGCCTCCTCTTCGACCACAACGGCTACCTGGAAGAAAGCTTCTTCACCTTCTCGTTCAGCCCCATACGCGGCGCCGACGGGACGGTGGCCGGCGTGTTCATGCCGGTAAGCAGCCAGACGGCCAAGGTGCTTTCCATCCGCCGCCGCCGCGCCCTTCGCGCGCTGGCGAGCCGCAGCGGGGAGGCCCATACCGTGGAGGCGGCCCTCGTGCTCGCCGCCACCACGCTCGCTCCCTTCGACCTCGACCTGCCTTTCCTGCTGCTGTTCCGCGCCCGCCCCGAAGGCAACCAGCTCGTGGCCCACGCAGGCTTTTCTGACGACCACACGAGCCCCCTGCCCGTGGCCGAAGCGGCCGACTGGCCCTTCGAGCGCGCCACGCAGAAGGGTGGCCCCTTTGAAGTAATGGTGGCCGGCCGCCTCGGCGCTGTTTCGGTAGGCCCATACCCCGAGCTGCCGCAGCGGGCCTTTCTCCTGCCCATTACCCCTCCCGGCTACAGCGGCCCGGCGGCCTTTGCCGTGGCCGGCGTATCGCCGCGGCTCACGCTCAATGAAGCCTACCTTACCTATTACGAGTTGCTGGCCTCGACGCTGACGGCCTTTGTGGCCTATACCGAAGACCGCGAGGCCGAGGAGGCACGCGCGAAGGCCAAGCTCGAAGCCTACTGGGAGCACTACCGCAAAATGGCCGAGGCTGTGCAGCGGAGCGAGGAGCTCTTTCGCGGCCTTGCCGACCAGGTGCCGGTGATCGTGTTCATGACCGCCCCCAACAACGCTACCTACTGGAACAAATACTGGCTTGAATTTACCGGGCTAAGCGTGCTCGATTCGCACGACAAGGGCTGGCGCGTGGCAGCGCATCCCGAAGACGTGGAGGAAGCCATCAGCGCCTACAACAGCGCCGTGGCGCGCCGCACACCGGCCACCCACGAGCTGCGTCTCCGCCGCCACGACGGCGTGTACCGCTGGTTCCAGTTTACCGTGGCCCCACGCTATGCCAGCGACGGCTCCTTCTCAGGCTATTCGGGTATCGGCATCGACGTTACCGAGCGCCGCGAAACGGCCACCCTGCTGGAGTCGCTGGTGCGCGAGCGGACGGCCGAACTGCAACGTTCCAACGAAGACCTGCAGCAGTTTGCCCACGTAACCTCGCATGACCTCAAGGAGCCCGCCCGCAAGATCAAGACCTTTTCGGGGATGATCCTCGACGACCCCGATACGCCGCTGTCGGGACGCAGCCGCAACCTGCTCGAAAAGATCCGCAACGCGGCCAACCGCATGCTTACGATGATCCATGGGGTGCTGTCGTACTCGACCCTCAACGAGTCGGAGCCCGACTGGCAGCCGGTGCCCCTCGCCGACCTGCTCACTTCCATCCGCGAAGACCTGGAGGTGCCCATCCGCCAGAAGAATGCGACCATCACCTGCACGCGCCTTCCGGTGCTGCAGGGATCGCCGGTGCTGCTGTACCAGCTCTTTTTCAACCTGCTCAACAACGCCCTCAAGTTTGCCCGCGAAGGTGTGCCGCCGCGTATCGAGATCTCCGGTCATGCCGACCGCCTCCCAGGCTGGAGCTCCATCGAGGTGCGCGACAACGGCATCGGCTTCGACCAGGGCTATGCCGAGCACATCTTCGAAACCTTCTCGCGCCTGCACTCCAAAGACAAGTACGAAGGCACCGGTCTCGGTCTCGCCCTCTGCCGCAAGATCGTGCGGCGCCACGGCGGGCATATCTCGGCGCAGGGTGTTCCGGGCGAGGGATCGGTGTTCCGGGTGCTGTTGCCCGTGGTGACGGCTACGGTGCCGGCTGCGGGGCAGCCGGGAATGGCGGGTCCGGGTGATGGGCAGCGATGAGTGGGCGGGCTGGGGCGTGGTCATGCGCTGGGGAGCCAAAGGCAAATGCTGTCAACAAATAAGGGGCATTGGTTGATCCTCGTGCGCGACAAGGATCCCGGCCGCTTGCGGCCGGGATGACGAAGGGACAAGTGCTGCGCGTATGTCCCCATCGAAGCTCCCCTGTTGCCCGGGTCCATCGGGAATGGGGCCCCGTGGGGCATTGTCGCAGGTGCATTCCTCTAAATAAAATGTGGCCATTGGGTCCGCAGTGATTGCCTTAGCGCTGGTGCAAGGGCAGGTTGTAGCATCAGGCGACTGTAACGGCCAGTAGAGAAGTGGGACGCGATCCCGGCCGCTTGCGGCCGGGATGACGAATGGACAAGTGCTGCGCATATGTCCCCATCGAAGCTACCCTGTTGCCCGGGTCCATCGGGAATGGGGCCCCGTGGGGCATTGTCATGGATGACAAACAAGGATGACGCAGGTTGCTTCCGGATGATGGGAAAAACAGCGAAAGTCGTTGGGAATAATACCTTGAAATGCCCGGTTGATGCACAGCGCCGAAGCGGCAGAACGGCGCAAATTGCCGTATGAGAACGTACGGCGGCGTCGTATACATCCTGACCAATTTGCGGAAGACGGTATTGTATATTGGTGTAACCAGCGACCTTCGGAAAAGACTCAGGCAACATATCCGGCACCTGTATCCCACATCGTTTACGGCCCGGTACAAATGCACGAACCTCGTTTACTTCGAGCGGCATCCGACGATCGTCGACGCCATTCGCCGCGAGAAGTTATTGAAAGACTGGTCACGGGCGCAGAAGCTCACGCTGATCGTTTCGGTCAATCCCCATATGCACTTCTATGATCCCGATACACTGCTCCCGGCACGCGGCACGCCCTAAATCCCACGGGGCCCCATAACCGGATGAGTCGGGCCAGGGAATCAGACTGTATGGGGACCAGGCGCGCAGCGCACCTCGTCGTCATCCCGGCCGCTTGCGGCCGGGACCTGATTCGCATTTGCGCTGCCTCCCTACGGCTGCCCCCCGCCACCCATGGCGCCATACACCTGGCCGGTGGCATAGCTCGCATCATCCGCAGCCAGCTGCACATAAATGGAGGCGAGCTCCACGGGCTGGCCCGGGCGACCCATCGGGGTTTGCCCGCCGAACTGCTTCAGCTTTTCCATGGTAGCCCCACCACTTACCTGCAGCGGCGTCCAGATGGGGCCGGGCGCGACGCCGTTCACGCGGATGCCTTTCGGCGCCAGCTGCTTGGCGAGGGAGCGCACGAAGTTGGTCGTGGCGGCTTTCGTTTGTGCATAGTCGTAAAGCTCGGGCGAGGGGTCCATGGCCTGCTCGGAGGTAGTGCCGATGATCACCGACCCGGGCTGCAGGTGCGGCAGCGCGGCCTTGATGATCCAGAAAGGCGCATAAATATTCGTTTTCATCGTGGCGTCGAAATCCTCGGTACTGATGTCGAGAATGGACGCCTTTGTTTGCTGCCTGGCAGCATTGCTCACCAGGATGTCGAGACCGCCGAGGGCGCTGACGGCATCGGCCACGAGCTTTTTGCAGAAGTCTTCGCTGCGCAGGTCGCCGGGAAGCGCTACCGCCTTGCGGCCGGCGGCTTCAATCAGCGCCACTACTTCGCGCGCATCTTCTTCTTCCGTGGGGAAATAGTTGATCGCCACATCGGCGCCCTCGCGGGCATAGGCGATGGCAGCAGCGCGACCCATACCCGAATCGCCACCTGTTATCAGCGCCTTACGGCCGGCAAGGCGCCCCGATCCCTGATAGCTTTTTTCGCCATGATCGGGCTTCGGGTCCATATTTTTCGCGAGGCCGGGCCAGGGCTGCTGCTGTTCTTTGAAAGGGGGCTTCGGGTATTTTTCACGAGGGTCGGTCATCTTGTTTTTTTGAGAAAGGTGCAGCACTAAAATGGTACCATACACGGCTGCTCCGGGACCTGGAAGAATACAACCTGCAAGAATTGCCGGAACCGCGAAGAGAATAAGAAAAGAAGGCCGTACGCTAAGGATTGTGAAGCCGTCATTGCGGGGAGGCGTCGCCTGAGGCCCGAAGCAATCTCTCGGGCTTGCGGAGCAGCCTTGTCTTCGCCTTCTGAGAACACCAGAGTCGCAGAAAGAGATTGCTTCGCTTCGCGCGCAATGACGTTACTAAGGGACCTTCGCGAATACCTATTTCGCTCTTTTCTTAGCGGTTCCGAACCTCATTTGCCTTCTTTACCTTCCGGCACCCACACGCTTACCGATCCTGCGGATACGCGAAACTCCCCGAAGCCTTCTTCATCAATCGTAACAATGCCTTCGCAGTTGCCCAGCAGGTCGTGGAAGTTTTGGCCGGCCCAGCGGCTGCCCATCTCCATCCGCTTGAAGCCCGCGTCGCCGTTCGACAGCAGCACGGCACAGCCCGGGTATTCTTCATAGCCTTCCCGGGTCCAGCCGATGCAGTTGCCGTGGTCGAACCAGGACCGCTGCGTGCCGTGGGCATAATCGCGGCGGGCCGCCAGCAGGGCCGGCAGCGCCGGCACCGTATCGAGAAAGATCTCGTGCTCCTGCCCGTCGCGGCCGTAGTCGCGGTAATGCGCGCCAAAGAGGTCGGGGGCAAACACGCAGGGATAGCCTTCCTCGCGCAGCAAAATGAGGGCGTACGCGAGCGGCTTGAACCAGGCTTCCACCGGCGCCTCGAGGGCCTGCAGGGGCTGGGTGTCGTGGTTGTCGACGAGCGTCACGGCCTTGTCGGGACGGGCCGACACAAGGGTATCGTTGAGGATGCCGGCAAGATCGTAGTCTTTGCCAGCGCGGCTTGCCTGGTGAAAGCGCTGCTGCAGCGGCGCATCGAAGAGGCTCATGCGGTCGTCGGTTTCGGCGAGGTAGCGGAGTAGCAGCTCGGGATTGCCGGGCGCCCAGTATTCGCCCACGGCAAAGAGCTCCTTGCCCGTATCGGCGCGGAGCCGGTCGAGCCACTCGTTGTAGAAGCGCGGCGAGATATGCTTGACGGCATCGAGGCGGAGGCCGTCGAAGCCGATGGCCTCGTGGTACCAGCGGCCCCAGCGGAACAGCTCCTCGCGCACAGCGGGGTTGCGGAACTCGATGTCGTTGTACATCAGGTAATCGTAGTTGCCCTTTTCGTCGGAGGGCAGCTCCTCCCAGTCGTCGCCCCATTCCTGGAGGATGTTGAAGACGGCCGTTTCCTGCGTGCCGTGGTGGTAGTCGACGCCGCTGAAGCACTGGTGCGTCCACACGAAATCGGAATAGCGGCCGGCGCGGCCGGGGTAGGTAAAGCGGGTAAAGGCCTCAACAAGTTCGGGCTCGCCGATGGGCGTGAGGCGGTGCTCGGGATCCATACGCAGGGCCGTGAAGGTTTCGGTTTCATCGCCGCCGCCGAGGTGGTTGAGCACAATGTCGGCCAGCACCGAGATGCCCGCGGCCTGCAGGGCCTTCACGGCAGCCGCATATTCTTCGCGGCTGCCGTACCTGGTACGTACGGAGCCTTTCTGGTCAAACTCGCCAAGATCGTAGAGGTCGTACACATCGTAGCCCACGGAGGCCGCCCCTTCTGAGCCTTTGCAGGCCGGCGGCAGCCAGGCCGCGCTGATGCCCATCGCGGCGAGGGCGGGGGCGGTATCGGCCACCCACTTCCAGTACGTGCCGTCGCCGGGGCTATACCAATGAAAAAGCTGGATCATCGTTCCTTGCTGCATGTCGTTGTGCCGTTTGGCAACCTTTCTGAAAATCGCGGGCCACCCCAGAGATTGGCACCGGAATTATGCCTTTCTGCCCGCCCGGGCGCTTACAGGGCGCTCCCCGCTTCGTTTATTAAAACAATCCATATGAAGGCAGCAGTATTCCACAAGATTGGCGACATCTCGGTCGACAATGTAGACGACCCCAGGATCGAGCAGCCGCAAGACATTATTCTCCGCGTCACGTCCACCGCCATCTGCGGCTCCGACCTGCACATCTACGACGGCTTTTTCCCGCAGCTCAAAGACCAGGTGATGGGCCATGAGTTCATGGGAATCGTGGAAGAAGTGGGTCCTACCGTTACCAAAGTCAAAAAGGGCGACCGCGTGGTCGTGCCCTTTCCCATTGCCTGCGGGCAGTGCTTCTTCTGCGCGCACGACCTGCCGGGGCATTGCGAGCAATCGAACCCCGAGCACTACGGGCCCGAGGGCGACATGACGAAAGGCAAGGGCGGCGGGCTCTTCGGCTATACCGATCTCTATGGCGGCTACCAGGGCGGGCAGGCCGAGTATGTACGGGTGCCCTACGCCAACTTCGGCCCGCGCGTGGTGCCGCAAGGCGTGGATGACGAGGAAGTACTCTTTCTCACCGACATCTTTCCCACGGGCTGGACGGCGATCGACTGGGCCGGGGTCACGGGTGGCGAGACGGTGGTCATCTTCGGCTCGGGACCGGTGGGGCTGATGGCTCAAAAAGCTGCCTGGGTGCGCGGGGCGAAGCGCGTGATCGCGGTCGACCCCGAGGAGTACCGGCTCGAGCGGGCCCGCAGCGTTAATAACGTGGAGACGATCAACGCCAACGACGAGGACCTCGTGCAAAAGATCTACGACATGACCTCCGGCCGCGGCGCAGATGTGTGCGTCGATGCCGTGGGGGTGGAGGCCAACCGCACGCCTGCCGAAAAGCTTAAGGCGGTGCTGCACCTCGAAAAAGGCACGATGAAAGTGCTGGCCAACTGCTTCAAGGCCGTGCGCCGCGGCGGGCACGTGAGCGTGGTGGGGGTGTACGGAAGCCCGTACGACAACTTCCCGCTGCACACCGTGTTCGACAAAGGGCTGCACGTGCACTTCGGGCAGGCGCCGGTGCAGAAATACATCGACGAGCTCTTCGAGCTGACGCTCAACCGCAAGGTGGTACTCAACGACATCATCTCGCACCGCCTGCCGCTGGCCGACGCGGCGCATGCCTACGATATCTTTAAAAACAAGCAGGACGACTGCGTGAAGGTGGTACTCAAGCCCTGAGCGCCGGTAGAAAAATCGTATAAGCCGTTGATTTTGAACGGCAACTAAGAAATTACCGGGAGGCGCGCTTACGCCCTGCACCTTAGCGCCGAAAATCCCTGCGCCCGGTGTTTTTTTGGAATCAGATTTTTTCTATTTTCGAGCCCTGCTCACTAGCCCCGGTTTCTGGGGTAAACATGCAGTTGGTTTAGGTGACGACTCCTGTGTTGACAGGGGTCTTTTTTTGCCCGGCCAAAAAATCCCTTAAGAAGCCGACCACCTGCGCAGCCGCCAGGCCCATCCCCCGGCCCCTTCCCTAAGCGAAAGGCGGCGTTTTCCCGAGGCATTGTGTTACGGAACCGGCTGCACCGATTGCTCGGCGGCGCTCAGTAGCCGGAGGCGCTCCTGCAGGGTGCCGAGGCGGAGGCCCAGCCCGTCGGAGGAGCGGCTTGCTGTATAGAGCTCCTCCACTTCCTTCAGCGACAGGTCGAGCTGCTGCGTGTTGATCCGCTTGCCCAGCTGCCGCGTGTCGTTGAGGATGCCGCGCACCTGCTGGTAATTTTCACTGTAGATCTTCTGGTAGTCGGCAAACAGCTTCTGCAGGTTGCCCGACAGGTCCTTTGCGGTTTTGATGGCGTCCGACGGGTAGCGGAGCGTTGCCGGCGGCGGCGCGGCAGCCCAGCGCGCCGCAAGCCGGTCGCGGTTGAGGTAGCGGAGCAGCAGCTCCTCGTCGCTGAGCGCGCGGAGCGAGGCCCGCGGCACATCGGGGTAGAGCAGCGCGCAGAGATCGAGCTCGTACTCGCGCAGGTCGAACTGCAGGTCGTGCATCCTTGTGTCGAGGCGGCCCAGCGATCCTTCGAAAGAGTCATTGGCCG
Source organism: Flaviaestuariibacter terrae (assembly GCF_054777635.1). Lineage (NCBI taxonomy): Bacteria > Pseudomonadati > Bacteroidota > Chitinophagia > Chitinophagales > Chitinophagaceae > Flaviaestuariibacter > Flaviaestuariibacter terrae. The sequence goes on from NZ_BAAHAL010000008.1 coordinate 1,020,210, forward strand.
CATGCAGTTTTTCGAACTGCGCGAAGTAGCGGCCCGTGACGGCGAGGAACGAATCGAGATCGTCGCGGGTGATCCGTTTTTCCTGGACAGCAAGATTGCCCACGAGGCTCATAAGCGTAGGCAGTACGCCGGTTACCGATCCACCCGGGTTGCCGAGCAGCGACTTGCCGCTGCCGAGCAGGAGCGAGGTAACGACGCTGCTGAATTTTTGCGGATCGGTGCTGCGTGTTTTGTCGAGCAGCGGTTTCAGCGCCGTCTGCACTTCCTGGTCGAGGTTGAAGCCGAGGTCGGAGGACGCAGGGTTGTTAAAGGAAGTGATCCGCACGCGGTAGGCTTCCTTGCGAAGCAGGCTGTTGATGGCGTTGAGCGAGTTGACGGCCGCGTCGAGAAAGTCGACGGTATACAGCAGCTGTTGCTGTGCGGCCTTCCGCAGCGAGTCGGGGCGCGGTTGTGCAACGGCGTTAGAAAAGAGCAGCAACAGAAGGGCAGGGGCCAGCAGGCGCGCAACGGCGCGCGGCGCAGGGAGGGTTCTCATGTGCATCCATTTAGCGTGTGCAGAAATAGCGGACTCGTTGTCCGGGTGCCGATAGGTGTTGCGCGGGGAAGTGGCCGTTCCTGTTGGAGAGACAGCGATCGCCTTCCATATGCTGCAAAGGGCCGCTCTTAAAAAGACAGGGACTTTGCATGCAGCGTTCGCAAAATATTTTTGTCCCGACCTGCTACCCGCGCTCGGGCAACCGGCACCTCGTGCACCATATCCCCGCCTGGCTCGCGCGCTGCGTCAGCGTTCCAATGACAGGGAATAGGGATAGCTGGACGCTTTCGTGCCGCGCTGCTTGTTCGGCACCGCCTGCATGTTGAACCGGAGGCTGCCGCCTTTCATGAGGTCGAAGTGATCGAGCCAGTTTTTGTCCCAGGGTTTCCCGTTGCGCAGCAGGCTTCCGACATAACGGTTGGCGGGGCCGTTGTTGGGCGCCGCGATCGTAAGCGTCCTGCCGTTTTCGAGGTGCAGTGTCACTTGCCGGAACAGCGGTGCGCCGAGCACGTACTGTGTGCTGGCGGGGCACACGGGGTAGAAGCCCATGGCGGAGAAAAGGTACCAGGCCGAGGTCTGGCCGTTGTCTTCGTCGCCGCAGTAGCCATCGGGCGTGGGGCGGTAGAGACGGTTCATCGCCTCGCGCACCCAGTACTGCGTCTTCCAGGGTTGTCCCCCGTAATTATACAGGTAGATCATGTGCTGGATGGGCTGGTTGCCGTGGGCGTACTGGCCCATGTTCATGATCTGCATTTCGCGGATCTCGTGGATGACGCTTTTGTAATAGCTCTCATCAAACGCCGGCGGCAGTATAAATACGGAATCAAGCTTACGGATGAAAGCCTCGTTGCCGCCCATGAAGCGCTTCAGTCCCTCGATGTCGTGGAAGACGCTCCAGGTGTAGTGCCAGCTGTTGCCTTCAGTAAACGCATCGCCCCACTTGAAGGGATTGAAGGGCGACTGGAACGAACCGTCGGCATTGCGGCCGCGCATGAGGCCGGTCTGCGGGTCGAATACGTTGCGGTAATTCAGCGCGCGGCGGCGGTATTCGTTTATTTCGGAGTCGGGGCGATGCAGTGCTTTGGCGAGCTGGTAAATACTGAAATCATCATAGGCATATTCGAGTGTGCGCGCGGCGCTCTCGTCGATGTTTACATCATAGGGCACATAGCCGAGACGCTTGTAATACCCCGCGCCGTAGCGGCCCACGGCGCTCAGCGGGCCTTCGTTGTTGGCGCCGTGCAGCAGTGCTGTGTACAGCGTATCGACGGCATAGCCGCGGCCGCCCTTGAGGTAGGCTTCGGCTACCACGGAGGCCGAGTTGTTCCCGATCATGATGTCGGCATAGCCGGGCGAGCTCCACTCGGGCAGCCATCCGCCCTCGCGGTAGGCGTTGGCGAGGCCTTCCTGCATTTCTTTATTGACGGAGGGGTACAGCAGGTTGAGCAGCGGGTACAGCGCACGGAAGGTGTCCCAGAAGCCTGTGCCGCCAAAGAGTCGACCGGGATGCACCTGCCCGTCGTAGGGACTGTAGTGCACGATCTTTCCCGATGCGTCGACCTCGTAGAGCCGTTGCGGAAACTGCACAGCGCGGTAGAGGCAGGAGTAGAAGGTACGTTGATCGGTTTCGGTGCCGCCCGATACGGAGGCACGGCCCAGCACCTCGTTCCAGCGGGCGCGGCTCTTTGCTTTCGTGGCTTCGAAGTCGTCGCCGGCAAGCTCGCGGCGCAGGTTGAGCTCGGCCTGCTCGGCGGAAATGAACGAGGAGGCAACGCGTACCGTTACCTGCTCGCCCTTGCGGGTTTGAAATCCGATGACGGCGCCTGCGTGGTTGGCAGCCTGCTCAAGAACACCGGCTGTGAGCACGCTGTCGTGCCAGGTATCGGCCAGTGTAAAGGGCTTGTCGAAAAGCAGCACGAAGTAGTTTTTGAAGCCGTCCATCTTGCCGCGTGCATAGCGGGTGCTATAGCCGCTGATCTTGCGTTCGCCAGGGGTGATCTTCACATAGGAGCCGCGGTCGAGGGCATCGACCACGATAAAGGCGGAGTCGGTTTCGGGAAAGGTAAAGCGCAGCTGCGCGGCCCGCTCGGTCGTTGTGAGCTCGGTGGTTACATCATGGTCGGCGAGGTATACCTTGTAGTAATACGGGAGCGCCGTTTCGCTTTTGTGCGAGAACCAGGAGGCGCGGTCATCCTGCCTGAATTTGAGGTGGCCGGTAACGGGCATGAGGGCGAAGGAACCGTAGTCGTTCATCCAGGGCGAGGGCTGGTGGGTTTGCTTGAAGCCGCGGATACGGTCGGCGCTGTATTGGTATTGCCAGCCGCTGCCCATGCGGCCGGTTTGCGGCGTCCAGTAATTCATTCCCCAGGGAAGCCCGATGGCGGGATAGGTGTTGCCGTTGGACAGCTCGGGCTTCGAGTCGGTGCCCATCAACGGGTTGACGAGGTCGGCGGGCGATTGCGCGCGGCCGCAGCAGCAGGCCAGGAAGGTAGCTAAGAGAAAGAAAGGTTTCATGGCAGGGTCTTCTGCTTCCGAAGATAAGCGGCCGCGTACGAAACGCGGGCCCTGGTAGGCAGGGCTGTTATCGATTCTTCTTCGCTGCTCGGGTTAGTACAACCGCAGAGGACGCATGAGGGCAAGAGGACGCAGCTTTAAATGGATACGTTCTTTCAGAAGCTTGTTGCTCAAAGTTCAAGAGTTTTTAGTGCGCGCCCGCAAGCGGGCGATCAGTGTGCCGGGACTTTTAGTTCGTACCCAGACGACCGCAGGTCGTTTCCACTGCGCGCTGAAAAATCTTCGACTTGCCTGATAGTTCATCCGGCAGGCATCTCACAGCCCAATAGCGTCCTCCTGCCCTCCCGCGTCCTCTGCGGTTAACATTCCGTCTCTATTGCAACAAGCCGTCAATGCCTCGCCACGGGCTCTCCCGCACCATCCTGCCGCAGGCGTTCCACCACGCGTGTTCCTACTTTGCGCCCCAACTCGAGGCCTGCTTCGTTGTCGCTGCGGAAGTGATTATCTCTTGGTGAAAAAAATCAATCTGCGGTGTTTTTCCCACCCTTGTTTTCGGGAATGAGATATAGATCTTCCCTTTATGGAAGCAACAGAACTAAACAGGATCGGGCGTATTATTCTGGACGCCGCCATCGCCGTACACAAAGCATTAGGTCCCGCGCTACTCGAACGCGCCTATGTACGGGCGCTGGAAGTGGAACTCAATTTTCGCGGTTTGAAGACAAGACGCGAAGTGATGGTTCGCCAATATTACCGAGGTGTTGACTTGGAAGAAGTTTATTTCATGGATCTCCTGGTCGAAGAAGAGATCATCGTGGAAGCCAAGGCCAAGCGGGAAATGCACCCCGTTGATGAAGCGCAAATCATCTCGCACCTGAAACTCGCCGACAAAAAGCTTGGCTACCTCATTAACTTTCATTCGCTTCGACTGGTGGATGGGTTCAAGCGGTTTGTGAATGGGATATAGAGTTGTAACCACAGAGGACGCGGGAGGGCAAGAGGACGCAGCTTTAAATGAACAGGTTGCTCCAGATGTCCGTCGCTCAAAATGGAGGAGTTTCTAGTGCGCGCCCGCAAGCGGGCGACCGGGCAACTGGGACTTTTTAGTACGAGAAGACCGAAGGTCGTCCCGAGTCTTCGGGACCACTGCGCGCTCAAAACTCTTCGACCTGCCTGATGGTTCATCCGGCAGGCATCTCACAACCTGATAGCGTCCTCTTGCCCTCCTGCGTCCTCTGCGGTTAAAATTTCGTCTTCACTGCAACAGCCGTCAATGCCGCGCCACGGGCTCGCCCGAACCGTCCTGCCGCAGGCGTTCCACTACACGTGTTCCTACTTTGCGCCCAAGCTCGAGGCCTGCCTCGTTGTCGCTGCGGAAGTGAATGCCGGCCTGGAAGCGCGACTCGGCGCCGTCCTTCGCCTTCTTGTGGAACAGCGCGCCATCGTAGGGAAACAGGAACGAATACAATTCATCCATCATCCCGCACATAACGGCATGGCCCGAGGGGTAGCCGGGGAAAGGCGGCGTGGGCAGGAGCGAATGGTAGCTCGTATCATACTGGTCGGGGCGCGTGGCCCAGTAGGCGTACTTCGCATCCCAGCAGGCCGTGAAGCAATCGTAGGTGGCGACTGCCGTAGCTGCGATGGCAAGGGCGGCCATCGGCGGATCCTGCATCAGGTTGTACTCGAACATTTTCTGGAACAGGAGCTCGCCGCCGAAGTTCTGCGTTGCATAATAGAACGCGTTGGCCTTCGACGAGAAGGTTTGCTTATAGCTTTTCAGTTCGGCCATATCGCGGCTGAAGTCGGGCGGCGGGCCGGGGCGGTACTGGCTCGCGCTGTCGAGCACCATCGTGCGGCTCTTGCCGGCGGTGGGCATCATCGGCTTTCCCTGCCATACGCCTGCGCCTGTGGGTCTTGTGCCGTCCCAGGCTGTTGCGGGCACGAAGTCGCGCGTGCGGTCGATGGCTGCTTCGGCAACGCGCTGCCCAAGCGCAAAGCCGGCGCGCGTGTCGGAAGGCCAGGCGGCACCGGCAGCGATGCGCGCGTTCATCTGCCGCTGCGCCATGTGCTGCACCGAGTCGGCAAGCTTCGGGTAGAAGCGCGAGATGATCGTCACCGCTACACCGGCGGCCACCGAATGCTCGCAGGGATAGGCAGGACTTGCAGCCGGCGGCGCCAGCAGGCGGATCCGCTTGTCGGCCTCGTAGGGCCGTTGCGTGGGAAAGGCATACTTCGTGTCCCAGGCTGCTACGGTAGCGTCATAGATCGCCGTGCCCAGCAGCATGTTGGCGAGAACGCCGCGGGCCGAGGTGTCGGTGGTCCAAAGCTTGTTCATCAGCTCCTGCCAGCGGTAGCCCGGCGAGCCGGCACTCCAGAACACAAGCTCGCGGCGCCCGGCGATGTCGAGGGCAGCTTGTTGCTGCAGTACGGTGCTGATCTCTTTGCGGTGATCGGCAGGCGGCGGAAGTCGGTAGGCGCGGCCCGACGTGATGTGCCAGGTCTTCCAGGTGCCGGCGCTGCGGTCGCTTTGCGCTGCCAGCGTATACGTGAGCAGGCAAAGGAGGATAAAGAGCGGTAGACGTGTCATAGTAGGAGGTTTTGTTCCCCAACATTACCTGCATTCGCCGCCGCCCCGGAGGCGTCGTCAACAGACGGCGCCCCTGCGTGTGCAAATGAGCGAAATGCGGCGACGAGTGCAGCGGCGGCCGTTCGCTGCCCCCTGCCTGCCGCCTGTAGACCGTGGCGCCGCATTCGTTGACGCCCATAGGCTGCACCGCGCATTTGCGCTAACTTGACTGCGATGCAGCAGGTAGTTACCCGGGAACGCATGATCTTGTTCGGCACGATGGCCCTGGCCTACCTGTGTATACACATCGTGGGCGATGCCTACCGGTTCCCGGATCATCATGGGGCGCGCGCGCTCAACAACATCTGGCGCATGCTGTGGATCACGCCGCTGCACTTTGTCTTTTTTGAATGGACGCTGCGTTACTGGCGCCGACGTGGGTGGATACTTTCGCTGCTGCTGCTGGTCGCGCACATTTTTCTGTGGTCGGTGGGACTTATGTTCTGGCGCAACGCCGGCGTCGCCCTCGGCATCTATACGGCGCTGACAACGTATCGCTCGCTCGGTCACAACGCCAGCGACCAGATGGGCGCGAGCATGATGTCGCTCTTGCTGTTTGCGATCCTGCGGCATCTCTACCTGCACTACCGGCTGCGGCAGGATGCCCAGCGCCTGCGCATCGAGAAGCAGGAAGCCGAGCTCAATTACCTGAAGGCACAAACGAACCCGCACTTCCTCTTCAACACCCTTAATAACATCTATGCGCTGGCGAGCGAGAAGAGCGATGCAGCGCCCGAGGCCGTGCTGCGCCTGTCGGGCATCCTGCGCTTTATGCTGTACGATGCGGGTGGCGACCGCGTGGCCATCAGCGAGGAGCTGCGTATCATCGACGATTACCTGGAGCTCGAGCGCCTGCGCTACGACGAGCGCCTGCGCATTACGTTCCGCACCGACGTGGAAGACGAGCGCCAGTCGCTGCCGCCGCTGCTGCTGCTGCCGCTCGTGGAGAATGCCTTCAAGCACGGTGTGTCGGAAACACGCGGCTCCTCCTTCGTCGACATCGACCTGCGCGTGAAGAACCGCGTACTCCAATTCACCGTGCGCAATTCGGCAGAGCCCGATGCCGGCGCGGCGGTGGAAGAACATATCGGGCTTTCCAACCTGCGCCGGCAGCTCGAGTTGCTGTATACCGACTACGAGCTGAAGCTGCTGCCGGGACAAACTGACTTCACCGCGCGCCTGCGCATTAACCTGCAAAGCCATGTCTAAGCTTCGTTGTCTTATCGTTGAAGACGAGCCGCTGGCCGTAAAAATACTGTCCGGGTATATCGCCCAAGTGCCCTACCTCGAGCTCGTCGCTTCCTTCGGCGATGCCCTGCAGGCCAGCGACTTCCTGCGGCAGCATGGCGTGGACCTCATCTTCCTCGACCTGCACCTGCCGAAGCTGAAGGGAATGGATTTTCTCCGCACGCTGGCGCAGCCGCCGGCAGTGATCGTTACCACGGCGTACCATCAATACGCGGTGGAAGGCTTTGAGCGCAACGTCACCGATTACCTGCTGAAGCCCGTTTCGTTCGAGCGCTTCCTGGTGGCGGTAAATAAAGTGCGGCCCGCGGCGGCAGCAACGGCAACGGCAGCAGTTCCTTCCGAAAAAGACTATCTCTTTCTCAGCATCCAGAAGAAGAAGGTGAAGATTCCTTTTGCCGACATCCTGTACGTGGAGAGCCAGCGCGAGTATGTGCGCGTGGTGACGACCCGCGGCGAGTACCTGTCGAAGATGAGCACCCACGAGCTCGAGGCGCTGCTGCCAGCGGCGCGCTTCCGGCGCATTCACCGTTCTTTCATCGTGGCCGTGGACCGCATCGATGCGTATACGGCCGAAGAAGTGGAAGTCGGCGGCGTGTCGATCCCCGTGGGCCGCGGGTACCGCGATGGGTTGGAGATGCTTTAGATCCCGGCGCAGGCGCGACCCGCCAGCTGGCGGGTCATTGCGAGCGAAGCGAAGCAAGCTCCACAGCCTGCAAGCTGTTTCCAGCTTTGGGCAACTTCACTTAGAATTCCTACAGGTGGAGGCAACTTGCGTAACGCAGCAGTTGGCTTCGCTTCGCAATGTCGGAGGCAGCGGCAGACGGCATCCTCCCGGGAAGAGATCCCGGCGCAGGCGCCGGGATGACGTGCGGGCACGTCCGCCACATAACCCCATGCGAGCATCTGAGTAGTGTGACTTCCTTTGGTAATGGGGCCCCGCGAAAACCCGGATAATTCCAACGAAATTCTCCAATGCTGCCGGGGCCCCATCGTCCAAAAAACTGCGGGCATGGGCGATGGCCGTATGGGATGCGCCGCACTACGCCAAAGGCGTCATCCCGGCGCTTGCGCCGGGACCTATTGCCGCGTACCCTGCTTGCGTCAGCCCCGCGCCGCCACCCTGTCAATAACTTTCAAACCACCCTGACTATCAACGCTTCTGCGCTTCATCTAACGACAATGGGTATTTCTTTGGCCTTCCGTTTGCTAAAATATTTAGTAAACTTGCCGCAGAAATGCTCCCCTCGAAAGCCGACATATTTGCCCGCCTGCAACAGGAAGTGCTGGCCCTGCAAGGGTTCCGGACGCCGACGCTCGAAGTGGCCGACCCCATCGGCCTCGGGCGGATGAATGCGGCTTTCCCGAACGGCGTGTTTCCGCGCGCGGCGCTGCACGAGTTTTTGTGCCCTGATGCGGAAGGCTTCGCGGCCTCGGGCGGATTCCTGTCGGGCATTTTGTCGACGCTGCTCCAAGGCGGCGGCGCGGCCCTCTGGGTAGGAACCCGCCGCACGCTCTACCCGCCGGCGCTGCGGGCTTTTGGCATCGACCCCGCGCAGGTGCTCTTTCTCGACCGCATCAGGGAAAAGGACATTCCCTGGGCGCTCGACGAAGCCCTCCGCTGTCCCGCACTTGGCGCCGTGGTGGGCGAGCTGCGCGACCTCACGTTTACCGACAGCCGTCGTTTCCAGCTCGCCATCGAAGGCAGCGGCGTGCCGCTCTTCCTGCTGCGTCGCACGCAGCGACCCGCCAGCAGCACCGCCGTATGCCGCTGGCAGGTGGCGCCGCTGGCCAGCAGCCCCGAAGAAGGATTGCCCGGTCTCGGCCACCCGCGCTGGCGCGTGCGCCTGCTGAAGGTGCGCAACGGGCAACCCGGCTCCTGGGACGTGGAATGGTCGGGCCGCCGCTTCCGCATTCTCCCGCGCCTCGCGGCATTACCCACCCTTCAACAAAAAGCCGGCTGATGGAACCCCGCTACGTTGCCCTCTGGTTTCCCTACCTCGCCACCGACTGGCACTGCCGCAAGCAGCCGCAGCTGAAAGACGTGCCCTTCGTGCTCCGCGCGCAGGCGCACAACCGCGCGGTAGTGATGGCCGCGAGTCCGCAGGCGCAGCGCCTCGGCGTACGGCCCGGTGCCGTGCTCGCCGACGCCCGCGCGCTGGCGCCCGACCTCCTCGTGCTCGACGACAAGCCGGGGCTCACAACGCAACTCCTCGACCGCATCGCCGAATGGTGCATCCGCTTTACACCCGTGGCATCTGCCGATGCACCCGACGGCATCCTGCTCGATGCATCGGGCTGCGCGCACCTGTGGGGTGGCGAGGAGAAGTACCTGCAGGAGATCGTGACGCGCCTCCGCGACCGTAGTTATACGGTACGTGCCGCGATGGCCGGAACGGTGGGTGCGGCCTGGGCGCTTGCGCGTTATGGGAAAGGCATAGCGATCGCGCCGCCCGGCAGGCAGGGCGAGGCGCTGGCGTCGTTGCCCGTGCCGGCGCTGCGGCTCGATGAAGAAACGACACAGCGCCTGCACAAGCTGGGGCTGCGGAAGGTGAAAGATATTATGGCCATCCCGCGCTCCGCGCTGCGCCGGCGCTTCGGGCCGCTGCTGCTGCAACGCCTGCGGCAGGCGCTGGGCGAGGAGCGCGAGTGGCTCACGCCGTTTTATCCCGCCGAGCCCTTCAGCGAGCGGCTGCCCTGCCTCGAGCCGATCTGCACGCGCACGGGTATCGACATTGCCCTGCAACAATTGCTGCAGCGCCTCTGCGCGCGCCTCCGCCAGGAAGGCAAGGGGCTGCGCAAGGCGATCTTCCGCGGCTACCGCATCGACGGCGTTACGCAGGGCATCGAGATCGGCACGAGCCGCCCGTCGCATCACGAGGAGCACCTCTTCCAGCTGTTCAGCCTCAAGGTGGGCAGCATCGAGCCGGCGCTGGGCATTGAATTGTTTTTGCTCGAAGCGCCCGTGGTGGAAGATGCCGAGGCGGTGCAGGATGCCTTCTGGAAATCGGGCGGTGGCCTGCAGGATCCGCAGCTCGCCGAGCTCATCGACCGCCTGCGCGGCAAGCTGGGCGCCGGCACCGTGCAGCGCTTTCTTCCCGCCGAGCACTACTGGCCCGAGCGCGCCTTCCGCCCCGCACCCGACCTGCAGGAAGGGGCGACATCGGAGTGGAAGCTCGATCGCCCGCGGCCGCTGCAATTGCTCGCGCCGCCCGAGCGCATCGAGGTAACGGCGCCCGTGCCCGACTACCCGCCGATGAACTTCCGCTACCGCGGGCAGCTGCACACGATCCGCCGCGCCGACGGCCCCGAGCGCATCGAGCAGGAGTGGTGGCTCCAGGAAGGCGAGCACCGCGACTACTACTGCGTCGAAGACGCCGAAGGCCGCCGCTACTGGCTGTTCCGCTCCGGGCACTACACGGCGCAGCGAACGGAGCAGTGGTATCTGCATGGGCATTTCACGTAACCTCACCCCCTAACCCCCTCTCCGGGACGGAGAGGGGGAACTGACTTCACCACACAATGGCAGCTGGTAATCACATGGACGGGAATGTGCTCCCCCTCTCCGCTTCGGAGAGGGGGCGGGGGGTGAGGTTGTACACCGAACTCCAAATAACATCCAACTTCTCCTTCCTCCGCGGCGGCTCGCACCCCGAGGAGCTGCTGGCCTGCGCGGCGTCACTGGGCTACGATACCATCGCCATCACCGACCGCAATACGCTGGCGGGCGTGGTGCGGGCCCATGCGGCAGGGCGCAAGCACGGCGTGCGCGTCATTCCCGGCTGCCGCCTCGACCTGCTCGATGGCCCGTCGCTGCTGGCGTACCCGGTGGATCTGGGCGGATGGGCCAACCTCTGCGCGCTGCTCTCGCTGGGCAACAGCCGCGCCGAGAAGGGCGATTGCCACCTGTATAAAGAAGATGTATATGCACTCGGCGAAGGACTGCAGCTCGTGGCGCTGCCGCCCGAGGCGCTGGAGGCCGACTTCCACTTTGCCCCGGACTTCGAGAAAGCATTGGCTGAATACAAAGGAGCCTTCGGCAACCGGCTGTCGCTGGCCGCCACGCGACGCTACAATGGCGACGATGCCAAGCAGCTGCATCGCCTGCAGGAGCTGGCGCAGCAATACGGCGTGCCCCTCGTGGCCACCAACGACGTGCACTACCACGAGCCCGCGCGGCGGCAGCTGCAGGACGTGCTCACCTGCATCCGCGAAAAATGCACGATACAAACCGCCGGCTACCGGCTGCTGCCCAACGCCGAGCGCTACCTGAAGCCGGCCGCCGAAATGGCGCGTCTCTTTCAGCAATATCCCGAGGCTGTTTCACGCGCCGGGGCTTTAGCGGAGGCCTGTAGGTTTTCGCTCGACGAGCTGAAATACGAATACCCCGAGGAGATCACCTCTGAAGGACGCACGCCGCAGGAGGAGCTCGAGTACCTCGCCTGGAAGGGCGCGAAAGAATTCTTTGGCGACGTGCTTCCCGACAAGATCAAAGCCGCCATCGAATACGAGTTGACTTTCATCGCGCAGGTGCACTACGCACCCTACTTCCTCACCGTCTACGACATCGTGCGCTTTGCCCGCGACCGCGGCATCCTCTGCCAGGGACGCGGCTCGGCGGCCAACAGCACCGTGTGCTTCTGCCTCGGCATCACCTCGGTAAACCCCGAAAAATTCGAGCTGCTCTTCGAGCGCTTCATCTCCGCAGCCCGCGCCGAGCCCCCCGACATCGACGTCGACTTCGAGCACGAGCGCCGCGAGGAGGTGATCCAGTATATCTACAATAAGTACGGCCGCGACCGCGCCGCCATCGTGGCCACCGTAACGCAGGTGCACGGCCGCGGCGCCATCCGCGACGTAGGCAAGGCGATGGGCCTCTCCCTCGATGCCGTGGGCAAACTCGCCGGCGTTATGGGGCACCACTACAGCAACGACCCGCTCGACGAGGGCTCGGTGCGCGAAACGGGCATGGACCCCACGGATCCCTTTCTCCGCAAGGTGCTCGAGCTGACGGCCCAGTACATCGGCTTCCCGCGGCAGCTGGGGCAGCACACCGGCGGCTTCGTGATCACGCGCGGCAGGCTCACGCAGCTGTGCCCCGTACTCAACGCGCGGATGCCGGGGCGCACCTGCATCGAATGGAACAAGGACGATATCGAAACCCTCGGCTTCCTCAAGATCGACGTGCTGGCCCTCGGCATGCTCACCTGCATCCGCAAGGCCTTCGACCTGTTGGAGCAGCACTACGGCGTAAAGAAAACGCTGGCCACGATCCCGCAGGATGAAGACAGCAAGGTGTACGACATGATCTGCCGCGCCGACACCATCGGTGTGTTCCAGATCGAGAGCCGCGCGCAGCAAAGCATGCTCCCGCGCCTGCGGCCGCGCAAGTTCTACGACCTCGTGATCGAGGTGGCCATCGTGCGGCCCGGCCCGATACAGGGCGACATGGTGCACCCGTACCTGAAAAGAAGAAACGGAGAGGAGCCCATCACCTATCCCACGAAGGAGCTCGAGGAGATACTGAAGCGCACCCTCGGCGTGCCCCTCTTCCAGGAGCAGGCGATGAAGATCGCCATTGCCGCCGCGGGCTTCACGCCGGCCGAGGCCGACGGCCTGCGCCGCTCGATGGCCACCTTCAAGTTCAAGGGCGTGGTGAGCGAGTGGCGCGACAAGCTTGTAACCGGCATGGTGGCCCGCGGCTACACGCAGGAGTACGCCGAGAAGGTGTTCAAGCAATTGGAGGGCTTCGGCTCCTACGGCTTCCCCGAGAGCCACGCCGCCTCCTTTGCGCTGCTGGTGTGGGTCAGCTGCTGGCTCAAGTGCTACTACCCCGACGTGTTTGCCGCCGCCATCCTCAACGCGCAGCCCATGGGCTTTTACCAGCCCGCGCAGCTGGTGCAGGATGCGCGGAACCATGGGGTGACGGTACTGCCGGTGGATGTGAATCATTCGCAGTGGGACCATGACCTCGCCCCCCTGCCCCCCTCTCCGGAACGGAGAGGGGGAACGCCCGACTTGAGGACGACTGCTGAAGTCGTGGGGCAACATTCCCCTCTCCGGCGCGGAGAGGGGTTAGGGGTGAGGCTGGGCTTCCGCCTCATCCGCGGTCTCCGCGCCGACGACATCGAGCTGCTGCTGAAGGGGCGCGGCGCGGGCTACCGGAGCGTCAACGCGCTGCGCGATGCGGGCGTGCCGGCGGCGGCGCTGGAGCGGCTCGCCGATGCCGATGCCTTCCGCTCCCTCGGTCTCGACCGGCGGCAGGCGCTGTGGGAGGTGAGCACCAAAGACCGGCCCGAGGCCCTCTTTGCCGGCCAGGCCGCCCCCGACGGCGTGGGCGAGGCGGTGCAGCTGCCGCTGCTGCTGGAGGCCGAGCACGTGGTGCAGGACTATGGCGCCCTCGGCCTATCGCTGAAGGCGCACCCGCTGCAGTTTCTGCGCCCCGAGCTGGACCGCGGTGGCTGCACCCGCGCCGCCGACCTGCTGCGGATGCCCCACGGCGCACCCGTGCGCATCGCCGGCCTCGTGCTCGTGCGCCAGCGCCCCGGCACCGCCAAGGGCGTGTGGTTTATGACCATCGAAGACGAAACCGGCACCGCCAACCTGGTGCTCTTCCCGCAGGTGGTGGAAACCTACAAGCGCAAGATCGCCGGCGCGCGCCTCTTCCTCGCCGACGGCACCGTGCAGCGCGAAGGCATCGTGGTACACGTGATCGTGAAGGTGGGCTGGGATGCCTCGAAGTTGCTGCGGAAGCTGATTACGACAGGGGAGGAGCCGAACGTACAAATACTGTCGCGGGCGGATGAAGCGAAGGGGAGTATGGAGGATCAGCGGAAGGCGAGGGAGTTGGGAAGGAGTAGGGATTTTAAATAGCGCTCAGGTTTGTAATAGGAGCTAATCCGTCTTGTCTAAAATCTCATAAACTATGTTGCTACCTTTGCAAATCTCTCAAATCGTAGTTGCAATAATGAGCGAAAGCAATAAAAATAAATTGGAACTTAAGCAGTTAGTACAAAGCAGAGCCTCTATCGCTGCCTTTATCGGCGCTGGATGCTCAGCTGTATTAAATATTCCTATATGGGACAAATTGCTGTTAGAGTTGAATCGCCAATTTGGTCCATTTAAAGAAAGCGAACTTATAAATGCAATAAAAACGGATGGACATGCGAGAGTAGCATCATACATAGAGGCAAGTGCAAAAGATAAGAATCACTATAAGGAGATGCTAAAGAAACATACTAAGCCAAGATCTTGCCACTTCACTTCTCTTCATCTAGAGCTTTTGCAGCTAACGAAAACGGTGATTACGACGAATTATGATATGAGTATCGAAGAAGCGTTGGAATGCCTTAAACGGATTAATAGGGAGGGGAATTTCGATTACAGGACTTTGAGTATTGGTGGGCTGTCACTTTACGGAATAGGAGTGAACAGAGGCATCTATCATATTCACGGCAATAATACAGACGGGACATTTGTATTAACCTTCGAATCATACAGAGAGCAGTATGAGAATGACGGATCTGGTTTAGCAGATTTAATTCGAACTGTATTTAAGGAGTTTAGTGTTGTATTTGTTGGCTTCAGCTTCAATGATGATTTTTTTGTAAATTTTTTACAAAACACGTTATCAAAAGTAAAAGGCTTCCTAGAGGCAGCACAGAAAGGTCCGTTGCCTCCCCACTTCTGTATTGTTTCGAGCCTTCTTTATAAAGACTTTTTTTATGCACCTGAATTGACGGAAAGGAAAGTTCCTATAACAGAATTAATTCAAGCCTCATATTTAATCGCCAAAGACCTAGGTGATACAAAAGAAGCAGTTTTGTATATAGATGAAACCAAGGAAGATGAAATCCGTCGATCAGGTTTCGCTCAAGAAGTAAAAACGATTTTATTGAATCAAATCGAGATAAACAAAGGGAATAGAAAGAAGATTGAGTTGTTCAAAGAACTAAACATCAAGCCTATAGTTTTCGAAGGTGAAAATTACTTAGAGATCGAAACAATCCTAAGAGAGCTTAATACAATGGGTGGGAAGGTAGCAACGTCTTATGATCCAAACTTGAATCAATAATGGAAAATATTATTAATAGACTAAATGAAGTTGACATAATCGTTGCTAATAATGATTTTTCTCGCAACGAGTTTATAGCTGATGTACTAAATTCCACATCTGAGCGGATCTATTTATTTAGACTTGTTGAGAGGAATTTTTCGAAAAATTGGTTTTTGTACTTATTAAAGTTGGGTGCATTCAATTTTAAAACAATTCCCAAAGCAGTCGAAAAGAATAACGATGGTAAAATTGAGCATTGGTTCTTAGGTTGGGACGCTTCCATTTTAATTAAAACAGCATGCGAGTTCAGTATAAAGAACGAGGATGACGAACTCATTAATTCGATAATATTTCTGATTAATAACTACATCGAATATGTAGCTGAAAGAAAAACAGATGTGAGCAGGAATTATCGCCCTGATTGGTTCTTTTGCGATTATATTTTCCTATTGCCTCTTAATAAAATCGAGCCCAAACATCTTTCGTTTATTGAAGAACATGGTATAAAAGGAAACTTCTCAAGCGTAGCACACGACTTGTTAACGTCATTTTTTGAGAGAGTTATAAGAGAGCAACACAAGGCTTTGCTTTTTTGGATATTGGATGTTGTATTCAGCGTAAAAAGAAATACTGATGAGAGTGGCAACCTGAATTCACATATTCAGCCATTTTCGTTGAAGGAATTTGTTGATGTGTCACCGCAAAAGATTTATGTGGTTCTTGGTGATGAAATTCTTAGTTGGTTAGTTGAAATAGTAAAGCAGTATACCAACAAGAACCCTTTTCAGTTTTCAAAATTTAATATTGTTTCTATTGGAGAAGATCCCCAGAACTGGTCTAGTGAAGGTGTTAACCATTTGATTGTTAAGTTTCTTCGTAATACTATCACACTGCCAGCCGTCCATTTAAAATCATCAGAGCAGTTCGTGTCTGAAAATTTAGCTATAGATGTGCCGGTACTAAGAAGAATTTCATATTACGCAATAGATAACAATTACCAAGAACTTTGCAATCTTTTCTGGAAAGAGAGTAATCCGCTCTTAGATTTCGAGAGTAAGTTGGAAGTGTTTAAGTTGTTGAAAGCACATTGTAAATCATTCACAATGAATGAAGTGCAGGTTGTACTTAATTGGATAGATGCATTAACATTCAAGTCGGATGAAATTTCGGATCCTGATCAACTAGACAGGTATACCGCAATCAAAAAGATAGAATGGCTTGCATCCTTGACCAACGTAAATCCAGAGTTTAGAGAAAAAATTGAACTTAAAAGGCAAGAGCTGTTAGAAGTTGCGAAATATGAATCGTCACATCCAGGATATGATACTTGGTCTGAAACACGATTTGGCGGAGATTACGGAAGTCAAAGGATTATTTCTCTAGACTTTAAGGAAGCTATATCTATAGTGGCCGATAAGGAGAGGTGGCATGGTTACGATGAATGGGGCATGCAGGAGGATTTAAGATCCTTAATCAAGGAAAGGACTCAAGAAGCTATTGATCAAATTAGCTGTTTGCTAAGTCTGGATTACAATTTGTTGTATTATGCATTTGATGCTTTTCGGGACAAAGTGCAATCTGAAAAGTCGCTGCCTTGGAATAACGTGCTCGACTTTCTAGTAGACCTTTTGGACGACCAAGGTTTGTGGGAGTCTGATAGTTCGTCCAAGAACAGTGTGTCCGGGCTCTTAGGAATGATAGCTTGGTTTATCAATGAAGGAGTGAAGGATAGGGATTCTCCATTAGTAATAAACGGGAATGCTGAGAAGTCAATCGATATACTTCAACTAATAGAACGTAGGTACGACAAGCCTTTTGTCTACCTTAATGGTAACCGCGATAAGCAATTTGATATTATTAATTCGACTCGAGGTCACATTTATGAAGCACTCATTTCTGTTTCAATTGCACTTGCAAAAAACGATCCCTCTGTAGAGCGGTGGAATAAGAAAGTGCGGGATATTTTCACAAATCGCATAAATGACGAAACGTATTTAGATGAATTATATTGGTCAATCGGGTTCTATTTACCACAAATAAGTTATTTGGACTGGGAATGGGTTGTCACTAATAAGGCAGCAATCTTCATTCAAAATGAAAAGATCGATGACTTTGCATTTAAAGGATATCTTTTATATTCAAATAGGCTCTATACAAACCTTTTCGAATTATTAGAAGAGTATTACGTAAGGGCGTTGAACTCTTATTCAACTGACGATGTTTATTCCAGCCGAATTATTGAACATGTAGTTATCGCGAAAAGTATAAATAATCCTATCGGAGAAAAATTGCTTAAGTCAATTTTCGATCAAAAGGAAGTGCTTTTGTTTAAAAAGCTGGTAGAAGTAATTGACCGAAGGACCGCCTTTCTTGCGCAAGAAGAGTTGGTTGTTATCTGGGAAGGAATTTTGTCCAAACTACGATCTGATGGAAGTGTGGAAGCGAAGAATGTAGCCTATGCAACTTCTGAATTTTTAGAGAATGTAACGGAGATTAACGAAAAGGTAATAGATCTGTTTTCGAATGCTATCAGTCAACGCGAAGATGCGCAGAGAATATATCAATTGATCGGTTATGCTGCTAGATTTATTTATGACTCTCCTGTTTTAGGAGGTAGACTGCTATTGACTTTGGTGAAAAGCATAAAAGGGGATTTTAGTATTGGAATGGAAAACCTTCTTACTGCAACAGAGGTATTATTTGAAAGAGATGAGATAGATATTGCTGATAAGATTTGTATACATCTCGTAGAGCAGGGGAACTACAGAGCCAAAGATTTATATAATAAGTTTCATTAGACACAAGTTCCTTTAACAAGAGAATGGATAAATGTAAAGACCCGCATCCGCGGGTCTTTACATTTATCCTCACACTGCCGGCGCCTCCTCCTTTTTCTTCCCCGACTTCCCGCGTAGTAAATGCTCCGCGAAGAACCGTTCTGTCTGGTCCTCGTCGCCGAGGTACTTCAGCGCCACGGTATGAATGGCCTTCAGCAGCGCCAGCTCCAGGGCGATGCGGTCGGCGTCGCGCTCGTTGCGCTTCGCGTCGAGGGTTTCGAGTAAATACTGCTGGCTCGTGCGCAGCTGGGTCCATTGGTCGTAGAGGCCTTCGAGGCCGGAGCGCAGGGCGTCGGGGAGGGCGGGGCCGTAGTCGTCGAGCGACTGGCGGATGCGCTGGAGCACGGCGGGCGCCTCGGTGTGGGTCATGCGGTTCAGCTCGGTGATGCCCTGCGGCAGGAAGGACAGGAAGCCCTTTGAGTTGCGCCCCTCGAGCGCCACGCTGAGGCCGTCCTCATGTTGCTTCATGTACAGGTGCAGCTGCTTCTTGAAGGCCGTGAGGGCGCGGGTGCTGCCGATCTTTTCGGCCGCGCCCTTGCCGATGGCGCCGAGGGTGATCACTACCTTTTCGATCCTGTCGCCGATGAGGCCGGCCACTTCCACGAATTCGTCCCTGAGGGCCTGCTGGGCGTTCTGCCCGAAAAGCACGAGCCGCAGCGTCGTGATCTTGGGATCCTGGAACGGGTTTCCGAGTAACAGTCTGATCTTTTTCATATTCCTTCTGTTTTTGGTTTATAAAAATGAGAATGCACTGCGGTCGGCTGCCGGGGATAACAGCTGTCGTTGCTTCGCCGGCGGGTGAATTTCAGGGTAACGGGTACAAACCGGGTTTCCATTGCGGAAACGGGGTTTGCAGTTGGTTCAAAGCGGCTTTCCGGCTGGGAAACCGGGTTCGTACGGCTTACAAAAGGGCTTTCCATTCCGGAAAGCGGCTTTGCATGGGTTGCAAAGTGACTTTCCGGATCGGCGGCCGCATTCGTAACGCGTACAAAGCGTATTTCCATTCCGGCAGCCCGGCCTGCAATCGTTACGAAGCGTGGCGCGCAAAAAGGAAATCTTTTCGAATATACTGTGCCGTTGTATGCGCGTCAAGCCCCCCGTTTGCGGGCCGGCCGGCGGACGGGGAGCGGCTGCCGGCTGCCCTTTTCCAAAAAACCTTGAAAATGAGGCGCTTTGGCCGGGGCAGGCAGCGTAGCAAAATATAAGGGAGAACGGCTTTCGAAAACTCCGTATTAACCGGCAGCAAAATCGTAAAAACTGCAGCAGGGGAGGGATGTGGTTTTTACGGAAAAACGCTGTGCCCGGCTACGGTATCGCTGTCGGGTCCCCATCGCCGGATGCCGCGGGAACCTCCGAAGGCCCGCATGGGCTGGGAGGGACTTGCGCTGCTTCCCGTCATCGCGGCGACGAGCCGCGATCTCTTCCCGGGAGTGCGGGCCAGTGCAAGGGCGTACTGCGGCAGGAGGCGCACACGCATCGTTATCAAGGCGCCGGCCCCGATCCGTTGCGGGCAGCTCCGAAACTGCATCAGCAAGAGTTCAACTGCCCTGCAAGGAGTCGAAAATGCCGTATTTCTACCATAGGCGGTATCCGCTTTTCTTTCGACCTTGTTCCATACACAACCAAAGCCACACTATGACCCACTACTACGTGCACAACGGGCAGGCACAAGCCGGTCCCTATTCCATCGACGAATTAAAAGCGAAATCCATCGGCCCGGATACCCAGGTATGGACGGAAGGAATGTCGGGTTGGCAACGAGCCGGGGATGTCGACGAGCTCAAGGTCTTGTTCGCATCGGTGCCTCCGCCGTTTGAGCCCGCGCCGGCATCCGCGACTCCGCCACCGTTTACGAAGCCTGCGGCAAAGCCGGTTGTCCCTCCAAAGAAGCGCAGGCGCCTGATCGGCGCCTAGGGCTGGATCGGCATCAGCATCGCTGGTATCGTATTGTTTGTCGTCATCCTGAATTCGGGTAGCACCCTGGTGCAGGCAGCCATTCAGACGGTGGACCACAAGCGGGAAATGCGCGTCAATTGGGCTACGTATTTAAATGCACGACCAAATGAATACGAGCACAGCGAATGGGGTGGTATATACAATCTCAAGGTCATCTTTACAAATAACAGCGATTATATGATGAACGAGATGACCGCTTCAATTACCTATATCAAAAAGAATGGAGAGACCTGGCGCGTGGTGCCGGTCAAGGTTTTTAACGTGCCGCCCCACACAACGTTAACACAACCTATCGATGACGTTTTTCGGTGTACATCCGTTCAGGTCGAAGTTTCGGGTGCCATAAGCCAAGAAGCAAAGTTTACCATGAGCCAAGGCTACGACAGCGGTGAGCCGGCCGATCCGTACCATATGCGCTGAGCAGCGACTGACGTTCCTCTGTTTGCGACTGCCAGCGAGGTGCACGAGTTTGCTTCGCTGCGCTCGCAATGACAAAGGCCGCCGGTGGTGCCCTTTGCCGGCATCGGGGCAAATGCCCTGCGTCGCGCTTGCGCCTCCTGCAGCTTGCGTTACGCGGAGACGTTATTCTTTAAAGCAGCGGAGTGGATCAATCGTAACGATTGCCCTCTGCTCTCCAGCGTCCTCTGCGGTTAAAATTGCGGCGAAGGGGTTGCTTAGAATGCCGTTAGTCTTACAGGATCGATGGTCGCCGCGGAGGGGGCACAGGCGCTTCGTTCCTCAGCGCGACAAAGGGCCGCCGGTGGCGGCCCTTTGTGCTCCCGGCTGCTCCCTGCACGTGTCGACGAAAGACCTACCCCGTTTTTCCCCCTCCACCCGCAGCGCTGCCGCACATATAATCATAAATTCGCATGACTGTTTATGAGAAAAGCTACCTGGACCCTGCTGCTCCTGCTGCCGCTGTGCGCCTGCGCGCAATGGCCGCTCAATCAAATCAGCTTCTCCGGTTACCAATGGAGCGGTAACACCCAGAACCTTCTTTCCAAGGTGCGCTATTCCCGCAAGGGCAGCCGGCTGGCGGTCTACAACCTCGTGTACGCCACATCGAGCATGAATCCTTCGATCCACGGCGTACGCTGGAATGAATACCCGTTCATGGACATGCTCTCGATGATGATCATGCGCGACACGACCTACCAGATGGGTGGCTACGACCAGAACATCTTCATCTCCGGCTCCAGCAGCAACTATGCCCGCGATATCGAATCCGACGACCAGGACCGCCTCTTCGTGCTCGGCGACAACCTCGGCGACGACTGGGCCGAGGGCTGGACGCAGCCCACCCCGTGGACCGTAACCAGCCAGGTGCTGCTGCTCAAGCTCGACCAGCAGCAGCACGTGCTCTGGCACCGCACCTATGGCGGCACGGCCAACGAGCACGCCGTGGCCATCCGCCGCGCCCACGACGGCAATTTTATCATCCTGGCCGCGGCCGAATCAAGCAACGGCGATGTAGCCCAGAGCTTCGGCGGCACCGACGTCTGGCTCTTCAAGGTCGATGCCGCCAACGGCAACATCCTCTGGCAAAAATCCTTCGGTGGCCCGGGCAACGACATACCCAGTGAACTCGAGGTGCTGGCCGACGGAAGCATCATCATCTCGGGCAGCGCCCCATCGTCGGCGCCCGACTTCGTCAGCTCCTTTGCCGGCGCCAACGGCTTCGTGCTGCGCCTCAACGCGGCGGGTGTTGTGCAGAACAGCTACGTCGCCGGCGGCAGCGGCACTGATGCTGTGCGTGCCATCGCGCCGATGGGTACCAGTGGCTTTGCATTGCTGCTGGAGTCGACGTCCGGCGATGGTCCCTTTACCGGGAATGCCGGCGCCAACGACATTTACGTCATGCGCCTCACAGCCGCCCTGCAGCCCGTATGGACCAAGCGCTATGGCAACGCGCAGGACGACGAAGCCGGCGATATCGTCTTCACGCCCTGCGACTCGATCCTGTTTGTGAGCTACGCCAAGCAATACAGCTACGACTTCCCCGGCCCGACCGACTTCCCCGCGTGGACGCAGCGCGCCGGCGTGCGCATCGCCCTCCGCGGCGACGGCACGCAGACCTTCTACCAGGAAGAAAATTTCAATTACCCCTTTTCAAACGGTCCGTTCAACGAGGGCATCTTTTCGTCGATGGAGCCCAACGATCGTGGCGGCTTCCTCAGCGGGAACCTGAAACACGATAACTGGAACAGCGGCTACCCGGCCGACAAGGCACGCTCGTTCGACCTGCGGGAATACGGCACGCGCCTGCGCCGCGGCACGGTCGACACGGCCATCTGCAGCGGGCAACCCGTGAATGGCATTACCTACACGCGCGACAGCGTTCTTGCCGATACGCTGCGCAACGCCTGCGGCATCGATACGCTGATCCGCGCCGTAGCGATCCACATCATCGCCACGAACGACAGCCTCATTCACCGCGACACGACGCTTTGCGCGGGCGCGCTCTATAACGGCACGCCGGTGCTGGCTTCCTTCCTCCACAGCGACAGCACGCTGCAGGCCACCGCCTGCGGCCCGCGCTGGGTCATTAAGCAGACGATGGTGCAGGTGATCAACACGACTGCCGACAGCACGCTGCGGATGGATACGACGCTGTGCTACGGCGCCCTGTACAACGGCACGCCGCAGTACACGTCGTTTGCCTACATCGACAGCACGCAGCAGGCAACTACCTGCGGCATCCGCTGGATCATCCGCCAGCACAACATCAGCGTGCGCCCCGCCATCAGCGTCGACCTCGGCCCCGACGCCACGCTCTGCGCGGGCACGCGGCCTACGCTGGATGCGGGCAACAGCGGCAGCCAGTATCTCTGGAGCACGGGCAGCATGGCGGCCACAGTAAGCGTAACCAGCGCCGGATTGTACTGGGTAGAAGTGCGCGACGCTGCCGGTTGCCGCGCCCGCGATTCCGTGCTGTTCACGGCCTCCGATCTTTTCCTGAATACGCTGCGCGATACAAGCATCGAAGCGGGGTACAGCGTGCTGCTTTCTCCTGCCAGCAACGGCAGCATCAGCTGGGACCCGTCGCCCGCGCTTTCGTGCGCGGCCTGCCCGGCGGCCCTTGCGGTGCCCCCGGCAACAGCCTGGTTTTACTATACGGCCACGCGCGCCGGCTGCCGCCTCCGCGACTCGGTGCAGGTGATCGTGAAAGATGGCTTTTACATCTGGGTACCCACGGCCTTCACCCCCAACGGCGACGGCCGCAACGACCGGCTGCGCGTACATGCCAGCCGCGTAACGGCGCTCCTGTTCGTTATCTACAACCGCTGGGGCGAGCCCGTGTTTTCAACAACCAACGCTTCCCTCGGCTGGGACGGTACCTTCCGCGGCCAGCAGCAGGATGGCGGCACCTTTGCCTGGATGCTTCGTTACACCGACCCCGCGGGTATGGCCCACCTGCTGAAGGGTACGTTGCAGTTGATCCGGTAAGGGTAGGGGGCGAATGCTAGCGATGCAATGTCAATATTGTACATGGAGAATGCAACGCGGATTGCGGGTAAAACCGGCGAACGAGTCGTTTAAATTCCAGGCAGTACTGCAAAGCTGACAGTCGCTTTGGGGTGGACACACAGGCGCTTCGTTCCTCAGCGCGACAAAGGGCGCGATGCGCCCTTTGTGCGAACGTCAACCCGTTACTTCCTGCGTCATGCGCGGCAGCAGCGAAGGATCGAGGGTGATGTTGCCTGCTTCCAGGAACTCCTTAAGGTGCGCCGCCTTCGAGGTGGCGGGAATCACACAGGTAACGGCAGGGTGCGCGAGAATGTAGGCGAGGCAGAAAGATGCCCAGTTCGTAAGGCCTGCTTCCTGCGCCCAGGCGGGAAGCGGCCTTCCCTGCAGCCGCTTCAGCAGCGCGCCTTCGCCAAAGGGCCGGTTGATGATCGTGCCAACACCCAGTTCGGCGGCGGCGGGCAGGAGCCGCTCCTCGGCGTGGCGGTTGTTGAGGGCGTAGTTGAACTGCACGAAGTCGAAGCGCTCCTGCCGCAGCACGCGCTCGAGGTCGGCGTGGTTGGAATCGGTGTAATGCGTGATGCCCAGGTAGCGGATGCGGCCTTCCTCTTTCCATTTGCGCAACGTGGGCAGGTGCGTCTGCCAGTCCACGAGGTTGTGGATCTGCACGAGGTCCATCGTACGGCGGCCCATTCTTTCGAAAGATTGTTCCAGCTGCGCGATGCCTTCGCGCCTGCCGGTGGTCCAGACCTTCGTCGCGTAGAAGAAGTCTTCGCGCTGCGGCATCGACTCCGTCAGGCGGCCGATCGTCGCTTCGGCACGGCCGTACATCGGCGACGAATCGATCAGGCGTCCGCCGCTTGCATGAAAGGCCTGCAGCACCTCGATGAGGGAGCCGTCATTGCTGCTGCTGTCAAACGTTTGCCAGGTGCCGAGACCGATGGCGGGGAGCGATTCGCCCGAGGAAGGAATAGTGCGCTGGAGCATGGACAAGGGTTTGGGCAAAGGTGGGGGCGGAACAGCAGCCCGCGATGCCTGCGCTGATTCTAAAAGAAGAGACGACACGTTGGGATCGGCGCTGCTTCAGTTATCCTGCTTGCCCAGCCGCTCCAGCACTTCGTCCATCTTGTGCTGCAGCTTCAGGATCTCGCTCTGCGCCTTCAGGTTCACCTGGTATTCGATATCGGCGCGGATGCGGTCGCTCTCGGCCTGGCGGCGCTGGCTGTTGAGGATGAACACCGTGAGCAGCGAGGAGAAAAGCGTGATGATGAAGCCGAGGAAGAAAAAGGTCGGCGGCTGGTCGGTGTAGTGCACGGGCGCGCTGTGAAGGCGTCTCCACTCGATGGACTGCGCTACGATCCAGCCGGCAACAAACAGCACGTATACGATGATAAAAGTACTGCTGGTGAACAGCTGCGCGAGGCGATCGATGCTGCGCTGGAATCCCGAGTGCCCGACGCCGATCTGCTCGTTGGGATTGGGTACGGCGCGCTGCTGCAGGCTGGCGCGACGCAGGCGCAGCGACAGCACCTTCATCAGCGTGAAGGCCAGCTGCGGGTGCGATGCCAGAAAGCGGTAGAACGAGTCCTGGTCGAGCCGGTATAGGGTGCACTCGGTGGCGCTGCGGGCATTGGCGGAGTGCGGGCCACCATCGATGAGGGAGAGCTCGCCGAAAAACGATCCGGGACCCAGGCGCGCCAGCGGCACCTCGGCGCCGTTGTCGTCGGTATAGAAGATCTGCACCTCGCCTTCACCGATCAGGTACAGGAAGCGGCTTTGCTCGTGCATCCAGAAGATCGGCTGGTGGGGCGCGCAGTGCTCGGCCTGGAGGTATTGGGCCAGCTCGTCCAGCTCGGCATCGCTTAGAGAGTCGAACAGCGGGATGCGGCGGAGGAGAGCAGCGTTCATGTGCGGAGACGCAAAAAAAGCGGGCCAGCGGACCGTGACGGGAATCGGGAATCGGCAACCGGGAATGCATTCCCGAACCTCCGGACTGTTGTCTTACAACTCACCTTCCTTGCGGAATGGCCCGGTTTAGTTCTATTCACGATTGACGATTCACGATTCACGAGTCGTGCTGCTCACCGCCCACTGCTCACCCGCTCACTTGCTCACCGCTCACTTGCTCACCCGCTCACTTGCTCACCTTCTCATAGCAGTTAAACATCCAGCGGATGCCGAAGCGGTCGAGGCAGCAGCCCCAGTACGCGCCCCAGAACTGGTCGGCGAGCGGCGCAATATCGGAGCCGCCGGCGGAAAGGGCTTTGAAGAGCCGCTCGGTTTCGGCGCGTGTGTCGGGCTCGAGGTTGATGGTGGTGTTGTTGCCGATCCTGAGCTTGTGGCCCATCGATTCGAGCATATCGGTGCCCATGATCTCGGTGCCGCCCAGGATGGGCAGGGCCACGTGCATCACCGCGTTCTTTTCATTCTCGGGGATCTCGGGGCCGCCGGGCATCGGAGGTACGTCGCGCATATACATAAAAGGCGAGGAGAACTCGGTGCCGAAAACGTCCTTGTAAAAACGAAAGGCTTCCTCGGTGTTTCCCTGGAAGTTGAGGTAGATCGATACTTTGGCCATGGCGATGGTTATTTAGTTTTCAAAGATGAAGTTTCTGCTGCGAACGGAAGAGGGGCAGGACGACAAAGAGAGGGGCGGATGCGACGAGGGGAGAGGGAGAGAGGTGGGGAGGGGGGAGGGAGATTACTTGATTACTTGAGTACATGAGTACATGAGGGGAGAGGGGAGGGATGATTACATGAGTACATGAATACATGAGTACATGAGGGGGAGGGAGAAGGATGGCAATGAAGGAGGAGAGAAGGCCGGCTTCGAAGAACTAAAGCCTGCCGTATAGGGAGCAGCCATTCACGATTCACGATTGACGATTCACGATCCCGATTGACGATTGACGATCCCGATTCACGACTACGACAGCGACACGAAGCCCTTGCGGAGCGCCTCGAGGCAAAGGCCGACGCGGCTTTGCACCTGCATCTTTTCAAACAGCGCTTCGCGGTAGCCATCGACGGTGCGCTCGGAGAGGCCCATCTCGGAAGCGATCTGCTTGTAGGTAAGCTCGCTGCAGGCCAGCTGCAGGAATTCCTGCTCGCGCTTCGTGAGGCTGGGGCCCTTGCGGTCCTCCGATTCGCGGAGCAGCTTGCCGAGGTTAACGGGGCGGCTTTCGGAATGATAGTATCCTTTCGTGCGCACCTCGAGCAGCGCTTTCTCGAGCTCCGTGGGATGAATGTCCTTGGGCAGGTAGGCACAGCAGCCGCCCTTCAGCATCCCGATGATGGCGCTTTCGCCGTCGTTCATCGACAGGGCCACAAGCCGCATCGCCGGGTAGTTCTCACGCAGCCAGTTGACGGTCTGCACGCCATCGACAAGCGGCATGTTCACATCCACCAGCGCGATGTCGGCCGACAGGGGCTGCTGCGCGAGCTTCGCCTGCAGGTCCTGCCCGTTGTGGGCCTCGAGCACCACTTCGTAGTTCTGGAAGCTTTCGAGCAGCATGCTCACCGATTTGAGAAACAGCTGGTGGTCGTCGACGAGGATAAGCTTTGTCTTTTTCATGCGGGTTCGTTTAGCGGGATGCTGATATGCACGCGCGTTCCTTGCGGTGTTGCGGGATGCCAGGCGATGCTGCCGCCGAGCAGGCCCGTGCGGTGCTTCATATTGGCGAGGCCCATGCCGTTGCCCTTTGTGTGAGGCGGGAGGCCGCGGCCATTGTCGCTGATCTCGATATCGTAGTGGGTGGTGTTGCGGTGTATGCTCATCAGGATTTGCTGCGCACCGCTATGCTTCACGGCATTCTGCAAGGCTTCCTGCACAATGCGGAACAGGAGGATCTGTTGCTCCGCCGGCAGGTCTACGGGACAGTGAACTTCGAGCCGGGCCGAAAGATGCTGGCCCGCGTTGATCCGCGTGATCTCGGCCTCGAGGTTCGTAACGAGGTGAAACTGCTCGAGCCATTGCTTGTCGAGCGATTTGGAAAAGGAGCGCAATTCGCCGATGGCCTGTGCGAGGGTGTTGTTGGCCATCAGCAGCGGCTCGGGTGGCTGCGGCAGCGAGCGCTCGGTAAGACCAAGCAGCATGCGGGCTGTGCTCAGGAGCTGGCCGATATTGTCGTGCAGCTCCTTGCCGATGTTGAGATAGGTTTGCTCCTGCACTTCCACCTGCGCCAGCAGAAGCGCCTGCTGGAACTCGGCGCGCAGCGCGTGCTGCTCGGCGAGCATCGTCGACTTGCGGCGGTTGAAATAAAGCACGTACAGGATCACGAAGACAGCCACCAGCCCCAGAAAGGCGGAGATGATCAGGATGGCTTCCATTGGGGTTCCTTTCTCTTGCATAAAAACGCGATGATCCAGCAGGTGTACAACACCACCGATGCGCCGACAACGATGTAGCCAATGTTGCTATCGGGGTGGGCCGACCGGTAGGCCGCGATCTGGCTGCGGAACGCCAGGAACGGGATGGTTCCAAGATAGAAAAAAAAGAGTCCCGTGACGATCCAGAAAAAAGGAACCCGCAGGGGCGAGTCGGTTATGTTGTTGCGAAGCAGGTCGAGAAAGAAGTAGCAACTGGCAAACAGCAGGATGGCGGCCAGCAGGATCCGGCTGAACAGGTAATATGTGAAGAAAGGATGCGTCAGGGCTTCGCTGCCGAAGAACAGCGCGAAGCCGCCCAGGAAGATGCTGCTGACCATCCGCGCATTTTTCTGGTGCGCGAAAACGCGGTTGAACAGCCAATAGAAAAAGAAGGCCTGCACCGCGATAAGCCCGTTGTAGAAGGGATAGTTATTCAAGTGATGCGCGGCGCCCCAGCGCGCCTTCATCCAGCCCCCGCCCGCCTCTATGAGCAGCACGAGCGCCAGGTAAAGGAGAAAGGGGCGCCAGCCTTCGCCGGGCCGCCCGCGCAGGAGGAGCAGGCCAGCAAGGAACGCGGCCCATTCGAAATACTCGGTGATGCCGAGGTTTTGAAAGTAGTGCATAGGTTGATGCCGGGACAGTAGAATTACGGGAACAGGTTTCCTTCGTCGTAGATCGTATTGAGCTCCCCTTTCTTCGGGTGGAAATAATACTTGTCGTTTGCCGGGTCGAAATAATTAAGCACCGTACCGCTGCTCGTGTCGGTGAGCATGGGCACCACGAAGAAGCCAAGTCCTTCCTTGCCGTTGGCTCCCTTGCCATACTTCCAGACGTAGCCGAGCGCCCATACACAATTGGCCGGGATGCTTACACCGCCATCCTTCATGTGCTCGAGGTGCTTGTTTTGAATCTCGTCGAATTTGCCCGAGTCCAGGTATTCGCGGATGTCGCTTAGCCTGTATGCTACACCCTGGTTGTCTTTCATCGTGGTATTTGTTGCGATCTCCAGGAAGGCTTGTCGCCCGGCAATGGATTCGGAATCGACCATGCCGGTCACATAGTCGGGATGGAGCAGCGAGCTTCCGGCGCCTTTTTTCCCATTGAGCCACAGGACCAGCACCGCCAGCAGGCCAAGCGCAAAAAGTGTCAGGGCGATACGTTGCAGGCGGATGGTGCTGCGGAGCGATTGTTCGAGGTTCGATTGCATACAGTCTATTTTGGTTGTTACAATATCGAGAAGTTTGTTCGAAATAAAAACCGCCGCGGATAATCACCGGCAGGCCGTTTCCGCTCAGGGCCAGAGGTTGCCTTCGTCGAACACGTTGTAGTTCTGGTCATTGCCGGTTGGGTGATGATAGGCATCGCTGCTGAAGTAATCCAGTACGGTACCGGCCTCGTCCATAAGCACGGGAACTACAAAAAAGCTGAGACCTGTCCGGCCATTGGCGGATTCGCCGTATTTCCACTCATAGCTGATGCCCCAGTCCTTGCCGGGAGGCAGGCTGCCGCCCATCTTTTCGAGGTGGCGCTCCTGAATTTCGGGCAGTATGTTTTCGAAATAGTTCCTGATGTCTTTGAGGCGGTACGCTACCCCCGAGCCCGAGATAAGGTCCGAACCGGCGGCCCTGATCTTGAACTGGTCGATCGCCTTGCGGGCCGTGGCGTCGTCGATGCCGCGAACGTATTCTGTTGCCATAGCTGGTTGATTGTTTCGGGCAAGATTCAGAAATGTTACGCCGGTAGCGGCAGGTACTTTCCCCCGCGTACGGCGGGAAAATTCCCGGTACCTGCTCCGCGGTATATACCCGCAGCGCTGCGCCCCGCGCTTCGCAGTTTTGCGCTGTTGCTGTTCCGGCACACACACACACGAAAAAAATCAACCAGTATGAAAAAGCTTATGGCGTTTCTCCTGTTTTCAATGCTATGTATGATCGCCTCCGCACAGGTAACGGCAGGCAACCAGCGGTACCGCTTCCGGCAGGCAGTGGCATTGCCCGAGACGGACGCAACGGGTAAGGCGGTCGCAAACGCGGCAACGGCAACTGTGCCGATGAGCGCCGAATTCAACGTGGTGGCCGTCACTACAACCGGCGACTACGTGATCCATATACCGACATGGAAAGTACGCGGCGGCTCCGCGCAGGAGGCGCTGTTCAAAACCCGCAACAGCACGCTGAGTGTAGATGCCAACGGAGCGGAACGGTACTTCCTGCTCGGCCGCGGCAACTTTACGTCCTGGGCTGAGCTTGTAGAGCCCAGGGGAAGGTTTGTCGTGTATACCTCGACCAACCTGATCAAAATGCGACCGGGTTCCAAGGCCCTTTCGGATGGCTATCCCGTTTACTTCGATTTCAAAAGCGACTTCAACCTCGGCCTCATGGCAGGCGGACGCTTTTCGAGTAAGACGCGAAAGAACGTCGCCTTCAACGTACTCGCCGGTATCGGGCTTTCCTCCGTAAGCGTCGACAGCCTCAGCACGCACGGCAAGGTGAAAACAGCGGGCAACCAGGCCGCGCTGAGTCCTTCACTTGCCCTGGTAGGCGAAGTAGACCGCTTCCAGTTCGGCGCCTCTGTCGGCATCGATATAATGGCAGGCGAGGTAGGCCGGCAGTGGGTATACCGCGGCCGTCCCTGGATCGGCATCGGCATTGGCTTCAGCCTGTTCCAGAGTGCGCCGTCGTCAACGGGCCAGCAATGATCCTTAGAACCGCGAAGTATCGGGATCCTTGGCCGTTACCTTATCGGGTACGGGCTCGTCCTCGTCGTCTTTGCGAACCTTATCGCTCACCTTGTGAACGGCCGAGGAGAAGGGTCCCTTCATCTGCTTTTGCGGGTCAGTACTGTGGAGCGTTTCCGGGTCCGGGCTGAACCGGCTCTTATTTTTTTCTTCTTCTTTCATACCTATTCCGCTCCAAACACTGCGCCATTTTGAGCGTTGGTCAGGGCCTGTCGCCGTCCATTTTCTGGCCCGTGTCCGGGGTATCGGGTGTTTCTCCGCCTTTCTCTTCCACATTCTCGCCGATGTCGTTCATCGTAGAGGAGAGCGGGCCTTTCATATGCTCCTGGGGGTCGGTGGTATGGAGCGTTTCGGGATCGGGCGCGAGGGCGCTTTTTTCTTTTTCATCGTGTTTCATAAAGGCAGAAAAGCAACAACTGCGCCAGCGGTCGCCGGCAGAAATGAGGGCTTCGCCGACAGCTGCCCCTCTTCGGACCCGGGCAGTATACTTCAGCCAGCACCGCGTTCGTTCTCAGCACGCGTGGTCCCGGACAGTGGCGCCCGATAACCTGAAAACACCCGATTATGTTCCGCTCCTTTCTGCTGGCCGGCGCGCTCCTCGCCGCCGGCGCCGTTGCTGCCCAGGATGATGCCCGGTTCGAGGCCGGTGCCAGCCTCGGCGCCCTTATTTACCAGGGCGACCTCACGCCTTCACCAGCCGGATCGTACCGCACGGCGCGCCCTGCGCTGCAGCTCTGGGCGGCGCACAGTCTTTCCGACCGGCTTTCGGTACGCGCCAACCTTTTCATGGGATCGCTGCACGGCGACGATGCCCGCTATACATCGCCCGCCTGGCGGCAGGAGCGGGCCCTGAGCTTTTCCACGGGGCTTACGGAAGTGTCGCTGCTGGCCGTATACCGGCTCAACAACGGGTGGGCGCTGCAGCCGTATGTATTCGGTGGGATCGGCTACAGCTTCGTCAACGTGCGCCGCGATGCGAGCCACTTCAACACTACCTTCTTTGCCGACGACAAGCGCGTTACCGACGGACTCGCCACCGATCTTGCCCGCACCCCCGCACGCGGTGTGCCCGTGGTGCCGCTGGGTGCCGGCCTGCGCTACCCCATCGGCAATGCCTTATCGCTGTACGCGGAAACAGCCTACCGGCTTTCGCACACCGACTACCTCGACGGCTTCAGCGAGGTAGGGAACCCGCAGCGCTTCGATCACTACCAGTCGTATTCGATCGGCGTGAGCTATCGCTTCGGTGGTGGCGGACTCGGGAATTTGCTGGGAAGGCGCGGCAGTAGAAATACGGGCTGCCCGGTATTGCGGCAGTAACGCTAGTCGGCGGGCCACTCCTGCAGCACCACTCCGCCAAAGTCGTTCATGGCATGCGCCAGGAGCTCGGGCGTGCAATTGCAGGTGATGCTGAGGTTGCCGATATTGATGGTCGTCACTTGCCCCGACACCATACTGCGGAATCGCGAAAAGTCTTGCGGTGTCTGGAACTGAATGGTGACCTTGAACATCGATGTAAGGTAGACTATATTCTCCAGAGCGGCCGGATAAGCACCGTCGGGGCGGGTTGCGAAAAAAGCGCTCCTGCCGGAAGAGCTACGCCCCGCGCCGGTTTGCCGCGATTAGGGCGCACACCGATCATTTCCTAGGTAATGAAGAGGACCCCGGCGCTGCCCGGGTTTTTTTATTTCCGGTTGACGAAAAAAAGATGTCGGTCGCAAGCACTCTGCCGCGGGTCTCTGGAACAAACTTTGTGGCTTCTTTAACGCACATTACAGGCGAGCGGTGAACCTGAAACTGAGAGAGTGTGCGCTTCCAATTTTGCTTCTACAATGAACCTTCCCATCCTCGACGCACCTGCGCAGGGGACCGGCCGACATATATGCTAACCTAAAATCGTCGGTTATGAAAACACCGCTACGCTCCGAGGGCATTGCCATGCCTTGCCCGGGCGAACTATGCCCCCTGCTGCATCCAGGTCTATTGACATTATTGATCTTCCTGCTATCCGCCTTCCTGCCTGCCGCCGCGCAAACCCTTAGCACCGATCTTCCCGACTACCCGCCAGGTGCAACCGTAACATTAACGGGCAGTGGCTTTGCTGCCGGCGAGGACGTGACGCTGCGCGTGCTGCACGCGAGCGCCGATTCGCTTGGAACCGATCCGCAGTACCACGAGTCGTGGACCGTTACCGCCGATTCTGCCGGTGGTTTCGTCAGCTACTGGGTCGTACCGCTTGATGGCGATGCCGAATGGGCCACGCTCGTTGCCACTGCCGATGGCCTGCAGTCGGGGCTCCACGCGGAAGCTGTTTTCACCGACGCGCCACAGCCCTCCTGCAACCTATCGGCTATCAGCGGAACCAGCGCGCGCTGCCAGGGCAGCGGCCAGGATAACTACAGCGTCACGTACGGTGATGTATCCGGCTTTAACTGGACCGTCTCGGGTGCGGGCAACAGCATTTCGTTCAGCAATGGCAGCGCCACTGTTACGTGGTCGCCGACGTTCAGCGGAACGGCTACCATTACCTTCAGTATCAATGCCAGCTTGTGTACGGGGCCGGCCAGCCGAACGCTCAATGTGCTGGTGACCCCGCTGACGGTAGCCAGCACGGCGGCGGCCGGGAGCGGCGCAACGGCATCGGCCATCACGGCGAACTGGAGCGCCTCGGCCAATGCTACGAAATACCTGCTCGACCTGTCGACGGATGCTTCCTTCGGTTCGTTTGTAACCGCGGGCGGTAAAACCTTCAATGCCTTCGACGTCGGCAACGTGACCACCTACACGATCACGGGGCTCACGGCCAATACCACGTATTACTACCGGGTGCGTGCCGCCAACAGCTGCGGGTCGGCGACGGCTTCGGGCACAATTACCTATGCCACGCTGCCCACAGCTCCGCCCGCGCCGGTGGCAGCCGCCGGATCGGCAGCAGCCTGCAGCAGCTTTACGGCCAGCTGGAGCGCAGCCGCCGGCGCTACCGGCTACTTCCTCGACGTGGCCACGAACAGCAACTTCAATACAAACTTCATCGTAAGCGGCTACAATAACCTTTCCGTCGGCGCTGCGACCAGCGTTTCTGTTACCGGGCTGACGGCCGGCAATACGTATTTCTACCGGGTGCGGGCCAGCAACAGCGGAGGCTTCAGCGGTTATTCCAGTACCATTACTTACGCAACGCTGCCCGCGGCCCCGGCAACTCCGGGAACGATCAGCGGCACCGCAACGCCCTGCAGCGGCGCCAGCGGCGTGGCCTACAGCGTTGCGGCGGTAGCCAACGCCAGCAGCTACACCTGGACACTTCCTGCCGGTGCGACCATCGCCACAGGCGACGGCGGCAACTCCATCACGGTGAACTTCGGCAGCAGCGGTGGTAGCATCGCGGTGTCTGCTTCCAACAGTTGCGGCAGCAGCAGCCCGCGCACACTGGCGATCAGCCTCAACGTAGCGCCGACGATCAGCGGCCAGCCTGCCGTTCAGTCGATCACCTACGGCAGCAACGCATCGTTTACAGTCGGCGCCAGCGGCACACCCGCGCCCACCTACCAATGGCAGGAATACATCTCGGCGTGGAACAACCTCTCGAATGGCGGCGGCTACAGCGGCACGAGCACGGCGAACCTGCGGATCAGCTTACCCGGCGTTGCGGCCAGCGGGCGCAAGTACCGCTGCACCGCGACCAACAGCTGCGGCAGCGCCACGACCAACGAAGCCGCCGTGCTCACGGTAGCACCGCGTCCCATTACCCTCACGGCCGATCCGGCATCCAAGACCTACGGTGATGGCGACCCGGCCTTCAGCGCGCAGGTGACATCGGGCCTCATTGTAGGCACCGACACGCATACCGGCACGCTCGGACGCGCGCCGGGCGAGGGCGCCGGCACCTATGGCATCACGCAGGGTACGTATTCCTACGGAAGCAACTACGCGGAGACATTTGTAAGTGCGTTGCTCACGATCAACCCGCGGCCCATTACCATTACGGCAGATCCGAAAACAAAAACCTACGGAGACCCCGACCCGGCGCTGACGGCGCAGGTAACTATGGGCAGCATCGTTGGGACCGATGCGGCGAGCGGAACGCTCAGTCGAACTGGGGGCGAAAATGTGGGTCGCTATTTCATCGGGCAGGGCAGCTATACCTACGGCGGCAATTACCTTGAAACATTCGTTGGCGACAGCCTCGCGATCGGGCGGCGATCCATCACCCTTACCGCCGACGCCAGCGGCAAGATCTATGGTGACGGCGACCCGCTGCTGACAGCCCAGGTGACATCGGGAAATATCGTAGGAACCGATGCCTTCACCGGCACGCTGACGCGCGCCGCCGGCGAGGATACCGGCCACTATGCCATCAGCAAGGGCAGCTACACGTATGGTAACAATTATTCGGAGACGTTCACCGGCGCCCTGTTTGCGATCAGCCAGCGCGCCATAACCATCACAGCCGATGCGACGGGTAAGACTTATGGTAATGCCGACCCGGCGCTCACCGCGCAGG
Source organism: Flaviaestuariibacter terrae (assembly GCF_054777635.1). Classification (NCBI taxonomy): domain Bacteria; kingdom Pseudomonadati; phylum Bacteroidota; class Chitinophagia; order Chitinophagales; family Chitinophagaceae; genus Flaviaestuariibacter; species Flaviaestuariibacter terrae. The sequence continues at coordinate 1,055,053 of NZ_BAAHAL010000008.1, forward strand.
TAACAGCGGGAACTATCGTAGGAACGGATGCCGCCAGCGGCGCCCTGCAGCGCGTAGGTGGTGAGAGCGCCGGCACGTATGCCATTGCGCAGGGTACGTATTCCTACGGAAGCAACTACCACGAAACCTTCATCGGCAATGATTTCACGATCGGCCAGCGGCCCATTACCATTACCGCCGATCCGAAAAACAAAACCTATGGCGATCCTGACCCGGCATTCAGCGCGCAGGTAACCTCCGGAAGCATTGTGGGTACCGATGCCGCGAGCGGATCCCTGAGCCGTGCTCCCGGTGAGAACGTTGGCCGCTATGCGATCAGCAAGGGCACGTATTCCTACGGGGCCAACTATGCGGAAACCTTCGTGCGCGACAGCCTTACGATCGGCAAGCGCCCGATTACCATCAGCGCTGACGCAACAGGCAAGACCTATGGAAACGCAGACCCATCGTTGACGGCACAGGTAACTTCGGGCAGCATCGTAGGCACAGATGCTTTCACGGGCACGTTGACACGCGCCGCCGGCGAGGATACGGGCCATTATGCCATCAGCAAGGGCAGCTATACCTACGGCAACAACTATTCGGAAACTTTTGCCGGCGCCCTGTTTGCCATCAGCCAGCGCGCGATCACGATCAAGGCCGATCCGAAAAACAAAACCTATGGCGACCCTGACCCGGCATTCAGCGCGCAGGTAACCTCCGGAAGCATTGTGGGTACCGATGCCGCGAGCGGATCCCTGAGCCGTGCTCCCGGTGAGAACGTTGGCCGCTACGCCATCGGGCAGGGAACCTATACTTATGGAAGCAATTACCTGGAAACCTATGTGCGGGATAGCCTGACAATAGGACGACGCTCCATCACCATTACGGCCGACCCGAAAGGCAAGACCTACGGCGATCCCGACCCGGCGCTCACGGCGCAGGTAACAAGCGGTACGATCGTTGGTACGGACGCGGCTACGGGCGCACTGCAACGCGCGCCTGGTGAGAACGTGGGACGTTATGCGATCGGCAAGGGCACGTATTCCTACGGGACTAATTATGCGGAAACTTTCGTGCGCGACAGTCTTACGATCGGCAGGCGCCCGATTACCCTCAGCGCCGATGCAACAGGCAAAACCTATGGAAATGCAGACCCGGCACTCACGGCGCGGGTAACGGCGGGCAGCATTGTGGGTACCGACGCCGCCAGTGGCGCACTGACGCGCGCAGCAGGCGAGGACGTTGGCGCGTATGTCATCTCGCAGGGTACGTATTCCTACGGATCGAATTACCAGGAAACATTTGCAGGGGCTGACTTCAGCATCGGCCAGCGTCCGCTTACGCTCAACGTAACCGCGGGCCAGCACAAGACCTACGGAAATGCGGACCCGGCCTCCTTTGCCTATACGCTGGGGGCCGCGCAAAGCCTCGCGAGCTGGGATGCCTTCAGCGGAAGCCTGAGCCGCGATGCCGGCGAGACGATCGGCGGTTATCCTATACGGCAAACCGGCCTGCTTATCAAGCAAGGCAGTATCAATCATACGGCGAACTACTCCATCACCTTCAACGGCGCACTGTTTACCATCGACAAACGTTCGATCGGTATTACGGCCAATGCAAAGAGCAAGTCGTATGGAAGCGCCGACCCGGCACTGACCTTCGGCATCACGGCGGGCTCGCTCGCCTTCAGCGATGCCTTCAGGGGCAGCCTTACCCGCGCGCCGGGAGAGGATGTGGGCACCTACGCCATTGGCCAGGGTACGGTATCGCTCGACAGCAACTATACCCTCAGCTACACCGGCGCTCTTCTGACGATCAACGCCGCAAGTATCAGCACCTATGTCGGTGTGCCCGGACCGGGACGGCGCCAGTACAGCGACACGCTTAGCTTCCGCGTACGCATCGTTGGTGGTGCGCCCAGGGTGAGTGGCGCACCGGGTGCGGCATCGAGCGTTACGTTCCTTGTTGGCTCCCAAACGATGGGTACGGCCACGCTCACAACCGACGGCGCCGATCTGGTAGCCCTGCTCCCGCCGAAGAAGCTGGTGGAAGGCCTCAACGGGCAGATGGCGCCTGGTAATAAAACCATCAGCGCCGTGCTCAACAGCCCGAGTGCCAACTACGGCCTCACATCGGTGAACAACACACTGACCGATGCCGGCTTCAGCATCGACAAGGAAGATGCGCGCACGGAATATACCGGCGACCAGATCATGGGTACGGCCAACGCCACGGCGGTGAATGCCACCGTGAAGCTCCGCGCGACGCTCTATGACATCACCGCGATGACCGCCGACGCGGCCTACGATACATCGGCGGGCGATATCTGCAAGGCCAAAGTGAAGTTTGTTAACCGCGACAACGGCGCCGATATTTCGGGCTGGCTGCCGGTAACGCTCGTTGCCACCGACGGCAAGATCGGCACCGCCTCGTTTGACTATCCCGTAACGCTCGGCAGCACCGAAACGGACCGCGAGATAACGGTGGGCATCGTGGTGGATAACGGCTATTACATCCGCAACAGCCCGGCCGACAACACCGTGATCACGGTGTACAAGCCGGTGGGCGACTTCATCACCGGTGGTGGCCATGTGGTACCCGACAAGTCGGTGGGCACCTATCGCTCGGACAGCGCGTCGCGCACCAACTTCGGCTTCAACGTGAAGTACAACAAGAAGGGCGCGAACCTGCAGGGCAACATGAACATCATCTTCCGCCGCACGGAAAGCGACGGCCTGCATACCTACCAGATCAAGGCCAACTCGCTGCAGTCGCTGGGTGTGAATGCGTCCAACCCCGGCCGGCAAACGGCGCAGTTCTCCTCCAAGGCCAACCTCACGGATGTGACCAACCCCGCCGCGCCGATCCCGAAAGGCGGTAACAAGATGCTCTACGTGAACATGACCGACCGCGGCGACCCCGGCACGCAGGACTCGATCTCGATCGTGCTGGTGGAAGGCTCCGCCGACCCGGGTGTGCTGGCCAACGTGCTCTACTCGAGCGAGTGGCTCGCCAACAAAAACGGGCAGAAGGGGCTCCGTGGCGGCAACCTCCTGGTGAAGAGCGGCTTCAGCGTGAGCACTACGGGCGCTACCGTTCGCACGGTGGCAACTGGTGAGGCTACGTTAAGCGAAGGAGCTCCTGCGGCATCGCGCTTCGGGCTGCAGGCTTATCCCAACAGTACGGCCGGGCAGTTCCGCCTGCTGGCCGAAAGTGACGACAGCCGCACGCCGCTCCTGCTCCGGATCTTCGACATCAACGGGCGCCTGGTGCAGCAGTTTACGGGCCTGGCCCCAGGCAGCACCGTGGAAGCCGGCAGCAGCTATGCGCACGGCAGCTACATCGCCGAGTTGACCCAAGGCAGCCGGCGCGTGACGGTAAAGCTGATCAAAGAATAAGACAAAGGGTGGTTTTTCAGGTTAGGAGGCCGAAAGGCCTCCTTTTTTTGTCGGGCGGGCATGAAAAAAGCCGGCGTAGTGCCGGCTTTTCAGCTCCCCCTTCAGGACTTGAACCTGAGACCCTCTGATATTGATAATCAACATGTTAGGTAATTTATTATTTATGGGTAGCGGAAAAGAAACCAGCTATATACTTGTTAGAGGCATCAAAAGTTTACAAAAATTGTAAACAGTTTACAAAAAACGTAAACTTAAGTCGTACCTTTAGGCAAATTGGCGCGAATGAAAGCAAAGATAAAAGACTTGGAGTCCGGCACTACTTTAGATGCAATGATAGAGCCGGCATCAGCTGGCGATTTTCAACAAGTAAGGAAAAATAAAGCTGAGTTTCCCCACTTCAAGTGGAGCAATTATAAAAGTGAAGAGGTTTATAGAGTGACTTTGGTCAACTCAAAAGAGGTGCTAGCGATGATGTGTAATAAGGACCATGCTGAAGAAGCAACCAACGCTATTGAAATTGTTCTGTTGGAAGTAGCTAATAGTCATGTGGGAACAAAAAAACGATATGGCAATATTGCTGGTTGTTTGATTGCGTTTGCGTGTCGAGAATCAATTAAAAGGGGCCGTGGCGGTCTTATGTTCTTAATTCCCAAAACTGACTTGGTAAAACATTATCAATCGATTTATGGACTACAATACGAAAGAAATGCTCGTTCTTACACTGGAATGATGGTGGCCTACCTTAATGATTCAAGACGGTTGATTCAAACATACCTTGAATAGATAAATAAATTATATCCCCTTCCTCCTATAGCATGGAGGAAGGGGTTAAGCACATAAAGTCAAAATGACTGCTTTAGAAAGTGCTTACTAGATTATATACAGATTTAAAATTGATGCTATGACAACTTATAAGAATATCCAAACTCAATATAAACCTAAAGAGATAGCTGAATCATTTGTATTTCCTGCTGAAGAAAAGGATAGAGAACAAGTCATTGATTTATTAAAGGAAGTTCGTCAAAAGGCTAATTCTAATACTACAGACGAGGAAAAGATAATATCAAAGCTTTTACAGTTAAAGTTTATAATAGAAGACTACTTGTCCAGTGATACTTATAACTCTAAGTATCATTTCGGCTTTTTCTTAAAAGAATACATAGCCAGACTAGAAAAGAAGAATAAGGAACTTGCTTCCGAGATTGACATTGAACCAACTGAGTTAAGTCAATTGATTAATCAACATAGAGAGCCCAATGAAAAGATAATAATTAGATTGGAAATTCATTCTAACAAAAGCTTTCCGGCTATACTGTGGTATCGCCTAATTGAAAAGCAGAAAGAGTATGAACTTATGACTGATGATGGAAAGCGTCAGAAAGAAATGAAGCATGTGAAGCAAAGGTTGGAGTTTTCTTTGTGACACAAGTTTGATTACACTTGTGCTTTATTAAAATTTGTGCCCATCATTTGATGGGCACAAATTTTTTATGATATTGAAGCGGTTACAAAAAATATCATTTGTCAGGAAGGAGCAAAAAGCTGACAATAGAGAAGTCATTCTCCGAACCACTCCACTGCGAATTAATACTTCCCTCTGATTAACAGTATCAATGAGTTATAAAATTTCGGCAGCATATGGTAACCATTTTGATACCTAGTTTTCCCTTTGGTAAATCATTCAATAAAGGAACAATTTGTACTAATTGTCTTTATTCTTAAAGGCTTTGGACGAACTATTTCTTAGGGGCATACGTTCTTACGCTTTCAGCTTCACGCAACCACCATAAGCCGTTTGATGCACTTGATTGTATTTTATCGAGCTTATAAAGCCCTCTAAACCGATACATTACGTCGCCAAAAGTACTTTCTACCTGTGCGAATACTATCCTCTTTAAAATACCCGACTTGAACACTTTGTCAATGTGTTCTTGCGGGTCTCTTTTTAGTGGTCTTTCCACAATGAACGATTCATCAGGTGAAATAGAATTATCCCATTCGTCGTTTTTGTAAAGCTTAGGGAACCAAATTAACTTGTCCTTCTCGAAAGGATGATTTATGCCTCCGGGCCGAGCGCCTTTTGCTTTGTATGAATGTCCAAAGCAATTAACCGCTTGAACTTTTGTTTTGAATGCACATTGGTCAGATATTTCGATACTTCCTTTTTTTATCCATGTTCTTGGGTCGAACTCTTCCTCTATATTCCATGACCTGAAATTTGAGGTTTCCGCTTTTTTCTGCCGAATAGCACTTACAATTAAGTCTGTTTGTTGGTGAATTGACTCAATCGGCTGGCTTGCGTCAATACGATATATCTTATGACCAGTAGCATTCACAATGTCTGCTTCTCTGATAGAATCAAGTTCGACTGAATTCTTATGGTGAGCCTCGTCAACCTCTACGTGAATACCAAGTTGGGGGAAATATAAATCAGAAAGTGCGTGTCCGCCCGGCCTTGAAATGTATTGCTGTGTGACTGGCTTAATTGTTAAATCATCTAACAAATGCCAGATGCGGTGGATAATATAATGTTCATATCGCTTTTTTGTGACACGCGCGAAATGGCGCGTCAAATATTCCAACTTCGTCATCAAGGTCGTTCGCGTTATTTAATTTATACCAAGTGCTTTTTTGAAAGCTTCTTTAGTATCCTCTAGGCCAATGGACTTCATCAAAATAGGATATTTCGGTAAGCCTTTTTGTGCTAGCGTTTCTTCAATCAAGGAGTGACCTGTTAATATAACGATGGGAGGGTGGATAGGTAGAGTATTAATTCTTGCGATGACCCCATACCCATCAAGCTCACTTTTAGGAGAAAGGTCTATATCAACAACACAAAGCGAGTATTCTGAAATCCTCTCCATTCTAAAACTCTGAGACGATGGATAGTATTCGAAAAGAAGCTGATTATTGAAGTATAATAAGTTTACAGCCTTAAAAATCCCACTGATTAAATCATGTTCGTTCTCAAATACCGCTACTTTCATTATAATTCCTTTTTAAACGATAACTTCAAAACTATTCTATTGTCATCTTCCAAACGAAGGTTATAGATTATTCTCATTTGCTTCAGGAAAGATTTCATCATAGCCAACCCATGTGAGGTCCTTCTACTCATTTCTGTATCATCAGGGGAATTGAAATCATGGACCATTTTATCCATTTCTTCTTTTGACTCAGTCCTTTTATAATTATTAACGAAGTAAATATTATAATATTCTGGCGTCTCGGCAAAATTGAGAGCGTGATATCCATCTTCGTATTTCGACATATTCTGGATGCAGTCATTTATAAGGATTTCGAAGTATTCTTCGTTAAGCGAGAAATAAATGTTTTGCTCGAAATCAACTTTCCATTGCATGTTGATTGACTCAACTTCAAAGTAATACGTCCAGTTCTTGACGATGATTGTAAATATCTTTCTAAGAGATGTTTTGTTAATTTCAGTTATCAAGAAAGGGTTCTCTGGCTTTTCAAGTATTTGGTTTGTGCGCTGTAAGATTTCTTGAATTGCAACCTTAATCTTTCTTCTGTTCTGTTCTGCAATAGCCTTAATTCCCTCTAGTTTCAATGGGTCGGTTTGCTTGTCGTCAATCACGTCAAGCATCTCAAAATGTGCTTTAATGGGAGAAAACTTATTTCTTAAAAAATGCATGGCCATTGTTGCGTTGTTCACATAAATAATCCTATTCTTGATTTGTTTCATGTGCAAATCGCGTTCTTTTTTTAATTCTATTTCAACTCTAAGCACCTTGGTTACCCTAGTTAGGATTGGCCGTAGGTACAATTCGCTATAAACTTCTCCTACGAACTTTAGGTATCCTAATTTTTTGGCATTGATTACATATATAAACAGGTCATCAGATTCGCTTACAGATAGGACGTAGTTAGTTGCATACTCCTTTCCATTAAGAGTTATTAATTTGTTGGTTATTGGCCTGCCAGTCGCCATTTGTTTCAACTCGTCTTCACTAAAGTTGACGCCATATCCATAGACAAAGAATGACCCGTTGACTAACAAGGTTTTCCCCTTGTAAATTCGGAAGCCAACTATGCTATCTATCTCATAAAAGTTGTGATAATAAGAAGAGTTTAGTTTTCTTATAATTTCTCGATATAATAAATGCGTCTTGTTGACCTCTAATGCTTTGCTTTGAAACTGCTCAATCGTTTCCTGAAGGAACGAATTGAACTTTAGTACTCGACTTCGAAACCTCTCGCAATAGTCCACAACCATAAATGCGAAGAGTGGTAAAAGATAGACGACTTGGAATTGCTGTATATTGAGAAGATATATAGTTAGCCCGCAGAGCAGGTAGATTGACACGTCCCTTTTTGAGCCTGAATGGTTTGGTGAATTTACAATAGGCAGAATAAGAAGTGGGTGAGTAAATAGTGTAAAAGGCTTTCCGTATAAAATGAATCCAATAAATACGAAGTCATTTAATAGTCTGGCCTTAGCCTTCCACCCATCTTTTTTATAAAGGCTAGCAAATACAACGACATAGATGAGAAAAGCGAGGGCGTAGTAATAGCTTCTAAATATATTGTTACTGTAAGCAAAGATGGCTATAGCGTATAACATTAATACCACACGGTACACTATAGAAATCATCAATTTTATCGCATTGTCAAGGATGTATGAACGGAACATTAGAACTTCAGTTTTTCTTTTAGTTCATCAAGAAGGAATTTTACGAAGAGAAGCAGGACGATTCCTTTTAGAGCCAACATTATGACTACTCCTCCAATATTCTTTGCGTGAATTTTTACGCCCTCGTCATCGTCTATCGCAGTAAATCCCAATAAAGTGTTTGAAATGTGATTTGCAATGCTATTATCGCTATATCGTTTGAACTCGGATTCAAAGCAAACGAAATCATTGGTTGGCGCCGGAAGAAGGATAATTGCATAAAGGCAGTATAGAAGTAATACCGTAATTACCAGCGTCCCTAAATTGTAAGTGGCTATATCTCTAACAAGTCTAAACTTGTCTACGACTGACCATGATTCCAAATAGGCGTCGATTTTCTTTTCCTTTATTGCTTTTTTGTGCCAATTAATTTCATCATCCAAATGGTGGATTTTCAGGAGGCGTCCTAGGTACTCGAGAACATTAATCTGTTGGGTTGATGATAAAGTGGCGGTGATTTTATCAATTTTTTCCTTGTGTAAAGGAAAATAGCCAAATCCGGGACTATCTATTGCAGTCACGGAATATTTCACATAGTTACGACAATCAGAAAAGATTGAGTTGATAGTATTAGGATTCGACGATTTCTTTTTCAGCTCAATAATATTGCTGATTATTTGTATTCTTTGGTAATCTTCCAGATTCGGACTCAACTTTGCATACTCTTCGCGGATTATGTCTTCAATGTCCATTTATTCAGCTAGTTGGTTTATCCAAATATCTGACTTTTAGGGAAATGAACATGAATGCACCTAACTATCAATTTGTTTCAGATTTTTTCCCTTAACAATAAACCTAATTCGTACTTCTCAAAAGCTCCTCAAGACCGGTTGCATCTGCGTTCGCCAGCGCTATGAAGTTGTTTGTAAGCAAATCGAGGATTTTTACGTCGAGTATCTAAAAAAAGATAAGATTTCGATAGATATGCGTGCTTTCAATGATGTGCGACTCTTAGAACCATATCTACAGCAAATAAATATTAATGAGTTACTTCAGCCTTAGGCAAAAGTTTATATTGTGTTGGATGCTTTCCCATCTGGTAAACAGGAATGTTGAGTTCTTTCGTTATTCGCCAAAACTCACTTAAGAGTTCTGCTTTATTATTCTGGAACCTTGTCCCCAAATAGATTGCTCTTGGTTTTTCGGTCTTTATACGCTGAGGAAAGTAATTAGGCTTCTTGGCAATGGTTACTCTCCATTCTTTTTCATAGCTCCAGTCTTGCGCCTTCAATAACGTAGAACCGATTTTCGTTAATGTATTTAGGTCTTCGAGAACTTCAAGCTTATACACGTCGTTTGTATACACTATTGGCAATAGAAAAGGTCGTATTTCTTCGTTGTCAATAAAATCGTATTCGATAGATATACCTTTATGCTGGTCGGCATAATGAGCCCACAAGAGAAGCGAGTCTTTCACAGTGCTAAAGCTGCATATCCTGATATTTAAGTTCGTCTCGTCAATTATTTGTTGCCAACTATTCTGAATTGCAGACAATTGCTCTTCTGGAGCTAACGAAACAGATGCACCCTTTCTTTTACAGATATCACCAAATGTTTTGTAGGGAGATTCATCAGTGATTATTGCATCTATTTCACCATCGTTTAAGGTGGAACCTGTTCTTTTATTGAAGTTCTCACGGAATGTTGGGCTTGAGAATAACTTCTTCAAGCTACTTAAGTTGTCAAATTGAACCGAACATTCAAAAGGGTCATTGAGAGTATTTATATCTGCCATCCAAATAAAGCCTTCGGATATTGAGGTTAAGGTGTTTTCGCTGAGTGATTTGTACTTAAAGAACGACTCCGTGAAATGAAGGTCTCTTAATTTTAGACCTTGTTCAAAATTCTGGCTAACCATCAAATTCCAACATTCGTGTTCCCATCCAACTTCATTATTTCTCATATGTTTATTGATTATCTGCTAATAAAGTTAGTTTTTAGAATATCTTTATTCCGCAAAAATTATATGAGCTTATGGGCTCTGAAAATACTGTAAGTGAGTTTAGAGATAGTTTATTACGGACAAACGAAAAGACACAGGAAACCTTCGAAAAGCAGCTATCTTATTTAGCAGCTGGAACAATCGGGTTAAGTCTGGTCGTTCTTAAAGACATTATTCCGTTGAGTGGAGCTAGGTGTCTAGTTATGCTCTCTTTCTCTTGGTTAGCATTGACTGCGTGTTTGCTTGTAAACCTTTTTTCTCACCGTGTATCCTACAAAAGCCACTACAAAACAATAACTGAGATTCAAGATGGCGACTATGATTCAGATAGGGCGATAAACAGAAATAGAGTTGTTGATATTTACAATAGGAGTACTGTATGGCTCCTATTTCTTGGCATTCTTTTATTCCTTGTTTTTACCATAATAAATGTATCCGTTATGTCAAAAGAGACAAAGCCTCAAAATCCAGTTGATAATACAAGAGGGTTGACCTCAAATCCACCTCCCATAGTTCGTCCTCCTCAGACGACCGGAAATAACGGAACAACCACAACTAAAAAATAGCATGGTGAATAAAACCAACAACGGGAATAAAACTCCTAAAGTCAAGGTAAATACAAGCGCGAAAGTGATACCCATCAAATTTAAAGGAGGTGCTCAGAGTCCCCCACCTCCAAAAATTGATATGAAGAAAGGAAAGGGGTAGTTGACGGATAAAACTGAACGGGTTTCACAGTACTAAAAAGGTCCGGGCCAAATGACCGGCCGGCCCTAATGTTTCAGTTTCAGGGGTTTTTTGATAGGAAGCCGTCTCAAAAGAACAAAGGCCAGCGGCTGAGAAAGCCTGCCAGCCTTTGAAACAAAATACAGCCTAACCTTACTTCCTTAGGCTAAGAACCAATTATAGCTCCGGTGTTTTATGCACTGTGCGATTTCATTTACAAATTGGTTTGCGTTAGATGCCCTCTCTAGGAATCCGTCGATATAACTGCTCTTATTTGCTCCCGTGAACAAATTATAAACCTTCCAAAGGTTTATACCACCATTTTCATCCCGGCAAAAAGATTTATCTCGGTAATAGTCCTTGCAAATCTGGTTCACTTGACTATCTCCAAAATGGAGTTCGGGAATGTCTTTTTTAGCTTCAGGGCTAAGGTGCTGGTAGAGTCTGCACCGACCAATTAATTGAGCAAATTGCCGTTCATTGATACTAAGTTGGTTAAGTCCTTGCATTTGGGTGAGATGTTCTAGGGCGTTATATCGGCAGAGCAACTCATAGATTTGACTATATAGTTCCTGCTTGGATGTGGCCCGAATATCTGCAAGCAAACCATCGGTACTCACACAAAGGTTACAGCATGCGGAATTTCGGAATCCGATGAAAGATTTGAAATGCTCAAAGGGGCCTTTTTTACCTGATAGCTTATCGAGCTTCCTGTTTTCATTGATGTCTCGGACGACGAACATAATCGAAAGCTGCTTTTGGAAAGGGTAAATGAAGCTGGGGCGTTCGATGTGGAGTTGAATCCAAAGCCAAAAGACAGGCTTGAAGTCACATTTACACTCAATAAAGGCGATTATGAAAGCTATCTAAGCTATGGATTCGAGTTCAAGAAGGGCAAATGGATAGAGTGCGATTATGACTCTCTTGAATGGATGTGGAGACACGATGAGAAGATTGGCGGGAATATGAAAGATGCTTTCGAAGAATAACAAAGGGGCCAAATCTGGCCCCTTTCTCATTCATTGCCTAGGCAACGTTTAGAAAAAATGATTTTTTTTATTTACCAAGAGTAAAATCAGCAAGGCTTCAATTAAATCTTTTCTTCCGGGCACACCTTGCCCTGCAGCATCGCTGAAAGAATGAAGTCTTTGAGATGAAAGAGGGATAGTTTTCTGATTTTGACGCCTACTTCGAAAATAGATTATCCCTTTCCGGATGTAGTGGAAGACAACGCCAAAGAGGATATACTTGATAAGGTCGTAAACACCGTTACCAATTATACCTTTTACAAGGTCCGAGTCAAATATGGATTGTAGCCACTCGAACATGGGACGCTAATTTATACATATTCCCTTTTATGTGAATGGATGAGGTGGAATTATGGGCCTCCGATAATCAGCAATATCAACGGCCAGTGCTTCTTGATGAAATCAATGAGTGGGGATAGCCAGCCAAGGACTTTCTTCAAGCCTTGCCCTGAAGCTTTCTCGATTGGCTTCGCCTGTTCAATCGGGCTGTTATCATTAATGATGGTGAAGTGGAAGTGGTATTCATTCCGGTCACCATTGAAGCTATTTTGAATCATACCAATACGTTTTAAACTGTCAATAAAGGACACACCTCAGACCTCCATTTGTCTGATGTTGCCATTTGTGGTAGTTTATTTCGTCTTGGGGATTTCGCTTGGTGACCGCCTTGATGTTGGCAGATGCCTACACTTAATCGTGGTGCCCGTAACGTGGGGTAATAAGTCGTTACAAAGAGTGTGCTAGAACATAGCTGCTGGTTAAGACTTCAGTTATGGGTGTAGCTAATGTTACCGTACAACCCTTCTAATACGCTTATAAGTGCTAAAGGAAAGGCTAGCACCTATAAGCGTTTGTAGTTTCGAATTATACTCTATTTCTTTAGGACCTTTTGCATCTCGGTACTGATTTTCAAGTCAGTTACGACAGCATATTGAGCAGTTATTCTTGTGTTTGTATGTCCTAAAATTTTACTGATTGTTTCCAAGCTTATCCCATTTGAAAGCGTAACTGTAGTGGCGAATGTCCGTCTTCCTACATGTGAAGTGAGGTTCTTGCTAATCCCACACAACTCAGCAATTTCATGGAGATAAGAATTGAACTTCTGGATGCTATAAGCAGGGAAGAGGGCTTCATATTTTCATTCAGACTATAGCCATACTTTAGAATTAGTCTTTCTGCTTGGGGTAATAACGGGATAGCTGCTCTTACATTGGTTTTCTTTCTTCTTAGAAATATCCATTTATTGCCATCCACCCCCGGAGCAATACTTCCATTTGTGAGAGCTACCATGTCACTATACGCAAGTCCCGTGTAACACTGGAATAGAAACATGTCTTTTACAAGCCTTAGACGCTCCAGACGAAAGTCCTTTGCTTCAATCGTATCGAGTTCTGTTTGGGTTAAATAGACCCGGTCAACGTCTTTGTAATTAGATTTATAACCCTTGAATGGATTCTCTTCCAGCCACCCATTCACTAGTGCGAGGTTGATTATCTTCTTTAGATTCTTTAGGTACTTTACGGCTGTGTTGTGCTCGTTTTTGTCGTTATCCTTAAGGTAGAATTCAAAATCAGCCATTAAGCTATGCGTGACGTCAACGAGCCGAATATCCTTTCGTTGGTATCTGAAGGGAATAAATACCTCTAGCTTTCGTCTAAGTATGTCATACTTCTCAAATGTCGACTCTGTGTAGTCTATCCCTATCCGGCGTTCGAAGTCACTATTATGAATGCTTACTAGCTGAAGGAGGGACATATTATTTGCCGGCCAAAGAATCTTTCTACTAGAGTGTCTAAATCAATATTGCCTTGACGGAGCATTTCATTAAATAGTTCCATAACCTTGGCTATGGTTTGGGTGATAAAGACATTGATTTGCTTGGATTCATCTCTGGAGCCTTTTACTTGTCCTTTGGACGCATCCCACCGTTCCAAGGCGACGGAGAAGCCTGTAGAAAGGTTCTTTCTTTTGTTGTCGTAGCTGATGCGTAGATAGATGGGTATTTCGCCCTTTTTATTTGCTTTGGCTTTATTGAGCCAGAAAAGGATTGTGAGGTTATTCTTAGCCATGAGAAACCTGATTTAAAGAAGAGAAATCGGATTCGTACCTGAAGTGCAGGCCAATGGAGGGTTTCAGCGGAGAAAATGGTAACCAACTTTGAGAGAATATGGTAACCAAAAGGAAACCTCGCAGCCTGAGAAATAGGCTAAATCAGGGAGGCTTAAAAACAATAAAGGCCTGAAAATCAATGACTTTCAGACCTTTCCGCTCCCCCTTCAGGACTTGAACCTGAGACCCTCTGATTAACAGTCAGATGCTCTAACCAACTGAGCTAAGGAGGAATTTCCCTCATCTTCCGCCACCGTGGAGCCGGTGGTTTCCGTTTCGGGAGAGCAAAAATAGGAAATTTCGTAAATGCTTGATACAGTGTATCAAAAAAAATTTAGCCCGGCCGCTGCACCGCGCGGCTGCCCGCAATTTCAAGGCGCGAGGAAGGGCTCTGAGCGCCGCCGCCCGCAGCCTATCATCCACGATGTATGCGGGTAGCTTAGCGGGCACGGACAAAAAAATCCCTCCGCCAGGGGGCGGAGGGATCAATACGGGAGGCGTCGGATTGGTTGCTTCTCTTAGGTTGTCGTTTTCAGGAGGTAACGGACTGGTTTTACGGATACGGACGCCTTACACTGGACAGGTTTTCCTCAGGATTGGATGCGGTCTTTCATCGGATCGGTCTTTTCAAAGGGATTGGATCGGGTCTTTTACAGGATCTGGAAGCTTTTCAGCGGCATTGGATATACACAACATACGAGACAGGATAAATTTGGTTTCCTGTTTGAACATTGTTTTTTTAAAAGGCCGGGTTTCTCCTTAGCGGGAACTACAAAAAACACAGGATCGCCCCTTTAAGATCGCGCGGTGGGGCCAAGGCCGGGAACCGGCATCGGGAGGTGTACGAGCAGCTGGCAGCCCTTGCCGGGTGCCGCGTTGAGCTGCAGCGAGCCGCCCAGTACCTCGGCGCGGCTCCGCATGTTGTTGAGGCCGATGCCGCCGCGGCGCGTACCCGTGAGAAAGCCGCGGCCGTTATCGCATACACTCAGGGTCGTAATACCACCGCTCTGCGTTAGCTCCACGTCGACGCGGGTGGCACCGGCGTGCTTCACGACGTTGTTGAGCGCCTCCTGCAGGATGCGGTAGATGGCCAGCTTATGCTCCATGGGGAGATGTTGCCGGTAGCCGGAATGGTCGAAGCTGATCTCCAGCCCCGAGGAGGGCGCCACCATATCCACCAGCGCCGTGATCGAATCGACCAGCGAGCGGGTGCCCAGCGTCGGGGCCGACAGCTCGCGCGACAGGTTTCTGATACCGGAGATGCACTGTTGCAGGTAGCGCACCGAGCGCGACAGCAGGTCGGGGGCCATCGCCGCGTTCGACAGCGCCAGCTCGAGATTCAGCTTCACGGTGGTTAGTACCTGGTTGACGTCGTCGTGGAGCTCGCGCCCGATGGTTTCACGCTCGCGCTCCTGGGCGGCAATGATCTGCTGGGTGAGGCTGCGCTGGTAGCGCTTCTGCTCGCGCCGCCGCTGCTGCTCGGCGGCCTGTATGTCCTGTATCCGCTTGCGGCGCTGCAGCAGTACGATGCATACCATCACCGAAAACAGGAGCAGCAGGAGGCTGATAACGGTGCCAAAGCGGTACTCGCGGCGCGCGATGGCGCGGTGGTCGGCGAGGATGTCTTCCTCCGAGGTGCCAACCGTAGCGATCACGGGGTAGCCGGCGATGCGGCGGTAGCTGAACCAGGTGGGGATGCCATGGATGGCGTCGCGGGCAAAGTAGTAGCCGACAGGCTGCCGGGCCACGTGCTGGAACAGCGGGCTTTTGCTGATGTCCTCACCCCAGCTTTCATGGTCGCCGGTGCGCCGCGCATAGGTGATGCCGTTGGGGGCGATGAGCGAGATGAGGTCGTGCGGGCGCAGGTTGGCCTGCGCGTAAAAGCGCATGAAGGTGGACGGTTCCACCTGCACGGCCACGGTGCCCGCAAAGGAGCTGTCAGGGTTATTGAGGCGGCGGCTCAGCACGATCACGGTGCGGTGCAGCGTGCGCGAAACCATCGGCAGGCTCATATACATCGTGTCGCGGTGCGTCTTATGAAAATAAAAGTGCTCGCGGTCGGAGATGTCGATGGCCTTTGCTGGGATGGGCACGTTGCTCAGCTGCATCTGGCCGTGGGCATCAATGACGCTCACGCCGGCGAGGTAGTTCATGTCGATCACGCCCTGGGCCAGGAGGCCGTCCAGGTCGATGCCCTCGCCGTTTTTGCTGTGCTCGTAGCGCACCAGCTGCATGAGGGCATCGGCATTGCGGATGGTGCGCACCGCGTGCTGCTCGAGGGTAACGGCGAGGTTGTTGTTGCGCTGGATAGCCGCGTCGATGGCGGCCTGGCGGCTATCGGAGATCTGGCGCAGGATGACATACCATACCAGGAACAGCAGTAGCGCGCAAAACAGCGCGACAGCGGCCACAAGGCGGCCCGTACGTTCGAGGTAGCGGGATAGGTTCATGCAGATAGCGACGTTGATTCTTGTCTTGCAAAGTAGCAAATCCCCCGGCGCAGGCTCAGAATATTCCGAGGAACCCTTTCTGCAGCCCAACATACACCCCGTCCTCGCGGAGCTCCACCGGCCAATGCTTCAGGTAATATCCCTCCCCGCTCACATTCCTGCCGTTAGCGAGGCAAAACTTATACCGGTGCAGCGGGCATACCACGTTGCCCTTTGCGTCGATAACGCCATGCACCAGTCGGCCGGAGGCATGCGGGCACTTCGGCGCCACCGCATAGAGCTTGCCCTCGTGGCGCGCCAGGCAAAAGGAGCGGCCTGCCGCTTCGATCTCGGCCAGGTTGCGGTCGTTCCAGGGAAACTCGTCGGGCGATTCGGCGATCTTGATCCAGTCCATGGTAGTCAAAATCAAAAGTCAACATTCAAAAGAGTACAGCTGCACGCAACCAATACGGTCTTTTGACTTTTGAATTAGTAGAAGAATTCCGTTTTATAGGGATAGCGGATGCGGTACAGCTCGCGTACCTTCTGCAACACCACTTCGCGCAGCTTGTCGATATTGGTGCGCTCGAGCGCGGAAATGAAAAGCGCGTTGCCGCCGGTCTCACGCTGCCAGCGCTCCTCGAGCTCGCGAAGGAGGTCGGCGCGGGTGGCGTCGTCCAGCCAGGCGTCGAACGTCTTCTTTACGTATTCATCGAGCTTGTTGAAGATCACGAGCGTGGGCTTTTCGAAGCACTTGAGTTCCTGCAGCGTCTTGTTGACCGTGCCCATCTGGTCTTCGTATTGCGGGTGGCTGAGGTCGACCACGTGCAGCAGGATATCGGCCTCGCGCACTTCATCCAGCGTGCTCTTGAAGCTCTCCACGAGGTGGTGCGGGAGCTTGCGGATAAAGCCTACCGTATCGCTCAGCAGAAAGGGCGTTGTTTCGTATACGATCTTGCGCGTAGTGGTGTCGAGGGTGGCGAACAGCTTGTTCTCGGCCAGCACATCGCTTTTGCTCAGGAGGTTCATCAGCGTGCTCTTGCCCACGTTGGTGTAGCCCACGAGCGATACGCGGATGAACTCGCCGCGCTCCTTGCGCTGGGTAAAGGCCTGCTTGTCGATTTCTTTCAGCCGCTTGCGGAGCAGCGAGATCTTCTCGCGCACGATCCGGCGGTCGGTCTCGATCTCGGTCTCACCGGGACCGCGGGTGCCGATACCGCCACCAAGGCGCTCGAGGTGACTCCACATGCCGCGGAGGCGGGGGAGGATGTACTGGTACTGAGCCAGCTCCACCTGGGCCTTGGCCTGCGCCGTCTTGGCGCGCCGCGCGAATATGTCGAGGATAAGGTCGGAGCGGTCGATGACCTTGACCTTTGTTTCCTTTTCGATGTTGCCGATCTGTGCGCCCGTGAGCTCGTCGTCGAAGATGATAAGGCCGACGTCGTGCGTCTTCACGTAATCGCGGATCTCTTCCAGCTTGCCCTTGCCCACAAAGGTCTTGGGTTCGGGGCGCGCCAGCTTCTGGATAAAGCGCTTCACCGTTGATGCCCCGGCAGTCTCGGCCAGGAACGCGAGCTCATCGAGGTATTCGGTCACCTGGGTCTCGGTTTGCTCCTTCTGCACCACGGCCACCAGCACGGCCCGCTCATCCCGGTCGATCTTATTCTGCTTGTCAATCATTGCAACAAAAGTAAGCAAACCAAAGGCCGGGGACGTGGCACGGCAAAAACGCCGGAATGTGGTAATGAAGAAGGCCCCGCACTGCGGGGCCTTCTCGATAGTATGTTGCCGGAAAGATCCGTGCGTTCGCGTGCTTACAAACCGGTCAGCGTAAAGCCGATGGTGAAGGGATGCACGTTGGGGCCTACGTTCTCCTTGAATACCTGCGACACCTGATAGGAGGCAAAGAGACCGAAGTGTCCGTAGCCGATGCGGCCCGTGGCCACGAGACGCTGGCTGTTGAAGAAGCGCTTGCTGTATTCCTTCACCTTGTAGTCGTTGATGGTTTGTCCGGCGGCGTTCAGCAGGGTGCGCGCTTTTGTCTTGGCGTTGAGCAGCGTACCGATCTTGATGCCCAGGGCCAGCTTCACGCTGTGGGCGTCGTCGTCGGGACGGGCCGTCCAGCGCAGCTCAATGGGTACTTCGAGGTAGTCGGTGGTAAGCTTGTATTTCTTGAAGTGATTCGTGTCGGCAACGTTGTGGAAGGAGATCGTGCTGACATTGTCGCGGATGCCGATCGAGGTGTTCTTAAAGAAGATGTTGTCGGAGCCGACGCCCAGGCCCAGTGCCGCGCTGAGGTGCGGGTTGGTGCGGAAGGGGAAGGCCATCATGAAGTAGATGTTGAGCGAGCGGGGAAGACCACCAACGTTCAGCGTGTCGGGGCGGCCGGCCCACTGGGTGTAGCCCACCTGCACCATAAAGTGGTCGTTGCCTTTCGGCAGGCCGCGGCTTGAAAGCATGCTGCGTTTTACCGTTGAATCAGACTGCGCCATCACAATACCCGAACACAGCAGCGCCAGCGCCACCAGGAAAGATTTTCTCATTAGTCGTTGTTAAAAATCAAATGTAGGCGGCGAAGGGTTAATGAAAGGTTAACTCGCCGGGCGCGAAGATAAGCAGAATGGGGCTTTGCGCGGTTTACGCGCCACTGTGCGCATTCCCTGCTTTTCATATCTTTCTGCAAACAACCGCTTATGGAGCGCGCGCCCCGCCGCCTGCCGGCCCGGTGGCTGACCGGGCTTGCCCTGCTGGTCGGCAGCCTCGACCTGCTGTCTGCCTTTGTCGATTACTACCTCGCAACCGGCAAGGGCCCGGCTGGCGTTCTCCGTTATATTGCCGCCGGCCTTCTTGGCCCCGATGCAGCCCGCAGCGGCGCCGGACCCATTGCGCTGGGCGTAACGATCCACTACTTCTTTGCGCTCCTGTTTACCTTCCTGCTCTATGTACTGTACCGCCCGCTGCGGCTGTATCGCTGGCCCGTGCTGCTGCTGGCGCTGCTGTACGGCCTCCTGGTCTGGCTGCTGATGAACCGCCTGTTTGTGCCGCTGAGTGCGCTTCCCCAGCGGGCGTTCCGCTGGGACAAAGCCCTGAAGGCCTGGCTGATCCTCGTGTTCATGATCGGGCTCCCGCTCGCGTTGCTGCTGGGCCGGCGACCTGTACAGGATCGTGCCGCCGCCTGACCTGCGTCAGCCGCTCCGCGCGGTGGGCGCGGCAGCTTTGCAGGCAAATACCGCATATGCGCATCGAACAACTGTACACCGGCTGCCTGGCCCAGGGCGCCTATTATATCGAAAGCGACGGCGAGGCCGCCGTGATCGACCCGCTCCGCGACATCGAAACCTACACCGCGCTCGCCGCCCGCGATGGCGCCCGCATCCGCTATGTGCTCGAAACCCATTTTCACGCCGACTTCGTGTCGGGGCACCTCGACCTGGCGCGCGCTACCGGGGCCACGGTGCTGTACGGACCCGGCGCGCGGCCGCAGTTTGACGCCCGCATAGCAACCGACGGCGAGGAGCTGCAACTCGGCTCCGTATTTATACAGGTGCTCCATACACCCGGGCACACACCCGAGAGCTGCTGCTTCCTGTTGCGCGATGCCGCGAAGAGGCCGGTGGCGCTCTTCAGCGGCGATACGCTATTTCTCGGCGATGTGGGCCGGCCCGACCTCGCGCAGAAGATCGACGCCGACCTGACACCCGCGCGTCTCGCCGGGCTCCTGTACCATTCGCTGCGCGATAAGATCCTGCCGCTCCCCGACGATGTTGTAGTCTACCCGGGTCATGGCGCCGGCTCCGCCTGCGGCAAGAACCTGAGCCGCGACTTGCGGGATACGCTCGGGAACCAGAAGGCTACGAATTACGCCCTGCAACCCCGGTTATCGGAAGCCGATTTCATCGCCGCCGTGCTCGACGGGCTGACGGAGCCACCCGCCTATTTCCCCGGCAACGTGCTCCGCAATGTGCAAGGCTACGAGCCGATCGACACCGTGCGCGAGCGCTCCGCGCGTCCGCTCGACCCGGATTCGTTTCGTGCCCTGCAACAGCGCCGCGGCGCACTTCTGCTTGATGTGCGCGATCCGGAAGCCTTTGCCGCCGGGCATATACCCGCCTCCTGGAACATCGGGATCGATGGCGCCTTTGCACCCTGGGCAGGAGCGCTGATACCCAACCTTACCCAGCCGCTCCTGCTGATCGCAGAAGCGGACCGCGTAGCTGAAGCCATCACCCGCCTGTCGCGCGTAGGCCTCGACGGCGTGCTTGGTTACCTCGCCGGCGGTATAGAGGCCTGGAGCGCCGCCGGCGGCGGGCTCGAAAGGGTGCACCGTATTTCTGCGGATGCGTTTGCCAACCTCCGCCTCGTCCATTCCGACCTGCACCTGGCGGATGTGCGCAATGAGCGGGAATACAACAGTGCCCACGTTAGTGGCGCCGTCCATGCGCCGCTCGATTATATCGAAGCGTCGATCGCGAACCTCGACCCGGAACGCCGGGTAGTTGTTTACTGCGCCGGAGGCTACCGCTCAATGGTCTTCGCCTCGCTGCTCCTGGCCCGCGGCTTCCGCGATGTTGTAGATATACGGGGAGGCTTCGCCGCGCTCAAGGCGGGTGGGCGCCTGGCGTTGAGCGCATCCGGACAAAACGCGCCGGTGCGCTGACGATCAGGCCATGCCTTCGGCGAGGACCCGTTCGGCCACCGCTTCTGCACCGAGGCGCCGGTGCAGGCGACCATAGCCCCAGGCGGCGCCAAGCAGCAGGAGGCATAGGCCGCCCCAGAGCCAGCTGTAGCCGAAATGCTCGGCGAGGAAAAAGCCGCCTGCCGGTCCCACGACCTGTGCGCAGCTCCAGCAAAGCGTGTAGCCGGCAGCGTATTCGCCCCGGTTGCCCGCCGAAGAGCGGCTGTTGACAAAGGCATTGATGAAGGGGAGGGCGAACATCTCGCCAACGGTAAAAAAGAGCATCGACAACAGCGCGTTAAAGAGCGCCAGGCGCGCGGGCAGCATCAGGAACAGGTACGATGCACCCAGGAAAAGCGCGCCCAGCACGGCAAATTGCAGCGGCGGCCGCTTCTTTTCGATACGGCTGATCAGCACCATCTCGAAGAGCGCGATGACGATGCCATTGAAACCGAGCACGAGCCCGATGGTGGATTCGCGCAGGCCCCATTGCTCCTTGAAGAAAACCGGCCCGATGCGGAACAGCAGGAAAAAGCAGGTGGCAAACAGGGTCGTAACGCCCATAAAGCGCAGGAAAAGCGCATCGTGCCATACGCGGGCCGTTTTTCTGATCCCCTCTTTGGCGGCGCGGATGGCGGCGCGCACGGGTGGCAGCAGGATCCACAGCGTGATGCCGGCCAGTACGGAAATGCCGCCGTCGACCACGAAGAGAAGGCGGTAGTCGACCGAGGCGAGAAGGCCGCCGGTGGCCGATCCCACGGCCCAGCCGATATTCATGGCCAGCCGGTTGAGCGAATAGGAGCGGGTGTTGGTACCGGGCTTCGCATAGGCATGCGTCGCGGCGAAGTTGGCCGGCCGGAAGGCTTCGGTAAAGAAGGGTATGATCAGCGAGAGCACACAGAGCGTAGCAAAATGCGTGACGGTCGCGAATACAAGAAAGAGCAGTCCGCCGAGGATCAGCGCGCCCACCTGCACGGGCCGGTAGCCGAAGCGGTCGGTGAGCGCGCCTCCCGCAGCCGCGCCGGCGATCGATCCGACCCCGAACAGCGTGATGACGAGGCCCGCATCGGTGGCGGGGCGGTGGAGGTGCTGGGTGATGTAGAGACTCATGAACGGCACGGCCATGAAGCCACAGCGGTTGATGAGGATCACCGTGGCCAGCAGCCAGGTTTCGCGGCTGAGGCCGGAGAATGACTTCTGGTAGGAGCGAAGGATGGAGCGCAGGAACTGCATGGAGCGCAAAGCTACTGATCGGCGCCGACCCTTCGTTGCGCACCGGGATGAGTTGTATTTTTCTGCGAAAGAGCCGGGATGCGTTATCTGATCCTCCTACTGCCTGCTGCCTCCGCCTCGACGTTCGGCGTACTTAAACGTCTCCACTGGGCGTCCATCGCCCCGTTTGTGTAACCATCCCCGTAGAAATACGGGCCGTGCTCACACGGCACGGTCTTCGCGCCCTGTGGAGAAAAAGGCCAAATGATTGGAACACCGGAAGATAAGCGCCATTTTGTGCTGGAGGTGCACCGGCGCCTTGCGGCCGTGTACGGATCGGCCATCCGCTACTTCCACGACCTCGACCCGCTGAGCGAGCTCATATCGGCCCTGCTCTCACACCGCACCCGCAACAGCCAGAGCGGGCTCGCGTTCCGCAACCTGCAGCGGATCTTCGGATCCTGGGAAGCGGTGCGCGATGCCCCCGTGGCCCAGGTGGAAGCCGCCATCAGCGCCTGCACCTGGCCCGAGCAGAAGGCGCCACGCATCCAGCAGGTGCTGCGGATACTCAGTGAGCGCCTCGAATCGCTGTCGCTCGATTTCCTGGAAGGGATGGACGTGGGCGAGGCACGCCGTTGGCTCGAAGATCTTCCGGGCGTGGGGCCAAAGACCAGTGCCGCGGTGATCTCCTTCAGCTCGCTCCGCGGGAAGGCACTCCCCGTCGACTCGCACCATTTTCGCGTGGCGGTGCGCCTCGGTATCATCGAAGAAAAGCTGGGAGAAGCAAAAGCCCACAAGGTGCTCGAAGAATTGCTGCCGGCTGATTTTACCGCGCAGGACGTGTACGATCATCACCAGCTCCTGATGCGGCACGGGCAGAAGGTATGCCACTGGCGCGAGCCCGATTGTGCGCATTGCGTGCTGCTGCAGTTGTGCCCGACGGGGCAGGCGCGCCTGTTGCGCAAAGCATCGTAATAAAAAAACGGTTGTTATTCTGGCGAGGAGTACTTCTCGGAAAATTCCTCCGTGTCCTCAAGCAGGCTCGCTGCGGCATGTTGATAGCCGCGTGCCCGCTGCCGCTCGTTGTTGCCGTAGCGGGCTTCGTGCAGCGCCGCTTCTATGGCGGCCAGGCGATCGGTATAGTATTCTGCGTTGAACTCGGTGTCCGCCAGTTGTGCGAGGAAATCGCGGTAGCGTGTTACGAGGCCTTCCAGCACTTCAAGGTTCGCTTCCGAGTAGGTTTCCGGCACTTGCCGGCGTATATCGGTGATTTCGGGATGCATGGGGGAGGCCGTCAGAAGCTGCTGACGAGCACATAGATGATCGAGACAAAGAAAAGCAATACGAGGATCCCGGAAATAACGGCCGGGGCCATGCGGAAGCCGCCGTCGCTCTGCGGTTGTTCCTGTGTGAAAGATTGGGTACGGATCATACAAATTCGTTTCCTTATAAGGTCGGAAATCCGTGCCACGTTTCATTAAAATGCCTCCGGGAGTGCACCATTTTGCGCACCGGCACATGAATACGCGGGAAATACACGGTAAAAGCCGATCCCCTGCCCGGGTCGCTGCGCGCCAGCACAATCCCGTTGTGGCTTTCGGCTACTTTTTTAACAATCGCAAGACCGATACCGGTACCGGGAAATTCTTCCACGCTGTGCAGCCGTTGGAACACCTTGAAGATCCGCTCGCCATAGTGTGGATCGAAGCCGATCCCGTTGTCCTGGACGCACAGGTGGCAGTATTCGGTTTCGGGCTCGGCCAGGGGGTGCCCGATGCTGCTTCCGGGGCAGGCATCTGCCGAGATCCTGATCTCGGGCGCGCGGCCGGGATCGGCGAACTTGAGGGCATTGTGGAGCAGGTTGCGGAGCAGCTGGCGAAACTGCGCTACGACCATGTCGGCCGAGCAGGAGACCTGGATCTCGAGGCGCGCGCCTTTCTCGGTGATGAGGTCGTGGAGTTCCGCGCAGACGTCTTCGGCCAGCTGGCGCAGGTCGGCGGTCTCGAAGCGGCGCTCCACGGCATTGATCCGCGAAAATTCGTACAGGTCCCGGATCAACTGCCGCATCCGCTGCGCGGCACTCACGATCCGCCCGAGCAGGTAGCGTCCCTTTTCGTTGAAGTGCTGCTCCTTGTCCATCCCGAGCTGGTCGACCCAGATCTGGATCTTGCGCAGCGGTTCCTGGAGGTCGTGGCTCGACACATATGCGAAGGCGTCGAGTTCGGCCATCGCCTGGTTCAACTCCAGCGAGCGGCGCTCTTTTTCGGAATTCTGAAGCGCCAGTTCCCTGTTGGCGCGCGCGAGCTCGGATGCCCGTTGTTCGCTTTGCCGGTTCTGGAATTCAAGCGCCGCGTAGGCGGCCTCCAGTTCACGGTTACGCGCTTCCTTCTCCGCGTTTTCCAGGGCCACGTGCTCGTTGGCGCGCAGCAGTTCCGCTGCGCAGCGTTCTTCGTTGTGGTAATGATCGGCCAGCTCTCGCTGCGCCTGTGCCAGCTCGGAGCTTAGTTGCTCCAGTTTTTGTTGCCATTGAAGCCGCTCTTCGGCCCCCGCAGTATCAGCCAGCAGGTTGGTTTTTTCATTGGATTCTCTCCCTTGCATAGTTTTAGATTTTATCCTTTGCAGGGCGGTTAAGGTTCGCTGTTAGCAGTCGGCTACACCAGAGCGATAGTACGATGGAAATATGGTGGATTGGCGCCGCTTGTCGGGCCCGCTGCTACTACCTGTAAGGTACGTTTTTATGAAGGTTTTCACTTAGTTTTTTATAAGGGCGGCAACCGGGACTATGTCAAAGCGGCCGGGCTTCCCGCAGCTGTACGGGTAAAGCAAAAGCCCGGACTTGCTGGGTCCGGGCTTTCTCTGGCGTGCGCGAGCTGGATTACTGGCGTCCGTCCTTACGGTCCTGCGTGCTGCCGATAACGGCACCCGCACCGGCGCCGATCAGGCCGCCAACGACCGCACCGACACCGCGGTTTTTCTTATTGATCAGCGCGCCACCGGCAGCTCCGGCTACGCCGCCGATAATGGCGCCCTTAGCTGTTTTGCTGATGCCTTTCTTCTTTGCAGGTGCAGCAGCAGTGCCGCTGTTGGAGCCCGTGGAGCCCGAGGAGCTCGTTGTGCCCGTAGCGCCGCCTCGCGACGAGGAAGAAGTGCTGGATGTGCGGTGCTGTGTTACGTAGCGCACCTGCTGTGCGGCCGGCACCGCCGACTTGGCCTTCTCGGTCGAGTCGAGCTCGGCGCGGAGGGCGATGTTTTGCAGACCCTGCTGTTGATAAGCTGCCAATCCCGTGGTGTCGGTTGTGCCGGTCTTGGCAGTAGGATTCGAGTTACAGGCGGCGAGGGTCATGAGGGCACAAAGTGCCGGGAAGATCTTTTTCAAAATGTGAGGACGTTTAGGAGAGATGAACTGGGAGGGTAGTGGTCGGAAACAGTACAGGTGTGAATACCGTGCCGCAAAAGCGGAACGCTTCCGAATGCCGGTAAATAGGGGAGCATCGACCGGCCCAGCCCCACTCTTCTTGTTTCGCCCCCAATGCTCATACATCGCCTGCTCCGGCAACTGCTGAGCATTCGGTTGCCCAATGTGCCGATTATAATACCGGTACTCGCGCAATAAGGGTACCTTGAGCGGCGGCCAGGTGCCGATCACCCTTACCTGATTACATGAACACTCCTCTCTCCATAGCGCAGGACGAAAAAAGCGGCGCAGCCGTAGAAACGTCCTACGATGTGGCCTTTCTCAATAAGGAACGCCAGAAGCTGCTGGCGGAACTCGCGCTCACGCGCCTCGAGCTGGCCTTTCAGCTGGAGCAGAACGAACGGCGCGGCCGCGAGCTGGCCCAGGCCAACCGCGAGCTATTGCGTCAGAACAATATAAAGGAGCGGCGCGCCTCCGAGCTGGCCGTTGCCAACGAGGAACTCGCTTACCAGAACCACGAAAAGGAGCGTCGCGCCTCGGAGCTCGCGATCGCCAACGAGGAACTAGCGTACCAGAATCACGAGAAGGAACGACGCGCAGCGGAGCTGCATATCGCCAACATCGAATTAGCTTACCAGAATGTCGAAAAGGAAAAGCGCGCGGCCGAACTGCTCGATGCGATAAAAGAGCTTGAGGCCTTTGCCTTCGTATCCAGCCACGACCTGCAAGAGCCCCTGCGCAAGATGCTGGTCCGGCTCGACCAGCTGAGCGAAACCAGCAAGCGGCTCTTCGACGAAAAGGAGCAGCACCGCTTCGACCAGGTCCTGGGAGCGGCCCACCTGATGCGGCAGATGATCCAGGACCTGTATGTTTATTCGCGGGTCAATACGGCCGAGCACCGGCTGGAGGCCATAGCGCTGGCGCCGCTCGTTGCGGAAGTCAGGGGAAGCTTCGTGGCGACAATCCGGGAGAAGGAGGTTTTGCTGGAAACCGGTGCGTTGGGTGAAGTGCTGGTGGATGTAGTCCAGTTCCGGCTCCTGCTCCGCCAGCTGTTGGGAAATGCATTGAAATTTACCGCGCCGGGCCGTACGCCCCACATCCGCATCACGGCCGGAACGATGCCCGGCATCGAGGTTCCGGGTGGCAAGCTGTCGGCTTGCCCGGTTTGCAGCGTTCTTTCCATTTCCGACAACGGCATCGGCTTCGCACCCGAATTCAAAGACCGGATCTTCGAGGTGTTCCAGCGGCTGCATGGCCGTGAAGACTACGACGGCACGGGCATCGGGCTTGCTATTGTAAAAAAGGTCGTGGAGGCGCACCGCGGCGTCGTTGTGGCCGAAGGGGCCGTAAACGAAGGAGCAACCTTTACCGTGTATCTCCCCATGGCGGTGGGCGCCCCGCGCTAGCTGCTGCCCGGGCCGAAATTATTCGGCGAGGAGCACTTCTTCCAGTATTGCATGATGATGTTGATGGTGTCCTTCAGCTCGCTGATCGAATTGTCCTTCACAAAGAATCCCTGTACCGACATGCTGTAGGCGTCGATAACCGACTGCTGCGAGGCGGACGTCGTGAAAAAAAGATAGGGGATGCATTTTATCTGCAGCTTCGCATCCATTTTTACTTTTTCCCGGAGCTCGAAACCATCCAGTTTGGGCATATTTATATCCGAAAGTATCAGGAAGGGGGTAATGTCCGTTCGGTTCAGGTACTCGAGCGCCGCCTGTCCGTCGGTGAAAAAGCAGACTTCGTTGGGGTAGCCCAGGTCGGTGAAAACGAGGCTGAATATTTCCTGGTCGTCCTGGTCGTCTTCGATGATAATTACAGGTCCTTGAGTGTTCATAAGGTGCTGGGGGAATAGCAGCGGCGGGCGCGCTACTGCCGGGTTTGATCAGGCGAGCATCTTGCCCTGAAACTGGTTGATGGCCAGCTCTATCTGCTCTTTGGAAAGACGTGCTTTCAGTGTACAATGATTCGTGTCGATGAGAAATCCGAGCGAGAGGCGGGCGGCAAAAGCAGCCACGGCGGCGAGGCCCGGGAACTGAAAGAGGGATTTATGATCCATAAAAAGAGCTATTCATGCCCTATAGAAACAATAAGCGCGCCGCTTCCCTGCATGAGTTGTATACAGCTTGTTTGACCTTGGGGTAACTTTGCACGATTGGCGCTCAACAGACAGAAGCGTTGAGGCCCGGAGACAGACAGCCATGGACAAGAAGAAGCTACTTGAGACACTACATAATAAGATGATCGAGGAGATCCAGGACTATGCGATCATCCTGATGGACATCGATGGAACGATACTATCCTGGAACAAAGGCGCGGAGCAGATCAAAGGGTACAAGGCGGAGGAGATCATCGGACAAAACTTTCGCCTGTTCTACCTGCCGCAGCACCGAGAGGAGCAGCTGCCGGAGCGCCTGCTTGCGCAGGCCGTCAAGGAAGGACGCGCCAAGCACATTGGCCGCCGGGTGCGAAAGAACGGAACCACGTTTTGGGGGAGCATCCTCATCACCGCGCTGCACGACGACGAAGGCAACGTGGTGGGCTTTACGAAGCTGACGCGCGAGCTGGGCGAGAATGAGATCGGCTGATTGTAACAAGCTATCGGACCTGCCGCGGCGCGCACGCTCAAAAGAAGAAATAGAAGTACAAAGAAACGCCCTGGCTAGAGTATCGCCAGGGCGTTCTGCTGGTGGATCCTGAGGGACTTGAACCCCCGACCCGCTGATTATGAGTCAGCCGCTCTAACCAGCTGAGCTAAGGATCCGCTGGGAAATGTTTGATGCAGGATGTCTGATCGCTTTGATCCGAGATCCGAGATCGCTTTGATCCGAGATCCGAGATCCGAGATCCTGCATTTTTCCCGGGCTGCAAACTTAATGAATTGGGCGTTTACTCCTTGATTTCCTCGAAGTCGATATAATCGTCCTTTCGCGGCGCCGGGCCGGAAGGCGGTACTTTCTGGGCGCCCGCATTTTCGCCGGGCTGCGTGCCGAAGCGCTCATTCATCCGCTCGTTCATCGTGCGGAAGCTGCGGCGCACCTGCCGCGTGGTGCGGATCATGGGGATCAGGAATCCGAAGAGGAAGCGGAAGGCAAAGTAGGCGACGATGAGCCAGAAAAGAAAGGTCAGGAACATGATGGCCCAAAGGTACCGGAATCGGGAATCGGCCGCCGGTAATCCGGAGGGGAGATTTCGTTAAAAAAATAACCCGTCCGGCGACGAAAAGCAGCGGGAATAGCCCCGCCTTCCCCCGCTTGGAATGCCTGCCCCTGAACTCCGGACTGTTTTTTTGGGCGAACGCCCCGTTTTCCGTACTTTTGTTCCGGATTTGACGCAAGAAGGGAACGAGGCCGTTCCCTTCTTCTTTTTAGCTATGACAACCGAGAACCTGATCGTAACCATTACGGAAAAGCTGCAAAGCCTGCTTACCGACCCCAAACACTTCGTCGTAGAGGTGCGCATTAAGCCTACCAACAACGTAAAGGTGTTTATCGACGGCGACGAGGGCCTGCCCCTGTCGGCGCTGGTAAGCTACAACCGCAAGCTGTACAAAGCGCTTGAGGAAAGCACGCTGTTTCCCGACGGCGATTTTTCGCTGGAGGTGTCCTCGCCCGGCGTGGACGAGCCCCTGAAGCTGCACCGCCAGTACAGCAAGAACATCGGCCGCTACGTGGAAGTGACCTTCAACGATGCAGCCGTTCCGGCAAAGGAAGGAAAGCTCCTCGCCGCTACAGAAGACGGCATCGTGCTCGAAACGGAAACCGGTAAAGGCAAGAAAAAAGAAGTGAAGCAGGATACGATCCTGTTTAGCGATATTAAAACCACTAAAGTTCAAGTAAAGTTCTAAAAATTGAATATTGACTATTGCGTATTGAATATTGAATAATGTGGCTGCAGTGGCCCTTCGTTATACATTATTCAATAGTTGTTATTCAATAGTTATTAAACCAGATCGTATGGCAAGTATCAACCTGATCGAAGCCTTCCAGGAATTCAAGGAGGCCGAAAATATTGACCGCCCCACCCTCATGCGGGTTGTGGAAGACGTGTTTCGCACGCTGCTGCGCAAGAAATACGGCTCCGACGAAACCTTCGACGTGATCGTGAACGCGGAAAAAGGTGACCTCGAGATCTTCCGCCGCCGCACCATCGTGGACGACGGAGATATTTACAATACCCTCGAGGAGATCGAATACTCCGACGCCATCAAGATCGAGCCCGACTACCAGGTAGGTGAGGAGCTGTACGAGGAAGTAAACCTCGAAGACTTCGGCCGCCGCGCGATCTTGGCCGCCAAGCAAACGCTGGCCTCCCGTATCGCTGATCTCAAAAAGAACATCCTCGCCAAGAAATACGGCGACCGCATCGGCGAGATCATATCCGCCGAAGTATACCAGGTTTGGAAAAAAGAAGTGCTGCTCCTCGACGAAGAGGGCAACGAGCTGATCCTCCCCAAGAGCGAGCAGATCCCGCAGGACTACTTCAAGAAGGGCGAGTCCATCCGCTCCGTTGTGAAGAAAGTGGACATGAAGAACAACAACCCGGTCATCATCCTGAGCCGCACCGCGCCGGAGTTTCTGGCAAAGCTTTTGGAAATTGAAGTACCGGAAATTTTCGACGGCCTCATCGTGATCAAGAAGATCGTACGCGACCCGGGCGAGCGCGCCAAGGTAGCGGTGGAATCCTACGACGACCGCATCGACCCTGTGGGTGCCTGCGTGGGTATGAAAGGCTCGCGGATCCACGGCATCGTGCGTGAGCTCAAAAACGAGAATATCGACGTGATCAACTGGACGGCCAACATCCAGCTGCTCATCCAGCGCTCGCTGACCCCGGCCAAGATCACCTCCATGGAGATCGACCAGGAAGGCAAGCGCGCTTCCGTATACCTGAAGCCCGACCAGGTGTCGCTGGCCATCGGCCGCCGCGGCGTCAACATCAAGCTCGCCTGCGAGCTCACCGGTTTTGACATCGACGTATACCGCGACAACGAAGGCGAGGTGGAAGATTTCGACATCGACCTCGACGAGTTCAGCGACGAGATCGAATCCTGGATCATCGACGAGCTGAAGCGTGTTGGCTGCGACACCGCCCGCTCCGTGCTCGACCTGAGCACCGAGGAGCTGGAGCGCCGCACCGACCTGGAGAAAGAAACGATCCACGACCTGCGCAAGATCCTGCAGGCCGAGTTCGATCGCGGGTAGTATTGACGGGACGGGAATCGGCAACGCTTCCCGGAGCCAAAAGGTTACCTTTAATGATACTGCGTATTGTTAAAGAGAGCCGCGGGAAGCCGGAGCTGGCGAAGGCGACCCACACATGCCGCGAGGCGTGTTAGCTAGGTAGACAATTGGTATAAAAAATATTAATGGCAGAAATTCAAACACCCAGGTTAATGGCTGCGGCCAAGGAGTTCAACATCGGTAAGGAAACACTGGTGGAGTTCCTGGCGGCAAAAGGTTTCAACCGCGACGACCTGAAAC
Organism: Flaviaestuariibacter terrae; assembly: GCF_054777635.1. Classification (NCBI taxonomy): domain Bacteria; kingdom Pseudomonadati; phylum Bacteroidota; class Chitinophagia; order Chitinophagales; family Chitinophagaceae; genus Flaviaestuariibacter; species Flaviaestuariibacter terrae. The sequence goes on from NZ_BAAHAL010000008.1 coordinate 1,086,148, forward strand.
CTACGGCCAAACTGACCGAAGACATGTACCGCGCCTTGCAGCAGGAGTTCAACAGCGACAAGGTGGCGAAGCACAAGGCCGAGCAGATCGACCTCCCGAAAGGCGCCATTGCGGAAGCCCGCAAGCGCAAGGAAGAGGAAGACGTGCTTGCGCGCCAGCGCGAAGAGCGCAAGGCGACAACGCCCAAGGCGGCCCCGGCCGCTGAATGGCCCGCTGCGCCCGCGCCGGCCCCCGAGGCTCCGAAGGCCGAGCCCGCTCCTGTGGCAGAAGCCCCCGCGCCCGCACCGGCTCCCGAGGCACCCGCTCCGAAAGCGGAGCCCGTAGCCGCCCCCGAGGTTCCGGCGCCCGTACAGGAAGCTGCGCCCGAGGCACCCGCCCCGGCCGCTCCCGAAGCCCCGGCACCCGCACCCGAAGTTCCCGTGAAGATCGAGGCCCCCACCGTGGAAGGCCCGAAGATCCTCGGCACCGTCGACCTGTCGGCGATCGACTCTTCGACGCGCCCCAAGAAGAGCGTGAAGAAAGAAGAGCCCGCCCCCGCTCCGGAAGCGCCCAAGGCGGAAGCCGCACCGGCACCCGTGGAAGCGCCGAAGCCCGAGCCCGTCGCGGCACCGGTAGCCGAAGCCCCCAAGCCCGAGCCGAAGCCCGCAGCAGCCACACCCGCTGCGCCCGCCGAAGCAGAGAAGGCCGCTGAGCCCGTTATTGAAAACATACGCGCCGAAAAGCTCGAAGGACCCAAGATCCTTGGTAAGATCGAGCTGCCGGTAGACAGTGATACCCGCCCCAAGCCCGACGAGAAGCGCAAGCGCAACCGCATTCCGATCAAGAAGGCCCCCGAAACCCGCCCCGGTGGCGGCGTGAGCGGAGCCCAGGGGTCGGGTGGCGGCCGCTTTACCGTACAGCGTCCCGGTGAGGGAAGCCGCGGCCGCACCGGCAACCAGCCCGGTCCCCGTGGTGGCCAGCGTGGTCCCGGCGGACGCCGCGACGACAACCGCCAGATCGACGAGAAGGAGATCCAGCGGAAGATCCAGGAAACGCAGGCCAAGCTCTCCGGAGGTGGTGGCAAGCGCGGCAAGATCAAGCGCCGCGACCGCCGCAACGAAGGCGCCGATATGGGCGAAGGCATGGATACGAAGCTGCAGGTTACGGAGTTCATCTCCGTGAGCGAGCTCGCCAACCTGATGGACGTTTCCTTTGCCGAGGTGATCTCGAAGTGTATGGGTCTCGGCATCATGGTGTCCATCAACCAGCGCCTCGACGCCGAGGTGATCGAGCTCGTTGCCTCCGAATTCGGCTACGACGTCGAGTTCATCGACATGGAGAAGCAACTCGAAATGGACGAGGAGGACGAAGCAGATTCCGAAGACGAGCTGAAGCCGCGCTCCCCGATCGTGACCATCATGGGTCACGTCGACCACGGTAAGACCTCGCTCCTTGACTATATCCGGAATGCAACCGTAGTAGCCGGTGAGGCGGGTGGTATCACCCAGCACATCGGTGCCTACCAGGTGCACCTCCCCAATGGCAAAGACATTACCTTCCTCGATACCCCGGGTCACGAAGCGTTTACCGCCATGCGTGCCCGCGGTGCGAAGGTGACCGATATCGCCGTCATCGTGATCGCCGCCGATGACGCCATCATGCCCCAGACCCGCGAGGCCATCAGCCACGCGCAGGCCGCCGGCGTACCGATGATCTTTGCGATCAACAAGATCGATAAGGACGGCGCCAACCCCACCAAGATCTACGAGCAGCTTGCGCAAATGAACCTGCTGGTTGAAAGCTGGGGTGGTAAGTACCAGAGCCAGGAGCTCTCGGCGAAGAAGGGTATCAACGTAGACCTCCTCCTCGAGAAGATCCTCCTCGAAGCCGAGCTCCTCGACCTCAAGGCCAACCCGGACCGCGAAGCCACCGGTACCGTTATCGAAGCCTCGCTCGACAAGGGCCGCGGCTATGTAACGACGGTACTCGTGCTGAACGGTACGCTCGAGCCCGGCGACATCGTGGTATCCGGCCAGCATTTCGGCCGCGTGAAGGCGATGTTTAACGAACGCAACAAGAAACTCGGCGACGCCGGTCCTTCGGTGCCCGCTGTGATCCTCGGTCTCAACGGTGCTCCCCAGGCCGGTGAGAAATTCAAGGTATACGAAGACGAAGCCGAAGCCAAGGAAGTGGCCAACCGCCGCGCCCAGATCCTCCGCGAGCAGGGCATGCGCGCCAAGAAGCACATCACCCTCGCCGAGATCGGCCGCCGCCTTGCCCTGGGTACCTTCAAGGAACTCAAGGTCATCATCAAAGGCGACGTGGACGGTTCGGTGGAAGCCCTTTCCGACTCGCTGCAGAAGCAGTCGACGGAGGAGATCCTCGTGAGCGTGATCCACAAAGGCGTGGGCCAGATCAACGAAAGCGACGTGGTACTCGCCGAAGCGTCCGACGCCCTCATCATCGGCTTCAACGTGCGTCCCTCGATGCAGGCCTCGCGCCTCGCCGAGAACGCCGGTATCGAGATCAAGACCTACTCGGTTATCTACCAGGCCATCGACGAAGTGCGCTCCGCCATGGAGGGCATGCTCGAACCGAAAACCCAGGAGAAGATCGTTGCCAACGTGGAGATCCGCGAGGTGTTCAAGTTCGACAAGGCCACCGTTGCCGGTTGCGTGGTGCTCGACGGTCGCATCAAGCGCGACAACAAGATCCGCATCATCCGCGACGGTATCGTGGTGTACCCGACGGGCGAGAACGCCAACGCCGAACTGGGCTCCCTCAAGCGTTACAAAGACGACGTGAAGGAGGTGCTCAACGGCATGGAGTGCGGTCTGACGATCAAGAACTACAACGACATCAAGGTCGGCGATATCGTGGAAGCATACGAGCTCGAGGAAGTGAAGCGTACGCTCTGAGAATAACGAATAGCGAATTTCGAATAACGAATATCGAAGTGAGGCTCCGTAGAAATACGGGGCCTTTTTTTGTTTTGTACGAGCGGGACGCCGGTCCCGAAGCGGTTGCCGGCAATGAGCGCACGGCTGATGAAAACCGAAACATACTACTTAGCGGATCCCGTAAAACCGCGCGGCGTTGTTGTAGAAGATGTCCTGCTTTTGCTCCGCGGTAAGAAAGGAAGCGGCCTCGGTGTTGCGGATCGAAAGCCCGATGGCATCGGGCCAGCCCATCTGGTCGGAGCCGTACATCAGGCGTTTGCTGAAACCCGCATCCACCAGGTCTTTCAAGTATTTGTGAAACTCGGTTACCGGGAGCATCCAGTTGATGACCGCGATGTCGGCATAGACCTGCGGGTACACATACAGGATTGCTTTTGTTTCCTGCAGAAACGGGTAGCCGGCGTGCATCAGCTGCAGCTTGAGCCGCGGGTGCCGCACCAGTGTTTCCTCGATCATCTGCGGGTTGCCGTAAAGGGTGCGAAAGCGGGGACAGCAGCGGGAAGGCGTACCCGGCGCCCCGAGACCGGTATGCAACGCCACCGGTATCCCCTCGCGCTCGCAGATCGCGAGGTAGGGCTCCAGCTCGGGGTCTGTTAAAAGCTTACCATCGTATTGCAACGCCAGCTCACCAAACACCCGGAAGCCCTGGCGCAAAAACAGGTCGCGGAAGGCCGATGTATCGGGGAGCGGGTTGCTGGCGTCATCGCCGTAATCGAGCGCGGGGATGAACAGCGCGGAGTCGTATTGCCGGAAGGCGGCGGCCCGCGCGGGCGTTCCGGACACGATGGCCCGCACGACGCCCCAGCGCCGGAGTGAATCGCGCGTCGCCTTCATCACTTCGGCATCGCTGCTCCAGCGCGGCGCCACAGCCGTTACCGGGTTGGCCGCCGGCGGCGTGCCGTACTGGGTCCACCCACGCGCATGCAGGTGTACATCGATGATGCGGCGGACGGGTCGGTTGGCGGGCTGCGCGGCTACCACGGTGGCCAGCAGGAGCAGCGAAGCCGAAACAAGGAGACGCATAACGGGGAGACGTTGGTTCCTCCTAAGTTAGGACGATTCATCCTTCAGCCGCAGCATGCAGGAAACGTTCTGCCCGTCGGCGCCGTACCATTCCACGCAGTAGCCGTCCGGATCGATATCGGGGCGCTGCAGCAGCTCGCGGAAGGTGCGGCCGATCACCGAAATATCCTCGGCGAAGCGGGGCACGAAACAGCTCACGTAGAGCCCGCTCCGCAGCAGCAGCGTCGGCAGCCCGAGGCTGGCGGCTTCGCCAGCAACGAGCTCCTCGGCGGCAGCGCGGTAGCGGATCACAGCCGCTTCGGGCCGCGAAATGCCGAAGTAGCTGCGCTCGCGCAGCTCGGGCACGAGCGCGCGGAGCCGTGCCTGGGCCGCGGGGATGCCATCCGGAAAGGACGGGACATCGATATACATCAGCAGCATGTCCCTTTCCAGCGTAACGGTGTTCATCATGTGTTCCATTGCTTTCGGCGCCAAGTTAGGCGCTCCGCGGCAAGCGCGACCGGGGCGGCCGCGACTTTTTTGGGGGTGAATACGGCGCTATTCTTGCGCCTTTTTTTGAAACCAGCGGTCATGAAGCACATCCCGAAGTACCTCCCCGGAAAAGTAGTCGTCATCACGGGCGCGTCGAGTGGTGTGGGGCGTGCCGCGGCCGTGGCCCTGGCCGCGCAGGGCGCGCGGGTGGTGCTGGCGTCGCGCAACCGCTCCGAGCTCGAAGCGTTGCAGCGTGAGCTTGCCGAGGGACGCTGCAAAAGCATCGTAGTGCCCACGGACACCCGCGACCCGGAGCAGCAGCGCGCGCTGGCCGACGCGGCCCGCCGGGCCTTTGGCCGCATCGACGCATGGATCAACAATGCCGGGGTGCTGGCGGCCGGCGCGCTTGAAGACGTGCCCGCACCTGTGAACGAGGCCGTTATCCGCACCAACCTGCTGGGCTATATTCATGGCGCGCAGGCCGTGCTCCCCATCTTCAAGCACCAGGGTGAAGGCATCCTGATCAACAATATTTCCGTGGGCGCATGGCTCCCGGCGCCATATATGGCGGCCTATTGCGCGAGCAAGTTCGGGCTCCGCGGCTTTTCGGAGGCCCTGCGCGGTGAGCTCGGTGCCTACCCGCGGATCCATATATGCGACCTGTTTCCCGGCTTCCTCGATACGCCGGGGATGCAGCATGCGGCCAATTATACCGGCAAGGAGCTTCGCCCGGCCCCGCCGCTCTACGACCCCCGCGAAGTGGCCACTGCCATCGTGGATACGATCCACAACCCGCGCCGCGTGCAGGCCTTCGGGGTTGTACCGCACCTCCTGCACATCGCCTACACGCTTTTCCCCCACCTGACGGGCCGCATTACGGGCGCTCTTATCCGTCAATACCTCAAAAGGGCTGACGCCACGGTGCACACGGCCGGCAACGTGCTCGAGCCGGTGCCCTACGGCAATGCCATCGACGGCGGCTGGCGCGCATCCGCCCGCCTGCCTAAGCCCCGGGCGAAAACCGTTGCCCTGGGCACGCTGGCCCTTGTCGCGGCCGGACTGCTGCTTTCGAGGCGCTGATTCGCCCGCAGGCCCGGGATAACGAGAACCACGGTCGCGCAGCACGGCCCAAGCTCTCGTACCCCATTACCCCGTCACGCAATTACGCCAGTAGTTTTCCGGAGTGTTAAAATCTTCCTCCACCCCGGCAATGCCCCACCAATCCGTTACTTTTGAGCCACTTCGTATGAAAAAAGCTCTCCTTTTCCTCCTCTCCGCCACGCTCGGCACTGCCGCTTTTGCTCAACCGAAAAAGGTGGTGGCCGACCGCGTCATTGCCATTGTCGGCGACCGCATCATCCTGGAATCCGACGTTAAGAACGCCCTCGCCGATGCCGCCCGCCAGGGCCAGGAGCTTCCTCCCAACGCGGAGTGCGCCGTAATGGAGCAGGCGCTCGTATCGAAGGTGCTCGTGCTCGCAGCCGAGCGCGACTCGCTGAAGGTGGACGAATCGGAGATCGAATCGGAGCTGGATCAGCGCGTACGCTACTTTATCCGCCAGTACGGCTCGCAGGATGAGCTCGAGCGCATCGCCGGCAAAACGATCTACCAGATCAAGGACGATGCCCGCGACGGTGTTCGCGAAACGAAGCTCGCCCAGCAGATGCAGCGCAAGGTGCTCGACAATGTGCGCATCACACCTACCGAAGTAAACGCTTATTTCAACCGTATCCCGAAAGACAGCCTGCCCTTCTTTGAGAGCGAGCTCGAGATCGGCCAGATCGTGATCTACCCGAAGCCTTCGAAAGACCTCGAAGCCTACGTGATGAGCGAGCTGAATAACTACAAGCGCCAGATCGAAGCCAAGCAGATCACCTTCGAGGAGATCGTGCGCCAGAAGTCGGAAGACCCGGGCTCCAAAGACCGCGGCGGTCAGTACCAGATCAACCGCACCGACAAGAGCTGGGATCCTGCCTTCGTAGCAGCTGCGTTCCGCCTCAAGGAAGGCGAGATCTCCAACGTCGTCCGCTCCAAGTTTGGCTTTCACCTGATCCAGCTGCTGCAGCGCAACGGTGATGATGCCCTCGTACGCCACATCCTCATGAAGGCGCCCGTAACCAACGAGGAGATCACTGCTGCCACCCGCAAGCTCGATTCGGTTCGTGCCCGCCTCATCGCCGGCACCATCGACTTCGCCACGGCCGCCGGCCGCTACAGCGAAGACGAAGCCTCGAAGTTCCAGGGTCCCTTTATCCAGGGCCGCAACGGCAACTACGTGACGATCGACGAGCTCGATAAAGACCTCGTGCCGCAGCTGGCGCGGATGCAGGTAGGCGACTACTCGCAGCCGATGGTGTTTACCAACGACCGCCAGGACAAAGGCGTACGGATCATCTTCCTGAAAACCCGCACCGAACCCCACCGTATGAATATCAAGGACGACTATAACCGTATTTCCCAGTCGGCCCTCGAGGAAAAGAAAATGCAAACGCTCGACAAGTGGCTCAACAGCCACATTGCCGATCACTACATCATGCTCGACCCGGACCTGCAGCACTGCACCCAGCTTCAGCGCTGGACCGTCGGTGCCAATACAGCTGTCCGCTAATGATCCGCATCTTCGTACCTTGTCGGGGCTGCCCATAATCACTTTCTGTGTACCCGACTCACGCTTTATTTTCCGATCTGCCCGTAGGCACTTCCGCACTCGACAGCTATATCCTGTCGCAGGTGCAGGACGTGTTGTTCGTGGTGGACCCCGAGCATTTCCGCATTCGCCTCGCCAACCCGGCGGCGCTTCGCTACTTTGAGCTCGACCCCGATGCCGTGCTGGGGCGCCGCATCAGCGAGCTCGTTTCCTTCGACCTCTCGGACATTTCTATTGATGATATCATCGGCCACCTGACCAGCAAAGGACGCTGGCATGGTGAGCTTCCCTGCCGTACGCCTTCGGGGATGCGCTACTATTTCGAATTTACCGTGTCGCGCCTGCCCGACGAGAACGGCCTCCCGGCCGGCTACCTCGCCATCGGCCGCGACCGCAGCGCCGAGCGCCGCTCCGACGAGAACCTGCAGCGCCGCGAGCGCTTCTACCACGGGCTTATCGCCGACGCCCTCGACGGCATCCTTCTGCTCGACCCGTCCGGCACCATCACCTTTGCTTCCCCATCGATCCGCCACGTGCTCGGCTTCGAATTCCAGGAAGTGCTGGGGCGCAACGCCTTTGAGTTTGTTCATCCCGACGACCGCATCAAGGCCGCTGAATCGTTCGCGCTCGAGGTTACGCAGAACCCGGTGATCAAGTTCATTACGGTGCGCCTCCGCTGCAAGGACGGCAGCTGGCTCTGGTGCCTCGTGCGGGGCCACAACCTGCTTTCCAATCCCAACGTGGGCGGCATCGCTGTTTACTTTCACGACGACACGCAGCGCAAGAAGGCCGCCGAAGCGCTCCGCGAAAGCGAGCAGCGCTTCCGCATGCTCGTCGACAGCATCCAGTTTGGCATCATCGTGCACGACCAGGACCTGCGGAGCGTGCTTTGCAACGAAACCGCTGCGCATCTCCTGGGTGTCGAGCGCGAATCGATGCTCGGTTGCTCCTGGGACGAATCCAACTGGGAAGTTCACTCGGAGAGTGGCGTTCCCCTCGACCGGGACGAATTCCCGGTGGCCGTAGCGATGCGGAGCGGCGAGCCCGTGCGCGATTTCGTGATCGGCTACCAGCAGCCCGGTGGCGAGCGGCTCTGGCTGCTGGTCAACTCGCGGCCTGTGTGCGACGATGCAGGGGCCGTGCAGCAGGTGATCACTTCGTTTGTCGATATCAGCGGGCGTAAGGAGCTCGAAAAGCAGTTGCTTGCCGGTCAGGTAGCCCACCAGCGCGCGCTCACGCAGGCCACCATCGATTCGTCGGAAAAGGAGCGCACCGAGATCGGGAAGGAGCTGCACGACAATATCGGCCAGCAGCTCACCACCATCAAGCTGTACCTCGACCTCGCCCGCTCAACGGCCGATGAGGAAACCTCCGAAATGGTATCGCTGGCAACCCGCAATATTTCCGATGTCATCAACGACATCCGCGCCCTCTGCCGCAACCTCATTCCGTCGACCCTCGGTGATCTCGGTCTGGAGGAATCGGTCAACGACCTCATTCATACCCTCACCCGCACGCAGCAGCTGCGGATTCGCTTTGTAGCCACCGGCTTCGACGAGGAGCGCGTGCCGGATAACCAGAAGCTGATGCTGTTCCGCATCCTGCAGGAGCAGCTCAATAACATCGTAAAGCACGCCGGCGCCCGCAAAGTGACTGTACAGTTGCGCCAGGGAGACGGCGAGCTCCGGCTGGAGGTTACCGACGACGGCTGCGGCTTTGACCCGCTTACCGTGCGCCGCGGGCTTGGCCTGACCAACATGCGGAACCGCGCCGAGATGTTCGGTGGCAACGTATCCATCGTTTCGGCGCCCGGCGCGGGCTGCACGCTGACGGTTTCCGTGCCGGAAACCAGTGAATAATAATTATTGAATAATGTTTATTGAATAGGGGGTGTCTGCTGCGCGACGCTACAGCCTCCCTATGCAATTGTCAATAGCCATTATTCACTATTCAATGCGCCTCCGGCGCTTAACTTTGCGGCTCATTCTCTACTATGAGCGATGCCATCCAACACGAGTGCGGTCTTGCCTTTATCCGCCTTCGTAAACCCTTCTCCTGGTACCAGCAGCGCTACGGAACCGTTCTGTGGGGGCTGAACAAGCTTTACCTGCTGATGGAAAAGCAGCACAACCGCGGCCAGGACGGCGCCGGTGTGGCGGCCGTCAAGCTGAGCGTGGAGCCGGGGTACCCGTTCCTCGCCCGTCTCCGCAGCAGCCACCCGCAGGCCATCGCCGACCTGTTTCGCCAGATCGGGGAGGAGTACAACGAGCTCCAGAAATACAACCCCGACATCGCCCAGCATCCCGGCCTGCTCAAGGGCCACCTGTCGTACCTCGGCGAGCTCCTGCTGGGCCACCTTCGCTATGGCACGCAGGGCAAGAACAACGTCGAATTTTGCCATCCCTTCGTCAAAAAGCATACGATCCCGGGCCGCAACCTTGCGCTGGCCGGCAACTTCAACCTCGTAAACACCGAGGAGCTCTTCTCGCTCATTGGTATCGATCCGGGTGCCTTCCAGAAGCAAAGCGACCTGGCGGCCATGATGGAAGTGCTCCATCATTTCCTGGTGCAGGCCGACGAGGCGGCCCCCGGCGGCGCCGACGTGCTGGAAGTGCTCCGCAAGGCCATCCCCCTCTTCGACGGCGGCTTTCACGTAGGCGGTCTTACCGGCGACGGCACGGGCTTCGTGTTCCGCGACGCGCATGGCATTCGTCCCTCGTATTATTATGTTGATGAGGAAGTGGTCGTGGCCGCTTCCGAGCGCGCCGCCATCCGCACGGCTTTCAACGTAGGGGAGAACGAGGTGCAGGAGCTGCTGCCCGGGCAGGCAATCGTGGTGTATCCCGATGGAAGGTATGTGATCGAGCAGGTAGTGGAGCCGAAAGAGCGGAAGGCCTGCTCCTTCGAGCGGATCTATTTCTCGCGCGGCTCCGATGAAAAGATCTACAAGGAGCGCCAGCGTCTCGGCTACAACCTGAGCAAGCCAGTGCTCGATTGCATCGAATACGACCTCCGCAACACCATCTTTTCGTTTATTCCCAATACGGCCGAAGTGGCCTTCTATGGCCTGCTCAAGGGCTGCGAGGATTACCTCAACCAGATCAAGATCGAGCGCATCCGCAGCTGGGGCTCCGATGTAGATCCCGCCAAGCTCACGGAGATGATCAACCGCAAAGTGCGGATGGAGAAGATCGCGATCAAGGACGTGAAGATGCGCACCTTCATCACCCAGGACGCGGGCCGCAGCGAGATGGTGCAGCACGTGTACGACATCACGTACGGAACCGTCCGCGCCGGCGTCGACTCGCTCGTGGTGATCGACGACTCCATCGTACGCGGCACAACGCTGAAGGAAAGCATCATCCGGATGCTGGCACGCCTCAGTCCCAAAAAGATCATCGTCGTATCGTCGTCGCCGCAGATCCGCTACCCCGATTGCTACGGCATCGACATGAGCAAGCTCGGCGACTTCATCGCCTTCAACGCAGCCGTGGCGCTGCTGAAGGAACGCGGTCACGAGAGCCTGCTGCAAACCCTTTACGACGAGTGCCTGGCCCTGCACGAGCGCGGCGACCTGCATACCGTCAATGTCGTGAAGCAGCTCTATAAGCCATTCAGCAACCAGGAGATCACCAACAAGATCGCCGAGCTCATCACGCCGGCCGGTCTCGACATACCCGTGTCGGTGATCTTCCAAACGATCGAAGACCTGCACGAGGCCTGCCCCAACAACCTCGGCGACTGGTACTTCACCGGGAATTATCCTACGCCCGGCGGCAACCGCGTTGTGAACAAGGCATTCATGAATTACATGGAAGGCAAGAATACGCGGGGGTATTAGTCTGCTAGTCTGCTAATGTGCTAGTCTGCTAATATGGGATAGTGTAGCAACCTCGTTGGTTACTCGTTACTTTTAGTAGCAGACTAGCAGACTATTAAATTAGCAGATTATGAAAGTGCTTCTACTGATCCGCCACGCGAAAAGCTCCTGGGACGATGTTACGATGAAAGACTTCGACCGGCCGGTCACGGACCGCGGCAAGAAGGATGCCGCTGAAATGGCCGAGCGCGTGAAAGAGCGGTCGGTCAAGATCGAGCACTTCGTGTCGAGCACGGCGAAGCGGGCCCGCCGCACAGCACGCATCTTCGCGGAAGCCTTCGGCAAGCACAAGGACGATATCCAGTTGCTCGAAAGCCTTTATGAGCCCACGCCGCAGGCATTCGTTGAAGCAGTGGCGGCGCTTCCCGACGACAAAGACGTTGTGGCCATCTTCTCCCATAACCCCGCGATCACCGAGTACGTAAACCTGCTGAGCAATGTGCGCATCGACGACATGCCGACCTGCGGGGTTTTCGCGGTGGGTACGGACGAAAAAAGCTGGTCCGCCTTTGCATCGGCAGACAAGCAGTTCCTGTTTTTTGATTACCCGAAAAATCCGCTCGGTTAAGGACGGCCGAGGGCGAGCTCGGTGTTGCCCTGGCGCAGCTTAACTGTGTTGTTGTCGCAGAACTGAACGTCCCAGTCGTTGCTCAGCGCGCTGGCGTCGGTGGTCTGTCCGGCTACCTGCAGGCTGATCGACCGGCCTTCCACTTTCTGGTGCAGGCTCCAGGTGCCGCTCAGTGCGCTGCCGTTGATGCCACAGGAGAGGCTGCCATCGGCGGAGAAGCGCAACGCATAACCCGACAGGCTGTTGGCTTGCACGGTGCTGCCACTGTAGCTGCTTACTTTCCATTGACCTTGCGTGAGATAGGGAGCGGGGCTTTCGTTCTGGGGCTGCGCTTCGCGTCCGCAGCTGAAAAAGAGGGGAAGGCACAGGAGTGCCGAAAGCCGGATTGCGGTTTTCATATTGGATTGGATTTGAAGCCAAGCTACTACAATTCCCGGAAAAAAAAGAACGGGCTACTTTTTTTCGCGCTTCCACGTAACGAGGAACACACCCGCGAAAATCATCAGGGCCGCAAATGCCTTGCTCCACGAAAAGGCTTCGCCCACAATGAGTGTGGCGATCAGTACGGCGAATACCGGCTGCGTATAGATGTAAGCACCCGTGGTGGACGCGCCAAGGTGGCGGATGCCATAGGCGTTGAAGCAGTAGGCGAGGAAGGTGCCGGTAACGATGATTGCCACAAGCGTTGCATAGTCGGCCGCGCTGAATTGGGCGAAGGGTGTCTGGAGCACCTCGCGCCAGCCAAAGGGCAGCATGCACAGGAAGCCGACCGTGAATACCCAGCGCACCACTTCGAGCGGCTTGTAGCGCGCCATCAGCGGCTTTACCAGGATGAAATAGATCGAGTAGAAAATTGCGTTTACCAGGATCAGCAGGTCGCCGAGGAGCGGGTTGGTCGCCGTGCTGCTCCGCGCTCCGCCCGAAATAAGCCAGGCCGCACCGGCAATGCCAAGCGCAAGACCCGGAACCTGCAGCGGCCGCAACGGCTCGCGCAGCACCCAGAGGGCAAACACCGTAATGAGCAGCGGCGTGGTGAGCATCAGCAGCGCTGCGTGAATGCTTGTCGTAAGCGTCAGCCCGCGGATGAACAGCATCTGGTTGATGGCAACACCGGTAACGCCGCAGGCGATTACGCGGCCCAGGTCGGCACGTTGCAGCTTTGTGCCGCTTTTCGAAAAGCCCCACAGCGTCCAGAAAAGCAGGAGGCTGCCGCCGACACGAAATACGTTGAGACCGAAGGGCTGCACGAGGCGCGGCGCGATCATTTTCACGAAGCTGAAATTCGCCGCGAAGAAAAGGTTGGTGGCCAGTACGGCAAGATGGGCAAGGCTGCGGGCACGCATGGGCCGCAAGATAAGATGTCTGGCGGCGGATGGCTGATCTCGGATGTCAGATTTGATTTGCGGTGGAGCGACTGATGGTTGCCAGCAGCTCGTTCAGGGCTTCGTCGAGGCCGTCGGCGGTTTTCCTTTCGGGAAAGCAATAGTCGAATTCTTCTGCGGCATGCAGCGCTTGTTGCAAATCGAAGTCTTCGGCGCGGTAGCAAAGAGCGATGCGCTGCTGCGTGAGATGACGCGCCAGGTATTCCTGCTCGGTTTGCCCCGGCGTCGGCACGAGGATGCCTTTGCAACGAAGGGCTACAAGATCCATCACGGTGCTGTAGCCGCAGCGCGCAACCACGTAGCGGGCCGATGAAAAAGTCGCCGCCATTTCCACCGCGGGAAGGTGGGCGGCTACCTGCACGTTCCGTGGCACGGCAAGAGCGCTTGTATCGCCCGGAAGCCCGCGCAGCAGCAACACAGGGCCATCGAGCAGCGCCAGCTGCGGCAACAGACTCTCCTCCCACAGCGTGCGCTGCGGCTCCGGCCCGGAGAGGGCGACGAGGAGGGGCCAGTTTGTAGTTTGCGGTTTGTAGTTGGTGGTTTGATGTTGGGTTTCGGTGGTTGCAGGAGAGGTGTTGCTGGCAGGGCGCTCATTGGCGTTGCGGAAGCGCGATAGCGGACCGATGTAGCGGGTAGGAATCGGTGGCGGTACCGGTGGGTGCGAGAGCGTTCCGGCAAGTGCCGGCTCCTGCCAGTCGGGCACCCAGCAGGCGCTGAATTTGCCGATCATCCGGTAGTGCCGCCGGCGCAGCAGGTTGTCGGCCAGACGGCCAAGACCGCTTCGTATCGAAAGCTGGTGGCAGAGGAAAATGCTCGGAATATCCCCGGCATGCAAACCATAGCGGTTGTCGGACAGCACAGCGTGGATTTTTTGCCGCTGGCGATAATTGTTCAGCCATTGTTTTTCGGCCCGGGCATTGCGGAGCAGCCGGGGTATTTGCTGTAGAATTTTCCAAAGCCATCCGCGCCGGGTGCGTGCATAGCGTACCGCCCGGGCCGGAATTTCTTCGTACAAAAGGTCGGGAAATGCATCGCGGAGGAGCCGCCCGGAAGCCCCGCTGCCGCCGAGCAGAACGTCGACGCCGCGCGCCCGGAGAGCCCGGATTATTGGTATACAGCGGGTTGCATGACCAAGCCCCCAATCGAGGGGAGCAACCAACACCCGGGGTCCCGTCGACGCGGAAGTGGAACTCATGTTAAATTTTGCGGCGTTGACCGACGGGCATACCAAAAGCTTCCTAATTTAGTTAGTTTACAAAACGAATCTATGAGAAAGTTGTTGGTATATGTGGCATTGTTCTTGACTTTCATTACTACGATGACAAGTTGCCAGCGGAATTATTACTCTGGCAGTGGTCGCGGAAGCAAGTGTGGTTGCCCCAGTCAAAGAGGAATGTAACATATAAAGGGAATGCTATATGGAAAACGGTAAAAGAGACCTCCTGGTCCTCCTGAAGGAGCAGAATCAGAGCCAGCAGGCGCTGAATCAGACCGTTGATTGTCTGAACAAAATCCTGACCCAGGTCGAATGCAACAAAGTGTTCTGCCAGGCGCACGAGCTCGTGACGCGCAACAGCATTACCCGCAAGCCGAGCAAGATCCTGAAAGCGGTAGCCTCCTTCGAGCTGAAGCCTTTCTATTTCCTGATCAACAAGAACTAAGCTCCTAACGCAGCCCACGCAGGGCGATACGCAACTTTCCAATCATTTCATCGATCTCTTCTTTCCGGCAGGTGCCTACGCTGAGGCGATACCAGGGTGTATTGCGCGGCGCTCCGAATGCATAGAACGGCACTACGGCCAGTTTCGCTTCCTTCAGTATATACGATGTCACATCCGACTGGTTCTGCAGCTGCGCTCCGTCGGCAGCCGTGCGCCCGGTCGCGTCGATCTTGAGCGTGAGGTAAATCGCTGCCTCGGGGGCTACGGCATCCACCGGCAGCCCTTCGCTGCGCAGCAGCATAATTCCATCATAGATCCGGCGGAGGCGCTCCTCGAGCTCCCGCTTGAAGTGCGCCAGGAAGCGCTCCACGGCATCGTGCTGCCGGAGGTATTTCGCAACAGCCTTTTGTTCGGCCATCGGTGCCCAGGCGCCCACATGCGACAGGATCGCTTTCATTTTATTGAGAATATGCGCCGGCCCGAGGCTCCAGCCCACACGCACACCGGTGCCGGCGAAGGCCTTGCTCACCGCATCGACGAAGATGGTGTAGGGGCGCATCGCGGGGTTGAGTGACACGGGATCGTAGTGACGGATATCGCCGTACGTCAGCTGCCAGTACATCTGGTCGAAAAGCACGTACAGCTTTTTCTCTTTCGGGCCGCGGCGCTCGTTTTCTTCGACCACCAGCGCGCAGATCGCCTCGAGTTCCTCCTTCCGGAACGTGGTGCCCGTGGGGTTCTGCGGCGAGCAGAGCGACAGCAGCGCCGCGCCTTGGAGCTGCGGACGAAGATCGTTGGCCGTGGGCATGAAGTTGTTTTCGGGTGTTGCCTCCACGATCACATGCTCACCGCCCACGAAGTGTGTGTAGTGGTTGTTGTTCCAGCTCGGTACGGCGTAGATCACCTTGTCGCCCTTGTCGCAGATCGCGCGGTAGAGCGCATAGATGAGGGGGCGCCCGCCGGATGCCACGAGGATCTCGTCGAGGCCGTAGCGCAGCCCCTGGAAGCGCTCGCTGAATTCGGCGATCGACTCGCGCAGGTCGAGGTTGCCCTCGCCGAGCGGGTAGTTGGTGAAGTGCTGGCGGTATGCATCGACGATGCCGTCTTCCAGTTCCTGCGGAATGGGAAAGATCTGCGGATCGAAGTCGCCGACGGTGAAGTTGTAAATCGTTTCACCCTGCCGGATACGCTCGCGGATCTCGCCACCGAGCTTTACGATTTCGGAACCGATCAGTGTCTCTGAAAGATGGGAAAGTTTCATGCGCGCCGTATTACGGCAAAAGTAGGGGGGAGCCGTCATTGCGAGCGCAGTGCGCTGAAGCTTCAGGAAAACCCGGTGAGTTCGGGAAGGTTCAGATGGTTCAGGGGAAAGGTTCAGGTAGGTTTAGTGGTCAGGCTCTGGCAAGCAGCACCGAGGTCATCGACAGGCTGCCGGCGATGACGCGGTCGTTGAAGAGCGTCGGCTCATCCTCTTTTTCCTGGAGACCGAGCGTGTACAGAAGCGGGAGGTAATGCTCGGGTGTCGGGATAGCGAGGCGGGCATCGGGATGCAGGCGCTCGTAGTGGAGCAGCGCTTCGTGATCGCCCGATTGGATCTTTTCCCGGAAGCGTGTATTGAGCTCCAGTGCCCAGTCGTAGCCCCATTCCGTATTAATACGGTTGAAGTCGCCGCCCGGTAATTTGAGGAGGCGCAGGTTGTGAACCATGTTGCCGCTGGCGAGTATCAGCACGCCCTTGCGTCGCAGCGCCGCCAGCTCGCGGGCGAGCTCGTAGTGCCAGCGCGGTCCCTTCGTGCCGTCGATGCTGAGCTGGAGCACAGGGATGTCGGCCTGGGGGAAGAGGTGCTTTACGATCGACCAGGCGCCGTGGTCGAGGCCCCAGTCGTGGTCAAGCTCCACCTCGGTGCCCTGCACGAGCGAGCGAACACCGGCGGCAAGGTCGGGATGGCCGGGGGCGCTGTACTGCACCGCAAAGAGCTCGGCCGGGAAGCCCCCGAAATCGTGGATCGTGGGCGGGGCATCCATGGCGGTGATAGCCGTGCCGCGTGTCAGCCAGTGCGCAGAAATGACGAGTACGGCCGCGGGACGCGGCAGCTCTCGGCCCAAGCGCTGCCACTCGCGCGAGAACTCATTGTCCTCGATCGCATTCATCGGCGAGCCATGCCCGATGAACAGCAGCGGCATCACGGAGCCTGTGTCGGGCAGCGAGGCGGTGAAGCGGTTGAAACTTGACAAGTTGTTCATGGAAAGTAATTAAGTCGGAAGTGGGAAGTCGGAAGTGGAAGTAAGCGGAGTGGAAAAAGGTTCCGACTTCCCACTTACGAACTTATTATTTCGCCTGGGCAAACTCAAGGCGCAGGTCGATCGCGATGTCTTTGCCGACAACGGCGCCACCGGCTTCGGTAAGGTTGTTCCACCTGAGCCCGTAATCAAAGCGGTTGATGGAGCCAGTGGCCTTGAAGCCGGCCTTGATGTTGCCCCAGGGATCTTTCACCGTGCCGCCATAGGTTACGCGAAAGGTCACCGGCTTGGTAACGTCGCGGATGGTGAGGTTGCCGCGGAGCTCGTACTGGTTGCCGGAGATCTTCCGGAACGACGTGCTGCGGAAGGTCATCTGCGGGTATTTCGCGGCGTTGAAGAAGTCATCACTCTTTAGGTGCTGGTCGCGGCCGTCGTTGTCGGTGTTGATGCTGTTGATGTCGACGGCAAAGTTGACCGCTGCATCGGCAAAGTCGGGCTTCGCGCTCTGCACCGTGCCGTTGAATTTCTTGAAAGTTCCTTCCACTTCCGAGATCACGAGGTGCGAAACGGTGAAGCGGACATTGGAGTGCGTGGGATCCAGGTTCCAGGACGTCTGGGCGAAGAGGGCCGACGAGCTGAGCGCGAGCAGGGCGGCGAAAACGAGTTTTTTCATATGCGATGTTTAGAAAAACAAAGCTACGGGTCAAAACGATGTTACAACATTGATGTAGGTTAAGAAATCAGGAGTAGAGCTTTCAGACTAATGCGAGCAGGTGTTGTGCGCCGGTTTCGCGTCACCCGTAAAAATACGGGTAGCTGTACGGGGGAAAATACCCAGTTCCGGGTATTGCCGGCGTTGCAACTTGCTGCTATATTCGTTATCGAAGTAACCGCATCTAAACCAACTGCCTGTAACCACTCGCTCAGCAATTCCATCAACCCGTGAAGGCAGCACAACAAACGCGTCGGCAGTAATCCGCTCCATACAGAGAACGGTTGCCTGTTGCTGCGTCCCATAAACTTTTCAGTCGGAATCAGTAAGCGCAAGGCACGAGCAATCGGGCCTTGCCTTTTTTGCAGCATTTCGAAGAGGACAATGTTCCGAAAACGTCACAGCTCTTTGGCCGGATCCCAGAAGCGGGTGTCAAAGTCCTGCACCTGGTCGTTCTTAACCGGCACGCCTTCTTTCTCCAGCAATTGCTGCATGCGGTCGGGATCGCCGAAGTGCATCTTGCCACTGAGCAGGCCAAGCCGGTTTACAACGCGGTGTGCCGGAACCTTTGGCTTCAGGTGGTGGCAGTTGTTCATGGCCCAGCCCACCATCCGCGCCGAGCCTCGTGTGCCGAGTGCGGCCGCAATAGCGCCATACGAAGTAACACGCCCCTTGGGAATCAGCCGCACGAGGTCATACACCTGCGCGAAGAAAGATTCCTTGTCGCTTTCGCCGGAAGGGGTGACTTTTTTAAGGGGCGCTTTTTTCATAAGCGAAAGTTACGGGGCAGAGAAAGAACGCAGATCGCTTATGATTTTTATGATCAACGCAGCTATAGATTCCGGCAATCATTTGCAATCGTATAGATGGTAAAAAGTCTGCGTTCCCTTTCTATTGCCGATTACCGATTCCCGGTTCACGACTCCTGCTGCTCGTTCTTTCTTCGCTGATCCAGGAGCTCGCTCCGGCGCGGCTCGGGCACGGCCTCGTATTCGTAGGGGCAATGCTGGCAGCCCATGCCGCAGCAGTAGCCGCGCTTGCGGTGGTGCTGCTCGGTGAGCACCACGTAGCCCTGCTTGTTCCAATAATAGTCTTCACCCTCAACCAGCGGCTTGTTCATCTTTCAGTTCCTCCTGGAGGCGTGCGTCCAACTCTGTGCCGGGAAGTTGGGCGGGCAGCGTGAAGCACACGTAGTGTACCCGCGCCGCGCCGGCAATGTCGAGCGACTCGTAATAGGTTTTGATGCGGAGCTCGGGCTTGATCTCTTCCTGTGCATATACATTGTCGGAATGCTCCAGCACGGTGCATCCGTACAGCGCGCAGACCTTCATCGTAAAGTCGTAGAGGTTGGGGCTGTCGGTCTTGAGGTGAATGCGGCCGCCGGGCGCGAGGATCGACTGGTAGCGGCGGAGGAAGCGCGGGTGGGTAAGGCGCTTCTTGGCCTTGCCCACGCGGAGTTGCGGGTCGGGGAAGGTGATCCAGATCTCGTCTACTTCGGCGGGCGCAAAAAAGCCCTCGATGCCATCGATAAGGATACGGAGAAAGGCGGCATTCTTCAGGCCTTCCTGCAGGGCCCTGCGGGCACCGGCCCAGATGCGGTTGCCCTTCAGGTCGACGCCCAGGAAATTACGCTCCGGGTGCATCCGCGCGAGGCCGAGCGTATACTCGCCCTTGCCGCAGGCGAGCTCCAGCGTCAACGGGTTGTCGTTGCCGAAAAAATTCTTCCAGGTGCCCGCCATCCCTTCCGGGTATTGCAGCACGTTGGGAAAGGTTTCTATCTCTGCGAAGCGAATAAGCTTTTTATGTCCCATGATAATCTGCTAATAGAGTAGTCTGCTAATCTGCTAATGACGTTGCCACTGTGCGAGCGGGCTGGTTTGCAAAAGGCGAACGCCGCTTAGGAGCGGCGTTCGCCTTTTGTTGGCAGGTGCTGCTATTAGCAGACTTGCACTTTAGCAGACCAGCATCCTCCGACAAGCTCAGACTGACATCGTTTGTCACGCTGAGCGCAGCCGAAGCGTTATTTGAACATCAATTCCTTGACTTTCTCTTTGTCTTCCTTCTCTTTTTTGAGGTCGAACATGGTGCCGAACACGCGGTCCCAGATCGTAGTGCTCACGCCGTAGCCCTTGCCTTCATCCTTGTAGTGATGCAGGTGGTGGTTGCGCCACAGCGGCTTCATCCATTTGAACGGCGGGTTCCAGGCGTGGATGGCGTAGTGCATCGTGCCGTACATCAGGTAGCCGAGCATGAAGCCGGGGAAGAACACGAAAACACGGGCACCCATGATCGCGTACATCAGCCCGAAGATGGCCGAGGCCAGGATGAGGCTGGGTACCGGGGGCATGAAGAGACGCTCGCGGTCGCGGGGGTAGTGGTGGTGGTTGCCGTGCATCACGTACACGATGCGGCGCGCGCGGTTGCTTTCGGCCACGGCATGAAAGAGGAAGCGGTGCGCGAGGTATTCGAAGAAGGTCCAGAAGGCGCCACCGCCGATAAAGAGGAGGGCGATGCGGGTGAACTCAATGTTATACTCGTGGCCGGCATAGATCGGGAAGCCGATGACCACAGGGAGGTACATCGCCCAGATAACGAGCGGGTGCGTTTTGGTGAGCATCTCCAGCACCGGGTTACGGAAAAGCTGGGCCTGCCCTTTATTATGGATTTTTTCGAATTTCATTGCGAGACGGTGTTTCGGGGGCAAATTTACGGGTTTGCCGTAGCTTTTCCGGCTCCTTCCACAGGTCTCCTTTACGGCCCGCGCATCCGCCTATCTTTGGCGCACAATTTTCGCTTGCATGAAACTCGTTTCCTACCTCAAAGACGACCAGGACCAGCTGGCGCTGCTCGAAGACGGGCTCCTTTTTGACCTCGACGCGCTCCATCCCGAGCTGCCCGGCACCATGGGTATGTTCCTTCATTATTGGGACGAGCTGTTCCCCGTGGCCCAGGTCGGGCTTGAGCTGATCCGCGACGGCCGCTATCCCCGCAGCCGCGGCATAGACCCCGCTACCGTGCAGCTGCTGGCACCGGTGCCCTTTCCCTCGTCCTGCCGCGACGGCTATGCCTTTCGCCAGCACGTCGCCGCCGCCCGCCGCAACCGCAAGGTGGACATGATCCCGGAGTTTGACCAGTACCCGATCTTTTACATGACCAACCACCACGCCATCTACGGCCCCGGCCCGGTGCGCTGCATGCCCGACCACTTCGAAAAGCTCGACTTCGAGCTCGAGGCGGCCATCGTCATCTGCAAGAGCGGCCGCAACATCCGCGCGGAGGAAGCCGACCAGTACATCGGCGGCCTCATGATCATGAACGACCTCAGCGCGCGCCGTCTCCAGATGGAGGAAATGCTGCTGAACCTCGGGCCCGCCAAAGGCAAGGACTTCGCTACCACCATCGGCCCCTGGCTTGTTACCCCCGACGAGCTCGAGCAATACGAGATCCCGGCCAAGGAAGGCCACGTAGGCAAAGCCTGGAACCTCCGCATGACCTGCTCCGTTAATGGCAAGCAGGTAAGCGAGGGCAACCTGGGTGATATGGACTGGACCTTCGCCGAGCTGATCGAGCGCGCGTCCTACGGCGTCGACCTGCACCCCGGCGACATCATCGGCTCGGGCACCGTCGGCACCGGCTGCTTCCTGGAGCTGAACGGCACCGGCAAGCTCAACGATCCGAATTACCCCGAGCAGTGGCTCCAGCCCAACGACGAGGTCGTTCTCGAAATCGAAGCCCTCGGCCGCCTGGAGAATACGATGGTGCCGGAAGATGGAGATTGGAGCATTTTGAAATTGAAGAAAAATAAATAGTCTGCTGGTCTGCTAATGTGCTGGTCTGCTAATAGTGAACGCCACTCCAGAGGAGTGGCGTTCCTATCTCTTGCCAATATTAGCAGATTAGCAGACTAGCCCATTAGCAGATTAAATAACCTCTTTCTTCTGCACTTTCGCGGCGCCCTTGTTGCGCACTTTGCCGAGGAAGGAGTCTTTCACTTTGAGTTCTTTTTCGGCATTCACTTCGGCGCTGCCCACACCATCGTTGTTGATGTTGACGGTCTGCACCACGAAGTCGCCGGCGCGGATTGAACCGACCGCATCGTTGTTGAACACGGCGTTCTGGGCGCGGCCGCTGAGGGTTACGTTGCCCACTGCGTTGTTGTTGAGATGGATGCTGTTGGCCGTGAGCTTCAGGCTTACGTTGCCTACGGAGTTGTTTTTGATCGTTACATCCGTGAAGCTGAGCGACTCCTCGGAGCGCACGTTGCCCACCATGTTGAGGCTAAGGCTTTTCAGCGTGCGGAACGTAACGTATACAACGAGCTTGGTGCTTTTCTTCAGGCTGAAGTTGGTCTTCTTGCCCATATCGATCACGAGCTTCGAGCCTTCGTTGCGCACATGAAAGAGGGCCTGCAGGTTTTCGTCGGCTTCGATCTTCACCGACTCTTTATCACCCTGGCTAAGTTTGAGCTCATACACACCGCTGGCTTCCAGCGATTCGAAGGGCTGTACGGGTACGTTGGCGGTAACGATCTTGCCGTTGCCGCTGATGCTTTCTGTTTTGTCGTTGTCCTGGGCGAATACGGCGGGCGCGGCGAGGCCGAGAGCGGCGGCCAGAATAAGTGTTCTCATAATTCAAAAAAGATTTGAGGGTTAAACTAAATAACGAAGTCCTTCGTAATACGAATGTAGACTCCGTGTTGTTACACCGCTCCCGGATTTTCGGATGAACGGCCGTCAGGGCAGATGAGAGGAATGGGTTTCGTCAGCATCTTTGCCGCATGATCTTCGACCTCTCCGCGCTCAAGGCTTCCGAAAAGCAGTACTACCTGCAGCACCTCGTGGCCCCGCGTCCCATTGCCCTTGCCTCGACCATCGATGCGGAAGGCAACGTCAACCTGAGCCCGTTCTCCTTCTTCAATATTTTTTCGTCGCAGCCGCCGATCGTGATCTTTTCGCCGGCGCGGCGTGTGCGCGACAACACAGTGAAGCACAGCCTCGAGAATGTCTTTGCCGTGCCCGAGGTCGTGATCAATATGGTATCCTACGATATCGTGCAGCAGGCATCGCTCGCCAGCTGCGATTACCCTAAGGGCACCGACGAGTTTGTAAAGGCAGGCTTTACCAAGGAAGCCGCCACGCTGGTGCGCCCGCCGATGGTGAAGGAAAGCCCCGCGAAGCTGGAGTGCCGTGTGCTGGAGGTGAAGTCGCTGGGGGAAAGCGGCGGTGCCGGCCAGCTTGTTATCTGCGAGGTGCTGGTGGTTCATATCGACGACCACCTGCTGGATGCCGACAGGAAGGTAGATCAGTCGTCGCTGGACCTGGTGGCCCGTCTTGGCGGCGACTGGTACAGCCGCACGGGCGCTTCCTGCCTCTTCAAGGTGCCCAAGCCCAACGCGCAGCTCGGTATCGGCATCGACAGCCTGCCTTCGGCGGTTCGCGGCAGCCGCTACCTCACGGGCAATCACCTCGGGGCACTGGCCAACGTGCATGAGCCCCCCGTGCTCCGGGCTTCTTTCGATGATGCACATTTGAAGCAGATCGTTCAGTATTATTCGCTCAACCCGGCCGATATGGAGCGCGAGGTGCATACCTATGCCGCGAAGCTCCTCGATGAAGGGCGCGTGGACGATGCCTGGCAGGTGCTCTTGACTTTGGAGGAAAGTTAGCGTAACTTGGTAGTGGCCAAAAACGACGACTATGCGCTACCTGCTCTTCCTGCTGCTGGTAAGCAGCAACCTTTTCGGTCAGCAAGTTCCCGACAACGAGCCCGAGTCGCAGCAAGGCAGCCGCGACTGGTACCTCAAGCGCGGTAAAACGCAAAAGACGGTGGCCTGGATCATGGCCGGCGCAGGTGTACTGACCTCGGTGATCGGCGCGGCAAGCTCCGTCAGCGAGTTCGACCTTTCGGGGCGAGATAAGGACAGGCTTAGCGGCGGTGAGCTGGCGTTCTTTGCAGGTGCGGGGCTGGCCGTCGGCAGCATCCCGTTTTTTATTGCAGCCGGCCGCAACAGGCGCAAGGGTCTTTCGATGAGCGTGAAGAATGAAACGAGCGGCGTTCCCGGCCCGCGCCGGTCTTACGCCGCACTGAGCCTCCGGCTGTCATTATAGTCCTGGAGGCAGGGCGATCCGCAACGCATCGCGAATAAGCGGATTGCCACAGCACCCTGTTACCCCATCACCCGATTCGAAAACTTAGCTTCCGCGGTTGGCGCCCGTGGAGCGCACCTTCTTGGCGGGGCCTGCCGTTTTGGAATTAGGCTTGAGGAACTTGGAGCCGCCGGCCGCGCCGGGCTTGCCTTTGTTGCTGCCGCCTTGCTTGTCGTTGCCTTTCTTTCCGGAGTTCATTATAGACATGGCGTAGTGTTTTAATCGGCTAAATATAAGCCGCAGCGGGCACAACGCGCGGAAAAGCGGGCGGCGTCAGTGCCGGCGTCCGGGCCCACGGTTCACGCCTGACGATGTCCTACCTTTGCGCCACTTTTCCAATCATGAGTATACATCACCTTTCCGAGCAGGAGCTGATCCGCCGCGAGAAGCTCGCCGAGCTCCAGCGCCTCGGCATCGATCCTTATCCCGCGGCCCTTTACCCGGTAAGCCATTATTCGACGGCCATCAAGTCCAACTTTACCGATGAGGACAAGGACGACTTTGGCGAAGTGTGCCTCGCCGGCCGCATCATGAGCGTGCGCGACATGGGCAAGGCCGCCTTCGCCGAGCTGCAGGACAGCCATGGCCGCATCCAGATCTACGTGCGCCGCGACGACATCGCGACCGACGGCGATACGATGCTGTACGACACGGTTTGGAAGAAAATGATCGACCTGGGCGACATCGTCGGCATCAAGGGTTTTGTTTTCCGCACCAAGATGGGTGAGATCTCCGTGCACGTGCAGGAGCTGACCTTCCTGGCGAAATCGCTGAAGCCGCTGCCGGTGGTGCGCGAAGCCGAAGGCAAGGTATACGACGCCGTGACCGACCCCGAGTTCAAGTACCGCCAGCGCTACGCCGACCTCGTGATCAACCCCACGGTAAAAGAGACCTTCGTGAAGCGCACCCGCATGGTCAACGCGATCCGTGAGTTTCTCAACGACCACGGTGCCCTCGAGGTCGACACGCCGGTGCTGCAGGCCATTCCCGGCGGCGCTGCGGCACGTCCCTTTATCACGCACCACAATGCGCTCGACGTTCCTTTCTACCTCCGCATCGCCAACGAGCTGTACCTGAAGCGCCTCATCGTGGGCGGCTTTGACTGGGTATACGAGTTCAGCCGCAACTTCCGCAACGAGGGTATGGACCGGACGCACAACCCCGAGTTCACCATCCTTGAATGGTATACTGCCTACAAGGATTATTTCTGGATGATGAACGTGACCGAGCAACTGCTCGAGCGCACCTGCATCGCCGTCAATGGCTCCGACGAAAGCGTTATCGGCGACCGGACGATCTCCTTCAAGGCGCCCTTTAAGCGTGTGCCGATCTACGACGCCATCAGGGAGCATACGGGTTTCGACGTCAGCGACATGGATGAAGCCGGACTCCGCGAGGTATGCGCCAAGCTTGGCCTCGACGTGGCCCCCTCGATGGGCAAGGGCAAACTGATCGACACGATCTTCGGGGAGCGCTGCGAGCACCACTACATCCAGCCGACCTTTATCACCGACTACCCCGTGGAGATGAGCCCACTTACGAAGAAGCACCGGAGCAAGCCGGGTCTCGTGGAGCGCTTCGAGCTGATGATCAACGGAAAAGAGATCGCCAACGCCTACTCCGAGCTCAATGACCCGATCGACCAGCGCGAGCGCTTCGAAGACCAGGTAGCCCTGATGGAGCGCGGCGACGACGAAGCCATGTTCATCGACTACGACTTTCTCCGCGCCCTCGAGTACGGCATGCCGCCCACGGCCGGCATCGGCATCGGCATCGACCGCCTCTGCATGCTGCTGACGGGCAACGTATCGATCCAGGACGTGCTGCTGTTTCCGCAGATGCGCCCGGAGCGCCCCGAAAGCCTCGGCGAGGAAGAAGAAACGACCGAATAAAACACAGCTTTTTCGAACGGCCCGCGGGCCGTTTTTTTTGTGCCGGCGGCGGATGGCGGGGCTGCATTTTTTTGGCAGCCACTCCCCAAAGCGGTAATATTGACGGGGGAAGCCGTTTGTGGCGGCCTGCCCGCGCGCTCTCTATCTAAAACCATTCTAACATGCGATTGAGTCCTTTACTGAAGAAAACCGGTATGGTTGCTCTTCTGGCTTCAGCCCTGCAATTCCCCGCCGGGGCGCAGTCTATTTCCGAAGACTTCGACAACATTACCACGCTGACCGCCGCCGGCTGGTCGGTGAAAAACAACAGCAACCCGCTCGGAACCGGCAGCTGGTTCCAGGGTAATACCGCCAGCTTCACCGCCTTCAACGGGGCGGGCAACGCCTATATCGGCGTTAACTTCCAGAGCACGGATGCGAATGGTGTCGGCACCATCAGCAACTGGCTTATCGGCCCGAACCGCACGTTCCGCAACGGCGACGTGATCTCCTTCTACTCGCGCATTCCCTCCGGCACCGAATACCCCGATCGCATTGAGCTGCGCCTCAGCACCGCCGGCGCCAGCACCAACGTGGGCGCTACGGAAACCTCGGTAGGCGACTTCACGACGGTACTGCTGACGATCAACCCAAGCCTTGTTACCGGCGTTTACCCCAAGGTGTGGACGCAGTTCACGACCACGCTTTCCGGTCTGCCGGCAGCGGGCGTCAGCGGCCGCTTTGCCTTCCGCTACTTTGTAACCGACGGCGGCGGCAACGGCAACAACTCCAACTATGTAGGCATTGATGCCCTCCGTTATACCACCAGCACCTGCGCCCAGGTAACCCTCGGCACACCGGCCAGCACGGGCCTCTGCCCCGGCACCCCCACGCAGCTCACCGTAACCGGTACAGGCACCTCCTACCAGTGGAACCTGAACGGCAACCCGATCTCCGGCGCTACCGGTACCAGCTATGCGGCCACGCAGCCCGGCACCTATACGGTTACCGCCACCGGCGCGGGCGGCTGCCAGCAGCTCTCGTCCAACAACGTGGTGCTCACGACCCTGTCGCGCCCCGTGGCCGGTTTTGCTTTTGACTCCTATTGCCAGGGCAAGACGGTGACCTTCGCCAACCAAACGACCAGCACGGCCGGCAACAACGTTGCCTACACCTGGAGCTACGGTGTTCCGGGCAGCGCGGCCGGCACATCAGCCAACGGATCCTATACGTATGCCGACACCGGCGCCTACACCGTGAAGCTTGTAGCCAAGCCCGGTGGCTGCGCCGCGCTTGCCGACTCCGTTACCCGTACCATTACTGTTGAAGGCTATACCCCGGGCATGACCCTCGAGCCGGTGAACGTGAAGTTCAACGAGCCCACACAGATCACGGCCCGCGACCTTGGTGCCGGCGCCCTCTACATCTGGGATCCCCCGGTAATGATCTCTTCGGCTACCGTTCGCAACCCGATCATCACGGCCCAGCGCGAGCAGCGCTACACGATCACCATTACAAAGGCCTCGGGCTGCGTTACGGTGGATACGCTGCTGGTGCGCCTCTTCCGCGATTACGACATCTTTGTTCCCTCCGCCTTCTCGCCTGATGGCGATGGCGTGAACGACCGCCTCCGCCCGATGCTCGTGGGGCTGTCGACCCTCCGCAGCTTCCGTGTGTTCGACCGCATGGGCCGCGAGGTGTTCAGCAGCAGCACGATCAACCCGGGATGGGATGGCACCTACAAGGGCAAGCTGCTCCAGCCGGATATCTATATCTGGGTGGCCGACGGCTACGACCAGAAGGGCAACCCGATGAAACGCACCGGCCACGTGTCGCTGCTGCGCTAATGAAAATGAGTAAACCGAAAAGACCTCCAAGAAAACACGACATTATGAAAAAGCTTCTCGCAATATCTCTCTTCACTACGGCCGCTCTTGCCGCGAACGCGCAGGATGCGCAGCTGTCGCAGATTTTCAATGCGCCGCTGCTGCTGAACGCGGCGCAGACGGGCCTCATGGACAAGCAGTGGCGCATTGCCGGCGGCTACCGCAACACCTCCTTCTCGGGCGGTACCAATGCCTTCTCCACCGGCTACCTCTCCGCCGACACCCGCCTCAAGTTCAAGGGTGTCTCTGACAACGACCGCCTCGGCTTCGGTATTTTCGGCTACCTCGACCAAAGCTCCGGCGGTGCGCTTAAGACCAACTACTTCGGCGCCTCCCTGGCCTTCAACAAAGCCCTTAACCCCACGGGTGCCACCCGTCTGGGTGTGGGCGTGCAGGCCCTCTATGCCGCCCGCTCGCTGAACACCAACAAGCTCACCTTCGAAGACCAGTTCGGCTCCGGCGGCTTTTCCACCGTGCCCTCGCGCGATGCTGCCCGCGGCGGCACCGATCACCACCTGGACCTCAACGTAGGCCTGCAGCTTACCCACGATGCCGCCCGCTGGGGCGCAGCCGTGGGCGGAGCGCTGCGCCACGTGAACCGTCCCCAGGAATCGTTCTGGAACGCGGACTACCACCTGCCGATGGCCTACACGGTGCACGGCCAGGTTTATGGCCGCACCTCGGGCGGCGACAAGGTAACGGTGCAGGCGCTGTACAACTCCTTTGGCGAGCAGAGCTACCTGCAGGGCGGGCTGATCTTTTCGAAGAACATCCACCTGTCCACCACCGAGACGACACTGGACCTGGGGCTGCTGGGCCGCGACACGCGCACCATCATTCCCTACCTGGGCCTGAGCTACGGCCGCACGAAGGGAGCCATCACCTATGATGTCACGACCTCGCAGAGCAAGCAGGCCGGCCTTAACCGGCAAAGCCTGGAGATCATGCTCGCGCATAGTTTCTAAAGAGAAAGCCTCCTGATGGGAGGCTTTCTTTTTAGAACAGAAGAACAAGGAACAAGGAACAAGGAACAACAGAATAAGGATTGGAGAAGGGAGGTCTGAAGAGGCTTCCCTTTTTCGTTTTGTGTTGCGCAATTCCGATCCGAGTTCAAAATTCCTTGTTCCCTGTTCTTCGGTTCCTTGCGGAATCCGGGTAATTTCGGGCCACGTTATGAAAGTAGTCGGCTTCAGCTTTATCCGCAATGCAGTCACGTACCAGTACCCGATCGTCGAAGCGATCCGCTCCATCCTGCCCCTGTGCGACGAGGTGCTGGTGGCCGTCGGCCGCTCCGACGACGACACCCGTGCGCTGGTGACCGCCATCGACCCGAAAGTGCGCGTGCTCGATACGGTATGGGACGATTCGTTGAAACAGGGTGGCTTTGTGCTCGCCGACGAAACCAACAAGGCCTACCGTGCGCTTCCGGCCGACGCCGACTGGTGCGTGTACATCCAGGGCGACGAGGTGCTGCACGAAGATGGCTACGAGCCGCTCCGCAAAGCGATGCGGCAGTGGAAGGATGACAAGCGCGTGGACGGACTGCTGCTCAAGTATCGCCACTTCTTCGGCTCCTACGACTATATCGGCGCAGAGGGACACTGGTACCGCAACGAGATCCGCGTGGTACGCCGCCGCGACGACATCTACTCCTACCGCGACGCCCAGGGCTTCCGGAAGGGAAATAATGAAAAGCTTTCGGTGAAGCCTGTGGATGCCTACATCCATCACTATGGCTGGGTGCAGGACCCGCGCGTGATGATGGCCAAATTTCATGTCAAAGACATCATCAACCACGGCAAGGACGATACGCTCAAATCGGCCGACGAGGTAAAGAACACCGTGGTGCCGGAAGGCTACGCTTTCTCGCTGGTGCGCGCCCTGGCCAAGTATACGGGCACTCACCCTGCCGTCATGCGCGACCGCATCAACCGGATGGACTGGCATTTTGAGTGGGATATGTCGCGCAACCAGCTCAAGTCCAAAGACCACTTCAAGAACTTCATGGAAAAGTGGACCGGCTGGCGGCCGTTTGATTACCGCAACTACAAAGTAATCTAGGAGATGTCTGATCTCGGATATAGGATGTCTGATGTTGAATGTCTGATGTAAAAACGGATCGCGAAGCGATCCGTTTTCTATTCGTTACCTGTATTTTTTTAGATCCGAGATCCTACATCCGAGATCAGGCATCACTTCACAAAAAGGTCTTTCTGCAATTCATTCTCCGGGTTGATCGCATAGCGCGTAAAGTCGCTGATGCCCTCGGCGCGCAGCACGTCTTCGTCGATGAAGAAGTTGCCACTGCATTCCCTGGAGGGTTTTGAGAAGATGGCGAAGGCTGCGTCGGCTACGATCTCGGGGCTGCGGCTTCGTTGAACAAGCCAGTCGCCGCCCAAAAGATTTTGTACGGCTGCCGTAGCGATCGTTGTGCGGGGCCACAGCGCGTTGGCGGCAATGCCCGGAGTGCGCAGTTCTTCGGCGAGGCCCAGCACGATCATGCTCATGCCGTATTTGCTCAGCGAGTAGGCAAGGTGCGGCCCGAACCAGCGCGGATCGAGGTCGAGCGGCGGAGAGAGGTTGAGGATATGCGGGTTGTCGGCTTTGCGCAGGTGCGGGATGCAGGCCTTCGATACCAGCAGCGTGCCGCGTACGTTGATGCTGTGCATCAGGTCGAAGCGCTTCACCTCGAGCTGCTCGGTCGGCTGCAGGCTGATGGCGCTGGCGTTGTTCACGAGGATGTCGATCCCGCCAAAGCGGTCTGCTGTCTTTTGCACCGCCTCCGCGATCTGCTCTTCGTAGCGGATGTCGGTCTGCAGGGCCAGTGCGTGCCCACCTGCGGCTTCGATCTCGGCGGCCGCCGTATGGATGGTGCCATCGAGCTTCGGGTGTGCTTCGGCAGTCTTCGCAGCAATCGCAACATTGGCGCCTTCACGCGCCAGCCGCAGGGCAATGGCCTTGCCGATGCCGCGCGAACCGCCGGTGATGAAGACAGTCTTGTTTTTGAAATTCATAAGTTATAGAAAGGTAAAGAAGTTTCGGAACCGAAGCCTCGGAGTAGGAAGCGAATGACAAAAGAAGACGCTACGCCCCGATGAACAGGAACGTCATTGCGAGGTAGCGCAGCGGACGAAGCAATCGTATCTTCTGTGTGGGAGTAGCACGAACTTCGATGGGCGTAAGGCAGTGCCCACATAGATCATCCGTTTGCTTCGTTGCCAGTGCCGGCGGCACCGGCGCCTCGCAATGACGTTTCAGTTGAGGACTTAAAAATCCGGGAGCTTCGGCGCGGTGCCCATCGTTTCATCGATGCGTTGCAAGATCTCCGGTGTCAGCAGCGGCAGCACTTCGAGGGCTTTCAGGTTTTCGTCGAGCTGCTCGCGGCGCGTGGCGCCGAGGATGGCCGTGGTCACGTTCGGGTTTGTCAGTGTCCAGGCGATGGCGAGCGTGCTTTGTTTCACGCCGAGCTCCCGCGCAATGTCGCCGAGGCGTGCCACCTGCTTGAGCTTCTCGCCGGCGATCAGCTTGTCGCGCAGCCAGTCGAAGCCTTCGAGCGCGAGGCGGCTTCCTTCGGGAATGCCGGCGTTGTACTTTCCGGTAAGCAGGCCCGAGGCCAGCGGGCTCCAGATGGTGCTGCCCATGCCTACGGTGCGGAAGATGTCGCGGAATTCCTTTTCCATCTTCTCGCGCTCCAGCAGGTTGTATTGCGGCTGCTCCACCGAAGGCGCGATAAGGCGGTAGTCGGCGGCGACGCGGTGGGCTTCCATGATCTCCACTCCGCTCCACTCGGAGGTGCCCCAGTACAGGATCTTGCCTTGCTGGATGAGCGTGTTCATCGTGTGCACCACTTCCTCGATCGGAACGTTCTTGTCGGGGCGATGGCAGAAGTAGAGGTCGAGGTAATCGAGCTGCAGGCGCTGCAGCGCTTCATGACAGGCCTCGGTGAGGTGCTTGCGCGAGAGCCCCGACTGGTTGGGCTTGTTTTCCTTGCCGCGCCAGCCGAAGAAGGCCTTGGAAGAAACGGTGTACGACGTGCGGTCCCAGCGCTTGCCTTTGAGCACGCGGCCCATAAGGCGCTCGCTTTCGCCACCTGCATACACTTCGGCGTTATCAAAGAAATTGATGCCGGCATCGTAGGCTACACCCATCAGCTCGTCGGCGAGGCGGTCATCGACCTGCTTGTGAAACGTAACCCAGCTGCCGTACGAGAGCGCGCTCAGCTGCAGGCCGCTTCTTCCCATTCTGCGGTATTCCATGAATGAACGTTTTGCGTTTTATGTTTTGTGTTTTACGTTGCTACGTTTGCGTTGCAACGTTTTGCGCGGACAAATTAGGGAAATGCCAGACGGAGCGCTTAGCGCCTGGGCGGCGTAGACGTTTAAACCGAACAACGTAAAACCTAAAACGGAAAAGTTATTGCCCTAACACATTATTCCCCACGAGCACCGTACCCACGGGCTGCTTGATGAGGTACCAAGTCATGTCCTGTGCGGCCTCGAGGCCTTTGCCGCCGCGGATGTGCTTGTCGCGCTGCACGATATTGACCATCGAGTCGGTGTAGAACTTGCGGGCATTCTGGTCCCACCAGAGCTCCTGGGTTTTGAGCGTGTCGCCGTTGCGGTTGATGACGCGTACGGAGTCGCGGAGCAGCACCAGCGCGCGGTTCTCGATGTAGCGGGCATAGCGGGCATCGACAAAGCTCTCGATCTTGCTGAGCGAATCGTAGAAGTCGACGTGCATCGTCTTCGGAAACTCGATAACGACGGAGTCGCCGAGGTGGCGGAGCATCAGCGGCGCCTGCAGGATGGCCTTGAGCCGGCCGCCCTGGCTGAAGAGGCTGCGCACTCCCTTCGCTTCCTCCACCTGCTCCACTTTACCGTTGAAGCGGTTGATCTCGCTTTCGCTGTTTTCGCAGGAAGCCAAGAGGCAAGCGGAGAGTGCCAGGAGGAGTATTGGGCGGAGGGGCAAGTTTGTAGTTTGTAGTTTGTGGTTTGTAGTTGCTTCGCCCGCCAGGGACGCCGGCGAATTCAAGTCGTTCATCGGAGGTAAAGTTCGGGGAAAGGTGGTTGCCAGTTTCCTAACGTCCTTTAAATTTTGGTCCCTTTATCGTGCTGTTGTTCAGGTAGTCGATCCAAGAAGTGAGCATCCGGATAATTTCATTGCTGTCGGCGTAAAGCTCATTAAACTTTGTTTGATCGATATAGCCCACGTCATAGGCTCGGTAAAGCTGCGACTTCAGTTCTTCCGCTTCGCCTTTTGAATAACTGTACGAGTTGATTGCTTCGAACTGGCTGCCGCGCCCAAATCCCTCGGCGATGTTGTCCATTACGGCACCTGCACTCCCGCGCATCTGGTCTTTGAGACGAAAGTCCTTGGCGATTGGAGGTTCGAAAGTAAGCTGATAAACCTTTTTGGCAAGTAAGCGGGCTTTTTGCCAGACAATAATGTCCTCCAGTTTTTCAATTGTAGGCATAAAAACGAATTTTCAGGGATGCGTCGTTTTTACGAAGAGGCCTAACTGCAAACTTAAAACTACAAACTACAAACTAATAAAAAGCGCCCCGAAGGGCGCTTTTCCATTTAATCATATTTCCGCTTCACAAACCAGTTATCCGAAAGCGTCAGGCCGATGGAGATCCGGAAGACGTTTTCCTTGAGCGCGTTGTTGTTGTTGCCGCGGTTCTGGTATTCGAAGCCGAGGTTGAGCATCGACTGCTGATTGAGGTATTGCGGGTTGCGGTGGCCCAGCGGGATGCCGAGGCCGGCCGATACCAGCCAGTAGGGCAGGGTGCCGCTGGCGTTGATATAGTCTTTGCCCACGGCGAAGCCGCCGCGGTAGGCATTGCGCTGGAAGAAGCCAAGGCCGCGGGTTTGCGGGATGATCTGGCCGCCGGCGCGGATGATCATGCTGTTGCTTACCGCGTCGCTGGCACCGAAGAAGCGGTATTGGCTCCACTGCGTGATTACGGCGTCGGCACCTGCCGTCCAGTAGCCACCGGCAGCGGTGTTGCCACCGGCGAGGAAGCCTGCGGTGTAGGAAGCCGGGTACACGACCGTACCCTTGCTGTTCGATTTGCTGTAAACCGTGTCGGTGAGGGCCGTGCCCGGGTCGATGGTGAAAATGCCGACGGTTACGGTCTGCGTGCCGTTGAGGGGCTGGCGCAGGTTGCCGCTTACGCCGAGACGGAGGAACTGGTTGAGCGGCATTTTGCCACGCGCCACGCGCGCGCTGTCGCTCGCTTTGCTAAGGCGGATCTCGTACTGGGCGCCGAGGTTGAAGTAGATCTTGCCGAAGGAGCTGTTGGTGCGGTAAAGCGCCTGGTAGAAGGCCACGCTGTCGTTGTTGAAGTAACGCTCGGTGTTGCTTTCGCGGTTGCCAAAGAGGTAGCCGACGTTGGCGCCGATGCTGAACGATCCGAAGGCTACGCCGGTGCCGATGCTGGGCAGGTAGGCGCCGCCATTACCGTTGAATTCGGTGTAGAGCGAGTCGCCGCTGGGCAGCAGCTCGCCGCGCTGGATCTGGTAGCCCACGCGGTTTACCGGGCGGATGCCAAACACGAGGCCCCAGTTGCGGCGCAGGGGAATGCCCACCTGGATATAGGAGAAGTTGACGTCCGACGAGGTGAACTTGTCGGCGCGTCCGGGCTCGCGGAGCGTTTTCTCGTCGATGTTGACACCAACGTCGAACAGCACGCGGCCGTAGCTGAGACGCTTGGCGTTGCGCACCTGCGGTACACCCAGGAGGCGGGAGTACGAAGCGGGGTTGTTGAAGTTGATGTGCGTGAAATCGGCGTCGCCTGCCGAGATGCCGCCCATTGCCCGGTTGATGATATGGGTGGTCGGGACGATGTCGCCAAGGCCATAACGCGAGTAGGGCGAGTTGCCCTGTGCCCCGGCAACGGAAGCGGAAAGCGCCAGGGTGGAAACACCCAGGAGTCGGGTCATCGATCGTTTAGAAAGCAGTGTTGACGCGGGAAATCGCATATAAGCCTTTAAAGATTAGTTCGGAGTCTGCAAATATCTTGTTTTTCAAATGAGGGGCAACCGCACCCCCGTCACCCCCGGTTAAAAGGGCGTTAAAGTTCCCGAAGCGCTCGCGGTACCGGTCGATGATGCCGTCGATCTCGCAGGCCATCCCCAGCACCACGCCGCTTTGCAGGTTGCTCGCGGTATCGTAGCCGATTAGGGGCACGTTCCATTCGCCCTGCACCAGCGGCAGCTTCGCCGTGTATTCGTGCATCGCGCGGAAGCGCATTTCCATACCCGGGGAGATGGAGCCTCCTATGAGCTGGTGCGCGGTGTTGATGAAATTGTAAGTGATGCAGGTGCCCAGCGTAATAGCCAGGTTGTTGCGCCGCGGGAAGTAATACACCGCAGCGGCGGCAAGGGCCAGCCGGTCGGCACCGACGGTCTCGGGCTTGCCTACCGGGATCGTGAACTCGAGCTTCGATTCGTTCGACAGCTTGTGAAACGAGGTGCGGGCCGAGAGCAGCGCCTCGATCGCGGGGTCGTGGTGCACCACCGACGAAAGGATGCTCCTCCGCGGGCGCCACTGCTCAATGAGCTCAGCGAGGTGCTGTGCCGCATCGGCACGCAGGAAGATCACCTCGTGCAGCCGGTCGCCGGTAAAGACAGCCACCTTGAGCCGGGTATTGCCGAAATCAAGGCAAAAGCTGACTTCAGAAAAGTCTTTCTCGTTCGCAGTCATGGTAGTAGCAGGATCAAACCGGGGCAAGATAAGGCCTTCGGAATTGCCGTGCCCGCCCGAATTGCCGGCTAGGAGCCGCCTTTATGCGTCAGCGGGCCGCTGAAGCCGCCCAGGTTCTTGAAATGCCCGTTCAGCTTGATCTTTTCCTTCAGCTTTTCCATCTCGGAGAGGAGCGGGAGCACCTTGCTTACATGCTGCTTGAGGAATTCGAGGCGCTGCCGCTCGTCGAGGAAGTTGAGGAGGCGGTATTCCTCCTCCAGCGACAGCCCCACATGGTGGGCGAGGTCGTAGCTGCGGAGCGCCGCGTCGTCTTTCCTGAAGTCTTTGGTCACCTTGAGGGCCCGGTGGAGCTCCCGCACGGCAGCCACGAGCAGGCGGATCACCTCCGGTTTGGCGTCCTCGAAGGTCGTGGGGTAGTTAACGATGGCGCCGCTGTACAGCTTGTCGGGCACCTCCTCAATTACTTCGAGAATGCGGAACACCTTCTCGCCGCGGGTCTTGATGTCGAGCTCGCCGCCTTCGTACACCTTGCTCACTTCGGTGATCTGCACCAGCGTGCCGAAGTCCTGCAGCTCGTTATTGATCACGGTGGGTATGCCAAAAAAGCGGCCACTGCTCTGGCACTCGGCGATGAGCTGCTTGTAGCGCGGCTCGAAGATGTGGAGGTTGAGCTGCTCGCCGGGGTACACCACGATACTCAGGGGGAAGATCGGGATGAAATTCGTCATACGGCAAGCTATAGCAAAAAGAGTGCAGGCTTGGCTCTTCCGCCAATGCCCCGCATATCGCGGCCGGAAAAAAGGGGCACAGCGGCGCGTACGCCTTTTATCAGCGCAGCTTGGCCACGAGTCCGACACCAAAATACGGGAACCGGAAGCGGGGAAGGTAGGCGCGGCGGTTGACCGGGAATTGTTGCAGCACGCCGTTGATTTCCAGGGAGGCCAGCGCGCGCTTCGGAAAGTGCATCGTATAGCCCGCCAGCGCATTGGTAAGCTGTGTGATGTCGAAATAGTCGTATTTGCGGACGTACAGGTCCTGGCGCCGGTCGTCGAATACCTGGAGCAGCGTTGCCTGCAGGTGAAAGTTGCCTGCTCGGAGCCAGGTTTGCAGACCGCCGCGTACGATGTCGCGATCGTCGATTTCGACGTTGGGGTTTTCAGTGATCAACGTAAACGGACCGTTGAGCGCATCGGTAAGCATCCGGTACCGGTCGCGGTACAGGTTGGCTTGCAGCGTCCAGGTAACGTGGCCGTTTTGCACCGGTACACCCCGCAGCGAAAGCCCGACGCTGTTGCGCTTCGCCGGCGTCCAGCTCGACACAATACCCATCATGGTCATCGACCGGGCCTGTACGCTTTCCTTCGAATGGATCCATTGCAGGGAAAGACCGAGCCTGTCATCGAAAAAGCCGGCGTGGAGGTAGTGCAGCCAGCTTTTCGCCATCGGCTGTTCGCCGTAGGCAGCGAAGACGGCCGGATTGGCCTGCGGATCTTCGTCGAGGAGGCCTGCTGTGGCCGTGTTGATACGGCGTTCGCGGTAATCGGTACCGATCTCGAGGCGGCTCAGGTGCTTGCCACCCAGGAGCGACAAGGCATCCATGCGGAAGGCGGCCTGCCACATCCCGGTATCCACGCGGGGACTGCCGAAGAAGCGGTCGCCCTTCCGCTGGTCGAACGTATAGCTGACTTCGGCCTGCAGGAATTTCCTGTAGTCAAAAACGAGCGCGGGTGTTAATTCCAGGTAGTGATCTTCCGTCTTAATCCAGCTTTTTCGCAGGCCGGTGAGCTCGCCATTGCGCCGCGTTTCCTCGTAGATGTCGGCACTGTTGCTTCCATCGCTGTATTGGGTCTGCAGAGCGGCTTCCAGCCGGAAGCTGCGGCGCAGCAGCACGTCGTAGCTGGCTCGGTTCGAGAGGTACCAGCGGCGCAGGTGCTGGTGGCCATTGCCGGTGATCCAGTAGTCGAGGCCCGGCGCCATGGCGTGATGGGCGTTATCGTCCGACCGCGTTTGCCCGCTCCAGGACGCCTGGAAGCTGTTGTGAAAGCGACCGCTATCGTAGCGGAGGCCGGTCTGAACTCCAAGGCTCCCGATGATCTTCCGTTGCTCCCGTTCCATTACGTGGGTACCGTTGAGCACAGACCCGGCGCTGTCAGTTCCGGTAAGCAGTGTACCGAGCACGGCCGCCTGCAGCCGGAAGCCCCGGCCCAGTGTCCATTGCCCGAAGTTGCTGAGGCGGTAGCGCTCGCGCCCATTGCCGGTAGCATCGATCTGGGTGCCGCCGGAAATGCTGCGCCACTGCGAAAGCGTGGGTATGCCGTAGCGCGTGTAGGCAAAGGCGCTGCTGAAAGCCGCCTTTCCGAATTGTTTTCCCAACACGGCTTCAACGTGTGCAAAGGGCGCGCGCTGCCCGCCGAGATTCGGGGCATCGTCGGTATAAATAGATTCCTGCTGCGGAAACCGAACGCCTCCGTGTACGTACAGGTCGCCGGCCTTTTGCCCGGTGATGGTTTTGATGACGAAGGTGCCCCGTTGAACGGAGCTGCCGCGGATGATGCTTGTGCCCTGCGGGTAAAATTCGATCGAAGCGATCTGTGACAGGTTGAGTGATTGCGGGTCGAGCCCGATGGCGCCGTCGATGACGAAGGAGTAGTCCTGCGCGCGGATGCGGTCGGTGGCCACGAAGGGAAAGGCGCCGTTGACGACGTCCATAAAATTGCTGGCGGGTATGCGCTCGATATCGGCGCGAAGAAGCGTGTAGAGGGGGCGGTAGGTGGCGCTAACGCTCTGGGCCAGCTGCGTGCTGCTGTCGCTGGCCTGCTGGGCGTTGAGGGTTGCGGCCGGCAGCAATGCCAGCAGGAGGATAGTTGTCGTTCTCATGCAGTGTAGGTTTCGGCGCTAAGGTAATTATTCGGATGCTTGCGCTGAAAGCGTTTCGCATCAGGCAGGTACCCTGAGTTGGTCGCCCCCTATCTTCATGCTCTTAATCACCCTTAACAAAGACCCCATGGCTACCGAACAATACCACGAGCCCGCCAGTGAGCTCTCCCAGGAAACCCGCACGTTTGCCCGCATGATCACCTCGCTGATCGAGGAAGCCGAAGCCATCAACTGGTACGAGCAGCGGATATCGGTGGAGAAGGACGGCGATGCCAAGGCCATCATGCAAAACGCGCAGCAGGAAGAGTTCAAGCACTTCGGCATGGACCTCGAATTCCTCCTCCGCCGCAATGATAAATGGCGCACGACGCTCAAGGCGATCCTGTTTCACGACGGCGACATCGTGAAGCTGGGCGAGAAAGGCGAAGAGAAGGCGGAATAAAAAACGGTCGGCGTTCCGGCTAAAGTTGGTCCGCACGCTACTTTTGGCGCTGCACAAAGTCCGGCTATGTTCCTGATCAACCTTACCTACCGCGTGTCGCCCGACGTTGTCGACACGCACCTCGATGCCCACCGCGCCTTCCTCGACCGGGGATACGCGGCGGGCATTTTTATCTTCTCGGGGCCCAAGGAGCCGCGCAGCGGCGGCATCATCCTGGCCCGCGGCGACTACGACAGCGTGCTGCGCCTCATTTCCGAAGACCCGTTTTACGTGAACAGCATAGCGGAGTACCACGTGCAGGAATTCCAGCCCACGAAGTGGGACCCGGGCTTTTCGTCATTTGTTTGAAAGCTTAGGAGCGCGCCGCCGATACGCGCGTGGCCGTAGAGATAGAACGGTATTTCTACGGGTTTCGCCGTAACAGCTTGTATTTTTTCCGCGTATACCCAGCCGCTGCCCAGGCGAGCTGGAAGCCTACTTTCCCTTCGAGGAAGCCGAGCTTTAGTACATAATCCTTAAAGAACGTGGCCAGGGGCGACAGCAGTCTTTTCGGAAGCGTGGCCGTACGGCCCTGCGCCCGGTAGCTTTCGGCCGTGAGCCGTGCATAGGCGTCGAGCTTGCGGCGGTAGTCCTTGAGCGAGCGCGCGGTGCGGTGGATGATGGAGCCCCGCAGTGTTTCAATCAGGAGCGGCCCGTTGGGTACTACCTTTTCGTGGATAAGCGCATCGTTCCAGTTGCATTCGTCGCGGTGAAAGAGACGGATGCGGAAATCCTTGCCCCAGCCGCCCCAGCGGATAACGCGCTTGCCGAGGTGGTTGCGCAGGCGGAGGCGGTAGGCCGTGCCGGGCTCGGGCTCCAGCGCCATCAGTATTTCTACAAGCTGCGTACCCAGCCACTCGTCGGTGTCGAGGCAAAGCACCCAATCGTAGCGGGCGAGGCGCGTGGCCGCGCGGCGCGTGGGGCCAAAGCCGAGCCAGGGGCCCTCGTGCACGGGCACGCCCATGCCGGTCACAAAGGCCACGGTGCCGTCGGTGGAGCCGCTGTCGTATACCACGATGTCGTCGGTAAGGCCGCGCACCGAATTGAGCGTGCGGTCGATCCCTTCGACGGCGTTTTTGCAAATGATAACAATGGAAAACTTATTCGGCATAGTCCCTTGATTCCGGCGTGAGCCACTTCCACCACCATAATACGAGAAATACATAGAGGTAGACGCCGTACTGCACTTCGAGGCCAATATCGAACAAAAAACTAAATGCCGCGGCGATATTCAGCAGGAGCCAGTGAAAGCGCCAGCGCCCGGCCCTCGTCCACAGCGGCGCCAGCAGGCAGGCGGTGAACAGGATGACCCCGATCCAGCCGGCGCCAAGGCCGTAGATCAGCCACTCGCTGCTCGGGTAATAGCGATCGCTCTCGAGCATCCCCGGCACATTGGCGTCGTACCAGGCATTCGTAACGGGAAAGATATCGCCGAAGCCAACGCCGCCGGGGTGCTGCAGCAGGAGCTTCCAGCCCGCGCGGATGCTGAGGAACCGGTTGCCGTCGTTGACGCCCGGGTGGTATTGCGCGGCACGCACGAAGCCAAGGTCCCAGCCAATGTACTGCACGCGGTTGCGAAAGCTCGGGAGCACCTGCAGCGCGATCAAGGGAAGCGCCGCCAACGTTGCGACGAACACAATACCGAGCAGGAGGCTTCGCCGCCGCCACACGTAGCGTAAGGCAAGCGCGAGCAGGATGATGTAGTAGGCGCCGAGGCCGGTGCGTGCGGCCAATACGTGCAGGTAGATCGTGAAGTACACGAACAGCGCCGCCAGCAGCCACTGCGCCTTTTTGCGTGCGCCCTGGCCCAGCACGAAGAGCAGCAGCACGGCCGCGCTCACGAGCCAGCTGAAGCGGACATGATCGTTATCGAGCGGTGTGCCGAAGGTGCGGCTGTAACGGAAACCGTTGTTGGCCGATTCGAAATCCCGCAGGTAGCCCCACAGGCTGGCAGCGACGCCGGCCGCCACGCAGGCGAGGAAGAACCAGGCCAGGATCCGCCATTGCCGCGGCGACAGCTGCCACGCGCCCGCGAAGGCAATCGGGAAGAAGAGCAGCGGCAGTTTGATCCGCACGATGGTCGTCCACTTGTCCACGTCGGTGCTCCAAAGCCCCGACAGGAGCGGGACCAGGAAGAGCACGCTCATTGCGAGCAGCACCGGCGTTCGCACAAGCCGCTGCAACTGGGCGCCAATCCCCCGGTGAATCGTTGTGATGGCCACGAAGGCGATGAGGGAAATGGAAAGTCCCGCGCGCGACACGAACAGGCTTAGCACAGAAAGCAGTAAAAGCCCCAGCAGCACGGGCTGCCGGTACTTCGGCGGGAGCAGCATAGCGTTCAAAGCTAACCAAAAAGCGTCGCAAGCGACGGAGAGAAAGAACGCAGATCCGCCTTTGGCGGATACGCAGATTGTTATGATTGATCATGATTTTCAAAAACGTTTATCTGCGTTAATCTTAACTATCATAAAGATCTGCGTTCTTTCTCTCCTGAGAATGCCCCTTACTTTTGCCCCGATGCAACCCGACTGGCAACCCCTGTACGCTGCGTTCCGAACCGGAGATACCCGCGCCCTGGCGCGGCTGCTTTCCTTTGTGGAGAACGGCCTTCCCGGCTACCGGCAGCTGCTGGCGGCGCTCGAGTGGCCCGAGGGCGCGCACGTAGTGGGCATCACGGGTCCGCCGGGTGCGGGCAAGAGCACGCTTACCGACGGTCTTATCGGCGCGCTCGTGGAGCGGGGAAAAAAGGTCGCGGTGCTCTGCGTGGATCCTTCCTCGCCCTTTAACCTCGGCGCCGTACTGGGCGACCGCATTCGCATGAGCCGCTGGTACACGCATCCCTCCGTATTTATACGGTCGCTCGCCACGCGCGGATCGATGGGCGGGCTTCACCCGCGCATCCTCGAGCTCACCGACGTGCTGCGGGCTGCGGGCTTCAACTACGTGCTGGTGGAAACCGTGGGCGTGGGCCAAAGCGAGATCGAGATCGCTGGTCTTGCCGATACAACCGTGGTGGTACTGGTGCCCGAAGCCGGCGACGAGGTGCAGACCATGAAGGCCGGCCTGATGGAGATCGCCGACATCTTCGCGGTCAACAAAGCCGATCGCCCCGATGCGGCGGCCTTTTTGAAGAACCTGCGCCAGATGCTCGCGCCCGCCTTCTCGCACCGGAGCCACGAGATCCCGATTCTCGCTACAGTGGCACAGGAGGGCAAAGGGATCGCCGAGCTCGCCGCGGCCATCGGGAACGACCTGCAACAGCCACATGCCTCCGCACGAAAAGAATGGCTACTCGCCGAGAAAGCCTGGCAGCTGATCCAGGCGGAGCGGATGAAAGACGTGAGCAAGGAAGGGCTGCGTGCGGACATCCGGGCTGCCGGCGGGAAGCAGACGATCTACCAGCTGGTGGACAAGTACCTCGGGCTTTAGGGCTATTTCACCGCTTCCGGATGTTACGCGCTGGCTGTAGTCGTTGAGTGCGGCATCCCGTTTCTCGCAGAGAGCACAGGGTTATCTTTCCGCTGCCGCGGAAACGGCAGCGAGCAGGGAGTTACGTGCTCAGGCGGACGAGGTAAGGGCGCAATGTCTGTAGCCCCGGGTCGCAGACCCGGGGGATATCGACGGCAGCGGAAGGCGCGCCCTGTAGGGGCGCACGGTTTATTACGGGAGGCTTTTAGCCCCCGTCTCCACAGCACCGTAGAAACACTGTTCCATCTTTGCTACGGAAGCATCCCAGCTGAATCCGGTTGTGATCAATCGCTCGCCGTTAGCCGACAGGCGGGCGCGGAGCTCCTCGTTGCTGATGACGGTATGCAAGGCAGCCGTCATTGCCGCTACGTCTTTAGGTGGAACAAGCAGCGCCGTTTCGCCATCGATCGCGTAGTCGGCGTGGCCGCCGATGCCGGTGCACACCACGGCGCAGCCGCAGGCCATTGCCTCGGCGGGCGGCAGGGCCCAGCCTTCACCGAGGCTGGGGCTGAAGAAAACGGCATTGCGGTTATACAGCTCCACGAGGTTGCCGGGTTGCTTGTGGTACGTGATCCAGGACGGCAGGGCCGGAGGCGCATCGAAAACGCCAAACAGCGTTACCTGTAATGCGGGAAGCTGCCGCTGCAGCGCCTCAAGCGCTTCGAGGCCAAAGGACGTACCCTTGCGCGGCTCTTTCGAATAGAGCATGATCACCGAGGCGGCGGGACGCGCGGCGGGCGGCGTTTGTACACGGAAGCGACCGCTGTCGATGGCATTGGGTATGTGCACGGCCTCTACACCGGCCTCGCTGCGCAGCAGGTCCTGCAGGTAGCGGGCAATCACGAGCGGGCGCGTGCGGAGGCGGTACGACTCGTGCACCTTATCCACCTGTCCGGCCCAGGTTTCGTAGTCCTGTACCAGCTGGAAGGGCTCGCCCTTCGCGGGCGACAGCGCGCTGAGGGCATAGGCCATCTGCCACCAGGTAGACAATACCACGTCGGCATCGGGGAGGTAGCGGTCGCTGATCTCGGGAACAATCACCGAAGGAATGCCGCTGTTAAGCGGGAACCACTTTGGTCGCTTTGCGCCGCGGACGGCGTACACGAGCTGCTTCCACCACAGCGGCGACTTCATTTTTTTAAACGGCCGGCGTATCGAGTGAAAAACCTGCACCTGGTGCCCGCGCGCCTGGAGGCGGTTGGCGTACTCGTACATGATCTTGGCGCCGCCGACGGGCTTCGTCATCGGGAAGGGAAGCACGATCGATATGCGGAGGGGCCTCATGATACTTTCTCGATAGTAGGGTTGAAGTTGATGGCGCTGAAGGAGGCCTGCCAGTTCGTTTTGATAAAGGCCCATTGGTGATCCTTTCGCTTGCGCAGGATGCGGAAAGGGATCACGAATACACGCTTGAAAAACCGGCCCCAGAACTTGCCCTTCCGCATGCGGTAGGTGTGCAGCTCGTTGCGGATGCCGTAGCGGTACTTCCAGAGGCCCTTCACATCGTCAAGGAAAATGTCGGAGAAGTGATTCGTGGGTGTTTTGTGCAACACGACGCTCGCAGGCAGGTAGCCGCCGATAAAGCCGGCACGCGTGATCCGCTCGGTGTACTCGGCGTCGTCGTTCCAGATAAAATATTCCTTGATCGGCAGACCCACTTCCTGCACAGCCGCGCGGCTGAGGAGCAGTGATACAAAGCTCGAGGCATTCACCAGGAAGAAGCCATGCGCGTCGTACAAATTGAACGGCTTGCCGTGCGTGTAGGTCTTGATGTCGGGCAGATTCATCAGGTGCGGCGTGCCATCGGTCCAGGTGGCCTTGCTGCCGAGAAAGCCGATCCGATCCGTAGAACTACTGGCAGCCAGCAGTGCTTCGAGGGCGCCCGCTGTCGGGATCGTGTCGTCGTCCATCAGCCAGGTCCAGTCGGCGCCCGCGGCGTAGGCGCTTTTGACGCCGGTATAGAATCCCCAGGATCCGCCGCGGTTGGGCTGCGTGATGGTTTCCACGGGTTGGGTGGCGAGCCAGTCGCCCGTGCCGTCGGTGGAGGCGTTGTCGACCACGAGTATGGCATCGGGCCGCCGTGTTTGAACGAGCAGGGCCGCGATGCATTCCTTGAGCAGGGCGAGGCGATTATAGGTGACGACGATAGCGATGACCTTCATGCGGCGGCAAGGTACGATACCGGTCCGAAAGCGGCGGCAATAGCGGCCCATTGACCGTTTTTAGGAGGCTTTTGGGAGCTGTTTTCCCTTTCTTTGCGCCTCATTCTCCTACTATGAGCATTCAGAACCGGGCCCTCGTGCTGCTGGCCGCCTACGATTACGAATCCCTCGCCATCACGCTGCAGTCGCTGCCCCATACCGTCGACCCCGCCGAGAAGATCGTGGTGGTGGTCAACGGCAGGCGCGGGCATATCGCCGGCGAGAAGACGGAGCGCGTGGCCCGCGAATGGGCGCTTGAGGCTCCCAACCGCTACGTAGTCCGCCCGCTCAGGTCGGGGCTCAGCGCCTACCAGGCGCTCACCGAAGCCTTTGCCCACTACGAGCCGCTGAAGAACGTGCAATACATCTGCAAGATCGACGACGACCTTATCCCGCTGCGCCGCGGCTGGGTCGACCGTCTCGATGCCGCCTACGGCGAGCTGTCCGCACAGGGACCGGTGGGCTTCGTGACCGGCCTGATCAACAACAACAGCTGGGGCTTTGCGGAGCTCGTCACGATCTTTGGCAGGGAGGAAGAATACAAGCGCCAGTTCGATTACGTGCACGTCGCCGGCGACTCCGCCGAGCGTCGCATCGCTCCCGGCGCCATCGACACCGGTGTGGGCGGCTCGGTGTGGACCTATCCCTACCTCGCCTGGTGGATCCACCAGTGGACCACGCTGCAGCCGGCTCAATTTGTTGCCGGAACGCAGGGCGG
Source organism: Flaviaestuariibacter terrae (assembly GCF_054777635.1). Lineage (NCBI taxonomy): Bacteria > Pseudomonadati > Bacteroidota > Chitinophagia > Chitinophagales > Chitinophagaceae > Flaviaestuariibacter > Flaviaestuariibacter terrae. Next base: position 1,131,027 of record NZ_BAAHAL010000008.1, read on the forward strand.
CGGCCGCAAGCAGATTCCCGCCGACATTCACTACTCGATCGGATGCATCTTTTTCGAAAAGTCGTTCTGGCTTTCGATGGATGTGAACACCTTCGCCACCGACTTCGACGAGAAGATGCTGCATTACTACTGCAAGGACGGGCGCCACAGCAAATGGGCCCTCCTCGACGAGCCGATGATCCATCTCTTTTACCGCACGCAGCGCCAGGCCAACGCCGAAATGCTCCCGGGCGTGAAATCCGCGCTGGCGGCGTTCTTCGGCGCGCCTTCCTTCGAGGACATCAAGTCCCTGGCGTTTGAAGACATACTGCCGCTGCTCGAGGAAAGCCTCGGCGACATACGTCCGCGGGTCAATTACATTTTCAAAAAGCTGGCAAAGCTGTCGTTCATGAAGAAATGGCGCGAGAAGCGCCGCCTCCGCCGCTTTGTCGACGGTCAGTAAGCAGCCTGGAATTATACGCGGTCGGCAACCGGGCGGAACGAAAGAGACGCAATCGCCGTTTGCCACACAACCTTGATAAAGGCCCAGCGATGGGCCTTTCGCTTGCGCAGGATGCGGATGGGGAATACGAAGAGCCGCTTCAGCAGCACCTTGCGGTATTTGCCGGCGCCCTGCCGCGTGCGGATAAAATACAGCTCGTTGCGGAGCCCGTGCCGGTATTTCCAAAGATCGCGGGGCTCGTCTTCGAAGATGTTGGAGCCGTGGTTGAGCGGCGTCTTGTGCAGCACGACGCTCCGCGCTACATAAAGTCCGGGCATGCCGCCGCGCGCAATGCGATCGGTATACTCATGGTCGTCGGTCCAGATGAAAAATTCCTTCAGCGGCAATCCTTCCTTCTCAACCGCGCGGCGGTTGAGCAGCAGCGATACGAACGTGCTCGAAAGCACGGTCAGCGCGCCGGTGGCATCGTAGCGGTTGAACGGCGTTCCAAGCGCATACACGCGCAGGTCGGGGAGGTTCATCACGTGCGGTGTGCCGTCGGTCCACTCGGCCTTGCTCGAGCAGAAGCCTGCGCCGGGCACGGCTTCCGCCACGCGGAGTAATTCTTCCAGCGCCGTTGCTGTCGGGATCGTGTCGTCGTCCATCAGCCAGGTCCAGTCGGCGCCGCGGGCATAGGCTTCGCGGATGCCGGTATAAAAGCCCCACGAGCCGCCGCGGTTGGGCTGCGTGATGACGTCCACGGGTTGCGTGGCCAGCCATTCGGCCGTGCCGTCGGTGGAGGCGTTGTTGATCACGAGAATGGCATCGGGGCACCGCGTCTGCGCGAGCAGTCCGGCGATGCATTCTTTCAGCAGCGGGAGGCGATTGTAGGTTACAACGAAGGCGATGACGTTCATGAAAGGGCGACGGCGAGCTCTTTTTTGGCTTTCACCAGCGCCGAGCCGATCACCTGGTGCATGTCGTAGTACCGGTATTCAGCAAGGCGGCCGCCAAAGATAATATTCTGTTCGAGGTCGGCCAGCTCCGAGTACTGCTTGTAGCGCTTCGTGTTCTTGTCGTCGTTCATCGGGTAGTACGGCTCCATGCCGCGCTGCCAGGTGGCGGGATACTCGTAGGTGATGACCGTATGATCCTGCGTGCCGAACTCGAAGTGCTTGTGCTCGATGATGCGGGTGTAGGGAATATCGCGCTCAGTATAGTTGATTACCGCGTTGCCCTGGAAGTTTGCTTTCTCGAGCGTCTGGTGCTCGAAGCGAAGGCTGCGGTATTCGAGCTCTCCGAAGCGGAAGTCGTAAAACTCGTCGAGCGGACCCGTGTATACCACCTTGTCGGCAAGCGAGTTGAAGTAGGCGCGGTCGGCGAAGTAATCGGTATCGAGCTTCACATCGATCCCTTCGAGGAGGCCGTCGGCGAGCTTGTTGTAGCCGCCGATTGGAATGCCCTGGTACTTGTCGTTGAAATAATTATTGTCGAACGTAAAGCGTACCGGGAGGCGCTTGATGATAAAGGCCGGCAGCTCGGTGGCGCTGCGGCCCCATTGCTTTTCGGTGTAACCCTTGATCAGTTTTTCGTAGATGTCTTTGCCTACCAGCATGAGCGCCTGCTCTTCGAGGTTCTGCGGGTTGCTGATCCCCAGCGATCCGATCTGCTCCTGGATCTTCGCCTGCGCCTCTTCCGGGGTGATGACGCCCCACAACTGGTAAAAGGTATTCATGTTGAAGGGCAGGTTGTAGAGTTTCCCTTCGTAGTTGGCAACGGGCGAGTTGGTGTAGCGGTTGAATTCGACAAAGGAGTTCACGAAGTCCCAGATCGGCTTGTCGTTGGTGTGGAAGATGTGCGCGCCGTAGTAATGCACGTTGATGCCTTCCACGTCCTTGCAGTAAATGTTGCCGCCTTTGTGCGCGCGCTTGTCGATCACGAGGCAGCGCTTGCCGGCAAGACGGGCCTGGTGCGCAAAGGTGGCGCCGAAGAGGCCTGCGCCGACAATCACATAATCGTATTGTGCCATCAGAATTGAATGATTTTTTTATGTTTCATGGATTGCAGGATGCGATCGGCGACCGCGCGCACCGAAAGTGGTGGCCTGCTCCCGGCGTGGTGCAAAAACTTTGCCCGTGCGGCGCGCAGCTCCTTGTAGCGGTCCATGAACTGCCCGAGCGCCAGCACAAAAGCCGTTTGCCCCGTTACGAGGCGGAGCAGCGTTTCGGGGATGAGTTGCAGGAAATACAGGTAGCGCTGCGCCCGCGGGAGGTGCAGGGCGTGGAGCAGCATCTTGTTGCGGTTGTATACGATGGCCACCTCGCGCTTGCGCTCCGGGGTGCGGATCGTGGTGGACGTTTTGTGGCGGCAAACCGCGAAATGCTCGTACCAGCAGGTATAGCCGAGCCGCCAGGCCCGCAGCGACAATTCGTAATCTTCCACGTAAAAAGGCGAGAACAGCTCGTTGAGACAGCCGATGTCGAGAAACACCTGCCGGCGCACGAGTGCATTGGCGCCCGAGAGGTACATCGACAGGAGGCCGCCGCGCATGTCCTCCTCAGGTTCCACAAGGTAGTTGCCCGATGTTTTGATCTTGACGCCGTGGAAGAACGGGTACTTGGCGCCTTCCTGCACGATATCGTCGTTCCAGCCCACGATGCGGCCCATCACGCCAAAGGTGTCGGGGCGGTCGAAGTAGGGGAGCAGCGGTGCAAAGTAGCCGGGCGTCAGCTGCACATCGCTGTTGAGGAGCAGCACGAGGTCGAAGCGGGCCGCGCGCACGCCGTGGTTGACGGTGACCGAGAAGCCGCTGTTGACGCTGTTTTGCAGCAGGATGATGTCGGGGTAATTCGACCGGAGCCAGGATACCGAGGCGTCGGTGGAGGCGTCGTCGACCACGATGAGCTCCCAGGGCAGCGCGAGTTCGCGCAGGGCGGCGTACACTGTGGGCAGTGTATGCGGGAAGAGAGCCGTGCCGTTGTAGTTGGGAATGACGACCGAAACGCCTAGCATGGGCGCAAAATAAGCTATTCGCCCTCATTGCGGCGCCACCAGCGGTAGCCAAGGAAGCCGATGATGCTCAGGGGCGTTACCATCAGGTAGATGATACCGGTGTTGAGGCCCTTGGCCGGCTTCTCGCCCAGTTGCTGCGCGGTCTTCGTGCAAATGGAGCACTGCGCCTCCGCGGCGAGGAGGGATGTGGAGAAGAGCAGTACAAAGAGGCCTTTTTTCATCAGGCTACAAAGGTAGGAGATGATGCCCGGCGCCGCAAGCGGTGGAGCGAAAGAACGCAGATTTGTTATGATTTTTAGGATTTGCGCGAAGATTTTCCCTGGCAGGCGCAAGCAACGTCATAGCAAACCTTAATGATCCGCGTATCCACCGCAGGTGGATCAGCGTTCTTTCGCTTGTGTCACGCCGCAATCCTTCCCGAAGTTCTGCCTGATGTGATCCGACAGGCACTGCGCCCGCGCCTGCGAGAAGGGGTGCGTGCGCAGGAAATCTTCGACACGGCTGTATTCGTTTTCCTTACCGGCCATCTCGCGCCAGAAGTTCACCACGGTGCAGAGGTCGAAGCCGAGCTTGTTGGTGAGGTTGATGCCGTAGTAGTCGGCCTCGAGCTCGTTTTTCTGATTGAAGGAGGCGGTGAGGATGCTCTTAAGCTGGAGGTAGGTGCTCCCGCCGTCGCCGAAATATTTGTCGGCCAGCTCCATGTCCTGAATGCTTTGCTTGATGTGGCCGGCTTCGGAGTGGCCGATCTCGTGGCCCACGATGGCGTAGAGCAGCGCGTCGTCGTTTTTGCAGCGCTCCCACATGGCTTTTGTTACATAAATGCGGCCGCCAAAGGTGAAGGCGTTGAGGGTCGTGTCGTCAAGCGTATAAATGTAATAGCGGATCGCCGACGGCTGCGAGCGTTGCGCCAGCAGGTCCTGCAGCACCTTGTCAAGCTTGGCCTGGATGGCCTTGTCCGTCACAAGCTTCGATTCGCCGGTTTCGAGGAGATCCTTGTGGAAAGCCGCGCCCCAGGCCGTCTGCACAGAGTCGGTAATGTCGCGTTTCGACACGGCCAGGTCGCGGATAATGCCCGTTACCTTTTCCACGCGCTGCTCCGTGGGGTCGTTGGCCACGGAGGAATCGAGGCAGGCAAACGAGTAGGTAGTGGCGTCTTTTTTCGGCGGCTCGCTGCCGGGTAGCGAAAGGTCGTTGCAGGAGGCGAGTACGGCCAGCAGGAAAATGAGGGGCTTCATAGCGGCACCTGTGCAAAGAAGGGGCCAGAGGAATATCGAACAAGGAACAAGGAACAAGGAACAGGGAACAAGGAACAGGGAATGATGAAAGAAGGGGAGAATGGGAATGAAAAAAGGGAAGCCATTTCTGACTTCCCTTCGCTATTGAAAATTCCTTGTTCCTTGTTCTGCTGTTCTACACCGCTTCTGCGCTCATGCGCTTCGATTGCTTCTTGCGCTCATCCTCGTCGAGGATCACTTTCCGCATGCGGATGAAGTTCGGCGTCACCTCGATGCACTCGTCCTGCTGGATGTATTCCATGCACTCCTCGAGGGTCATCTCGCGCTTGGGCTGGATGTTGGTGGCCGCATCCGAGCCGGAGGCGCGGTGGTTGGTGAGTTTCTTGCCTTCATTGGCATTCACCACGATATCGCCGGGCTTGTTGCTTTCGCCGATGACCATGCCGCGGTACACCTCTTCACCCGGATCGACAAAGAAGTAGCCGCGATCCTGGAGCTTGTCGAGCGAGTAACCCGTGGTGCTGCCGTTGTCTTTGGCGATGAGCACACCGTTGTTGCGGCCGGGGATCGGTCCTTTCCAGGGCTTGTATTCGGAGAAGCGGTGGTTCATCACGGCTTCACCGGCGGTGTTGGTGAGCATATTCGTACGCAGGCCGATGAGGCCGCGCGAGGGAATGTCAAATTCAAGGTGCTGCATCTCGCCTTTCGTTTCCATGATCAGCATCTCACCCTTGCGGCGGGTTACGAGGTCGATCACCTTGGAGGCGTATTCCTGCGGCACGTCGACCACGAGGGTCTCGAACGGCTCGCACTTGGTGCCGTTGATCTCTTTCACGAGCACCTGCGGCTGGCCGATGGTGAGCTCGTAGCCTTCGCGGCGCATCGTTTCGATGAGGATACCGAGGTGGAGGATACCGCGGCCGTACACCAGGAAGGAGTCGGCGGAGTCGGTGTCTTTCACGCGGAGAGCGAGGTTCTTCTCGGTCTCTTTCATGAGGCGGTCGCGGAGGTGACGCGAGGTCACGAACTTACCGTCCTTGCCGAAGAAGGGCGAGTTGTTGATCGAGAACATCATGTTCATCGTCGGCTCGTCGATCGAAATAACGGGCAGTGCTTCCGGCTCATCGAAATCGGCAACCGTGTCGCCGATGTTGAAGCCTTCAAGGCCTACGATGGCGCAGAGGTCACCGGCAACGACTTCGGCAACTTTTTTCTTACCCATGCCTTCGAACACGTACAGTTCGCGCACGCGCTGCTTCTTTACAGAGCCGTCGGCCTGCATGAGGGAGATGGGCATGTTTTCCTTGATCACACCGCGGGCCACGCGGCCGATGGCGATACGACCGAGGAAGGAAGAGTAGTCGAGGGAGGTTACCTGCATCTGCAGCGAGCCTTCGCGCGATGCGTTCGGGGGCGGCACATGCTTCAGGATACCGTCGAGCAGGGGCTCGATACCTTCGATCTCCTGGAGCGAATCGTTGAACCAGCCGTTCTTGCCCGAACCGTAGTAGGTGGGGAAGTTGAGCTGCTCTTCGGTAGCGTCGAGGTTAAAGAAAAGCTCGAACACGGCGTCGTGCACCTCGTCGGGGCGGCAGTTGGGCTTATCTACTTTGTTGATGATCACGATGGGCTTCAGGCCGAGGGCAAGGGCTTTGCCGAGCACGAAGCGGGTTTGCGGCATGGGGCCTTCGAAGGCATCCACGAGCAGGCAAACACCGTCGGCCATTTTGAGCACGCGCTCCACCTCGCCGCCGAAGTCGGCGTGGCCAGGGGTGTCGATAACATTGATCTTAACGCCTTTGTAGTTTACGGCCGCGTTTTTCGAGAAGATCGTGATGCCGCGCTCGCGTTCCAGGTCATTGTTGTCCATGATCAGCTCGCCGGTCTCCTGGTTCTCACGAAACACGGAGGTGGCGTGCAGGATCTTGTCCACCAGGGTCGTTTTACCGTGGTCGACGTGGGCAATGATGGCTATATTTCTGATGTCCATAAGTAAATTAGTGCTTCGATTTCGCTGCGCTCCACTCAGCAGGACAATGGAATTTTCTCCATTAATTCCTGCTTTGTCCGACGGGCCTTTTGTCAGGCTGAGCGCAGCCGAAGCCTTCGGAGGCGCAAAGGTACGCCTTTGGGATGGGGTATCCCGGGCCGTGGCGGACTTTACAAAAACTTTTCGTTGTATGGCCGGGCTTTGCCGGTGATGCCGTTTCGCCAGCAGACTGTTAAAGCCTGCGGGCCGGTAAACCCCCAGGCCGGCATTTCCTTCTTAATATTGAATCAAATTGAAAACGTATGAAACGCTTTTTACTCCTCCTCTCGTTTTTAGCCGCTGTGACCGTCGTATCCGCCCAGAAGTTTGGGGGCCGGGCTTCCGGCGAAGCTTCCTGGCGACTGCTCTGGGGTAAAAAGACCCTTCTCCGGGCGACCCAGGAAGACGAGACCGCCAATGTCGTCAGCCTCCGCCGCTCCGAGTTCCGGAAGAAAAACAGCCTGTCGCTGGCTTATTTCGGTACCGAAAAGGGCTGGAAGCGCAGCCTCAGCATCGTTGGTGCCAACGACGCCGAGCTTTATAAGAAGGACGGCAGCACGTTCCTGCTCAGCAGCAGCGCCCTCGCCCGGCTCGCCAAGGGACAAACCGAGCTCAAGATCTACACCATAGCGATCCCCTCCGATCCCAACGTGGCCGCAACGGTGCGTGTGCGCCGGGTGCACCTCGTCACGATCCGCCTGATGTAAGTCGGCCTCCAGCAAGAGAAAGAACGCAGCTCCTTATGATTGTTATGATTAGTAAGATATCTGCGTAAATCTTAATAATCATACTAAATCTGCGTTCGTTCTCTCAATTTTGCCGCATGCGGCACCTGCTCCTCCTGATCAATCCTATTTCCGGCGCCAAAGGCAAGGCGGCCCTGCCCGCCATGGTCGAAGCGCGCTGCAAGGCCGAGGGCTTTCGCTTCTCGCAATACCCCTCGGTGGCCGATGGCGACTACAGCTACCTCGACCCGGTCTTTGAGAACGAAGCGGTGACCGACATCGTCATTGCCGGAGGTGATGGCACCATCAACGCGGCGGTGAACAGCCTGCGCAAGCACGGACTTCCCTTCGGGATCCTGCCCTGCGGCTCGGGCAACGGGCTTGCCTTCAGCGCCGGGATCTCGGCGAAGCACGCGCTGGCCCTCGAAACCGTGATCAGCGGCACGCCCCATCCGGTGGATGCCTTTACGATCAACGGGAACTTTGCGTGTATGCTCTGTGGCCTCGGCTTCGACGCACAGGTGGCGCACGACTTTGCCGCCGACCCCAACCGCGGGCTCAAAACCTATATCAAAAAGACCGTATCGAATTTCTTCAGCGCAAAGGCTTATCCCTTCCTGCTTACTTCCGGCGACCGCGAGCTCGACACGCAGGCTTTCTTCATTTCCATCGCCAACAGCAACCAGTTTGGCAACAACGTCACCATCGCCCCGAAGGCTTCGCTCAGCGACGGCCTCCTCGACATCGTGGTGGCCACGCGCCAGACGAAGCTGGGACTGCTGCTGCAAACGGCGCGTCAGATCGCGGGGTACAACGAGGTGCAGAACGAAGTGGCCAACGACAAAGCCGGGATCATTTACTTTCAAACCGACAGCATCGACATCTACAACCCTGCCGGTGCACCGCTGCATATCGACGGCGACCCGAGCGAGACGGCGGAGCATTTCGAGATACGGGTGATCAAGGGAGCGTTTCTGCTGCACATGCCGTGAGGCATCCTTGGGAGAAAGAACGGAGATTTTTTAGGATCTGTTAGGATTAGTCATGATTCGATCGCTGGTAAAAAGAATCCGCGTCAATCTAATCAATCATAAGAGATCTGCGTTCGTTTTCTTAAGGCCGGATGATCCCCGCTTCCACGGCTTTCTTATACTGCCCGCAAGCCTTTGCAATGACATCTTCCAGCGCTGAGAATTCAAAGCCCGGCAAGGCTTCCAGGATCGCTTTGTTGTCGAACGACGTACGGCTATGGGCCACGCGCGCGCTTTCCCTGGTGAGGAGGGCCTTGCTGCCCGTGAGTTTTGCTTTCACTGCCTCCAGTCGCCAGGCGATTTCGCCGAGCAGCGGCGTTGCCTCGCGCGCGGGTCGCGGCTTGCCAAAGCCATCGGCCATCGCGTTGAGCAGCTGGTGAAAGGACCAGTTGTCGCCGTTGACGATAAAGCGCTCTTCGCTGATGCCGCTAAGCAGTAGATCTACGGTTGCGCGCGCCGCGTCCTCCACGCCCACGAAGCCATTGATGCCCTCGGTATACCAGGGAAAGCCGCGCCAGGCGTTGCGGAAGATGGCGCAGGAGCTTTGCTGCCAGTCGCCGTAGCCGAGGATGGTACTGGGGTTGACGATCACGCCGTCGAGGCCTTCGGAGAAGCCGCGCCATACCTCCATCTCGCCTGCATGCTTGCTGACGGCGTACTGCGTGTTGCTTTTGGTTTCCGACCACTTTTTCGTTTCATCGACAAGCCCGCCGGCGCGGGTGCGGCCCAGCGCCGCTACCGACGATACGTAGGCGATGCGGCGTACACCTTCCTCGAGCGCAACGTTGACCACGTTGGCCGTGCCGTCGCGGTTCACCTGCATCAGTCGCCGGCGGTCGGCGCTGTGAAAGGATACGAGCGCTGCCGCATGAATAATGCGATCCACGCCCTGCATGGCGTCGGCAAGGGCCATCACGTCGAGGATGTCGCCTTCGACCCATTCCACTTTATCAAGAATTTCCTGTTCGATAAAGAACGGAAGCTTCGGCGAGCGGCGCAATGCGCGCACGGGCTCGCCGCGCTGAACGAGTTCCTTAAGGATATAGGCGCCGAGGAAGCCGGTGCCGCCGGTGACGAGCGTTTTAGTTGACAAGTTGTTCAGTTGATTCGTTGATAAGTTGATGGGTTGACGAGTTGATCGGGAGAACCCTCCTTTTTATCAACTTGTCAACAAGGCAACCTGTCAACCTTGATAGTCATAATACCCCTGCCCGGTCTTCCTCCCGAGGTTGCCGCTTTCCACGCGCTCCTGCTGCAAGGGCGAAGGCTTCAGGCGCTCCGGGCCACCCAGCTGCTCGAACACCGAGCAGGATACGGCCCAGTTAACGTCGTTGCCGATGAGGTCCATCAGCTTGAAGGGCCCCATGCGAAAGCCCTGGGCTTCGAGCAGCCGGTCGATCGTTTCGTAGGGAAGGCCTTCCTCGGCAAGCCGCAGCGACTCGATATAATAAGGCCGCGCCACGCGGTTGACGATAAAGCCCGGCGCATCCTTGCAAAGCACCGGCACCTTCCCCACGGCTTTCGTAAACGCGAGCAACGCGGCCGCGACCGGGTCGGAGGTCTGCTCGCCCCTGACCACCTCCACCAGCTTCATCAGCGGGGCGGGGTTGAAGAAGTGCAGTCCGGCCACGCGCTCCGGGCTCGGCAGCGACGCGGCCAGCGCGGAGATCGACAGCGAAGAGGTGTTGGAGACAAAGATCGTCGTGGCGCTGTTGAGCGCCGCCAGCTGCGTGAAGAGGGCGGTTTTGGCCTCCATCTTTTCGATGATGGCCTCGACAACCAGGTCGGCCACGCAGTCGCCCGGCTCGCGGGTAAACCGGATCCTTGCGAGCGTGTCCGCGGCCGCCGATGCGGCCAGCTTTCCTTTTTCCACGAGGGTCTGCAGGCTCTTTTCGATGCCGCCGCGGGCGCGGGCCAGCACGGCTTCGTTAAGCTCGTAAAGTACCACCGGAAGGCCGGCCGAAGCCGCCACCTGCGCAATGCCGCTCCCCATGGTGCCGGCACCGCATACACAAACCGATCTTATTTCCATTGGCCTGATTATCGCATAAAATTAGGGTCTCCCGCCCAACGCGGAAGGCTAACTTTAAGCAAGACAAACTCAGTGGAGATGAAAACAAACTATTGGATCCTGCTTGCTGCCGGTGCCGCCATCGGCGCGGCGCTCACCTGGTGGCTGCTGGAGCAAGCCCGGTCGGGCGAGGAAAAGCCGCCAAAGCACGCGCCCCAGACACCGCTCAATAACCCCGGCGACCAGAGTGAGTTCCAGGTGAGCCCGGGGGAGAGTGAGATCGGGTAAAGGGGTGATGGCGCTCCATCGAGATCGTCATTGCGAAGGCCGGAGTGTAGCGGAGGCCTGAAGCAATCGGATGCTCTATGTGGGCGATGTAATGCAGCCCCAATATTGCTGGCAGCTCCCACATAGATGAAACGATTGCTTCGCTTCACTGCGTTGCGCTCGCAATGACGCATTCAAAGTGTTCGACTTCCGACTTCCGACTTCAACGCTTTTTCTGCGTTCTCGAACACCTGTTTTTTCTTCCGCTCGTACCACCATACCGGCGCGGTCTTTTTCATCAGCGTATCGATCGAGCGCATTCCGAAAAGATTCCAGGCACCTTTAAGCTTGCCCAGGAGCGAGGGCTGCAGGGCACGGAGGCTCATGGCAAAGCCGCTGTCGAGGTACTCCATGTGGTGCCAGTAGCCGGCGGGCATAAAGAGCGTGTCGCCGTGCTCCAGGATGACCTCGTAGCCCCTGGCTTCCTTCAGCGCCGGGAACTGGCTGTAGTCCAGCTTGCTGCCCTCTGTGTTATAGTTGGAAAAATCGGCGAGGCTCAGCACTTCGAAGGGCTTGCGGTACAACTTGTGTTGCTCCTCGAAGGGAAAGAGCAGCACGCGCTTGCGGCCGCTGAACTGGGTATGAAGGATATGCGACAGGTCGATGTCGAAGTGCATGTGCGTGATGGACGTGGCGCCACCCACGAACAGCATCGGGAACTTCTTTACGAAGCCTTTCATCAGCTGCTCGGGCCAGCTAAAGTCCTGCACCAGGCCCGGTGCGTGCTCGAAAATGTTGAAGAGAAAGATCCGCCACGCTGCCGGGCCGCTGCGGATATTGTCGATGTACTCGCCGAAGGTTTTGTAGTCGTCGGCTTTGTTGATCGGTGTGTAGGCGTCGCTCTTGATGTTGTTGTACAGGCCTACTTTCTTATCGCCCACGAGCTGCTTGAAATAATCCCAGTTCCATTTGTGGTAGGCCGGCCACTGCTGCGCCAGCTTCCGGAGCACCACCGGCTTGCCCGGCGCGTAGAAGTCGGCGCGGAAGCGCTGCGGGTCGAGCTCGTCGTATACGGGAACCGGTTGGAGATGCATACAGCCTGGATTTGTGCGCGAAATTAATTTGTTGTCATCCGTCGCTACCTCGTTTTCGGCAAAAGGGCTGTTAAAAGGCTTAACTTTTGCGCTTCTACGATCATGCTGCTCCACATTCATCCCGACAACCCACAGCCCCGTCTTCTCCGGCAGGTGGCGGAGATCCTCCGCAACGGCGGTGTCATCGTTTATCCCACCGATACCATCTACGGGCTTGGCTGCGACATCTTCCAGCACCGCGCCGTAGAGCGCATCTGCCAGATAAAGGGCGTCGACCCGCTGAAGGCCAACCTGTCGTTCGTGTGCTACGACCTCAGCGACCTCAGCAAGTATGCGCGGCAGCTCGACACGCCCGTGTACCGCTCGCTGAAGCAGCACCTTCCCGGGCCATATACCTTTATCCTGGGCGCGAGCCGCGAGGTGCCGAAGATCCTCAAGACAAAGCGCGACACCGTGGGCATCCGCATCCCTGACAATAACATCGCCCGCTGCATCGTGCAGGAGCTGGGCAACCCCATCCTGAGCGCCACGCTTCCCGGCGACCTCCCCGAAGAATATACCGACCCCGAGATCATCCACGAGCGCTTCGGCAAGCAGGTCGACGCCGTTATCCACGGCGGGATCGGCGGGATGGTACCGTCGACGGTGATCGATTACTCCAGCGGCGACCCCGAGGTTGTGCGCATTGGTGCCGGTCCCTGGGACTGAGTGAAGGGGGCGAAAACGTTTTACGTTTTGTGTTTTACGTTTCAGGTTTGGAAGAGCCGTCAACGTAGAACCTAAACCCCAAAACCTAAAACTCCAATCGTTCCCGGTTATTTCCCCGCAGTTTCGATATAGTCGACCACGAGGTCGATGTCTTTCTCAGTTAGCTGGGGGAAGGCCATCATCACGGCGCCGTACTTGGCCTGCAGGGCCTTTGTGTACGGGTCTTTGGCCATGAAGGCGGAAGGGTTGTGCACCCAGGCATAGAGCTTTTTGCGGTCGCTCCAGGGGCCGCGGCCGGTGACGCCGGCGAGGGCTGGGCCGGTGAGGTCTTTGTTGAGGGCATGGCAGACCGCGCAGTTCTGCGCAAAAATCGGCTTGCCCGGCGCGTTGGCGGTCGGTCCCGCCGGGGCCTTGCCCGAGGGAGTTGCCGCAGTTGCCGTAGCGGCCCCGTTGTGCCGGGTGGATTCGGAAATTTTTTCGGAAAACCAGAAGAGGCTCCAGCCGGCCAGCAGCAGGAAGGACGCCGTAAACAGGTAGCGGGATTGGTGCATAAAGCGCGTTTTTCGCTGCGAAGCTACCCGGCCGTTGGCGCGTAAATCCTGACTTCGGTCAGGAGGGAGGGAGGAGGTGGGAGGGAGGATAGTGGATTACTTGATTACGTGAGTACATGATTACTTGATTTTTGAAGGTTGTCCCTCCACCTCAGCCCTCATGTACTCATGTAATCATTTGTTCTTCCCTCCTTTAAAGCAAAAAGACCCCAAAGGGGCCTTCCTGTTTAACCTTCAACCATTCTTTACAGCAGATTTTTGAAAAAAAATGCAGCAAGTGTTTATTAGACGCTGGTACGACAACAAACGCTGCATCGGGTTGAAAAAAGTGCGGCGTATCCCCCATTTTTCCCCCGCCAGGCCTGCCCGTTACCGGTAGCTGCTGCCCTTGCAGGATGGTGCGCCGAGGAACTGCCGCCGACGGCAACAGCAGGTCGGTTTGCCGCAAGGCTCCCGCATCGCAGGCGGCTTGTACTAAGACCAAAACAATGGAAAAAGTTGCCTGGAGCCGGCGGGTTAGCCGTTATCGCTGCTGAAAAGGGGAGCGATGGCGGGCCCGTCGGCACGGAGCTCGCCCGTGATCAGCGGCTCGGCATCGGCGGGCAGCGCTGTGCTGTAGTCGAGGCGGAAGGAGCGGCGGTGCTGGATGCAGGGGCCATGCTGGTTGAGGGCTTCCTGGTGGTCGCGGGTCGCATAGCCTTTGTTCGAGGCCCAGCCATATTGCGGGAATTCTTCGTGGAGCCGCTTCATATGGTCGTCGCGGTAGGTCTTGGCGAGCACCGAAGCCGCCGCAATGGACGCATAGAGCGCGTCGCCCTGCACGATGCATTGATGGGGGATAAACAGGTAGGGCGTGAACCGGTTGCCGTCGACGAGCAGGAGCTCCGGTTGCACCGACAGCTGCTCCACGGCGAGGTGCATGCCGCGGAAGGCGGCTCGAAGGATGTTGATCCGGTCGATCTCGTCGGCCTCCACGCGGGCGACGGCCCAGCAGATCGCTTTTTTCTCGATGACGGGCCGCAGCTCGTAGCGTTCCTTTTCGGTAAGCTGCTTGGAGTCGTTTAGCAGGGGGTGGCGAAAGCGCTTCGGCAGGATCACGGCCGCCGCGTACACCGGACCTGCCAGGCAGCCGCGCCCGGCCTCGTCGAGACCGGCTTCGAGCAGCTTGGTTTGAAAGCAGGAGCGGAGCATATTGCAAAAGTAGGAAAGTCGGAAGTGGGAAGTGGGAAGTCGTTGTTCCTTCGCGCGGACCCCGACCTTTCAAAACCTCCAAAACCTCCAAAACCTCCAAAACCTCCAAAACCCTCAGAACCCCTTTCTCAGTGTACTTTTGCCCCGCTTACCAAACCGTTTCCTTTTGGCATCCTCCAAACCGTATTACCGCTCGCCGCGCCCGGTGGCCATCTGGCTGCTTGTCGGCGTGGCCATGGTCATCGTCCAGGTTATCCTTGGCGGCATCACGCGCCTCACCGGCTCCGGCCTCTCGATCACCGAGTGGAACGTGGTGACGGGCACGCTGCCGCCGCTCAACCACGCGCAGTGGCTTGCCGAGTTCCATAAATACCAGCAGTCGCCGCAGTTCCGTCTCCTCAATTCGGATTTTACGCTGAAGGATTTCAAGTTCATCTTTTTCTGGGAATGGTTTCACCGCTTCTGGGGCCGCCTGATCGGGGTCGTGTTCGCGGTGCCTTTCGTCATCTTCCTCATCCAGCGCCGCTTCCGCCAGGATATGATCAAGCCGCTGCTGGTGCTCTTTGTGCTCGGCGCGCTGCAGGGACTCGTAGGCTGGATCATGGTGGCCTCGGGTCTCGAGGGCGATGCCGTTTATGTAAAGCCCACGCGCCTTGCCCTGCATTTCCTCTTCGCCCTCGGGCTTCTTTGCTATACGTTCTGGTTTGCCCTGCAGCTCCTGACGCGCCCCAACGACAAGGTTACAGCGCCACGTCTCCGCGCCGGTGCCTGGGCCCTCGTGGGCCTGCTCGCCGTGCAGCTTGGTTTCGGGGCCCTGATGGCCGGCCACCGCGCCGCCCCCGCCGCGCCCACCTGGCCCGATATCAACGGAACCTTTATGCCCCGCCTCTTCCCGAACGGTGCCGTGAGCCTCATCGAAGACCCGATCACCATTCATTTCGTGCACCGCAACCTGGCCTACCTGCTCACGATCCTCATCCTGCTGTGGACCTTCAAGGCCTTCCGCTACCGCGCCACCGCCGCTTTCGGGCGGGCACGCTGGCTGCCGGCACTCTTCGTGCTGCTGCAGGTGGCGCTGGGCATCGCTACGGTGCTGACCTCCACGCATATCCGCGTCACGCGCTGGAACGAGTTTGAATGGATGGCCCAGCTGCACCAGCTAACGGCCCTCTTCCTCCTGCTGTCGCTGGTGGCGAATGCGTTCCTGCTGCGCGTGAAGCGGCCAGCGGTGTTCTGATACTCCACCGGCTCCGTCATTGCGAGGGCAAGGGCCTGAAGGGCACGTGCGCGAAGCAATCTGCTGCCTTCGTGGCGTAAGCCCGGCACAGGCACCTAACAATGAACGGATTGCTTCGTCGGCCCGCGCTCCACGCGGGCTTCCTCGCAATGACGGTATCCTTTCTCCCTGGCCCCGGATTTACAGTAACTTACAGCGGAACAAGCACCCGCCCGGCCATGACGTACCTGAGAGGCATATTCTATTCGTTACCCGTACAACTACTATTTCTTCACTTCCGCAAGTACCAGATCCTGCTGCTCTTCTGGCTGCTGCTCTTTGCGACGGTGGACGGGGCCTTCATGAAAACCTTCGGCGCCGAAGCCCTCTTCCTGGCGCCCGAATACCTGGGCAACGTCAATGCACTCAGCACCCTGCTCGTGGGGGCCTCGGTGGGCGTTTTCTTCATGTGCTGGAACATCACCACGTTCATCCTCTTCAGCCGGCACTTCAACTTCCTGGCGGCCACGCAGTTTCCCTTTCTCAAGTATTGCATCAACAACTCGGTGCTGCCCATAACGTTCCTGATCTTCTTCCTGTTCAAGGCCTATGCGTATGCGCACTACCGCGAGCTTATTCCCAACGTGGAGATCCTCTTCCTGATCCTCGGGTTCGTGGCGGGCCTGCTCTTTATCCTGTCGATCTCGTTTTTTTATTTCTTCCGCGCCGACAAAACGATCCTGCGCGGGTTGCAGCCGCTGTTCAAGAAGGCCGGCAACGTCATCTCGCAGCTGCAGCCCGAGCACGTGGCCCGCGATGCGCGCAGCCTCATTCACTCCGAGTGGTTCCTCGACTCGCTGCTCCGTGTGCGCCGCTGCCGCGACGTGAGCCACTATTCCGACGAACTGATGGTGAAGATCTTCAAGCGTCACCACTTTGCCGCGGTGCTCTGCATGGTGATCGCGTACCTGTTCCTGATCGTCATCGCCTACTTCCTCGACATGCGGGCCTTCCAGCTCCCGGCAGCGGCGTCCCTGCTCCTGTTCATGGCGATCCTGATCGGCGTATCGGGGGCTTTTGCCTACTTCTTCCAGAGCTGGAGCGTGCCGGCGCTGCTCATCTTCCTGCTGGTGCTCAACGTGCTTTACCAGAAAGGTTGGATCGATCCGCGCAACCGCGCCTATGGCCTCGATTACAAGAGCAGCGGTCGCCCCACCTATACCCAGCAAAGCCTCGATTCGCTGGCCAACCCGGCCGACGTGGCGAAGGACAAGAAGAACATGGAGCTCATTCTCGACCGCTGGAAGGCGCGTCAGGGCGAGGATAAGCCGCTGCTGGTGCTCATCACCACCTCGGGCGGCGGCACCCGCAGCGCCACCTTTACCCTCAACGTGCTCCAGCACCTCGATTCGCTCACGCACGACAGCATCATGGCAAAAACATTCCTGATCACCGGCGCCTCGGGCGGGATGATCGGGGCTACGTATTACCGCGAGCTGTACCGCCGCAAGCTGCACCTGCCCGCGCTTAACCTGCACGCGCAGATGTGGGTGGACGATATCGCCGAAGACCTGCTCAATCCCACCTTTACTTCGTTCGTGCTGCGTGATCTTTTTGCGCCGCAGCAGAAGTTCAACGTGGGGAGTTATACCTACCTGAAAGACCGCGGCTACTCCTTCGAGCTGGCCCTCAACCACAATACGCGCGGCTTTCTCAACCAGCATCTTCGCGATTACATCAAGGACGAGTCGGAAGCCCGAATCCCGCTGATGTTCTTTCACAACGTCATCACCCGCGATGCGAAGAAGCTGCTCGTGTCGACGCAGCCGCTGCGCTTTATGATGTCGCCGCCGAGCGACACGCTGCTGCCGCCGTCGCCGGATGCCGTTGACTTCGTAAGCTTCTTCCGCAACCAGGATCCGTACAACCTGCGCATACTTACGGCGCTGCGGATGAACGCCACCTTCCCGGTAGTGCTTCCCAACGTGCTGCTTCCCACCGAGCCTGCCATCGACGTGATGGACGGCGGCCTCCGCGACAACTACGGCGTTGAGACAGCGTTGCGCTTTCTCAGCTCCATGCATGGCTGGATCGAGAAGAACACCCGCGGCGCACTTCTCATACAGGTGCGCGACCGGATGGACGGCGGCTGGGAAAATCCCTACGACGCGGCCACGATGACGGAGACCGCGGTGAAGCCTTTCTTCCTGCTACAGCACAACTGGTACAAAATGATGGATTACGCCCAGGGCGATATGGCCGCGTATTACCTCGGCACAAGCCGCTTCCCCGTGCACCGCGTATCATTTCAGTACATCCCCGACAAGCAGGAGAACAAGGCGGCCCTCAACTTCCACCTGACGCGTCGCGAGAAGATGGATATCGAGTCGTCGATCGGCAGCGCCGCTAACCGGATGGCGTTTCAGCATGTGCTGGGCCTGTTGAAAAAACCGTGAGGGGAATCTCGGATCTCGGATCTCGGATCTCGGATCTCGGATCTCGGATCTCGGATCTCGGATCTCGGATCGATTTTGGGTGAAGCAAGTTAAGTATCATCACTACCTATTCCATCGTATTGACAATCATTGGTAGCGCTTACGCATGGGAAAGATAATCTGCGCTAATCCTATCAATCATAACAGATCTGCGTTCTTTCTCTCCCCAGGGGCTGCCGCCCGAAGTCCCGGGATAACGCTTACGCATCCTGCAGCCACTTTTCTCAAATCGACGTTAATCATGTTCACGCGATCTGCCCGCGTTGGTTCTCTCCGGCCGGAGGCCCTATCTTTAAGCCCTATGAAAAAACTGTCCCTTTTTCTTCTTTCCTCCCTCGCCACGCTTTGCAGCTTCGCGCAGGGCACGCTCTCCGGGATCGTTACCGATGCGGAAACAAAGCAGCCGCTGCAGGGCGCTTCCGTGTTTGCCCAGAACACAACCGTGGGCGCCGTGTCGGGAGCCGACGGCCGCTACAAGCTTTCGCTGGGGAAGGGCGGCTACGAGCTCGTGGTATCGTTTACCGGCTACGAGACGCAGCGCTTCAACATCGAAGCCACCGGTGAGCGCACGCAGGATATCGCCCTGAAGAAGGAAGACAAGAGCCTCACCGAGGTCGTTATCCAGAGCAACAACGAAGTGCCGGACGGCTGGGAGAAATACGGATCCTTTTTTCTCGACTACTTCATCGGCCGCAGCAGCAACGCAAAAGAAACGAAGCTCGAAAACCCGCAGGCGCTCAAGTTCTTTTACTACAAGCGCAGCGACAAGCTGAAGGTGTTTGCCTCCGAGCCCCTGCGCATTACCAACAACGCGCTTGGCTACAGCCTCCAGTACAACCTCGATTCCTTCGTGTATTACTACAAGTCGGGGCTCAATTCCTACCGCGGCAACTGCCTCTTCCTGCCGCTGCCGGGCGACGCCGCACAGCAGGCCACCTGGGACAAAGCCCGCGCAAACGCCTACGCCGGCTCGCGTCTCCATTTCATCCGCTCGTACTACGACAGCACGCTGAAGGAAGAAGGCTTCACCGTCGACCTGCTCTCCGAGCGGAGCAGCACCAAGTTTGACCGGCTTACTAATCCTTACGATACGGCCTATTATTTCGCCGACAGCACCGGCGACGTGGAGCTGTGGTTTCCGCGCACCGTATCAATCACCTATACAAAGGCCCGGCCCGAGCCGGCCTACCTCGAGCAAATGAGCCTCCCGAAGAACGTGCCGGCGCAGATGTCGTACGTCGACCTCCGCGATGCCATCCTGGTGCGGCCCAATGGCTTCTTCACCGAGCAGCGCAGCTGGGTGAGCCAGGGCTACTGGAGCTGGAAGAACCTGGCGGACCTGTTGCCGTATGATTATACGCCGTAGAGAGGGTTCAGGGAGGTTCAGGAAGGTTCTGGAGGGAAGGGTTTTGAGAGGGTTTTGGAAGGTTTTGAGGAGGAAAAGAGTATAAAGCAAAAGGCGTCGCAAGCGACGCCTTTGACGTTTGCTAAATGCATTTTCTAGTGAAACATGTTCACCAGTACGAGCAGGAATGCAATAACGAAAAATAGCTTGAGGAGGTTACGCAGTGCGTGGCGGGAGAGGAGTTCGTTCATAGTGGTTTGGTTTTCACGGACAAGGCAAAATTCCTTCCGTAAATCCGCCATGGGCCTTGGTTATAGACGAGCAAGTGGTTTCGTTCGACGAAGCGCAGCCCTTTTTCGCCGAATGGAATTACCCCTATTCACTTAGTTCCTCTTCGCTTACTTCTTGTTCCTTGTTCCTTGTGCTGCTGTTCCATTGTTCCCCCGTTCTTTGGTATCTTGCCCGCCCATGAAGCTTCTCAGCCCTGCCATATCACGACTGGCGCGTTTTCGCCTGTGGTCGATCGACCAGTGGCGCGCCGACCCGGTGGGCACGCAGCGCGACGTATGGCAGGACCTGCTTGCCTCCGGCCAGTATACCGACTACGGGCGCCGCTACGGCTTTTCGTCCATACAATCGCTCCGCGAATTCAAGGAGCGCGTGCCCCTCACGAACTACGACGACCTGAAACCCTGGATCGACCGGATGCTTCTCGGCGAGGACAACGTGCTCTGGAACACACCGGTAACCTGGTTTGCCAAGAGCAGCGGCACCACTTCCGACAAAAGCAAGTTCATTCCCGTTTCGGAGGAAAGCCTCAAAGACAACCATTACAAGGCTTCGAAAGATGTACTCGCGATGTATTACGCGTCGCATCCCGACAGCGACCTGCTTACCGGCAAAGGCCTCATCATCGGCGGATCGCACGAGGTAAGCCAGCTCAACGACAACATTCAATATGGCGACCTTAGCGCCGTGGTGATGCAGAACTCGCCCTTCTGGGCCAACTGGGTGCGGACACCCGAGCTGCCCATCATCCTGATGTCGGAGTGGGAGGAGAAGATCGAAAAGCTCGCGCAGCATACCATCCACGAAAACGTTACCTCGATGGCGGGCGTTCCCACCTGGCTCATGGTGCTGCTGCGGCGCATCCTCGAGATCACCGGCAAGAGCACCATCAAGGAAGTATGGCCCTCGCTGGAGCTGTATATGCACGGGGGTGTTTCCTTCGTTCCGTACAAGCAGGCCTTCGCCGAGCTGATCGGCGCGCCCATCCGCTACCTCGAGATGTACAATGCCTCCGAAGGCTTCTTTGCCGCGCAGGACGACATCGACGAGGAGGGCATGCTGCTCCTCTGCGACCACGGCATCTTTTACGAATTCATCCCCGCCGGGGAGTGGGACGCCCCGCAGCCACGCACCCTGCAGCTCGACGAGGTGGAGCTCGGGAAGAACTACGCACTCGTCATCAGCACCAACGCCGGCCTCTGGCGTTACCTGCCGGGCGATACCGTGCAGTTCACGTCGCTGGCGCCGTTCCGGATAAAGGTGTCGGGACGAATGAAGCATTACATCAATGCCTTCGGTGAGGAGCTCATTATTGATAATACCGACAAGGCCATTGCCGCCGCCTGCAAGGCCACGGGGCTTGTGGTGAACGACTATACCGCCGCGCCCGTCTATTTCGAAGGTGATGGCAACGGCGCCCACGAATGGCTTATCGAGTTTGAAACGCCGCCCGCCAACGTGCAGCCCTTTGCCGATGCACTCGATAAGGCGCTGAAGGCGGAGAACAGCGATTACGAGGCGAAGCGCCACAAGGACATCGCCCTCCGCGGTCCGCAGGTGGAGGCCGTACCGCCGCACGGGTTTGAGCGCTGGCTTCGCTCCAAAGGCAAGCTGGGCGGGCAACACAAGGTGCCGAGACTAAGCAACGACCGCAGCCTTCTCGAAGAGATCCGCGCTTTCCTGCACGCCTCCACCGAGGCCTGAGGCCGGTTCATCCAGCCTTTGCCGCCGCCGGTCTGAATAGTGGCATTCCCGTACAGCCATTACCGATATTTGCGCGCAACCGAAAACTAAATGCACGCCCACCTCGCTCACGCCCAGCACCTCGCTGACCCTATCCTGCAACTCGCCGACGCTATGCCCCAGCTGGTGTGGATCGCCGATGCAGCCGGCACGGTTCGCTACTTCAACGTGCGGGTGGAAGAATACAAAGG
The DNA here is from genome assembly GCF_054777635.1 of Flaviaestuariibacter terrae. NCBI lineage: Bacteria > Pseudomonadati > Bacteroidota > Chitinophagia > Chitinophagales > Chitinophagaceae > Flaviaestuariibacter > Flaviaestuariibacter terrae. Next base: position 1,152,580 of record NZ_BAAHAL010000008.1, read on the forward strand.
CGCGCGCCGCAACGACGATGGCACCTGGGAATGGGCCGCCAGCGTGCACCCCGACGATCTTTCCGAGACAGCCCTCAAGTGGCAGCATTGCCTGGTGACGGGTATGCCCTACGAGGCGCAGCACCGCATGCAGCTTTGCGACGGCTCCTGGGCCTGGCACCTCGCCCGCGCCGTACCGCAGCGCGATGGCCTCGGCGTCATTACCAGCTGGATCGGCACTTCCACCAACATCCACCGGCAGAAAGAAGCCGAGCATACCCTTCGCGACAGTGAAGAGCGCTTCCGCCTCCTCACCAACAGCATTCCGCAGATCGTCTGGATCGTGGATGCGGGCGGCAAGACCGAATACGTCAACGACCGCTGGGAGACCTATACGGGCCAGGACGGCGCCAACGTAGAGCGGGAAGGCCGCATTGCGATGATCCATCCCGACGACCTGCCCGTGATCATGGATATCTGGCAGCTGGCGCTGCAAAGCGGAACGCCCGCTCATTGGGAATACCGCCTCCGCCACCGTGATACCGGCCGCTACCGCTGGTTCCTCGTGCAGGTGCTCCCGCTACGCGACGACGCCGGCACCGTGCGCAACTGGATCTGCGCCGCCTCCGACATCCAGGCGCATAAAGACATTGCCGGCGAGCTCGAGCAGCAGGTGGAGCTCCGCACACGCGAGCTTGCCGACCTCAACGAAATGCTCCGCCGACAGGCCAGCGAGCTGCAGCGCTCCAACGACGACCTGCAGCAGTTTGCCCATGTCGCCTCCCACGACCTCAAAGAGCCCCTGCGCAAGATCCGCACCTTCGGCCACCGCCTTACCGCGGAGCACGGCGACGTGCTGCCCCTGCGCGGGCGCGAATACCTCGGCAAGATCGAAGCCTCGGCGCAGCGTATGTCCGACATGATCGACGGTGTGCTCCACTATTCACTCATCGACAGCATGGAGTACCGCCTCATCCCCGTGTCGCTCAACGAGCTGCTGGCCCATGTAGCCTCCGACCTGGAGGTGCTGCTGCAGAAGAAAGGCGGCCGCCTCGGTTTTTCGGCGCTGCCGGTGGTGGCCGGTATCCCGGTGCTCCTGCAGCAGCTGTTTTTCAACCTCGTTCACAACGCCCTCAAATTTTCGCAGCCCGATTTGCCGCCGCTTGTGCAGGTAAAGGCCCGCGCCGCCACTGCCGCCGAGCTCCGCGAAGCTGGTCTTCCTGCCTCGGTGCCCTGCCAGCTGATTACCGTGCGCGACAACGGTATCGGCTTCGATCCCGGGCACGCCACGAGCATCTTCAAAACCTTCACGCGCCTGCATTCCAAAGACAACTACGAAGGCACAGGCCTCGGCCTGGCGCTCTGCCAGAAGATCGTACAGCGCCATGGCGGCGCCATCCGCGCGGAAAGCCGGTTGGGAGAGGGGAGTACGTTTACGGTGCTGTTGCAGGACGCAAAAGGAAGTTTGTAGTTTGGAGTTTGTAGTTTGAAGTTGGCTGACGCCTGAAAAGAGGTTTGTCGACCTTTGAAGAACCGACTTACTGAGCTACAAACCCCAAACTCCAAACTCCAAACTGATTCAGCGCAACGCCTCCGACGCTGCTTTTCCCAAATGATACTGGATACGCATCAGCAGGTATTCGACCGGAACGGGTTTGGCGAGCACTTCGTCGGCGCCGAACAGCGCGGCGCGGCCCGAATGGCAGTCGTAGCCGGTGTGCAGCAGCACCTTGACGCCGCGGGCTCCTTCGACCATTTTAATCTTCCAGCAAAGCTGGCGGCCGTCGTCGCCGGAGAGGTTGATGTCGACAAGGTAAAGATGGGGTGCAAATTCGTGGCGCCGCTCTTCGGCCTCGGTGAGGCTGGCGGCGGTTTCGACGAGGTAGCCGGCCGCGCTGAGGCGGCGCTCGAGCAGCATGAGCAGGTCGACGTCGTCGTCGATAATGAATAGCCGGAAGGGATGTCCGTTCATGGATTCAGGTTCACAGGTTCGGTTTTCCCTTAGGCAGATGGAGTTGGTAGAAAAAGAAGTTGACTGATACGGATTAGTGGACTTTTCGGTAGGATTGGATTTACGGGACGGTTTTTCGGAGGACGTTGGGCAAGACTGATTGCTCAGTCAACTTCTGCTACAAATATAGACGGGTAGCCAGGCCGCCACAAGCGCAAAACCGCCCATTTTTCTGATCGGAAATTTTACGGCGCCGATCGTAAATCTACGTTCGCTGCCCGCCTTTTTTTCCATCGATGTGTCGCGGGCCGTGCGGCTGAAAAATTTAACAACACGCCTTTTGGTAGCCCACGCGGCCGCTCGGATACCCCGGAAAATTGAGGCATGTATTTGGTAGTTGTACTGGGTAGCGAAGCCTTGCCGGACTCTGTAAACCAGCCACTGTAGGACTTTTCGCGGTAAATGCCCCATTTATGAGCGAACGATATTATCTCTTGCGTAACAACCGGGAATCGGGCCCTTACTTACTTGATGAATTATTGCAACAGTGTCTTCTGCCCGGCGACCTGCTTTGGGTCGAGGGCCGCAGCGAGAACTGGGTTGCGCCCTTCGAGCTGCCCGAAGTGCAATCGGTGCTGCCGAAAGGATATACCCTCTCGCCGTCTGAGCCGGTAGTGTTCGCCCACCTGAGCGACCGCGAGCAGGCGCAGCGCGCCGAGAGCCTCCGCCGCCGCGCGCTGGCGGCACTTTACCAGCAACCGGCGCCGCTGCACGTAGGCACGCCGCGCCCCGAAATGTCCCTCGCCTCGCAGCATCCCCTCGTCGACCCCGAAGACCTCGAGGTGGTGCACCACAAGCCCGAGCGGCTCCGCGGGGCGCTTCCCGAATTTATGCTTTTCTGTACCCTGTCGGCCCTCGTGGTGGTTGGCTGGCGCGGTGGCGTGTTTGCCCACCTTATCCAGGTGCGGCAGCCGGAAAGCTCCTCGGCCACCCAACGCCTCGACAACGAGTCGCAGCACGCGGCTCACGCCCTGACCATCATCCCGCAGCCACGGGTGGCCGGCACGCCCCTGCCTTCGAAGGCCGCGCCTGCGGCCGGTATCGCCAGCGATTCGGCGCAGCGCAAAGACAGCACCGTTGTCGCCGTCGCACGCCCCGCACGACGCAGCACCGCGCGCCCGCTGCCCGGCTCCGTAACGACAGCCGCCCCTGAAACCACGGCACTGGCCACACAGCCGGTCGCTGAAACCGCGGCGCCTGCCAGGACCGAGCCGCGCCGCGAGCAAAGCACGCCGGCCAACAATAATGCATCCAACTCACTCAGCGGCAACCCGCCCGCCGCGAATAGCAAAGACGATAAGGCGCCTGTTACCAGCAGCGCTGCTTCGAAGACAGTAGGTGATTCCGACGAAGCGCCGAAGACCGAGAAGCACCGCGGCTTCCTGCGTGGCTTGTTTAAGAAGAAGAAAAAAGACGAGACGCCCACTCCGGATGGAGGGCAATAAGGTTATTGCACAAAAGGCCCGCGGAGCGGGCCTTTTGTCATTCTGAGCGCAGCGAAGAATCTGAGGACCAACCAGCAGGAATCTGCGCATCTTTACAGAAGCGTGCTACCGCAACAGCCATCCCTTCGGTGGCGGCCACTCCGGGAAAAACCGCGTATTCAGGAATGCCAGTTCGGGGTTCTGCTTGTTGATCAGGGCCATCTTCTTTGCGCGGGTCCAACCCTTTATTTCTTTCTCGCGACGGATTGCGTTGATCACATAGGGAGATGCTTCGTAATAGAGCAAATAGTAAACCCCATAAGTGCCGGAAAACGTGGATCGTCCATTGTAATGCTCGAGCAGCCGTGCTTTCAGATTGTTGGTGATGCGTGTATACAACACAGACCGCAGCGCATTGGTAACGATATACGTATAGTAGCAGCGGAAACGTTTCATACCGGGAAAAGTAGAATCCTGCCCGCCAGCTTCCATGGGTTCCTGCCGCGAATTCGCAGGTGTTTTTCTCAGCGTGTGGTGCTGCTATTCGCAGCATTCCTTCACAAAGGTTAGTGGCTCAAACTACAGGACACAGACTCTTCGCTGCGCTCAGAGTGACAAAAGGCCCGCGGAGCGGGCCTTTTGTGCAGTAGCGATCGGTTGTGTCAGTGCTGGGTGGTATCCTTCTCCTTCTTCCCGAAAAGTCCTTTCAGGATCGAGCGGCCGGTGTTTTCCGCTTTTTTGCGGATGTCGTCGGGAGGCGCGCCGTTCGTTGTTGTGTCCTTGCTGCCGGTGATCGTGTTGAGCAGCTTCTTTTTGGCTTCGTCGGCGAGCTGCTTCTTCACGGCGTTGAGCGAGTCGCGGAAGGTGGCGCGGGCACTGTCGGCCTTTGCCTTTACAAAGTCGGTCGCCTGCTGCTTCAGTTCGTCGGTGAGCGAGGCCGCCGATTCCTTCAGGGCCGTGCGCAGCTGCGGGCTGCGGATAGTGCCGCCCACATTCACTTTGAGGTTGACGGTTTCACCAAGCTTCAGCGGCAGGCCGCGCTGCGCGGCCTGCGCCGCCAGCCCGTTTACGAAGTTGTTGGCCCCGGCGCCGAGCTTGCTGCGCGGCACTTTTAGGTTGAGCACGTACTCGAGCGACTGGTCGAGGCCATGCAGGCCGCCCGCCTCGATCTCTATGTCGCCCGCCTTGATCGTAAAGGGCTTCACGAGCACCTTGCCGTTGGCGAATTCAAAATAACTCTTGACATCCTTCACCGACAGGTGCTGCAGTTGCGCGATCTGCAGCGTGCTGGCCAGCTTGTCGATCGGCGCAAATTTTTCCAGCAGGCCTTCGATCAGCAGCAGGTTGCCCTTGCCGGTCAGCGAGCTGAAGTCGGGCATCATCCCGGCACCCAGCTTGCCGTTCAGCGTTAGCTGCGAGGAGAGGTGGCCGCCCATGTACTGCGCCACCGGCATCAGCTTCTGCACCGTGTTGAAGGCCAGGAAGGTCTTGCGGATGTCGAGGCCCTGCACGTCGTAGGTGAGGCTGATATCGGGGTGCTTCTTATCGAGCAGCGTCGAATAAGTGCCGTTGATCTTCATCGTTCCTTCGAGTGCGTCGGTGCGCACATCTTTCAGGAACACGGTCTGGTTGTTCACTTCGAGCGTGCCCTTCAGGTTTTTAAGATCCACCTTGTCGTAGTGTACCGCATCGGCAGATGCCAGCAGCGCCAGATCGAGGTTGGACGGGACCAGGAAGGGCGCGGCGGCCGTAGTGCCTGCCTGCGCCGTATCGTCCGACACGGGGATGAATTCATTCAGGTCGATCGCATCGGCATGAAAGGCCATACGTCCCTTCAGCGGGTCGTTCTTCAGCACGTAGGCCAGCGCGTTATCGAGCGTGCCGCTGGCGGTGAAATTCGTTTTGCCATAGCGGCCGGCGAGTTGCGACAGCGTAATGTTTTGCGGGTTGAAGGAAGCCAGCAGGCTTTGAAGCTCTACGCCGGCAGGATATTCTTTCGAGCTGTAGCGAAAGCCGTCGAGACGCAGCGTTCCGCCGGCGTTGAAGCCCTCGTAGCGTTTTTGCTGAAGCGCCACCACAGAGCCTTTGAGCGATACGTCGGCGAAGGCGATGCCGGCGAGTTTTGTTGCCGCATCGAGCTTCACAATACGCCCCAGCTGCGCCAGGTCGAGACGTCCCTTGATGGCCGCGTCGATGTTCTGCGCCGTCATCGGCTGCTGGAGCACGAGGTGGCCATCGATGGGTGTGCCGCCCATTTCGAGGTGGGCCGACGGCATGCGGATCGTGGTATGATCGGGAACGCCATCAGGGTTCTGCACCTGCAGCGCGAGGTTGATGTTGCGCACCGGCTGCGGCAGGTCGGGATACTGGAAGGAGCCGTTGGCCACATCGAGCTTCACATCAAACGACGGCAGCTGCGTGGGGCTGTAGGTGCCCTTTACAAAGCCTTCTACCTTGGCCGAGCCCGAGGTCTTGATCTTATCGAAATCTTTCTGGTAGATCGAAGGCACCAGCGACAGCACCTCGCGGAACGTAGTGGAGGGCGCCTTCAGCGAAAGGTCCATATCGTAGGTGCTGTCGTTGACGAGGCGGAAGGATCCATTGGTCAGCAGTTCGAGCGCGTTGAGCCGGATGCGGCCGTTGTTGAAGCGATAGGTATTCGTCGCCGCATCGATATCGAAGTCGGCATCAAGCGTGGTGGCAACGTCGGAGAGATAGGGGATCGCACCGTAGCGAAACGACACGGAGCCGGCTGCGGTCCTGGTTTGCAGCGTATATTTTTCCGAGCTGAAATCGCCGCTGCCTTCGTGGTCGACGCCGCGGAGCACGGCTTCCATGCCGGCGCTCTCATCGCGGTAGCGGATGTCGGCAGCGTGGATGGCGTAGCGCTGCAGCTCGAGTCGGAAGGGTGTTGCAGCGGTCGGTGTGGTTGCAGCTGTATCGGGCATCGCAATGTCCCAGTTGGCCTTGCCGTTGGCGTGCACGATGGCGTTGATCTTTGGCTCGTCGAGCGATACGGAGTAAACGCGGTAATTGCTCCCGCTGACGACGCTCCAGAAATGCAGCGCGGTTTCCACGCGTGCGGCCTGCAGCAACGTATCGCCCTCAAATTCGCCGGTACCCACGATGCGCAGGCTGTCGACCGACACCGAAACTTTCGGGAAGCGGCGGAAGAAAGAGAGCGATACGTCCTTGAAGTCGACCCGGGCCGCGAGGTTCTTATTGAGGCCCGTTTTGACGGCGGCAATCAGTTGCTTGCGAAAGAGGAACGGCGCGAGGGCAAGGAGCAGGAGAAGCACGCCGAGCGTGACGCCGGCGATGCGCGCAATTTTTTTGATCATGCTGGTGTTTTGTAAGACAGGGTCGGCTGTCGGTGGAGTACCGAAGTTACGGATTCGTTATTCGACCCAAAGCACCGAGTTGCCCGTGCCGAACTCGTTGTTCTCCCACAGCTTGTTGGCCGGGTCGATGATCCACTGCCCGTCGACGATGAACTTGTAGCGGTGCTTGCCCGGCGAGAGGTACACCGGGAACACCCAGTCGGAGCCTTCCTTGCGCATCGGCAGGCTGCGCTCGTTCCAGCCGTTGAAATCGCCCGAGAGATACACGCTGTGCGCCGCGTCCTTTCCCTTGAGGCGGAAGGTATAGTTGGGCGAAACGATCAGCAGCGAGTTGCCTTTACCCGGCCCTTCGGTCGACAGCGGGTTGCCGGGATCGGTGACGGCGCGGCCATCGACAAAGAATTTGTATTCGTAGTTGCCGGGCCCGAGGGTATAGGAGAGTTCCCAGCCGCCGTTTGTGCGCTGCAGCTCGAGCTCGCTCTTGTTCCAGGCGTTGAACGTTCCCGCTACGGTAACGCGGCGGGCATTCGGGTTGCCCGGAAGGCGAAAGGCAAAGCCGCTGCCGAGGCGGAGCACGGAATTTTTGCCGCCATGGCCGTCGGGCAGGGTGTTGGGGTTGCCCGGGTCGCTGAGCCAGCGGCCATCGGCGATGAACTTGTAGGTGTGCGTTCCTTCCGACAGGTATACCGGCAGGAACCAGCCGTCGGACACGCGCGTGAGCGGCAGCTCGGTTTCGCGCCAGTCGTTGAACGAGCCGGCAAGCAGCACGCGGCGCGCTTCGGTGGATCCTTTCAGGAAAAAGACGTGGTTGACGACAAAGAACACCGAGTTGATGTTGCCGCGGCCGTCGTTTTCGTTTTGCAGGTTGTCGTTGTCGGTCTGCCAGTCGCCATCGACGATGAACTTGTACCAGTATTTGCCCGGCGGAAGCTTCACGGCGGCCACCCAGCCCGAGTCGGTGCGGCGCATGCCGATAGCGCCGCCTTCCCAGTTGCTGAACGATCCGGCAAGCTGCACGCGGGAGGCGGACTTCTGGCCGCGGAGATAAAACAGCACGATCGAATCCTGAACGGGGAAGGGATGCTTATTGCGGAAGCGGTTGATGCCGTAGCGGCGTGCCGCGGGTCGATCGGCGGCGCTGGTGAGGCGGATGCGCTCGGAGGGATCGAAGATCTTGTCGGCGATGGCGATGGGCTTGCTCAGCACGGCGCTGCTGCGGTCGTTCTTCTCGACCGTCCAGCCCTGGCGGAGCACGGAGTCGGGGCGGTTGAGCCGAAGGAGGCTGTAGATGCCGATGTCGCGAAGATCGTAGCGGAGGAGGAAGGCCTCGAGCTCGATGGGGCTCGACGCTTTCTGCAGCGCGATGTACATGCGGCCATTGCGCACGGCGCATTCGTTGCCGCCCTGCGCGAACAGTCCGCCCAGCGGCAGCAGGGCCAGCAGCAGCAACGTGAGGAGGCGCCGCAACCCGGGAGCATATGTCGTTCGCATCAGCGCCATAGATACAATTTTCGTGTGACAAAGTTAAACCCGATACGCCGCGGCGACAGGGCGTCGAAACTCAAAATGCCGTTAATACAATCGAACTGCGAAAAGCAGCTTTGTTCGAGGTTGGATATGAGCACCGGCACGGCGCGCAGCAGGTGCGGGCCCACCGTGAGCTCGGGCAGCGTTCCGTAGATCGCTTCCTTCTTGCGGCCTGCCCCGTTGACCTGCACGCGGCGTGTTACCAGGACGCCCTCCAGCACGGTGTTGGGAAGGCGCGAATCGAGTACGCTGGTTTCGGCACCCGAGTCCATCACGAAGCGAAGGGTCTTTCCGGCCACCTCGGTGCGCACGAGGATATAATTTTCCTTGAGTTCGATGGGCAGCTCGGTGTAGTCGGCCGGGCCGGTTGTGAGCGACGCGTTGGTGTACATCGCGGCGTCGCGCTTCCGCAGGCGGTGGATGTACAACAGGTTCTCGTCGTAGTCGAGCATGATCTCGCAGTCCTGGAAAAGCTCCATCCCGAGCAGGCCGAGGATGCGCACGCCTTTGCTGTTCTCGATATGTCCGAGGTTGCCGAGGTCGGCTTCCTGCTGGTTGTACCGCAGCGAGCCCAGCCCGAGGCGGCCCAGCGTGATCCGCTGCAGGGGGGCGCCGCTGCCGCCGTTGATCCCCGCGCTTTCCGCGTCGCTGACGGTAACGGCGTGGTAATCGCGGAAGTAGGTGCTGTTGAGAAGCACGTGCTGCGCGCCGGTGTCGAAGATGAAGTTGCCCTCGATCGAATCGGCCTGCGCCTGGATCAGGATCAGGTTGCCGACGCGGTTGAAGGGAATAACGGTAGCCACGGAGTCGGGCTCGGGAAAAAACGACCCGGGCACGTGCAGGCCCCGCAGCCAGCGGCCGTCGGCCGGGGGCGGCAGCGCCGGTGCGGCGGAGGCTGCTGCACCCAGCAGGAGTAGCAGGGCCAGTACAACCACGGCTGCCCTGCGCTTCGGCAGGGAAGCGGCAAGCCTCCCGGGAACAGGGAAAAGCCCGGGTTGCAGCAGTTGATCGTATGAGGAAGCGCGGGTCATTGGTTTCGTGAGACGACTAAACTACAGCACATGTTACCGACCGCCCTACCGCTCGCCATTTTTAAGAAAGAAGTTGTGATGAATTGCGCGAAATACATGATGAAGCGCGCAACGGTTCTGTTGCTCCGGTCACTCATGTGCTTTCCTGGACTCAGGCGAGCTCGGGCACTTCCGGTGCCGCGGCGGGCGCTTCCACCTTCACCGCCACCCGCCTGCTGATGCGGTACATACCGGCAATACACAGGAACATAACCACGATGCCCACATAGCCCAGCGTGTTGAAGTGCACGAGGCTGCGGTCGGGACGCTGTATGATGACCGCGCCGGCGATGAGCGAGGCCACACCGCCCGCCACCTGCTGCAGCGACGACATCACGCTCATAAAGGCGCCACGGTCCTGGGCCTTCGGTATGGCGCTCATGAGGGCCTGCGACGGCACCATCCGCGACATGATCCCCGCGAACATGACCGCACTTACCCCGATCACTACCCACAGCGACACCGGGGGCAGGTTGACGTAAATGGCCACCATCACCGCGCTGAGCACCGAGCCGGCAAAGAACGTCGGGAACTTGCCCGCCTTGTCGGCGATGCGCCCGATGAGCGGCAGCAGGATGAGCGAGGAGATGCCCATGCACACATATACAAAGGGCAGGTCGGCTTGGGCCACCTTGACGTTGTTGATCAGGAAGGGCGTGGAGAAGGGCATCAGCAGGAAGCCACCGATCGTCAGCGCCGCCGTGGTGGCATACGGCAGCCAGTAAGGCCGGTGCGAGAAGGTGTGCACCAGGTGATGCAGCGGATTACGGTCGGTGCGCTCACCGAGGTGCGCATTCACGGGACGAAGCGCGAGCGCGCACGCAGCGGTGGTTGCGATGCAGAGCCCCACGATCATCACGAAGGGAGCATGCCAGTTGAAATGGTTCGCCAGGAAAAGCCCGATCGGGATGCCCGCCACCTGGCTTACCGCAAACGACATCTGCACAAAGCCCATTACCCGCCCGCGCTGCTGGAAGGAGAAGAGATCGGCGATGATGGCCATGGCAACCGAGCCCAGCACGCCGCCGAAGAGTCCCGTAATAATACGGGCGAACAGGAGCAAGTGGTACGAGGTGGCGGCAGCGCAGAGCGCCGTGCCGAGCGTGAAGCCGAGGTAAAAGAAAAGCAGCAGCTTCTTGCGGTCGTACTTGTCGGCAAAGCCCGCCGCCAGCAGTCCCGAAATGCCCGCGCTGAAGGCATACGCCGATACGGCCGCGCCGAACTGGGCCGCCCCGAGGTGCAGGTCCTTCATCATCCAGTCGCCGAGCGGCGCCATCACCATAAAGTCGAGGATGATGGTAAACTGGATCAGCGCCAGCAACAGGATAGCGGTGATCTGGTAGCGGGTGAAAGCGGGGGCCGGGGTCTTGGTCATGGTCGTTCGGTTTGGCCGACGAAGCTACCCGTATTTGCCCGTCGGTGCAAGGGCCTCCGGGGTATGTTGCGGTTCCGGGCCGGCGAGTTGCGGATCGGGCCGGATGAATGACCCTTGCGTAACGTGCTGCGTCCCTGCTCTGCGTCGGACCCGTCGGAACGATCAGCCTCCTGGCTGACGGTGCTCAATGGCTGGCACCGTGTTCGTGCTACTTTTACAGCGCGCCGTCTCAAGACGGGCTGCCCCCAAGCCCATGAACCGAATTCGCCGGCTCCTGCCTGCTGTGCTGCTGCTCGCTTCCTGCCGCGAAAGCGAGGAAAAGATCTACCCGCAGTCCGGGCCGATCACCGAGTCGGTGTATGCGTCCGGTGCCGTGCGCAGCCGCGACCAGTACGAGGTGCATGCCACTGTGAGCGGTACCATCCAGCAGTTGTACGTTACCGAAGGCGATCCCGTCCGCGCGGGCCAGCCGCTGCTGCGCCTGCAGCAGGAAGCGCAGCGCCTCAGTGCCGAGAACGCCGAGCTCAACGCCGCCTACAGCTCCGAAAGCCGCAACGCCGATCGCCTGGCCGAGCTCCGCACGACGGTTGATGGAGCGAAAGCCCGCCTCGATAACGATGCCGCGCTTTACGAACGCCAGCAGGCCCTCTGGAAAGACGGCATCGGCACCCGCAACGAGCTCGATGCCCGCGCGCTGGCGCTGCGCACGAGCCGCGATGCCTTGCGCGCCGCGCAGCTTCGCTACAGCGACCTGCGGCGGCAGGTGGAGCAGGGCGCGGCGGTCGCGCGCAAGAGCGCCTCCGTGGCCCGCGCGCAGCTGGGCGACTATACCGTTCGCAGCAGCATCAACGGCCGCGTGTATTCCGTGCTCCGCAAGCAGGGCGAGCTCGTGGGTCCGCAGGTTCCCATCGCCATCATCGGCGCTGAAAACGATTTTCTCCTCGAGCTGCAGGTGGATGAATACGATATCGCCAAAGTCAGGCTGGGACAAACAGTCATCCTAACGCTCGACAGCTACAAGGGCCAGGTTTTCGAGGCCCGCATCAGCAAGATCGATCCTCTCATGAACGAGCGCACGCGGAGCTTCCTCGTGGAAGCGCAATTCACGAAGCGCCCGGAGCGCCTGTATCCCAACCTGTCGGTGGAAGCCAACATCGTGCTCCAAACAAAGGCACAGGCGCTGACCATCCCGCGCAGCTACCTCGTCGACGACAACCACGTGCTGCTCGCCGGCAAGAAAAAGAGGGCGGTGATCACCGGCCTCCGCGACTACCAGCGGGTCGAGATCACAAGCGGCCTGCGTCGCGACGAAGCCATCATCAAACCGGTACCCTGATGCTGCCGCTCATTCCCGATATCGCGGCCTCCCTGCTTCGCGCCCGTCTCCGGCAAACGATCGTTGCGGCCGTGGGCGTTACGTTCGGCGTGGCTATGTTCATCACGCTGCTTTCGTTCATGACTGGTCTCAACAAGCTACTGGACTCGCTGGTGGTGAACCGCACACCCCATGTGCGCCTCTACAAGGAAGTGCGGCCCTCCGGGCTGCAGCCCCTCGACCGCGCGCCGCAATACAAAGGGTACTATCATTTTCTTTCCTCGATAAAGGCAGGCAATGCGCGCCAGGAGCTGTACAACAGCGGCGCCGTGCTGCGGGCCGTTAAAGCCGACAGCCGTGTGCTCGGCGCGGCCCCGCGCATCAACGAGCCGATCTTTTTCAACAACGGCGCCATCGATATCAGCGCCGTGGTCTATGGCATCCAGGTGGAAGAAGAAGTGCGCCTCTTTCATTTCAACGAATACATCGTGGAAGGGAAGCCCGAGGACCTCCGCACCGTTGCCAACAGCATCATCCTCGGCAAAGCGCTGGCCGACAAGCTGCAGGTACACGTTGGCGACGCGGTGCCCGTTACAACCCCGGGCGGCGACCGATTCCTGCTCAAGGTGGTCGGGCTTTTCCAGAGCGGCGTCAACGACTGGGACAAGGTGCAGAGCTATGCCGACCTCGCCACCACGCAAAAGCTGCTGGGCAAGCCCGCGAGCTACATCACCGATATCAATGTCAAGCTGCTCGACATCGCGCAGGCGCCGGCCGTGGCCCGCGAATTTGCCGCGCGCTTCGAAACCGACGCCGAAGACATCCAGACGGCCAATGCGCAATTCGAGACCGGCAGCAACATCCGCAACCTGATCTCGTATGTTGTCGGAATCGTGCTGCTCACGGTGGCCGGCTTCGGTATTTACAACATCCTCAACATGATGATCTACGAGAAGATGGACGCGATCGCCATCCTCAAGGCAACGGGCTTTACCGGTGCCGACGTGCGCCGGATCTTCCTGTACATCGCGCTGAGCATCGGCTTCTTCGGCGGCCTCGCCGGGCTGCTCTTCGGGTTCATACTGTCTGCGATCATCGACAGCATTCCCTTCAACACGGCAGCCCTTCCCACGGTGCATACCTATCCCATTAACTACAACCCGCTTTTTTATTTCATCGCCTGCGGCTTCTCGCTGCTCACCACCTACCTCGCCGGCTTCTTCCCGGCGCGCAAGGCGAGCAACGTCGACCCCGTAGTGATCATCAGGGGCAAATAGCTATGATCCTCGAAGCACGTCATATCAACAAATTCTTTCACGATCCTGTTACAACGCAGGTGCTGTGCGATGTCAGCCTGACCATCGACAGGGGCGAGTTCGTTTCGATAACCGGTAAAAGCGGCTGCGGCAAGAGCACGCTGCTGTATATCCTCAGCACGATGGATACCGACTACGAGGGCGAGCTCCTCCTCGACGGCGAGCCGATGACGAAGGGAACCCCGGCGCGCCTTGCCCGCGTGCGCAACGAAAAGATCGGGTTCGTGTTCCAGTTTCACTACCTCCTCAACGAGTTCAGCGTGCTCAAGAACGTGATGATCCCGGGACTGCGCCTCAAGAAATTCAGTGCCGCCGAAGTGGAGCAGCGGGCACTCGAGCGGCTCCGCTGGCTCGACATCGAACACCTCGCGCAGAAGGGCGCGCACCAGATATCGGGCGGCGAGAAGCAGCGCGTAGCCATCGCCCGCGCCCTCATCAACGACCCGCATATCGTCATGGGCGATGAGCCGACCGGTAACCTCGACAAGAAAAATTCCGACATCGTGTTCGACATCTTCCGGCGCCTGTCGAAGGAGCAGGGGCAAACGCTGCTCGTGGTCACCCACGATCCGTCGTTTGCGGAACGCACGACAAGGACGATACGGATGGAGGACGGGCAGGTCAGGGTTTAGAAAAGGTTCGCGAGGTTTAGGAGGTTCAGGAGGTTCAGAGGGTAGAGGTGCGAGGTTTTGAAAAGGTTTTGGAAGGTTTTGAGAGGTTTTGGAAGGTTTTGGGGAAGGGTAGCCGGGCTGTGGTGCGGCCTTTGCTATCATTCCCGGAAAAAGAAGAGATGTTGGAAAATGAAAGGACAGCGGAGCACGTTGCCAATAAGGTGGCGCGGATCACGCTATTGTTCTGGCTGATGAAGATCGTTGCCACGACGCTTGGTGAAACACTGGGCGACTTTTTGTCGATGACGCTTAACCTCGGCTATACCGTGGGGATCGGCATCACGCTCGCCTTCTTCCTGGTCGTACTGCTCGTGCAGCTGCGGCTATCGCGCTACCTCCCGCTCGTGTACTGGCTTGTGATCGTTGGCACGACCACCCTGGGTACCGAGATCTCGGATTTCCTCGACCGCACCTGGCATCTCGGTTATACCTGGGGCAGCCTCCTGCTCGCGTCCTGCCTGAGTCTTACCCTGCTGCTGTGGTACCGCCGCTACGGCAACCTCCGCGTTTACCCCATCAGCAGCCGCGGCAAGGAGCTCTATTACTGGGTGGCGGTGCTCTTTTCCAACAGCCTCGGTACGGCCTTCGGCGACTTTCTTGGCGATGAGCTCGGGCTCAGCTACGGCGCGGGCGCGCTTGTCACCGGCGCCGTGATCCTCGTCGTGGTGCTCCTGCATTACTTTACAAAGCTGCACCCGGTGCTGCTCTTCTGGATCGCCTTCGTGTTCACCCGGCCCTTCGGCGCCACCTTCGGCGACTTTCTCACCAAGCCCCTGGCGAAGGGCGGGCTCGACCTCGGCACACTTCCCGCATCGCTGGTGTCGGTGGCCATCATGGGGCTGCTGATCGTGCTCGCGCACCGAAAGGAACGAAGCTCGCCCCTGCCGGTCTCGGCGCGGACTGCGTGAAGCTGCGCCTGACGAGTGTCAAGCGTGAGGCCTACGGCCATCATTCCCCTGCGCCCGCTTTGGATGGAGCTTGCCGTTCCCTGAGGAAATCAAAACCCTGAGCTATGGCAAGCAGTACCGTGCAACAACCGCTTCTGACAACAACGGCGCTACGCGCCGGCCGGCAGCGGCTCCGCAACGTCGCCCTTTTCTGTGGCATCCTGTCCTCGCTGCTCTACGTGGCGATCAATCTCATCGTTCCACCGCAGTGGCCCGAATACAACGCAACGGATCAAACCGTGAGCGAGCTGTCGGCTGTCGGGGCACCCACGCGGAACCTGTGGCTGCTTCTCGCCACGCCGTATACCTTCCTGGCGCTTGCCTTTGCCTGGGGCGTCTGGGATGCGGCCTGGGGCAACCGCCGCCTGCGCATCGTGGGCGGGCTGCTGTTGGCCTACGCCTTCCTCGGCTTCCTGTGGCCTTTCGCCCCGATGCACCAACGCGCCGCGCTGGCCGCGGGCGGCGCCACCTTTTCCGACACGCTGCACATCAGCCTGGGCGTCGCCACCGAGCTAATCTACCTCGCCGCACTCTGGGTCGCGGCAACGGCATTCGGCAAAGGGTTTCGCATCTATTCCATCGCCACGTTCTTCGTGCTCCTGTTCTTCGGCGCGCTCACCTTCCGGGCGGCCCCGGGCATTGCGGCAAATTCGCCGACGCCCTACATCGGTGTATGGGAGCGGATCAACATCAGCGTCTTCCTGCTTTGGGTGATCGTACTGGCTTCGCTGCTGCTGATGCGCCGCGGCGGGCAACCTTCTGCCGGCCGGAACGTCACTCCCGAAGCGCCGGCGCCCTGATGCTGCCTTCCTGAAATCGGCATCCGCAGGCCAGCGGCCTTACCTTCGGCAGCAAGAGCAGCAACAAACTATGAAGCGCAAAATCCTGAAAGGCCTGACGCTGGTCGGCTGCTTTTCTACCGGCATTATTTACGGAAGCATCGGGGTCATCGCCATCCTTTCGTTCCTGAAGCTCAAGAACGGCGGTGCCGATGAGAGCAGCTTCTTTGTGTTGCTCAACGGATTCCTGTTCGGACGCATCATCAACTGGATCGTGATCGTCGGCGCCCTTTGCTTCATTGTATGGCGCCTGTATGAAGCCTTTGCCGATCCGCACCGGCTCGGCCGCTCCGCGAAAGCGATCCTGCTGCGAGCAGGAGCTGCCTTCAGCTCGGTTGCCGATGCCTTTATCGCGCTCTCGGCATTACAGGCCCTGTACAGCACGGCGAAGGCGCCGCTGAGCGGCGAGCCGACGCTGCAGCGTAAGCTGGCTGCCGGGATGCTCGAAACGGGCTGGGGACGCTTTGCACTCGGCGCCGCCGCGGTTGTGTTGTTGCTCACGGCGATCGTGCTCGTGTTTTACGGGCTATCAAAACGCTTTACGGAATCCATCGACGCGCGCCGCTTCAGCAAAGCGCAACAACAGGTGCTCCACGTCCTCGCCTACCTCGGCTACCTGTCGCGCGGCATTATCGTGGGCGTTACCGGATTCTTCTACCTCGAAGCGGTGCTGACGCACAACAGCCGGTCGATCGTCAATACCGACAAGGCTTTCGACTTTATCGGCGACAATATCGGCGGGGCAGCTTTCCTCCTGGTTGCTGCGGGAACGATCTGCTACGGGCTCTATCTTTTCGTGCTGGGCCTGCATTACGATGTGGCTGCGGGCAAGCGCGGCGGGCGGAACTCCTGATGCGCGAGACAACAGCTACAGCTCATTGGCGCAGGCGCCGCCGCTGGCGAAGGCGTCGAGGTTGGCGCGCGTTGTTGCCGCGATATTCTGCAGCGCCGTATCGGTCAGGAAGGCCTGGTGGCTCGTGATGAGTACATTGGGAAAGGTCATGAGCCGCGCGATGACGTCGTCCTGCAGGATCTCTTCCGAATGGTCTTCGAAGAAAAGGCCGCGTTCCTCCTCGTATACATCGAGGCCGAGGTAGCCGATGCGGCCCTTCTTGAGCGCGGCGATCGCATCGCGGGCATGGATCAGCGCCCCGCGGCCCGTGTTGACGATCATGACGCCGCTCTTCATCAGCGCGATCGTTTCGGCGCGGATCAGGTACTGCGTCTGCGGCGTCAGCGGGGCATGCAGCGTGATGATATCCGATGCGGCAAATAGCTCTTCCTGCGATACATAGCGAACGTCGGTGCTGCGGGCCCATTCCGGGTCGGGGAATGGGTCGGAAGCCAGGACATGGCAGCCGAAGCCCGTAAGGATCCGGGCCACGAGCTTCCCGATCTTCCCGGTGCCGACGATGCCGGCCGTCTTGCCATGCATATCGAAACCGATAAGCCCGTCGAGCGAAAAGTTGCCTTCGCGCACGCGGTTGTGGGCTTTCACGAGCTTGCGGTTGAGCGCCAGCATGAGCGCTACGCTGTGCTCGGCAACCGCGTAGGGCGAATAGGCAGGCACCCGCGCCACGCGGATCCCGAGCCGCTTCGCCGCAGCAAGGTCCACGTTGTTGAAACCCGCCGAGCGCAGCAGCAGGAAGCGCACGCCTGCTGCCGCGAGCTTTTCGAGTACCGGCGCGGAAGCATCGTCGTTGACGAACACGCACACCGCTTCGCTGCCCGCGGCCAGGGGCGCCGTGTCGGCCGAAAGGCAGGGGCTGAGCAGGTGCAGCGTATGCGCTTCGCCGAGCGCGGCACTGAGGCTGGGCCTCTCGAAGGCATGCGTGCTGAAGACCGCGATGTTCATGGAATGAATGTAAGCATGGGCCGGATGGCCGGCAACAGCCGTGGCTTCTGAGGGCGTCATTGCGAGCGCAGCGAAGCAAACCCGTCGTACTGAGAAATGGTCGTTGTTACCAGGTGCGCACACTTTTCAATGGCGGATTTGCCTGGCGCCCGGCTCGCAATGACAGAGGGCCCGCTGGCGGGCCCTCTGTCTTATTTCCGTGATTTCCGTGTATTCCGTGTGCTACTTCTTCACTGCCGCTTTCTTCGGATGCACAAACTTCAGCTCCGAGATGATGTTCTGCGCGCCGGCGTATTTGTCGATGATAAAGCACACGTAGCGGATATCCACCATGATGTTGCGGCAGATATCGGGGTCGTACGAAATGTCGCTCATCGTGCCTTCCCACACCCGGTCGAAGTTGAGGCCCACGAGGTTGCCGTAGGCATCGAGCGCGGGCGAGCCCGAGTTGCCACCCGTTGTATGGTTGGTGCCGATAAAGCATACCGGCTGACGCCCATTGGCGCCGTATTGACCAAAGTCTTTGCGGGCATAGAGCGTGCGTAGTTTCTCCGGCACGTCGAATTCATAGTCGCCGGGAACGTATTTCTGCATCACGCCATCGAGGTAGGTGTACATGCTGTAGCTCACCGCGTCGCGCGGGGCATAGGGCTTGGCCTTGCCATAAGTTACGCGCAGCGTGCTGTTGGCATCGGGGTAGAAGCGGCGCTCCGGAAACACATCCATCTGCGCTTTCATATAGGTGCGCTGAAGGCTGTTGATGCGGGCCATGATGTCGCTGACGTTCTTGCCGGCGCGGTCCTGATAGGTGTGCTGCATCTCCGAGAGCAGCTGTACCGCGGGGTCGGCCTTCAGGGCCAGTGCGGCAGCTTCCGGCGTAGCCGTCAGCACCTTGAACGTAGCGGTCGAATCGTCGAGGATCGACTGGCCGTAAAGGCGCGCCACATAAGCCGGCAGGTCGGCGCGGGCGGCACTGAGCGACGGCGCCGTGAAGTCGGGCTTCTGGTTGGCGAGGTATAGTCCCAGCAGCGCCTCGGCCATGCTCTTGTCGACACCGGGGTTGAACTCGCGGTAGGCCTCGCGGAGGTCGTTGCGGACCGTTTCGAGGGCGGCAGTGTAGCCGCTGGCGCCGTTGCGCTCATAGGCGTTGATCAGCCTGCTGAGGATGGTCGCGTTACCGAGCAGGTCGATGCGGGGCACAACCTCGTTGTAGTAGTCGCGGGTGTAGGCAAAAGGCTCCAGCTGCGTATAGGCGGCATTGAGCTGCGGCAGCACATCGCCGTAAGCGGCCTTCCACTGCGGGTTCGCGTCGACGCGCTTCTGAAACTCGGCTTCGTAGGCCAGCTTCTTCGCGAGGATATTCTTCGTTTGCAGACCGAGCACTTCACCCTTCCACTTTTTGTAGGCATTCTCGATACCGGCGTACTTGGCGGCATACTGGATCTTGATGCCTTCGTCGGCACGCATGTAGCCATTGAGCACGGCGAGCGCCTTTTCGCGGATGCCGATCTTGGCGGGGTCCGACACGTTCATGATCTGGGCTACGGCTGCGGAGCTGAGGTACTCGCTGGTGCGGCCGGGGAAGCCGAACACCATGGTGAAGTCGTTTTCGGCAACACCGTCGAGCGAGATGCTGAGCGAGCGTTTCGGCACGAGTGGCTTGTTGGCCGGGTTGTACTCGGCGGGCCGCCCGTCGGGACCCGTATAAATACGGAACAGCGAGAAGTCGCCCGTATGGCGGGGCCACATCCAGTTGTCGGTGTCCTTTCCGAAGTTGCCGATCGAAGACGGCGGCGCGCCCACAAGGCGAACGTCCTTGTACGTTTCCATGATAAAGGCGAAGTACTTGTTGCCTTCAAAGAAGGGACGGATCAGCACGGTCTGCCAGGCTTCGTGCGCGAGGCTCTGGCGGAGGTCGGCGAGCTTCTTGTCGATGGCCGACTGGCGGTCTTTCTCGGCAAGCGACGGGTTGAGGCCCGCCGTTACCTGCGCGGTCACGTCGTCGATGCGTACGATGAAGGTGGCGGTGAGGCCCGGGTTGGGCAGCTCCTCGCCGTTGTTCTTCGACCAGAAGCCGTCGCGGATGTAGTTATGGTCGAGGGTGCTGTGGTTCTGGATCGCGTCGAAGCCGCAGTGGTGGTTCGTGAGCAGGAGGCCCTGAGTCGAGATCACTTCGGCCGTGCAGAAGCCACCAAGCGAAACGATGGCATCCTTGAGCGAGCCCTTGTTGATGTTGTAGATGTCGCTGGCACTGATCTTCATGCCAAGCTTCTTCATGTCTTTTTCGTTGAGGGTCTGCAGCAGCTGCGGCAGCCACATGCCTTCGTCGGCAAAGGCAACGCTGCGCACGCAGAGCAGGAGGGCAAGCAAGGCAAGAGAGAGAAGTCGTTTCATGTTGTGCAATTGTGGGTCAAAATTAGGCCTGGGGCGCCGCAAGCGGCGGAGAGAAAGAACGCAGATTATTATGATTGTTATGATTGACGCAGATCTTTACTGCTTTGCCTTTTTGGCAGAGAGCCTAAAGATCTCGTATCCCCATGCCGGCAACGTAATCGAGAATTGATCTTTTCTATCCCGGGCGCTTACAAAAGTATAAGTAGTATGATTTAGGGTACGATAGGGTGGTCGTTCTTCAATGAGTTCACTTTCCATCCAAACAGTTACAGGTAAAGAAGAAAAGTTGAAAATGGCAACAATGCCGTCGCGTTCGGATAATCTTGCAAAAGACAATGTGGTTTCGGGTTTATTATTGGGCACGCGTATCATAGTCGCTCCTGTGGACCCGTTTGCCAGAGCGTTGACCTGATGTTTCCATTCATTCAACCGGCGATAGATACTATCGAAACGATGCGGCTTCCATTGAATCGTATCCTTGTCAAAAAAGCGCAGCATCTTCTCGCTGCCCGCTTCCTGCCCGTTGTAGATGAGGGGGATGCCTTTGCACACGTAGGTAAAGGCGATACAGGCTTCGAGCGCAGGGCCGAACTGGGTGAACGGCGTGCCCGTCCAGGAATTCTTGTCGTGGTTGTCGGTGAAGAGCATTCGGTAGGCATCGTCGGGCCAGGTGTTGACGTCGTGGGCGAGGTACTCCACGAGGTCGTTGAAGGCGCCGGGCTCTTCCTTGCTCACGCGGTGCAGGGTTTCATAGAGGCTCCAGCTGTAGGTGGCGTCGAAGGCGCGCTTGTGCATGTCGCGGGCTTCCCACTCGGCCAGTAGAAATACGGGCTTGATGCGGTCGAGCTCCTTCCGCACATTATCCCAGAAATCGACAGGAATAAAGCCGGCCACGTCGCAGCGGAAGCCGTCGATGCCGGTTTCTTTGACCCACCAGGTCATGGCGCCGGTCATATATCGGCGCAGTCCCGGCTTGTTGTAGTCGAAGTCGATCACGTCGTCCCAGTCGTACCAGGGCGTGGGTTGAAATTTTCCTTCGGCAGTATGGGTGTACCAGTCGGGGTGCTGCTTCGCAAGCGGGTTGTCCCAGGCCGAGTGGTTGGCCACCCAGTCGAGAATGAGGTGCATGCCGAGCCGGTGCACGGCTTTTACAAGATCCCTGAAGTCCTGCATCGTTCCAAACTCCGGGTTGATGCCGTAGTAGTCGCGTACCGAGTACTCCGAGCCCAGCGTACCCTTTCGTTTTTCCTTCCCGATCGGCTGCACCGGCATCAGCCAGAGGATGTCTACACCTAATGCCTTCAGCCGCGGCAGCTGCTGTGCAAAAGCCTTGAACGTTCCTTCGGGTGTGAACTGCCGGATGTTGACCTGGTAGAGCACGGCGCTCCGGCTCCAGTCGGGATGTTTGATCTCTACGTATGGCTTGGGCTGGTAGGGGTCGTTCGGCTTCTGCGAACGCGCGCTGAAGGCCAGGAGGAGGCTGGCGAAAAGAAGCAATCGGTGCATGCGGGGCTTTTGGCTAAGGTAGGGAGGGTCGCCACACAATCCCGGCAGCATTCACCGGTAATGAAATATTCAATATTCAACATTCAATATTCAATTATCAAGTGTAAAGGGAGGGCATTTGAGCATTGACTATTGAGCGTTGAGCATTGAGAATTCCAATTCCCGTTAGCTGCCCGGCACTCCTAATAATGACAACAAAAAGGGCCGAGGTGGAAACCTCGGCCCGTCAGGGTGTCTTTCAAAAGAATTCAAAATTATGTTGTTCGCTTAATAGCGGCCATCTTTCTTATCACCGGCGCGGCCAATACCATAGCCACCCGCTGCACCGAGGATACCGCCGATAACGGCACCGGCAGCCCGGTTTTTCTTGTTGATCACCGCACCGGCGGCAGCACCGGCAACACCACCGATGACGGCGCCTTTGGCGGCTTTACTCCAGCCCTTCCTGGCAGGTGCCTGGGCCGTGCTCGACGAAGACGAGCTCATGGAGCCCGACGAGGACGAGGAGCTGCGGCGGCCGGCCGACGAAGAGGAGCTGCGGCGAACGGGTGCATAGCTGCGCGTATTGCTGGCAGCCGGGGCCGTAGCTACAGCCGTGTTATTGGCGTTGGGGTTGCTCAACTCGCTTTGGGCCTTCCAGGCCTGGAATTGGGCGAAGCCCGAAGTATCAGGAGCGACAGTAGTTGTCGTTGTCGTAGTTGTAGCCGTGGGTGTGGGAGCCGAGTTACAGGCTACCAGGAAAGCAGCGGCTGTTATTGCGGAGAAAATCTGTTTCATAAGATGCGTTTTTAGTGGAAGTATTTCGGTTACCTACCCAGTTAATACAAAAGCATGCCAGAGTATTTCGGATAGTGACGAATAGCAGAGCTAGAATCATAACATTTTGATTTTCAACGGTCTGCATTTCTATCCTTTAACAAAACGGCTGCAAAAAAAACGGGGACGAAGCGCGGCAGTTGTAACCGGGCGGAGCAGGACCGCGTCTCAGGTGCTATGAAGACCATCACGCGCCCGGGCCCTGCCTGGCTCGCAGCATTTGCCTGTACCTGCTTTGTTGTGTCGGAGCTCCACGAGCAGGTTCATATCCAGACCGGCTTCCTCCTCAACGCTGCTTACGGCCCGCGCGACTTTAACCGGTGGAGCCTCGCGCGCGACGCGGGTAATGGCTGGATCGCAACGGCGGCAGGACCGCTTTTCTCCTATGCCTGCATGTGGGTCGGGGCCTTGCTGCTTCGCCGCCGCGCGGGCAGCCCGGCGGCGGGTGTAGCCCTGGCGCTGCTCTTTGCGGGCCTTCCTTTTGCCCGGCTGTTTACGGCCGTGCTCGGCGGGGGCGATGAGCGCGTGGTTCTCGGTACGCTCCTCGGGGGCGCTTCGCCGCTGGCCCTCCGTGTACTCACGGTTTCGATCGTAGCAATCCTGGCTACACTCCCGGTGCTGCTGGCCGCTCGGCACTTCAGCAGGCGGCAGCGCTATACCCTTCTTCCCCTCCTGCTCCTGCTGCCGCTGCTGCTCGAGTTCCCGCTCACGCACCTGGCCTACAACCGCCTGCTGCAGGCGGGCTTCGGCGCCCGGGTTTATTTCGAGGGTACGCCTGTGCTTATTCAGCTGCACTTCCTGCTGATGGGCAGCCTGCTGTTGCTGCTCCGGCGGCACCTGTACCTCCGGCCCGCGCTGCCCGAAGCTTCGGGTAAAAAAGCAAGGGGCGCCACCCGGCGACCCTTACCCATTCAATAGCGTTTCCGCTCCCGTTACCAGCTGCGTCCGAAGACTTTCTGGAGCAGGGGCGTCGTCCGGTACGAGGCGTTCGTACGGATCAGCTGCTCGCCTTCGGCCATCTTGCGGAACATGGCATCACTGACAGCCACGGCCATCAGGTTCGACAGGTCGAGGTTGAGGCGGTTACCCACGGCGGTGTTGCGGATGGGCGCCGTCAGCTTGTCCCACTGCTCGGTCAGCTTGTACTCGGCGAGTGCGTTTTGCATCACGGGCGTCAGCGCGGTACGCAGCTGCGAGCCGGTGTTGGCCTTCAGGTAATCGGTAGCCGAAGTGCCGCCGCTCTTCACGAGGTTGATCGCATCACCCACCTTCATACCGGCGATGGCGTTGGCAAAAACCGGGATGGCACGCTCCACCGATGCAGTGGCTGCCGTGCTCATCGACGTCGTAAACCGATCGAGGTCCTTGCTGAGGCCGAAGTTGTTGAGGGTGTTGAGCACTTTGGCCACCTCGGAGGGGAACACCGTGCTGATCACGTTTTCCTTGCTGAAGGCGTTACCGGTCGACCCGTTGCGGGCGCCGGCGTTAAGGAGCTCGCGGATCGCGGCGGCCGCGTCCTGCTCGGTGAGCGTGTAATTAAGCAGGCGGTTGCCGCTGCAACCATAGATAAGGGGGAAGAACAGCAGGGCGATCAGGGGAAGTAATATCTTTTTCATAGTCTCCAGTTTAAAAAAGACTGCGCAAGGCAGTCTGTTCAAAAGACGCAAGAATGTTGCAGGGGTTTGATGGGGGTTTGTTAAAGCTTCGGGTGCCGCTCATCCTTCGGCTGGCTCAGGATGACAGCGCGGGAAATGTGGGGGGCACGTGAGCTGCCAGGCTGAGCGCAGTCGAAGCCTAGCCCATGGCGCCGCTGGCCTGGTCCTTCAGGCTGTCGTAGCCTTCAGCGGCCTTGCCCAGCAGGTCGTCGGCCTTGTTTTTCAGGTCGTCGAGGGCGCTGGTAACTTTTTCGGGGTTGATGGCGTAGGCAACAATGCCGGCAACGGCGGCGCAAACGAGGGCGCCCAGTAAGATTTGTTTCATGTAGGTTCTTTTGCTCCTATACCGGCAATCCGTATGCCACCACCCCGGGCGCTGGCCCGGTTTTATCTTCGGCAGCAAACGTATGCGCATGCCCCTCACCGTTCGGAGGGCCCTGGAGCTGATGGGCCTTTACTTCCTGGGTCTTATCCTTGTAGCCGGCCGGGAGATCCTGTCGCCGATCCTGATGGCGTTCTTCCTGGCCATCATGCTCCTGCCGCTGTACCGCTTTCTCCGCAAGCGGCGGTTTCCCGAAACGCTCGCCATCGGCCTCTCGCTGCTGGCGCTGATCCTGGTGCTGGCGGGGCTCGTCTGGTTCTTCTCCTCCCAGGTGAGCCAGCTGGTGGCCGACGTCCCCACCATCCGGCAAAACGTCCGCGGCCACCTCGACTCCATCAGCCAGTGGATCGAAACGCGCTTCCACTATTCCACGCAAAAGCAAACCGCCTTCATCGACCAGCAGAACGACAAGCTGATGGCCTGGGTGTCCGGGATCGCCGGGGGCGCCGCCGCCACGCTGCCGGGCATTTTCGTGTTCGTGGGCCTGCTGCCGATCTACATCTTCCTGATGCTTTATTACAAGAACCTGCTGCTTCGCTTCGTCTTCCTGTGGTTTCCCGAGACCGCACACCCGAAGGTCGAAGAAGCGATGCGCGAGTCGGAGGTGATCATCAAGAGCTACCTCGTGGGGCTGGCCATCCAGATCACCTATATCACCGTGCTGCTCGGCGGCATCCTCATGGTCATCGGCATCAAGCACGCCATCCTGATCGGGGTCATCTTCGCCTTCCTCAACCTTATACCCTATATCGGCGCACTGATCGGCAACATCCTGGGCGTCGTCATCACGCTGGCTTCCTCCAGCGAGCTCTGGCCCATCTTCGCGGTGCTGATCGCGATCGCCTTTGTGCAGTTTCTCGACAACAACATCCTGATGCCGCGCATCGTCGGCTCGAAGGTCAAGATCAACGCCTTTGCCACGATCGTGGGCGTTATAGTTGCCGGGGCCATCGCGGGTGTTCCGGGGATGTTCCTGTCGCTGCCGATGATCGCGGTGCTGAAGATCATTTTCGACCGCAGCGACAGCATGCGCCAATGGGGTGTGCTGCTTGGCGACGAGCGTCCAAAGCAAAGCCCCATGCGCTTTCCGCTGCTGCGCCGGAAGTCGAAACAGGTGCAGGAAGAACTCCAGCGCGAGAACGATGTAGAGCCTCCTACAGAAGGCAAGCAGAATGATGGCAAGCAGGTATAGACAATCGGCGACAAGCAGTCTAGGGGTCTACCCGTAAATAGTCAACAAAGCCGGTCTGGGACTGGGTTTTCGCTGAATGAGCGTGTATCTTTAAGATAGACTGACTTTCCTCCAGCAACGGCTCTACCGAAACTAAACTGCAACTGCTAATCCAAGAAAAACAACCCCATTGGTTGTCTTTTAAAGCCTGCTTATGACCGTCAACAAGTACATCCTGTACGTAGACGACGACCCCGACGACATCCTCATTATGGAGGAAGCTTTCCGGGACGTGGATGACTACGACTTAGTAACACTCGAACACGGCGCTGCGTTACTTCATTTCCTCGAGCGCTCGCTTTGCTTCCCCAGCCTCATCGTGCTCGACATCAACATGCCGGTGCTCAACGGCCGCGAAACACTTCGCCGTCTCAAGCAGCACCCCCTGTACCAGCAGATCCCGGTTGTTCTTTTCTCCACAAGCGGCAGCCCCAGCGAACGCCTCTACGCTGCTGCCTATGGCACCGAGCTTATTTGCAAGCCATACGATTTCCATGGGCTCTGCAAATCGGTGCAGCGCCTGCTTCGCTACGCCGTCGGCGCCTAGCCCAATCTCCTTAACCCTATCGCGGTGAATGCCGCAGCCAGCGCCCAGCCGGCGCAGTAGAAACCCAGCGCCCAGTTCCCGTTGTCCTGCCGCTGCCGGCTCAACGCCGCGTAGCCGCAACCGGCCGGGAGTGCCTCTTCGGGCCCATCGGTCTGCGCCCAGTCGTGGTAGCGTGTACCCGTGAGCTGCTGCAGGTTCCGGAGCTCGCGCTGCCGGCGCTCCCGCACAGCGCGGAAGTACTTCGCCCGCTGCGGGCACGAGGGGTCGACATGCGCGGCATGGGTGAGCACGTAGCGCGCCTGGAACGGCTCCTGGTTGGGTGTTGCCTGGAACAGGAGGTCCTGCGGGAAATCCTGCCGGTTGTACCGAACATGGAGGCGGGTAAAGAAAACGTCGGCATAGGGCCCGCTGCCATCCTGCACCCACCACACGCCGGCCTGCACAAGGTCGTACAGCGAGGGCACCGTGCCCGTGCAGGGGTCGCATTTGAAGTAGTTGGCCGGGCTCACGTTCCAGGCATACTCCAGCATCGCAACGGCGCGGCCTTCCTGCTGCCAGCTCCGGTTGAACGCCAGGCTGTAAAATCGGTTGAAATCCTTCTGTACAAACAGCGGAACTTCCTGCCCCGTTGGCATGGCGGCCGTGCGGTAGTTGCTGCACTCCACGCGTCCCTGCCGGGTGAAGGCGTATACGATAAGGTCCTGGTCGCCGTCGGCATTGGCCATCCCGAGGCGGATGGGGAGCATGAACTTCGGTGATCGAAACGAGATCTGCAGCGGGCGGAGAAAGTTGTTGCTGATCCGCTTGAGCGCCGTCTCGTTCACCTTCACCACGAAAAACTTGAGGTTGCTTTTGATATAGGGCTCCAGCACTTCCCGTGCCGCGGCCGGGATCTTATAGCCGTTTGCCAGCAGCCATTCCGAAAGTCCGGCGGATTGCCTGGCGCTCAGGATCAGGATGTCGTATTCGCCCACCTGGTAGCGTGCTTCGATGCGGACGCCCTTCTGCAAGGCGCCGTCTTCAACAGCGGCCGGCGCATACTGCGTCATCGCGCGCTCCTCGTAAACGTGTTGCACGCAGGGATCCTCATCGTAGTATTCCACGAGCCGCGGGCCGCTGTAGTCGTTGAGGGTTTGAAAGATCTTCGGATCCACTACGTGGATATCGCTTTCCTTCAGCACAACGGGCACCGGCACCAGCATGGCGAAGTCGCGGAGGCTGCCCTTGAAGTCGTTGTACATCGTGATCACGTTGCGGTCGCCGTCGCGCACCAGGATCACCTGGGAAGTTTTGTTTTTGAGCGTGCCATCGGCCTTGCTGACGTAAAAGCCGCAGAAGGCAAATGCGTGCTGTGCCATGAGGGTGAAAAGCAGCAGCAGCGCGGCGCCCTTTCGGTAGGAGAGTGCCTGGATCGCTTTACGGAGAGGGCCGGTAAAGGGCAACGGTACCTGTTGCCAGCGGAAGCCGCGCGCCGGGAGGAGCCGGTCGAGCAGCGGCACGAGCGGGGCCGCGAGCAGCAGCACATACAGGGGCGTATTGTACCACCAGCGGAAAGCAGCGAGGTAAAAGGCAAGGGCGCCGACGCCAAAGCCCCAGGCAACGCGCGCCACCGGGTGCGCCGGCGTGCTGCGCGGATCGGAGATCATGAAAAAAGTAAACAGCAGGAGGCTTCCCGTGCTGAGCGTGTGTACAAAATGATCGGCCGGCCAGCCCAGCACCCAGAGTTGCCGCCAGGCCATAAGGCCCGCGTAGCCGGCGAGGAAGGCGAGGCTGACATCGAGCTTCTGCACCCGCGTCACGACAATGGTGCCCAGCGTGAGGATCGAAAAAAAGAGCACCGTGCCGCTGCCCCATTGCCCCGGCGAAAGCCAGGCATCGCCGCTGAAAAGCAGCACCGCTACGATCCCGATCGCTGAAGGGTTGAAGAGGTGGCGGCCGCCGACGCGCAGCACATACTTGGAGCCGACCGTGATAAGGGCTGCCAGGAGGCTCGTACTCCAATGATTGCAGCGCAGCAGGAGACAGAGGCTCAGCGCGCTGATGAGAACGCTGAAGCCCCAGCGCCCGAAGCCTTCTGCGCCACGAAGGGGCAGGAAGCGACGCTGGCGCGCTGATTCGAAGACATATTGAAAAAGAACGCAGCCGCCAACCGAGGCGATGCAATGAGCGGCGCCCAGCGGCCAGTGCAGCCACAGGCATCCGTATGCGAGAAACAGGAGTTGGAAGCCCGCCTGGAACCAGCGCGGGTCGAGGGTCAGTGACTTCTCCATGGCAGTATGCTTTTCCCTTGGATGCTACTGCCGCACGGATTTCATAAAGCTTATTCGTCTTCGATGCCTTTGGAGCGGGCGGAGCTTTCGGGCCAGGGCAGGGGTGCATCGTTGGCGGAGCGTGGATGGCGCTCCTGCTGCGAGGTCTGCGCCGTCTCCTGAGACTCTTCGCCGGGATTATGGGTGTTGACGGAGGCGAAGCCCGGGGCGGGCGATTGCTCGTTGTTGCGCGCTGCTTCGTATTGCTTGTCGCTCATGGCTTTTCCCGGATCTACCGAAAATGCTGTGCCAGAGCGGGTCAGCCGAGGTGCTTTACGTATTTTTTTCCTTCCTGCACAAAGCCCATGCGCTGCAGGAAAGTGGCGTGGTTGGCATTGGCCACCTCGTTGTACACGATGCGCCGCACGTGCTGCCGCTCGAGGAAGTTGCGGCCCTTGTCGAACAGGAAGGTGCCCACCTTGAAATCGCGGTATTTGGGCACGGTGTAGTTGAGCCGAACCGTAAGCGTGCCCCCATCTTCGACCGAGGCGGCAAATACGTTGGCGATGGCCATATCGCGGAGCACAAAGAAGCGGAGGTTTTCGCCCGGCCCTTCCTGGTAGTTGGGGAAGTAGTCGGCGATATCCTTGCCGTAAAAGCGGAGGAACTTCTGCACCAGCGGATCGCCGGCCGAGTAGGGAACCAGGTCGAAGTCTTCCTCGGCCCGGTAGCGGTACACTTTCACCAGGTGATAGGCATTGATTACCAGCAGGATGCTGTTGGTGAGGATCACGGGAAAGGCCCCGAACAGCGCGCCGTACACGATAAAGCTGAGACAGCCGAGGGTATTGAACCAGCGGAACTGGAGGTCGTTGCTGACCAGCAGCGAAAGGGCGAGGAAGAGCGTGGCCAGGTATCCGACAAGTGCGATCATAGGGTGCTGTTTTGGGGGTGCAAAAGTAGTCTCCCCGGGGCAGGGAGCAAAATGGTACTGCATTTGCCAACCCTGTGAGGGCCCTGTTAAAAAAGGGGCAGCAGCGTGTTAAAGGAAAGCCCGGCCGCAGGAGTACCGGGGCGGAACGGCTAATTTTAGCTACCAATGAACCCTATGCTCCGGAAAACCGCCGTCCTTACCCTGCTTGCCTCCAGCCTTTCGGGCCTCGCTAAAGCGCAGCCCATGGCCCTTACAACCGATAGTACTGAAATTGCCTTTGCCAGCGACACGCAGGCGCCGATGTTCGTGGAAAAGTTGTGGCTCAAGGGCAACAACAACCGCACGGCCACCCGGATGCTCTTTACGGAGCTCGCGCAGCGCCGGCCGCAGGCCCTTTTCCTTCTCGGCGACGTGGTGAACCTCGGCTACAGCAACGCGCAGTGGCGCCCGATGGACCGCTACCTCAGCTCCCTCCGCGAGCACGGGGTGCCGGTGCACGCCATCCTGGGCAACCACGAGGTCATGGGGCGCCCCATGGCCGGTGAGCGCAAGTTCCAGCAACGCTTTCCCGACCATGTGCGCACCGGCTCGGTGCAGGTGGTCGATTCGGTAGCCGTGGTGCTCCTTAATTCCAATTTCAAAAGCCTCTCGGCCGCCGAGGACGCAGAGCAGCAGCGCTGGTACCTGGACACCCTCAAGGCACTCAATGGCAACCCCGCCGTACAGTACATTATCGTAAGCTGCCACCATTCGCCCTATACCAACAGCAAGATCGTGGGGGTGAGTCACGCGGTGCAGCAGCGCTTCGTGCCGGCCTTCCTGGAAACGCCGAAATGCCGCCTCTTCCTGTCGGGCCACTCGCACAACTACGAGCACTTCCATGTGGGAGGAAAGGATTTCATGGTGATCGGCGGCGGCGGCGGTCTGCACCAGCCCCTGCGGCCCGGCAAGGACGAACTGTCGGACGTAGCCACCGATTACAAGCCGCTGTTTCATTACCTCACCGTGCGCCGCGCCAAGGACCATCTCGAGGTGTCGTCGCATGAGCTCAGCACCGATTTTACGGCTTTCCAGGAAGGCCGCAAGGTGGCCATCCAGCATGATGAAGAAAAGGTGCTGGTGGTGAGTACGCCGGTGCAGAGCCCACAGGGCATTACCGCGGCCAACAAATAGATCCCGCCTCTTCGGAAAATAGAAAAAGGCAGTCCGCAGGACTGCCTTTTTAATGTCGTATTGACGAAGCGTGGGCGCTTAGTAGCGACGTCCGCCGCCACCGTAGTTACCGCCGCCGCCGCTATTGCCGCCGCCGTAACCGCCACCACCGCCGCGGTTGCCACCGCCGCCGTAGTTGCCGCCGCCGCCGCCACCGTAACCACCACCGCCACCGGGACGGAAGGGTCGCTGGCCGCCGCCGCCACCACCGGGGCCGCGCTCTTCGGCTTTCTTCACGATCAGTTGTTTTTTACCGAAGGCAATATCTTTCAGGTGCTCGATGGCATCGAGGCCATCCTGCTCGTTTTGCATATCTACGAAACCGAAGCCGCGGCTTTTGCCGGTTTCTTTATCGATCGCCACTTTGGCGGAGTTCAGGGGGCCGAATTTCTCGAAGATCTCTGTCAGTTCCGCATCATCCATGTCATACGGCAGGCCAGCTACAAAAAGTTTCATACTGTGACGATTGAATTGGGTTGGAAGGGTAAATCTACACAACTTTATTTTGCGAGGCCTCTTTTTTCCGCGCCGGGCGTGGATTTTATCGCGTTGCGTAAAACCCGGCCTGGAGAGGGCCGGGTTTTACGCTCGGGTCGGAGCGATCAGAGGGCAACGCCCGACTGGTACTGCTTCCACTTGCGCTGTTGCACCGAGCGGAGCACTACTTTCTCGTCGGCGCTCTGGAGGGTTACATACCAGGTTTTGCCTTTTTCGGTTTCCACCACGAAGAGGTCCGAGATCCAGCGGCCGTTCATCTCGGCGCTGAGGCTGGCACGCAGGGCTGCGGGCAGGGTGGCCGGCGACAGCTGCCGCGTGAGGGCGATCAGGGAACCTTCGCTGTTGTAGTAGGCGTTCAGTACCGTGCCGTCGAAGGTGAAGTTAACCTTGAAGAGGCCGTTCAGCTCCGTCCATTGGGCGTTGCTGGCGCCTCCAAAGCGGCTTTCGAAGGCGGCGGTTACTGTGGGGTTTTCGTACGCGGGGGCAGCCTGTGCCTGGTTGAAGAACACGCTGGTTACGAGGCTCAGGGCGATCAGGAACGTTTTCATGACTATTTATTTTTGTGTGTCGTTTGATTGGTTGACCACACAAAGATGGCATCGCTTAAGGTACTATGCAATACAAAGTAGTACAGAATGCCACATAGTCGTGATGAACGGTAGGATCGGCCTTGTGAACTGGTGGAAGCCCTAGCGTCGGAAGTTGGCGATGGGGCCTTCCTCCACGCGCGTGCTGATTTCGCGGCGCTCGCGCCAGGTGGAAAGGGCTACCGACGCCAGCAGGCAAAGACCACCCAGCAGGAGCAGTCCCAGCACAAGGCCGTGCTGCGGCTCGCCGTAGATCGTCTGGCGGTTTCCCTCGGTAATAACGATACGCTCGGCGGTGGAGCGGTAGATGGCATAGCCGATCGAGGCAAGGGCTACGATCAGTAAAATAGGAATCCAGGAACGCTTATCCATAACCGTTTTTTACGGCAGTGTTGCAAAAGAGATACCACGCGGCCGAACATGAAGCCGGAAGTGGGAAGTTGGACGGGTGTTTTAACATAATCGTGAGGCTATATCCTCCGGCAGATGGGGTGAGCAGTGAGCGGGTGAACAGTGAGCGCGTGAGCAGTTCAAAGATTTTGGAGCGAGCTAGCTACGTTTCGATCGTCGTAAGAATAAACGAAGCCCCTTCCGATGCGGGGGATATGAGGTCTGCGCAGATCCTGTAAATCTTATTTAATCTGTGTTCTTTCTCTCCCCGGGCTCCACGTCAAAATACAGGTGATCATGATTGTGGCAACGCGGGTTGAAGGCGCTCGCGCAATGCGGGCATTTGTACCCGCTGGCAAAGTACGCATGGATCGTCAGCTCCGTTTTGCACGCGCCACAAAGGATCGCCTTCGTGTGCCACTCGCTTTCGGGCCAGCGTTGCACCGCGTGCCCCGCCGCTTCCTCGTGGCAATGGATACAGGGATACCACTCGCCGCAGCACCTGAATTTCAGGGCGATGATATCAAGCGGCGAGTGGTAGTGCTCGCAGCGTGTTTCGTCGTCGATGGGAAAGCCTTTGATGTCCGGAGCCGGCATCCTGCAAAGTAACGCGAACATCGATTGTGCTGTAACGGGGCGTCGTCGTTTCTTAAACGTTTATCCCGCCGCTTACTTCAATTCGCTGCCCGTTCACCCAGCGCGCGTCTTCGCTGCAGAGGAAGGCCACGACGCCGCCGATGTCCTCGGCATTGCCAACGCGGCCAAGCGGCGTCATCGAAGCAAGTCGCTCTTTGAGCTGCGGGTTGCTGCGGATCGCGGCGCTGTTGAAGTCGGTTTCGATGGGACCCGGTGCCACGACATTGGCGCGGATGCCCTTGGGTCCGAGCTCTTTGGCCAGGTAGCGCGTGAATACTTCGACCGCACCTTTCATCGACGCATACACCGAGTAGCCCGGGTTGACGAAGCGCGTGGTACCGGTGGAAATGTTGATGATGCCACCACCGTCGTTGAGCTGCGGGAGGAGCGCCTGCGTGAGGAAATACACGCCTTTGAAATGCACGTTGAGGAACTCGTCGAACACTTCCTCGCTCACGGAGCCGAAGGGGTGATTGCCTCCCATACCGGCATTGTTGACAAGGAAGTCGAAACGGTCGCTGCCCCAGGCGGCGCGCATGGCTTCGGAGAGTTGGGGCGCAAAGGCCGTGGCGGCGCCGGCCACCGACAGGTCGAGCGGGAGGGCGAGGGCGCGCCGGCCGAGGTCTTCGATCGCGCGCACGGTATCGTCGGCGCCGCTCTTTTCGGTTCGGTAGGTCAGCACTACGTCGAGTCCTTTGCGGGCGATGCTGAGCGCCATATCTTTTCCGAGACCGCGGCTGCCGCCGGTTACGATTGCTGTTTTCTGTGCGTTCATCTTTCTTATTTGGACCACAAAGCTACCCGGCGACCAATCCCCAAAATGGTGACTGCTTCGCGGAAAATGGTGACTACTTAAGATTTTGCGGAGAGACTGTTGCGGTACTGCTTCGGCGTCATCCCGGTAAAGGCCTTGAAGAACTTCGTGAAGTTGCTGGGGTCGTAGGTGAGCTGCCGGGCGATGGCGCCGATGGCCAGCGTGCTGTCGCGGAGCAGCTCCCGGCTCAGGGCCAGCAGGCGTTCCTCGTAATGATCACAGGTGCTGCGGCCGGTTACTTCCTTAATGGTGTTGCTGAGGTGAACCGGGTGCACATGGAGCAGCGCGGCGAGGTCGCGGATCTCGAGCGCGCGCTCAGTCGTGCCCGCACGGAGCTCCGACATATGCTGGTCGAGCGCTGCGAGGTACCGGTTGGTAAGCTCCTGCTGGCGAAACGAAACAACGGCGACATTTTCCATTCCCGGCAAGGTACGACGCGACCGCCTGTGGGCGGGTGAAGCCGGCGTTAAAGGGACTGGAATCGCGTTGAGCGACCGGTGGAATTAACACATAACTTTCGGGCTCATGCAGGAACTGGATCTGACGAAACGCGTACTTATTCTAGGTCACGGGCACCTCGCATTCCGCGTGCTCCAGAAGCTGCGGCAACTCGGTTACCAGGTGCTCCACAAGCCTGCACTGACCGCTGCTCCGGACGACCTGCGCGCACCCGAGGAAAAGCTGGCGCAACTCCTCGAGGGCATCGACCTCAACGAGCTCGCGATGGCCTATGCGCTCGACGACAGCGACGACCGGAACCTCGAGCTACTCATCGCCCTCATCACCCTTTGCGACGATGTGCCGATCACGGCTGCGTTATTCAATGAAAGCCTGAGGCCGCACCTCGAGGCGGCACACCCGAATCTCCGCATCCTCAACCCGGCGCAGCTGGCAGCCCCGGTTTTTGTACAGGCGCTGGACGAGCAGGTACAACGCAAAGGGCTTCCTGTGCAGCAGTCCCGGCAGGTTCAACCGGGCAGGCGCCGCAAAGACTGGCTGGTCCCGGCGCTTGGCGCTGCGTTTCTCCTGCTGATCGTCAGCTCGGCCCTGTTCTATCATTACTACGAAGGACTTGCATGGATCGATGCCTACTATTTTGTGATCGTCACCGTAACAACGGTAGGCTATGGCGACATCAACCTGCTCCATGCCGACACGGGCAGCAAGCTGTTTGGGATCACGCTCATCCTCGCCTCCACGGTCTTCATCTGGCTGATCTTTTCACTCACCATCGACCGCATCCTGAAAGAGCGGGCCGAGTACAAGCTCGGGCACCGTCGCTATCGCTACCGTGGCCACATCATTCTTTGCGGTGTCGGGCGGCTGGGGTACTCTATAGCGGAGGAATTGTGCCGGCGTGGCGAGCGGTTTATCGTGATCGAGCAAAATGCTGCGGCGCCCCACGTGGAGTACCTCCGCAACCGGGGCATCGCGGTGTATATCGGCAACGCCCGATCGTCGCGCGTGCTGCGGGCAACAGGCGCGGCCCATGCCAAGGCCGTGATTTCTGTGATCGACAATGACCTGGGTAACCTCGAGATCGGCCTTAATGCGCGCTCGCTGCAGCCTGGCCTCCGGCTTATCCTGCGTGTGTTTGACGATTCGATGGCGCGCGTGCTCCGGGAGAAGCTCGACATCCACCTCTCGCTCAGTACATCGGCTGTAGCGGATGCTGCATTCGTAGACCAGCTTACCAAAGAAAAATCTTAATCGCCACCGCCGCAACCCGAGCTGCAGGAGCTGCACGAGGAGTCGCCTCCACTATCGCCGCCGTCGCCCGCATCTTCGCCCCAGGAGCCCGATGCACCGGCGCCACCGCCATCGCCACCTTCAAAGCCGCCAAAGGAAAGTGCATCCGCATCGCCATCGAAAGAAGCATGGAGCGGCTCTGCACCAAAATCAACACTGTCGCCACTATCCGCGCCTGCATAGGTCGGCACACGCTTGCGCTTGCTGATGCCGCCGGCATTGCTATCGCTCGCATCGAACTTCGGATCGTACCAGATGTCCATCGATGGCTCGTAGCCGAATTCACTCCGGTAGAGATTCAGCGTGTCGGTGTATTGCGCGCGGAAGCAGGCGGTCTGGTCGTCGAAAGGCGTCAGCTCGGGCTCGTGTTCGAACGCACATCCGATCACGTCATCGCAAAAACCACGGTAGCCCCGGCTGAAGAGCAGGTGTTCGTGCCAAACCTGGTCGATAACGCGCGATGGGGTAACCACGAAGTCGGAGATAATGCCGAGGTACACGAACTTCTTGTACTCTACGAGCGCGCGTAAGGCAAAGCCGTGGTTCCAGCCCAGCTTTCGCGCAAGCTTATCCGCAAAGGCACGCGTGGATGCATCGGCCCCGCCGAAGCGGGCACGCACCTGGTCCCACAGCGAGGCCGGTACGAGGTGGTCGAAATGATAATGCCGCAGGCGCAGCCACAGCTCTTTTTTGGTCATGATCGGATGAGGTTTCGCTAAAGATAAGCCCGGCCGTGGTCCGGACCCAACGCCGAAAAACGGGCATCCGTCTACGATCACGCCCGGCAGGTCTATTGCGCCCGCGAAACGCTATCCGGGCACTGTACTTTTACATTGTCCTACGGAAAACGCCCCTTGAAAAACCTGACCTGAAGCCCTTTTAACCTGAACGCTCCGACTTTCTGATCCGACCCTTTGTCCTTTTGACCGAACCGTTCCGACCTTTTAACCTGACCGCCGACATTCCGATCCTGAACGACCAAAACTAACTGAAGACCTGAGCCCTCCGTTTCTGATCCGACCCTTTGAAAACCGATCCTTTATCCCGTATCCTTTTACAAGTCACACTACCATCTTAGCGCCGCAGGCGCTTTT
This sequence comes from Flaviaestuariibacter terrae, assembly GCF_054777635.1. Lineage (NCBI taxonomy): Bacteria > Pseudomonadati > Bacteroidota > Chitinophagia > Chitinophagales > Chitinophagaceae > Flaviaestuariibacter > Flaviaestuariibacter terrae. Next base: position 1,188,944 of record NZ_BAAHAL010000008.1, read on the forward strand.
TTTATGCCCTGCCGTATGCGCCTAAAATCGACGCTTTGCCTCATCCGGCTGGCACAGCTTTTTTGACCCCTTCGTATATGAAGGAAACTACCACCGACATCGTGCTCATCGGTGCGGGCATCATGAGTGCCACGCTGGGTATGCTGTTAAAGCAACTCGATCCATCGTACCGCGTTGAGATCTTCGAGCGGCTCGAAGCTGCCGCCGCCGAAAGCTCCGACGCCTGGAATAACGCCGGCACGGGTCACTCGGCTTTCTGCGAGCTGAACTACACTCCCGAGCGGCCCGACGGAAGCATCGATATCGCCAAGGCCGTCAAGATCGCCGAATCGTTCGAGGTGTCGAAGCAGTTCTGGGCATACCTCGTGGAGCAAGGCGTCATCAAGGTGCCGGACAACTTTATCCATCCCATCCCCCATATGAGTTTTGTTTGGGGCGAAGCGAATGTTACCTATCTGAAGAAGCGTCACGCGGCGCTGCAGGAGTGCCATCTCTTTCGTGGTATGGCCTTCTCGGAAGATCCCGCCGTTATCGCGCGCTGGGTGCCACTCGTAATGCAGGACCGTAGTTCTACGGATCCCGTGGCCGCCACGCGGATGGACCTCGGTACCGACGTCAACTTCGGTGCCCTCACGCGCTGTCTCTTCGAGTGCCTTCAGAAAGACGAGGCCGTGCACCTGCATTTTAACCACGAGGTGCTTGACCTCGAGCAGCGCGATGGCTACTGGCATGTGCGTGTCAAAGACGAATCAAGCGGCGAGAAGCGCACGGTGCGCGCGCCCTTTGTGTTTATCGGCGCCGGTGGTGGATCGCTGTCCCTCCTGCTGAAGACGGGCATACCCGAGGGCAAGGGATTCGGCGGCTTCCCCGTGAGCGGGCAATGGCTTCGCTGCAGCAACGAAGACGTTATCCGGCAACACGAGGCGAAGGTGTACGGAACTGCCGCAGTCGGCTCTCCGCCGATGTCGGTTCCGCACCTCGATACGCGCTGGATCAAAGGCAAGCGCGAGCTCCTGTTTGGTCCATACGCTGGCTTCACGACGCGCTTCCTCAAGCACGGCTCCGTGCTCGACCTGTTCCGGTCGATCAAGCTCAGTAACCTGCGGCCGATGCTGTCGGCGGGCATGCACAACCTGCCGCTTACAAAATACCTGATCGAGCAGGTGCGGCTTACACCGGAGGCGCGGCTCGATATGCTGCGCGAATATTATCCCGCGGCACGGGCAGAGGACTGGGAGCTGGCGATTGCGGGCTACCGCGTGCAGGTGATCAAGAAAGACGAAGAGGAGGGAGGTATCCTGGAGTTCGGCACAGAGGTCGTGTCGGCGCAGGATGGCAGCATCGCGGCGCTGCTGGGTGCCTCGCCCGGCGCATCGACGGCTGTGTCGATCATGCTCGACCTGCTGCGCCGCTGCTTCCCGCAAAAACTGGCATCGGAGGCCTGGCAGCAAAAATTGCGTACGCTCATTCCCAGCTACGGACGCCCGCTGGGGAACGATGCGGCACTCTGCGCCGAGGTACGTGCGTATACAGGCCGTGTGTTGGGTATACCGCAATCAGCAACGGCAACGGCTTCCTGATTTTGGCACGTTTTTTCTCACTCAAAAAGAAAATAATGTGCGATATGGATATGCAGAAAAATTCCGGTGCTGATAAAAGAAAGCGCAAGCCGCTGCAAAAAGCTACCCTCGTTTATTCCGTAAAGACCGGACAGTATAATTGCGGTACCTATGCCCGCGAGGCGCAGATGAATGCCGCCACAATCTGGAAGCGCGCGTAAGCATCCGCGTCATTCCCTTACGATCCACCCACAACAAATGATTCGCTGTTCGCCGGTCGCGGTACCGTGCAACAAAACCCCGGCTATGCGCGCGTTGCAGGCCGCGGGGTAAGCCGGAAGGCCGCGGCTCATTTTTTGCCCAAAACAGTTTCATGATTCCTCTCCTGCTCCTGGCAGGCGGTGCGGCCGCCTGGATCGTTTATAAAGCACGGCATGTGCCCGTGCCCCGGCGTCGCTGGCGGCGTTTTCGCGCCCCCGGTACCCGCGATCTGGATGCTCCCGCCTGCCAGGCCCTGGAAGGCGTATACCGCGTTACGGCCGGATCGGAATTCTTCGGAATGACCGCCGTGCTCAAATGGAGCTACACACGCAACGGCGAAGCAGTTCAGCAGCACCTCTCGTTTTTTTGCGAGAACGACGGCGCCTACCTCGTTTGCGGCGCACGCTCGGAAGGACCCAAAGCCCTGCTCCACGGCTACTGGCGCAAGCTCTCGGCCTCGGGTACCGGTATCGTTCGGCTGGAGCAGCGCGGCGAGCGCTGGGTGGGCTTCTACGGCAAGCGCAACCAGCGCCCCGGAAACCTCTTTTCGCTCGAGCGCATCGGTCCGATTCCCGCGCTGCCGCCCTTTCACATCATTGCCCACCGCGGCGGCGCCCGTAACGTAGACTTCCTCCCGGTATCCGAAAATTCATTGGCCATGCTGCTGATGGCCGCCCGCCTCGGGGCCACCGGCGTGGAGATCGATATACGCTGGACGAAAGACGAGGTGCCGGTGCTGTCGCACGACAGCTTCCTGGCATTCGACTCGGTGAAGAACTCGCTCTTCAAAGGTTTTATCGGCGATCATACGCTCGCGCAGCTGCGGCGTATCCGGCTGCGTAAGGGCGGCCAGGTGCCAACGCTCCGTGAGGCGCTCAACGCGGTACTTTACCGGACGCCGCTGGAGGTGGTCTGGCTTGACATCAAGGAGCCGCACGACCTCAGCGAGGTGTACGCGATGCAGCAGGAATACATAGCCGCCGCGGCAGCGATCGATCGCCGACTGGAAATCTTTATCGGCGTTCCCGACAAGGACGTGCGGTCCCGCTTCGAAGCGCTGCCCGGCTACCGCGGGATCCCGTCGCTCTGCGAGCTTGGACCCGAAGTGGCCGATGCTATCTCGGCCGATGTATGGGCGCCGCAATACACCGGTGGCCCGCAACCCGAGGCAGTGGCCGCGCAACAGGCGCAAGGCCGGCGCGTCTTTGTGTGGTCGCTCGACAGCCCGCTGATGATCAGCTATTACCTGAGCCGCAGCGCCTTCGACGGGCTTGTAACGAATGCCGCGCCGGTGGTGGCCCATTGGTGGCTGACGCAGGCGGGAAGTAAGGAGGCCGCGCCGGTAGTGGTGCATCCACCGGAGACCGTTAATGCTACAGATAAATAACGACGAAGCCCCACTCAGTGGGGCTTCGCTATTGTCGGTTGAGGACGGACAAATTAATGCGGTCACAATAGAACCACGAGGCTCTTGAGCACAGCGGCCAGTCGCACCGCGTCATGGATGCGGAGCTTCTCGGTGCCATGACCCACGAGGGTTTTCTCGTGCGAGGTCACGCAGAGCTCGCAGCCGTTGACCGCGCTGATGGCAAGGCTGATCAGTTCAAACAGCTCTTTGCCGAGGACCGGCGAGGCCATGATGCTCATCCGGATGCCGGCAGGCGCCTTGTCGTAAAATTCCTCGTGCATGAAATGCCGGAAGCGGTAGTACACGTTGTTGGTGTTCATGAGGCTGGTGCAGGCCAGTACCTCGGCAGCCTCGGCTTCGGTGGCGCCGCTTTCGAGGGCGCGTGCGCGGAAGGCCGACTGCAGGCCTTCGTGGCCTTCGTTCACCGCTACGGCAAGGCCGATGAGGCTGGCCGTTTTCGCGCCCAGCGATTCGGCGGCGAGGGCGGTGCTGACATTGATCTTCAGGTCGCGCAGGTAGCGGCTGCCGCTATCGGTAAGCGCCTGCAGGCGCGACGAAAGAACCGGCTCGAGGCCCAGCTCTTTGAGGAGCTGCTCGGCGGTCGTATCGATGGCGGGTGTATTTCCAAATAACATAGTGCTGGATTAAAAGTGAAAAGGTCGGAGGTCCGAAGCGGGATGTGCTTCCGGCTTCGAACTTCCGACTTACTTACTTGTGCGGTCAGGCGTTGAGCGTTGCTTCACCCTTCTGCCAGTTGCAGGGGCAGAGCTCGTCGGTTTGCAGGGCGTCGAGCACGCGGAGCACTTCCTTCACGTTGCGGCCTACGTTGAGGTCGTAGAGCGATACCCAGCGGATGATGCCCTGGGGGTCGACGATGAAGGTGGCGCGGTAAGCGATCTTCTCTTCGGCTTCGAGGATGCCAAGCTCCGTGGCCAGCGACTTGGACGTGTCGGCGAGCATCGGGAACTGCAGACCGCGGAGGTCGTCGTGGTCGCGGCGCCAGGCGGCGTGTACAAACTCGCTGTCGGTGGAGGCACCGATCAGGATGGTATCGCGGTCAACGAAATCCTGGTATGCTTTATTGAACTCGGCGATCTCGGTGGGGCAGACGAACGTGAAGTCTTTGGGCCACCAGAACATCACCATCCACTTGCCGGATGCGCGGATCTCCTCGGAGGAGAGGTCGTAAAATTCATTGCCTTTCTCGATCGATACTACGGCTTTCTTTTTGAACTCGGGAAACTGGGCACCGAGCGACAGGGTTACATTCTTCATAGTTACTTGTTTATTCGCGCTGCAAAGGTGCGGCCCGGCGGCGTAGCATCCAATAGTGAGCGCGTAGATATTTTCAATGAACATATAGAGGAAAACGAAAAGACGTGGCACTACTTTTTTAGGAACTGCTGTATGACCACCGACCGCCCGCTGACCCGAACTGCACTGGTGCTGGCAATCCTCATCATGTCGGTGCTGATCCTGTACTACGGCCGGCCCTTCCTGGTTCCGCTTACGTTTGCCGGGCTCTTCGCCATGCTCCTGCTCCCGGTGGCCCGCTGGCTCGAGCGCCGGGGCCTGAGCCGCGGCTGGGCCTCGCTGCTCGCACTCCTGCTTGGGCTTTTCGTGCTGGGCGCCATCGTGGCGCTGCTGGCCTGGCAGGTATCGTCATTTGTGGAAGACGCGGGCAAGATGGAGCAAAAGCTCGTGCAGCAGTTTGAGCAGATCCGCCAGCAGATCAGCGAGCGCCTGGGCCTGACGCCCGAGGAGCAGCAGCAGCTGAAGCAGACACAGAAGGCGCAAACACCGGGCAAGGTCGGCGCTTTTCTCACCGGGTTGCTGAGCTCTACGGCCACTTTTGTTACCAGCTTCGTCCTCGTGCTCGTCTACCTGTTCCTGTTTCTTTACCTCCGCGCGCGGCTGCGGCGCTTCCTGCTCCGCCTCATCCCGGCGGGCAGCAAGGGCACTGCCGAAGAAACGCTCGAAAGCATGCACGTCGTGGCCCGCAAGTACCTCGCGGGACTTTCCCTCATGGTGCTGTGCCTGTGGGTGCTGTACGGGATCGGCTTTTCGCTTATCGGTGTAAAGAATCCTTTCTTCTTCGCCATCCTTTGCGGGTTGCTCGAGATCATTCCCTTCGTGGGCAATATCACCGGCACCATACTTACCGCCGGCATGTCGCTGGCGCAGGGTGGCAGCACGGGACTCCTGATCGGCGTTATCGTGACCTATGGCACCGTGCAGTTCCTGCAAACCTATATCCTGGAGCCGCTGGTAGTGGGTGCGGGTGTGTCGCTCAACCCGCTTTTTACGATCGCTGCCATCGTGGGTGGCGAGCTGCTCTGGGGGATACCTGGGATGGTGCTCGCCATACCGCTGATGGGGATGTTCAAGATCGTTTGCGACCACGTGGAAATGCTGGAGCCCTATGGCTACCTGATCGGCCAGGATAAGCGCGAGGGCGGCCCCGGCGACCGGCTGAAAAGGTGGATGCGTCGCAGCAGGCGTGCGAGCGGCAATCGGGATCGTGAATCGTGAATCGGCAATCGTGAATCGGCAAATCCGTCGCGGTGCGATCAACATTCGTTGGCAAAAGGCCCTTCGCGTCGCGAAGGGATCCAGGACGCTGAGGCACCAACTTTCTCGACTGAATTCACGATTGCCGATTCACGATTCCCGTGTCTTAACGATACATTTTCTTAAAGCCCCGCTTCCTGCATTTCTTTAACAGCCGGTGGCATGGTTTGGGCATTCAGTGGGTCAAACACTGAAAAACAAACCGTATGAAAAAACTTGTACTCTTCCTCTCCTCCGCTTCGATACTGGTTGCCTGTAACAACGCTCCCGAAGCGCCCGCGTCCACCGCTGCCACGCAAGCCGTGAACCCGATAGATACTGCCGGCCTCGCCGCGTACAACGCCTCCAAGGCGATGCTCGCCGAGCTGCCGCAACAGCCCGCTGAGGCTGCTGCTCCTGCCCCCGCCGTAGCCAAGGCGCCCGCTCCGAAAGCGCGCACCGTAACCCGCTACCGCTACGTCAACGTGCCCAGGAGCACACCGAAGCCGACGCCCGCCCCGGCACCTTCTTCGGAGCCCGTAGCCACGAGCACTTCCGGCACCGGTACCTCCACAGGCACCGACCAGGGCAGCGCTTCGTCGGAGTCGAACAGCACGGCGAAGGCTGAACAAAAGAAAGGATGGAGCAAGGCCGCCAAGGGCGCTGTGATCGGTGGTGTAGCTGGTGCTGCCGCCGGTGCGGTGATCAACAAGAAGAACCGCGCGGTTGGTGCCGTGATCGGTGGTATCCTTGGCGCTGCCGGTGGCTATGGCGTTGGCCGCAGCCAGGATAAGAAAGACGGCCGTATCGAGATTCAATAAGTCAGTAACAGGGATGTATATAGCTAAGGCGCACGCAGGTGCGCCTTTTTTTTTGCTTCGTGGGCAGTCCGTATTTCTACGGGCCGGTCACTGGCCTGCCGCCGCGCGCTGGAGGTAGCGGCCAACGGCGCTTCGCAGTGCCTGCTCCAGCTCGTTGTACCCGGGACGCGGTGCCGCCGAAGGCTGGCGGCTTGCATTACTGAGCCGGAAGTTGAGCTCGCCATCCGGCACGATGTTCTGGAGGCCGCTGCCCAGCAGCTGCGCCGATACGCTGTGGTCGTCGCCTACCTGGCGAACCGTGACAATAGCCGAGAGCTGAAAGTTCCTATAGGTAAAATCGAGCGTGAAAACCTGGGCCATGGTTGCGCTGTTTACAGCAAAGTAGGCTGATAAGTCCTTTCGGCAGCAATTAATTTTTCAACGGCGGGTAGCGGTGGTTTGGCGGCGCGCACCCTGCGCGAGGTAACCCTTCGGATGCCCGATTTCGGAAAGATTTAAGACGGTTTTTCGCGGTTACCTCTTTGGGTGAACGGTATCAAGGAAAAACAAAGCAATGAAACAACTAGCCCTTGCCGCCGCCGTGCTGCTGCTCGCGTCCTGCCAGCATGCCGCCAATGAAAACCCGCAGTACAGCGGTAAAGAAATGGCCGATACGACCGGTTATGCCGGTGCTGTGACCGCCGATACCATCGCGGCCGCCGCGCCCGGGAGCAAGCTGGTAAAGACGGCGGCTTTGCAGCTGCAGGTTGCCAGCGTGCACGAGGGCAGCCGCGCGCTGACGGAGCTTGCCAAAAGCCTCGGCGGCGCTCTGCGCCGGCAGCATGTGGCGGCCAACGAAACCGGCCGGCGCGAGCTGAAGCGCGGCGCCGACTCGCTGCTGGTGCTCCACGCCCTGGCCCCCTCCGCCGCACTCACGGTGCGTGTGCCTTCCGACCGGCTCGATGAATTCCTTTTCGAGGCGGCGCGCGTTGCCTCGTTTGTACAAAGCAGTGACCTCGACGTCGACGACCGCACGCTCGACTTCGTGTCGGCACAGTGGCGGGCGGAGAACCGCGCCCGATTCCTCGCCAGCAGCCGCACCTCGCCCAAGGTTACGGGCAGCACGCAGGGGCTCGTTATCCGCGACGAGGAGGCAGGGCAGCGCCTCGATCAGCGGGCCATCGACGACGTGGTGCGCTACAGCACCGTGCGGATCGAGCTGGCGGGAGCGCCCCTGCTCCGCCGGGAAGTGATCGCCGACACTAACCTTGACAGCTATTCGCCGGGCTTCGGCAGCCGGCTGGGCGACGCGCTCAAAAATGGCTGGGGATTGTTTGAGAATCTCCTCGTTGCAGGGGCGAATTTGTGGGTGTTCCTCCTCGCCGCGTTGCTCGCCTGGGCCGGATGGCGAAAATGGGGAATCGCCAAAACCCGCGTCCAGACTGTAAAGTAGGGCTTGGTGAAAAGTTGGAACGATTTTAGGGTAGGTAAGGTTGAGGTAAAGCCGCCACAGCAACACTGCTTTACTGCTTTCATTCACCCATCAAAACGCAACCTAAAAACCTTCCATCATGGCAACCAACCACCCCGACAACAACACCCGTAAGGTATTGATCGTAGAAGACGAAGGCGATATGTGCCTGCTGCTGAACATCATGCTCGCCGGAAAAGACATGGAGCTCGAACACGTGAAAGGCCTCGTGGCCGCCGAGGAGTTCCTCGCCCGCGAAACGCCCGCCCTCGTGCTCCTCGACAACAAGCTCCCCGACGGCTACGGTCTCGACTTTATCCCCTTCCTGAAAAAGAATCACCCCTCGGTCAAGATCATCATGATCTCTGGCTACGACGGTGCCGCCAAAGACGCGGCCCTCGAGTGCGGTGCCGATATTTATCTCGAGAAGCCTTTCACGAAGGCCCAGCTGTTCCAGTCGCTGATGGATCTCCTCAACGAGAAAGAACCTGCCTGAGCAGAAATTTCCGGAATAACGATGCACCACGAAGACCCCGCAGCTGCGGGGTTTTTCTTTGCTCCACGCGTACCTTTAAGGGAACCCTTTTCCATGAAACGAATGCTACTCCTCCTGCTCCTGCTGCCGGCGCTGCTCCGCGCACAGGAGCCCGATGCCACCGGCCACGACTCGCTGCTCCATGCGCTCCAGCGCCCTTACAACCCGGGCCTGAAGCCGGTATGGGGCGCCGACAGCACCCGGGGTGGCTATTCGTTCCGCGAGCTGCGCTACGCCGTCGACGGCGATACGGCCACGGCGCTCTTTGTGCGGCCTTCGCGGCAGCCCTTCCCGCTGCTGCTGTTCCAGCACTGGGGCGGCGGCAACCGGCGCTCCTTCCTGGCCGAAGCCGCGCATTTTGCCGAAGCCGGCTATGGCTGCCTGTTGCTCGATGCTCCCTGGCTTTGGCCGACGGCCGACACTTCCGCAAACCCGGTAGCCGTATATCCCGATAACATCCTCCGCAGCTGCCGCGCGGTGATCTCCTTTCTCGACTTTGCCGAAAAGCAGTCCTACGTCGACCCGCAACGGGTCTATTATATCGGCCACAGCTATGGAGCCACGCTTGGCGGGCTGCTGCTGGCCGCGGAGCCGCGGATCCGGGCAGCCGTGTTCATGGCCGGCCTGCCGAGTCTTTCGCTGTCGATGCGCGAAGACCCGCTTGGCCAATGGAAGGCCACTAGGGCGCGCTTCCCCGGCATCTTCGACAGCGCCGTGCAGCGCCTTGCGCGCATGGAGCCCGAAGACCTCGTTCACCGCTCCGATGCGCCCGTGCTGTACCAGGCGGCCAATAAGGACCAGTACGTGACACGCGCCTACTCCGAGCGCTACATCAGCGCCGTGCACCCGCTGCAAACGGGCTGGTACGATACCGATCATCTTTTTGCCAGCAGCGTGGCCGCGCAAGACCGGTTTGCATTTATCCGCGCGCAGGACAGCATCGCGCGTCATACGCTGAAAGTGGCGCAGCGCCTGATGCTCGAGGAGGCCAAGCGCTCCAACACCGCCGATGCGCGTCCGTGGCAGCGGCAGGAGTGGCGTGGCCGCTCGGAGGTTTATCTGAATGGCGATACGATCGGGCTGCGGCAACGCTGGCGCTTCCAGTTTCCCGACTCGGCCTATATCGAAACGGTACGCGCCGACAGCGGCAGCGGCTCCGACCGCCGCTGGATGCTCGTAACCACGAACGGCGGCAAGCGCAGCGCGCCCGGCGGCGGCGAGCAGCCGTTAGACGCGGCCACCTGGTACGAGGAGCGGCAGCTGTTCTTCCTGTATTGGGCCGCGCATATGGCGCCGATGGGGCAGGGGCAACTGCACCTGGTACGAGGCACGAAGGGTGGTCCGGTGGTGGAATGGATCCTGCGACCGTTTCGGCCAGTACGCTTCGAGTTCAGCGACAGCACGGGCCGGCTCGTGGCGCTCACGACGCAGGTTGCCTCGGGGCGCTCCTTCCGCCTCGAGCCCTCCGACTACCGCGGCATCCGCGGCGCCCGTCGCCCCTACGTTTACACGCTTACGCGCAACGGCTCGCCCTACTTCCGGGCGATCGTGCACGAGATCCGTGTATACTGAACGCCACGGAAAACGGAGAAGCCCGGGATGAGGTCCCGGGCTTTTCGCCGATAGAAAAATCCTCCTTATTCCACCTTGTTCTTTTGCTTCAGGATGGCGCCGTTCTCGTCGACGAGCAGCTTCAGCTTGCCATCGTAGTTACGCAGCTTGATCTGGTAGGCCGCGTTGCCTTTCCACTGCTCGCGGTGTGCCGACTCGATCGTGTAGCCGCTGTAGTTCTGCGCCAGCATCGTGGAGATACCTGCCGGAAGTGTGCCGAGGTTGGTAACGGCGTACGAAGAGCCGATCCAGTTGCCGCTGGCATCATACCAGGCATAGTAGCGGTTGCCATACTGGTCGAAGGTGACCATGTAGTCGTTGCCGGTAAGGGCGGGCCAGCCATTCAGCTCCCAGTCGACAGGAACAACGGTCGCATCGTAGGCCGACCAGTGTATGTTGGTAGCGCCGGGAAACTGGCTGGCGAAATTGGTGCCTACCGACGAGGGCACGCCATAGGCGGCATTGTTGGTAGAACTGCTCATCGTAGTAGTGCGGCTGGATCCGCAGGAAGCCAGCAGCACTACGGCTGCAGCCAGGCTCATCAGGTGTGTTTTCATGATCTTGGTATTGAAGTTAGCAATACCACTTACGGGCAAAGAGGTTGCCAAAGAAGCGATACATTCACGGCGTGAAAACTTATCGGAAGTCCCTGGTCCTTTTACTCAACAAGGTGCCCCGCGCAGTGCGGCTGGCGATCGCGCTGCTGCCCGCTTCCCTGCTTTATATCTGGCTGATCCGCACGGGGCATAACGCCGCTCCTTCCTTCCTGCCGTCCTGGGCGCTGTTTGCCTGGATCGTGCTCAGCTTTTCCTGGCTCACGATCTTCTCCAATAACCCCCGCGACGCGGCACTTATTGCCCGCGAGCAGGACCTCAGCCGCCTGCTCACCTTCGTGTTTGTGGTGGGCGCCGCCTTTATCAGTCTTTTCGCCATCATCGCGCTGCTGCAAAACCTGCCCACTTATACCAAGCGGGGCCTTACGCTGCACATCATCCTGGCCGTGATAGCCGTTTCCTGCTCCTGGCTGCTGATTCATACGCTGTTCACTCTCCGTTATGCGCACCTGTATTACCGCCCCGACGCGCATGTGGCGCTGGAAAATGAAGGCAGCGGCCTGCGCTTCCCCGACGGCAAGCACCCCGACCTGCTCGACTTTGCCTACTTCTCCTTCGTGCTCGGCATGACCTTCCAGGTATCCGACGTTTCGATCACGAGCCGCGAGATCCGCCGGCTTGTGTTGGTACACAGCATGCTTTCTTTTGTGTTCAACACGGTCATCGTGGCGTTTACGATCAATATACTGTCGGGGATCATCGGGAGGTGAGGGGTCATAGTGAACCTCGGGCGAAGGAGGGAAGAGAGGAAAGAAAGGAGGAGCGTTTCTCGCAGAGGGCGTGGAGCTGTTCGCAGAGGACACGGAGACTGACTCTTTACCAGCAAATACTTAATACACTCCTGTTGATTGGAAGAGAACTTTGGTCGGGAGAGCGGGAGACGCCCTGCGGGCGGAGAAGAGGGAAGCAAAATGCCATGGGAAAAAACCCGGGAAATCCAGTTGTTTTTCCCATGGAACCGGCAAAGGGCGAAGCGAGGTTTGTGGCATGACAAAGGAAGAACTTAACGGGATCGGCGCCGCAATATTGGACGCTTCCATTTATGTACATCGTGCTCTTGGCCCTGGTTAGCTGGAATCGGCTTATCGAAAGGCGCTTAAGGTTGTACTCGAAAAACGCGGCTATTCGGTGCGGGAAGAAGTTGCGGTGCACTACATCTTCGAAGAGGTGGATCTCGGTGACATATTTTACATCGATCTGTTGGTAAACGACAGCGTTATCATCGAATTGAAGTCGGTGAAAGAACTCGCACCGGTGCACGAATCGCAACTGCTCACCTATCTCAAACTTGCTGATCAAAAATTAGGATACCTGATCAACTTCAATGTCTCTCTCCTGAAAAAAGGATTCCATCGATACGTCCGCGGCTGGTAACCCCTCCGCCCGCAAGGCATCTCTCTTTCTCTCGCTGATCCAGGTTGAAAGACGCTTCGAACCAGTAAGACAAGTAACGTATCTCGTTGGTAGCGTACCTGCCTCCATGTCCTCTGCGAAACGCTCCGCGCCCTCTGCGAGAAGCCCCCTCATCCCTCCTCCCTCACTCCCTCAGCGCCCGCCGGAAGCCCTCCCGGAATACCCCCTGCTGCCCGCTGCCGGGGTAGGGCAGGCGCTCGGGTGCCACGCGGTAGCCTGCATCGGTTAGCGGGCCGTAGCAGGTATCGTACACAGAAGCTTTGATGAGGATGATATGCGTCTCGAAGGAGGCATAGCGCCGCAGCTGCGCGAAGAGGCGCTGCAGCAATACAGCATCAGGGTCAGTCGTGAGTGATGCCGGCAGCGGGTAAAAGTTCCAGAGCCAGAAGCCATCGCCCTGGAAGCGGCGGAGCAGTTCGGTCTTGCCCTCGGCGGGCCGCTTTGCCTTCAGGTAGGCTTCCTTCTGCCGCGGGTAGAGCACGCCCATGATCTCGAGAAAGAGCGAGTCCTGCCGCTTCACGTCCTCGTAATAAAAGAAGCGCTCCAGGTTCTCGGGTGGCGCCTCGGCGAGCAGGATGCTGCGCAGCTGCGCCGGGCGGTAGCGGTGGCGCGCGCCTTCATAGATATCCTGGAGAAATACGAGGTCGTCGTTGTGGGACACAGGGGCAAGTTACGGAGGCGGCGGAGAGAAGGGTTTGTAGTTTGGAGTTTGGGGTTTGAAGTTTCGCGATGCGCGGCGAGGTTGCCCGCAAGCGGGCGAAATGATGACGGGCCCCATCCTGGGGGGCAGCGGGTGCCGGAGAAGGACGCATGGGGTTATGCGAGCGCCGGCTGCAGTCCGTCATCCCGGCGACCAGCCGGGATCTCGTCGGCTCGTCGGCGCGGAGGGTTTGGAGTTTGGGGTTTGGCTGCGACCGGGCATACCAGCTGTCATCCTGAGCTTGTCGAAGGATGCGACGAGGTCCCGGCCGCAGGCGACCGGGATGACGTGGGCGTTTTTTTCATTGAAAGGCGCCCCGCGGCTGTCTTGTGTGGCCCGTGACCGCAGAAAGCGGGGCGTGGTCAGCGAGTGAAGGATCACGCATGCGGGATGTTTGATTGCAATCGTGGGCGCTGACGGAAATCGTACGAGGTCCCGGCCGCAAGCGACCTGGATGACGAGGGAGGTGCTTTTTATTTGATTGGGCGCCCCGGGGTTGGTTAGCCCTGGCCCGGGGCTGCGGGAAGCGGGGCGTGGTCAGCGAGAGCTGTGGGCCAGACAATCCTGCTAAAAATCCTAGCAATCCTCCCTACCTTTACCCTCCCGCCTCCGCTAAAGCTATGGCGGGCGGGGCCTGCTTAGGCACGGGCGTTTCGCCCGTATGATAGTGAGAAAGCCCCGCGCGCGCCAGCCAACTACAACCACCAAACCCCAAACCCCAAACTGGTTTTCATGGCCTACCGTTCCGAGCTACGTGAGAAATTTGAAACCGAATACGCGCGGCTGAATCCGCAGCAGCAGGCCGCCGTGAACCAGATCGAGGGGCCGGTGATGGTGATCGCCGGGCCGGGAACGGGGAAGACGCAGATCCTGTCGGCAAGGATCGGGAAGATCCTGCTGTCCGACGCGCAGATCGAGCCCGATAATATCCTTTGCCTGACCTATACCGACGCCGGCGTGGTGGCCATGCGCCGCCGCCTCGCGGGCTTCATCGGCCCCGATGCGTACCGCGTGGCCCTGCATACCTTCCACGCCTTCTGCAACGAGGTGATCCAGGACAACCTGGGGCTCTTCGAAAAAACCTCGCTCGACCCCATCTCCGACCTCGAGCGGATCGAGCTGCTCAAGGAGCTGATCGACGGCTTCGGCAAGGACCATCCCCTCAAGCGCTACCGCGGCGACGTGTACTTCGAGATCAACAACCTCCAGCAGCTCTTCTCGCTGATGAAGCGCGAGGGCTGGACGCCCGATTATATCTGCGGCAAGGTGGACGAATACATCAAGGACCTTCCCACCCGCGACGAATACATCTGCAAGCGCGCCACCAAGGAGTTCAAGAAGGGCGACGTGCGTACCGACAAGATCGCCGAGCAGCAGGAACGGATGCAAAAGCTCATTGCCGCCTGCGGCGAGTTCACCAAGTTCCAGGAGCTGATGCGGAAGCGCAACCGCTACGACTTCGACGACATGATCAACTGGGTGATCGATGCGTTCCAGAACAACGAAGACCTGCTGCGCCAGTACCAGGAGAAGTACCAGTACATCCTCGTGGACGAATACCAGGATACCTCGGGCTCGCAGAACCGGATTGTAGAATTACTGATAAACTACTGGGACGTGCCCAACGTGTTCGTGGTGGGCGACGACGACCAGTCGATCTACCGCTTCCAGGGCGCCAACGTGGAGAATATGCTGGCCTTCGGCAACTCGTTTGGGCAGGACCTGATGACCGTGGTGCTCACGGAGAACTACCGCTCCACGCAGCCCATTCTCGATATCTCCAAGAGCCTTATCGACCGCAACGAGGAGCGCCTCGTGAAGCAGATCGGCGGCCTCAGCAAAAACCTCCGCGCCGCCAACGTGGCGATGGCCCATCTTACGCACGGTCCGGAGGTACATGCCTACCCCGCGCAGGGCCACGAGCTCATTGGCATCACCACGCGGATCGAAGCGCTGATCAGGGATGGCGTGGAGCCTTCCGAGATCGGCGTCATCTACCGCGAAAACAAGTACGGCGAGGAGCTCGCCCGCTACCTGCGCCTCAAGGGCATCCCGTTCTATACAAGGCGGCACCTCAACATCCTCGAGCAGCCGCTGATCCGCCAGCTGCTGCAGGTGCTCGACTACCTCGTGGCCGAGCGCGACACACCCTACGGCGGCGACGGGCTTCTCTTCGAGATCCTCCACTTCGAGTGGTTCGGGATCCCGCCGCTCGAGATCGCCAAGGCCGCCATGCGCGTGTCGGACGAAAACTATTCCAACAAGAATCAAAAGACCTCGCTGCGCCG
This sequence comes from Flaviaestuariibacter terrae, assembly GCF_054777635.1. NCBI lineage: Bacteria > Pseudomonadati > Bacteroidota > Chitinophagia > Chitinophagales > Chitinophagaceae > Flaviaestuariibacter > Flaviaestuariibacter terrae. The sequence goes on from NZ_BAAHAL010000008.1 coordinate 1,204,154, forward strand.
CTACGTGTGCGAGAAGTCGGCCCCCAAAGACCTCTTCGACCGCGGCCTGCACCCGCGCCTCTGCGAAACGGTGCAGCTGCTCGAGCGCCTTATCGGCGCGGCAGCCAACGAAACGCTGTCCAACCTGCTCGAGAAAATATTGCGCGAAGCCGGCTTCCTCGGTCATATCATGGATCATACCGAGCGGCACTGGCTGCTGCAGCTGATCACCGGCTTCTACAACCACCTCCGCGACGAGGTGCGCCGCCATCCCTACGCTACCCTCGAAGACTTCATGGAGCGTATCGACCTGATGCGCAAGGAAGGGCTTGCCCTGCCGCTCGTGCAGGTGTCGGGGCAGGAGAAGGGCGTCAACCTGCTCACGGCGCACGGCTCCAAGGGCCTCGAGTTCGACCACGTGTTCCTCGCCGGTGCTACCGCGTCGAGCTGGGAGAAAAAGCGCAAGCCCTATAGCGGCTTCTCCTTCCCCGACACGCTCTTCGCTTCCAACGCCAAGGGCGACGACACCGAGGAGCTGCGCCGCCTCTTTTATGTGGCCCTCACCCGCGCCAAGCAACACCTATATATATCGTACAGCAACGCCACCGACGAGGGCAAGCTGCTGGAGCCCTCGCTCTTCATCGCCGAAATATTCGAAAGCCACCCGCTGCCCGTGCAGGCGCAGGTGCTCGATGCCGAGGCCATCGCCGAATTCCAGGAGCTGCAGCTCACGGGTCTCTTTGCCCCCGAAGTGGCGCCGCTCGAAGACGAGCTGCTGCTGCGCGTGCTGGCGGGCTTCCAGATGAACGTGTCGGCGCTGAACAACTACCTGCGCTGCCCGCTGGAGTTCTACTTCCGCAACGTGGTGCGCATCCCCTCGCCGCGCAACGAGGCCGCCGAGTTCGGATCCGCCGTGCATCACGCCCTCGAGCAGCTCTTTGTGAAGATGAAGAAAGACCCGCAGGAGAACTTCCCCCTCCTCGACGACTTCCTCAACGACTTCACCTGGTACATGAAGCGCAACCGCGAGTGCTTTACCAAGGAGCAGTTCGAGCGCCGCATGGAGTACGGGCTCGAGATCCTCAAGCAGTATTACAACCGTCACGTGGCGCACCTCAATAAGTTCGTGCTGATCGAGCACAATATCCGCAACGTCAACGTCGACGGGCAGCTGCTGCGGGGCAAGCTCGACAAGATCGAGTTCCGCGGCAACGACGTCACTATCGTTGACTACAAGACCGGCGACCCCGAGCGGAGCCGCGAGAAGTTTGCGCGCCCCAACCCGAAGATCCCCGCGGGTGGCGACTACTGGCGCCAGGCCGTGTTTTACAAGATCATGATCGGCGCCTACAAGCCCGAGTGGAACGTGAGCGCCGTTGTGTTCGACTTCGTGGAGCCCAACAAAAAGAAGGAGTACGTGCGCGAGGAAGTGCTCATCAACGACATGGACCTGCAGGACGTGAAGCAGCAGGTGAAGGACACCTATGCCGCCATCCAGGCGCGCAAGTTCTACACCGGCTGCGGGCAGGAAGACTGCCACTGGTGCAAATTCGTAAAGACCAACAAGATGACCGTGGCCCTGCATGAGCTCAAGCAGGAGGAAGAGGAGAATAAGCGGAGTATGCTGCGGGTGGTCGATTGAATATCGAATATCGAATAACGAATATCGAATAGCGAAGTGGGGGAGGGGCCTGCTCACCGCTGACGGCCTCCGGGCGACGAAGCTTTAGCGAAGTCGCCCCGCGAAGTCGCCTCGCGAATTCCTTGTTCGCTATTTGGTATTCCTGTAGATTTACGCTACTTCACCCTACAAACGATTGTTTTATGCTCCGTGATCTGTCGACGAGCGCCCTGCTGCAACGGATCGTGGCCGGTAGCGATACCGCCGCCTACAAGGAGCTATTTCTCCGCTACTACGACCGGCTGGTGGGCTTTGCCGCACACATCACGCACAACGGCTGCATGGCCGAAGAAGTGGTGTCCGACGTGTTTCTCCGGCTCTGGGTGAACCGCACGATGCTGGCCCACGTGGTCAACCCCAATCTTTATATCTATACCTGCGTGCGCAACGCTTCGCTCAACGCGTTAGGCAGGGAGCGGCGCCACGCGCACCTGCCCGAGGAGCACTCGCGCGATATCGCCGCCGGTGCCGCCTCCGACCCCGAGCACCTGCTGCTGGGCCGCGAAGCGGGTGTGCGCATCCATACGATCGTCAACGCGCTGCCGCCGCAGTGCCGGCTGATACTCCGCCTCGTAAAGGAAGAAGGGCTGCGGCACCGCGAGGTGGCCGACCTGCTCGGGATCTCGGTAAAAACGGTGGAAGCGCAGATGACCATCGCCCTGCGCCGCATCAACCAGCAACTGTTCCCGGCGGGCGCGCCCTCCCTCAACTGAGAGCGGCAGGCGCATTTTCGGCTATCCGTTCCCTTTTGAAAAAAAATTGAATGCCCTTTAGGGGTGCTGTTCGCTTTGTGCTGTCTTGTACGATAACCCCCGCACTATGACCGAAGAGCGTTACTGGGCCTTGCTGGCCAAAAAACTCGCCGAGGAGCTGTCGCCGGAAGAAGAAGCCGAGTGGGCGCAGCTGTGCCTGCTCTTCCCGGACCTGCACTACTCGGCCCGCTCCATCGGCCAGCTGTGGGAGCGCCCTTCGGAGCCCTCGCCTGCGGCGGCCCAGGCACTCGAGCGGCACCTGAAGCGGATGGAGGCCGATGGCATAGAGGTCGTAGATGATAAAGTACTGCGGAAGCGCCGCATCCTGCACTGGCTCGTTGTACCGGCTGTTGCCCTCGTTACGATCGCCACCCTCCTGGTTCTCCGCGACATTTACACACCTGCCGAAGTTGCGGCCCGCCAGAGCGAGGTCAGCACCCGCCCCGGCTCGCGCTCGCGCGTGGTGCTCCCCGACAGCACCGTGGTGTGGCTCAACGCCGGCTCGCGCCTTACCTATGCCGAAGGCTTCGGGGTGACGCACCGGCACACCGAACTAACCGGCGAAGCCTTTTTCGACGTGACGCACAATGAAGCGCTTCCTTTTACCATCAAGGCCGGCGAAGTACGGATCAAGGTGCTCGGCACGGCCTTCAACGTGAAGGCCTACCCGGGCGAGGCGACCGAGACGAGCCTGCTCCGCGGGCATGTGCAGCTTACCCTGGCCAAGCGCCCGGGGGAGACCTACCAGGTGCGTCCCAACGAAAAGCTGGTGCTCAGTGCCCCTTCCGACACCGTTGAGGGGCATCCCCTCGTGGTGCTCCGGAGCCTGGAACATACGGCCGATAAGGGTGTGATGGAAACCGCCTGGATCGACAACAAGCTGGTATTCCGCAACGAGCCGCTCAGCCAGCTCGCCGCGCGGATGACGCGTTGGTACGGCACGCCGGTAACGGTTTACGATGAAGCGCTGGGCAAGGAGCGCGTGTCGGGCGTTTTTTCGAACGAGCCGCTGGCGCAGGCGCTCACGGAGCTGCAGCTGATCGTTCACTTCCATAAGGTGCCGCACGAAGGCGGCTTTCTGCTAATTCCCTTAAACGACTGATATATGACCCAATCCATGACCTGCCCGACCAATACATCCTGAACGGCGCTTCGTTGCTGCTTTTCTCCTTCACACTAAATCACGTTTGCTTATGAAACTTCGACTGAATACACTGCCGGGCCGGCGCTCCGCACTGCTGCGCCGCCTTGCCGTGGCACTGCTGCTGGCGCTGCTGCTGCCCGCCGCCGCCAGTGCCGGCGCGCAAAACAAACTGACCCTCGCTCTCGAAAAGGCCGACCTGCGGCAGGCCCTCCAGCTCATTGAGCAGCAAAGCGCCTACCGTTTCTTTTACAACGAAACGATCATCGCCGGCAAGCCGCCGGTGACGCTGAACGTGCGCGACGCCGAGTTGCGTACGGTGCTCGACCAGTTGCTTCCGAGCCGCGGCATCAGCTACCGCCTGCTCGATAACAACGTGGTGGTGCTGCAACCGGAGGGCGCCCCCCGCCCCCCGGCCGACCGCCCCGTCAGCGGCCGCGTGACGAACGCCGCGGGGCAGCCCCTGCCCGGGGTGTCGGTGACCGTGCCTGGCGGCCGGTCAGGAACCACCACGGATGTTGAGGGACGATTCAGCCTCAATGTACCCGACGGGGTAACCACCCTCACGTTCTCGTACGTAGGCTACCTGACGCAAACGGTGGCCATCGGCAGCAGCAACGAGGTGAACGTAACGCTCGCCGTCGTGGAGAACCAGCTCGAGAGCGTCGTAGTAGTCGGCTACGGCACGCAGCGCAAGCGCGATGTGACCGGCTCCGTATCGAACGTATCGGGAAAAGAGCTGGCGCGGCAGCCGGTGCTTACCGCCACACAGGGCATGCAGGGCAAGGTGGCCGGTGTGCAGATCATTTCCTCGGGCGCTCCCAACTCGGCGCCGGTGGTACGCATCCGCGGCACGGGCAGCATCCTCGGCGGTGTCAACCCGCTTTATGTTGTCGACGGCGTTATCACCGATGATATCCGCAACATCAACAATGCCGACATTACCTCGGTGGATGTGCTGAAAGACGCCTCCGCCGCCGCCATCTACGGGGTGCGCGCCGCCAACGGCGTTATCCTCATCACGACGCGCAAGGGCCGCGTGGGCCGGCTCTCGACAACCTACGACGCAAGCGTGGGTATGCGCCAGGCCTCGCACCTCGTGAAGATGGCCAACTCGCAGCAGTACGCCACCTATATCAACGAAGCGAGCGTCAATACCGGCAACGGCGACGTGCTGGTGGATCCTGCCGCCGTGGGCACCAACACCGACTGGTTCGGTACGATCCTCCGCAACGCTTTCTACCAGAACCATAACCTGTCCGTATCGGGCGGCACCGACCAGGTGACCTACTTCCTCAGCGCCGGGTACCTCGCCGACGAGGGCATCGTGCTTAACAGCAAATTCCGCCGCTTCACCATCCGCTCGAACAACGATTACAAGCTCTCGGATAAGTTTCGTATCAGCAGCCTCATCTCCTTCGCCAATGCCCGCACACAGGATGTGAACCTCGGCGCCGCTTACAACAATGCCTACCACGCTGCCCCGATCATCGCCTCCAAGATCGGCAGCCGCTACGGCAACACGTCGGCGTACCAGAACGTGGGCAACCCGCTGCTCGACATCGAGAACAACGACAACATCTACGCGGAAAACCGATTCCAGGGCACCGTGGCGCTCGACTTCAAGCCGGTAAGCTGGCTCACCTTCCGCACTTCCTTCGGCGTCGACCTCCTGTTTAATAACCGCACTGCCTATAACAAGCAGTTCGGCAACGACACCGTGACCTTCCTGGTTGCCGGCGGTAACCAGCGCAATGAAAAAAGCCTGCTGACGGTAGCCAACGAACGCTATCGCCGCTGGGTGTGGGACAATACCGCGACAGCGCAGCGCACCTTCGGCCGCAGCGACTTCACCCTGCTCGTTGGTACGACTGCGGAGCGCGCACTAGGCTCCTCCGATGAAGCCTCGCGCAACGGCGTCCCCGCCGATCCGAACCTGCGTTACCTGAGCCAGGGCGACGAGTCGACACAGAAGAACAACTCCTTCGCGTTCGAGCGGACCCGCACCTCCTACATCGCGCGTCTCAGCTACGCCTACAATCGGAAGTACCTCGTTACGGGAACCTTCCGCGCCGACGGCACCTCGCAGTTCACCGAGAAATATTCCTACTCGCCGGCCATCGGCCTCGGCTGGGTGATCAGCAACGAGCCCTTCATGACCAACCAGAAGCTGTTCAGCTACCTGAAGCTGCGCGCCTCCCACGGCAAGCTGGGTAACGACAACGTGCCGCTCTCGGCCAGCGTGCAAACGATCCAGAACAACCTCCCGTACTTCTTCAACGGCGTCTATAACTCGGGGATCAACTACTCCACCTTCGTGGACAAGAACATACGCTGGGAGTCGACGACGGAGACGGACCTGGGCCTTGATTTCACCGTCAAGGGCGGACGCCTGACGGGCGAGGTCGACGTTTACCGCAAGCAGGTAAAGGACGCGCTGATCCTGGTGCCGATCCTGATCGGAAGCCAGACCTACAACGTGTTCACCAACCTCGCCTCCATCGATAACAAAGGCGTGGAGCTGGCCCTCAACTGGCAGGGTCAGATCGCGAAGAAGGTGAGCTACACCCTCGGCATCAACGGCAGCTTCAACCAGAACAACGTGGTGGCGCTCCGTGGAGGCCAGGCGGTATTTTCTGGTTTCGTAGGATCGAAAGGCAGCACCACCGCTACCAACAACGACCACCCAATCAGCTCGTTCTATATGCTGGAAGCCGACGGCGTGTTTCACAACCAGAAGGAGCTCGCTGACTATGTAACATCCAACGGGACGCCGATCACCATCAACGGGCAGCCGCCGACGCTCGGCGACCTCCGCTACGTGGACCAGAACGGCGACGGAAAGATCGACGACAACGACCGCATCTATGCCGGCTCGTACCTGCCCAAGGTGACGCTGGGCCTTAACAGCTCGTTTACCTATAAGAACTTCGACCTGAGCATCGCCATCTACAGCGCGCTGGGCAGCAAGATCTATAACGGTAAAAAGGCGGCGCGCTTCAACCAGCGCGACAACGTGGAAGCAAGCGTGGCCGACGACCGCTGGACCTTCAGCAACTATGCCTCCGACGTGCCGCGCGCCAACCTCAATGCGCTGCCGCATTCGACCTACTTCCTTGAGTCGGGCAGCTTCGCGCGGATCAACAACCTCACGCTCGGCTACACCGTTTCGGGCGATCGCTGGAGCCGCTGGGGTGTCAAGGGCCTGCGTGTGTATGTAACAGCGCAGAACCTGGCCACCTTCACGAAGTATTCGGGCTTCACACCCGAGCTCGCGAGCGCTGATCCGCTCAGCCAGGGCATCGAGCTCAATGCTTACCCGACCACCCGTACCTATGCTTTCGGCGTAAATCTAAACTTCTGACGTATGAAGCGATCCATCAAAAACATACTCTGCCTGTCGCTTCCGGTTGCGCTGGCCTTCTCGTTCAGCAACTGCAAGCGCAGCTTCCTCGACGTGGCGCCGCAAGGCGAGCTCACGGAAAATGCCATCGCCGGCGACCCGACGATCGCCCGCAGGCTCGTTACCGGGGTGTACAGCCAATTATACCAGGGCGGCTTCGGCGACGACGTCCACGGCATCATCTACTGCATGGCCACCGACGTGGCATCCGACGACGCCGACAAGGGCAGCACGCCGGGCGACCAGGCACCCGAGGGCGTCGGCTTCGACAACTTTACCACCGATCTCAACAGCCGCAACTTTTATGTTGACCGTCTCTGGAACGGGCATTACCGCGGCATCAACAGCGCCAACAACGCGCTGAAGGTGCTGGAGAACAGCTCTATCGATAATGTGACCAAGCGCACGCTCATCGGCGAAGTGAAATTCCTCCGGGCCTATTTCTACTTCAACCTCGTACGCCTCTTCGGCGGCGTCCCGCTGTCGCTCCGCGTACCCAACGACCTGGCGGATGCCAACAGCGACGAATTCAACGTACGTGCTACGAAAGACCAGGTGTACAACGCCATCATCAACGACCTGCAGTATGGCGTGGACAGCCTGCCGATGAAGGGCGACCCCGGCACCGAGGCGGGACGCGCCAACAAGGGTGCCGCGCAAAGCCTGCTCGCGAAGGTGTACCTGTACCAGCGCAACTACCAGAAGGCTTACGAGCTCTCCGATGCGGTGATCGCCTCGGGACGCTACGGCCTCGTGACCAACTACGCGCAGAACTTCCGCAACAAGGCTGCCGCCGACAACAATCTGGAGTCGATCTTCGAGATCCAGACCGGCGCCGACGCCAACTGCAGCGCCGCGGTTCCGTTTTACGTGGTGGCACAGGGTCCGCGTGCCGGTGGTGCCGGTGGCTGGGCCGACCTTGGTTTCGGGCTGAACACGCCGAGCGACAACCTCGCCAACGCCTACGAGGCGAACGACGTACGCAAGGCCGCGACCATCATCTTCGTACCGCTTGGCGGCACCACGCTCTGGGATGGCTTCCGCGTTCCGGGCCGCGACTCGGTGCAGAACGACCGCTACAACTACAAAGCTTACTTCGGCCGCCGCGTGGACCCGTATTGCGGCAGCGGCAATACCGACCGCCTGCCCAAGAATGTCAAGATCATGCGGTATGCCGAGGTGCTGCTGATCCACGCCGAGGCGGGACTGCAGTCGGGGCATGCGAGCGAGGCGCAGAACGACCTCAACGCGATCCGCCAGCGCGCGGGTCTCACAAGCGTTCCGGCCACGCAGCAGTCGGTGTGGAACGAGCGCCGCTTCGAGCTGGCGATGGAGCAGGACCGCTTCTTCGACATCGTACGCCAGGGGCGCGCGGGCACGATTCTTCGTGCACTGGGTAAGAACTTCGTGGACGGCAAGAATGAAGTATTCCCGATCCCGCAGACGCAGATCGACCTGAGTGGCGGGCGGATCACCCAGAACAACGGCTATTAAAACCTATTTCAACTCTTTTATTCATTTTCTAAATTTTAAACTGCAACACTTATGAACAAGATGACCAGCCGACTCAGTGTTGGCGCACTCTGCCTCCTCCTTGGTGGCATGACGATCACTTCCTGCAAGAAGAAAGACACCGTTGCTCCGCCGGATCCCATCGGTGGCTTCAACAACTCGAACGAAGTGGGCGCCTCTTCGCTGAAAGCACACTGGACCTTCAACGGCACGCTGAACGAAGGCATTTCGAACACGGCGCCGCAGAACAGCACCGGCACGTCGTATGTAACCGGACCCGGCGGCAGCCAGGCACTGAGCCTCAGCAACGGCTACGTGCTGTACCCGACGATCGCCGCGCTGAACGTTGCCAACATCGGCAGCATCACCGTGAGCGCCTGGGTGAAGACCGCCAACAACGGCACCACGGCTACCACGAGCGTGTTTGCCCTCACACAGGCCGCCGGCACGCAGAGCGACTGGAACACCGGCCCGGTGAACATGTACCTGGAGAACAACAAGCCCGTTGCCTACAACGACACACTGGTGTTTCACTCCGCCTTCAGCACGTACTCGAACGGCAGCCGCCGCGGTGGTGACAACATCAACGACTACGGCGTTCGTGAAACGGACTTCAAAACCGTTAAAGGTGCCAACCGCTGGGTGCACTACGTGATGCGCTACGATGGTGTTGGCTCGAACATCGACATCTTCGCCGACGGCGTACTCGTGTCGAACAACAACTTCCGCCACCGCACCGACGGCACGCCCCCGGTAGGCCTTGGCAGCATGGTCGGCACACCTCCGTACCAGGCGCTGGTCGGCGCCTTCCCGAATGCCAACACGGGCTTCGCGAACTCGGCCGCTCAAACCTGGCAGGGTCTCTTCAACGGCCAGATCGACGAGCTGCGCGTATGGTACTCGGCACTCAGCGATGCCGACATCAGCGCCCTCTACCAGCTGGAGAAAGTAGGCCGCTAATCTTTTCTTTTAAGCCGGGACAACGACTTCGTTGTCCCGGTTTTTACTAATCCCATATGAAACGCACGCTTCCGATCCTTCTCCTTTGTACTCTTATCTTTTCCTGCAAGCAGAAAAAAGAGGATACCGTCACGCCGGCACCGGTGACGCCGGGCTCCTTTGGCCTGGCAACCTTACAGGTGGCTGGTGTAACAAGCACCGGTCTTGCCGCCTACGGTGTGCCGCTCCAGGCTCCGCAGGTCCGGCTTTCGTTTTCCGCGCCCGTCGACCGGGCTACGGTGAGCAGCGGGCTCACGTTTCAAAGCAGCAACGGCGGCAACGTTCCCTACCAGCTTAGCTACGCCGGCAGCGACAGCATCCTGCAGCTGCAGGTACAGGGCGCCCTCCAACCGCTGACGCGCTACAACATTACACTCAGCAACGGCCTTCACTCGGCGCAGGGCGGCGAGTACTCACCGGCAACAGGCATTGCCCTTTTTACGGGTATCGACTCGAGCGATAAGTTCCCGGTCATCTCCGATACGGCACTCGTGGAGCAAACGCAGCAACAGGCTTTCCGGTATTTCTACGATTTTGGTCACCCCGTAAGCGGCCTTGCGCGCGAGCGCAACACGTCGGGCGATGTGGTGACAACGGGTGGCTCGGGCTTCGGCATCATGGCCCTGCTCGTAGGCGCACAACGCAACTTTATAACTCGTGCTCAGTCCCTGCAACGACTGCAAACGATCGTGGGCTTTCTCAGGAACACGGCGCAAACTTTTCACGGCGCCTACCCGCACTGGCTCAATGGTGCCAGCGGCGTGGTGATTCCCTTCGGCTCCAATGACAATGGCGCCGACCTCGTGGAGACTTCTTACCTCGTACAGGGATTGCTCTGTGCGCGCCAATACTTCAACGGCAGCGACGCCTCCGAGACAGCCCTCCGCAGCGACATCAACACGATCGTTGACGGCGTGGAATGGGACTGGTTTCGCAAGAACGGCGAGCAGGTGCTGTACTGGCACTGGAGCCCCAGCGGCGGCTGGGTGATGAACATGCAGATCCGCGGCTGGAACGAATGCCTCATTACGTACGTGCTGGCTGCTTCCTCGCGCACCCACAGCATCCCGCGCAGCGTGTACGACCAGGGATGGGCGCAGAACGGCGGCATCCGCAACGGCAGCAGCTACTACGGGCATGTGCTCCCGGTAGGGCCGGCCTATGGAGGACCGCTCTTCTTTTCGCATTATTCCTTCCTCGGCATCAACCCCAACGGGCTGAGCGATGCCTATGCCAACTATACCACGCAGGTGGTGAATCATACGCTGATCAACCACGACTATTGCGTGGCCAATCCAAAACATTATTACGGCTACAGCGACGCGAGCTGGGGCCTTACTGCAAGCGATATCCCGAATGGCTATACCGCCTCATCGCCCACGAACGATGTAGGGGTGATCGCCCCGACGGCAGCGCTGTCGTCGTTCCCATACACACCCACCGAATCGATGAAAGCCCTGCGCTTTTTCTATTATAAACTGGGCGACCGCCTCTGGGGCGCCTATGGCCCGCATGATGCCTTCCGCCTGCAGGATCCCTGGTTTGCGGACTCCTACCTCGCCATCGACCAGGGCCCCATCGTGGTAATGATGGAAAACTACCGCAGCGGCTTGCTCTGGAACCTGTTTACGAGCTGTCCCGAAGTGAAGACCGGCATGCGGAACCTGGGCTTCCAGGCCCCTTACCTGTAAAACGAACTGCTATGAACCGAACGCGCTCCCTGCTTACTGCTGTTCTCCTGTTTTGTTCGATGGCCGGCCACGCGCAGCCGGCAACACTTTCGGACAACGCGCTGCTGGATACCGTGCAAAAAGCATCGCTCCGTTACTTCTGGGATTTTGCCCACCCGGTGAGCGGGCTGGCGCGCGAGCGGAGCAACAACACGTTCGGCTACGGCAACGAAGTGGTGACCACCGGTGGCACGGGCTTTGGCGTGATGGCGCTTATCGCCGGTGCCGACCGCGGCTTTGTCGGTCGCGATACGCTGGCGCGGCACCTGCTCAAGATGGTCAACTTCCTGGCCAGGGCCGATGCGTATCATGGCGTGTTCCCGCACTGGCTCAATGGTGCGACCGGCAAAACGATTCCCTTCAGCCGCAAGGATGATGGCGCCGACCTCGTGGAGACTTCCTACCTGATGCAGGGCCTGCTCTGCGCGCGACAATACTTCGACCGCGATACGCCGCTGGAGCGTGAGTTGCGCAACCGCATCAACTGGCTGTGGAACGACGTGGAGTGGAACTGGTTTACCAAGGGAGGCGAAGATGTGCTGTACTGGCACTGGAGCCCCAACAACGGCTGGTCGATGAACTTCCCGATACGCGGGTTCAACGAATGCCTGATTGTATATATACTGGCGGCCTCGGGCGAGCGCTATCCAGTACCGGCATCCGTGTACCACCGGGGCTGGGCACAAAGCAATTTTTTCAGGAACGGCAGAACCTTCCTCGGGACAGAACTTCCGCTTGGCTTCGACTGGGGCGGGCCGCTCTTTTTCAGTCAATATTCTTTCATGGGCCTCGACCCGCATGGACTCCAGGATAACTATGCCGATTACTGGAAACAGGTAACGGCGCATACGAAGATCAACCACGATTACTGCGTGCAGAACCCGAAAGGCTACAAAGGCTATGGCCCCGACTGCTGGGGGCTGACGGCCTCCGACTCCTGGGTCGGCTATGCCGCGCACTCACCAACAGAGGACCTGGGGGTGATCTCGCCCACGGCGGCGCTGTCGGCATATCCATATTTGCCCGCTGAGTCGATGCGGGCGCTCCGGTATTTCTACGGTCCGATGCGCGAAAAGATCTGGGGACCTTATGGCTTCCGCGATGCCTTCAGCGAAAGCAAGAACTGGGTTGCCGACTCGTACCTCGCTATCGACCAGGGACCGATCGTGGCCATGATCGAAAACGGGCGCAGCGGGCTCCTGTGGAAGCTGTTCATGAGCTGCCCCGAGATCCAGGGCGGGCTGCGCAAACTGAATTTTAAAAGTCCTTACCTGAAATGAGGCCCCGCATTTTCTTACTGCTGCTGTTGCTCGCATGCCTGCTGCCTGCGGGCGCGCAGCGTACTTACTGCAACCCGCTCAACATCGACTACGGCTACACGCCCATTCCCGCCTTTACGGAATGGGGGAAGCACCGCGCCACGGCCGATCCCGTCATCGTGAATTACAAGGGCGACTATTACCTCTTCTCCACCAACCAGTGGGGCTACTGGTGGAGCAGCGACCTCGCTCACTGGAACTACGTAGCACATCGCTTTCTGCGCCCCTGGAACACAGGTACCTACGACGAGCTCTGCGCGCCTGCCGTCGGGATCATTGGTGATACGATGCTCGTATTCGGCTCTACCTACACACGCAACTTCAGCATCTGGATGAGCACAGATCCGAAGGGCAACGAGTGGAAACCGCTGGTCGACTCTTTCGACATCGGCGGCTGGGACCCGGCCTTTTTTACGAATGATGATGGCCGGCTCTATATGTACAACGGGTCGTCGAACCGCTACCCGCTGTATGGCATCGAGCTGAACCGCAAGACCATGCAGCCGATCGGCACGCGGCAGGAGATGTACCTGCTGGAGCCCTGGCGCTACGGCTGGCAGCGTTTCGGCGAGTACCTGGACAACACCTTCCTCGATCCCTTTATCGAAGGAGCCTGGATGACGAAGCACGGTGGAAAATACTACCTGCAATATGGCGCGCCCGGCACCGAGTTTAGCGGCTATGCCGACGGCGTGCTGAAAGGCGAGGGGCCGCTGGGTCCGTTCACACCGCAGCCCGAACCGCTTTCGTGGAAAGCCGGCGGCTTCGCGCGCGGCGCCGGCCATGGCGCCACCTTCCAGGATCGCTGGAACAACTACTGGCATGTGTCGACGATCGGCATCTCCGTCAAGAACAACTTCGAGCGCCGCATCGGCCTCTGGCCCGCGGGCTTCGACAGCAGCGGCGTCATGTATTGCAACACGGCCTTCGGCGATTACCCGCACTACCTGCCTTCCGCGCCAAGACCTGACGGCTACAGCCCTGCCGGAGACGGTGGTTTTACCGGCTGGATGCTGCTTAATTACAACAAGCCCGTGCAGGTGAGCAGCACGCTCGGGAGCTACAGCGCCAACAACGCCGTGGACGAAAGCATCAAGACCTATTGGAGCGCCGAAACCGCGAACAGGGGCGAATGGCTGCAAAGCGACCTGGGCCGTATTTGTACGGTATGGGCCTTGCAGGTCAACTATGCCGACCAGGACGCGGAGTTCCTCGGCAAGAGCAGCGGCGTGTACCATCAATACGTATTGAAGGCTTCTGTCGATGGGCGGCGCTGGTCTGTGATCGCCGACAAGAGCCGCAACCGGAGCGACGTGCCGCACGATTACGTGGAGCTCGCGGCGCCGGTGCAGGCACGCTACATCCGCATCGAGAACATCCATATGCCTACGGGGAAGTTTGCGCTGAGCGGGCTGCGCGTGTTCGGCAATGCAGCCATCACCCCACCGCCGCCACCGAAAAGCTTCTTCGTGCTCCGCACCGAGAAAGACAAGCGCAGTGCCTGGATCAAATGGTCGCCGGTGGATGGGGCCACGGGTTACAATATTTACATCGGCACCGAGCCGGGCAAGCTGTATAGCAACATCCTGTTGTACGGGGTCAACGAATATTATTTCAAGGGAATGGACAGACAGCGGCCCTACTACTTCCGCATCGAGGCCTTCAACGAGGGCGGCGCAGGAGCGCGGTCGGAGCTGGTTCGGGTGGAATGAGCAGCAGCACTACATCAATACTACATCAGCCTGGTAATTCATCGCTGCGGCTATGTTTCTGAAGAATCCAACAGCCTTCCTTTGCAAACAAAACACGGACATCTTTTATTCAACCGATACGTATGAACCAACTTCTGAATCGCTTTGCCGCCTGCTGCCTGCTCCTGCTTTCGGGCACCTGTGTGTTTGCACAGGCGAAGCCGGCCGACATGAACCGTTATGTAAGCGCGCTGATGAAGCGGATGACGCTCGATGAAAAGATCGGGCAGCTCAACCTGCTTACCCCCGGCGGCGGTGTGGCCACAGGTGCCGTGGTCAGCTCCGACGTGGAAAATAAGATCCGCCGCGGGCAGGTGGGTGGCCTCTTCGGCGTCATCGGCGCCGACAAGATCCGCCAGGCGCAGCAACTCGCTGTTACCGGCAGCCGCCTGAAGATCCCCCTGATCTTCGGCTCCGACGTGATTCACGGCTATAAGACCACCTGGCCCATCCCGCTGGCGCTGTCGTGCAGTTGGGATACGGCTATGGTGGAAGAAAGCGCGCGGATGGCCGCCGACGAAGCCACTTCGGACGGACTTTGCTGGGCCTTCTCGCCGATGGTCGACATTGCCCGCGACCCGCGCTGGGGCCGCGTTGCCGAAGGTGCGGGCGAGGATCCTTATCTCGGGAGCAAGCTGTCGGCTGCCATGGTACGTGGCTACCAGGGCAAAGACCTTTCGGCCGACAACACGCTCATGGCCTGCGTGAAGCACTTCGCGCTCTACGGCGCTGCCGAGGGTGGCCGCGATTATAATACCACCGACATGAGCCGCATCAAGATGTACGAATATTACCTGCCGCCCTACAAGGCTGCCGTTGACGCGGGTGTAGGCAGCGTGATGAGCTCCTTCAACGAGATCGATGGCATTCCCGCCACCGCCAACCGCTGGCTGATGACCGACCTGCTGCGCCGGCAGTGGGGCTTCAAAGGCTTCGTGGTGACCGACTACACCGCTATCAATGAAATGATCGAGCACGGCATGGGCGACCTGCAGGAAGTGTCGCGGCTGGCGCTGAAGGCCGGCATCGACATGGACATGGTAGGCGAAGGCTTTCTTACCACGCTCCAGAAGTCGCTCAAGGAAGGTAAGGTGACGCTGGCCGATATCGACGCCGCCTGCCGCCGCGTTCTAGAGGCCAAGTACAAACTCGGGCTCTTTGCGGACCCGTTTCGCTATTGCGATGCGGCGCGCGCGCAGCGTACCGTGCAAAGCGCAGCGATGCGCGCTGCCGCCCGCCGCTATGCCGCACACTCGGCCGTGCTGCTCAAGAATGAACGCAACCTGCTGCCGCTGCAACAGCGCGGAACCATCGCTCTCATTGGGCCGCTGGCCAACAACCGCAGCAACATGCTCGGCACCTGGGCGGTGAGCGGCGACGCGCAGCTGTCGGTTCCCATCTACGAAGCCCTGCGCCGCGAGAGTGCTGTGAACGTGCTCTATGCAAAGGGCGCCAACATTACCGACGACACGGCACTGGCGAAGCGCGCCAATGTGTTCGGCGAGCGCGTCGACATCAGCAGCGCCACGCCGCAGCAACTGCTCGATTCCGCCATTGCAGTTGCCGCCAGTGCCGACGTGATCGTAGCCGTAGTAGGTGAGGCATCCGAGTTTACCGGTGAAGCGGCAAGCCGCTCGGACATCGGGCTGCCGGCCTCGCAGCAGCGCCTGCTCACGGCACTCAAGGCTACCGGCAAGCCGCTCGTGGTTGTGCTGATGAGCGGCCGCCCGCTGACGATCGAGAACGAGTCGCGCCAGGCCGACGCCCTGCTCCAGTACTGGTTCCCGGGGCACGAGGCCGGGAACGCGCTGGCCGATTTGCTCTTCGGCCGCTACAATCCTTCGGGCCATCTTACCATGAGCTGGCCGCGCAACGTGGGCCAGGTGCCGGTGTACTACAACCACAAGAACACGGGCCGCCCGCAGCCGGCGGGCGAGGGACAGAAGTTCCGCTCCAACTACCTCGACGTATCGAACGACCCGCTGTATGCCTTTGGTTACGGCCTCAGCTATACGCAGTTTACCTACAGCCCGCTCACGATCGACAAGCAGCGGATCCGCGCCGGCGAAACGCTCACGGCTACCGTCACCGTTACCAACAGCGGGCAGTACGACGGCGAGGAGGTCGTTCAATTGTACATCGCCGATCCGGTAGCCTCCGTGACACAGCCCGTTCAAAAACTAAAAGCCTTCCAGAAGGTCTTCCTCAAAAAGGGTGAATCGCGGGTTGTCCGCTTCCCGGTGACGGTGGAGCAGCTCAGGTTTTTCAACAGCGACCTGAAGTGGGTGGCCGAGCCGGGACAGTTCCGCGTGCTGGTGGGGCCCTCGTCGGACCGCACCCAGTCGGCTTCCTTTGTGCTCCAGTAGGCCGGGAAGATTATTGAATCCTTAGCAGGGCCGCCGCCGGAAAGAGTTTATGTTTGTCGCACGATGAAACGTATCTCCTTCCTGGCGGCGGCTTTTCTATTGCTGCTGTTGGCGCACATCGGGAACTCCTGCGCCAACATCGTTCCGCCCGCGGGCGGCCCCAAAGACAGCCTGCCCCCGCGGCTCGTGAAGGCCACGCCGGCCGACTCCAGCACCAACGTCAGCGCCAAGACCATCGAGCTCACCTTCAACGAGTATATCGACCTGCAGGACACGCGGAACAACCTTACCGTGTCGCCGATGTACGAAATCCAGCCGGAGATATCGGCGAAGCTGCGTACGCTGACCATCAAGCTTAAAGACACGCTCGAGCCCAACACGACCTATACCTTCAACTTCGGCAACGCAATCCGCGACATCACCGAGAACAACGTGCTGCGTGGTTTTGCCTATACGTTCTCCACCGGCCCCGCACTCGACTCGCTGAGCCTCAGCGGCACCGTCACGCTGGCCGAAACGGGCGGCACCGACACCACGATGCTCGTGGAGCTGTACCGCAACCTCGACGACAGCGCCGTTGTGAAGCAGGGACCCCGCTACATCACCCACCCCGACCCGCAGGGACGCTTTGTGTTTCACAACCTGCCCGCCGGCACGTTTGCCGTATATGCGCTCGAGGACAAGAACAACCGCCGCTACCTCGCCAAGTCGCAACTGTTTGGCTTTATCGATTCATCCGTGCATACCGGGAGCCGTCCGGCGCCCCTCGAGATCCATGCCTACCGCGAAGCCGCTGCGGCAGCGACGGGTGCTGCAGGAGCCCCCCGCGCGCCCGTTCAGCCCGCCACCGACCGCCGTCTCAAATACAATACACCGGGCGGCCCGCAGGATCTGTTCGGCAGCTACCGAATCAGCTTCGACAATAAGCTGAAGAAATTCGACAGCAGCAGGATCCGCCTGCTGCAGGACAGTAGTACTACGGTCGTTCCGCGTGTCCGTCTCGACAGCACGGGCCGCGTGCTGAGCCTCTCCACCACCTGGAACCCGGGCTCGGCCTACACGCTGATCCTGGAGAAGGATTTTGCTACCGACAGCACGGGGCGCAGCCAGCTACGCAACGATACGCTGCACTTCAGCGCGAAGCGGAGCACCGATTACGGCAAGCTGCGTCTTCGCTTCCGCAATGCCGTAGCGGGAACTCACCCCGTGCTCCAGTTCGTTCAAAACGGCAACGTCGTGTATTCTGCCTCCATCGCCGGCGGCGTGCTTAACAACGACCTGTTTGCACCGGGCGATTACGAGCTGCGTGTGCTTTTCGACCGCAACGGCAATGGGCAGTGGGATCCGGGGCACTTCTTCGGCGAGCGGCGCCAGCCCGAGATCGTGAAGCCGATCGAGCGGCGGCTGACGGTGAAGGCCGATATCGAAAACGAGATCGAGATCGCCGTTCCGGATGCGCCGGCCAGGTAGCCGGAAGGAACAACATACACAGGAACAACAAAGCCCGCCGGAAGGACGGGCTTTGTTATGATCCGTGTCTTTCGTCAGAAGCGGACTCCCGCGTAAAGAAGGAAAGACCGGATACTCTCGTTGCGCGAGGGCAACTGGTAGTCGGCCGAAACGAACAGCGGTCCGAAACGCAGGCCGGCATTGAGTTGCAGGTCGAGTGCGCTTTGGTTACCCAGTTGCTCGATGTTGGTTCGTTCCACCGACGAACGCATATAGGCGATGCCGGGTCCGACATACAGCTGCACGGGGCCGGCGGCACGCTGGTAATTGAAAGAAACGGTCGTGCGAATTGTTTTGAGATTTCGGGCTTCGTAGTAGATCGTGCTTGCAGGCAGCGACACCTTGCCCGAATACGAAAAGTGGTCGTAGCTGAAGCCGAGGCGGAAGAAGAAATGCTGCAGGCGGTTTTGCTCGCTCAATTCGATTCCGGCTGTATAGACCGGGGCGATGGAGTTGGCCGGCTCGGGTGTCTTCGCCATGTAGTTGGTTGACGGAAGATCGACCCGGTTGCGGATGATGCCCGCGCCGACATACACGTGCAGCTTGACGCCCCGCATCAGCTGCGTGCGCTGGCTGCGGCTGAGGTCCTTATCGTTGTTCAGTTTTGGAATGATGCGGAGCAGGTCTTCGGCGGTATACTCGGCGTTGCGCACCTGGTCGGCGAGCGCACCGTCTTTGTCGGCCACATAGAGAAAAAGCTGGTTGCGAAAACCACGGCGCGTTTCGATGTTCCGGTTGGAAGGGTCGCCGACATAGCCGATGCGGAATTCAAGCTCGCTGAACACGCCGGAGCTGTCGCGGACGATGTAGTGAAACTTCGCCGGGTCCTGGAGCTCGTAGAGGGAGAGGATGCGCCCGGCGTACAGTTGGCGCAGCAACACGCGGCGCTGTGTGCGTGGGCTGCCGCTGATCATTCCGAGCGAGGACAGCTCAACCGGCGAGTCGTCGAGCAGGAGGTCGGTGGCGACATAGCTGTCGCTGCCGTCGATGAAAAAGGCGCTGAGCTCGCTGACGGTATACTCGCGGGAGGCGACGCCATCGCCGCTGCGGAAGGAGATGCTTTGGGGGTTTACGCTCCACTGGCGGTCATCGACCTGGCCGCGGAGCGAATCGCCGCCGCGCTCGATTACGAGGGCCGGCCGCCAGTTGCGCTGGGCGGACAGGGCCAGGGAAAGAACAAGAAAAAAGGATACGGCGAGGGTACGGACGGGTAGGGTCATAGCAGTTGATTGAGGGCGCCAAAAATAGCGTTTTCAGCGCCCTTTTGTAACCATTTTTTAGCATCGCCTGGCCCCTCAATCCGGCGATAAAAAAGTAAATTTGTGGCTTATGCAATTCTCCTCGGCCCTCCTGGAAAATACGGTCAACGAATTCGCCAAACTGCCCGGTATTGGCCGAAAAACGGCCCTCCGGCTCGTGTTGCACCTGCTCAAGCAGGAGCCCGAAGAAGTGCAGCAATTCAGCGATGTGCTGAGCCGGATGCGCACCGAGATCAAGTTCTGCAATCGCTGCCACAACGTGGCGGATGCCGATATCTGCTCCATCTGCGCCAACTCGATGCGCAAGCAGGACGTTATCTGCGTGGTCGAGAACATCCGCGACGTTATTGCCCTCGAAAGCACGCAGCAATTCAGCGGCACCTATCATGTGCTCGGCGGCGTTATCTCGCCGCTTGACGGCATCGGTCCGGGGCAACTTAATATCGACACCCTCCTGCACCGCATCGGCAAGGAAGAAACCTCCGAGCTGATCTTCGCCCTCAGTCCGACCATCCAGGGCGACACCACCATCTACTACATCCAGAAAAAGCTTCCCGCCAGCGTGCGCATCACCACCATCGCACGCGGCATCGCCTTCGGTGGCGAGCTCGAATACGCCGACGAAATGACCCTCGCCCGCTCCCTGCAAAACCGCCTTCCGATAGAGAGCTATGTCTCGCAGGCCGGGCGCTAAGGCGCTGATGCGCATTGAATATTGAATAATAACTATTGAATATTGCATAAGGAGTTAGCCGCTCCCTATTCAATAGCATTATTCAATAGTTATTATTCAATGGCGGCCTCCGCCTTATCTTTGCGCTTTCAAGCGGATTTGTTTATTGTTCGGCTCTACAGAACTAATAAACGCAGGAAAGTCTCTTCCCCACGATTTCCCATCGTTTTATTAGTCGTTTGCGAGCTATAGACCGGTCCGGTAAAATCCGAATTGTATGGTAGCAATACACGACGCCCTCCGCGAGCGTATCCTCATCATCGATGGCGCCATGGGCACCATGATCCAGCGGCATCATCTCGAGGAAGCCGATTACCGCGGCGAACGCTTCAAAGACTGGCCTTCCGACCTCAAGGGCAACAACGACCTGCTCTGCCTCACGCAGCCGCAGATCGTTAAAGATATTCACCGCCAGTACCTTGAGGCCGGCGCCGATATCATCGAAACAAACTCCTTCAACGCGCAGCGCGTCTCCCTTGCCGACTACGGCATGGAATCGCTTGCCTATGAACTGAACGTTGCCGCAGCCCGTTTGGCCAAAGAAGCGGTACAGGAGTTCCGGGCAACACAACTCCAGACTTCAAACAGCAAACTCCAAACTGGCTTCGTCGCAGGCGCCATCGGCCCGATGAATAAAACCCTGTCGCTGTCGCCCGACGTCAACAATCCGGGCTTTCGCGCGCTCTCTTTCGACGAGGCTGCCGATGCTTATTACGAGCAGGTGAAAGGCCTCGTTGATGGCGGCGCCGACCTGCTGCTGGTAGAAACGATCTTCGACACGCTCAATGCGAAGGCGGCGATCTTCGCCATACGCAAATACTTCCGCGAGAGCGGTAAGGAGCCGCTGCCCATCATGATCTCGGGCACCATTACCGATGCCTCGGGCCGCACGCTCAGCGGGCAGACGCTCGAAGCATTCTATACCTCGGTGCGGCATGCCCGCCCGCTCAGCATCGGGCTCAACTGCGCGCTGGGCGCAAAGGAAATGCGGCCGCATGTCGAAGAGCTCAGCACGCTCGCCGAATGCTTTACGTCGGCCTATCCCAATGCCGGCCTGCCCAACGCCATGGGCGAGTACGACGAGCAGCCCGAAGACACGGCACACTTTATCGAGGAGTGGGCCAAAGAAGGCTTCGTCAACATTGTTGGCGGCTGCTGCGGCACGACCCCCGACCATATCCGCCACATCGCGGAGCATGTAAAAAACCTGAAGCCCCGACCATTACCGACCTTAGAAAAAGAACTTACTACGTGAACGAATCCGTGATACATCCCTACCTGCGCCTGGCCGGCCTCGAGCCGCTGGTGCTACGCCCGGAAAGCAATTTTATCAACGTCGGTGAGCGCACCAACGTTACGGGCTCGAAGAAGTTTGCCCGCCTTATCCGCGAAAACAAATACGAGGAAGCCCTCTCCGTGGCCCGCCAGCAGGTGGAAAGCGGCGCGCAGGTACTCGACGTCAATATGGACGATGCGCTCCTCGACGGCGTGCAGGCCATGACCACCTACCTCAACCTCGTTCAGGCCGAGCCCGATATCGCGCGCGTGCCGCTGATGATCGACTCGTCGAAGTTCAGCATCATCGAAGCGGGCCTTAAATGCGTGCAGGGCAAGTGCATCGTCAATTCCATTTCGATGAAGGAAGGCGAAGCGGAGTTTATCCGCCAGGCCAACACCTGCCTCGATTACGGCGCCTCCGTGGTGGTGATGGCCTTCGACGAGCAGGGCCAGGCCGACACACTCCAGCGTCGCATCGACATCTGCAGCCGCGCCTACCGTATTCTTACGGAGACGGTGGGCTTCGAGCCGCAGGATATCATCTTCGACCCCAACATCTTCGCGGTGGCCACGGGCATCGAGGAGCACAATAATTACGCGGTTGATTTCATCGAGGCCACGCGTATCATCAAGCAGCGGTTCCCGCTTGTGAAGGTGAGCGGCGGCGTCAGCAACGTGTCTTTCTCGTTCCGCGGCAACGACCCGGTGCGCGAAGCCATTCATTCCGTGTTCCTGCTGCACGCCATCCGTGCCGGCATGGACATGGGCATCGTCAATGCGGGGCAGCTCGTGGTGTACGACGAGATCGAGCCGCAGCTCCGTGAACTTTGCGAGGACGTAGTGCTCAACCGCCGTCCCGATGCAACGGAGCGCCTTGTTGCCTTTGCCGAGACAGTGAAAGCAAAGGGCAAGGAGCCCGTGAAAGACGAGGCCTGGCGCGCTGCCAGTGTAGAGGAGCGCCTCAAGCACGCGCTCGTGAACGGCATCACCGATTTTATCGACGCAGACACCGAGGAGGCGCGGCTGAAGTACCCGAAGCCGCTCGACGTCATTGAAGGCCCGCTGATGGCCGGCATGGACGTCGTGGGCGACCTGTTCGGGTCGGGCAAGATGTTCCTGCCGCAGGTGGTGAAGAGCGCACGGGTGATGAAGAAATCCGTGGCCGTGCTCACCCCATATATTGAAAAAGAAAAAGAGGAGCGTGCCGCCCGCGGCGAGATCGCACCGGCGGGCGCGGCAAAAGTGCTGATGGCTACCGTGAAGGGCGACGTGCACGATATCGGCAAGAACATCGTCGGCGTCGTGCTCGCCTGCAACGGCTACGAGGTGATCGACCTCGGTGTGATGGTGCCGGCCGACAAGATCCTGGAAACCGCGCAGAAAGAAGGCGTCGATGTAATCGGCCTCTCGGGGCTCATCACGCCTTCGCTCGACGAGATGGTGCACATCGCCCGCGAGCTGAAGCGCCGCGGTATGAAGCAGCCATTGCTCATTGGTGGCGCCACCACCTCGCGCACGCACACCGCGGTGAAGATCGCGCCCGAATACGACGGCGGCGTGGTACACGTTCTCGATGCCTCGCGCAGCGTTACCGTGGTAAGCAACCTGCTCAACAAGGAAAACGGTAAAAGCTTCCTCCGCGATACGCGTGCCGAGTACGATACCGTCCGCGACCAGTTTCTCGGCCGCCAGCGCCAGAAAGTACTGATTCCTTACGAAGAGGCCGTAGTCACCAAGGAGCGTTTCGACTGGAAGGCCTACCAGCCCGTGAAGCCGAAGGTGGATGGCGTGAAGGTGTTCCATGATTACGACCTTGCAACGATCGCCCGCTATATCGACTGGGGTCCGTTCTTTATTGGCTGGGAGATGCCCGGCCGCTTCCCCGAGGTGCTGAGCGACCCGATCTTCGGGGCTGAGGCAACGCGCCTGCACAACGACGCACTGAAGATGGTGGACACGATCGTGAAGGAAAAATGGTTCACGGCCAACGGGGTTATCGGCTTCTGGCCCGCGCTTTCGAATGGACGCGATACGATCACCGTTCAAACCGAGGGCGGCCCTGTGCAGCTTGAAAGCCTTCGCCAGCAGATCAAGAAAGCGATCGGGCAACCGAGCTATTCGCTGGCTGATTTTGTAAAACCCGGAGAAGGCGCACAGGGCGTCGATTACATGGGCGCATTTGCGGTTACCGTCGATGGTGCCCGCGGCCACATCGACCGCTTTGCGGCGGAGCACGACGAATACAACAAGATACTTGTACAAATACTGGCCGACCGCTTCGTGGAAGCCTTTGCGGAATGCCTGCACGAGCAGGTGCGCAAGGAATACTGGGGCTACGCGCCGGATGAAAGCCTCGACAACAAGGAGTTGATCCACGAGGAGTACCGCGGCATTCGTCCGGCACCGGGCTACCCGGCCTGCCCCGATCATACGGAGAAGCTGAAGCTTTTCTCGTTGCTCAACGTTACCGAGAACATCGGCATCGAGCTCACCGAAAGCCTCGCCATGAACCCGCCGGCCTCGGTGTGCGGCTGGTATTTCGCGCATCCGCAAAGCCACTACTTCGGCCTCGGCAAGATCGGCCGCGACCAGCTGGAAGACTATGCCGGGCGCAAGGGCATGACGATCGAAGAGGCGGAGCGCTGGCTAAGGCCGGTACTCGAGTAATGAGAGATGAGTAAATGAGTAATGAGTAGGACAAAGCCGTCGCTGTGCGCCGCTTCGTCCTTGCGAGCGCAGCGCTCCAAAGTCTTGGAGCAAACCGTTGCCTTACGCAGCGTGTTGCGACATGAAGAGAGTTCATGTCTCTATTCCTGCAGGATGCCCCGGCTCCTGAGCTCTTCATCCAGCTGTTCCGGCGAGCGGAACCAGATGCATTGAAGACCCAGGGCAGCGGCGGCATCGATGTTGCGCTTGTTGTCGTCGATAAACAGTGTGGATGCGGGCTCCAGGCCAAAGCGGTCGAGGATAAGCTGGTAGAATTCAGGGGCGGGCTTGCGCATCTTTTCCTCGCCGCTCACCACGCGCCCATCGAACCAGTGGAGGAAATCGTAGCGCTCCAGCGCGATCGGGAAAAGCTCGGCGCTCCAGTTGGTCAGGGCATACACGGGATAGCGCCCCGACTCTTTGAGCCGGCGTAAGACGTCTACCGTGCCTTCGATAGGCCCGCCGAGCATTTCCTCCCAGCGGCCATAATAAGCTTCTATGTGTTCCTTCCATTCGGGGTGCCGCTCTACCAGCAGTTGGGTGGCTTCCTGCAGCGGACGGCCGGCATCCTGCTCCTCGTTCCAATCGGGTGTGCAGATCTGCGCGTAGAAAAACGCCTTGTCGTCGGGGCGGCCTTCGAAGACCTTATCGAATACATAGTCGGGATTCCAGTCGACGAGTACGCCGCCCAGGTCGAAGATGATGCTGTTGATGTTCATAGTTGTCAGAGGATGCCCCGCAGCACGAGGTCGCGGCAAAGCCCTTCAGGATTTTTGAAATGAATGGCGTCCATGCCGAGCGCAGCTGCCGTAGCGATATTAACCTCCTTGTCGTCGATAAAGACGCAGTGCTCCGCCTTCAGCCCGTAGCGTTGCAACAGGCGCAGGTAGATATTGGGCTCGGGCTTTGTCAGTCCTTCAGCACCACTCAGTATGATGCCGTCGAACCAGGCCAGGAAGGGAAAGTCCCCGCGCGACTGATCGAAAAGCTCGGCACTCCAGTTGCTGAGGGCAAACTGGGGATAGCCTTTGGCGTGTAGCTCCGACAGTATTTCTACGGAACCGGCGATGCTGCCCTGGAACATTTCCTTCCAGCGCGAATAGAAAGCCCGGATCGGATGCTCCCAGCCCGGGTGCTTTTTCAGGAGCTCCTCCGTGGCTTCGGCGGTCGGGCGGCCGCTGTCGACCGTGTTGTGCCATTCCATCGTGCACACGTTCTGCAGGAACCACTCGCGCTCCTTCGGGTCGCCGATGATCTTGTCATAGAGGTAGCGCGGGCTCCAGTCGACCAGCACATTGCCCAGGTCCCAGACGATATTTATATCAGGCTTCATGAACGGGCTCGCTGTGCTGTTTGCCAAAACGGACTTTGAAGTACAGCATGATCAGCGAAAATACGAGCACCATGCTGTTGGTGTAAATGATGGGAACGCTCTTTTTTACAATCCCGTACACCAGCCACAGGATCACGCTGATGGTTGCGAAGGTGAACATGAGCAGGGAGATGTCGGCGGCCGACTTCGTGCGCCAGGTCTTGATGACCTGCGGCAGGAAGGTAATGGCGGAGATGGAGCCGGCGATCATGCCGAGGATTTCAATGAATTCCATGATGCTTGTTTCTGGGGCCTAAGGTACGCCGTTGCTGTATGCGACCGCGGTCTGTCATTGCGTGCGCAGCGAAGCAACGCCGCCAGCCCGAAGGCTTTGCCGGTTCGATAACCTCTCCAATTGGTACGTACAAAGGGACCCGCTTGCGTAACGCACGAGTTTGCTTCGCTACGCCCGCAATGACGGGCCCTTCGTGCGAATTCAGTTTGGTTTCTTATTTCTTCGGTACGAGGCTGATCGCCACGCCGCCGCCGGCTGCGAGGTTCAGCGACAGCTTTGTCTCCGACGTCACCGTGCGCTTTTCTATTGTGTAGGCGGTGGGGTTCTTCTCCCAGTCCGCGTCATCGGCATCGCGGTAAATGGTGGCCGTGAAGGCCTGGCCTTTGGGCAGGAAGGAGAGGTCGGCCTCAAGGATGCGCGGCTTCTCGTTGGTAATGGCGCCGGCAAACCAGCGGCCGGTGCCTTTGGCCTTGCGTGCTACAAGAATGAATTCCCCGGGCTCGGCAGCGAGGTACTTCGAGTCCTCCCAGTCTACCGCCACGTCCTTGATGAACTGGAACGCATCGCGGTGCTTCTCGTAATTCTCGGGCAGGTCGGCGGCCATCTGCAATGGGCTGTACATCGTTACATAGAGCGCGAGCTGCTTGGCCAGCGTCGTATGCACCTGCTCCTTTTTCCTGGGGTCATAGGCGCTCATCTTTATTTCAAAGATGCCCGGCGTGTAATCCATCGGTCCGCCCATGAGGCGCGTGAAGGGGAGGATCGTTTCGTGTGCCGGCGGGTTGCCGACGCTCCAGGCGTTGAACTCGTTGCCACGTGCCGCCTCGCAGGCCATCCAGTTCGGATAGGTGCGCTGCAGGCCCGTGGGGCGCGTCGGCTCGTGCATGTCGACCATGATGCCGTAGATCGCTGTCTTTCGCGCCACGCGCGCATAGTGGTTCACCATCCACTGCCCGTCGTGGTGCTCGCCGCGGGGGATGATGCGGCCCACGTAACCCGTCTTCACGGCGTTGTAGCCATACTTCTTCATAAAGCGGTAGGCTGTATCCATCTGTCGCTCGTAGTTGGTAACGGAGCCGGAGGTTTCGTGGTGCATGATGATCTTCACACCTTTTTTGGCGGCATACTGCTGCAGCTCCTTCACGTTGAAGTCGGGGTAAGGTGTTACGAAGTCGAACACATTTTCCTTCCACTTGCCGTACCAGTCTTCCCAGCCCACGTTCCAGCCTTCCACCAGCACCGCGGGGATGCCGTTCTTCGCCGCGAAGTCGATATAGCGCTTCACGTTGGCCGTATTGGCGCCGTGGTGACCGTGCGGAACGAGCGTCGATGCCGACTGCGTGCCGGAATAATCCCAGCTGCTTTTGCCGACGTGCATCTCCCACCATACACCCACAAACTTTTGGGGCTTGATAAAGGAAGTGTTCGTTACGGCGCTCGGCTCGTTGAGATTGAGGATCATCCGGTTGGCGGCCAGCACCTCGGTGGCCTTGTCGCTCACGATCACCGTGCGCCAGGGCGTGCGGGCCGGTGTTTGCAGGTAGGCCATATTGCCAACCGCGTCGGGCACGAGCTGCGAGCGGAGCGTGTTGCTGGCCTTGTCGACCATCAGGTTCATCGCGGGGTAGTTGATCAGCGCAGCCTCGAAGATGTTGATGTACAGGCCATCGTCGCTCTTGAGCATCAGCGGTGATTGCACGTAGTTGACGCCGATCGGCGACCGCACACCAATCTCCGTATGATCGCTCGCCTTCAGCGCATCCACCTCGCTGAGGCGGCTGTGCGTGTAGGGATATTCATTCGAGTCGTAATCGCCGGGAAGCCAGAAAGCCTGGTGATCGCCGCTGAGATGAAACTGCGTATTCTCGGCGGCGACAATGAAATGCTGCAGCCCTTTTTGCCCGGGGAATTCGTAGCGGAACGCAAGGCCTTCGTTGGAAAGCCGGAACACAACGTCGAGGCGGATATGGGCCTCGCCGCGATCTTCGAGCTGAAGGCGCAGCTCGTTGTGCTGATCGCGGATATGCGCGTACTCGCCCCACACCGGCGTCCAGGTCTGGTCGAACGAGCTGCTGCTCTGTGCGCTGATGCGGAAGGTCGACAGGTTTACGTCGGGCTCGCGAAGCGTGATGCCGAGTGTTCCGGGCTGGAGCACCTCGCGCTCCTGGAAGCGGAGGGCGTAGGAGAGGTGGCCCGCATCGTCGGTCTGAACCGTCAGCCGGAAGCGCTTGTCGGGCGACCGCAGTTCCTGCGTTTGTGCCTGTGCCTGCATCGAGAGTGCCGAGAGAACAAGAAAGAGGTACCGTTTCATGTTACTTTTTTTCGAAGAGCCACCACAGTCTTTTGCGGGGCTTGATTTTATAATTGGTCTGAATGTACTTGCGGATATGCTCCATCGCTTCGTCGATGTCGTCGGTGAGGAGCACGAGCTTCATGTCGGACTCGGCGATGGTGCCGCGCTTCGCCATGTCGTACATCGCCTCCATCAGCTCTTTGTAAAACTCCTTTCCGTAGATCACCACCGGGAAGCCCGTGATGGTTTTGGTCTGGATAAGCGTCAGCGTTTCGAAGAACTCGTCCATCGTGCCGAAGCCGCCGGGCATGATGATAAAGGCATACGAGTACTTGATGAGCATTGTTTTGCGGGTGAAGAAGAATTCGAACGTGAGGCTCTTATGCAGCCAGCGGTTCTCCACCTGCTCGAAGGGCAGCTTGATGTTGCAGCCTACCGACATGCCGTCGGATTCGAAGGCGCCGCGGTTGGCGGCTTCCATAATTCCGGGTCCGCCGCCGGTCATGGTGGTAAAGCCCATGCGCGCGATGCGCCGGCCAAACTCACGCGCCTTCTCGTAGTAGATATCGTCTTCCTTAAAACGCGCCGAGCCGAATACGGTGATGCAGGGACCAACGAAGTGCAGCCCGCGGATCGCAGCGATCAGCTCGCGAAACACCTTCCACGCAAAGTTCAGCTCGTAGCTGCGGCTCTTGGGGCCGTCGAGGTACACGTGCTGCTTGCGTGGGATGATCGGATCTTGATGGGTGGACGTCGACATGAACGGGATTGTGCCCTAAATGTAGCATACGACCGGCGTTGGGGCCAAGGCTTATTAATGGCGGCCAGGCACCGGGTGCGTCAGCACGGTGTCCCAGCCCGGGTTGGGGCCGGTAGGCGAGTCGAGCGTAACGTCTTCGCTGGAAGGCTTGTTGTTATCGTCGGTGTCGATGGGCTGGCCGGGATCGAAGGGTGGCCGCAGCAACTGGCTGTCCACCGTCGACGGCTGTGCCGCATCCTTGCGGGACGAACCTCCGACGCAGGAGGTCAGCAACAGTATCCAGAGCAACCTTTTCACTACCTGGTTATCACAGCAATATTAGCGCCACGAAGGGGGAAAGGTTTTGGAGGTTTTGGAGGTTTTGAAAGTTTTGCAAGGTTGTCGTTCGCCGGCAATTTCCAATCTGCAAACTCCAAACTCCAAACTCCAAACCCCAAACCCCAAACCCCAAACCCCAAACCCCAAACTCCAAACTCAAAACTGAAAACCGAACTTATTCCTTCCCCGTGATCTTCTGCCAGATCTCCGGGATGCGCTTGATCCAGACAAGCTCCTTCATTTTCACCGAGGCTTCCTGTACGGGTGAGCCGAAATATTTTTTGCCGCCGGCGATGCTTGCGGGCACACCGCTTTGCGCGTATACCTCGGCGCCCGACCCGATCGTGAGCGTCTTGCTCACGCCGACCTGTCCCCAAAGAATAACGCCGTCTTCGATGACCGTAGCACCGGCGATGCCGACCTGCGCGGCGAAGAGACAGTTCTTTCCAACGATGGTATCGTGCCCGATGTGCACGAGGTTGTCCATCTTGGTGCCGGCACCAATAACCGTGTCGCCGCTCACGCCTCGATCGATGGTACAGTTGGCGCCGATCTCAACAGCATCTTCGAGAACAACGCGGCCACAGCTGAGCATTTTTTTATAGTGCACCGGGCGGTTCGTTTTCTTGTTGTAGTAAAACGCATCAGACCCGATGACGGTGCCCGACTGGATGATGCAGTCGTTGCCGATGATGCAGTGATCGCCGATGACGACGTTGGGCTGAAGGATGCAGTTGCTTCCGATGCGCACGTTGTTGCCGATGACAACACCCGGTGCGATGACGGTGCCTTCGCCGATGACGGCGCTTTCACTGACAGGACCCTGCAGCGGCACGAAGGGACGATAGCGCTGCACGATGGTCTGGTACGCTTCGAACGGATCGCTCACCAGCAGCAAAGCCTTATGGGGCGGGAATTCCGTGCGTTGGTTGATGATGATGAAGGTCGCTGCCGACTCGATGCATTTGCGGTAATACTTCGGGTGATCGACGAACACGAGGTCGCCTTCTTCGACCTTGTGGATCTCGTTGATGCCGGTGGCGAAAGCTTCTTGATTACCGATGATCTCGGCGCCGATGAGACGCGCGATATCCGTGAGTGCGACAGGTTGATCGAAACGCATAGCTTAAAGATTGCAGCAAAGGTAGGTGTGTTGGCGGCGATGCATCAGTGCGGGTCGCATCGTGATGATGCAGGTTCGTGCGATGCTGTCGGCGACGTCATCCACAGCGACAAAAAAATGTGAATAAATTTGTGCATAATTTTTTTCAATTAGCGGAAAAACTTTTTAATATTGTGGTAGGAAATTTTTATTTCCTGTACTTACTAACCCATCCCAATATTAGCCCCGCAGAAATGCGGGGCTTTTTATTTCTACCTTTACCGACATTAAACAATTGTGCATGTTGAAATCAATGACAGGCTTTGGCCGTGCGGAGCAGGCGGTAGGCGACAAAACATTCCTGATCGACATCAAGTCGCTCAATGGAAAGCAGTTCGAATTGCAGCTCAAGATGCCGGCCTTCCTGAAGCCGTTTGAATTCAACATCCGCAAGGTGCTTTCCGAAGGCCTCGTCCGCGGCACCGTGGATTGCAACATCAGCCTCAAGGAAACGGGAAGCGCAAAGCCCATCACCATCAACACCGACCTGGTGAAGGCGTATCATCACTCGCTGCGCAGCCTGGCCGACGAGCTCGGTCTAGAAACCGGCGACCTGCTGGCGACCATCATCAAGCTTCCGGAAGTGATCACGCCGTCGAGCGAAACGCTTACGGATGCCGAGTGGCAGCAGTTCGAGCGTGTGCTCGGCGCCGCCATCGAAGACCTCAACCGCCACCGCGCCGACGAAGGCCGCTCACTCCGCGGCGACCTCGAGCTGCGTATCCGCAACATCGGCCTCCAGCAGGAGCAGGTGGCGGAGCTCGCACCGCAGCGCCAGCTGAAGATCCGTGAGGGGATTGTGAAACTCCTCGAGGAACATGTAGGGAAGGAGAACTACGATGCCAATAAGCTGGAGCAGGAGCTGGTGTATTATATCGAGAAGATCGACATCTCCGAGGAGCAGGTGCGTCTCAACAATCACCTCGAGTATTTCACGCAGGTGCTCAACGAGGAAGATTCCAATAAAGGCAAGAAGCTTTCCTTCATCCTCCAGGAGATCGGTCGCGAGATCAACACCACCGGATCCAAGGCTTACGACCACAACATCCAGAAGTGCGTGGTGCAGATGAAGGACGAGCTCGAGAAAGCGAAAGAGCAGGTGTTGAACGTATTATAGAAGGATTCAGGATTTCAGATTTAGGATTTCAGATTTGTTGTGCTATGAGACAACTTGTTTTTTGCGGATGCCTGTTACTGCTGCTCGCCGGTTGCGACACGATCGACCTGTATGAGCAAACCGCCTCCATTAAGGGGCAGGCCTGGCAGAGCAGCCAGAAGCCCACGTTTCGCTTCAACATCAAAGACACGACGTCGGCCTATAACCTGTACGTCCTGCTGCGGCACTCGGCGCGCTACCACTATAATAATATCTGGGTCGACCTCGCCACGCAGGCACCCGACGGGCAGGTGGCGCATGTGCAATACGAGCTTCCGCTCGCCGATCCCGCAAGGGGCTGGCTCGGCTCGGGCATGGATGATATCTACGAGCACCGCATTGCCCTCACGCCCCTCAATGAAAATTTCCGCTTTCACAAGGCCGGCACCTACAGCTTCACCATCAGCCACCTGATGCGCGAGGACCCGCTCGAGCAGGTGTTCAACGTAGGACTCCGGGTAGAGAAAAAGCCACGCTGATGCCTGCCGATACGCGCCGCCAATCCCGCCTAGTCACCATTGTATTCTGGGTGCTGCTGTCGTATATCATCGCCGCCCTTGTGTGGTGGTTTCTTTCGCTCGAGCGCCAGAACCGCGAGATCCACGACCTGAAAGTGTGGGCTTCCGCGCCGCTTCTTGAGGAACCCGGTCAAAGCAGCGCCGTTACAAAAGCGCTCAAGGCCCAGTATGAGCGCAACTCGCGCAAGTATGCCTACGAGGGCGTTACGTTTCTCCTGCTGATCCTCTTCGGCGCCGCCTATATCTACCGCCTCGTGCGCCGGCAGTTCCGGCTGCAGCAGCAACAGCAGAATTTCGTGATGGCCATCACCCACGAGCTCAAGACACCGCTGTCGGTGGCCCGTCTCAACCTCGAGACGCTGCAGAAGCGGCAGCTCCCCGACGACAAGCAGCAGCGCCTCCTAGCAGCCACTCTCCAGGAAACCTTGCGGCTCGACACCCTCATCAACAACGTGCTGCTTTCCTCGCAGCTCGACGCGCGGGCCTATACACCCACCTGCGAGGAGCTTGATTTCAGCGGCCTCGTGCGCGATGTGCTCCAGGGCTTCCGCGACCGCTACCCGTCGCGGCCCATCGTGGAGGAGATCGACGAGGACGTGGAGGTTGTTGGCGACCCGCTGCTGCTGCAGCTGCTGCTCAGCAACCTTGTCGAGAACGCCAACAAATACAGCCCACGCGAATTGCCGATCCATTGCGCACTGCGCAAGGGCGCTAAGGGCCCGGTATTGGAAGTGCGCGATAGCGGCCCCGGTATCCCCGACGATGAGAAGCGGGCTGTGTTTGAAAAATTTTACCGCATGGGCAATGAGCAAACGCGACGGAGCAAGGGCACGGGCCTCGGCCTCTATATCTGCAACCGCATCGCACGCACCCACGGCGCCAGCATCCAGCTGTCGGATAATGCACCCACCGGCGCTACCTTTACTGTGCGCTTTAAAGCCACCTGAACAGCATGAACCCCGGACAAAAGCCCTCCATCCTCGTGGTGGAAGATGAAGAGAACCTGCACGAGACGCTCCGCCTCAACCTGGAGCTCGAAGGCTACGAGGTAACGTCGGCCTACGACGGCATCGCCGCGCTGAAGGCCGTGCAGGAAGAGTATTTCGACCTCATCATCATGGACATCATGCTCCCGGAGGTCGACGGCTTCAGCGTGACGCAGAACATCCGCCTTACCAACGACGAGGTGCCCATCCTGATCCTCAGCGCGCGCAACAACAGCGAAGACCGGGTGCGCGGGCTCCGCAAGGGCGCCGACGACTACCTCACCAAGCCCTTCAACCTCGAGGAGCTGGTGCTGCGCGTACAGAAGCTGATCAACAAGAGCCAGCGGATCAAGGAAAAGACGACCCTCGGCGATACCTACAGCTTCGGCGGACATACGGTCAACTTCAAGGCCCAGGAGGCGCTGACGCGCAGCGGCGCGCGGATCGAGCTTAGTAAGAAAGAAACCATGTTGCTGAAGCTGCTCATCGAAAACAAGAACGAGGTGGTGCCCCGCGAAAAGATCCTGCAATCGGTGTGGGGCTACAACGTGTATCCCACCACCCGTACGATCGACAACTTCATTCTCAACTTCCGCAAGTACTTCGAGGAAGACTCGCGCAACCCGAAGTATTTTCATTCGGTGCGGGGTGTGGGCTATAAGTACGCGGAGTGACCTCAGCCCCGGCCGCTCTCCGGATCGGAGGGAGGGGAGCACAAAGCCCCGATGCCTGAAGCATCGGGGCTTTGTTTCAATGATCTGTGTCGGGCAGGTAGAAAACCTGAGCAACGTAGGTGCAGAGTCACCCCTCTCCGCCTCGGAGAGGGGCCGGGGGAGAGGTCACAGATCCCCCAGCTGCGGGCGCACAACAATCTCCTCCACCGTAGCCGCGTACGAAAGCTGGCTCGCCGTGTAGATCAGTTGCGCGATGTCTTCGGGTTTCATGATGCGCTCCTCGGCAACGCCGGACCCGTTCCACGAATCGGTATAGACAGCACCGGGCAGTACGGCTGTCACCTTGATGTTATGCGGCTTGAGCTCCTCGCGGAGGTTGCGGCTGAAGCCAAGCAGGGCAAACTTGGAAATGCTGTAGGCGCCGCCATTCGGGTACGCCTGCAGCGAGGCGATGGAGCAGATCGTGAAGATGTGCCCGCTCTTCGCCGTCATCATATGCGGCAGCACGGCGCGGGTAACGTGGTAGGCGCTGTAAAGATTGACGCCGAGCATCTGCTCGAGCGCGCCATCGGCTTCCGTAGAAATACCACCCGGCACAAAGGTGCCCGTGTTGTTGACCAGTACGTCGATGTTTCCCGCCGTGGCCACCACCCATTCGCCGAAAAGACGCGCCGCGGTTTTATCGGAAAGATCGGCGGCCATCGTCTCCACGCGGATGCCGGGGAAGCGGCTCCGGAGCTCCTCGGCCGTCTCGAGCAGCGTCGACTCGGTGCGGGCATTAAGAAAGAGCTGGTGGCCATGGGTGCCGAACTGCGTGGCGATCGCTTTGCCAATACCGCGCGAGGCTCCCGTGATGACGACGTTCATGTGTTACTTTTGTTGGTTCACCCGCAAAGCTACTCCATGCCCCAACGCAAATACCGGCACCTCTTCTTCGACCTTGACCACACACTATGGGACTTTGATGCCAATGCCCGCGCGACCCTCGAGCAGCTGCATCTCGATCTCAACCTGCCGGAGCGCGGCATCCACGACTTCGATGCCTTTTACCAGCGCTACATTGGTCACAACGAGAAGCTGTGGGATCGCTACCGCAAGGGCTACATCAAGCAGGACGAGCTGCGGCTGAAGCGCATGTGGCTTACGTTGCTCGACTTCAAGGTGGCCGACGAGGACCTGAGTCGGCAACTCAGCGAGCTCTTTCTTCAATTGATGCCTACACGCACACTAATCTTTCCGGACACACGCGAGGTGCTGCAGTATCTCAGGGAATCGGGCTATGCGCTCCACATGATCACCAACGGCTTCGAAGGCATCCAGCATACAAAGCTCCGTGTGTCGTCGCTCGATACGTACTTCGGTCACGTCGTTACCTCCGAGGGCAGCAACAGCCTGAAGCCGCAGCCGGAGATCTTTCACTATGCCCTGGCAAAAGCAGGCGCCAGCGTCGAAGAGAGCCTCATGATCGGCGACAGCCTCGACGTGGACATAGCGGGTGCCAAAGGGGTGGGAATGGATGGCGTGCACGTCAACTACAACGGCGCGCCCCAGTCGTTTGCGCCTACGTACACGATCACAGCCCTTAAGCAGCTAATGGAATTCCTGTAACGGCCTGCCCCGGAGAGCCGCTCCTGTAGCCGGATGACTACATTTCAGGCAGATTAGCCATGCTTTGGCAAGCACCGCCGTAAGGCACGGCTACCTTTATGGGTCTGCCATGATACGACGAACCCTGCATATCCTTCATGCCGATGACGACGCCGACGACCGCTGGATATTCGAAGACGGCCTGAAGCAATGCGGCGACCTGTTGCTGACCCAGTTTGACGACGGGGAGCCGCTGCTCGAATACATCCGCAAACTCGGTGCTTCCCTCGCCGGGAGCATTGCGGTTATCTGCGATATGCAGATGCGGCGCCTCGGCGGCGTGGACGTGTTGCAGCAGGTGAAGCAGATCCCGGGCTGCGAGAAGATACCGGTCATCATCTTCAGCACTTCTTCTTTTTCGGAAGACATACGTGTCTGTATGGAGAAAGGCGCATTGGGCTTTTATTCCAAGCCCAACACGGTGCACGAAAGCATGCGTGTCATTGGCAGCATGATCGAATCGATCGCTGCAAAGGTCTGAGTCAGCTCAGCGTGCGGGCCGGAATGGACACGCGGATGCTGCAGCCATCGCCGGGACGTGAGTCGATATCAAGCGTGCCATCGACCATTGCTACGCGGCTCTTCATGCTGCGCAGGCCAAAGCCCGGTACCACGTGCGCGGGGTCAAATCCTTTTCCATCGTCGTGTACGGTCAGCTGTAGCTTTCCGTCCTTGAAATGAAGCGAGATGTTCAGGTGACGCGCCTCCGAATGCCGGATCACGTTGGTCAGTTGTTCCTGGAGAATGCGCAGCACGGTAGTCTTCACCTTCGATTCGATAAGGGCCTCGGGCGGGAGCTCGAACGATTTTGTTACCTGGATCTTCCCGAGGTCGGTGACGTTGGCGAGCAGGTCCTCAAGCGCCGCCGTCAGCTGCTTTTCCTCGTGCGTCGAATGGAGCAGCGTCTGCGAGAGTTCTTTTACTTCATCGATCGCTTTTACCACGAGGCCGTGCCCCAGGTTCAGGAAGGAGGTTCCGCTGCCGCCGCCCGTCAGTGCATTTTCAAGGTAAAGCCGCGCGGTGTGCAGGATCTGGCCTACGTTGTCGTGGAGCTCCTGGCTGATCTCCATGCGCTCCACCTCCTGCGTGGTGAGAACGGCGTTGCGGATATGTTCCTGGTTCTTGTCGTCCTGCAGCTGAAGCCGCCGGTGCAACAGCACCTGCGTCGTCACTTCCTCTACGCCGTGCAAAATTCCGAGCAGTTTTCCCGACGCGTCATTCACCGGAATATTCTGAACACGCCAGTAGCGCTCGGTAAAGGGCGTGTTGCTGTCGCCACGCGTGTCGTAGCGAATGAGGGGGAGGTCCTGCCGCTGTTGCTCGTGGAGCGCGGTATTCAGCGAGTCGGCGAGTTGCTGCGAACCGGTTACTCCGGCGCCGCTGTTGTCGGGAAACATGGAGAAGAGCGGCTGGCCGATGATGCTTTGGTCACGACCCGACACGGCGAGGTACGCTTCATTGGCCGCCAGGATGCGGAAGTCCGGCTCCGGCGAGAGAAAGAGGTAGGGGCTGGGCAAGGCAGCAAATATTTCCGGGTAGAAATTCATGGCTGAGGCAGAATGTCTAACGGAGGAAGGCACCGCTGGCACTCATAAAGTTAGAGCGCTTTTGCTGATTTTAAGCCTTTTTTGGCTGCTGTCGGGCGCTGCTGAATTGGGCAAATTTTTAGAATTAGCGGTTCACGATTTGTAGTCCGGGCGCTACAAATCATTTAGAAAGAACCCGACAATAATAGTTGGGCAAAACAAATTTTTTCGCGCCGTGCAAAAGAACATATTACTTGTCGATGATCATGCGGTAATGCGCAGTGGCCTGCGGCTGCTCCTGGAAGAGCTTTCGCCCTCGCTGCACTTCTTCGAGGCTTCCGATGCGGATGCCGCGCTGGAGATCATGCGCCGCTATCCCATTGATGTGGTCGTGCTGGACATTCACCTCGGCGAAACGGACAGCATTTCGCTGGTCGAGCTGCTTTCCATCCGCTACCCGCATGCCTATATCCTCATCTTCTCCATGCTCCCCGAAAAAGTTTACGGGCGGAGACTGATGCAGGTCGGCGCGCGGAGCTTTCTTCCGAAATCCTCGGCGCTTGCCGAGATACGCCGCGCCTTCGAGCTCGTGCTGGGACGCAAGACCTATATGAGCCAGGAGCTCATCGAGTCGCTTTCCGGCGAAGCCAATCCTGTCCCTTCGGGAAGTCCGTTCGATGCGCTTTCGCGGCGCGAATTCGAGTTTGTGCTGCTCGTCCTTTCGGGCGCGGGCATCAGCGATATCGCGCAAAAGCTCAACGTGAAGCCTTCGACGGTCGGCACCTACAAGGCGCGGGTATTCGAGAAGCTGCGGATCAGGACGCTGTTTGAGCTCAAGGACCTGGCACTGCTCTACAATGTGTCGAGCCAGGCACTCGGCAAGCAGGCCGACGGCGTTAATTAAAAAAGCCCCGGTGCGGACACCGGGGCTTCAATCTTTTTTCAGAAAGCATCAGGGCTTTGCGCAGCTCTTCATGGACTTGGAGCAGGCGCCGCCGCCCATTTTCTGGCAGCAGGAATGCGCGGCTTTCTTTTTCTTGCCTTTGTCGGCATTGACCGCCGTAGCGGCTACAGTACCAACGGCGAAAACACCGGCGAGCGCAACGAGGAGATATTTTTTCATGGCAAATCGATTAGTAGCTAAAGATAGGGCAATTACCATTTGCCCAGGACGGTTACGCCCCCTTTTACTTTCTGGTTGATCTGGACGTCGATCTTGGTGCCGATCGGCAGCAGCAGGTCAACGCGCGAGCCGAATTTGATAAAGCCCATCTCTTCGCCCTGCTTCACTTTCATGCCGGGCTTCAGGTAGTTGACGATCCGCTTGGCGAGGGCGCCGGCGATCTGCTTCACCAGCACCTGCTTGCCGTCGCGCTCATACACCACGCTGTGGCGCTCGTTTTCCGTCGACGACTTGGGGTGCCAGGCAACGAGGAACTTACCCGGGTGGTACTGGCTGTACTTCACCTCGCCGTCGACCGGGTTGCGGTTTACGTGCACGTTGAGCGGGCTCATGAAGATGGAGAGCTGCAGGCGCTTGTCGTTGAAGTACTCGTCGGCGTCCACTTCCTCGATCACCACCACGGTGCCGTCGCAGGGCGCCACGATGAGGTCTTCACCCGTGGCATGCGTGCGCTTCGGGATCCGGAAGAACGACAGGATGAAGATCAGCAGGCCGATCGTGGCCATGAGGATGATCCAGCCCAGGATCGGGTAGGCGGGCGTAACGAAGAAAAGGGTCAGCAGGTTGATGGCCGCTACCACGATTACGGATACGAGGATGGTAACGAAGCCTTCTTTGTGAATGCGCATCAGTGAGGGATTATGGGCCCGAAAATACAACCTTGGTTGGTAAGGTTCTGAAGGTTCTTAGGGTTCTGAAGGTTCGGAAGGTTGCCGTAAGTGTTTACGAATAAAAGAGCGCTACGTAAAGCCAGGCGCAGGGAGCGGCGAAGAGCAGCGAGTCGAAGCGATCAAGAAAGCCGCCGTGGCCGGGCATAAAGCTGCCGCTGTCTTTAACGCCGGCAGTTCGCTTGAGCTTGCTTTCAAAAAGGTCGCCGATGGTGCCGGCGATGGCGGCGATGGTTGCGATGCCCGCGGCCAGCGGATACGAAAGACCGGCATAATGACCCAGGAAGCTCATGACGGCAACGGCCAGCAGGGCGCCGCCGGCCGTTCCCTCCCAGGTTTTCTTCGGCGATATTTTCGAGAAGGGTGTTTTCCCGATAAGCGACCCGACGATATAGGCCATTGTATCGTTGATCCAGATGCTGACGATCAGCTGGAGGCAAAGCAACCGGTTTTCCTCATCGGCGAAAGAGCCCGCCGGGCGCGTGTGCAGCCAGTTGAAGCGAAGGTCGCACAGCAGGAAGAGCGGGAGCGTGAGGTAAAGCAAACCGAAGAGGATGTCGCTGGCCGTTGTGCGCGGCCCGTGACCGGGAAAGGCTTTGCGCAACCGGAGAAGCTCGTACCAGCCGCCGAAATGCACAATAGTAAAAAGCACGAGAAAGGCCCAGCGGCTCCACAGCAGGCCCACGGCCATGACAGCTACAAATACGACGGCGGTGAGGGCGCGGGTGCGAAAGGTTTGCCAGTTAAAGGCCATGGTCAGAAGCTTAAGTCGTTATCGGGGCGACGCTCTTCGAGCTCGTCGGCGTATACCGTTTCGAAGTCCGTGCCGCTTTGGCGGTGCATGTAGCGGACCAGGAAGATCGTAAGGGCGAGGCTGGCCAGCGCGGCCGGGAGCAGCGCGCGGCTCCCTTCGAGCAGGGAGGAGTCGCTGCTGGCCGTGGAGGGCACGTAGTAGGCGATCACCAGGATGAGCGTATCATAAAGAAAGTGGGCGAGCATGGACGTCCACAGCGAGCCGCTGTACCAGTAAATGGCGCCGAGGATGACCCCCAGGAAAAAGCGGGGCAGGAAACCCATGAACTGCATGTGGAAGAAGGAGAACAGGAAGGCCGTGATGAGGATCCCCGACCAGGGGCTCCGCGTGCTCCGGATCAGGAGCCGCTGGATGATGCCGCGGAATACGAGCTCTTCGCCGATGCCGGCGGTAAGCGCAATGCAAACGATATTCAGCAGGAGGTCCTTGGGCGTGTGCTTTTGCAGGAGCACAACCAGCGTGCCGTTGGCCTGGTCTTCCATCGCCGTTACCTGGTGCCGGAACGGACTGTGCTCGATCATCCAGCGGTTGACGAGGCCGGTAAGATCCACGAAGGGAACGGCCACCAGGAGCGTTGTGATGCCGATTATCCAGTACAGGCTGCTGTGCGGCGGGCGGAGGCCGAGGTAGTGACCCGGGCGCTCGTCGGAGAAGCGGGCAAAGAGAAAGGCGGGAACCAGGAACAGGCCGAAAAACTGGAGCAGCATGAGGCCGCGGAGCATCAGCAGCACCTGCGGGTCGCCCGGCGTCCAGCTGCGGTAGTTGCCCATGCTCACCATCGGGATGCCGGTGATCTTTGCCAGCAGGGCGCCGCCAGCCAGGAACACGATCATGAAAATAGCCATGGCCATGCCCACGAAGAGAAGCAGCTGCACGTAGACGGGCCTTGTTTTAAGATATGTTTGCATACTACTCCGGCGCAGAATGGTACCTTTGCGCCCGGCTGCAAGATAGCCGGTTTTGCCGTGGTGACCATTGATACGATACAGCTGCCCGACTTCCCGCTCCTCCTCGCCCCGATGGAGGATGTCAGCGACCCGCCCTTCCGCGCCGTGTGCAAGGTCAATGGCGCCGACCTTATGTACACCGAGTTCATTTCTTCCGAAGGACTGATCCGCGACGCCATCAAAAGCCGCCGCAAGCTCGATATCTTCGACAACGAGCGCCCCGTGGGCATACAGATCTTTGGTGGGGATGAGGAAGCGATGTCGCTGTCGGCGAAGATCGTCGATACCGTCAACCCCGACCTGCTCGACATCAACTTCGGCTGCCCCGTGAAAAAGGTCGTGAGCAAAGGCGCCGGCGCCGGTGTGCTCAAAGACGTCGACCTCATGGTGCGGCTTACAAAAGCCGTGGTCAACTCTACGAAGCTGCCGGTGACGGTCAAGACGCGCCTCGGCTGGGACGACGACACGATCAACATCGACGAGGTGGCCGAGCGCCTGCAGGACGTCGGCATCAAGGCCCTCGCCATCCATGGCCGCACGCGCTGCCAGATGTACAAGGGCGTGGCCAACTGGGAGCCCATCGCCCGCGTGAAAAACAATCCCCGCATTCATATTCCCATCTTCGGCAACGGAGATATCGATACGCCGCAGAAGGCGCTCGAATACAAGAACCGCTACGGCGTCGATGGTGTGATGATCGGCCGTGCCGCCATCGGCTATCCCTGGATCTTCCGCGAGATCAAGCACTTTGTGGCCACCGGCGAAATGCTGCCGCCGCCCACCGTGCAGGAGCGCGTCGATGTCATCCGCCAGCACCTGCACCGCTCGGTGGAGTGGAAGGGGCCGATCGTAGGCATCAACGAAATGCGCCGCCATTACACCAATTATCTCAAAGGCCTTCCCAATATCAAGGAGTTCCGCTCGAAGCTGGTCACGCTACCCGAAGTAGCGCCCATCGACGCCGTGCTCGACGACGTAGTGAAGTATTACGGAAGCCTCGAGCTCCCGCGCCCGGAAGAATATTTCTATGCAGGCACCTGCCGGAGTTAATCTGCCGGTCTGCTAATAAGAAAGCCCTGCATCGCAGGGCTTTCTGTTGGTATAAAGAATGTATTAGCAGATTGGCAGACTATCTCATTAGCAGACTACCCCTCCGTCTTCAAAAATCCCTTGAAGTACTCCCGCATCTTCGACAGTTTCGGCGAGATCACGCTCTGGCAGTACGCCTTCGACGGATCGTTCTTGTAATAATCCTGGTGCTGCAATTCGGCGGGATAAAACTTCTGCAACGGTGCTATCTCGGTTACGATCGGCTTGTCGAAATGCGGCGCGAACTCCTGCACCACCTCCCGCGCGATGCGCGCCTGCTCCTCGCTGTTGGTGAGGATGATCGAGCGGTACTGCGTGCCCACATCGGCGCCCTGGCGGTTGAGCGTGGTGGGGTTGTGCATGATCATGAACACGCGTAGGAGGTCGGTATACGAGAGCACCGCCGGGTCGAATTCCACTTCCACTACCTCGGCATGACCCGTGTTTCCATCGCACACCGCGTAGTAGGTCGGGTTATCCGTGTGGCCGCCGGCATAGCCGGAGGTAACGCTGTGCACGCCCTGGAGCTGGTCGAGGTAGGCCTCGATGCACCAGAAGCAGCCACCCCCGACCACGGCCGTTTCCAGGTGGCCGGATTCGGTGGGTTCCGCTTCCGTAGAACTACGGTCGGCGCTTTGGGTCGCAGCCTGGCCTTGCTGCGATTCAGTTTTTTTTAAGGAAGCCGAGTTGATGCAGAAGCGCAGTCCCGAGGGGCGCGGGCCGTCGGGGAACACGTGGCCCAGGTGCGCATCGCA
The DNA here is from genome assembly GCF_054777635.1 of Flaviaestuariibacter terrae. Lineage (NCBI taxonomy): Bacteria > Pseudomonadati > Bacteroidota > Chitinophagia > Chitinophagales > Chitinophagaceae > Flaviaestuariibacter > Flaviaestuariibacter terrae. The sequence continues at coordinate 1,246,375 of NZ_BAAHAL010000008.1, forward strand.
CACGTTGCACAACACTTCCACGCGCTCCATTCCCCAGCTGTTATCCAGCTTATAGCGGATCACGTTATCCTGCACCGGCTCGGTAAAGGAGGGCCAGCCGGTGCCCGATTCAAACTTGGTTGTCGAGTCGAAAAGCTCGGTGCCGCAGCACACGCAGGCATAGATCCCGGGCTCGTGCGCTTCGCAGTATTCGCCCGTGAAGGCCCGCTCGGTACCGTGCTGGCGCGTTACGCGGTATTGCTCGGGCGTGAGTAGCGCTTTCCATTCCTCGTCTTTCTTTTCCACGCGGCGCGGCGGCGCGGCCGGCGTCTTCGAGCGCTCGAGTACATCGTTCCAGTTCATCATGAGTAACCTTATTTGGTACCTACGAATTTCGGCACGGGCCAAATCGGGCACCTCTGCGCCTTTAACGAAATCTTACGGACGGGCGGCAAACCCCGCAAACCCTTTTGCCTTCTAATAGGTAATTGGGCCGTTAACCCCCACAACCGAACTTATGAAACAACACGTACTCCTCGCCGCCGGCCTCTTTGCGTCGGCTGTATCCTTCGCTCAGTCCAGCAATTTTGCTTCCTCGCAGGCGGCTGCAAAGTCGGGCCCCGCCGTCAGCATCCGTGCGGGTGTTACGTCGGCCTCCATCATCGGCAACGCCAGCGAAAGCCTCAATAGCCTCGTCGATTATTCCAGCGGCATCTTCCATACGCAAAGCAAGATGGGCTTCTATGGCGGCGCCTCCGTCAATATCCCGCTTGGCGGCGCTGTGTCGGTGGAGCCCGGTCTCTACTACGACCAGAAAGGATACCTCCTCAAAGGCTCGTACGATTTCAAGGGGATAGCTTCGGTACTGAGTCCTTCGGCCAAGGCGCAGCTCAACCAGCATTATATCTCGCTGCCGGTGCTGATCAAAGGAAACTTCAACGGCTTTGAAGTGTTCGGCGGCCCCGAGGTTTCGTACCTCGCCAAGTCTGATCTGCATGTTACCGCGGGTGCCCTTGGCTTCAACGCGTATAACGATCACTTCAACACGGCCGACCAGTTCAACAAAGTCGACGTGGGCCTGATGGGCGGTGTCGGCTACCAGTTCGCCAACGGCTTTAACATCCGCGCCGCCTACGACCGCGGTCTCACGAAGGTGGACGCCAACCGCAATATGGACGCCTACAACCAGGCATTCAAGGTAGGCGTGGGCTTCCGGTTTTAGTAATCTGCTAATTAGATAGTCTGCTAATCTGCAAGTCTGCTAATAAAGAACGCCGCCCATTGGGCGGCGTTCTTGTATTTTGTTGGTACGTCTACGGCATTAGCAGACCAGCAGATTAGCAGACTGCCCCATTGCTCCTACTTTTTCTTCAGCACACTTTCGTAGCGCTCGATCCATTGCTGCGGGGTCATCTTCTTTGCCAGCTCCGCGATGAGCGCGTAGGGGATCTGGTCGGGCTTCTTGAAGCGGATGCAGCTCTTGCCCATATCGAGCTTTGTTTTGCTGTGCTTCGGGTATTCGGCCACGAACCAGTCGAGCAGCGGGCCGTCCATATACATGCCCATGTGGTACAGGGCGATGAAGTTCTTTTGGCTCGCGAGGCTCACAAAGGGGAGGGCCATCTTCGGGTCGCAATGGTAGCCGGCTGGATAGGTGCTGTGCGGCACCACCCAGGTGACCATGCCGTAAGCCATCCGCGGCTCAAAGCCTTCGGGAAGATTCTGTTGCATGGTATCGAGCAGTTGCTGCATCGGGCCCTGGCGCTCGGCGGGCAGGTGCGCCAGGTATTCGTTTACGGTGGTGGCGGTGGAGGTCATGCGGGTTCGTTTTCGTTGCGTTGCGGCGCCAGCTGCACATCGAGCAATTGCAGGAGCAGCAGTTGCGCATCCTTGTGTACAAAGGTGAAGGAAGCCGGTGGCTCGTTGAGGTAGTTGATGGTCAGGCGGCCCTTTTCGCTGTAGGTGCTGAAGGGAAAGATGTCCTGTCCGAATTTAAGCGTGGCATACAGGGCCGAGGCGACGGCGCTGTTCTCGGTGAGGCGGTTGGCGGCGAGCCATTCGCTGAGCTGCCGCTTCCAGACAATGTTCATCTGGATCCGCTTGATGGCGATCTTGGTATCGGCCGAGAAGTCGCCTTTCATCATCCACTCCAGGTAGTCGGGCTCGCTTTCGGCGCGCTTGCCTTTGTGCTTCCCGAAGTTGAAAACGATATCACCCGATGCGTCGCGGATAAAGCGGCGGCTCAGGTCTACGGTGCCGTCGTCGAGAAGGTTGTGGAGGAAGCTCGTATTGGGCTGCAGGTCTTCGTAGCGGAGCAGCTGCTGCTTGAGCACATCGATGGTGGCCAGCACGTCGGCCTTGGCGCTGTGGGCCTTGTCGTGGTCGCGGTCGCAATAAAAGCGGACGGCTGCGGCCAGGTCGCGCTTTTCGCGCTGGTGGTAAAGGGCCATCACATCCACCATATGTGTGTCGCTGACCTTGATCGGGTATTTGCCGAGGCGGGCGAATTCTTCCATCAGCATCGGCACGTCGAAGCGCTTGATGTTATAGCCACCGAGGTCGCAGTTGCAGAAGAAGTCAGCAAGCTCGGCAGCCTTCTCGGCAAAGCTGGGCTTGTCGGCCACCATGTCGTCGGTGATGTTGTGCACGGCGGAAGCACCGGCGGGGATCGGGATCGTTGGGTTGAGCAGCTCGTACAATTCTACCTGGCTGCCGTCGGGGAGGAGCTTTATCGCGCAGATCTCCACGATGCGGTCGGAGGCGACGCTGGTGCCCGTTGTTTCGAGGTCGAAGAACACCAGGGGGCGCTCGAGCTCAAGGAATTTCCCGGAAGGTTTTGGTAAAAAATAGGGCTGCTGCTCCACAGCACGAAAATAGCCCGAAAAGTCCGAACGGGAACGCTCTCCCTACCCTTCCTTTTCCGCTTTGTTTCCCGCGACCTCGGGTCCCGCCGGGGCGTACGCGCTTTTCAGGAGCCCGAACAGGACCGAATCGTGGAGCACGCCGTCCACGTTCCAGTGCTCGCGGAGCACGCCTTCCTGCGTAAATCCAAAGCGCCGCACCAGGCGGAGGGAGGGCTCGTTGTCGCGGCCGATCAGCGCTTCGACGCGATTGAGGTTCATCTGCTGGAAGCCATAGGCCAGCACACGCGCCAGCGCTTCGCGCATCAGGCCTTCGCCCCGGCGCTCCGTTGCCGTCAGCGCATAGCCGATCTCGGCACGGCGGTGCTGCGGGTACCAGTTGTGGTAGCCACAGCTGCCCAGCGTGCGGCCGCTTTCCTTGTCGAGCAGCTGAAAGTAGCGGATCGTGGAGCGGTAGGTTTCCATGCCACCGAGGCCACGCGCCCGCTCCATGGCGAGGGCGTCGCCGTCGACGCCGAAGAATTCGGCCTGCTGTGCGGCTGTGTAATGAAGAAACACGTAGCGGTAGATCTCCTGCGTGAGGAGGCGAAGCCGCAGGCGCTCGGTCTCGATGTATTCGAATTGCATGACTGTAGTTATACGGTTACGGGTAGTCGTTCCTTCAGCTCCTCGACGTGACGCTGCGTGTGGTGAACTAGGAAGTAGAGCCAGTCGCTCGCCGTCATATTGCCCAGCACCGGGTGCGGGTACAGGCGGTTGTCGATAGTCAGCGTGCCGCCGCTGAGCGCGTCGCGGAGGGCCTGGCGCTGCCCGAGAAAACGCTCCTCGAAGGCCGCGCTGTCGGCAAAGGCACCGGTCGGCACAAGGCGGTCGGGCGCCTTGATGCGGATCGCCCGCTTGTTGACCACGAGGTGATAGATCTTGTCGCTGCCGTGCACCGTCTCGCCTTCGTGCTGCTCGGTGGTTGGGCGGCCAAGCAGCCCGATCACCAGGGCCTCGGTAAGGCAGCAGTGCTCGAGCACCTGCAGGGGGCTCCAGCCTTCGCCGGCGCGTTGCTGCAGGGCTTCCGGGCTGAAGCGGCCGGCCACCGCAAGGGCTTCCTTTTCGGAGCGTGCGAGCAGGTCGAAGTAGGCGCTGAGTTCCATAGCACGATTCTTTGAATAAAGATAGCGCAATGGGCGGGGCCCGGCACCGCATTTGCGCACCTTCGGAAAAGAGTATATGGAACACGATAAAGAAGCGAAAATGCCGCCGCGGGCACCGGAGCCCATGAAGGTGGAAAACAGCAAGCACAGCCGCGATGCCGAGCTGCGGCCCGATGCGCACTGCGACGACCGCGCCCGTGCCGGGCACTCGGGCGAGGGCGACCGGACCGATACGGACGAGATGCACCGCCTCGCCGACTAGGTCGATGCCCCCAAAGTTTGCAGGTGGGCGCTACCCGGAAACGCTTGCCCTTCAGTTGCCCGCTCAGCGTTAGTGTCAGCGCCTACCGCATTTCTACGGACGCACTCGCCGGGTGTGCGGGGATGCCACGTGCGGACCCGGCCTGCTGCTGCTTGCGGGCCAGCAACCCCGTAACCAAAGGTTGACTTACCTGATCGTGTAGCCGTTGCGCTGCACCTGCGCCTTCAGGATCTTCTCCATTTCGCTTTCGAGGGTAGCCTCGCTGGCGCTGTGGGCTGCGCGGCGCTTGCGCTCATCGGCCAGCCATTCTTCGCGCTTGCGGCTTATGTCGGCAATGTCGCCGCGGACCTTGTTGCGCTCGGCACGCTTCGTCTCGAGCACTACTTTCAGCTGCGCGTCCGTCTTGGTGCGCAGGCTGTCGGGCAGAGTGCCGCGGTCCACGCGCCGGTAAAAGCCTGTATCGGCCTCGTAGGCATCCACCATCTCCCAGCTCGAGTTGTTGTACAATGCGCTCTTGCCTTTCACCGCCGTGCGTGCGGCCGCCGAAGCCTTGTTGTGTCTAAGGTTCAGCCCGTCTGTCACGACCACTTCCTGCATCGCGGCCGCGCCCCGCGTACCGAAGCCGACCATAGTGCCGTTGAATTTTTCGTTGAGTGTGTAGAGCGCGCTGTCGTACGGGGTAGAAATGTCTTCAACCTTTGCATCGCTGTTGATGCTGGTATACGATCCGCTGGCGCATTCGGAGCCGAGGTTCCAGAACTCGCTGATGCCCTGCGCCCGGTCGCCGCAATAAATGCTGTTGATCACGATGCCCCTGGCGCGGGCGGCGGCGCAGGCCTGCGTCCACGGAAGCGAGCCCTGGCGGAAGCTTTCATTACCGGCGATAAAGACCGCCTTGTAGGTGCCGGTATCCTTGTCCCAGGCAAGATCCTTCACCGATGTATAAATGACCTGCCCGCAGTATTCTTCGCCACCATCGGTGCTGAGGGCAAACAGGCACCGGGAAAGGCTGTCGAGGTTGCGGGTAAAGGGCATCAGCTGTTTCACATAGCCGGCGGAAGCGTTGTTGCCGGTCCGGCCGTATTCATACAGGGCGATCTCGATCTGCGCTGTGCCGCGGTTGCATTCGGCGCGGCCCAGTACGCTCACGAGGTTCCAGAGCTGCGCTTTGGCCTGGTCGATAAGACCGTCCATGCTGTTGCTGACATCCAGGAGAAGCGCGATCTGTATGCGCGGCGCGGGTGGCTTCGCAGGCGATCGGTCAGGGGCAAACGAAAAGAGGAGGGGCAGTGCCAGCAGCAGGAGGCCGCAGAGGCGTGCGTGTGGTTTGGGTTGCATAAACAGGCTTTCCCGAAAGACAGGATCCACCGGGCAAAAGCATACGGCCGATGCTTGCTTTGTGACTTTTTTAACGATTGACGGCTTCTTCCTTTGGCCGCCGCGCAGCACGCCACCAGCCAATGGCCGATACGACCGTCCAGATGCCTTCCAGCAGCACGAAGGGCCAGTAAGGAATGAGCAGCGCCGCCGCGCAGGAAAGCGCCCCTCCCAGCGTGTTCAGGAAAAAGTAGGTTGCATTGAGCGACAGCTTGCCCCAGGCATTCAGAAAGTAGGCGATCAGCACAAGCGATACGCCGGCGGTCCCGATCCAGTCATTGAATTCCATAGGCAAAGGAATGTGGTAATGTGGTGATGTGGTAATGTGGTAATGGGGTATGGGACTTCGGCGGCGCTTCGCATGAACCGAATCAACGCCGTCCTGAGCCTTCCGAAGAAAGGTACACGTGCGCCAGCCAACTTCAAACTTCAAACTACAAACTACAAACTGCTTGCCGCCGAGCTGTTCGCCAACCTTTACCGTTTATCTTTGTTGTTGGTCAAAATAATCCACCATGAAAATTGCACTCATCGCAACCTTTATTACCATGATACTCAGCGCCAGCAGCATTTACGATTTCAAGGTGGACGGCCTCAGCGGCGGCACCATCGACTTCTCCAAATTCAAAGGAAAGAAAATCCTGGTGGTCAACACGGCTTCCGAGTGCGGCTATACGCCCCAGTATGAAGGCCTCGAGCAGCTGTACAAGGCCTACGGCAGCAAGCTCGTGATCGTGGGTTTCCCCGCCAACAACTTCGGCGGACAGGAGCCGGGCTCCAACGAGCAGATCGGCGCCTTCTGCAAAAAGAACTACGGCGTTACCTTCCCGATGGCCGCCAAGGTGTCGGTGAAAGGCGACGATACCGCGCCGCTGTTTCAATACCTCGTGGCCGAAGCCAAAAAGCAGGGCGTCGAAGACCCCATCAAGTGGAACTTCACCAAGTTCCTCATCGACGAGAACGGCAAGCTGCTCAAGGTATTTCCCAGCAAGGTGACGCCGATGAGCGAAGAGATCACTTCGTACCTGAAGTAATTGGCTAATGGATTAGTCTGCTGGTCTGCTAATACAAGAACGCCGCCCCGATGGAGCGGCGTTCTCTATTTTGTTGTTCCGTCTAAACTATTAGCAGCTGGCAGATTAGCAGACTTGCCCATTACTTCAACGCAAACTTTACGTGAATGCTTACGTTGACGCGGATCTTTTCGAAATCCACGCGCGGGTTGTTGTCGCCCTTGGCGCGGTAGTACCCCCGGGCAATGGGCTGGCTGATCGTAGCGGCATTGTAGTCTTCAGGGTCGGAGATGAACAGCACACTTCCTACGTTCTGGTTCAGCGAGCGGGTCAGCGCCAGGGCACGGGCGCGCGCATTGGCCATCGCGGCGCCGCGCATCCGGTTGCGGATGGCCTCGAGGTCGCTGTGGTACACGTGGTCGATGAGGGCCGTTCCGAGGTTCAGCTCGTCGAGCTTCTGGAAAACCGCGCCGGCGCGGCTTGCAGAATTCACCTTGAGAAAGAACTGCTTCGTTCGCGTCACTTCTTTGCCCCGGAGCGCATACGAAGTGTAGGAGCTGAGGAAGTCGGAGGCGGCCAGGTCTTTCGTTACGTCGATGCCCAGTGCCTGCAAAGCACCGCTTAGCTTTTGCTCGAGCTCTTCGAGCGGCACGCGGTCGCGCGTGTCGCGTTCCGAGAGCGTGATCCGGATGTAGATCTCGTCGGGCGTCAGGGCCGTGTCGGCATTACCGGTTACTTCGATGTAAGGCTGATCGAGAAAATTTTTCGTCTGGGCGCCCGCCGTCGAAAGGAGCAGCAGGAAGAGCCCGGTAAGCAGTTGGTATCTCATGGGGTTAAGATACAATTACCCCGGCTTTTCGCCGCATCAATGCGGTGCGGTGCGCGTTGCCCGGACAGTTCCCTATTGCCCCCGCGGGTCGGCAGGCAAGGCTGCGGCACCCGCCACGGGGACCCTGCACCCGCCGGGCCTCCTCCAAAACCTTTAAAACCTCCAAAACCTCCAAAACCTCCAGAACCTCCAGAACCCTCAAATCCTCGTTGTATTTTGCACCCATGTTCCGCGACGTTATCGGCCAAAGTGAAGTGAAGCAGCATCTGGTGGAAATGGTGGCCCAGAACCGGCTTAGCCACGCGCTCCTGTTCCTGGGCAAGGAAGGAAGCGGCGCCCTCCCGCTGGCGCTGGCGTTTGCGCAGTACGTGGCGCTCCTGCCCACGAAGGAAGCCGAGCCTGCCGGCCTTTTCGGCGAGCCCGTGGAAGTAAAGCTCCCCGCCACCGCCGAGGCGGCCGATGCCTGGATGGAAAGCCAGCCCTCCGCATCGAAAGCGCAGGGCATGGTGCACCCCGACATTCACTATGCTTACCCGGTCATACCCCGCAAGTCGGGCGACAAGCCCGTCTCCACCGACTACATCACCGAGTGGCGCGAGTTCATCGGGCAGCTGCCCTACGGCAACGTATACGACTGGCTGCAGTTTATCGGCGCCGAGAACAAGCAGGGCAACATCACAGCGCACGAGTGCAACGAGATCATCCGCAAGCTGAATCTGAAAAGTTTCGAGAGCGGCTACAAGGTGCTCGTGCTCTGGATGCCCGAGTACCTCGGCAAGGAAGGCAACAAGCTGCTGAAGCTGATCGAGGAGCCGCCGGCCGATACGCTGTTCATCCTGGTGGCTGAAAACGAAAGCGCCATCCTCAATACCATTCTCTCGCGCTGCCAGCTGGTAAAAGTGCCGGCCCTCGAGCCCGCCGAGATCGAAGCCGCCCTGAAGGTCCGCGCCTCCGTGGCGCCCGATCAGGCCCGCACGCTCGCCAATGCCGCCGGCGGCTCGTACCGCGAAGCCCTGCACCTGCTCCAGCATGCCGACGAAGACTTCGGCGCCCTCCTCAAGGAGTGGCTTGGCGCCACGATCCGCTACATCCCGGCCGCCCAGCTCAAGGTGATCGAGGAGCTCGCCCGCCTCGGCCGCGAAAAGCAAAAGCAGCTGCTCCGCTACTTCACCCACCTCATCGAGCAGGCTCTCCGCCTCGAGGTGCTCCGTGGCCCCGCGCAGGAAGCCCTGCTCCAGACCTTCTCGGCCTCCGAGGCCGACTTCGCGCAGCGGCTCAACAAGGTGATGGACATCGCCCAAAAGGAGGCCGCCGCCACCGAGCTCGACGCCGCGGCTTATCATATCGAGCGCAACGCCAACGCCAAGATCCTTTTCCACGCCCTTACCATCAAGCTGTTTCACATCATCAAGAACCGGGTGGTGGTATCCGTTTAGGATCCATCTGAACGTCATTGCGAGGCGGCCACCGGAGGGAGGCAACGAAGCAATCGGCTTCGAGCGAGCCTGCCCGCGCTCTGACCGGAGCCGGTTGCTTCGGGCCTTCGGCTTCGCCTCAGGACCTCGCAATGACGGTTGAAAGGGACGTCTTCCGCATTTTATTTAGCCTATATTTGCTTTAAGCCCGCAAGGGCCTCGACATATATCCCGTGGTCCGGTCTTGTGCCGCCCGAATGACATCGCTATCGAAATCTCAGCATAAAAGGAGGCTCCCGTATAGGCGCCGCCCCTTATCCCGCCTGCTTCTGCCCTCTGAAGGCCCGGCTTTTTCGCCCGATGCGTCGGCGCCGGAACAGTCCCGTAACAGCAGGCATTATTGAGCTTCGTAGCCATTCCGTGCGCAGTCCCCTCCCCGGTCATTATTCAACTTTAAAGAGCAGATCTCGACATATGGGATGTGGAAACTGTGGCTCCAAAGGCACACCCAACGGTTGCAAAAGCAACGGCAGCTGTGGTACCAACAGCTGTAACCGACTCAACGCCTACGACTGGCTTGTGAACCTTCCGATCGTCGATACCGAAACGTATTGCCGCGTGGTGGAGATCACCTTCAGCCAGGGCGCCCGCAAGGAATTTTACCGCAACAGCACGCTCCAGTATTTTGAGCACGGCGAGCTCGTGGCCGTCGAAGGCGTCTCCGGCTTCGACGTGGGCGAGGTATCGCTGACCGGCGAAACGGTCCGCCTCCAGCTCAAGAAAAAAGGGGTCAAGGAAGGGGCTTCCGACATGAAGCGCATCCTTCGCCGCGCCTCCGAGCGCGACGTGGAGCTGTGGAAGCAGAACAAGGCCCGCGAGCGCGACGCCCTCATCCGCACCCGCGCCATCACCCGCCAGCTGAAGCTCAATATGAAAGTGAGCCAGGTGGAGATGCAGGCCGACGGCAAGAAGGCAACGTTCTTCTATATCGCCGACGACCGCGTCGACTTCCGCGAGCTGATCAAGATCCTCGCCGGTGAGTTCAAGGTGAAAGTAGAGATGCGCCAGATCGGTGCTCGCCAGGAAGCGGGAAAGGTCGGTGGCATCGGCTCCTGCGGCCGCGAGCTCTGCTGCGCCACCTGGCTCACGGAGTTCAAGAGCGTCAACACCGCCGCCGCCCGCTACCAGAATCTTTCGATCAACCAGACGAAGCTCAGTGGACAGTGCGGCCGACTAAAGTGCTGCCTTAACTACGAGCTCGATACCTACCTCGATGCCCTCCAGGGCTTCCCCGAGCATGCCGACCTGCTGCGCGTACAGCGCGGTACGGCCACGCTCATCAAAAAAGACATTTTCCGCAACCTGATGTGGTACGTGCTGCCCGACTCGTCGAAGCAGTATCCGCTTACCATCGAGCGCGTGAAGGAGATCAAGGCCCTCAACACGCAGGGCATCATCCCCGACGAGCTGGGCGTAGTGGAGATCGTGAGCGGCAAGGATAAGGAAGTGGAGCCCGAATTCGTGGATGTGGTGGGCCATATCAGCCTCCGCAGCCTCGAGAAGGCCGACAAGAAACGCCGCGACCAGCGCCGCCAGCAGCAACAGGGCGGACGCGGCGGTCAGAAAGGCGGCGGCGGCGATGCCAGGGGCGGCGCCCAGCAAGGCCGTGGAGCCGGTGGCGCCAAGTCCAACCTCCCCGTGCCCGCCCGCCCGCAAGGCGGTGGCGCCCAGGGGCAGGGTGGTGGTGGCCAGCGCCAGCGACCACCCCGTGCCGGCGGCGAAGGCCAGCAACCGAAGGCCGAAGGGCAGCAACAGCAGCCGAAGCTCCAGCGTGAGCCCCGTCCCCCGCGCGAGCCGCGCTCCCAGCAGGGCGGCGAAGGCGGGCAGCAGCAGCAGCCGAAGCAGCAACAGCAGCGTCCGCCGCGTGGCGAAGGCCAGCAGCCCAAAGGGCAGCAGGGTGGCGGCGAAGGTCGTCCCCCGCGTCAGCCCCGCCCGGGTGGCGGCCAGCAGGGTGGCGGTGCCCAGGGTGGTGAGAAAAAAGGCGAGGGCGGCGACAACCTCCCGCGCTCACAAGGCAGCCGGCGCCGCAGGGGCGGTGGCGGCGAAGGAAAATCAGACAATACGCCGAAAGCAGAAGGATAACGAAAAGGCCCCGCGAGTGCGGGGCCTTTTCGTTTGTAGTTTGGGGTTTGTAGTTTGGGGTAGGGTGAAGGACTGGATCTTACCGCACAAAACCCATATCCATCCAGAACCTTCAGAACCCTCCGGAACCTTCCGAGCCTTTTTCCCGCTCCAGCGCCCGGTAAATGGCATCCAGTATCTTCTCCCGGATATCAAGTGAGGCGAGCAGGTTCGTGCGGCCCGAGTTGACACGGTTGGAGAGGAATACGTACACCAGCTTCGTCTTCGGATCAGCCCAGACCGCCGTGCCCGTAAAGCCGGTGTGGCCAAAGGTTTCGGGCGACACAAAGCTTCCCGGGTAAGGCTCCTTGCGGGTATCGTTGTCGCGCTCCGGCTTGTCGAAGCCAAGACCACGGCGACTGCCGGCGCTGCCATAGTCCGTAAAGAGCCGCACCGTTTCTTCTTTCAGGTATCGCTTTCCATTGTATTCGCCACCGTTCACCAGCATCTGGTACAGCACCGACAGGTCCCAGGCATTGGCGAAGAGACCTGCATGGCCCGCAACGCCACCGAAGAGGGCCGCGGCCTCATCGTGCACATAGCCTTGGAGCAGTTGCTTGCGGAAGTAGGTATCGTACTCCGTAGGCACCACGCGCCCGGTGCCGGGATGCTGCGCCGGCACGAAGGTGGCGCTCGTCATGCCGAGGGGCGTGTAAAAATTTTTCTTTGTGTATGCGTCGAGCGGCTGCCCGCTGATGGCTTCCACCACCTTGCCCAGCAGGATGAAGTCCAGGTCACTGTACACATAGCGGCCCGGTGTGCCGAGGCGGCTGGCAAGGATGCGCTGCAGCATGCTGTCGGGCCAGTCGCGGCGCAGCCAGAGGTCGCGGGCCACGGGGATGGTGAACGAGTCGCTCGGCGCTGCGCGGTAGTAGCGCGGCGAGGGCAGCTTCGTGGCGGGGTCCATCGTTTCGGGGTAGAGCGGAATGCCCGCGGCAAGACCGGCCTGGTGCAGCAATATGTCGCGGATCTTCAGACCCGCCTTGTCGGTTCCGCGCGCGGTGGGCAGGTAGTCGCCCAAAGTGCCGTCGAGGCTAAGCCTGCCTTCGTCGTACAGCTTCATCAGCGATACGGTGGTGGCCGCTGTCTTCGTGATCGAAGCGAGATCGTAAACACTCTCGAGGTGCACGGGCAGAGACAGCGAATCGTTGTCGTAGCGGCCAAAGGCCTTGTGGTAGCGCACCGTTCCGTTCTGGATTGCCAGCACCTGTGCGCCGGGAAAGGCCTTGCGGGCCATGCCATCACGCACGATCGAATCGATAGCCAGCCAGGGCACTGAAAAGCCGACCGGCGTAAAGCGGCCAACGGTAGCAGCGCTGCCGTACGGAATGCTGCACACCGTCACGGGCAGGCGGCCTTTCGCGGGAAGGCCGCCCCGTAGAAATACGGCCGCTGTCTGCTCGGTGATCGAGTCGTCCTGGTAAAAGCCCACGAGCGTTTGCGCGGCGCAGAAGTTCTTCGCGGCATATACGTTGCCAAAAAGCAGCGTGGCCGTGGTAGGCCGGTTGAGGCGGTTCCACAGCGCCAGCGCGGAGCCGGAGATGCCGAAGTTGTTGGCGGTGCGGATGCTGTAGTCGTGCAGCCCCACGAGCAGCACGTCGTAGCGGCCTGCCAGCACAACCTGCGCGAGGCTGTCGGCGGCGCTGCTGTCCTGGCTGTAGGCGAAATGGAATACATCCATCGAGCCCTCGGCGCGGAGACGCCGTGCCAGCAAGGGTTCGCTGCTGTTGCCGATGGCCACGTAGGCCGCGCGCTTCGGGCCCAGGGGCAGCAGCCCGGCCTCGTTGCGGAGGATCGTTACAGTGTTGCGCGCCACTTCTTCGCGGAAGGCATCGGTCTCGGCATTCAGGTCGGCGACCAGGTTCGTGGTATCGACCGGCGCCAGCTTCGCGAGGCCGAGCGAGTACTTCGCGTAGAGCACTTTCTTAACGTGTGCTTCAATGTCTTTCCTGCGCAGCCGCTTGTCGTCGAGCGCCTGTTTGATGGCCGCGATCGCGGCCGGTACATCCTCGGGGAGCAGCAACAGGTCGTTGCCGGCTTCGAGCGCGCGCACCGCGATCTCGCCCGGGCTATAGTATTTCGTTACCCCCTTCATCTCGAGACCGTCGGTAAACGAGAGACCCTTGTAGCCAAGCTGCTCGCGGAGAAGACCGCCGACGTTGTTGCGTGAAAGAGAAGTAGGCAGGTTGCTCGTGGTATCGATGGCGGGAATGGACAGGTGCGCGATCATCACGCTCCCAACGCCGGCCTTGAATAGCTGCCGGAAGGGATACAGCTCCAGCGAGTCGAGGCTCTCCATCGACTTGCGGATCACGGGAAGATCAAGGTGCGAGTCGACCTCCACGTCGCCGTGGCCGGGAAAGTGCTTGGCCGATGCGAGTACGCCGTTGTCCTGCAGGCCTTTCATATACGCGATGCCGTAGCGGGCCACTTTTTCCTTGCTCTCGCCGAAGGAGCGGTAGCCGATGACGGGATTGTTGGGATTGTTGTTGACGTCGACCACCGGCGCGAAGTCGACCTGCACGCCGATGCGCTTCAGTTGCCGCGCGATGGAGCCGCCCATCTTGTACACGAGGTCTTCGTTCTGCAGGGCGCCGAGCGTGCTTTGATAGGGGTACCTCGTTACGCTGTCGAGGCGCATCCCGAGGCCGAACTCGGCGTCCATCGTTACCAGCAGCGGTGTTTTCGCGATCGACTGGTAGTGATTCGTGAGCATCGCCTGGCGCATGGGGCCGCCCTGGAAAAAGCAAAGCCCGCCGACATTGTATTGCCGGATGAGGCTGTCCACGTGGGCCACATGCTCGGGCCCCAGGTTGCTGTGCGCGCGGATGACGAAAAGCTGCGCGATGCGCTCGTCGGCGCTGAGGTGCTTGTAGCTGTTTTCCACCCAAGTGCGGGCGGCTTTATCGGTTTTCTGGGCAAAGGAGCTTCCGGCTGCAAGGAGCCAGCCGGAAAGAAACAAGATCCGCTTCATCATACGCTGTAAAGACACAATTTAGACCAAAACGTTTTGCGCCTTCTTGTTAAAACAGGCGGCGCTGCTTACACGGATGCCACTTTAACGGGAACTTTGCGGCGTCAGTGCGTCTCCGCGCAGCAGGCTCTCGCGATCAACGGGACCGGTATGCCGGGCAAACAGGCGGTACATGCCCCAGCCCGTGGCGATGCCGACAAGTGCGCCCGCGCAAACGTCGAACGGAAAGTGCACGCCCACATATATTTGCGCGTAGCCGATGATGCCGGCCCAGGCAAAGCCGGCAGCCGCCCAGCGGCCCACGATGGGACGCAGCAGGAAGTAGAGAAACGTAGCGATGCCGAAGTGGTTCGCCGCATGTGAGGAGGTGAACGAGGAGGAGATGGGGCAGTAGTTGACGATGAAGTGCAGTTGCGAGGCCATCTCGGGGTCGCTGCAGGGACGCGTGCGGAACACGAGGTTCTTGATGATGGTGCTGCTGAAGGTGTCGGTGAGCGCCGCGGTGCAGGCCGCATACAGTATGATCCATCCGCGGCGGCGCAGGTTGATCACGACAAAGAGAAACAGGAAGATGTACAGCGGAAGCCAGGTGAGCGAGTTGCGCACAAAAGGCAGCACGGCGTCGAGAAAGCTGTTGTGCCAGCGGCCGTTGAGCAGGCGGAAAAGCGACTTGTCCAGTTGCAGCAGCGCATTCATCGGGGCCGAAGATAGAGCAGATTCGGCGGCTTCGCCGCGGAGAGAAAGAACGCAGATTTTTTATGATTTTTAAGACAGACGCAGATGAATGCTTTGGATGCCGCGCCATTCATTCACGATTGACGATTCACGATTCACGAACACCGAGATTCGGGCAGCAGCCCATTGAAAACCTGATTTCCCCATGAGACTTCCCCGTTCGATACAATGGTCCTTTCTGATCGGTGCCCTGTTCCTGGCCCTGTTCACGTTGTTCCGGTTCTTTTTTTACTGGGCCTTCAAGCCGATCGGCGAGGTCTTTCCCGCGGGCGCATTCTGGATGGGCTTCAAGTTCGACGCGCGCGTGGCGGTGATTCTCAGCGCGCTTGTGCTGCTGCTCACGGCCATACCAGCCCTGCGCCCCTGGCGCCAGCGCGGCGCGCAGCGCTTCTGGGTTCCGCTGCTCGTGATTGTCCTGTTCCTCGTGCTGTTTCTTTACATCGTCGACTACTATCACTACGACTACCTGCAGCAGCGACTCAACGGCGCCTCGCTGAGCCTGCTGAAAGAAACGGGCACGTCGGCGCAGATGGTCTGGGAAACCTACCCGGTGCTCCGCGTGCTGCTCGCCATCGCGGTTCTGCTCGTTTTGTCGACGCTGTTCTTCCGCCGCCTTGTGCGCTATATAGCCGCCGTACCGAAGCCCGTGCTGCGCCATCGCTGGGTGTACTATTGCAGCTTCCTCCTGTTGCTGCTCGCCGGCGGCTGGGGCAGCCTCAGCCAGTTTGCGCTGCGCTGGAGCGATGTGTTCTCGTTCTCCAACTCCTTCGAAGGACAGTTGGCGCTCAACCCCTTTCAAAGTCTCGTCAGCACGCTGAAATTCCGCAAGTCATCTTACGACGCCAAAAAGGTGGCCGAGCAGTACGACCGCATGGCGCCGTACTTTGGCGTTACAGACATCGATAAAAAGAACCTGGGCTTCCAGCGCGTCATCGGGCCCGCACCGGGCTATACGGTTCCCAAAGGCGTCAACGTCGTGCTCGTGATCTGCGAGAGCTTCAGCGCCTATAAAAGCAGCATGTGGGGCAACCCGCTCAATGCCACGCCCTATTTCAAAAGCCTGTGCGACAGCGGCGTGTTCTTCCGCAACTGCTTCACCAATTCGTACAGCACCGCCCGCGGTGTATGGGCCGTGCTCACCGGTCTGCCCGACGTGGAGCGCAACGGCTCCTCGAGCCGCAACATCGCCACCGTCGACCAGCATATTTTGATGAGCGATTTCAGCGGCTACAGCAAGTACTACTTTATCGGCGGCAGCGCCAGCTGGGCCAACATCCGCGGCCTTCTCAACAACAACATCCGCGACCTGCACCTCGTGGAGCAGGAGCAGCTTGCCGGGAAGCAGGTGGACGTGTGGGGTATCTCCGACAAGAACCTGCTGCTGCAGGCCACGGCGCGCCTGACGAAAGAAACGAAGCCGTTCTTCGCCATCATCCAGACGGCCGATAACCACCGGCCCTATACGATCCCGGAAGAAGACCGCGCGGAATTTAAAGTGCTCGACCTGCCCGAGGCGGAGCTCCGCAGGAACGGCTTCAGCTCCAACGGCGAGTACAATGCGTTTCGCTATACCGACTTCTGCTACCAGAAATTCATAGAGTCTGCCCGCAGGCAGCCCTGGTTCGACAACACGCTCTTCGTGTTCGTGGGCGATCACGGTGTGACCGGCGAGGTGGGCGCGCTGATGCCCGCCGCGTGGACCAGCGAGCAGCTCGAAAACTACCACGTGCCCCTGCTTTTTTACGGTCCGAAGTTCCTGCGTCCCGAAGACCGCGTTACCCTCAGCTCGCAGATCGACATCATGCCCAGCATCGCTTCGCTGGCCTCGGTGCCCGCGCGCTACGGAGCACTTGGAAAAAATCTCTTCGACAGCGCCGGGACGAACCCGCAGCGCTGGAACAGCAGCTTCGTGTTCTCGCCCAACGACGGCACCATCGGCTACTTCGAAGGCGACTACCTGTACCGTCGCGAGATCGATGGGAAGATGCGGCGCCTGCTTACGTTCTCAGGCGCCCCGCTGCCGCAGCCGCACGATTCGCTGCAGCGGCACATGGACGACTTCGTGGAAGGCTGGTGGGAAACAAACCGCTACCTTCTTTACCACAACCGGTCGCATTAGCGGGACTGGTGCGCTGCCGCCGCCGCATTGCCAACTACAGGCTGGCGCTGCGCTTCAACAATATCGCTGTCCGCGTTCAGGATCGCCGGGTCGACGGTCGAAACGGCGGTTGGTACGGTGCCTGCGCTGCTCCTTTGCCGTTCCTCGCTGCAGGAAACGACCAGCAGGAAGCTGCATACAAAGAGGATCGGCCGGAAGGTCATAGCTGTGTGTTCGTAGTGAGGGCACCGCGCTGGGCGAGTGCTGCATTGGCTTTCCGGTTGAGCGGCTGTAGTCGCTGCCGCGCCTCCCGGAGCGACATTGTTGCGAAGGTCAGGCCGCGTACGTCACCCTCCCCAACCCGAAGGGCACGCTGGGCAAGCTCGTAGCAATTGCCTTCCTTCCGCATCGCGATCACGGTTACCGCCTCCCCCTTCGGCACATTGTTGAATACATAGCCGCTGTCGGTTCGTGTGCCGCACATCAGGCTGTTGATCGATCCGAAGAGCAGCCGTACTTCTACGGATGGATCGGCCAGCTGCACATAAAGGTTTTCCTTTTCGCGCGGATCGTTGAGAAAACGGTCGCAGTTGATCCAGCCGAGCATGGGCGCACGGAATGTATAGTAGCCCGCTCCTCCTTTCCGATAGACCGAATCGACAAGCAGGTCGCTCCGCTCTATGTCGAAGTTGCGCGCGTTGCGCCTGTCGGCGGGCCAGCGAAAGGTGAGCTGCTGCCGGAAGGAGACGGCTGCCGGCTTGCCGTCGGCCCAGCCCAGCGCCACGCTGTCGCGGCTGCGCAGCACCGAGTCGAGCAGGCTGATAAAGCCCGGCGACATCGGGTTTTTTACCTGCACCCGAGCGGGCTTGCCGGTTTCATCGATGCTGAACGATATGGTTGCGTCCCACCAGGTAAGGGTGCCTTCCACATCCTGCGGCCACTGCAGGCCCGCGCGGAGCAGCTGCTGCAGGGAGTCCAGGGCGGCGGGCCGCACAAAAGGCATGCGGTAATAGCGGACGCTGCCCTCAGCCCCTTCGAGCAGCGGCTCCCAGTCGATGCCTTCGGCGAGCGGCCGCCCTTGAAACAGTTGCATGTCGGGCTTCTTCTCGGTATAGGGCATATCGAGTCCATAGAGCATCCCGTCGCGAAGCCGCAGCTGTTGCCCCTTGTAGCGCGCGTCGACATACAGCATGCCACCGGTCTCCAGAAGCCGGCTGCCGGCCTGCGTGCTTAGGCCGGCCAGCACGATATCGGCAGGCTCGTAGAACTCCTGTACCGACACCGTTACGGGGCCTGTGGGAATACTGCCGTTTGGCAGTTCAAAAGCGAAAGGAGGAAAGCTCAGTTTGGTGCCTTGCCGGCTTTGCACGTACCCGGCATAGCGCGGGTCCAGCTCGGCCTCGGTGTAGTTGTCGAGTACCGGGCTGAGTGCGGCCAGAGGAAGCGCCACCCCCATTATTGCCGGACGTAGTGGGGGGTGGGCGGCTGCCTGGTTTTCCGTAGGGATAACATTCTCCGGGCAGGTGCCGGTTGCGGCCTGCGTGCTGCGGGCCTCCACCGGGAACCCGGGCCGCGGGATGACCGGTTGTTGCGGTTGACGCATGACGATGAAGACCAGGGCGGCTGCCAGCACGAGCGGCATCGCCAGGAACAAAGCGCGTTTCATGGTAGGAGGGTTTGTTGGTTTACGGTAACGACCCGTGCAGGGCAGCGGCTGCCGCCCGTAGAACTACGGGAAAGATGGGATGCATAGGTGCGCAACGGCAGCAGGCCGGATGACGTCGGTAAAGGCTCGGCACCGGTTGCCTGCGCAGGCGTTCTCCAAAAACAAAAACCGGTACCGGGAAATAGAAACGGCTACCGGTAAACGTTATTGCAGGCCGGCCGCATTTTGGTTTTCCTTAACAATAAAAAAGGGTCGCCAGAAAGCGACCCTTTACAAATAGGCTAATAAACTGATTACCGATCAACGCGATCAGACCAGCTCGATATCGAAGTTTACGAGCTCCTGGAACTGGCGGATGCGGGCCTCGATGTCTTCTTTCTTCAGCTCGCGGAGGCGCTCGGTACCGAACTTCTCCACGCAGAACGAGGCCATGGCCGAGCCGACAATGATGGCGGTCTTCATGTTCTCGTAGGAGATATCCTTGGTGCGGGCGATATGGCCGATAAAGCCGCCGGCAAAGGTGTCGCCGGCGCCGGTGGGGTCAAACACGTCTTCGAGCGGCAGTGCCGGGGCGAAGAACACGTTGTCGCCGTGAAAGAGGAGCGCGCCGTGCTCGCCTTTCTTGATGATAAGGTACTTGGGACCCATGGTGAGGATCTTGCGCGCAGCCTTCACCAGCGAGAACTCGTGGCTCAGCTCGCGGGCTTCGGAGTCGTTCACCAGCAGCACATCCACTTCCTTGAGTACCTCGAGGAGGTCGGCGTGGGCGGTTTCCATCCAGAAGTTCATCGTGTCCATCACGATGAGGCGGGGGCGTTGCTTCATTTGCTTGATCACGGCATGCTGCACGGCCGGCACGAGGTTGCCGAGCATCAGGAACTCGCTGCCCTGGTACGATTCGGGCACTACGGGCTCGAAGTTGGCCAGCACGTTGAGCTGGGTATCCAGCGTGTCGCGCGTGTTCATATCCATATGGTAGCGGCCGCTCCAGAAGAAGGTCTTTTCATTTTCTTTTACCTGCACACCCTGGAGGATGACACCGCGGTTCTCGAGGGCCTGCAGTTCTTCCTTGGGGAAGTCATAGCCGACTACGGAGAGCTGCTTGATGGGGCGGCAGAAATTGGAGGCGCTCCAGGCGATATAGGTGGCGGCACCGCCGATGATGCGGTCGCTCTTGCCAAAAGGGGTTTCAATAGCGTCGAAGGCCATGGAGCCTACTACCATTAACGACATAAAAAAGGTCTGTTTGATGAAGATGGCAGGAATGGGGCCATCGCCCGACCGAATAGAGGGGCGTGCAAACCTACGCCAATACGGGGAATCGGCAATCGGGAATCGGCAATCGGCCATAAAAAACACCAGGGTTTCTGCCCTGGTGTTTTCGATTCCCTACCGCTCCGGCCCGATATTCCGGGACGGCCAGGGGATTGCTAGAAGTGAACGCCTACCGAAAGGCCAAAGCGGAGTCCGGGCAAAAAGCCGTTGTATTTGGCATTGACGCGGCGCTGGTCGCGGTATACGTTGATCTCGGTCTTGTCGCCCACGATCGGGATGTCTTTGAGGGCGTCCTCGATCTCGCGGCGGGCGTCCTGCTCCTGGATGAACGTCCAGGGAATGTTGGAGTTGATATCCTTGAAGTCGCCCTCGAACCTGGATATGTTCGCCTCGGGGCCGAGGATGAAGAGGTCGAAAACCACCACGCGCGCGATCATGAACTGCACACCCAGCTGCGCGCCGACGCCCGCGCCCGAGTAGTTGACGGTGGTCTGGTACAACTCGGGGTCGGTAACGCTTTTGTTGTCGTACAAGCCGTTTGCCTTCAGGTTGACGTATTTCAGGTAGGGCTCGAAGTAGAAGCCGGTCATCGGCTTTTTGCCGAGGTACATCCGGTAGCCGCCCATCACCGAGAAGGTCTTGGTATGGAGGTCGATCTTTTCATCGCTGGTATTACGTGTCCAGGTGCGCTCCACGGGGATGCCCACACCGAAGGTGATGCTCTTCTTGCGTTTGAGGCTGTACTCGCCGCTGAGGCCGATCTTGCCGAAGGCCAGGCTTTCGGGATTCCACTTAACGGCCCAGGACTTTGTGTCGCCGCTGTTTGTTTTGATCTTGGTTTTTTCCTTGCTGTCGCCGCTGCTGCCGGTTCCGGAGAGCTGTGCCCCGGCGCTGAGCGTGAGGAATACGGGCGCCAGGAGGAGCGCTGCTGCTTTGTTCATGTACGTCGATTTACAGGTGAGGATGAAGGCTGTAAAAATAGGGGGCGACGCGAATTGGCAAAACAATGTTTACAACCCGGTTGCCAGGGGCTTGTCGTTTCGCGACCATTCGCTCCAGGAGCCCACATAGAGTTTCGGGATCGCTAATCCTGCATACGCGATTGCAAGCAGCGTATGGCAGGCCGTTACGCCCGATCCGCAATGAACGATGATGTTTTCCGCGCTTCGCTCCGCGAAAGCCTTTTCGTATTTCTCCTTTAATTCCGGTGCCGGCAGGAAGTGGTCATTGGCGTCCAGGTTTTCCGAAAAAGGAATATTGACGGCCCCGGGGATATGCCCTGCGATCAGGTCGATCGGCTCGGTTTTCGCGTTGTACCGGTCGCTGTCGCGAACATCGATGACCAGATGGTTGCTGTTCCTGGCTACGGCTTCCACTTCCGACATATCGGCCAGCGGGAGCTTCCAGTTTTCAATGGGGTAGGGGCCAACAGGTTCGGCTTTTTCCATTTCGCCGCTTACCGGGAAGCCCGCTTTTTCGGCCGCCCTGAACCCGCCATTGAGCACCTGCACTTTTTCGTGCCCCGCGGCCCGGAGCATCCACCAAAAACGGGCAGCCGCGTTCGACCCGTTTTTGTCGTCGTAGATCACGACGTGGCTTTCTTTCGAAATACCCAGCGCAGACAGTGTTTTTGAAAATTGCTCCAGCGTCGGCAACGGGTGCCGTCCACCCTGCGCCGCATCGCTTTTGATATCGGCCAGCTGCTCGTTCAGGTCAACAAACAGCGCTCCTTTCAAATGCCGCTGCTGGTAGGCCGCTTTTGCATTGGGTCCGTTCGTGGCATCGACAAGGATGATATGCTCTTTGCCGTATAATTCCAGAAGCTCTTTTGCTTGTATCAGCGGCGAAATCTCTTGCCTCATTGTGGTGATGGTTATTCTTTTTTGCGGTTCAACGTTCGCTGAATTCATGCGCGGGGCCGGCGGCCGGGGCTATGAATGGTTAGCTGGCTTGTCCAGGTGATAATGAAGTACGTCTGCGTCGGAAGTGCCGTCGGTATTGTCCGGGCCACGAAACGAAAACGTCTCCAGCAGCTTTTGTGAACGCTTATTCTCCCGGTGAAAGAAAGCATCGATCTTTTGAACGTTCAGTGTATGGAAGGCGTAATTGATAACTTTCTCCAGCGCCTCCCGCATGATTCCCTTGCCCTGGAAACCCGGCAACAGCTCGTAGCCAATCTCGCAGCCCGCAGAATCGTCTGAAAAGCCGTAAAGGCAAATGTCCCGATCAGGGAGTTTTGCTCTTTTACGGTAATCGCCCAATACAAGGAGGCGTTGTTTTCCATGTTCTCATTCACCCTGTCGATAAAGATCCTTGCATCGTCAAGGCTGCCGGCCATTTGCCGGTCGAGATATTTATTGACCTCCCGGTCGGAACGCAGGCTGAAGATCTGCCGGGCGTCCTGAATGGACAGGCGACGGAGGGTAAGTCGTTCCGTTGTGAGGATGGGCAAAGCGGTGAAGTTTCGGGTGGGCATTTGTGGTAACCGGTTGTGTCAAATATCGGTCTTCCCCGTTTGGCCTCCAACGAAGGGGCCAGGCGACGGCCGGTCAAGGTGGAGCGTACGGCATCCTTTTGCATGTAATAATACTCACCCCAGAATTCATATAGCCGGATCCTGCCCTTGGCTGCCGGGAAAATCCAAATGCCGGGTGCAGCCAGGATGCAGGATGCAGCCAACGCTCAGAGCTGTTCGCAGGCCGACCTTACTTGAAGATACGCACTTAGGCAAGCCGCGCCAGTGCAACAGTCGTTATTATGCACCGCCGTCACCGCGACGCCGTTGCCGCTTCCAAAGAAGGTATACGGAATACACACCGAACAGCACGCCCAACACAATCGCAGCAGGACCGCTGAAGACGCTCGGTCTTCCTGCGCCCGCGCCACGGCCAGAAGGTAAGTTGCCCAGGATAAGCTCGTGTCTTATGGTATACACGACACCAACAAGAACGATGATAAGGGCACAAAAAATAACTCCATAAAGCGGGGCAGGGCGGAGGTGCTCAACTTCATCCTTTGGCAATTGCGGGCTTTGATCATCTGGAACGTTCATCAAATTAGTTTTTCATTTGCCTGCTGCGAAGGCGCACAGAACGACCAGGGTTTTACGCTGTCGCCGGGAATGAAGTTAGCAAGTATCCTGCCTGCTCCGAGACCCTGTTGTGCCTGTACTTAAAGATCGACGACTCTCCGCAGCCAATCCGGGTAACAGGCAAACATCCTTTGCCTGCCACGCCTTCCGCTCGCCCCCTTCTAACCGGCCGAACGCGAAGCAGGCGCACGTTGCCTGATGGCCGAAACGAAACCGGCCTTTTCGCCGCCCGGGAAGCAGCCCGCCAACCAGCGGAGGCTTCTGCAAGCACCGGAATACGGTTCGCCAAATGGAATCCGGCCTCCGCGCAACGGAAATGCGGGCTGCCAAACGGAAAAGGGCATTCGCGGAGTGAGACCGGGTCCCGCCAAATGGAAAAGGGGGTTTGCACCTGTCGAAGAGGCGCCCGCCAATCGGAAAACTGGCTTCGTCCAGCCGCGGAGGGCAGTTTCCATTTGGCGGGAAGCTTCGCGAAAAAAAAGGCCCTTGGTTTTCTTTTTTTCCGGAAAAGAGTAAATTAGGATAACCAAAACCCTCTGTTATGTTGCAAACCCTCTATTTTGAACGGCTCCCGCAAGCCGAAGCCATCCGTTACCTGGAACAATTGATCCGCGTGATCCGCGCGGCCGGCAACCTTTCCGGGGCGCTCAGCGAAACCCTCGGCGATTTGGAAGCGCGCCTGCAGGAAGCGGCGCTGGCTTTCCGCCAGGCAACCGGCTCCTCGCAAACGGCCTCCCTGCAGCGTCTTGAGGCAGAACGCGACAGCCTTGTGATCGGCGTCGGCAAGGTCTGCGACGGCTTTCAGAATGATCCCGACCCGGCCTGCGCGGCCGCCGGCCGGAAGCTGCACGCCAACCTGTCTTTATATGGCGGGGCGCGGGCGATCAGCAAGCTCACCGTCAAGGCCGAAACCACGAGCATCAACTCGTTCCTACGCGACTGGCGCGACAAGCCGGAGCTTGCCGCCGCCGTGGCTAGCCTCGGCCTGCAGCGCTGGGTCGACCGCCTGCAAACGGTCAACAGCGAATACGATACGCTGTCCGTGGCCCGCGGCCAGGAACGCGCCGCCCAGTCGCTGGCGGTCGATTATACCGTAAAAGACAAGCTCACCGAGGCGCGGCCGCTTTACGACGAAGTGGCCACCCTCCTCAACGCCGGGGAGGTCAGCAGCCGCCGCCAGCAGCAGGACCGCGCCCCCTGGCTCAATGCGATCGCAGCGGCCAACGCGATCACCGAGGAATTCGCCGCCCTCCTTGCCAGCCGGCAAACGCAGGCCCAGGCCCGCGCCGCGGCAACGGCGAATCCCCAGGCCTGACCGCTTGCCATGTTCTTACAAACCAACGGCGCCGCGCGAGCGGCGCCGTTGGCGTACTGGCCCTCCCATCTGGGACAGGCAATCAATCGTGGGGGCCTTGGCCCCCGGAGCCTGCACGGCGCCCCTTCGGGGCGCTGCTTTCGCTAGTTGCGCCATTTTCCCCGGGCCATCGCCCCGCCGGGGCTCGACCCGGGGCCACTGGCACGGCGCCCCGAAGGGGCGCAGCTTTCGCTAGTTGCGCTCTTTTCCCCGGGCCATCGCCCCGCCGGGCTCGACCCGGGGCCACTGGCACGGCGCCCCGAAGGGGCGCAGCTTTCGCTAGTTGCGCTCTTTTCCCCGGGCCATCGCCCCGCCGGGCTCGACCCGGGGCCACTGGCACGGCGCCCCGAAGGGGCGCAGCTTTCCGCACAACGCCGACCGCGGGTTGCCAGCCGGGCTACAGATTTACCGTCCCGCCGGGATGGAACGTTGCCGGTAAACCAGCGTTTGCTCCGTGCCCCGGAGCTCCTGCGGCGCTGCGTTGCGGGAATTGTGCGTAACGCAGCCCGGATCCCACGCGGGCAGCTTCCCGGGGCCGGGATAACGCGTGCGGGCACATCCTCCGCATTATCCCATATGGGCCTTTGCCTGCCATGGCTTCATCCGGGAATGGGGCCCCTTGAAAAACCCGGATTGTCCCAACGACATTTCAGGATGCGGGGGCTGCCTATTGCCTGGAACTATACGCGCAGCTACCAGCGGCCACCTGCGCCCACCCGTGATGCTCAATCGCCCCAAACTTCGCTCCATCCAACCTTCAGAACCCTCAGAACCCTCAGAACCCCCAGAACCTTAAAAACCATCAGAACCTTAAGAACCTTAAGAACCCCCAGAACCTTCAAAACCTTCAAAACCTCCAAAACCTTCCCGGAAGGTTATCTTTGCGCCCTTGCTATGATCCATTTCCATCCCCTGACCGTGAAGAAAGTGCAGCGCGAGACCGACGACTGTGTTTCCATCACGTTTGACGTGCCGGCCGAATTGCAGGAAACCTTCCGCTTCCGCGCCGGCCAGAACCTCACCATCCGCACCGTGCACAATGGCGAAGAGCTGCGCCGCAACTACTCGCTGTGCAGCTCGCCCCTCGACGGGGAGCTGCGCGTGGCCGTGAAGAAAGTTGAGGGCGGCCTCTTTTCCACCTGGGCCAACGAGTCGCTGAAGGCCGGCGACGTGCTCGAAGTGCTGCCGCCCACGGGCACCTTCACCGTCGACATCAACAGCACGCAGCAACAGCACTACGTGTTCTTTGCCGCCGGCTCGGGAATCACGCCCGTGCTCTCGCTGCTCAAGACGATCCTCGCTACCGAGCCCCGCAGCCGCTGCACGCTCGTGTTCGGCAACCGCAGCAAGGGCTCGATCATTTTCAAGGAGGAGCTCGAGGGCCTCAAGGACCGGTACATCGACCGCTTTCGCCTGTACCATGTGCTGAGTCGCGAACAGAGCGACGCGCCCCTCAACAACGGCCGCATCGACCGCGACAAGTGCGCCCTCCTGTTCGACAAGGTGATCGACCTTGCCTCCTGCGACCACTTCTTCGTGTGCGGCCCCGAGGAGATGATCTTCTGCGTCCGCGACTTCCTCCAGGAGCGGAGCGTGGCGCCGAAGAAGATCCACTTCGAGCTGTTTACCGTGCCGGGGCAGAAGAAGTCCAATGTCGAAACGGAGAAGGCCGCCGTGTCCGACTCCGGACCGCGGAGCCAGGTGCAGGTCAAGCTCGATGGCATCGCCTTCGACTTCGACCTTGCCTACGACGGCCACAGCGTGCTCGACGCAGCCCTGAAGCAGGGCGCCGACCTGCCTTATGCCTGCAAGGGAGGCGTCTGCTGCACCTGCAAGGCCAAACTGCTGGAAGGCGAAGTGGTTATGGACGAAAACTGGGGTCTTGAACCAGACGAGGTCGCCGCGGGTTATATCCTCACCTGCCAGTCGCACCCGAGGACGGAGCGGATCGTTGTTGACTTTGACGCGAAATAAAACAGTTTGGAGTTTGTAGTTTGAAGTTGGCTTGCGCACGAGAAGGACGCTGGTAAGAACCCCAAACCCCAAACTCCAAACAGACCCTTAAAACCCCGCCCCGCCGCCTTTTAAAACGTAAATTTGTATATAACTCTTTCGATATGAGCGTAGCCGAATTAGAGAAGATCTTCCAGGATAAAGTCGACGCCGAAGTGCGCATCGAGCCGAAAGACTGGATGCCGGAGAAGTACCGGCAGAATTTGATCCGCCAGATCTCGCAGCACGCGCACAGCGAGATCGTGGGCATGCTGCCCGAGGGCAACTGGATCTCCCGCGCCCCCTCGCTGAAGCGCAAGCTGATCCTCATCGCCAAGGTGCAGGACGAGGCCGGCCACGGGCTCTACCTGTACAGCGCCGCCGAAACCCTCGGCATCTCGCGCGACGAGATGACGGAGCAGCTCCTCAGCGGCAAGGCCAAGTACTCCTCCATCTTCAACTACCCCACGCTCAACTGGGCCGATATGGGCGCCATCGGCTGGCTCGTCGACGGCGCGGCCATCATGAACCAGGTGCCGCTATGCCGCACCTCCTACGGCCCCTACAGCCGCGCCATGATCCGCGTGTGCAAGGAGGAAAGCTTTCACCAGCGCCAGGGATTCGAAAGCCTGCTGGTGCTGAGCAAGGGCACACCCGAGCAGCGCGCGATGGTGCAGGACGCTATCGACCGCTGGTGGTGGCCTTCGCTGATGATGTTCGGTCCCACCGACGATGCCTCGCCGCACTCGCAGCAGTCGATGAAGTGGAAGATCAAGCGCTTCTCCAACGACGAGCTGCGCCAGCGCTTCGTAGACATGATCGCCGAGCAGGTAAAGCTGCTGGGCATGACGCTCCCCGACCCCGATCTCAAGTGGAACGACGAGCGCAAGCATTACGACTTCGGTCCCATCAACTGGGAGGAATTCTGGAACGTGGTGAGCGGCAATGGTCCCTGCAACAAGCAGCGCCTCGAAGCCCGCCAGAAGGCCTGGGATGAAGGCGCCTGGGTACGTGAGGCCGCTGTGGCGCATGCCGAAAAGCGCAAAACGCGTAAAGAGATGCAGGCTGCGTGATGCGGCGAAGGCAAAAGGCAAAATTCAAAAACGCTTTTGCCGCCGCTTTTTACCGCGTACGGATTTTGACTTTTGATTTTTGACTTTTGAATTTGACTTATGCAGTTATTCCGAAAGTATTTCTACGGTGATTATGATGCCATCCAGAAAGCCGGTTCCGGCGCTCCCGTTCCGGTAGGAAAGGGGTCGGGAGATGGGTCTGCGGAAAGCGGGTCGTCGGGGAGCCGCGAATGGCCTCTCTGGGAGATCTTCATCCGCTCCAAGCAGGGCCTCGACCACAAGCACGTGGGCTCGCTCCATGCCGCCGATGCGGCCATGGCCATCGAGAACGCCCGCGACGTTTACACCCGCCGCCAGGAAGGCGTGTCGATCTGGGTGGTGGAAAGCAGCCACATCCACGCCTCCAACCCCGACGACGCCGAATCGTTCTACGAGCCCGCGAATGATAAAGTATACCGCCATCCCACGTTCTACGACCTGCCGGATGAACTGACGCACATGTAAGGAGGGGAAGAACGCAGATTTTATAAGATCTATACGATAGTAAATGATGTTTTAAAGTTCTATCTGCGCTAATCTTAAAAATCATAATAAATCTGCGTTCTTTTTCCCGGGAATGCATCTTACTACTCACATGATCCAGCTTTTCGAATACAGCCTCCACCTCGCCGACAACGCACTTCTCCTCGGGCAACGCAACGCCGAGTGGTGCGGCCACGGCCCCGTGCTGGAGCAGGACATCGCCATCACCAACATCTCGCTCGACCAGATCGGCGCCGCCCGCAACTTTTTTGAGTACGTCGCGACGCAATACAACGGCTTCGACGGCGCGCTGCGGCAGGAAGTCGATGCGCTGCTGCCGCGCCCCTGGAAAGCCTACAACCGCGAGCTCCAGGAAGACGACCTGGCCTTTCTCCGCGAGGAGCAGCAATTCCGCAACGTGCTGCTCGCCGAGCTCCCCAAGGGCGACTGGGCGGTGACCGTGCTGCGCCAGTTTTTCTTCTCGGCTTTTCAATACTTACAATACACGGCGCTGCAGCAAAGCAGTGACACAACGCTCGCGGCCATCGCCGAAAAGTCGGCCAAGGAGTCGGCCTACCACCTGCGCTGGAGCAGCGAGTGGGTGATCCGCCTCGCCGACGGAACCGGCGAAAGCCGCCGCCGCATCTCCACGGCCCTCGAGGCGCTGTGGCCCTTTACCGGCGAGCTCTTTGAGACCGCTCCTTTCGAAACGATCGGCGCTGCCGTCAACCCCGCCACGCTCCGTGCTGCCTGGGATACGCGCGTGGCCGCCATCTTCGCCGAAGCCGGCCTCGACGTGCCCGCCACCGCCACCTGGCACCAGAGCGGCGGCAAGCGCGGCATCCATACCGAATACATCGGCTACCTGCTTGCCGAAATGCAATACCTGCAGCGCACGTACCCGAATATGACCTGGTAGGAGAAAACAAGTTTGTGGTTTGTAGTTTGGTGTTTGTGGTTGGCTGGCACGCGCAAGCTGTTATTGTCGAAACCACTTACCGCGCATCGCGGAACTACAAACCACAAACTCCAAACTCCAAACTGAACGCAGATGCTCGATGAAAGAACGATCTGGTCCCTCCTCGAAGCCGTGAAAGACCCGGAAGTACCGGTGCTTTCGGTGCTCGACCTGGGCATCGTGCGCTCCGTGAAGGTGGACGGGGAGGAGGTGGAGATCGTGATCACACCGACGTACACGGGCTGCCCCGCGATGGACGTCATCGCGATGGACATACGGCTCAAGCTGATCGAGGCCGGCATCCGGAAGCTGAAGGTGACGATGCAGCTGTCGCCGGCCTGGACCACCGACTGGATGACCGAAGCCGGTAAGGAAAAGCTCCGCGCCTTCGGCATCGCGCCGCCCAACCCCAGGCAGCAGTTCTGCAGCACCGATCCCTTCGTGGAAGAGGCCGTGCAATGCCCCCGCTGCGGCTCCTGGCACACGGAGCTCATCTCGCAATTTGCTTCCACGGCCTGCAAGAGCATGTACCGCTGCCTTGATTGCAAGGAAGCGTTCGATCATTTCAAGTGTCATTAAGGGCGGCAATCGGCCGGAGAGAAAGAACGCAGATTTATTATGATTGTTAAGATTAGCGCCGATATAGCTGGGGCGTCAGCAACATCATAACAGATCTTAACAATCTGCGTATCCGCCAGCTGGCGGATCTGCGTTCTTTCTCTTTTTCCGATTCCCGATTCCCGATTGCCGTTCCTGAATGCCCGATATTTGACCCCACAATCATCCCCGATGTCTTCCATTCTCTTCGAAGTGCGCGACGCCATCGCGTATATCACCCTCAACCGGCCGGAGAAATACAACGCCTTCAACCGCGAGATGGCCCTGCTGCTGCAGGAGCGCCTCGACGAATGCGCCGCCGATGAATCGATCCGCTGCGTGTACCTCACGGGCGCAGGCAAGGCCTTCAGCGCCGGGCAGGACCTCGATGAAGTGGTCGACCCCGAAGGTCCCAAGATCGACGCCATTCTTGCCGTGCACTACAATCCTATCGTGGTGCGGATCCGCCGGCTTGAGAAGCCGGTTGTGGCGGCTGTCAATGGCGTGGCCGCGGGCGCGGGCGCCAATATTGCCCTCTGCTGCGATGTGGTTGTGGCAGCGCAGGGCGCGTCCTTTATCCAGGCCTTCTCGAAGATCGGCCTCATCCCCGACAGCGGCGGCACCTACGTGCTCCCGCGGCTGGTGGGCTTCCAGAAAGCATCCGCGCTGTTCATGCTTGGCGACAAGGTGCCGGCCGAAGAAGCGGAGCGCCTCGGGATGATCTACAAGGTTCTTCCCGACGCAAGCTTCGCCGACGAATCAAAGCAACTCGCAGCCACGCTGGCCGCGCTGCCGACCCGCGGTCTCGCCCTCACCAAGATGGCGCTCAACCTGTCGGTAGGCCACCA
The DNA here is from genome assembly GCF_054777635.1 of Flaviaestuariibacter terrae. NCBI lineage: Bacteria > Pseudomonadati > Bacteroidota > Chitinophagia > Chitinophagales > Chitinophagaceae > Flaviaestuariibacter > Flaviaestuariibacter terrae. The sequence continues at coordinate 1,276,620 of NZ_BAAHAL010000008.1, forward strand.
CTTCGAAGACCAGCTGCAGGACGAAGAGATCCTCCAGCAGCGCGCCGGCGCCACTTCCGACTACAAGGAAGGCGTACAGGCGTTTCTCGAAAAACGAAAGCCGAACTTCACCGGAAAATAAGCACACGCTATGAACGACGAATTCGCCCGGCAGGTAGTGGACCATATGATGCTGAACGACCGCTTCAGCCAGTGGCTGGGTGTAGAAATACTGGAAGTGCGCGAGGGCTACAGCCGCATCCGTGCGACGCTTCGCGACGATATGCTCAACGGCTTCGGGATCATCCACGGCGGTATCGCCTTCTCGCTCGCCGACAGCGCCTTTGCCTTTGCCTGCAACAACCGCAACAACCTCTCCGTGGCGCTCGACACGAGCATCACCTTCACCAAGCCGCTGAAGCCGGGCGAAACCATCAGCGCCGAGGCGAAGGAATTGCACAACGGGCGCAGCACGGGCCTCTACCACATTCTTATCAGCAACGACGCGGGCGAAACGGTGGCCCACTTCAAAGGCACCTGCTTCCGCACCAACAAGCCGCTCGTTACGCCGCCCAATTCGCTCTGACATGCAGGAGGTACTGCTCCGTTTCTTCGAGCAACACGCAGGGCTCGCCCTCTTTATCAGCCTTGCCGTGAGCGTGCTCGTTGCGGTGCTCGGTCTTGTGCCCAGCGTTTTTGTGACGGCCGCCAACATAGCCTTCTTCGGATTCTGGGAAGGGACCGCCGTTTCCTTTGCCGGCGAGGCACTCGGAGCGCTGGTTTCGTTTGTGCTGTACCGCAAGGGCTTCCGCCGCCGCGTGTCGGGTGGCATCGCGCGCCATCCGCGCCTGCAGCGCCTGCTTGAAGCCGATGGAGCCGAAGCTTTCGGGCTCGTCTTCTCGCTGCGGCTGCTGCCTTTCGTTCCCTCGGGCCTCGTGACTTTTGCGGCTGCCGTCGGACGGGTACGCACGATCACCTTTTTCTGGGCAAGCAGCCTTGGCAAGGTGCCGGCGCTGCTGCTCGAAGCCTGGTCGGTGTACGAGGTCACGCGCTTTGGTGTTGTCGGCAAGATCATTCTGGCCGTGGTGGCGCTGGCGCTCCTTGCCGTGCTACTGCAGCGGTTGCGGCGCCCCCGGTAACGGCGTACCTTACCGGAACCAATAGCAACCCTTATGTATTCGATCAGCGTCTGGGCCAGGGGCCACAAGGCTGCCGCCCGCATCCTCCTGTTTGTAGCGCTTGCCGCGCTCAACGGCACCGCCTGGATCGCCGGCAACTGGCTCGCGGCCGCGGGCGCCGAGGCCCCGGGCGAACTCCTCTTCCCGGTCGCACTTCTTTCCGCGCTGCTCCTGCTCGCGTACCCGGCCGGGCGCGCAACGTACCGCGTGCGAAAGCGCTTCGACAGTGCGCTCATGGGCTGCACCTGCCTGCTTGTGCTGCTGCTCAGCGCAGGCCCGGAGGAAGGGCCGCTGCCCCTGGCCGCAACAGCGGCACAGGCCGCATCGGTATCGGCATCGGTATCGGCTCCTCCCAAAAGCCGCAAGCTGCTGCGCCGGCTCGCGCGCCGCCTTCGTGCCCACTACCGGAGCTCGAACGACAATGGCAAGGCCGCGCTCATTGTGCTGACGATCGTGCTGGGCCTGCTGCTGGCCGTGCTCGTGGTGGCGCTTGCCTGCAACGTGGCCTGCTCCGGCGCCGAGCTGCTGGCCATCATCGTCGGGCTCCTTGGTCTCGCCGGGATCGTGTTTGGCGTGATGGCCGTCATCCGCCGCATCGTAAACGGGCCGCGGAAAAAGCCGGCACCGGCCCCGTCGCCTGCGGGCGGCTAACGCGCCGGTTCGCATCTTTGCGCCATGATCTATGAATTCAACGGCATCCGCCCCGTAGTTCACGAAAGCTCGTTTGTGCATCCGCAGGCTGTCGTCACCGGTGAGGTGATCATCGGCCGCGACGTGTATATCGGGCCCGGCGCCGCGCTGCGTGGCGACTGGGGCCGCATCGTGATCGAAGACGGCTGCAACGTGCAGGAGAACTGCACCGTGCATATGTTTCCAGGGGTAACGGTACTGCTCAGGGCGGGCGCCCATATCGGTCACGGCGCCATCATCCACGGCGCTACGGTGGGCCGCAATTGTTTGGTGGGTATGAATGCCGTGCTGATGGATGAAGTGGAGCTCGGCGATGAATGTATCGTCGGCGCGCTTTCGTTTATCCGGCAGGGTGAGCGTATACCGGCGCGGTCGCTCGTAGCGGGCAACCCGGCCCGGATCATCCGGGAAGTGACCGATGAGCAGATCGCCTGGAAGACAGAGGGGACGCGGCTTTACCAGCAATTGCCCCGCTGGTGTGCCGATACGCTGAAGCCCTGCGATCCGCTGCGCGAGCCCGTTGAGCAGCAGCCTCTCGTACGCGCCGATTACCGACCGTTTAAAAAATAGTTAGAAATCGGTAGGTGGCTACGCAGAAATTCTTTATAATTTAGGGAGTCGAAACACCTGATTCAACTCATTACCTAAAACCCGCTGAAATGAACAAAAATTTACGCACCGGCGTATTCGCTGCCATCCTCGCCGGCAGCTTTTTCTCCGCAAGCGCACAGAGCGAGCGCTTTGCCTACGCCATCACCGATGCCACGAAGGAAGGCTTCAACTGGAGCGTGCTGCGCAAGATCGACCTCAACACCGGTGAGTATAGCCCTGTGCTGTTCAACGGCGTGGATGCCAGCGCGCCCGTGTTCGACGCCGTTAGTAAGAAGCAACTGAGCCTCTCGCCCGACAGCCGTTTCGGCAACACGCTGAACATTCCCTTCAGCACCGGCGTTGCCGCGGCCGCCTACGACCCCACGCACGACCGACTCTACTTCACCCCGATGTTCATCGACCAGCTGCGCTACATCGACCTGAAGACGATGAAGGTGTACTACGTGGCTGATAAAGCATTCACCGGCCTGGGCAACATGCACAACCAGGAAGGCAAGTGCATCACCCGCATGGTGATCACCCCCGACGGTACGGGCTACGCCATCTCCAATGACGGCAATACCCTCATCCGCTTCACAACCGGCAAGAACACACAGGTAACTGTGCTCGGCGCGCTGGTCGACGATCCGGCCAACGGCACGGTGTCGGTGCACAACCGCTGCAGCTCGTTTGGTGGCGATATGATCGCCGACAACGAGGGCAACCTGTTCGTGATCTCGGCCCGCAACTACATCTTCCGCGTGTCGCCCGAAAACCGCGTGGCTACGCTCGTAGGCAGCATCCAGGGCCTGCCCGCTTCCTTCACCACCAATGGTGCCGTGGTCAACGACGAAGGCAACCTCGTAGTGTGCAGCGCCGTCGATGGCTCAGGCTCCTACGTGGTGAACCCCAAAGACTGGAGCGCCCAGCTGCTCAAGGGCGGCTCGTTCCACAGCTCCGACCTCGCCAACAGCAACTACCTCGCTACCCGCAAGAATCCCAACACGATCGACCTGATCAACAAGCCGGTATCGAACTACAACGACCGCATCCAGGTATACCCCAACCCGGTTACCAACAACGTGTTCACGATGCAGTTCACCAAGGTGCCCGCCGGCGATTATAGCCTGCAGGTGACCGATGCCAACGGCAAAACGATCCAGACCCGCCGCATCACGGTGACGATGGACAGCCAGGTGCAGCAGGTGGCCCTCGGCCGCGTGAGCGGTAAAGGCTTCTACCTCGTTCGCCTGCTCGACAACACGGGCAAAGGCGTATATGAGCAGAAGATCCTCGTTCAGTAACAACACAGCCCACGATAGTAAGGCCGTCCCAAAGGGCGGCCTTTTTGTTGCGCTGACAGGCCCGCGCTGCCCGGCAAGCGCGAATTCGGTACTTTTGCCCGTTCAAACCCCCACGATTGGAGAAGAGCAACTTTGTAGACCAGATACGGATTTTCGCGCGCAGCGGCCACGGCGGCGCGGGCTATAAGCACTTTCGCCGCGACAAGCTCACGGCCATGGGCGGCCCCGACGGCGGCGACGGCGGCCGCGGCGGCCATATCATCCTCAAGGGCAACAGCAACCTCTGGACGCTCCTGCACCTGCGCTACTACAAGAACGTGCTTGCCGAAAACGGGGAGCGCGGCGGCGACAACAACAGCACCGGCGCCGACGGCAACGACATCATCATCGAGGTGCCCCTCGGTACCATCGCCCGCGACGGCGAAACGGGTCAGAAGGAAGTGGAAATACTGGAAGACGGCCAGGAAGTGGTGTGGCTGCCCGGCGGCAAGGGTGGTTTGGGCAATGCGGCATTCAAGAGCCCGACCAACCAGGTGCCCGAATACGCACAGCCCGGTCTTCCCGGCCTCGAAGGCTGGAAAGTGCTGGAGCTGAAGGTGCTGGCCGACGTGGGGCTCGTAGGTTTCCCCAACGCGGGCAAAAGCACGCTGCTATCGGTGATCACCGCTGCGAAGCCCAAGATCGCCGACTACGCCTTCACCACGCTTACGCCCAACCTGGGCATGGTGGAATACCGCGACGGTAAAAGCTTCTGCATCGCCGACCTGCCGGGGATCATTGAGGGCGCTGCGGAAGGAAAGGGCCTCGGGCACCGGTTCCTCCGTCATATCGAGCGCAACTCGATCCTGCTGTTCCTCATCCCCGCGGATAGCAAGGACCACCGCAAGGAATTCGAGATCCTGAAAAAAGAACTGGAAGAATACAACCCGGAGCTGCTGCACAAGCGCTTCGTGATCGCGGTGAGCAAAAGCGACATGCTCGACGACGAGCTGAAGGAAGCGATCCGCGCCGAGCTGCCCGGCGAAATCCCGCAGCTGTTCATATCATCGGTAACACATAGCGGGCTGCAGGAACTGAAAGATTTACTCTGGAAGGAACTGACGTCTGAATAAGCTACTCCACCTCTGCATGGCGCTCGCCCCCGGTAGTGCCGCGTTTTTCCGCCAATTGCCGGTAGATATCCTCTAGGCTGGCGCGGAGGTTGTCGAGCTCGGCCTCATCGCGGCGGGCCTGGACCGCGCGGCGGAACTCCTCGGTCTTTTTCAGGTAAAGGTCGTAGAGCGTGAAAAACTCGAGGCGTTGGATTCGGCTGTTCATGGCTGCGTTGTTCAATAGGGTAAAGGCAAAGGCTGTACCCCAACCCCATCCCTACAGGGCCGGCTGGGCCGTAAACGCCCGCGCGCCCCGCATTATCGTCCAACGCGGTAAAAGCTTCGACGGCTGCCGCTGAGCTGTGTCGACTCCGGCTTTTGATCGGATACCCGTTTGGGGAAAATATGCCCCGCTGCCAATTATGCCCATCCATGTAACCCGTGGAGATTCAGTGGCTAAGGATGGTCAATCCCTTCAACAGAAAATTCCGCTAAAGGGAAACGCTTAATTATTTTAAGAAGATTCTAATAGAATAAAGCAGAGCTTCTCTTGGCAGATCGGGGCGGGCCCTATATTTTTACAGGAAGAGGTATGAGCACCAAAGAAGTACAATCCTGGCTGGAACAGCACCCCGCCTTCCGCGACCGCAGCCGCGGTTTCCGCTATTTCACCTCGATCCTTTTCCTCGTCAACATCCTGACCCTTCTCTTTTTCTGGATCAACCGGATGCTCGGCTAACTCGCTTTATTTCCGGACGGGTTTGAAAGGAACTTTAAGTAGGTTTGCCCACCTTAAACGTTTCTATATGAAGAGAACCCTATTAGCCATTTTCTTCCTGGCCACAGCTTGCCTCAAAGCTTCTGCCGACGAAGGAATGTGGCTCCCCATGCTGCTGGGCCAGCAAGTGTACAACGACATGGTGAAGAAAGGCCTGAAGCTTTCGAAAGACCAGCTGTACAACGTCAACAAGGCCTCCCTCAAAGATGCCATCGTGATTTTCGGCAACGGGTGCACCGGCGAGATCGTTTCCTCGCAGGGCCTCATTTTCACCAACCACCACTGCGGCTACAGCGTCATCGCCGGCGCTTCGACCGTTGAGCACAACTACCTCCGCGACGGGTTCTACGCCAAGAATATGGGCGAAGAGATCCCCGGGGCTACGCAAAACCTGTCGGTGCAGTTCCTGCTGCGTATCGACGACGTTACCGCCCGCGTACAGGATTCGCTCAAAGGCCTGAGCGGCCAGGAGCGCCTCACGCGCCAGGCCGCCGTTCTCGCCAACATCAACCGCGAAATGAGCGACACGGCGAACTTCATTGAAACGCGCATCTCCCCGATGTTCAAGAACAACCAGTTCCTGGCCTTCCGCTACCAGCGCTACAACGACATCCGCCTCGTAGGCGCCCCGCCCGAGGCCCTTGGCAAGTTCGGTGGCGACACCGACAACTGGGAGTGGCCCCGCCACACCGCCGACTACTCGATCTTCCGCGTGTACACCGGTAAAGACAACAAGGCGGCCCGCTACAGCAAAGACAACATGCCGATGAAACCCAAGTGGTACCTCCCGGTATCGCTGAAGGGCATCAAGGAAGGCGACTTCACGATGATCTGGGGCTACCCGGGCTCTACCAACCGCTACGAGTCGGCACAGGGTATCAAGCTTGCCACCGACATCAACAACCCGACGCTGGTGAAGCTGCGCGACATGCGCCTCCGCTACATGTTCGAGCAGATGAAGACCGACCCGGCCATCAAGCTGCAGCTCGCTTCCGACTACGCTTCCATCGCCAACTACTGGAAGTTCTACGACGGCGAAACCAAGCAGCTCCTGAAGTATGACGTGTACGGACAAAAGCAAAAGGCCGAAGCCGACTTCGCGAAGTGGGCCGCTGCCAAGCCGGAGTACAAGGACATCTTCAGCAACCTCGACGCCGCCTACAACGCCTGGCGCCCCTACGCGCTGCACCGCGTGTACATCAACGAGGGTATTCTCGGCTCGCCGCTGCTGGCCTTTGCCGCATCGCTGCAGAACCTCGAGAACACGATGGTGAAGCCCGGCACATCGACGTCCGATATCAGCCGCCTCGTAGGTGCTGCCGACCGCGCCCGCAAAGCCTTCCTCGAGGCGCACAACACGCCCTCCGACCGCAATATCGTAGCCACCGTGCTGCAGATGTACTATAAGGACGTTCCGAAAGACCAGCAGCCGCAGGGCCTGTTCGAAGCCATCCGCAACGAGTATGGCTCGCTCGACAAGGCCTCAACCTGGGAGAAGTATACCGACGCCGTTTTCTCCGGAACGATGCTCCTTGACAACCAGAAGTGGGCTGCCTTTACGAAGAACCCCGATGCGCAGACGCTGCAGACGGATCTCGCCTACAGCCTCGCCAACGCGTTCCTGCGCAACTGGCAGGCGAAATACCTCCCGCTGTACCAGCAGTTCACCACGAAGAACAACGAGTGGGGCCGCCTGTACCTGAAAGGCATCATGGAACAGAATCCCGCCAAGGCGAAGATGATGTATCCCGACGCCACCTTCACGATGCGCGTTTCGTACGGCAAGGTAGCGGCCTACAACCCCCGCGACGCCGTGCACTACGACTACGTGACCACGATGAAGGGCATGCTGGAGAAATACAAGGCCGGCGACTACGAGTTTGACCTCCCCCAGAACGTGCTCGACAAGGCGCGCGCGAAGGACTTCGGTCAATACAAGGACGCCCGCACCGGCTCTCTCGTTACCTGCTTCATCACCACCAACGACATCACCGGCGGCAACTCGGGCTCGCCTGTGATCAACGGCAACGGCGAGCTGATCGGCCTGGCCTTCGACGGCAACTACGAAGCCCTCAGCCACAAGCTTGCTTTCGACAAGGACCTGAACCGCACTATCTGCGTGGACGTTCGCTTTGTGCTGTGGTGTGTTGATAAAGTGGGCGGCGCCAGCAACATCATCAAAGAGCTGACGCTTCGCAAATAAGCACCCGGACAGGACATTCCTGCCACTTCCTATTCAGGCCCGCACTTTTAGTGCGGGCCTTTTTTTATCTTGGACCCATGCCTAAACCAATCACCCCTTTCCTCCTTCTTTCGCTGGCTGTCTTTGCGATGAAGGCAGATGCGCAAAGCGCTGCTGTACCTGCGAAGGTTCTGGACAGCACGGTCTCCATCTTCTGGTATCCCGACCTGAAGCTGCGCGTGCAGCTGCTGCGCCCCGATGAGGAGGACGACACGAAGAAGAACGCCGTGCTGACCCTGCGCAACGGCAAGGCCGGGATCGGGGGGCTGCTGCTCAAGGATTCGATCTATATAACCGACATCCGCTTCAGGCTTGCTGACATGAATGGTGACGGTATCCGCGACCTGCTGGTATTTCGCAACGTGGAAGGTTATAACCGTCACTACTACCTATACCTCATCGATCAGAAGACGGGGCGACTCAGCAGGGTGAAGGGCTTTGAAAAGGTTTGCGATCCCATGTACGATACAAAAAGGTGTGCGATCTGGGGCTTTGAAATGTTCGAGGCGAAACTAGTAGAGCGGTTCTGGATGGTCGACAACAAGGGAATGATGTATGTTGCGGCTGGTGTTTTGAAAGACCGGAAATAATTGCTTCTCTCATGAAGCTATTCCTCACCGACCAGCAGGCCCGTTTCCGGCAGCACCTGGAACAGCTTGCGAAAGTGCCGGTGGCGCCCTATCGCAGCGCCGGCCTCGTGGAAAAGCGGAGCAGCATCCACCTGCCAGTTACACCCGATCTTCTGCAACGTGCCGCCGACGTTTTGTTTTCGTACCGGATCTTTCCGTCACGAATACTACGCTGCTACGGTGAGTGGACGGCATCTGGGCGCCCGATGCAGCCGGGCGATACGATCGTGCAGCAGGCCTATATCCCGCCGTTCGGCAGCTTCTCGCAGAAGCTGATCTTCGGAGTCCGGATCGACAGCATCATCCGTGAAGAAAGTCGCCTTGGGTTTTCCTACGAGACACTCGAGGGTCACGCCGAAAGAGGGCGATCAATCTTCACGGTAGAGGCGCAGAATGGCCGCGCACGTTTTGTGATCCATACGTTCTCGGAGCCTGGTAACTTTCTCACAAAGCTGTTGGGGCCGTTGGTAACTGTGCCTTACCAGGCCTGGTGTACAAAGGCTGCGTTGCAGTATGTACATGAACAGTTGTCGGGTTGTCCGTAATGTCGTTGCTCTTTTGCGGAAAGTTTTTACTTTTCCCAAAAGAAGCCGGAATGAATCCCAAGGTTGATTTTTATTTCGCCCGCGAGAACCAATGGACCGAAGCGATCGCGCAGCTGCGCCGCATTATTCTCGAATGCGGCCTAACCGAGGAGCTCAAGTGGGGCACACCCTGCTATACGTTTGAGGGGCGCAACGTGCTCCTCGTGCACACGTTCAAAGAGTATTGCGCCATCCTGTTTTTCAAAGGAACCTTGCTGGAAGATGCCGATGGAATGCTGGTGCAGCAAACGGAGCGCGTGCAGGCGATGCGGCAGCTGCGTTTTACCAGCGTGCGTGAAGTTACCTCGCGCGAGGCGTCGATCAAAGCCTATATCTACCAGGCCATCGAAGTGGAGCGCGCCGGGCTGAAGGTGCCGAAAAAGAAGACCGAAGAATACAGTGTTCCGGAAGAATTTGCGCGGAGGCTGAAGGCGGACAAGGCCCTGAAAAAAGCATTTGCCGCCCTGACCCCTGGCCGGCAGCGGGCCTACCTGCTTTATTTCGCCGGGGCAAAGCAGTCAAAAACGCGCGAGGCGCGGGTGGCGAAATATGTGCCCCAGATACTGGCAGGCAAGGGTCTTGACGATTAACCGCCCGTGCCGAATACTTCCGCTGCATCGCCGGGGCGCAACAGCCAGTCTCCTGCGTTGAGCTCGCGTTCGAGATCGCCGCTGTTCCAGCCGCAATAGCCGACAAAGATCTTCAGGTCGTCCTGCGTCAGTGTGCCGTTGTTGATACCCCGCAGGGCATCGGCAAATTGTCCGCCCCAAAAGATATTGCCGCTCACCGGTTGTCCGCCTTGGATAACGTCTGACCGCTTGTGTAAAAAGAACAGGTGTCCGCTATCCACCGGGCCGCCCGCATATAGCGGGAAGGAGGGGCTGTGGCGGAATTCCTCGAGCTCGTTTAGAGCGCGTCCGAAGCGGCGGTTAACGATGACGCCCACGGCACCCTCCGCGTTGTATTCGACGAGGTACAGAAGCGTTCCGCCAAACTGTGGGTCGCTTGGATCGCTGCATTCGAGAAAGAGGCCGGCTGCGGGCTGCATAAAGCAAATGTCGGGAGCAGCGCCCATATTCTTATGGTCCCGTTCCCGGCGCCTGCCTGCAGCTACGATGAGCTGCGGCGACCGGCGGCAGGGTTTCAGAAAATAAAAATAGCGCAACTAGAAGGTTGCCTATATTCGTGCTACCAAAAGGTTGCCCGATGCCCGATGCCCGCCGTGATGTTTTCCAGGCCATTGCTGATCCCACCCGCCGCGCCATTCTTGCGCTGCTCGCGCTGGGTGCGCTGACGCCCAACGCGCTCGCCGCCCACTTCGACAGCAGCCGGCAGGCGATATCCAAGCACCTCGGCATCCTGTCGGAGTGCGGCCTGCTGCGCGCAGAGCCCAGCGGCCGGGAAGTGTACTACCGGCTCGAGCCGAAAAAGCTCAAGGAAGTAGAGCGCTGGCTGCAGCCCTTCCGGGCGCTGTGGGAAGGCCGGTTCGGCCAGCTCGATCAATTGCTGAAGCAAACCAAAAAGAAATAACATGCAAACAGAGATCACGCAAACTGGCGATCGCCAGCTCCACATCACGCGCCGCTTTGATGCCTCCCCGGAGGAAGTATGGAAAGCCTGGACCGAACCGGAATTGCTCGAGCAGTGGTGGGCACCGCGTCCCTGGAAAGCGGTCACCGTGGCGATGGACTTCCGTCCCGGTGGTGCCTGGCGCTATTACATGGAAAGCCCCGAAGGCGATCGTCACTACTGCCGCGTAGACTTCGAAACGATCGTACCCGGTGAAAGCTTTACCGCCCGCGACGCCTTTACCGACGAGCATGGCCTTGCTCCCGAGCCTTTCCCGAACATGCACTGGAACAACCGCTTCAGCGCCGAGGGCGACGGCACCCTGGTGACCATCGTTATCGATTTCCCGAATGTTGAATCGCTCGAGCGCATCGTGGCCATGGGCTTTAAAGGCGGCTTCACGATGGCGCACGGCAATCTCGACGAGCTCCTTCAAAAGCGAAAAGCCGGCGCCTGAAACGTTGCAGCACGCAGCACTATCCCCCGTCATGAACCGCGCATGTGCCGACGAATAAACCCTCCGGATGGAGGGTTTGTCTATAGATAACCGTAGAAATACAAGAGTGCACCAGTGGTCGTAGCGATGCAGGCTCAGCTCTTACTGGATCGCCACGTCGAAACGGCCTTCGGTAACGTCGAGCACGCCGCCGCTGCTGCTTTTATCAGTGCCACGAAACGAAAAGGTTCCGGCAAGAATGTGATTCACCTTGTCCACCTTCGTGATCACAACGGTGCCGCCGGTTTGGGTTGTCGTCATCCATTCGTGTGCAGGCATCACTGTACGCTCAACGAAATAGGCATAAGAAGCCGTTGGGCCCGGGTAGAGAGCCGTGTTGCTATTGAGTTGGTAGGTGCCCGGCGCGGTTACTCCTTGGAGGTAGATCTCGAATTCGGTTTCCGTGGGGCTCTTGCTGAAGTTGCGGGCATGGATGATGTAGCTGTCGGTGCCGGTAAAGGAGGCTTCGAGCAGCGGGGCATGAGGTATGATGCCTTTGGCCTGCGGCGCCCATAACTCGCCGTTGACGCGGGCGCCGAACGTGTTGGCACCGGTAGCGGAGGCTTCGGGCAGGTCGCCCGGCTTCTTGCTGCAGCTGGCCAGGAAGAAGAGGCCTCCGCCGAGGACGATTAGGTTTTTCATGGTTGGATTTCTAATTTGCCGCTGGTTAGCCAAAACCGTGCGCAAGAGCTGTTTCCCCAGTTTGTTTCACAAAACCTTAAGTCATGCCTGCCATCCGATCTGTAACGCTGCACCGTATGCTCGTACCGCTCACCGAGCCCTTCGTGATCTCGCTGGGTCCCATCGATGCGGTGCAGAATCTTGTCGTCTGCCTTGTAACAGAAGACGGCCTAACGGGCTGGGGTGAGTGCTCGCCTTATATGACCATCAACGGCGAAAGCCTCGACACGTGCATGGTGGTTGGCCAATATTTCGCGAAGCTGCTGAAGGGCCGTACTTATACGGATATACCCGGCGCGCTTTCGGCGATGGATGGACTCATCTACGGCAACAGCAGCATCAAGAGCGCCTTTGATATGGCGCTGCACGATCTCTGCGCCCAGGCCGCCGGGCTGCCGCTTTACGCCTGGCTTGCAGGGCATAAGAACAAGGTGCTCGAAACCGATATGACCGTATCGATTGGTACGCCCGAAAAGATGGCGGCCGACGCAGCGCGCTTTGTGGCGGAAGGCTTCCCGGCCATCAAGGTGAAGCTGGGCCAGGAGCTGGAGCTCGACGTGGCCCGGATCCGCGCCATCCGCGCGGCAATCGGCAACGCGCACCCGCTGCGCACCGATGCCAACCAGGGCTGGCGCAATGCGGGCTATGCACTCGAGGTATTGAAGGCCCTCGCACCCTTCGGTATCCAGCACTGCGAGGAGCCGATCCCACGCTGGCAGTTTTTGGATCTTCCGCAACTCTCCGCGCAAAGCCCTATCCCCATCATGGCCGACGAAAGCTGCGGCGACGAGCACGACGCGGAGCGACTCATCCGCCTGAAGGCCTGTCCCGAATTCAACATCAAGCTGGGTAAAGCCGGTGGCCTGCACAAGGCACTGAAAGTTGCGCGCCTTGGCGAAGCCGCCGGTATCACGCTGCAGGTTGGTGGCTTCATGGAGAGCCGTCTCGGCATGACGGCCGCGGCGCACCTGGCGCTTGCCAACGACGCGATCAGGTATTGCGATTTCGATACACCACTGATGTTTACCGAAGATCCCATCGAAGGCGGGATCCATTATGCGCCGAAAGGAGTGATCGAAGTAAGTGATACGCCCGGGTTAGGTGCGAGGCCGAAACAAGAATGGCTGAGCGGGAGTTTAATCTGCTAGTCTGCTAATGGGATAGTCTGCTAATACTATTTCTTTACCAGCAAATTGGGATCGCCCAGCCAATGGCTGGGCGATCGATCATTAGCAGACTAGCAGACTAACCCATTAGCAGACTATTCCCCGTCTTTCCAATCCCACAGGTGGCGGCACGCATAGGTGCGGTAAGGCGACCATTTCTGTGCGATCTGTTGCATGCGGAGTTTGAACTCTTTCTTGTTGCTGTCGTCGAGCTTATAAAGTTTTTTCATTGCGACCTGGATGCCGTAGTCGTCGACGGCAAACACATCGCCGCGGCCGAGGGTGAACATGAGCAGCATTTCTACGGTCCAGCGGCCGACGCCCTTGATCTGCGTGAGCAGGTCGATCACTTCCTCATCGCTCATCTTCCGTAGCTTCTTCTCGTCGATCTTCTGCCCGATAAAGAATTCCGCCACGTTGAGCACGTACTGGGCTTTGGCGTTGCTGAGCCCTATGCCGCGCAGTTGCTCGAAGGGTGTAGCCGCGATCTGTTCCGGCTTTGGTTCCTTGCCGCCATACAGGTCGAGGAAGCGGTGAAAGAGCACCTTCGCCACCTTGGTCGACAGCTGCTGGCTCATGATGGATGCGCAAAGACGCAGGCAAACGTTCTTGCGCGGCGCCAGCTCGACAGGATCCTGCTCGCGCAGCACGGTGGCGAGCTTGCGGTCTTTGGAAAGGTGCTCGATGTATTCCATTCCGTGAAGATAAGAATCAGGAGGCGCCGTAGCGAAAGCGGTGCAGGTAGCGCATCACGGCTTCCTCGGCGCGGCTTTGCGGGTTGAAGCCGGGGCCTTCGAGCTCGCGGCGAAGCTCCCGGTAGAGGCGGATGCAGGCGAGTACGGCGGCAAGCAGCGTGTCGCGGTCGTGGCTGCCGATCGTTTCTTTCAATTTGTCGAGGTCCTCAGCAGGAAGGCTTTCCTCCACGCGGCGCACACCGCGCGGAAGCTTGCCGCGGCGCTGCTGCAGCAGCGGGCCAAGCGCCAGGAAGCGAAGGCTCGAAAGAAAATCGAGTGCTTCGAAATATTCGCCACGCCCGATCTTGAGCAGGCCATAGTGTACCCAGGTCCAGAAGCGGTCTTCGATCCATTGCAGGTTGGCTGCGGGAAAGCGTGCGTCGGAATTGTTGATCGCAGCCTGCAGCACATTATCGCGGTCGAAATGCAGCACCGGTGTTTCGATGCGGCCCGTTCCGAATTCCTCCAGCGTTACAAACTTGATGTCGACATGCAGCAGGGGGGCGTCATAGAGGCAGATGAGCAGCCGCGGCTCGCCCACATGCTCGCCGGTAAAGCCGCTCAGCAGGTTGCCGAAGCGGGCGGCCCAGCGGAGCATGGCGCCCCGGTCCGGCGCGACCTTGTCGCGCGTTACGAGTACAAGGTCCAGGTCGGACCACTCGTCGAGCTCGCCGCTGAGCCAGGAGCCCGCAACGGCAAGGCCCAGCGCGGATTCGTCCTGCGCAACAACGGAGGCGGCGTGGCGGGCAAATTGTTCCTGGATCATGGATGCGGGCATTTGTGCAAAGAAACATTTTGTACATCGATGGTCGGGCAGTTGCGGCCGCCAAATCCGAAATTCGCAGTATGGAGCGGAAGATCACGGTCACGAAGGATGGATCACATACGTTCGAGTACCCCGACATGCGCGGCACCTACCATTCCCGCCACGGCGCGCTCGGCGAGTCGCGGCACGTGTTTATCGAGGCGGGTCTTTATTACGCGTTGGAGCAGTTCCCGGCCGAGCCGCTATCCATTTTCGAGATGGGTTTCGGCAGCGGTTTGAATGCGCTGCTCACCGCGATCGAGGCGGAGCAGCGAAAGCGCTTCATTCAATACGTTACGATCGAAGCGTTCCCGGTGCCGGCATCGGAAGCGCTGAAACTGAATTACGGTGCCCTGCTCGCCGCGCGCGAGCTTTTTCAGCAGCTCCACGCGGCGCCCTGGGAGATGGAGACGAAGCTGTCTGAGTACTTCACGATCCGTAAGGAAGAAGGGGCGCTCCAGGAACTCGGGATCACGGGACTTTATCACCTCGTTTATTACGATGCCTTCGCGCCTTCCTCGCAGCCCGAGCTCTGGACAGCGGACAGCTTTCGCAAGCTCTATGAGCGCCTTCTGCCGGGCGGCGCGCTGGTAACGTATTGCTCCAAGAGCGTTGTGCGCAAAGCGATGATGGAGGCGGGCTTCAGCGTAACGAAGCCGCCGGGGCCCTGGGGGAAGAGGGAGATGGTGCGCGCTTTAAAAAAGCGCGAACAGTAGAACAAGGAACAAGGAGCTTAGAATGCTCATCTGAAGAAGAATGTTTGAATAAGAAAGGAGGCCGCCACAGACCTCCTTCCTCATTCAATATTTTTTGTTCCTTGTTCTGCGGTTCAGCTCGCGGCTACGCGAGCGTCCAGCTCATGCCGCCGTCCTTTTCATCTTTCAGCTGGATGCCGGCTTCGGCAAGCTGGTTGCGGATGCGGTCGGATGTTTTCCAGTCTTTGTTGGCGCGGGCATCCTGGCGCAATTCAATGAGGATGTCGAGCACGCTTTTCAGCTTGCCCGAGCCGGCCTCTTCCTCGTTTTTGAGCCCGAGGATATCTTCCACGTAGAGCCGCAGCTTTGTCTGCATCCACTGAAGCGTTTCATAGGAAAGGCTTTGGAGGGGGATGGTCTTATCCTTGAGCGAATTGAGCACCGGTACGATCTCGAAAAGGTTGGCGAGCACGCGCGCCGTGTTGAGGTCGTCGTTCATGAAGTCGTCGAGCTCCACGAGGAGGCCGCGGATCTTTTTATCGAGGTCGGGATCGGTGCCTTCGCCTGAGGTCGGCAGCGTTTGCTGCTGAAACCAGCTATAGGGCTCCATGAGACGCTTCAGTCCTTTCTCCGCCGCCTGCAGCGCCTCGTTCGAAAAGTCGAGTGTGCTGCGGTAGTGCGTTTGCAGGATGAAGAAGCGCACCGTCATCGGCGCATAGGCTTTCTCGAGCTCGGGGTGGTTGCCGCTGAACAGCTCGGTGAGCTTGATCACGTTGTTGTAGCTCTTGCCCATCTTCCGCCCGTTGATGGTGATCATGTTGTTGTGCATCCAGTAGCGCACCGGCGGCACGTGGTTGCAGATGGTGCTCTGCGCGATCTCGCTCTCGTGGTGCGGGAACTGCAGGTCCATGCCGCCGCCGTGGATGTCGAAGCGGGCACCGAGGTACTTCGTCGCCATGGCGGAGCACTCGATATGCCAGCCCGGGAACCCTTCGCCCCAGGGGCTTTGCCAGCGCATGATGTGTTCGGGAGGCGCGGACTTCCAGAGCGCGAAGTCTTCCTTGTTGCGTTTTTCTTCCTGGCCCTCGAGGTCGCGCGTGGTATTGAGCAACTCGTCGAGCACGCGGCCCGAGAGCTTGCCGTAGTCGTGGCCCGCAGCGTATTTCTTCACATCGAAATACACCGAGCCGTTGGCCTCGTAGGCGTAGCCCTGGCGGATCAACTCCTGGATCATCCCGATCTGCTCCACGATATGGCCGGTAGCGGTCGGCTCGATGGAAGGCGGTATGTTGTTGAAACGCGCCATCGCCCAATGAAAGAGGTTGGTGTATTTCTGCACCAGCTCCATCGGCTCGAGCTTTTCGAGGATGGCTTTCTTGGAGATCTTGTCTTCGGCAGCGCGGCCTTCCTCTTCGAAGTGGCCGGCATCGGTGATGTTGCGCACGTAGCGCACTTTATAACCGAGGTGCGTGAGGTAGCGGTACACCACGTCGAACGTGATGTAGGGGCGCGCGTGGCCAAGGTGGCTTTCACCGCTCACCGTGGGTCCGCACACGTACATGCCCACGTGGCCGGGTGTTATGGATTGAAATTCTTCTTTCTCGCGTGTATACGAATTATAAACCTTGAGGGTGCTCATGATAACAGGAGGGGGAATGATCATACGAAAATACGGTACCGGTCGGGGAGCGGGGCTCAGCAACAACAACAGGCGATATGGGGGTACCGGGCGATCATGTGGGTCAAAGATAGGGGCAATAAGGTTTAGGGAGGTTTAGAAAGGTTTAGGGCGGGTGGTTTTGGAAGGTTTTGGAGGTTTTGAAAAAGGGGCGGCGGGACGTCATTTCATCTCGCCCGGAATGACGCTTCCTGGCGTCAGCCAGGTAAGAACTCCAGCCTTCGAATGACCTTCGGTGGGCGAAGTCTAACCACAAACCACAAACTCCAAACCCCAAACTATTTTACCGCTTCCACTGCAGGTCGGCAACGAGCATATAGTGGTCGCTCAGGTCGCGGGCGATGCGCTGGAATTGCAGCACTTCGAAATCGGGCGTGGTGAAGATGTAGTCGATGCGGAGCGTGGGGGCAAGGGCGTTGTACGTGCGGCCGACGCCGAAGCCTTTTTCGAGAAAGGCGTCCTGCAAGGGACCGCGCACGGTGTGGTAGGCGTAGGAGTTGGGTACGTCGTTGAGATCGGCGGTGAAGACGACCGGGTAGGCGCAGCGCTCCAGCTCACCGCGAACGATGCCCGCCTGCGTGCCGCGGATGGTGGTGGCGCGCCGCAGCTTGCTCCAGATGCTCCTCGAGTTGCTGATCAGGCTATCGTCGTTATTCTTGATCTTTTCGATCCGCTCGTAGTCTTCGGGCCGCAGCTTGTACGATTGCAGGTGTCCTGTATAAATACGGATAATGCTTTTGCCGAGTACGATGTCGCCCCAGATCAGCTTCTCAGGCGTGCCCGGCTGCGGAAAGGTGACGTAGCCTGTGTCCATCAGCGGGTAGCGCGAGAAGATCGCCTGCCCATACCATTCCTTGAAGCCATTGCCGCGCGGGAAGTACACATAGGGATAGCCAAGCTCGCCGCGGATGTACCCGATGTTGTCGTAAAACTCCTCGCCGCTGGCCTGGATGAATTCCTGGAAGCAAAGGATGTCGGCGTTGGTGCGGCGCAGCTGGGCCAGCATTTTCTGGCGGGTCTGGCTTCCCTCGTTGTTGTTGCGGCGTTGCTCGATAAAGCGCGCCACGTTCCAGTGCACGACACGCAGGCTATGCACTCCTTTTTCGGCACTGGAGCCGCTGCTGCCGCCGCCGCTGAAGGCGAAAAACACCGAAATGCTCTTGAACCCGAGCAGCAGGGCCGCGGCCGAGAGAAGCGCATAGCGCGGCTTGATGACAAGCGAGAAAAAGAAGAAGAGGATGAGGGTGCCCAGCGTGGCGGCGAAGCCAAGACCCAGCACCGCGAAGAACCACCAGCGCGCCGGGTGCATGTAGGGTGCCAGGCACGACAGCAGGAAGAGCGCTACCACGACGCCATTCAGCGCCAGGTAGAACCGCCGTACGAATCGACGCGCCTTGCCTGCCATGGCCGCAAAATACGACAGATGTCTGATGTCTGATCGCTGATGTCTGATATACGGCGAGCGGACAGGTAACCGATCGGCAAGAAAAGATCCGGGATCAGGAGATTCTACATCCTACATCCGAGATCCTACATCCGGGATCAGACATCCTTGTCGTTGCTCGCTCTTCTCAGTATATCCCGTTCTTCCTCGGTGAGACTCTTGAAGCCTTTCTGGTTAATCTTGTCGAGGATCTCGTCAACGCGCTGCTGGGTGAAATTGGAGGTCTTCTTGAACGGCGGCACGGTCGCCTTGTAATAGAGCTGCTCTTTCGGTGACGGACCTTTGCCGGGCCGGTCGGGGTTGAACAGGTTGGTCCACCAGTCCCAGACTGCATTCATCCAGGCGGCCATATCGCGGTTGCGGTTCTGCTGCACCTGGAAGAGAAGACCCATGCCGGCGCCCGCCAGCTGCGCGAGGTGCTCGCCCGGGTGGCCAAACGGAATCATCGCGAGGTTAACGATGGCAAAGAGCAGCGTCACCACCCACAGCGGGATACCGCCGTTGAGCATCGGGAAAATGCGGTAGTCGGGAGCAAGCACGGTCGTGCCGATGGCGATGGCCATCACGCCGGGACCGGCGCCCCAGAGATGCGCGGAGGCCGCGTCGGGGCGCAGCCCGGGGATAAGGTTATAGGCAGCGAGAAAGACAAGGGCTCCAGCCAGCGAGCCGTAGAGGAACAGCGGGATCAGCTTGCGGTAGCCGGTGAGGTCCTGGTAGATGTAGCCAAAGGCCCAGAGCCAGAGCAGGTTGGCCACGATGCCCCACACGCCGTCGTGAACGAAGAAGTGCGTCAGCAGGGTCCAGGGGCGGCGGGCAAGGGCGCCGAGGTCGGCGGGTAGCACCACCCACGGGAACACCTCGCTGTGGTAGCGCGCCGAACCGTCTTTATAGTAAGAAAAGGTATAAATGACTTGAATGAAGGCAAACACGACGAACACGATGAGCAGGAGGGCAATGAGGTTCATCAGCGCATTGCCGTCGGCGCCCACGGAGAGCTTTTTTCGGTTTGAGGAAGGATAATAGGCCATAGCGGTACAAAGTTAGGACGGTGAACGGGTGAGCGGGTGAGCGGTCAGCGGCCTTGTTCACCGCTCACCCGCTGACCGCTCGCGTCAGTAGAATCTCCGGCGGTTCGACTTCTGCCAGATTAGTACAATTATAAAGCCAGTGAGCGCGCCGCCCAGGTGGGCGAAGTGCGCAATATTGTCGCCCCCGAGGTAGCCAAGGCCGCCGAAAAGATCATAGGCCGTCAGCAGCAGCACGATCCATTTTGCTTTTATCGGGAAGGGCAGGAACATGATGTAGAGCTGCGTGTTTGGAAACAGGAACGCAAAGGCCGCGAACAGGCCCATGATGGCACCCGAGGCGCCCACCGCGAAGCTGTAGCCGCCCGTGAGGTATTGCAGAAGCAGGTGCACCAGCGCCGCCCCGACGCCGCACATCAGGTAGAAATTGAGAAAGCGCTTCGGTCCCCATATCGACTCGAGCATCTTGCCGAAGGTCCACAGGGCAAACATGTTGAACAGGATATGCGGGAAGCTCCCGTGGGCAAACATGTGCGTGGCGATCTGGTACACCTCGAAGCCGGCGCCGATGGGCCAGAGCGCGAGCTTCTGGGTAAGCGAAAACGGGATCGGCGCCGTAGTTCCGTAGCTGTCGCCGAGCAGCTGGAGGATGAACACAACGGCGTTCGCAATGATAAGGCCCCGAACCACCGGCGGCATCTGGTTGGGTCGGTAGTAATCGAATCGGCTCATGAGTTGCGGCGTTTCAGTTGCACTACGTTCTCGATGTGGTGCGTGTGGGGAAACATGTCGACGGGGCGTACGCGCGTTACGGCATACTTCGCATCGAGCAGGGCGAGGTCGCGGGCCTGCGTGGCGGGGTTGCAGCTCACATACACGATCGTGGGCGCTTCCATCTCGAGGATCTTGTGCACCAGCTTCTCGTGCATCCCCGCGCGCGGCGGGTCGGTGATGAGCACATCGGGCCGGCCGTGCTCGGCAAAGAACGCGTCGTTGCACACGTCGATCACATCGCCGGCGGTGAAGAAGCTGTGGCTGATGTTGTTGAGCGCGGCATTCTCCTTCGCATCGGCAATGGCGGCTTCGAGGAGCTCCACGCCCACGATCTTTTTGGCGCCGCGGCTGCAGAAGATGCCGATGGAACCGGTGCCGCAGTAGAGGTCATACAGCACCTGCGATCCGTCGAGCTCAGCGAACTCGCGCGTGACCTGGTAAAGGCGCTCACCTTGTTTTGTATTCGTCTGGAAAAAGCTCTTGGGACCGATCTTGAAGCGGAAGTCTTCCAGCGCCTCGATGGCATAGCCCGGGCCGGTATATACCTGCGGCTCGAGGTCGAACATCGAGTCGTTCCATTTCAGGTTGATGGTATACAGCAGTGTCGTGATCTCGGGGAAGGAAGCCTTCACCCACTCGAGCAGGGCGATCCGCTGCTTTTCGCGCTCCTCGCCAAAGACGATGTTGACCATCAACTCGCCCGTGGTACACAGACGTACCTGCATCGTGCGGAGCATGCCCACATGGGCGCGGATATCGTAGAACGACATGCCATGGGCGCGGGCCCAGTCGCGGATGCCGTTGCGGATGCGGTTGGAGATATCGTCCTGCAGCCAGCACTTTTCGATGGCGACCACCTTGTCGAAGAAGCCGCGGGCGTGGAAGCCGGCAGCACCGGGCTGCGGGTCGTCGTAGGATTCGCCGGCGGGAGGGAGCGCTTCCGCTTGGGAAGAGTGCTCGGCGGATTGTTCCTTCGGAGCGGGCTTCCCGGGCGTAAATTCCTTTGTCGAGAATGTAAACTCTAATTTATTCCGGTAGAAGCGGTCTTCCGGAGCGCCCACGATCGGCTCGAAGGGCGGCAGCGCCACCTTGCCGATGCGCGTCAGGTTGTCGACCACCTGCTGTTGCTTGTATTGAAGCTGTTTTGCATACGGAAGCATTTGCCACTGGCAGCCACCACAAACGCCAAAGTGCTGGCAGAAGGGCGTTACCCGCTCGGCGGCGTATTGATGGAAATGCACCGCGACGCCTTCGGCCCAGTCCTTCTTGCTCTTGCCGAGGCGGACGTCCACAACGTCGCCGGGCACGGCCCCTTCGATAAAGATCACTTTCCCTTCGATGCGCGCGAGGCTCTTTCCCTCGGCGGCGTAGGCCTCCACGGCAACGCCTTCGAGGATGCGCGGCTTTTGTTTTCTTCTCACCGCACAAAAGTACGAGGCCCGTAACAGTTTGCCGGACGGAGTTTGGAGTTTGTGGTTGGGTTTAACAGTTGTATTTTCCGCCTTCCAAAACCAATTGCATGAGAGCCCTCCACCTCTTTGCCTTCCTGTTGCTGGTTGTCGCGGCTCATAGTCAGCGCACCGAGTATTTCACGATAGCCTTCCCATCGAAAACGGCGCCTGTGGCCGGCGCTCGCTATGGCCGCCTCCGGTTGCTCGACAGCCGGCCCGATACATCGGGCTTCGGACGGGTGCAGCTGGGCGCATTCAACAAAATAGCGCAGGTGCAGGCGCAGCCCGCACTGGCGGTGCAGCTGCAGTCGGTCGTCGACTCGCTGGGCGGCGCCGGTGCAGCGGGCAGCCTCCTCTTCCAGCTCCGCGACTTACGCTTCGCCGAGCTCACCGGCGGCGGCTTCACCGAGGAAGGCTGGTGCGTGCTGCGGGCCAACCTTTATGCAGAGACCGGCGGACGCTATGCGTGGCTCGGTACGCTCGACAGCAGCATTTATTTCCGCTCCATGGATGTTACCCGCGGCTTGTTCCGTCGCTGCAGCAAGGCGCTCGTCGATTTCGTGCAACTCCATATGGCCACGCCCGCGGCCGACAGTGTGCTGCTCGACCTTGAGTCCATCACACGGATCGACTCGATCGAAAAGCGGCGCCTGCCCCTGTATAATACTACGCAGTACCGCGACGGCGTTTATTACACCTATGCCTCCTTCGCGCAGCAGGTGCCGGATATCCTGGAATTGATGCCGCGCTACAACCGGAAGGGCAGCCTGAAGGAAGTGAAGATCCATATGGGCGAGGTGGACGAGGTGATCAAGACGACCGATTATTTCGCCGTGGTGCACCAGGGACGCGCCTGGATCTCCACCGAGTTCGGGTATTTTGCGCTCGAGAAGCAGGGAGATGACTACTTCTTCGCCGGC
Organism: Flaviaestuariibacter terrae; assembly: GCF_054777635.1. NCBI lineage: Bacteria > Pseudomonadati > Bacteroidota > Chitinophagia > Chitinophagales > Chitinophagaceae > Flaviaestuariibacter > Flaviaestuariibacter terrae. The sequence goes on from NZ_BAAHAL010000008.1 coordinate 1,299,124, forward strand.
CTCACCCGCACCTCGCTGAAAGCCGGTGAGGCGATCGCCAACGGCCTTGCCTTCGGCCTGATGGGCGGACTGCTTTCGGGGCCCGAGATCCGCCACTGCCGCATGCGCATCGATCACGTCAACGGCGCGTTCATCCCCGTATGGATCGGGGAGCGCTACAGCATCTTATCGCCCTAATAAACCCGCTCCATGAAAAAGCTCCTGCTTCCCCTCGCGCTCCTGGCTTCCACGCTGGTACACGCCTGCATCAACGCGGAAAGCCGCCGGCTTAAAGACGGCACATTGCTTTACGAAGACAGCACGATCGCGGGGCGCAGCCTGCCGGTGGGTCACCATATCCTGCCCGCCAACTTCGAACCGGTGGCGCGCAGCCTGCAGCGGGAGTTCGATCGTACCCACGACTATGCCTACCTCTCCGACATCGGCGTGCTGCTCGTGTACCAGGGGCGCTACGCCGAGGCCCGCGATCTGTACCGGCGCATCGAGCGCGAGAAGCCGGGGCGCTACGCCACGGCCTCCAACCTCGGCACCGTGTACGAGCTCATGGGCCGCAACGACTCGGCCCTGTATTGGATCCGCCGCGCCGTGGCCATCAACCCCGCATCGCACAACGGCTCAGAGTTCATTCACGTGCACATTCTCGAAGCCAAAGTAGCCGGCAGCAGCAATCCTTCGAGCCGGGAGCTCACCGGCACCGATTTCGGCAGCGGTCCGCTGCCCGTGCAGGCAGGTGGCATGCCCCGCTACGAGCTTGCCGCCGCCCTCTTCTTCCAGCTCAATGAGCGCATGACCTTTATCCGGAACGAAGACCCGATCGTTGCGCGCCTGCTTTTCGACTATGGCAACATTGCCTTTCTGGAGCGCGACAGCGGGCTAGCCCGCGAAGCCTATGAAGCCGCAGGCCGCTACGGCTTCCGCGACCCCCTGCTGGCACGGCGGACGCAGGCCCCCACTGCCGGCAGCGCTTCCGCTTCGGCCATTCCCGCCGCCGACACGATGCAGGCCGGCGTGGCCGCGGCCCAGTCGCGACACCGCTTCGGGCTGCTGTGGGTCGTGGCCGCCGGCTTTGTGCTGCTGGCGGTCTTTGTGGGGCTGCTGTTCCAGCGCCGCGTGCGCGACTAACGGCTACGAACCGGTGGCCTGTTGTACCTTGGCGGCACAACGATTGCCATGAATCAACCTTTCCTGACCGGCGCCCTGGGCGCCACGCACGAGGAGTTTGCCGCTTTTGTCGATGCGCTCCCGCCCGCGTCCTTCGAAGCGGCGCCGCCCGGCAAATGGACCCCGGGGCAGCAGCTCGCGCACCTCGTGCTTTGCCTGAAGCCGATCGCCGCCGCCCTTGCCTCCAAAGAATATATCGACCAGAAGTTCGGTCGCCTCGACCGCACAACATGGACGCAGGAAGAAGTGCTGGCCCGCTACAGGGCCGGCCTCGCAGCCGGCGGTACGGCGCCGGAGCGCTTCCTGCCGCCGCCCGTTGCGTCTGCGGACAAGGCAGCATGGCTCGACGCCCTCCGCAGCGAGCTTCGAAGCATCAGCGGCCATGTGGCGGGCTATACCGACGCAGAGCTCGACAGCCTCGCCCTCCCGCATCCCTTCCTCGGGCTCCTGTCGATCCGCGAGCTGCTGTACCTGATGACGTACCACGCCACCCATCACCTGCGCCAGGTGCAGACCGCGCTGGCGCAGCCACTTGCCGCCGACCGCTGATCAGGGCCGCTCCGCGGATAGGACCGGTTTCGTATCTTCCGGGTCAAACCTCTGCATATGGAAACAGTAGCCGCAGCGCCACGGGTTGAATACCCGAGCCTCTCCGACCGTATTCAATCCTCCTTCATCGACGGCGTGCTTATCGTCGTGCTCATGTCGGGATCCGCCAACGCGCTTGAGCGCTTCGAGGACGATGGCCACGACTGGTTGCGGATGGCGCTCTTCTTCGGCATCTGGGGCATTTACGAGCCGCTCTGTACAACGCTCGGCTTCACCGTCGGCAACCTCGTAAAAGGCATCCGCGTGCGCCGCGCCTCCGATCCTTCGAAGCGGATCAACTTCTTTGCGGCGCTCCTGCGCTATGTGCTGAAGATGTGTCTCGGTTGGATCTCCTTTCTTACGATGCACAGCAACAGGGAGCGCCGCGCGATCCACGACCTCGCCGCAGGCAGCGTGATGATCCGCAAGCAATCCTGACAGCAACGCGCGGCTCCATGCGAATGGTACACCTTCTTCTTCTGGGCTTTGCGGTTGGCTGTGCGGGTCACCCCTCGCATATGCCGCCTGCTGCGCGCGACACGCCTGTTGTTGGCGCTGCACCTGTTGCCGACAGCCTTGAGCGCTTCACCGACAGCACGGCCTACTACAGGCAGCTCGAGCGCGTGCGCGACAACCCGTACGAGTCGGTTTACCCAACGAAGCTGAAGGGCGGCTTTTCGATCGCTTACGGATTCAATACAGAGGATCAATATCTCCTGTACAAAAAGGGCGAGCGTGTGCTCGATACGATCGGTGGCGGATCCCTCGGCCTCATCTACAAAAACCTGGGCTATGTTGCCGAAGACTTCGACCACACGTTTGTGTTCGCGCACTCCTTCGGCAGCGGCAACCCGCACTACATCCAGCTCCTCGAAAAGGAAACGTTGCGCAACCTCATCCCCGATGGCAGCGCCTGGATCGACGTGGATACGGTGCGACAGCTGTTGCTTTATTCTCCCGTCGATGTGCCCGAACCGGGCGACAGCATGACTTTGTTTGATACGCGAAGCAGGGCGCAGCGGAGCTACCCGTTTCCCAAAGAAATCTTCGATGGGCCGCAGGTGCTGAACCGCATCCGCCTGCTAGGGGTGACGGAGAAAACATTTACGATCGAATATGAATACGGCGATGAGCCGGTTACAAAAAAGAAAACGTATCGCCGTTGAGACGCACTGTATGCTGCTTCCTTGCCTCGATCCTGCTTCTTTCCTGCGCTGCGCCCAGGGGAGTGGACCGGCGCGCGTACCGGAAATCCAAAGTGCTGGCCACCTATAGCGGGATGGTAAGTGAGTTCGAGGACGGCTACCTGCAGCTGCGCGAGAACGGCTACTTTACCTATTACGAAAAGATATGGCTGGTACTGACGCTGAAGAAGGGTACGTACGCCGGTCGCTACAGCCAGCGCGGCGATACGCTGCGCCTCGATTGGCTGGGAACTGCACCAGGCCGCGTTCATTATTTTATATCCGACCGCTGCGTTGCTGACCCCGCCACCGGGAACCTGTGGTTTGTAGACAGCAGCTCGAAGCGGCTGTGGGAGCTGCGCCGCACTGCCGGCCGCTAGCACAATACAGGGGTTTTAGTGCGTGGACGACTATCCTTCGGGAACCTCGACGAAAACTGCCGGACCCTCAAAAGCCTTTCCTGTACGCCGGCTCAGCGCTTGTAGCATTGCGTCCTCTTTCCTTCAGTAAAATCCTGTTTCGGTTGATGGCTTGCTCCCGCCGTCGTAGCTTGCGCTAACAGCTCAAACAACAATCATGCAGCAGCACTTTTCCCGAAGATGGAAGCAGCCGGCCCTGCTGGCCCTGCTCGTCGCCAGCTCCTTCTGCCTTGGCTTTGCCGTAAAGGCCGTAACGGCCCCGAAGTCGCCGGACCCGGCCCTGAAGCGCGTCACCGGGATCGGCGGCATCTTTTTCAAATGCAAGGACCCGAAGAAAGTCCGCGCCTGGTACCAGGAGCACCTCGGGCTCAATACCAACCAATACGGCGCCGTGTTCGAGTGGCGGCAGGGTGCCGATACGACGAAGAAAGGCTTCACGCAATGGAGCCCCTTCAACGAGAAAACGACCTACTTCGAGCCTTCCGGGAAAGACTTCATGATCAACTACCGCGTAGCCGACCTCGATCGGCTCGTGGCGGCGCTGCGAAGCGAGGGCGTGACCATCACCGATACCATCCAGGCCTATGACTACGGGAAGTTTGTACACATCCTCGATGTCGAGGGAAACAAGATCGAGCTGTGGGAACCCAACGATGCCGTTTACGAAAAGATGGGCGTCCAAATGGGTGCGAAGACGACCAAATAGAAACCTTCAACAGCAACCGGCAACAGGATTCGCCATGCAGCAACCAGGCATCACGTTAACCAAAACAACAGCCGGGGACCTCGAAACGCTTTTTCAATTTCAGTGCGACGAAGAAGCGGGCTACCTCGCCGCCTTCATTGCGAAAGACCCGGCTGATAAGGCCGCGTACCTGGAAAAGTATACGCCCTTTCTTTCCGACCCGACGATCCGGATGCGTACTATCCGGGTGAACAAGGTCATCGCCGGGAGCCTGGCGAAATTTATGATCGGGAACGAAGCCGGGATCACCTACTGGATCGACCGGAAATTTTGGGGCCGGGGAATCGCGACCGCCGCGCTCAAACAGTTCCTGGAAACGGAGCGCACAAGACCCTTGTTTGGCCACGTCGCCTTCGACAATTACGGCTCGCAGAAAGTGCTGGAGAAATGCGGATTCCAGCGGATCGGCAGCGACAAAGGATTTGCCAATGCGCGGCAGGCGGAAATCGAAGAATACATCTACCGGCTCGACGCCTGATTGGGTACAATAGAAACTAATGTTACGCCGCGCTCCCTTCGAGCAGCCGCATCAGGTCTTCCATGCTGTCTTTGAGCAGTCCCGACGCCTCGTCGAACAGCACGTCCTTTCCCTTCTTGGAGGCCTTCGGGTCGTTGGATTTCTTCACCGTGGCGCGGATGGGATCGAGTGCGTCGAAATAGGGCGCGATGACCGTTTCGTAGCGCGCGTCGGCCTCGAGCGTCTGCAGCAGGTCTTCGTAGGCATCGAGGATGCCGTAGATCTCTTTGACGTTGTCGGCCGTGTGGCGTCGCGGGATGCGGTCGAACAGTTCCTTCAGGGTAGCCTGGTTATCGTTCATTGTGTATCGGGTTGCTGCTAAAGGTAGCGTGCGAACGGCCTCGCAGGGCAATTCGCTAACTTGGATGCCGGGTGCGTTTATGCATCTGCCGATCCATGTTTGAAAAGATACCTTCCTACGAAGCACTGCTGGCGGCCCGCCTTCCTGATGGCTCCGAGCCACCCGATCGGTACAAAGCCGTGGCCGCGGAGCTCGATCGCCTCAGCGGCCATGAGTTCAAGGCGCGCGCGGCCTTTATCCGCGACCAGTGCGCCGGCTTCGACGGCAAGGCCATTTTTGCGAAGTACCGCGATCGCTGGGGCCTGCCGGCTGCGGTCTGCGAGCTGCGCGATATGAAGCGCGGCTTCCTGTACTGCTTCCGCGACGGCGACGGTCCCGGAAGCACAGCGGCGCGGGCCTGGTTCCTGGCTTCCGAAGAGGCGCGGAGCGTGCGACGCTACGAGTACTGGAGCAGCGAGCGCGGGTTTCCCGAATGCGTGGACGTGGCGGAAGGAAGCTACGACGTCATCTGTAAGAAAGTGGAGCGCCGCAGCGGCATCGCGTAACGCAGCTGTTTGGGTAGTAACGATCTGTACCTTCAGCGAAACATCGCTATGACCTTCGCCTACAGCATCCTGTATGTGCCCGACGTGGAGCGGGCGATCGCCTTTTACGAAAAGGCTTTTGGCTTTGCCCGGCGCTTCGTGGCGCCCGACGGCAGCTATGGGGAGCTCGAAACGGGCAGCACCACCCTTTCCTTTGCCGCGCTGACGCTGGCGGAGTCGAACCTGCCTGCTGGCTTCCGGCCCAGCGATCCTGCGGAGAAACCCTTTGCTATCGAGATCGGCTTTGCGACGCCCGATGTACCGGCGGCCGTCGACGCCGCGCTCGCTGCCGGCGCGACCCTGGCCGCCGCCGCGAAGACGAAGCCCTGGGGGCAGACGGTGGCCTATGTGCGCGACCTCAATGGCTTCCTCGTGGAGCTGTGCACGCCGATGTAACCGTTACCAGCTTCGCGCAACCAATCCCACATGAAACGCATAAACCTTATTTGCACGGTCGCCGTACTGCTGCTGTCGCCGACTGTTCGGGCCCAGAGAAAGATCCGGGTCGTGGATGGAACCTCCGGCCAGCCACTGCCCTTTGCCACGATCGTGAACATCACGCACCCGGCCGTGCAGTTTGCCGATGAACAGGGCGCACTCGACCTTCCCTGGGACGATGCCGACTCGATCCGCATCACGCATGTTGGCTATCAGGATCGGGTGATGCAAGTGAGAAACGCCGGTGGAACGATATCACTAGCGCGAAAGGCATCCGTACTTAAGACGGTCGTCGTGCGCTCCTGCGCATCGCCGGTGTCGCATCATTATTCGAATTTCGATTCCGTTTCCACCGCCAGCGGTTTTGGAGGGGTTTGGTGGGCGGATGGGATCGCGACTGCGAAAGTAGCCGTGCCGGTTTTCCTCACAACGTCTTCCGCCCGCCTGTCGCGGATTGAATTTGCGCTCGGGAGAGCCCTCGGCGCCCCCAAGCGATTTCCCAAATCGCCGTTGCGTTTTACTTTCTATTCCATCGATCCCGCGACGCAATTGCCGGGGGAGGCGTTGTCTGATCAATCGGTCATCTACTACCCGAAAAAAAACGGTAAGCAGATTGTGTTCGTGGACAGCCTGCGGCTATCGATCCCCGCGACCGGGCTGTATGTCGGAATCGAATACCTCGTGGATCCGAAAGAGTGCTACCCAGTCCATTTCCGCGACAGCACCCTGGGGACCGACTCTGTCATCATGCGCTATGGAGTCCTGCTGGAAGGGCTGCGGACGAGAGGCTGTCCGCTCGCCACGTACAACTACAGGTCGGGTGCCTGGTTAGGAGCAGGCGGGCGCAAAGAAACGGATCCGAATGTGCCCTCCTATACAATCCGGTTCGGCGTCGTCTACACAACCTGTGAATGAAGCGGCACATCCGGAATCTAAAATCCCGGATCCGCGATGCGCGTTCGGGCTTTTGAACTACAAACTCCAAACTACAAACCCCAAACTGTTCCCTCTCTTTGCATCCTTTTAACCGCGGCATCCAACCCTTTTGGGTTATTTTTACGACTTAACTGCGGAAAACGAACCGAACGATTATGAAGCGTATCGCCTCCCTGTTTTTTCTCGCGCTGGCCCTGAATGCCGGTGCCCAGTCGAAGCCCGCCGGGAAAGCCCCGGCAAAAGCGCCCGCAAAGCGGCCCGCCAGCGGTGCCGTAGCCACCGGCAGCGGCGATGCCGGGTACGAGATCAAGGTGACCCTGAAGCCGTTCCGGAACCAGTGGATCTACCTGGGTCACTACTACGGCAAGCAGCTCCCCATCATCGACTCCGTGAAGCTCAATGAGCGCAGCGAGGGAACCTTCAAGGGCAGCAAAACCCTCGGCGGCGGCATCTACCTGATCGGCTACCCCGACCGCGCCCACAACTTCGAGATACTGATCGACAAGAACCAGCGCTTCTCCGTCAGCGCCGATACGCTGACCGTTCCCGCAGGCCTCGTGTTCGGCGGCTCGCCCGAGAACACAGCCTTCCATGCCTACCAGGCCGCCATGAGCGCCGCCGGCCGCGAAGCCGACTCGCTGGTACGCCTCCGCAGCGCGCACCCCGAAGACTCGGTGCGCCTCACGGGTCTTCTCACCGGCATCAACAACAACGTGCAGGCCTACCGCACGCGCATCATGACGCAGGATGCCAACAGCCTGCTCGCCACCCTGCTCAAGGCGATGAAAGATCCCGAGATGCCCATCAAGGCGCCGAAAACGAAAGACGATTCCCTCTACAACTACCGCTACTACAAGAACCATTTCTTCGACGGCATCGCCTTCTACGACGAGCGCCTCGCCCGCACGCCCTTCTTCGAAAGCAAGGTCGACCGCTACTTCGACCAGCTCGTGTACCCCGCCGCCGACTCCGTCAACCGCGAGATCGACAACATCATGGCCTTTGCGCAGGTGAACAAGGAGATGGAAAAATTCTTCCTCCTCAAGTTTGTCAACCGCTACCTCAACATGAAGTACATGTGGGAAGACAAGGTCTTCATCCACCTGTATGAAAGATATTTCCGCGACAAGGACTACGAGTGGATCTCCGACAAGGGCAAGAAGATCGTACAGGACCGCGCCTACAGCCTTTACGGCAACGTGCTGGGCGAGCCGGCCTCCGATATCGAGCTCCCCGATTCGAGCGGAAAGAAGACCCGCCTCTACGACGTCAAAGGGCCGCTCACGCTGCTCGTGATCTGGGATCCCACCTGCAGCCACTGCAAGGAAACGCTGCCCAAGATCGACTCGATGTACCAGTCGAAGTGGAAGGCCCAGGGCGTACGGATCTTCTCGATGGCGAAGGAAACCGAGGGCTCGCGCAAGGACTGGACCGACTTCATCAACAAGCGTGGTCTGCACGGCTGGGTGAACGTGTACTACTCCAAGGAGGCCGAGAAAGAGCGCGTCAGCAACAACATCCCGAGCTACTCGCAGCTCTTCGACGTACAATCGTTCCCGACCATCCTGCTCCTCGATGCCGACAAGCGCATCGTGGCGAAGAAGATCAGCGAGAAGCAGGCCGATGAGATCATCGACCTGCGTCTCAAGGAACTCAAAACTCCTGCTTCCAAATAGTGCTTATGATGAAACGAATTTTATTCGCCGCGGCATTGCTGGCTTCTGCCGGCGCCGGGGCGCAAACGCTGTTCACGTATGGAACGGATAGCGTATCGGTGCCCGAATTCCTGGCTGCCTACAACAAGAACAGCGGCGCCGCGAAAGGACCCGGTGGCATCAACGACTACCTGGACCTGTACATCAGCTCACGTCTCAAGGTGAAGGAAGCTCGCCGCCTCGGCTACGACACGCTGCCGCAGATGGTGACCGACCTGCAGAACCTCCGCGAGCAGCTGTTGCCCACCTACCTCAATGATCTCGCCGGTGTTGACGGGCTCGTGCGCGAAGCCGCGGAGCGCTCCAAAAAGAACATCCGCATCGCCCACATCTTCATCGCCGCCAAAGGCGTTGATACGGCAATGGCCTGGAGCAAAGTAAAGGCAGCCCTTGGCGAGCTCAAGGGTGGCAAATCGTTCAGCACTGTGGCACGTTCCTACTCCGAGGATCCTTCGGTGAAGACCAACGGCGGCGACATCGGCTGGATCACGCCTTTCGTGCTCCCCTATGAGCTCGAGAACCTCGCCTGGAGCACAAAGCCCGGCGGACCGGCGCTCGTGTACCGCTCGAAGGCCGGCTACCATATTTTCAGGAACCTCGGCGAGCGCCCCGACCCGGGCACCGTCAAGGCGGCGCAGATACTCCTGGCCTTCCCGCCCGGTGCGAGCGATGCTGAGAAGGCAGCCCTGAAAAAGCGCGCCGACTCATTGTATGCGCGCCTGCTCAAGGGCGATGACTTCGGAAAGCTCGCGGCCAAATTCAGCAACGACGTTATCTCGGCCGCCAACAACGGCGAGCTGCCCGACATCGGCGTAGGCCAGTACGATCCGGCTTTCGAGGAAAAGCTGTTTGGCCTGTCGAAGGACGGCGCTCTTTCGGCACCTTTTCAAACGGCGCACGGCTGGCATATCGTAAAGCGCATCAAGCGCACGCCCCGCTACGGCAAAGACAGCACGGCCGCCCTCCAGGCGATCCGCGAGCAGGTGGAGCGCAGCGACCGCATGAGCATCGTGCAAACACAGCTGGCGCAGAACATCAAGAAGCAGGCAGGCTACCAGGAACTCCCGGTGGCCGAGGCCGACCTCCGTGCTTATACGGATTCGCTGCTCGATTATGTGAAGCCTGCGCGTCGCCTTTCCGTAAACGACAGCACGCCGCTGCTCCGCATCGGCACGCAAACGTTTACCGCCTCCGATTGGACCCGCTGGGCCGGCAGCAACCGCTACAAGAGCGACGGCACCGGTGCGAAGCCCTTTGCACAGCTATGGCGCGAATTCACCGATGCGTCGGCCATCGAATTCTACCGCGCGCACCTCGAAACCTACAACCCGAAGTTCCGCGCACAGATGGAGGAATTCCGCGACGGCAACCTCTTTTTCGAGATCATGCAGCGCGAGGTGTGGAGCCCCGGCCAGAGCGATAGCGCCGGCCTCCAGAACTACTTCAACGCCCACCGCGACAAATATGTATGGAAGTCGAGCGCCGATGCGGTGCTGTTCTACGCACCCGATTCGGCCAGTGCCCACGTGGCGCAGGCGATGGTCGCGAAGAAGCCCTTCTCGTGGCGCAACAGCGTCAGCAACTACGATGAGCGGATCGCCATCGATTCCGCGCGCTTCGAGCTGGACCAGATCCCGAATCCCACGAAGCTGCCCCTCAAGGCCGGCACGGTCACGGCAGTGCAGGTCAACAGCGGCGACGGCTCGGCCACCTTCGCGGTGGTGCTTCGCCTCCGGCCCGATTCGGGCCCGCGCAGCTTTGCCGAAGCCCGCGGCCTCGTGATCACCGACTACCAGAAGGAGCTGGAAGAAAAATGGGTCAACAGCCTCCGCGCCCGCTACCCGGTGACCATCAACCAGCCGGCGCTGCTGGAGCTGATGAAGAAGAAGTAATCGATGATACGTACGTGAGTAAGGCCGTCCGAAAGGGCGGCCTTTACTTTTTGATGCCGCGGAAACGCGTGTCCGTCATTGCGAGGCGGGCCGTCCCGAAGTGCGGGCCAACGAAGCAATCTGACACGGGCTTGCGTAAATGCGGCATTCCCCTTCGCAAGAAACAGATTGCTTCTCCGCCTGCTGGCGGATCGCAAGGACGTTTAAAATGAGTTAGCCGATGGCGCGGCACACATCCGCGATCACCTTCGGCTTGCCGAGCGTATAGTAGTGCAGCACGGGCACGCCCGCGGCCTTGAGGTCTTTGGATTGCTGCAGCAGCCACTCGGTGCCGACGCGTTCCACATCGGCGTCAGTTTTGGCGGCGAGTACCGCGTTGGAGAGATCTTCCGGCACGTCGACGTGGAAGGTGCGCGGGATGATCGTGAGTTGCTTGCGCGAGGTGAGCGGCTTGAGGCCGGGGATGATGGGCACGTTGATCCCGGCGGCGCGGCAGGCGGCAACGAAATCGAAATACTTCTGGTTGTCGAAGAACATCTGCGTGGTCACATAGGAGGCGCCCGCGTCGACCTTGGCCTTCAGCCAGGAAAGATCGGCCTTCAGGTTGGGGGCTTCGAAATGCTTTTCGGGGTAGCCGGCGACGCCGATGCAGAAGTCGGTCTTCACGGCGTTCTTCAGGTCTTCCTCGAGGTAGATGCCGCTGTTCATCCGCTGCACCTGCTGGAGCAGCTCGATGGCATAAGCATGACCGTCGGGCTCCGGCTCAAATACCGCTTCGTTCTTCGGGGCATCGCCGCGGAGCACGAGCACATTGTCGATACCGAGAAAGTGCAGGTCGATGAGGGCGTCCTCGGTTTCCTGCTTTGAGAAGCCGCCGCAGATCAGGTGCGCGACGGCGTCCACCTTGTAGCGGTTTTGCAGGGCCGCGCAGATACCAACGGTGCCGGGGCGCTTGCGGACCTCCACCTTGTCGAAGGTGCCGGCCGCGGTGCGCTTGAACATCGTTTCGCTGCGGTGGTACGTAACGTTGATGAACGAAGGCGCATACTCCATCAGCGGGTCGAGGTGCTCCCAGAGGGCGTTGATGCCTTTGCCCTTCAGGGGCGGCAGGATCTCAAAGGATACCAGGGTGCGGCCTTCGGCTTTGGCCAGGTGCTCGGTCACTTTCATTAGACGGCAAAGCTAAGGTTACAACATGTATCCGGGGAAGCGAGCTGCGGGAACGATTGCGAACCAGTGCCGCCGGGCGTTTCCGCGTTAATAGATTGGCAAAAGGCCCTTGTACAAAGTGCGATATTGTTGCCATTAGGGTACTTTTGGCCAAATCTTTCCGCTTGTCCATTCGCATACATACCCACGACCTCGTAAAGCGCTACCGCACCCGCACGGTGGTGAACCATGTGTCCATCGAAGTAAGCCAGGGAGAGATCGTGGGCCTGCTCGGTCCCAACGGCGCCGGCAAGACCACTACCTTTTACATGACCGTAGGCCTCATCAAGCCCGATGAAGGCGAGGTGTTTCTCGACGACCTCAACATCACCAAGCTGCCGATGTACAAGCGTGCGCAGCTCGGCATCGGCTACCTGCCGCAGGAGGCTTCGATCTTCCGCAAGCTCACGGTGGAAGAGAATATCACCTCGGTGCTCGAGATGACCGGCCGCCCGAAGAAGGAGCAGAAGGAAAAGCTCGATATGCTGCTCGAGGAGTTTCGCCTGCAGCACGTGCGCAAAAGCAACGGCGACGTGCTGAGCGGCGGTGAGCGCCGCCGCACCGAGATCGCGCGCGCCCTTGCCGTCGACCCCAAGTTCATCCTGCTCGATGAACCCTTTGCCGGTATCGACCCCATCGCGGTGGAAGACATCCAGATGGTGGTGGCGCGGCTCAAATACAAGAACATCGGCATCCTCATCACCGACCACAACGTAACGGAAACGCTCTCCATCTGCGACCGCGCTTACCTGCTGATCGAAGGAAAGATTTTCCGCCACGGCACGGCCGAAGAGCTCTCCGACGACGACCAGGTGAAGCGTCTGTACCTGGGCCGGAACTTCGAGCTGCGCCGCAAGGACTACCTGCTCCAGGAAGCCGGCGTGCCGCCTCCCGATCCCGATAATATCGGCAGCCTGTAGGTCGTGAATCGGTAATCGGGAATCGGCAATAAGAAAGCCCCAAGCAATAGGGCATTTTTGTGCGTTCGGTTGCAGCCATTGCCGATTCCCGATTCCCGATTACCGCTGCCCGCGGCTTTGCCCGCTTATCCTAACTTGCAGCCATGACCCTGCGCCTGCGTACCGCTACTGTGCACGATGCGGAGCTGATCGCCGACATCAGCCGGAAAACCTTTTACGACACCTTCGCCGCCGACAACAGCACGGAGGATATGGATCTCTTCCTGACGCAGCAGTTCACGCGCGGCCGCCTCATGCTCGAAGTGGGCCGCCCGGAGCTCCGGTTTGTGCTGGCCTATATCGGCAACGAAGTGGCCGGCTACATGAAGCTCCGCGAAGCGAAGCCGCCGCCGGCGCTTGGCAGCGGCAGCGCACTCGAGATCGCGCGCCTGTATGCCGCAAAGGAGTTTATCGGGAAAGGTGTCGGCGCCGCCCTCATGACCGAAGGAATCCGCGTCGCTGCCGAGCGCAGCAAGGAATGGGTGTGGCTGGGTGTGTGGGAGCATAATGCCCGCGCCATCGGCTTCTACCAGCGCTGGGGCTTCGAAAAATTCGGCGAGTGCGACTTCCTCCTCGGCACCGACACGCAGCGCGACTGGCTCATGAAGCGCCGCGTGGCTGTTTGATAGCTGTTCCGAATAAGTTAGCCGAGGCCTTCAAAACCCTTCAAAGCCTTCGTCATCCCGATCCGCAGGATCGGGACCTCAACCCTGAAGAGCTGTAGTTGCCCGGCAAAGTTATTGTACGGGTGATGGCCGAATACAAACGAAGCGGATATGAAAACAACGATTTTTTGCGCCCTGCTGGCCGTGGCCCTGGGGAGCTGCGGCAATGCAACGGATGGCGATGCACGTACCGATACCACCCGCCTGATGGTCGACACGGGTGCCGTGGATGCCGTTAATGATACGGCGGCCCATGTGAACACGAACACCGGTCAATACCCCACTGACACGACCAACCCGCCGGGCAAGACCGACGTGCGTTCATCGGCGCCTTCCAACCCGGCTACCCGCTCGACGACACCGGGCAACGATACCATGCGTCGGAAGCAGTAAAACAGGTGAACGGTGAAAAGTGAGCAGGTGAATGCTGCATACTTCGCAACGCATTTCAGGTAGGAAGGCGCTCACCGCTCACCCGCTCACCGGTCACGCGAAAAGTACCCAACCGCCATGAACTTTCTGAATCACTACTGGGGGATCAAGGAGAACATCGGGCCGCTGGAGCTCTCGGCGCGCGCGCTGGTCATGTTCCTGGTATCGCTTGTGCTGCTCCGCCTGTCGGGGATGCGGCCCTTCGGCCGCGAGAACACCTTCGACACCATCATCACCTTCCTGATCGGGGGCATCCTGAGCCGCGGCGTGGTCGGCGCTACGCCGTTCTTCTCCTGCATCGCCGGTGCCATCTCCATCCTCCTGGCCAACAAGGCGCTGGCCAAGCTGTCGCACTTCCCCGCCTTCGAGCGCCTTGTAAAGGGCAGCAACCGCACGCTCTTCGCAGGGGGCGCCTTCCTCGAGCAGGAGCTGCGGCGCGCATCGGTAACGGAGCAGGATATCCGCGAGCAGCTGCGGGTGCAGCTCAATACCGACGATCTGGGCCAGGTGGACCGGGTATTTGTGGAAAAATCCGGCAAGATCAGTTTCCTCCGCAAATAGCACATCCGTGGAAACCCGCTCTGCGCGTGGTTTGTACCGGTGGCACGATTCTTTTTACGTTGCCTTAAATTTCCCGTCCATGGTTAAGCTGTTTTGTTCCGAAGTGCAGGTGGAGGACACCACTTTTGAAACCCTTATCTCTGTGTTCAGCCGCTACGAAGGCACCTCCTTTGTCATCAACATCAAGGATCTCCGCATCGAGGGCACCCGCTCGGACGAGGAAACGCAGCGACTCCTGGCCGAAGAGCTGCAGGAGGCCATCTCCCGGTTTTACAGCAAGGCCACCGCTCCCGTTCAACTGAAAGCCGTATAACGCCAAGGCCACCTCGATATTCGTTATTCTATATTCGATATTCATCGTGTATGTCAGACACATTGTAGTACATTAGCTGCAAAGTCTTGCATATGCTTTCCCGCCTTACCGCCCTTATCCTCTCGGGTCTCTTCGCGCTGAGCGCAGCGGCCCAGTCCTCCGCCAGCATCGATGGTCATCCCGCCTGGATCAACCAGGGAACGATCTACGAGGTCAACGTACGGCAATACACACCCGAAGGCACCTTCAACGCCTTTGCCGCGCACCTCCCGCGCCTCAGGCGCATGGGCGTGCAAACGCTCTGGTTCATGCCCATCCATCCCATCTCTAAAAAAGACCGCAAGGGCACGCTCGGTTCGTATTATGCCGTGGCCAACTACCGCGCCGTCAACCCCGACTATGGCACGCTTGCCGACTGGAAGCGGCTCGTGGCGCAGGCCCACAGCCTCGGAATGAAGGTCATCATCGACTGGGTGCCCAACCACACCGGCGGCGACCACTACTGGCTACGCACGAACCCCGATTTCTACGTAAAGGATCCCAAGACAGGCCAGCCGCTGTCGCCATTCGATTGGACGGATGTGCGGAAGCTGGACTACAGCAACCCGCGCCTTGTGGACAGCATGATCGCCACGCTGAAATACTGGATCACGGCCACCGGTATCGACGGCTACCGCTGCGACGTGGCCGGGGAAGTGCCGAAAGCATTCTGGACCCGGTGCATCAGGGAGCTGCACAACGTGAAGAACGTGTTCATGCTCGCCGAGGCCGACGAGCCCTGGCTCCACGAGGCCGGCTTCGACGCCACCTACGGCTGGAACGACTTCGCCACAATGAAGTCCATTGCAGCGGGCCAGAAGAACGCAACCTATGTCGACACGTTCCTCAACCGCGTGAGCGACAAGTTTGTGAAGAACGCACGGCGGATGCTCTTTACCTCCAACCACGACGAGAACAGCTGGAACAAGGCCGATTACGGCACGATGCCCGGAGCCGTGCATGCACCATTCGCCGTGCTCACCTTTACGCTCCCGCGCGGCATCCCCCTTATTTACAGCGGGCAGGAAGAGCCTTTCCTCGACAGCCTGAGCTTCTTTTATAAGGACACCATCAACTTCCACCAATATGCCCGCGCGCCTTTCTACCAGGCGCTTACCGGGCTGCGCCGCACCCATGCGGCCCTGGGCTCCGATGCGCAGTTTGTACGCCTGCATACCGACAGCGATGCGGCCATCTATGCCTTCGAGCGCCGCAAGGGTGCCAGCAAAGTGCTGGTGATCGTTAACCTGAGCAACACGCCCCAGAAATTCCACTGGACGAAAGGACCTTCGCAGAAGACCTGGTACAACGTCTTCGGCTTCCTTTCCGAGCCGGTCGACAAAGGCTTCGGCATCGAGCCCTGGGGTTATGCGGTCTATACGGAAAAGTAACGCACCCGGCTTCCGGATCACGCAGCTAAGAAAACCCATCGCCTTGCGATGGGTTTTCTGTTGGGGCGCAAATTGATTTGCCTTACGGGCGCGATCTGCGCGCGCCTTTTGTACCTTTTCCGCATGGAAATTCTTTCCTCCCTGGATGCCATGCGCCGGCACATCGACGGCGGCGGCCTCCGTAGCTACGAGGCCCGTGTTGATGCGCTCACGCGGTTAAAGGCGGCCGTGCTGCAGCACGAAGCCGCGATCAACGACGCGCTGATGGCCGATCTTGGCAAAAGCGTGGAAGAAACCTGGGTGACGGAAACGGGCTTCCTGCTTGCCGAGATCTCGCATGCGCTGAAGCACCTCAAAAGCTGGATGCGCCCGCAGAAGGTACGCACCAACCTGCTCAACCTTCCTTCGAAAAGCCGGATCTATACCGAGCCGCTCGGTGTGGTGCTGATCATCGGCCCCTGGAACTACCCGCTGCAGCTGCTCCTTGCGCCGCTCGTGGGCGCGCTCGCTGCCGGCAATGCGGCACTGCTGAAGCCGAGCGAATTTGCTCCCGCAACGGCGTCGGTTATTCATTCGATCATCAGCCAGGCATTCCGTCCCCATGAAGTGCTGCTGCTTGAAGGCGATGGTGCCGACGTGATCCCGCCGCTGATGCAGTCCTTCCGCTTCGACCATGTGTTTTATACCGGCAGCACCGTGGTCGGTAAAAAGATATACGCCCTCGCCGCCGAAAAGCTTGTCCCCGTAACGCTCGAGCTCGGCGGCAAGAGCCCCTGCGTGATCGAGCCCGATGCCGACCTGAAGGTGGCTGCCCGCCGAATTGCGATGACCAAGTTTTCCAATGCCGGCCAGATGTGCGTGGCGCCCGATTACCTGCTCGTGCACGAATCGGTCAAAGACGCCTTCCTGGAGCAACTCAGAAAAACCATACGCGGGTTCTTTACCGACAACGCGGCCGGCAGCGGTCACTATGGTAAGATCGTCAACGAACGTGCCTTTACCCGGCTCAGCGCTTATTTGCGCGAGGGGCAGATTTTGTACGGCGGGAAGTCGGACGCGGCTACGCTCTATATCGAGCCGACGCTCATTGGCGGCATCGGCCCGGAATCGGCCATCATGGGCGAGGAGATCTTCGGCCCGCTGCTGCCTGTGCTAACCTGGAGCCGCTTCGAGGAAGCCCGCGACCTCATCCGCCGCCATGCCGACCCGCTGGCCTTTTACGTGTTTACATCGAGCGCGGAAGCCGAGCGCCGCTGGATCGAGGGACTGCCCTTCGGAGGAGGTTGTGTCAACAACGCATCCTGGCACCTCACCAACCCCAACCTGCCCTTCGGCGGCCGCGGCAACAGCGGCATCGGCGCCTACCACGGGCGCTTCTCGTTCGATACGTTTTCGCATCGCAAGGCCGTGCTGAAAACGCCCACCTGGTTTGACCCCAATTTCAAGTATCCGCCCTTCAAGGGGAAGCTTCGGCTATTTAAAAAGGTCATCCGGTAACTTCGCCCCATGCTAACCGCACGCCAACGCCTGCTCAGGGCCCTGTACCCGATCTACCTGTGGATGATGCGCCTTACGGGCCGCCACCGCACGGTGCTCCGCAACCCCGGCGCAACCCCGCAGCACTCGCTCTACGATCTCGAGGTGCCACTCGCCACGGGCGGTACGCTGCCGCTCGCGCAGCTTCGCGGGCGCAAGCTGCTCCTGGTCAACACGGCCTCCGACTGTATTTATACGGATCAATACAAGGAGCTGCAGCAGCTGATGGCCCACTACGGTGATGGCCTCCAGGTGATTGCTTTCCCCTCGAACGATTTCAAGGACCAGGAAAAGGGCAGCGATGCCGACATCGCCGGCTTCTGCTCCACCAACTACGGCGTCACCTTTCCTGTGGCCCATAAGGCCACCGTTGCCTGCATCGATGGGCAGCAGCCCGTGTTCCGCTGGCTCACCGATAAAAAGCTGAACGGCTGGAACAGCAAAAGCCCAAGCTGGAATTTCTCGAAATACCTCGTTAATGAAGAAGGCGTGCTCACGCATTACTTCGATCCCGCCATCAGCCCGTCGAACCATGAGCTGATCAAGGCAATACACCACGGCAAGTAGTTAAATTGGAAGTGGAAAGTGGAAAGTCGGAAGTCGGAAGTGTGAAGTGGGAAGACGGTAGTTAAGAGCGTCGTCATTGTGAGTCTATTGAGTCCCTCATTGCGGGAAGTGAGGGGTCGAAGACCAATCGCTTCGAAGCAATCCCATGGAGCCTACGCTGCAGCCTCTGCCCGATCCTTTGCTTCTCACTTCACATTTCCGACTTCCTTACTTATTGCTTTTCATACGCTCCCAGGTCGGGCGCGGTGCCCACCGGCCGGGGCTTGCCATCGAGGTCGATCGGCGTGCCGCTGTTAACCCCCGCGTCGATGGCCGGGGAGCCGTCGGCCAGGCGGAACGAATAAATACGGTTTGCATTATCCACCGAATCGAAAAGCGGGTCGAGGTTGTTGCGCACCGCCATGGCACTGACGCCGGCGGGTGCCGTCCGCACACGCCACAGGGCTCCTTCAAAATGTACGTTGAACGTGCTTCCTGCGCGGTTGTAGACCACTACTTCATCGTTGACGATACCGTTGGCCTCGCCCCAGTAGATCCCGTTGCGGAGCACCGCATTGAGCGGCGCGCTACCGCCAAAGACATCGGCGTTGCTCAGGTAAAGCACGGGTTGCTTGTGCTGCTGGAAGGCGTTGCTGAAGCCGGCAGCCGTTGTGTGTACAAACTGGTAGTTGCCGCCACCGGTCAGCGCGATGCCGGCGCCGCAGTTGCTGACAAGGAGATTACGGCTGTCGATGCCACCGTTGACGGCATAAATACCGGCATCGTAGGCGTTGTCGATGATGCATTGGCGGAGCGTCAGCTGGCTGATTGCCGCGGGGCCACTTATTACGAGTCCCTGGTAAGCGTTGCGGATCGTGCTGTAGCTGAGCGCGCTGTTGTTGCTGGCACGCGAAAAGATGATCCCGGGCCAGGAAGCGGGGAAGTCGCGGTAGGGCGCATCGAGGCGGTCACCGGTGAAAAGCACGCGGGTGCTGTCGTAGCGGTCGCCGCTCGCGAGCAGGCGCCCGTGCACGATCATCGGCGCGTTGGCGTGGAAGTACACGCGGGCGCCCTGGGTAATATTGAGCGTTGCCGTTGTGTCGACCGTAAGCCCATCGAGGATGACGTAGGGCAGTATATTGTCCCAGGTCTCGCTGCCCCGCACGGTATGATTGCGGAGGAAGTGGGCGTTCTGCCCGAAGGCATCGAGCTGCACCCAGCGGCGGTTGCCATTCCATTCGACGGCGAAGCTGTCCTGCACGATAAAGGGAAGAGTAGCCGCATTCGGGTTGACCGTTACGGTGACAAAAACGTACAGGCTATCGCCGCCGGCCACTTCAAGGTCGCGCACTTCGGGGCCTGGGATTCCATCCACGTTGATATGAAAAGGCGAGGAGGCACCGCCCGCCAGGTGTACCGAAGAAATACGGATGCCTTCCTTGTTGTCGTTGAAGATCTTGACAACTCCCGAGGTGGAGCCTGCGCTCACGAACACCGTGTCGAAGTGCAGCGTGTCGGCACCCGTGCGCAGCTGCGCGTCGGCGCTGCCGGTGAAGCGGTCTTTGCGGCAGGAGGAAGCCGCCAGGAGCAGCAGGAGCGAAAGCAGGAGGGCTGCGGGTTTCATGGGGGAAAGATAAATAATCTGCTAGTCTGCTAATGTGCTAATCTGCTAATGCGGAAAGGTGCTAAACTAATTGCAGGGTGCTCGTTTAAGTAGCAGACTACCCGGCGGCGATACATAAGGTGGCAATGCTGAGCGTCACGCCGGGGACGGCGAGGAGGGCACGCCCGCAGGCTTCAAGGGTGGCGCCGGTGGTAACGACATCATCGACGAGGAGCAGGTGGCGGCCTTCGATACGCGCCGGGTCGGAGGGAGCGAAGCGGCCTTCCATGTTTTGCCAGCGGGCGAGGCGGCCCATTTTGGTTTGCGTTTCGGTCGCGCTGAGACGCAGGGCCGCGTCGGGCCACAGGGGCACGTTCCAGGCTTCGGTAATGCCGCGGCACAGGAGCTCGGCCTGGTTGTAGCCCCGCTTCTTCTCGCGGCTCCGGTGCAGGGGCAGGGGCACGAGGGCGTCGATGCCGGCAAAGCGCGGGGCGTCGGCAAGCTGCCGTCCCATGAGGCGGCCAAGGTATTGCGCCAGCTCCTGTCCGCCGCCGTACTTTACGCGGTGCAGGAGCCGCTGGATGATGGAGTCTTTGCTGAAATAAAATTGGGCACTTGCCTGCCGCAGCGGCAGCCGGCCCCAGAAGAGGCGATCAACGGGGTTGTGCGCATACCGCTCGAAGCCCGTCCGCGGCAGCTCCGACAGGCAGCGGAGGCACAGCGGCACGTCGGTGGGCAGGGCGTCGTTCCCGCAACCGGCGCAGAGGTGCGGGTAGGCGAGGTGGAGGAGCGCGTCGCGTAGGTCGTACAGAATGCCCATGAGCAGCAGTGGTCGTGAATCGTGAATCGTCAATCGTGAATGCTTTTCCGAAACGTTCAGCCGTTCCCTATTAGTTTGGTCAGCATCTGAAAGCATCGGAGTAACAGCCTCCCCAGCTCCGGGAGTTCTTCTTTCCGGCAATACCCCAGGTCGGAAGCAATGTCCAGGATGGCATCGATTTCAATGACAGAGCCACGGGCTATTTCATAAAATCTCCGGCGATCGGGCGCTGTTCGACGGGAGGCACCTTCGGCCGTGTTCAGATGAACTGATAAGGCGGCTCTCCGTAATTGCTGGCACATGGCAAATCTCTCGTCGGGCGGAAAGGACTTGGAGAGTCGGTAACAGGCATGTACAAAAGCGCGCGCCGCCTTGTAGATATCCAGCTTCTGGTGGTCCAGTTCAAGAAACATGGTTTTTGAGCCGAAGCTATGGGCGCCCGATCAGTGAGCCATGGGTTTTTCAACGTGATTTCAGGGGGCTTTTCCCCAGCGGCACTGTTGCTTTTCCCATCATCCGGTGCATTCACGATTGACGATTCACGATTCACGAATCCCGAAGCTCGCTTACTGAAACAAATACCGATACACCTCCTCCACCTGCCCCATCTGGACTACCTCGATCGCATGCTTCTTCGCATTCAATCCCTTCTGGTTGTACTTCGATACGATGATCTTCGAGAAGCCCAGCTTCTCCGCTTCGGCAACGCGCTGCTCGATGCGGTTCACGGCGCGGATCTCACCCGACAGCCCCACCTCGCCGGCAAAGCAGATGTCCTGCCCCACGGGCACGTCTTCGTAAGAGGACAGGAGCGCTACAAGAACGGCGAGGTCGATCGACGGGTCGTCGACCTTGAGGCCGCCGGCCATGTTGAGAAAGACGTCCTTCACGCCGAAGTGGAAGCCGCCGCGCTTTTCCAATACGGCCAGCAGCAGCTGCAGGCGACGCAGGTCGAAGCCGCTGACGGTGCGCTGCGGGGTGCCGTATACCGACTGCGCCACAAGCGCCTGCACTTCGATGAGCAGGGGGCGCGCTCCTTCCATGGTGGCCGCGATGGCGGTGCCGCTGAGGGCCTCGTCCTTCTGCGTGATAAGGATCTCGCTCGGGTTGCGCACCGGCGCCATGCCCGTCTCGTTCATCTGGTAGATGCCCAGCTCCGATGTTGAGCCGAAGCGGTTCTTCAGCGTGCGGAGTATGCGGTATACATAATGGCGGTCGCCTTCGAACTGCAGCACCGTATCGACCATGTGCTCGAGGATCTTCGGACCGGCGATGGAGCCTTCCTTGGTGATGTGGCCGATGAGGAACACGGGCGTGTTGGTTTCCTTGGCAAACTGCTGGAACTCGGCGGCGCATTCGCGGATCTGCGACACCGATCCGGGCGATGACTCGATAAAGGGCGACTCGAGTGTCTGGATGGAGTCGACGATAATCAGCTCGGGCTTGAGCTTCTTGATCTCGCTGAAGATGGCCTGTGTGCTTGTCTCCGTGAGGAGGTAGAAGTGCTCGTTGGCCATACCGAGACGGTCGGCGCGCATCTTCACCTGCTGCTCGCTCTCCTCGCCGGAGATATACAAGACAGTGACTCCCTGCAGCTGCAATCCCATCTGCAGAAATAGCGTTGACTTGCCGATGCCCGGCTCGCCGGCAACGAGTACGATGGAGCCCGGCACAATGCCGCCACCGAGCACGCGGTTCAGTTCGGCATCAACAGTAAGCACACGCTCGGTAGCCTGCGTCTGCACCGAATGCAGCGGCTGCACCTTGCGCGACGATGTCGGCGCTTCATGGTAGGCTTGCCAGTCGTTGCCCTTTGCTTTCTTGTCGTCCTTCTGAATGAGTTCTTCTACAAAGGTGTTCCATTGCTGGCAGGAGGGACACTTGCCGATCCACTTGGTGCTTTCATAACCACAGTTCTGGCAGAAGTAGGCGGTCTTTACTTTGGACATGCTCTGAAAATCTTTTGATCGCGGATCTTCCGATCCCGGATCTGGTTAGAAGCAGCTTGTATTTTTTTCGATCTGCTTATGAAAATTTTGTCGGGAAATGCGGTTCTGTTTTGTCGCGGCAATCAAGATCCGGGATCAGGAGATCCGCTATAATAAAATGAAGAAAGGGGTCAGTCTTGCGACCAACCCCTTTACTTACTAACCCATTAAATTCTGACACTAAATTACAAATTGGGGGCACATAACAAAATTATTTTTTGACCCTGTGTATAACTTTTAGCAAGCCGTTGTGAAAGGGAATACATGCGACAAATGGTCATTTTTCGTTTGAAAATCAACGACTTACAGCGGCGCAGTTTCGATGCGGGAACGCTAACGGGCTGTAAAAGTGGCAGTTAGAAAGCGACAAATCGGCCCCTTTTTGGCCAAAAAATTTAGCAAAAACCCATTTTCCCGACCATCTGTACGGCAGAGGCCTTTTGGAGCTTCTTTTGCCCCCTTTCCGGCAAACGCGCCCCATGTTTTACTACCATAACTCATCCATCATGCTCCTATCACTGCTCTTCCTCGGGATCAGCATGCTGGTGTCGGGGATACTGAAGAGCCGATTTGCGGCGTACAGCAAAATTCCGCTCCGGGCGCGGCTTACAGGCCGGGAAGTGGCGGAAAAGATGCTCCGCGAGAACGGCATTTTGGACGTAAAGGTGGTTTCGGTGGAAGGGTTCCTGGCCGACCACTACAACCCGGCCTCCCGTACCATCAACCTGAGCCCGGACGTATTCGACTCGGCTACGGTAGCCGCCGCCGCCATTGCCGCCCACGAAACCGGCCACGCCGTGCAGCATGCTACCGCCTACCCCTGGCTGGGCCTCCGGAGCCGGCTGGTACCCGCCGTACAGTTCAGCTCCACCATCGTTCAATGGGTGCTGCTGGCGGGCCTCATGCTGGCGGCCTCGGGCAATTCAACACTGCTGCTCATCGGCATCGCGCTCTTCTCGCTGACGGTCATTTTCTCGCTGATCACCCTGCCCGTGGAGTTCGACGCCTCGCGCCGTGCCCTTGCCTGGCTCGGCCAGACCAACGTCGCCACGGCCGATGAGTACCCGAAGGCCAAGAACGCCCTTACCTGGGCTGCAATGACCTACGTGGTCGCCGCACTGGCTTCGGTGGTTATGCTCCTCCAGTATATCTCCATCTTCATGGGATCCCGGGACCGCAGGTAAGTAAATGTCTGATCTCGGATGTGGGATGTCGGATATAATGCAAACGGCTGAAGAGAAGCTTCAGCCGTTTGTCTTTCGGTTACATCAGACATCCGAGATCAGAGATCCGAGATCACATCTTGATCTCCTCGCCATCCTTATTAAAGAAATGGTACTCCGTGAGGTGGTACGTCGAGTCTTCGCGGACGTTGATCTTCTGGCCGAACTTGCGCTTCCACTTGGCCACGCGCGAGTTCCAGAAGAAGCCCTTGGTGAGGTAGGCGTAGAGGATCGGGCCCACTACCACCGTCAGGTCGCGGTGGCTGTGGGTAATGAGGTAGTTGAGGTTCTTCTCGATATCGTCGTCGATGAGCATCGTGCTCTGGATCTTGCCGGTACCCTGGCAGGTGGGGCAAACTTCCTCGGTCTTGATGTTCATCTCTGGCTTCATCCGCTGGCGCGTGATCTGCATCAGGCCAAACTTCGAAATGGGCAGCACGGCGTGCTTGGCGCGGTCGGTGGCCATATGCTGCTCCATCGCCTCGATCACCTTCTTCTTGTTGTCGGGAAGCTTCATGTCGATGAAGTCGACCACGATGATACCGCCGATGTCGCGAAGACGCAGCTGGCGGGCAATTTCTTTGGCGGCCTCGAGGTTCGTCTCCAGGGCGTTCTGCTCCTGGTTGTTGCTCACGCTCTTATAGCCGGAGTTGACGTCGATGACGTGCAGTGCCTCGGTGTGCTCGATGATCAGGTAGGCGCCGCTTTCCAGGTTGACGGTCTTGCCGAAGCCGGATTTCACCTGCTTGGTGATGCCATAGGTGTCGAAGATCGACGAGCCGTTGGAGTGGAAGGTCACGATGTCGGCCTTTTCGGGCGCGATCTTCTGGATGTAGGCCTTCGTTTCCTGGTACAGTCCCTTCTCGTTGATCACCACTTTGTTGAAGTCGGCGCTGAGGAGGTCGCGGAGCATCGAGGTGGTCTTTGTCTGCTCGCTGAGGATCTTGGCGGGCGGTGTGGCGCCACGCAGGTTCTTCTGGATGGTCTTCCAGGTCGCTACGAGCTCCGAAATGTCTTCATGCAACTCGGCGGTGTTCTTGCCTTCGGCGGCGGTGCGTACGATGACGCCGAAGTTCTTCGGCTTGATCGATTCGACGATCCGCTGGAGGCGCTTGCGCTCCTCGGAGGAGTGGATCTTGCGGGATACCGCTACAATGTCGTTGAAGGGCGTGATCACCACGAAGCGGCCCGGCAGGGAGATCTCGCAGGAAAGGCGCGGGCCCTTCTGGGCGATGGGCTCCTTGAGGATCTGCACCAGGATGTTGGGCTTGCCGTTGAGGACCTCGGAGATCTTTCCGGTCTTGACGATTTCGGGCTCATTGGGGAAGGAGGCGAAGTCCATGCCTTCGGCCGACTTGTCGGCGATGGCGGCGGAGGTGAATTTGAGAAGCGAGCGGGCGTAGGGGCTGAGATCGGTGTAGTGGAGGAAGGCGTCCTTCTCGTGGCCGACATCTACGAAGGCAGCATTGAGACCGGGAATGAGCTTTTTGACCTTGCCGAGGTACAGGTCACCAACAGCAAAGCGCGCGTCGACCTTTTCGGTGTGTAGTTCTACCAGCTTCTTGTCTTCCAACAAGGCAATGTCCACTCCATGCGGAGCAGCATTGATGATTAATTCTTTGTTCACATTACTACAGCTTTAGGTGCAAAGGGGAAATTGACGCTGATTGCGCCGCTGATGCCGGGTGCTGCAGATCCTTATCTAAACGGAAGAAGGCAATAAGGGCGATTGGCAAACGGTATGAGTATCGTCCCGGGAAAGGGGCCGAAGCTTCGGTCCCGAGACGTCGGGAGAGCAATCAGCAATCGATAAATAACATGCCGGGAAAGGCAGGCAAGCTGCTTTCCCGGCATGTTTATGAGGGTCACCGAAGCTTACTTACGCTTCTTGTGACGATTTTTACGCAGACGTTTTTTACGCTTGTGGGTAGCGATCTTATGACGCTTTCTTTTTTTACCGCAGGGCATTGTTTAATTATTTTGGTTAACTAGTTACTTTTTTTCCAGTTCCTTTATCCGGCTTTCGACTTCCTTGCGTTGATCGGCGCGCTCCAGCAGCGGCAGGCACTTGCGGTACCAGGCTGCGGCTTCGGCGCGGTGGCCGGCGCGTTCGTTGAGGTCGGCCGCGCGCAGCTGCGCATTGAGGTCGCGGGGCTGCAGGCGGGCTACCGTTTCAAAACGCCCGAGGGCGCGATCGGTTTGCCCGGAAAGCAGGGCGGCCTCTCCAAGCGTTTGCTGGGCATACACATTGGTGGAGTCGCGCTCGGCAACCGAGCGGATCTTACCGACACCTTCCATCGGCGAGCCGAGGCCGCCAAAAAGGATCGTGGCGCCCAGGCCAACCTGGCTGGAATCGTTGGACGGGTTGATCTGCAAAGAGCGTTCGAACAGGTCTTTTGCCTGGAGGGCTTTCCATTGCTGGAGCTCCGGATTTTCCTCCGCGCGCAGGCTGCTCAGGAACAAATGGGCTGCAAAGGTGAGGGATTTTTCTGAATTTTCCAACCGGGCGGCTTCGGCCGTGTACCAGGCAAAGGGCTCGAAGAGCCGCGCCGTGTCGCGCCAGAAGCCCGCGAGCTGATGATAAAGGTGCAGTTTCTGCGCCTGCACATCGCCCCGCGAGATGCTGTGCTCGAGCAGGTCGAGGCGGCTGCGTCGCTCCGGCGTGAGCTGCTGCCGCGCACGGGCAAGAAGGGTATCGGTGCTGAGGGCTTCGGCGTGGTTGTGGCCGTCATCGGGGCTGTGGACGGTGCTGCCGGTATCACCCTTGGCGGCATGGGAGCCGAAGATCTGGGATTGGGTAAGTATGTAGAGGCCGAGCGTCAGCAGGGCGGCGAAGCCCAGGACGGTCCATTGCTGTTTTTTCATCAAAGACGTCCCGGCAAATGCCGGGAAGGCGCAAAGTTATTCCACGACGGTGGTTTTCTTCACCTCCGCCACAAATTCTTTGGCGGGCTTGAAGGCCGGGATGAAATGCTCCGGGATATGCACGGCCACGTTCTTCTTGATGTTGCGCCCGATCTTGGCTGCCCGCTTCTTGGTAATGAAGGAGCCAAAGCCGCGGATGTAGATGTTCTCCCCCTTGGAAAGCGAGTGCTTGATCTCGCGGAACATCTCCTCGAGCGTCATCAGTACGTCCACCTTTGGGATCCCTGTCTTTTCAGAAATCTGGTTGACTAAATCTGCCTTTCTCATAGCGGTTCTGTTTGTAACGTCAATTTAAAACTAAAAGCTGTGATTGTCAAGTAAATATAAATTATTTTGACAAAAAATCAAGCAGCTATGGCCGAGCGGAAACCGAAAGCGGCGGGCGGGGCCGGGCGCTTTGCCCGCGCGCTCCTGCACTGGAACGCCACCGACAACGACCGGGCCATGCCCTGGAAGGGGGAAAAAGATCCGTACCGCATCTGGCTCAGCGAGGTCATCCTCCAGCAAACGCGCGTGGAGCAGGGCCGCGCCTACTACGAGCGCTTCGTGGACACCTATCCTACCGTCGCCGACCTGGCCCGCGCAGCCGAGGCCGATGTCTTCAAGCTCTGGGAAGGCCTCGGCTACTACAGCCGCGCCCGCAACCTCATGGCGACGGCGCAGCGCGTTGCCGGCGAGCTCGGCGGAGAGTTCCCGCGCACACTTGTAGAAATACAGTCGCTCAAAGGCGTCGGTCCCTACACCGCGGCGGCCATCGCCTCCTTTGCCTACAACCTGCCCCATGCCGTGGTCGACGGCAACGTATACCGCGTGCTGGCGCGCATCTTCGACTGCGACCTGCCCATCGATAGCACGGAAGGGAAGAAGTGGTTTGCACAGAAAGCCCAGGAGCTTCTCCCCGAAGGACAGGCAGCCGAATACAACCAGGCGCTCATGGACTTCGGCGCCACGCTCTGCAAGCCGCTGCCCGAGTGTGCGCGCTGCTTTTACAAGACCCACTGCGGCGCCTATAGCCATGGCCGCCAGACCGAGCTGCCGGTGAAAGCAAAAAAGGCGTCCTTGCGCGACCGTTACTTCCACTACGTGCTGTTGCAGCACGGCAGCGACGTGGCCCTGCACGAGCGGGGCGCGAAAGACATCTGGCAGGGGCTCTGGGAGCCGCTGCTCATCGAGGCCGGCGGGGCGCTGGGCAAGCCGGAGCTTCTTGAGACCCTTCACAGCGAGTACGGGCTTACCGATAACGACTATAGCATCATCAGCGCGGCGGCACAGGCCAGCCAGCGGCTGTCGCACCAGCACATCCGTTTTACCTTTTTGCAGCTCGAGCTCAACCGCCGCCCTGAATTGCCGGGCTTCCACTGGGTGCCCGCAGCCGGGCTCGAGCGCCACGCCTACCCGAAAACCATCGGCGACTTCCTCCGGAAAAACCTGTAGAAGGGTACTGGCAACAAATTTGATTGTTTTCAGACAGGCAGGTATTGATCGAAAGCGATAACCATTAATCATTGAAAACAGTCCCGTATGCGAGGTGTAAACCGCGTGATGTTGATCGGCAATCTGGGCAAGGATCCTGATATCCAGTTTCTGGAGGGGAACATAGCCGTAGCCAAGTTCCCGCTCGCCACCACCGAAACGTTCAAAGACAGATCGGGCAAGCTCGTGTCGCAAACCGAATGGCATACCGTGGTGCTCTGGCGCGGCCTCGCCGAGCTGGCGCAGAAGTACCTGCACAAAGGCTCGCTCGTGTACATCGAGGGGCGTCTCCGCACCCGCAGCTGGGAAGACAAGGACAACAACCGCAAGTTCGCCACCGAGGTGGTGGGCGACAACCTCATAATGCTCGACAAGCGCAGCGAGGGCAACGGTCATGGCGGACCGGGCTACAGCGGCGAAAGCGGCATCGATCCCATCGGCGGCGCCCCGCATCATGGCGTGGGGGATGATGAGGATCTTTCCTTCTGAAAAGGTTCTTAAGGTTCGTATGGTTTTAGGGTTCTTAAGGTTTGGGAAAAAGAGCCCTTGCCCTCCTGTGTGTGCTAACCGCAACTTAGGCTCCCGTCGGCCGGCCGGCTCGCAATGAAGTTTCTGGCGTCCCAACTTCCAGAATCCTCAGAACCTCCAAAACCTTCAAAACCTTCTCAAAACCTTCCCAAAACCTTTCAAAACTGTTTTTCCGGGTATTTTTGTAGCTTTCAAAACGTGCCGCCCCGGCGGTGCCGATTTTTCACCAAAACCTTTGTCTTGGATTACCTCCCGGCACCTACACTGCTCGAAGTATCTGCCTTTACGCTGCTGGCCATCCCGCAAAGCGCCGTTTTCCTGGTCATACTGCTGATCGTTCTGCTCCTGCTCAGCTTCATCATTTCGGGTTCCGAGGTGGCCCTGTTTACCCTGCACACCCGCGAGCTCAATAACCTCCGCACCAAGCAGCATGATGCCGCGCGCCGCATTATCAGCCTGCTCGAGGAGCGCAAGGCCGTGTACACCTCGCTGCTCATCGCCGGCACCTTCTTCAATATCAGCATCATCATCCTGGCCAACTACCTGCTTACCGCGCCGCTCGACCCGCTGCGCCCTGTATGGCTCCAGTGGGGCATCAAGATCATCTCGATCGCCTTCGTGCTCGTGCTGATCGGCAAGATCCTGCCCAAGGTGTGGGCCACGCAAAACAACCTGCGCTTTGCCTATGGCGCGGCCGCCGTGGTGGAAGCCCTGCACCTGCTGCTGCGGCGCGTATCGCTGCAGATGGTGGGCATCGCCGACAACATCAACCAGCGCTCCGGTGTCAACGAGCGGCAAAGCGCCTCCATGCGCGAGCTCGACGAGGCCATCGACGTCAACGCCAACGAGACGACCATCGAGGAAAAGAATATCCTGAAGGGAATCGTCAAATTCGGCAACATCACGGTGCGGCAGATCATGAAGTTCCGGATGGAAGTGAACGGGCTCGACCATACGCTGCCATTCCACGACGTGGTGCGCCGCGTGGAAGAACTGCACTACTCGCGGCTGCCGGTGTACCAGACAAACCTGGACAGCATCGTGGGCATCATCAACACGAAAGACCTGCTGGCCCACCTGAAGCAGGATGGCGACTTCGACTGGCATGTGCTGATCCGCCCGCCCTACTTTGTACCCGAGAGCAAGCTCATTAAAGACCTGCTGAAAGAATTCCAAGCGCGCCGCATTCACTTCGCCATCGTGGTCGATGAGTTCGGCGGCACCTCGGGGATCGTAACGATGGAAGACATCCTGGAAGAAATTATCGGCGATATCCGCGACGAGTTCGATGAAGAAGAAACAAGCGTGCGGGCCGTGGACGAGAACACCTGGATCGTGGATGCGAAGATGATGCTCCACGACATGTGCCGCTACATGCGTCTCCCACTCGACACCTTCGACCCGGTAAAAGGCGAAAGCGACTCGGTAGGCGGCCTCGTGCTCGAGATTGCCGGGGCTTTCCCGGAGATCAACAGCACCGTTCGCGCCGGCGACTTCCTCTTCACTGTGCTCGAGATCAGCCGCAACCGCATCACCAGTGTGAAGGTGACGATCGACCGGCAATAGGGCTCGTCAATCGTGAATCGTCAATCGTGAACGCAGACACCATTCCTGAAGCTTTGCCGGCGTCATCAAACAGCAGCGTTTTACAAAAAAAACGAGCTTTAAGCTTTCGTTTTCTTTTTACCGCGCATTGCGGTTTCACGATTGACGATTGACGATTCACGAGTCCGTATCTTGCCAATGAAACACTGTCGATGAACCGCATCCTCATTTCCCTACTGACCCTGCTCTCCCTCGTCGCCTGCAACAGCGACTACACCGTGAAGCCGCGCGGGTACTTCCGCATCGCGCTGCCGAAGAAGGAATACCGCCGCTTCGACCGGCCGGGCTACCCCTACACCTTCGAATATCCCGTATACGGCGAGGTGTTGCAGGATTCGCTCTTCTTCGAAGACAGGGCCGAGAACCCGTACTGGATCAACATCGACTTCCCGCAGTTCGGCGGGCGCATCCACATCTCCTACAAGGAGATCGGTCGCCGCAACAAGTTCGACTCGCTCATCGCCGATGCCTACGAGATGAGCTACAAACAGCACACCTACAAGGCCTCCGCCATCGACCGTAAGCCCTTTACCACCCCCAACGGTATCGAGGGGGTATTCATCTCGTTGCGGGGCAACACCGCCACGGCCACGCAGTTCTTCGTCACCGACAGCACGAAGCATTTTCTCCGCGGCGCCCTCTACTTCGCCACCACACCCAACGAAGACTCGCTGAAACCCGTGAATGACTTTCTGCGGAAGGATGTGGAGCACCTCATCAACACGCTGCAGTGGCGCTGAGAGAAGGGTTTTGACGGTTCTGAAGGTTCTGGGGTGTTGTAGTTAGCCATACCGACGGAAAGGTCGCTGCAAGTGGGAGCAAACAAAGGCGTTGCGTCGATGGTAATGAGCGTAAAAAGCAGCGTCCATCTTAACAATCATAAAAGATCTGCGTTCTTTCTCTTCCGCTGCTTGCCGCCCTCATTCACTAACTTTGCAAAAATTCCTGATTTGATAGCGATCGATAATATCCTGGTGAGCGACGACGTGGTGGAAGCCAAGTTTATCTGCGACCTCGCCAAATGCAAGGGCGGCTGCTGTGAAGACGGCGACGCCGGCGCGCCGCTGACCGAGGAGGAAAAGGCCCTGCTCGACCGGCACTACAGCGATTTTGAGAGCTACCTGACCCCCGAGGGGAAGGAAGAGCTGAAGCGCCAGGGCCGCTACGTGTATGACCGCGAGTTTGGCTGGGTAACACCGACCATCGACGGCAACCTCTGCGCCTACGGCTTCCGCGACGAGCAGAGCATCATCAAGTGCGGTATCGAAGCGGCCTACCTCGAAGGAAAGCTGGAGTGGAAAAAGCCGATCTCCTGCCACCTCTTCCCGATCCGTATCAACGAAGGCAAGACCTACACGATGGTCAACTACGAGCCGCGCGAAACGCTCTGCAACCCCGCCTGCGCCCTCGGCAAGAAAGCCAAGATGCCCGTGTACCAGTTTCTCCAGGAGCCCATCGAGCGCCGCTTCGGAAAAGAATTCTACGAGACCCTCCACCAGATTGCCATCGCTCACTTCGACGCCAAAACCCGCTAATGTCCGAACAAGCAACCACCTTCCAGGCCAAAAGCACCATCAAGGCGGCCGATAAAGAACACCGCCGGAAGATCAACTTCAATATCGCGCGGTACAATGCCGTGGTGCCCGCGGGCAAGCAGCAGTTCACCAATGTGCACCTCGCCCGCGAGCGCGCCAAGAACGCCAAGTGGCGCGCCATCGAGGAGCTCGACAAGACCCTCGAAAACTTCGAGGCTGCCGCTACGCGCAACGGCTGCAAGGTTCTCTGGGCCGAAACCGCCGACGAAGCCAACGAGCTTATCCTCAGGATCTGCCGCGAAAAAAGCTGCCGCTCCATCGTCAAGAGCAAGAGCATGGTGACCGAGGAGCTGCACCTCAATAAATTTCTCGTGAAGAACGGCATCGAGTCGATCGAGACCGACCTGGGCGAATACATCCAGCAACTCGACGATGAGCCGCCCTACCATATTGTAACACCGGCGATGCACAAGAGCAAGGAAGACGTTGCGAAGCTCTTTGCAGACAAGCTCGGCACACCGCCGCACCTCACGCCGCAAGAGCTCACGCAGGTAGCCCGCGAGAAGCTCCGCGAAAAATACCGCGAGGCCGAAGTCGGCATCACGGGAGCCAATTTCCTCCTTGCCGATACGGGCTCCATCGCCGTTACCGAAAACGAAGGAAACGGCCGCCTGTCCTGTGCCTGGCCCAAAACGCATATCGCCATCGTGGGCATCGAAAAGGTGCTTCCCTCGATCAACGACCTGGCGCTCTTCTGGCCGCTGCTGTCTACCTACGGTACCGGGCAGCGCCTCACCGTATACAACTCCATCATCAGCGGTCCGCGCCGCAGCGATGAAGAGGACGGCCCCGACGAGATGTACGTGATCCTGCTCGACAACGGCCGCACCAACCTCCTGAAAAACCCGAAGACCCGCGAGAGCCTGTACTGCATCCGCTGCGGCGCCTGCCTCAACGCCTGCCCCGTATACAAGAACATCGGCGGCCATGCCTACGGTACCACCTACAGCGGTCCCATCGGCTCGGTGATCACGCCACACCTCAAAGACCTCGGCGAGTACAAGCACCTTAGTTATGCCTCTTCGCTGTGCGGCAACTGTACCGAGGTGTGCGCCGTCAAGATCAACCTGCACGAGCTGCTGCTCGAGAACCGCGCCGAAGCCGTTGAGGAGGGAAATTCGTCCTTCGCCGAGCGCACCGCCTGGAAGTTCTGGAAGATGGCCATGCTGAAGCGCCCGCTGATGAACATGGCCTCGGGCCGCGTGAAGGGCTGGGTGGTGAATACGTTTGTCAAGGAATGGACGAAGCACCGCAGCCCGCTCCAGTTTCCGGCCAAGAGCTTTAGCCAGCAGTGGGCGGAGCGGCAGGGCAAATGAATATCGAATATCGAATAACGAATATCGAATATCGAATAACGAATAGCGAAAGAGGCCGCTGGAGTACAGCGGCTTTCTTGTGTGCATCGGGATCTCACTGAATTCGGGCAGCCACGCACGATTCACGATTGACGAATCCCGATTCGTACCTTTCGCCCGATGACCGTTCGCGTGTTCGCATCCAGCCCTTCGCCCCGCATGGCATACGTGCTGCACTTTCTGTCGGAGTTTTTCGGGCGGGAATTTGTGCGCACGGACGATCCTTCGGACGCCGATGTGGTGTATGGGAAGGCGGGCGGGGCGCGCGTGACCATCGAGCCCGCGGGCTTGCTGGACGAACGCGGCGTGTCGCAAGGGGTTGAGCCGCAAATCGCGCAGCACGAAGCAGGATTTCCGGTTCTTTTTCCTAACGACAGCCCTTTCCGATTCGACCTCTTCTCGGCGGTCTTTTACCTGCTGTCGCGGTACGAAGAATGGGGGGAGCGGCCGACGGACAGCTATGGCCGCTACGACTACCGCGCAAGCATCGCCGCGCGGGGTGGCTTCCTCGACCGGCCGCTGATCCACGAATGGCTGGCTTTCTTCTCCGAGCGTTTATTTGGAGAGGCGCTGCTGCCGCCCTTTCGCTTTGTGCCCACCTACGATATCGACATGGCCTGGAGCTACCGCCACAAGGGCTTTGCGCGCAATGCGGGCGGCCTGCTCCGCTCGCTGCTGTCCCGCGACGGCAAGGCCCGCGAGCGTCTGTCGGTGCTCTTCCGCGGCGCCCGCGATCCGTTTGATTGCTACGATTTCCTCGACGAGCTTCACGAGCGTACCGGGCTTCAACCGCTTTATTTCATTCATGCGGGCAACCGGCGCAATGCCTACGATAAGAACATTGCACCGGGGCATCCGGCGATGGCGGCACTGCTGCAACGGCTGTCGGCCAAAGGTGTCATAGGCCTGCACCCGTCCTGGGCCAGCGGCGATGATCCTTCATTACTTGCTGAAGAAAAAAGATCGCTGGAAGACGTGTTGCAGCGCCCCGTGACGGCCTCGCGGCAACACTACATCCGCCTCACGCTCCCCGACACCTACAGACGCCTGATCGAAGCGGGCATACGTGACGAATATTCGATGGGCTATGGATCGATCAACGGTTTCCGCGCTTCCGTTGCCGTGCCCTTTTACTGGTACGACCTTGAGCGCGAGGAGCAGACGGTCCTGCGCCTGCATCCCTTTTGTTTTATGGATGCCAACTCTTATTACGAGGAGCGGAAAAGCGCCGACGATATGGAGCGTGAGTTGTTTGCCTACGAAGACGAAGTAAACCGCTGGGGCGGCAATTTGATCAGCATCTGGCACAACACGCTGCTGGGAAGCTCGCCCGAGTTTGCCAACTGGGCACGCTATTACAAGCTGTTCGTCGAGACGATCACTTCGGCCGGCTGATCGAGCGGTTGACCAGGAACACGCCGTAGAGCGTGACCAGCGTTCCTGCACCGATAAACAGCGACAGCGGCTCGCCGATCAGCAGCGCGCCGAGCAGCACCGCCACTACGGGGTTGATGTAGGCATACAGGCTTACCTGTGTTGTCGGCAGGTTTTGCAGGGCGTAGATAAAGGCTGCAAACGTGATCACCGATCCGAAAAACACGAGGTACCAGATGGCTGTCCAGGATTGCCAGGGAATATCGGCCAGCGGGATGCTGTTGCCCGTTGCCTGCATGCCGCCCAGCAGCACGGTGCCCGACAACACGAGTTGCAGCCCGAAGCTGAAATAGGGGTTGAAGTTCGCCGCGTGCTTCTTGGTGTACAGCGTGCCGAAGGCCCAGCTCCAGGTGGATGCCACCGATAGTAGGATGCCGAAGCGGAAGGCGGGGTTGACGAGCTCGTGCAGGTGCTCGTAGAAAATGATGCAGATGCCGCCAAAGCCAAGCAGCATGCCGAGGCCTGTTTGAAGCGTCAGTCGCGCGCTGCGTGTGGCGAGCCCGATGAGCACGAGCCAGATCGGGTAGATGGCACCGATGATGGCGCCGAGGCCGCCCGGTATAAAACGTACGCCCCAGGTCGACAGGGCATTGCTTAAAAAGAAGTTCAGGAAGCCGAGCATGGCGATAGTGCGCCACTGCGCTTTGGTGGGCCAGGGAGCGCGTTTCACGATGAAGTAGCCTACGAGGCAAAGTCCGGCAAACAGCTGCCGCAGGCCTGCCATCTGCAGGGCCGGCATATACTTCACACCCTGTCGTGCCGCGATCCAGGTGGTGCCCCAGAAGAAGCAGATGAGCGCCAGCGCAAAGAGCGCCTTGAAGCGCCGTCCGCGCTTGCGCAGCTGGAAAGGATCGAGCCGCGCCGGGTGCCACCAGGCGAGCTCCTGCGTCGTCTGCGGGTCGGCGGGCGTAAAGGAATCGTAGGTGGGGTGTTTTTCCATGTCGGGCACAAAGGTCGCAACCGCAAACGAGACCGCGACGGAACAGTTTGGGGAGAATGGGACGACATCTGTACTCGTGAATCGGCAATCGGGAATTCGCGATCCGCGGCGGCGAGAAAGAACGCAGATCCACCTGCGGTGGATACGCAGATTATTATGATTCATTATGATTTGCTGACGCACCCAGAAGAAAATCCGCGTCAATCTCAACAATCATAATAAATCCTCGTTCCTTCTCTCCGCCCGCTTGCGGGCCTAATGCTTGAAATGCCGCTGCCCCGTCATCACCAGCACGAGCCCCTTCTCCTGGCAATAGGCGATGCTGTCTTTGTCGCGGATGGAGCCGCCGGGCTGGATAAAGGCCTGGATGCCGGCCTCGTAGCCCAGCTGCACGCAATCGTTGAAGGGGAAGAAGGCGTCGGAGGCCAGCACAGCACCGTCGAGGGTGAAGTTGAACTGGCGGGCTTTGGCGATGGCCTGCCGGAGGGCGTCGATGCGGCTGGTTTGCCCGCAGCCCTTGCCGATCAGCTGCCGGTCTTTCACCAGCGCGATGGCATTGCTCTTAAGGTGCTTGCAGATGATGTTGGCGAATTCAAGATCGGCGCGCTCGGCATCCGTAGAACTACGGCCGCCCGCTTCCTCCCATTTTTCAAAGTTGCCGGCGTCTTTCTGCTGCGTGAGCGTTCCGTTGAGCACGCTTTTGAACTGGCGCTGCGGCAGTGGCGCTTCTTTCAGCTGCAGCAGGATGCGGTTCTTCTTCGACTGCAGCAGCTCCAGCGCATCGGCGTCGAACGCGGGTGCGATGAGTACTTCGAAGAAGATCTCGTTGATGGCACCGGCCGTCGCCCGGTCGATCGGGGCATTGCATACGAGCACGCCGCCAAAGGCGCTTTCGGGATCGCCGGCATGGGCATAGGTCCAGGCGGAGAAGACGTCGGGGCGCTGTGCCACACCGCAAACGTTGGTGTGCTTGATGATGGCGAACACAACATCAGTCCCGCCGCCGCCGAATTCGCGGATCAATTCCACGGCCGCATCCACATCAACGAGGTTGTTGTAGGACAGCTCTTTGCCGTGCAGCTGTGTGAACACGGCGCCCAGGTCGCCGTAGAAGGTGGCCTGCTGGTGCGGGTTCTCGCCGTAGCGCAAAGGAGTACCCGTGCCGCCGGCGGTAGTATTGATCGGGTCCTCGCTGTTGAAGTAGTTGGAGATCGCGATGTCGTAGCCGGCCACGATGCGGAAGGCTTTTGCCGCGTAGGCCTTGCGTTGCTCCAGCGTGAGCGCGCCGCCTTGTGCCCGCAGCTGCTCCACGAGCCCGGCATAGTCGTCTTTGGAAGCAAGCACCGCCACGTCGCGGAAGTTCTTGGCTGCCGCGCGGATCATCGACGGCCCACCGATGTCGACCTTTTCGATGATAAGCGCTTCCTCGCTCGTTTGCTTCACGGTTTCCTCGAAGGGATACAGGTCCACCACCACGAGGTCGAGCTCGGGGATGCCGTACTGGGCCATTTCGGCGCGGTCGCTGTCGACATTCCGACGGCCGAGGATTCCTCCGAATACCAGTGGGTGCAGGGTTTTCACGCGGCCGCCGAGGATCGACGGGTACGAGGTGAGCTGCTCAACCGACACTACGGGAAGCCCGAGGCCTTCGATGAATTGCTGCGTGCCGCCGGTGGAATAAAGGGTGCAGCCCTGCGCGTGCAGCTGCCGCACGAGCGGCTCCAGGCCATCTTTGTAAAATACCGAGATGAGGGCGGAGGCGATCTTCTTTTCCATAAGTTGCGTGGTTGGGCGCGCCAAAAGTAGCGCAGGTACCCCTGAAGTCGGGAGGCCGTCGTTTGATATATTTTTCGGTCATAAGTAACTGGCTGACCGTCACCGCCCGAGCACGAATGCGCCCTGCTCCGACACATCGTGACAGGCAAGGTGCAGTTCCGCGCAGCGCGTCTTCCAGCGCCGGGCTTCGCCACGCGATACGGAGGCATCCAGCACCACGGTGGCTACGCCGCAGCCTTCCAGCGATACTTCCCCCGCGCGGGCTCCTTTCGATACGATGAGCAGGTCGATAGGGATGGCAGGCCGCGCCGGGCCGCTCACGAGTGCCACCGTGCGGCCACCGAAGCGAAAGAGCCCCGGCAGCGCCCCCGCCTCGCCCCTGCTTCTTGCCAGCGTATGGGCGGGCTTCAGGTGGAAATTGTACAGCGCCGCGCTGGTCAGCGGCGCTTCATCACCACGGTAATAGAACCGTCGGCCCTGCTGCAGCTCGATGGCCGACAGGTGCGGCACCTGGTACACGAGCAGCCGTTCCTGGCGCCCCGCGTCGAAGAACGACCAGGCACGCAATCCGAGGACGAGCAGCCCGCAGCCCAGCGAGGCACGCAGCAGCCGCGGTCGTTGCCGCAGCAGTGCCCAGGCCACGGTTCCGATCAATCCATAAAGCAGAAGGGCCTGCAGTGCGGTTATGGAAAGCCCGTCCCACAGTCCGAAAGGCAGCGCATCGATGCGCTCGATCCAGCCATTGAGGGCGCGGATCAGCAGCGTGCAGATGCTGCCGGCAAGCGCCGCTGCAGCCGGCCAGAAGCTCAGCGCGCAAACGGCGATCAACCCGTACACGATGATACCGGAGAGCGGAACGGCCACGAGGTTGGCGAGAAGAAAAAGAAGCGGGAACTGGTGAAACTGGTAAAGGCTCAGCGGCGTGGTCAGCACCTGTGCCGCGAGCGAAACGGCGGCGCCTTTCCATACGGCATCGAGCAGCTTGTTGTGGGTGCTGTAGCGCTGGTAGATCGGCCGGTAGAAAAGGATGATCCCACCGACGGCCGTGAAGGAGAGCTGGAAACCCACATCCCACAGCCAGAACGGATCGATGACCAGCAGCAGGAGCGCGGCGAGGAGAAGGCTGTTGAGCGCATCTCCTTTCCGCCCGATGAGGCCGCCGATGGCCAGCAGGCTGAACATCAGTGCCGAGCGGAGCACGGAAGGGCCGCCGCCCGCCAGCAGGCTGAAAGCCCAGAGTCCGCCCAGTACTACTACCAGGCGGAGCAGGCGCCGGCGCGGGGCCGACAACGGAATCGTAACACCGAGGAGCAGCACGTACACCAGCGCGAGGTGCATACCCGAGATGGCGATGATGTGTACAACGCCGGTGCGCGCGTAGGTATTATTGAGCTCTTTGTCGAGGTCATTCTTGTAGCCAATGAGCAGGGCCTCGGCAAGCCCCTGCGCCTTGCTGTCGGGCAGGTAGCGCCGGAGGCAGCGAAGCACCCAGCCACGCGTTGTGCCGAGAAGGGTTTGCAGTGGCTGTACGGCGCGGCCCGGCAACAGCTGGTACTGCTGCAGGTACGCCTGGTGCGTGATGCCCTGGAAGAGGCTCCAGCGCTGGTAGTCGAAAGAGCCGGGGTTGCCGCTGTTGCGGATCTCCTGGAGTGCGGCCGTTGCCTGGATGCGATCACCGGGCCGGGGCGCGGGGCTGCCGTCTTTCCGGAAGTACAGGACAGCGCCCCCATGTACCTCTTCCCAGCGCCCGTTTCGAAAGCAGTAGCGCAGCTTTGCTTCTGCTTTCCAGCTATTGGCTTTCGCAACCACCTCGCCCCTTATCTCGGCAATAAAGGCGTTGCCTCTGCCTCCGTGCCCGACCCATGCGGCATCGTTGCGCACGTCGGCGCGGTAGCAGGCGAGCGCGCCGATCGCGATCAGCATGGCATGAAGCGCAAGGCCTTGCAACGACTGCCATCGGAAGCGCTGTCGTAGCGGTATGAAGCGAAAGAGGAGGAGGAAAAGCAGTGCAACGACCAAGGTGCCGGCGTCCGCCCATAGGGGCAGGGCTGCATACCACTGCAGAAGTATGCCCGCTGCGAAAGGCAGTAGAAGACGCAGCGCGGGCCGGTGTTTCCAGGCTGGCAAGGGTGGTACCCGCATGGAAGGAAGATACAAAAAAATAAGGGCGATGAAAAATCATCGCCCTTGTGTTCATGCATAGGTTAGCGAAGAACAACTTAGACTATCAGTAGGTTAGTTGTTTGCTGTTTGAATCAAAGCCATTTCCATGCCAGAAGCCTGTCTACTTTTCCTTTGTCTTGATAATCAACAGGTAACCTAATACCAATAACGTTGCCAAAACGGTTGCGCCGAATGCTAAAAAAGGGCTAAAACGCGTCCAGAGGAAACCCGTCAGTACGGAGGCGAGAAGGGTGCAGAGGCTCTCGCCCGAGGTATAGAGCCCGATGGCGGTGCCGGTATCGGTCGGGGCGAGGGAGGCGATCCAGGCCTTGGCCACCCCCTCGGTGGATGCCGCGTAGATGCCATACAGCAGGAAGCCCAGGAAAAGGATGGAGATCGAGTCCTGCACGAGGGCAAAGAGGCTGTAGACAAGCGCGAACAGCAGCAGGCCGCCCGCGAGCACGCTGCGTTTGCCGATGCGGTCGGCGAGGATGCCGAGCGGGTAGGAGGCGCCGGCAAACACCATGTTGTAAAAGATGTAGGCAGTGATCGTGGTGGTATCGGAGCCGCTAACCTCGCGGGTTTTGAGCAGTAGAAATACGTCGGAGCTGTTGAACAGCATGAAGAACAGCAGCGCCGGAACAATGCGCCGGTATTCGGGCTTTGCGATCTTCCAGTAATTGAAAAACGAGAAGAAGCCGCCCTTGCGGAGCGTTGCCTGGTTGCTGCGTTGCTCGCGCAGGAAGTATACAAGGGCAACGGATATGAGCCCGGGTATAAAGGCGAGCCAGAAGAGAAGCTGGTAATGCCCCGGCCAGCGCCACAGCAGCACGAGCGCGAGGCAGGGGCCGATGGCGGCACCGAGTGTATCGAGCGAGCGGTGAAAGCCGAACACGCGGGCCTTGGTGCCGGGCCTGGCGTTTTGCGCCAAGAGCGCGTCGCGCGGGGCCGTGCGCAGGCCCTTGCCGAGGCGGTCGACGCAGCGCACGAAGAAGACCCACAGCGGCAGCACAAAAAAGCCCATCATCGGCTTTGAGATCGCGCTCAGGAAATAGCCGCCACGTACAAAGGGAAGGCGTCGCCCGATCTCATCGCTCCACTTGCCGAAGTAGCCCTTGGTAAGGCCGGCCGTAAAGCCCGCGACTCCTTCGAGCACACCGATGGCAAACA
The DNA here is from genome assembly GCF_054777635.1 of Flaviaestuariibacter terrae. NCBI lineage: Bacteria > Pseudomonadati > Bacteroidota > Chitinophagia > Chitinophagales > Chitinophagaceae > Flaviaestuariibacter > Flaviaestuariibacter terrae. The sequence continues at coordinate 1,339,853 of NZ_BAAHAL010000008.1, forward strand.
CCGAGAAGCCGATCCCGCGCAGGTACACCGGGATCACGGGGTAGAGCATCTCGCTCGCCACGTCGGCAAACATCGAAACGAGCGACAGCAGCAGGACGGTTCGGTTGATGATCTTCATCCCGTTAAAGATAGCCGCCGGACGGAGAGAAAGAACGCAGGTGCCGCTGGCGGCACACGCAGATCATTATGATTTACTATGATATTGCTGACGCAGGCAAGTATATCTGCGCTAATCGTAATGCTCATAAAAATCCGCGTTCTTTCTCTAGGCGCGCCGGTACGTGGGCGTCTTGATGTCGTGGTAAAACAAAAAGGTCCAGCCTTCGTTGTTGCCCTGTTCCCACCATTGCTGGCGCAGCTCGGTGGCGAGCGCGGGATCGAAGTCGTACTTCGTCTTGTAGCGGATCTTCATCTGCTGGAGCTGTGGGGCAACGTCGCCGCCGAAGAAGATCGTTTCGCCGTCCTCGCGGATCCAGAATGCCTGGTGATGAGGAGAGTGCGCGCCTGTGTGGCGGTAGCTGATATAGCCGTCGATGTTGCCTTCGTCCTGCGTGAGCAGCTCGACCTGCGGGCTGTCGCGCAGGGCTTCGAGGTCTTCCTGGATGTAGGAGGGATTGTCTTTAGAGAGGGCAAATTCGAGCTCGCGTTGCTGCACGTAGTACGTCGCGTTGGGAAGGCTGAGCCAGCCATTGTCGGGGCCGAAGGCTACACCGCCCGCGTGGTCTTTATGCAGGTGGCTCATCAGCACTTTCGTTACCTGCTGCGGGTGGAAGCCGGCGTTCTTGATGTTCTTATGAAGCTGCAATTCACCGTCAACAGAAAACCCAAGGCCGCAGTCGAGGAGCAGCAGGTCTTTCGAGGTCTGAACGAGAAAGGGTTGTATTTCTACAAGCAGCGAGCCGATGGGTCGGTCGTTAAGAATGTCCTTCTCCTCGTCGAAGGGAACGAACTGCTTCGTACGGTCGATAGTGAAAGAACCTTCGGAGAGAGGGAAAATCAACATAGGGCAAAGTTATGAGGGTGAATACTAGATTACTTGAATACATGAGTACTTGATTGGAGAGGTGAGTTTCAGGTCTTATTTCATCATTCACCTTCCCTCAAGTATTCAAGTAATCATGTACTCAATTACTCAAGTAATCTCTCTCCTCAGCGCAGCACCATCTGCCGGTCGGCATCGAGGCGGATCAGGATGAACAGCAGCAGCGTGAACGTGATAAGCGCCGTGCCGCCGTAGGAGATAAAGGGCAGCGGGATGCCGATCACGGGAGCGAGGCCCACCGTCATGCAAACGTTGACCACGATGTGAAAGAAGAACACGGAGGCCACGCCGTAGGCATATACGCGGCTGAAGGTGCTCCGCTGCCGCTCGGCCACGGCGACGATGCGAAACAGGAGCAGCAGGTAAATGGCCAGCAGCGTGAGCGTGCCGGCAAAGCCAAAGCCTTCGCCGATGGTGCAGAAGATAAAGTCGGTGCGCTGCTCGGGCACGAAGTCGAAGCGGGTTTGTGTACCGCGGAGGAGGCCTTTGCCCAGCAATCCGCCGGAGCCGATCGCGATCTTCGACTGCTTCACGTTGTAGTCGACGTCTTTCTTCTTCGGCGCAACGCCTTCGACCGCTGCAACGGGCCGCTTGTATTCCTCGGGGAGGTCGCGGCCAATGGTGCTGAAGATGCGCTCCACCTGGTGGGCCTGGAGCACATGCTTGAAGATAAAGGGAACGGCAAAGCGCTGGATGCCGACGCACAGCAGGCCTACGAGCGCGATCTTGATCATCAGTCCGCGGTCGCGGCGCACCTGGCGGCGCAGGATGTAAATCACCAGCGCGGTGATGGCAATCAGGATGATGGCCAGCGTGTTTTTCTCAAGCAGCAACGTGGCCACTACGAGCACGGCAAACGAAAAGCCCACCACCAGGATGGTCGCCGGCAGGCCCTCGCGGTACATCACGATGAAGAAGGAAAAGTAAACAAGCGCCAGCCCGGTTTCGTGCTGCAGGATCGACATCAGCGCCGGCAACAGGGCGATCGCCGCGGCGATAAGCTGCGAGCGCGTCCGCTGGAAGTTGAGGTCCACCTGCGAGAAGTATTTCGCCAGCGCGAGGCACACGCAAACCTTACAGAATTCTGCGGGCTGAAACTGGAAGCCCCCGAAGCGTATGATCGACTCGGTGCCCTTTACATTGGAGTGGAAGGGAAAGACGAGCAGCAGCAACCCGATGCCTCCGGCATACCACAGGTTGGCCGTGGCGGTGAAGAACTTCGAGTCGGTGAGCAGGATGAACACGCCCAGTATCATCGCGATCCCGAAGAAATACAATTGCTTGCTGTAGTCGGTTTTGAACCCGAAGAACGACGACACGACCGGGTCGCCTTCGCGGTAGGTAACGCCGAAGATGGCGGTGATGCCGATGGCCACCAGGATAAGGTACAGCCACAGCAGCAGCGGGTCTATGCCTTTGGAGATCGTTCCTTTGCTTTTCGTCTTGCTCATTAGTGCTTTCTTCGCTGTTGTTGTTTACGCATCTGGCGCTGTGCGCTGTCGAGGGTGGCCAGGCCGTTGTCGACGCGGTTGCTCGAGTCGGCGGGGTCGTTGGGGGCGCCGGGCAGCTGGCTGCGGCGGCGGAATTTCCTGATGAACGAGGTGTCCTTCGTCAGGTTGAAATAATATTCACCCCGTGCCGAGTCGGCCAGGAATTGAAGGCGCGGAAGGTAGCTCGGCATCAGGTTGGCGTTGGCAATGCGGTCCACCTCGGGAACACGCTCCGCACGGAGCGAGTCGTTCAGGTATTTTTCGATCAGCAGCGACGCCATCGGCGCGGCCCAGGTAGCACCGAAGCCACCGTTCTCGACGATCACGGCGATGGCGATCTTCGGGTTCTCGCGCGGCGCGAAGGCGGCAAACAGCGAGTTGTCTTTCAGCTGGATCCGCTTGTGGTCGATGATGCGGAAGTTCTCCGCCGTACCGGTCTTTGCACAGATCTTGATCCCGGGCACGGCGGCGGCCTGCGCCGTACCGATATCCACGACGTCCTGCATCCCGCTGATCACGACCTCGTAAAGCGAGTCGGGGATGTGGATCTCGGTCATGTTCTTCCGGCGGAACTTATTGAGCAGCGTGTCTTCCTTCGTTTCGCTGTCGATGGCGCGCACCACGTGCGGTGTGTAGTACCAGCCCTTGTTGGCGATGATGGCCATCATGTTGGCCATCTGCAGCGGCGTCACCAGCATCTCGCCCTGGCCGATGCCGAGCGAAACGTTGGTGCAGGAATTCCAGGAGCCGTTGTAGATCTTGTTGTAGAAGCCCGTGTCGGCCACGAGGCCCGGGTTTTCGCTGGGAAGGTCTACACCGAGGCGGTTGCCGAGGCCGAAGGCATTGAGGTATTCGTGCCATTTGGCGTATCCCTTCTTGACGTTGCCGTAGGCACGGTTGTCGACTTCAAGCCGGTAGGCGTTCGAGAAAAACGAGTTGCAGGAGTGGGCGATGGCGAGACGCAGGTTGGCGGCATGGCCGGGCCACTTCTCCGTGCAGCCCACCTTGCGGTTGCAGCCGTAATAGGCGCCCGTGCAGGCAATACCCGAGCGGGGCGTCAGCACGCCCTCGTCGAGGCCGATAAGCGCGCCGAGCGGCTTGTAGGTGGAGCCCGCGGGGTAGCGGCCGTTGATGGCGCGGTTGAGCAGCGGCGCCGATACATCGAGCACCATCCGCGAATAATTCTTTTTCTTGTTGGAGCCCGTCAGGTCGTTGGGGTTATAGTCGGGCGACGACACCATGGCGATGATGCCGCCGGTTTGCGGCTCGATGGCCACGATGGCGCCCACTTTGTTGCGCAGCAGCTTCTCGGCGAGTTGCTGCAGCTCGATGTCGAGGTAGGTGCGGAGCCCGCGGCCCGCTTCGGCGGCGGTATCGAATGCACCGTTCTCATACGATCCCTGGAGGCGGTTCTTGTTGTCTTTGATGAGGAAGCTCACACCGCGCTGTCCCATGAGCACGCGCTCGTAGTAGGCCTCGAGGCCGGAGCGGCCCACGTAGTCGCCGGGCTGGTAGAAGCCTCCCGAGCGGGCGATGATACCCGAGTCGGCCTCGCCTACATAGCCCATGATATGAGCCGCTGCGTTGTAGGGATAGCCGCGCACGGGGCGCTGCTGCAGGTAAAAGCCGGCATTGAAGCGCCACAGGTTTTCCTCGAGGCGCGCATATTTTTCGGGCGACAGCAGCTCTTCAAATGCCGAGGGGCGGAAGCGGCCGTTGCGCACCACCACCTCCGTCATCCGCTGGCGGAACGTCGCCGTATCGATGTCGAGCAGCTGGCACAGGTAGGCCGTGTCGACGCCGCGCGCCTCCGAGGGAACCACCATCAGGTCGTACATGAGGGTGTTGTTCAGGATGGCGCGGTTCTTCCGGTCGAAGATGATCCCGCGCGGCGGGTACACCACCTTGCGGAACACCGCGTTTTGCAGCGCGAGCTCGTTGTACTTGGTGGAAAAAACCTGGAGGTTGAGCAGCTGGGCGATGATCAGCAGGAAAACACCCAGGAAAATGAGCCGTATGATATAGCTCCGAGAGCCGTTGAATACCGACATAGAGAGTGCAAATATCGAATATCGAATATCGAATAACGAATAAGGAAAGTGCAAAAACCGGACTTATTCTTTTGGCGGCGCCGTTGCCATCGCTATTCGATAGGTTAAAATCGATATTCGCTATCGCTATGCCGTCCGCGGCACCACATTCAGCTTGAGACCCGTGCGCCATTCGCCGTCGAGAAGCAGCTCGAAGGTGTAGATGCCCGGCTCGGGAAACTGGATCTGGTACAGGTTTACGGTGAAGTTGATGGCGCTGTACGAAGCGGGCGCCACCGGTGCGGCCACGGGCAGGTCGCCTTCCATGGCCTTGATGAGGTCGTTGCCCTTCGGGTCGAGGGCACGGAGCTTAAGCTGGTAGTTGCCGGCTTCCTTGGCGGAGAAGCGAAGACGCATCGCCAGCGAGAACGCGGGGTAGGTGAGCGGGAACTGCGGTGCCTGGATCGTGTCGAAGGTGCCGCTGATAAAGAGCTTGCCGCCTACGTCCTGCGCGTGATCGGCCAGCGTGAAGATTTCAATTTCCATAAAAGCTATTAGAGGTGGAACCCGGGACAGGTCAATAATAGGGCCGGGCCGGAATGACAGACATAGTGGCAGAAGTGGAAGTTGCTAAGTCGGAAGTGGAGAAGTCGGAAGTGCAGGACGGAAGCCCCGGTGGACCGTCATTGCGAGGCGGCGACCGCCGGAAGCGGGCGTCCCGAAGCAATCTCATGATGGCTGGCACTGATGTACCTCCTGAGTAAACGTCGGGGGATTGCTTCGCTGCGCTCGCAATGACGGCGCTGAATCGAGCTCCCGGATCCGAGATCCGGGAGCTAAAGATCCTATGCGGTATTCGTGCGGTATTTGAGCTTTCGCGGAAACAGCAGCTCCACGATCAGGATCAGCAGCATGCTGATGGCGGTGAAGGAGGCGGTGCGGATGAGAAAATCGAGGAAGGGACCGGTTTGCAGCCAGTTAAGGATCGTGAGGAAGGCGTGGTGGAGCACGGTGAGGATAAGGGCGTACACCATGTAGGGGCCCCAGCCCATGCCGCGCGGCGAGGGCTCATGGTAGGTAAACTCGCTGCTTTCCTTCGGGATCAGCAGGAAGATGACGAAGGGGCGCACATAGGCGATCAGCACGCAGGCCGCGGCATGCCAGCCCGGCGACATCGTGAAGTAGTCGAGCGCCAGGCCCGTAACGAAGCCCGTCAGCAGCAGGCCCAGTCGGGGCATGTTGAAAGGCAGCCAAAGCAGGAACAGGAAGTAGATATAGGGAACGATGTAGCGGTGCAGGTGCGGGATCTTATCGAACACGTACACCTGTACCAGCAGGAACAGGATAAGGCGGAAGATATTTTTGACGAGGTCGCTCAATGGGTCTTGGGTTTTTCCTGTTCAATCTTTTTCTCGGTGTCCTGCTCCAGCTGCTGCTGCTCGGCGCGCTGGAGGTTCTCGATCACGAACACCTGCTGCACGGTGGCGAAGTTAACCGCGGTCTGCACGCGGAGCTCGTAAAAGCCTGTTGCCTTGTTGACGGCAACGGAGGCCACGCGGCCGATATAAAACCCGGGGGGATAGTTGTAGGCATAGGGGCTGGTGAGCACGGAGTCGCCGCGCGTCACCTCCACATCCTTGCTGATGCCCTGGAGCACCACGAAGCGCGGGTCTTTGCCATCCCAGCGCACGGTGCCGATGGTGCCGGTCTTCTTGAGTGCCGCGGGTACATTGCTTTTGCTGTGCAGGAGGCTCAGCACCTGGCTGAAGTTGGGACTTGTGTTGACCACGACGCCCACCACGGCGCCATCGGAGGAGATGACGGCCATATTGTCGCGGATGCCCTGGGCCGAGCCGCGGTTCAGCTGGATGTAGTTGTTGTCGAAGTTGACGGAGTTGTACACCACCTTGGCATCGCGGTACACCCAGCGCCGGTATTTCCAGAGCGAATCCTGGCGAACCGAGTCGGTGCGCACCTGCTGCAGGGTGTCGGGCACATTGTAGTTGGCGCGGAGCAGGTTGAGGAGCGAGTCGTTCATCCGGTGCACGCGACGGTTCTCCTCCACGAGGTGGAAGTAGTCGTCGACCTTGTCTACCTGCTTGTTGATGGAGCCCGTTACTTCGTTGGCGACGCCTAGGAAGACGGTGCGGTGGTGGCTGTTGTACGAAAAGAGCATCCACAGCGACAGGATCTCCAGGAGCACAAAGGCCAGGAAGACAAAGTGGCGGCGGATGAAAGCGAAAATGTTACGCAAAGGGAAAATCTGGTTATCTCGGATCTCTTAATCTCGGATCTGTTTCCCGGGCCCTAAGATCCGAGATCCGGAGATCCGAGATCCTAAGATGTTATCTCATGACAAAGGGGTAGCGCTCGTAGTTCTTCAGCGCCAGGCCGGTGCCGCGCACGACGCTCTTCAGCGGGTCGTCGGCTACATGAACCGGGAGCTTGATCTTCTGGGAGAGGCGCTTGTCGAGGCCGCGGAGCAGGGCGCCGCCGCCGGTGATGTAGATGCCGCGGCGGTAGATATCGGCGGCAAGCTCGGGAGGCGTTTGCTCGAGTGCCTTCAGGATGGCCTCTTCTATTTTGAAGATGCTTTTGTCGAGTGCTTCGGCGATCTCCTGGTAGCCCACGTAGATCTGCTTGGGGATACCGGTTACGAGGTCGCGGCCGTTGACCGGGAGGTCGTCGGGCGGGTTGTCGAGGTCTTTCATGGCGGCGCCGATCTGGATCTTGATCTGCTCGGCGGTGCGCTCACCGATCAGCAGCGAGTGGTAGCGGCGGAGGGCTTCCATGATATCGGCGGTGAATTCGTCGCCGGCGATGCGGATCGACTGGTCGCACACGATACCGGCCAGGGCGATCACCGTGATGCCGGTGGTACCGCCGCCGATATCGATGATCATGTTGCCGACGGGCTCTTCGACGTCGATGCCGATACCGAGGGCAGCGGCCATGGGCTCATGAATGAGGTATACTTCCTTGGCGCCGGCCTGCTCGGCGGAGTCGCGCACGGCACGCTTCTCCACCTCGGTGATCGAGGAGGGAATGCAGATCATCATGCGCCAGGAGGGCGGGAAGAGGGGCTTCTTGGGATAAACCAACTTGATCATTTCGCGGAGCATCAGCTCGGCCGCGTTGAAGTCGGCGATCACGCCATCCTTGAGGGGACGGATCGTCTTGATGCTCTCGTGGGTCTTTTCATGCATCATCAGAGCGCGCTTCCCGACCGCCAGCACTTCCTTGGGGTTGTTGCGGTTAAGGGCAACGATGGAGGGCTCGTTCACCACCACTTCGTCGTTATGGATGATCAGTGTATTCGCCGTGCCCAGATCGATCGCTATTTCCTGGGTAAACCAGTTAAAAAGTCCCATGCTACTCTGTTATTAAGAAATGTTGCTGCAAATGTAGTGTCTGAAAGAGTGTTTGTCGTTTGTAGTTTATCGTTTGTACCGGTTTTTACTTGCTTTTTCATTTAACTGCAAACTACAAACCATCCTTTCGTTGCGCCCGCCACGGCCCTGCTTCGCTTCCGGGGCCAAAAGACGGACGGGCCCAAGCCGACAACTTCGGTGCCAGCTTGGGCCCGGGGACCATCAAACTCGCCGAACGCGGTGTCTTGCCCGTCGGGTTACGGCTGGGCTGCGTCGGGAGGGGGGCGCTATGCCGAGAAGCCGAGCTTACGCTCCACAGCCTTGGGCAGGGCCGGGAGCTTCCGGCGCTCGATGAGGAAACTCGTGAGCTGGGCGATCTCCTTGAAGATGTAATGCTTGTCGGCAGCGGCTTTGAGGTATTCTTTGCCGGTGGAGCCGCCGGTGCCGATGCGGGTGCCGATCATGCGGTGCACCATGTTCATGTGCCGGTGGCGCCAGGTGCTCAGTTGCTCGTCGATCTCGAGGAGGCCGTTGAGCAGCTGGAACGGCTGCTGCAGCAGCGGGTAGCCGCGGTAGAGCATGATAAAGAGGGCCGCCCGGTTGGCGCGGGCCGACAGCGTGTAGTGCGTTTCCTGCTGCCGCCCAAACACTTCTTCGAAGAGGTCGAGGTTGTTCTTTTCGGCCTCGGCGAGCGAGCCGCTGTACACCGACTTGTAGGCTTCCCAGAAGTCGGGGGCGCCGTAGGAGGCTGCATATTCCTGCCACAGTTCGGGGCTGTCGAAGAAAGGCATCCGCTCCAGCCAGCTGTTCACCAGCTGCAGGAAGGAGTGTTGGTTTTCGGCCGCTTTGATCAGGTTAACGTGCTCGCTGCGGAGGAAGGCGGTGTAGTATTCCTTGCCGTGGCGTTGCTCGAATTTGAGGCCCAGCTTGGCTTCCAGGAGTTTGAACTGCCAGCTTTGAAAGCCCGATGCGGGGCGCAGCAGGTCGCGGAAGTCGAGGAAGTCCATCGGCGTCATCGTTTCGAGGATGTCGATCTGGTGCACGAGCACGCGGAGGATGACGGCCATGCGGTCGAGGCGGTGCACGACGGTCTGCAGTTCGGGCGAGTTGTCGTTGAGGGCCGGGCGGGCCATGATGTCGACGAGGGAGTCGGCCTCCCAATGGAGCTGCTTGAACCAGAGCTCGTAGGTCTGGTGGATGACGATGAAGAGCATCTCGTCGTGGGCCGTCGCGCCCTTTTTATCGCTCTCGAGGGTTTGCGCCGAGAGGATCTTATCGAGCTGGAGGTAATCGTGGTAGTGAACGGCATCGGGTGCGCCGGAGGCCGCCGGGGTGGAGCCGGCGCCCGCGCCGAAGGGGCAGCCGCCGCTGTTGGAAGTTTCGCTGGGGTTCATGGCAAGTCGTTAAACTGCGAAGTAACGAATCATTCCGGAAGGGTGGGGTGACATTGGTCAGCGGGGCCGTTGGCAGCCCTTCCCGCAGCATCGGGGCGGCAGGTCGCGGAGGTAGCACCCCTCCGGGGTGCCGGTTTTCGTTGTCCATCCATTGGGCCACCAAGCGGGCATCCCTGCGGGATGCGGTGGGGTGAAATGGGAATTGGCTGGGCGTCGATAAGGGAAGGTGTATGGGGAAATGGAACAACCCAGCGGGCATGATGTGATAATTGGTTAGGCATCGTTGCGGGATGGTGGATAGCGAACAACCGAGCGGGCATCCCTGCGGGATGCGGCGATGGAGAAAAGGCGCGTCGGCTCGGTATTCCTAACGCATGCGCCGTGTTTTATCAAAATGCCTCATCGGACCCGCATCCCGCAGGGATGCACGTTTGGTAGCCGGGCGGCACGCCCGGGAAAAAGGAGGATAGGCCCCGCGGCACGCGGGGATTCAGGGTCCCCGTGGAGATAGGTTGTTATCCGAAGCCGGCTGCGTCGCGGGGGCATCATCCGGCAAGCCGGACGTAAACAGGCCGCCCTCGTTAGAGAAACTCGTAGCCGATGTCGGGCCGGTAATACATGCCTTCGAACGAAATGCCTTCGAGCGTTTTTTGCGCGCCAGCGACGGCTTCGGCCAGGGTGGGGGCCAGGGTAGTGGCGCAGAGTACGCGGCCGCCGGCGGTAACGATGTGGCCGTCGCGCTCGGCGGTGCCGGCGTGGAATACGTGGCTGCCTTCGGCGGGGCGTGCCGCGAGGCCTTCGATGGCGAAGCCCTGTTTGTAGGCGCCGGGATAGCCACCCGATACTGCCATAACGGTGGCCGCCGCGTGCGGGTCGACACCCAGCTGCACGTCGGCGAGGCGGCCCTGCGCCGTGGCGAGGAGCGCTGCGGCGAGGTCGCCGCGGGTGCGGGGGAGTACGACCTCGGTTTCGGGGTCGCCGAGGCGGCAGTTGTATTCGATCACAAAGGGGTCGTCGTCGACCTTGATGAGTCCGAAGAACACAAAGCCTTTGTAGTCGAGGCCTTCGGCTTCGAAGCCGCGCACCGTGGGTGCAATGATCTCCGTGCGCACCTTCTTCATAAAGTCGTCGTCGGCAAAGGGAACGGGCGATACAGCGCCCATACCGCCCGTGTTGAGCCCGCTGTCGCCGGTGCCCACGCGCTTGTAGTCCTTGGCCTCGGGGAGCAGCACGTAGCTGTGGCCGTCGGTAAGCACGAACACCGACAGCTCGATGCCATCGAGGAATTGCTCCACCACCACTTTGGCGGATGCGGCGCCGAACTTGGCCGCGCGGATCATGGCTTCGAGCTCGGTGGCAGCCTCTTCGTGCGACGTGCAGATCAGCACGCCCTTGCCCGCGGCAAGGCCGTCGGCCTTCAGCACCACGGGGAGCGTGTGGCGCCGCACGTAGGCGATGCCTTCGTCGAGGTTGTCGATGGTGAATTCGCGGTAGCCGGCGGTGGGGATCCCGTGACGCGCCATAAACGACTTGGCGTAGGCCTTGGAGCCTTCGAGCTGCGCGGCTTCTTTCGACGGGCCGATGATGGCCAGCGAAGACAGCTTCGGATCCGCTTTCAGGAAATCAACCAGGCCTTTTACCAGCGGCTCCTCGGGGCCGATCACGAGCAGGTCGATGGCGCGCTCGAGGCAGGCGGCGCGGACGGCTTCGAAGTCGCTGGCGGCAAAGGAAAGGTTGACGCCTTCGCGGGCGGTGCCGGGGTTGCCGGGGGCGATAAACAGCTGGTCGCAAAGAGTGCTCTGGCGCAGCTTCCAGGCGAGGGCGTGCTCGCGGCCACCCGATCCGAGGAGAAGGATGTTCATGACAACAAAGAAAGGCAACCGCGGAACAAGGAACAAGGACCAGTTGAATAAAGAAGGAAGCGACGCGGCCACCTACTTTGCTCCCTGCCTGCTGCCGGCTTTGTTAAAGAAGAACTGCTTTCGAAACGAGGTATCAAAAAATCCCTATTTTAGGCAGTCTATTCCCGAACAAAAAACCACAGTTTATCATTAATTACCTGTCCGTATGAATGTTTTACCCGAAGACCAGATCTTGATGGAGCAGCCGCCTGTAGCCGATAAGAAAGGCCATCCTGCCGGCCTGTATGTTTTATTCGCCACCGAGTTCTGGGAGCGCTTCAGCTACTATGGCATGCGCGCCATTTTCGTACTGTTCATGACCAACAAGCTGTTGTTCGACAAGGCTTATGCGTCCAATATCTACGGCTCCTACACGGGCCTTGTGTACCTCACGCCGCTTATCGGCGGCTACGTGGCCGACCGCTACTGGGGCAACCGCCGCTCGATCTTCGCGGGAGGCCTGCTGATGGCCATCGGGCAGTTCATCCTCTTCTTCTGCGCCTCCGCAACCGATAAAGGCGCATCGGGCTTTACCACCACGCTGCTGTGGACGGGTCTTGCCTTCCTCATCTTCGGCAACGGCTTCTTCAAGCCCAACATCTCCACGATGGTTGGCCAGCTGTACCCCGAGACCGAGGCCGGCGCCGGCAAGAAAGACGCGGCCTACACCATCTTCTACATGGGTATCAACGCGGGCGCCTTCTTTGCTCCGCTCATCTGCGGCTACCTCGGTGAGAACGTCGACTTCAAGTGGGGCTTCTTCGCCGCCGGCGTGGGCATGCTCGTGAGCCTCGTGATATTCTACTTTACGAAAGACAAATACGTGGTGTCGCACGACGGTCGCCCGCTGGGTGTCACCGCCAACAAATCGCGCGACCTCGTGGCGCCCGCCAAAGGCGACGTGGTGGAAACAGCCGCCGTTACCGGCTTCAGCAACACGCAGATCATGCTGCTGATCGGCGCCATCATCGCCGCCTTCCTCATCATTTGGAAAGTGCTGGGTGTCGACTTCTGGGGCTCGGCCATCTACGCGATGACGGCCGTCGGACCTTTCGCGATCCTCACCGATCGCTCGCTCACGAAGGTGGAAAAAGACCGCCTCTGGGTGATCGTGATCATCATGATCTTCGTGATCTTCTTCTGGATGTGTTTTGAGCAGGCAGGTGCCTCGCTGACGTTCTTCGCCGCCGAGCAAACCGACCGCCACCTGGGCAACTGGGAAATGCCGGCCTCGTACTTCCAGAGCTTCAACGCCGGCTTTATCGTGTTGCTGGCGCCCATTTTCGCAGCCCTGTGGAGCTACCTCGGCAAGCGCGGCATCAACCCGCCCGCCCCGATGAAGCAGGCCATCGGCCTCGGCCTCCTGGCCCTCGGATTCCTCTACATCTCCTTTGGTACACCCGCCGACCCGCTCGTGAAAGTGAGCATCTGGTGGCTCACCGGTCTCTACTTCCTGCACACCGTTGGTGAGCTGTTCCTGAGCCCCATCGGCCTGTCGATGGTAAACAAGCTGACGCCCGGCCGCTTTACCTCGCTGATGATGGGAATCTGGTTCCTGGCGATCGCCACCGGCAACAAGCTGGCCGGCACCATGAGCTCGCTCTACCCCGATCCGAAGGCCACCGGCCCGCGCCCCGTATTCCTCGGTGTGACCATCGACAACCTGCATACCTACTTCATGATCTTCGTGGGCTTTGCCGGCGCTGCTGCCGTCATCCTGTTCCTGCTGTCGTTCAAGCTGCGGAAGATGATGCATGGCGTGAAGTAACCGCACGCAGATAACGCGGATAACGCAGATTGAATTTTTTCGTTGAAAAGCCCCGTCGCAATGCGACGGGGCTTTTCATTATCTGCGTTATCTGCGCGATCTGCGTGCCGCTAAAGGAACCCGAGGTACTCATACTTCTTCGCCAGTATCTCCTGATCATCCGCGCCGAGCCACTTGTTGAGGATGGTGGCATACACCTGCTTGAAATCAACCTTGTGCTTCAGGTCGCCGTCGTCGAGATCGGAGAGGTCGGGGAGGGCGTTGAGAAGTCCTTGTTGCTTCAGGCCGCCGCCGAGGAGAAACATGCTGTTGGCCGTGCCGTGGTCGGTGCCGCCCGAGGCGTTCTGCGCCACGCGGCGCCCGAATTCGGAGAAGGTAAAGAGCAGCACGTCGTTCCAGCGTCCACCCGCTTTCATGTCTTTGCTGAAGGCGCCCACGGCGTCGTTGAGTTCCTGGAAAAGCCGCTGCTGCTGCGCCTCCTGGTTCACATGGGTATCAAACGAGCCGAGCGACACATAATACACCTTGGTGTTGATCTCGGAGTAAATAAGCGAGGCGATCGTCTTCAGGTCCTTACCCAGGTTGCTGTTGGGATACTGGGCGCCCGTGGGGTGCAGCCGCGACTGCTGGAAGATATAGTCGGCCGACGACAGCGTGCCCGACATCGTTTTATAGAGGTAGTCTACGGGCTGCTCGTCGTGTGCGTCGTGCGTGTACTGCTTCGACACTTCGCGGAAGAAGCGCTCGTTGCTGGTGCCGTAGAGGCGGCGCGGGTCTTTCAGCGCAAGCCCGTTGAAGTCCTTGCCCTTCAGCGCGAGGCTGAGGGTGTCGTCGATCTCGAGGGCCTGCGTCGGTTGCCCGCAGCCGTGGCACTGGGCATCGAGGTAGCGGCCAAGCCAGCCGCTGTTCCAGTAGTCGGTTGCGGCGGAAGCGCTGTGCCAGATGTCCATCGAGCGGAAGTGCGAGCGGTCGGGATTTGGGTAGCCGACGCTGTTGAGGATGCCGAGCGAGCCGTCGTGCCAGGCATCGGCAAAAGCCGTGAGCGCGGGATGCAGGCCTGCGTCATCGCTCAACGAAAGGGCCTTCGCACGGTCGATCGCGAGCTTCGGCCGCGTGCGGTAATAGATATCGTTGCGCACCGGAACCACGGTGTTGAGGCCGTCGTTGCCGCCGCTTAGTTGCAGCACCACAACTACTTTGTTGCCCGCTGGCACGCGCCTGGGCGCTTCGAAAGCTTTCAGGAACTTGGGCACGAACAGCGCCGCGGTGGCGAGCGAGCCGGTCTGGAGGAAGGTGCGTCGTTGGATAAGCATGGCAAAAATGTGAGCGGTGAGGACCCATCCCCCGGCCCCTTCCCAAAGGGAAGGGGGGCAGGGTCGGGTGTGATGATAAGAACTCGTTTGTCATTGCCGATTGCCGATTCGCGATTCACGAACCCGTCAGTCGGCCATTACTGCGATCAACAAAGCTGGTACTCCGGCAGGCTCATCAGCTTGAGCGTTGCGCTCTTCACATAGGCCTCGCGGCTGCTGTCGTCGGCGAAGGCCGCGATGGCCGATGCCGGCACGCGCAGGGGCGTTTGCAGGAGGTGACCCGAAATGACGTCGAGGAGCTGCGCCCGCGGAACGTCGCCGTACTGCTTCGTGTAGCGGTCCCACTCGATATGGGTATTGAGGACGCGCCCGCCATTGCGCAGGGCCGCGGGCTGGGCTTCCGTCTTTCCGCCGCTGACGTCGTCGTCGGTCTTGGGGCGCACGTTGAGGTCGTCCTGCTCGTTGAGCAGCATCGGGATCCGCATGCGCATCATGAGCGTCGACGAGTCGATCCAGCTGCGGCCACCGGGCCAGCCGGCTACATTCGGTGGGTAAAACAATTGCTGCCCCAGCAGGCGTTGTACCAGCAACAGGGCTTCCTCGTTGGCCAGCTTCATCGGCAGCAGGCGCTGCATGCCCGCCAGCAACTCGATCGGCGACTTGATGCGCGTGCCGATGTTTTTCGGATCGTAAAACCAACTCGATGTAAAGATGTCATCCAATAAACCCTGTATGTTGTAATCGCTCCTGTAAAACCGGTCGCTGAGCCACTCGGTCTTTTTCGTGTCCACGTCTTCGTTCACCAGGAAGCGGTAGATCTTCTGGCTGATGAAGCGCGCGGTTTGCTTCTGCTCCAGCAGCAGGTTGAGCACGTCCTCTCCGGAAAGGTTGCCCGATTTGGACAGGACCGTCTTGACACCGTCATCGTGCTGGAAGCGGCGGAACTGGTACTCGCCGCGGAAAGTTGCGCCCCAGCCGGTGAAGGCGCGGGCGGCCTCCTTTACATCCGTCTCCGTGTAATGGCCGCGCCCGAGCGTGAAGAGCTCCATCAGCTCGCGGGCGAAGTTTTCGTTGGGGTGATCCTTGCGGTTTTGCTGCGCGTTGAGGAAGTTGAGCATCGAGGCCGACTTCGACACCTCGAGCAGCAGGTTGCGGAAGGAGCCGAGCGCGTTGCGGCGGATGACATCAAGCAGCTGCTGCTGGTAAACTACGTTGAGGTTGCGCGAAGCAAAATGGCCATGCCAGAAGAAGGCCATCTTCTCGCGGAGTTGCTGCGGGCTCGCTACGAGCTGCGCCAGCCAGGTAAGGTTGAGCGTGCGGATACCGATGCGGCTTTGTTCGCGGAGCATCCGCCGTGTTTCGGGATCGGCAGGGGGCGCCATCGTGCCTCCCTCGGTGCTGCTAGCGATGAGGCTTTTGAGGTTGTCGTCGAGGGCATCGATATAAGCCGGCTCCTTTTGCGAAAGGGCGCGTAGGGCGGCGTAGGTATCGGCGGGAGCCGCCTCGGAGAGCCGCCCGAGCTGGTCGGCGGAAGGGCCGAAGCCGGCGCGCCAGAGGAGGTGCTGGTTTCGTAACTGATGGGGCATGGGACGGTTTTGCCGACGTATGACCGGCCGCGGCACCGGTCGTTTAACCGGGCCTCATATGAATTTGAGCGTGTCGAAGCGGCCGCCCAGTACCTCGGTGGCATCGCTCCCGAGCCAGTTGCGCAGCAGCGTCGCATACACCTGCCGGAAGTCGACGCGGTGGCGGATGTCGCCCTCGTCGAGGTCGGCGAGGTCGGGGAGCGCGTTGAGCAGGCCCTTCTCCTTGAGTGCGCCACCCAGTACAAAGAGGTTGTTGGCGCAGCCATGGTCGGTGCCCTTGGATGCGTTCTCGCCCACGCGGCGCCCGAACTCGGAGAAGGTAACGAGGAGCACGTCGTCGAAGCGGTGGTTGTCGCGGAGGTCTTTGCAGAAAACCGCCACGGCATCGTTCACTTCCTTGAGCGCGCGCTGCTGGTACATCTCCTGGTTTACATGGGTGTCGTAGCCGGAGTGCGACACGTAATACACTTTCGTATCGAGGTCGGCCAGGATAAGCGAGGCGATGGTGCCGAAGGCTTTGCCCATCGGCGAGTTGGGATAGGCCGGCGCACTGCTGCGCACGCCGGTCTTCTGCGCAATATGGTCGACGCCCGAAAGCGTGGCGGCCATCGTTTTATAAAGATAGTCGGCATGCTCGTGCTGGTGCCCGATGTGGCTGGCAGACGCATCGCGGAAAAACTTTTCGTTGGCCAGCCCAAACAGGAGCCGGGGGTCACGCATCGCCATGCCGTTCGTCTGTGCTCCCTTGAGTGCAAGGCTCAGGGTGTCGTCGAGCTCGAGGGCCTGTGCAGAGCCATCGCCGCGGCTGTCGAGGTAGCGGCCGATCCAGCCCGTGTTGCGGTATTCGTTGCTGTCGGATGCGCTGTGCCAGATGTCCATGGAGCGGAAGTGCGAGCGGTCGGGGTTTGGATACCCAACGCTGTTGAGGATACCCAGCGAGCCGTCGTGCCAGGCATCGGCAAAAGCCGGAAGCGCCGGGTGCAGGCCCACGTCGTCGCGGAGGGCGATGGTCTTTTCTCGCGGCAGCGCCAGCGTCGGGCGGGCCCGGTAATACAGGTCGTTGCGCAGCGGCACTATGGTGTTGAGGCCGTCGTTGCCGCCCGTGAGCTGCAGCACCACGAGCACCTTGTTGCCCGCCGGCACGCGCCTGGGCGCCTCGAAGGCTTTCAGGAACTTGGGCACAAAGAGCGCCGCCGTGGCGAGAGAGCTGGTCTGGAGAAAAGTGCGTCGTTTGATGAGCATGGCAGAAAATGTGAGCGGTGAGCAAGTGAGGACCCATCCCCCGGCCCCTTCCCAAAGGGAAGGGGGGCAAGGTCGGGCGTGATGATAAGAACTCGTCGTCATTGCCGATTGCCGATTCGCGATTCACGAATCCGTCAGCCGTCAATTACCGACATCAACAAAGCTGGTACTCCGGCAGGCTCATCACCTGCAGGATGGCGCTCCTGACGAACGACTCGCGCGTGGCATCGCTGGCGTATGACGTGATCAGCGCGGGCGGCACCTGCAGGCCCGAAGGGAGCAGGGCCGTCGCGATGGCCGGCACGAGCTCCGCGCGCGGTACCGACGCAAAGCGCCGCAGCTGTGTGTCCCAGTCGATACGCGCATCGATGCGGGTATCCTTTTCTAACGTATGCGTCTTGGCGTTGGAGAACACGGCGTTCACCACGTTGCTTTGCGGCTGCATGTCGTTATTGGGTTTTACCTGCACGTTGAGCGCATCCCTTTCGTTGAGCATCTGCGGCAGGCGCATGCGGAGCATCAGTGTCGTGCTGTCGATCCAGCTGCGGCCACCGGGCCAGCCGGCTACGTTGGGCGGAAAAAAAAGAACCTGGCCCAGCACCCGCTGCAGCATGAGGTATTGTTCTTCATTTTCGAGCGATACGGAAAGCGTGCGGCGGATGCCGGTAAACAGCTCCACCGGGCTCTTGATCCGCGCACCCGGCACCGACTTGTCGTAAAACCAGGTGGCGGTAAAGATGTCGTCGACGAGGGCGCCGATATCGTACCGGTTTTTATAGAAGCGGTCTGCGAGCCAGGCCACGCGCTTTTCGTCGGGACTGTCGCTTACGAGAAAGCGGTAGATCTTGCGGCTGATGTGGCGGGCGGTCTCCTTTTGCGCGAGCAGGAAGTCGAGCACGGCGTCGCCGTCCCAGTTGCCCGTATGCCCGAAAATGGTTTTCTCACCCCCATCATGCCCCGCGTTGCGTACGGCAAAGGTGCCGTCGGTTTCCACCCACCAGCCGGTGAAGGCGCGGGCCGCTTCCTTGATATCGTTTTCGGAGTAATGTCCGCGGCCGAGCGTGAACAGCTCCATCAGCTCGCGCGCGAAATTTTCGTTGGGATGATCTTTTCGGTTGTTCTGCGCGCTGAGGTACAGCATCATCGCCGCCGAGCGCGATACCGCGCCGAGCAGTGTGCGGAAGTTGCCGAGCGCATTCGTGCGCAGCACATGGAGCAGCTGCTGCGCGTAATGGATGTTGAGCGTGTAGGTGCAGAAGTGGCCATGCCAGAAGAAGGCCATCTTCTCACGCAGCTGCGCCTTGCTTTCGGCCATCTCGCGCAGCCACCCAAGGTTAAGGGCGCGGATGGCGTTATTGTTTTTTACCTGCACGCGTTTCTGGGTGGCAGCATCCACCGACCGCGACCAGCCGGAGATCGTATAGGAGCGCATCAGCTCCTCGTCGACCACGTTGAGGTACTCAGGCGCGGCGGCGCTGTCGTGGCGCAGGCTGCTGTACCAGTCCTCGGTGCGTCGGTGGAGGAGGGCTTCCCAATCGCGGCCCGCGGGGCCGAAGGCGGCGCGCCACAGGAGGTGCTGGTTCTTTTGCTGTAGGGTCATTGGCGTTGCTTCGTGGTAGTGAGACGGTGGTGCCGCCGGAAAGGGTTGCCCCGAAGTTCCGGCACCCTCGGTTAACGTTTGTAACTTTAAGAAAGTATGTCGCTCCGTGCTTTCAAATATGCCTCGCCGCTGCTGCTGTATGCCGGCGCGCTGCAAGCCTTCCTCGGTTCCGGCTTCGTGGTGCTGCTGCCCCTGCTCTATGCGTGGGTGCTGATACCGCTGCTCGAGCTCGTGCTGCCCGCCGATGCCGGCAACCTGTCGGACGCAGAGGAGGAACTCGCGCGGCGCAACCGCCTGTACGACGCGCTGCTCTATATCATCGTGCCGCTGCAATGGGGCGCCGTGCTGCTGTTTCTCTGGCAGCTGCGTCTGCCCTGGTCAGCATTCGACATCGCGGGCAAGACGGCCGTGATGGAACTCCTGTGCGGCACCTTCGGTATCAACGTCGGCCACGAGCTGGGGCACCGGAGCAACCGGGCCGAGCGCTTCCTCGCCAAGGCTTCGCTGCTGTCATCGCTCTATATGCACTTTTATATCGAGCACAACCGCGGTCACCACAAGCGCGTCGCCACACCCGAAGACCCGAGCAGCGCCCGCTACGGCGAGCCGCTCTATGCCTTCTGGGTGCGCTCCATCACGGGGTCGCTTCGGAGTGCCGCTGGGATCGCAGCGCGCGAAGCCCGCAGGAAGGGATTCGCGGCTCTTTCGGTGCACAATGAGCTGCTGCAGTTCCTGGCAATCGAAGCAGGCCTGCTCGCAATCATTTGCCTGCTGTTCGGCGCAAAGGCGCTGCTGCTTTTTTGCGCAGCCGCACTGCTCGGCATACTGCTTCTCGAAACGGTCAACTACATCGAGCACTACGGGCTGCAGCGTCGCGCCAGCGCCGGTGGCTACGAGCGGGCGCAGCCGGTACACAGCTGGAACTCCAACCATGTTATCGGCCGCGTGATGCTCTTTGAGCTTAGCCGCCACAGCGACCACCACTACCTCGCCTCGCGCAAATATCAAGTGCTGCGGCACCACGAGAACGCACCGCAGATGCCGACGGGCTATCCCGGGATGATGCTTCTGTCGTTGCTGCCCCCGGCCTGGTTTGCCGTGATGAACCCACGGGTCAAAAAAATAGCCGGCTCACGAGAGCCGGCTACCGTAACGTCCTGAAACCTTACCGTCCTAGTAGAAAGTTGAAGCCGATGTTGAAGGGAATAGTACCCGTCCGCCCGAAGCCCGCGCTTGTCTGCGTGCTGCGTACTTTCTCAACGCCAGTTGCATCCTGGGCAATCTGGCGGTAGCTGGTTACCGAGAGCAGCTGGCCGAGGTTGAGGTCGAGCAGCAGCCTGCGGCCGAAGCTGTAGCTGATGCCCGGCCCGGCCGCTACCGTGAACCCGTTGCTGCGCTGTGGCAACACGTATGTTCCCGATTGCCAGTAACCCGAATTATGATCGTACACGGCGCTCCCTTCGAGAGTCAGGTAAAACTGTTTGCCCAGCGGGTAGTAGCGACGCAGCAGCAGGCCCAGCGAGTAGCTTTTGGATACCGATATATTGACATTGTCGATGCTGTACGAGCCCGGGGCGTTCGAGTAGCTACCGGTGGCGGCCACGAGCAGGTTGTCCGTAGGGAAGATGCCTGCCGTCAGTCCGAGTTGCTGCGTGGCGTAGTGATTCGATGACCTGGAGTCGGTAAAGGCAACGGTTCCGCCGAGGAGTACGCGGCCTTTTGTAAGCTGCGCCTGCGCCGTTCCGAGTGCGAGCATGCCGGCGAGGAGCATGAGTATTTTAGTCATGAGGAGCGATTGATGGTGATAGCTTATTTGCCCAGCAGGATGTTGAAGCCGATGTTCAGCGGGATCGATCCGCCGGCGCCGATACCGCCGCTGAATGTTTTTTGCCGGTAATCCTGTGAGCCCGAGCGGTTCCTCGACCGGAAATAATTCAGGCTGAGAAAGTTGCTCAGGCTCGTTTCCAGTACGATGCGCTTGCCGAAATTGAAGGCCACGCCGGGGTTGACGGACAGCGACCCGTTATGCTGCTCCATTGTCGTTGTGCTCACGGGAAAGGAATTAACCGTGGAGGTTGCGTTGCTCTGGCGGTAGCCGAGCCCGCCATCGACGTAGAAGTAAAAATTGGCGCCGAGCGGAAAGTAGCGGCGCAGCAGGAAGCCGCCGCCGTAGGTGTCGCTGTTGTACGATTGGGGATTGGCCGCATCGCCATTTGTCGTTTTGCTTTTTCCATATAGCAACGACACGCCGGCCAGCAGGTTGGGACGGATAAATACACCGGCAAGGGGAGAAATATAGGTAGTAGATGCTTTTGTATACGAGGCGTTGTTGGGGATGCTCGAGCGACTTTCGGTGTTGCTGAAGCTTACGGTGCCGCCGAGGAGCACGCGGCCTTTTTGCAGCTGTGCCTCGCACAGGTTCAGTGACAGGAGTGCGATTGCGACTAGTACAATTCGTTTCATGATTGTGTTTTGTAGATGCTGAATACGGTTAGAAAAGTGCGGTCAGGCCGAACTGGAAAGGAATTGCGCCACCCGCGCCGATCACGGCTGTGAAGTCGCGGCTGCGGCTGGTCCCGCCGATCGGCCCGAAATCGTGGTAGCGGCTCGCGGAATAGTTCAGCCGGAATAGCTGCGCGAGCCTGCCGGAGAGGAACAGGTGCCGCGACATCCGGAAGTTCAGGCCGGGGCTCACGGCGATGCCGACATTGTTGCTCCGCCAGCTGCTGAATTTTACGTCGTTCACCCAGGAGTCGCCGGCGCCGTGGTTGTATTGAAGCCCACCGGCAACGTCGAAGCTGAATCGTCCGGCGATCGGCAGATAGCGCTTCAGGAAGAAGCCGCCCCCGATATTGGAGCCGCGGTCGCGATCGGTGTCGGTGCTCCCTTTCGACCAGCCATAGCTGATTTCGACACCGGCGGCCAGGTTGTCGCGCAGCAGTTTGCCTACGCTCAGGCCCATGCTGCCGCCATGATAATGGCTGCTGCCTGTGTTGCCCGACGAAGCACCCGCATTGTCGGTTTGGTTGAAGGAGCCGCCGGCGCCGGCAACGTAGCGGCCTTTCGTCCATTGCGCGTAGCCACTGCTGGCCGCGAGAAAGAGGGGGATCAGTAAAACCCGTTTTTTCATGTAGTCGATTTAGGAGTAAACAGACAACCGGTCTCCCGGTTTCGCGGCCCAAGATAATGCGGCTTAACAAATAATTGCCTTCGCCTTAACACGACGTTTTTCGTTTGCACGGCACCGCAATAAAAAAGCCGGCGCAGGGCCGGCTTCCATTATCCGTAGAACTACGGTAGCTTATTTTTTCGCATTGGCCTGCACGTAGGCAGCCACCTGCGCAGTCTCTTCTTCGGAAAGGCGCGCCTTTGGAGCCATGCTGGCAAGGATCGGTACCCAGCGTTCGGCCGTATAGTTGGAAGGTTCTTTCAGCCCATGGCAGCGGCCGCACTTGGCGGTATACACCTGGTGGCCGGCTTCGACCTTCGCGGCAGCGGTGCTGCTGCTGGCAGGAGTAGTGCCGGATGTGCTGCTGCCCGAGGAGGAAGCAGGCGTGCTCGAAGTAGGGGTTACTTTATGGGCGCAGGCTGCCAGGACAGCGGCAAGGGTACAGGCGAAAAGAAGTTGCTTCATAAAATCAATGTTGTGGCATTAAATATAAAGAAATAGTCTGCAAATCCAGGTTCGATACCAGGAAATCTGCGAGTCTGCTGATCTGCTGGTCTGCTATTGCAGGTTTGATACCAACATCGCTTTCTCACTAGCATATCTCCAGCCTGCTTAATTAGCAGACTAGCAGACTATCCAATTTGCAGACTGCTTTATTAGCAGACTAGCAGACTAGCCCATTAGCAGACTGCTTAATTAGCAGACTAAATCATCTCGCCGCCGAAGTACGAATGCAGCACGGGTGGCAGCTTGATGCCGTTCTCGTCCTGGTTGTTTTCGAGCAGGGCCGCCAGGATGCGGGGCAGCGCCAGCGACGACCCGTTGAGCGAGTGGAGCAGCTGCGTCTTGCCGTCTTCCTTGAAGCGCGCCTTCATCCGGTTCGTCTGGTAGCTTTCGAAATTCGATACCGAGCTTACCTCGAGCCATTTTTCCTGCGCCGCGCTCCATACCTCGAAGTCGTAGGTGAGGGCCGAAGCAAAGCTCATATCGCCACCGCAAAGCCGGAGAATGCGGTAGGGGAGTCCGAGCGATTGCACGAGCCGCTCCACGTGGGCGACCATCTCGTCGAGCACCTCGTAGCTTTTCGAGGGATGGGCGAGCTGCACCACTTCGACCTTGTCGAACTGGTGGAGGCGGTTGAGACCGCGGACGTCTTTACCGTAAGAGCCGGCCTCGCGGCGGAAGCAGGGTGTGTAAGCTGTCATCTTTACCGGCAGGTCGGAATCCTTGAGGATCGTGTCGCGGTAGATATTGGTCACGGGCACTTCGGCCGTGGGAATGAGGTACAGGTTGTCGGCCGTGGCATGGTACATCTGGCCTTCCTTGTCGGGAAGCTGGCCGGTGCCGAGCGCCGAAGCCTCGTTCACCATGTGGGGCGGCAGGTATTCGGTGTAGCCGGCGGCTGTATTGAAGTCGAGGAAATACTGGATAAGCGCGCGCTGCAGCTTGGCACCCTTGCCTTTATAGACGGGAAAACCGGAGCCGGTGATCTTTACCCCGAGCTCGAAGTCGATGAGGTCGTAGCGCTTTGTCAGTTCCCAGTGGGGCAGGGCGCCTGCGGGGAGCACGGGCTTCGAGCCGCCTTCGCGCACGGTCACGTTTTCTTCGGGAGTCTTGCCGGGCGGCACCAGCTCGGAGGGCAGGTTGGGAAAGCGGAGCATCAGCTCGTTGAGCCGCGCCTCGGTATCGGCCAGTTGCTGCTCGATCGGTCCGAGTGTTGCCTTGAACTGCTCCACGTCCTTCTTCCGGCTGTCGGCTTCCTCCTTCTGGCCCTTGGCCATGAGCGCGCCGATCTCCTTGGAGGCGGCGTTCACCTTGGATTTGGTGTCGTCGTACTGGGCGGTAAGACGGCGGCGCTCGTCGTCGAGGGCGATGGCGCTGTCGACAAGGTCGAGGTCTTTAAAATGTTTGACGGCGAGGCGCTCTTTCACCTTTGCCGGGTCGTTGCGCAGTACGGCCAGTTGCAGCATGTTCTGTTTTTTTGAAGGCTCCAAAGATAAGGGCTGAAAAAAGGTGGAGGGCGGTAAAGAAGGTTCGGAACCGCTAAGGAAAGAAGTGAATAAGCTATTCGCTAAGACTATTGCTTCGCGTATCAACTTCTTTTCTTATTCTCTTCGCGGTTCCGAACCTTGTGCCCCTTAACTTAACTTTGCTTCATGGAGATGAAAGACGACCTGCAGGTACGCTGGTGGAAGTTGGAGGAGAAGCTGATGAGCCGCTTTGAGAAAAAGCCCGACGTGGAGAGCATCCTCTTCCTGATCGGCATCCAGGAGCTGGGCGACATCCGCAAGAAGTTTTCGAAGGAGCAGAAACAGGACCTGATGCACGTAGCGATCTGCACCGTGCTGGGCCCGAGCGGCTACTTTGAGCTTGCCGGCGTCGATGCCGAGGGCTGGCCGCATTTCAGCCAGCTCAAACCCATGCCCAACCTGATGCCCCACGAGCAGGAAAACTTTCTCAAGGATCATATACTGCTGTATTTCCAGACCCAGGGAATCCTCGATTAGGCTATCTCCGGCCGCTTCCCGACGGAAGGCGGCCGTAACCCAAACATTGATATATTGGGGGATGCATTCACGATTGACGCTTCACGCTTCCCGAATCCTGCTCCTCCTTTTGCTTTCGGTTGCAACAGCCGCGCAGCGGCCGGTGAAGCTGCGCCCGCGCGACTACCGCCGCGACATTGAGCTCGTGACCACCGAAGGCATCATCCGACTCCGCCTCAGTGACTCCACGCCCCTGCACCGCGACAACTTTCTTCGCCTCGTCAGGACCGGCTACTTCGACAGCACGCTTTTTCACCGGGTCATTCGTGGCTTTATGATCCAGGGCGGCGACCCCGACAGCCGGCGGGCCGTGGCCGGGCAGAAGCTGGGCGAAGGTGGCCCGGGCTACGGCGTGCCCGCGGAGTTGCGTGTCACGCTGTTTCACCGGAAGGGCGTACTGGCTGCCGCCCGCGAGGGCGATGCCATCAACCCGCTCCGCTACTCGAGCGCGAGCCAATTTTACCTCGTGCAGGGCCGGACCTTTACCGACCGGGAGCTCGATTCGATCGAGGTGGCCCGCCTGCAGGGACGGAAGATCAGCCCGGAGCGCCGCGCCATCTACAAGTCGGTCGGCGGAACGCCGCAGCTCGATGGCAACTACACCGTTTTCGGGGAGGTCGTCGAAGGCCTCGACATCGTCGACCGCATTGCGTCGGCGGCCGTCAGCACCGACCCTCCCAACCGTCCCGTCCAGGACGTCCGGATCATCCGGGCCCGGCTCGTGCGGCGGAGATAGCGTTTCCAGTTTTGGGTTTCCGGTTTGGGGTTTCCGGTTTCCGGTTTTTTGGAAGTGCTGCGTCCTTGAACTTTTGAGCGGATTGTGTGTTCATCCTGGTTTACGGACACGCGTAGCTGTTCAACGGCAAACGCCAAACTGTAAACAGTAAACTGTTATCTTGCAGCCATAATCTTTCCATATGAATTTTCCCGAGAATGTACGTTACACGAAGGACCACGAGTGGATCCGGATTGAAGGAGACGAGGCGACCGTAGGCATCACCGATTTTGCGCAGCGTGAGCTGGGCGACATCGTGTATGTGGAAGTGGAAACGGTAGGCCAGGCTATGACGGAAGGCACCGTATTCGGAACCGTTGAAGCGGTAAAGACCGTGTCTGACCTTTACCTGCCCGTGAACGGTACCATTCTCGAGCTCAACCCCAAACTCGCTGCCAACCCGGAGCTGGTCAACACTGACCCCTACGGCGAAGGCTGGATGGTGCGCCTCCGTCTCGACGATCCGGCGGCCGCTGCGAGCCTCATGGACGCCAATGCGTACCAGTCGCTCGTTCACTGATAAATCCAGATTACACCCGGGCTCGTATATGACCCGGGTGTCTTGTTACAAACACACACAATTCATCCCGGTAACCAACTTTTGAGCGTCAAGACCACATACTCCGAAAGTGAGCTGGTAAGCCTGCTGCGTGCGAAAGACAACGCGGGTTTCAGCTACCTCTACGACCATTATGCGGGTGCCCTGCAGGGTATCGTCAAGCAGATTGTCACTGATGAGGAGCTTTCGCTGGATGTGGTTCAGGAAGTGTTCGTAAGCATCTGGCGAAAGATCGACAGCTACGATGCGGAGAAAGGACGGCTCTTTACCTGGATGCTGAACATAGCCCGGAACGCCGCTATCGACAAGGTGCGGTCCAAGGGCTACCAGCAAAGCCTGCGGCAGCAGCCGATCGACGAGGCAGGGCTCAACCACCCGGTAGTGCGGCCCGCAACCGACGACTACGGCCTCCGCAAGGTGCTGCTCCGCCTGAAGGACGAACAGCGCCAGCTCATCGACCTGTCGTACTACCAGGGCTTCACCCACGACCAGATCGCCAAAGCGCTCAACATCCCGTTGGGCACTGTCAAAACGCGCCTGCGCAGCGCGCTGTCTCAACTGCGCAACCTAGTAAAAGAACCGTGAACATAAAGGAATACATATCGAGCGGAATCATTGAAAGCTACGTGCTGGGACTCGCCACCGACGCGGAAAGGCAGGAGTTCGAAGCACTGTGTCGTCAATACCCCGAGCTGGTTGCGGCCCGCGACCGTTTCGAGCAGGAGCTCGAGGGGCAGATGCTGGCCGACGCCCCGGCGCCGCCCGTATTCCTGAAGGAGCGGGTACTGGGCGCGCTCAGCACACCGGCGGAACCCAGCGCTGCCGACGGCGTGGCCCGCCCGGCACAGGTGCGCCCCATCAACTCGTGGAAGTGGGCCGCCGCGGCCTGCGCCCTCCTCGCCGCCGGCGCCATCTGGTGGGCGCTAAGCAACAACAGCCGCCTTAACAGCCTCGAGCGCTCCATTGCCCGCAACGACAGCCTCCGGCAGCAGCTGGCCGATACCCGCTCGCAGCTCGCCAGGATCCAGAACGAAGCCGAGGCGCTGCGCAATCCCAACATGAAAATGACGGCGCTCCAGAGCGTCCCCAGCGCGCCGACCAAGTCGCACGTGACGGTTTTCTGGGATACCACCTCCAAGGACGTTTACCTCATGATCCAGAACCTGCCGGCCCCCGCACAAAACCAGCAGTACCAGCTCTGGGCGCTTATCGACAAAAAGCCCGTCGACCTCGGTGTGTTCGAGCTCCGCCAGGACCGCCTCATGGTCAAGATGAAGAACGTGCAGAACGCCCAGGCCTTCGCCATCACCCTGGAGCCCAAGGGCGGTAGCCCTTCCCCGACGCTGCAGAACATGTATGTGTACGGAGAGCTTTAATCAAAATACTAAGTCGGAAGTGGGAAGCTGGAAGTAAGATCTTCCCTGTATCAGTCATTGCGAGGAGTCCAGAACGCCCCTAATGACGCCCCGAACAGCTTCAGAATTCTGACTTCCCACTTAATTACTTCCGGAGCAAACCAATCCCTCTCCTTTCCCGTATTTACTCCTGATCATCCCTCTGTGGCGAATGGAGTGATCTCATAGTTGGTTTAAATCGAGGGCTTTTTCTAAAGCCCTTTTCTGTTAGCTTGCGGCCATGCGCCCTTCCCGCCCGGTACGTCTAACCCTCAGCTTCCTGTATTTTCTTGCGTGCTGCTACCTGTTCCTCCTGCCCGGCGACGAGCTGCCGAAGGAAGACTGGCTCGACCGGATCTTTTTTGACAAGTGGGTACACATCGGCCTGTTCGCCGTGCTGGTGCTGCTCCTGTGCTGGAGCTGGAACATTGCCGGTCCGAAGGGACTGCTGCGCGCCGGGCTGGCCTGTATCGTCTATGGATTGCTGGTGGAAATAGTGCAGGGCTTTTGGGTGCCGAACCGATCGGCAGATCCC
This sequence comes from Flaviaestuariibacter terrae, assembly GCF_054777635.1. Taxonomy (NCBI): domain Bacteria; kingdom Pseudomonadati; phylum Bacteroidota; class Chitinophagia; order Chitinophagales; family Chitinophagaceae; genus Flaviaestuariibacter; species Flaviaestuariibacter terrae. Next base: position 1,367,568 of record NZ_BAAHAL010000008.1, read on the forward strand.
TGGGACTTTCTGGCAGATTCATTCGGCGTGGGAGCCGGTATCTATGGCTGGTGGCGCTGGGGGAAAAAAATAAACCCCGGTAGAAACCGGGGTCGCAACCAAAACTAACTGCTTATGAGAAAATTGACTGCTTATGTGAGAAAGTCGTCGTGATATCTAACGCAAAATTGTTGCCAGTTGTTTTTTCTTTCGTGTTAATCCTTTCTAAAACCGCTAATTCCAATCTCTTTCTAATCCGGATGAGCTATCGAAATCATTCATCAACCGACATCGGGATATAAGAAAATATGGTGCCAGAATCTTCCGGTATTTCCAATCGAATTGTTAAAGGCTTCCTGTGTACCCTGCTCTACAAATAAAACGAAAAATGGGCCCGTGTTTCCACGAAAGCCCATCTTTATAGAGTGCTTCAGTACAATTACTTAGGGGTTAATTACTGTTCACCATCTTCTCGGCGTTCTCGGTAAACTGGAGCTTGTCGATGAGCTCCTGGATGCCGCCGTTGAGCACCTCCTGGAGGTTGTACAGGGTGAGCCCGATCCGGTGGTCGGTAACCCGGCCCTGCGGGAAATTATAGGTGCGGATCTTGGCCGACCGGTCGCCGCTGCTGACAAGGCTCTTCCGGTGCCGCGCGATCTCTTCTTCCTGCTTGCGCACCTGCTCTTCGTAGAGCTTTGTGCGGAGCATCTGCATCGCCTTCTCGCGGTTGCCAAGCTGTGTACGCTCGGTCTGGCAGATCACCACCGTTCCTGTCGGAACGTGTGTCAGGAGCACCTTGGTCTCCACCTTGTTTACGTTCTGGCCACCGGCGCCGCCCGAGCGGGCCGTTTCCATCTTCACATCGCTTTCGCGGAGCTCAAAGTCAATCTCCTCGGCTTCGGGCATCACCGCTACGGTAGCCGCCGAGGTATGCACGCGGCCCTGCGTTTCGGTGGCCGGCACGCGCTGCACGCGGTGCACGCCGCTCTCGAACTTAAGGGTGCCGTACACATCGTCGCCGGTGACTTCGATCTGGATTTCCTTGTAGCCGCCCATCGTGCCCTCCGTTTCGGAGAGGATGGACGTCCTGAAGCCGCGCTGCTCGCAATACTTGAGGTACATGCGGGTGAGGTCGCCGGCAAAGAGGGAGGCCTCGTCGCCGCCGGTGCCGGCGCGGATCTCGATGATGGCGTTCTTCTCGTCCTGCGGGTCTTTGGGGATGAGCATCTGGCGGATGGCTGTTTCCATCTGCTGCTGGCGCTCCTCGGTGGCCGGGAGCTCCACCTTGGCCAGCTCGCGCAGCTCCTCATCGGAGCCGTTGAGGGCCTCGCGGTAAAAGGAAATATCTTCCAGCACCTTGCGGTACTCGTTGTAGGCGTTGACGATCTTTTCCAGGCTGCGGTATTCCTTGCTGAGCGCCCCGAACTTCCTGCCGTCAGCAATGATCTCCGGGTTGGTCAGCGCGACACCGATGTCCTGGAAGCGCGCGTGGATGGCTTCGAGTTTGTCGAGCATAGGGCGGCAAAGGTACTCGTGAATCGTGAATCGTCAATCGTGAATGCTCCGCCAGCGAAGGCCGGAGGCCGTCATTGCGAGCGCAGCGAAGCAAACCGTCGACTTCTATCCAAACCGGCAACAAGGTACTGCTGCAACCTATCTTCGTTGTATGTCGCTCCGTAAGCTCAAAGCCACCCGCATTTTCGATGGCACCCGTTTCCTGGAAGATCATGTGCTGCTCCTGGAAGAGGACGGTACCGTCGAAGCCCTTGTTCCAACCGCCGAAGCGCCCGATGCCGAAGTGCTCGAGGGCATCCTCACGCCCGGCTTTATCAACTGCCACTGCCACCTCGAGCTGTCGCATATGAAGGGGCAGCTCCCCGAGCGCACGGGGCTAGTCGACTTCGTGCTCCGCATTATTTCGCAGCGCGCGCAGGACCCTGCCTTTATCGCCCAATCGATTGAACAGGCCGCGGCTGAAATGGAGCGCAACGGCATCGTGGCCGTCGGCGACATCTCCAACACGGCCGATACGGCCGATGAGAAGCGTAGTGGGCGTCTGCGGTTTTACAACTTCGTGGAAGTGCTGGGCTGGATGCCGCAAAGCGCATCGGGGAGCTTCGAACGGGCTCTTGCCGTGCAGGAGTCCTTCCGCGACTGCGGCCCCGTTGCGATCGTGCCGCATGCCTCCTACACCGTTTCCTCCGAGCTCTGGCAACGCATTGCGCCGCATTTTGCCGGCCGCACGATCTCCATCCACAACCAGGAAACGCCTTCCGAAGACGAGTTCTTTCTTTCGGGCGGCGGTCTTTTCCCGGAAATGTATGCGCAGATGAAGATCGACAACAGCCATCACGAGCCAACCGGCAGGAGCAGCCTGCAAAGCTATTTCGACCGCCTCGCCGCCGCGGAGCGGCGGCTCCTCATCCACAATACGTTCACTACCGAAAGCGATGTGCGCTACGCGCTTGGCAATAGTCCCGCGGGCAGCACGTTCTTCTGCCTTTGCATCAACGCCAACCTGTATATCGAAGACCGCGTGCCACCCGTTGACCTGCTGCGCCGTCTCCGTGCACCGATCGTGCTGGGCACCGACTCGCTTGCCTCCAACTGGCAGCTCGGTATTCATGATGAAATGAAAGCCGTGCATACACACTTCCCCGACGTGCCGCTCGAAGAGCTGCTGCAGTGGGCGACGCTCAATGGCGCCAAAGCCCTCCAGATGGACGACGAGCTGGGCTCGTTTGAAAAGGGGAAGAAGCCGGGTGTGGTGCTGCTCCGGGAGTCTGATTGGAGCGTGCGGCGAATTGTGTGACCTGCCGCGGAGAAAGAGCGCAGCCTTCGGCTACGCTCAGGCTGACAAAGGGCATTCTAATCTTTGTTGAAAGAGTAAATAGCAGTCTTCGGCTACTTGCTGCGCCATACCTCCTGCTAGGCGGTAATTTCCTTTAATACCGGAAGCGTGCGGAGTGTTCCGAAATCCGGGAGGTGGTGCGCATAGTAGTGCTCCAGCTGTTGCAGGATCTCGCGGCGCAACTCGCCGGTGAGGCGTACTTCGGCAAGGTCGTCGGGCTGGAGCACTTTGAGAATGTGGGCCACGGCTTCGGCGGCACGGCCATCGAGGTAGTGCGGGTGATCGGGGTGATGCGCGCTGAAGAGGCCTTCTTTCAGGTCGAGGTAGGGTGTTTCGGGGCTCCACTCGTCGGGGATGCGGAAGCCGAAGAACACCGGCAGGTGCAGGGCAAAGAATAGCGGGAAGTTGGCCGTCACGGTTGCGGAGGCTCCGTCGAGACGCTGCAGCGCGTCTTCCGTAAAATCATACAATTCATTATTCGGCTCGGGCTCCTTGAGACTTCGCTGAAGCAGCTCGATCATGAACTGCGCAACGGCGTTCTTGAAAACGTCCGACAGCACCGACTGGTACAGGAAGCTCCATTTGTATTCGCGGATCCGGTTCAGGTTGCGCACATGCTGATGGTACACCACGAGATCGAGCTGGGAGGCGGGTTGAAAATAGGCGGCTTTGGCCGTGCCCTTCGAAGAGGCCTGGCGCACGCCGTTGACGATGTAGGATTGCAGTCCGAACAGCTCCGTAAACGCCGTTACGATAAGGCTGGTCTCCCCGTACTTCACGGTGCGGAGCACGATGCCTTTTGTCTTGTGAAGCATCGATAAAGGTACCGAAAAACGGGCGTTTTTGCTGTTGTGCCCGGGTTAAAAACGGGCATTCGGAAGGAGAGAAAGAACGCAGATTTTTTAGGATTGTTAAGATGGACGTATGGTTCGACAAGCTCACCATGACAATTGCCGGCCTGACGCCGACGCCCAAAGCTTTGGCGTCGGGCGAGCGCAGCCAAAGGCCGTGCGTCAGCCAATCATAACTAATCTTAATAATCTGCGCATCCACCGCAGGTGGATCTGCGTTCTTTCTCTACCTGGCGATGAAGACGATCTTACCCGCCGCATGCTCCTGCTGTCCTCCGTCGGTTACGAGCACGAGGTACACGCCGCTGGAGATGCCTTTGCCGCGGTAGTCGCTGCCGTTCCAGACGGCATGCCCGCCGAGGGATCGGGCCTGGAACACGAGGCGGCCATTGAGCTCGGTGATCTTGACGATGCTGCCTTCCCTGAGGCCTCGGATGGCGATCGGGCCACTATAGCCGGGCGGCACCGGGTTGGGAAACACCTGCAGGCTGCTGTAATCGTCGGCGCCGCTGCTGGCGCTGCCGCGAAAGGAGCAAACTCCCTTCGCAGTGGAAACAAACACTTCGCCGCTGGCGCCATCAATGGCGAGCCGCTGCACATCGTTGCTCAGGAGCGGGCTGTTCTCCTCCGTGAAATGCTGGAGGCGCGCGTCGCCGTCGGGTGAGATGAGCCAGAGGCCATTGCGCGTGGCCACCCACTTGCGGTCGGCACCATCGACGGCGATGCTGCGGACCTCCTCACCCTTGAACAGGTAGTTGGCAAAGTTGTTCTCGCCCTTCACGATGGGAAGCACGGCCTCGCAGTTGCGAAACACGCCGCTGCCGCACTGGATTATGGCAATGCCGTCGGTAGTGCCCAGCCAGATATAGCCGCTGCGGTCTTTGGCCAGGCAGAGGGGCTCGCCGAGCGGGAGGTTGCCGTTGCCGGCGCCGCTTCGCAGGAGGCGCCAGGCGTCGTCGTTGCGGTTGTCCAGGTCGCTGCCGGGGTTGAAGGCGATAAGCCCGTTGCCTTTTGGAGAGATCGCCCAGAGCGTGCCCTCATCGTCGACAACAGGGTAAGCAATGGCATTCTCGTTGAGGGCAAAGGGCGGCGCAAACGAAACCCAGCTGCCGTCGGCCTTGAGTACGTGGAGGAAGTTGGCCGCGCCGTAGTTGGCGATCCACAGGTTGCCCGACGCATCGAAGGCGAGGCCCGACACGCGGTAGCTTGTCGGGTCGCCGATGGTGGGCCCGATAGGAGAATTCTGCTTGTAGATCGTAAAGCTGTTGGCGCCGGTATAGTGCACGAGGCCGCCACCGTAGGAAGCGCCCCAGAAGCTTTCATCACGCGGGTCGACGGCCACATCGAGCATGTCGAGAACGGTGTCGAGAGCCGGGAGGCGAAACTGGTTGTAGTTGGTCCAGCTTCCGTCTTTGAATTGGTAGATGCCGTCGCGGTTGTACTGGTAATTCCAGGAGGCGTTGACGGTGCCCGCGGCGGCATAAACGACCCCGTTGTATGCTGTGAGGTTGCCGCTGGCGAGGCCTTCGGGGCCATTGGGCTTGAAGAATTCGGGCGCGCCGCCACCCCAGGCGGAGAGGCCGGCGTAGCGGTCGGCCACCCAGAGGGTGCTGCCGGCGAGGCGGGCATGCTGCGGGAAGGAGAGGGGCGGCGCCTGCGTGGCGGAGCGGAAGATGCTGCCGTCGGGGTTGAGCACGAGGGCATGCGTCGGACCGCCATTCAGGAAGGATTGCGTCAGCGCCAGCTTGTCGTCGGTGCCGTTGATGTGTACGATGGGATAGCCGTTGCTGTAAAAGAGCGACCAGCTGCTGCCGTTCTGCACGAAGAGCGAGTCGTTTTGCCAGGCCACGATCCGGCCGCCGGTATTGACGACGCCCTTGCACGGGGAGGCAGAAAGTCCGCCGCTTCCCGAGAGGTTTTGCCAGCTCCTGAAGTCGGAGGGCGTCGGGTTGGTTACGGGCGTGCGCTTGAGACCTTCGGCAGTGGCGGCGTAGAAGTAGCTGTTGTCGCGCGTGACCATGTAGGTGGGCACGTAGGCGCCGCCGGCGCCGATGAACCAGGAGTCTTTTGTTTCGTAGCGCTCCGCATCGAGCACCCATACGCCGAGGCCGGTACTTACGTAGCACGATGTGCCGAAGGGGAAGAAGTCGTAGATCGTCTTATCGCCCGACACCTGCTCGCGCAGCAGGTCGGGGATGTTGCGGATACCATTGTTGGTAAGTACGTCGATGTTGCTGTTGCTGTACCCGACAAAAAGCTTTTCGCTGCCGCCGTCGTAAGCGATCGTGGAAATGCCGGTTTCGGAGAGACCGCCCACTTTGCTGAAGCGCGTCATCTCGCCTGTTGCGCGATCGACGCTGAAGAGGCTGTAGGGGGTGGCCGTATAAATACGGTCTGGCGTTACGGCGAGGTCGATGGCGCTGCCGTAGGGCAGGTGCTCGCGCCAGCCGCCGATGGCGGGGAAGCTGTTCTGCGCCGCGGCGGCAACGGTTAGCAGGAGGAAAGGGGCCAGGAGTCTCACGGGGTGAAGTTAGGAAAAGCTGACCCATCCCGGGATCCCAGGCGCTGCGGCGATCTGTTAAAGGAGGGAAGTATGAACCCGGCACCATCCACGCTCAGGGTGAGTGGATAGTGCCTGGGTAAATACGGTCAGCGATTATACAGGTCCACCACTTTGATGATCTGGTGGAGCGCATAGGCGGTTGGCAGGTATTTGTCGCTCGGGCGCCAGTTAGCTACGAACAGCTTGTAGGCCTCGGCGTTGTCGCGCAGGAGATCGGCGATCTGTTGGCGGTTGAGTTCCGCGGGCGGGTTGGCGCCCTTGGCGAAACAATAATGGTCCTTGTCGGTCTCATCGGCCATCCGTGAGCCGCCCGCGCCGGTGTGGTAGCCCGTTGTTACACGCTCGTCGTAGTGAAACAAGCGGATCCTGCCGCTGCGGAGGAGCCGCACCCATTTCCCGCTGGCCATTTTCTCGTATACGGCTACTTTGTCCTGGTAGCTCGATACGCTGTCTTCAGGTACTGCCTTGCCATCCACTGCGATCATTTGGCGCCCCGCGTTATCGCGCGACCAGTGCAGCTTCGAGCCCGTCAGTCGCTGGCCATCGCTGCGCTGCACAACGTATTCGGAGCTTTTGTCGCGCATTGATTTGGTTTCCTTTTCGTACTCCTGGTACGTGGTGCAGGCCGACAGGGCCAGGGTGCAGGCGATCGCTGCGCATAAATGCCGTTGGTTCATAAAAGCAGGTTTTAGTGCCATCAAGATATTGCCTGCTAACGACAAACACGAATCGCTTACTGTCGCGTCATCATCTTCACCATCTGGCTCGACTCGATCGCCTGCCGCTGGTTATAGTTGGAAGCGAGCTTGTTGTTGTTCACGAGGTCGATGATGGTGCCGATGCCGCAGAAGCCAGCGGTGAGGAAGTAGAGAATGCCCATGCCGGCTTCGCCGATCACGAAGCGCTGGATGCCGGCGATGCCGAGAAAGCCGATGAGCGTCATGATCAGGAGCTGCTGCGGCTCCTTGCGCTTGCCCGAATAGATGGAATAAAACTGGCGGAGCTGCTGCTCGCTGAAGTCCTTGGTGAGCGATTGAATCATCATCAGCTCGTCGGGCTGCATGCCCGGGAACATCATCATCATTTGTTGCTGGTCCATTGTAGGTGGTTTTGACTGTTATGTGGAATGAGTGGTTGAATGGCCTGGTAGAAGAGTGCCGCTGCAACGGGGATGCCGAGCCAGTGGGCCCGGAGCGATTCGCTCCACTGCCCGCGGAGCGCGTAATGCACGGCGTGTCCAAGCCCGCAGCCCGGGCAGCTACGCAACCCCACCCACCTGAACAGGCACAGCGAAGGGCCGTCCTGTGTGGGGTCGAGCAAGAAGAGCGCGAGCAGGGCGGCGCCCCAGAGCAGCGTAGGCAGGAATCGTTTCATGCAGCGTTTCGGCGCAGCCAAGATAGGTTTTTTGGCGCGCAAGAGAAGGAAGCGAATCCACCTTATTCGCCGCAGGCAAATGCGATGGTTCCGGTGAACGCAGTGTGGCCGCTTTTTGTAACACGAAGCACGACTTCGTCGCAGCCCGTATCGTCGAGGATAAGCTCGTAATAGTGGCGCCCCTCGGGAAGATTCTTGTGAATCAACTTCCGCTTGCCGTTCTGAATCGTCGCGGCCATTCCATCGAGCTTGCCCGAAAAAACAAGCTTTACGCGGTCGGAGGGCTTGCCCGCATCGCCTGCGCCGATGATGGTATTCCAAAGGGCGATCGTATCATTATTGAGCACGTTGAAAGCCGATGTGCTGCTGTCGTTGTAAAGCAGGTACGCGCTCACATGCAGGGCGCCGCTATCCGGCAGTTGGGGCGGGCGCGAAGCGGCTTTCCGGTGTGTGTCGGACTGCGCTGCGTGTTGCGGTTGTTTCTTCGTTGCCTCCTGGCAGCCAAGCAGGAAGACGCTTGCATAAAAAATGGCTCGTGTGGAAATGGGGCGCATAAGGTGCACTTGAAAGTTGGCGGCAGACCCAAGATTAGCCGTTTTTGTAAGAGGTTAATTCGACGGGGTTGCCTGGTTCGCAAGCTTTTGCTCGATGAGTGCAATGACCGCGGCGTTCCTGCTTTCCTTCGCCGCGGTAAGAACCGTATTTCCCTGGCCGTCGCTCGCGCGAACGTCGGCGCCGTTGGCAAGAAGGAGTTCCACCAGCGCGCCGTTGCCGGCGGAGGCCGCATACATCAGCGCCGTGCTGCCGAAGCCATCCTTCCAGTTGACGTCGGCTTTGTGGCGGAGAAGCAGCTCCGCGATTCCCTTGCTTTTGGCAACATTGATCGCCGTGATCAGGAAGCTCATTTTAAAGCCGCCGGGACCGAATGTATAGTTGGCGTCGGCGCCATTCTCCAGCAGCTGCGCCACCGCCGCCGAATCATTTTGCGTGATGGCTTTATAGAGCTGTTGATTCTTATCCTGAGCGTTGGCCAGGAGCGACAGGAGCGAGGCCGCCAGGGCGAGGAGAAAGTTCTTCATGACAGATTGTTTCGGTGCATGCGTGTTGCGGGGCACTAAGATACAAGGGAGTGCTTTGCGCGCTTATTGCGGGTCTTTGTTTTGTTTTGTTGCGGAGCGCTTTTGCAGGCGAATATTCGTGAAAACGTCGTAGCCCCACAGCCCCTTTTTTATCGTCAGCAACACCGAGTCGGATACATGTGAGTCGTGCTGTAGGTAGGTAAAGAAGACCAATTACATCGGTAATTTATTGTAGTCAAGTTTGTACTACGGGTAGTGCCTCTTTGCAGTCAAATGCCAAGTGTGACCTCAATGGCAGGTTCCAGCACTCGGGGCGCTGTCAATCGGCGACAGTGTTTAGCGTCTATGTGAGAACTTGGCGACGAAAACGCATTTGCCGCGCCCCTTCGAGGCATCGTGTGATTAGCCCCGGGAGCAAAGCTTCGGGATCGCGGAGTGAAGAAGCAATCCCTGCGCCCCCTTCGGGCGACGTATCGTCATTTCCGTAACATGGATGCCCGATAAAAAGCAACTGCGAACCGCCCCTTTCGGGGCGCCGTGTGACTGGCCCCGGGCGCAAGCCCGGGGGATTGGGAAGCTAACGAACAATCCATGCGCCCCGGCGGGGCGCCGTGCCCGCGACGAAAAGAATTCCCCCAATCAATCAACCGGGTCGGTAAGCAGGTACTTGGGTTCCCAGGCGATCCCTGAAGCGTTCAGCAGCTCGATCATTTCGTTGCGATGGCTTCGGCCGCGATGATGCTCCTGCTGCCGGGCTATGTAGCCGCATACAGCAGAAACCACTGAAGGACTCACACTGATCGCCGTATAGCCTTCCTGCCATGCAAACGGACGCTCGGTAAACCCGCGTGCGTTGATCCAGGCCGACGAGTTGCTTTTGAGCTCGCGCATCAGGTCGGGCAGCGGGTCGCGCGGCTTGCAGCCGGCGAGCAGGTGCAGGTGATCTTCCACCGAGTTAATGGCCAGCACCTTGTGACCGCGGCCCTGCACCAGCCCCGTGTCGTAGCGATGCAGCTCCTCGCGCCAGGCATCGGCCAGCAGCGCGCGGCGGTATTTCACCGAGAAAATGATGTGGTAATAGATCTGGGTGTAAGTAGACATGGACGCAAATTGCTGCAGCCCCGGCACCCGGCCCGGTGTATTCCCTCATTCGAGCGCTGTATTATTCCCCGGCGTTTCTGTTGTTTTTCCGGCCACGCCACGCACGGCACCCCTTCGGGGTGCATCAGCAGCCTCTTTGCACACGTAACCCCGGATTGCATCCGGGGCCAGTGACACGGCGCCCTGTCCGGGCGGTTTGTTCTTGCACAGCGACCTCCGATGCCCCCGGATTGCATCCGGGCCAGTGACACGGCGCCCTGTCCGGGCGGTTTGTTCTTGCACAGCGACCTCCGATGCCCCCGGATTGCATCCGGGCCAGTGATACGGCGCCCTGTCCGGGCGGTTTGTTCTTGCACAGCGACCTCCGATGCCCCCGGATTTCCCGGGCCAGTGATACGGCGCCCTGTTCGGGCGGTTTGTTTTTTCACAGCAAACTCCGATGACCCCGGATTGCATCCGGGGCCGGGGACACGGCGCCCCGAAGGGGCGCGGTGCTACTTCTTGTAGCGAACTCTTTTTCGTTAATGAAGGTCCTGGCACGTGCTCTTCCTTTCGCTGCTGTCACCGGCGTTATTGGCTGTTAACCGCCCCATCGCCGGGACCAACCCACTTCTTTCCTTTCTTTGCCCCACAAAACCCTTCCGATCATGTGGGAATCCCTGGGAAAGATCATTCTGCGCTACCGTGCCTTCTTCCTGCTGCTACTGCTGGCCATCACCGGCGTAATGGGCTGGCAGGCCAGCAAGGTGCGGATCAATTACGAGTTTGCCAATGCTATTCCCACGGATAACCCCAAGTACATCGCCTACCAGGCCTTCCGGCGCCAGTTCGGCGAAGACGGCAACCTGCTCGTCATCGGCGTACAAAGCGACCGCTTCTTCCAGAAATCCTTTTTCGACGACTTCCGCCAGCTGCAGCAGGACCTGAAGAAGGTAAAGGGCGTCGAGGGCGTTCTCTCGGTACCCAACGCAGTGGCCCTCGTCAAGAACGATTCGCTCGGCACGCTACAGGCCCTGCCCGTTTTCCCCGATACGATGCGCACACAGGCCGATCTTGATTCCGCCGCCGCCCGCTTCGGCACCCTGCCCTTCTACAAGGGACTTCTTTATAACGAAGCGACGCACGCCTACCTGATCGGGGTCACGATCAACGGGCCGCTGCTCCAGACACCGCAGCGCGCCGATGCCATCGGCGCCATCGCGAAGCTCGCCAACGACTTCGGCAGCCGCCAGCACAGCGACGTGCACCTGAGCGGCCTCCCGCTGATCCGCACGCAGGTGGCCCTCAAGATCCAGCGCGAGATGCGCTGGTTCACCATCGGCTCCTTCGCGCTGTCGGCGCTGATCCTCCTGCTGTTCTTCCGCTCGCTGTCGGCCACCGCGCTCTCGCTGGCGGTGGTTGCCGTAGGCGTTGTGTGGAGCTTCGGCACCCTGCAGCTCCTTGGCTACAAGATCACGCTGCTCACGGCGCTCATCCCCCCACTGGTGGTGGTGATCGGTATTCCCAACTGTATCTACTTCCTCAACAAATACCATACGGCCTGGCGCGAGTATGCCGACAAGCAAACGGCCCTGGTGCAGATGATCGCCAAGATGGGGATCGTAACGCTGTTCTGCAACATCGCCGCCGCCATCGGCTTTGCGGTGTTCGCCCTCACACGCAGCACGGTACTCCGCGAGTTCGGCGCTGTAGCCGGTATCGCCATTGGCCTGCTCTTCATCATTTCGCTGTTGCTCATTCCGCCGGCGCTTTCCTACAGCGGCGCGCCGAAGCCGCGGCACCTCCGCTACCTCGACAACCGCTTGCTCGCACGCTCCCTTGGGGGTCTGGAGCGCTGGTCGCTGCACCACCGCCGCATCATCTACCTCGTGACGCTCGTGCTCCTCGCGGGCGCCATTGCCGGTACGATGCGCCTCCGCAGCGTCGGCTACATCGTCGACGACCTGCCGAAGACCGATAAGATCTACGCCGACCTCAAATGGTTCGAAAGCCAGTTCCGCGGGGTGATGCCACTGGAGATTATCGTCGACACGCGCAAGCCGCAGGGCCTCCGCCGCGATATCTCGGGCAACCTCCAACGGATCGACTCGCTCACGCAGTACCTCAAGTCGAAACCCTACGTGGGCCGCACGCTCTCGCTCACCGAGATCTCCAAGTTTATCCGCCAGGCCTTCTACGAGGGCGACAGCGCCATGTACGCACTGCCATCGGACTACGAGCTTCCGGCGCTCAAAGACTACCTCTCCGCGAAGAAAGAAGGCGGCGCGGCAGCGCCTGCTACCGGCGTTGACCGTCTTCGCCGGAGCCTCGTGGACTCGGCCAACCAGCAAACGCGGATCTCCTCCGCCATGATGGACGTCGGCTCGGCCCGCCTTCCCGCGATCCTCGACTCGGTGCAGCAGCGCGCCGGCCAGATCTTCGACAGCTCCAAATACCATGTTACGATCACGGGCGGCTCGGTGACCTTCCTCGAGGGCAGCCGCTTCATCATCAACGGCCTCAAGGAAAGCATCTTCTGGGCCTTCCTGCTCATCGCCCTGTGCATGCTGTACCTGTTCCGCTCCTTCCGTATCCTGCTTTGCTCGCTGCTCCCCAACGTGATCCCGCTGGTGATCACGGCGGGTGTGATGGGCTGGGTGGGCGTTCCGCTGAAACCCTCCACGGTACTCGTTTTCAGCGTTACGCTCGGCATCGCCATCGACATCACCATCCGCTTCCTGGTCAACTACAAGCAGCAGGCGAAGAACGGGTTGTCGGTGGAGGAAAACGTCGTGAGCAGCATCCATTCCACGGGTCTTTCGATCATCTATACGTCGGGCGTGCTGATCGCCGGCTTCGTGATCTTTTGCTTCAGCGGTTTCGGCGGAACGCAGTCGCTTGGCTGGCTTACCTCGCTGACGCTCGTAGTGGCCACCGTGGCCAACCTCACACTGCTGCCGGCTTTGCTGCTGGACCTGACGGGTAAAGGGCGGCGTTGAACCGGTAAAAACACCTAACCGAAAAAAAAATACGAAGCAGTGTAACAAATTTTTAACGAGAAGGTTAAATTCGTGCAACTTTCGGGAGACATGCATTGTCTTATCCGATACCGACGCGATAGAACGGATCGACCACACTAACTGACTAACTGTTGGACGCCCTGTCCCCTCCGCACCTGTTGCGGGGCGCGCCGGTGATGACTGCTTAAACTGTTTTTTTAAATACGTATGCACATGAGAAAAATGCTACTCCTCGGAGTAGGGATGCAGCTATTCAGCCTGTCCCTGCTTGCTCAGGACCGGACCATTTCGGGCCGGGTCACTGACGAAAACGGGCAACCGATACCGAGTGTGTCCGTCCAGATCAAGGGCACCAATCGCGGTACGGTTACCGACGCCAACGGTAATTACACCATTACAGTACCGAGCGGAACGAAGGCCCTGACCTTCTCGTCTGCCGAGTACCAGGCTTCCGACCGCGCGATCAGCAATGCTCCCACCGTCAACATCTCCCTCCGCAATGCTGACCGCAGCATGGAGGAAGTAGTGGTGGTCGGCTACCAGGTACGCCGCAAGAAAGAAGAAGGCGGCGCCGTTTCCTCCGTGTCCGGCAAGGCCATCGCCAACCTGCCCAACGTATCCGTTGACCGCGCCCTCCAGGGCCGCGCCGCCGGTGTGCTGGTGCAGTCGAACAGCGGTATCCCGGGCGGCGGCATCAACGTGCGCGTGCGCGGTACCGGCTCCATCAACGCCGGCAACCAGCCGCTCTACGTGGTAGACGGTGTGCAAATGAGCACCTCGGGTCTCGCCAGCTTCACGGAAGCCAACCCGCTCGCATTCCTCAACCCCAACGACATCGAGTCGATCGACGTGCTGAAAGATGCCGCCTCCGCCTCGATCTACGGTGCCCAGGCCTCCAACGGTGTAGTGATCATCACTACCAAGCGTGGCCGCGCCGGTAAAACCCGCTTCAACTTCAACGCCTACACCGGTACCTCGGAGCGTATGAAGAAGATCGACAACCTCGATACGAAGGACTGGGTGAACGCCCGTGCCGAAGCGTATTACAACCGCTACAGCCCCCAGATCCCTCCCGGTGGCTATACCTTCCATGACGCCCGCGGTGATGCTCTCTCCGAGCTGAACAACGCTACCGGCCTGGGTAACAGCGTTTATAACTACACCGACAAGCAGCTTGATTCGCTGATCGCCACGCTTCCCAACGTGGACTGGCAGGACGAATCGATGCGCAAAGGCTCGATCCAGAACTACGACCTCTCCATGTCGGGTGGTAACGATAAGACGACCTTCTACCTGGGTGGCGGCTATACGTACCAAAGCACCATCTTCAACAAGGTGGACTTCAAGCGTTATGGTCTCAACGCCAACTTCAGCCACAAGGCAACCGACCGCATGACGGTTGGCGTGAAGCTGAACCTGAGCACCTTCGAGCAGAAAGTTCCTTTCGCTACGAACGGTTCCTTCCTCGGCAACCCCGCCTTCTCGGCCGCAACCATCCTCAACGTCAACCGCGTGTACAACGCCGACGGCACGTACTTCGGTCTCCTTGGCAACGGCCAGTCGCTGGCTGGTGCCCTGAACCAGAACATCATCGCCGTTAACGACTACAACTCGGGTACGCAGCGCACCAACCAGTTTGTTGGTTCGTTCAACCTCGATTACAAGCTTCTGAGCTGGCTGTCTTATCGTGGCTTCGTGAGCCTCGACTACCGCCTTGTTCAGGGTAACAACTACCGCGATCCCCGCACCAACGACGGCTTCGCCGTTAAAGGCCGCGGAACCGTGGAAAGCAACTGGGGCACCAACCTGCTCACCACGCACACGCTGAACTTCGACAAAGCGTTCAACCGCTTCAAGCTGGATGGTTTTGTTGGTTACGAAGCACGCCGCGACAACCGCGAGCTGATCGGAACCGAAGCCATCGGCTTCCCCTCGCCCTACTTCCAGACCGTAGACGCCGGCGCTACCCCCGTGTACGCTTCGTCGAGCTGGACGGGCTACAAGCGCGTGTCGGTCTTCGGCCGCGTGAACCTGGGTTACAACCAGCGCTACCTGCTCTCGCTCATCACCCGCCGCGACGGTTCGTCCCGCTTCGGTGAGAACAAGCGCTTCGGCATGTTCCCCGGTGTGATCGGCACCTGGGTGGTTGACCGCGAAAGCTTCATGAAGCGTGCTGACTGGATCTCCTCGCTGCGTCTCCGCGTATCGTGGGGCCAGACCGGTAACGACCAGATCGGCAACTTCGCCTCCCGCAGCCTGTTCAGCGGCTCCGCCATCCAGTATAACGGCAACGCCGGTATCCAGTATGCGCAGCTGGGCAACCCCAACCTGAGCTGGGAGACCAACGAAACGACCAACTACGGTATCGACTTCGGCTTCTTCCGCAACCGCATTACGGGTTCTGTTGAATACTACGACCGTAAGAGCAAGGACGTGCTGCTGTCGCCCCAGGTTCCCTACGTAAACGGCGTTGCCGATTACCAGGCTAACGTTGGTGAGATCAGCATCAAGGGTACCGAGGTTACGCTCAATGGTGAGCTCCTCCGTCCGCGTACGCCCGATGGCCTCCGCGTGAACCTGGGCTTCACCTTTGCCTACAACTACAACAAGGTATCGAAACTGTACAACGGCTTCCAGGTACTTCCCGGCGATCCGACGGTACGTGTCGGCCGCTCGATCAACAGCGTGTTCACGCAGGTATACATGGGTGTTAACCCCGCTACCGGCCGCCCGATGTTCCTCGACACCTTCGGTCACATCACCTACTCGCCGCAGACCCGCGACCGCCGCTACATCGGCGACCAGGAGCCTGACTACTGGGGTGGCCTGACGCCGAGCGTTTCGTTCAAAGGCTTCACGGTGGACGCCCTCCTGACCTATGAGTTCGGACGCCTCGCTACCGACGGCCAGATGAACTTCATGATCGAAGACGCCAACCGCACCATCAACAGCTGGCAGTATGCTTATGACAACCGCTGGCAGAAGCCGGGCGACATCACGTCGTACCCGCGCATCTTCGACGGTGGCATCGAGCCGGGTGGTGTAAACCATGCTTCGGCCTCGGACCGCCTGTGGCGCAAAGCGGACTACATCCGCCTCCGCGACCTGCGTATCTCCTACGATCTGTCGCAGTCGCTGACCCGCCGCCTGCACCTGTCCCAGGCCCGCCTGTATGTTCAGGGCCAGAACCTGTGGACTTCGAGCGACTGGTGGGGTTACGATCCGGAATTCGTAGGCACCTCGACCGGTATCATCCCGCAGACGAAGAACTACAACATCGGTATCCAACTCGGTTTCTAACTTCTTAATGCACGAACAACATGAAACATTCTTTTTATAAAATAACATTTGGCCTGGCACTGCTGGTTTCGGCCGCTTCCTGCAAGAAGCAACTCGAGGTCGATCCGCGCCAGTCCATCGCCACCGAAGACGCCCTTACGTCGCGGGAAGGCATCAACGCCGCCATCACGGGTGTGTACTCCCGCCTGAAGTCGACCACGAACTACGGTCGCGACATGCTCGCCGTATCGGAGGCTCTTTCGGACAACTCGATCTACACCAACAAGTCGGGCCGCCTCGTTAACGAGAACCTGAACGTTTCCGGCGCCCACTTCGCCCACTGGCAGAACAGCTACTACGCGATCGCCCAGATCAACCTGGTGCTCGCTGCCATCCCTTCGGTGAACGCTTCGCCTGCCGTTACGACGTCGGAGCGCAACAGCTGGGAAGGGCAACTGTACTTCCTCCGCGCCCTCTACTACCATGACCTCGCCCGCTCGTACGCTTACGAGCCCGGTATGGGTGTTCAGGGCCAGGACCGCGGTGGTGTTCCTGTAGTAACGTCGACGCCTCTTACCGTAGAAGGCGCCACGGCCAACCTGCAGAACCGCCAGTCGGCCGACTCCGTTTACCGCCGCATCTACGCCGACCTCGACTCGGCCAACAAGCGCCTGCCCTCCAGCAACAGCGGTCTTCCGTTCACTGCTACCAAGGCAGCCGCACAGGCGCTCTACGCCCGTGTTGCCCTGTACCGTGGCGACTGGACGAATGCCGCCCGCTGGTCCGACTCCGTGCTGGCTGTTGCTGCCAACGTAAACCGCCTGGCAAACACATCCGGCTACGTTTCCAGCTGGACTTCGCAGACCAACCCCGAATCGCTGTTTGAAGTACGCTTTGCCAACCAGGCCGAGAACATCGGTGTGAACACGTCGCTGCAGACTTCCTACACGACGCTGTCGATCCGTGGCAACTCCTCGCTGACCGCCGGCTTCGGCGACCTCGTTCCCAACACGGCCATGCTCCAGGCACTCGGCTTCTCCGGCATCAACGCCAACGGCGCTGGTGGCACCTTCACCGGTCGCTCCGACGATGTCCGTAACCTGCTGTTCGAGTCCGGCACTGCCGGTCGTGGTACGGCCCGCATCGAGTGCACCAAGTTTATCGGTAAGAACGGTGTGGCCAACCTGGACAACGTTCCGGTGATCCGCATCCCCGAAGTATACCTGATCCGCGCCGAAGCCCGCCTCAACCTCGGTAACACTGCCGGCGCCCTCGCCGACCTCGTGAAAGTGAAGCAGGCCCGCTACGCCAACTACGCTACCACGCAGCAGACCTTCGACAACGGTCTCACCAGCACCGGTCTGCCCATCGTGCTGCCGAATCCTCCGGCCGCCAACACGATCTACGGCGAGATCCTGAAGCAGCGTCGTCTCGAGTTCGCCTTTGAAGGTCACCGCTGGTTCGACTTCAAGCGTCTCGGCCTGACCATGCCGAAAGCCGGTTCGAACTACACGGGCTACTCGGATTTCAAGGTGCTGGCACCCATCCCGACGCGTGAAACGGACATTAACCCCGGCCTGGTGCAAAACTTCGGTTATTAATCTCTAAAGTTGATTTCTCATGAAAAAGATCAAAGCATTACTTCCCTTGCTGCTGGTTCTGGCCACGTTCAGCTCCTGCATCAAGAACAAGGATAAAGTTTACGACGCCCAGCCGCTGGTAGAGTGGGATGCGGCAACCTACAACGCCCGTACTTCGGGCTATCCCTTCCCGCTGCTCACCCGTGTGCCCCAGGCTTACGGCCGCAACGTCTTTACCTCTGCTACGGCCTACGGCGCCCCCGCCGATCCCGCGCTGACGCGTACATACGTTCCGCCGGCACCTGCCACTTCGGGCGACACCATCACGATGCGCGTGAACCTGGTAGGTCCCCAGATGGACCATGCCCAGACCTTCAGCGTAGGCGTGGAGCCCAACTTCTCGACCGCTGTTGAAGGCACGCACTTCATGCTGCTCGACCGCACCTTCACGATCCCCGCCAACTCGAGCTTCGGCTATGTTCGCTGGCGCGTGCTCAACCCCGGCGCCTTCGTCGCGGGTTCGATCCCGACGGTCAACGTGGTGTTCAAGCTCAATGGCAACAGCGAAGTCGCCGCCTCGGAAAACTATCAGTACATCGGCTGGAATATCGACATTCGCTGATCCCGCCATTCTTTGACACTCAAAAGCAATGAAAATGAAGTTGAATAAACTCTTCCTCGCCGCCGCCGTGGCCGTAGCGGGACTTAGTCTCGCCAGCTGCGACAAGCGCGAGCAGAACATCGCCTACGAACCCGGTATCACGGCCAACGTGTCGACCGTAGCAGCCAGCAACGGCCTGACGATCTTCGCCAGCGCCCTGCAGCGTGCTGGTATGGACTCGACCTTCGCCTACCTGGGCCAGTACACGATCTTTGCCCCGACCGATTCGGCCTTCAACGCCGCCGGTATCACGGCATCGACCGTCAGCAGCGTGCCCGTGGAAACACTCCGCACGCTCCTCCGCAACCACATCCTGTCCGGTCGCACCACCCAGCTTTCGTTCCTGCCTGGCCCGAACGCCGTGTACACGAACCTGAACCGCGACTCCTTGTTTGTAACCGGTGTGAACGGCGTCTTCTACGTCAACGGACGTAAGGTGCTCCAGACCGACATCACCGCCAACAACGGTGTGATCCACAAGATCAACGGTGTGCTCGCTCCTGCAATGGGCAATTTCATGACGACCGCAGGCGCAATCCCCAACCTGAGCTTCTTCGTAGCTGCCGTTAACCGTGCCGGCCTGGCCAACACGTTTAACGCCGTAGGCAACCGCTGGACGGTGTTTGCACCGACCAACGCCGCCTTCCAGGCTGCCGGCTATGCCGACCTCGCCGCCATCAACGCCGCCGACCCCACGACACTGGGCAACCTGCTCAAGTATCACGCGCTTCCCGGCGGCTCGCTCGTGGCCTCTAACCGCATCGCCTTCTCGCCCGACCTGGCCCGCTACGCTACGATGAGCGTGGCTACCGTACAGGGAACCAACGTGACGATCGGCGCCGGCGGTACCACCGTAAAAGGCACGAGCAACACAACGGCAGCCAATATCGGCATGAGCGATATCCTCTATCGCGCTGGTGTGCTGCACGTAATCGACCGTGTGTTATTACCTTAAATACTCACTATCGACCGAAAAAAAAGTCCCGTCGCAAGACGGGACTTTTTTTATGCGTTGTGCGGAAAATTTATTTGAGCTCCTGCGCAAGCCGGGCGTCCAGCGCTTCGCCGCGGAGGCCCATTGCCACGATCGTTCCCTGCGGGTTGATGAGCACATTGAAAGGAATTCCTTCAAAACCGTACGTGCTGACGGCCTTGCTGTTCCAGAACTGGAGGTCGCTCATATGCGTCCAGGCGAGACCGTCCTGGCGGATGGCTTCGAGCCAGGCGCTTTTTTCGCGGTCGAGCGATACACCCAGTACCGTGAAGTTCTTGTTCTTGTATTTCTCGTAGGCGCGGACTACGTTGGGATTTTCCTGGCGGCAGGGGTTGCACCAGGAGGCCCAGAAATCAACCAGTACCCATTTGCCCCGAAAGGACGATACCGACACGGTTTTACCGGAGGGGTCGCTGAGGGCAAGGTCCGGCGCGGGTTTGCCGAGCAGCGCGGCGGATGCGGCGCTTACGCCTTCGGGCGTTGCCGGTTGCGCGGCAGCGCGCTGGTCCTGCTCACGCTGCTGTTGGGTCACGGTGGTCTTCAGCTGCGCGAGACTGCTGTTCTTGGGGAAGCGCGCAGCTGTTTCGCTGAGGAGGCCGTTGAATTCTTCGCGCGAAAAAGGGTCCACGCCGAGCGCCGGGTTGGCGGCATAGCTCTGGTAACTGCCCAGGGCGAAGATCGACAGGGTGGCGCTTTTGCTTTGTTGGATGACGTTGCGCGTATAAGTCTTGAAGGAGGCCGCCGCGGCTTGTTGTTGCGCGAATAATCCGTGCAGCTGGCTGTCGGCCACTCCGGTGCGCACGAGGCTGTCGCGCTGGCGGGCGAAGGCCACGAGGGTCGACAGGTGGTTGTTGTTGGCGTCGATATAGTCGGTCAGCGCGCGGCTCGCCTGCGAGCCTTCGACCGTAAAGGGACGATCGGCGTTATTCGGGTCGGCGGTAACGCGGATGCCGTCGGCATCGTTGATAAGCGTTGCAAAAGGGGCGGGGCTCCCGGCAACGCGGAGCAGGTAGAGGGCTTCCTCGCCGCGTTTGCCCTGCAGCGTAAAGCGGTCCTTCGCATCGGCTTTTGCCGAGTCGACAATGACCGGGTTGCTGCTGTTGAAGCTGGTTTCTTCGAGGTAGATGGTGGCGCCATGCGCGCCCTTGTAGGAGCCGTCGACGGTAAAGCCCGCCGTGTTTTTCGACTGGCAGGCTGCCAGCAACAGCAGGGCGCCCAGGGCCCCGGGAAGCATTCGTTTCATGCGGCAAAGGTACGGCCGGCCTCTGCACGAAAAGGCCCCGGCAGAAGCCGGGGCCGTGAGGCATATGCACATAAGATCGCTTATCAGAGGTTGGCGCTCTTCAGCTCGCGGGGATATTTCACGTCCACCTTTTGCTCCTTGCCGCCACGCAGGATGGTAAAGGTGAAGGTGCTTCCCTGGCGCGCGCGCTGGGTAATGCGGCGGAGGTCGTCGGTGCCGTCGATGGCCTGGTCGTCGACCTTGATGATGATGTCGTTCTCCTGGATGCCGGCCTTGGCAGCAGGTGTCTCTTCATCGACGTCGGTCACCTTCACACCCTTGCCATCTTCGGTATCCTGGATGGAAACACCGAGACGCGGGCGGTCGGCCGAGCGGTAGTAGTAGCTGCCGCCGGGTGTTGCCGGGGGAACAGGCACTTCCATGTGGAAGCTCGGAACCCGCAGGTTGAAGGTGTTGAGGCCTTTCCAGGTGCTGAGCTCGGCGTTGACCGTTTGCTCCTTGCCATCGCGGAGGAACGTGATCTTAACCTTGTCGCCGGGCTTGTGCGAGCGGATGGCTTTGCTGACGTCGCCATCTTCCTTGATCTGCACGTTGTCGATGCTCGTGATGATATCGTCTTTTTTCAGGCCGGCTTTTTCAGCGGCGCTGCCTTTCGTGACAGAGGAGATCTGCGCGCCTTTTTCCACGAGGTCGGTTACCACACCAAGCATGGCGCGGTGCTCGTCTTCGGTGAAGAAGTTGGGGCCTTCATCGTTGTCGTTATATACCCAGGTATTGCGGCCGCCGATGCCGTTGATGCTCACATGGCCGCCCCGCTTTACAGTGGTGACGTTCACATTCACATCAGGACTTTTATCGGCTTCCTTGCCATTGACGAGCACCTGGTTGCCCTTGATCTCGATCACCGTCTTTTCGTCGATGTTGCCATCGCGGGTGATGACGATCGTCTGCACCTGCTTGTCCTTGTCCTTCGTTTTGTCTTTCTGCGCAAAGGCGGGCAGCGCCACCAGCGCCCCGGCCACCACTAGTCCCTGAAGAAGATACCGTTTCATAAGTTTTTTATTTGGCTACGTTGAATTTCGTAGATCAAATATAGGATGGCATTTTGAATTACGAAACTTTTCGCAGTGTTAAAATCCCCTAATCCCCGAAATTCTTCGTAAATGAGCTGAAAGGCGCTATGGGCGGCTGTTTTTTGTGGTTGGACGGAACGGCGCAAGCCGTCATTGCGAGCGCAGCGAAGCAAACTCGTGCCTTAAGCGAATTGCCGGCAAACAGTAGACAACGGCATGTAAACGTAGTGTCGCTTTCATTCGCAAAAAGTCCTCATGTGGAGGAGGTTGCTTCGCTGCGCTCGCAATGACGCAAAAGGCGTCGCAATGCGACGCCTTTTGCCTTTTCACTATTATCTGCGTGCTAGATCTTTGCCTTTACCGCATCGATCACTGCCTGGAGATTACCCGTTTCCTGGCCGCCGGCTGTAGCGAGGCCCTTCTGGCCACCACCACCGCCTTTGATGAGCGGGGCAACGACCTGCTTGATCAGCGCGCCGGCATCGAGGCCTTTGCCGCTCACGAGCGCGTCGTCGAAAGCAATCGCTACGGACGCCTTGCCGTCGATATTCGCTGCGAGCACGAGCGCCGCGTTGGCCAGTTGCGTCTTGAGGTCGAAGGCGAGCTTCTTCAGCGAATCGGCCGTTCCGATCGATACCACAGCACCGATAAAGGCTGTCCCGTTGACCTGTTCCTGCTTCTGCAGGAGGCTGTCGCGGAGGCTGTTGACCTGCGCCTGCTGGAATTTCTCCACCTGCTTTCCGAGCGATGCGTTTTCTTCCCGCAGCGTGGCGATTCCCTTCAGCGGCTCCTTGGCTGGCTGCAGCGCTTCTTTGATCGCCTGCAGCTGCCGCAGCTGCTCGTTGAGGAACAGCTCGGCCGCATAGCCGCACACGGCTTCGATACGACGCACACCGGCCTGCGACGAGGCTTCCGACGTGATCTTGAAGTAGCCGAGCTCGCCGGTAGCGCCCACGTGCGTACCGCCGCAAAGCTCCACGGAATACCCGGGATCCATCGTCACCACGCGAACGGTGTCGCCGTACTTTTCGCCGAAAAGCGCCATGGCGCCCAGCTGGAGCGCTTCCTCCTTCGGCATCTGTTTGATAACAACGGGAATATTCTCCCGGATCTTTTCGTTGACAATATGCTCCACGCGGGCGAGCTCCTCGTCGGTCATCTTCGCAAAGTGCGAGAAGTCGAAGCGGAGGTACTCGGCGTTGACGAGCGAGCCTTTCTGGGCCACGTGCTGCCCCAGCACCTCGCGCAGCGCCGCGTGCAGCAGGTGCGTGGCGCTGTGGTGCACCGCTGTGTGGGTGCGGCGCTTGCTATCGACCGTTGCCGTGAACTCACCCGACAGTTGCTCGGGAAGCCGCTCGGCGTAGTGTACAATGAGGTCGTTCTCTTTCTTGGTGTCGAGGATGCGGATGCGCTGGTCGCCCATTACAAGCAGGCCCGTATCGCCCACCTGGCCGCCACTTTCGGCGTAGAAGGGTGTGCGGTCGAGCACGATCTGGTAGCTTTCCTTACCCTTGGCCTTCACGTGGCGGTAGCGGAGGATATTGCTTTGCGTTTCGAGCTGGTCATAGCCGACAAACAGCGAGTTGTTGAAGCCGTCGTTGACGGTTACCCAATCGGAAGCATCCACCACGCGGTCCTCGCGGCCGCGCTGGCGCTGCTTGTCCATCTCGGCGCGGAACTCGGCCTCGTCGATGGAGAGCTTGCGCTCGGAAGCGATCAGCTGCGAAAGGTCGAGCGGGAAGCCGTAGGTGTCGTAAAGCTCGAAGGCTTCTGCACCCGATATATGGCCCTTTGCAAGCAGGTCGTCGATGCGGCGCAGGCCCTTGTCGAGCGTGCGGAGGAAAGACTCTTCCTCCTCGCGGATAACGCGGGCGACAAACTGCAGCTGCCCGTCGAGCTCGGGGAATACGGTGCGGAACTGCTCGGCGATGACCGGTACCAGCTGGTGGAGCAGCGGCTGCTTGTAGTCGAGGTAGGAGAAGTAGTAGCGTACGGCGCGGCGCAGGATGCGGCGGATGACGTAGCCGGCGCCCGTGTTCGAGGGCAGCTGCCCGTCGGCGATGGCAAAGGAAACCGCGCGGATATGGTCGCTCAACACCCGGAAGGCGATGTCGCTCTTGCCGGCGTCGGAGCCTTCATATTTCTTACCCGTGATCTTTTCGATAGCGGCGATAGTGCCCGTGAACACGTCGGTGTCGTAGTTGCTCTGCTTGCCCTGGAGCACGCGCACGAGGCGCTCAAAGCCCATCCCCGTATCCACATGGCGGGCGGGAAGCGGCTGCAGCGAGCCGTCCTTGGTGCGGTTGTATTGGATGAATACGTTGTTCCAGATCTCGATCACCTGCGGGTGGTCGGCATTCACCAGGCTCTTGCCGTCGATGCCCGAGCGTTCGGCATCAGGGCGCGTGTCGACGTGGATCTCGGTGCAGGGTCCGCAGGGGCCGGTATCGCCCATCTCCCAGAAATTGTCTTTCTTATTGCCCAGCAGGATGCGGTCTTCGGCCACCCACTTGCGCCACTCGGCGGCGGCCTCCTCGTCTTTGGGCAGACCTTCGGAAGCGTCGCCTTCGAACACCGTCACGTACATGCGGTCTTCGGGGATGCCGAGCACCTTCGTCAGCAGCTCCCAGCTCCACTCGATCGCCTCTTTCTTGAAGTAGTCGCCAAAGCTCCAGTTGCCCAGCATTTCGAAGAGCGTGTGGTGATAGGTATCGACACCCACTTCCTCGAGGTCGTTGTGCTTGCCGCTCACGCGGAGGCACTTCTGCGTGTCGGCCACGCGCGGGTGGGGCGCGACCTTGTTGCCGAGAAAGTAATCCTTGAACTGGTTCATGCCCGCATTGGTGAACATGAGCGTCGGGTCATTCTTCACAACTACGGGAGCAGAAGGCACGATCTGGTGGCCTTTCTGCGCAAAAAAATCCAGGAAGGCCTGGCGTATCTGGGCACTGGTCATCATGAGCGAAACAAGATTGTTGAGGTTTTTCCTGCCGGAAAGGTAAATTTGTTGGCCTTGCCTTGTGACAAGGGAGGCCAAAGGTAATGAATCGTCCGCCGCGAAGACCCATCCCGGCCCTTCCCTGAGGGAAGGGTGAGCGACCGCAAACGCTGAAATTTTGGGATCAGGATTGACGATTGACGATTACCGATGCCCGGGTCCTGCAGCTCCATGAAGAAGATTAAGTACTACTATAACACCCACACCCTCCGCTACGAGAAGCTCGTAACACCCCTGCGTGTGAAGCTGCTTCGTGTGTTCAGCTTCATGGGCGTGTCGCTCGTTACCGGTGGCCTGCTGGCCTGGGCGGCCTTCCGCTTCCTCGGCTCACCGGGGGAGAAGCTGCTGCAATCGGAGAACCGCAGCCTCCGCGACCGCTTTGTCGCTGTCGACCAGCAGCTCGACGACCTGCGGGCCCAGATGAAGGAGCTCGAGAAGCGCGATAACAATGTATACCGGTCGATCTTCGAGGCAACGCCCATCCACGATAGCGCCCGCACCCAGGCGCTGGAGCAGCAGCAGGAGGTGGCCCGCGTCGAGAAGATGGACAACGCCGAACTGATGGCCTCCATCCGCTCGAGCATGGAGGGCCTCCGGCACCGGATCGCCGTGCAGGGCAAGTCGTACAGCGAGCTGCAGGTGCTGGTGCAGAACAAGGAAAAGCTACTGGCGGCCACCCCGGCGATCCAGCCCGTAAGCAATAAGGACCTCGACCGCATCGCTTCCGGCTTCGGCGTCCGGATCGACCCCATCTACAAAACGCCCAAGATGCACGCCGGTCTCGACTTCACGGCGCCGCAGGGCACACCCATCTATGCCACCGCCGACGGCCGCGTAACGGTTGCCGGCAACGAGAACGACGGCTACGGTAACCATGTGGAGATCAACCACGGCTACGGGTACGAAACGCTCTATGGCCACATGGTGCGGGTCAAGGCCCACCGCGGCCAGCTGGTGAAGCGCGGCGAGATCATCGGCTACGTGGGCTCCACGGGCAAGAGCACGGGCCCGCACTGCCACTACGAGGTGCACAAGAACGGCCGCAAGCTCGACCCGGTTTACTTCTTCTATACCGACCTCACCCCGCAGCAATTCGACGCCCTGCTGAAGCGCGCCCAGGCGAGCAACCAGAGCTTCGATTAAGGTGGGCAAGTGAGCGGTGACCGGTGAGCGATTTGCGCACCGGAAGCCATGAGAGCACAATGCGCAGCGCTGACTTGCTCACCGCTCACTTTCCGTAGCTTTGTCGCTCATGTCCAAAGAGCAGTTCCAGTTTGCTTTTGATTTTTTCGGCGAGCCCGAAAAGCCCGATGAGGCTTCGAAAGAGGCTGCGCCGGAGTTGAAGGCGGATGAAGCCCAGGCTGACGAGCCGGATGAAGCCCCTGAGGAGGTACTGCCCGATGCTCCGGCCCACGACGAGCCGCTGGAGGTATACTTCCCCGATCCGCTCGCCCCTCAGCCCAGCACGGGGCTGAGCGAATACCTGTCGGGCGCGCCCCTGGAGCCGCCACCGGGAAAGCCCAAGAGCAAGCGTGGCCGCAAGAGCCAGAAGGCAATGGCCGAAGAAGTAGGCCTCGTGCAGGTGCCGCCCGACGAGGAGCTTTTCCGGAAGCAGTACTACGGCATCCGCGAGGTCTGCGGAATGTTTGCCGTCAACCCGTCGCTGCTGCGTCACTGGGAAGGGGAATTCGGGCTGCAGTTGCGCAAGAACCGCAAGGGCGACCGCTTCTTTACCCCGCAGGACATCAAGACCGTCCAACTCATTCACGACCTGCTCCGCCGCCGCAAGTTCACCATCGACGGCGCGCGCGACTTCCTCAAGAAAAACAAAGGCGCCGACCAGCGCTACGAGATGATACAGTCGCTGCAGAAGCTCCGGAAGTTCATGCTGGAGCTGAAAGCGCATTTATAATTTGCGGATGTGGTAATATGGTAACGTGGTAATTCGTAAGAACGTAGTTCTGTATTTGCATCACCCCATCACCCCATCACCACATTACCACATTCTTCACGCAGTGCAACTGCGGGAAGTGCTTTCCCGTCCTACATTTGAAAAAATCAGCGAACGATCCATGAAGAAACTATTCTTTGCCCTGTCCCTGCTGGCCACGACGGCCGTTTTTGCCCAGGACCCCGAGGTAAGCCGTGATGCCGAGAACGGCTCGAAGGTGCTGAAGGGATTTATCCCGGCGCAAACCCTCGCCACCGATACGGCCTTTGCCTGGTACGGAACCGGCCTGAAAAACTTTACTCCCAACGCCGAGGCGCTGGCCGCCCTGCGCGCCCATAAGGATTCCGTATACATCCTTGCTTTTGGCGGCACCTGGTGCGACGATACCAAGCAGGTGCTTCCCAAGATGATGGCCACCTTCCAGGCCGCGGGCATCCCCGCCGACCATGTGACCATACTTGGTGTTGACCGCCAGAAGCAAACCATCCAGCATCTTTCCGAGGCCTTTCATATCACCAATGTACCCACCTTCATCGTGCTGCGCAACGGCAAGGAAGTAGGTCGCATCGTGGAGTATGGAACCACGGGCCTCCCGGAGAGGGAGATCGGGGCGCTGGTCACGCACGGATTCCGCAATTAGAAAATACCGGTTTTAGAAGGAAGCGTTCGAAAGGACGCTTTTTTAATGCCCACAGTTGAAATTAAAAGGTGAATTTTATCATCCTAATAACAACCGTATGAACCGTCTCTACACAAAACTCATTTTTGGACTTCTGTTGCTCGCCGCCGGCTTTACGGCTTCCGGGCAGGTACAGGTGACCGCAACGGCCGGCACCCTGGGGCCGACCTCTTATACGACCCTCAAGGGGGCCTTCGATGCCATCAACGCCGGAACGCACAAGGGAGCCATCACCGTACGAATTACCGGCAATACGACCGAGTCCGCCAAAGACAGCCTGGGTCCCAGCAGCGGTGCTGCTTCGTATACATCGGTCCTGGTGAAGCCAGCAACCGGCGTCACGGCAACGATCGCCTCGGCGGCTACCTTTTCCACGCCGCTGATCGACCTGGCCGGTGCCAGCAATGTCACCATCGACGGCTCCAACACGGTTAACGGCACTACGAAAGACCTGACCATCAGCAACAATGACACGCTTTCCAATACGATCCGCTTCAGCAACGGGGCGTCCAACAACATCATCCGCAACTGCAGCATCAAGGGCGCTCCGCAGACGACGGGCGTAATCTGGTTCGGCGGCGCGGGCGCAGCGGGCAACAACAATAACCGGATCGAAAACAACGACATCAGTAACAGCCAGGTCGCGAAGCTTCCGATCGTGTGCATCTACAGCACCGGAACGGTCAACCTGCCGAACACGGGCAATATCTACCGCGGCAACCGCGTATTCAACTTCAGTACCTATGGCATCATGGAAGGAAACGGAACGGTAGGCTATACCAGCGGTTCCGTCATTGACAGCAACGAGGTGTACCAGGTCGTCGCTTCCACCGGTACTGTAATCGGTATCCGCATCAATCATCCCACGGGTATCAGCAATGTAACGATCAGCCGAAACAACATTCATGACCTGAACAATACAATGGCGGCAGGCTCCACGTCGCTGTTCGTCATGGGCATCGACCTGTATGATGCAGTCTCCGCAACCGTGGTGAACAACTTTATCCGGCTGAGCAACTCGGGCGCAACCTCGCTCCGCGGCATTGCGCAGGAAACCGCAGGCAACCCGATCCGGATCTACTATAACACGATCCTGCTTAGCGGCAGCACGTCCAACAACGGCTCCTCGTTTGCCTACCTGAAGAACTATACCAGCACCACCGACGACGTGCGCAACAACATGTTCATCAATACGCGCGTTTCGTCGGGCACCGGCCGGCAATATGCGCTGCTGAATACCTCGGGCGGCGCGACTAACGTAGCGATCGGTACGAACTACAATAACCTGGTGAGCACCGGCAACAGCAACAACTACGTGGCGAGTGTATCGAATTCAGGCAGCGGAACCGATTACCTGACTCTTGCCAACTGGCAGGCCACGGGTGCCGATCCCAACTCCATCAGCGTCAACCCGACCTTCGTTTCGGCAACCGACCTTCACGTGCAGCCGATTGCCGCTAACTCCGCGCTCGATAACAAAGGCGTCGCCATCGCATCGGTAACAACGGACATTGATGTGCAAACCCGCAGCACGACTACACCGGACATGGGCGCAGACGAGTTCACTGCTGCCGCTGCCTGCACCCCACCCAGCGTTACCCTGACGCAGGTTGACCAAGCTGGCTGCCCGGGCGCGAATGCTTCCTTCCTGGCCAACGTTACCGGCACGGCTCCCCTTACTTACCAGTGGAAAAAGCAGGGCGTGGGTCCGATAGCCGGAGCAACCACGAACGGCCTGGACCTTCCCTCGATCACGGCCGCCAATGCGGGCTACTATTATCTCGTCGTGTATAACGCCTGCGGGATCGACTCTTCCGCCCTCGGTTCGCTGACCGTTTTCCCCCGACCGGTTTCCAACTTCAGCAATTCGGTTCCCGGCTGTGCGCCCGCTACGGTAACCTTCACCGGCACCAGCACAATTTCTTCGGGTACCATTAGCTCTTACTTCTACCAGTTCGGAGATGGACACACGGCGCAGGTACAGAATCCTTCCAACACCTATGCCACAGCAGGCACCTACAACGTGCAGCTGATCAGCACCAGTTCGTTCAACTGCTCCGACACCATTACAAGGGTGGTTTCGATTGGTTGCACCACTGCGGTTAGCAACCTGCAGGCGGGTATTTCGGAAGCGAACCTGCTGCCCACAGCCGTGCGCGACAATGCAACGATCCGCGTCAGCGCTAACCGCTCCATGACCATCAGCTGGACGCTGGTTGATGGCAACGGCCGCATCCTTCGTCGCTTTACGCAGGCAGTGGCAAACGGAAACGGAAGCCTCCGCATCTCCCTGAACGGAATTCCCCCCGGAGCTTACCAGTTGCTTGGCTATAGCGACAAAGGCAAGGCAACGACGATCCGTTTTGTGAAGCTTTAATCACTGCAAATACCATAAAAAGTCCCGGCAACCTGCCGGGACTTTTTTTATGTGCTACTGCGCGATGCGCTTACGGCGTGACCGCGATCTTTATGTCGAGTTGCGCCATCCGCTGCAGCACATAGAAGTTGATCTCCTGCTTCAGCGCTACGAACAGCGCATTCTCGATGCTCCGTGTATAATATTCGATGGTAACCACGATGCTGTTGGTACGGATGTCGGAGAGGGCAACCGTGGTCGACTGGATGTCTTTCTTTTCTTTCAGGAATGCGCGCACTTCCTGCAGCAATTGCTCTATTCGGTCGGGTGGCGTTTGTACGTGCAGGGTCAGCTCGAGAAAGCCGCGGAGCTGGGTG
Organism: Flaviaestuariibacter terrae; assembly: GCF_054777635.1. Taxonomy (NCBI): domain Bacteria; kingdom Pseudomonadati; phylum Bacteroidota; class Chitinophagia; order Chitinophagales; family Chitinophagaceae; genus Flaviaestuariibacter; species Flaviaestuariibacter terrae. Next base: position 1,397,556 of record NZ_BAAHAL010000008.1, read on the forward strand.
CGCCGCGATACGTTGTCGAGGATCGAATCGACCATCTGCTTGTTGGGCACCGTCACGTAGCTTTTGTCGGAGGTGCGGATCCGCGTGCTGCGGAGGCCGATCTTCTCCACGTTGCCCGATACGGTCTGAACCTTCACGAAGTCGCCGATGGTGAAGGGCTTGTCGAAGAAGATGACGAAGGAGGCGATAAGGTTCTCGAGGCTTTCGCGAAGGGCGAGCGCGATGGCCGCGCCAACGATGCTGAGGCCCGTGAGCAGCGTGCTGATGTTGTAGCCAAAGGCGAAACGCAGAATAAGGAGAACGCCGATTATCCCCACGATCACCTTGAGGAAGTCGCGGAAAAAGACGATCAGCTGGTACTCGCTCTGCGCGGGCTTTCCATCGCGCTGTTGCTGGAGCAAAACGGCGATGAAGTCGATGCTGCGGAGGATGAGCCACACGAGCGCACCGATCTGCAGGAGGATGCCGAGCGAAAGCAGCACCTGCTTGAGGTCGTACCTGTAGATCTCGACGTTGAGCTCCTGCGGGAAGTGCAGGCGGTACAGCGTTACGATCGATACGGTGATGACCAGGAAGATGCCGAGCGGGTGCACCACGAGGTCGGCGAAGGTGCGGGCGTCGAAGTTTTTCCAGACGCGGCCGAAGGCCCGGCAGGCGATCGCCGCCAGTCCCCGCGAAAGTGCCCGCTTCAGGAAAAAGACCAGCAGGATGATGCCGATGGCCCAGAGGTAAGCGCCGACCGTATTGTTTCCGATGACGTAGTGAAAGAATTCGCGCATGGGTCGTCAAAGATAAGCGAAGCCCGGCGCCGCCGTCGTTGCGAGGCAGCGTGCAGCGCCGGCTGACGAAGCATTGGGGGGTGAAGCGGCAGGTCAGGCAGTGCCCAGATAGCGCAAAAGATTGCTTCGTCCGCTCCGCTCCGTCGGAATGACGGTGCAGGGGCGCTTCCAATAACACAAAACGTAAAACCCCAAACGTAAAACCTAAAACGTAAAACTTCAGAAATCAGAACCCAACCCGGTACACCGACACCGAATCCTTGCCCAGCGCAAAGAGCTTGCTGTTGCTCACGAGGTAGCGGCGGAAGGAACCGAAGGAGGAGGGGAACTGGTATTGCCGCTGCAGCAGCGTGCCGGTATTGAGCAGCACAAGCGCCGAGCCCTGCACGCCCACGAGCTGCCGGTCGAGGAGGCCGAAGTAGGCCCAGCTCTCCACCGGGTACTTGCGCTGGAACGTCCCGTAATAATCGAACACGAGCACCCCGGCTTTCGGGTCGAAGAGGTACACGGATTTATCCTGGTCCACGATCTTCTCGGGTACGAAGCTGAAGTTGAACAGCTGGCGGAAGTCGGGCGTTTCGAGCAGCCAGCGCCCCGACTCATCGATCTTCCGGAGCTTGCTTTCGACGGCGTCGAAGACCCAGATATTGTTGTCGAAAGCGGTGGCCGCCGCCGAGGCCTGCGCAATACGCACGCGGCGAAGGTCGATCACGGACTTCTGCGCCAGCAGGCGGTCGAGGAGCACGATGCTCGAAAAATCCTTGTAGAACAGCAAGGGCCGCAGCGGGTTGCTGACGTCGATGGCATGGAGCCGCCCGAAGCGCCGCACGTTGTTGAACACGGCCACGGAGTCTCCGGCGGGACCGTATTTCTTCAGCAGCCCCGTAGGCGTTACGAGGTACAGGTTGTCGAGCCCGTCGACGGCGAAGTCGGTTGCCTCGACGCGGATAGTGCGGAGAAGCTGGAATGTTGAGTCCTGTGCGCTGAGGCGGGAACAACAGAACAGCAGAACAAGGAACAAGGAACAAGGAATCACGAAGGGAATTTCGAATTCTGACTTCGCTTCAGCTTTCCTGATTCCTTGTTCCTTGTTCGATATTCCCGTCATCCTCTTACAATTTTATCATCCATGCCCGTATACGATTTGAGCTCGAGCTCCGTTCCGTCGAACACGGCGTAGGTGAAGTAGATCACCCAGTCGCCGAGGTTGATGTAGCGGCTCTCATCGGATAGACGAAAATCGATGGGCAGGTGTCTATGCCCGAAGATGAAATAGTCGACTTTTTTCTGGGCCAGCACTTCCTTCGAGTAGGTGATGAGCCATTCGTTGTCGGCGCCGTGGAAGACCTCCTCGCTGTGCTCGCCGCCGCGGCTTTTGCGGCTGAAGTAATCGGCGAGGCCGATGCCCATGCGGGGCGGCAGTACGCCGAAGCTCCAGCGGGCAAGCGGGTTGCGGAACAGCTTCTTGAGCGCCTTGTAGCCGTGGTCGCCGGGGCCGAGGCCGTCGCCGTGGGCCACGTGAAAGAGCTTGCCGTTGAAGGTGAACTCCTGGGCTTCGTAGTATACCGGCGTATTGAGCTCCTTCTGCAGGTAGTCCTTCATCCACATGTCGTGGTTGCCCACGAAGAAGTGTACGGGGATGCCGCTGTCGCTGATCTCGGCCCATTTGCCGAGGAGGCGCACATAGCCTTTCGGCACCACGTGCCTGTATTCGTACCAGAAGTCGAACACATCGCCCACGATGAAGATGGCGGCGGCGTCTTTCCGGGCTTCCTCGAGGAAGCGCACAATGAGGCGCTCACGTTCGAGGCTTTTCTCGTGGTTGGGCGCGCCCAGGTGGAAATCGGAAAGAAAATAGACTTTTTTTCCGGGGGGCAGTTGCATGCGCAAGGTTACGTTGTTGCGGTAAGATCGTCAACTAAAAACAGGTACACTTCCTTGGGGCCGTGCACGCCGGTAACGAGCGTTTTCTCGATGTCGGCGGTGCGGCTCGGGCCGGTGGCGAAGGATATCTGCGAGGGGAGTCGGCCGCCGTAGCGCTGCTGGAGGAGCTTGAGGGCATCGCCCAGGTCGTACACCAGCTGCGAGGCATAGGCCACGCACACGTGCACCGGCGCATACACCGAGGCCACGCGGCCGCCGTTCTTCGCGCTGAGCACGATGGAGCCGGTACGCGCCACGAGGGCCTCGCAGTTGGTTACCGAAGCGTCGCAGCTGACGATGTCGCTGCTGCGCCAGCGCTCCGGCACGAGACCCGGGAAGCTTCCTTCGGGCACATAGATCTTCGTCCATTCCTGCCCGGCGCGCAGGGCTTCGAAGCCGGCTGCGAGCTCCTCCTCGTTGAGGCAGAAGGCGAATTTTCCCTGGAGCTTGGTGAACTCCTCGGCGAAAACAACCACGATGTCGTCTTCGGCCTGGGGCTGCACCACGGAGTCCGATCCTTCGCTTTTCGGAAAAGGAATTGGCGTTGATTGTGTCAACGCCATCCTGATTTTCTTGAATATGTTGTTCTTGGAACCACTCATTTGCTGGTCGGTTGCTGGTTCATAATACCCGGATCGTAGGGCGGAACGCCTTCGGAAATGCCACCATCGGGCGTGGCTTCGATACCGTCTTCGGCAAGGGGCTTGTGCGTACCGAAGGGGCGGGCGCCGATGAGGGCTTCCACGTCGCTCTGGAAGAGCACTTCCTTCTCGAGCAGCGCCTCGGCGAGCTTTTCCACGTCGCCGCGCTTGTCGGTGAGAAGCTTCTTGGTGCGGACATACGCCTCGTCGATCAGCTTGCGCACTTCCTCGTCGATGATCTTGGCGGTCTCATCCGAATAAGGCTTCTGGAACGAGTTGTCGGCCTGCGGGTCGTAGTAGGAGATGTTGCCCACCTTGTCGTTCATGCCGTAGATCGTCACCATCGAGTAGGCGATGCGGGTGATCTGTTGCAGGTCGTTCTGGGCGCCGGTGGAGATCTTTCCGAAGAAGATCTCTTCGGCTGCGCGGCCGCCGAGGGTCATGCAGATCTGGTCGCCGAGCTGGTCGGTGTTGTAGAGATACTGCTCCTTGGGGGTATACTGGGCGTAGCCGAGGGCCGCGGTGCCGCGGGGAACGATCGTCACCTTCAGCAGCGGGTAGGCGTGCTCGAGGTACCAGCCGCAGATGGCGTGGCCGGCCTCGTGGTAGGCGATGATTTTCTTTTCCTCGGGGGAGATGATCTTGTTCTTTTTCTCGAGGCCACCGATCACGCGGTCGACGGCGTCCTGGAAGTCGCTCATGTCGACGGCAGTCTTGCCTTTACGGGCGGCAATGAGGGCGGCCTCGTTGCACACGTTGGCGATATCGGCGCCTGCGAAGCCCGGCGTTTGCTCGGCGATCTTGTGGATGTCCACTTTCTCCGAAACTTTAATGGGCTTCAGGTGCACCTTGAAGATGGCCTCGCGGCCTTTCAGGTCGGGCTTGTCGATGGTGATCTGGCGGTCGAAGCGGCCGGGGCGGAGCAGGGCCGTGTCGAGTACGTCGGGGCGGTTGGTGGCGGCCAGCACGATGATGCCGGAGTCGGTACCGAAGCCGTCCATCTCCACCAGCAGCTGGTTGAGGGTCGACTCGCGCTCGTCGTTGCTCATCATCATGTTCTTGCCACGGGCGCGACCGATGGCGTCGATCTCGTCGATGAAGATGACGCAGGGTGCTTTCTCACGGGCCTGGCGGAAGAGGTCACGCACGCGGGAAGCGCCCACGCCGACGAACATTTCCACGAAGTCGGAGCCCGACAGCGAGAAGAAGGGAACCTGTGCCTCGCCGGCCATGGCTTTTGCCAGCAGCGTCTTACCGGTGCCCGGAGGGCCTACCAGCAGGGCGCCCTTGGGGATCTTGCCGCCGAGGGAGGTGTATTTTTTGGGATTGCGGAGGAAGTCGACGATCTCCATCACTTCCACCTTGGCTTCGTCGAGGCCGGCCACGTCGGCAAAGGTGATGTTGACGCGGGTGCCTTTATCGAAGAGCGTTGCCTTGGATTTGCCGATGTTGAAAATGCCGCCCGGCCCCGATCCGCCTCCGGCGCCGCCGCCCATCTTGCGCATCAGGAGTACCCAGATGGCGATGAAGAAAAGCACCGGGAGAACGATGCTGGTAAGGGGCTGGAACCAGTTCGTCTCGTTCTCCACGTCGGAGGAGGGCTGGTTGGGCGCGGGGATCTTGGCCTGCGTGTAGTAGTCGTTGAGCTCCTTGCGCACGTCTTCGTTGGAGGAGATCTTGAAGTAAAACTGCGGGCCCTCGTCGGAGAGGTGATTGTTATTGAGCTTCTGGTATTTGGGCACCGCGTCGGGACGCAGGTACACGCGGACCATGTCGCGGTTGTCGACGATAACGTATTTCGATACTTCCCCGTCGGCGATCATCGTCTTGAAGCGGTCCAGCGAGATCTTCCCGTTGGTGGAGAAGGAGGGGCCGAAGAACTGGAAGCCGATAATAACGGCGAAAATGATCACGTAGACCCAGTAGATGCTGAAGCGGGGGCCTTTGCGGGGCGAGTTATCGCCGCCCGGGCGACCCGGAATCCGGGGAATGCGGTTCTTGCTGTCCTTGTTGTACGGTTCTTGTGCCATGTTGGTTGTAATAGATCTTCTGTTGAATCGGTATCTTCTGCAGCAAAGGCCCTCATCGGGCCCTTTCCTCAGTCCTGGTGCTCCTGCAGCACGGCGTCGCTCCACATTTCTTCGAGGCGATAGAACTTCCGCGACTCGGGGTGCATCACGTGTACCACGATGTTGACGAAGTCGAGCAGCACCCATTGGAGGTTCTGCTTGCCTTCCTGGTGGTAAACGCTCTCACCGCACTCGCGCTTGACGAGGTCTTCCACGTTGTCGGCGATAGCCCGTACCTGGGGACCGCTGGGCGCTTCGCAGATGATGAAAAAATCAGCTACGGCCTCGTCGATCTTCCGCAGGTCGAGGGATACTATGTTTTCACCTTTCTTCTCCTGGATGGCCTTGAGTATGGTTTTAAAGAGTTTCGAGTTCCGGGTCAGTCGCGTCACGTTCTTTTTCCGGTTTGCCAGAGCTGCTATTTGTTCCAAATACGAATCCTTTTTGTGTTAATAAAAATGCTGCTTGTCCGGAAGGTACGCCGGTGAAGTGGAATAGTTTTGCCAAAAATAAGTACAATTTGCTACCCGCTCCGAAACGCCTCGGCGCTCCATTTATCGAACTGCAACAGGTTGACAGCACCAACAACTATGCCACCGCCCTGGCGCATGCGGGGTTGGCGGAGCATGGTACGGCGGTGCTGGCAAAGGCGCAGACGGCAGGCAAGGGACAGCGCCACAAGGGCTGGACTGCCGAGCCTGGAGCCAACATCACCATGAGCCTCCTGCTGCGGCCCTTTCTGCTGCCCGGACCCGACGGCGCACCCCTGTCGATCGGCGATGCCTTTTACCTCAGCGCCGCCGCCGCCCTCGGCGTACAGCGCTTTTTTGCCGCGTACGCCGGCGAAGAAACTTTTGTTAAATGGCCCAACGACCTCTACTGGCGTGACAGAAAGGCAGGCGGTATCCTCATTGAGAACATCTTCGCGGGTTCCGACTGGAAGTGGGCCGTCGTCGGAACCGGCATCAATATCAACCAGGCCGACTTCGGCGACCTCGCCGGCCGTGCGGTTTCGCTGCGCCAGATCACCGGCCGCGAACGCGACATCCGCAGCCTTGCCCTCGAGCTGTGCGGTTCGATCGAAGCGGCTCTCGAGCAGCTCGCCCTCGACCGCGACTCGGTGCTCAGCGACTACCACCGTGTGCTGTACCGGCTCGGGGAGACCGTGCGCTTCCGCAAGGGCGGGCGCGTGTTCGAGGCCGAGGTGCTCGGCGTTACCAGCACGGGCCGCCTCCGGGTGCGGCATGGTGTTGAAGAAGAATTTGCGGTAGGAGAGGTGGAGTGGGTGCTGGGCTCAGCCCCGGAAGGCCCAGCCCCAGCCCAGGAAGGCCCATCCCCCCTGCCCCCTTCCCGAGGGGAAGGGGGAGATGGAGTCGGTCCCAACTTACTCCACTGAAGCCCCCCTCCTTCGGGAGGGGTCGGGGGTGGGCCGGGCCTAACCGCCCAACGCCTCCAGGATCCGCTCCTCCACCCAACGGGGGCGCTGCAGCACGTCTTCATTTGAAAAGCGGATGACCCGGAAGCCCATTGCTTCCAGCTTTTTGCTGCGTTCGGCGTCGGTTTCCTGCTGATCGCGCTCCAGGTGAATGGAGCCATCCACTTCCACGATCAGCGCGTGCTGCAGGCAGGCAAAGTCAACGATGTATCGCTGGATGATGTATTGGCGGCGAAACTTGTAGCTTTCGAGCCGCTTCCCTCTCAGGGCCTTCCAGAGCCGCCTTTCGGCGGGGGTGGGATGCTGCCGGTTGTGACGGGCAAACTCCTGCAACCGGGCATATACCTTGGGGTCAGCCCGGTAATATTCGAATCGGTTGGGATTGAAGTACATGAACCAAACCTATCGGCGCCCCGCTTCAATTCCCGGTGAAAAACCTCAGGGTTTTGCGGGATTTTTCCCGGCCCACCCCGGCCCACCCCCAGCCCCTCCCGAAGGGAGGGGAGTTTCCTTCGAGTAAGGCTGTAACTGAAACCATCTCCCCCTTCCCCTCGGGAAGGGGGCGGGGGGATGGGCCTTCCGGGGCCGGGCCTCTTTTCGTATCTTAACCCCACTGAACCCATCCGCATGGCAACTGAAACCCAACTACTCCACGAAGAGATCCGGCGGCTCAATGCTGTCGTTCGGATCCTGGCCGACCGCAACCTAGAGCTCGAGTCGCAATTGGCGGCCCTCACATCCATTGACAGCGGGGTGCCTCCCGGAATTGCAGCTAGGCGTACGGAACCGGTTCCGGCGCCGATGGAAATCTGGGCTGGGAGTGCGAACGGAGTTCCTGCGCCTGTGTTCAATTTGGAGGGGCGTACAAATGAAATTCCTGCGCCGCTGCAAAATTCAGCCGGGTGGAAAAACCGGATCCAGGCTCCTGCGCAAAATCAGCATGGGCGTATCGATCGCATTCATATAGCCACGGTAATACCGGCGCGGATGGATGCACAAGCGGTTGCGCCGGGGCGGATGCTGCTGGCACCGCTCCCCGCCGAGGAAGACCTCGTACGAACGCTGAAGAAGGCCGGCCTCGGTAATGTGCCCAACGACGGCGTGCTCCGGGCGGCCCGGCTCCTGCTTTGGGTAGCGGGAAGACCCGAGCCCATCACGTACGCCGACATCAGCCGCAGCCTTCACCTAAGCGAGAGCGGAGCCTGCAAGCTGGTAAGCTCGCTACGCCGCCGCTCCTTGCTGGAGCGCAGCGGCTGGCAGCGCCTCCGCCTTACCGAGGTAGCGCGGAAGCTGCTGTACAAAGACCCAACCGTCTGAACCTTCGCCAACTACCGGCTTATTGCTTCACGAAGCGGTCAACCACCTCCTCGCGCTGGCGATAGGTGATCTCGAGGATGTTACCGTTGAGGGTGTAGGGCGCGTCGACCGACATACCGCCATCGTTCATGAACGTGAGGGTGCCGGGGCGCGACTCCCTGTATTGGCTGAACTGGCCGAGGTACGGATGTCCGCCGGAAATCAGCTTGCCCTCCATGAAGGTGACGACGAACTGTTGGTCGGCGGGTTGCTGCACCCAGTAGTGGTTGCCGTCGCCCTGGTTGTAGCGGGTTTCAATACGGCGCCAGGAGCCTTCCACCGGGCTGTACGCCCCGACCCTGCCGGTTGTATTTACGGTTGTGCTCGTCGTTGTTTCTGCCGGCTGCGCGGCGTTCATATCGTTGAGTGCCGATTTCTTCGAGCACCCGACTGCGGCCACAAATAGGACCGGGAAAAATAGTTTACGCATAGGATTACGTTTATAGCTAACCTTCCCCAAACAAAAACTGTGTGAGAAATGGCCGCCAGCTCTGCGCTGCGCCGTTTTCCTGTTTAAAAGAGGCGCAGATTTTGCAGCAACAACGGTCCCGGCCTATTGCCCGAAGCCCCTTATGTCCGACGTTTACCGCGTATATCTCTACCCAGAAACCCCGTTCGGGCGCCAGGAGGGCGCCAACGATTACCTGCAGCGTCTCCGCGCCGCGCTGAGCGGGCCTTTTGACGTCATCAACCAGCCCACGACGCTGGGTCTTTTCGACCTCGCGCGAAAGCTCCCGCATACCGATATCGTCTATTTCAACTGGATCGAAGACGTGGCCGACAAGCGTCACGGCTATGTGCAGCTGCTGCTGCTCGTATTCATCCTGCTTTATTGCCGGCTGACGGGCAAGCAGGTTGTATGGTTTGTGCACAATGTGCTCTCGCACTATCCCCGCAACCGGGCGGCCAAGCGCCTCACCACGGCCCTGATGCGCCGCTTTGCCGATACCGTGCTGGCCCATGCGCCGGGCGCGGAAGCCGTTGCCGGCGACCGGCCGGTGGCCATTTTCGATCACCCGGTGCCGGAGCCCGTTCCGATGCCCGAAGTCGAGCCGGCCTTCGACCTGGTGCTCTGGGGCTCCGTAAGTCCTTACAAAGGGGTGCTGGAATTTGTGCGGCTCCATGCGGAGCGCCCGGAGCTACGCCGGCTTAAGGTGCTGATCGCCGGCCGCTTTGCGTCGCAGGAGTTGTATGAAGCGGTGACGGCCGCCGCCGACGCCAACGTAACGATCCGGAACCGGATGATCCCCGAAGCCGAAATGCCGGGGCTGCTGGCCGAGGCGCGCTACGTGCTCTTCGCCTACCATTCGCCGTCCGTGCTGGGCTCGGGTGCCCTGAGCAAAACGCTTTCCTACGGCAAGACCGTGATCGGTCCCGACCGCGGCGCCTTCCGCGCACTGGCGCAGAAAGGATTGATCTACACCTACCGCGACCTCACCGAGCTGGCCGCGCTGCCCGGCCGCCTGCAGCAGGAGGAGCGCCAAGTCGACCCGGAAACGCTGCGAGCCTACGCGCTTGCCAATAGCTGGGCGCACTTCGGCGAATTCCTCCACGAGGAGCTGCAGCGCCCGCAGGAGCGCGGGTCCTGGGGTTTTGTACTACGCTGATTTAAGGATTTCCTCGGCGTGCTGCTTGTTGCGGGGGCGGAGGAAGATCTTGCTGATGTTGCCTTTTTCATCGATCACGAACGTGGTGCGGTGCAGGCCGATCACCTTGTTGCCGTACATATTCTTTTCGCCCCATACACCATACTTTTCAATGATGCTCCGCTTCGGGTCGGCAATGAGCGGGAAGGGCAGGCTGAATTTCTGCTCGAACTTCTTGTGCGAGGCGCTGTCGTCGGGGCTTACGCCGAGCACCACGTAGCCGGCTTTTTTCAATAGCCCGTAGTTGTCGCGCAGGTTGCAGCTTTGCACCGTGCATACCGGCGTGTCGTCGGCGGGGTAGAAGTAGAGCACGACCTTCTGGCCCTTGAAATCGGAAAGCGAAACTTTATTGCCGTCCTGGTCGATACCCGAAAAGGCGGGGGCTTTGTCGCCGGCTTTGAGGTGCGTAGGCATGAGAACAGTTTGTAGTTTGGAGTTTGGAGTTTGACGTTCGCGGGCGAAGGTAACACGGCCGCAGTTCGCGTAGCGAACCGGGGCCGTCATTGCGAGCGCAGCGAAGCAAGCCCGTGCGTTACGCGGAAGGCTTAGCCCTGCACGATACCCGATGAAGTTTTCCTTTTGTGTGAAACTGTCCTGCTAGCGACGAGTTTGCTTCGCTATGCTCGCAATGACGCTAGCGCGTCACCGTCCACTCCCTGACCGTCTTATTCCCCGCCTCATCCTCCACGGTTGCCTTCAGCTGGTGGGTGCCTGCCGGGAAGTGCTCGTCGAAGCTGTAGATCCAGCTTTTGCCTTTGTCGTTGGAGCAGCGGAGCCACTGGCCGTCGACCTCGAGGCGGAAGGAGCGGATCGTTTCGTGGTTGTCGCGCGGTATGAAGACCAGCGCCCCACGGCCGCGGAGGTTCGTGGGCGGCGCGTTGACGGTCGGCGGCTCGCGGTCGACGAGGAGCTCGTAGGTTCCGAACTGCCGGAAGCGGGCCATGGCCCAGGCGCCGTTCCAGCGGGCGCGCTCCACGTAGGTCTTGCTTCCGCAGCGGTTGCGGATGATGCAGCGGTCGCGGTCGGCGGCGGCCATACCGGCGCCGGCGGCAATCCGTACCGTCACCGAATCATGCGCCGGGATGGAGGACGGGAGCACCGTATATACGCGACCCGCGGCGCCTTCGCTGACCGAATAGGCAGCCGGCACCGTATCGTACACCGTATGCTCGCCGGTATAGAGCTCAAAGTCGGGCCGCTCGAAGACGTTGACGTTGTTGGGAAGGAAGGGCTCGGCACCGTAGTCGGCCCGCGGGCGCGCCAGCGCCGGATCGTATTGCGCCTGCAGGCTTCGCCGCGTAATATTCCCGGCCGCATCGGCGATCTCGATCAGCACCTGGTGCGGCGCTTCGTCGTCGAGGTGCACGGAGCCGTCGCCGTTGTACACTTTGTAGGCCACCTGCGTGGCGCCGGGAAGCGGCGTAAGTTGTTGCAGGTCGGCGCCGCCGCGCTGCTTGTAGGGATAATCGAGCTGCGCGTTGATGGCGCGGGTTTCGTCGTAGCTGATGTTGTTGAGGCGGAACCCGGAAACGGGCTGACCGTCCACCAGCAGTCGGCCGCTGAAAATGCCGTTGGGATTGTTGGAGCCGCTGAAGCGATCGGTGGCGCTCACGGCAAAGGAGATGCGCCGCGCGCCGACGCGCACGGTGCTGCCGGCGGTGACGAACTGCGGTGCCTGTGTCCAGGTGCTCCGCGTGCGGTCGTACAGCGCGATCCGCCCTACTGTGGGCGGCACGGCGTCGGCGATGGGCATCCCGAAGAGCAGCGGGTTGAGGCAGGCCTCCGTCTTTGTATCGCGGATCTCGAAGTGCACATGCGGCCCCTGCGAGCCGCCCGTGGAGCCGCTCAGCGCGATGTACTGTCCCTTCTTCAGGGGGAACTGGCCTTCCTTCGGGATGAACTCGCCGGCCCAGCTTTCGCGGGCATATTGCTCGCTTTTGACCCATTGCGCCAACTCGGGGTAAAAGGCGTTGAGGTGCGCGTAAAGGGTTGTGAAGCCGTTGGGATGCGCGATGTAGATGGCCTGCCCGAAGCCGCCGGGCTCCACCACGACGCGGGTCACGTAGCCCTCGGCGGCCGCGTATACGGGCAGGTTCACGCGCTGCTGCGTGCGGATGTCGAGACCCATATGCCAGTGGTTGGTCCGGATCTCGCCGAAGTTGGCCACGAGCTGCATCGGGATATCGAGCGGGTTGCGGAAGTAATCTTGCGGGTATTCCTGGGCGCCGGCAACAAGAGCGGAGGCCAAGGAGAGTACGGACAGGGTCGTTCGGATCATCAGGAGAAACTATTGGGCTTGCGGTAAAACAATCTTCGTACCGGCAAAACTGCAGGGAATCAGGGAATAATTATTGCAGCGCTTTGCCAAAAAACAACTATGTCACTCAGCAACAAGCAGCTCGCTACCTTCCTGCTCGGCGCCGCCGCGGCCTTTGGTGCCTACAAGTACGCCAACATGACCGACGAGGAAAAAGAGAAGCTCGCCGCTTCCCTGAAAGAGAAGGCCAACATGCTTAAGGATACGGCCCTCGATGCCGAAGACAAGGCCGCTGACTACTTCAACGAGCTCAAGACGAAAGGTGTGGACGCCTTCAAGGAGCACATGCCCAAGGTGGAGGAGTTCTTCGAGAACCTCTTTGGCAAAGGCAAGGGCGTCGACGGTACACAGCCCTCCCCCTCCGGCGCCGCTGGCGCTGCGGGCGGCCAGACGGGGAACATGGGTGAGTAGTCTGCTAATAAAATAGTCTGCTAGTCTGCTGATTAGATAGTTTTCTAAGTAACGAATGCGTTCTCTCAAACAGGCATTTGCGTTGTTGGCAGAGAAAAATCATTAGCAGATTAGCAGACCAGCAGATTAGCAGATTGTTTTCTGGCATGCTATTTTGAAGTGTAGGGCGTAACCTATTTTGTAAAACACTCAAATAAGAACTATGGTACGCTTACTCACACTGGCAGGCCTTGCTGCCGCCGGATATTACGCTTATTCGAAACTGACCCCCGAGCAGAAGCAGCAGCTCGTTGATAAGGGCCGCGCCCTCGCCAGCAAGCTCCCGCTCGATAAGATGACGGGTGCCCTCGGCAAAGCCGGACTGTAATCCCGGATTTAGGATCTCGGATCTCTGATGTGATCAGATCCGACATCCGACATCCTACATCAGACATTTCCCTCACCGCCTTCGGGCGGTTTTTTTATGGGTACCCTAACATGCATTGCTTTAGTTTTGCCCCCCGGGCCGCCGCCCGGTTGTCATCCCGCGCCAATCGCGGGATCTTTTAAGCGTCCGGATGACTTTTTTTGAGTGAGCCGGGCGTAGCGAAGGGCCGGAAAACGGCGGTCCCGCCTATTACAAAAAATGCCCAAGGACCCCTCGATCAAAACCGTCCTGATCATCGGATCAGGCCCCATCATCATCGGACAAGCCGCTGAATTCGATTACTCCGGAACCCAGGCCGCCCGCAGCCTCGCCGAAGAAGGCATCCGGGTCATCCTAATCAACTCGAACCCCGCCACCATCATGACCGACCCCATGATGGCCGACCGGGTGTATCTCCTGCCCCTTACTGTGGAAAGCCTCGAGCAGATACTCGAGGAAAACGAGATCGACGCCGTGCTCCCCACCATGGGCGGGCAAACGGCCCTCAACCTCGCGAAGGAAGCCGAAGACCTCGGCGTGTGGGAAAAATACGGCGTGCGCCTGATCGGTGTCGACATCAAGGCCATCGACAAGGCCGAAGACCGCGAGCAGTTCCGCCAGTGGATGCTGCGCCTCGGTGTACCGGTGGCGCCGGCCAAAACGGCCAACTCCTTCCTCGAAGGAAAAGAATTTGCCCAGCAGATCGGCTTCCCGCTCGTCATCCGCCCCTCGTTTACACTCGGCGGAACCGGTGGCGGCTTCGTACACGGCCCCGACGACCTTGACGAGGCCCTGCAGCGCGGCCTTCAGGCTTCGCCCATCCACGAAGTGCTCGTGGAGCAGGCCGTGCTCGGTTGGAAAGAATACGAGCTCGAGCTCCTCCGCGACGCCAACGACAACGTCGTGATCATCTGCACCGTCGAAAACTTCGACCCCATGGGCGTGCACACCGGCGACTCCATCACCGTGGCGCCGGCCATGACCCTTTCTGATACGGCCTTCCAGCTGATGCGCAATACCGCCATCATGATGATGCGCGACCTGGGCAACTTCGCCGGCGGCTGCAACGTGCAGTTTGCCCTCGACCCCGAAACCGAAAGCATCATCGCCATCGAGATCAACCCGCGTGTGAGCCGATCGTCGGCACTTGCCTCCAAGGCCACGGGTTACCCGATCGCCAAGATCGCCGCCAAGCTCGCCATCGGCTATACGCTCGACGAGCTGCAGAACCCCATCATCAAAACAACGTCCGCCTACTTCGAGCCCGCGCTCGACTACGTGATCGTTAAGATCCCGCGCTGGAACTTCGACAAGTTCAAGGGCGCCGACGACACACTCGGCCTGCAGATGAAATCGGTAGGCGAGGTGATGGCCATCGGCCGCTCCTTTACCGAGGCCATCCAGAAGGCCTGCCAGAGCCTCGAGAACAATGCCGTCGGCCTTGGCTACTACGGCAAAAGCGGCATGCGCGCCGAGGAACTCCTCGAATACATCAAGACCCCGAAGTGGGACCGCATCTTCCGCATCAAGGACGCGCTGATGCTAGGCGTGTCGGTCAACACCATCGCCAAGGCAACGCGGATCGACAAGTGGTTCCTCTACGAGATCCAGAAGATCGTGGCTATCGAAAAGGAGCTCGAGAACTACTGGCTCCACGAGCTTCCCGAAGACCTGCTGCGCCGCGCCAAGGCGCACGGCTTCTCCGACGACCAGATCGCGAAGATCATCACCGACGGATCGGAAGACGAAGTGTACGAGCGCCGCAAGGAGCTCGGCATGACCCGCGTGTGGAAGATGGTCGATACCTGCGCTGCCGAGTTCGAGGCGCAGACCCCGTATTTCTACAGCACCTTCGAGGAAGGCCATAGCAACGAAAGCAAGCGCAGCGACAAGAAGAAGGTGATCGTGCTCGGCTCGGGTCCCAACCGCATCGGGCAGGGCATCGAGTTCGACTACTGCTGCGTCCACGGCCTGCTCGCCATCCGCGAGTGCGGCTACGAATCGATCATGGTCAACTGCAACCCCGAGACCGTGTCCACCGACTTCGACATCGCCGATAAACTTTACTTCGAGCCCGTGTTCTGGGAGCACCTCCGCGAGATCATCGAGTACGAAAAGCCCGTCGGCGTTATCGTGCAGCTTGGCGGACAGACGGCCCTCAAGCTCGCGAAGAAGCTGCAGGAACACGGCATCCCGATCATCGGCACCTCCTACGACAACATGGATATCGCTGAAGACCGCGGCCGCTTCTCCGACCTGCTGAAAGAGCTCGAGATCCCTTACCCTCAGTACGGAACCGCCACAGATGTTGACGAGGCGATTGCCGTGGCCAACCAGGTGGGCTACCCCGTTCTGGTGCGTCCCAGCTACGTGCTTGGCGGCCAGCGGATGCGGATCGTGATCAACGATGAGGAAGTGGAAAAGGCGGTGATCTCGCTGCTGAAGCATATCCCCGGCAACAAGATCCTGATCGACCACTTCCTCGACCGCTGCCAGGAAGCCGAGATCGACGCCCTATTCGACGGCGAGAACTTCCACGTGATGGGCGTGATGGAGCACATCGAGCCCGCGGGGATCCACTCCGGAGACTCCAACGCCGTGCTGCCCGCCTTCAACCTGACACCGCTGACGGTGGCCACGATGGAAAGCTACGCGGAGAAGATCGCGCGCGCTCTCAACATCGAGGGTCTCATCAACATCCAGTTTGCCATCAAGGACGGCAACGTGTTCGTGATCGAAGCCAACCCGCGTGCCTCGCGCACGACGCCGTTCATCGCGAAGGCCTACGAAATTCCCTACCTCAATATCGCCACGCGCATCATGCTCGGCGCCAACAAGCTCACCGACTTCACGTACGAGAAAAAGCTCCAGGGCTACGCCATCAAGGAGCCGGTGTTCTCGTTCAACAAGTTCCCCAACGTGAACAAGGAGCTCGGCCCCGAGATGAAAAGCACCGGCGAGGCCATCCGCTTTATCAAGGACCTCCGCGACCCGTACTTCCGCCAGCTGTATAAGGACCGGAGCATGTACTTGAGCCGGTAAGGTGAGCGGGTGAACAGTGAGTAAGTGAGCTAAGGCGGATCGCAATGCGATCCGCCTTTTTCGTGGCAGTTGCTCACCGCTGACCCGCTCACCGCTCACCTTTTCCGTCGTACCTTTGCGCCTGATTACTTGCATCTATGAGCTATCAACCCAACAACAAGATCCGTATCGTTACGGCCGCCTCTCTTTTCGACGGTCACGACGCAGCCATCAATATCATGCGCCGCATCCTGCAAAGCAAGGGTGCGGAGATCATTCACCTCGGTCATAACCGCTCCGTGCACGAGATCGTGGAGTGCGCCATCGAGGAAGATGCCCAGGGCATTGCCATCACCTCGTACCAGGGTGGGCACGTGGAGTTTTTCAAATACATGAAAGACCTGCTCGAGGAGAACGGCTGCGGCCATATCAAGATCTTCGGCGGCGGCGGTGGTACCATCCTCCCGCAGGAGATCGCCGAGCTGCAGCAATACGGCATCACCCGCATCTACAGCCCCGACGACGGCCGCAAGATGGGCCTCGAAGGGATGATCGAAGACGTTATCAGGCAGTGCGACTTTACGCTGAATGGCAACGGTGAGTACAAAAAGCCGATGACGCTTGGCGAGCTGAAGGATGTGCGCCAGGTAGCGCGGCTGATCACCAATGCGGAGAATGGAGTAAGCAGTGAGCGGTCAGCAGTGAGCACAGAAACGGCAAAGGCTCCCGTGCTTGGAATCACGGGTACCGGAGGTGCGGGCAAAAGCTCCGTCACCGACGAGATCGTACGACGCTACCTCGCAACCTATACCGACAAGACGATCGCGGTGATCTCCGTCGATCCGTCCAAAAAGAAAACCGGCGGCGCCCTGCTCGGCGACCGTATCCGGATGAACAGTATTTCCTCGCCCCGCGCCTACATGCGCTCGCTGGCCACGCGCGACTCCGAGGTGGCGCTCAGCGCCCACGTGCAGGATGCGCTCGATATCTGCCGCGCCGCGGGCTTCGACTTTATCATCCTCGAATCGGCCGGTGTGGGCCAGAGCGATGCCTCCATCCTCGACTATTGCGATGTAAGCCTCTACGTGATGACGCCCGAGTACGGCGCCGCCTCGCAGCTCGAAAAGATCAACATGCTCGACTACGCCGACGTGGTCGCCATCAATAAATTCGACAAGGCCGGTGCGCTCGATGCGCTCGCCGATGTACGCAAGCAATACAAGCGCAACCACCAGCTGTGGATGGCAAAGGATGCCGAGCTGCCGATCGTGGGCACCATCGCCGCGCAGTTCAACGATCCCGGTGTCAACACGCTTTTCAGCAAGCTGATGGAAGCGGTTGTGAACAAGACTTCCGCAGCCGGCCAGGCTCATCCCCTGGCTCCCGCCCAAAAAGAAGGAGAAGTCGCTGAAACCCTGAGCTCGAAGACCCAGGTGATCCCGCCGGCGCGCGTGCGCTATCTCTCCGAGATCTCCGAGAACAACCGCGGCTACGACAGCTGGGTCGACGAGCAGTGCGCCATCGCCTCGCAGCTTTATAAGATCACGGGCATCATTGGTGAGAAAGAAGTAAGCGGCGTTCCCGAGCTGCAGCAGCTCAGGGCCCGCTACGAGGAAAGCCTCCATCCCGAATGCAAAAAGCTGGTGGCCGGCTGGCCCGAGGTGGTACGTAAGTACAGCGCCGACTATTTTGAATACGAGGTTCGGGGCAAGGTGATCCGCCAGGAGATGGCTACGAAGTCGCTCAGCGGCACGCGCATCCCGAAGGTGGTGCTGCCCAAATACAACGACTGGGGCGACATCCTCCGCTGGCAGCTGCAGGAGAACCTGCCGGGAGAGTTCCCTTATACCGCCGGTGTGTTTGAGCTGAAGCGCCAGGGCGAGGATCCTACGCGGATGTTTGCCGGCGAGGGCGGCCCCGAGCGCACCAACAAGCGCTTTCACTACGTGTCCGAAGGGCAGCCCGCGAAGCGCCTCTCCACGGCCTTCGACTCGGTAACGCTTTACGGCGAAGACCCGGCCTACCGCCCCGACATCTACGGCAAGATCGGCAACTCCGGCGTGAGCATCGCCACCGTAGATGATGCGAAGAAATTGTATTCCGGCTTCGACCTCTGCGACCCGAAGACCTCCGTCTCGATGACCATCAACGGTCCCGCGCCGATGCTGCTGGCTTTCTTCATGAATGCCGCCATCGACCAGGAATGCGAGAAATACATCGAGAAGAACGGACTGTGGGATACCGTTCTCGAAAAGCAACAAGCAAAATTCAAAAGCGGTAACGCACCGGTTTACTACAACCCTTCATCGCCGGAGCGCCTGCCGCATGGCAACAACGGTCTTGGTCTCAAGCTGCTCGGCATGAGCGGTGAGGAAGTGCTGCCGAAAGACGTGTACGAAGAGATCAAAGCCTACGCCCTCTCGCAGGTGCGCGGCACGGTGCAGGCCGACATCCTGAAAGAAGACCAGGCGCAGAACACCTGCATCTTCTCCACCGAGTTTGCGCTCAAGCTGATGGGCGACGTGCAGCAGTATTTCATCGAGCAGAAGGTGCGCAACTTCTACAGCGTATCGATCTCGGGCTACCATATCGCCGAAGCCGGTGCCAATCCCATCACGCAGCTCGCGTTCACACTGGCCAACGGCTTTACCTACGTGGAGTATTACCTGAGCCGCGGGATGCATATCGACGACTTCGCGCCCAATCTTTCCTTCTTCTTCTCCAACGGCATGGACCCCGAGTACAGCGTTATCGGCCGCGTGGCGCGCCGTATCTGGGCGAAGGCCATGAAGAACAAGTACAAGGGCAACGACCGCTCGCAGAAACTGAAGTACCATATCCAGACCTCGGGCCGCTCGCTGCATGCGCAGGAGATCGACTTCAACGATATCCGCACGACATTGCAGGCACTCTACGCCATTTACGACAACTGCAACTCGCTCCATACAAATGCCTACGATGAGGCGATCACTACGCCCACCGAGGAAAGCGTGCGCCGCGCGATGGCCATCCAGCTGATCATCAACCGCGAGCTCGGCTCGGCCAAGGTGGAGAACTTCACGCAGGGCTCTTTTGCGATCGAGGAGCTCACCAGCCTCGTGGAGGAAGCCGTGCTCAGCGAGTTCGACCGCATCACCGAGCGCGGTGGTGTGCTCGGCGCCATGGAGCGTATGTACCAGCGCAACAAGATCCAGGAAGAAAGCCTCCACTACGAGCACCTGAAGCACACCGGCGAGCTGCCGCTGATCGGTGTCAATACGTTCCTCGGCAAGAATGGCTCGCCCACGGTACTGCCCGGCGAGGTGATCCGCTCCACCAAGGAAGAAAAAGAGCAGCAGATACAGAACGTCCAGGCCTTCTGGAAGCGCAACGAGAGCCGGAGCGCCGAAGCGTTGCAACGGCTGAAGGATGTGGCCGTGCAGAACGGCAACCTCTTCGCCGAGCTGATGGAAACCGTGAAGTACTGCTCGCTCGGACAGATCACGCATGCGCTGTACGAGGTAGGCGGGCAATACAGGAGGAATATGTAGGAGATCTCAGATCTCGGATGTAGGATCTCGGACCGGATGTAATTAGTAGAGAAAAGCTTCCTGATGGAAGCTTTTTTTCTTAATGGAATTACATCTGATATCAGTCGCAATAAAGATAGTACATCAGACATCCGAGATCCTACATCAGACATCATTGATGCCCTGTGATGCGCTGTATGAACTGCTGCATTCGTTCGTAGTGCGTGCCCTTCCAGTATACACGGAGGCAGTCGGGGCAACGAAAGAATTCCTGCCGGAAGCCGAGCACCTTCGGTGGTATCTTATCGCGTACGTCGGCTTCGGATACAGGCGCGATGACGCCGTTGCAGGCGAGGCAGCGCGCAAAGGGCCGGACCTGCCCGCGGAGCCCATAGCGCAGCAGCAACTCGTGTACCTGCTCCTCCGCCTGCTGCGAGCGGAGCCAGTAGCCGCGCGTCAGTACGCGGTGCTTGAGGAGGCCCACATCGCGGGTAAGGAGCGCCCGGTCGTCGGCAACGGCAATGGCCACCAGCTGCGGGTCGCTGTAATCGTTTTGGTAGGCGCTGTCGAAGCCGAGGAGACGCAGGGCCCGGGCGAGCTTGCCGAGGTGTACGTCGAGCACGAAGCGCGCCTCCGGCCAGGGCTGCTCGTCGGGGCCGACCACGACGCTGCTGCCGGGAAACAGTCCTGATGACAGCGTTGCCGCCGCGCCGTTGAGCAGCAGCGGGCCAACCTCTACGTGCGGCACACCCTGCGCCTCGATGGCGTCTTTCAGCGACGGTTGCCCGTTGAAGCGGTACAACTGCTCAGCCCTGCAGCCGGGAAGAGTGCTGAGGCGACCCAGGAATTGAAAGGCAGCAGTATGCGCAGGCAGCTCCATAGCACCTTTCCCGGAAAAAAGAATGCCGGGCGCTGGGCCCGGCATATCGTTAGGTTGTCTTTTTGATTAGTAAGGCTGCTCTTCGGCGAAGTAGCGCGACTTCTTTTCATCGATGACGAAGGTGTCGGTCCACTTGTCGTGCCAGGGGTACGTGGGGGAACCGAGTGCGCTGAAGGGCTCAAAGGGAACGATCCGGCTGAGGCCACGCGTGAAAGCAGTGCTGGCATTGATGCTGCCTCCGTCCTGGTACACGGCGCGTGTACCCGTGATGAGCTTGCCCAGTGTCTTGCCTTTGAAAAGCGCCTCCTGCGCGCCCATATACAGCGCGTAGAGCAGCATCGTCAGCAGCGCGTCGACGATGGGGTTGTCTGCGATCGATTGGAAAAATCCAACGGCGCGCGGCGTGATCAGGCCGAGTACCATACCAACGACAAAGAGGAACCCGTAAAAAGCTACGCGGTCGATGATCAGGTTGAGCAGGCGCTTGCCCGAATCGGCCTGCACCAGCTCAGGCTGCATGTCGGTAAAAAGGTCCTGTTCTTCGGTTGTGTGCATGGGGTCCATCATATCCATAAGGCGGTAGTCGTTTTTCGAGGGGTCAAATATAGTAAAATTTTAATGCAAGCTCAGGCTTCATCCTGGTAATAGATCTTGTAATACTTGCGCCCGTCAAGGTCCACGCCTTTTTCGATGAGGTCGGTGCGGCCGTGGATGTAGATGTGAAAGTTCCGATCCAGCTTCAGCACGCTCTTGAAAATGCGGGCCTGCTTCTTTACCGCGTCGTGGGCGATGTCGAACTGCGCGGCGATATCGTAGTCGTGCTGCTCGGTATAGCGCGAGCCGAAGTTGCGGAACGATTCGATCACTCCTTCATCCTCGCCGAATACTTCCTGCTGGAACTCGTCGATGTCGAAGGATTCTTTCTCCTTGAAGTAGCCGATCGACTTGTGCAGCAGCTCCACCTGCCCCTGCTTTGTCACACCGTGTTCGCCTTCGAGTTGCTCGGTGATGAACTGCTTCGTCAGCGAAAGGAATTGCTGCGTGTGGTGAAACTCGTTGCGCTGCGGCTGCACGCCCAGGAAGCTTTCCTTCCAGTACAGCGCTTCCTCGCCGCGGTTCTGGTTGTCGTACAGCAGCACGTCGTAGCCTTCGTCTTCGCCGCGGTTGATAATGAGGCAGCCCTTGTCGATCTTGCCCAGCTCCACGCCTTCGCGCAGGTCGAGGCTCAGCTCCTGGCTTTCCTGGCGGGCATCGAGGAAGAAGGATTTGCTTTCCGTCTTGAACAGCCCGATGGCCTTGTGCATGCGGCTCTCGATGGGCAGGCCTTCGAAGAGGGTCACATACAGCTCGCCTCCCTTGACGCGCGGGTGCGTCGACGCGGCATAGAGGTGCCTTGCGATCTGCCCCGACAGCGCCACGAAATCATCGGGATTGTGAAAGATGCCGCGGCAGTAATTATATACCTCGTTGTATTGCAGCGACGAATCGTGGTGAAAGGCAAACTGCTCGCCCACGTTGCGGAACCGCGCCAGCAGGCCGCTTTCGAGCACCTCCTTTGCGCCTTCCTCGATCGGCAGTTCTTTATCGGCGATCAGCAGCGGGTCCAGGTTATTCTTACTCCCCACAAAATGCAGGGCCATCTTTTTCAACACCGCGGTGTTGAGCTCCATTGTCGACATAGGGGCGCAAAGATAGTGGGGCCATGGTCAGTGACAGGAGTTCATTGTCAGCCTGGGCCTGTCGGAGGGGGAGCTTGTCAAAGGAGGACCTTAACTTGCAGGCGAACCACCATGAGTCGACTCCTGACGCTTTTCCTGTGCCTGGCCATTGCCGCGCGCGCCTCTGCGCAAAGCAGCATCGTGGCGCAACTCGTGAACCTGCGCAACGACAACGGGGTTTGCCAGGTATGCCTGTTCGACAAGGCCGAAGCCTTCCGGGGCAAAGAAGGCGCGCCGCTGCAATGCCAGCAGGTGGCCATTTCGAAACGCAGGGCGCAGGCGACCTTCAGCAACCTTCAGCCGGGCACCTACGCGGTGTTTGTCTTTCACGATGCCAACAGGAACCGCAAATTCGACACGAACTTTCTTGGCATCCCGCGCGAAGGCTATGGCGCTTCCCGCAACAACCTGCCCTTTGCCGCGGCCCCGACCTTCGACGACAACAAGCTCACGCTGGCCAACCACACAGTGCTCCAGGTGACCATCCGGATGCGCAACCTCTGAGCGGAAACCCGCGCCCCGTACGGCCGGGCTTGTAAAGGGAAACCGGTACAGGGACGAAAAAAGCCACGCCGGTTCCGATAACATTTCGTTAACTTACGGGTGTCAACCTCTTAACACACACAAACCATTTCGACAACATGAAGAAGTTCCTCTTTGGCTTTTGTGCCGTATTGCTTGCCGTCTCCTGCCAGAAAAAGATTGCTTCGGAGCCGCAGGCTTCGCAAATCATTGAAGAAAACAGCATCCGCCACTGCGGCGCACAGGAAGTGCTGGACCGCCAGTTGCAGGAAGATCCGGGTATGCGTCAGCGCATGGCCGACATCGAGCGCTTTACCGAAACCACGATCCAGACGGGTCGCCTCGTGAACGGGGTGATCGAGATCCCGGTAGTGGTGAACGTAGTGTACAATGCTGCTGCCGAAAACATTTCCCTCGCCCAGATCCAGTCGCAGATCGACGTGTTGAACGAGGACTATAACAACACGAATGCCGACGGAAGCCAGACGCCCGCCGAGTGGAATGGTATCCGCGCCAACTACGGTATCCGCTTCGTGCTGGATGCCGTGAACCGCAAGAAATCCAACAAGAAAAGCTGGGGCACCAACGATGCTGTGAAGAAAAGCAGCCTCGGTGGCATCGATCCCACGAGCCCCGCTACGAAGCTTAATATGTGGTCCTGCAACCTGGGTCAAAGCCTCCTTGGTTACGCCCAGTTCCCCGGTGGCAACCCTGCTACCGACGGCGTCGTGATCCTGTATTCCTCTTTCGGCTCGCGCACGAAGTGCCCCAGCGGAACCTACATCTCCAACTACGACCTGGGCCGCACGGCTACCCACGAGATCGGCCACTGGCTCAACCTGCGCCACATCTGGGGTGATGCTACCTGCGGCGATGACCTCGTAGGCGATACTCCCACGGCACAAACGTCGAACGGCGGTTGCCCCGCTTACCCGAAAGTAAGCAGCTGCAGCACCGGCGGTACCCACAACGAAATGACCATGAACTACATGGACTATACGTACGATCGGTGCATGTACCTGTTCACCAGTGGCCAGAAGAGCCGCTCGCTGGCGATCTTCAGCTCCGGTGGCCCCCGCGCCGCTTTTGCACAGCCCTGATCGGGTCTCAACCAAAATCAACGAAAGCCCCGCAAACTTGCGGGGCTTTCTTATTCGCTACTTCTAACCTTATCTAAACCTTGCTGAACCTCCTGAACCTTTCTTACAGTTCCAAGCCAGTTAGCGCGAAGTGCAGGTTCTGCAACTGGTGCAGCTGGAATACCGCGTTGGAAGATTGCAGGCCGTTAGCGGTCGCCCAGGCAAGGCATTCGCCGTTGCTTTTGACGTAGGCCAGCAGCTCGTGCTGCGCCCCGCTTTTGACGACCAGCACGCGTCGGAACTCGCGGGCCTGCGGGTACAGCGCGTAGTCCTTGTTTTCGGTGAAGCCGTTTGCCAGCAGCACTTCGGCTTTCAGCAGCACGGGGTAGAGGTCGGCCAGCCGGCCCTGCGCGATCAGGCTGAATTGGTCGGCGCCGCAGGCTACCTGCTGCACCTTTCCGTTGCGCTTATGTAGCAGGCTGTTGCCCCAGCGGATCTCTGCGGGTTGGATCATGGCGCAAATGTATGGTTCGGTTGCGGGCTCCGATAAATGTTGCATTGTTCGCTGTCACGCTGAGCCTGGCCGAAGCGCCCCATTATTCCAGCCGTTCCAGCTCCCGCAGGTACTCATACTGCAGGTCTTCGTGCAACGATGCGATGGCGGCGCGGATCTTTTTCAGCTGCCCGTTGTACAGGTTCATCAGCACGGTGCTTTTGTTGAGCGCCAGCTTGGAGCCCTTCAGCGAGAGGCAGAAGTGCAGCAGCAGCTCGATCTCGGCCTCCTTAGAACCCGTATAGCGGATATGCTTGTTGGCGAGGCGCAGCACCTTGCGGATCGTTTTCTTGGCGAGGTACACGCTGCTTTTGCTCATCTCCGAAAAGCCCTCGTCCATCTCCTCCTTTACCTCGCGCAGGTAGGCCGGCAGGTCGTCGCCATGAAAGATCAGGTAGGAGAGGAGCTCCTTATTGTCTTTCTTGTAGCGGGCGAGGCGCAGCACAAGCTCCGTGAGCTCCTTGCTGTCGCAGTTCTTCAGCGCGGATTTGATGTCGGCGATCGAGGCGGGGTTCATGAAGCGAAAGAACGCAGATCTTTCAGGATTCTGTGATTGACGCAGAAGTTTTTTTCCCTATCCGTTCATTCCAAAAACCATATCCGGAAAGTCACGGTCCCTTCCCTGACGGGCCGGTCGCCGATTGCCGGTCACCGCTTCTTACCTTCGTTTGATGCAAACCCTGATCGATACCATTACCGAGCTCTACACGCAATGGGCGGGCAAGCCGCCGGCCCGTGTCGACGTGCTGCCGCAGGCCGGTTCCGAGCGCCGCTACTTCCGCCTCACCGCCGAAGACGACCGCAGCGTTATCGGTACCTGGGGCGCCAATGTGCGCGAGAACGAGACCTTCGCCTACTTCGCGGAGCATTTTCACGACCGGGGCATTGCCGTGCCGGCGCTGCTGCACATGAGTGCGGACAAAACGACCTACCTCCAGCAGGATTTCGGCGACCGCTCGCTGCTCCAGGTGCTCGAGGAGGAAGGCTACAGCGATGCCGTCTACAGCCTCTTCCGCGAAAGCCTCCGCCAGCTCGCACGGCTGCAGGTGCGGGGCGATGAAGGCCTCGACTACAGCCGCTGCCTCACCAACCGCGAGTTCGGCAAGCAGGCGATCATGGCCGACCTGCTTTATTTCAAATACTATTTTCTCGATGCCCTCCGCCAGCCTTACGACAAGCAGCAGCTGATCGACGACTTCGAGGCGCTGGCCAACTACCTCACGCATACCGAGTACCGCTTCTTCCTGTACCGAGACTTCCAGAGCCGCAACATCCTTGTACGTGAGGATGGCGGTGTCGGGTTCATCGATTTCCAGGGCGGGATGAAGGGTGCCCCGCAATACGACGTGGCTTCGCTGCTCTGGCAGGCGAAAGCCGCGCTGCCGGCCGACTGGAAGGATCGCCTGCTCGAGGACTACCTTGATGCCTTCGGCGCGCTGTTGCCCACGGAGCCCGACCGCGCCATGTTTCGCAGCCAGTACAACGGATACGTATTAATACGGTTGCTCCAGGTGCTCGGCGCCTACGGCTTCCGCGGCCTCTTTGAGCGCAAGGCGCACTTCCTTACATCGATTCCACTGGCGCTGCAAAACCTGCGCGACTTCCTTAGCGATTCGTCACCGGGGATCGTGCTGCCCGAGCTGCGCCGGGTGCTCGACCTG
The DNA here is from genome assembly GCF_054777635.1 of Flaviaestuariibacter terrae. Taxonomy (NCBI): domain Bacteria; kingdom Pseudomonadati; phylum Bacteroidota; class Chitinophagia; order Chitinophagales; family Chitinophagaceae; genus Flaviaestuariibacter; species Flaviaestuariibacter terrae. The sequence continues at coordinate 1,423,482 of NZ_BAAHAL010000008.1, forward strand.
TGCGTTGCCGACAGCGTGCTCGCGCAGTTCACGCCACTGCGGGCAACCGACGAAACCCCGCTCGTGGTCAGCGTCTGCTCGTTCTCGTACAAAAAAGGCTACCCGGCCGACAACAGCGGCAATGGCGGCGGCTACGTGTTTGACTGCCGAGGCATTCTCAACCCGGGCCGCTTCGACGAGTACAAGGAGATCCATGGCCGCGACAAGCCGGTGATGGAGTTTCTCGAGCAGCGCACCAAAATGCCCGAGTTTCTCAACTCGGTGTTCGACATCGTCGATATTTCCGTGGAAGATTATATCAAGCGCGGCTTTGCCCATCTCTCGGTGAGCTTTGGCTGCACGGGCGGCCAGCACCGCAGCGTCTATGCCGCCGACGCGCTGGCAAGGCATTTGCGCAACAAGTACAACGTCAAGGTGGAACTGTGCCACACGGTGCAGGAAGCCAAGAACTGGATTAATAAAAAAGAACTCTAGCGGTCGGGAATCGTCAATCGTGAATCGGTAATGCGGTATACCAAATGAACAGCATTAGGGGGGACGGTTTCGCTTCCCTATGGGAAGCGCTGCGGAGGGCCTTCACGATTGCCGATTGACGATTCACGAGTCCTGCAGCTTATAAATTGAAACCTATTCTATGAAAGGAATGATCTTCGCCGCCGGGCTCGGCACACGCTTCAAGCCCTGGACCGATACGCAGCCGAAAGCCCTGGCCGTTGTCAACGGAAAGACGCTCCTGCAGCGCTCCGTGGAGTACCTGCAGCAGTACGGCATCAACGAGATCGTCGTCAACGTGCATCACTTTGCCGACCAGGTGGAGGGTGCGATCAGCAAGGCCGGCGGCTGGGGCGCGCATATCCACATCTCCGATGAGCGCGACGAGCTGCTCGACACCGGTGGCGGGATGCTGAAGGCGAAGCAGTGGCTGGAGTCGGGCACCTTCCTTACGCTCAACGCAGACATTCTCTCCGATGCCAACCTGAAAGATTTCCTCGTGGAGCACCAGCAGGACAATGCCGTCATCACCCTTGCTGTTACCGACCGCGACTCGTCGCGCAAGTTGCTCTTCAACAAGTACGACCGGCTTTGCGGCTGGCGCAACAAGAGCACCGGTGAGGAGAAGCTTGTGCTGGACGCGAAGGAGTATTTCGAAAAGGCCTACAGCGGCATTGCCCTCTTTGAGCCGCAGGTATTCTCGCTCACGAAGCTGACCGGCAAATTTTCGCTCATCGATCTTTACCTCGAGCTCGCACACGACAACAAGATCTCCAGCTATGACCACAGCGGCTCCAAACTGCTTGACGTAGGGAAGCCGGACAGCGTGGCGCAGGCCGAGAAGATCTTTGCGTAAGCCCGGTAAAAGCGGGTACAAAAAATACTTTTTGCTGCCATTGAGCTGTTGCGTCGAACGATCCCGGAAGTAAATGCGCGGTAACGGTGGACCACTCAGCGCTGGGACAAAGAGCCTATGTTTGTTCAAACATTCAGCATGTTACGCGTCCGCGAGTTGCTCGCTTCCGATATTCCCTTCATCGTCCGCTACTGGACCGAATCGTCGCCCGGGCACCTGCTCGCGATGGGTGTCGATCTCAGCAAAGTGCCGCCGCCGGAAGCGTTCGCGGCCAACCTGCAGCGCCAGCTCGAAACACCTTACGAAGAGAAGATCGCTTATTGCCTCATCGGCGAGGTCGACGGGCGGCCCATCGGGCATTGCAATACCAATCCAACCCGGTTCGGCAACGAAGCATTTATGCACCTGCACCTATGGGAAGGGGCGCAGCGCGGGCAGGGCTTCGGCACCGCGATGGTCCGGGGCGCACTCCCGTATTTCTTCGGGAAGCTGCAGTTGCAACGGCTCTGGAGCCAGCCTTATGCGCACAACGATGCGCCGAACCGGACGCTCGAAAAAGCGGGCTTCCTCTTCGACCGGGAATACGTCACCGTGCCCGGATCGCTCAACTTCGAGCAGCCCGTAAAGCGCTGGCTGATGACACGCGAGCGGTTCGAAAGTCTTTCCCCTTCTTCGTGACCGGCCGGCCCATTGGCTCCTTTCAAACCGTCACTGGGAGCTTAATACGGTAAAAGGCGAAAGCCGCTCCTTTGAGCGGCTTTCTTATGGTTGTTTCCGTATCAGTCTAGTGTTTGTCGTCGTCTTTGTCGACGGCGTCTTTTACTTTATTGCCCACTTTTTTCGCGGCATTGCCCACGGCATGGCCCACATCTTTACCCACTTCCTTGGTTTTATCCCAGGCATTCGAGACGGCATTGCCGGCCTTGTCGAAGAAGTTACCGGTTTTGGTAACGGTCTCGCCTTCCTGTATATCTACGGATTTGCCCTCGCGGGTAACGGTGCCGGTGTGCGTGATCGTGACGCCATTGTCGCCCTTCATATCACGGTCGGCCGAAACCCAGCTATGGTTGCGGTACACCATCACCTTGCCATTGCGGCGGGTAACGTCACCCTCGCTGGGCGAGTAGGCCTGGCTGCTGCTTGTAGACGTAGTGCTGGTGGTAGTTGTGGTCGTGTTGGTCGCGCCGGTTCCGTTGGTCGAGTAGGTGCTTCCCGTATCGGTGCCATTGCCCATGGCGTTGTTGGTCGTTCTGGCCGTATCCGTCATGGAGTTGCCCTCTACGTTCTTTTCAGATGAGGTAGACGTGTCGTTGCAGGCGGCAAGGAGTGCCACGCCGGCAACCAGGAAAATCTTTTTCATATTTCTTTTTTTAATGCCGGCTCTGCCTTGACGGTCGATGCCGGCGTGGGAAGGCAGTAAATTTTATGCCAAGGGCTGGCAGCACCATACTATGCAGCGTGCTGCGTACGGGCATTTCGAATGGTTGAGCTTCCTGCGGACGGCCTTTCTACGTATCGGGCTGTTACGCTATGTATGGCTCGTTCATAGGGCAGCTTGCTTCTTTTCCCGCCGCTTCAGCCCTAACTTGCCCGCATGCTTTCCACCGGTCAATACTGGCTCCTGGCGTTTTGCGCGCTCCTCGGTGCCGTGCTGCTCTTCGGCGTCGTGAAGGCGGGAAGGCTGCACGGGATGCCGGTCTACTTCCCGGCGTTCATCTGTCTCTGCGGCGGCGTCCTGCTGGCACTTTCGGGACGCCTGCAGCTTCCGGCGGAGATTCGGCCCGGAGCGGCTCCCGGGCCCGCAGCGGCGATCGGCCACGCCGTGCCCTGGCTTCGGGTGCTCGTGCTGCTGCTGCTCGGCTATATCATCTGGCGCTGGCTCCGCCCGCCGCTACCTCCTTCAAAAGGCAACGAATGAGCTGGCCTGCGCCTTCGCGAGGCAGCACATTCATACGGTTGGCCTCGCACCTAACGGGGCAGGTTGCTACCAACGCTTTTCGCGGGTTACTGCCAACTCCATTTCAACCCTATATTTAGACAGCTTATGGTGAGAACATTCTTCCTTACACTACTCTGTAACTTTCTATTTGCAGGTGCCGACTGCCAGCTCTCCTTTTCAAACGCCCACTGTACGTTGCGCGTAGTGAACGGAAAGACGTCATCTGATATTCTCTGCGATGGTCCTTCGTTTCATATCAGGCTTTGCACCGCCCGCAAAGAGGTGACGCTACAAGGACAGCTGGCGCTGGTTGACGGGCAGCTGATCCAGGTGGCGCCGCTTGCCGTCGGCGGGCTGAGGAAGAACATCCGCGTGCTGAGCGTAGCGGAGCAAAAGGAGTTGCTGGCGGCCTACTCGAAGTACGAGCTCGATTATTTTGCCAGCGAGCTGGGCATCGGGGTCATTAATCCCAACAACCAATGGGTGCCGCTGAAAGGCCGCTATTGGTTCCTCTGGTATTTCCGCGTCGGCAACACGGCAGCCGGTGTGCAGCAGCCAGTGCGCATCCAGCTGTTCGCGTCAACCGTGATCGGCGGAAAGATCCTTACCATCAATGCGCCGATCATGGCAGATGCTGATTTTGCAAAGGCAGGCCTCTTCGTGAACGAGCTGATGGAATCGATCGTCGAGCTAAAGAAATAATTCGGGCGGTATAATTGGGCGAAAGAAATGTTATCGCCAAGGGCCCCGGAATTCCTAACTTTCCCTTCAGCGACCCGCGATCCGGGTTGTTGTACCTGAACCGATGAAGCCACTAATCGTGTTGCTGTTTGTTTTTACGTGCCTCCTTGCAAAAGCACAGGGCCCGGCAGCAAATACCAGCAAATCGCAGCAACTAAAACAGTTCAAGAGGGCTATCCGGCGCCACTTCCAATACATAGACAGCGTGCGCAGGATCGACCCCGAGCTGATAGCCGCCGAAAACAAAAAGCTGGAGCAGACATTGTACCGGTTCAGGAACATTGTATTTACGCTGAAGGACAGCTTCGACTTCGACTGGCTGTACATCGTTACGTCGCCGGATAAGAAACTTTGCCTCCTGTCCTGGGATACGCGGATGGGTGGAACGATGATCGAGTACGCCACGATCGCCTTCTATAAGGTGCTGTCCGGTGCGGTACGCAGTAAGCTTCTTGGCGAACCGGATGCTGCCAGCTCAAACTCCATGATGTATTACGACGCGCTGTGCGCCGTTCGAAATGGCCGGCAGACCTTTTACATTGCCCAGGGTTTCGGACAGGGGTCTACGGCGTTGCCCTGGCAGGAACTGCGCGCCTTTTCGATCAGCGGGAACCGGCTCCTGAGCCCCCGCCTCTTCCCAGGAAAAGCGCCGAACATCTTTGTCGAATTTGATACAAACAAGTTCACCGAACGGCAGCGGGTTCCTACGATCAAAATCAGGAACGGCGGCAGGAAATTGCTGGTTCCTGTTGCAACGGACGATGAAGGGTTTGCCGGGAAATATGAAACGCTCGTGCTGCGCGCCGGTGTTTACCAAAACTTGTAGTTGTACGATAGCAAGGATTGGCTCACTCCGCCAACTATCGTTTCCTCAACGAACCTACGTACTTTCCAGTTTCATGCTCCGCTTCCACCGCCGCTACTTTCTCCTCGCCATCCTGCTCTTCATTGTAGAAGTACTGATCGCCCTGTACGTCCGCGACTGGCTCATACGTCCTTATGGCGGCGACTACCTCGTGGTGATACTTCTTTATTGCGGAGTGCGCTCGTTTCTCGATGCCGCGCCCTGGAAGATCGCCCTCGCCGTGCTGCTCTTTGCCTACGGCATCGAAACGCTCCAGTATTTCCGCATCGTGCAGCGGCTTGGGCTTTCCCACAACGTCCTTGCGCGCACGGTCATCGGCACCGGCTTCGAATGGCTCGACCTGCTGGCTTACACGCTCGGTGTGGCCACCGTGTTGCTGCTCGAATACCGCTCACACAGAAAACGCTAAATCTGGCAGCCCGGATCGGGCATCTGGAATCTCCGGCTTGGTTTCTCCCTACCTTCCGTTTCTATTTATTTGATATGAAGAAACGCTTTCTCGCCCTGGCCGCCCTGCTCTGGTCGGCCGCCGCAATGGCCCAGGTAGACACGTCGGCAACCGTTGAGGTCCCATCCAACTATGACCATCACGCCGTCTTTACCCCGCACTTCTATCCCTGGCCCGGCAGTGAGCTCCGGAGCGCATCCGGCGCCCCCGGCCCGAAATACTGGCAGAACCGCGCCGATTACAACGTCGACGTAACGCTGGATACCGCGCGCCACAGCGTCGCCGGGTCGGTTACGATCACCTATACCAACAACAGCCCCGACGCGCTCACCTTCCTCTGGCTGCAGCTCGATCAGAATATCTACCAGTCGGGCTCACGCGCCACCGCCACCACCACCGAGGCCGGCGGCCGCTGGGCCAACCCGGCCTTCACGTCGGGCGACTCGCTGCTCAACGTTACGGTGACCATGAACGGTCAGCCCTCAACGCCGCAGTACCGCATCACCGATACGCGGATGCAGGTATTCCTGCCCACCGCCCTCGCTTCAGGCGCGAAGCTGCAGCTGACCATTGCCTACAACTTCACAATCCCCGAGCGCGGCACCGACCGCATGGGACGGATGCGTACCCGCAACGGCTGGATCTACGCCATCGCCCAGTGGTTTCCGCGCATGGCCGTGTACGATGATATTTATGGATGGAACACGCTGCCCTACCTGGGGGCGGGTGAGTTCTACCTCGAGTACGGCGACATCACCTACAGCATCACCGCACCGGCCAACCTGATCATCGCCGGCTCGGGCAGCCTGCTTAACGAAAACGAGGTGCTCACCGCCGACCAGCGGGCACGCCTCGCGCAGGCACGTACTTCCGACAAGACCGTTACGATCCGCTCCGCGCAGGAAGTGACGAACCGCAACTCGCGCCCCGCCGGCGCCAACCTCACCTGGCGCTTCCGCATCGACAACGCCCGCGACGCCGCCTGGACCGCCTCCCGCGCCTTTGTGTGGGACGCAGCCCGCATCAACCTCCCTTCGGGCAAGACGGCCCTCGCCCAAAGCGTTTACCCCGTGGAAAGCATCAAGAAAGATGGCTGGCAGCGTGGCACCGAGTTCACCAAAGCATCCATCGAATACTACTCGAAGCAGTGGTTCGAGTTTCCCTATCCCGTTGCCACCAACGTGGCCTGCAACGTGGCCGGCATGGAATACCCGGGCATCGTTTTCTGCAGCGCCAGCGACTCGGGCGGCGATCTCTGGGGCGTCACCGACCACGAGTTTGGCCACACCTGGTTCCCGATGATCGTGGGCTCCAACGAGCGCAAGTATGCCTGGATGGACGAGGGCTTCAACACCTTCATCAACGACGGCTCCACGAAAGCCTTCAACAAGGGTGAGTTCGCCTCCTCGGCCATCGGCTCCGGCGACGAGATGAATCAATACATCTTCAGCGGCCATATGGACCCGCTGTGGACGATCCCCGACGTGGTGCAGCAGTCGAACCTGGGTATCACGGCCTACTTCAAGCCCGGGATGATGCTCACGGCCCTCCGCGATGTGGTGCTCGGCCCCGAGCGCTTCGACCGTGCCTTCCGTACCTACGTGGCGCGCTGGGCCTTCAAGCACCCCACACCCTGGGATTTCTTCCACACAATGGAGAACGTAAGCGGCGAAGACCTTGGCTGGTTCTGGCGCGGCTGGGTGTTCGACAACTGGAAGCTCGACCAGGCTGTGACCGGCGTCCGGTACAACGACAAGGATCCGAAGAAAGGAGCCTCCATCGAGATCGTCAACCGCGAGCAGATGGCTATGCCGGTGCCGGTGCTGGTGAAGGAAAGCAACGGCAAGACCTACCGCCTTACGCTTCCCGTGGAAGTATGGCAGCGCGGTCCTTACTGGAGCTTCACGGTTCCGAGCACGTCGCCCATCACCGAGGTTGTCATCGACCCCGACAAGAAGCTTCCCGACGTAGATCGCAAAAACAATACATTCAAGCAGTAAGCAGTCTGCTAATGTGCTAGTCTGCTAATCTGCTACTACACAAAGCCCCCGCCATTCGGCGGGGGCTTTATCATTTTATTGGTAGCTACAACGATTAGCAGACCAGCAGACTAGCACATTAGCAGATTTATTAGCAGACTACCCCCATTAGCAGATTCGGTCATAACCCCCGGTGCAATTCCTCCAGCGGCGATTCTTCAAGTACATCCCGTTTTATCTCCGTGCCTTCGCGGCGCCATTTCACGAGACGGAGCTGCCCCTCGCTGATCTCGATACCGGTGATCTCGCCGTCGGAGAAGCAGCAGCAGCCACTGTTGAAGTACGAAGGCTTCAGCTTCAGGTAGTCTTCGGAGACGCGGCTGTATTCGAACTGCCGCTTTTTGATCTCCGCTTCGATCGCGGGAACGGACGGGTCGTTGTCGGCGCGGGCGTACAGCAGCTGCCGGTAGAGGCGCTCGATATGCGTCAGCGATTCGAACACGGGCTGGTGGGTATGGCCGGTGATGAGGAGCAGGTTGGGCTGGGCGGCGCTCCATTCATACATCATCGAGTTGTGGAGCGTTTTAAGCGTGGTGTCGTAGGCCGGTGTGTTCGGGTTGATCTGGAGCCAGCTTTGAAACGGCGCCCACACACGGGCCACGAAAAATTTGCTGAACCAGTTGCCGTCGCTGACCTCATCGCCCTGGTGTCCGTGGGTGCAGAAGATCTCGAGCGGACCTTTCGGTGTTTCGGTGCGGAGCAGCACGCCTTCATAAATCGGTACGGAGCTTCCGAAGGCCGACCGTAGATATACAGGTGCCAGTGGATCGTTGTCCCAGAGCAGGTCGTGGTTGCCGAATATCTTGGTAAATGCACCCCGGTCGAGGAAGGCACGCTCCGCGGCAAACGACGGGGCCTGTGCCTTGCTAACGCCAAGCCAGCTGTTTTCCCAGAGCTCTTCGCAGTCGCCGAGGGCGATGTAGTGAAAGCCTTCGCTGTTGTAATGCGCGAGCGCCGCGAGGTAGGCTGGCTCGCAGTTGGCGAAGTCGTCGGCACCGTTGCGGGTGCCCTTATGCTGGTCGGAGAAGATGATGAATTTGCCGCTTGCCGGCGCAAAGGGTAGCACCAGTCCCTTTTTGAAGTTGCCTTCGCGCAGGCAGCCAAGCAGCTTCGTCAGCGCGGCGAATACGCGCGCCTTGTCGGGCGCCGACGAGAGCCGGGCGGAGAGCTTGAGTACGGGCTTCAACAAGATTCGGCGAAGCAATTGCTTCATAGGGAGGTTTGTAGTTTGGAGTTTGGAGTTTGTGGTTTGTGGTTTGAAGTCTGGAGTGTGGGTGTAGAGGGCGGAGCTAATCGTCATTGCGATCCGCCAGCGGCGGAGAAGCAATCTCCTGCTATGAAGCAGATTGCTTCGCTTCGCTCGCAATGACGTTAGTGAATGTGATACTTTTTCATCAACGCCAGCAGCACACCGTTGGTCCAGCCGAAGCCGTCCTGCGTCGGGTATTCGCCGCCGCCACCGGGCTTGTTGGCATGCACCACGTCATACTTCTCGGTAAGCTTGCCGTTCTGGCGGTACACACGCAAATTGAGGGCCACCCAGCGACCGGCGATGTTGCGGGCCAGCGCCGACTCCCCGTAGCGCTCGAGGCCGGCGACCGTAACCCATTGCAGCGGGGCCCAGCCATTCGGCGCGTCCCACTGCTGACCGGTATAGCGCAGCGTCGTTACAACGCCGCCGGGTTTTAGAAACTGTGTTTGCAGGAGCTTCTTCGCCACGCGCATCTGCCCCTTTTCGGCGATGCCGAGGAAGAAGGGGTAGAGGCCGGCGAGCGTGGGCACATGGCCGGCGCGCTTCGTGTTGCAGTCGTAATCCATGTACCAGCCGCGCCGCGCCGACCAGCAATAGCGGCGGATCGCGCGTGTTCGTGCGGCCGCGGCCGCCTCGAAGCGCTTTGCCGTAGCGGTGATTCCCTTCAGCCGTGCCGCTTTGGCGATGGTCAGCTCGAGGTGCTGCAGCAGGCAGTTAAGGTCTACGGGTACGAGGTCGGTGGTATGGATCGACTCAATGGTCCTGCCGTCGCGGAACCAGCGGCTGCTGAAATCCCAGCCGCTCTCGGCGGCGGAGCGGAGCTCGCGGTATACGCGCGGGCGCTGTTGCTCTGCCAGGTGCTTGGCCGTTTCGATGTCTTCGGTCCAGGCTTCCTGCCGCGGGATGTCGAGCTCGTCCCAGTACCGGTTGAGCAGGCTCCCGTCGGGCATCGTTACCACGTGCTGCGTGGCGCCGCTGCTGTCCATCCAGTAGCGCCACTCCTTGTGCAGCTGCGGAAGGTACTCCGTATAAATACGGTCGCCCTTGATGCCGGCAAGCAGCTCCACCATCAGGCTGAAGAAGGGCGGTTGCGATCGGCTCAGGTAGTAGTTGCGGTTCCCGTTCGGGATGTGGCCATAGGTGTCGATCAGCCAGGCGAAGTTGCGCAGCATGTTTTCGATGGTACTGTCTTCGCCGCTCTCGCGGAGACCCAGCATCGTGAAATAGGAATCCCAGTAATAGATCTCGCGGAAGCGGCCGCCCGGCACGATATAGGAGTGGGGCAGGGGCAGTAGCGACGAGCCCGATGCGGCACTGTCGGCTTTCCGGTGGAGCACGTGCCACAGTCGGTTGATATGCGCTTCCACATCCGGCTCATTCGATTCATAATCGGAGATGGGCTTCTGCGGGAGAAAGAAGTTTTCTTCCACGAAGTGCTCGAGGCTGAAGCGGATCGCCGGGTTGTTCCTGATCGACACGTAGTCCTGGACGATGAGCGCCGGGTCGCGCTTCGGGATGGCGTCCACGAAGGTCTTGCTGTCGGGGAAGAGACCGCTCTGCTGCACGTCGGTAAACAAAACACCGTAAAGGCGATCGGGAGTTTCCAGGTTCTGGGCCATCAAAGACAAAGGGAGAAGGAGAAGGGTGAATAGGAAGCGCATGAGTCAAGTTTGTAGTTTGTGGTTTGTGGTTTGTCGTTAAGGGGTAGGAACGAGCAGGTCAACTTCAAACTACAAACCACAAACTACAAACTTCTTTATTGGCCTGCGATCATCGAGATCTCCACATTGACAAACCGCGGAAGTGCCGACACCTGCACCGTTTCGCGGGCGGGGAAGGCGTCTTCGAAAAAGCGGCCATAGATCTCGTTGACATCCGAGAAGCGGTTCATGTCGGTAAGAAAAATCGTCGTTTTGAGCACATTGCCGAAGCCGAGGCCCGCTTCCTGGAGGATGGCCTTCAGGTTGCTCATCACCTGCTGCGTTTCTTCCTGGAGGGTGCTGTTGCGGAGCTCGCCGGTGGCGGGGTCGAGGCAGATCTGGCCTGAGATAAAGAGCAGGTCGCCGTAGCGCACCGCCTGGTTGTAGGGCCCGATGGGCGCCGGCGCGTTGCCGGTAGTAAGGATCTGTTTTTCCATGTGCCGAATATCCGGATAAATCAGGCCCGCCGGCGTAGAAATTTGCGGCGATGGCCTAGGTTTGCGCCATGCAAATTGCGATCATCGGCGAGGCCGCGCTCCACGGCGCCTGGGCCGCTTCGGCGGCCGACCCGGCCACAGTGCTCTGGATCCAGACACCCGAAGAAGCCCCCGCGGGCGTTCTGCTGCTCGACCTTCTCTTCGATGGCACCGAGCTGCGCATCAGCCAGCTGCGCACCCATACGGGGCCCGTTTGGGTCAGCGACGTGGCCGGTGCAACGGCCGGCATGGATGCCTTCGTGCGGATCAACGGCTGGCGCGGCTTTGAAGCGGCTCCGCTGATCGAGGCCGCGGCCGCAGCATCGCTGCGCGCAGGAGCTGAAGCGGGTGCCGCGGCGCTGGGCAAGACGATCGAATGGCTTCCCGATACACCCGGCTTCGTGAGCCCGCGGGTCATTGCCATGATCATCAACGAGGCCTACCATGCCCTGTCGGAAGGCGTGAGCACGAAGGAAGAGATCAACACGGCCATGAAGCTCGGCACCAACTACCCGCATGGTCCCTTCGAGTGGGCGGCCATTATTGGATTAAAGAACGTAGCGACGCTGCTGCAGGCGCTGGCCGGTAAGAATCCACGCTATGCACCGAATGCCTTGATGCTGGAAGAAGTGGCGCACTAGCGTCATTTCGGGCGCTCACATATGGTGGATGACATAAGTCACCACGCCCCAGATTAGTTTCTCCGAATAGTTTTCCAGCGCGATCGGCGCCAGCTTCGACGCCGGCAGCAGGCGCGCCCTGTGTGCGCCCTCGCGCTCCAGCCGGCGTATGAGCAACTCGCCGTTGACGGTCGCGATCACCACCTGCCCGCTCTCCGGCTCGATGGACCGGTCAACGATCACCACATCGCCTTCCTGGATACCCGCACCGCTCATTGCATTGCTGTTGACACGCAGGTAGAACGTTGCCGCCTTGTTGCGCACCAGTTGCTCGTTGAGATCAATGCCGTGTCCGGAAGGCAGAAAGTAATCGTTGGCGTCCATAACAAAAAATTTGGTTTGCTAAAAATTTGGGTAAATTTATGCTAATTAAATTAGCAAAAAGCAAACCAACGTCTATGGATACCCCAGCAACCGCCCTCCCCGGCTACCGTGTTCATGAATACCGTCTCGTTGTGCCCCTCTCCGATGCGCTGCAGGAGCGCGTGGGCGGCTTGCGCGATCGCCTCCACGAGCGGCATCGCGTAAAGCCGCTCTTCGTGACCGCGCCCGCGCTGACGGTGCTGCAATGCCATGCCTTCGAGCGCACGGAGGCCCGCTTCGTGGAGCGCCTGCAGCAGCTGACGATGGCGATGACGCCTTTCAAAGTGGAGCTCGAAAATTTCGCGGCTTATCCTTCGCATACCATCTATATCCATGTGTCCACGCGCACTCCTTTCCTCGACCTGGTGAAGGAGCTCCGTACGATCAAGTGGCTGATGAATGTGCCCGGGCAGGAGCCCCACTTCATTCCCGAGCCACACCTGGTGCTGGCGCAGCGGCTGAAGCCGATGCAGTTTATCGGGATGTGGATGGAGTGCGAGCACAGCGAATTCAGCGGGCGCTTCCTGGCCGACAAGCTCGTGCTGCTGCGTCGCAAGGAGGGCGGTCCTTGGCAGGAGCTGCAGCGCCTGGAGTTGCTGCAGCAACCGTCAGCTTTCAAACAGGGAAGCCTGTTCGGAAGCTGAGTCGAGCTCGGGGTAGTGCACGGGTGCCAGGGTCGACGGGTGGTTGGCATCCGCGCCCGGCCGCGCCAGACCCCGGTCGATCGTATGCGCCTGCAGGAAGCCGTCGCTGCAGGGCCGCAGCAGTTCCTGCACCCGTTCCTTCGGAAGCTCGGGGTCCAGCCAGGTGGTCCAGTCCTGCGGTTGGAGTATGACGGGCATCCGCTCCTTCGAGTTGTGGATCCGCGCCATCATCGGGTTGGCGACCGTAGTGAGGATGGCAAAGGTGCGGAACAGCTCGCCCGTTTCCGGCTCGGTCCAATGGCTGTAGATACCGGCGAAGGCAAAGACGCTGTTGTCGGCGGCGCGGATATAGTGCGGGTACTTTTTCTTGTTGAAATCCATCCACTCGAAAAAGCCGTCGGCCAGCACGAGACAGCGCCGCCTGGGAATGTAGCTGCGAAAAGCAGGCTTCTCATACACGGTTTCCGCCCGCGCATTGAGCGTTTGCGCCCGCAGCTTGTTCGCTTCCTCCAGGCTGCCCGCCCAGTGCGGGATGAGTCCCCAGTGGTAGGCCTGTACCTCTCCGGGCTGCTGGCTGGTGATCACCGGCATGATCGGGAACTCGAACCCGTTGGCGTGGTACACGGGCTCGAAATCGAGCGCCCAGTGCAGGCTCGCAACCTGGTTGAGTAGCTCGGCTTTTTGGGTAAGCGAATAGCGGAAGCACATAAAACAAAATTACGCCGGCAGCGCTTGCGGCCGGTCAACCAGATCAATCGAAGTGAGTAATAACATCCGGAAAACAAAGAGCAACCTGCATAGCATCGGGCAGCAAGAGACAGAAGAAACTTTCCAGCGGGGCCGTGGCGCACAGTTCAATACGCCTAATCGCTTCGACAAAACCTGGCGAAGCACCGATCATATCGAAGGCATCGATGAGTGGGTGGAGCCCGATGTGCGCACGCAGTTCATCGAGGTGCAGGCAAAGTCGTTGGTCAACAAGGTCGACTCGCCCGACGTGGGGATGTTTTACAGTATGAATCCCTACCAGGGCTGCGAGCACGGCTGCATCTATTGCTACGCGCGCAACTCGTTCGAGTACCTTGGCTTCAGCGCGGGCCTTGATTTCGAAAGCAAGATCCATGTGAAGAAGAACGCCGCCCAGTTGCTCCGGCAGTTTCTGCAGCATCCGAAGTGGCAATGCGTGCCGCTGAGCCTCAGTGGAAATACGGATTGCTACCAGCCCGCCGAGCGTCGCTTCGGCATTACCCGCAGTCTTCTCGAAGTGTGCCTCGAGTTCAACCAGCCCGTAGGGATCATTACCAAGAACGCGGGCGTGCTCCGCGACCTCGACCTGTTGCAGGAGCTCGGGAAAAAACGACTCGCCTCGGTGATCATGACCATCACCTCGCTCGACGAGGACCTCCGCCGGGTGCTCGAGCCGCGCACGACTACGGGCGCGCAGCGGATCCGCGCCATTGCCGCCCTGAGCAAGGCCGGCGTGCAGGCCGGTGTGATGCTCGGGCCGATGATTCCCGGGCTAAACGAGCACGAAATGCCGGCGATCCTGAAGGCCGCCAGCGAGGCCGGCGCGACCTTTTCGGCCTACACGTTCGTGAGGCTCAATGGTGCTGTCAAGCTCCTGTTTCACGACTGGCTGTACAAGACCTTTCCCGATCGCGCCGATAAGGTGTGGCACCTGATCGAGTCGGGGCATGACGGGAAGGTAAACGACAGCGAGTTCGGACGGCGCATGCGCGGCGAAGGCAATATCGCGCAGCTCGTGGCCGACCAGTACAAAGCGTATACGAAAAAGTACGGGCTGACGCATGAGCGGCTCGGCCTCGACTGCACGCAATTCCGCAGGCCCGGCGAGCAGATGAAATTGTTTTGACCTCGAAATGAAAAAGTCAAAACTCAAAAAGGAGCGTCCGTGCTTTTGCCTTTTGAATTTTGACTTCGGTTATAGTTATGTTCCCGGCAATTAATCACCCTGCCGCAGTCGGGGCAGCACCTTGGGTCGTATGCTGATGACGTAGTGCGATTGGTTGGCCACCGTTTCAATGGCAATGAGGTATTGCTTCGAGGAGTACGTCTCGATCACTTCTTCCTTATCGGCCTGCGGCGGCAGCGTGTTGAACGAACCGTCCTCGGCGATCTGGCGGCGGATAGCTGTGTAGTTGTCGGGAAGACGCGTGCCGTATTGGATCATCAGCACCTCGTCGCCGGCGAGATTCACGAAGACCATTTCGGTAAAGCGCTTCTTCGTCTTGTCGCGGTCGCCCATCAGCACTACGTTGCCGTCGTCGGTGCGGCCACGCACGGTAAAGCCGCGCTGACGGATGTAGCGAAATACGGATGCGGTGTCCTTGCGGCTGTCCGTCAGCTTGAGCAGGTCGCTGAGTGTAAGGCGCTGTGCGGAGGCGCTGCCGGATACGAGCAGGAGGAGGAAGAAGATCTTTTTCATGGTGCTGGCTAAAGGTACGGGTTTCCGGCCGGAGGGTCACAGGGGCGCCGCCAGGAATACCCTGTTTTTAGCAAATCATTGGCGTACCGTAGAAATACTGTCTGGCATCTTCTTTTGCAGGAATGCTGCAAAAATATTTTCACGAAATAGTTTGCTCGTTGGAAAAAAGAACGTCTACTTTGCAGCGCAATTCAAATAACGCAAACAACATGAGCCGCTACCAGCTACATATCAACGAAATGAACAGCTTCAGCCCCCTGGGCAAGCTTTTCGGCGGGGCCGGTAGTGCGTTTTGGTAAGGCAAACCAGAATTCAACATACTCAACCCCGCGGCATGCCAGCGGGGTTTTTTTATACCGCTTTCCTGCCCGGCAGAAATAAACAACTGAACGCTAAAAATGATTTTGTGTAACCCGCAACGCACACGAATATCCCTTGGGGCCCTGTGCCTGCCAACGGTTGCTGCTAGCAGCAGCCGGCCGGCCGACCTATGCCCCTCCCCGGGACGAGCGCACCTATTCCGATAGCCTCCAGACGGCTTCGGCGCGCCCGGTCCCTGCAAGGAACCGGGCTTTTTTGTGCGCGCTCAAAACAACCGAAGCCATGAAATTTCTCCTGGTCGTATTAGCCCTTACCGCGCTCTTTCGCCGACTGTTGCCGGAGCGTAGTACCGAAGAAACTGACCGCTCCCGCACTGGCCGGAGCGGCGAAAGAAGCTTCGGGCACGTGCTCGGGCAATTGAAAGCGCTGTTCGTTCCGAAATAATCACAACAGGCCGGGAGGCGATTCCCGCTCCCCGGCCTCTAAAAAAAAGAGAGGTTTTTATGTTCCGGAGATTTTTCGGCCGCCGGATTCACGCACCGGCAGGCCTCTTCAGCGGCCCGTTCTTCGACGTGCGGACGCTGTTTGTACTTGAGTTCGACAGGTTGCCAAGCGTCAGCGCCATTGGCGATATCGACGGCAGCAATGCCTCCGTTTGGCTCTGGGAGCAACTGCGTGGCGAGGTGATCAAAACCTGGCAGCACAGCTTTTTCGACCACGAGGATGGCGAAGTGGCCTTCGCGCGCAGCATACTGCAGCTTGGTGGCGCGCGGCTTGTTGAGATCGGTCCCAACTACGTAGAGCTGTTCCACGACGGCGACTATGCCTGGGCTAACGGACTGATTCGCGCACTGGCCGCCTTCCGGAACGCGCCGAAAGAAGCGCCGATCGGCTTTGCCCGGTCCGGCAAAATGAATTGAGTAACGAAACAAATTATTCCACGCCGTATAAATACGGACCTAATAACAGTAAGATGGACAACATATTTGATCAAAAGACGGTAAGCGCCAATGCGGCCCTCGGCGATATATTTCCCGACAGCCGCGCATTTTACCTGTCGCACTTCGGGCGTGTCCCGAGCCGGCACTTCATTTCCTGCCTGGCGGGAGAGAAGCTGCTGGCGGCCTTCCGCGAGCGATTCGCGGACCTGCTGGCCGACGAGTTTCAGAACCAGTGGTACGATGCCCGCCGCAAGCGCTACGAGATCGACAAAACGCTTTTCGTGCTCCGCAACGGCTGCATCGTGGAGATCGGGCATTACTGCGAGATCCTTCACAACGGAACCCAGGCGTCATTCGTAGACGAGTGTACGAAGCTGGCCGGCCGCTTTCGCGAGCGGCAGCGCCGGCAGCCGCAGGAGATCAACCTCATTGTGCGCGGCGAGTACGGCCTCACGCTGAAGTCGATGGAGATCAAGCGTACGCGGCTCGATGTAGGCCTTTATTACGAGGGAGACTTTGCCGCGGTGGATGCCGTGATTCGCAAGCGTCTTTCGCAGAAGGACGACAAAGGCATCGTGCTGCTCCACGGCTTGCCGGGCACGGGAAAGACGACGTACCTGCGTTACCTCGTGGGGAACACGAAAAAGCGCGTGCTCTTTCTCTCGCCGACGGTTGCGGGCAACTTGATGGATCCGGACTTTATCGATCTCCTCGTCGACAACCCGAATACCGTGCTGGTGATCGAGGACGCGGAGAACGTGCTGATGGATCGCCGTGCGAACAATCACTCCGGGGTGTCAAACCTGTTGAACATCTCCGATGGGCTGCTCGCCGACTTCCTGAACGTGCAGCTTGTTTGCACCTTCAACAGCCCGATCGCGCTCATCGACCCGGCCCTGCTGCGCCAGGGACGGCTCATTGCCCGCTACGAGTTCGGAAAGCTGGGTGTGGAGCGGGCGCAGCGCCTCAGCGACCACCTCGGGTTTCACAACAGCATCACGAAGCCGATGACGCTGGCGGAGATCTCGGCGCAGCACGAGCCGGCACAACCGGAGCGCCGCGTGGAAGTGATCGGGTTCCGGACGTTGGCGCTGGAGAACTGAGGCGTGAGGCGTGAGGCGTGAAAATATTGGGGAGTTAAGCTACGTATCGACCGGCCCCAAAATCATAGCGATCAAACAGGGTAAAGTCAATCTGCGCTAATCTTAATCATCATAAAAGATCTGCGTTCTTTCTCTCCTCGCGCCTCATGCATCAAATTTCTTATCGAAAAAAACGAAAGACATGACACAAAAGAAATGGCGGCGGCTGGATGGCAGGCCCATCCGGCTGCCTATTGAGGAAGAAGTGCGGCGCACCCTTTTGCGGGAAGCTGCCGATGGCCACGAGCTGCAGGTTTCGATCGGCTCCGACAGCCAGGTGCGGGGGAGCGAGATCGTCTTCGCCACCGTGATCGTATTTCTACGGAAGGGCCGGGGCGGCTTCTTCTTCATTCAGAGTGAGCGGGTGCAGCGAAGCGTGACCGTGAAGGAGCGGATGCTCGACGAGGTGACCCGGAGTATCGAGGTCGCCTACGAGCTGGCCCCGATTTTTGTGCGGCACGGCCTTCCCCTCGAGGTGCACGCCGACATCAACCCGGATCCGAAGTTCAAAAGCAACGAGGCCTTCCGCGAAGCGATGGGCTATATCATGGGGATGGGCTTCGTGTTCCGGGCCAAGCCGCAGGCCTTCGCCGGCTCCTGCTGCGCCAATAAAATAGTACAATAATTGTGGTCCTCGACAAGCTCGGACTGACAAATCGTTTTAGAGCGATGGCCTGTCAGCCTGAGCCAGTGGAAGGCTGCCAAAAAAAGAATGTATGGCAAAATTGAAAATCAATGGAAAGGATCTTCGCGGCATCGGTTACCCCGAGTCGCCGGTCATCTCGCTCGCGATGGGGCTGATGGAAAAGCACTACAAGCATTCCACGCTCGATGAGGCGCTGGCCATCCTTTCGAATATCCGCGCAGCTCCGGCTGATTACCTTGAGCACCCGGTGCTCGGGAAGATCGCGGCGCAACTGCTGCCGAAGCCGGCGGCGGATGGCGCGGAATTGTCGCTCAACCAGAACGGCATCTCCTTCTCGGTATTCGGAAGCGACGGCATCGAAGCCGGCGCGCTGCACCAGATGTATACGGCCGCAAAGCTCCCCGTAGCGGTGGCCGGCGCCCTGATGCCGGATGCGCACTCGGGCTACGGACTTCCGATCGGCGGCGTGCTGGCTACCGACAACGCCGTGATTCCCTACGGAGTAGGTGTCGATATCGGGTGCCGGATGTGCCTCTCGGTATTCGACCTGCCACCCAAAGACCTGGAGGGTAAGTCGGGTTTCTTCGCGCGGATCATCCAGGAGAACACGCTGTTCGGCTCGGGCGCGCAGTTCGCGCGGGTGGCCGATCATGAAGTGCTGCACCGCGATACGTTCCGTGAGATCGGTCTGCTGAAAGGGCTGCACGGGCGGGCCTGGAAACAGCTCGGTACATCAGGCTCGGGCAACCACTTCGTGGAGTTCGGCGTGGTGACGGTTACGGAATACGACCCGGTACTGGGCGTTCCCGCCGGCTCGTACCTCGGTCTCCTGTCGCACTCGGGCTCGCGGGCGCTGGGCGCCAATATCGCCAACCACTACACCAGGCTGGCGAAGCAAAAGCGGCGCTTGCCCTCCGAGGCGTCGAACCTGGCCTGGCTGGGCCTCGACGAGGAGGAAGGCGCCGAGTACTGGCTCGCGATGAACCTGGCGGGCGATTATGCCTCGGCCTGTCACCACGTGATCCACGACAAGGTGGCGCGGGCGCTGGGCCGCCGGCCGCTGCGGATGGTGGAGAACCACCACAACTTCGCCTGGAAGGAGCAGTGGGAAGGCCGCGAGCTGATCGTGCACCGTAAGGGCGCAACCCCCGCGGGCAGCGGCGTGCTCGGTGTTATTCCCGGGTCGATGACAGCGCCCGGCTTTATCGTGAAGGGCAAAGGCGAGTCGGCGTCCGTCAATTCGGCGTCACATGGCGCGGGCCGGCGGATGAGCCGTACGGCGGCCCTCCAGTCGATCACGCTGGCAGCACTGCAGGAGCAGCTCCGGCTCCAGGGCGTAACGCTGCTGGGTGGCGGGCTCGACGAGGCGCCGATGGCCTACAAGGATATCCACTCGGTGATGAAGGCGCAAACGGCGCTGGTAGACGTAGTGGGCACCTTCCAGCCGCGGATCGTGCAGATGGACGGCGCGCCGCCAAAGCCTTGGATGAAGAAGAAGGAAGTGCTGGGGGAATGATCGATGTATCTCTGATCTCGGGATCCCGGATCTGTTGAAAAGCAGATCCGGATTCTGGATCCGGGAACAAAAAATCCGCGATGATAGATAAAAAAAGAAACTCCTGTAAAAACAGGAGTCGTCACCTAAACCAACTGCATGTTGAGAAAGGAAAGATGCCAGGAGGCATCCTGTTTCTCGAGCAGAGCTACGAAGGTGCACTATTCCCTTTTATAAATCCTTATTTTTTTTGTGGAAAGCCCTTAATTCACAGTTAACGCGCCCATATCGGCGGATGAATTGGATCCGGAGGGCTGACAGTGAGCGGATTAGCTACCGGGCAGCGGCCTCATCAGCACCAGGCCGCTACCCACAAAAAAGAAGCGGCGGCGCTGCATTCCTTATTTTTACCGCCAATTCCCGCAACCATGTCCATTCGCATTCTCGTAACCGGCGGCACCTTCGACAAGGAGTACAATGAGCTCACGGGCCAGCTTTTTTTCAAGGATTCGCACCTGCCGGAGATGCTCCAGCTCGGGCGCAACCGCGTTCCGGTAGATATCCGCACCCTGATGATGATCGACAGCCTGGAAATGGGCGACCTTGACCGCGAGCTCGTGGCGCGCCATTGCATCGAGGCCGACGAGCAGCAGATCATCATAACCCACGGCACCGATACCATGGCCGAAACGGCCGACCTGCTGGCGCAGCGCGTCACCGGCAAAACGATCGTGCTCACGGGCGCCATGGTTCCCTACAAGTTCGGCTCGTCCGACGGGCTGTTCAACCTCGGCAGCGCCTTTGCCTTTGTGCAAACGCTCCCGCCCGGCGTATATGTAGCCATGAATGGCCGCGCCTTCCGCGCCGGCAATGTGCGCAAGAACAAGCTCACGGGCGAGTTCGGCCCCCTCACCCCCGAAGGGGGCAGCTAGGCCGGGCTGTATGTTTTTCGTTCGACGTTTGCCCAGATGGATAATATTCAAGTGCAGGCGAGTACCGCTTTACTTCCTCGTTGCTTAGCATTGAAAATTGAGTATTGAATATTGAAAATTGATTGTAGAAAGCCCCGCTGATAGCGGGGCTTTCTGCTTGAAATGTTCAGAACTCTTCAAGACAAAAAATACTGATCCAACCTGGGTGCCCCTTCGGGGGACAGGGGGCTACACGCCAAACTGCTGCAGGTGATGATCGAGGTGCTTCCAGGCGAGGCGGCTCCAGTCCTGGGCGGTCATCTTGCCGAAAAACGGGTGCCGGGGCGGATGCAGCAGGATGCTGCTGCCGGCGAAGCGCTCGATGAGGCTCGTCAGCTTGCGGCGCTCCGTATCGAAAGAACGATCGTCACTGACGACAAATTCAGGGGCGGTGGGAAGCCCGCGCGGCCAGGGCTTGTCGGCAAGCAGCTTTCGCTTCGCCATGCGGCCAAAGAGCAGGCCCATGATATTGCGCCTCAGCTGCAGCTCACCGAAGTAGACAGAGAAGGGTGCCTGGCAGTGCGCCACCATTTGGGCAGCGTTCATCTTGCCCCAGCGGGGTATACAGCCGGCTTCCAGACTGTTGAGGCGCTCCAGGATAAGGCGGGCACTCCCGGGCTCGAAAAGATCGTTCATGCGGGTTTTGGTTGGCGAGGCTTAAGGTAAGCGATTTGACTGTACCGGCAAAGAAGAGGGCGTGCACGGGGCCGCCCTGCTACCGAAATAATACCGACGGTCAGTCGTGCTGCGTATACTGCCCCGTTGTTGCGTGCTTGCCTTCACCCACTTCTTCGAGCAGCTTTTTATTGAAGGCCGGGAGATCCTTCGGGCTGCGGCTGCTCACGAGGCCGTTATCGCTCACCACTTCCTTGTCTTCCCACAGGGCCCCCGCATTCACCAGGTCGGTGCGGATGGACGGATAGGAGGTGAGGGTGCGCGTACTGATCATACCGGTTTCGATAAGGAGTTGCGGGCCGTGGCAGATAGCGGCCAGCGGCTTGCCGTATTCGAGGAAGTGTCGCGCAAAGTCAACTGCTTTCTGGTTCGTCCGCAGCTTGTCGGGGTTCATTACGCCGCCAGGCAGCAGCAGGGCGTCGTAGTCCTCGGGGTTGGTTTCGTCGAGCACACGGTCTACCGGCACCTCGATGCTCCAGTGGTCGGTATCCCAGGCTTTCACATGACCTTTCTGCGGCGACACGATATGCACTTCGGCGCCGGCCTCGCGGAGCGCCTGAACAGGGCTCGTGAGCTCCACTTCTTCAAAGCCGTTCTCGGTAAGCACGGCTACTTTTTTTCCATTCAACTTAGGCATAGCTCAAAAATTTGATCCGCCTTTCTGCCGCAAAAACGGAGCCACTGCCAGCCGCCCTATCTTTGTTTCGGACGCCCGGTGCCTATGGCCGCGGCCCCTTCAACATTTGCCCATGAAACGTCCGCTGTTCCTGTCGCTCCTGCCGCTGCTGCTCGTGTTTGTGTATTGCAACCGGGGTCCCTACTCGGCCACGAACAAGCAATACCGGGGCACGGCGAAGAAATATGCAAAGGAGCTCCAGGCGAGCCCGGCCGGGCAAACAATGGCGACCGCGCAGCCCTGGGTGGGCACCATCAACTTCAACCTCCGCAAGCCCAACATCGTGGTGCTGCACCATACGGCCCAGGGAAGCTGCGATACCACGCTCCACACCTTCACCACGGAGCGCACGCAGGTGAGCGCCCACTACGTCGTTTGCCGCGAGGGTATCGTGCACCACATGCTCAACGACTACTTCCGCGCCTGGCACGCGGGCGCCGGTCGCTGGGGCAATATCCAGGACGTCAACTCATCCTCGATTGGTATCGAGATCGACAACAACGGAACCGAGCCCTTCAGCGAAGCGCAGATCGTAGCCACGCTGCAGCTGCTCGATACGCTGAAGCGCAAGTACAATATCCCCGCCGCCAACTTCATCGGTCATGCCGATGTGGCGCCGACGCGCAAGAACGACCCCAGCGTGCTCTTTCCCTGGAAGCGCTTTGCCGATGCGGGCTACGGACTGTGGTGGAGCGATACTACGGGCGTGCAGCTGCCCGCCGGCTTCAACACGCTCGACGCCCTGCGCATCATCGGCTACGACGTGCGCGACAGCAGCGCCGTTTTTACCACCTTTCGCCGCAAGTACCTGGGCCGTGAAGAAAAGGGTTCGCTCAGCGAGCCCGAGAAAAAAGTGCTGTATACCCTTTACCGAAAGTTCCTGCAGTAATCAGGTTGGCAAGTGGGAAGAGCGAAGTCGGAGCTGCTGTCCCTGAGAGAACGTCATTGCGCGTGCAACGCAGTAAACGTATCTACTTTCCTGAGCGTGCCGAAGGATGAGCATAGGCGACAGATGCCAAAATAATTCCGATGCTGCCTTGTCATCCTGGGCGAAGTCGAAGGATGGCAGGTGTTTTGTTTACTGCACCCTAAACTCTGTTATGAACGTCAAGCGTACATTCGGCGTCATCCTCACCATACTCGGCATTGCCGGCCTTATCTATGCCGCCGTGGTATTCATGGACGCCAAGGGAACGAGCGCACAGGTCAAGACCCTCATTGTATACGGCGTGCTCGGCGCCATCTTCTTCTTTACCGGCATCGGCCTTATCCGCACGACGGCCGACGACGCCCGCAACCCCGTGGGCGGCGGCCGCGATCACGTGGTGCACCGCGAAACGAAAACGTACCGCACGGATACAGACGTGTAGAACAGCAGAACAAGGAACAAGGAATGTTGAATGAGGAAGGGAAGGTTGAATGCTTCAAGCTTCCCTGTTCCTTATTCCTTGTTCGTCTGTTCCTTGTTCTTCTGTTCCCGTAGCTTTGCGCCGTGGCTTTCCTGCTTCATATCGACAGCGCGGTTACCGGCGCTTCCATTGCTTTTTCCGACGACGGGACCCTGCTGCTTTTTAAAAGCACCGGCGAGGCCCGCGACAGTGCCGCCTGGCTGCAGGTAGCGATCCGTGATGCGACGCGGGAGCTTGGACGGCCGCTTTCCCGCCTCGACGCCATATCGGTTACCGCCGGCCCCGGCTCCTACACAGGCCTCCGCGTGGGGATGGCCTCGGCAAAAGGACTTTGCTATGCCCTGCAAAAACCACTGATCACGCTTCCCACCCTCCAGGTAATGGCCGCGGCTGCTCTGTACGCCGGCGCTGGCGGGCTGCTTTGCCCCATGATCGATGCCCGCCGCCAGGAAGTGTTCACCGCCCTGTACAATGATGCGCTCGACGAGCTGCAGCCCGCCCACAGCCTCGTGCTCGACGAGAGCTCCTTTGCCGCGCAGCTTGCCTACGGCCCCTTAACTTTTTTCGGTAACGGCAGCCCCAAGTGGCAGGCGCAAACGACACATCCGAACGCCCGCTTCGTCGCGGCCGATGCGTCCGCGCGCTTTATGCCGGCCCTCGCCGCTACAAGGTTCCGGGCCGGGACCTTTGCCGACCTCGCCTATTGCGAGCCCTTCTATGCAAAAGAGTTCTACACACCCGTATCCCCAAAAGCGGCCGGGAAATGAGGCTTTTTTTATGAGCCACGTTTTTTACCGCCGTGATTAATACATTTGCCAAATAATATATAAGAAAAAGTAAGATTCATATTTATGAGTGAACTTTTAGTGGATAAGCCGGCAAAATCGGAAGCAGACCTTAAGATCGATGTATTGACCCTCAAAAAGGCCGCACTCGTGCTGCGTGCCATCAACCATAAACTGCGCCAGCAGATCCTGAAACTCATCCAGCAAAAGGGTGAGATCACCGTCACCGAGATCTATGTAAAGCTCCGCCTGGAGCAGTCGGTGGCCTCCCAGCACCTCGCCATCCTCCGCAAGGCCGGTTTCGTGCAAACCAACCGCGACGGCAAGTTCATCTACTACTCCGTCAACGAAGAACGCCTCACGCAGGTCCACCTCTTTGCCCAGCAATTGTTAAAATAAGCCTTCCTGCCGCCCCGGAAACCCATCTGCGACGCACCGGTGACAAACCGAGCGGCCCTGCCTTCCTACCTTTGTCGCAAAGCCTCCTTATGTATATCCAGCAACTTTATACGGGCTGCCTCAGCGAAGCCGCGTACTATATAGAGAGCAATGGCGAAGCTGCCATTGTGGACCCGCTTCGCGATATCGACGCCTACCTGCAACTGGCCGCCGAGCGTAAGGCGCGGATCAAATACATTTTCGAAACGCATTTCCACGCCGACTTCGTGTCGGGCCATATCGACCTTGCGAAGGCCACCGGCGCCACCATCATCTACGGACCGCAAACGGAAACGCCGCTTCCCGTGCACATTGCCCGCGACGGCGAAACCTTCCGCGTAGGCGAGCTTACCATGACCGTGCTGCACACCCCGGGCCATACGCTCGAGTCTTCGTGCTACCTCCTGCAGGACGCCACCGGTAAGGAGCACTGCATCTTCACCGGCGACACACTCTTCGTGGGCGACGTTGGCCGCCCCGACCTGGCCCAGAAAGGCGCCGACCTTACCATGGAAGACCTGGCGGCGATGATGTACGACTCACTGCACAAGCACATTCTCCCGCGCCCCGACGACGTGATCGTATACCCTGCGCACGGTCCCGGCTCGGCCTGCGGCAAGAGCCTCGGTCCCGAAACCTTCAGTACGATCGGCGAGCAGAAGGCCAGCAACTATGCCCTGCAGCCGCAAACAAAAGCCGAGTTCGTGAAAGCCGTAACGGACGGCCTCGCCGCGCCCCCGCAATACTTTCCCATCAACGCCCGGATCAATAAGGAAGGCTACGACGACCTCGACAGCGTGCTGGAGCGGGGCCTCAAAGCCTTGACGGTAGCCGAAGTGGCCGCCGCTTCCGAGGCTGGTGCCCTTGTTCTGGATACCCGTCCCGCAGCTGAGTTCACACAGGGCTTCGTACCCGGGTCCGTATTCGTGGGCCTCGAGGGCCGCTTTGCCGAGTGGGCCGGCTCGCTGCTTTCTTACGAAGGCGAGATGATCCTGGTAACCGAGCCCGGCAAGGAGCGCGAAGCGCTGGTGCGTCTCGCGCGTGTGGGCTTCCAGAATATGATCGGTTACCTCGAAGGTGGCTTCGATGCCTGGAAAAAATCCGGCGAGGCCATCGATATGATCATCGACGTGGAGCCAGACGAGCTGGCCATGGATCTTCCCTTCGACGAAAACCTCGTGGTGGTGGATGTGCGCAAGCCGGCCGAGTTTGCCGAAGGACACGTAAAAGATGCGCTCAGCCTGCCCCTCAACGATATGATCGATCCGCTGCACCTCGCGCGGTTCGAGGAAGAGCAGAACCTGTATGTACACTGCCAGGGTGGCTACCGCAGCGTTATTGCGGCCTCGCTCCTGAAGCGCCAGGGAATTCACAACCTCCGCAACGTGGTCGGTGGCTGGAACGCGATCCGCAAGGACACGAAGATCCCGACGCAGAAGCAAAGCAGTGTGCTGAATTGATCCCGGATCTATTAATCTCGGATCTCGGATCTGTAGATCTCGGATCTGACATCTGACATCAACTTGCGGTCTCCGGACCGCTTTTTTTATGCGGAAAAGGCGTTGGCGATAGTGCGGATGGGACTGCGCAAAGCCAGCAGGGGCAAGGCTTTTACAGCTGAGCCTAATGGTTAGCTATCGTGTAACGAACAGTAAATTGGTGGGAAGAGGAGAGAGGGTAGGTCTATTTTAGCAAAAGAAAAGCAAGCAATCGCAATAGTCAAGGTAGCAAGCTGAACACGTTACGTCCTAATTCAAAAATTTCATATAGCAAGCAATCGTTACGTCCGCTGTTTCCACAGGGGACTTTTCTTTTACAAGAATACTTCCTTTTTCAATACCTGCCTTCAATTTTTTTTAACATTTGAACCGCCGGCGGTCTTAGTTTCGTCGCCATGACTCCCGAGGAAACC
This sequence comes from Flaviaestuariibacter terrae, assembly GCF_054777635.1. Lineage (NCBI taxonomy): Bacteria > Pseudomonadati > Bacteroidota > Chitinophagia > Chitinophagales > Chitinophagaceae > Flaviaestuariibacter > Flaviaestuariibacter terrae. The sequence goes on from NZ_BAAHAL010000008.1 coordinate 1,449,834, forward strand.
CGCTTCCAGCATATCGGCGCATCGATACCCGGCGCCGAAAAAGGCCAGCTTTTCGGCAAGCCTTGCTTCAAGATGAATGGCAAGGCCTTCACCTGCTTCTTCCAGAACGAAATGGTCTTCAAGCTTACCGGCCCGGCACATGCCGCGGCACTGGCTGTTGCCGGCGCCCGGCTCTTTGATCCTTCGGGCAAAGGCCGCCCGATGAAGGAATGGGTGCAGGTGCCCACTGCCGGCGACTGGGAAAGGATGGCCCGCGTGGCCGCGGGCATTGAATAATGTTTATTGAATAACGCATAATGAATAAGGGACGGCACAGATACTTATTCACTGTTCCATAGGCATCAGTCACTGGAGCAACGCTCCATACTCCGGCTTCCACTCGTGCTTCCAGCGGCGGTGACTCCAGAGCCATAGCTCGGGGTGCTCGGTCATGACGCGCTCCAGGTAGGCGGCGTAGCGTATCGTGAGCTCGCCGGGCGCCAGTTGCGACGGGTGTGCCGATGCCAGCTGCACATGCCCAACATAATAGCCACGGCGCGGGCGCGTGCTGTGGTAAAAGAATACCGGGTGGTCGTTGCGCCGCGCCGCATCGTCGGGTGTTTTCAGAAAGGCGGTCGGCTTGCCGAAGAAGCTGGTCCAGTAGGCTTTCGAGGGGATCGCCGGGCTCTGGTCGGCCAGGAGTCCAAGGATGTATTGCTGCCCGCGGAAGGGCATCATCTCGCGCGCCATCCGGAAGGCGGCCACGAGTTTCACCCCGAAGCGCGAGCGGATCTTGTAAAAAAGGCGGTCAACGGGCTTGGAGGTAAGCGGCAGGTACACGCCGATATGCGGACCGGGCAGGTGGGCCTGCATCGCCAGGTTCACGAGCTCCCAGTTGAAGTTGTGGCCGATGTGAAAGTGCACGGGGCGCCCGTCCCTGTAGATCTCGTGCACGATCGAGAAGTCGGCCTGGTAATGCTTGCGGAAAAAGGAGGGCGGCGCGCTGATGAATTTGATCGTCTCGATGAAGGTGTCGGTGAAGTTGTGGTAAAACTTCTTCGCGATGGCGATGCGCTCGGCCTCCGTCTTTTGCGGGAAAGCGATCCGCAGGTTATCGAGCACCACTTTCTTGCGGTACCCCAGCACGTAATACACAAGCCCATAGGCCGCATCCGACAACAGGTACAGCAGCCGCAGGGGCAGGAGCGATACAAGGTAGAGGAAGCCGTACAGGAGGTAATACATGGAGGCGCAAAGGTAGTAAGTAGGAAAGTCGGAAGTAGGAAGTCGGAAGTTCGAAGGAATGCTTTGTTTTAACCGTCATTGCGAGGCGCCCGGAGGGCAACGAAGCAACCGGCCTCTACCCGGAGCCGATTGCTTCGCTTCACTGCGTTCGCTCGCAATGACGTTCTTTCGGGCACAGCACTTTCCACTTTCAACTTTGCAACTTTCTTACAAGATGATATTCTGCACCAGCTCCGAGTGCTGCGGGTAGTCGGTATTGAAATGCAGCCCGCGGCTTTCCTTGCGGAAGGCGGCGCCCTTTGTAACGAGGTAGCCCACCGTGATCAGGTTGCGCAGCTCGAGCAGCTGCGGCGACACGGCGGTGCTGCGGTACAGGTCTTCGGTCTCGTCGAAAAGAAGGTCGATGCGCTTCATGGCGCGCGCAAGACGCACCGTGTTGCGCACGATGCCCACGTAGTCGCTCATGACCTGCTGCAGCTCCTTGAGGCTTTGCGTGATGAGGATCATCTCCTTTGGCTCCGAGGTGCCTTCGGCATTCCAGTCGGGAATGGCGGGCAGCCCGGGAAGGCTTTCAATGCGTCGTGCGGCATCAAGGTAGCAGCGGTGCGCAAACACCATCGCCTCGAGCAGCGAGTTGCTCGCGAGGCGGTTGGCGCCGTGCAGGCCGGTGGAGGCGCATTCGCCGCAGGCATACAGGTTCGCGATGGAGCTATGGCCCCACTCGTCGGTCTTGATGCCGCCGCAGCTGTAGTGCGCGGCCGGTGATACGGGGATCATATCCTTCGCCACGTCGATGCCGATCGACAGGCATTTCTCGTAGATGTTGGGGAAGTGCTCGCGGAACTTTTCGCCGTCCATATGCCGGCAGTCGAGCCACACGTGCTCGGTACCGCCGATCTTCATCTCGTTGTCGATGGCGCGGGCCACGATGTCGCGGGGCGCAAGATCCCTGCGGTCGTCGTAGCGCTCCATAAAGGCCTCGCCCTTGCTGTTGCGGAGGATGCCGCCATCGCCGCGCACGGCCTCGGTGATAAGAAAGGCCTGCCCACGCTTGCCGGCCTCGTAGAGCGCCGTGGGGTGAAACTGGATGAACTCCATGTTTTCGATGCGGCCCTTGGCGCGGTACACCATCGCCACGCCATCGCCAGTCGCGATAGAGGGATTGGTCGTGGTGCGGTACACCTGCCCGTTGCCGCCGGTGGCCAGCAGCGTAAGCTTCGACAGCATCTTCTCGATGCGGTTCGTTTTCATGTTGAGCAGGTACACGCCGTAGCAGCAGATATCGGGCGTGCTCTTGGTAACGAGGTAGCCGAGGTGGTGCTGCGTGATGATGTCGACGACGATGCAATGCTTGATGATGCGGATGTTGGGCGTGTTCTCCACGGCAGTGAGCAGCGCGCGCTCCATCTCGCGGCCCGTAACATCCTTGTAGTGGAGGATGCGGTACTCCGAGTGCCCGCCCTCGCGTCCCAGCTTGTACGATCCTTCTGAGTCCTTGTCGAACTGTGCGCCCCAGTCGATGATCTCCTGCACACGCGCGGGACCTTCCTTCACCACGATCTCCACCACATGGCGGTTGCAGAGGCCGTCGCCCGCGATGAGCGTGTCCTCGATATGCTTTTCGAAGGAATCGTTTTCGAGGTCGTTCACCACCGCGATGCCGCCCTGGGCATACTTGGTGTTCGTCTCATCGGCCGCCGCCTTCGTGATGATCGTTACGCTGCGCTGCGGAAACTGCTGCGCCACCTTGAGTGCGTAGGTAAGCCCCGCGATCCCGGAGCCGATGACGAGGAAGTCGGCCTCCTGCCCCCCGCCAGCCGGCGGAACACTTAAGTTGGGGCTGTCCTTTGCTGTTTGTTCTTTCATCTTGAGGTAGATCAAAAGTACCGACGGTCCGCGTAGCGAATCCGTACACCCGGATAATATTCAATAATCAACGCTCAATACTCAATGTTTAACGGCAGTGGAGTACCGCTTCACTTCCTCCCTCCCTGAGCATTGAGCATTGAGCATTGAACATTGAAAATTTGTAGTAGAAAGCCCCGCCATCGGCGGGGCTTTTATTTCAAGCAACGTTTGGAGTATTCCAGGTATTAAAGAGGGTTCCACCTAAGTTCCCCTTCGGGGGACAGGGGGCTGGGGCTTAATTCAGCAGCTCCTGCCGCATCGCTTCGGGGCTTTTGCGCACAACGCGCGGCGTGCTGATATGATTGAGCAGTCCCAGAGATAGGAACAGCTGCGCGAGACCGTAGGTGGCCATCACCACGAGCCCGGAGCCCGTGCTGCTTTCTTTCCAATAGAATTTCGAGAGGGCCAGCACCGAATCGGAGGCGATGAAGAGCAGGGCGCCGCCGAAGATGAGACCGGCGCTGCGGCGGTTCTTGAGCCGTACCAGCTGCAGCGCCATCGCCAGCATCGCGCTGATGCCAAGGCCGTATACCAGTACCGGCACGCGGAGCGCGGGCTTGAGGTGATCGAAGAGAAGCGCGATGAGACAGATGTAATACGTGACAACGGGCACCAGCATGAGCGGGCGGAAGCGCATGTTCTTCTGCCGCCGCAGCTGCACGAAGGCAAGCGCATAGCCCACCTGTGCGAGAAAGAAAGCGCCGACGCCGAGCAGGAAGAACAGCTCCGAGTCGCGGAGCAGTAGTAAATCGCCCAGCCAGGAAGCGCCGAGGGCCGCCAGCAGCAGCCCCTTCAGGTAGCTCCCCGAGCGCGGCGTGGTACTGACCACCATAGCGGCAAGAAGCAGGAGGAGCAGCGGTTTACTGAATACCCGCAACCCGTCGTCGTTCATGTAAATGAACACGCAATCTGTAACGAGGGCCAGCAGGAAGAAGAGGATCCAGTAGAGTCGTTTCATGTGCAAAAAGTCTTTAGTTCAGGTGAGCGGTCATCGGTGAGCAGTGAGCGTTGACAAAGAGGGCTCACCGCTCACTGCTCACACGGTTACGCCGGCACCGCCGGTTCCACCCAGGCGCCGGATTCCTTCAGCAGCACGATGAGTTCTTCCACGGCCACCTCGCTCGGCACGTTGCGCTTGACCACTTCCTTGCCTTTGTAGAGCGTGATCTTGCCGGGGCCGGAGCCTACGTAGCCGAAGTCGGCGTCGGCCATCTCGCCGGGACCGTTCACGATGCAGCCCATGATGGCGATCTTGACGCCCTTGAGGTGGTGCGTCACGGCGCGGATGCGGGCCGTGGTCTCCTGCAGGTCGAACAGGGTGCGGCCGCAGGAGGGGCAGGAGATGTATTCGGTTTTGGAGATCCGCGTGCGCGTGGCCTGCAGGATGCTGAAAGCGCTGTGGTTGAGGAAGCGCTCGGCGCGGTCGTCGCCGCTGCTGTAGCGGCGCCCCGAGAGCGTGTTGAACTGGTCGAACTGGGCGTAGGCGGCGGCGCTCATGCCGAGGCACAGGCCATCGCCGATGCCGTCGAGGAGCAGCGCGCCGGCCTCGACGCCGAAGTGCACAAGGTGCTCGTCGGCGGTTTGCCAGTTGCTGTCGGTGATGAGCACGATGGGGTTGCGCACGGCCTTTTCATCGAGCGCCACTACGAGGCGACGCACCGATTGCACGGCGTTTCTGTTGGTACTGCTCACGCAAAGCACCACGCCGGGATCGTTGGCGAGCGCGTCGAGGTAGGGCGACAGCTCAGGGTTTTTCGCGGGATAGGCATCGACCATCACGAAATTCAGCGTCGTGCTTTTCGCGGCGGCCGTGGCGTAGCCCGCATCGTCGAAAATGGGAAAGTATTTTTCGAGCACGTTCTCCGCGTCGATGGCATGCCGCTCGATGGTCTGCTCCCAGGCAGCGGGGTATTGGATCACGCGGAGCGTGCCCGGCAGCGCGAAACCGATCGTGAGATGTCCGGTGAAGAGGTAGTCGGCGGCGGTGTCGGCGATGGACCATTTATCGGTGGCCTCGTTGTAGCTGTAGCCCACGCTTTGCAGGTCGGCCGGCGCGATCGACGGCAGCTTGCTCAGGTCGGCCACGACCACCGGCACCTGACCGCCCCCGATATTGCCGACGGCAAAGGAGTTGCGGCGCTTGTAGGAATACGGGTCGTAGCTGAGGCGCAAATCCCCGGCAGGCCCACCCCCGGCCCCTCCCGATGGGAGGGGAGCCTCTCCCCCTTCCCCTCGGGAAGGGGGCTGGGGGGATGGGCCGTAGCGTTTCACCAGATCCTTGCACACCGGTATCTCCAGCTCGGGGTCTTCGGTGAGCGACACGCGGATGGTATCGCCGATGCCGTCTTCGAGGAGGGCGCCGATACCGATCGCGCTCTTGATGCGTCCGTCCTCGCCGTCGCCGGCCTCGGTTACGCCCAGGTGCAGCGGGTAGCATTCGCCGAACTCCTCGTGCATCTGCTTGATGAGGAGGCGGTAGGCCTGCACCATCACCTGCGGGTTGGAGCTTTTCATGCTGAGCACCACCTGGTGGTAGTCTTCGGCGCGGGCGATGCGGAGAAACTCCATCGCGCTTTCCACCATACCCATGGGCGTGTCGCCGTAGCGGCTCATGATGCGGTCGGAGAGGGAGCCGTGATTGGTACCGATGCGCATCGCGGTGCCGTGCTCCTTGCAGATGCGCACGAGCGGGGTGAAGCGCTCGCGAATGCGGTCGATCTCCTCGGCATATTCTGCATCGGTATAATCAATCAGCTCGAATTTTTTCTTGTCGACGTAGTTGCCGGGGTTCACGCGGACCTTCTCCACGATGCGGGCCGCGATCTCGGCGGCGTTGGGGGTGAAGTGGATGTCGGCAACCAGCGGTGTGGTATAGCCGCGGCGGCGGAGCTCGTCGCGGATGGCCCGGAGGTTCTCGGCTTCCTTCTTCGAGGGAGCGGTGATGCGTACCAGCTCGGCGCCCGCCTCGATACAGCGGATCGTTTGCTCCACGGTGGCCAGCGTGTCCATCGTATCGGTGGTGGTCATCGTCTGCACGCGGATGGGATGATCGCCGCCGATCCAGAGGTCGCCAATACGCACGGGGCGGGTTCGGAGGCGTTTATAAGAGGTAAGCGATTCGGTGTAATACTGCATCAGGGCAAAAGTACGGAGCGAAAACCTTCGGGGTTCTTAAGGTTCTTAGTTCTGGGGTTCTTAAGGTTCTCAGGGTTCTGAAGGTTCTAGAAGTTTTGAAGGTTCTGAAGGTTTTGGGGGGTCTGCTGGTTTTGAGCGTTGGGGATATGGAAACTGCGGAGCGCCGTTCTGTTAACTGGCCCAAACCTGCCCCGGTAGGGGCAGCGTTCACTGGCCCCGGGTGTCAACCCGGGGATCGGGGATTCGGGCAATAGAGATGGATGGGTAGGGGGACGCAAACGCGGGATGACCGGGTTCTTTGCGACACTGACACGTCTCACGACGCCCTGATCGGGTTCTTTGCGACACTGGCGGTCGTCCCGGAGCCGCTGACCTGACTCTTTGGTCCGCTGGCGGCGCTCTCCGCTCCGCTGACCTGACTCTTTGTCCAACTGGCGGTGCTCTTTGTGGGGGTGACGGTGGTCTCCGCGCCGGTGGCGGTCTTCTCGGCGCCGCTGGCGGTCGTCTTTGCTCGGGTGAACATCGTCCCGGCGCCGGTGGCGGTCGTCTCGGGCGCGCTGGCGGTGGTCACGGCGCGGGTTACCGTCGTCATTTCCCCCCGGACGGTGTCCGGGGCTCAAACATACCGGCGCGATGCGCCGATCCGGTACCAGGGGTCACCGATATCCCGAATCAAAAACCCCAAAAATCTGAAATCCCAGATCCGAGATCACGAGATCCGCGATCTTAAGACCTACCAGTCTTTATTCGGCTGGCTGCCGCCCCCGGGTGCTTTCTTGCTTTGCTGGAGCTTGCGCTCCTTGTCCTGGAGCTGCTTGAGCTTGCGGTCGACGTCGCTGTTGTTCTTGTCGTTGTCGCTGCTGCCACCGCCGCCGCTGTTCTGCTTCAGCTCGAGCAGCGCCTTCTGGAGGTTCTCGCGGGCTTCCTTGTCGTAGGGTGCGAGGCGGAGGGCCGATTTATACGCTTCGATGCTCTGCTCCAGTGCCTTTTGCTTCGTGTACACCACGCCCATATTGTACCAGGCCTTCGAGCGGAGCGCCGGGTCCACGCCGGGTGCGGTGAGCGGGGAAAGGATGGCCAGGGCCTCCTCGAAGCGGTTCTGGCGGATGAGGGCGCTGGCGAGGTTATACTGCGCCACGGGGTGGTTGCCGGCGCTGCGGTACTGCGTTTCGGCATAGGTCCAGTCGCCGTCGCGGTAGGCGCGGTTGCCCTCGCGGATCGCGGCTTCCTGGCCGAAGACGGAGCCGCCGGTGGCCAGCAGGACCATCAGGAGAATGAATTTCATGCGCGTATCTTTTTGCGTTCGGGGATGAAGGCCTCCAGCAGCAGCAGGAGAACCATCGGCCCAACGAGCCAGTAATAGAAGGTATCGTAGCTAAGCTGCGTCTTGTCGACCAGCGTCGTGTTCTTCACCGTGGCAAGCTGCCCGAGGAGAGCCGGGGCTGTGCTGGATGCGGATTCGAAGTGCAGGTATTTTCCTTTGCCGATGGCCGCCAGCTGCTGGAGCAGGGGCTCGTTGAGCTTCGAGAGCACGATGTTGCCGTTCTCGTCTTTATGCGGCGCGTGGGTCTTGGGGTCGATGATATTGGTGCCGCCATCCGACCCGATACCGATGGTATTGATCATCACGCCGTGGTCGGCGAGCTCCTTGGCGCGGTCGAGGGCTTCGTCGTCGTGGGTTTCACCGTCGGTCACCAGCAGCACCGTGCGGTAGCGGCCCTCTTCGTTGCCGAAGGTGAGGATGGCCTGCTGCAGCGCCTCGCCGATGGCGGTACCCTGTCCCGACACCTGGTCGGGGTTGGCCGTTTCGATAAAGAGCGTGGCGGCGCCGTGGTCGTAGGTGAGGGGAAGCTGTGCGTAGGCATGACCGGCAAAGACGATAAGGGCCACGCGGTCGTTGGGGCGGGCCTTGAGCACGGCCTTCAGCAGGTTGCGGGCCGCGTCGAGGCGGTTGGGCGCCTGGTCGGTGGCGAGCATCGAGTTGCTCACGTCGAGGAGGAATACCTGGTCGATACCCGAGCGGGCTTCGAGGTCGCCGGCGGCGGCGCGGCGCGGGTTGGCGAGGGCCAGTACGCCGAGCGTAAAGGCAAGCGCAAAGAGGGTAAAGCGGAGCGTGCCGCGGCCCGGGGCGACGTCGGGCAGGAGCCGGTACCGCGCTTCCGGCGGGGCGATCCGGTCGAGCGCGCGGCGGCGCCGGCGCCGGTAAATGATGTACAACAGCAGCAGCAGGGGCAGCAGTCCCAGCAGGACGAGCGCCTCGGGTCGCTCCAGCTGTATGTCGAATGGCAGGGTCATTGTGGGCCTAAATGTAAATATCAGGCCAGATAAATAGTCTGCTAATATGTTAGTCTGCTAGTCTGCTAATAAGAAATCTGCTAATTGGGTAGTCTGCTAGTCTGCTAATAGTAAAACCCGCTTCTCGGAAGCGGGTTTTACTTTGTTGATAGAGATAACGTATTAGCAGACTACCCAATTAGCAGACTAGCAGACTCTCGTTTACATTTTCCCCTGCAAATATCCCAGCTGCTTCAATATACCTTTCAGCATATTCAGGCGCACCGTGGGGATGTCGACACCGGGCTTTGTCGTTTCGAAGTTGAGCACGAAGAAGAAGGGGTGGTTGTTCTCCTCGACCCAGCCGACCATCCAGGCAAGGTCGCGGCCGTTCTCTTTTTTACCCCAGCCGGTCTTGTAGCCGAGGCGGTAGGCCGGGGTGCTTTCGAAGAGCATGGCGCGCTTCACGATCTCCTGGTTGGTTTTGAAGAAAGGAAGCTGGTTGAAATACAGGCGCTTCACGAGGCCAAGCTCCTCGTCGGGGCGCACCTTAAGGCTGTTGTCGAGCCAGAAGGTATCGATCCTGGAGATCCTGTGGTTGCCGTACGAGAGCGAGTCGAGCCAGCGCTGCATCGTATCGCGGCCGATGCGGCGGGCCAGCTCCTGGTACCAGTTGGGGCAGGAACGGCGGAAGGCCGTGTACATGCTCATGTCTTCGTTGCACTCGGTCCGAGGTGTTGTCACGCCGTTCCATTTGATCACCATCGAGTCGTTGCTGATCTTGCCGGTCTGCAGCCCGATCAGCGAGTTGACGATCTTGAAGGTCGAGGCGGGCGAGAACGCGCTGTCGCGGTAGCGCGTGAGGTTGTACATCGTAAACTCGCCGTTGGCGTTGTTCAGCAGGGCGAAGCAGCCCTCGGCATTATTGTCCCGGAAGTATTTCTCCAGGGAGTTGTCGGTCGTAACGTTGTTGCTGGAGCAGCCGACGAGCAGGAGGATGGCCGCCAGCGAGGAAAGAATGGTGCGCATGGCCGCAAAGGTCTGTGAATATCGGATATCGGCCAGATGAATATCGAATACCGGAAGCGGGTGAACTGCCGCAAATGCAGCACCGGCGCCCACTTCGATAGTCGATATCCGGTATTCGTTATTCGATATTCCTATCTTTAGCCTACCAAAACATCAATCCCACATGCGTTTTCTCTCCGGGATGCTGCTAGCCGGCATCGTTGCGTTCAGCAGTTGCAAGAAGAATGAAACGGCCGAATCGCGGGCCCAGCTCGTTTTCAAATTCCGCTTCGACAGCACCCAGGTTCGCCTCAACAACGTCGGGCAGCCGAGCGGCCTCGCCATGAACAACGCGGCCCAGAGCCCGGTGATGAACGCCATGAGCGCCCACTACCTCGAGCTGGCGCCCACCGCCCACACACCGCTGGGCAGCGGGGTGGTACTGTACCGCGCCGATGAAACCGCGCAGGGCGGTGCAAACGCCATCGACTTCAGCAAGGCCAGCGTCACGGCGAACGGCGATGTCTTCCTTTCGGTGCCGCTGAGCGAAGTTCCGCCGGGCGAATACGAGTGGCTCCGCACCTCGCTCTCCTACCAGAACTTCGACGTCAAGTATTACGTCAACGATACCATCGCCGGCATGCCGATCCGCCAGGAATTCATGGGCACCGTTGCCGGCTTCCTCGGGTTCAACAACTACATTTCTTCCTTCCGCATCAAGGATACGTCGATCAACGTCGGCAAGAACCGCCCGCAGGGCTTCTGGGGCTTCGAGTCGCTCGTGCGCTACCAGGGCTATAACTTCCGCGTTGTCGATACCGCCACGGCGGCGGCCGGCGCCACCACCGTGGTCAACCCGATCTTCGCCACATCGCCCATCCCCGCCGGCTCCTGCGTGGTCACGGCCTCCTTCGCGCCCGGCAAGCTCGTGGTGCGCGGCGACGAAACCCACAACATCGTGGTGGAAGTGTCGCTCTCCACCAACAAAAGCTTCGAATGGAACGAGATCGTACGCGATGGCCGCTGGGAACCCGGCATCGGCGAAACCGTGCAGGATATGGGGATTCGCGGGATGATTCCCAGGATTCAACAGTAGAACAAGGAACAAGAAACAAGGAATTAAGAAGGGAGGTTCGAAAGAGCGTCCCTTTTTCCTTTACGGCCTTCCGATCGAATTCAGAATTCCTTGTTCCTTGTTCTGCGGTTCCTTAGCTTCGTCCCAATGGCTACGACTGCACAAGAGGATGCTGAGCTGCTGCGGCAGTTCCGGGAGCCCGCCACCCGGGAGGCCGCCTATACGGCGCTGATCCGCAAGTACCAGGAGCGGCTCTACTGGCATGTGCGCCGGATGGTGCTGCACCACGAGGACGCCAACGACGTGCTCCAGAACGTGTTTATCCGCGTCTGGAACGCGCTGGCCAACTTCAAGGAAGAGTCGCAGCTGTACACCTGGCTCTACCGCATTGCCACCAACGAATGCCTCACCTACCTCGAAGGGCAGAAGAAGCGCTCCTCCGTTCCCATCGACGACGAATCGGGGCTGGAGAACAAGGTCCGCGCCCAGGAAGGCTTCGACGCCAACAAGCTCGAGTGGAAACTCCAGCTGGCGATCCAGCAGCTGCCGGAAAAGCAGCGCATCGTGTTCACGCTCCGGTACTACGACGAAATGCCCTACGAGGAGATGAGCCGCGTGCTCGAAACCAGCGAGGGAGCGCTCAAGGCGAGCTACCACCACGCCGCCCGCAAAATCGAGGATTATATCCGCAATCATTAAACTTCGAGGCCGCCTGGCGGTCTGAAACACCGAATGGAAACGCGCAGCCACATAGCATTGGAACTGAAGGAAGCCGGCCTCACGCTGCCGGCAGGCCTCCATGTGCCGCCCTACGCGGTGCCGGAGGGCTATTTCGACAGTTTTGCCGCGCTGGTATTGGCCCGCATCCGCCGCGAGGAGGCCGCCGCCGAGCTGGAGGAAAGCTTCCCGCTCCTGGCCGGTATCCCCAAGGAAATGCCCTTTGCCGTTCCGGAAGGCTACTTTGAGCGGACGGCCGTGCTTCCTTCGCTGCTCGACAGCATCGGCCGCGAAATGCCGTACGCCGTTCCTGCCGGCTATTTCGAGTCCCTGCCGCAGGTGCTCCTCGCCCGCGTGGCTCCGCCCGCAGCCAAAGTGGTTCGGATGCGCCCGCGCTGGGTACAGCTGGCCGCCGCTGCCGTTGTGGGCGCCGTACTCGTTGTGGGCGGATGGCTCTACGAGGGCGGGCACAGCACCGTGACGAGCAACCCCGAGGCCTGGGTGGAAAAAGGCCTCAAGTCGGTACCCGACGAGACCCTCGATGAATTCATCGAGACGACCGATCCCGCCGCCAGCGTTGCCGCCGGCAACAGCGCCCGCAAGGACGTCAGCACGCTGCTGAAGGATATGCCCGTCTCCGAGATGGATGCCTTCCTCGACCAGGTGCCCGTCGACGACATGACCAATGCCAATTAATAAAGGAACTAGTTTTGCAGATAGGTGTGTGAACGGCCTGTGTGACCCGAAAACCTGAAAGAACCATGAAACGAATTCTCTACATAATCACCCTTTTCCTCGGCTTCGCGCTGAGCGCCGGCGCGCAGGATGCCGACAAAGGCCCCGGTATGAAGATGCGCGCCCGGATGCAGGAATACCTGCAGCAGCGGCTCAATCTTTCGAGCGCCGAGGCCGAGCGCTTTACCCCCGTCTTCATCAATTATTTCAACGAGCTGCGCCAGGTAAACCAGCAATACCGCGGCGACCGCCTCGTGCTGCAGCAAAAGATCGTCGACCTGCGCCTCCGCTACCGCGAGCAGTTCAAACCGATCATGGGTGAAAAACGCAGCAACGATATCTTCATCTACGAGCACGACTTCGTCGACCAGGTGAAGCGGATCCGGGAAGAGCGTCTCCAGAATCGCCTCGATCACGACGGAACCGGAAAAAGATTTTAGGCCGTTGTTGCACAGAAAGACAATTTCCTCTATATTTGGAATTGGTGTTTTTCATAGGTTAGCAACGGCCGGCTCTTTTTAGGGCAGGCCTTTTTTCTTTTAGGGCCTAACACTTCCTTAACATTTGGCCGCGCTTTCGCCGCAAACCCTCGTCCCGCCTGCATTTTGGCGGGATTTCTCATTCTGTCACCGACCGTGGGCGCACCCTCAATCCTGACCCTTTTTCGCGCTTGCGGAAGGCACGTTGTGCCTCCTCCCGACGCCTAACCGGGGATGGCTGCCGGCGCTGCTCCCCCGAAAAAAGTGGGGAATCGGGTGGCCTGTGGAAAAATATCGTGCGATTTTTTTTGCCGGCGCCGTCAGCGTATAAGCAGCACCGTGCCCTTGCGCAACACCGGCTTGCCGGTATCGCGGTCAACGTAGCGGGCGTACCAGACATAGACGCCCGACGCCTGCTCGATCGCCCCGAGCTTGCCGTTCCATCCTTCTTTCCAGTTGCGCGATTCGAAGACAAGCTGCCCCCAGCGGTTGTACACCAGGAACTGGAAGTCGAGCGCCTTCACCGCATTGAGCACGTGGAAGCGGTCGTTGAGGCCGTCGTTGTTGGGCGTAAATGCCGTGGGCACGTCGATAAAGCAGCTTTGATACAGGATGATCCGCTTGCGGGCAACCGACGTGCAGTTGAACGAGTCGGTGACGGTAAGCGTCACGGTGTAGGTGATTTCGCGGGGCGGCGTGTTGTAAATGGGCGCCGGGTTCTCGTCGGTGGAGCGGTCGCCGTTGCCGAAGTCCCACTGGTAGCGGAGCTGGCGGCCGATGGAGCTGTTGGTAAACAACACCGACTCGTTGGGGCATTCGTCTTCCAACACGTTGAAGCCCGCCTTCAGGTAGTTGATCAGCGCTACCTGCGTACGGGCCGTATCGGTGCAGAAGCCGTTGCTTACCGCCAGCTGCACGTCTTTGGGGGCGTTGAACACGCTGTAGTAGGCCGTCGGCGCCTGTAGCGCGCTTGTCTGTCCTTCGCCGAGTATCCAGCGCCAGCTGTCCACGCGGTGGCCGCCGAGGTGGCTGAAATGCACCGAGTCTTTCTGGCAGCCGTAGTCGATCGAGTAGCTAAAGTCCGCGTTGACGGTATCCTTTACGGCAAAGTCGACGAAGTGGCCGGCGGGCGTCTGCTCGCCGCATTCGTCGAAGACCGTGTTGCCGTCGGAGCCCTGGCGGAGCGTGATGCGGAAGCTGCCCTCGGTGTAGAGCGGCGCCGACAGAGAGACGATGATCTCCTTGCTGACGGTGCTGCCGCTGCTGGCGCAGTCGCCGCGGGCGCCGGTGACGGTTACGGGGTAGGTGCCCGTTACCTGGAAGTCGCTGCCGTCGGCGGCCACCGAGGAGCAGAGCATCGGGCGGCGGAACACGAGCCGCAGTTCCTGCGGGGCGCAGGTCGGGGGCGCGAGGCTGTCCATCGGCGTGGGGGCGCGGGGCAGCAGCACGAAGGCGAGCTTGTTGGTATCGGGGATGCTGCGGTCGCAGATGTCGAGGAGGCTGTTGCCGTCGCTGCCGGCACGGATGCCGAGGCTGTAGTTGCCGGGGTTGAGGAAGGTGGAGAGGTGCAGCTCGAGCGAGTCGGTATCGAAGCCGCTGTCGCAGCCGAAGCCGCGGGCGGAGACAACCGTTGCCACCGCGGGCGTGATGAAGAACTCGGAGCCCGTGGCCGTGAGCGAGCTGCATTTCATCTTCTTATTGAGCTTTACCCGGAGCACGTCGCCGCCGCAGGAAGCCTCGATGGCCTTCAGCCGCGGGGGCGTGGTGTCGGTAATGACAGCGCTGCCGCCTCCGAAGGAAAGCGCGTAGCCCACCGTGGTGCGCGTAAAGTGGCTCACCAGCAGCAGGTAGTTGTGGCCCTGCTCCAGGTCGGGCATGCGGCTGAAGCGGGGCTTGCCGGGGCCGTCGCACACGTACTGCTGCGTGCCGGCGGGGGAGCAGCCCGTGGTGCCGCCGTCGGCGCTCCAGTTGTCGGCGATGGTGAGGCCCGCGTCGGTATACACATCGGCCACGTTGCGGCCCGTGACGTCGTAGAGGGCCCAGTCGTAGTCGTCGGAGATGTTGTCGGGGGTGATGACGAAGGCGAGCGTGCCCGACTGGTAGCAGGTAAACTTGTACCAGAAGGGATTGAGGTCGCTGAGGTCGGCGCCGCAGTGCTGGTAGCCTACCGAGCGTCCACCGCACTGGGGCACGGTACTTTGGGCGAAGGTGCTGGTGCCGCAAACAGGGAAGGCCGTGGCGGGATTCTGGCCGGGCGCCGAGCAGGTTTGCGCCCGCAGCTGGACGAAGCCCAGGCAGGCAAAGAGAAAGGCGAGCAGGCGGACGGCCATAGTGTTTCGGTAAGTTGCGGCAAATATCTGCCAGCCACCTCTTAAGACATTGGTAAAACCCAATACGCGGCTTCTGACTGCGAATCAGTTGTAAAATAGCCCGTTGGCGGGCGGAGAATGGGCGCCACGCCGTGCGCGGCCCTACCCCGGAATGCCTAATTTAGCGCACCCGGAAGGGCCCACAGCTATGAGCAACGGAAAACTGGTCATCTCTCTCGACTTCGAACTGAACTGGGGCGTACACGATACGCTGCCCCTGTCGACCTATGGCAACAACATCAAGGGCGTGCAGACGGTGATCCCGCGCCTGCTCGACCTCTTTGGCCGCTACGAGGTCCGCGCCACCTGGGGCATCGTCGGCTTTCTCTTCCTCGAGTCGAAGGCCGACCTGCTGGCGCATACGCCGGCCCTGCTTCCCGGCTACGACAACCCCAGGCTGTCGCCCTACGGCGCTTACCTCGACAACGTCGGCAACGGCTTCCCCGAGGACCCGTATCACTTCAGCCCGCACCTCGTGCGCCTTATTCTCGAGCACCCGGAGCACGAGGTGGGCACGCATACCTATTGCCACTATTACTGCCTGGAGCCCGGCCAAACGGCCGCCCAGTTCGAGGCCGACCTCGAGATGGCCATCCGCGTGGGCGCCGAAAAAGGCGTGACGATCACGAGCCTCATCTTCCCGCGCAACCAGTACAACGAAGAGTACCTGCAGATCTGCAAAAAGCACGGCATCATTACCATCCGCGGCAACGAAAAGCACTGGATCTACGCCGCCGACAGCGCCTCGGGCCAGACGAAGCTGCGCCGAAGCCTGCGCCTCCTCGACTCGTACCTGCCGGTGAGCGGCAACCATGCCTTCGACCCGAAAGAGCTGTCGCCCGTGCTCCCGGTGAATATCCCTGCCTCGGCCTTCCTGCGGCCCTTTATGCCGAAGCTGGCGCCCCTCGAGGGCCTGCGGCTGAAGCGGATCAAGAACAGCATGACACACGCCGCCAAAAATGGCCTCGTGTACCACCTGTGGTGGCACCCGCACAACTTCGGCATCCACCAGGACGAGAACTTCGGTTTCCTCGAAAAGATCCTCCAGCACTACCGCGCGCTGCAGCAGCAGTACGGCTTCGGGTCGATCACGATGAGCGACCTCGCCCGCAGCATTCAAGCACCCCAAACAAAAAATGACCATGTCGTCTCCCAATAGCTTCGAGCCCGAGTTCGGGGCTGCACAACCGGCAGATGCCGAATCGCTCTACGAGCTGGCCCTGGCCAACGGCGGCAACGACCGGATGACGCCCGCCTTTATCCGCCACTGGTATTTCGGCAACCCGGCGGGCTCCTTTTCGTTCCAGGTGGTGCGCCTCAACGGCAAGCCCGAGGGATTCGCCACCACCAACAACTTCCGGTTCCGCATCGGCGGCCGCGAGCAGCTGGTGGCGATGCCGCAGAACGTGCTCACTTCCGAGGCCCTGCGCGGCAAGGGGATGTTCGGGAAGCTGTATTTCCGCACCGAGGCCGACAACCTCGCGCACGGCGTCGATGCCTTCCTGACCTTCACCAACGAGCTCAGCACCCCGATCTTCCTCGCCAAGTTTGGCTACACGCGCGGCCAGTGCCCCGACGTGCTGCTGTATCCCTTCGGCGCCGGCGTGCTCTTCTCGGGCTACCGCTTCCGCAGGCTTGGCGGCGTGGCCGATATCGCCTTCCCCGAAACCCTGTTCCAGGCCGAAAACGCGCTGGTAAAAAGCCGCGCGCACCTCGAATGGCGCTACAGCAACTACCCCCCGGGTGTCATCCACGCGGTGGAGGTGAAAAAGGGCGGCCGTGTAACTGGCTTCCTCATCTTCAAGAAAGAAAAGAAAAAGGGTATCCCGTTCCTGCTGCTGATGGACGTGGTGGCCGCCGACGAGGCCTCCTACACCGCAACCGTCAAGGCGGCGCCCTATTACGGGGCGAAGGCGCTGGCTGCCTTTGTGCTGTTATATGACCCGGGTACGGGCGTGCCGGGCGGGCTGCACAAGCGGATCAAAAACCGCTTCAACTTCCTCGTAAAAGGCAAAACCCCGGAAGAAACGGCCACGCTCGCGGCTACGCGGTACCGGTTCTTCTTCGGCGATATGGATATCGTCTGAGGACGATCCGTTCCCCCAACCAGGCGAGCTGTTTTGGTTAGCTGACAAGCTGTTTTTGCAACAGCACCGGCTGTTTCTGCAACGGGACGACCCGTTTTTACAACACGACAGGCTGTTTTTACAACACGACAGGCTGTTTTTGCGACGTGACAAGCCGTTTTTGCAACCGGACAAGCCGTTTCTGCAACCGGGCAAGCTGTTTCTGCAACCGGACATCCTGTTTCTGCAGCCGGACATCTCGTTTTTGAGACAGCACGGCCCGTTTGGCCGGGCATTTCACCTGTAGACGACGTCCCGAAGCAGCAATGCTCAATTTTCAATGCTCAATGCTCAATTTTCAGGGGCAGCGGAGTACCGCTTCACCTTTTCCCTCCCTACTTGAGCATTGATTATTGAACATTGAGTATTGAACATTTGACGTAGAAAGCCCCGCCATCGGCGGGGCTTTTGTATCAACATTGATGGGATCGATCAAATAAAATAAGAAATCTTCAGCCTATGTGCCCCCTTCGGGGGGCAGGGGGGCTACTCGATGATCTGCACATTGAACCGGTTGCGGAGCAGGTACGTGGTGAGGATGCCGCGCATCAGTTCGACGGAGATGCCGAGGCTGAGGGCGCAGAGGCCCAGGAGCTCGGAGCTCGACTCAGGGAGGAGGCCGTCCTGCGTCATCAGCTCGCAGATCATGCAGAACAGGGTTTCGCGAAACTCGGGCTCCACGAGGGGCGCGGCGCTTTCGATGACGGTCTTGGCGCCTTCTTTTGTATAAAGGGAAAGGGCCGTTGCCGAGAGGTCGCTGAGGTTGTGGCCGCGGAAGCGCGAGCAGAGCACCAGCATCCGCGACAGCTGCTCGATCTGTGCCTCGCCCGGCTGGGCCTGCTGGCTGAAGAGGCAGGAAAACAATATCGCTACGGAGGCTTCCTGCTCGGTTTGAAGGGGGGCGTTCATGGTGACGAAGATAGCCACATCGGGGCGTCATTGCGAGCGAAGCGAAGCAATCTTACCCGCGTTGACTCTGCGGACTCTTTGGCCGCCCTGTCAGGAGCTGCGGTGTCCGCCCGAAAGAGATTGCTTCGTTCCTCGCAATGACGTATGCTGAGGCCGGTTGCTTTGCTGCACCAGTGTCCGCCCGAAAGAGATTGCTTCGCTTCGCTCGCAATGACGTGTGCTATTCATCATCCCATTCGCCTTACACTTTCACATAAATCCGCTTCTTATCCATCCAATAGCAGATGGCCCACATAAAGAGGATGACGGTGAGGGCGAAGAACAGGGAGCCGATGCGCGGGTCGCCGGGGATCAGCTTGTATACTTTGTCGTAGAGGAAGTTCCAGGGGTTGGTATAGACGGCCTCGCCCTTTTCGTTGACGCCGTTGGGGATGCGGAGGAGGCGCAGGCCGCGGGGGAGGAAGGCGCTGAGGGCGAACACGAAGAGGGCGTTCTTGCCGAAGACGTCGAAGAAGCGGGTCCAGCCGCCACGGACGCCGCGGAGCTCGATGGCGTAGAGCAGCGTGCCAAGCACGAGGATGGCCATCCCGGTGGTGGCGAGCACGTAGGAGGAGGTCCAGATGCGCTTGTTGACGGGGAACACGAGGTCCCACATATAGCCGGCTACGAGGAGGCCGACGGCGGTGACGAAGAGGCCCGTCAGCGTGCGGTAGAGGCGGGCCGTGCGGTCGGCGGCGTTGTCGGTGGTCGGGGCGGCCGTGCTGTTGACGATATAGTGGCCCACGAGGTAGCCGAAGATGACCTGGGTGATGGCCGGGAGGGTGGAGGCGAGGCCTTCGGGGTCGAAGATCTGCGGGAAGCCCTCCCAGGTTTCGCGGTTGTACATATGGGGGATGCCCAGCACGGCGCGGTCGAGGCCGTTGCCGAAGAAGCCGGGCATGGTATAGTCGCCGAGGCAAAAGCAGAGCGCCCAGTAAACGAGGAGAATGACCAGCCCGGTGAAGAGGGCGCCGCGGGGCTTCAGGTAGTACACGATCACGGAGGCGGCGAAGTAGCAGAGGGCGATCCGCTGGAGCACGCCGAGGATGCGGATGCCAAAGAGCTGCTGCCCGCCGGTCTTGATCCCGGCCACGTTGTCCATGGCGGGGGCCCACCAGGTCCAGCCGTTGGGGAGGAGGGCGTCGCCCTGCCAGCGCACGAAGGGCCACCAGTTGAGAAAGAGGCCGATGAGGAAGATGAGGGCCGTGCGCTTGAGCACCTTGCGCCAGAAGGCGCCGTCGCCGGCGGCGGCGAAGCGGGGCATTACGAAGGCCATGGCGTTACCCACCGCGAATAGGAAAAAGGGGAATACGAGGTCGGTAGGGGTGAGGCCGTTCCACTCGGCATGCTCGAGGGGGCTGTAGATGTGCCCCCAGCTGCCGGGGTTGTTGACGAGGATCATCAGGGCGACGGTGGCGCCGCGGAACACGTCGAGGGCATAAAAGCGCGGGGATTTCATGGGGGGAAGTTCGGTTTTTTCCGGGCAATCCGGTTGCCGGCCACGGCTGTACGGCCCGGCAAGGGCCCTGTCGCCCGATTTACTACGAAAATTCACCTATTGCGCTCATTTTCAAAGGGCTATGCTTTTAAGGCCGATTTAACGGTTTCCTAATAGTAACTAATTCATAATCTGTAATTTTTAATAGTTTGTCAGTCCCACCCGCCCGCCTATATTTGCAGCGCGAAATCATCCTCAACCACCCCACTTTTTTTAAAAAAACATGGGACTGAGGTGGCGAAGCTTTGCCCTAAGCCGCTGACATGAACCCCAAATGGTACGCTATATATACGAGGCCTCGCTGGGAAAAAAAGGTACACCAGCTTCTCCTGCAAAAGGGGATCGAGAGCTATTGCCCGCTCAATAAGGTCCACCGCAAGTGGAGCGACCGGGTAAAGCTTATTGAAGAGCCCCTTTTCAAGTCGTACGTATTTGTACGGGCGAGCGACGACCTGCGCACCGAGGTGCGCATGACCGAGGGCGTGGTGAATTTCGTATACTGGAACGGCAAGCCCGCGGTGATCAAGGATAAAGAGATCCAGGCGATCCGGAAGTTTCTCGACGACCACCAGAACGTGGAGCTGGTAAAGGTTGACTGGAAGCCGGATGTGAAAGTGGCGGTGATGTCGGGGCCCCTGATGAATGCCGAAGGGCGCATCGTGCAGGTGAACAGCAAGACAGTAAAAGTACTGATCGAGAGCCTGGGTTACCTGCTGCTGGCCAACATCGATAAAACAAAGCTAATTTCCCTGGAACCCCTTAAATCCTAAACAGATATGCGATTTTATTACTATATATTTGCCCTGGCAATTCTTACGGCCAGCTGTCGCACGCAGCGCGTGACGCACAACTACCTGGAAGACATCCGGGATTCCTCTTTCAAGAAGGAAGTGATCATTGCCGAGCCCATCATCCAGAAGAACGACCTGCTTTCGATCAAGATCAGCAGTGCGAGCCTGAACCCCGAGACCGACCAGCTCTATAACCTCACGGCCATCAGCCAGGGAACGGGTTTGCAACAGGAGCCGGGCTACCTGGTGGATGTGCAGGGTAATATCGAAGTGCCCCGCCTTGGCACCGTTCACGTGGAAGGACTGACGAAGCACGAGCTCGAGGCGACGCTGAAGGCGAAGCTGAAGGACGTGCTGACCCAGCCGAGCGTGATCATCCGGTTTCTGAACTTCCGGGTTACGGTGCTGGGCGAAGTAGGCCGCCCCGGTGTGCTGACGATCCCGACGGAGCGCCTGAACATCCTGGAGGCAGTCGGCATGGCTGGCGGCATCACGGAGTTCGGAACGATCCAGCGGGTGCGCGTGCTGCGCGAGAACAACGGGCGCCGCGAGACGGCCGTTCTCGATCTTACCTCGAAAAAGGTGTTCGAGGATCAGTATTACCAACTGCAGCAGAACGATATCGTGCTGGTAGACCAGACCGATTACAAGCTGCGGGCGGGCGAACAACAACGTAGAAGCCAACAGATCACTTTCGCCCTCGCGATCGTGACGAGCCTGGCACTGCTCTATAACATTTTTAGACGCTAATCCTTAATCAACTGTAAATGTCAAACTCCCAGGCTACCCGCAGCGACCAGACCGGATTCAATCCGAAGGAGTTCCTGTTCAAGTACCTCCGTTTCCTGCCGCTGTTTATCCTGTCGCTGGTACTCTCCCTGATCATCGCCTTCTTTTACCTGCGCTACACCTCGCCGACCTACCAGTCGAAAGGTCAGCTGGTGCTTACGGAGGACAAGACCGCCGGGGCCAGCAACGACAAGTTTGCACAGATCTTCGTGGACGACCGCTCGAAGAACATCAGCAACGAGATCGAGTACCTGAAGTCGCGCAGCCTCATGCAGCGCGTCGTGGAAGACCTAGGCGTCAACGTGCAGTATTTTGCCAAGGGCAAGATCAAGCAGATCAACATCTATAAGGACGCGCCTTTCCGCCTCAAGATCGATGCGCTTACCGATTCGACCCGCAGCTTTGACCTCGTGCTGACCTTTGCGGGCGCCGGCACCTTCCACCTCGGCACCGACCACAAGAGAGCCTACCGCGCCGGTGAGGAGTTTGCCACTCCCGACGGCCGCTTCCGTATCGAGATGAACGGCACGCCGCCTCCCGGCAGCCAGTACGACGTTCGCTATGCCTCTGAAGCCCGCACCGCCGCCGCACTTTCGGGCAACGCGCTGCAGGTGATCAACAAGGCGGGCTCTTCGGGCATCATCATCCTCACCATGGAAACGGACAACGCCAAGATGGCCGCCGACGTGGTGAATACGCTCATGGAGGAATACCGCCAGAGCACCGTGGAAGACAAGAACGCCAAGACACAGAAAACACTCGAGTTCCTCAACGGCCGTCTCAGCATCGTTAACCGCGAGCTGGACAGCATCACCCGCCTCATCAACCAGTTCCGCAAGGCCAACGGCATTTCGGACGTGGAGGCGCAGACGAACAACTTCCTTACCCGCTCTTCGGCCGCCGACGACCAGATCCGCACCCTTCGCGTGCAGGTTTCCGTTATCGACGACGTCAGCGCGTACCTCCGCGACCGCAGCAAGCTGTACGGCATGGTGCCGTTCTCGCTGAATATCCAGGACGCCTCCCTCGAAGACCAGATCCAGCGTTTCAACCTGTTGCAGGCCGAGCGCAAGAAGCTCATTTTCGACCAGGCCGTGCCTCCCGGCAACCCGGTAGCACGCCGCAACGAGGAAGAGCTCGAGAAGACACGCACGAATATCCTGGAAAGCCTGGGCAACGTTCGCCGCGCCTTCATCAAGAATATGTCGGAGCTGCAATCGTCGGCCAGCAGCATGCAGGGCCAGATGAGCTCGCTGCCGGCCAAGCAGCAGGCACTCGACGAGCTGAAGCAAAGCCTTCAGTCGAAAGCCGACCTCTTCAAGTTCCTCAACGAGAAGAAGGAAGAAACGGCCATCTCGCTGGCCGCCACGATCTCGAACATCCGTGTGCTCGAGCAGGCCGAAGCCAGCAAGGCGCCGGTACGCCCGACCTCGGGTAAGGTGCGCGGTATTGCGCTGCTGATCGGCCTGATGATCCCGCTGCTCTTTGTACTGGGCCTCGAGATCATGGACGACAAGATCACCTCGCGCAACGACATCGAGCGTCATACCTCCGCCACGGTTCTCGGCGAGATCGGCCATGCCGGCGCCATGGACACCCTCGTGGTGAAGCCGCGCAGCCGCTCCTTTATCGCCGAGCAGTTCCGCATTGTTCGCTCCAACCTGCAATACGTAATTACCGAAACGCCCCGGAGCGGCAAGGCGCCGGTGCTGCTGATCACCTCCTCGTTCTCGGGTGAGGGTAAATCGTTCGTCTCGACCAACATGGGCGCCGTGATGGCCCTCGCCGGCAAGCGCACCGTGATCCTCGAGTTCGACGTACGCAAACCGAAGATCCTCTCCGGCCTCGGCATCGGCAAGAAGCCCGGTCTCACCAACTTCATGCTCGGCAAGGCTTCGATCGAAGACCTCCTGGTGCCGGTTGAAGGCATTGAGAACCTCTTTGTGCTGCCTTGCGGACCCATCCCGCCGAACCCTGCCGAGCTGCTGCTCGACAAGAAGCTCGATGAGCTCTTCGATTACCTGACCACGCACTACGACTTCCTCGTGATGGACACCGCCCCGGTGGGCATGGTGGGCGACGCGATGACGCTTGCTTCCCGCTACGTGGACATGACCCTGTACATCGTGCGCCAGGGGGTGACCCACAAGAAGCAGCTCGAGATGGTGAACGACTTTTACAAGAGCGGCAAGCTGCCGAAGATGAATATCATTCTGAACGACGTGAAGCTCCGCGCGGGCTACGGCTACTACGGCTACGGCCGCTATGGCTACGGCTACGGCTACGGCGGCAGCTACGGGTATGGCTATGGCTACGGCTACGGCTACTACGATGACGATGTGGAAGGAACGTCCTTCATCCGTCGCTGGTTCGGCTGGGCACTTCCCAGTGGCAACCGCAAGAAAAAGAAGGCCAAGCAAGAAAAGGCAGGATAAGCTTATGCGAATACTGGTAACTGGAGGGGCCGGGTTTATCGGCTCCAACCTCGTGGAAGAACTGCTGCGTCATCCGCAGGTGACGGCGGTGCGTGTGCTCGACAACCTGAGCACGGGCTACGCCCATAACCTGAAAGAGTTTGAAAGCGATGCGCGCTTCGAGTTCGTCCAGGGCGATATCCGCGACTACGAGACCTGTCTCGCCGCGTGCAAGGATGTGCAACGCATCTCGCACCAGGCGGCGCTCGGCTCGGTACCGCGCTCGATCAACGACCCGCTGACCACGAATGCCGTGAACATCACGGGCACCCTCAATATTTTCACGGCCGCAAAGGAAAACGGCGTCGACCGCGTGATCTATGCCGCCTCATCCTCGACCTACGGCGACCATCCCGGCCTGCCGAAAGTGGAAGACGCGATCGGGCGGCCGCTGTCGCCCTACGCCGTTACCAAGTACGTGAACGAGCTCTACGCCCGCGTGTATGCCGATGTATACGGCACCGCGTATGTAGGGCTTCGCTATTTCAACGTATTCGGTCCGCGGCAGGATCCCAACGGCGCCTATGCCGCCGTCATCCCGCTGTTCATGAAGGCCGTGCTCGACAACGAGCCGCCGAAGATCAACGGTGACGGGGAAACAAGCCGCGACTTCACCTACGTGAGCAACGCCGTGCACGCCAACATCTGCGCGCTGTTTACCGACAACGCCGATGCCCTCAACCAGGTGTACAATATTGCTTACGGCGAACGCACGACGCTCAACGAGCTTTTCGAGACCATCAAGGGAATCGCCGGCTCCGACCTCGCCCCGGCTTACGGCCCCGAGCGCGCCGGCGACGTGCGCCACAGCCTTGCCGACATCAGCAAGGCGCGTACCCTGCTGGGCTACGCCCCGGCCATGTCGGTGCGCGAAGGCCTCAAAGTCGCCTTTACCTGGTACCGCCAACAGCACAATTACTCTTACTCGGTATGAACAAGACCCTCTTCATCACAGGCGGCGCCGGATTCATCGGGTCGCATGTCGTTCGCCTTTTCGTAACGAAATACCCGGACTACCGGATCGTGAACCTCGACGCGCTGACGTATGCCGGCAACCTCGAGAACCTCGCCGACATCCAGGACGCACCGAACTACGTGTTCGAGAAGGCCGACATCGTGGATGTGGCCCGCATCCAGGAATTGTTCGCGCAATACCGTCCCGACGGGGTTATCCACCTGGCAGCTGAGTCGCACGTAGACCGTTCCATCGCGTCGCCGCTCGACTTCGTGTATACGAACGTGATCGGCACCGTGACGCTGCTCAACGCGGCCCGCGAGCTCTGGAAGGGTGATTTCGAAGGCAAGCGTTTTTACCATATCTCGACCGACGAGGTATACGGTGCGCTCGGCGCCACGGGCCTGTTTACCGAAGAAACGGCTTACGACCCGCACTCGCCGTACTCCGCTTCGAAGGCATCGTCCGACCATTTTGTACGGGCGTACCACGATACCTACGGCCTGCCGGTGGTGATCACGAACTGCTCGAACAACTACGGTCCGAACCACTTCCCCGAGAAGCTGATCCCGCTGTGCATCCACAACATCATTCATAACAAGCCGCTGCCGGTTTACGGCGACGGCAAGTATACCCGCGACTGGCTCTTCGTGAAAGACCACGCGGTGGCCATCGACCTCGTGTACCACCAGGGCAAGAACGGCGATACCTACAATATCGGCGGCTTCAACGAGTGGCAGAACATCGACCTGGTGAAGCTGCTGTGCCGCCAGATGGACGAGAAGCTGGGCCGCCCCGCCGGCACCAGCGAAGGGCTCATCACCTTCGTCAAAGACCGTCCCGGTCACGACCTGCGCTATGCCATCGACGCGTCGAAGATCAACCGCGAGCTGGGCTGGAAGCCGAGCGTAACCTTCGAGGAAGGCCTTGCGCTGACCATCGACTGGTACCTGGCCAACGAAGAGTGGCTCTCGAACGTAACGAGCGGCGCTTACAAGAGCTATTACGAAGGAATGTACGCAGGCCGATAAAACAGTTTGGAATTTTTTGCGTCCCGATGCTTCGGGATGGAGTGTTTAGCCGGCTGATGCCGGCTTCAGCCTTAGCAAAAGACCCAGGGCCATAAACTAAATAACTGCTTTTCCATGAAAGGAATTATTCTCGCCGGGGGCAGTGGCACCCGGCTTTACCCCATCACGAAGGCGATCTCGAAACAGTTGATGCCCATCTACGACAAGCCGATGGTGTATTACCCGCTGTCGATCCTGATGATGGCCGGCATCCGCGAGGTGCTGATCATCACCACGCCCGAAGACAACAGCCAGTTCAAGCGGCTGCTGGGCGACGGAAGCCATGTTGGCTGCCGCTTCGAGTACGCCGTGCAGGAAGTGCCCAACGGCCTTGCGCAGGCCTTCGTGATCGGTGCCGATTTTGTTGGCGACGACAAGGTGGCGCTGGTGCTGGGTGACAATATCTTCTTCGGCGCGGGTCTTGGCCGCCAGCTGCAGGAGCTCAACGACGTGGAGGGCGCGTACGTGTTCGCCTACGCGGTGAGCGACCCGGAGCGCTACGGCGTGGTCGATTTCGACGGCGAGCAGAACGTGCTCTCGATCGAGGAGAAGCCGGCGCAGCCGAAAAGCAACTACGCCGTTCCAGGACTGTATTTCTACGATAACGACGTGCTGCAGATCGCCCGCGACCTGGCGCCTTCGGCCCGCGGCGAGTACGAGATCACCGATGTGAACAAGGAATACCTGAAGCGCGGCCGCCTCAAGGTGTCGGTGCTCCAGCGCGGTACCGCCTGGCTCGACACGGGCACCTTCGACTCGCTCAACGACGCGAGCGAGTTTGTTCGCGTGATCGAAAAGCGACAGGGTACCAAGATCGGCTGCATCGAGGAAGTGGCCTACCGCATGGGCTACATCTCGGCCGGGGAGCTGGCGGCGCAGGCCGACGCGCTCATCAAAAGCGGCTACGGTGCCTACCTCCACCAGGTTTTAAAAATGAGCAACAAATGAGCGAGCAATTATACTATGCCCACCCGTCTGCCATTGTAGACGAGGGCTGCACGATCGGCGCCGGAGTCAAGATCTGGCACTTCAGCCACATCATGCCCGGCTGCGTTATCGGCGCGGGCTGCAACATCGGCCAGAACGTGGTCGTAAGCCCGAAGGTGACTCTAGGCGAGAACGTGCGTGTGCAGAACAACGTTTCGATCTACGAAGGCGTCATCTGCGAGGACGATGTTTTTCTCGGTCCGTCGATGGTGTTCACCAACGTCATCAACCCGCGCAGCGCCGTCAGCCGCAAGAGCGAGTACAAGCAGACGCTGGTGCGCCGCGGAGCCTCGATCGGTGCCAATGCCACCATTGTGTGCGGCAACGAGATCGGCGTGTTTGCCTTTATCGGCGCCGGCGCCGTGGTTACGAAGCCCGTGCCGGCGTATGCGCTGGTAGTGGGCAACCCGGCCCGCCAGACCGGCTGGATGAGCGAGTTCGGCCACAAGCTGAAGTTCGACGCCAGCGGTGCCGCGAAGTGCGAAGAGAGCGGCGAGTCGTACGAGCTGAAAGACGGAACCGTACGCAAAGTAGGATAAGCCCCGCAGCGCAACACACGCTGCCATTAACCATAGAACCCATAGACCCATAAACGAATTCATGTCAGAAAAAAAGATCCGCTTTGCCGTTATCGGCTGCGGCCATATCGGGAAGCGTCACGCCGAGATGATCGCGCGCAACGAGGAAAGCGAGCTGGTAGCCCTGATCGATATCAAGGAGCCCGTCGCACTCGGTATCGACAAGTATAATGTTCCTGTGTTCACGTCCCTCGAAGCCTTTTTCGACTCGGGCATCGAGGTGGATGTGATCAATATCGCCACGCCCAACGGCTTTCATGCCGACCACGCCCTCAAGGCGCTCGACCACAAGAAGCACGTGGTGGTGGAAAAGCCGATGGCCCTCCGCCGCACCGACGCCGAGAAGGTGATCTACAAGGCGCTCAACGTGCACCGCCACGTGTTTGCCGTGATGCAGAACCGCTACTCACCGCCGTCGGTATGGGTAAAAGAAATGGTCGACTCGGGCCGCCTCGGCGACATTTACCTGGTGCAGCTTAGCTGCTACTGGAACCGCGACGAGCGCTATTACAAGGCCGACAGCTGGCATGGCAAGAAAGACCTGGACGGCGGAACGCTGTTCACGCAGTTCTCGCACTTCATCGACCTCATGTACTGGCTCTTCGGCGACATCGAGCGCATCAGCGGCCGCCTCGCCGACCACAACCACCAGCACCTTACCGAGTTTGAGGACAGCGGCATCGTGAGCTTCGACTTCGTCAACGGCGGCCAGGGTGTGCTGAACTTCTCCACCTCCGTGTGGGACCGCAACCTCGAAAGCAGCATGACCATCATTGCCCAGAACGGCTGCATCAAAGTCGGCGGCCAGTATATGGACAAGGTGGAATACTGCCATGTAAAAGATTACGAGATGCCGGAGCTCGCGCCCACCAACCCGGGCAACGACTACGGCGCCTATAAAGGATCGGCGCAGAACCACCACTACGTGATCGATAACGTGATCGACGTGCTCCAGGGCCGCGCTACCATAACCACCAACGCCCTCGAGGGCCTGAAGGTGGTCGACATTATCGAACGAATCTACAAGGAGACGGATGCTAGCTAGGATCCTGCGGAAATTCCGGGGCTCGGACTTCTCGAAGAACACGCTCATCATCATGATGGGGACTGTCTTCGCGCAATTCCTGCTCATTGCTGCCACGCCGGTGCTCTCGCGCATTTATATGCCCGCGGAGTTCGGCCTGTCGGGCGTGTTCATAGCCTCGGCCTATATCCTGCAGTACCTGTTCACGCTGAAGTATC
Organism: Flaviaestuariibacter terrae; assembly: GCF_054777635.1. Taxonomy (NCBI): domain Bacteria; kingdom Pseudomonadati; phylum Bacteroidota; class Chitinophagia; order Chitinophagales; family Chitinophagaceae; genus Flaviaestuariibacter; species Flaviaestuariibacter terrae. The sequence continues at coordinate 1,478,216 of NZ_BAAHAL010000008.1, forward strand.
CCTTCGCCATCATGGTGGGGGAGGACGAGCAGAAGTCGTACCGCGTGGTGCAGCTTTGCCTCTGGCTCTGCGCTGCGTTTACGGTGGTACTCACCATCGTGTTCTACTTATTGAGCGGCCCGCTGCTCCGTATGCTGCACCTGACGGAGCTGGGCAACTACCTGTTGCTCCTGCCGCTGTTTTCGGGTGTGCTGGCGGCCAACGAAACCTTGTTTGCCTGGATGAACCGCAACAAGGCCTACCGCTACATTTCGATCAACCGCATTGTGACGGCAAGCGTGACGCTCGTTTGCATGCTGCTCTGGGCAGTGCTCATCGACCACAGCGCCAAGGGACTTATTCTCGGCACCGGGCTCGGCCAGCTGATCGGCACGGGCCTGCTGTTTTACCGCAGCCAGGGCTACGCGCGCTTCCCGCTTCGCCCCAACTGGGCGGCGCTGCGCTCGGTGGCCCACGAGTACCGCTCGTTCCCGATCTACACGCTCCCTTCGGAGATGATCAACATCGTAACGAACCAGCTGCCGGTATTTATGCTGAAGCGATTTCTGCCCACGGCTACCGAGGCGGGTTATTTCAGCATGACCAACCGTGTGCTGGGCATCCCGCTCACGTTCGTGAGCTCCTCGATCTCGGAAGTGTTCCGCCAGCGCGCGGCCGACGACTACCGGATCAACGGCAGCTGCCGCCCCATCTTCCTGAAAACGGCCGGCACACTCGCCGCGGCGGGCATCGTGCCCTTCCTGGTGCTGTTCTTCTTCGGGCCGCAGCTCTTTTCGTTCGTGCTGGGCAAGGAGTGGACCGAAGCCGGCCACTATGCGCAGCTGCTGGCGCCGCTGTTCTGCCTCAAGTTTATTGTGAGCCCGATGACGATCACCTTCTTCATCGCGCAGAAGCAGCGGGTGGATTTCTTCATCCACATCGCGATGCTGTTTCTGACGGCGCTGCCCTTCTACATCGGCTTCCTCGTGTACCACAGCATCTTCTATTCCCTGCTGGGTTATTCGCTGTCGTACTCGCTGATATACCTGCCTTATTTCTATTTATCTTTAAAGTTTGCCACCCAAAAGCGGCTCGTTGCTGCAAGACCGGTGCCCGAAGCGGCCCCGGAGGTCGTTGGCTAACCCTAACAAATATGATCGCCATTATTGACTACGGGATCGGCAATCTGTTGTCGGTCAAGAACATGTTGAAGAAGGCGGGCGTCCCCGACGCGGTCATCACCGGCGACCCCGAAGTGCTGCGCCGCGCCGACCGGATCATCCTCCCCGGCGTGGGTCATTTCGATTACGGAATGCGCAAGCTCAAGGCCTCGCCGGCTTACGAGGAGCTGAACCGCAAGGCGCTCGAGGAAAAGGTGCCCGTGCTGGGTATCTGCCTGGGCGCGCAGCTGCTGACCAACGGCTCCGAAGAAGGTGCCGATCCCGGTCTCGGCTGGATCGACGCCGACACCGTGCGCTTCGAGGTCGACAAGCTGGCGGAGCGCCTCCCCATCCCGCATATGGGCTGGTCGGAGATCGACTTCACGCCGCACCCGCTTTTTGCGGGTATGTACGAGGAGCCGCGGTTTTATTTCGTGCACTCCTTCTACCTGAAGCCGAAGAAAGAAGAGAACAAGCTTTGCATGGCGCGCTACGGCCACGCCTTTGCGGCCGGTATCCAGCGCGACAATATCATGGGCGTTCAGTTCCACCCCGAGAAGAGCCACAAATTCGGACTGAAGCTTTTGGAAAACTTTGCCCGTTTATGACGAGAAGAATCCGTGTTATCCCGGTGCTCCTGATCCACGAAGGAGGGCTGGTAAAATCCGTAAAGTTCAAGAACTACAAGTACGTCGGCGATCCCATCAACGCGGTGAAGATCTTCAACGACAAGGAAGTGGACGAGATCTGCATCCTCAACATCTCGAACTCGAAGGCGAAGAAGGGCCCCGATATCCAGCTCGTTGCCGACATCGTGAGCGAGGCCTTCATGCCCGTGGCCTATGGCGGCGGGGTTACCAGCATGGAGCAGGCCGAGAAGCTGTTTTACAACGGCGTGGAGAAGATCGTGCTCAATTATTCGGCGGTCACCAACCCGCAGCTGATCACCGACATTGCCAAGCGCTACGGCAACCAGGCCGTGGTGGTGAGCATCGACTACAAGAACAACTGGCTCGGAAAGAGCAGCGTGTATACACTCAACGGAACCGAAGCGGTAAAGCGCTCGCCCCTTGAGCTGGCAAAGCAGGCCGAAAGCCTTGGCGCCGGTGAGATCTTCCTCAACTCCATCGACCGCGACGGCACCTATGGCGGCTACGATCTCGAGACGCTCGAGAAAGTGGCGGCAGCGGTGAGCCTCCCGGTGATCGCCTGTGGCGGTGCCGGCTCGGTGGAAGACTTCCAGAAGGCCGTTGCCCGCGGCGCATCGGCTGTTGCTGCCGGCTCCATGTTCGTATTCCAGCGGCCGCACAACGCCGTGCTGATCTCATACCCGCCCTACGCCGAGCTGAAGGCCAAGCTTCATTTCGCCAGCAACCCGGTTTCCTGAGCCGCGGCAGCTTTTCATAACCCTAACCACGCAAACGACATTAACCGAAACGTCCCTTTATGTTTCAATGGACCTATAACGAAGCGCAGCTGAAGCAGGACCCCCGTGCCAACTTCGGCCGCCCGTACCAGCAGTGCAGCAAGACGGTGATGGATACCATCGCCGACCCCGATATCACGTTTGACGAGAACGGTGTTTCCAACTATTACTACCTCTACGACGAAGTAGCCAGGAAGAACCTGTTTCTCGGCGACGAAGGCAAGCAGCACCTCGACGCGATGATCGCCGAGCTGAAGGCCAACAAGAAAGGCAAGTACGACAGCATTATCGGCCTCTCCGGTGGTGTAGACAGCACCTACCTCGTATACAAGGCGAAGGAGTGGGGCCTCAACCCGCTGGTGGTGCACTTCGACTACGGCTGGAACCTCGAGCTCGCCGTGCAGAACATCGAGCAGACGCTCAAGTATGCCGGCTTCGAGCTGTATACCTACGTGATGAACTGGGAGGACTTCAAGCAGCTGCAGCGCGCCTACTTCAAGGCCGGCGTGCTCGACCTCGACGTGCCTGCCGATCACCTCATCTTCGCGGCCCTCAACATGGTCTGCAAGAAATTCAACATCAAGTATGTCCTGAAAGGTTTCAACGTGCAGTCGGAGGCCATCCTGCCGCGCACCTGGAACTACAACCGCAAGTTCGACCTCATGAACCTGCAGGATATCTACAGCCAGTACGGTCCCGGCCGCAAGATCAAGAACCTGCCGAAGCTCGGACTGTGGCAGCGTATCTACTACGACCGCATTTTCAACCTGCGCTCGTTTACGCCGCTCAACTTCTTCGATTACGACAAGACGCAATCCAAGAAGGAGCTCATTGAGAAAGTAGGCTGGATCGATTATGGCGGCAAGCACTTCGAAAACGTGTTCACGCGCTTTTACCAGGGCTACATCCTGCCCACGCGCTTCGCCATCGACAAGCGCAAGGCGCACCTCAGCACGCTGATCTGCTCGGGCCAGATGACCCGCGCCGAGGCACTCGAGGAGCTCGCCAAGCCGCCCTACGACCTGAAGCTGATGGAAGAGGATTATAACTACGTATCGAAAAAGCTGGACTTCACGCCCGACGAATTCGATGCCTGCCTCCAGGGCCCCATCCGCCAGCACAGCGAATTCAAGGAAGAAGCCAGGCTGCACGCCATCCTTTCCAAACTGACCAAAGCGTTCCTCAAGAAGAAATAATGCCCAGCAAAATCGTTTCCATCATCGGCGCCCGGCCGCAATTCATCAAGCACGCGCCTGTATCGCTGGCTCTTTCGAAGCGCTTTGAGTCGATCTCCGTGCACACGGGCCAGCACTACGATGAGAAGATGAGCGACATCTTCTTCAACGAGCTGAAGATCCCGCGCCCCGAGTACCTGCTCGACATCGGCAAGGCATCGCTGCACGGCGCCCAGACGGGCCTCATGCTGCAGCAGATCGAGGAGATTCTCCTCAAGGAGAAGCCCGCCGCCCTGCTAGTGTACGGCGATACCAACTCGACGCTCGCCGGCGCCCTCGCGGCGGCCAAGCTGCATATCCCCATCGTGCACATCGAGGCGGGCCTGCGCTCCTTCAACCGGCAGATGCCCGAGGAAGTGAACCGCATCCTCACCGACCATATGTCGGAGCTGCTGTTTGCCCCGACGCCCGTGGCCGTTGAAAACCTGGCCAACGAAGGCATCCGCAAAGGCGTATACCGCACCGGCGACGTCATGTGCGATACGCTCAACCTGATGCGCCCCTTCCTGAAGCGCCTGCACGAGGGTGACTATTACTTCGCCACCCTGCACCGTCCTTATAATACCGACGACCAGCAGCGTCTTACCACGATCCTTAGCGTGATGAACCGCCTGCCCGCACCGGTGGTGTTCCCCATCCACCCGCGCACGGCCAACAACCTGCGCAAATGGGGCGTGGACATGGAGCAATACAGCAATATCCGCTTCGTGGAGCCCGTGGGCTACGAGGCCTGCCTGTCGTACCAGTCGGGTGCCCGCTACGTGGTGACCGATTCGGGCGGCATCCAGAAGGAAGCATACATGCTGCGGGTTCCCTGCATCACCGTGCGCTCCGAGACCGAGTGGGTCGAGACCCTCGAGGGCGGCTGCAACACGCTGGTGTTCGACAACCTCGAAGAGATCCTGTCGATCGCCGGTACCCCGCGCGAGGTCGCTTTCCGCGACCTCTATGGCGACGGGCATGCGGCCGAGGAGATCACCGGGATCATTTACAAACACCTCAACGGCCAGCAGGCCTAAGCGCCCGCGCAACCGCAACCTCTTTCATGAAAAAAGGCTTACTGATTTTTCCCATCTACACCGACATCGGCAAAACCGATGGGATCGTGGTGAAGAACGAAGGCATACACAAGGCCTTCCTGGCCCACGGCGTGCCCGTGGATGCGCTCAAATTCCGCACCACCGGCATCTACAACGGCGACGAGCAGGTAATGGCTTTTTCTTCGAACAAATACCTGCGTGCCTACCAGCTGCATATCCGCTCCTGGGGCGTGATGGCGCGCTATGCCGCCAAGAAGGGCTACGACTTCGTATGGGCCCGCCTGCCGCTGATACAGCCGTTTATCGCGTCGTTCGTGGCCTCGGTCAAAACGGCGCTGCCCCGCTGCACGTTCATCATCGAGTATGGAGCCTACCCGTTCGAGAACGAGCTGACCCCGCGGCAACTCAAAATGTACCGGCTGAATAAAGGCCAGGAGAAGAAGGCACACCGCTTCGCCAACTACGTGATCACCTACTGCGGTCAGAAGGACGTGGATGGTGTTCCGAATATTCCCATCGACAACGGCATCGACCTGAAGGGCATTCCCGTGGTGCAGCCCAACCCCGATGTAAGCAAGCGGATCAACTTCGTGTGCGTGTCGAGCCTCAAGAAGTGGCACGCCTATGAGCGATTTATCGCCGGACTTCCGGCGTATATCCAGTCGGGCAAAGGCCCCGAGATCCACTTCGACGTGGTGGGCAACGGCCCCGAGTTTGAAAAAGTGAAGGGGCTGACCGAATCGCTCGGCGTGCAGCAGTACGTGACCTTTCACAACTTCAAGGGCGGCGCCGAGCTCGATGCCATCTATGCGCGCAACCACGTCGCCATCGGCACGCTTGGCTTCCACCGCATCGGCATCACCAACTCGAGCTCGCTGAAAAACCGCGAGTACTTCGCCCGCGGCCTTCCCATCGTGGTGTCGACGCCCGACAAGGACATGCCGCCGGAGCTGCCCTACGTGAAATACGTGCCCGGCAACGAGGAGCCGCTGGACATCGCCGACATCGTTGCCTTTGCCCAGCGCGTATATGCAGAGCCCGGTGTCAACGCCCGGATCCGCGCCTATGCCGATGACCATGTATCGTGGAACAGCAAGATCGCAGTTGTACTCGATGCTATCGGCGCGGTGCCCGCAACGTAACGCCCGCCGGCCCTGCGCCGGCGTTTTTGTAACCTCATTCAACAGACACCTATGTGCGGCATAGCCGGATTTTTTACCCAGGGAAGTACCCTTCCGCAATTGCAGGAAGCAACCGACGTGCTGGAGCACCGGGGCCCCGACGCGGGCGGCTATTTCTTTGAGGACTGCGGCATCGGCCTCGGCCACCGCCGTCTCTCGATCATCGACCTTTCCGAAGGCGCGCACCAGCCGATGTACTCGGCCGACGGCCGCTACGTGATGGTCTACAACGGCGAGGTGTACAACTTCCAGGAGCTGCGCAACAAGCTTCCCGGGCACGCCTGGAAAACCCACGGCGACTCCGAAGTAGTGCTGGAGCTCTTCGTGCGCTTTGGTGCCGAAAGCTTTGCCTGGCTCAATGGCATGTTTGCCGTGGGCATCTTCGACAAGCAAACGCAGAAGCTCACGCTGGCCCGCGACCCGGTCGGCATCAAGCCCCTCTTTTATTACTACGACGGAAGCTCCTTTGCCTTTTCCTCGGAGCTGAAGTCGCTGAAGAAATTATTCCCGGGCCTGCAGGTCAACCGCGGGGCCATCCCGTATTTCCTGCACCTCGCTTATATCCCGGTGCCGCTGACCATTTACCAGGATGTCTACAAGTTCCCTTCGGGGCATTACGTGGAGGTATCGCTGGCCAACGGGAAGCCGGAGCTGTCCGACATCCGCGCCTTCTGGAAAGTGGAGCAGTATATCCGTCCCGGCACCGTTACCAACGAAGCCGAGGCCAAGAGCGAGCTGACGAAGATCCTCTTCGGCGCCGTGGAGCGCCAGCTTATCTCGGACGTGCCCTCCGGCACCTTCCTGAGCGGCGGTATCGACAGCTCGCTGGTAACGGCGATCGCGGCGAAGACCTCCGACACGAAGATCAAGACCTTCTCCATCGCCGTGCTCGATGGCAAGGTGAACGAGGCGCCCTACGCGGCGGCGATCGCCAGGTACCTCGGCACGGAGCACTACGAGCTGCCCATCCGCCAGAGCGACATCCTCGATATGGTGCCCGACCTGCTGGGTGTGTACGACGAGCCCTTCGGCGACACGTCGGCATTCCCGACGATGCTGGTAAGCAAGCTGGCGCGCAAGCACGTGACCGTGGCCCTCAGCGGCGACGGTGGTGACGAGCAGTTTTACGGCTACGGCACCTACACCTGGGCGCAGCGCCTCGAAAACCCGCTGCTGCGCGCCCTGCGCAAGCCGCTCCATGCGGCAAGCCGGCTGGCACCCGATTATTACAAGAAGGCCGGCCGCATGCTCGGTTACGAGAACGACCGCGTCCTCAAAAGCCATATCTACGGGCAGGATTACTTCCACAGCCGCGAGCTGAAGGAGCTGCTCACCTATAACGGGTATTCTTTCGACGGTCTCAACCGCGACGTGGAAAGCCCGCGCCCGCTGAGCGTCCGCGAGAAGCAATCGTTCTGGGACCTGGCCTATTACCTGCAGGATGACCTGCTGGTGAAGGTGGACCGCGCCTCGATGAAGTACTCGCTCGAAACGCGCGTGCCCCTGCTCGACCTCGAGGTGCTGAAGTTTTCGCTCAACCTCCACGAGAGCCTCAAGGAAAAAGGCGGCGAGCGGAAATACCTGCTCAAGCAGGTGCTCTACGACCTGGTGCCGGCCTCGTACTTCGACCGGCCCAAGTGGGGCTTTGGAATTGCCCTCGACAAAGCCCTCCGCGCGGAGCTGCGCCCGCTGGTGGAGCAATACCTCACGAAGGCGGTGCTCGACAAGCACGGCATCGTCAACGCGGCGCCGGCGCTGGCCCTGAAAGATCGATTTTATAACAAGGGAGAAGATTCTTCCTACTTCCGTGTATGGTTGCTCACAGTGCTGCACTGGTGGCTGGAGGAGAATAAAGCGTAAGAAAAGGTTCAGGACGGTAGTTCCGGATCTCAATTTTTTTGAACCTTCTAAACCTCCTGAACCCTTCAACCTTTTTGAATTGATTATGGCTAAAGCGGGCAATATTGCACTTATCGGCGGCGGCGGCTTTCTCGGAACCTCGTTTCGCGAGCAGTTTCATGACCGGTACGACAAGATCGTGATCATGGGGCGGAGCATGGAGATCGGGCCGCTGCGTGACAACGAGATCTACCATTCCATCGCCACCTTGAGCGTTGACCGCGTGGCGGAGATCCTGCTCAGCGAGGAGGTCGGCAAGCTGGTCGACTTCTCGTACAACACGGTGCCGAAATCGAGCTTCGACAACCCGATATCCGACTTCTCCGAAAACCTGTACACCGTGATCCATCACCTGGAGATCGTGCGCAAGGTGCCGGGGATGAGCTATCTCTATGTATCATCCGGCGGTACCGTGTACGGCAACAGCGTACAGCAGCCCATCGCGGAAACGCATCCCAACGTACCGCTTTCGCCCTACGGCATCACGAAGCTCACCTCCGAGCGCTACGTGCTGATGTACCAGGCGATCTACGGGCTCAACGTGCATATCATCCGTCCTTCGAATATCTACGGCCCGGGGCAGCGGCCCTACCGCGGGCAGGGCTTTATCGCCACGGCCATGGCCAACGGGCTGAAGGGCGCCGACGTGCCCATCTTCGGCGACGGCACGCATGTGCGCGACTACCTGTACCTCACCGATTTCTGCGCGGCCGTGAAAGACGTGCTCGATCATGGCGTCAACGGCACCGTGTATAACGTGGGCTACGGAAGCGGCTACACCATCAACGAGGTGGTGGAGCAGCTGCGCGGCCTCGACGGCATCCAGCCCTTCGCGGTGCTGAACCTGCCGAACCGCCCCTTCGACGTGCACTACAACGTGCTCGATCACGGCGCACTCGCCGGCTTGAACGGCTGGCGTCCACAGGTAGACCTCGCCGAAGGCCTCGACCGGACGCTGGCCTGGATGAAGACCTACCTGCAACAAGCGAATTAACCCAACTTCTTTTCCTGAATGGAGCATACGGATCGTAAAAATATTCTCGTCCTCGTGGAGCACTTCGGGCAGGGCGGCGCCGAGCGCGTTGCACTCATGCTCGCGCAGCTGCTGCACGAAAGCAGCCGCTACCGGGTGTCGCTCTATGCGATCCACAATTCCTACCCGGCCCCGCAGCTCGAAGGGATCCGCACCGGCACCCTCGACATCGGGTATGCCGGCGGCTTCCGGAAGATCGGCAACTACTACCGCAAGATCAGCCGCCTCGCGGGCCTCAAAAAAGAGCTCCGCAGCGACCTGACCATCAGCTCGCTGTGGCCCGTCGACTGGATGAACGCCCTCACGGGAAAGGACCGCCGGATGTGCCTTATCCAGATCAACATCCTCAACAACCCGCAGAACGCGCTCATGGTGAAGCTCCGGCCACTTGTGACGCGCGTGTACAACAGCTTCGACAAGGTGATCGTGGGCGGCGCCAACCTCATCCCGGAGCTCGTCGACTTTTTCCGGATACGCCGCGACAAGCTCGAGGTGATGCAGAACCCGGTGGAGATCGGCCGCGTGGAGAAGAACCTCCGGGAAGCCCTCCCGGCGAAGCTCGAGGGGCCGTTTGCCCGCTACCGCGTGTGCGTGGCCGCCAACCGCCTCGCGGCCATCAAGAACACGGCCGCCCTGGCGCCGATCTTCAAGAGCCTCCGCGACCAGGAAGGAACGAAGTTCCTCATCATCGGCGAGGGCGAGGAAGCCGCGAGCGTGCGCCGCGCCGTGACCGACGCGGGCCTGCGCTACAGCCAGGTGGAAGACGCCGACTTCGACGAGACCGCGCATTTCTACTTCCTGAATTTCCAGCAGAACATCCACAATATCATCAGCCGTGCCGCGCTGTTCCTGTTCCCGACAAAAGGGGAGGGGCTTCCGCTTGCGCTGCTCGAGGCCTTCGCCTGCGCTGTGCCGGCGCTGGTAAGCGACTGTCCCAACGGCGGCATTTCGGAAGTGATGGAAGGCGCAAAACCATACGATCCCGAGCACCCGCGCACAACGGTGGAGGCCACCAGCGCGGGATTCCTGATGCCGATCCCCGAGGCGGGCCACCCCGCCACGATCGCGGCCTGGAAGGAGACCATCGAGTCGCTGCTTGCCGCCGACGAAGACCGCATCGAAAAAATAAAAGAGGGCGCCCGCGCCCGCGCCCGCGATTTTGACACCGAGAAGACCCGCCAGAAGTGGGAGGCTATGATCGAAGCCGTATTGCAACCATGAAGAAACAAGAACAGACCATCCTTTACCTCACCTACGACGGCCTCACCGACCATATCGGCCAGGCGCAGGTACTCCCGTATATCATTGCCTCCAGCGAGCGCGGTATGCGCTTTCATATACTTTCCTTCGAGAAGCGCGCCAACACCGAGAAGATCCGGAAGGTGCAGGAGCTCCTCGACCGCCACGGCATCGTGTGGCACCGCCTCGACTTCACGCTTGGGCGCAACATCTTTTACAAGATCTGGGACTTCCTCAAGTTCGTAGGCACCGCCGTGAGCGTTACGCGGAAGCACCGCTACGCCATCGTGCATTGCCGCAGCTACTTTGCGTCGAGCATCGGGCTGCTGGTGCGGTCGCTGTACCGCCCCAAGCTCATTTTCGACAAGCGCGACTTCTGGATCGACGCCAACGTGGAAACGGGCCGCATCAACCGCGGCAAGTTCACCCACCGCGCCGTGCTTTCCGTGCTCCGCTACTTCGAGCGTAACCTGTTCCGCAAGTCGGAGCATATCATCTCGCTCACGCACCGCGCCAAGGGGATGGTGCTGGAGATGTACCCCGAGCGCCGCGCCGAAGACATCACCGTGATCCCCTGCTGCGTGGACCTGTCGCTCTTCGACCCGAAGGCGATCCCGGCGGCCGAGACCGAGGCGCTCCGCGCGCGGCTGGGCCTGCAGGGCGCTACCGTGTTCGGCTACGTGGGCTCCATCGGAACCGCCTACATGGTGCCGGAGCTGCTGGAGTGCTTCAAGACCATCAAGACCCGCGTGCCTGATGCCAAGCTGTTCTTCATGGTCAACAACGACCGCGAGGAAGTGCTCCGGATCGCGGAGGCCGCCGGCGTGGACCGCGCCGACGTCGTGGTGACCTCGGCCGCCCGCAACGAGATGCCGCTGTACATCTCGACGCTGAACGCGGGCCTCTTCTTCATCACGCCGACGTTTGCCAAAAAGGCCACCTCGCCCACCAAGCTGTACGAAATGCTGGCTATGGGCAAAACGGTGGTCACCAACGGCGAGGTGGGCGACGCCGAAAAGATCTTCCGCGAGCTGCAGTGCGGCTACCTGATGCCGGCCGCCGTGCCCGCCGAATTTGAAAAGGCGGCCCAACGGCTTTCTGAGAACCCAATTACACATAAACAATACGACTTGTCGAACTATTCGCTGCATTACGGCTCGGATCAGTATCTTCAGGTATACCGTAAACTACTTGCGCAATGAGTGTCCTATCCCAGCCAACTGCGGAGTCCGCAAAACCCGCGGTAACCGTGAACAAGGAGCAAAAAAAACCTGCGGTCTATTTTCCCAACCTCGACGGGCTCCGGTACTTCTGTTTCCTGAGCGTGTTCCTGTTTCACTCGTTCTCCAACTCCAACCCGCAGATCACCGGCGACAGCCGCTATATCATGCTGCGGCGCTTCCTGATCAACGGTAGCGTGGGCGTGAATTTCTTCTTCGTGCTCAGCGGCTTCCTGATCACCTACCTGCTGCTGACCGAGAAGAAGGAAACGGGCAGGATCCACGTGGGCGCTTTCTACGTGCGCCGGGTGCTCCGCATCTGGCCGCTTTATTTCTTCTGCGTGTTCTTCGGCTTTGTGCTGTTCCCGATGTTCAAGGCCTACTTCGGCCAGGTGCCTTCGGAGCCCGCCAACTCCTGGTTCTACGTAACCTTCCTCGCCAACTTCGACTTTATCGCGCACCGCCCCGATGCCTCGGTGCTGGCCATCCTCTGGTCGGTAGCCGTGGAGGAGCAGTTCTACCTGTTCTGGCCGCTGCTGATGGCCTTTGTGCCCGCGCGTTTCCAGCTCCACCTCTTTGGCGCGGTGCTGGCCCTGTCGCTGGCCTTCCGCGCATTTATCCTGAGCCACGGGTACGACAACGACATCAACAGCGTTCAGCTCAATATCAACACGCTGGCCATTATCGGCGACTTCGCCATCGGCGGCGCCGCGGCCTGGCTCGCCTTCACCAAGCGCGGCTTCATGGCCCGCTTCGCTGAAATGCCGCGTGCGGCCATCGCTGCGATCTACGCCGCGGTGATCGTCATCCTGCTGTTCCGCATGGAGATCTTCCAAACGAGCACGTTCGGCTGGATGGTCGACCGCATGGTGCTGTCGACCGTATTCGCGCTCGTGATCATAGAGCAGTGCTTCGCGAAGAACTCGCTCTTCAAGCTGTCGCGCTTCCCGCGCATCTCGAAGCTGGGCACCTTTACCTACGGCCTGTACTGCCTGCACCTGATCAGCATCCTGATCGTGCACACGCTGCTGCAGCGCGCCCGCCTCACCGATTCGTTCTACCCGTTTATTCTCCTGGAGGGCATCGGCTCGCTGGCCCTCGTGATGATCATGGCTTACCTGAGCTATAACTATTTCGAGAAACCCTTCCTCAAACTCAAATCAAAATTCGCCCTCATTAAGACCACCAAGCCATGAGACTTTTGTTCGTTGTTCCCTATCCCTATGATAAAGCACCCAGCCAGCGCCTGAAGTTTGAGCAGTACTACGATCACATGCGCGCCGCCGGCTACGAGATCGAATGGACCTGCTTCTACGACGACGAGGCCTGGAAGGTGATTTACAAGAAGGGTCATTACCTGGGCAAGCTTACCGCGCTGCTGCGTGGCTATGCGCGCCGCCTCAAGTACCTGTTCCGCCTCGGCCAGTACGATGCGGTGTACATTCACCTCTGGGTCACGCCAATCCGGCCGGCCCTCTTCGAGTGGCTGTACAACAAGTTTGCAAAGAAGATCATCTACGATATCGACGACCTCGTGTTCCTGAAGGAAGCCTCGCATATCGCCTGGTGGAAAGGAATGCTGAAAAGCCGCAAGAAGCCGGTATTCCTGATGAAGAAGGCGAAGCACGTCATCACCTGCACGCCCTTCCTCGACGAGTTCGTACGCAAGTACAACCCGCATACCACCGATATTTCGTCGACCATCAACACCGATACCTATGTGCCGGTCAACCGCTACCGGAACGACCACAAGCTCGTGCTCGGCTGGAGCGGCTCACACAGCACCATCGTGTACCTGTACCTGCTCAACGACGTGCTGCAGGAGCTGGCGAAGACGCACGACTTCAAGCTGCTCGTGATGGGATCGACGCAGTATCACCTCGACGGCGTGGACTACGAGGCCGTGGAATGGAGCCGCGAGCGGGAGATCCCGACGCTGCAGCAGTTCGACATCGGGCTGTACCCGCTGCACCTCGAAGACCAGTGGGTGATGGGCAAGAGCGGCCTGAAGGCCCTCCAGTACATGGCCCTGGGCATTCCCACGGTGGCAACGGGCCTCGGCGCCAACCACCGCGTGATCCAGGACGGCGTATCGGGCTACCTCGTGAAGACGAAAGAAGAGTGGCTGGAGAAGCTGCGCTACCTGCTCGATAACCCGGAGGAGCGCCGCCGAATCGGACAGGCCGCCCACGACCGCGTGGAAAACCTGTACTCGATCAAAAAGAATGCTCCGGTATATGTTCAGATAATTGATTCTGTTGTTCAAGCGCCTTAGCCTCCGCTTCGGCCAGCTTCGCCTGGTACAGGTATACGAGGAACAGGCAGTAGAACGGCAGGCAGGGGATCTTATAGCGCACCAGCGTTCCGAAGTTGGCCGCCGCGATACCGGTCATGAACGCAAAGAGGAACGTGAACAGGAGGCAGAACTGCAGGATCGGCGTTTTGGCGATAAGCCGGAACGTTGACCCGATGCCTCCCTTGAATGTGAGTTTGATCGTAAAATACAGCAGCACCATACTCTCGAGGGAAGCGGCGAAGATGAAGATCTTTCCATATTCCCAGGGATAGGGCCGGAACAGCGTCAGGTTGATACCCACGGGGATGGCCGCGAGGATGCCGAGCGGCGACGAGAAATCCACGTTGAGGTCGTAGGCCGAGCCCGCGGCGCCTCCGTAAAGCGTAATCGAGTTGTAGGTGTTGGCGGCTGTATCGAGGGCGTTCTCCATCGAGTAACGTCCGAGGAGCTCGTCGGCATTGCGGAGGAAGAGACCCACACCGCCCAGCGCCACCGCCAGGATAAAGGGCGTCGACAGCACGCGCACCGCGGGGTTCTGGATCTTGTGCTTGTACGAGTTGAAGATAAAGAGCAGGAAGAACGGAACGAAGGCGGCGAAGATGTACACCTTTACCGAGATGATCAGGAAGGCCGCCAGCGAAAAGCCCAGGAGGTTTTTCAGCACTTTCCGCGGCTTTACGAAGGCATAGTAGCCGGTGATGAACAGCCAGCAAAGCGAGGAGAAGGTGATCGTATCCTTGAAGATCGAAGAGTCCCACACCATCACCGAGGGGATGAAGATCGTACAGAAGGCTGCCAGCCGCGTCTGGATACCGAACTCCTCGCGTATGAATACGAAGAAGTTCCACACCGCGATGAACGCCAGGGTGCAGAAGAACAGCGAGTTGGGCAGGAACATATTAAAGGCCAGGTAATTGAAAATGGCCGCCACTTTGGCCACGAAGAAGGCCTCGTTCTGGAACAGGAGCACGTCGCGCATCGACAGGCCATCCATGTTGGTGTTGTTGAAGCTGTCGAGGTTATTGAACAGCACATGGAGCATCTCGCCCGGGTGGTTGCGGAAGTAGGTGTTCAGCATCACCGACGCATCGAAGTACGCGCGCCCGTCGTACATGCCGTGGTAGTAGTGCTCGTAGATAAGACCGATGGCGACGGAGCCCAGGAATTTCAGGAACATCCCGCGCATATAGAGCTTCTTCAGCTCCGGCTCGTGGGGGTGCCGTTTTCCAAAGTACCACATCAGCAGGCTGCCGAGTAAAAGCAAATAAACCGGCAGTGCTACATAGTCGTACCAAAATATAAAATACATACAGGCGTTCTTTGTCGGTAAGGCGCAAAAGTACCGAACCGGTCCCGAAACGGGCGAGCGCAGAACATATTATTTCAATAAATTATCTTTTCCCGAAACCATGCCCCGCGTACTCTGTGTACTGAACCGCCTCATCATTGGCGGGCCTTCTGTGATCGCTGCTTACCTCACCCATTATTCGCGGCCTGAGTTCGAAACGATGATGGTTATCGGTGGAAAGGACGACCATGAGCTCGATGCAAACTTCATCACCGACCAGTTCGGGATCAAGCCCGTGGAGGTGCCCGAGATGCGCCGCGCCATCAACTGGAAAGACGACCGTGCGGCCTACCAGCGCCTCAAGGAGCTGATGCGCTCCTTCCGTCCCGATATCGTGCACACGCATGCCGCCAAAAGCGGCGCCCTCGGGCGCCTGGCGGCCTTTGCCACAAACGTTCCCGTAACGGTACACACCTTTCACGGCCACGTATTTCACTCCTATTTCTCCCCGCTGAAGACGCAGGTGTTTCTCCAGGCCGAGCGCTACCTCGCGCGCCGCTCCTCGGGGATCATTGCCATCTCCGACCTCCAGAAGGAGGAGCTTGCCGGCGAATTCCGCGTGGCCGCGCCCGATAAGATCCGCGTCATTCCCCTCGGCCTCGACCTGGCGCCCTTTGCGCAGGGACAGGAGGAGAAGCGGGCGGCTTTCCGCGCCCGGTATGGCGTGGCCGACGATGAACTGCTGATCGGGCTGGTGGGCCGTATCGTGCCGGTAAAGAACCACGCCCTCTTTATCGCGATGGCCGACCTGCTGGCGAAATCGACCAGGCGCCGCCTCCGCTTCTTCCTTATCGGCGATGGCGACGAGCGGGCCAATGTGGAAGCGGATTGCCGCGCGCGCGGCCTCGACTACACCTATTACCCCGACGATCCCCGGCCGGCACTTGTGACCTGCACCTCCTGGCAAACGCGTATGGACGAAGTCTATGCGGGTCTTGATATCGTTGCCCTCAGCTCGCACAACGAAGGCACACCGGTGTCGATCATCGAGGCGGAAGCGGCGGGCCGACCCGTGGTGGCTACCAACGTGGGCGGCGTTGCCGATACGATGGCCGACGGGGTAACCGGCTTCCTGGTACCGGCAGGAGATGCCGCCGCCGGCGCCGAAGCGCTTGGCCGACTGGTGAACGACGAGGAGCTCCGGGCCTCCATGGGTGCCGCCGGGCGCCGCTTTGCCGAAGAAAAATTCTCGCTCCAGACGATGGTGGCCAATACAACCGGCTATTACCGCGAGCTGCTCGAGGGTAGCCGCGGAAAAGGCCGCCGGTAGGATGCGGAAAGAACATTAAGGAATTTTAATATTAAGTACTTACCCATACTGACCGGAAAAAATTATCTTTGAAGCTTACACGAAACTAACCGACACTTGGTGGCAAGACATAGTAAACCCAATTTTCTCACTCCAGCACTCCTCGCGCTTTCGTGCATCTTACTGGGGCTCAACTTTATACCGGTCCGTATCGACTGGTATGGAGACAAGAGCCATGTTGGTGAGAAATTCGACCCGAGCCTTGTAGCGCGTGCCCGTACCGTAGACCAGCTGCTCACCGTAGTGGACCAGCAGGCGCGTACAAGCGGAGTGCAGGAAGGAAGTGTTGCTTACGGTGTCTTACTTCTCAACACGGTAGAAGAGCGCTTCCAGCATGGCTACAGCAGCCCTGAGCTGTCGCGCAACTGGCTGGTGGCCCTGAGCGGCCTCGTACGCAAGGATATTGCCGCTGCCGTTCTCCCCGATGATATTCTCAGCGCATCCCATGCCGCCTGCAGCCAGCAGTCGATCGTTATGATGGCCGCGTTCCGCCGCAAGGGCATCGATGTGCGTAAGGTTCTTTTCCCCACCCACTTTGCCCTCGAGGCACGCGTTGGCGGCCGCTGGGTATTCTTCGACCCTGATGTGGAGCCCAACGTCACGGAGGCCAACATCGATGGTGTTGAAGCCATTGCCGCTTCTCCCAATCTCAACGGCATCTACAACAACGTGCGCGACCATGACCAGCTCCGCGACAACTTCCTGAAGTTCCGCCTCGGCGCCATCAACGCCGACCCCGCGCCGAACGCCTCCCGCTTCCACCGCATCTGCTACTGGCTGTCGAAGCTTCTCTTCCTCTTCCCCCTCGGTATCCTCGCCGTTGCGCAGCGCCGCAAGCGCCGCACGGTTGTTGTTTCCACCGCACGCGTCGCGAAAATGCAGCAGGCCTCCAGCCTCCCCGCGCAGAGCGTGCTGTTGTAATCGTACTTTCGCCCCATGTTCTTCTGGAAAAAACGCAAGGCGCCCCGCGTCGACCTTTCCTGGCTGAAGGCCGACATGCACTCGCACCTGGTGCCCGGCATCGACGATGGCGCCCCCGACCCGGAGACCAGCCTCGAGCTGATCCGCGGACTCCTCGAAATGGGCTACCAGAAGCTCTATACCACCCCTCATATTCTTTCCGACATGTATCCCAACACGCCCGAAACCATCGGGTCGGCGCTGGGAACGCTCCGCACGGCGCTCAAAGAGGCCGGCATGGATGTGCCGATCGAGGCCGCCGCGGAATACTTTGTCGATGGCCATTTCGCCGACCTGGTGAAAGAGCAAAAACCACTGCTTACCCTTCCTGGAAACCTGATCCTGGTGGAAGCTTCCACCTTCTCGGCGCCCCTCGAATTCAAGTCGGTGCTGTTCGATCTCCAACTCCAGAACTACACGCCCGTTATCGCGCACCCCGAGCGCTACATCTACCTGAAGCAGGACCCGGGCTACCTCGACGACCTCCGCTACAACGGCTGCTATTTCCAGCTTAACCTCATGTCGCTGGTCGGGCATTACGGTGTGCTGAGTAAGGAACTGGCGGAAAACATGATCCGCAAAGGCTTTTACGACTTTGTGGGAACCGACATCCACCACGTGCAACACCTCCCCGCACTCGCGAAGGCCGCCGCCTCGCCGCTGCTCGAAAAGCTCAAGGACTCGGGCAGCCTTCAGAACGACAAGCTTTAGGATCCCGGGTGCCTGATTTCCTTCAGCCAGTAGCCGATTAGCAGCCTGTCCCATTAGCAGCCTATCCCATTCGCACGTATTTCCCGGAATAAATCCGAACTTTCTCCCGCTTCGTTTGTATTATCCATCATTATGGGATTCACGATCAAGGAACTGGAGACGCTGACAGGGATCAAAGCCCATACGATCCGTATCTGGGAGCAGCGCTACCGCTTCCTGCGCCCTTCGCGCACGCCTACCAACATACGCACGTATAACAACGAGGAACTCAAGACCCTTCTTACTGTAGCCCTGCTCAACAAGTATGGCTACAAGATCTCGCGGATCGACAGCATGGATGCTGAGCAGCGGCACCGCGAAGTGCTGCAGCTCGAGTTCGCCGAAGCCCGCCAGGAGCACCTGGTCAACGAGCTGATCGGCTGCATGGTGGACCTCGAAGCCGCGGGCTTTGAGCGCCACCTGGACCATCACCTGGCCCACTATGGACTCGAGGTTACCATCAGCAACCTCGTATTCCGCTTCCTCGAGAAAACCGGTATCCTCTGGCAAACGGGGCGGGTGAATCCTGCCCACGAGCATGTGGTCTCCAATATCATACGGCAGAAGGTGATTGCCGCCACCGAGGCACTGCCCGCTGCCCGCGGCGGCAAACCGCTGCTGCTGCTACTGCCTGAAGGCGAGCACCACGAGCTCGGGCTGCTTTATGTAAACTACCTCCTCCGCCGCAAGGGACTGCCCGTGCTCTATATCGGCGCCAACACGCCGCTCCGCGATGCCCTGTACGTGGTACAGCTAAAGGAGCCCGATATCATCTATCTCCACCTGACGGCCATTCACCACAAGCCGCAATTCCAGAAATTTCTCAATGGCCTTTGCGCCGGCGCGCCCCGGTCGCGCGTGCTCCTGTCCGGCTATGTTACCCACGAGGAGCCGCGGAGCCTGCATCCCAACCTGATGCTCCTGAAATCCCTTTCCGAGGTACAGGCGTATATATCGGGTATCTAGGGTCCTTTTCCCACCGCACAGTTTGTTTAAGATTAGAAAAAATAAATTAGACAAAAAGGAATTTTGGGGCCCGTCTTTTGTATAACTTTGATTTACTAAAGTTTAAACAGGATGGGAATTCAGGAGTTTAACAGCTTGGTGGTTCATAGCGCCGAAGGCCTCCGACCCTTTGCCATCACGCTGACCAAAGACCGCGAGGCCGCGCAGGACCTGTACCAGGAAACGGTGTACAAGGCCCTGGCCCACCGCGACAAGTACCAGCCCGGAACCAATATCCGCGCCTGGCTGAGCACGATCATGCGCAATATCTTTATCAACGACTACCGGCGTGCCGAGCGCAAGCGCGGCGTGTTCGACACGGTGGCCTATGTTGCCCGTAACGACGAGCCGCGGATGGGCGCCGACGGGCGTCTCCGCCTGCAGGAAATAAATACCGCGCTATACGGTTTGCCCGTTATTTTTAAGCAAGCGTGTCTCCTCTACCTGCAGGGCTACAAGTACCAGGAGATCGCCGATGCGCTCCAGGAGCCGCTGGGCACCATCAAGAGCCGCATTCACTTTGCCCGTAAAATGCTTCAAAAACAACTTGATCGATGAAACGAAGCGTCCTGGTTATCGGCGCCGGCTTTGCCGGGTTATCGGCAGCGGCTTTCATGGCGCGTGCCGGCTGGTCGGTGACCGTTCTCGACAAGAACGCCACTGCCGGAGGCCGTGCGCGCCGGCTCCAGGAAGAGGGCTTCACCTTCGACATGGGCCCTTCCTGGTACTGGATGCCCGATGTCTTTGAGCGCTTCTTCGCGCAATTCGGCAAAAAAGTTTCCGACTATTACAGCCTTACCCGCCTCGACCCTTCGTACCGCGTGTACTGGGCCGACGGCTCCACGGATATTCCCGCCGATTACGAAGCCTTCCGCGCTCTTTTCGAAAGGATCGAGCCGGGTTCCGGCGCGCGCCTCGATCACTACCTGAAGGAGGCTGCCCATAAATACAGCATCGGGATGCAGCGTCTCGTGTACAAGCCGGGCCGATCCGTGAGCGAGTTTCTCGACTGGGATGTGCTGCGCAACGTGCTGCGGCTCGATGTCTTTACGTCCATCAAAAAGCACATCGCCCGGCACTTTAAAAATGAGCGCCTCCGGCAGCTGATGGAATTTCCCGTGCTCTTTCTCGGTGCCCTCCCCGAAAACACGCCGGCCCTCTACAGCCTGATGAATTACGCCGACATCCGCGGCGGCACCTGGTACCCCGAGGGCGGCATGTGGAGCATCGTCGCGGCGATGCAGTCGCTTTGCGAGGAGCTGGGTGTGCAGTTCCGCCTCGGTGAGGAAGCCCGGGAGATCGTGGTGCGCAACCGCACGGCCACCGAGGTGCGTACCGACAAGGGTACCTATACGTTCGACGCGGTGATCAGCGGCGCCGACTACCATTTTACCGAGACCAGCCTGCTGCCTCCCGAGGCCCGCACCTATAGCGAAACCTACTGGCAGCGCCGCGTGCTGGCGCCTTCCTGCCTGATGTATTACGTGGGCCTCAACAAGCGGGTTGCGAACCTCCCGCACCACGCCCTCTTCTTCGACGTGCCATTCGACCGCCATGCCCGCGAGATCTACAGCGACCCGCAGTGGCCCAGCGAGCCGCTGTTCTACGTGTCGGCTTCCTCGAAGACGGATCCCACCGTGGCCCCTGAAGGCTGCGAGAACCTCGTGTTTCTCATTCCCGTTGCCGCGGGCCTCGGCTCGGATACCGTAGAAATACGGGAGCGCTATTTCGACCTGATCCTGCAGCGGCTCGAGCGCCACCTCGGTGAGCCGCTCCGCGATGCGATCATCTATAAAAAGTCATTTTCCGTAAGCGATTTCGAACGCGACTACCACTCGTTCAAAGGAAACGCGTACGGCCTTGCCAACACCCTTTTGCAAACCGCCATCTTCCGTCCCTCCTGCCAGAGCAAAAAAGTTCCCAACCTATTTTATACCGGCCAGTTCACCGTGCCGGGGCCGGGTGTGCCGCCCAGCCTCATCAGCGGTGAAGTGGTAGCGGCAGAAGTAGTCAAACAGTTCAACGGTACGTTATGACAGAAGCCCTTTTCCATAAGACCAGCAGCGACTGCAGCCGGGTGGTGACGCTGAATTACAGCACGTCGTTTTCATCGGCCATCCGCCTCCTGCACGCCGACCTGCGCGGGCCCATCTTCAACATTTACGGCTTTGTGCGTCTTGCCGACGAGATCGTCGACACCTTTCACGGCCACGACAAGATCCTGCTGCTGGAGCAATGCCGCAACGAAACTTTTGCCGCCATTGAGCGCCGCATCAGCCTCAACCCGATCCTCGACTCGTTCCAGCAAACGGTCAACGAGTTCGGCATCGACCACGAGCTGATCGAGGCGTTCTTCCGGAGCATGGCCTCCGACCTGTCGCAGCAGGCCTACGACCGCCAGGGGTACGAGGAGTATATCTACGGATCGGCGGAGGTAGTGGGACTCATGTGCCTGTATGTATTCTGCGAGGGCCGGCGCGACCAGTATGAGCGGCTCCGCGGCGCGGCACGTGCGCTGGGTGCGGCCTTCCAGAAAGTCAATTTTCTCCGCGACATCCAGGCCGACTACCAGGTGCTGTCGCGGATGTATTTCCCGGGCTGCGACTTCCACAACTTCAGCGCCCGCGACAAGGAGCAGATCGAGGCCGACATAGAAGCCGACTTCCGCGCCGCCTACGACGGGATCCTGCAGCTGCCGCTGAAAGCGCGCTTCGGGGTGTACGTTGCGTACAAATATTATTACTCGCTGTTTCGCAAGATCAAAAACACGGAGCCCGCGCATATCCTGCAGAAGCGGATCCGGATACCCAACTATTACAAGGCGTACATTGTGCTGCGGGCCAGTGTGAAAAACCGCCTGCGAATGATCGGATGATGATGGAGCCACAAGTGGTGCTGGTGAATGAGCGCGACGAGCCGCTCGGAACGGCGGGGAAGATGGATGCGCACGAGCGCGGGCTGTTGCACCGCGCCTTCAGCGTTTTTTTGTTCGACAGCGCGGGCCGGATGCTTTTGCAGCAACGGGCCGCGGGAAAATACCACGGCGGCGGGCTCTGGAGCAATGCCTGCTGCAGCCATCCCCTTCCGGGCGAGGTGCCCGGCGCAGCCGCACAGCGCCGCCTGCGCGAGGAGCTCGGGATCACGGTGCCGGTCCAGGCAGCCTTCTCGTTCACCTATCGGGCCGAGGTAGAGAACGGGCTCATCGAGCACGAGTTCGATCATGTGTTCACGGGGCTGTACGAAGGGATTTTTTCGCTGAATCCTGACGAAGTGGCCGCTGTGCGCTACGTAAGCATGAGCGAACTGGAACAGGAATTGCGCGATAACCCGGAGCGGTTCACGCAATGGTTCCGCCTTATTTACGAACGGGTACACCAGGTCTGGCGCGCGGCACCCGGTTACACCGGACAGGCTGCCTCCTCCGGGCCGGCGCAGGATGACAAGAAAACATTCGAATTGTAATGACTGTATTGTATTTCATATTGGTCCTTTTTGCCACCTTCCTCATCATGGAGGGCATCACCTGGCTTACGCATCGCTACGTGATGCACGGCTTCCTGTGGTACCTCCACCGCGATCATCACCAGGTAGAGCCGGGATTCTTTGAAAAGAACGACCTGTTCTTCGTGATTTTCGCCGTACCCAGCATGCTCCTAATCGGTTTCGGCGTAAGCCGCGGCATCTGGTGGGAGGCCGCCATCGGCTTCGGCATCATGGCCTACGGCGCCGCCTACTTCATCGTGCACGACGTCATCATCCACCAGCGCTTCAAGTGGTTCAGCCGGAGCAACAGCACCTATGTGCGTGCCATCCGCTGGGCCCACAAGATGCACCACAAGCACCTGAACAAGGAACACGGCGAAAGCTTCGGCATGCTGATGGTGCATAAGAAATACTGGGAAAAGGTGCGGCGCGACAAGCGGTTGATGAAGGCCCAGAAAGTAGGCTATGCGCCGGAATAGAAGACAGTTTGGAGATTGGGGTTTGTAGTTTGAAGTTCCTCCATACGCAAACCTTTGACAGTGTGCGCCAGCCAACTCCAAACCCCAAACTCCAAACCCCAAACTTTTCATGCAAACCGTTTCGGTATCCGATGTACTTCCCGAATATGATTATCTCTTCGCCGGCGCGGGTTGCGCGGGGCTGAGCCTGCTGTACCAGTTGGTCCGAAGCGGCGGAGCGGCGGGGAAGAAGATCCTGCTGGTTGATGCTGATGCGAAGGAAGCCAACGACCGCACCTGGTGCTTTTGGGAAAAAGAGCCGGGGCCGTTCGAGGCCATCGTGCACCGGCGCTGGCCGCTGCTCGATTTTTTTTCGCCCCGCTTTCACCGTACGCTCAACATCGCACCCTACGAGTATAAGTTGATCCGCGGGCAGGATTTTTACCGCTATTGCAAAGACGCCGCGGCCGGCTTTCCCGGTATTCACTTTGTGCAGGGGCGCGTCGAGGGAGTGTTTTCGTCGGCAGCCGAAGGCACCGGTATCCGCGTGGGCGGAAGGTCGGTTCGGGGCCGCTTTGTATTCAACAGCATTTACGAGCGACCGGTGCCGAAGCGGGGGATGCACTGGCTGCTCCAGCATTTCAAGGGTCGGCTGATCGAGGCGCCGGGCCCGGTGTTCGATCCGAAGCGGGCCACGCTGATGGACTTCCGCGTGCCGCAGGCCGAGGGAACGTCGTTCGTGTACGTGCTGCCCTTCAGTGATCGGCAGGCGCTGGTGGAGTATACGCTTTTTACGGAAGCGCTGCTGCCGCGGGCGGCTTACGACGCGGCGCTCGACGACTATATCCACCGGTTCCTGGACATCCCGCAGTATACGATCCTCGAAGAGGAGTTCGGGGTGATCCCGATGACGAACCACCGCTTTCCGCGGCGGCACGGCAACATCGTCCACCTCGGTACCGCCGGGGGGCGCACAAAGGGTTCCAGCGGATATACCTTCCGCAATATCCAGCAGCACAGCGCCGCGATCGCCGCCAGTCTCGGCGCCAAGGGGCATCCCTTCGATGCGCCCGCGCCGGCAGGCCGCTTTCATTTTTACGATTCGGTGCTGCTCGACATCCTGCAGCGGCGCAGCCTCGAGGGCGCCGCGATCTTCCGCGATCTTTTTGAAAAAAACGATCCCCGCCGCGTGCTGCAGTTTCTCGACAACGAGAGCAGCCTCGGAAGGGAGTTATCGATCATCGCCACGCTGCCCGCGCTGCCCTTTGCCCGGGCGGCCCTGCGGCAGCTGTTCTGAGCGAAACTTACATGCCGCCGTACTGCCGGATCGCCTGTGCGAGCGCGGGTGCGGGCACGACCCCCGACTGCCGCCATTTGATGGCGCCTTTGCGAAACAGCATCAGCGTCGGAACACTCTGAACGCCATAATACTCCGCAGCCTGCCGGTTGCGGTCGATATCGATCTTGACGATCGTCACCCCGTCGCCAAGCTGGCTTTTTGTTTCCTGGAGAATGGGGGCCATCATCTTGCAGGGGCCGCACCACTCGGCGTAGAAGTCAACCAGCACGGGCTTATCGGTATTGATCAGTTCCTGGAAAGAGGCCATGATTGTTTGATTTATCCGCTGCAATACCACCACAATCGTACCAGCCGGCTGTGCTTTGTCCGGGTATACCGTATATCTACGGGTGATTCCTCAACAATCCGGGCGTGAAAACCGCGTGAAACCGGGCGGCCCGGTTATTGCAGGGCCTGATTAGGTGTCTCCCGGTTCCCGGCTGCCCGATTGCTCACCAACCTCCGGCTTATGCAATTCGCTGAATTCAAGCTTCTTTCGCTTCCCGTGCAGGCGCATATCATCTGCGAGCAAGGGGTGCTCCTCTGTGAGCGCCGGGAAGACGACTACCTCATTGCACTCTACAGCCTCGATTCGTTTTACGTGGAGGTCTATTACCGGCTTCCGAGCGAGGAAGTGGAAAAATTCCGCAGTTTCCACAGCACCGACCTCCTCGAGCCCTACCTCGGTGCGATCCGTTTTGAGGAACTCGTTGGCTAGTGGTGAGGCGGCATTAAATTGGTAGCAGTTCCACTAAACAACCGATATGGACAATAAGACCTGGGACGGCACTCCGAACGACAAGGAAATGAAGGCCAACGACCGCACTTCTGAAATGACCGACATGGCATCGCTGATCAACAAGCTCACCGTGGACGGCTATGTAGACCAGTTCCGCGTGGAGAAGGGAAAGCTGGTCAGTATGGATGATAAGAAATCCTTTAAACCCAAGGATATCAAGACGGCTAATTTTTACCGCTTTGAAGGCATTTCCAATCCCGACGATATGTCGATCGTGTATGCCATCGAAACCATCGACGGCCACAAGGGTACGCTCATTGACGCCTACGGAAGCTATGCCGACGAGGACGTCAGCAAGTTCATCCAGGACGTTGAGGTGAAAAAGCAATTGAACCCCTGAGGCGGACCGCCTCCGGAGCGAAAAAAGTCCCCGCAGCGCGGGGACTTTTTTTATGGCCGGGTGAAGCCGAGTTGGTAGCGAAACCGGAAGCCGTTCCGGCTGCGCTCGCACTCGAGGGTCAGCGTCCGCTCGCCCTGCTCGCGTATTTCATAGGTTATGCTGTCAAGGAGAAGGTGGCCGTTCTCGAGGCGCCAGCTGCCGTGGCGCGCGCTGCCGAAGTTGCAGGCCATACCGCTGTCGGCTACCTCGTAGCTGCCATCGGCGGCGAAGATCCAGCGGTCGTCGAGCTCGCAGGGATCGTGGTAGTAGGTGTTCCAGAGGCTCTGGCCGTTCGCCTGCTCGGCGGTTTGCTGCCAGGCACCGGTCAGCGCTGGTCCGGCATCCGCGCGGCCACCCTTGGAGCAGGCGGCCAGCAGCGGAAGCAGGAAAAGAATGGTGTTTTTCATGACCCGAAGTTGGCCCCCGCGCCGGGGCGATTCCAAGGGATTTTGCCGCGACCTGCCTGTTATTTTTCCCGCCGGTTGCTGCTGTTTTTCCCGCCACAGCGGGCGCCCGGTTACCTTTACATCCATGGATTATTTCAAAGACCTGCAGCGCCTGCTGCGGCTCGAAAAGGAAGAGGACCGCCGCAGCTGGGAGTCGATGGCCCTGTCGGTGCCGCTCGCCGACCGCCGCGCCGCGGGGAGCAGCTGGTTCCCGGTGGCCATCCGCGACACCGAGATCGGCCGGGGCGATTACCTCAGCGTGGAGCTGGAGCGAACGACGAATACCGATATCCAGCACCAGTTCCGCTTCGGCGCTTCGGCCGCCCTTTTTTCCAACCACGATCCGAAATCCGACCGCGCCGAAGGGGTCATCACCTACGTCGGCGGCAACAAGATGAAGCTGTCGCTGCGCGTCGACGAGCTCCCCGACTGGACCCGCAACGGCAAGCTCGGTGTAGACCTGCTCTTTGACGAGAACAGCTACGAGGAGATGGAGCGCGCGCTCAAAGTGGCGCCCGACCGGGCCGCGCAGCGCGAGGAGGGCCGGTTGACGCGGGTGCTCTCGGGGATGGAAGCCCCGACCTTTCATTCGGAGCTGGCGTACCAGCCGCTGCCGCAGCTGAACGAAAAGCAGAACGAAGCGGTACAAAAGATCCTGTCGGCCAACGAGCTGGCCATCGTGCATGGCCCCCCGGGCACAGGGAAAACAACCACGCTCGTGCAGGCGGTGCGGCTGCTGGCGCAGCGCGGCGAGGGAGCGGTACTGGTAACAGCACCGAGCAACGCCGCCGTTGACCTGCTCAGCGAGCGTCTTGCCGCCGAAGGTCTCAACGTGGTGCGCGTGGGCAACCCGGCCCGCGTGTCGGAGCGGCAGCTGGCCCTCACGCTCGACGAGCGGATGAGCGGTCACCCGCAGATGAAGGAGATCCGCCGGATGAAGCGGCAGGCCGCCGAATACCGCGACATGGCGCAGAAATACAAGCGATCCTTCGGGCCGGCAGAGCGCGAGCAGCGCAAAGCGCTCTTTGCCGAGGCCCGCAACATAGCCGCCGAGATCGAGCGCACGGAGCAATACATCGCGCAGGATATCCTTGGCCGCGCCCAGGTGATCACCTCCACGCTGGTGGGCGCGAGCCACTACTCGGTACGGGGCCTGAAATACGATACCGTAGTGATCGACGAGGCCGGCCAGGCCCTTGAGCCGGCCTGCTGGATCCCGCTGCTGAAGGGCCGGAAGGCCGTTCTCGCGGGCGACCACTGCCAGCTGCCGCCCACCATCAAGTCGCAGGAGGCGGCCCGTGCTGGCCTCGAGCGAACGCTGCTGGAAAAGTGCGCCGGGCGCTACCCCGAGGCCGTGGTGCTGCTGGAGGAGCAATACCGCATGCACGAGTTGATCATGAACTTTTCGTCGCGCGAATTTTATGGTGGCAGGCTGAAAGCCGCGCCTGCCGTGGCGGAGCGCAGTTTGCCGGGACAAGCGCCGCTGCGCTTTATCGATACGGCCGGCTGCGGCTACGAGGAGAAGCAGGAGGGGACGCGCATTGCCAATCCGGAAGAGGCCGCCTTTCTTATCCGGCAGGTCGAGCGCCTGCTGGAGGAGCTCCCGGAGGGCGCGCCGCGGCCCTCGGTGGGCGTCATCTCGCCATACCGGCAGCAGGTGGAGCTGCTCAAGGAGCTGGCCGCCGCCAGTCCCGCGCTGGCGGGCTACGAGGGACTCAGCGTCAATACCATCGACGCCTTCCAGGGACAGGAGCGGGGCGCCATTTTCATCTCGCTGGCCCGCAGCAACCCCGACAACGTGATCGGCTTCCTCTCGGAAGTGCGGCGGATGAACGTAGCGCTGACGCGCGCGCAGATGAAGCTGGTGGTGCTGGGCGACAGCGCCACGCTGGGTCAGTACCCGTTTTATGCCGACTTCATCAGCTATGCGCAGGAACACGAAAGCTACCTGAGCGCCTGGGAGCTGATGGACCTTTAATAGTGGAGAATGCGCCGGATATTGAAATAGGCGATCGCGACAGCGGCGATGACGATGATGACCCGGTAGACGCTCCGCTTGCTGAAGAGGAACAGGATGGCAAATAACAGGACCGGATACCCAAACGCGATGACGCGGGAAACCTTCTCTCCCTGAAGCTGTTCGGCCATGGGGCGTGCTGCCTGAATCCGCCCGTACCAGAAACCAAATGCGCTCACGCCAAGAGTGGTAAGCGCAATGAGCAGGTAGCCGGTATCGGAAACGCGGCGCTCCGGCTTTTGCTCCGGGGCGAACAGGTCGCCCTCGTGGAGCGGCTTGCCGCACTGGCGGCACACGGTGGCGGAGGCATCATTGAAGGCAGTGCAATGCGGGCAGGTCATTCGGCGGGGGATGGGAACGGGCGGAAATTAATACTTCTTTCGCGGTATTGCACAGGCGGCGGAATAATGGGAACTTTCGGTCCTAACTGCTGTTTATGTTGAAAATGATCATTCCTGTTGTTCTGTGCTGCCTGTCTCTTTTGCCGGCGGCCGGCTCCGGTGTGCCGAAGCACCGGTTTGGCAGCTCGATCGTCAAAAGCATTACGCTCGCCCGGGAAAATTATGGCTACTTCCTGTCGAAGCAAAGTCCCGACAGCGCTGTAGCCTTGCTCTACCGGTCGATCGGCAGCGACACGTTTTCCAATACCGCCGATGGCAACCGACTGCGGATCCTCAGGCAGGTGGAGCGCAAGAACGTGCGGGTGTTCCGGTGCTTCTACCGCAGCGGCAATACGATCGACCGCTACGTTGATCTTGGGCCGGCCGGCGAGCTCCTGATGGAGCGGAGCCCGGTGGCGGGAGCCGACCACGCGATTGAACAACGCAATTTTTATCCGGATGGTACCCTGCGACGCATCCGGCGTTTCCACTACAACCCCGTTGCTACAAGAGATGGGAGCGAGGAGCCGTGGTACACGGTCGTTAACACGGGACTGGTCAAGGAAGGCCCCGATCAGTTCTATCATCCCAACGGCCGGATGCGCGTTACGCTTTTTTACCGGCAAGGCGCGCTGCTGGACAGTACTTATACGGAGTGGGACGCTGGCGGGAATCTCTTGCGTACGACCCGCAGTGTCAACGGTGTCTTTCGCATAGAAAAGCAAGCGAAAACAGACAATGCGCAGGCCCGCCGCAAGGCTTTCCTGGTCGGGCTGGATTATTTTTCACCGGAACCCGGCACACCGGGAGTCCGCGAAAAGATGTTCGTGGACCTGGACGGCGCCGGCAACGACATTGCGATGCTGAAAAGAGCCCTGGAAGCCGGGCGGGGCTTTCTTCCGCAACACATTGTTTCGATCAGCGGGCGACAGGCAACGCGCACCTTCATGCTGCGGTCGTTCGAGGCTTTTGCCAGCCAGGTGCAGAACGGCGATATCCTGTTCCTGCATTTTTCCGGACAGGGGTTTCTGAAAATGACGTCGGAAGGGGGCAAAACCCTGGCGCTCCCGACGAGCGATATCTGGCGCTACGGCAAGGATACCATCTATGCTACCGATTCCGGAATGATCAGCCAGAAAGAGCTGCAGGCGTTCCTTCACAGCCTGCAGAAGCGGGCCGGCCCAACGGGGCAGGTCATTCTTTCGCTGGATGTCTGTCACTCCGGGGCGCTCCTCTCGGACACGACCGACCTGCGGCCTGCGGCCACTGACCGGGAGCGGGTCTTTGCGCGTGGTGAATCGCCCAACCTGCTGCTCAACTTTGTGGAAGACGGCAGCACTCCATCGGCCATCCTGACGGCAACGCTGGAGGATCAGTATAGCTTTGAGATGAAGGATGAAAATGACTTTCCGGTCGGGGCGTATTCGTATATGCTGGCCAGGTCCCTGGGCAATCCCTTTGTCAACGACCCGAAAGAGCTCATCGAGATGATTGCAGAAAGCATGATCGAGAAGGGCTTACGGCAGGAGCCGGCTGTCCTTGCCAACAAAGCGTTCAACATTTTCGAGGAGAGCGCGGCCCCGGAAGCGGGCACGCTGCTATCCCTTCCCCGGGTGAAGGCCGCCGGCAATGCATTCGTTCTTTCCGTTGGCGTGAGCAAATACCCGTCCTCTCTCCAGCAGGCAACCTTTGCGAATGCCTCGCTGGACGCGTCTTCCTACCACCAGTTTTTCGGGCACTCCTTTAAGCGCTTCGCCGGCAGCGACACGTCGAGGAAGATCCGGGCCCTGTTACTGCAGGACACGGCAGCAACAAAGGCGGGCATACTGAAAGGCCTCAATGATGCCATCTCCCTGACAAAGCCGGCAGATTATTTCGTATTCAACTTTTCGGGCTATTGCCGCAGCCTGAAGGACAGCAGCGGGCGCGCTCAGACCTGGTTTGTTCCGTATGGACTCGAAAAGATGGATGATGAGGCACAGATCCGCGCGCAGGGCATTTCACTGAAGCAGCTAAAAGACCTGCTGCAACTCGTGCCGGCCAACAACCAGCTGTTCATCACGGAGGCCGGCAGCACTGCCGACTTCCCGAAGGAATTCATCCAGGCGCTTATCGAGGCAAGTCCCACGGTGGCGGCGCTTTCCAACAAGAACCGGATCTTCCTGGTGCCGAAAAGCAGCGGCCTGGACCGCTTTCGCTGTGCCGGGCTAACCGTAGCCCACGGCCCGCTCAACCACTATGTCACGAGCCTGCCCGCGGAGCTCAACATCTTCGGGATCTTCACCGATAGCCTGTACCGCGAGGCGATCCGGTATGCGTTGACGCGCTCGGAGGTAACCTGCGATTATTTCCGTACCGGCTATTTCGACATGTTCTCGGAAAAGGAATTTGTGCGCAGCCTGAGCTCCCTGCTCCCCGAGGAGATGATGCAGTCACGGGGAGTCGCCGTTGGCGCCCGCGAGCGACAGGCCTTCCAGGAAGGGATCGGCCATCGCTATGCCCTTGTTGTGGGCACCGACCGTTACGCCGGGAAGCCCGATTGGCGCGACCTCGACAACCCGGTATTCGATGCGCGCGATATTGCGGCTTCGCTGAAACGCAACTTCGGATTCGATACCCTGTTGCTCGTCGATCAGCCTTCCGACAGCCTCTATGCCCGCATCCTCTACCTATCGCAGCACCTGCAGCCTTCGGACCAGCTGCTTGTGTACATCGGCGGCCATGGTGACTTTGATGACCGTCTTTTCGATGACGGCTTTATCGTGAGCGGCAACTCGCGGGCCGTAAAGGAAGATCCGTACCGCAACACGTACCTCCAATATTCGAAGCTTTCGCGGATGATCAACCGGCTGCCGGCCACGCAGATCCTGATGGTGCTGGACGTGTGCTTTGGCGGCACCTTCGACGAGCGCGTCGCCCGCAACAAGAGCCGGGCCCGCGAATACGATGACCTCGCGCAGGCCGCTTATGTATCGGAGAAGCTGAAGAAGCGAACCCGTATCTACCTCACATCCGGCGGCAAGCGCGAGGTGCCCGACGGTTACAAAGGCAAGCACTCGCCATTTGCGGTGCGCCTGCTTGAAGCCCTGCAAACAAAGGGTGGCGCCGGCCGGCTGCTCACCGCCACAGACCTGTTCCAATTTGTTCAGAAGCTGCCGTCGGGACCTTTGCTTGGCTCCTTCGGCGACGATGAGCCCGGGAGCGAGTTTGTCATGGTGGGGCAGTAGCCCGGGCATGATTACCCTCTTTTAAGTATAGGCCATCCCCGCGCTTTTTCCGACCTTGCCTGTCAACCATGCAACTGCGTCTCCTGTTTTTTTGCCTGCTGCTGACCGCCCGTGCCGCTGCCCAATGGGACAGCGGGCTGCGTGGCCGCGCGCTTTTTCTTGAGCTGGAAGGCATCAGGCGGCTCCCGGAAGGGGAGCGGGCACCGGCCCTCGTGCGGGTAGCCACCGATGCCGCTGAGCCCGCCCGGGAATTGCTGCGGCTGCTCGCCACGGCCCGGCGCTCCGAGACCGCTCCCGGCCGCCTTGCGCTGCTGGAGGCCGCCGCTGCCCGCGTGGGTGCGTTGGGCGCGAACCGTAGTTCTACGGAAGCGGACCATGTCGCCGCCGATCGCGCTCTTGCACGTCTTACGCCCGATACCGCCACCCAGGTACGGCTGCTGCTGGCCGATGCGGCCGCGTTCGCGGGCAACAGCACCAGGAGCGCCGCGTACCGCCTGCAGGCCGAAGCGGCCTTTGCCGGTGCGCGCAGCCAGCAGCGTCTCGCCAACCTCGACGCCCTGGGACGCATCGCCAGCGGTCCCGCCGTCAGCCATGGCTACAACGAGCTGCTCCGCACCGCGTCGCTCAGCGAAGGTGACCGCGTGCACATCCTGAGCCGCCTCCTCATCAACTTATGCCGCCTCGGTGCCGGCCTTTCGGCGCAGGAGCCCGCGCGCCAGCTGCAGGCCGCACTGCGGCGCCCGCCCGCGGGCTACGATGCCGCCGAGGCCGACCTTGCCGGCGCCCTCTACGCGGAGGGCCGCGGGCGCCTTCTCGAGGCTTCGGCACTTTATAGCCGGATTGCCGCCGCCGCGCCATCGCCTTCGGCAACGGAAGGCCTCATTGCCGCCGGCGACTTTCACAGCCGCCACCTGCGCGCCGATTCGGCCCGGTGGTACTTCGCGCGTGCCCGCAGCGGTGCCGGTTTTACCGACACACCCGGGTTGCAGTTTCTCTGGCAGCAGGCCCGCGCCGCCGACGCTGCCCGCTTCCGGCAGGCAGTGCCCGCTGCCTTCCGCGCCGCGCTGCAGCGCCAGGATTCGTTGTACCGCGCCGAGCTGCAAACAGGAACCCGCGAGCTTGCGCTGCAATACGAGCTGCTTGAAAGCGACGCCAAGGCCCGCGCCCTCCGCGACCGCCAGCAGCTCGAAGCGCTTCGCTACCAGCAGCAGCGGCAACGTACCTGGATCGCGCTGCTGGCCCTAGGCTGCCTCAGCCTGCTGGGGCTTGG
The DNA here is from genome assembly GCF_054777635.1 of Flaviaestuariibacter terrae. Lineage (NCBI taxonomy): Bacteria > Pseudomonadati > Bacteroidota > Chitinophagia > Chitinophagales > Chitinophagaceae > Flaviaestuariibacter > Flaviaestuariibacter terrae. The sequence goes on from NZ_BAAHAL010000008.1 coordinate 1,511,094, forward strand.
CGCCGCCCTCCTTCTGAACCAGCGCCGACGCCATGCCGCGCGCCTGCATGCCGCCGAACTGGAGCGCCGCGAGATCGAACACCGCACACAGCTGATGACCGAACTGGCGCAGGCCCAGGAGGCCGAGCGTGGCGCGATCGCCGGCCAGCTGCACGACGAGATCGGAACGATGCTTTCGGTGGCGCGGATGAACCTTTCGGCCGGCAGTGACCCTGAGCATCTTCAAACCGCCGGCAAGCTGCTGGGCGATGTGGCGCAGACCGTGCGCGTGATGAGTCACCAGCTGATGCCCGTGGCGCTGCAGCAATATGGCTTCCGGCAGGCGGTGGAGCAACTGGTGGCCGACATCAACGCCGCAGGCAAGCTGCCCGTGGAGCTCGCGCTGGTAGGCTTCGGCGGGCAGCGCTTTACGGATCTTTTTTACAGCAGCTGTTACCGCATGCTCCAGGAGCTGCTCCAGAATGTGCTGAAGCATGCCGATGCGCGCCATGCGCTGGTGCAGTTGGTGGAACATCCCGATTTGGTATCTTTAATGGTAGAAGACGACGGACGTGGCATCCGGCAGGGAAGCACCGGCGGTGCGGGACTGAAGCTCCTCGCCTCGCGCGTGGCTTTCCTACAGGGAAGCCTCCACATCGAAAGCGACGGGAGCGCCGGCACCACGGTGATCATCGAGCTTCCGGTGCTTCCGGCCTTCTTAATCCAAAACGAACATGCAGCAACCCGTACGGATCTTCATCGCGGATGACCACCAGATCCTGGTGGACGGACTTATTTCCTTTTTCGAAAAGACGGAGCACGTGGAGGTGGTGGGCGCCGCCAACGACGGGCGCAGCCTGCTCAGCAACCTGCAGGCCGCCGACCCCGACATCGTGCTGCTAGATCTCAACATGCCCGGGATGGACGGGGTTACCGCCCTCGAGCAGATCACAGCCCGCTTTCACCGTGTGCGCGTCATCATCCTGTCGAACTACCAGCAAAGCGGCCTGATCAAAAGCTGCGAGCAGAAGGGCGCCTGGGGCTACCTGCTCAAGAACGGCTCCATGGACGACCTGCTCGATGCGATCGATGGGGTGATGGAGGGAAAGAAGCAGTTTCCCGCGCCGCCCGAAGCCGTTGAAGAAAAGCCGCACTACCTCGATTCCTTTCTCCAGCAATACAGCCTCACCAACCGCGAGGTCGACATCATCCGCTCCATCTGCAGCGAGCTGAGCAGCAAGGAGATCGCCAGCCAGCTGCACATCAGCGAGTTCACCGTCAACACCCACCGCCGCAACATCATGCGCAAGCTCAATGTGCGCAACGCGGCGGGGATCATCAATTTCGCTGCGCAGAATAAACTCGTTTGACGATGTAGGATCTCGGATCTCGGATCTAGGATCTCGGATCCTAGGATCTGGGATGTATTTCGGCATCCCATTACATCAGCCATCCTACATCAGCGATCCGACATCGGCCATTGTGCATCTGTTAACGCGGCGTGAATCACTACAACTAAGTATAGGCCCCTTCCGGGGCCTTTTGTTGGTTTGCTGTATTCCCTAACAGCAAAAACATGGTTATGAAAAAGCAATCCCTTCTCTTCCTTCTTCTGCTCATCATCAGCTTTTCGGCGCTTGCCGGCACCGGCATCCGCTTCGTGGAAAACAAGAAATGGAAAGAGATCCTCGCGCTCGCGAAGAGCCAGCACAAGCCGATCTTCCTCGATGCATATGCTTCCTGGTGCGGCCCCTGCAAGCGGATGAAGGAATCCGTATTTCCCCAGTCGATGGTGGGGGACCTGTACAATGCAAAATTCATCAACGTAAAAATGGATATGGAAGAAGGCGAAGGGATTGCCCTGGCGCGGGAGCTGAATATTGAGGCCTACCCGACCTTTTTCTTTCTCAATGAAAAGGGCGAGCTGCTGCATAAGTCGGTGGGAGCACTCAACGCCGTTGCCTTCCTGGAGCTTGGCCGGACGGCCCTCGACCCGGGACGCCAGTTCTACACACGGAAGCGCGAGGCCGAAGCGGGCAAGCTGACCCCTGCGCAGGCGCATGCGTGGCTCGCCGAAGCCGAGCAGACCGATGCCGGCGCCATCGACAGCACCGTGGCCCGCTACCTGCGCCGCGTGTCGTACCCGCTGCTCGACTCCGATATGCTGCACATTGTGCTCGACTACGGGCGCAATCCAACCCGCGCACAGATCGACTTCCTCTTCGCCAACAGCGCCGAAGTGGCCCGTATCCTTGGCTACACGGCACCGGAGCTTGAGCGAAACCTGCTCCGCAGGCTCCGGAATTACGCGCTCAACCTGTCGGCAGCAAGCGACTCGGTCGACTTTCATGCCTTCGAGACCGTGGTTCAGGGCTACGCACCCGGCGCGGTGCGGACCGAAACCGAGAAGCTCCGCGCCAACTGGTACTTTACCAGCGAACAGGACGACGAAGGGATGGCGGCGCTGCTGACGCTGCTGCAATTACGGAACAGCCGTCTCTTTGCCGAAGACATCGCCGACCTTTTCCTCGAGCATGCAAAGCGGATCGCGCCGCATAGCCGCGCCGGGGAAGTGTTGGCGGCCCTCAAAGCTTTTGTGCCGCGCAGCGACGAGCCCAAGCTGTTTTACCGCGATGTTGCCCTGCTCGTGATCTTTCTAAAGCAGAAAGACAGCGACGGCATCCGCACCTATGCGCAGGCCCTTTACGACAATCCAGCCGTGCCCGAAGGCCTGCGCGAGCAGGTGAAGGACCTCCGCGACTACCAATAAACCAGGGTTTTGCTTTATAGACACGCCCCCGGCATTCCTGCCGGGGGCTTTTTCCGCCGGTTGCCCGAAAGCTTCGACTGTGCGCCGTGTACGATTGCGGCAGAAAAGCGATGGGGGCGCTTCAACGGAAAGGGCCGCGTCGATCGGCAACCTGACGAACCGGGGCATAGTCGGGGGCGTCTTTCTGCAGCCGCAAATAAGGAGGCTTGATCGGGTGACTGTTTTCTCCGCGCTGCATGCCGCAACTCTTTAAGAGATAGTGAGCGCGCGCAACGGGCATAAAAAAAGGCCGCCCGGGGGGCGGCCTTCAGAAAAGTTAGAGTAAGATTATTGCAGCTTGTAGGTAACAGCAGTGTTGGTGCAGCTGCCGGAATCGCTCCACTCACGGGTACCGCCAACCGAAACTGCGTAAACGGTCGTGTAGCCATCGCCTACGGTAACGGTGCCTTTGCCCCAGGCGTCAACGGTGCCGCGGTAAACGCCGTCAACGTATACCTTGATGTAGAGGCTCGTCCAGTTGTCGAACGTGATGGAGCAGGCGCCACGGCTCTTCGTACCCTTCGTCATAACGTCGGTAGTGGGAGCGTCCTTCTTGATGTTGGGGTTGGCGCCGCGGCCCTTTGTGATGGCCTTGCCTTGTACGGTGCGCGTCGTCTGGGCGCTGGAATCCATGGAGGCGGTCATCAGGCCGGCGATCATAAGCAGGCTAAAAAGTACTTTTTTCATTTTGGTATGTTTTTATTTATCCAAATATAGCAGAAGCGTTCCTGAAAAGTAAATACCAATTAGTGGGTATTTTTACCCTCCTCCCTAATTAATAATTTCGTTTATCTTACTGCGTTGGCTGCTCGTATAAGTACGGACAGCCGCATACCTACTAACGGCAAAAAATTGATCGTATGAACCTTGTTCCCCTATCCCTGCTTCGCCGCGGCGCAATGGCCCTCGCTGCGCTGGCTATCGTGTCTGCAGCAGCTGCCCAGGAGCAGCGCGCACTCGTAATCGGCATCGACACGTACCAGCCGCCCGACGGTGTGACGCCGAGCAACGATGGGGGCCGGATCGATTTCCAGAACCTCGATGGCTGCAAGAACGACGCCCTGTCGATGAAGCAGCTTATTTCGCTTTATGGATTCTCCTCCGATAACACCCGCGAGCTGTATGACCGCAACGCGACCCGCGACGCGATACTCGCCGAAATGAATCGCCTCCTCAGCGCAAGCAAAAAGGGTGATGTCGCCTTTATCTATTACGCCGGCCACGGCAGCCAGGTGCGCAACACCCGCAACGGCGAGGCCGACCAGCGCGACGAAAGCATGGTGCCTTCCAACACCTGGGAAAAAGGCGTGTCGGATATCCGCGACAAGGAGCTGGCCACCATCTTCAACAAGTTTATCGACAAGGGTGTGAAGCTGACGGTGATCTACGATTGCTGCCACAGCGGCTCCATGTCGCGCGGGGCGCCCCGCTACACCGCCACGAAGCCGCGGTTTATCGCGGGTACCAACGTCGATGTGGCCGATGCGGTGAAGCCCCCCGTGCCCGAGCGACGCCCCAACAGCGACTTCCTCATGATCTCCGCGGCGCAGGACAACGAGTTTGCGCAGGAGCTTGTCGACAACAACGGCCAGCCGCACGGTGCCTTTACGGTATCGCTGCTGCAGGCCATCCAGCAAAATTCGATCGACGTGCCGGTGAGCACGCTTTTCCAGAGCATCCGCAGCATCCTCAAATCGAACGGCATGCGGCAGGAGCCCGTGCTGGCGGCCACCGACGAGCGCCGGCACCAGAACCTGTTCGGCGTACCCGCTACGAAGCTGGTCGACGAGCTGCTGGTATCCGGACGCGTGGCCGAGAACGGCAAGGTGCGCCTGCAGGCCGGTATGGCGCTTGGCGTAGGCGTGGGCAACGAGCTCGAGCTGGTGAACGACAGTAAGGTGAAGCTGCGCATCACCGAAATGAAAGGCGTGGCCGAATCGGAGGCCGATCTCGTCAGCGGCAAGGCCGACGATATCAAGCCCGGGAGCCTCTTCCGCGTAACCAACTGGGTATCGACTACCGGCCCGCTGCTGAAGCTGTACCTCCCGAAAACCGTGTCGTTCGAAGAAGCGCAGAAATTTGCTGCCGTACTGGCGGAGGTGCGCAAGTCGCCGAAGATCCAGTGGATACAGCGGATCGACGAGGGCATTCCGGACATCAGTATCTATTTCCTCAATGGCAAGTGGATGATCGAAAATTCGGATAACCCCGCTCCCAAAGAGCTCGGTGCCTTTACAGCCGCCAACATCGTCGCCTCGAGCCAGCCCAGGGCCGGCGGCCGTCTCAGGAAAGTGTACATCGAGCTCCCGCCGACCGAAGACCTCGTGCGGGCCGTAAACGAGCAGTTCAGCAACTACAAGCAGCTCAAGCTCGTGAGCGATGCCTCGTCGGCCAACTACGTGCTGTACGGCACTGCCGACCAACAGGGTGCACTGGCGTATGGTCTCAAGCGGATCGAAGTGGACGTGAAAGACAGCCTGGAAGCGCTGCCCCTCCGTACGCGCTGGTTCCCGCTGGCCGCCGGTAAGGGCGCATCGGCGTCGGTTGCCGACAGCCTCTTTGAATACTCGCTTCGACTCGGCAAGGTGCGCGGCTGGCTGCTGATGGCGCCGCCGAAGAAATCTTCTTTCTTCCCCTTCCATCTCGAGGTGGTTGATGCCGCCAGCAAGAAGGCCATCGATACGGCCGGCGTACGCGTCGGCGATAAGGTCGATATCCGCCTGGTGGCCAACAGCAATTACCAGAGCAAGCCGATTCCGCAGAAATACATCTATGTCTTCGCCATCGACCGCAACGGCAAGATGACGCTGCTCTTCCCCGAGCCCAACGACGGCAACGTCGGCAACAAGTTCCCGCAGCGCAACGACAGCGGCAGCCTGCAAACGGACTTCACGGTAGTGGAAGACGCCGATATCGTAGCGCCGACCGGCACCGACAATTACTTCGTGCTGGCGAGCGAGTCGCCCATCGACAACTACGCGCTCCTTTTCAACCAGGATGGCGTGCGCGGTGGTGATACCCGCGGCACTCACGGCGCCGCCAACCCGCTCGACGACGTCATCAACATGGGCAACGCCAAGACCCGCGGCACCAGCCCCAATACGCCGGCCAACTGGAACCTGGTACGTCTTTCTGTCAAAACACGCTACAAATAACTGCTATGAACGTTCGCAACCTGCTTCAAAGCTTCCTGCTCGCGGCCCTGCTTCTCGGGGGTACGCTGGCGCGCGCCCAGGCGCCGTCGCCCACCTCCAGCACCCTCGAAGGTGCGCTCAGCGCCGTGGTGACGGTGGCCGTTTATGAAACGGACTTTGCCAAGCGCTCCCTTGGCTTCCGCGGCGCACCGGCCGACCAGGCCTATGCCAAGATGCTCGACCTGAGCGGCGCCTCGGGCTCCGGCTCCGGATTCATCATCCGACGTGGCGACCAGCTGCTGGTGATCACCAACGCACACGTGATCGAGCAGGCTGCCGACAAAGACGGATCGATCTACGTCTTCACGATCAACCGGAACAAGTACAAAGCAAAGGTGATCGGTGGCGACTCCTTCTACGACCTCGCGATCCTCGAGTTTGTAGACAAGCCCGGCGCCGAGGTGAGCAGCCTCGAGCTGCGCACGTCGCCGGCGCATATCGGCGAGCCGGTGTATGCCATCGGCAACCCGCTTGGCGAGTATCCCTATTCGGTGTCTGAGGGGATCGTAAGCGCCAAGAACCGCGTCCGTGGCGGCCTCACGGGTAAGTTCGGCTTCCTGCAAACCACCGCTACCGTGATCTGGGGCAACAGCGGCGGCCCGCTCGTCGACGCGCAGGGCCAGGTGATCGGGATCAACTCGCAGATCGCGTTTGCCCAGCAGGGCAATCAAAGCATCTGGCAGCCGCAGATCAACTTCGCCCTCGAGATGCCCATTGCCAGCCGCCTCATCAGCGAGCTGCTGGAAAACGGGATCGTGAGCCGCTCCTACTTCGGCCTGGAGCTGTCGCAGAAGCGCTCCGCGTACAACCCCGGGAGCCGCGAGTACGGCTACTACAGCCGCAGCTACCCTTCGGACGAATTCCCGGTGGTAGGAAAAGTGATCGAAGGGTCGCCGGCGATGGCGCTAAAGCCCTATGCCGGCTATTCGGTGACCGCCATCGATGGCGAAGCGGTGCGCAACCTCGAAGAAGTGCTTGGGAAATTCGAAAGCAGCAAGGCGGGGCAGGCCGTAACCTTTACGCTCAAAAAAGACGGCAAGACCGAACAGGTGAGCATTACACCTACTGCGCTCAACGTTGATAATTCGGCCCGTATCGGTGAAGCCTTCCTGAAGATGGCCAACGCGGCCTACGCGCAGGAAGCCCGTACGGTGCTGCTTCGTTTTGGCCAGGCAGGAAGCGGCTCCGGCAGCGGTACGTTGCAGAAAGGCTCGTCGATCGACTTTGCTTCCGAGCGCAGCGAAACCGCGCTGAGCGGTGAGTGGCAGGCCCTCGGCATCGGCTACTACCAGCAGCAGGGCGCCGAGTCGATGTGGCGCGTGCAGGATCTTGCCGATGTGGGCACGGCCGCACGCCTCAGCGGGCTGTTGGGTGTGGTCGACATTGCGCTGTTCCGCAAGGGCTCCAACCCCAATGTCAGCGACAACTACCGCATGAAGCGGGTGACCATCTCGGGCAACAACCACCAGCTGCAGCAAACACTCTGGTATTGATCTCGGATCTGGGATCTCGGATGTAGGATCTGGGATCTCGGATTTGCTATTCCTTTTCGATTCCGGATTTCAGATTGATCAGTCCGGATTTTTTTGCCGATGCCCGATTCCCGATCTTGCGGCCGCCCCAAGCTGTCCTTATGTTCCGATACTTGTTTAAAAGAGATACGTTTTTCGCTACCATCGCCGTTTTTGTGGTGATGGGGCTGCTGGCGCTCGTGCCGCTGAATACGCACGTGCTGGACCCGCTGAAGATGGCGCTTCACGACTTTGATTACAATGATCTCGCCTTTTCGAAAATGCGCAGCCGGAAGGCGTCGCCGAGCGACAGTGCCATCGTGCTGGTCAATATCGATACGGCGGGGCGCGCCACGCTGACGCATTACCTGGAACGGCTCAAGGAGCTCCATACCCGCGCCGTGGGCCTCGATGTGATCTTCGAGGAGCCGCGCGACTCGGCCACCGACGCCGCGCTCGGATCGGCCATGAGCGCACTTCCCAACCTCGTTACTTCGTACAGCCTCGAGGAAGACGGGCATCATACCGTCGTCCACGACCGGTTTGCAAACGCCGGCCGGAACAAGGGCTTTGTCAATTTCGTGGGCGAGGATACCGGCGTGATCCGCTACTTCACCCCGTTTGTACACGAGGAGCATGAAACCTACACCGCATTTGCAGCGGCCCTGAGCAAGGTTGCCGACCCCGGGGCTTACGAGGTGCTTGAAGCACGCGGCCACGAAACCGAGATCATCAACTACACGCGCCGGCAGGATGAATTCGTGGTGCTGGATGCGGAGGCGCTCTTCGACCCGGCATCGGCAGGATTGTTTGCCCAAAAGATCGTGCTGCTCGGCGATGTAACGACCGACCCGAACAACTTTGTCGACCGGCACTTTACACCCCTCAACCATCGCGTGGTGGGCAAAAGCTGGCCCGATATGAGCGGCGTGGTCGTTCACGCAAATGCGCTGCGCACGATCCTCGACCGTGACTACATCAACCGCGTTCCCGGCTGGATCAACTGGCTCATCGCCATCGTGCTTTGCTGGCTGATGTCGGCGCTCTTCATCCGCTTCTACCTCGACAAGCACCTGTGGTTCCACCTCGCAGCGAAGACGGCGCAGTTGCTCTTCGCCGTCCTGTTTGTATACCTCGGGCTCCTGTTCTTTGCACGGCTCCAGCTGAAGATCAACCTGACGCTGACATTGGTAGCCGTGATCCTCGTGGTCGACGTACTGTATTTCTACGAGGCACTCAGCGTGTGGCTGCACCGAAAACTGGGCTATAAAACGATCTTTTACCGCGAACATCATTAAGCCATGAAACAGCTGCTGTTCTCCCTTCTCCTGTTGCTCTCGGTGGCGGCTTTAGCCGCTCCTACCGACTACCGCGTGTATTACGTTAAGGGTGCGGTTAAGAAGGGAGCGACGTTGCTGCGCCGTGGCGACTCGCTCTATGCGCAGGATGCCGTGCAACTGCCGCCGGGAGCCGAGTTGTACCTCGTTTGCCGCGACTACAGCCTGCTGCAGCTGAAGAAGCCGGGAACTTTTGCCCTGCGGAGCGCGGCTGCGTGCCCGGGCAAGGCCTCGTCGCTGACGGCCTCCTACTTCAAATATGTGTGGGACGAGTTGCGGAGCCATCACGGGTCGCCGGAGCAAAACCCGCGGCACTATATGCGCAACAAGGGCGCCGTTTCGCGTGGGGATTGCCCCCTCGTGCAAACAGCCCTGTACACCGATACGATCTATGCAGTGAAGGGCGCCAGCCTTCCGATTTATTGGAAGGGCGCGATCCATGAGCCCTTTGTCAGCATTTTCCCCGACGAGCACGACCGCATACCGACACAGCAGGTAGCGATCCGGGCCGACCGCCCGATGAACCTGTCGCTGCTGCTGGGCCTTGCCGGGAAAGAGGATGCCCTGTACTGGTCGATCGGAGGTCGCAACAACGAAGGCTGCAACCGCAAATACCTGCAGGTTCTGCCAGCGGCCGAATACCGGTCGCGGGTGGCTGCGCTGCTGCAGTCGGTGCCGGTAACATCCGCTCCGGAAACAGCATTGCTCAAAGCTTTTGTGCTGGAGGAAAATCACTTCCCCGTGGAGGCGCTGCGCTATTACGCCCTGGCTTTTCAACTCGATCCCAAAAACCCGCGGACAGGAGCCGCGCTAAACCACTATCATGAAATCGAATAAGCAACTGGCGGCCCTGCTGCTCGCCGGAACCCTCTTTGCCGGCTGTGCGGGTTACCGCGCGGGCTCGGCATCGGAGAGCGAACACGTTACCGTCAAGATCGCCGAGAAGCCCGATGTGATCAACTACGCTGTGCTCAACAAGCAGGAAGTGCCTACGCTGGCAGCCCGCGGCGGCGGTCGCGGCGCGCTGACCGGACTGGCCGGCGGCGCCATCTCACTGGCCAGCGATGCCATCAAACAAATGATCGCCAAGGACAAGGCGAAATACAACGCCGAGTACAGCCAGGCGCTCACCGACCTGTATTTCTACGACCAGCTCTCGCCGCAGGGGCCCTTCGACCCGATTGGGATGCAATTCAACGGCTTCCGCATGGTGCGTACCTTTCAGAACCAGGGCCGCACCGACACCGCGCTGGTCGCCGAGTTCGAGCTCGATACCAGCAACCCCTACGAGATCATCAACAATTCCATTTTCCGCCTCAAGCTGCGCTCGCTGAAGCTCAATTACGCGAAGGCGAAGGTGGCCGCCAATGGTCGCCGAACCCTGAACATGGACTTCGAGATCACCTTCAACAGCTCGTATGTGAATGGCGATGGTGTGCTGTTCAAGAACGTGGAGCTCGGACGCTTTTATTTCTTTCTCCGCGATGCGCCCCTCGATCCGGCGGCGCCCGGTTTTGCCGAGTACTACAATAACCTGCAGGGCAAGCGTCTCGATGGCAAGAGCTTTATCGTGCCGCGCTCCTACGGCTACCGCGTCGTTGGCACCAGCGCCACGGAGCCCTCGTACAGCCAGGGTGCGTACGATATTCACATCAACGTAAAGGAAAGCTCGAAGAACTCCTTCGTGAACACCATGATCATCGACAACTCGGCCAGCGTGATCGATATGGTTGGTGATAAAGTGAAGGCGAAGATCAAGTAACAACCGCGCTCCGGAGGCTAAGCACGCGCATCGCCGTAGCGAAAATCTCCAGGTTGAAAAGACATTGCCGGGTCCGGGTGGGCCCGGCATTTTTTATTGGGCTAGATGAAACTTTCTAACCGTTTCCGGTACGCAAATACCCATCAAAAGAATTTGCCGGTCACAGGCCGAGAAAGATGAAATCGCCGCCTGGTTCGTTACTTCCGAATCCACCAGCCCGCGGTTCAGGCACCACGCGCTCGAGCGCTGCCTTGATCTCGCTGAATGTCAGCAGCCTGTCCTTGCCTCCCTTTCGTAGCGTTTCAATCAGCTTGTAGGCAAACGGCGAGTGCATGCCGGGCCGGCCATCCGGCACATATTCACGGCCTCCGGAAGTGAGGTACAGGCGCGACCGGAAGCGCAGTTTTCGCTCCAGCATCGCCGGGGTGTCGGCAGCAGCATATCGCTCTTCGCCCGAACGGCTTGTGCTTCCGGAGATCTTATCATCGAACGAGCCGCCAAAACATACATCGAGCGCAACGAGGATGTGGTTGCAGTCGATGCTGTTGATAATGTCGCGAAGCTGCGCATGGGTGAGGTAGCTGTCGCGGGCAAAATCCTCCTGGCCGTCTTTCGAATCGCGCGTGGCAATAAATCCATTTACAAAGTCGTCGATGCCGCCGTGCCCGGCAATGAAGATGAAGAGCTCGCTCGTGCTGTCGTAGCGGATCCGATTCTTGTATTTGCGCAAGGCTTCCAGGATTTCGCGGCGTGTTGGATTTTTCAGGAGCTCGGTATTGAAGCCATAAGTCTCGCGAAGCTCTTTTTCAATGGTGCTGGCATCGTTTACGGGGTTATTCAGCTTTCCCCAGGATGGCGCATCGTAGATGTCGGTGCCAATGAGCAGCGCGTAATTCCGGCCGCGGGCGCGTGGTTGTGCGGCGGCGCTCTTCACCGGCGCATTGATGCCCCGCGATAACTCTTCCGAGGCTTTCATCCTGCGGGCGAATTCGATAAAGTCTTTTTCAAAGCGAACGGCTGCATGAAACGACGGGAGCGTAGTGGCTGCATTCGAATAGAGCCTGCTTTGCTCGATACTGTAGCTTCCCTCCCAGGCCATCCGCTGGCTGGCGTCGGGGCTGAACAGGTCTTTCAGGTCGGTGCGCTCCATTTTACAGAAGCTGTAGGTAAGCAGTCCTCCGCCCAGTGCATCGACCTCGGGCGCCGAGCCGATCGTGAACAAATACACACGCTCGCGGCTCAGCAACGCATTCAGCGAAAGGTCATTCTCGAACGCATAGTTGCTGAACGACGGAAAGAATTCGTTTCCCTCATCCGTGTCGAAAATCACCAGTTGCTTGCGGCAGCTGACCTGGTTCAGCAGTGTCTTCAGGGTAAGTGAATTCAGGGTGCTGCTCAATTGGGATAGCGAGTCGATCGAGGAGGGCAGGTAAGCGCCCAGGGGAAAGACCATGATGTCTTCGCGGTTGGCAAACTGGGGCTTGTCGGCAAGAAGAACTTTTTGCGATGCGCCCGCGTAATAAAAAACGAAAAGATCGTTGCCGCTCATTCGCTTGCTGATCGCCTCAATGACCTCTTTTATCGCTGCGTACGAAGCGCCTGAGTTGGAAAAGAGGTAGGCTTCCGCACTGTCGATGCGGGTTGCTTTGTTCGATTCGCGGAACGAAAGGTATTGCCGGAAGCGCCCCGTGTCGGTAGACAGTTCATGTGTGCGGCCATAGCCGGTCGCCTCCGAGCGCACCGTTACCGGGAAGCCGAAGTAGCTGGCCATCTTGCGGGCATCGCTGACGCAATAGCGGAACTGCATGGGCTTGTTGCCCGGCCCCATCATTGAATCGATACCGATCCCCACGAAAAACAACTTGTTTCCCTTGGGCAGTCCGGATGAGCGGCCATCGAGCGCGTTCGACAGGAGGGATAAGCAGAAAAGTATCCTCAGTAGCATACCGGTTGGTTTACTCCGAAAGATAATACACTTGGCCGATGGGGATACTGGCTAAGCTGCCTGTTCAGGAAGATTGCTTCTTCGACGAATCGCGGATGATCAGCTCCGTTTCGAGCACCTTTGTCTGGAACTCGGTGATGGGGCGGCGGCTTTCGATCATCTGGATAAGGAACTCCGTGGCAAGCTGGCCGATCTCGAAGGCCGGCTGGCGGATCACGGAGAGCGAAGGGGAGAAGAGGTCGCCGACTGCAGTGTTGGTAAAGCCGATGAAGCCGGGCTCTTTTTTGAGCTTCATGCGCTTGAGGATGCCGAAGCAGGTCATGGTGAGGCGATCACCGGCGCCGAAAAAGGCGTCGGGCTTTTGCTTCGCTTTCATCAGCGAGCTGATGGCCTCTTCGACTTCGGGCACCTTCATGCCGCCGTTGGGACAATAGCGGATCAGCTCTTCGCGGAACGGGATGCCGTGCTTGCCGAGGGCTTCCTTGTAGCCTTCGAGGCGCTCCTTGGTAATGGAGAGGTGGGGTGAGGCGGTGATATGTGCGATCCGCTTGAAGCCTTCGTAAATAAGGTGCTCGGTGGCGTGGTACGCACCCCAGTAGTTGTTGGCCGTTACCGTATGTGTTTCGATCTCGTGGCTCACGCGGTCGAAGAATACGATGGGCATGCCCTTCTCGTGGAGCTCGCGCAGGTGGGCAATGTCGACCGACTCGCTCGACAGCGAGATGAGCAGCCCGTCGACGCCGCGGGCGGCCATATGCTCCACGTTGACCTTCTCGCGCTCGTGCGACTCGTGGCTCTGCGTGATGATGACGTGGTAGCCGCGGTTGTAGGCGATGGATTCAATGCCGTTGATGGCCTGGGAAAAGAAGTTGTTGGCGATCTCGCTCACCACCACGCCGATGGCGCGGGTGCGGCGCTCCTTGAGCGACAGGGCGATGGGGTTGGGGCGGTAGTTGATCTTCTCCGCGTATTCGAGCACCTGCTTTTTGGTTTCGGAGGAGATCTCGTAGGAGCCGCGGAGGGCCCGTGACACTGTCGATGTAGACAGGTTGAGGGCTTTGGCGATATCTTTTATCGTAGCACTTTCAAACTTCATGTTCCCGTGGGTAGGTTACGCTTTCGCTGATTGGCCTCTAAAAGTACAACCTTTTGCGGCGCAGTGCGTGGGCGGAAACGATTGCGCAAATAAAGCCCCGCCGCCGGGGGGCGCGGCCGCCGGAAGCACCTAATTTGGCGGCAGCATGTTTCTTTCGTTCACCAATCTTCTTTTCGTATGATCTGGAATCCTTCGCTCCTGGCCGGCAAAACGGCCCTGGTAACGGGCTGCAGCCGCGGTATCGGGCAGGCCATGGCCATCGCCCTGGCCGAAGTGGGCGCCGATGTGATCGGCGTTTCGCACTCGCTGGCAGCCGGCTCCGCCACCGAGGCCGCCGTGCGCGCCACCGGCCGCAATTTCACGGCATACGCCGCCGACCTGGGCAACCGCGCCGCGCTCTATGGCTTCCTGGAAACGCTCCGCGCCAACCACCCCGTGATCGATATCCTTGTCAACAACGCCGGCAGCATCAAGCGCTATCCCGCCGCCGAGCATCCCGACGAAGCCTGGGATGAAGTGCTGCAGCTGAACCTCGATGCGCCCTTCATTCTCGCCCGCGAGCTGGGTCGCGATATGCTGTCGCGCAGGAGCGGCAAGATCGTCTTTACCTGCTCGCTGCTTTCGTTCCAGGGCGGCATCACGGTGCCCGGCTATGCCGCCAGCAAGGGCGCGCTGGCGAGCCTCGTGAAGGCCCTTGCCAACGAATGGGCGGCACATGGTGTGAATGTCAACGGCATTGCGCCCGGCTACATCGCTACCGACAACACCGAAGCCCTCCGCGCCGACGCGGCGCGCAGCCAGAGCATCCTGGCGCGTATCCCCGCCGGCCGCTGGGGCGAGCCGGAAGACTTCAAGGCTCCCCTCGTATTTCTCTGCTCCGAAGCGGCCGCCTATGTGCACGGCACGCTGCTGACGGTGGATGGAGGATGGATGGGAAGGTAATTGAACAGCAGAACAAGGAACAAGGAACAAGGAACAAGGAGCGGTAGAACAACGAATGGGAGGGGAGGGGAATGGTTGGAGCACAAAGGTGGCGCCCCGCGCCGCCTTTGTCACGCTGAGCGAAGCGAAGTGTCTGTGCGTGCCGCTTTAGGCAACGACGAACCTGCAGGAGCCTTCAACCCATAAGCATTCCGTCGCAGCGAAACAGCTGCGTGTTTGTATAGTGTCAGTCCTCCTGCTTTCTTACGCCGCTCCAGGGATTGGTACCACAGATGCCTCGTTTCACCCGGTACTTCCCGGGGCAGGTTTCTCGCAGAGTGCGCAGCGCGTTTCGCAGAGGACACGGAGATACGTATTCAGGTTGAAACGTATGATAGCACAACACATGGTGCAAGACCGTCTTGCGTAGTGAGGCGCCCTGCGGGCAGAGCAGTAAAGGGCATACAACGGTTTCAGCTGGAACAGCACAGATTCGGGCAACACCCTTTGCGGTTTGCGTCGCAAACTCCTGGCCTACGCCCCGCCACATCGTGACTTCCTCCATTCTTCTTGCAACGAGTTCCACAGCGTAAGTCCCTTCTTTTCTTCGCCTCCTTCGCGTCCAAAGAAGCCTTCGTGCCTTGGCGTTAAAAGAGAAAGCCTCCCCGTGTGGGAAGGCTTTCTTTGCTCCCCTTCCCCTAGGGACATCCGAGCCGAAGGCGAAGGATGCGCGCGTAGCGCTGTGGGGGATGGGTCCTTGTTCTTATTGCTTAATCAGCGTCACCGTCTCGCTCGCATCACCATTGGCCGTGAATGCCTTCAGGTGATACTGCCCGGCGGGAAGACCACTGACGTTCATCTGGACCGTCGTCGACGAGCCGGCCTCGGTGAGCACCGGTTGCGTGCGCACCACCTTACCCAGCATATCCGTGAGTTGCAGCACCACGCTGCCACCCTGGGCCGAAGCCTGCAGGCGGATCGAGGCCGTGCCTTTTACGGGGTTGGGGTAGATGCCGTCGAGGGTGAGGATACCACTCTTGTCGCCCTTGAGCAGAACCACCGCGCTGTACTTATACTGCCCGTCGAGGTCCTGCTGCTTCAAGCGGTAGTACCATTTCGTGCCGGCCGTGATCGACTCATTGTAGGAGTAGCTGATATCGCTCGTGCTCGTGCCACCCTGGGCGCGGCTGGCCACAAAGCCAACCTCGGTAAAGCGCGAACCGTCAGCCGAGCGCTCGATGGCGAAGCCACGGTTGTTGGATTCGCTGGCCGTGATCCACTTCAGCTCGTTGACATTATTGGCCCGCTTGCCCGTGAAGGCCAGCAGCGACACCGGCAGCGGTGCATCGATGTTGGAAAGCGCAAAGGGCGAGAAGTACGTAAGGCCCGACACAGTCGCCGCCTTCAGTCCGTTGACCGTAGCCGGTGTAACGGCGCTGCCACGCTTGGCCCAGCCGCCGGTGGCATCATAGTGCCACAGCTGTACGTCGGTAGCGTTAGAGAAAGAAGCACCTACGTCTGTCGTGCCATTGTAGTAGAAGGTAGCGGTCACACCCGGCGAAGGCACGGGGTTGGCCGAATCGGGAACGAGGTCCCACTGGCGGGAAACTGCCTTGGCAAGGTTGGCGGTATAACCGGCCGACACGTTGGCGATCGCGTCTTCCACGCGCACCTTCCAGCCCTGCATGGTGCCGGACGAAAGATCCAGCGGGTTGTACGTGCTGTTGCCCACCGGGAAGGCCTGCGCCGAAGGGCCTACCGACTTGATGTGCAGCGCACCCGCGCCCGAAGTTTTTACATACGAAGTCGTAGAGCCGCCCGAAACCGAGCCGGCCGCTACCGTGAGATCATAGGCGGCCACATCGAGCTTGCCCGACGTAAGCGTGAGCGCTCCGTTGACCGTAACCGATTTGTTTAGCGTTACCATGCCGCCGCCGTTGACGGTTACGTTGCGTACGATATCGGCAACCGGCACTTCCGCATCAGCCACGAGGTCGCTGCTGTTGGCGAATTCAAGATCCACGTTACCTAGGAAGTTGGGTGCGGCATCGAGGCTGCCGTCCTGGCGAATGATCTTTCCGCCGTCCGCGATCACGAGGTTGTTCGCGTTTACCACACTGCCCGACTCGAGCTGCAGGCGGTAGCCAATTCCCGTCAGCGCATCGGCCGAGAAGCTGCCTGCCGACTTGGACACCGAGAGCGTATAGAAGCTGCCCATGGCACTGCCGCTGAAGCTTTGCGCGCCCGTGCCCCAGAACGATACCGTAGCTGTGCCCGGCGTAAAGGATCCGTTCTGGATCCAGCTGCCGGTAAGAGCGATGTTGTTGTTGGCGCTGGCCAGCGTGCTGCCGCTGCCAATGGTCAGCGTGCCCGACAGGTTGAGTGAAGAAGCAAGCGTTTTGGTGCCGCCGGTAGCCGTTTGCAGTCCCTCGTAAGGAAAAGCCGGGATAGACTGGTTGCCGCTGCCGTTGAAGCTTACCGTGCTGCCGGCAACCGTATGGCTGCCCGAAGCCGTGACCGTGAACGTGTTGGATACACCGGTGGTTCCGGCGCTCAGGATC
This sequence comes from Flaviaestuariibacter terrae, assembly GCF_054777635.1. Lineage (NCBI taxonomy): Bacteria > Pseudomonadati > Bacteroidota > Chitinophagia > Chitinophagales > Chitinophagaceae > Flaviaestuariibacter > Flaviaestuariibacter terrae. The sequence goes on from NZ_BAAHAL010000008.1 coordinate 1,528,209, forward strand.
TTCTGCCCACCGGTCAGACCGAGGTTGCCGTAGTTGGCGGCGGGAATGTTCTGTCCGTCGGCACTCATGTTGAAGTTAACAGTGCCCGAGGCAGACGAGCTCAGGGAGCCCGAAGTTGCTACAACAGGGCCGTTGAGATCAAGCGTGTAGGTGGCCACTCCGAGTGTTCCGCTGCTGAGTGTAAGCGTGTTGTCGACCGCCGTGTACGCATTGATGCTGACCGAAGGCGTACTGCCCGAGGTATTGCTGATGCTGAGGTTGCTGATGTTGCCGCTCACAGCACCTGCTGCGATGTCCTGGGCGCTGCTGCCGGTAAAGGCGAGCGTGCCCGATGTGCAGGAGATGGCGCCGGTGCTGCGGCTGATGTTGCCCATAACCGAAAGGCTGTTGCCCGCTACATCGAGGATGCCGGAGCTGAGCGAAAGGTTGCCGCGCACGGTCATGGCGTCGAGCAGCGTGAGGCCGTTGCTGCTTGCTACCGTGATGGGGAAGGACCCGGAGATATTGCTGCCGCTGAGGCCGCTGACGGTTTGCGTGCTGCCGTTGAATACGAGGAGCGCGCTGCCGTTGCCACCGGTTTTGCTGATGACGCCGCTGCCCGATACGCTCAGGTTGCCGCCGATATTGAGCTGCCCGAGCGTGTTCTGCGTGGCGCCCTGCTTGATGTCGAGCGTGCCGCCGGTGATCTGCACGTCGCCTGTGACGGTGAGGGCACGGGTGCCGCTGCCATCGCGGTTGACGTTGATGGTGCCACCGGTGAGCAGGAGCGAGCCTACGGTTTGGCCGGTAGTGCCCGATGCGCTCGTGATGAGCACAACGCCCGACCCGGTGGAGGATACTTTCAATTGGCCGTTGATGGTGATGGCAGGCGAGTTGGAGAGACGGAAATAATGATTTGAATTGAAGTTGCCCGCAAACCAGATGTTTTCATAAGCGACGCCGGTGCCGAGTGTTTTGTCGGCGCCGTCGGTGAAGGCGTTGCTGAATTTGAGTGTTGCGCCGCTCGTATAGGTGGCCGCAAGGGAGGCGACGTTGTCTTTCACCACTTCGATGGTGCCGCCATTCTGCGCCTTCAGTGTGGCTGTGGTATTACCGGTAAGCGTCGCGCCATTGCCGTACACCAGGCTTGCGGCTGCGCCGCTAACCGTAGTGATGCCGTTGGCGCCGCTGTAGGTTCCGGCTGTGAGGTTCAGTGCGCCATTTACGGTCATGCTGGCGGTTGTGTTGGTTGCACCGAGTGTGAAGGTGCCTGCGCTGATCGTCATGCTGCAGCCGCTGGCGATGCTGTTGACCGAGCCGACGCCCGTGCTGATGCTCAGGTTGGTCGATTGCGTCAGGGCCGATGCGGAACCGCTGATGCTGATGCCGTTCGTGACCGTGAGCGTGGCCGCGGAAGCAGCGTTGAGCGTGATCGCTGCGCCGCCTTTGACCTGCAGCGAGCCGATCGTTGTGGCGCCGCCTGCCGTAACACTCGCCGTCGGTACCGAGCCGTCGAAGACGAGCACGTCGCTGTTCGCGGCTGTGCGCGAGGGGCTCCAGTTGGCGGGCGTTGCGAGGAGGCCGTCGCCGGCGGCGCCGGTCCAGGTGTAGGGGCCTACGAGCGTTACCGTGAAGGCAGTTGCGGAGCCGCTGCAACCGGTGCTGCTGTTGCTTACCGTGATGCTGCCGTTGTAGGTGCCAGCGGCCGCGGCGGGCGGCACGGCAAGCGTGAGCGGGCTAGCGGTAAGCGTTGTGCTGCTGACGTCGGCAAAGCCGGCGGCCTGCGCCGTTGCGTCGTAGCTGATGGCGTACTGGTTCGGAGTATTGGTGGATGTATACACGAGGCTGCCGGAGCTTGCGCCCTGCGCAATGGTCAGGTTGGTCGGCGTGATCGTCGGTGTGCCGTTGATCGTGGCGGTGACCGCCGTGCGGCCCGACGACACGCAGCCCGTTGTGCTGTTGCGCGTTTCGGCGTAGTAGGTAGTGCTGGCGGAGATCGAGGGCGTTGTGAAGGCCGCTGTGCCGCTGCCGCCGCTCAATACGGAGCCGCCGCTGGCAGCCGAATACCAGTCGATGGTATAGCCGGCGCCCGGGTCGGCTACGGAGATGTTGACGGTGCCCGTTCCGCAGCGCGATGCGCCTGTGGTGCCGGCAGGCGCGGAGGGGAGGGCGTTGACCGTGAGCGTTGTGCTGTTGCTGCTGTTGAAGTTCGATGTGCAGGAGCCGCTGACAATGCTCGTAACGGCCAGCGTTTGGCCGTTGTTGGCTGCGGTTACGGCAGTTGTAAAGCTGGCATTGCCGGAAGCATCAGAAGTGACAGTAGATGTTTGAGTAGTTCCGCTGTTAATGTTATAGCTCACTGTTTGGGCGGTGCTGGCAAGCAGGCCGGTCAGGGAAACCGTGGTATTGCTTCCGGCGCATGCTGCGCTGCTGCTGACACCCGAGAGTGTCGGCGAAGAACAGGCTAGGTTCAGCGTTACGATGGTTGCCGACGAATAGTTATAGGCTTTGTCGTAATGTACCAGCGCAATTTTGGCGGGAGTGCCGGTGAAGTTGTAGCTGGTGGTGCCCGAGGCTACACTGCTGGCAACTGTCCAGTCGCTGTTGAATGAAGAACTGGCCGGGTAATAGCCTTGGTCGAGCAACACAGGAGCTGTGGCGCCGGCATTGCTCGTTGTGAGAATGTAGGTGCCCTGTACCCCGGTGGCTTGACTTCCGCTGGCGCCACTTCCCACATCTGATCCATTAGTCCAGCTAACAGTGGAGCCTGAATAGGACGCAGCGGATGGCGCGTTCGGTTTCGCAACGTCCGTGGCATCACTGGTTGCTGTGAAGTACATCACGAAGTCATCGAAATAGACGCTTACCGTATTTGTGGATGTCGTGAAGAATGGAGCGGCATAAAAGTAACGGGCAGCTGAGTTAGGTGTACAACTGTTGGTCATCCGCGTCCAAGAGGCGGAGTTGATGTTTGTAACCGTGGTCGACGTCATCGATATCGAGGAGCCGTTGCCTACTGCTGGAGTCGGGCTGGCTGTATTGTAACGTACGTTGCCCAAGGAGTTGAGGGTTGTGGCCGAAGCATCCGTTTTTGCCCAATAAATCTGGTGGACATAGCCAGAGCCATTGACACCTGGAAAAATGCCTATGTTGTTATTGTACCAATACTTTTGAGATGTAGAAGACGGTGTGAACAAAACCGACTGAGTGCCTGTGCGGCCGACGGTAGAGGAGATTGCGCCGCTTCCTCCGCTAGCGCCATTCGCACCGCTAACAAGCGGCTCGACATCTTTTGGGGTATACCAGGCGCCTAAAGCCTGAGCATGAAGGTGGCCCGGATTAAGCAGGGCGAAGAAGCACGCAAAAGTGATTAGCGCTTTTACGGGCAACGAAAAAAAAGTTCTGTTTGCTCCAGTGGAGGGCAGCAAGAATCGCATTCTCATAGCAAGAAGTTTTTGTTTGGCCAGATTTAGTAAAGGCTAGGGGAGGGCTCTGCAGGGGATATTGGAAAAGAAATGCGTGATGTGGGAAATCGGGTCAAGCACACAGGTGGCCGTAGAAATACAAGCCTCGCATCACAATCGTCTACCAAGTTTCAAAACATTTCCCGATACACAATGAATTTTCTATGCAATCGTTACCGGAAACGTTTGCATAGAAACTTGTTGCCGGATTTCCAAACTGGACTACTTTGGTATCGCTGACCCGAAGAACTGTATCCGTGCGAATGCTTGCTATACCTGCCTTTCACGCGATACGACCTGCCCGATTACCGGAGTGCTGACTGCTGCTTGCCATGTGACCCCCGAAACGAACTCCGGCAACCGAACTCTTTTTCTACCCTTCCCTGCAACCAACGGTAGCCGTACTGCGGCTGCCCCGATACGGATATAACAAAAACCACAACTGGACTTGCTATGCGCTTTTCCCATGACCTGACGTTGGCACCTGTGAACACGGCGCCCGCTCCCCGGCAACGAAAGAAACTGCTGATCCGCTGCCTTTGCGCAGCGATCCTGCTGGTAGCCGGGCGCGATGTTTCTGCCCAGAACTACACCTACACAACGGAGACCTTCGACAACACTACTGAATGGCCCCAGTCTTCGGGTGCCGCCCCCGCAACGGAGACGCAGTATGTAACGAGCACCGGCGCCTGGCGCCTGTACAAGGGCTACACCGTTACCGGCTCCGATCCCTGCAGCAGCCCTCGCGCCCTGCGCTTTCCTAGTGGCAGCGGTGCCTACCTCGTATCGCCGCCGCTTACGCAGGGCTGCGGCGTGGTAACGTTCAACGACGCCCGCACCAACCGCATTTATACCTATTACACATCGACCGATAACGGCGCGACCTGGAGTGCCGGCACCAGCACCGCCTCTTCGGGGGCTTCCTGCGCAACGGTCACCATTACGATCAATAACCCCGCGGTCAACCGCTTCAAGCTCGGATATACCGTAGCCCAGGATGCCGGCGTGGACAATTTCCTGATCACAACGGCCACGGTTACCGCCCCCACAGTAACAACCACCGCTGCGAGCGCCATCACGTTCACGACCGCCACTTCCGGCGGTAACGTAACGTCCGACGGCTTCGGCACTGTAACCGACCGCGGTGTCGTTTGGAGCACAACGGCCAACCCGACCACGGGCGCCAACCTGGGCATCAGCCACAACGGTACCGGTACGGGTGCGTACAGCAGCGCCATCAGCGGCCTTGCTCCCGGCCAAACCTACCATGTGCGTGCCTTTGCGACCAATGCGGTGGGCACTTCCTACGGCGCCGACCTCACCTTCACGACACCCGTAGCCGTGCCCACGCTGACGGTTTCGCCCTCCTCGCTCGACTGGGGCAACGTCACGGTCAACACAACCGCCACGATGAACTACTCGCTGTCGGGCGTCTACCTTTCGCCCGCGGCCGGCAGCATTACTGTTACGGCACCTTCCGGCTACGGTGTTTCGACAAGCGCAACAGGGCCCTTCACAGCCACAGCAACGATCCCGTACAGCGGCAGCACGCTCGCCGCGACAACAGTATATGTACAATTCGCACCTACCGCTATTGGCACGACGAACGGCACGCTGACCAACAGTGGCGGCGGCGGCACGGCCAACGTAGCCCTCAGCGGCGCGGGTGCGGCACAGCTCGCCGGCGTCACCAACGTCGGGTTCGATTTCTGGGCCGGCTTCGGCTACCAGGTAAAAATGGAGCAGAATTCCGGCGACGCCGACGAAGCGCGCATGTCGATCTATATTTCCGTACCGGCCGGCTCGGTCGCTGCCACGGTAAAGGTGGAGCTGCCCGGTATTCCCGGGGCCAGCGGCTTCCCGCAAACCGTTACGGTCAACCCCGGCTCGGTTTCCGAAGTAACGGGCTTCCCGACCGGCGATCCCGCCAACACCATCAACAGCGGTGGCTTCCCCGATACCCGCCTCTACGCTACGGGTGTGAGCAGCCGCGGCGTGCACATTTATTCCACCAACGGTGTTCCCATTTCCGTGTGGATGCACACCTATGCGCGCAATAACTCCGCAGCAGGCGCGCTGCTCTTCCCGTCGAATACCTGGGCCTCCAACTACACCGTGCAGGCCTACGGCGGCGTGGCCAACGACGATAACCCCGCTTCCTATTTCTTTGTCATCGCGAAAGAAGACAATACGCCCATCTGGTTCACGCCCAGCCAGGATGTCGTGGATTCCACAACCGGCTCCTCGGGCACGATCTTCAATGAAGGCCATACTGCCGCCCAGGTGAAGTATCATGCCGGCGTTCAATACGGTCCGATCATCCTCAACCGCGGGCAGATCTTCAATGCCATGGGCTTTATCCAGGGCTCGGGCCGCCTTACGGCGCGGGGACTTGACCTCTCCGGCTCGGTGGTGAAGACCGATTGCAACAAGAGCATCGCGGTATTCGGCGGTAACGGCCGTGTGCTGGTAAATGCCACCGACTGCAATGCCACGACGGGTTCTGACCACATGATCCAGCAGATGTTCCCTTCGGTAGCCTGGGGCAAGCGCTATCTCACAGCGCCTACCAAGACAATGGAGTACAACGTATACCGCGTGAACGTGAGCGATCCTGCCACACAGGTGCGCGTGAACGGCACGCTTCTCAGCGGGATCATCAACAACCTTTATTATGAATTCGCCAGCAACCTGCCGCAGCTGATCACCTCCGACCGGCCGGTGTCCGTAACCCAATTCATTACGGCAGAAGACTGCGCGGTGAAACACGGCGGAAACGGCATGGGCGATCCGGAGATGATCACCCTCAGCCCGGTGGAGCAGGCTATCAAGAGCACAACGGTGTATTCCGCACCGATCCGTCGCTCGGGCAGCTTCGTCGACGGACATTATATCAACGTGATCATTCCCCAGGGCGGCGTTGCTTCCTTCCGCCTCGACGGGGCCGCCACTGCCGACCCCGGCGTCGACCAGGCCACGGTTGCGGCTACCTTCGACCACACGCTTGGACAGGGCGTATCCGCAGCTTATGGTACTGGCGGCACGCAACCCATCAGCAGCATCTTCCAGCCGCACCCGCAGCTCCCGGGCTACGCCTATGCAACGTTTAAAGTGACGCCCCAGGCGGCGCACAGCCTGTCTTCGGATTCGGCTTTCAACGCCATTGCGTATGGCGTGACCGACGGTGAAAGCTATGGCTACAATGCAGGCGCTGCCGTTAAGGACCTCTCACAGCAGGTGCTCCTCGGCAATCCGTATGGCGTTACCACAGGACTTACCTGCCGCAACAATCCGTTCTACTTCCGTATCGCGCTGCCCTATGCGCCGGCCGATCTCGCCTCGCTGTCCTGGAACTTCTTCAACAACCCGGCGATGACTCCCAACGCCAGTGTGCTCCAGAACAACCCGACGACCGACAGTACTTATACGGTCGATGGCGTTTCCTATTATGTATACCGTATTCCTACAACCTACCAGTTTGCGCAGTCGGGTACCTATACGTTCCAGGTGCTGGCGAACGCGCTGACCGGCGGCGGTTGCACGGGTACCAAGGTGCTCAACAACACGATCACCGTCACCGATGGCCCGAAGGCCCGCTTCAACCCGGTGCTCCCCACCTGCGGTGGCCTGGCCGTTCAGTTCAACGACGTGTCGACCTCCGATTCCACCGCGGTTAGCCAGTGGACCTACAACTTCGGTGACGGCACGACCCTCGCCGATACGTCGCACCTGCAAAACCCTTCCTACACCTATCCCGCACGTGCGGCCTACACGGTAACGCTCCGCGCGGTGAACGCCGCCGGTTGCTATGCCGACACGACGCGTACGATTGATATCTCGGGCGCCTTCACGCCGGCCCTGAGCGTAACCCCGGGCACTACGGTGTGCGCCGGCAACGCCCTGACCTTCACCAACAACTCTACGGCGAGCGGAACCTACGGTTCGATCGTGCGCGACTCGGTGGATTATGGTGATGGCAGCCCCACGGTCTTTATTAACGGAGGCGCCAATGCCACGCACACCTACGCTACTGCCGGCACCTACACCGTTTCCTACCAGGCTGCTACCACGTCGGGCTGCCGCAATACGCCGGTCAATACGGTCACCGTTACCGTCAACCCGGTGCCTTCGGTGACGAGCGGCGCCAGCGGTACGATCTGCACCGGCAACCCCCAGAGCTACAGCATCACGTCGGGTATCGCGGGAACTACTTTCTCGTGGAGCCGCCCGGCCGTTGCCGGCATCTCCAACGCCGCCGTGAGCAACCAGAGCGCCAACCCCATTACGGAGGCACTCGTCAACACAACCAACGCGCCCATAGTCGTTACCTACTCCATCGTGCCGACGGCCAGCGGTTGCCCCGGTGCAGCCTTCACGTATTCGGTTACCGTGTATCCCTCGGTGACGGTTACGAGCAGCGCGACCGGAACGGTCTGCAGCGGATCCGCACAAGCCTACGCGATCAGCAGCAACGTTGCCGGCGCCTCCTTCTCCTGGAACCGCCCCGCGGTGACGGGCATTTCGAATGCCGCCGTCAGCAACCAGACCACGGCAACCATTACCGAGGCGCTTGTGAACACAACCAGCGCACCCATAAACGTAGCGTACTCGATCACTCCTTCGCTCAACGGTTGCCCGAGCACAACCTTTACCTACACCGTAACGGTGTATCCTGCCGCGACGGTTTCGAGCGCTGCCACCGGCGCCGTGTGCAGCGGCAGCGCGCAGTCCTATAGCATCACAAGCCCTGTTGCCGGCACGACGTACTCCTGGAGCCGCCCGGCGGTTACGGGCGTCAGCAATGCAGCAGCAAGCGGGCAGACATCGAACCCGATCACCGAAGCGCTGCTCAATACAACCAACGCACCTGTTGCCGTTGTGTACACGATCACGCCGAGCGCCAATGGTTGCGCAGGCACGCCGTTCACCTATACGGTAACAGTCAACCCGACGGCCACGGTAACGAGCGCAGCCACGGCTGCCGCCTGTACTGGTGTCGCATTTACCTATACCATTACGAGCGGCGTAGCGGGCGCAACGTATAGCTGGAGCCGTCCTGCCGTTGCAGGCATCAGCAATGCGGCTGCCAGTGGGCAGACGGCCAACCCGATCAGCGAAACGCTTGTGAACAGCACGAATGCGCCGGTGGTTGTGGCCTACACGATCACGCCTTCGGCGAGCGGCTGCGCGGGCACGCCCTTCACGCTGAACGTAACGGTGAACCCGAGCCCGGTGGCGGCCTTCAGCTTTGCCAACAACAGCTGCGCCAACAGCGCCGTGAACTTCAGCGCCACGACATCGCCATCGATCAGCAGCTATGCCTGGAACTACGGCGACAACAGCACCGGCACCGGCGCCACGTCGACGCATACCTATAACGCCGGCGGCAGCTTCAACGCCACGCTTACGGTGACCTCGGCGGCCGGCTGCTCGAGCACGAGCGCCCCGCAGGCCATCAGCATCGCGGCCATTCTCGGCAACCCCGTGGTAACGGCCGACCCGCCGCAGCCGAACTCGCTGACCTTCCGCTGGGCAGCCATCAGCGGCGCCACTTCGTACGAGGTGTCGACCGACGGAGGGGCCACCTGGACCGCGGCCAATGGCGCCGGTGGCACGAGCCACACGGTGACGGGCCTGCAGCCCAACCAGTCGGTGACCATCCAGGTGCGGGCCCTCGGCGCGCTGGCCTGCCAGACGGGCACGGGCACTGCGACAGCAACCACGCTGCTTCCCGACAGCGGTGTGTATGTTCCGAACACCTTCTCGCCCAACGGCGACGGCCATAACGACGTGCTGCGGGTTTACGGTAACTTCATCACGGCCATCGATATGCGCATTTTCAACCAATGGGGCCAGCAGATCGCGGTGATCAACAATACCGCCAATGGCTGGGACGGCACCTTCGGGGGCCGCATGCAGCCCGTGGGTGTATATGCCTACGTGATCAAGGTGACGCTGCAGAACGGGCAGACGACCACCGTAAAAGGCCTCTTTAACCTGATTCGCTAATCGACTAACACAGAGAACGCATGAAAAAGTATTTTATCCTGGCCCTTGCCCTCATCGGTGGCCGCAGCGTGCTGCAGGCGCAGGTGGATCCGCACTTCTCGCAATACTATGTCTTCAGCTCCTGGCTCAACCCCGCCCTCACCGGCGCCTTCGACGGCGACTACAAGGTGTCGGGCATCTACCGCAGCCAGTGGGCGAAGCTCGATAACGGGTTCAAGACCTTCGGTGTAAATGCCGAGGCGGTAACCTCCAAGAAACTCAACATCGGCCTCAACCTTTTCCAGCAATCGACGAGCACGGGCTTTACGTTCCAGAATGCCTATGCCGCCTTCAACTACACCGGTGTGCGCTTCGGCCGCGACAACAGCAAGGTGATCGCCATCGGCATCCAGGCCGGTATGATCGCGCGCCGCTTCGACCCCAGCAAGTTCACCACGGGTGAGCAGTGGTCGGTAGGCGGTGGCTTCAACGGCAACACGTCGAACGGCGAGGTGCTGGCGCAGAAAGGCGCGACGGTATTCGATGCCGGCGCGGGCGCCCTCTATTACGACATGAACCCGGCGAAGAAGGCCAGCCCTTACCTCGGTGTATCGGTGGGTCACCTCACGCAGCCCGAGGGCGTGTACATCGGTGCCAGCGACAAGCTGCCGATGCGCGTGACGGTGCACGGCGGCGTGGCCATCAACCCGTCGGGCCGCTTTGTGCTGACGCCCAACTTCATCTACCTGCGCCAGGGCAATGCCGAGGAAAAAGCCATCGGTGCTTTCGGGCAGCTGCGTGCCTCCGACGACATGAGCCTGCTCGGCGGGATCAACTACCGCTTCGACGATGCCGTGGTACCCTTCGTGGGCTTCGACTACAAGAACTTCGTGGTGGGTGTTTCGTACGACGTCAACACGTCGGACCTCGGGCGTCTCGTGGGCAACGCCAACAGCTTCGAAGTATCGCTTTCCTACATTATCAAACGCAACCGCATCCTGGGCCAGCGCTTCTTCAGCTGCCCGCGCCTGTAATGGTTCACTAACCCCGAATAAAAACCGGATATGACGATCCAACAAAAACTTACCTGGGTGCCGGCCCTTCTCCTGGCGGCTGCGGCCACCCCCTGTGCGGCCCAGCGACCAGCCGATTATAAAAAGAGCGGCGACTTCTACTATACCAGCGGCAACTACTATTCGGCAGCCGTGTACTACCAGCAATACCTCGACGGCGGCAAAGGCAGCAGCACGGGCGGATTTCATCCGTATGCCATCAGCCTCGCCGGCGCAAAAAAGGCCGGGAGCGGAGCTGCCACGGGCGAGGGAGAGATCCAGTACCGCCTCGCGGAGAGCTACCGCCGCATCTACAACTTCAGCAAAGCCGCCGAAGCCTACGAGCGCCTGTTGAAAGGCAAGGACGCCGCGGCTTACCCCGAAGCCCGCTACGGCTATGCCCTGGCGCTGCGCGCGCAAGGCAAGGACGCCGAGGCGAAAACGCAGCTGGAGCAATACCTGCAGGCCGGCGGCAGGAACAGCGCCGCCGCGCAGCTGGAGCTCCAGAGCATCGCCTTTGCCCAGAACGAAAAGGCCAACCCGGCGGCCCGCGCCTACAATGTGGCCCGCCTCGCCGACCCGATCAACGGCGCCGAAACGAATTACGCCGCGCAGTGGAGCAACGGAAGCCTGCTGTTTACCAGCACCCGCCCCGACAGCGCCCATGCAGCGAAGGACGGCAACGTATACGCCAACCGTATTTATACGGGTACGCCCGGCGGCGCCGTGCAACCGCTGGCCATTGCGAATACAGACGGAAGTGAGCAGGGTACGGCTACGATGAGCCCCGACGGCAGCAGCCTGTACTTCAGCCGCTGGAGCTACGACCGCGGCACGCCCGTGTCGTCGATCTTTATGAGCCGCAAGAGCGGCGACAGCTGGTCGGAGCCCGTGCGTCTTTCCGAGGCCGTGAATGTATCCGGTGCCTCTGCGCGCCAGCCTTTTGTAACGCCCGACGGCCAATACCTGCTTTTCTCCTCCGACCGCCCCGGCGGCCTCGGCGGATACGACATCTGGGCCGCGCCCATTAACGGCGGCAACTTCGGTGCTGCCGTCAACCTCGGCGCAAGCGTCAACAGCGCTGCCGATGATGAAGCGCCCTTCTACCATGCGCCCTCGCAGACGCTGGTCTTTGCCTCCCGCGGCCGCGTAGGCCTCGGCGGCCTCGACCTTTACAGCGCGAAGGGAACGGTAGCCGGCGGCTTTGCCGGCGCGCAGAACATGGGCTACCCCGTCAACAGCAACCGGGACGACTCGTATTTCTCCACTGCTTCTCCCGACCGCCTGCTGAAGGGCGCGGTGATCTCTTCCGACCGTGGGCAGGATGCCTGTATGTCGCTGTACAGCGTCGACAAGCAATACCGCCAGTTTGTTGCGGGCAAGGTGCTCGACTGCGAAACGCAGCAGCCGCTTGCCGGAGCCCGGGTGCAGCTCGATGGACGCAGCGCCGCCACGGCCAGTGACGGTTCGTACACGATCGAAGTGGCAGCCTATGCCAGCACGAACGTCAGTGCCTCGCTGGAAGGCTACGAGGCCGGCCAGGCTTCTCTTGCGAAGCCCGCGGGCGATGTGGATACGCTGCAAAGCCCCGTCGTTTGCCTGAAGGCCCTGCCGAAAGACACGGCCGCCGTTGCCGAGCCACCGGCCCGCGATAACACGGTGCTGTTCGACTTTGCCAAGTGGAGCCTCCGTCCCGAAACACAGGTAACGCTCGATACGCTCGCCGCTGTCCTGAAGCGCGAAGGCTCGCTGCGCGCCATCATCACCGGCTATACCGACCAGGTAGGCTCCGACGACTACAACCTCAAATTGAGCCGCGAGCGCGCGCAGGCCTGCGCCGACTACCTGAAGCGCCAGGGTATTCCCGCTTCGCGCATCGAGGTGCTGGCGAAGGGCGCCTGCTGCCCGCTGCAGCCTGAGAAGACCGCCGACGGACAGGATGACCCGGCTGCACGGCAGAAGAACCGCCGCGTTGAATTCGACATCAAACTGACCCGATAAACTACGTTGTTAGAAAGCCTGACAAGGAGCCGGTTTGCCCGGCTCCTTTTTTTATGCCCCCTTTCAAAGCCGCTTCCGGGGCGGGCTGCGGGGTTGGGAACGTTCTCGGTAACGATTGCGTAAATAAAAGCACTTACCCGCGTCAGGCCGCTAAAAAAAGGGGCTAAAATTATACTGCGAAACTGCTTGCGTGGCGTCGGTATGACGCATTTGACTGCTTATCCTCCATCCTCTGAACGCCGACCTGCCCTACCAAACGAAGACCTACCGGAAAAGAACTGCTATATGGAAAGAATTTTCGCGCCCTCCCGTGTCCCTGTGCGTTCGGCACAGCAAACATTCCTGACAAAAGCCGCCTGGCTGCTGCTGTTTTTTGTGCTGCCGGTATTCGGTTCGGCTCAAACGGCCTACACGTACAGCACCGAGGGCTTCGACGGCGGCATTCTTCCCGCTTCCTCCGGCACGGCGCCCGCAACACTCACCTGGTATACGACCTCCACCGGTACCTGGGGCCTCTTCAAGGGCTATACCACCACCAGCTCCGATCCCTGCCCCAACGGCAGCGGCAATATGGCCGTGCGTCTTCCTGCCAATGCCGCGGCCTACGTCATCACGCCCTTCCTCGCGCAGGGCGCCGGGATCGTGACCCTCGCCGACGCACGCACCAACCGCACCATCACGTACTGGACATCTACCGACGACGGAGTTACCTGGAGCGCACCCCTCACCGTGAGCACGGGCACGAGCACCTGCGCGGGCATGACCCTTACGATCAACAGCCTCGCCGTTAACCGGATGAAGTTTGCCAACATGGGCACCAACGATGCCGGTATCGACAACGTGCTGATCACGGCCGCCGGCATCAACAAGCCTTACGTGAACACAACGGTTGCCAGCGGCATCACGGTCATCTCCGCCAACTCGGGCGGCAATGTATGGTCCGACGGCGGCGCTACGGTGAGCGACCGCGGACTCGTGTGGAGCACAACGGCCGGACCAACGGTTGCCAGTAACAGCGGCATCGTTCACAACGGCACGGGCACGGGCGCGTTCAGCACCTTCATGGCGGGGCTCAGCGCCGGCCAAACCTATTACTACCGCGCCTTTGCCACGAACAGCGCCGGCACCAACTATGGAACGGAATACTCGTTCACGACACCGGCGGCGACGCCGACGCTGATCACGAACCCGTCATCGCTGGCCTTCGGAACGCAAACCATCAACACCGCTTCAACCGTTCAGACCTACACGGTGCAGGGCGTTTACCTCAACCCCGCTGCCGGCAACATCACGCTGACCGCGCCGGCCGGCTACAAGATCTCCACCAGCCTCGCAGCGCCCTTTGCCTCCACGGTAAACCTTCCCTACACGGGCAGCACGCTGGCCCTGACCACCATCTACGTTCGCTTCCTGCCAACGACGGTTGGTTTTGCAAACGGCAGCATCGCGCACAGTGGCGGCGGCGCAACCGCGAGCGTTGCGCTCACCGGTGCCGGCGGTGCGGTACTCAACGGCATTACCAACGTGGGCTTTGACTTCTGGGCGGGCTTTGGCTACCAGGAAAAAATGAGTTCCAAGGCGGGCGCCTCCGGTGAAGCAAAGCTTTCGATCTATATCTCCGTTCCGGATGGAACCACGGCCGCATCGGTGCGCGTTGAGCTCCCCGGGATCAGCGGCGCCTCGGGCTTTCCGCAAACCGTTACCGTTACACCGGGAACGGTGACCGAAGTGACCAACTTCCCGACCGGCGACCCTTCCGATCAATTGAACCCTTCGGGAATGCCCGATACCCGGCTTTACTACACAGGCACGAGCAGCCGCGGTATTCATGTGTATTCGACCAATGGCGTTCCCATCGCGGTTTGGGAGCATTCCTACACCACCAATTCGGCGGCAGGAGCCATGCTGTTTCCCACCAACACCTGGGCCTCCAACTACACCGTACAGGCCTACGGAGGCTATTCCAACAACAGCAACCCGAACTCGTATTTCTTCGTTGTAGCAAAGGAAGACAATACCCCGATCTGGTTTACCCCGAGCCAGGATATCGTCGATTCCAGCACCGGCTCGACGGGATCTATTTTCCAGGATAACCACACGGCCGCCATGGTGAAATACCACGCGGGTGTGCAATACGGCCCCATCGTACTGAACAAGGGCCAGGTGTTCACCGCCATGGGCTTTATACAGGGCAACGGCAGCGGTGTCAGCGTTTCCAATGCGTTTGGCCGCGATCTTTCGGGCTCGGTTGTGAATACGACCTGCGATAAAGCCATCGCCGTATTCGGCGGCAATGGCCGTGTGCTGGTGCGGACGAGTGATTGCAGCTCGGTCAATTCGGGTTCCGACCACCTGATGCAGCAGATGTTTCCTTCCGTTGCCTGGGGCAAGCGCTACCTGACGTCGCCGACGGTAACGATGGAGTACAACCTGTACCGCGTCAACGTCAGTGATCCGACAACACGTGTATGGGTGAACAACCCCTCACATACGACGCCGCAGACGGGCCTGATCAATAACCTGTATTACGAGTTTGCCAGTAACCTGCCGCAACTGATCGAAAGCGACAAGCCGATCACGGTAACGCAATTCCTGGTCGCCGCGGATTGCGCAAATGCCCACGGCTCGCATGGTATCGGTGATCCGGAAATGATCATTCTGAGCCCGGTGGAGCAGGCGATCAATAAAACCACGGTGTATTCGGCTGGTATCAAGACGGCCGGCTCCACAAGCGGCCACTATATCAACGTGATCATCCCGCAGGGTGGCGTTGCCTCCTTCCGTCTCGATGGCGGAACGACCGGCGACCCGGGTATCAACCAGGCTACGCTGAGCGGCCAGACAGCGACATCGCTGACGGCAGGCACGGTTCAGCCCCTTTCGGCCATCTTCAAGCCGCACCCGCAGCTTCCCGGCTACTATTATGCCCAGATCCGCGTGGCCGGCACGGCATCCCATACCTTGTATTCCGACTCCTCGTTCAATGCCATCGCCTACGGAATGGGCAACGGCGAGAGCTACGGCTACAACGCGGGCTGCTCGCTGAAAGACCTCTCCCAGCAGGTGCTCCTGGGCAACCCCTATGGTGTGACCAAGGGCCTGACCTGCAAGGACAATCCTTTCTATTTCCGCGTGGCGCTGCCCTATGCGCCCGCCGACCTCGTATCGCTCACCTGGGATTTCAACAACGAGCCCACGATGACGCCGAATGCGAACGTTGTGCAGGCGGCGCCCACGCCCGACAGCACCTATTCGATCGACGGCGTTCCGTATTACGTATACCGTATTCCTACAACCTACAGCATTTCGCAGGCAGGCACCTATCCCTTCAAGGTGAAGGCGAACGCGCTTACCTCGGGCGGATGCACGGGTGAGAAAATCTTCAACAGCAGCATTACCGTAGTAGACGGCCCGGTGCCCTACTTCAACTTCAGCGCGGGCACCTGCGGCAGCGCAGCCCTGACCTTCAGCGATGTGTCGACGTCCGACTCGACAGCGGTTGTAGCTTGGAACTGGAACTTCGGCGACGGCAGCACGCTGGGCGATACCTCGCACCTGCAAAGCCCGGCCTACACCTACGGCGCGCTCGGTGCCTATACTGTAACGCTCCAGGCCATCAATGCCGCGGGTTGCGTGGCCGATACCACGCGAACCATCGACCTCGCGGGCAACCTGACCGCTGCCTTTACAATGACGCCCGCGTCGCCGGTATGCGCCGGTACGCCGGTAACGTTCACCGACGGATCGTCGGCAGGCGGAACCTATGGCACGATCGCAGAATGGACCTGGGACTTCGGCGACGGAAGCCCCGTAGTGGTTGCAACGAACGGCAACCCGCAGACCCATAGTTACAACACGGTCGGCACCTGGACCGCCACGCTCAAAGTGAAGACCTCGCTTGGCTGCGTGAGCACGCTCTTCTCGCAAACGATTACCGTAAAAGCGGTGCCCACCGTAACCAGCGCCGCCACAGGCAGCGTGTGCAGCCGCAGCCCGCTCAGCTACAGCATCACGAGCGCGGTAGCCGGCACGACGTTTACCTGGAGCCGTCCCGCGGTGACCGGTATCTCCAATGCCGCCGTGAGCAACCAAAGCAGCAACCCGATTGCCGAAACACTGGTCAACACAACCAACGCACCCATCAATGTCGTGTATACCATCACGCCTTCGGCGAATGGCTGCGATGGTGCGGCCTTCACCTATAGAGTAACGGTGAATCCTACAGCTGCAGTAACAAGTGCGGCTTCGGGAACGATCTGTAACAATACGGCGCAGGCCTATTCGATCACGAGCAATGTAACCGGTGCTACGTTCAGCTGGAGCCGCCCGGTAGTGGCCGGCATTTCCAATGCTGCCGTAAGCGGAAGCAGCGCCAACCCGATCACCGAGGCCCTGGTCAATACGACAAATGCTCCTGTCGATGTGGTTTACACGATCACGCCGACGGCAAACGGCTGCGCCGGTACGCCTTTCACTTATACAGTGACGGTGAACCCGACGGCCACTGTGACCAGCGCAGCAACGGCATCGCTTTGCAGCGGCTCGCTCTTTACCTATAACATTACCAGTGGGGTAGCAGGCGCTTCCTTCAGTTGGAGCCGTGCGGCTGTTGCGGGTATCTCGAATGCCGCCGTGAGCAACCAGGCCAGCAACCCGATCTCCGAAACGCTGACCAATACCAGCAATGCCCCGGTGAGCGTGCTGTATACGATCGTGCCGACAGCCAATGGCTGCGCCGGCGCGCCCTTTACGCTGACCGTAACTGTCAACCCGCGCCCCGTCGTGACGAGCGCGGCTACCGGCGCGATCTGCGGCAGCAACCCGCTCAGCTACCTCATCACCAGCAACGTCACGGGCGCCAGCTTCTCGTGGGACCGCGCGGCCGTGCCGGGTATTTCGAATGCCGCCGTTTCGGGCCAGGCTGCCAACCCCATTACGGAAACACTGTTCAATACGACTACATCGCCCATTGATGTCGCCTACAGCATTACGCCCTCCTTTGCCGGTTGCGCCGGCACGCCGTTCACCTACACCGTTACCGTCAACCCGACGCCGGTGGTAACGAGCCTCGCTGCCGGCGGCGTGTGCAGCGGACAGCCGCTCACGTACAACATCACGACCACGGTCGCTGGCTCGAGCTTTACCTGGAGCCGCCCCGCGGTGGCCGGTATCTCCAATGCCGCCGTGAGCAACAGCACGGTGAACCCGATCGCCGAAACACTGGTGAACACGACGACCAATGTTGTGGATGTGACCTACCAGATCATTACCTCGTTCAGCGGTTGCACTTCGCAGCCATTCAACTACGTGGTGACCGTAACCCCCACGCCGACGGTGACGAGCGCCGCCACTGCAAGTGTGTGCAGCGGAACACCGTTCACGTATGATATCACGAGCGGCGTCACCGGTGCGGCCTTCAGCTGGAGCCGCGCGGCCGTTGCCGGCATCTCCAATGCCGCCGCCAGCAGCCAAAGCAGCGATCCCATCTCCGAAACGCTGACGAATACAACGAACGCGCCGGTAAACGTTACTTATACCATCACGCCTTCGGCCAACGGCTGCACGGGCACGCCCTTTACGCTCACGGTTACCGTCAACCCGACGGCTACCGTTACAAGCGCCGCAGCCGCCCCGCTCTGCAGCGGTGCCCCGCAGAACTATTCCATTACGAGCAACGTGCCGGCCGCAACCTTTAGCTGGAGCCGCCCCGCGGTTGCCGGTATTTCGAACGCCGCGGTGAACGGGCAAACGACCGCGACGATCACCGAAGCCCTCGTGAATACGACGGCTGCGCCCATCGACGTTGTGTATACCATCACGCCATCCTTTGCCGGTTGTGCCGGCCCGGCCTTCACCTATACCGTTACCGTGAATCCCACGGCTACGGTTACGAGCGCCGCGAGCGGCACGCTGTGCAGCAACAACCTCCTTACCTATAACATCACCGGCGCTGTTGCCGGCAGCTCCTTCAGCTGGAGCCGCCCGGCCATCAGCGGTATTTCGAATGCAGCTGTGAACAACAGCAGCGCCAACCCGATCTCCGAAACGCTGGTCAATACGACCGCCGCGCCGATTGTCGTTGCCTACACGATCACACCCACTGCCAACAGCTGCGCCGGTACGGTCTTTACCTACCAGGTGACGGTCAACCCGACCCCGGTCGTTACGAGCGCCGCTACGGGCTCGGTCTGCGGCGGCAGCCCGCTTGCCTATGCCATCACGGGCAACGTCAGCGGCAGCAGCTTCAGCTGGAGCCGTCCTGCGGTTGCGGGTATCAGCAACCCGGCCGTGAGCGGCCAGACAACGGCTTCGATCAATGAAACATTAGTGAACACGACCAGCGCACCGATCGACGTGGTTTATACGATCACGGCAAGCGCCAACGGCTGCGCCGGTCCGGCATTCACCTACACGGTTACGGTCAACCCGACACCCGCGATCAGCAGCCTGGCTGCCGGCAACGTGTGCAGCGGCCAGCCCCTCAGCTACCTCGTAACGGGCAACGTGGCGGGCGCGACCTACACCTGGAGCCGCCCGGCGGTCACCGGTATCTCGAATGCCGCCGTCAGCGGGCAAACGAGCAACCCCATCTCCGAAACACTCACGAATACCACGACCAATACGCTCAGCGCGGTGTACTCCATCGTGGCCGGCTTCGGCGGCTGTAATGCGGCGCCCTTCACCTACACGGTGACGGTAACACCGGCGCCGACCGTTACCAGCGCTGCCAGTGCCAGCCTTTGCAGCGGCGCCCCGCAAGCCTACACGATCACAAGCACCGTTACCGGTACGACCTTCAACTGGAGCCGTGCCGCGGTGCCGGGTATCTCCAATGCTGCAGTGAGCGGGCAAACGGGCAGCACGATCACCGAAGCGCTCGTGAACACGACCTCGGCGCCGATCGACGTGCCCTACACGATCAACACGGCCGCCAACGGCTGCCCCGGCGCGGTCTTCACCTACACCGTTCGCGTGAACCCGACAGCCACGATCAACAGCGCTGCGACGGGAACCACCTGCAGCGGCGCCGCACAGGCCTATGCCATCAGCAGCCCTGTTGCCGGAGCCACCTTCAGCTGGAGCCGCCCGGCCGTGGCCGGCATCTCCAACGCTGCAGTCAGCGCTCAGGCATCGGGAGCGATCACCGAAGCACTCGTGAATACCACGACCTCGCCGATCGCTGTCACGTACAGCATCATACCCTCCTTTGCCGGTTGCACCGGTACGGCCTTTACCTACACGGTGACGGTCTACCCCAACGCAACGGTGTCGAGCGCCACCAGCAGCGCGCTGTGCAGCAACGATCCCCTTACCTACACGATTACAAGCGGCGTTGCCGGCAGCAGCTACAGCTGGAGCCGTCCCGCGGTAAGCGGCATCTCCAACCCCGCCGTCAGCGGCAGCACAAGCAACCCCATCTCCGAAACTTTGAGCAATACCACGAATGCGCCCGTGAATGTGCTGTACAGCATCACGCCATCCGCCAACGGGTGCGCGGGCACGCCCTTCACGCTGACCGTCACCGTCAACCCGGTGCCCGTGATCACGAGCGCGCCTACGAAGTCGGTGTGCAGCGAGGTATCACTGAACTACAGCATCAGCAGCAACGTGGCCTCGGCCGGCATTCTCTGGAGCCGTGCTGCGGTGCCGGGTATCTCGAATGCAGCCGTTAGCAACCAGAGCAGCCGTATTATTACGGAAGCCCTCGAGAATACAACGAGCGCGCCGATCGTGGTTCGGTATATCATTACACCGTCCACCGGCACGTGCTCCGGCGTACCGTTCTCGCTCGACGTGACGGTGCAGCCCCTGCCGACAGCAGGCTTCAGCATCGCGCAGGCCAGCCAGTGCGTCAGCGGCCCCGTGTCGTTTAGCGCGCTGCCCAGCACGCCGCCCGCCGACACCTACTCCTGGAACTTCGGCGACGGCAGCCCGGCCTCCACGCAGCCGGCACCCGTGCATACCTACGCCAATGGCGGACAGTACAACGTAGTGCTTACCGTAACCAGCGCCGCGGGCTGCCGCGCCGTATCGGCACCGCAGGCCGTCAACCTGCTGCCGCTGCTTCCGCCGCCGCATATCCGTGTTACGGCCACGCCGAGCTCACTGCTGTTCCAGTGGGATTCGATCCCCGGAGGCCTTAGCTACGAGGTATCGACCGACGGCGGTGCCAGCTTCGGAGCGCCCAGCGGACCGGGCAACTTCAGCCACCTGATCGGCGGCCTGCAGCCGCTGCAGACCATCGCCATCATCGTGCGTGTCAACGGCGCGGTGTCCTGCCAGCAAAACAGCAACCTGCTGTCGGCAACGGTGCCGCTTCCGGATGTGGGCGTCTTTGTTCCGAACACGATCACGCCCAACGGCGACGGGCATAACGACAAGCTCCGCGTGCTGGCCAACAACATCGCCAGCGTGAAGCTTAATGTGTACAACCAGTGGGGCCAGCTGCTCTTTGCCTACGAAGGAAAAGATCCTTCCGTTGGCTGGGATGGCAGCTTCGGCGGCACGCTGCAGCCCACGGGCGTGTATGCCTATGCCGTGGAGGTGAAGCTCAGCGACGGTCGCACCGTCAGCAAAAAAGGACTCTTTAACCTGATCCGATAAACCGGTACGAGTATGAAAAAATTATTTCTAGCAAGCCTGCTCGCAGCGTCGCTGCTGCAAAAGGCGGAGGCACAGACAGACCCGCACTTCTCCCAGTTCTTCGTGTTTCCCTCCTGGGTGAACCCGGCCTTCACCGGCACCTTCGACGGCGCGTACCGCGTGTCGGGTGTGTTTCGCAGCCAGTGGTCGGGGATGGAAGGCGGCTTTAAAACGGTTGGATTCGCTGCCGAAGCAAATACCAACCGCAACGTGGCCGTCGGTGTCAACGCGTTCCAGCAAAGCACCGGCACGGGCTATACCTACCAGCAGGTGTACGCGAGCTTCGCCTACAACGGCGTCACCCTCGACGCCGAAGGCTACAAGGTGCTCTCCTTCGGCCTGCAGGCCGGGATGATCAGCCGTCGCTTCGATGCATCGAAGTTCCAGACCGAGGACCAGTGGAACTATCTAACGGGCTACAACTCCACCATCCCAAGCGCCGACCGCCTCATGGCCAACAGCTCCTCGGTGTTCGACGCCAGCGCGGGTGTGCTGTACATGGACCTGGATGAGAACAAGAAGATCAATCCGTATATCGGCTTCGCGGTGCACCACCTCACGTCGCCCGAAGAATACTTCGTGAGCCGCGCGGAAAAGACGAAAATGCCGATGCGCCTCACGGGCCACGTTTCGCTGGGGATCAACGCTTCGGAGTTCACCACCGTTACGCCTTCCGTGCTGTATATGCGCCAGGGAACGGCCGAGGAAAAAGTACTCGGGCTCAACATCCGCCACATGGTGGCCGACAATTTCTCGCTGCTGGGCGGCGCGAGTTACCGCTTCCAGGATGCCATCGTTCCCTTCTTGGGCCTGCAGTCGGGCAACCTCCGCATCGGCGCCTCCTACGACATCAGCGCTTCCGATATCGGCAAGACCATCGGCAAGACCAACAGCTTCGAGCTGTCGCTCGGCCTCACCTTCAACCGGCCGGAAGACAACCGCTACCTGCGTTGCCCAACGTTTTGATGGCTGATCGCTGATGTAGGATGTCTGATATATCGTATCCACATTCTAGATCCGAGATCCTTAATTTTTTTTTGTGTGTGTTGAAAAGTCAAGGGACCGCATTTGCGGTTCCCTTTTCATTTGTGGAGTGAAGGCGGTCAGCGGAGGGTCGACAGGTTGGCGGCGTCCATATCGGTGAAGGCCTTGTTCTCGCCGGCCATGGCCCAGATGAAGGAGTAGGAGGCCGTGCCTACGCCGCTGTGGATGCTCCAGGGCGGCGATACGATCCCTTCCTCGTTGCGCACAAAGAGGTGCCGCGTTTCCTGCGGCTCGCCCATCAGGTGCACGATGCGCTGCTCTTCGGGGAGATCGAAGTAGAAGTAGGCTTCCATGCGGCGGCCGTGCGTGTGCGGCGGCATCGTATTCCAGATCGATCCTTTTTTGAAGTTGGTGACGCCGAGCACGAGCTGGCAGCTCTGGATGCCGTCGGCGTGGATGTACTTGTTGATCGTGCGCTCGTTACTCGTTTCGGGCGACCCGAACTCGGCGGGCAGCGCTTCGGAAAGGCGCATGAGGCGGGTAGGGTAGGCCTGGTGCGCGGGTGCCGAGAACCACACGAAGCGCGGGCCGTTGGCGGCGTCTTCGGCCAGGAAACGTACGTCGCGTACGCCTTTGCCCAGATACAGGCAGTCAAGCTTTTCGAGGCGGTATGTTGTGCCGTCGGCCTCCACCACGCCGGCGCCGGAAGCGATGTTGAGGATGCCGATCTCGCGGCGCTCGAGGAAATATTCCGCACGGAGCTCGGGATGCGCTTCGAGGCGGAGGGGCTCGCTGGTAGGGAGGGCAGCGCCGATGATCATGCGGTCGTAATGGGTGTACACGGAGCGTTGGTCGCCCGGGACGGTCAGCCCGTCTAAAAGAAACTGCTCCCGTATTTCTTCCGTGCTATATTGTCGGAAGTCTCGTGGATGTACGGCGTGGAGGATTTTCATGCGTCGGCCCTTTTGTAGGCCCTGCAAAATAGGCATTCGGCGCGCCCGCAGCGCGTTTCTCCAAAGCCGGGGCCGCTGCAAACGTTACCGATAACGATTGCGTAAAAAAATAGTTTTGCGCTGCTTGCCCACCCGGATTATGTAATTAGACTTGCTACAGGAAGTAGTTTGGGACCGCTATGACCACTGCTGGTAACGATTGCCAGGTCCCGCTCACGTAAATGACACTTCAAGCTTGCTTATGAAAGCAAAATTCTTTCTCTCCGTATTCTGCTGCCTGTTTGCCGTAATTGCCTGGAGCCAGACGCGCACAATCAGTGGCCGTGTACAGGCCGACAGTTCCCACGAGTCGCTGGCCGGCGTCACCGTTTCGCTGAAAGGAACGAAGCGCACGGTGCAAACCAACAGCGAGGGACGCTTCAGCATCGAGATCCCCGACAAGGGCGCCGTGCTGGTGTTTACCTCCGTGAGCTACAACCGCCAGGAGATCAGCGTGGGCAGCCGCACTGCTCTCGATGTGACTCTGACCACCAACAGCACCACGCTTAACGACGTGGTGGTGGTGGGCTACCGTACCGTGCAGCGCCGCGACCTCTCGGCCTCCGTTGCCTCGGTCAGCGCCCGCGACCTGAAGGACATTCCGCTCAACTCCGCCGCGGAAGCCCTCAATGGCCGCCTCGCCGGCGTTACGGCCACCACGGCCGAAGGCTCGCCCGACGCCCAGGTGCGCATCCGCGTACGCGGCGGTATGTCGATCACCGGCGACAACTCGCCCCTCTACATCATCGACGGCGTTCCCGTCGACAATGCCCTTTCCACCATCTCCCCGCAGGATATCCAGTCGATCGACGTGCTGAAGGATGCCGCTGCCACCGCCATCTACGGCTCGCGCGGCGCCAACGGTGTGATCATCATCACCACCAAGAGCGGCCGCCCCGGACGCACGCAGGTAGGCCTCAACTTCTTTGTCGGCGTGAAGAAACTCGCCAAGGAGCTCGATGTGATGAGCCCCTACGATTACGTCGTGTACCAGTCGGAGCGCTCGCGCGGCTCCGCCACCGACAGCAGCAACTTCGTGACCAGCTTCGGCAGCTGGGACAAGATCGAGCAGTACCGCAACGTGCGCCCTGTGGATTGGCAGGACCAGGTGTTCGGCAACCGCGGCAGCATGGTCACCTTCAACCCGACCATCTCGGGCGGCAACAGGAAGATCACCTATAACTTCGGGTATACCTACAACAAGGACAACGCCGTGGTGCTCAACTCCGATTACGAGCGTCACCTCCTCAACCTGAAAGGCGAGTATAAGTTCAACAGCGCCATCCGCCTCGGTCTCAGCGGCCGCTATTCGCGCCAGGATGTGCGCGGCGCCGGCGTTTCGTCGGAGTCGGGCTCTGCGTACAACCGCCTCCGCAACGCGGTGAAGTACCGTCCTTTCCTTTCCGACACAATGAGTCTCGACGAGCAGGACCCGCTGGCGGACCCGAACGTAGGAAACAACCTCACGCTCACCAACCCGCTCCTCCTCGCCAACGCCGAATACCGCCGCAAGACGACGGAGAACAAAAACGGTACGGCCACACTCAGCATCAACATCACGAAGAAACTGACCTTCCGCTCCGTGTTCGGCTACGACCGCAGCCAGTCGATCGACCGCCAGTTCAGCGACTCGCTGAGCAACCTCTCGATCATCCAGGGTGGCCGCAAGCCGATCGCCGGTCTCGACACCACGCAGACCACGACCGTCACCAACTCGAACGTACTGATCTATAACCTGAAAGGATTCCGGAAAAACCACGACCTCGATTTCATGGTCGGCGAAGAAACAGTCGACAAGCGCATCGAGGCGCAGCATGACCTGTTCCGCAACTATACCAACGGGATCGATCACAACGACGCCTTCTTCAACACCGATGCGGCCCAGACCTTCGCCGGCTACCCGCGCCTGTCGAAGGAGCGCGAGACGCTGCTGTCGTTCTTCGGCCACGTGGGCTATGCGTACAGGGACAAGTTCCTCTTCAACGCCAACCTCCGCGCCGACGGCTCCTCGAAGTTCATGGAAGGCAAGCGCTTCGGCTACTTCCCCTCGGGCTCCTTCGCCTGGCGTATCAGCAAGGAGAAGTTCATGAAAGAGCTCCGCTTCGTCAACGACCTCAAGATGCGCCTCGGCTACGGTAAGATCGGCAACAACCGCATCAACAACTACCAGTACCTGTCGATCTACAGCAACAACGGTACGTATTACTACGGTATCAACGGGGCGCCCGCTTACGCCACCTACCCGGTTTACCTCCCCAACGAGGAGCTGCAGTGGGAGTCGACCGTCAACCGCAACGTGGGTCTCGACTTTGCATTCGGCCGCAACCGCTTCAACCTGAGCGTCGATTATTACTACAATACTTCCGACAAGCTGCTGCTGCTGCGCCAGATCGACCAGAGCTGGGGCTACGCCGCCGGCCAGCAGCAGAACATCGGCGCTACGCTCAACCAGGGCTGGGAATTCCAGCTCGGCGCGCAGCTCGTTCGCAACCGCGCGTTCAGCTGGAATGCCAACTTCAACATCTCCTTCAACAAGAACAAGGTAACCGCGCTCGCCCCGGGCCAGACGCAGTTCTTCCCCGCTGCCAGCTGGGGTGTGTCGGGCCAGCCGACGGACTACATCGTACGCATCGGCGATCCCGTTGGCTCGATGTACGGCCTCGTGACCGACGGCTTCTACACGACCGACGACTTCAACTGGGATCCCGCGACGCATATCTATTCGCTGAAGCCCGGTGTGGTCAACAGCGGCGGTGTAACCGGCATTTCGCAGCCCGGCTCCATCAAGTTCAAAGACCTCAATGGCGACGGCAAGATCGATCTCGACAACGACCGCAAGATCATCGGCAACCCGAACCCTAAGTTCACCGGCGGCCTCAACCAGCAGTTTACCTACAAGAACTGGGATGCCAGCATCTTCGTCAACTTCTCGGTTGGCAACGACGTGTACAACGCCAATAAGATCGAGTTCACGAACGGCTATGCCAACAACGCCAACATGCTCGCCATGATGGCCGACCGCTGGCGCGTGGTGCTCCCCAACGGCCAGACGGCGCAGTGGGTGGAGACGCGTACTATTAACGGTACGGCGCAGCAGGTGGTGATCGGTATTTCGCCGGAGGAGCTGTCGCGCCTCAACGCCAATGCCACCATCTGGCAGCCGCTCAAAGGCACGGGCGCCTTCTACCCGCACTCCTGGGCCATCGAGGACGGATCCTTCCTCCGTCTCAACAACGTGACCCTCGGCTACTCGGTGCCGCTGAATTCGAAAGGCATCAAGAAACTGCGCTTCTACTTCACCGGCAACAACCTGGCGATCATCAGCAGCTACACCGGCTACGACCCCGAGGTAAGCGTGCGCAACAACGGCCTTACGCCCGGTCTCGACTATTCGGCTTACCCGAAAAGCCGCAGCTTCATCTTCGGCCTCAACGCAACATTTTAAAAACACGCTGACACGCGCTATATGAAGATCACGTTTTCCCCGAAGCTACTCGTGGTATCGACCGCCTTCCTCGGCCTGGGCCTTGCCGGCTGCAAGAAGTTCCTCGACCAGAAACCCATTACCGAGCTGAGCACCGAAACGGTGTTCAACGATGTACCCGGAGCCTATGGCGCGCTGATGTCGGCATACAGCCGGCTTGTTGGCGACAACGGCTACGGCATCCGCCTGAGCATGTACTACACCGTCGACAACGACGAGATGCAGGGGCCGACCGGTAACGTCGGAACAAGCGATAACGACCGCCGCGACATCGCGCGCTACCAGGCCACGGCCGGCAACGCGCAGCTGATCGGGCCCTACGCGCAGCTGTTCCAGGGCATCGAGTTTGCGAACCAGTGTATCGACAACATCCCGAAGATGGCGAAGTACACGAGCGGTACCGAGCAGGAAAAAGCGCAGCTCCGCCGCATGTACGGCGAAGCGCTGACGCTCCGCGCGCAGTTTTACTTCGAGGCCATCCGCAACTGGGGCGACCTGCCCGCGCACTTCACTTCGGCCAAGAACGAGGTGGTTGCCAACCCGAACCCTACCCGTGTTGACCGCGACACGCTGTACAACCATATTCTCGCCGATCTCCAGGAGGCGTCCGCACTTGTGCCCTGGCGCAACGAGCTGAGCACGATCGGCGACGCGCCCAACGAGCGTATCACGAAAGGCACGGTGAAAGGCCTGCGCGCCCGCATCGCGCTGTTCCGCGGCGGCTACTCGCTGCGCCAGAACGGCCAGATGGAGCGCCGCAGCGACTACGCCACCTGGTACCAGGTAGCCCGCGACGAGGCTTTCGCCATTATGCAGTCTGGTCAGCACAGCCTCAACCCGAGCTTCCGCGCGCTGTGGAAAGACCAGGTGGGATCGCGCACCTCGGCCGACCCCAACGGCGAATTGATGTTCCAGGCCAGCGGCGTCGGCGTAAGTGGTGCCGAAGACTCGAAGCTGGGTTACTACAACGGCCCCACCGTAAACGGGTTCGGCAACCGCGCCCTCAATATTCTTCCTACGTATTTCTACAGCTTTGATCCGCTCGACCTCCGTCGCGATGTGACCGTAGCGCCCTATATCGTGGGTGCCGACGGTGTGTCGAAGACCGGCCAGGCGATCACGGCGATGAACGACGGCAAGTACCGCCGCGACTGGATCACGCCGATCATTGCGGCAACGAGCCAGGCCCAGTACTTCAGCCTCAAGTGGCAGATCCTGCGCTACTCCGACGTGCTGCTGATGTTTGCCGAAGCGGAGAACGAGCTAAATAACGGCCCCACGTCCGCGGCCTACGATGCCATCAACATGGTGCGTCGCCGCGGCTTCGGCAAGCCCCTGCTGACGCCCGATGCCTCGGTGGATCTTCCCGCCGGCCTCAGCAAGCAGGCCTTCTTCGACGCCCTGGTGAAAGAGCGCTCGCTCGAGCTGGGTGGCGAAGGCGTTCGCAAGTTCGACCTCATTCGCTGGAACCTGCTGGCTACGAAGATCCAGGCCACCAAGACCGCGCTTGATCTTATGTCGAAAGCGCAGGCGCCCTACAACACGCTTCCCGCGAAGATGTACTACCGCACCGGTGCTACCGCCGATGACGCCACGATCTGGGCCAACTCGTACTATGCGCCCTCGCCCACATCGACTCCCGCGGGCACCACGTCGGTGAACTGGATAGTGGCGCCCACGTCGTCGGCGCCTATCAACGCCATCGGTACCACGGCCCTGGCGCGCTACGCGCTTGGCTTCACCGCAGGCCGCTCCGAGCTACTGCCGATTCCGCAGGCCGTGCGCGATGCCAACCCGCTCATGACGCAAAACCCCGGTTATAATTAATCCGCCCGCTCCTCCGAACGCTGTATGAAACGTCTGTCCCTTTTGCTTTGTGCTGCCCTGCTGCTTGCCTTTGCGCTGCCGCCGCGGAAGACCCGGGTATACCTCATCGGCGACTCCACCTGTGCCAACAAGGAAGTGCGCGCCTACCCCGAAACGGGCTGGGGCATGCCCTTCGCGTATTTCTTCGACTCCAGCATCGAGGTCGACAACCGGGCGAAGAACGGGCGCAGCACGCGCACCTTTCTTTCGGAAGGACTCTGGCAGCCCGTTGCCGACAACCTGCAGGAAGGTGATTACGTATTTATACAGTTCGGCCACAACGACGAATCGAAGGAGAAGACAGACCGCTACACGACGCCGGAGCAATACCGCGCCAACCTGCTGCGCTTTATCAGCGAAACCCGAGCCCGCAAGGCCATCCCCGTGCTGCTGACACCGGTATCGCGCCGCAAGTTCGACGAGGCGGGAAACGCCGTGGAGACGCACGCCGAGTACGCCCCGCTGGTGCGCGACGTAGCCCGCGAGCAGAACGTGCCGCTCATCGAGGCCGATGAAAAGACGAAGGCGCTCTACCAGCAATTCGGCGCCGAGGGATCGAAGCTGCTGTTTCTCCAGCTCGAAAAGGGCGAGCATCCCAACTACCCCGACGGGAAAATCGACAATACACATTTTAACGAGCTGGGCGCCCGCAAGGTGGCCCAGATCATCCTGCAAGGCATCCGGGATCTCGATCTTGGCCTCGCGCAGCATATCCGCAAACCGGTTGAACCCAAAAAATGATCACTCACGAACAAACTGCTTTTATGCAAACCAATGCTACACTTGCTTTCCTGAATCGCACCCGGCTACAGGCATGCGTGCTGCTTTGCAGCCTGCTGACGGCCTTCGGCGCGCACGCCCAGCAACCGGCTTTCCCGGGCGCTGAAGGCGCGGGCCGCTATGCGTCGGGCGGGCGCGGCACCACGGCTACGCCAACCACGGTGTACGAGGTGACGAACCTGAACGACGACAACAACCCGGGCTCGCTGCGCTATGCGCTCCAGGTAAGCCAGGCAACGGCACCCTACCGCACCATCGTGTTCCGCGTGGCCGGTATCATCCATCTTACGTCAACGCTGTCGATCAAGTCGAACGTAACGCTGGCCGGCCAGACCGCGCCCGGCGGTGGCATCTGCCTCGCCGACTACCCGGTGCTCATCGCCGGCAACAACGTGATCATCCGCCACCTGCGCTTCCGTATGGGCGACAAGAACCAGGCAGCATCGCTTGGTAACGATGACGCCCTCGGCACCAACGGCAACAGCTATAAGAACGTGATCATCGACCATTGCTCCGTTAGCTGGTCGGATGACGAGGCGCTGTCCATCTACAGCGGCGACAGCACCACGCTGCAGTGGAACTTCATCACCGAGCCCCTCAACTATTCGTACCACGATGAAGGCTCGGGCGTGGAAAACCACGGCTATGGCGGCATCCAGGGCGGAAAGCACGTATCGATCCACCACAACCTCTACGCCCATTGCCAGAGCCGCACACCGCGCTTCGACGGCGTACGCAACCTGTCGCCCAATACACCCGGCCTCGAGAATGTTGATTTCGTGAACAACGTGCTCTACAACTGGGGCATCAACAACGTTTACGGTGGCGAAGGCGGCAACTACAACATCGTCAACAACTACTACAAGTACGGTCCGTCGACCAGCAGCGGCGTTAAGTTCCGCGTAGCCAATCCCTACAAGCAGGCGAGCGGTCCGGCCATCCCGTATGGTAAATACTATATCAACGGCAACTATGTTGACGGCTCTACCACCAACACGGCCAACAACTGGAAGGGCGTTACGATGGACGGCGGAACTGCTGCCGACACGGCGCTCGCCAAGGTAACCACTCCCTTCACGATCGTGCCGCTGACGACGCAGGATGCCGCTTCGGCCTACAGCCTCGTGCTGCAGCAGGCCGGTGCCACGCTGCCCGCGCGCGACACGCTCGACCAGCGCATCGTGAACGATGTGCTGAACCGCACCGGACGCATCATCGACGTGCAGGGCGGCTACCCGCACAACACAGCCTATGCGTCGACGGTGAATGCCTGGCCGGCCCTGAGCTCGGGCGCGGCGCCCGTCGATACCGACCACGACGGCATGCCCGACAGCTGGGAAGCAAGCCATGGCCTCAATTCGAGCGATCCCTCCGACCGTGGCGGCATCGCAGCCAACGGCTACACCAACCTCGAGAACTACCTCAACAGCATTACCACCAACCCGAGCTTCTCGGTAAGCGGCAACCTCACCGGCTTCGCCCAGACCGTGGGCAGCGCCTCCGCGTTCAAGACCTATAGCCTCACCGGCAGCAACCTGACGTCGAACGTGAGCATCACGGCCCCGGCCAACTTCCAGGTATCGGCCGACGCCAGCACCTGGGGCCCGAGCGCCAACATCAGCGTCGTCAACGGCAACCTCACATCGTCTACCGTATATGTACGGATGAACGCATCGGCCGCCGGCGCCTACAGCGGCAGCATCGTGAACACGACCTCGTCGATCACCCAGAACATCGCGGTGGACGGTATCGCCGTATCGGCGCCCACGGGTGTGAACGCTACCGTGGCCAAAGACGGTACGGGCAACTACGCCACCGTGCAGGCCGCCATCGACGCCGCTCCTACGGCCTCGACAACGCCCTGGGTTATTTATATCAAGAACGGCAAGTACCGCGAGAAGATCGTGGTGCCTTCCACCAAGCCCTTTATCCAGCTGGTAGGGGAGAGCGTGGCCAACGTAATTGTCTATTATGATGACCCCGCAACGGTTCTCGGCACGTCGGGCTCGGCGAGCGTGACCATCAACGCCACCGACTTCTCGGCGCTCAACATCACCTTCGCCAACTTCTTCGGCGACGGCTCGCAGGCAGTAGCAGTGCTCGTGAACAACGACCGCGCTTCGTTCAAGAACTGCCGCTTCCTCGGCAACCAGGATACCCTGTACCTGAAAGGCGCCGGCAACCCCCGCGCTTACTTCAATAAGTGCTATATCGACGGCAACGTGGACTTCATCTTCGGATCGGCCATTGCCCTGTTCGATTCCTGCACCATCTTCCCGAAGGCACGTACCGCTTCCGGCAACTCGTTTATCACGGCCGCCAACACACCTACGGGCCAGAACTATGGCCTCGTTTTCCGCAACACACGCATCGCCGACAACAACGGCGCCACGACGTACTTCCTCGGCCGTCCCTGGCAGAACACGACGACGGTAACGCCGCAGATCCTCAACAACCGCACGACCTTCCTCAACAGCACGATGGGTTACAGCATCGCGCCCGAAGGCTGGACTACCTGGGATGCCACGACCACAACATCGGGCATCGATTATGCTGAGTACCTGAGCAAGGATTTCACAGGCGCCCTCGTGAATACCGCCTCGCGCGTATCGTGGTCGCAGCAGCTCAGCGCCGCCCAAGCCGCCAACTACACGAACAGCAACCTGTTCGGCACCTGGGATCCCTGCACCGTCTCGACGCAGATGTGCTCCTACCAGGCCCCCAACATTGCCGTGTCGAATTTCCGCGCCAGCAAAGGCGTGAGCAGCGGCAGCCTCGACTGGAACATTTCCTGGAACATGCCCGGCGTGACCTACGAGCTGTACCGCTCCACGACCCGCAACGGCGGCTACAGCGTCGTTAACACCTTCAGCAATCCCAACGACACGCTGTACTATTTCAACTATACCGACGCCCTCCCGACCTCGGGTACGGCTTATTACTATTACCTCGTTGCTTCGAAGGGCGGCTTTGCCTCGCACACAACCGATACGGTGTCGATCTCGAACGTGCAGACGATCAACGTAAGCGGCACGCTCAATGCCTTCTCGCAAAACATCGGCACGCCGTCGGCCACGCAGACGGTTACCGTTTCAGGCGCCAACCTCACCGACGACCTGACCATCACGCCGCCGGCCAACTACGAGGTATCGAGCAATGGTGCCACCTGGTACAACAGCAGCAACCCGCTCGTGCTTGCGCAAACCGGCGGCGCCGTTGCCAGCACGCCGCTCAGCATCCGCCTCAACTCGCCCTCGCTGGGCACCTGGTCGGGCGACGTCGTACTGAGCAGCCCCGGTGCTACCTCGGTGAACGTACCGGTAACCGGAACCACCGCCATCATCGTTCCGGTAACGGAGCAGGTGCTGCAGTGGTGGCCGATGACGCAGAATAACAACGACAGCGCCAACGTCCGCTCCGTAGCCGTTGCGCCCAGCACGACCCGCTTCCGGACCTTTACGGTTTCCAACGGTGTGCAGGTGGCGGTTGTTCCCCCGTACTCCGTGGCCCGCGGCCAGGCCATCAGCGCCTCTGCAGCCGGCGACGGCCTCTGGTCGAGCGCCTCGGGCGGCCCCGGTGGCAACCTGAACCGCACGATGTACGAGCAGTTCGTTGTAAAAGCGAACTCGAACTATCGCCTCCTCATCGACTCCTTCATCATTACCTCGGCCTTCTATAACTCCTCCAGCAGCACCAAGCTGGGCGTGGTCTGGTCGAAGACCGGCTTCGCAACCGACTCTGCCAACGTAAGCAGCAACCCCGGTCCGTTCACCAACCCGATCCTGCTGAACAACCAGACCTCGGGCCCGACCGATAACTACCGCCTTGCCCTCAACGGCACGACGGGCGTGACCATCCAGCCCGGCGACTCGCTGACGGTCCGCATCTACTACAGCTGCAGCTCGTCGACCGCAGGACGCTATGCATTGGTAAAAGATGTCATCGTGAAAGGCGTGCCCACCGATATCACGGTGCCGCTGCCCACGATCAGCGCATCGCCCACGACGCTCCCGGCCTTCAGCCAAACACTTGGCCTGCCCTCGGCGCCCCAGAGCTACACGGTATCGGGCAGCAACCTGACCACGCCGCTGCTCGTGCTTCCGCCGGCCAACTATGAAGTGTCGCTCGACGGCGTTACCTGGTACAACAACGTCACCCCGATCGTGCTCCAGCCGACTTCCGGCACGGTAGCCGCTACCACCGTGCAGGTGCGCCTCAACGCCACTGCTGTGGGTGCTTACTCGGGCAACGTTCAGAATACGATCGCTACGGGCACGACAGCCAACGTAGCGGTAACCGGCAACACGGCTGCCATCCCCACGATCGTGGCCAGCAGCAGCATGGGTGCCTTCTCCCAAACCCTCGGCTCTCCCTCGGCTGTGCAGACCTACACGGTTCGCGGCTTTAACCTGGCGACCAACCTGACCATCACGCCGCCGGCCAATTACGAAGTGTCGGCAGACGGTGGTGCAACCTGGTTCAACAGCACAACGCCGCTGGTACTTACCCCCACATCGGGCGGCATCGGCAGCACCACGATCACGGTGCGTCTCAATGCGCCGACATCGGGAACCTATGGCGGCAACATCGTTCACACGAGCGGCACCGCAACCGTTGTGAATGTCCCCGTAACCGGTATCACCTCGGGTACGCCGACGCTCATCAGCAACGGCACGCTGGGCAACTTCTCGCAAACCGTGGGCACGCCTTCCGCGGTGCAGACCTTCACGATCTCCGGCAGCGCCCTCAGCAGCGCCGTGACGGTAACGCCGCCTGCCGGCTATGAAGTGTCGGCCGATGCTGGCGCCACCTGGTTCACCAACAGCACGCCGCTCTCGCTCACACCGGCTTCGGGCACGCTGGCAACGACGACCATTAGCGTTCGCCTCAATGCCTCGGCCGCTGGTACCTATAACGGTAACATCAGTGTTGCCAGCAGCGGCGCAACGTCGCTAAGCATCCCGGTAACCGGTGTGGCCGTATTGCCGCCCTCGGTTACGGTAACGGCTTCGCTGAGCAACTTCGCACAGACAGTGGGTACACCTTCCGCCGTGCAGACCTACAGCCTCTCGGCCGCCAACCTGGTTAGCAACCTCACGATCGCCCCGCCCGCCGGTTACGAAATTTCGGCCGACGGCGGTACGACATGGTTCAACAACAGCAACCCGCTGGTGCTGACACCTGTATCGGGCACGATCGCTCCCACTACGATCTCCGTTCGCCTCAATGCATCGGCCGCCGGTACGTACAACGGCAACATCGTGCACACGGGCACTGGCTTCACCACGGTGAACGTACCCGTGAACGGTGTAGCGGTACTGCCGCCCACGGTTTCGGTAGCGACGTCCTCGCTGTCGGCCTTCACGCAAACGATCGGTAGCCCGAGCGCCACGCAATCCTACAACGTGTCGGGTCAGAACCTGACGGCCGCGGTAACCGTGACGGCGCCTGCCAACTACCAGGTGTCGCTCGATGGTACAACCTGGAGCAGCTCGGTAACCCTGACGCCGGTTTCGGGCACACTGAGCAGCACGCAGCTGTTTGTGCGCCTCAATGCGACTACGCCCGGCACCTACGGAGGCAACATCGTACACGCCAGCACGGGTGCTACAACGCGCAACGTTGCCGTTAATGGAACCGCGGTTGCGCCGCCCTCGCTGACCGTTTCGGGTACGCCGCTGCAGCCGTTCTTCCAGCAGCTCGGGCAGCCTTCGGCCGTACAATCCTATGTGCTCACGGGCAACGCGCTTGTTGGCAGCACCACGGTAACGGCGCCCGCCGGTTACCAGCTGTCGCTCGACACGGGCCGCACCTGGAGCTTCGCGCCGCTGGTTATTTCCGGAACAGGCGGGCAGGTGCTGATCAGCATCCGCCTCAATGCCGGCACCGTAGGCAACTACAACGGCATCATCACGCACAGCACAACCGGCGCGGCCGTACTGAACGTGGACGTAACAGGTACTACCTCGGGTGCGACCGCGAGCTACGCGATCTACCCGGTACCGGCCTTCAACCAGATTTACTTCGTGCATCCGCGCGACCACCGCGCCGGCACGATCTCGATCTACAACGCTGCCGGTCAGCGGGTACAGGTTCTCGGCGCCTCGATGGGTGCTGCCGAAACCACGATCGACATCAGCAAGCTGTCGCAAGGAGTGTACTACGCCGTGTTTGAAGACGGCACGCAACGGATCACGCAACCGTTTGTGAAAAAATAAAATAGCGAGGATGCCGGCATTTTGCCGGCATCCTTGTTTATACCTGATCCGCTCATTAGAAAATGATAAGAAAGAATCCCCCAAACTATTTTTTCGTGAAAAGCATCCTATCCGTACTTCTACTGTTTGCGACATTCGTTGCCGGTGCCCAGAAAAAGGGCGACTGGGTTGTAGCCCGGGACGGCAGTGGCCGGTTCCGCAGCGTGCAGGCCGCCCTCAACGCGGTGCCGGAAGGAAACCACAAGCCGCTCACCATTTTCGTGAAGAAAGGCGTTTACTCCGAAGTCGTGATCGTAGATGCCACCAAGGGCTTTGTACGCCTGGTAGGAGAGGACCGCGACGCCACCGTCATCACGTTCAACAACCATGCGGGTACGCGGCTACCCAACGGCGATACACTCAACACGTGGACCTGCGCCACGGCCTTTGTGTATGGGAATGACTTCAGCGCCGAGAACATAACGTTCCGCAACGATGCCGGCTTTACCGCCGGGCAGGCCGTGGCGCTCCGGGTGGAAGGCAACCGCGCAGCCTTCCGCAATTGCCGGATGACCGGTTTCCAGGACGTGCTCTTCCTCAGCGGATCCGGTGTGAAGCACTATTTCCGCGATTGCGAGATCGACGGTACCACCGACTTCATCTTCGGCGCGGCCACGGCCGTATTCCGCAACTGTCACATCCACAGCAAAAAGAACTCGCATGTAACGGCGGCTTCCACCAACAGCATCATTCCTTTTGGGTTCGTGTTTTTCGACTGCCGCCTTACTGCCGATTCGGGTATCAACAAAGTATCGCTGGGCCGACCCTGGAGCCCCACTGCCTCGGTGACCTATATCCGCTGCTGGCTCGGCGGCCATATCATCCCCGAGGGCTGGAACAACTGGAAGAACCCGGCCAATGAAGCCACCGCGCGCTTCGCCGAATTTGGCAGCAGCGGCCCCGGCGCCAACCCGGAAGCCCGCGTCAAATGGGCGCGGCAGCTGACAAAGGAAGAAGCCGACCGGATCACGGTGAGGACGGTGCTTGGTGACTGGAACCCGGAGAAGTGAATAACGAATATCGAATAACGAATATCAAATATCGAATAACGAATGGAAGGCATGTTGCGGAAAGCATTGCTTGCGGCGGCTGCCGTATTTCTACTGGTACGGGCTGGGGCGCAGGACTCCCTTTCCAAAGCCTGGCTGTCGGACCAGGGGGATGGAACCTATGTAAACCCGGTGCTGCATGCCGATTATTCGGACCCGGATGCCGTCCGCGTTGGTGACGATTACTACCTCACCGCTTCTTCCTTTGAGGATATGCCCGGTCTTCCGATCCTGCATTCGAAAGACCTTGTCAACTGGCGCCTTGTGGGGCACGCGCTCACACGACTCGAGCCCGCGGCGCATTTCGCGGTGCCGCGGCATGGCGGTGGCGTCTGGGCGCCGGCGCTGCGTTACCACAAGGGTACGTTTTACCTCTATTATCCCGATCCCGATTTCGGCATCTTCCTGCTCAAGGCGAAAAAGGCCGAAGGTCCCTGGAGTGCGCCGCAGCTGGTGCTCGCCGGCAAGGGCCTCATTGATCCATGTCCTTTCTGGGATGACGATGGCCGCGCTTACCTCGTGCATGCTTTCGCCGGCAGCCGCGCCGGTATCAAAAGTGTGCTTGCCCTGAAGCGTCTCAGTGCCGACGGAAGCCACACGCTCGACGAGGGGGTGCTGGTATACGACGGGCATGCGACCGATCCGACCATTGAAGGTCCCAAGCTGTATAGGCGCGCCGGTTGGTACTACATCTTCGCGCCCGCAGGCGGCGTGTCGACGGGCTGGCAGCTCGTGCTTCGATCGAAAAACATTTACGGTCCTTACGAGCGGAAGGTCGTCATGGACCAGGGGACTTCGCCCGTCAACGGTCCGCACCAGGGCGCCTGGGTGCAAACGCAAAGCGGCGAGGACTGGTTCCTGCACTTCCAGGACAAGGACGCTTATGGACGCGTGCTGCACCTGCAGCCGATGAAGTGGGTAAATGGCTGGCCCGTGATCGGTGCCGATCCTTCGGGGAGTGGCAAAGGGATTCCCGTGCAGCGCTACCGAAAGCCCAACGTGGGACATACCTGGCCAAGAGTAACGCCGCTTGAAAGCGATGAGTTCGATGGGAGCCGGATCGGCCTTCAGTGGCAGTGGCCCGCCAACCCGAAAGCGACGTGGGCCTTCGCGGATCCCGGCAAGGGCGTGCTGCGCCTCTTCTCCGACGTACTACCCGACAGCGCCCGCAATCTCTGGGGCGCCGCAAACGTGCTGCAGCAGAAGTTCCCGGCGGAGACGTTCACGGCCACAACGAAAATCACTTTTTATCCCAATCCGAAGCTGCAGGAACGCGCCGGGCTTTCCGTGATGGGGCTTGCCTATGCCGCCCTTGCGCTGCAGCGCGACAGCAGCGGCCTGCGCCTGCTGGGGCTTCGCTGCACGGATGCCGACAGGGGTGGAGCCGAATCCGCAACGGTGCTCGCCGGCGCGCTGCCTCCGACCGTATATCTACGGGTTCGTGTTGCGGCGGGCGGGCGCTGCCGCTTCAGCTGGAGCGTCGACGGTGAGCGCTTCACCGAATGGCCCGACGAGTTTGTCGCGCTGCCCGGCCGCTGGAAAGGCGCCAAGCTCGGCCTCTTTTGTACCCGCAACACAACGATCAATGACGCCGGGTATGTGGATGTGGACTGGTTCCGCATCACGAAATAGAGCTTGCAGTTTGGAGTTTGGGGTTTGGCGTACAGTAATTTTGTGGGGCACCCGAACTCCAAACTTCAAACCTCAAACCTCAAACCTCAAACTGGAAACCGTGACCCCGATACGTACCGCCCTGCTTTCCTTCGGTCTTTCCGGCAAAGTCTTTCACGCGCCCTTTCTCCACGATCATCCGGGGTTTGAGCTGGCCGCCGTATGGGAGCGCAGCCGCCGCGACGCTGAAAAGCAATACCCCGGCATTCACTCCTACAGCAGCCTCGAAAGCCTGCTCGCCGACGAGCGCATCGAGCTGGTTGTCGTCAATACGCCCAATTACACGCACTACGAATACACGCGGGCCGCGCTGCAGGCAGGCAAGCACGTGATCGTGGAAAAGCCGTTTACCACGAGCGTTGCAGAAGGCGAGGAACTGCTGCACCTGGCAGAAGCGCGCGGACTGCACTTGTCCGTGTACCAGAACCGCCGCTGGGACAGCGACTTCCGGACCGTCGAGCGCGTGCTCCGTGAAGGAGTGCTCGGCAAAATCGTCGAAGCGGCGATCCACTTCGATCGTTTCAACCCGGCGCTGAGCCACAAGGAGCACAAGGAAACACCGCGCCCCGGTACCGGCGTGCACTACGACCTTGGCCCGCACATCATCGACGCCGCGCTCCACCTGTTTGGTATGCCGGAGGCGCTCTTTGCCGACCTCCGCAGCCTGCGGCCCGGCTCGAAGATCATCGACAATATGGACCTGCTTCTTTTCTACCCCGAGCTCCGCGTGCGTCTCCATGCCGGCTACTTCGTGCGCGAGCCGCTGCCCGCCTTCCAGCTTTTCGGTACGCAAGGCTCGTTCCTGAAGGAGCGCGCCGACGTACAGGAATCGGGACTACTCCAGGGGCGCCGCCGTGGCGGCGCTGGCTGGGGCCTTGAGCCCGACTCGGCGCAAGGCATCCTCCATACCGGAACTGGCGATGCCGCGCAACGCAGCAAGATGCCCACCGAGCGCGGCGACTACGCCGGTTATTTCGACGGCATCTACCGGGCCCTTCGCGAGGGAGCCCCGCTGCCCGTAACGGGCACCGACGGGCTGAATGTTATCCGCATTATCGATGCCGCCGAAGCATCCGCGCGCAGCGGTTGCCGCACCGCGCTCTGACACGACGTTGGCGGGTGGAGCGAGCGCGGCGCAAGCCGCGTCGGAGCGCAATTTGCGCCGAAAGGGCGCGCCGCGTTGCTCCGGTAACGTTTTCGGTAACGATTGCGTAAAAAAAGACTTTTGATCTTCTTGCCGGAAGGCCCTTTCTAAGTAGACTTGTTGTGCAATCAACCGTTCTCAAAACTGAGGCTATTGATGCAAGCAATCGTTATTCCGGCGGCATAGTTCCCTATACTGCCTTTTTTTACTTCGAAGTAATTCTATGAAATATAAATTGATCATCATCGGCTTGCTGTTCTCTGCGTCCCTGTCCGCCCAGAAAGGGCCGGCGCCGGTGATGGTGAAGGACCCTGTGTTCCGGAAGGATACACTCAACATTACCCGCTTCGGGGCCAGGGCCGATGGGCAAACCCTCAACACAAAGCCGATCAACGACGCCATCACCGCGTGCAGCAAAAAGGGCGGCGGCGTTGTGCTCATCCCGGCGGGCTTCTGGCTCACCGGCCCCATAACCCTGCAAAGCAACGTCAACCTGCACCTGGCAAAAGGCGCACTGCTCCAGTACACCCGCGACTTCAACCAGTATCCGCTGGTGGAAGGCGAGTGGGAAGGCTCCCCGCAGATGCGCAACCAGTCGCCCCTCAACGCGAAGGCTGCGGTCAACATCGCGGTGACCGGCAACGGGGTTATCGACGGCAACGGCGATGCCTGGCGCATGGTCAAGAAAGACAAACTCACGGAAACGCAATGGCGCCGCCTCGTAGCCTCCGGCGGTGTGCTGAGCGACGATAAAAAAACATGGTACCCGTCCGAGAAAAGCAAGGCCGGGGCCGCCCTGAAAAACCCCGGCGTCATCGAGTCCGGAAAGACGCCCGACTTCTACGCCTCCGTTAAAGACTTTCTGCGCCCCAACATGCTTGTGTTTACAAGCTGTAAGAATGTGCTCCTGCAGGGTGTCACCTTCCAGAACTCACCGGCCTGGTGCCTGCACCCGCTCATGTGCGAAAACCTCGTGGTGCGCAGCGTGTACGTGAAGAACCCCTGGTATGCCCAGAACGGCGACGGCATCGACGTGGAAAGCTGCAAAAATGTGCTGATCGAAAACAGCACCTTCGACGTCGGCGACGACGGCATCTGCATCAAATCGGGCCGCGACGCCGCCGGGCGCAAGCGCGGAATGCCCACCGAAAACCTGGTTGCCCGTAATAATACGGTCTACCATGCCCACGGCGGTTTCGTAATCGGGTCGGAGATGAGCGGCGGCGCCCGCAACATCTGGGTCGACAACAACACCTTTATCGGCACCGACATCGGCCT
This sequence comes from Flaviaestuariibacter terrae, assembly GCF_054777635.1. Lineage (NCBI taxonomy): Bacteria > Pseudomonadati > Bacteroidota > Chitinophagia > Chitinophagales > Chitinophagaceae > Flaviaestuariibacter > Flaviaestuariibacter terrae. The sequence goes on from NZ_BAAHAL010000008.1 coordinate 1,568,841, forward strand.
GCGCTTCAAAACGACGCGTGGCCGCGGCGGCATCGTCGAAAATATTTTCGTGACCAACACCGTAATGAAAGACATCGCGGGCGAGGCCATCCTCTTCGACATGTACTACGCCGCGCAGGACCCCGTGCCGCTGGCCGGTGAGAAGCGAGAGCCGCCGAAAGTGGAAACGCTCCCCGTGACCGAGGAAACGCCGCAGTTCCGCAACTTCCGCATCCGCGGTGTGGTGTGCAACGGCGCGGAGAAGGCCATCTTCGTACGTGGTCTTCCCGAGATGGCGATCAGGGGCGTGGTACTGGAAGACATGGTGCTCGAAGCCAACAAGGGACTCGATATGACCGAAGGCAACGGAATCACGCTGAACAACGTGCGCTTCATCACGCGCGACATCAACCCGGTACTCAACATTCACAACAGCCAGAATATTTCGCTTAACAAGATTCAATATGGCAAGGCCGACCTCCTGCTCAACGTCAGTGGCGAGAAGAGTGACCGCATCACGGTTCGCTCCACCGACAAGACAGGCGCTGCCAAAGGCCTCGAACTGTCCTATGGTGCCCGCTCCGGCGCGGTGACCTGGAACTAAAACGGGATCGACTGCATGAAGAGTTTTTGGACGATTGTATTGCTCACGCTGGCGGCGGCCCGTACCGACGCGCAGTCTCCCGCCACACAGGCCGCGGCGCTTGCCGGCACCGCTATGACCCTGTGGCCCGACTCGATGCTGCTGCCGGGCGACAAGGTCGCCAAGTGGCGCTACGATCAGGGCGTTGTGCTCAAGGGCGTGGAAGGCCTCTGGCGTACAACCGGCGACGGAAAATGGTTTCGCTACATGCAGCGGAGCATGGACGTCTTCGTGCAACCCGACGGCTCCGTGCGCGGCTACAAGCCCGACGAATACAATATCGACCATCTCAACAACGGCAAGGTGCTCCTCACGCTCTGGCAGGTGACCGGGCAGGAGAAATACCGCAAGGCGGCCGATAACCTCTTTACACAGATCGCCACGCATCCCCGCACTTCCGAAGGCTCGTTCTGGCACAAGAAAGTATACCCCGGCCAGGTTTGGCTCGACGGTCTCTACATGGGCCAGCCCTTCTACGCGCAGTATGCGCAGGCAATGGGCAATGAAAAAGCCTTCGACGACATCACCCGCCAGTTTGTGCTCATCGAAAGGCACGCCCGCAACCCGAAGACGGGCCTGCTGTATCACGGCTGGGACGAAACCCGCCAGCAGCGCTGGGCCGACAGAAGCACGGGTCTTTCGCCGAACGTTTGGGGCCGCGCCCTGGGCTGGTATGGAATGGCGCTGGTAGATGCGCTCGATTATTATCCCGCAAAGCATCCCGGCCGCGATTCGCTGATTGCCATCCTCAACCGCTTCGCGGCAGCCGTCGTGAAGGTGCAGGATACCAGCGGCGCCTGGTACGACGTGCCGACACTCCCTAAGGAACAAAAGAATTACCTCGAGGCTTCGGCCTCTTCGATGCTGGTGTACACCCTCGCAAAGGGAATCCGCATGGGCTACCTGCCCAACAGGTATGCAGCTGCCGTGCAGAAAGGATATGCCGGCATCATCCGCAATTTTATCAGCACCGAAAACGGACGCACCGATCTCAAGGGAACGGTGGCCGTATCGGGCCTTGGCGGCACGCCGTACCGCGATGGCTCGTTCGCGTACTACATGAGCGAGCCCGTGGTCGTGAACGACCCGAAAGGAGTCGGCGCCTTTATCAACATGGCCAACGAGGTGGCGCTGCTGCAACACGCCCGTCCCGGCGCCGGCAAGACGGTACTGCTCGACTACTGGTTCAACAACGAATGGAAGAAAGGCGCTGACGGCTCGATGCAGCGCTTTCACTATACCTGGGAAGACCGCGCCAACAGCGGATTTTCGCTGCTTGCTGAGCTGTTTCGCAACAGCGGCTTCCGCACAGCATCGCTCGAAACGGCGCCAACGGCACAAAGCCTCAAGGGCGCATCTGTATACATCGTGGTCGATCCTGATACGGAGAAGGAAACGGCGCAGCCGCACTTCATGAACGATACGGCCGCCACGGTAATCGCCGACTGGGTGAAGGCCGGGGGGACGCTCCTGCTCCTTGGCAACGACGCGGGCAACTGCGACCTGGAGCATTTCAATGTGCTGGCTGCCCGCTTCGGGATCCGCTTCAACGAAGACCACTTCAACATGGTGCAGAAAGACCAGTTTGCACAGGGCGCCGTACCCGTGGCCCCGGGCAATGCCGTATTTGCCAATGCCCGCAACCTGTACATCAAGGAGCTCGCGACGCTGGATGTGAAAGCGCCGGCGACCGTCTTGCTCGAGAAAGAAGGCAAGGCCGTGATGGCGGTGGCCCGCTACAGCAAGGGCCGTGTGCTGGCGCTCGGCGATCCCTGGCTCTACAACGAATACACCGATGGCCGCAAGCTGCCGCCGGAATACGATAACTACGCCGCTGCCACGGACCTCGTTCGCTGGCTGGCCAAAAAACCCTCGAAATGAGTACCCGCCTGCACCATATCCTGCTGGCGGGTTTCCTGCTTTCTGCGCCGCTGCTCCGCGCTCAGGATTCGCTTGCCGATAATATGCTGCTGTACCAGCGCGCCGTGGGCGGCTGGCCGAAGCATATCGACGAGGTGAAGATCGACTACAGCAAGCCGCTCAGCGAAGGCGAGCGCGCCGGCCTTCTCGACGACAAGAGCCGCAACGACGCCACCATCGACAACTGGGCGACGTCGAAAGAGATCCGCTACCTCGTGAAAGCCTACGGCAAGACCGGCAACGCGGCCTACCTCCATGCTGCGGAAGACGGCGTGGATTACCTGCTGCGGATGCAATACGCCAATGGCGGCTTTCCGCAGTTCTGGCCCGACACGAGCGGCTACCGCAAGGCCATTACCTACAACGACAATGCGATGGTCAATGCGCTCAACATCCTGTGGGATGTGGCGCATCGGAGCAACGGCTTCGAAGCGATGAACCATAAGCTCGTGAAGCCCGCGCAATGGGCTGTCGACAAGGGTATCGACTGCATCCTCAACACGCAGGTGCGGGTACACGGCCATCTCACGGGCTGGTGCGCGCAGCACGACAAGAACAATTTCGCGCCCGTCAAGGCCCGCTCCTTCGAGCTCGTGTCGCTCAGCGGCATGGAGAGCGTGGGCATCGTGGCCTTCCTGATGAAGATCGAGCATCCGTCGGCCGCCGTGCGGCAGTCGATCGAAAGCGCCGTGGAATGGCTCCGCTCCAGCCGCATCGAAGGCTTCAGCTATGGCGACGTGGCGGCACCGGGTCTTCCGAAAGGCAAGGACCGCAGCCTGCAGCCCGATAGCAACGGCGTTGTATGGGCACGCTTTTACGACATCGAAACAAACCGTCCCTTCTTCAGCGGCCGCGACGGCGTGAAGAAGTGGAACCTGGCCGAGATAGAGCACGAGCGTCGCATCGGCTACGGATGGTACGGCACCTGGCCCAAAGAGCTGCTCGATAAAGAGTATCCTGAATGGAAAAAACGAAACGCACTGCCATGATGTTCCTGCGCTACATATTCGCAGGACTCGCGCTGCTGGCCGCTTCCGGCTGCACGGCGCAGCACCGTGCCCTTACGGTAAATGCCGCCGCGGGCAGCAAGGCCGATTTCCATTCGATACAGGATGCGATCAACAGCCTCTCCGACTCGTCGGCAACACCGCGCTTCATCCGGATCGCGAAGGGCGTGTACCACGAGAAGATCTTCATCACGAAGCACAACATCGTGCTGCTCGGTGACGACCGCGACGCGACCGTCATCACGCAGGACATCGCCCGCGACGAGTGGCGCTGCGATCATGCCGACGACTGGGGCGTGGCCACGCTGAACCTCAATGGCAACGACATTACCCTGCAGAACCTTACGGTGGCCAACGACTACGGCTTCAACCACAAGGAGCCGCGCACGGTGGCCTGTGCCTTCGATACGGCGAAGCACGAGCGCGTGATCACGAAGGAAGGCCACCAGATGGCGCTGCGGAGCATGAAGGCAACACGCCTCCGCGCGGTCAACTGCCGCTTCCGCGCCTGGGCCGGCGATACCGTCAGCCCCTGGAACCTCGATAACGGCATGTTCTATTTCAAGGACTGCTTGATGGAAGGCGGTGTGGATTTCTATTGCCCGCGCGGCTGGGCCTGGGCCGAGGGATGCACGTTCTACGCCAACACCGGCGCGGCGGCGATCTGGCACGACGGCAGCGGGAACCCTTCGTTCAAAACCGTGCTGAAGAATTGCCGCTTCGATGGCTACGAAGGATTCAAGCTCGGTCGCTACCACAAGGATGCGCAATTCTACCTGGTCGACTGCCGCTTCTCGCAGCGCATGGCCGATACGGATATCTACCAGGTCAAAACCAACAACCTACTGCAATGGGGCCGCCGCGTGTACTACAGCGGCTGTCACCGCGACGGCGGCGACTACGCCTGGTTTGCAGACAACATACCGCAGGACAGCGTAAAAGAAGGGGACATCAACCCGGCCTGGCTGTTTGGCAACCAATGGCAACCTCAACTAAACCTAACGCCTTAATTGCTCCGCTATGATCCTTTCCCGATATACCATCAAGAACATCCCCGCCGACCTGGTTCGTGTGCCCGATGAAGCCATCTTCGAGCTTCCCGAGAAAGTGCTCCAGTTCGGCACCGGCGTGCTGCTTCGCGGTTTGCCGGATTACTTCATCGACAAAGCCAACCGCGAAGGCATCTTCAACGGCCGGATCGTGGTGGTGAAGTCGACCACCCATGGCGACACCCGCGACTTCGACCGCCAGGACGGTCTGTATACGCTCTGCACACGCGGTCTCGATGAAGGCCGTAAAGTGGAGGAGCTCGAGGTGAATGCGTCCATCAGCCGCGTGCTAAGCGCCGGCGAGCAATGGGAAGAGATCCTTGAGTGCGCCCACAACCTCGACATGCAGGTGATCCTTTCCAACACCACCGAAGTGGGCATCGAGCTGGTGCAGGACGACGTGCGCCACCATCCCCCGAAATCCTTCCCCGGCAAGCTGCTGGCGTTTTTATACGAGCGCTTCCGCGCCTTTAGCGGATCGGAGCACAGTGGCATGGTGATCGTGCCCACGGAACTCATTCCCGACAACGGCTCCAAGCTCCAGGCGATCGTGCTGGAGCTCGCGCACCTCAATGGCCTCGAGGAAGATTTCATCGAATGGCTTGAGAGCTGCAACCATTTCTGCAACTCGCTGGTCGACCGGATCGTTCCGGGCCGCCCCGAAGCCGGGGACGCCGCCGCCCTCGAAGCCGCCACCGGCTACAGCGACAAGCTCCTCACCGTAACGGAGGTGTACCGCCTATGGGCGATTGAGGGCGACCAGCATGTGCGCAACGTACTCAGCTTCGCGCAGGCCGATGCCGGCGTGGTGATCACTCCCGATATTGGTGTATTCCGCGAGCTGAAGCTGCGTCTCCTCAACGGCACGCACACGCTCAGCTGCGGCCTTGCCTTCCTCGCCGGTTGCGAGACCGTGAAGGAAGCCATGGAAGACGAGACCATCGCTGCCTACATCGCCGACCTGATGCAACAGGAGATTGCCCGCGCGATCCCCTACACCCTCGAGCCTTCGCTGGCGCAGGACTTTGGCCGCAAGGTGCTTGATCGCTTTGCCAACCCGTTCCTCAAGCACAACTGGCTTGCGATTACGATGAATTACAGCTCGAAGATGAAGATGCGCTGCATCCCGGTGCTGCAGGAGCACTACCGCCGCTACGGCAGCGTGCCCGAGCTGATGGTGCTGGGCTTCGCGGCCTACCTTCGCTTTATGAAGGCGGTGGAGCTGAAGGACGGGAAGTACTACGGTGAGCTCAATGGCACGCCCTACCTCATACAGGACGATATGGCGCCGCAGTTTTACCGCCGCTGGGCCGGGCTTACGGTGCCCGCGCTGGTGCGCGATGTGCTGCGCGATTCCTTTTGGGGCGTCTCGCTCAGCGAGCTTCCCGGCTTTGCCGATGCCGTTACCGACAAGCTCAATGCCCTTCTTCAAAACGGCGTCCGCGAATCGCTGGAAGCCCAACCCCTTAAAAAAGCAAACGTAGCATGAGTGCCCGTGTGTTGAAAGTTCATCGTGCCGATAACGTGCTTGTGGCGCTCCAGGACCTGGCGCGCTGCGAGCAGGTGACCTATGAAGGCAAATCCTATACGCTCGTCGACGATATCCCTGCCAAGCATAAGTTTTTTATGCAGGATATGGCCGCGGGTGATGCCGTGATCATGTACGGCGTACTCGTTGGCAAGGCGCAGTACGATGTGCCCGCCGGCGCGCGCATGAGCACCGAGAATACCAAGCACGCCGCAGATCCCTACGATTACCGCGGCGTTAGTTACGAATGGAAGGCCCCCGACGTGTCGAAGTTCCAGGGCCGGACCTTCAACGGTTACCATCGCCCCGACGGCCGCGTGGGCACCGCCAACTACTGGCTCTTTATTCCCACTGTGTTCTGCGAGAACCGCAACCTCGACGTCATCCGCGAGGCCCTGCACAACGAGCTCGGTTACGCCGTGACGGCGAAATACAAGCAGTACACCCGTGCGCTGGTGGACGCATACAACAAAGGAGAAGACCTCACGAATGCTTCTCCCCTCTCCCTAGCAGAGGGGGCGGGGGATGGGTCTCCCCGCGTCTTCAAGAACATCGACGGCATCAAGTTCCTCAACCACCAGGGCGGCTGCGGCGGTATCCGCCAGGATGCGGCCATCCTCAGCAAGCTCCTTGCCGCCTATGCCGATCATCCCAACGTGGGTGGCATCACCGTACTGAGCCTCGGTTGCCAGAACCTGCAGACGAACGATTTTCTCGCCGATCTCAAAGAGCGCAACCCGGCTTTCAATAAACCGCTTTACATCTTTGAGCAGCAGCAGTCGCAAAGCGAGGAGGGGCTCATCTCGGAGGCCATCCGCAAAACTTTTGAAGGACTCGTTGCCATCAATAAGCAGGAGCGCAGCCCCGCGCCGCTCAGCGCGCTGACGGTAGGCGTGAAGTGCGGCGGCTCCGACGGCTTCAGCGGTATCTCGGCCAATCCCGCGGTGGGCTATTGCTCCGACCTGCTGGTGGCGCTTGGCGCCAAGGTGCTGCTCGCCGAATTTCCCGAGCTGTGCGGCGTGGAGCAGGAGCTCGTAGACCGCTCTGTTACTGAGCCGATCGCGCGTAAGTTCATGCACCTCATGAAGCGCTACGAGCAGATCGTAACGGCCGTGGGCTCGGGCTTTCATATGAATCCCTCGCCCGGCAACATCAAGGACGGTCTCATCACCGACGCCATCAAGAGCGCCGGCGCGGCCCGCAAGGGCGGCACGTCGCCGGTTGTAGATGTACTGGACTATACCGAGCCCGCCGTGAAGCCGGGACTCAACCTCGTGTGCACACCCGGCAACGACGTGGAAGCCACCACCGGCAAGGCCGCTTCGGGTGCGACGCTGATTCTCTTCACCACCGGCCTCGGCACGCCCACGGGCAACCCCGTGTGCCCCACGATCAAGGTGGCGACGAACTCGAAGCTTGCCCGCCGCATGAGTGATATTATCGACATCGATACCGGCCCCGTGATCTCCGGCGAAAAGACCATCGAAGAGATGGGCGAGGAGATCCTCGAATACTGCATCCGCGCCGCCTCCGGCGAAGTACATCCCAAGGCTGTAACACTGAACCAGGACGACTTCATCCCGTGGAAGCGGGGCGTGTCGCTCTAAAACCGTTTGAACTTGCTATGAAACAATTTCTCGACGAGAACTTTCTCCTGAATAACAAGACCGCCGAGCGGCTCTACCACGAGTATGCCAGGGCGATGCCGATTATCGACTACCACTGCCACCTTCCGCCCGACCAGATCGCGGCCGATGGCAACTTCGCCAACCTCACGCAGGTATGGCTGTACGGCGACCACTACAAGTGGCGCGCGATGCGCACCAACGGCATCAGCGAGCGCTACTGCACCGGCGACGCGCCCGACTTCGAGAAGTTCCAGAAGTGGGCCGAGACCGTTCCTTACACGCTCCGCAACCCGCTGTACCACTGGACGCACCTCGAGCTGCAGCGCTACTTCGGCGTGCACGAGATCCTCAACGGCCAGTCGGCCGCGCGCATTTACGAGGAGTGCTCCGCGAAGCTGCAAACACCCGAATACTCGGTGCGCGGCCTGCTCCGCAAGATGAACGTGAAAGTGGTATGCACCACCGACGATCCCATCGACTCGCTGGAGCACCATGCCCGGATCAAGGCCGACGGCTTTGAAACGCGCATCCTCCCGGCCTTCCGCCCCGACAAGGCCATGAACGTCGACGACGTCGCTACCTTCAACGACTACCTCGGCAAGCTCGAGGCCGTCAGCAATACCTCGATCTCGACCTTCAACGATTACCTCCACGCGCTCAAAACGCGTCATGACTTTTTTGCCACGATGGGGTGCTCCGTTTCCGATCACGGTCTCGAGCAGATCTATGCCGAGCCCTGGACCGAAAGCGAGGTGCGCGGCATCTTCTCCAAGATCCGCTCCGGTGGCGCCCTTACGCACGAGGAGAACCTGAAGTTCAAGTCGGCCATGCTCGAGATCTTCGCCGTGTGGGACTGGGAAAAGGGCTGGGTGCAGCAATACCACCTCGGTGCGCTCCGCAACAACAACGGCCGCATGATGCAGCAGCTCGGTCCCGATACGGGCTGGGACTCCATCGGCGACTTTTCGCAGGGCCGCGCGCTGGCTACCTTCCTGAGCCGCCTCGACACGAAAGACCAGCTCACGAAGACGATCCTGTACAACCTCAACCCCGCCGACAACGAGCTCTTTGCCACGATGATCGGTAACTTCAACGACGGCTCCGTGGCCGGCAAGATCCAGTACGGGTCGGGCTGGTGGTTCCTCGACCAGAAGGACGGTATGACGCGGCAGATCAACGCGCTCTCCAACATGGGCCTCCTGAGCCGCTTCGTGGGTATGCTCACAGACAGCCGCTCCTTCCTGTCGTACCCGCGCCACGAATACTTCCGCCGCCTCCTGTGCAACCTGTTCGGCGAAGAGATCGAAAATGGCGAGCTTCCGGCCGACATCGAGTGGACCGGCCAGGTTGTGCGCGACATCTGTTATAACAACGCATCGAATTATTTCAACTGGAAAGAGGTTTCCGAGAGCGCGCACCTGAACACGGTTGCGCGCTAGCCTTTTTCTGCTGCCCTTACGAAATGAAAAAAGTCCTTTGCTTCGGTGAGCTCCTCCTGCGCCTGTCGCCGCGTTTGAACGGCGCCTGGATCGCGGCGCACGAAATGCCCGTGTATATCGGCGGCGCCGAGCTCAACGTAGCCCGCGCCCTCGCGCGCTGGGAGCTGCCTGTTGGCTATTGCACGGCGCTTCCGCCGCATAGCCTCGCCGACGACGTCATCGCCTTCGTGGCGGAGCAGGGCATCGACGTAGCGCCGATCCGCCGCTCGGGTGCCCGTATCGGAACGTATTACCTGCCGCAGGGCGCCGACCTCAAGAACGCCGGTGTCATCTACGACCGCGCGCACTCCTCTTTCTGGGAGCTCGTGCCCGGGAACATCGACTGGGACGCCGTTTTCGAGGGCGTCGACTGGTTTCACTTCAGCGCCATCTCGCCCGCGCTCAACGCGCAGGTGGCCGATGTGTGTCTCGAAGCCGTTATGGCCGCATCGCGCAAAGGGATCACCGTATCCGTCGACCTGAACTACCGCGCGAAGCTGTGGCAATACGGTAAGACGCCTGCTGCCGTGATGCCGGAGCTCGTGCAGCACTGCGTCGTGGTGATGGGCAATATCTGGGCCGAGCAGCAGATGCTCGGCATCCCCGTGCCCGCTGCTATCGCCGACAACCGCGACGCTTACCTGGAGCAATCCGACCGGAGCTCGCGCGCCATCTTCGACCGGTTCCCGCGCTGCCGCCAGGTGGCCAACACCTTCCGCTTCGATGAAGGGGACGGCATTCGCTACTACGCCACACTCCACGACGGCAAAGGCTTCTACGTGTCGCACGAGCAGCAGGCCGGCGCCATCGTCGACAAGGTCGGGAGCGGCGATACCTTCATGGCCGGCCTCATTTACGGCAACTGCCAGGGATGGTGGCCGCAGGAGATCATCGACTTCGCCGCCGCCGCCGCCTTCAACAAATTATTCATCTTCGGTGACGCCACGACCTCCACGGTGGACGAGATCATCAAAGCCCATAACAATTATGTCTATTAACGAAGCGTTCTTGTCCGGACTGCTCGCGCAGAAGCTGCTCCCGCTCTGGTACCACGAGGGAGCGGAGCACAGCGTGCTGGTGCTGGAAGCGCTCCATGCCGGCGGTATCCGCTACGTGGAATACACCAACCGTGGCGCGGCTGCTCCCGCCAACTTCCGGGCCCTCCGCGCGGCCGCCGACAAGCTCGATGGATTGCAGCTGGGTATCGGCACCATCAAGAACGCCGCGCAGGCGAAGCAGTACCTCGACCTCGGCGCCGACTTCCTGGTGGCGCCCTCGATGAACGCGGAGGTGGGCGCTGTTGCCGCCGCAGCCGGCAAGCCCTGGATACCGGGTTGCATGACGCCTACGGAGATCGCCGCCGCCGAGAATGCCGGCGCGGAACTCGTGAAGATTTTCCCGGGCAACGTGCTCGGACCTGCGTTCATCAGCGCCGTGCGCGACCTTTTCCCGGGGCTTCGCTTTATCGTGACGGGCGGTGTCGAAGCCGAGCGCGCCAACCTCGAAGGCTGGTTCAGCGCCGGCGTGTCCGGCGTGGGCATGGGCAGCAAGCTGCTCACGAAGGAACTCGTTGCCAAAAAAGATTTCGAAGGCATCAAGGCAGCAACCGAAAGTGCGCTGGCCCTGCTGCGGCAGATACCCTGATCCAAACGCAGGACCTCACAGGACCCTGCACAAACTTGCTACTATGATCGATGTTCAAACGGCTCCCGCCAAAAAAGAAGCAGTCGTCGTACCGGCGATGACCACCTATCGCTGGACGATCTGCGCGCTGCTTTTCTTTTCCACCACAATCAACTATCTCGACCGCCAGGTGCTGTCGCTTACGTGGAAGAAATACCTGATCCCCGAGTTCCACTGGACCGACAGCGACTACGGTACGATCACCGCGCTGTTCTCCATCTTCTACGCGGTGTCGATGCTCGTTGCCGGCCGCTTTGTAGACTGGATGGATACCAGGAAAGGCTTCCTGTGGGCCATCGGCGTATGGTCGGTGGGTGCCTGCATCCACGCCCTCTGCGGCATCGCGGCCTCGGGAATGCTCACCGGTCACTGGCTGGTTGGCTTTGAAGGCGCGAAGCAGTACCTCGCGGGCTTCGACAAGGCCGCCGTTATTACCGCTACGAGCGTTTCGCTGTTCATCTTCGCACGCGTGATCCTCGCCCTGGGCGAGGCCGGCAATTTCCCCGCGGCCATCAAGGCAACGGCGGAATACTTCCCGAAAAAAGACCGCGCCTTCGCCACGAGCCTGTTTAATGCCGGCGCTACCGTCGGTGCCCTGCTCGCCCCGCTCTCCATTCCCTACATCGCCGAGGCCTGGGGCTGGGAAATGGCCTTTATCGTTATCGGCGCATCGGGCTTTATCTGGATGGCCTTCTGGAGCTTCCTGTACAAAAAACCCGACGTCCATCCCCGCGTGAGCAGGTCGGAGCTTGCCTATATCCAGCAGGACAATGCGCAGCCGGGACAGGCAGCGCATTCCGCACCCGCGAAGCGCATGACCTTCGCTGAATGCCTCAACTACCGCCAGACCTGGGCCTTCGCATTTGGCAAGTTCATGACGGATGGCGTGTGGTGGTTCTACCTGTTCTGGACGCCGGCCTACCTCGCCGACATCTACAAGATGGAAGGCACGAAAAGCTCGCTGCCGCTCTTCGTACTCTACGCCATCACGCTGCTTTCGATCATCGGCGGCTGGCTGCCGACGTATTTCGTGAACAAGAAGGGCATGAATCCATACGAAGGCCGGATGCGGGCAATGCTCATCTTCGCCTTCTTCCCGCTGCTGGCGCTGCTGGCGCAGCCGCTGGGCGGCATCTCGTCCTGGTTCCCCGTCATCATCATCGGCATCGCGGGCGCGGCGCACCAGTCCTGGTCGGCCAATATTTTCTCCACCGTGGGCGATATGTTCCCGAAGTCGGCTGTGGCTACCATCACCGGTATCGGCGGCATGGCGGGCGGCATCGGCTCGTTCCTGATCAACAAAGGGTCCGGCGTGCTCTTCACCCATGCCGATAAAACGCAGATGTCGTTCATGGGCTTCCATGGAAAGGAAGCCGGCTACTTTATCATCTTCTCCATCTGCGCCGTGGCCTACCTGGTAGGCTGGCTCGTGATGAAAACGCTCGTTCCCAGGTACCGTCCCATCGGCGACTAAAACGCCCTGTAAAGAATAATCAATGAAACCATTCCTTTTCGGCCTTGCGCTTTTTGCCGCAACGCTTCTCAATGCCCAGCAAAAGACCGAGGCCTGGTATGTAGCCCGCGCGCCCTTCAGGATGGCGCTGCCGCTGCAGCCGAAGTTTGCAACCAAAACATTCTCCGTCCGCAACTACGGCGCCGTGCCCGACGGGCAAACGCTCAATACGGCGGCCTTCGCCAAAGCCATCGATGCCTGCGCCAAAGCGGGCGGCGGCAAGGTGATCGTGCCCGCGGGTCTTTGGCTCACAGGGCCCATCGAGCTCCGCAGCGGCGTTAACCTCGTGGTGGAGCGCGGGGCGCTGATCCAATTTACACCCGACCACACGCAATACCCGCTTGAGAAGCTCGGCGGCTCTTCGTCCATCCAGGTGCGCCCGCCGATCTATGCCTTCGGGGCCCGGAACGTGGCCATCACGGGTGAAGGCGTTATCGACGGCGCGGGCGACAGCTGGCGGCCGATCAAAAAAGACAAGGTGACGGCCAGCCAGTGGAAGGCCGCCACGGCAACCGGCGTGGTCAGTGCCGACGGCAAGGTATGGTGGCCCAGCAAGGAGGCCATGGAAGGGGAGGAGTACCTCAAAACCCTGAAGGGCAAAGCAACACTTACCGCCAAAGACTACGAGCCGGCGCGCGACTTTCTTCGTCCGCACATGGTGCAGCTGAGCAACTGCAGCAACGTGCTGGTGGAAGGCGTTACGATCCGCAATTCGCCCAAGTTTGTCTTTTACCCCGGATCCTGCAACAACCTCACGATGCGCAACGTCAGCATCTTCAACGAGTGGTGGGCGCAGAATGGCGACGGCATCGACATCAGCGCCTGCAAGAACGTACTTATCTATAAGTGCACCGTGTCGGCCGGCGATGACGGCATCTGCATGAAGTCGAGCAGCTCGGCAGGTGCGTCCGCGCCGCGTCTCGAGAATATCGTTGTGGCGGGCTGCACGGTTTACCATGCCCACGGCGGCTTTGTGATCGGCTCCAATACCGATGGCGGGATGAATAATATCTATGTGGCCGATTGCAATTTCGTGGGCACCGATATCGGTATCCGCGTGAAGAGCAACGCCGGCCGCGGCGGGCTGGTGCACAACGTGTACATCCGCGACATCTACATGAGCGACATCCAGGGTGAGGCCGTTTTGTTTGATACCTATTATGAAGATGTCACCGCCGGCAAGGAGGCCAAGGATGTAAAGACAACCGCGCAGGATAAGGTTCCCGAGTTCCGCGACTTCTTTATCCGCAACGTCTATTGCCGCGGTGCGCGCACGGCTGTGTCGATCACCGGGCTGCCGCAGATGCCCGTACAGGGAATCTGGTTCGACTCCTTCCTGGTGTCCGCCGGCAAGGCCTACAGCATAAAGGATGCAACGAATATTCACTTCCGCAATGCCCATGTGCTGCTCCCCGGCGGTGCCGTGCAGGACCTGGCGCAGACGGGCGAAGGGCCCTTCACAGGATTACGGATGCAACCGCACAGCTCCATCAATGCGGCCGAGCTGGCCCGGCAATACGCAGCCTACCCTGCGCTCTGGAACAAGGCCATCGATTTTCTGCGCAGCCAGAAGCTCGAAACCCTTGCTGCGGGCAAGTATCCGCTTGCCGGCGACAGCGTTTTCGTTAGCGTTACCTACGGCCCCGAAAAAGCCTTCGACTCTACAAAATGGGAGGCGCATCGGAAATATATCGACGTGCAGTATATCATCGACGGGCAGGAAAAAATGGGCGTGGCGCCGCTGGCGTCGGCCCGTGAGCTGATGCCGTACAACGAGGCAAAGGACGCCGCCAACTACAGCGCGGAAGGCAGCTATTATGTAGCAGACCCCAGCCGGTTTTTTATCTTTTTCCCGCAGGATGTTCATCGCCCCAATATCAAGGTGGCCGAGGGAAGCGTGCGCAAGCTCGTCATCAAGGTCCTGGCGGCACCGTAGAAATACCGGAGATCTTATTGTTCAGCGGCGTGTAGTGGATTCACTGCACGCCGCTTTATTTTTCTGTGATGACCGGCTTGTTCAAAGTCGGCTCTATTTAGGTGCATAAGGCTACAAGCCGATTCGGGACAGTAGGTTTCCTTTGTAGAACATTGTCAATAGACTGTAACGTGATCCACTTGCGACCATTGACAGCCTAAACCTTCTGATCCACTCCTACCTAAAGCCATGTCGGTCCTGCCCCTGGAAACGTTCCTGCCACCCGGCGGGCCTTATTGCCTTTCATCACCCTCAAACCAAGCCCATGCAATTCCAAACTTTACCCCCGACAACGCTCCTGTCTTCTGCCTTCCCGAAATTTCTTTCTGTCCTTTCCCGCACCTTGCTTGTTCTTTTGCTTGCTGCCTGCAGCTCTGCCGCCTTTGCCAATTCAGTCACGTCCCGCGCCACCGGAAACTGGAGTGTCAAGGCCACGTGGCTGCGAACTGTGACCGGTACCATCACCACAACGTCCGGTAGTACGTCCGTCACCGGTACCGGCTTTTCCGCCCTTTCCGTCAACGACGTTCTGATGCGCGCCGATGGCACGGTGATCGGGACGGTGGCATCAATCCAAAGCAATACGGCGCTTACACTGACCGCCGGCGCAGCCAATGCCAACAGCGCCGCCGCCTTCGCCCACCAGTCGCTCCCGCAGTCGGGCGACGATGTGACGATCAACGGCGCGCTTACGGTAACGCTCGACATGGACGCGACGGTCAATAGTCTCACGGTTGCGTCTCCCGCAGGGAACAATACCGTGACCACCTTCACGATCTCCGGTACGTCAAAGCTCACGGTCACGAACGACCTGAGCATCAATGGCGGCGCGGGCCACCGCGAGTCGGCGCTGACATTTTCCGGTGCCGGTTCCCTGATCGTAGGCCGCAACCTGACCATAGGCAACGGCGGTGCGTCTGCAACGGCCACACTGAATATGGGCGCTGCCCTGGCAAGTACCCTCAAGGTGGGTGGAACCCTGAGCTTCAACACTGCGGATGCGGTGTTCACGTCGGGTACGAGCAGCACGGTCGTCTATACAGGCACGGGCCAGACGATCGACCTTACGAATCTGAAGTTTGCGAACCTGGAGGTCAATGGAACGTCTGCAACGCTTGGCGCCGCGGCAACGGCTACCAACGTAACCGGAACGTTTGCCGTTACGGCCGGCACGCTCACGACCAATAACCTGGCCATTACACGGCCCGCCAGCAAATCCATCACGGTTGCCGCTGCCGCCACACTCGATGCGGGTACCAGCGTCATCTCCTTCGGTACCGGTGGTTCCGCAACGATATCGGGCACCCTTAAAACGGCGAATGCAAACGGCCTCGCCGGTTCTGCCACAACGACCTTCGCCAGCACCAACTCGCCTTCGCTCAGCTTCACGGGAAGCACCGTTGATTACAACTCCGCCAGCGACCAGGCCGTGACCAGCAGCGTTACCTACAGCAACCTGCGCCTGTCGGGTGGCGGTACAAAAAATGTCGCCAGTGCCCTTACGGTCAATGGTGCCCTGACTGTTGCCAGCGGTGCAACGCTCGACGCCAAGACCAGTGTCATTTCCTTTGGCAGCGGCGGCTCGGCAACTATTTCCGGCACCCTCAAGACCGCCAACACAAACGGTCTCAGTGGCGCTGCCAACACAACCTTTTCCAACGGCAATTCACCCACCCTCAGCTTCTCGGCCGGCACGGTGGAATACAATTCGGCCAGCGCGCAGAACGTGACCACAGGCCTTACCTACGGAGACCTGCGGATATCCGGCGCCGGTACCAAGACCGTAGGCGCCGGCACACTCACGGTCAACGGCGCCTGGACGATCGACGGGCCGACTACGCTCGCTACCAATAACCCGGTTGTTTCTGTCGGGAATGGTATCGGTGGCTCGGGCAGCCTCACTAAGGGCACGTCTACGGTTACGCTGACCGGCGGCACCTGGACCAATACAGGCACCTTCCCTGCCGGTATTAATATGACATTCTCGGCTGCCGGCTCCGTGGCTATTCCCGCGCAATCCTTCGGTACCCTGACGATCAGCGGCTCCAAGAGCATCGGCGGTAATGTATCGGCGACAACGGTAGCCCTTTCGGGCAGCGCCCGGGTGAGCCTTGGCGGGAATACCCTGACCGTCGGCTCCGTCAGCGGCGGCGGCTCGGCCAACTACTTTGTTACCGACGGCAGTGGTGCCCTGAAAGTGACGTCCACGGCTTCGTCCACATTCCCGGTAGGACCTTCTTCTTCGCTCTATACACCGGTGACGATCTCGGGTACGTCGACCGATTGGTCGGTTCGCGTACAGAATTCCTTCAGCGGCTATCCCAGCACCGGCACCGCCGGCGCCCTGCCCGCGGTATGGCATGTAACGCCCGGCGCGGCGGCAACAGCATCAGTAACCTTCCAGTATGACGAGTCGCAGTTCGGCTATTCGTCGCCTTCAACCATGGATATCTACCACTACGGCGTCCCCGTGCCGAACCCCAACAACTACGGTGCCGGCTGGTACATGGCCGCGCAGAACGTGAGCGTTGGTGGCACGGCCGGGGGCGTACGTACGGTGTCGCTGAGCGGACAAAGCCAGTTCTCGCCCTTCGCGGCGTCGTCGGCGGCATCACCGCTTCCCATCCGGCTTCTTTCGTTCTCCGGCCGCAAGCAGGGTAATGCCACGGTGCTGTCGTGGATCACGGGCAGCGAGTCGGCCAACGCCGGATTCGAGCTGCAGCGCTCTGTGGATGGCGTCCGCTTTACCACCGTTGCCTTTGTGCACAGCAAGGCCCCCGGCGGCAACAGCTCGGGCCAGCTTTCCTACAGCTTTACCGATAACGGCAGCAGCAGCATGCGCCTGTACTATCGCCTCAACCAGGTTGACCTCGATGGCCGCGGCCGCCTGAGCAACACGATCTCGGTAGGCAAAGACAATGTGCTGGTTCTGTCGCTTGCCGGCCTTTCGCCCAACCCGGTTCGCGGTGGTACAAAGTTGTCTGTCGAGGCTACCGATGCCGGTACACTGAGCCTGCGGATCATCAGCGCCAGTGGCGCCGTCGTGCGCAGCTGGTCGGCAACGGTAGGTGCGGGCAACAACAGCATCGACCTCGACGCAGCGGCGCTTCCCGCAGGCAGCTACCTGCTCCAGGCCAGCGACGGTACAACAACCGCAAGCATGCGCTTCGTGAAGCAATGATTTTCAGCCCTTTTACCTAAATCCCGGGCGCGGTGCCGATGCACCGCGCCCCGAATTCCGCGAGGAGTGCCCGGATCGTAACTACAAGACGTTGCGAAGGATCCCGGTGCCGGCAAACCGACGCGTTACGCCAGCATCGGTGCCTGCCGGCAAACCTCCGGAGCGCACGCCGGGCGGGGCTTCGGGCCTGCCGCCTGCTGTGAAAACTGGTCCGGATCTTTCGTGGGAATCCAGGCGATTTCATCAAGGCGGAACAAGTGGAGACCGCTCCCGCTACCAACACTCGTGTAGTCGGAGTACTACGTGAAATCGGTGGAAAATAAAGGGAAGGAAATGGTTTTATCTGGCAGGGGATACGTAAATTTACGTATAGCAGGACGCAAAGCTTCGGCTTGGTCTGCTACCGTCCCACTATCCTTGTTTGGATCAGGACGATCTGCTATCCTCGAAAAACCAACTGCCGCTGTTACAAGCACTTTTCTCGCCCTCCCTACGCAAGCCGTTCGTTCACTAAACTGACCACTGCCCATGAGCCACACTTATGCCTGGCCGCGTACGAGCGTAGACGCCATCGCCGTTGTAAACGGTGCACCCGGCGCGGCCCTCTGCCTCGAGGAAGACGGTCTTATCGCTTCCTGGAACGAGAAAGCGGCCCTCCTGCTGGGCCTGACCAAGGGCGGCAACCAACCGAATATCGCCCACTTCCTCGCAACTGCCGATGAAGGCCAGTTCATGGCCCTGCTTGCCCGCGTTACCGAAAGCGGCCAGGGGAGCAGCAGCCATTTCACCATTCCCAATACGAACAGCAGCGTGGAAGCGCAATTGCTGCCCCTCGGCGGGAAGCACTCCCCGGTGCTGTTGCTGCTCCGGCCCGACGAAGCATCGGGGCCTGATGCCGCACGCAACCGCAGCGCCGCCCTGCTGGAGCCCGGAAGGGAACTCTACCGGCAGATCGTCGAGAACTGCCACGAGGGGGTTTGCCTGGTCGACAGCGACGGGCAGATCGTGCTGGTCAACTACCAGGCAGCCTCGATGCTCGGGTACACCGAAAGCGAGCTTGTGGGAAAGCCCGCCAGCCGCCTGGTCAATACAGACCTCTATCAGAGTTTCGACCAGCAAATGGCCGGCCGCCGCCAGGGCCTCTCGAGCCACTACGAATGCTGCCTCCGCAAAAAGGACGGGAGCTCGGTATGGGCCATGGTCGCCGCCAACCCGATCTTCGAAGGCGAGGAGTTTGTCGGCACGCTGGCCATGCTGGCAGACATTACAGAGCGTAAGGCGATGGAGCAGGAACTGAATCACAGCCTGCAGCGCTTTCACCTCGCCCTCCAGGCTACCCGCGACGGCGTTTGGGAATGGGAGATCCGCAACTGCAGCATGTACTTTTCCCCCCGCTTCTGCGAGATCCTCGGTTACAGCTTCGACGACCCGGCACTCGAGCGGACTTACGAAGCCTGGGCCGGGCGGCTTCATCCCGATCACCGCGAATCGGTGGAGGCGCAACTCCAGGCACACCTGCTCGGCGGGCCGCCCCTCGAGGCGGAATGCCTGCACCTCCATGCCTCCGGCGAGTACCGCTGGCAGAAAGTAACGGGGCAGGCCCAGTTCGACGAAGCGGGCAAGGCCCTGCGCATGGCCGGCTCCATCCGCGACATCAGCCAGATCAAGGAGGCGGAAGCCGCCTTCTTACAGGAGCAGGAGCTCTCCAATTCCATTATCGGCAGCCTGCCCGGTGTTTTCTACGTGCTCGACGAGCATGGCCGCCTCCGACGCTGGAATGAGAACCTCGAGAAGGTAAGCGGCTACAACCACGACGAGGTGGCCGGATTGGCGCCGCTCGACCTGGTGGTACCCGAAGACCGCGCCCTCGTGCTCGACGTATTTGAGCGCGCCCTCCGCACCGGCGATGGATCCGTAGAAATACGGCTGCAGCACCGCGACGGCAAAGCGCGGCATTTCTATTTCAACGGGAAGCTGACCCAGCTCGGTGGCCAGCCGGCGCTCGTGGGGATGGGCATCGATATCTCGGAGCACAAGAAAATGGAGCAGCTGCTGCGGCAGTCGTTCCAGGAAATCCGCGAGCTGGCCTCGCACCTGCAGGACGTCCGGGAGAAGGAGCGCACCGAGATCGCCCACGAGATCCACGATGAGCTCGGGCAGTCGCTCACCGCCATCAAGATGAACCTCGCCAGCATCCTGCGCAAGCGGCCCGGCACCGAGGAAGTGATCGCCAAGGTGGAGGAGTCGCTCGATCTTACCGAGCAAACCATCCACGCCGTGCGCCGCATCGCCACCGAAATGCGCCCGACGCTGCTCGACGACCTCGGGCTCATCGAGGCACTGCGCTGGTATTGCGACACCTTCGCCAAGCGCCTCGAGATCAGCCTGAGCCTCGACGTGAACTGCGCCGACGCCGTTACCGACCCGCGCCTCTCCATCGTGCTGTTCCGCATCGTACAGGAATCGCTGACCAACATCGCGCGTCATGCCTCGGCAAAGCGCGTGGACATGCTGATCGAGCAGTGCGGCTCCACGCTTTCGCTCCGCATCGAGGATGACGGCGTGGGCTTCGATGTGGGCCAGTCGCGCAAGGCCGACAGCATCGGTATCCTGGGCCTGAAGGAGCGCGCCAAATCCATCAACGGAGACTATTCCATCAATAGCCGGCCAGGGCGCGGCACCGTAGTTCAGGTGTCGGTTCCCGACGCATTTTCCAAAACCAACTAACCCCATACCATGTTGCGATTTTTAATTGCCGATGATCATTCCATTGTACGACGCGGGCTCCGCGACATTCTGCACGAGGAATATCCCAACGCCGAGATCCACGAGGTAGGCGATGCCGACTCCGTGGTGGTGTCCTGCATGCGCCAGCGCTGGGACCTGGTCATCTCCGACATCAGCATGCCCGGCCGCAGCGGCCTGGAAATGCTCTTCCAGCTGAAGCAGCAATTGCCCCATCTTCCTGTGCTTATCCTGAGCGTGTATCCCGAGGAGCAATATGCCGCCCGCGTGCTTAAGGCCGGTGCCGTTGGCTACCTCAATAAGGATATGGCGCCGCAGGAGCTCGTGCGGGCCGTGGCCAAAGTACTCTCGGGCGCCAAGTACATTACGCCGATGGCCGCGGAAAAGCTGCTCGAAAGCCTCCGCGACGACGGCCACACGATGCCGCACGAAAAGCTCTCCGACCGCGAGTTTGAAGTATTCCGGATGATCTGCCTCGGCCTCGGTATCGCCACGATTTCCGAGCAGCTGCACCTCAGCTCCACCACCATCAGCACGTACCGCGCGCGCATCCTCAGCAAGATGGACCTTTCGTCGAATGCCGAGCTGATCCGCTACGCGCTGGATCATTCGCTGCTGTAACTACGCGGCGAGCAGCGGGAAACTACGCGGGCTTTTACGAGCCCTCCGGAATTTCCTGCACGCCGGCTAAGCGGTTTCCGGTAGCGGCGCCAAATTGGTTTCCGCGTGCCGGAATAATGCTGCATTTTAGAGTACCGCTTGCCGGGAAACTGTAAAATCCACACTCCTATGACGCTATCCACGAACCCGCTGACGGGTCTGAAAAACGCTTGTGCCGTGACCCCTGCTTCCGCCAGCGAGCCCCTGTATCAATGGGCCGCCCATGCGCAGGCCATCCGCTCGGAGCTCCAGGAAAACATGGCGCAGAGCCTGGCCGCCGCCAAGCTGTACCTCGATCTTGCCGAGCGCGAAAACGACCGCGTGCTCCTCGCGAAAGCCAAAGACCTGGTGGACCAGGTGATCCACGAAATGATCCGCCTCACGCGGCAGCTGCCGCCCGCAGGCGAAGGCCTCGCGCTCGCTGTATAAGCCGCTTCGCCCTTATCGTTCTCCAATGCCCGCACCCTGTGCGGGCATTGGCGTTTATGCGTGCCTGTCATGCCCCGGTCAAATACTATATTAATTTGGTAGACTAATGGAGCGCACCTATTTTCGCCCCGGCGCTTGCGCTTTTTCGACTGCTTGCTGTAGGACACAATACAAATCCTATGGTCTATCTACAGGAACTCAACGATCTCTTTGCAGCGGGCGACACCGTTGCGGCCCTGCGCCGCGTAACGGAGCTTTTCCCGGGCAGCACCGTCTTCTCTACCTCGCTGGGGCAGGAAGACCAGGCGCTTACCGACCTCATCGCCCGAAACGCGCTCCCCGTGCGCATTTTCACGATCGATACCGGCCGGCTCTTTACCGAGGCCTACGATACGCTCGACCGCACGTCGGCACGCTACAGGCTTTCCATCGACCTCTACTTCCCACAGGCCGACGCGGTGCAATCGCTCGTGGCCCGCGACGGGATCAACGGATTCTATGAGTCGGTGGAGCAGCGCAAGTCCTGCTGCGCCGTGCGCAAGGTGGAGCCCCTCAACCGCGCGCTGCTCGGGGCGCAGGCCTGGATCACGGGGCTGCGCTCGGAGCAGAACGAGCACCGAAGAAGCGCTCCCTTCGTGGAATGGCTCCCCGAGCGCGGGTTGTACAAGATCAACCCGCTGCTCCACTGGACCTACAGCGATGTGCTCGATTACCTGCAGCAACACGACGTCCCCTACAACCCGCTGCACGACCGCGGCTTTATTAGCATCGGCTGTGCACCCTGCACACGCGCCATCAGCGCCGGCGAAGACCCGCGTGCCGGCCGCTGGTACTGGGAAAGCTCCCAGAAAGAATGCGGCTTACACCTTGTAAAATAAACGATCCATGACCCGATTTCCCCGTGAGCTGGAAGACGAAGCGATCTACATAATGCGTGAAGTGGCGGCGCAATTCGAGCGGCCGGCGCTGCTGTTTTCCGGCGGAAAAGATTCGATAACCCTCGTGCACCTCGCGCGCAAGGCCTTCTTCCCGGCCCGGGCGCCCTTCCCGATGCTGCACATCGACACCGGACACAACTTCCCCGAAACGATCGCCTTCCGCGACTGGCTCGCCGCCGAGAGCGGCCTCGAGCTGCAGGTGCGCTATGTGCAGGACTCCATCGATGCCGGCCGGGCGCAGGAAGAGACCGGTAAATACGCAAGCCGCAACGTGCTGCAGACCGTAACCCTTCTCGACGCCATTGCCGAGGGTCGGTACGACGCCTGTATCGGTGGTGCCCGCCGCGATGAGGAGAAGGCCCGCGCAAAGGAGCGTGTGTTCTCCGTGCGCGACGACTTCGGCCAGTGGGATGCCAAGCGGCAGCGCCCCGAACTCTTCGACCTGCTCAACGGACGCATCCAGGTGGGGGAGAACGTACGCGTGTTCCCGATCTCCAACTGGACGGAGCTCGATGTCTGGAACTATATCCGCGAGGAAGGCCTGCGGATCCCGTCGATCTATTTCTCGCACAAGCGGCCCATCATCGAGCGCGACGGACTCTACTGGCCTTATTCGGACTTTCTCAACACAACGCCCGACGAGGTTCCCTTCGAAGGAACGGTCCGCTTCCGCACCGTGGGCGACATGACCTGCACCGCCGCGGTGCTCTCCGAT
Source organism: Flaviaestuariibacter terrae (assembly GCF_054777635.1). Lineage (NCBI taxonomy): Bacteria > Pseudomonadati > Bacteroidota > Chitinophagia > Chitinophagales > Chitinophagaceae > Flaviaestuariibacter > Flaviaestuariibacter terrae. Next base: position 1,591,912 of record NZ_BAAHAL010000008.1, read on the forward strand.
GCCGCCGACCTAGACACCGTGATCGCGGAGATCGAAGCCGCCACGCTTTCGGAGCGGGGCGCGCGGATCGACGACAAGCGTTCGGAGGCAGCCATGGAAAAGCGGAAAAAGGAAGGCTATTTCTGACCGTAGAACTACAATCAATCATCAAGTAACCAGGAACTATGTTGCGGCTTTTTTCGGAACGACAGGACAACAACCGCTGGCAAAGGGCGGGACGCTACCTGCTGCAGGCGCTGCTCATCGTATTGCTCGTGCTGCTGGGCGCGGGACTGAATGTATTGAAGGCACAGGACGTTATTGAAATATCGGGCATCGTTACCGCGCAGGAAGGGCATGAGCCGCTGGCCGGCGTAGCGGTGCAGGTAAAGGGACGGCCGGTTGGAACCGTGAGCAACGATAATGGAGCTTTTGTGCTCCGCGTGCGCGGCCCCTTGCCGCTGACGCTCGCCTTTACTTCGATCGGCTACGCGCCGCAGGAGGTCACGATCGGGCAGGCCGATGCGCAGCTCCGGGTAGCCCTAGCCACGCGAACGGTGCTCGAAAACGAGATCGTGGTAACGGCCTCGCGTGTGCCGGAGAGCATTCTCCATTCGCCTGTGGCGATACAGAAGCTCGACATCCGCGCCATCAAGGAATCACCGGCGCCGACCTTTTACGACGCACTCGAAAATGTAAAAGGCGTGCAGATGACCACCTCGAGCCTTACGTTCAAGGTGCCCAACACACGTGGCTTCAACATCCCGAACAACTTCCGGTTCATGCAGCTTGTAGATGGTGTAGACATGCAGGCTGCTACGCTCGGTGTGCCGCTGGGTAACGCCATCGGGCCTACGGAGCTCGACATCCAGAGCGTGGAAATCACGCCCGGCGCGGCTTCAGCGCTTTATGGCATGAACGCCATCAACGGGATGGCCAACCTGCTGACCCGCGATCCCTTTCACAGCACCGGGCTGAGCATCTACCAGCGCACCGGCGTCAACCACGTCGACGGCATCGACCATGCACCCGCACTCCTGAGCGAGACGGCACTTCGATATGCTGCATCGTTCCGCCGCCTTGCGTTCAAGGTCAACTTCGGCTATATGCGCGGAACCGACTGGCGTGCCGATACCCGTCTTGACCAGAATACCAACGATCTCAAAAGCGCCAACCCGCGTTACCCCGAGTTGAACGGTGGTGCGAACATTGCCTTCGATGGCTGGAATAAGTACGGCGACGATGCGCTGGCCGGGTCGAACGTAGTATCCATCAGCGGCCTCACGATCAACGGGCAGGGCAACCAGACGCTGCGCGTAGCACGAACCGGCTACTGGGAAACGGACCTGGTGAGCGCGCGTGTCGACAACCTGAAATTCGATGCGGGTTTGTACTACAAGCTGCGCGGCGGATCGGTGCTTTCGTACACGTACCGTGCGGGCCGTATGGATGGCGTATTCCAGCGGGGCAACAAGATCCAGCTCGATAACGTGTGGGTGCAGAACCACAGGCTGGAGCTTAAAGGCAAGGCCTTCCTGCTGCGGGCCTATGCATCGATCGAAAACACGGGCAATTCGTACAACGTCAAGCCGCTTGCCGACAACCTCGACCTGTACAGCGGCGGTGCCACCGATACCAAAACGCCGGCAAGCTGGGGCACGAAATTCCGCAACGCCCTTAACAGCTATGCGGCTGCCAACGGAGGCCTTACGTCGGCCAACCTGGCGGCTGCCAGCGCCTGGGCGCGTGCGCAGGCCGATGCCGACCGCGTACTCCCGGGTACGCCTGAATTTGACCAACTGAAGAACACGATCATCTCGATCAATAACTGGGATATCCGGTCGGCGGCCATTCCCAACGCCCCCGAAACGGGTGGCGCCGCGCTCGTGCAGCGGAGCCGGATGTATCATTTCGATGCGCAGTGGGATCTCAGCGACCGCATCCGCTTCGTGGATCTGCTCGCCGGCGCCGACGCGCGCGTGTACGAGGTGATCCCGGACGGCAACAACTTCGTCGACTTCTCGCGTCCCATCGACGAGCGCAATGTGCCGCTTAAAGACGGCTCGTATGGAAAGAACGTCTATTACAAAAAGGTCGGTGCCTTCGCGCAGGCCACAAAGAAGCTGTTTGAGGACCGGCTCCGGCTGTTCGGATCGCTCCGCGCAGACTACAACCCGGCCTTCGATCCCGAGCTGACGCCGCGCCTCGCTGCTGTGTACACGCTGCGGAAGAACCACAACTTCCGCGCAACCTGGCAGGAGGGATACCGGTTCCCGGCACTTTTCGAGGCGCTTTCTTTTGTCAACAACGGTCGCGTACGCCGCGTGGGCAGCCTTCCCTACATCAACGACGGGTTGGGCTACCTCGACAACAGCTACACACAGGCTTCCGTGATCGACTTCAACGCGGCGGTGTCGGCGCAGGGCAACACGGATGCCGCCGCCCTTGCCAACCGCGACAAACTGGTCGTTGCTAACCTTCCCAAAGCCCGCCCCGAGCGGATCCGCTCCTTCGAGATCGGCTACAAAGGCCTCCTGTTCGATCAGAAGCTCCTGGTTGATGTGGACGCGTATTTCAATCGCTACGACGGGTTCCTGGGCCAGCTGCAGGTGTATGTGCCAAAAGGAGAGACGCTGGGCTCCGATGCGGCGGTACTGGCGATGCTGGACCGCAACCGCGATGCGACCAGCGCGACGCCGGCAACGGCCGCCAGCAAGGGACAGGACCGCTACCGCGTGTACACCAATGCCCGCAACGCGTATAACAACTATGGCTCCGCGCTTGGCGTTACCTACAACTTCTACCGGAAGTACACGTTCGGCGGCAACCTGTCATACAACAGGATGAAGGCCAACAGCAGCGGCGACATTTTCGTAACGGGCTTCAACACGCCCGAATGGGCGGCCAATCTTTCCTTTGGCAACCGGGCTATTGCCAAGAACGTTGGCTTCAACGTCGTGTGGCGCTGGCAGGATGCCTTTCTCTGGGAAAGCCCGCTGGTGACGGGGCAGGTAGACGCGTACAGCACCGTGGATGCGCAGGTAAGCTTCGCGGCGCCAAAGCTCCATGCAACCTTCAAGCTGGGTGGCTCCAACATTTTCAACCGGCGCTACCTGCAGTACGCCGGCGGCCCCAGCATTGGCGCGCTTTACTACACCGCTATTACCATCGATAATCTTCTTGCTAAGTAAATTGCCGGATGAAGAAACTATTCCTGATACCCGTATTTATACTGTTCATCGTCTTTGGCGCAGGTGCGCAGACGAAAGTGCGCACGCAGGCCGTGCAAAGCTGGGTTGGCTACTTTAATCAAACGCGGCTCAGCAACCGCTGGGGGCTCTGGCTCGAGGGGCAGCTGCGCACCGAAGACGGGCTCGTAGACGAGCTGTCGCAAAGCATTCTCCGCGGCGGCATCACCTACTACCTGGCCGATGTTACCAAGCTCACGGCCGGCTATGCGTTTGTAAATCATTTCCCGGCCGACAATCACCCCGATGTGTCGCAGCCCGAGCACCGCGCCTGGCAGCAGCTGCAGTGGCACACGAAGTACCGGCGCCTCCGTACGATGCAGTGGATACGGCTCGAGGAGCGCTACCGGCGCCGCATCGCCGCCGACGGCAGCCTCGGCGACGGTTACCAGTTCAACTACCGCGCGCGCTACAACTTCCTGCTGCAGCTCCCGCTCTCGCGGGAAATACGCAAGGGCAGCGTGTCGCTTATTGCCAACAACGAGCTGATGGTCAACTTCGGCAAGGAGATCGTGACCAACTATTTCGACCAGAACCGGGCCTTCCTGGGTGCCGCCTACCATATCAATTCAACCGACAACCTGCAGCTGGGTTACCTCAACGTATTTCAGCAGCTCGCTACACCGGGGCGCTACCGTACGCTGCACACGGCGCGGATATCCTTCTTTCATAACCTAGACCTGCGAAAAAAGAAAAGCTGACCATGAACCCAACCAGCAACACGGAGCCTGAAGTACTTGTGGAGACAGAACCGGTCGAAATCGTTGCGCCCGCCAACAACGGTGAGCGGCGCTGGAAGCGGCTGGCCTCGCGGCTCGTGCTGTTTTTTGCCTTGCTCGTTGTTGCCAACCTCGTTGTCGCTTACCTGCCGCTGCCGCCGCTGCGCGAGTGGTGGAGCGACCTAGCGCCCACCTTCAACCGGCAGTTCTTTCTCTTCGTGCTCGCCGGCTTCGTTGCGCAGATGGTCGATGGGGTGCTGAGCATGGGGTACGGCGTTACGTCGGCCACCTTCCTCATGTCGCTGGGCATCAGCCCAGTTTCGGTAAGTGCCGCCATTCACACGTCCGAAGTATTTACCACCGGCATCTCGGGCTACAGCCACTACAAATTCGGCAACGTCAACAAGAAGCTGTTTCGCCATCTCGTGATCCCGGGCGTACTTGGTGCGGTGCTTGGCGCCGGCATGCTGGTGCTGCTGGGTGAGCGGGCCGGCAAGTGGCTGATGCCCGCCATCGCGCTCTATGCCGGTTTCCTGGGGTTGAAGATCCTGATCAAAGCCTTCGGAAAGCCTGTGGCCAGCGGCAAGGTGAAGCGCCTCGGGCTGCTGGCAGCTGTGGGCGGCTTTCTCGATTCGTTTGGCGGTGGCGGCTGGGGGCCGATCGTTACCAGTAGCCTTATTGCCAAGGGACGCTCGCCGAAATACACCGTCGGGTCGGTAAGCCTCACCGAGTTTTTCGTGACGCTCGCCAGCGCCTTCACCTTCCTCGTTACGGTGGGTGTCAGTCACCTGTCGATCGTGCTGGGGCTGCTTACGGGTGGCTGCCTGGCGGCGCCTGTTGCGGCGCGGCTCGCCGGTCGCCTTCCCCGCAAGACGATGATGATCGCGGTGGGCGTGATGGTGATGATCTGGTGTGTGCGCATGTTTCTTAAAAGCATTCAATAAACGACCATGGATATTTTACGCATAGCAACAGCAGGCAGCGTCGACGACGGGAAAAGCACGCTCATCGGGCGCCTGCTATACGATACGGGCTCTATTCCCAACGACAGGCTTGAAGGACTCGAGGCCAGCAGCAGGCGCAAGGGGCTCGACTTTACCGACCTGTCGCTGCTCACCGACGGACTCATCGCCGAGCGCGAGCAGGGCATCACCATCGACGTGGCGCATATCTACTTCGCAACCGGCAGGCGCAAATACATCATCGCCGATACGCCGGGGCATATCGAGTATACACGCAACATGATCACCGGTGCTTCCAACGCGCAGGCTTCCATCGTGCTGATCGACGCGCGCAACGGCGTCATCGAGCAAACGCGCAGGCACCTGTTCCTCTCGTCGCTGCTGCGGCTCGGGCAGGTGTTTGTATGTGTCAACAAAATGGACCTCGTGCAGTTTGACGAGGCCTCCTTCCGAAGCATCGAGTCGGAAGTGCGCGCGCTGGTTGCCGCCATTGGCTATCAAGGCTCCTTGCACTTCCTGCCTATCGTGGCGAAGGATGGCGATAACATCGTAACGCCATCCGCGCGTATGCCCTGGTATACCGGTGCGCCGCTGTTGCAGTACCTCGAAGAAACACCGGTGCATACGGAAGAAGCCGGGCTGCCCGCGCGCTTCCCTGTGCAGCTGGTCATCCGTCCGCACTCCGACGAGCACCACGACTACCGCGGCTACGCGGGACGGCTCGCGAGCGGTGTGCTTCGCCGCGGCGACGAGGTGCAGGTGCTGCCTTCGGGCCGCCGCAGCCGGGTACGCCGGATGACGAAGGCCGCGCAGGAGCTGGTCGAAGCGCGCGTGGGCGACTCCATCAGCCTCGAGCTTGACGACGACATCGATGTAAGCCGCGGTTCTATGATCGTTCCTGCGGAGGAAGCACCCGCAGCGCTGCAGTCGTTCGGTGCCACGATCAACTGGATGGATGAGACCGCGCTGGCACCGGCAAAGACCTACATCCTGCAACACGGTACGAATCGTGTCAAGGCGAAGCTGTTGCCGCAGTCGGTGCTCGACGTGCATACGATGGAGTCGCGTACAGGTGTGACCGTTTTCGGGCTTAACGATATCGGACAGGTGCAGGTGCGTACGGCCGCGCCGCTGTTTGCCGAGCCCTTTGCTGCGAACCGCCGCAATGGCGCCTTTATCCTGATCGATGAGTTCAGCAACCGGACGGTAGCGGTAGGTTTTATCGAAGCGCCCGGAAATTAGCCTTGGGGCTTTTGGCCCCCGGGTACATTTGTTTTTAGATAAACCGTAACGACATGGGCAGACAGGAATTGATCGCAAAGCTGGAGGCGGCCGGCCGCGCTGCGTGCCGCTTCGGGCCCGATAAAGAGCAGGCCCGGCAATTCGTGGAGGAACTTTTTTCGCTCCTGTTTGGCTACGGCCAGGATTCGTCGGCGTCGGCGCTTGCTGCCCGCTACGACGAGCTTGCACTTGAGCTCCGCGCCTTGCTGCCCCAATCGCTGCGCGCGGAAGCCGAGCATTTTTTCGAAAAGCTTCCGTCACTCTACGACGCACTTCTTGACGACGCGCAGGCCATCCTCGACAGCGATCCCGCGGCCCGCTCGCTGGAGGAGGTGCTCAGTTCCTACCCCGGGTTTTACGCAACGTTTGTGTACCGCGTGGCGCACGAGCTATGGCAGCAGGGATGCCAGCTGCTGGCGCGCTTCCTCGCGGAGCATGCCCACGGGCGCACCGGCATCGACATCCATCCCGGCGCGCGGATCGGGGCAGCCTTCGCCATCGACCACGGCACCGGTATCGTGATCGGCGAGACCACCGTCATCGGCCGGCACGTGAAGATCTACCAGGGCGTGACGCTCGGTGCCCTGCAGGTGTCGAAGGAAGCAGCTGCGGCCAAGCGGCACCCGACCATCGGCGACGGCGTGGTGATCTATGCCGGTGCGACGATCCTCGGCGGCGATACCATCATCGGCGACGGCAGCATCATCGGCGGCAACGTATGGCTTACGTACAGCGTACCTCCCAACTCGGTGGTGTACCACAAGAGCGAGGTGCACATCAAATCGGCCGTTCCCTTCCCGGAGCCGCTCAATTTCGTCATCTGACACATCACCCATAAACCAAATAAGATGAAAGCAGACAACATTCTCGGCATCATCGGCAACACGCCCCATGTACGGCTCAACCGCCTCTTCGGCACCGACCACGAAGTATGGATCAAGCTCGAAAAGCAAAACCCCGGCGCGTCTATTAAAGACCGCATCGCGCTGTCGATGATCGAGGACGCGGAGAAAAAGGGAATACTTACGAAAGACAGCGTCATTATCGAGCCGACATCAGGCAACACAGGGATCGGCCTGGCGCTGGTGGCCGCTGTGAAAGGCTACAAATTGATCCTGGTGATGCCCGAGAGCATGAGCATCGAGCGGCGCCGCCTCATGCAGGTGTACGGCGCCGAGTTTGTGCTGACGCCGCGCGAGAAGGGGATGAAGGGTGCCATCGAGCGGGCCAAGGAGCTCGCTGCCGAAACACCCGGTGGCTGGATCCCGCAGCAGTTCGACAACGCCGCCAACGTGGAGATCCACCGAACGACATCGGCAAAGGAAATCATCGACGACTTCGGCGACGGCCTCGACTACGTGATCACAGGTGTGGGCACGGGTGGGCATATCACGGCCATTGCCGAAGTGGTGAAGAAAAAACTGCCGAACCTGAAAGTGTTTGCCGTGGAGCCCGAGCTTTCACCGGTGCTGAGCGGCGGCGCGCCCTCACCGCACCCGCTGCAGGGCCTCGGCGCCGGCTTTGTGCCGTCGATCCTTAATATGTCGGTACTTGATGGCGTGATCCAGGTGGGCAAGGACGAAGCCTACAGCTACGCGCAACGCCTTGCCAAAGAGGAAGGAATTTTTGGCGGTGTGTCGACCGGCGCGGCGCTTGCGGCTGTTGCCAAAAAGCTCCCGGAGATACCAAAGGGCTCGAAGATCCTTACGTATAACTACGATACGGGCGAGCGCTACTTCTCCATCGAGGGATTGTTCTGAAATGAATGTTTTTTCTACATACCGAAGGGCAGCAAAGCTGCCCTTCGGTATTTGCGGGCGAAGCGCTCACTTCATCGCTTCATCCAGCAGCTTCTTCAGCTCCTTGTAGCGCGCGTTGCGGCCGGCGCTTTTGAGGTAGAACGTCATGAGGAAGGCGCAGTATTTTTTGTCGTTATCCACGAGTGGAAAGGAGCCGAAGAGACCGGGGCTCGTAACCGCTTTTGTTGCGTTGGTGGTGCTGGCGGTTTCCATCACCCATTCGCCGAAGCCGTAGCCGAAGTTGCCGGCTTCGGCGGGTGCGTAGGCCACGCGCACTGCGGACGTAATGCGATTGACCTGCATGGCGGCCACGCTTCCTTCACTCAGCACGCGTTTGCCTTCGAAGGTTCCCTTGTTGAGGATCATGACGAGAAAGCGGAGGTAATCATCGGCTGTGCTGCGGGCGCCGCCGGCGGGCAATGCCACGGGTTTGTCGCCCCAGTCGGTATGGGTCATCTTCAGCGGCGCGGCGATACGCACGGCAAAGAGGTCGGCGAAGCGCTGGCCGCTGATCTTTTCAAGCACCGCGCCAGCGAGCTGGAGGCCGGCGTTGCTGTAGCGGAACACCGTGCCCGGCGCGCCTTCCATGGGAAGTGCGGCCAGCTTTTCCACGGCTTCATCCATGCTCCGGATGCCCTGCATCTCCTGCAGGCTTTCGCGGAGGTCGGGAGCACGGATGCCCGTTGTGTGCGACAGGCACTGGGCGATGGTGATGCCGCCCTTGCCGCTTCGCGACAGCGACGGCAGCCAGCGGCCGATGGTATCGGTCAGCCGCAGCTTGCCTTCATCCACGAAGGTCATCACGAGCGCGGCGCTGAGCCACTTGCTGCAGGAGGCGATCATCTGCTTCGTCTCGGGTGTGTAGTCGCCTGTCTCCGCTTCCTGTCCACGCCGCCTTGCGATGAATTGCGCCACCCGCTTCTGTCGCCCGCTGGTTTCGTTGGCGCTGCCCGTATATACGATCTTACCATCGCGGTATACGACCAGTACGGCGCGGCCGCCCATCTGCGGGGCGTTGCGCTGCAGCCAGGCGTCGACAGCGCTGAAATCGTATTGAGCGTGGCATAAGCAGGAGAGCAGGAGGAAGGCGGTTACGAAGAAGGGTCTCATGAACATTGTCTTGTGCGGGTTAGAAACAGGCAGGCGCGCAAAGTTTAATCAACAAACGCGATTGACCGGCACAAGTGACCGGTTCTCCTTGAAATCGCGCGGTCTTTTAAACCAATTCCTTTTTTCCCGATCCTACGCATCTACTGCTAACCTAAAAGCGGCTGCTATGAATCAATACCATATCAATTCCATCGACGACGTACGCGGGTTGCTTCAATACATCTACTGGCGCTGTGGCCAGCCCTTCGACCCGGCGCAGGACGCGCGTACGCTCCTGACCTCCGATGGCGCCCCGGCCTTCGACGAGGAGGAAGGCGCCGTGCTCGACTCCGCCCTGCTCGAATGTTTCTTCTATTGCATCTTCAACCGCATCGACCTGTACCGGCTGCTCGCAGACCTGCTTCCGGGCGCGCCGCAATTTCGCAACGTGGCCTGATCGCGCGCGAGGCAGTGAGCTCAGTAGGTGAGGGTGATACCTGCGCCGGGACCCATGTCGCTGTCGTAGTGTGTGGAGAGGGCAAGCCACTTCCGGAGCACGTAGCGGAAGCCGACCATGTACTCCTTGTCGCTGTTGCCCATCAGGTTGAACCGCAGGCGCGGCGTGATCGGAATGTCTTCGCGGCTTAGCTGCAGTCGGAACTTTCCCAGGCCATCCAACCGCGCATCGGCAAGTACCAGGAAAGGCGCGCGGTATTGCACACCGAGCGTTACGGTGCTCCGGTTGGCCTTGTTACTTACCTGGCCAAACAGGTTCTTCTCCTCGGCGGCGGCCTTTTTCGGGCTTGTGTACTGCTTGCGGTGGTAGTCGTAACCGATATAGGGAAACCACCATTGGTTGGCACCGAGGTACCGGCCAAAGGCGATCTCGGTTTCGTAACCATGCTCGGGGTGTGTGCCGATATGCCAGGTGCCCTGCAGTTCGTAGCGGTTGGAGGAGAGCATGGCCTCGCCGTCGCTGCCGTTGCTTTCGATACCGGCGCGGACCATGAGGTGGTACATATTGTTGTCGTGGCGGAACATCCGGGCCGCCATCGCGCTGTCGGGCAGGTCGGGGTTCGACGCTTTCTCCGAATTCTCAAACACGCGGCCCATCCCGGCCATCATGTGAAAAAGGATATGGCAGTGAAAGAACCAGCTGCCTTCCTGGTTTGCCGCGAACTCGATCGTATCGGTTTCCATCGGCAGGATGTCGAGCACGTTCTTCAGCGGGGCGTAGTCGCCATGCCCGTTGAGAACGCGGAAGTCGTGCCCGTGCAGGTGCATCGGGTGCCGCATCATCGAGTTGTTGGTCAGGATAAGGCGCACCTTTTCATCCTTGCGGATCAGGATCCGGTCGGCTTCGTTCACCGTCTTATTGTCAAGCGTCCACACGTAGCGGTTCATGTTGCCGGTGAGCTGGAAGTGCAGCGTCTTTGTGGGCCCATCGGCGAGCGCGGTGCTTTGGGGCGCGCGGAGGAGGCCGTAGTTCAGCGTCGCGAGGTCGGGGTTGTAGGCCGCGCTCGTGCTGTCGGTCAGCTCGGGGTACATGACGCTGTTCATATCCATCTGCTGCAGGCTCATCTTCATTCCCATATCGTTCATGGAGCCATCGAGGTTCATCATGTCGTTCATCATCTTCATCCCCCCGAAGTAGTCAAGCCGGCCAAGATGCGCTGCCGGCTGCCGCGCGCCGCTGCCCAGCCAAAGCGAGGATGCGCCGCTGCGGTCTTCGGCCGTGGCCCGGAACTCATAGCTCCCTGCGGCCGGAAGTACCACGCGCAGGTCGTAGGTCTCCGCCGGTGCGATGATCAGCCGGTCGACGGTCACAGGAGCCATGTCGTTGCCGTCGTTGCCCACAACCTCGATCCTGCCGCCCGCCCACATCAGCCAGAAATACGTTGAAGCGCCGGCATTGACTACGTGTAGGAGCACGGTGTCGCCTGTCGAAAAGCTGTTGTCGCCAGCCTCCGGCCGGCCATTGGCGAGGAAGCGCTCGTAGTAGTCGTCGCTCACATCCATGGCCTTCATCCGCTTCCATTCGTTGGTCAGCTTGGTGCCCAGCCGCCCCGCGCGGATCGCTTCCGAATAGCTTTGTGTACTCCCCTTCTTAATGGCGTACCAGTCGTTGCCCGTGCGGAGGCGGCGCTGGGTTTGCATCGGGTTCTCGTCGGACCATTCGCTCAGCACAAGGTTCACCTGCGGGGCGCGGGCCGCAGGCGCAGCAACTGCGCCTCGTTTTTTAAACCGCAGCATCCCGTACATGCCCTGCTGCTCCTGCAGCGACGTGTGCGAGTGATACCAGTAGGTGCCGTTCTGCACCACGCGGAATTTATAGCGGTACGTTTCACCCGGCCCGATGCGTTTAGTGGTCAGCGAGGGAACACCGTCGAAGCGGTTGGGCAGGATGACGCCGTGCCAGTGCAGCGAGGTTTCTTCCTTGCGCAGCTTGTTATGCAGCCAGATCTCCGCCGTATCGCCCTCGGTGAATTCGAGCGTAGGCGCGGGCAGTTGGCCGTTGATGGCATAGGCGTGCCGGCGCTTACCGGTATAGTTTACGATCGTGTCGGTAACATACAGGTGGTACACAACGGTTCGTCCGGGCTCCAGGCGCACCGCTTCGGGAACATAGGTCTCCGCTACAGCTGTATCAGTCGGCGGAGTAGTGGTTGCAGCCGTGTCGGGCTTAGTGTGGGAAGGCGCCGTGGGCTGCGCATTGCCTGGAGCCGGCTTCGGGCGCGGCTTCGGCTCCGGGGGGCGGGTGGCTTTGGGCGCCGCCACGCGGATGGTTCGTTTCACCAGCGGCATACCGCACTTGGGACAGGTGCCGGGCCGGTCGCGCTGCACTTCGGGGTGCATCGGGCACTGGTAGATCACCTTCGGTACCGTCTGTGCCAGCGACACCAAAACGACGAGCAGGCTAAAAAGCAGCAGGAGCCACTGTTTCATGAAATTCTCTTTGATAGGATAAAACGCGCGCTTAGCGGATGGTCGATTGCACCTCGCCGCAGGTCAGCATCGCGTTGCCATAATAAGGATTACGGATCGATTGGTCGGTGCTCAGCCAGGTGGCTTTCTTCATCGGGCAATACTGTATATATACGGGTGCGTCGGACAGCTTCACGGCTTGCGCCACGGCCTGCATGTTGTGCGAGAGGTTGGCAAACACGGTACGTTGCTTCGCGAGGCTGGTGCTTCCTGAGATAAGGCCGGCATCGGCCACGAGTATCCGGATATTGTCTTCGGAAACCAGCTTGTAGTCGACGGCATTGGCCGCCCGCGAAAAGCTGTCGGCAGCCGCAGCGGCGCCTGCGGCGTTTCCGGCTACAAGGGCGTCTTTCAACTGCAGGTAGCTCCGGAGCAGGCGTGCGGGCGATGGCTCGATCGACGCCTGCTGGGCACCCGCGCCGGTACCGAGCGCAAGCGTGAGCAGCAATACAAGGAAATAGTTCATGGTCGTTTTTTTACGGGTGATGACGATGGGTTTGCACAAATTATCGGGCCAGCGGCTCTGCCTTGAAGCCGGCTTTCTGCACGAGGCTGCAAACGGCTTCTGCGGTCAGCCCGTCGGTTTCCACGGTCAGTATTTTTTCCGGGTGATTGGTATCGACGTTCCAGCTTTTGATATTCGTTGCTGCATTAAGCTGCGGCGTCACGGCCTTCACACAGCCGCCGCAATTGATGTTTGTCCTGAATTGTTGTTTCATACGTTTTTAGTTGATGCAAAGTTCACTTGCCGCTACCGCGTGGCTGTTATACTTAGGCGGCAACGTTGTACAGTTAATTGTCAGGTGCGGGCCCATTTGAGGCGAAGGCTGTTGGCCACAACGCTCACGCTGCTCAGCGCCATGGCGGCGCCCGCGATCATCGGGTTGAGCAGGAATCCGTTGACGGGATACAGGAGGCCTGCTGCGATGGGGATGCCGATGATGTTGTAGATGAAGGCCCAGAACAGGTTCTGCCGGATCGTGCGCACCGTGGCCCGCGAAAGCCGCAAGGCCGTCGGGATGCGGGCAAGGTCGGAGCTCATGAGGGTGATCCGCGCTACATCCATCGCGATATCGCTGCCCTGGCCCATCGCTATGCTCACGTCGGACTGCGCCAGTGCCTGGCTGTCGTTGATGCCATCGCCGACCATCGCCACTACCTTTCCCTGCTGCTGCAGCTCTTTCACAAAAGCCGCTTTATCCTGCGGCAGCGCCTCGGCCCGGTAATGGTCGATCCCGGCCTGCCGCGCAATGGCTGCGGCGGTCTGCGCATTGTCGCCGGTAAAAAGATAGACATCGATGCCGAGTGATCGCAGGCGTGCCACCGCTTCGGGCGAGCTGGGCTTGATGGTATCGGCAATGGCAATGGCTGCCAGCAGTTGCCCGGCACCGGCAAAGTAGATCACGCTGCGCGCGTCGGACTGTTGTTGCCGGCTCCAGGCAGCCGCAGTGTCCGGGAGAGCGATGCCTTTTTCTTCCAACAGCCGGGCCGTGCCGGCGTAATAGGTTTGTCCGCCCGAAACAGCCAGCACACCCGCGCCGGTGATCGATTCGAGCGAATCCACAGGAGCCGCCACCGTATTGCCTTCCAGGCTTCGTACGATGGCCTCGGCGAGCGGGTGCTCTGAGGCGCGCTCAAGTCCCAGCAGCACGGAGCGAAGTGCCGCGCGGTCGTCGAGCCACAGGCTGTCTACCACTTCGGGCTTGCCGGCGGTGAGCGTGCCCGTTTTATCGAGCACGATCGCGTTTACTTTATGCGCGAGCTCAAGGGCTTCGGCGTCCCGGATCAGGATGCCCTGCTCGGCGCCGCGTCCAACGCCTACCATGATAGCCGTGGGCGTTGCCAGCCCGAGGGCACAGGGGCAGGCGATCACCAGCACGGTCACGAGCGCCAGCAGGCCCTGCGTGAGGCCATTGGCGCCGCCGAGCAGCCACCAGGCGCCGAACGACAGCAGCGCGATCGCGGTCACCACCGGCACAAAGATCCCGGCGATGCGGTCCACCAGCTTCTGCACGGGCGCCTTGGAGCCCTGCGCGTCCTGCACGGTGCGGATGATCTGCGCCAGCACAGTATCGCCACCCACTTTCTTCGCCTCGAAGCGGAAGCTGCCTTTCTGGTTGATGGTCCCGGCAAACACGCGCGCACCCGTCGTTTTGGCCACCGGCACCGGCTCGCCCGAAATGCTGCTTTCGTCGACATATGATTCGCCAGAGGTCACCGTCCCATCAACAGCCACCTTCTCGCCGGGCTTTACCAGCAGCGTGTCGCCAACGGCGACGTTGCCGATCGGCGTTTCGACGAGCTGTTCTCCGGCGCGCACAACCGTCACCGTTTTCGGCTGCAGTCCCATAAGCTTTTTGATGGCCGACGACGTGGAAGCCTTCGCGCGTTCTTCAAGCAGCTTGCCGAGGAGAATGAAGGCCACGACAACAGCAGCCGCTTCAAAATATACATGCGCAGCGAGCCCGCGCCGCTCCCAGAAGCCGGGGTTGAGGCTGTTGAATACACTAAAGAGATAGGCAATGCCGGTGCTGAGCGCCACGAGCGTGTCCATATTGGCGGAGCGGTGCCTTGCCTGCTTCCACGCGTTGCTGAAAAACTGCCGCCCGAACACGAGCACCACGGGTGTTGCCAGCGCCCACATGATGTACCGGGCGTAGGGAATGTTCATGAAGAACATGCCGATGGCAACCAATGGCACCGAAAGGATCACCGACCATATCGTGCGCTGCCGGAGCGAGCGGAGCTTTGCGCGGTGCAGGTCTTCCAGCGCGTCATTTGCGTCCTGCGAATCTTCTGTTACGAGATCGTAGCCGATCGATTGGACGCTTGCTTTCAGCCGCCCGGGTGTAACGATGGTAGGAACGTACTCGACCTTCACGGACGAACTGGCAAAGTTGACCGCCGCATCGACAACCCCTGCCTGGGCCCTGATGATGGATTCCGTGCTGGCGGCGCAGGACGCGCAGCTCATGCCGGTTACGGGGAAGGTCTGCCGGACTGTTTCCACGTCGTAGCCGAGTCCGCGGATCGTGCTGACCGCCTTTGCCACCGCTTCCTCGCCATCGGCGTTGATGACGGCCTTGTGGTTGTTGAGCTCAACGTGGTGCGCACGTATGCCGGGGACTGTTGACAGCCCCTTGTCGACGATCAGCGCGCAGTGCTCGCTGTCGACGCCGGCGAGCGGGAGCTCGAAGGTTGTGTTCGTATTTGTTGCCATAACGGGTCGTTGTGCCCACAAAGGTGGATGGGACGCGGGGCCTGTATGTTATACGCTGATGGCGAACTTGTATACTTAATTGGCTCAGGCGAGGTCGTCGAGCGGCTTGCGGAGCGTGCTCCCGCGCTCCTTGAACTGGCTCGGCGTCATGCCCGTTACTTTCTTGAATTGGGCCGACAGGTGCTGCGTGCTGCTGTAGCCGAGGCGCCAGGCGATCTCGCTGAGCGTGTGCTCGCGGTAGAGCAGCCATTCTTTTGCCTTCTCGATCTTTTGCAGGATGAAATACTGCTCGAGCGTGATGCCTTCAACCTCCGAGAAGAGGCGGCTCAGGTTCGAATAGTCTTTGTGCAGGGCGCCGGCCAGGAATTTCGAGAGACCAAAATGCTCCTCGATGCTCCCCGACTGCACCTTGGCGATGAGCAGCGTTTTCATCCGGTCGATGAGCTGCTTCTTCTGGTCGTCGAGCAATTCGAAGCCAACCTTTTGGAGCGCATCGGAAAACTGCTGCAGCCGTTCCGCCGTGGGCGCTTCCACGAGGTCCACCTCGCCAAGCCGCACGGCGCTGGCCCGCAGCCCGTGCTCGCCGAGCAGTTGCTCCACCGAGAGGATGCAGCGCGGGCAGACCATATTCTTGATCATCAGCTTCGTCATCGCTTGCATTGATACCGCAAAAATACGGCGGTCTTCCTGGATCGCTTTCGAAGGCATCTCCGTGGCGGTGGCATAGAATTGGCGCCCTTTCGGGGCACCAACGAATGATCGATCATGGACTACGCCATCAACGGGGAAGTAGCGCTCGGCTTCGACGAAGTCATCGGCCGGCTGAAGCAGCGGCTTCAGGGGGAGGGCTTTGCGGTGATCACCGAGATCGACCTCCGGGAGAAGTTTCTCGAAAAGCTGCAAACCGATTTCCGGCGCTACACCATACTCGGCGCCTGCAACCCGAAGCTGGCCTACGAGGCCATCGGCTTCGAGCCGAATATCGGCGTGATGCTTCCCTGCAATATCGTTGTGCAGGATGCGCCATCGGGCGCCGTGTCGATCGCGGCCATCAACCCGCTCGCCTCCATCGGCGCGGTGCAAAACCCGGCGCTCGAAGCCATAGCAGCCGACGTCAGCAGCCGCCTGGCGCGGGTGATCGCTGGCTTGTGAGGCTTGCGATCGTTAACCGTTTATCGGTTGATCATCTTTTGCGCCGCCTCGGAATAACGCGCGCCATGGATATTGATCTTCGCGCCTTCTTCTTCGATGCGACGCAGGTCATCTGCCGTCAGCTGGAGCTGCGCGCTGCCGATGTTCTCTTCCAGCCGATGCAGCTTCGTGGTGCCGGGAATGGGAACGATCCAGGGCTTCTGCGCCAGCAGCCTGGCCAGCGCCACCTGCGCGGGCGTTGCGCCTTTCTCCGCAGCAATGCGCCCGATAAAGGCGACGAACTCCTGGTTGGCTTTGCGGTTCTCTTCCGAGAAACGCGGCACCGTGCTGCGGAAGTCGCCGGCGCCGAACTGCGTGTTCTCGTCGATCTTGCCGGTCAGGAAGCCCTTGCCCAGCGGGCTGAAGGGAACAAAGCCGATCCCGAGCTCCTCCAGCACCGGAAGTATTTCTGCCTCCGGCTCGCGCCACCACAGCGAGTACTCGCTTTGCAGCGCCGTCACGGGCTGCACCGCATGTGCGCGGCGGATGATGCCGACACCGGCCTCGGAAAGGCCGAAGTGTTTCACCTTGCCTTCCGCGATCAGGTCCTTCACGGTGCCGGCTACGTCTTCGATCGGAACATTGGGATCCACCCGGTGCTGGTACAGCAGGTCGATGCGGTCGGTACGGAGTCGCTTCAGCGCTGCCTCCGTCATGGCACGGATGTTTTCTGGACGGCTGTCGAGGCCTTTGCTGGTAACGCCGTCGGCAAACCCGAACTTGGTCGCAATGACGACGTCGTTGCGGAACGGCTGCAGTGCCTCGCCAAGCAGCTCCTCGTTGGCAAATGGACCATAGGCCTCCGCCGTGTCGAAGAACGTGACGCCGCGCTCCACTGCGGCGCGGAGCAGGTCGATCGCTGCTTTCTTTTCCGTGGCCGCGCCGTAGCCGAAGCTAAGTCCCATGCAGCCCAGGCCGAGTGCGGAAACTTCAAGACCGCTTTTCCCTAATTTTCGTTGTTGCATACTGGTAAATTTTTGTTTGCCTGCTCGGCCGATTGCTGTCGAACAAAATGCTGTTGGTCATTTATCGAATGCAAGCGAGCGCGACAGCTCGCGGTAGGCATTTGCCTGCTGCTGAAGCGTTGCGGCAACCTGCTCGGCTGTATCGATCGCGTCGGCACCTGCCAGGAATCGCTGCGGAGGTTTCTCTTCATCTGAAATGGCGATCAGTGCTGCCGCCAGCTTCGCCGGGTCGCCTGTTTGCTGCCCGTTGGCGCCTTTCCAGAATTGCAGCAATTCGTTCCGTCGCTGGTCGTAATCGGGTATGGGGTGATTCGCATAGTGCGTCGATTGGTCGGTAAGCAATTCCGTCCGGAAGAAGCCCGGGTTGACGATCGTGGTGTGGATGCCGAACGGCTGCACTTCCACCTGTAGCGCCTGCATGAATCCTTCCAGCCCAAACTTGGAAGCCGAGTAGGCGCTGCAGAACTCGAGGCTGGTAAGGCCCGCTGTTGACGAGATCGCGATGATTTGTCCCGAGCGTTGCCGGCGCATTGCAGGCAGAACGGCGCGCGTTACCAGCATGGGGCCAATCAGGCTGGTTTGTAGCTGCTGCCCGATCTCTTCCTGGGTCAATTCCTCGAAGAAGCCTGCAACAAAATTCGCAGCATTGTTTACCAAAACGTCTATTCGCCCAAAGCGGTCAAGCGCGGCACGGACCGCAGCCTCGGCATCCGCTTCGCTCGTTACGTCCAGCTTGGTTGCCAGGAGGTTTTCGGCATCGCCCAGTGCAGCAGCAACACGGTTGCGGTCGCGGCCGGTAGCAACCACCTTATGGCCGGCAGCCAGTGCGGCCCTGGCGATATCGGTGCCCATGCCGCGGCCTGCTCCGGTGATCAGCCATACTTTCTGTTGTTTCATTGTAGTGTTTTATCAGCGATTATAAATCCAGCTTCCGCTCGCCGAGCCACTTGACCATAGCCGGGTCGCGGTGGTCGAAGAAGGCGCTCTTTTTCTGGTCGAGTGTGGCGATCGAATCCATATCGCCGGCACTCAGCTCGAAGTCGAAGATGTTGAAGTTCTCTTCCATGCGCTCGCGCCGCACCGATTTCGGAATGGCCACGATGCCGCGCTGGACGATCCAGCGGAGCACCACCTGCGCGATGGTCTTGCCGTACTTCGCGCCAATGCCCGCCAGCAGCTCGTTGGCGAAGAGCCCGTTCCTTCCTTCTGCGAACGGGCCCCAGGATTCAGTCTGGATGCCGTATTCCCGGAGCAGCTCCTGGGCCTCGGCCTGCTGCTGAAAGGGATGTATCTCGATCTGGTTGACGGCGGGCACCGTCTTGTTGTGGAGCACGAGGTCGACGACGCGGTCGGGGTAAAAATTGCTGATCCCGATGGCGCGGACCTTACCCTCTTTGCAGAGCTCTTCCATCGCGCGCCAGGCGCCGTACACATCGCCATAAGGCTGGTGGATCAGGTAGAGGTCGAGATAGTCGAGCTGGAGCTTGTCGAGCGAGCGCTGGAAGGCCCGCTTGGCTGCTTCATAGCTGGCGTCCTGCAGCCAGAGCTTGGTCGTGATAAAAAGCTCTTCGCGCCGGATGCCGCTGCCTTTGATCGCGCGGCCGACGGCCTCTTCATTCATATACGAGGCGGCCGTGTCGATAAGGCGATAGCCCACTTCGATGGCGTCTTTTACCGCCCGCTCGCACTCGGCAGGATCGGCCACCTGGAACACGCCAAAACCGAGGATCGGCATCGCGACGCCGTTGTTTAAGGTCACTGTTTGCATAGTTGGATTCATTTCGCGGCAAAGCTACCAACGGCGTGCCCGGGCCTGGTTACCCCGATTACGGTTTGTATTACCATTTTCACTGGCGGGGCCTGCTCAGCTTTATTCGCCGCGCCATTCGCCGGTACCTTCGTTGCAGCAAAACGGTTCCATGAAAAACGATCACCGCAGTTTGACCATTCACGATTACAACACGCTGGCCGGACAGCCGACGCTGCACCCGCTCGTCAGCGTGCTTGACTTTTCGAAGACGGGCGTGCGCCGGCAGTTCATTGATGCGGGCAACGTAGCATTCGACTTCTACGCCGTCTTCCTGAAAGACGAAAAGCACTGCGATATCCGCTACGGGAGAAATTACTACGACTTCCAGAGCGGCACGCTGGTATTCATGGCGCCCGGCCAGGTGTTTTCGATCGAGCGCCGGACGCCCGATTATGTGCCTGCCGGCTACGCGCTGCTCTTTCATCCTGACCTGATCCGCGGAACGGCGCTGGGGCAGCACATGAAAGACTACGGGTTCTTTTCGTACGAGGCACACGAGGCGCTGCACCTGTCGGAGGCGGAGCGCGGCGTTGTGGTCGACTGCTTTCACCGCATCGCACTCGAGATGCAGCAGGGTGTTGACAAGCATACGAAGACGATGATCGCATCCAACATCGAGCTCTTTCTCAATTACTGCCTTCGCTTCTACGACAGGCAATTCCTCACACGCGAGCAGGGAGTCGGCGGCATCGGCGGGAAATTCGCCGCGCTGCTCGACGATTACTTCAACTCGGGTAAGGCGCAGGCGCTAGGTGTGCCGACCGTTTCCTACTTCGCCGCGCAGCTGCACTTCTCGGCCAATTATTTCGGCGACCTCGTACGCAAGGAAACGGGCCGCTCCGCGCTCGAGCAAATTCACACGCGCCTCGTGGAAGCCGCCAAGAGCAAGATCTTCGACGGGTCGAAGTCGCTGTCGGAAGTGGCCTACGAGCTGGGCTTCAAATACCCCCAGCATTTCACGCGCTTCTTCAAGCAGCAGGAGGGCAGGACCCCGAACGAATACAGGAGCGCCCTGAATTAACGGGAGCGCACCGGGCGAAATGAGTGCTCATCAGCACAACAACTATGAATGCCGGAGCAAAAGATGCACTCCCCGTTGAGGCCGGGAGAGGAACATCTTGGTTAAGCAGAACCACCTAAGCCCGGAAACTGCAGAGGAACGCGACGTTTCAATTGCGCCAGTGTCGCTAAATTCGCGATACACCTATCCAGCTAGTACATGCTCCCTTCAAGTCCCTTTTCGGTCGAAACAGTTTTAGAGAGTATCACCGACGGTTTCATATTCGTAGATGTAAACTACCGGATCCATTATTGGAACCAGCGTGCCGAGCGCCTGCTGGCGGTGCCGCGCGATGCCGCCATCGGGCGCAGCATCTGGGACCTCTTTCCCCAGGAGGTCGGGCGCACGTTTCACCAGCAGTACGAGCGGGCCCTTCGCGACCAGGTAAAAGTTTCTTTTGAAGAATACGTGGAGCAGCTTGACCGCTGGTTTGAAGTGACGGCGTATCCGTCTGCGGATGGCCTGGCTCTTTACTTCCGCGATGTGACGGGCCGCAAGGAGCAGGAGAACGAGTTGCTGGCGCTGCAACAGCGCTACCAGTCGCTGTTCGACAACGCGCCGCTGCCCCAGTGGATCTACGATGCCGAAACGCTCCGCATCCTCGATGTGAACGAGGCGGTGATCTGGCACTACGGCTATTCGCGGCAGGAGCTCCTGCAGATGACCATCCTGGACCTGCGTCCTGAAGAGGAGCGCGCTGCTTTCCGCGACTACATCGCCAACCGCACGGGCTCGGAGTCGGGGCTCGGTATCTGGCGCCATCGCCGGAAGGACGGAAGTGAGCGGCTGGTAGAAGTTAATTCGACCACGATCCAGTTCGGCGACGTACCGGCGCGCCTCTCCACCATGCACGATGTTACCGAGCAGGAGCGGGCGAAGAAGCTGCTGCAGAAAAGTGAGCAGAACCACCGCAGCCTCTTCGAGGATGCCCCGCTCGCCCAGTATATCTGCGAGCCGCCGTCGCTGCGTATCCTCAGGGTTAACGCGGCGGCCCTGCGCCAGTATGGCTATACCAAAGAGGAGATGCTTCGCCTTACCTCGTACGACCTGCGTCCCCGGGAGGAGCTCGCCGCGATAGATGTGGCGCTGAACAGCCTGCTGCAATCAACCCAGCCCTACCGCGAGATCTCGCGGCAGAAGAAGAAGGACGGTACACTGATCACCGTGGAAATTCATGCGGTCAACATCCAGTACGACGATTGTCCCTGTATCCTGGTAAGCACGGCCGACATCACCCACGAGCTCTCGCTGGAGGAAAAGGTTACGGAGCTCAAGCTGACCTCGCAGAAGCGTATCCTGCGTGCGCAGATCGAGGCGCAGGAGAGCGAGCGGAAGCGCCTTGGCCGCGAGCTGCACGACAACGTCAACCAGCAGCTTACCACTGCCAAATTATACCTCGACCTCGCCCGCAGCCGCAGCGACCTGCAGGCGGGTCTTATCGAGAAAAGCGAATCGGTACTCGCCGGTACGATCAACGAGATACGCGCCCTGTCGCGCTCGCTGATCCCGCCGGAGCTCCTCGAGATCGGTCTTATCCAGGCGATCGGGGAGCTGGCCGATTCGTTTCGCGCGGCGCAGCAGTTTGCGATCTCCCTCGACCTTGATCCGCTGGTGGAGCAGGTGGGCAGCGACCTGAAAGTGTGCTTGTACCGCGCCGTGCAGGAAGGCCTCACCAACGTCAGCAAATACGCCGGTGCGCGGGAGGTGGCGCTGTCGCTGCACATCCGCAACGGTGAGCTGGAGCTGTTGCTCCGCGATGATGGCCGCGGCTTCGATACAGCGCGCAAAGCCACGGGCCTGGGCCTGGGCAACATCCGCAACCGCATGGACGTGTACAACGGCAGCGTCTCCATCAGCTCGGAGCCCGGCCGGGGCACGGAGTTGCGGGTGCAGGTGCCGGTGCAGGAATACTTTGAAAGTGGCAGCACGGGACCGCTCCGCGTATTCGTGGCCGAAGACAACGAAGACGACCGCGCTTTCCTGGAGGCAGCCTTCGAGCGCGTTGATCCGGCCATCCAGGTCCACTTCTGGAGCGATGGCCCCAGCCTCCTCGACGCGATGCATGCGGCCGGCAGCGACGAGCTTCCCGATCTCATTGTGCTGGATTACAACATGCCGCTTCTCAACGGGCTGCACATGCTGCATTCGCTGCAGCTCGAGCCGCGCTTCAGCGGCATCCCCAAGGTGGTGTATTCGACATCCGGCAGCAACAAGTACCGCGAGAAGTGCCTCGCCGCGATGGCCACGGCCTACATTCAAAAAGGCAATTCGGTGGAGGAGATCGTGGAGAACGCGCGTGAGATGATCTCGTTTGCCGTGCGGAAGTAGCGGGAAGCGGGCCATTGATCCGCCTTACCGTGGATGTCAGGTCCCGTGGCTGCTCATCGGCTGGCGTGGGCCTTTTGCCGGGGTGTGGGTCTGCTCCTGTGTATCCCCGACCTTTGCGCTTTGCTGCCTGCGCCCATTTGCGGAAAGGCTTCCTGCGAACAATACCTGCCCGTCAACCGTATTTATACGGATAAATTTAAAATCAGTTCCCTATGCCCGACTTTATTCGTCAACCCTGGCCCTGGTATGTTGCCGGGCCGCTTATTGGCCTGATTGTGCCGGCGCTGCTGCTGGCCGGTAACAAGCACTTCGGTATTTCCGCCAACCTGCGGCATGCCTGCGCGGCCTGCTTCCCTGCGCGGATACCCTTTTTTCAATATGCCTGGAAGAAGGAGATCTGGAACCTTTTTTTTGTCGGCGGCATTTTCGTCGGCGCCTTCCTCGCACAGCGGCTGCTGGCCAACCCGGCGCCGGTGCTGATCCACCCGGAGCTGGCCAGGGAGCTCGCTGGGTACGGGATCCATCCCCAAGGCGGGCAGTTGCCGCCGGAGCTTTTCAGCTTCGCCAGCCTGTTTACGCTACGGGGGCTTATCCTGCTGGTGGCTGGCGGCTTCCTGGTGGGCTTTGGCACCCGCTACGCGGGCGGATGCACGTCGGGGCATTCGATCATGGGCCTGAGCAACCTGCAGCTGCCCTCGCTGATCGCAACCATCTCGTTCATGGCAGGTGGCTTTCTCATGGCCAACTGGATCCTGCCGTTTATCCTGTCCCTGTAAGAATGTAATACCCTGCCTTCATGGAAAAAATAACCGTATTGAATCCGCAAGCGGATACCGATTTTGAAGTGCGCAGTCTCGATACGATGTGCGTCAACGAATCGGAGATCGTGCACCCCTGGTGGTACAATTTGAAATACCTGTTGATCGGCGCCGTATTCGGTATCGTGTTCGTCAAGGCCGAGATCATTTCCTGGTTCCGTATCCAGGAGATGTTTCGCCTGCAAAGCTTCCATATGTACGGCGTCATCGGCTCGGCTGTCGTGGTCGCGATGATCTCGGTCGCGCTTATCAAACGCTTCCGGGTAAAAACGATTCACGGCGAGCCGATCCGCTTTCACCCGAAGAAATTCAGCAAGGGGCAGGTCTACGGCGGCCTGCTGTTCGGCTTTGGCTGGGCAATGACCGGGGCTTGCCCGGGGCCGCTGTTTGCCCAGATCGCCTCCGGCTTCGGCGTCGTGTCGGTTGTGTTGCTGAGCGCGATCGCCGGCACCTGGGTGTACGGCTATTTCCGCGAGCGCCTGCCACACTGAGGCATTGCCGGACGTCTTCCGGATCTTCGTGGCACAGTGCTCAGCGCGCGCAATGAAAAACCCTGACGGGCGGTCAGGGTTTTGCGTTTTTTTGTGGCCTCGCCAGGAATCGAACCTGGATCTGGAGCTTCGGAAACTCTCATACTATCCATTGTACTACGAGGCCGGGCCGGCAAAGATAGGGGGAAAAGGGGGTTCTAAGGTTCCGGAGGTACTGCTGGTTCTGAGGTTGCCTGTAATAGCTGGCTTCGGTTGTAAATCCTCCGACCCTTGCCGGGCACGATAGTATAGGTGCCCCATTCCGTCGCCTTCTCCGAACTACAAACCACAAACTACAAACTCCCAAACTCCCAAACTCCAAACGCCAAACTGGTCCTATTTGATCAACCCATGCGCATTCGTCGCAAAGATCTTCACCGCGATGGCGAGCAGCACCACGCCAAAGAACTTGCGGATGGCGAGGAGCCCTGACGGGCCCAGGAGCCGCTCGATATGGCGGAGGGAATGAAGCACCAGGAACACGAACAGCAGGTTGGCCAGGATGCCCAGCAGCAGCGTGGTATAATCGTAGTTGGCCTTCAGCGAGATGATCGTGGTGAGCGTGCCCGAGCCGGCAATGAGCGGGAAGGCGATCGGCACCACCGTGGCGGCCCGGGCCTCCGACTCGCCCTTGAAAAATTCAACGCCCAGCACCATCTCGAGTCCGACGATGAAGATCACGATCGAGCCGCCGACCGCGAAGGAATTGACTTCCAGGCCCAGCAGGCTCAGGAACGGCTTGCCCAGGTAAAGAAAGCCGATCATGAGGGCCCCCGAGATCAGCGTGGCGCGCCCCTCGCTGATGCCGCCGTGGCGGTTCTTGAGGGAGATCAATACGGGCACCGCCCCCACGATATCGATCACCGCAAACAGGGTAAAGGTGACCGTCAGCAGCTCGTTGATGTTGATAGGCATCGGCGAAGGGTTTGCAGCAAATATCGGGAGGAGAGAAAGAACGCAGATTTTTTATGATTATTAAGATTTATGCAGATGGCGTTGGGTGCGTCAGCAAATCATAACCAATCCTAACAAATCTGCGTATCGCGCCTGCGCGATCTGCGTTCTTTCTCCCGGGAGTGCCGCTATGCCCCCAGCAGCTCCAAAAACGAGAACAACGTCTCCGGCTGCGGCTCCGTAAAGCAATCATCGGCGCCCTTCGGCGTGGGGTACCCCCGCTGCACGACCGCTCCGCGGCGGAAGGGCACCGGCTGTAGAAATACGGGGCCATCGTATACGAAGGAATGGTACTCGCCATTCTCCCCGCAGGGATCCACGCCCTCCGGCAGGTCGCGGAGGAAGGCGGCGTCGAGCTCGCGGCCGCAGAAGGAGCGGTCGAGGCGGCTCTCGTTGACGCACACGATCACGGCCCGGAAGCCCAGCGCGATAAATTCTTCGAGCAGTGCTTTCGTGTCGAACCCCCACAGCGGGAAGAGGCCTTCGAGACCGGCCTTCGCCAGCTGCTGCAGGCGGTACTGCCGCAGGTCTTCAAGGAAGAGGTCGCCGTAGGCAGCGTGCGTATAGCCTTCGGCCTTCAGCGATGCATGTGTGTCGGCCAGGATGCGCTCGTAGTCGCCCATTGCGGGCTGCGCGGGAAGCCCCATCGTGCGCAGGGGCAGGCCCAACGCAGCGGCCTGCGCTTCAAGCAGCGGACGGGGCACGCCGTGCATCGCGATGCGGCCCGTGGCCTCGTTGACGGCGGTGAGCAGGCAGTCAAAAGAAAGGCCCTGCTGCCGTGCGTAGTGCAGGCAGAGGGCCGAGTCTTTTCCTCCACTCCAGTTGAGGAAGGCTTTCATGTTACTTGAATTGTAAGGTGGCGCCGATCATGAAATTGAAGCGGCGGGAATTATAGCCGTACGCATCGGTATACGTCACGTCGAACAGGTTGCGCAGGTCGGCAAAAAGCTTCAGCGACGGGCGCAGCGAATAGTCGGTGTAAAAGTCGACCGTGCTGTACGCCTCCAGGTCCCTGGGCGTGTCGCCGTAGATGAACTCCTGGCGGCCGCCGACGTGGCGGAACGTGCCGCTGACGGTCCAGTATTTACACGGGTAGAAGCCGGTAGTAAGGCTCACGAGGTCCTTCGGACGGCGAAACAGGTTGTTGTAGGTCGTGTCGCCCTTCACCGAATACGTGAACGTCGACGGGTCGTACAGGTAGCTGTGTGTGTTCACCGTGCCCGTTACCCAGGTATAGCTGGCCGAGGCGAAGTAGCGGCTCGTGCGGGCCTGCAGCTCGAGCTCGTAGCCATGGTCCTGCTGGCGGTTGTAATTGAAATACTTGTCGGTGGCCGAGTTGTAGTCGATACCGTTCTTCGTATCGCGGCTGAAGTAGGCAGCGCGGAGCATCAGCTGGCGCACGGGACGCACTTCCACGCCGGCGTCGATCGTCGTCGACTCTTCGGGCTTCAGCGCGCGCACACCGGCAAAGCCGTCGTACAGCTGGTACAGCGTCGGCACCTTGTAGCCCGAGGCGATGTTGACGAACAGCTTCACCTGGCCCGCGATGCGGTAGGAGGGGTTGAAGCTGTAGGTGAAGTTGTCGCCGTAAAGCGAATGATGATTGTAGCGGCCACCGAGCTCCGCGCTGAATCCTTTGACGTCCTTCATGAGGAGCGAGGCAAAGACCGCGGTCTGCGTGGCCTTCGCCGAATCCTTATCCAGCTTCGTTTCATACAAACCGAAGGAGCTGTGCGACCCGTAATACTGGTCGGTGTTCTGCAGGCGCAGGTCGGCGCCGCCAACCAGGTCGAAGTGATCGGAGAGACGCACGCTCGTGTAGGCTTCGGCGAAATGCGCGCGGCCCGTGTAGCGCTGCCGTGTCCAGTCGCTGAAGCCGGTCACGATGAGCGAGTCGTCCCAGTAGCGGCGCTTCGTGGCGTTGTAGCTGTAGTTGATGAAGAGGCTATTTGCGGCACTGTACTGGATCGTGGCGGCAACGCCTGCGCTCGCCTGGTCTACCTTGAGGGTATAGTCCTGCTCGTCTTTGAAGGCGCCCCCGTCGAGGTCGGTCAGGTAATGCGATCCCTGCCCGTATACCCGCAGGTTCACCGTGCGCGACAGCTGGTAGCCGATGGAGGCGGCGAGCGCGTCCTGCCGGTAGCCGTCGTTGTCGAAGCCGCGGCCGCCGACCGTGTCTTCGGCGCTCGAGAAGCCTTCCGACGACAGGCGGTTGTAGGAGGCCGTGTACGTGAGTTTCTTGCCCCGGCCGGCGAGGCTCAGCGCGCCCTTGAACGTGTCCCAGGAGCCGCGGGCGATCGTGGCCGTGCCCTGCAGCGGCGTTTCGGCGCCCTTGCGGCTGATGATGTTGATGACGCCCGCGACGGCGTCGGAGCCGTAGAGCGTGGAGAGCGCGCCCTTCACGATCTCGATCCGCTCGATGTTGTCGACCGCGAGGTTGTTGAGGTCGAAGGAGCCGACGATGGTGGAGGGATCGTTGGCGGGGATGCCGTCGAGGAGGATGAGGGTCTTGCCGATGCCGGCGCCGCGGAGGTACACGTCGGGGTAGGTGCCGAGGTTGTTCTGCGCGCCGATGACGGTAAGGCCGGCCTGCCCGTTGAGCACGTCGGCCACGCTGCGGCCGGCGCTGCGGCGCAGCACGTCGGGGCCGATGACGGTCACGACCTTACCGGTCTCATTGACGTTCTTCGAAAGCTTGTTGGCGGTTACGACCACCTCGGGGAGGGTTCGCTGGGCACTGTCGGTTTGTGCGTACGCATGGCTGCAGCCCAGGACGGCAGCCACGGCAAAAGCTCTTTTCTTCATGGAAAAGTGATTTGAAGTGACTGCTTCCGGTAAAAGGGGAACTAAAAAGTATACACTTTCCATTCCTTGCTTTTCACCCGAAAGCAAAATTGGTTAGATCCCGGCGCGGTGCCGGGATTGCGGGTGCAGCAGGCAGGTCTTCTGGCTTAACCCGGCGGCGCCTTCCCGCTCATTCGAGCAGTGGCGTGAGTGCCTGGAAGGCGGGGAGACATTGAATGAATAATATTTAATGAATAGTGAATAAGTGGGGTCTTCCCGTTATTCAATACTTGTTATTCAATACTCATTATTCAATGGCGACCCGCCTCGGGTCGTACAGCTACGGGGATAGCTCCTGATTCCAACAGGATTCCCTTTTCATCCCGGCGATTTGCGCACCGGGAACCTATTGCGGGGCGAAGATAGGGGAGATGGGAGGACGGCACAAAAAAGCCCGCCGTTGTGCGGAGGGCTTGCGGTTTATTGGTTCGACGTGATTCAGGCGCTTGCGGCAGGTGGCGTCGCGGCGGCTTCGGCGCGGCCGGCGCGCTGGGCCAGCACGCGCCGCTGCGTGTCGGTGAGGGTACTGATCTTCCGGGAGAGGTCGTCGAGGCCCTGCTCGCCCATGATGCGGGCGGCGTCGAGTGTGCGGAGGAAACTGTCGTAGGCGCCGGCCGTTTCGGTGCGCTTCTGGATCATGGTAAAGGCGAGCTCCTTGCGGGCCCCCTCCTCGTTGCGGGCGAGGAAGCGCTCGCGGAAGCGGTCGTTGACGGCCTTCAGCGGCGCGATCCAGAGTGCGGCGCCGGTGCGGCTGATGGCATCCTGCAGCTCGGGGCGGGCGAGGTCGTCGAGCAGCGAATGGATCGTGGCCGACTCCTCCGCATAGGGCTTGCGGGTGATGTCCGCCGCCGTGCCGTAGTTGTCGATGCAGTGCAGGAGCGCGGCGCTGTACTGTTTGAGGGCGGCGTCGTTGTGCCAGCTGAAGGAGCGGCAGAAGGTCAGCAGGCCGGTGAAGAGGTCGTCGCGCTCGCCGTCGAGGTCGATGAGTTCGCGGGTAACAAGCGACGAGGGATCGCTCTTGTGCAGGGCCTCGAGCCCGTCGACGCATGCCCGGAGTGTGGAGGCCGTTTCGGCAACCTTTGCGGGCAGTGGCCCCGCTTCGGCGGCAACCTGGAGGATCTGGGACAGGAACTCGATGAGTTCGGCATTGTGGAGGCGTTTGAAGCCTAGTTTCTGGGTCATAATGCAAGGGGTTTTGGAACATTAATTTACAAAACCCACGGCAGGGGACAAACGAAACCCGCATTTTTTTGACTTGCGGCGGCACGCACCGGCTTCAGGGGATTGCCTGCCCCGCGGGAATGCATTCCCGGCCGGGAGCGGCGTGCTGCAGTCGCAGGCCGGGGTGTTCCCGGCCGGGAGCGGGCTGTTGCACAGGCCGCAGCAGGTCATTCCCGGGCGGGAGCGGGTTGTCGCACTTCGTGTAAAGGGCAGTCCCGGGCGGGGATGGCTAGTTGCAGGGCTGCGGGATGCTTGCGCCGGGTGGGAAAGACTTGTTGCGGGTGATGTAGCCTGGAAACGCCTGCAAGTGTTTGCGGTGTGCTGCGGGTAATGCTCTAGAGACAGGTTCATTGCGGAAAGCCGTGCAAAGAGGCTGCTTGCCGCAATGGGTTGCGTATATTTACGTGTTGTGCGCAATCCAAAAGACCCGGCACCAATTATGAGCCAATACAAGAAACCATTATTTTTATTTACGACGCTATTCTGTGCTTTTATCATTTTCGGCTGTGGAGGTTCTGTTCAGATGAATTCGCCTGGTGTGCAACCTCAGTTCGATCGCTACGGTGATAGTTTATTCATCAATCTTAAGAAAGCCTACAATTTGAGTAAGCTTGAGGTTACATCAATGCATGATGATAAGTCGGGGAAATCAAAGCTTGTTATCGAACTTTTCAATGGAGCAGGTTTATCTTCTTCGAGCCCGCAATTAAAGGGGCTAGGGGAACTGGTCGCTCAACGAACTAGTGAGCACCTTTTGAACGGATCTGAATTTCCTGCTATGGAAGTACTTTTTACTACAAACTCTGTGATAAAGTCGAGCACAATTACCTATCGGATGGAGAGACCTCACTAAAAGGCGCCTCGACGGACAGCGCACAACATGGGCTGTTGCGCTAGCCTACAGTCTCAAAGCATTTAGCTAACTTAGTTTGACCGGCCAGCGCAAAGCCCTGGTCGTTATGCGCCACACGGCAACTGTCCTTATGCGAAGAAGAATCTTACCCATCACGTTAATCGTTATTGCCAGGATAATCATGTCGATTTACATGTGCAATAGCGCAGTTGATAAGGCGGCTGCAGGACATTTATACTCGGATGTAGCTGCTATTCCCTATCGTAAAGTTGGTTTACTGCTGGGAACAAGCAAACAACTTGCTGGAGGGTGGGAGAACCTTTACTATAAATACCGGATTCAGGCAGCAACTGCCTTGGTTAAAGCAGGAAAAGTCAAATACCTGATCATCAGCGGGGACAACGGCCGAAAAGACTACAATGAGCCGGAGATGATGCGCTCCGACCTGATCGCAGCGGGTGTAGATTCCAGCCGAATCTTTCTGGATTATGCCGGCTTTCGCACTTTTGACTCCATGGTACGGCTGCGCGAGATCTTCAGTCAGGATTCAGTTACAGTGATTTCACAGCCCTTTCATAACGAAAGAGCGCTTTTTATTGCTTCGAAAGAGGGTATTTCTGCAATTGGCTTTAACGCCCGCGACGTAAGTGCACGCACTGGGTTTCGTGTTCAGGTAAGGGAACGCCTTGCCAGGGTGAAGTTATTCCTGGATTACTTACTGGGAAAGCAACCTAAGTACCTTGGCCCTAAAGTCGACCTGCCCTCTTGATGTGCGGCGCATAACATGGGCTGTTGCGCTAGCCTAGTGTCTCAAAGCAAAACGCTAACTTAGTTCGACGGCCAGCGCAAAGCCCTGGTCGTTAGCAGCTATTGCCGGCAGGCAGTTTTTATGCGACGAGATTTTGTTTAACATGACAACCAACTGGAAAGAACTTGCTTTACAACTTGGCTCGTTGAGAGACGATGGATCCGAAATCGGTGGTGACAACATAGCACAGGCCGCATTAGAACGAATCCTTGGCACTGAGTGGGTCGCTTCAGCGGTAGATCAAATCGTGACATTCAAGCCCGGGTCAGAATTGGCCATGAATTGTTTACGCCTTATTTGCTCCTATGAAGCCGCCAATTACGCTTTTTCGATTTACAAGTCATCCAAAGGTGATCGAGCAGGCCGAGCCGTCTGGCTTATCAAGCATATCGCACATCCAGATACTATTTACTGGGTAGACGAGTTCCTTGGAGACGAAAATGTCGCACATTGGGGTTTAGGGCTTTTGGACCAACTTGTTTGGTGTGATAGGATTACTGACCCCGAGCGTGCTACGGCACTATTGGAAAAGGCGGCTGGGCTTTATAACGGAGCCCTTGCGTCGCAAGTCGAGCTTATTAGGTCGAACCTCACTCCAGGCAACATCTGCTAACAGGGGCTGTTGCGCTAGCCTGCAGTTTCAAAGTTGTGAGCTAACTTAGTTCGACCGGCCAGCGCAAAGCCCTTGCCGTTAGCCGCCATAGTAACAGTCATTAAGTTCAAATGAAAAGACTGCTTGTTAGTATTATATTTTGTTTCTCTGTCATAACTTGTTTTTGCCAGGCTGGTAATGAATGTCTACCAGTGACCATGAAAGGATATATGCTTGACATAAATGGTGACAAAGTTTTTCAACAAGCGGATGATAGCCTTGGCGGTGTGTGGACTGCCCTGAACAAAAAATCGTTTGGTATTTGGTGTAACACAATTGCCGATGTTCTATCCCCTTCGATGGATAGCTTAGGGCAGGCTGAAGAGGTGAGTGTTTTCTATCCAGATGACTCAAGGGTTTTGACTGCCAGATTTTCCTATTTCTACTGTACGATTAGGATATCAATGTGTTTTATTGGAAAGGACACGAATGACTTCAAATTGCTCGACAATCCGAGGTATGAGATTTTGCGCTATGGCAAACCTTACCCCGTTCGAAATTTTTGGGTTCGCGAGTTTCTTCAAGAAGTTATTCCTGCGCGGATAGACGACCTTCGCAAAATGTACCACTTTTATTGGGGCAGGGGTTATACAGTCCCTAACTGGCTCGACGAGGAGATTGATCGACGACTCCGCAGGAACGGCCGCTAACATGAACTGTGTCGATCCAGCATGGATTTACAGATTTAGATTCCTGCCTAGCCCGCAGTCAGTCTACTTAGCGTGTGCAAAGGCTTGCCGTAAAACTTCATCTCCGGAGCAGCGCAATGTTCGAGCGACTTGAGTTATCACACGCCCATTTTTTCTTTTTACCTTACCGGCAATAACCCCCGTTATGTCACCTTACCTAACCTACTTCGGGCTCCTGGCGCTCACCGTATACATTCTGTTCCTCGTATCGCGGCGGCGCAGGCGCGAGGCCATCCCGTCGCTGGAGCAGCAGCAGGGGCGGCTGCAGGCGTTCAAGCGCGGCGCCGATCGCTACCCTGTCGACTTCGACCGCTGCGATTTCCGCGACCGCTCCTATGCCGAGGAAGTGCCCGAGGATATCTCCGACCTGCAGATGGCGGCAGGCGTGTTGGCTGCCGGTCCGCTCGTGATGGCCTCCAACCGCACGGAGCTGCAGGAGACCGTGCAAACGCTTCTCTACTACCAGGATCCCGCCGTCCTCGCCGGCCGGCGGCTGGCGCAGGTGCTGCCTATCGATCCCACCACGCTCAGGTACCATGTGCTCGAGGGGCATGTGTTCCTGTACGTCAGCCGGACGAAGCCGGGTCAATACCTCTTTGCACTTGAAGAGCCCGCACCCTGATCCGGTCCGCTGCTCCATCTTTGCACATCATAACCGTCAAGACAATGGCAACCACCGCAACCAAAAAACTAACCGCAGCGCAGCGCGACGAGCTGCTCGCAACACTCAAAGCCCGGTTCGAAAAACATCCGCAGCGTCATAAAGGCATCCCCTGGGCCGACGTGCAGGCCCGTCTCGAAGCACAGCCCGGCCGCCTCGCGTCGCTGTACGAGATGGAGCGCACGGGCGGCGAGCCCGATGTGATTGGCTCCGAGGGTGATGCTTACCTTTTCGTGGATTGCGCCGCCGAGAGCCCGAAGGAGCGGCGCAGCCTCTGCTACGACCGCGCGGCCCTCGATGCCCGCAAAGAGCACAAGCCCGCCAACAGCGCCCACGACGTGGCCGCGGCCATGGGCATCGAGCTGCTGAGCGAAGAGCAGTACCGGCAGCTGCAGGAGCTCGGCCCTTTCGATACCAAGACCTCGAGCTGGGTGCAAACACCAGACGCCGTACGCAAGCTCGGGGGCGCGCTCTTCTGCGACCGGCGCTACAACCTCGTGTTCGTGTACCACAACGGTGCCGAGTCTTACTACGCGGCCCGGGGCTTCCGCGGGATGCTCCGCGTGTAAGGGCAACCGTAGAATTACTGCCGGGGCGACCGCGCCGCCTCTGGATGAGCACGGCCGGGCGGCCCTTTATTTTGCCAGCCCGGCAAGGGAAGTGCGCTGCGTAACGTTTACCTTTAAGAAGCTTTTATTTCCGTCCCGTTGAACACCGTTCCGCCCGAGGAAACGCTGCTGCTTTTATTTTTTTACCTAAAATCAATAGCCATGCGTACGCTTCTCAAGGTTTCAATGGACATCAACGCCGGCAATGCCGCCATCGCCGACGGCTCGCTCCAAGGCATTATCGAGCAAACCATCGAGCGCCTCCAGCCGGAGTGCAGCTTCTTTTATTCCGAACACGGCAACCGCGCCTGCTTCATGGTCTTCGACCTTAAAGACGCGTCCGACATCCCCGCCATCGCAGAGCCCCTGTTCACCCACCTGCAGGCCCGTGTCGAGTTCTGCCCGGTGATGAACCATGCCGACCTGCAGAAAGGCCTGAAGGCCGCGTTCAGCTCCCGGCTCCAGGAAGCCGCGCACTAACGATGGCAGCTCCGGCTAACGGGCCGCGCTCCATCGGGGCGCGGCCTTTTTTGTGAAGCATACCGGCGCTTCCTGCACGGACATAGCATCCAATACGGCGCAACCTCGACGAGGTCGGTTATATTTAGTGTAGGTATGGCTACAGTAATGGACCGATCTTCCTTGTCGCGGCGCGGCCGGCGCTTTCCTTCGGGAGGACGCCTCGTCTTGCTGCTGCTATTCGGCGCGCTCCTGCTGCTGGCCGTTGGTTACGCGCTGCCGGAGCGCCGTGTCACTTTGTCCGGCCCGCATTTCCATTTTCGTTACAGCCGCGGCATCGACACGGCTACGATGGGGTCGCTGGCCGCTGCGCTCGAAGAGAGCTACCCGCGGATCGCGGCGGACCTCGCAACAACTCCCGCAGCTATTATCGAAACCAACGTCTACGCGGAGCGCTGGCGCTATGTAAAGGCCACGGGGCATTGGAGCGCTTCGGGTAATATCGAGGGCGTTGCGAAGCTTCATTTCGTGGCGCAGGCCTGGAGCGAGCCCGACAGCCGCAAGGTGGCCGTGCACGAGTTCGCCCATTCCGTTGTGCTGAAGCTCCTCATCGACAACGAGCCCCGGCCACTGGATGCGGCCCGCTTCGACAAAAAGTTTGCAGCGTTTCCCACCTGGCTCTGGGAAGCCGTGGCCGTATACGAAGCGGGCCAGTTCGTGGATCCGCGCAGCCTGCCCTGGCTCGCGGGCGGGCACTACCCGGGCATCGCGGAGCTCGATAGCCGCGCGCAGGGCGGAAAGATCTACAGCTGCGGCTTCACGCTTGTGGCGTACATCCGGGCGCGCTATGGGCAGGAGGGGCTGCTTCGACTTCTCCGCAACTGGGGCGACATCGGCAAAACCTTCGGCGTTACGCCCGCGCAGTTTTCGGCCGGCTGGTATGCCTTTCTGCAGGCCCGCTATGGGCTGCCGGCGCCTGTCGCAACCGGCCACCGCAATTGTCGCGTCCGCCCGGCGTCCGGCTCTTGTCCGTTGCCGAAATTTGGCTGATAAATCAATACCCGTATGCGCAGAATTATTGTCTTGTCGATGATCACGCTCGACGGCGTGCTGCAGGCACCCGGCGGCCCCGACGAGGACCGGTCGGGCGGATTTCCATATGGCGGCTGGGTGGCTCCCTATAGCGACGAAGCCTACGGCAAGGCCGTGCAGCAGGAGTTGCAGCCGGCCGACTACCTACTGGGCCGCAAGACCTTCGAGCTCTGGGCCGGCTACTGGCCGCAGCACGGCGACTTCTGGCCCGGTATCAACGAGGGCACGAAGTACGTATTCTCGAAAAATCTTTCGCCCACTGATCCCCTTGTTACCGGCTGGAAAAATTCCGTCGTCGTCAACAGCGTGGACGACATCCGGGCGCTGAAGCAAATGGACGGCCGCGACATCCAGGTATGGGGCAGCAGCGCCCTCGTGCCGCTCCTGCTGGAGCACAACCTCGTCGACGAGCTGCGCCTCAAGATCCACCCGCTCACGCTCGGGCAGGGCAAGAAGCTTTTCGGCAGCGGTACGAATGCTGCTGCTTTCAAATTAACCGAAAGCGTGGTCACGCCAACTGGTGTCATCATCGCTACCTACCAGCGCGCGGGCGAGGTAACCACCGGCACGGTTGGCGTGTAGGCTTCCAGCTATCAACCAACTACCCATAACACAAACAAGCCGCCCTCATCCGGGCGGCTTGTTTGTTTCTTTTA
The DNA here is from genome assembly GCF_054777635.1 of Flaviaestuariibacter terrae. Lineage (NCBI taxonomy): Bacteria > Pseudomonadati > Bacteroidota > Chitinophagia > Chitinophagales > Chitinophagaceae > Flaviaestuariibacter > Flaviaestuariibacter terrae. The sequence continues at coordinate 1,627,393 of NZ_BAAHAL010000008.1, forward strand.
CTCCCCTTCCATTAGGGAAGGGGGCGGGGGATGGGTCTTGCGGGCGTGGGCCGCCGGCCGAAGCCTTTGGCGCCGGACGAGAATGGGTCTACTCCTTCAGCATCCGCAGCGTCTGCTTCCCGCCATCCGCATCGGTAACAGCCAGGAAGTACACACCGGCGGGCTGTGCCGACAGCGGTACGCTGATCGTTTGCGTGCCGGCGCCGAGTGTGCTCCGCTGCTGCCAGAGCGCGCGGCCCTGCGCGTCGAAGAGTGCGAGCTGCACGGTGCCTGCCTGTGCGGCGGTCAGCTGCACCGATGCGTTGCCGCGAACCGGGTTGGCACCGAAGGTCGCCTGCAGTCCGCCCGTGGCGCTGCCGTCGCTGAGACGGATCACCGACGTATAGCTGTAGCGGCCGTCGAGATCGGTTTGGCGGATGCGGTAGTAGCGCGTACCCTGCGCGTTGCGGCGGGTATAGTGGTAGTGATTGTCGATCGTGCTGTTGCCGGCGCCGGCCACGGTGGCTACGGCTGTGAAGTTGCGGCCGTCGCTGCTTTCTTCCACCGTAAATCCTCCATTGTTGCTCTCCGTGGCGGTGCTCCATTGCAGCTCGTCGGAGCCGCTGCGGCGCTGGCCGCTGAAGGCGAGCCAGGTTACGGGCAGGGGATCCACGTAGTTGCGTACCGAGAAGGGCGAGAAGCTCGTGAAGCCGCTCCGCGTGAGCGTATAGGGATTGCTGCCCGAAGCCGAAAGAGCCACGGTGCCGTAATCCCAGGTGCTGCCGCCGAAGTGGGCGAGGCGCGTCGTGCTGCGTGTAAAGCCCGTGAGCTCCAGGGTGGCGGGCCACTGCAGCGTAACCGTGGCGTTGGAGCCGCCGGCTACGGCTTCGTCGATCACCCAGGTGGCGTTGACGGCGCTGTTCATTTTGAGTGAGCCGCTTTCACCGGCCACATAGGCGAGGTCTTTCACGCGTACGCTGATATTGTCGGCCGTGGAGCCCGCGGCAAAGGCGATCGTTGCGGGGATGTAATCGTTCGTCGTACCCACGGGGTAGCTGCGCGATGTGCTCGCCGCGATGGGCTGCACGAGTGCGCCCGCGGCGCCCGCCACGATGTACTTGGCCGAGGTGGCACCGCTGATGCTGCCGCTGCTCACCGTGAGGCTGTAGGCGCCCAGCGTGACCTTGCCGGTGCTGAGTGCCAGCGTGCCACCCACGCTTACGGCGCTGCCGAGAGAGAGGCCCGCGTCGTTGCTGAGGGTCATGTTGTTGAAGGCATCGGTAGCCGTAACGGTCTGCGCGCTTACGCCGTTGAACAGGATCGTGCTGCCGGTGCTTGTAAAGGTGCCGCCGGTCTGGAGCCAGTTGCCGCCGATGTTGTGGGTAAACGAGCCGGCCGTGAACGAGCCGCCGCTGATGGTCATATTCTTCAGGAGCGTGAGTGCCGCCGACGTGGTCTTGGCGCCCGCCGTGATCTCCAGGCAACCGTAGGTAACGGTGGGGGAGAGGGCCTGTGTGCCGCCGTAGTATTCCACCACGCTGAACGAATCCAGCTGGTACGTGGTAAAGGCCGGGAGCGTGCTCGTGCTGCCAATGCGCAGGCGCGCGTAGTTTTCGATCGTAAGCGTGTTGGGCGTATTCACCGCATCCTGTGTCAGCGCGAAGGCGCCCATGTCGAGGTTACCCGAGCTGACGTTGAGGTCGGTAATGCCGATGATGTTCTTCTGCAGGGTGAGCGAGTAGCCGCTTGTTTTTTCAATGTCGAAATCGGCAAGGGTCAGCGAGGAGGCTGAGCCCGTGAGGTTGCCGTTGATGGCGCCGTTGAAGGTCACGCCGGCGAGGCTCGCGTCGACCGTGCCGTTGATCGTGAGGTCGTGGCTTACGTTGAATTCCGAGTTGACCGTCAGCGCGGCACCCGTGTTTACCAGCATGTCGTAGAGCGTGGTGCTGGGCGATCCCGAGATCTGGGCGGTTGCCGAGGTGAAGATGAAGTTCGACGTGCCGCCGTTGAGCGTACCGTTCGATTCCATGTTGCCGGCGAGCGTGTAGGTATTCGCGCCGGCGTTGAAAACGCCGTTGTTGTCGATCGAGAAGGTGCCGCTGATGTTCGACCAGTTGGAGGAGGGCGACACGGCGTTCGTGTTGCTGATGATCACGTGGTCCAGCGCCGTCGGCGTTCCCGAAACGGTCAGCGCGCCTGTGCCACCGAATTGCACGGTGCCGGTGCTGCTGAAGGTATTGCCACCCGAGTTGGTGCCCAGGTTGGCGGTCTTCGCGGTCGAGGGGCTGAAGAGGAGCGTACCGCTGCTCGTCACCACGCCGTTGTTGGTAAAGTTGCCCGCGATCGTATGCGTGGCCACGCCGCCGTTGAAGGAAGCGCCGGAGGCGATGGTGAAGGGCCCGAGGATCGTCCAGTTCACCGAAGGACTGATGCCGCCCGTGTTGTTGATGTTGAGCGTGGCGAAGGTGGGCGTGCTCGTGGAGTTGAGTGTCGGGGCCACCGTGCCGTTGAAGTTGATGACACCCGTGGAGGTCGACGTGATCGCGTTGATCAGCTGGATCGTCTGCGCCTGCGTGCCGGCGAAGGTGGTGGTGCCGCTGCTTACAAGCGAGCCGCTGTTCGTGAGGTTGCCGTACAGCACCGCGGTGCCGCTGCCCGCGTCGAAGGATCCGCCGTTGGCTACGATGGTCAGCGGACCGTTGTAGGTGATATCGCTGCCGGCAACGGTATAGGATCCGTACACCGTGAGCTTGTTGAAGGTCGTATTGCCCGTGATCGTTTTGCTGCTGCCCATCGCCAGCACCGCGCCGCTCGAGGGCGTGAAGGTGCCGCTGTTGGTCCAGTTGCCGTACAGCGTCAGGTTATGCGCAGCCCCGTCGAGGGTAGCGCCGCTGCCGATGGAGAGGTTGCCCTGCACGGTAGCCGGCGCCGCCAGCGTTTTCGTGCCGCCGTTGGCGAACGACAGGTTACCGTACGAGATGCCCGATACGCTCTGGGCCACCGTTCCGTTGTACACTGTGTTGCTCGCCGAGCCGAACGTGTAGTACGTATAGTTGGCGGGGAAGTTGGCCGCGCCGCCTACATAGAGTGTGGCTCCGTCGGCGAGTTGCAGGGTGCCGCCGATGGTATTGCGGTTGGCCGTGAAGGTCTTCATGTCGAGCGTGCCGGCTGTAATGAGCAGGTCGCTGTTGAGGGTCAGGTTGCCGGTCAGCGTGGCCGTTCCTGAAGCCTTGTTGATGATGATTTTGTTGAAGGCGGTCGACGAGATGCTCTGCGCGCCCGTGCCATTGAAGGTGGCGCTGCCGCCGTTGGGAAGGTAGGTGCCGTTGTTGGTCCAGTTGCCGCCCACCTGGATGGAAGTGCGGTTGGTGGCGAAGGCGCCGGAGGCGACCGTTACATCACCCACGATCGTGGTGGGTCCGGAGAAGTCGAAGGTGCCGGCCGAAACGAGGAGGTTGCCGCTCACCGTGGTGCTCGCAAGCGGGTTGGTGGTGGCCGTGGCCGCCGTCTTGTTGATCACGAGCTGGTTGTAGGTAACGCCACCCACGCTCTGGTAGTTGCCGCCGTTGTAGGTAACGGTGCCGCTGCCGGCGCTAAAGGTGCCGCTGCTGTAGGTGAAGTCGCCGCCGATCGTGAGGCCACCCGCGCCAGTGAAGCTGACGTTGGCGCCGCCGCTCTCGGTGAGCGAGCCGCTGAGGCTCACGGTACCGCTGCCGATCGAAAGGTCGATGGCGTGGCCGGTGGTTCCGTCGCTGAGAAGGATGTTGCCGTTTACAGTAAGCGTTTGCGCGCCTACGCTGATCGAGTGGGTCACGTTGCTGCTCCAGGAGCCGGAGATATTGCCCTGCGTTGTCAGCGAGCCGCCGGACGCCATGGTCAGGATGGCCGCCTTTGCACTGCCGAACAGGATGCTTTTGGCTTGCGCCGCCGTCGAGATCGTCGGCTGGTTGGTAAAGGCGAGGTTGCCGATCTGCACGATATCGTTCGCCGAAGGCGGGAGCGAGGGCGAGCCCTGCGTCGTCGTCCAGTTGGCGGCGTTGTTCCAGTCGGTGCTGGCCGAGCCGTTCCAGCTCACCACGTTCGATACCGACGAAAGGGTCCAGGTGCCGGTAACGGTGCTAATGCCGCTTTGCTCGGCGTAGTTCGACGTTGTGTTGTTGGTTGCCGTGGCGCTCGTCACCCAGCTGCTGCCGTTGTAGCGATAGAGCTGCAGGCCGCTTTCGGTATTTCCGTTCAGCTCCACGTCTTCATAATGGAGGCGCAGCTTCGCGGAGGTATAGGTGCCCGTGACGCTCACCGTATAACTACGGTTGATGGCCGATCCGAAGGGGAAGCTGGATACATTGCCCTGCGTTACCACGACGGTAACGGCGGTAATGCCCGAGGCGCCGGTGAAGTTGATCACGTTGTCGGCGCCCTCGAAGGCGTAGTCGGTACCCGAGCTGAAGCTGTGTACGCGCTCGATGGTTCCGTAGATATAGCCGCTGCCGCTGCGGGTGCCGGTGATGCTGATCTTGCTGGTCTGCGTGCGCAGGATGCCGTTGGTCATGTTGAGCGTCGGCGTCGTCATGTTGTTGGCGAGGAACACGGAGTTGGTCGCGTTCGTCTTGTTGATCGTAAGTACGTTGAAGGTCGTAGCACCCGTCAGCGTGGCATCGTTGCCGCCGCTGAGGGTAATGCTGCTGCTGCCGGCCGTGAAGCTGCCGCTGTTGGTCCAGTTGCCCTTCACGGTATGGGTAAAGGCGCCTGCGGCGAACGTGGTGCCGGAGGAGATCGTCAGGTCGGTATTGACCGTGATGGCCGCGGCGGCGGTCTTCGTGCTGCCGTTCGAAAGGGTCAGGTTGTCGTAGGTGGCGCCGCTGATGTTCTGCAGGCCGCTTCCGTTGTAGATCACGGTGTTGGGCGTTGTTGTCGTGGCGTTGAGCGTGCCCGAGCCGAGGCTCAGCGCGCCGGCAATGCCCATGCTGGAGTTTGCCGCCAGCTGCAGCGAGGAGGTTCCGCTGAGCGTTACATTAAAGAGGCTCGCCGTGCCGTTGTACAGGCAGGTGCCGCTGAAGGTGACCGTGCCGGCGCTCGCGGCCAGCGAGCCCGTTACGTCGAGTGTGTTGCCGATCGTAAAGGAGGTGGCGGTCGTCAGCGAGCCGGTGGCCGAAAGGGTATTGAGCGAAATGCTGCCCGCGCCCGAGATCGTTTTGCCCGAGCCGCCCATGACGAGGATGCCGCTGCTCGTCAGCGAGCCGGCTACCGACAGGTTTCCCGACAGGGTAAAGCCCGAAGAGGCGGTCACCGAGCCGGTGCCCGTGACCGTAAGGTCGTTGAGGGTAATGTTGCTTCCGGAGATCGTTTTGCCCGATCCGCTCATGCTGATGGCGCCGCCCGTGTGGGTAAACACGCCCGAGCCCGTTGTTGCCAAGTTGCCCGTCAGGCTGATGCTGCTGACGCTGCTCGTGGTGCCGGAGGCGGCGATCGTAAGGTTGTTGAGCGACCAGGTGCCCGTGCCGCTGAGGCTTGCGCCGGCGCCGGCCATTGTAAGCGTGCCCGTGCCGCCGTTGATGCTGCCGTTGTTCACGAGGTTGCCGCCCACCTGCACCGTCCAGCTGTTTTCCGTAAGCGTGGTGCCGGTGCCGATCGTGGCCGCGCCGCTGACGGTCATGTTGGCGCCCGCGTTGGCAGTCAACGTACCCGACGTGGTAAAGGCGTTAGCCACCGTAAAGGCGGTCGTCGGGAGCGTCTTCGTGCCGCTGCCCGAGAGGGTCAGGTAGCCGTAGGTTTTGGCCGAAACGGTTTGCGCTGCGCCGTAGTACTCCACGGTGCTCGTATAGCTCAGGGTATTCGTGTTGAAGCCGGAAGGGAAGTTCGACCCGCTGAGACGCAGGGTGGCGCCGTTGGCAACCATCAGGGTGCCGCCGGTTGTTGTTGCGCCGCGGGGAATGCTGTTGCCGGCAAGATCGAGCACGCCGGCATCGACGTACAGGTTGCCCCAGGCCGCGTTCGACGAGTTGAGGCTGCTTAAGCTCGCTGTCAGTGATCGGGTGCCGCTGCCGCTGATACGCAGCGTCGAGTAAGTGAGCGACGAGGAGATCGTCTGTGCGCCCGTAGAATTATAGTCCACCGTGCTGCCGCCGTTCAGGGTGATGGCGCCCGCGAAGTTCGCAGAGAGTGTGGCCGCCGTCACCCGGAGCGTGCCCGTGCTGCTTACCGAGATGGCGCTGGGGATGCTGATGCCGCTCTCCGGGGCCAGCGTGCCGCTGACGGTGATGCCCGTCGCGCTGCTGAAGGCGCTGCTCGCCGTGAGCACTGCGTTGGCGTTGATCGTCACCTTGCGGAAGGCGGTTGTCGAGGTGCCGCTGAGCGTCGCCGCCGTACCCGAGAAGATGGTCGATGCCTGGTTGGCGCTGTAGCTGTAGGTGCCGTTGTTGGTCCAGCTCCCCGACACGGTCAGGGTGGCTTTGCCTTGCTTAAAGGTGCCGTTGCTGTTAATAACCACGGAACCGCTTACGCTCAGGTTCTTGCTGAGGGTGAGGGTGGAAGCGACCGTGCCGCCGAGGGTAAGGCCGGCGCAGGAAGCGCTCGAGGCGACCGTCGGCTGGAAGGCGCCGGTGAAGCTCGCATCGCCGACAACAGCGGCTTTCGTGGCGCTCGGTACGCCGTTGGTCCAGTTGCTGCTGTTCGTCCAGGAAGTACTGGCCGTTCCCTTCCAGCTGGTTTGGGCATTTGCCGCGATCGTGAAGAAGCCAAGCAGGAAGAGTAAAAGGGGTTTCATAAGCGGTGTTTTCGTTTTGAGCTGCGGAATGAACCGCAAAGCTATTTAGCCCGGCTCCCCAGTTTGGGGCGCTCTCGGTGAAATCCGCCTTTGTGTCGCTTAAGGCTGGGTTTTGCCGGCCCCCGTTTACGGGGATTTGCTTAACGAGTATGGGGGATACATTCAGCGGCCTTTAGCTCTGTCATTTTTGACGGCGTAGTTTCGGACCGACACTCTATATTTAGGGCCAGCATTCCGAATGACCCCATCTAAGCCTGGCCTTCGCTTGTTTGATTTCACCATGATCGTCATCTCCCTGGTGATCGGCATGGGCATTTTCCGAACGCCGGTCAACGTGGCGCGCGATGCACCGTCGGTGGGTGTCTTCTTCGCCGTCTGGCTCGCCGGGGGTATCGTGGCGCTCTGCGGCGCCCTTACCTATGCCGAGATCGGCTCTCGTCTTCCCGTGACGGGCGGTTACTACAAGGTCTTTTCCTACGCCTACCATCCTTCGGTGGCCTTTGCCATCAACTGCGTCATCCTCGTATCCAACGCCGCCTCCCTCGCGGGCGTGGCCCTGATCGGCGGGGAATATATTTCAGCGGTGCTGCTGCCGCTTTTCGGGCGGTCGGCCGCCGATGCGAGCCATGGCCTGCAGCTGGCCATCGCGGTAGGCGCCATCAGCCTGTTCTACGGCATCAACCTGCTGGGACTGCGCATGAGCGCCCGCACCCAGAGCGCCCTCATGCTGATCAAGATCACGCTGATCCTCCTGCTGATCCTCCCGATCTTCCTCACCGACGCCGCCGTGCAGCCCGCGCACAGCCTTGCTTCGGCGAAGACCGGGCTCAATCAATACTTGCTGGCTTTCGGCAGCGGCCTCGTGGCCGTTTCGTTCACCTACGGCGGATACCAGCAAACGATCAACTTCGGAGGCGAAGTGCGGAACCCGGCGCGCAACCTGCCGCGGGGCATCTTCCTCGGCATAGCGGTCATCATCGTACTGTACCTCGCCATCAACTATGCCTATGTGCACGTGATCGGCTTCGAGCGCCTCCGCGACCCCGCTACCAGCAACATCGCCGCGCTGATGGCCGCCCGCGTGTTTGGCCCCCGCGCCGAGCAGGTGCTTTCGTTGTTCCTGTTTCTCGGGGTGCTGGGCTATGTCAATGCCCTGCTCCTGAGCAATCCCCGCGTGATGTACGCCATGAGCAAAGACGGGATCCTTCCGCCCGCCTTCCGCCGGCGCCACCCGCGCACCGGGGTTCTCGTTGTTTCGCTGACTATATTTGCGGCTCTTTGCATCGCCATTGTAGGCTGGGCGCAGCAGTTCGACAACGTGTTGAGCTTCTCGATTTTCCTCGATTGCTTTGGAATGATTCTCTCGGCCGGCAGTATTTTCCTGCTGCGTCCGCGCACCCGACACCTCAACGAAACAGGGATATTCCGGATGAAGCTGTACCCGCTGCAACCCGTCCTGTTCATTTGTGCGTATTTATTTGTAGCCATAAGCTTGCTGCGGCAGCAAACCAGGCTTTGCCTGGTCGGCTTGCTGGTAATGGGCCTGTTCATCGGGCTTTATTTCCTGTTTTTCAGCAAGGTCAAAAAGATTGCAGATGCCTGAAGAAGTTCAACATAACCTGAACCCCGGGGAATCGAGGCGCCGCCGCAGAAGCAGCCGCAGCAACGGCAGCCGCGCCGGAAGCGGCCACGGCCACCGCCGGAGCCGCTCGTCGTCCTCCTCATCGACCTCGAAAAATAAGTTTACCATCGGCCAGGCCCTGCTCCTCATCTGGAGCGCCGGCACGCTGGGGACCCTGCTCTACCTCGTCAACGACGTACACCGCGCCCCCCTTCCCGCCGTGGCAGGCCTTGCCGGGGCGGCCCTCATCGGGCTCCTGTTCTTCTTCCGGGGTCTTCGCAAGAAAAAACGCAAGTAATGGAGCTGTCGGAGATCCTCAACGAGCTGGGTGAAGACCGCGCGCTGTACTTCAATGCGGTGGCGCCGCCGATCATGCAGACGAGCAACTTTGCCTTCCGCACGGTAGCCGATCTGCGTACCGCCTTCGCCGACGAGATGGGCGGCTACCTCTACTCCCGCGGACTCAACCCCACGATCGACATCCTGCGCAAAAAGCTCGCGGCGCTCGACGGCGCCGAAGACGCCCTCGTGTTCGCCAACGGTGCCGCGGCAATTTTCGCCGGCGTGCTGCCGCATGTCAGGCAGGGCGATCATGTGATCTCGGTGCGGAATCCCTATAGCTGGGCGCAAAAGACCTTCGACCACATCCTCACGCGCTTCGGCATCGAAACCACTTATATAGATGGCACCGACATACGCCAGTTCGAGGAAGCTCTCCGGCCCAATACGAGCTTTATCTACCTCGAGTCGCCCAACTCCTGGAATTACGCCATACAGCCGCTTGCCGAAGTAGCGGCCCTTGCCCGCGCCCGCGGCATCGTTACGCTGATTGATAACAGCTACGCCACGCCACTGCTCCAGCGGCCCCACGAGCTGGGCATCGACCTGTGCATGCAGACGGCCACCAAGTATATCGGCGGTCACAGCGACACCCTTGGCGGCGTACTCACGGGCACGCACGAGCGCATCCGCCGCATCTTTGAGCTCGACTACCTCGCCATCGGGAGCGGCGTATCGCCCTTCAATGCCTGGCTGCTCCTCCGCGGGTTGCGCACGCTCCCTGTGCGCCTCGAGCGCATCGGCCGCAGCGCCGCCACGGTGCTGGCTTTCCTCAAGGGGCACCCGAAAGTGGCGCGCGTGCTCTACCCGCTCGATCCCGGCTTCCCGCAATACGAGCTGGCAAGCCGCCAGATGAGTGGCGCCGGCGGCCTTATGACCTTTACCCTCGCGGGCGGAACGCCGGAACGCATCACGCGCTTCTGCGAGTCGCTCAAACATTTTCTCATGGCCGTCAGCTGGGGTGGCCACGAATCGCTCATCCTGCCCAGGTGCGCCGGCATTGCGCCGGAAGCCTTCGACGGGGCCAACGAGGAACACCAATACATCCGCCTGTACGTCGGTCTCGAAGACCCCGACTACCTGGTCCGCGACCTCGGGCAGGCGTTGGAGAAGGTTTAGAAAGGTTTGAGAAGGTTCAGGGAGGTTTGGAAAGGTTGCCATCGACCAAACCACAAACTACAAACCACAAACTACAAACTGTAAACACCAAACTGTCCCAGATCGCCTATTTTTACTCCCATGAAAAAGCCAATCAGCTGCTTTCTCGCGCTGCTCCTCGCCGTTGCGGCACAGGGGCAGGAGCAGTGGGACCTGCGGCGCTGCGTCGACTATGCGCTGGCCAATAATATTTCAGTGAAGCAGCAGGATGTGCAGGCGCGCCTTGCCCGCCTTAGCTACGACCAGTCGCTGCTGTCGCGGTACCCGAGCCTCAACCTGAGCTCCAACCTCGGTTACAATTCGGGCCGCTCCATCGACCGGACCACCAACCAGTTTACCGACAACCCGTTCTTCTACAATTCCCTGTCGCTGCAATCGAGCGTCGACGTGTTCAACTTCTTCGCCAAGCGCAACCTGATCGAGGCGAACCGCATCGAGTCGATGGCCGCGGGCGCCTTCGTGGAAAAGGTCAAGAACGACATCGCCCTCAACGTGGCCACCACCTACCTCACGGTACTGCAGGCCCGCCAGCAGGTACAGATATTACGCCTGAAGCAGCAGCAGACCGCCGCGCAGCTCGACGTCACCCGCAAGCAGGTGAAGGCCGGCGCGCTGCCGGAGCTCAATGCCGCGCAACTCGAAGCACAGATCGCGCAGGACTCGTCGAACGTCGTGAATGCAAAGACCACCGAGATCCAGACGCTGTATAACCTGAAGGCCCTCCTCGCCATCGATGCGGCCCAGCCCTTCGACGTCTACACGCCTCCGGTCGACGTCATCCCCGTGGAGCCGCTGGCCTCCCTGCAGCCCGATGCCGTGTACCAGTCCGCGCTGCAGAACCTTCCGCAGCAGCGCTACAACGGTCTCCGCATCCAGGCAGCACAGAAGAACGTGGCCGCCGCGCGTGGTGCCATGTATCCCGGCGTAACCGCCGGCCTGGGCGTTCAGAGCAACTACGTGAGCACCGCGAAGCAGCAGAACTTCAAAAGCTTTACGGGCGCTATCCCCGTGGGCTATGTCGGCGGCACCAACCAGGATGTGTTCACCAATGTTACCAACTACCCGGTGCCCGATGGGCAGCCCTATAAGAGCGGTTACTTCACGCAGTTCAACAACAACCTGAGCAAGTTTGCCGGCTTCACCATCAACGTGCCGATCTTCAACGGCGGCCAGGCCCGCACGGCCTGGAAGCGCGCGCAGCTCAACCTGCAAAACCTCCAGCTGCAGCAAACCGCCGACAGCCTCACGATCAAGCAGGACATCTACAAGGCCTACGCCGACGCTCTCAACGCGCTGGAGAAATTCAACGCCGCCGGCAAAGCCGTCGAAGCCAGCCAGCGCGCCTACGACTTCGCCACGAAGCGCTACGGCATCGGCCTCCTCAGCACCTTCGACCTGCTGACCGCCCAGACGACCCTCTACACCGCGCAGCTGCAGCGCTCCTCCGCGCAATTCGAATACGTGTTCCGGATGAAGCTGCTCGAATTTTATAAAGGACAAGGACTTAAACTATAGAAAGCGTTTGTGGTTTGTCGTTTGTCGTTGGTAGCTAGAAGTTAAAGACAATCGGCAGAAAAGGCAGGCATGTTCCGCTACGAAAACCACAAACCACAAACTACAAACCACAAACTCTTATGAGTAAATCAACCAAATGGATCCTGATCGGCGTGGCGCTGCTGCTGCTCGTGCTGGTGATCGTTAAGGTGAGCGCCGGCAACAGCGATACAGGAACGAAAGTGGCCGTGGAGAAAGTGACGGCCCGTACCATTACCGAAACTGTCAACGCATCGGGCAAGATCTACCCGGAAGTGGAAGTAAAGGTGAGCTCCGACATCTCGGGCGAGATCACCGACCTCAACGTACAGGAAGGCGACAGCGTGGTGAAAGGCCAGGTGCTGGCGCGCATCTTCGCCGACATCTACTCGGCACAACGCGACCAGGCCGCCGCGCAGGTAGCGCAATCGCAGGCCCAGGTGGCCAACAGCTCCGCGGCCATCGCCGCCCTCAAGGCGCAACTCGACCAGGACCGCCAGAACTACAACCGCTACAAGCAACTCCACGACGACAAGGTTATCTCCGACGCCGAGTTCGAGCAATACGGCACGAAACTCCGCGCCGCGCAGTCGCAGTACGACGCCGCCATGCAGGGCATCCGCGCCGGGCAGGCCGGTGTGCAGGGCTCGCGCACGCAGCTCCAGATGGCCAACAAGAACCTGAACCGCGCAACTATTCTCGCTCCTATGAGCGGCGTCGTATCGCAACTCAATGTGAAGAAAGGCGAGCGCGTGGTCGGTACCGCGCAGATGGCCGGCACCGAGATGCTCCGCGTGGCCAATATGGGCTCGCTTGAAGTGCGTGTGGACGTGGGCGAGAACGACGTTGTGAAAGTGCACGTGGGCGACAGCGCCGATGTGCAGGTGGACGCCTATAACACCCGCAAGTTCCGCGGCGTTGTTACGCAGATCGCGTCGAGCACCAACAAGACGGGCGCCGCCCCCACGACCAACGACGTTACCAACTACGAAGTGCATATCCGCCTCGACCCGGCCTCCTACGCCGACCTGCTCGACCCGGCCCATCCCCGCACCTTCCCCTTCCGTCCCGGTATGAACGCGTCGGCCGATATCAAGACGCGCCGCCGCACGGGCGTTAACGCCATCCCGATCACTGCCGTAGCAGCCCGTGTGAAAGGCAGCGATAAGAACCTCGCCGACAAGAAGAAGGAAAAGAAAAGCGGGTCCGACGACGATGCCGGCATCGATGAGGGCGACAACGCCGCCCCGGCCGACGATCTGGAGGAAGTGGTGTTCGTGCTCAAAGCCGACAATACCGTGGAGCGCCGCGTGGTGACCACCGGTATCCAGGACATCAACTATATCGAAGTGCTCAGCGGCATCAAGCCCGGCGAGCAGGTGGTGACGGCACCCTTCAACGCCATCAGCAAAAGCCTGAAGAACGGCGACCGCGTGAAGGTGGTTCCCAAAGACAAATTGTTTGACAAGAAATAATCCGATGCCCGACTCTCTCACTTACGGCGTGATCGGCAGCGGTAGCTGGGCTACCGCGCTGGTCAAGATCCTTACCGACAACGGCCACAGCATTCACTGGTGGGTGCGCAACGAAAAGCAAAGCGACTTTATCCAGCGCCGCCGCCACAACCCGCAGTACCTGCCCACCGCCTACCTCGATGTATCGAAGCTGCGCATCGCGGGCAACGTGGGCGAGGTGGTAGCCGCCGCCGACGTGCTCGTGCTCGCTGTGCCCTCGGCCTATATCACCGAGGTGCTGGAGCAGGTGCCTGAAGGCGCCTTGCAGGGTAAGAAGATCGTATCGGCCATCAAGGGCATCGTGCCCGGCCGCGATGTGCTGCTCAACGAATACCTCACGGAGCAGTACGGCGTGCCGCTTGCCGACTACTTCGCCGTGCTCGGGCCCTGCCATGCCGAGGAGGTTGCTGCCGAAAAGCTTTCCTACCTCACGTTCTCCGGCATCGACGACGCACTGACGGCAACGATCGCCGACGACTTCCGTACGCCCTACATCAACACCGTTACCAACCACGACATCATCGGCGTACAATATGCCGCGGTGCTAAAGAACATCTACGCACTCGGTGCCGGTATTGCCCATGGCCTCGAATACGGCGACAACTTCCTGAGCGTGTACATCGCCAACAGCGCCGACGAGATGGCCGGCTTCCTCCAGAAAGCCGGGATCGAGCATATCGAGGTGGGCAAGCACGCCGCCGTGGAAGGCGCGCAGCGCAGGGATATCAACTACGCCGCCTCGGTTTATCTCGGCGACCTGCTCGTAACCTGCTACTCGCTCTACAGCCGCAACCGCACCTTCGGGGCGATGATCGGGAAAGGCTACACCGTGCAATCGGCGCAGCTCGAAATGAACATGGTGGCCGAAGGCTACAATGCCTGCAAGTGCATGCACCATATCAACAGCCGCATCGGCGCCGACATGCCCATTGCCGACACCATCTACCGTATTCTCTGGGAGCGCCTCGCCCCGGCAGAGGGTTTTGAAACGATTGAAGGAGTGCTGATTTAATGTGGTAATGTGGTGATGTGGTGATGTGGTTATGGTGCTTCGGCTACGCTCAGCGTGACAGTATACAGCAGGTGCTCCGTCATGATAGTCTTGTGGAAGAATAGCGCACTGTCAGGGGAATGCGTTGGAACCTCTATCGTTCTCCCCTCAACTACAAACCACAAACCACAAACTACAAACTACAGATTTCCCTCAACTCCAAACCCCAAACTCCAAACCCCCAACTGCCTTTGCTCTTCAACTCCCTTTCCTTCGCCCTCTTCCTGCCCGTGGTTTTCGCACTGCACTGGCTGCTGGGGCGGCGGGCTGCGACGCAGAACGGGATCCTGCTGGCGGCAAGCTGGTATTTCTACGGATGCTGGGATGTCCGGTTCCTCGGGCTCCTGCTCTTTTCCACGCTGCTCGACTGGGGCTCGGGGCTGCGCATTGCCGCTGCAACGGGTGCGCGCGAACGCAAGGCCTGGCTGGTTCTCAGCGTGGGAGCGAACCTTGCCTTCCTCGGCTTCTTCAAATACTATAATTTCTTTGCCGGCTCCTTCGCGGAATTGCTCCATAGCGCAGGACTTCCCGCCAGCATTCCGCTGCTGCGTCTTGTGCTGCCCGTTGGCATTTCCTTCTACACGTTTCATGGCCTGTCGTACGTGATCGACTGCTACCGGCAGCGCATCGCGCCGGAGCGGAATTTCATTACGTACGCCCTGTTCGTGTCGTTCTTTCCCTTGCTGGTGGCAGGTCCTATTGAGCGGGCTACGCACCTGCTGCCCCAGCTCAAGGAGCGGCGCGTCTTTAGGTATGAAGAGGCCGCCGAAGGCTTGCGGCAGATGCTCTGGGGCTTTTTCAAGAAGCTCGTGATCGCCGACAACTGCGCGCTCGCCGCCAACCTTGTGTTCGACAACGAGGCGCGCTACAGCGGCAGCGTGCACCTACTTGGTGCGGTGTTCTTTGCGATCCAGATCTACGCCGACTTTTCGGGCTACTCCGACATCGCCCTCGGTGCTGCCCGTCTCTTTGGGGTCGACCTGCTCCGCAACTTCGCCTTCCCGTATTTCGCCCGCGACATCGCCGAATTCTGGCGCCGCTGGCATATCTCGCTCACGAGCTGGTTCCGCGATTACCTGTACATCCCCCTCGGTGGAAGCCGCTCGGGGCGCGCGATTGCCGTACGCAATACACTAATCATCTTCCTGGTCAGCGGGTTCTGGCACGGCGCGAACTGGACCTTCCTGGCCTGGGGCGCCCTGCATGCGCTGTATTTCCTGCCGCTGCTGCTTTTCGGCCGCAACCGCATGCACCTCGCCGTCGTTGCTCCGGGGCGCTGGCTGCCGTCACTCCGCGATGCGTTCCGGATGGCGGGCACCTTCCTGCTCGTTACGCTGGCCTGGGTGTTCTTCCGCGCACCCACGATCGGCGCTGCGATCCGTTACTTCCGCGGCACCTTCCGGCCTTCGCTCTTTTCGGTGCCCTGGTTCCCGCCAATGGCGCTGCTGACACTTTTCTTCTCCGCTTTTTTATTTGGCGTCGAATGGCTGGGGCGTGAGCGGCCCTATGCGCTGGCCGGCTTCGGTGCCCGCTGGCCGCGGGTTGCCCGCTGGGGCTTCTACGCGCTGCTGCTTTCGCTCATCGGGTTGTATATGGTCACCGGCGAGCAGCCTTTCCTGTATTTTCAATTCTGAGATGAAGCGCTTTGTTGCCGATACCGCCCTGTTCCTGCTCTTCGCCGCCGCGGCGTACCTGGTACTGCTGTTCGCGGTTGGCGCGACGGTGCCGCAGCGTTACCAGAAGAACGTTTTCAAAACACCCGATACGCGCTCCTACCTCCGTGAGCGCATCGACGAGCTGCCACGCGCAACAGGGCCCGACCTGCTGGTGCTTGGCCCCTCGGTGGCCCAGTATGGCTTCGACCCGCGCGTGTTTGCCCGGAGCGGTTACCGCCTGTTTGTGCTGGCCTCGAGCGGGCAGAACACGATGCAAACGCATATCCTGCTGAAGCGCTACCTCGATGTGATCCGGCCGCGCCGGGTTGTGCTGGCGGTATATCCCGAGATGAACGTGGAAGACCGTATCGAGCCGAGCCTCGACCTCATTTTGAGCGACCGCGTCGACGCCGACAACTGGCGCGACCTGCTGCGCCGTCCTAATCTACGTCTCTCCAACACGCTCCTGTACTGGTGGATGCGGCAGGAGCTGGGATGCCCGCCGCCGGCACTGCGCTACACGAGCACCCTCGATCGCTATGTAAGCGGCGGCTTCCAGGAACGCATTAACCCCGTGCCCAATCCCGACCTCGCCATTGCCTGCACGCCGGGTCCGAAGCCGCCGCTCAACCCGGTACATATGCGCTACCTCGACTCCTGCCTGCTGATGCTGCGGCAGCGCGGTATTCCCTATGTACTGCTGCAGGCACCGCTCAGCCCGAAGCGCTATGCGTGCCACCGCGACGCGCCGCTTGTCGATTCCGTATTTCTGCGGCATGGTCCCTATTACAATTTCAACGGGCGCATTGCGCTCTCCGACAGCTTCGACTTTGTCGACAACGTGCACCTCTCGCCCGCCGGCGCGGTGAAATTCAGCCGGGCGGTGATCGATCAGTTCGAGAAGGACGCATTCCTCCGGCACTGATGCGCCATGGAGAATAGGGGAGAAGCGAGTACTGAAATTTTGATGGAATGGACGACGCGGATCATCAGACAAACAACTCCGCCGCGAGCCCGTCCGCGCGGAGCATTCCTTCGTCGGTAAGCGCGAATCCGCCCGCGCTGGTCCGCACGAGGCCCTCCTGTAGAAATACGGAGAGGCGTTGCTCGATCGCGCGAAGCTCCTGGCTGCTTGCCTGGGCCGAAATCCGCTCCAGCAGCAGGCCCTCGGTCGTGCGCAGCGCGATCATCAGGTACTCGTTGAGCCGTTGCTCGCGCGTAAGCGTTTCCTGTTCAAGAGGTGGAATTCCCTCACCGATGGATCGTATATATACGGGATTGCTGGCGATGTTCCAGGCGCGCTCGGTCCCGTTGTAGGAGTGGGCCGACGGGCCAAGACCAAGATAGGAGAGGCCCTTCCAGTAGCTCGAGTTGTGACGGCTCCGCGCACCGGGTTTTGCGAAGTTCGACACTTCGTAGTGCTCGTAGCCCGACTCCCGGAGCCAGCGCATCAGCAGCACGAACTGCCGCGCCTGCTGCTCGTTGTCGACATCGCGTTTCTGGCTCAAAGCGACCTGCTTGTGCAGCGGCGTTTTTTCTTCTACCGTAAGTGCGTAGCAGGAGAGGTGGGAGATGCCGTAGCCGGTGGCGATGCGCACGTTTTCTTCCCAGCGTTCGTCCGACAGGAGCGGGGAGCCGTAGATAAGGTCGATGCTCAGGTTGTCGAAGCCGGCGGCAAGACTGTCTTCGATGCACTGCCGCGCATGGGCCGCCGTATGGGCGCGGTTCATCCAGCGCAATTCGTCTTCGAAAAACGATTGCGTGCCGATGCTGAGTCGGTTCACGCCAGCGGCTTTCCAGGCACCGAGGCGGGCTGCTGTGATGTCGTCGGGATTGGCTTCGAGTGTGATCTCCGCGTCGTGCTGCACAGGATAGTGGCGGCGGAGGGCGTCCAGGATCCGCTGCAGCTCACCATCGTCGAGGAGGCTGGGGGTGCCGCCGCCGAAATAGATCGTTTCTACGGGCGCGCCCTGCAGGTACTCTTGCCGCAATTCCGCCTCGCGCAGCAGCGCCGACACGAGCTCGGGTTTGAAGCGAAGCGAGGTGCTGAAGTGGAAGTTGCAATAGTGACAGGCCTGCTTACAAAAGGGGATATGCAAATAAATTCCGGCCAACGGCGTTCTGGATTGAATACTTTTACAAACGTGCGGACGAAGGTACAGCAAATGCTTGCGGTGATCCTGTTAATGCTGGCCGGCAGCGCGCTGCGGGCTCAATACAGCCTTCGGTACGTACTGGCCGATTCGGCCGCGCACCCCGTGCCGCCGGCCCTCCACAACCTTTTTCCATCGAGGACAGCCGCCGCCGCCTACCTCGCAACGCTTCCCGCCACCCTTCGCGGTCTCGGCTATGTAACCGCTTCGCTCGACAGCACCCGGCTCGATTCGGCGGAAGGAACGGCGCACCTGTTCCTCGGCGCGGCCTATCGCTGGGCCCGCCTCAGCACCCGCCCCGACGATGCGGATCTCTATGCGGCACTTCGCTGGAATGCCGCGTCCTTCAGCAACACGCCCATGGATTTTGCCCGCCTCCGCACGCTGCAGGAGCGGCTCCTCGACCGCCTCGAAGACAATGGCTACCCCTTCGCCCGCGTCTTCCTCGACTCGGTCCGCATCAACGGCGACGAGGTAAGCGCACTGCTCCGGGTTGATCGCGGGATGCACTACCTGATCGACAGCATCCGCGTTTACGGCGACCTCCGCATCTCCAACGAGCTGCTGCAGCGTCACCTCGATCTCCCGGCCGGGTCGCCCTACAGCAAGCGGCGCCTGCAGGCGGTCGACAAGCGCCTCGCCGAGCTGCCTTATGTGCAGGTGGAGCGCCCTTCCGACCTGACGATGCTCAACACCGGCTCGGTGCTGAACGTGTACCTCAAAAACAAGCGCAACAGCCAGGTAAATGCCCTCGTGGGCT
Organism: Flaviaestuariibacter terrae; assembly: GCF_054777635.1. Classification (NCBI taxonomy): domain Bacteria; kingdom Pseudomonadati; phylum Bacteroidota; class Chitinophagia; order Chitinophagales; family Chitinophagaceae; genus Flaviaestuariibacter; species Flaviaestuariibacter terrae. Next base: position 1,645,919 of record NZ_BAAHAL010000008.1, read on the forward strand.
TCCTGCCCAACCCCGACGTCAATGCCCGCAAGAAGCTGCTGGTGACGGGCGAGGCCAACCTCCTGCTCCGTAACGGGTTTGGTGGCGGCGAAACCATCGGCCTCAACTGGCAGCAGCTCCAGCAAAGCTCGCCGCGCCTTCACCTGCTCTTCGAGCAACCCTACTTTCTCCGGAGCCCCTTCGGCTTCGGGCTCGACTTCGAGATGTTCCGCAAGGATACGACCTTCCTCAACCTGACCTTCGACATAACGGCCCGCTACCGCAACGGCAACGGTATTGCCAGCCTGTTTTACCAGCGGCGCTCCACCATCGTCAACGGCGTCGACGTGCAGCAGGTGGCCGCCAGCCGCCGCCTCCCGTCCGAAGCCGACGTCGGCTCCAACAACCTCGGGGCCGGCTATGAGTGGAACGGCACCGACTATCGCTACAACCCGCGCCGCGGCACCGAATACCGGATCCTGGCTTCGGCGGGTATTAAGAAGCTGCGCCCCAACAACCAGGTGCTCGAGCTCAAAGACCCCGCCGACCCGGCCTTTTCCTTCGCCCGGCTATACGACACGGTGAAACTGCGCACCTACCAGTTCAGGGCCACCTTTTCGGGCGCACACTTCTTCCCCGTGGGGCGCCAGAGCACGGTGCGCGCGGCCCTCAACGCGGGCCTGTTCAGCAGCGGCAGCATCTACCGCAACGAGCTGTTCCAGGTGGGTGGCTACAAGCTGCTCCGCGGCTTCGACGAGGAGAGCGAATACCTGTCGCAGTATGCCATCGCAACGGGTGAATTCCGCTATCTCCTCGACCAGAACTCCTTCGTGTTCGGGTTCGCGGATATCGGCGTGGGACGCCAGCCGGAGCCCGTGAACGCCACCCGCGGTTACCTGGGCACCGGGCTCGGATTGTCGCTCAGTACGAAAGCCGGAATCTTCAACCTGGCCTGGGCCATCGGGCGCCGCGACGATGTGCCCTTCAACCTGCGCAAAAGCAAGGTGCACCTGGGTTACGTCAGTTATTTCTGATATCGCCTCATCAGGGGCAGCCTGTGCGGACCGGTAGGTATTTACACTTTCGTCGCCGGGAATGTAGCGTCCGCATACGGCGGTGCCGTCCTTTCTCCTAAATTTGTTGCTGTCCCATGAAAAGCTGTCGAACCCTTTGCCTGATGCTCCTTTTGCTGGCCGGCCTGTGCGCCGGGGCCCAGCAGCGCGACAGCTCCCGCCGGCGCGATACAAGTCCTGCCCTTTCGGCCCCTCCGTTAGTACAGTCGTTTGACACAACGCTCCGTGCAGACAGCCTCCGCCGCGATACCTTCCAGTTGCCCGCACTCGTGGTCGTGCCGATGCGTTTCGACAGCATCACCTGGACAAGCCATCCCTTCATCAACTTTCAAAACCCGGTGCGGCTGCGCGAGTCCATCCACGTGGCGCATGGCAAGGAGTCGCTTTTCTATTGCGTGATGGGGCTGATGCTCCTGCTGGCCATTGCCCGCAGCGGCTTTCCGCGCTACCTCGCCGACCTGTTCCGGCTGTTTTTCCGCACGAACCTGCGGCAGCGCCATGCGAAGGAGCAGCTCCAGCAATCGCCCGTTCCTTCGGTGTACATGAACATCCTGTTCTTCGGGGCCGGTGCCCTTTTCCTGTACCTCGTGTTCCAGCGCTTCGGGCTTGGAGAGCAGTTTGGTTTCTGGCCGCTTTTTGGCTACCTGGCGGCCGGCCTCGCGGCCCTGTACATCGGGAAGTTCGTGGTGCTCCGCGTGCTGGGCTGGGTATTCCGCATACCTGCGTCCACAGAGGCTTACGTGTTCATCGTCTTTACCGCCAACAAGATTCTCGGGATTCTGCTGATGCCCTTTGTGCTGCTGCTCGCATTCACGGAAGGCGCGCTCAACCAGGTGGCGCTCACCCTTGCCCTGACGCTGGCCGGCGCCGTTTTCGCCTACCGCTATTTCCTGTCGTACACCACCGTTCAGCGGCAGGTTCGATTGCCGTTCTTTCATTTCCTGCTCTACCTGCTTGCCTTTGAGTTGATCCCCTTACTGCTGATTAACAAACTGTTGTTCCGCTTATTAGGGTAAAATACGTACCTTCGCCCTACATTAGGTTACCCATTTATGGTAAAAAACGAGGTTTCAAAGGCGGGTGCGCAGGCCAAAGCCGGCATGCGGATCCTGATCACACAGCCTAAACCGGAAAGCGACAAATCGCCCTATTTTGAGCTGAGCCGCAAGTATGGGGTCGCCCTCGACTTCCAGCCCTTTATCCAGCTGGAGCCTATTCCCGCTAAAGAATTCCGAAAGCAGAAGATCGATATCCAGGCCCACAGCGCCGTGATCCTCACGAGCCGCAACGCCATCGACCACTTCTTCCGTACCTGCGAGGAGATGCGCGTTTCCGTTTCGCAGGACACGAAATACTTCTGTATCACCGAGGCCGTAGCCCTCTACCTCCAGAAGTTCATCCTCTACCGCAAGCGCAAGGTCTTCTATGGCGCCGACGGGTCCAACAAGAGCCTGTTCGACGTCATCAACAAGCACAAGAGCAACGAGAAGTTTCTCTATGTCTGCTCCGAAAACCAGCAGGACTCCGAGATCACCGGCTGGCTCAAGAGCAACGGCTGCGACTTTTCGCTGGCGTTCATGTACCGCACCGTCAGCCGCGATGTGAAGGAGCTGCTTACGGCGACCGAGTTCGACGTCATCTGCTTCTTTACCCCATCGGGCGTGAAGAGCCTCTTCGACAACCGGCCTGATTTCCGGCAGAACGGCACCGTTATCGGCGCCTTCGGCTCCAACACCTCGAAAGCGGTGGAAGAGTTTGGCCTGGAGCTCGGCATCAAGGCGCCGCAGCCCCAGGCGCCGTCCATGGTGGCTGCGCTGGACCAGTTCCTGGCGTCGACCCTCAAGAAAAAATAACCGTTATTGACCCTATTTTCCCCGAAGGGACCGCCACAGCGGTCCCTTTTTCGATGCGGGGTGACAATTCATCTGATCTTTTGCGGATTTCACCGGAATAGCGATAGAAAACTTAAAAATTAATGCAATAATTGCAGTACAGGCCCGTTTAAGACGGTACGCCAAAAGGGCTTGCAGATGAAAAAAATAAGTTGTAACCTTGTGCGGTCAATTTTATCAAAAGCTTATATTTGCCCAATACCCTCGTGTATGACAATGAAAAACCATTACGTTGCGATCCTCGCGGCTGCGACTTCCCTCGCCCTTGTATCATGTGGCTCCGGGAAGAAAAGTGGTGGCGCTCTGCCGAATGACGGCCAGCTCCACGGTGTCGCTCCTGGCGGCAAGTTTGTTATGAAGCGCCCCCCCGGCATGGTCTATGTACCTCAAGGTACGTTCCACATGGGACCTTCCGACGAAGATCCGGCTTACGCCTTCAGCGCACGCAACCGCTCCGTCTCGATCAGTGGCTTCTGGATGGACGCCACAGAGATAACCAACAACCAGTATCGTCAGTTCACCAAGTGGGTAACCGACTCGATCGTAGCCAAGAAAATGGGCTATGTGAAGAGCGGCGCCGACGGCAATGAGTACGTTGACTGGGCCAAGATGAAGACCATGAAGTGGGGCGACCCCAAAGTGGTGGAGCAGCTCGGCCAGACCGACATCATCCTCTCGCCCGAAGACCGCATCTACGGTAAGAAAGAGTTGGACGCCAACAAGATCGTCTACCAGTTCGAAGCCTACGACTACGGTGAGGCCGCCAAGCGTGAGAACGCCTCCAAGCCCCGCTCGCAGTTCATCCGCAAGTATCCCATCCGTGTGTATCCCGACACTCTCGTCTGGATCCGCGACTTCTCCTACTCCTACAACGAGCCCATGGCCAAGCGCTACTACGCGCACCCCGCTTTCGGCAACTACCCCCTGGTAGGTGTTAACTGGAAGCAGGCCGAGGCTTTCTGTAACTGGCGTACACACTACCTCAACTCCTGGCTGGAGTCGAAGAAGCAGGCGCAGGAATCCGATTTCCGCCTGCCCACCGAGGCCCAGTGGGAATACGCCGCCCGTGGCGGACGCTCCCAGTCGATGTTCCCCTGGGGTAACTACTACCTCCGTAACAAGAAGGGTTGCCTGCTCGCCAACTTCAAGCCCGGCCGCGGTAACTACCCCGAAGACGGCGGTTTCTACACGGTTCGTGCCGATGCTTACTGGCCCAACGATTTCGGCCTGTACAACATGTCGGGTAACGTAGCCGAGTGGACCTCCTCCATCTACTACGAGGGTGGCTATACCTTCCAGCACGACATGAACCCCGATGTTCGTTTCAATGCCAAGGAAAGCGATCCCCCGAAAATGAAGCGCAAAGTGATTCGCGGCGGTAGCTGGAAAGATGTTGGCTACTACCTGCAAACGAGCACCCGCACTTACGAGTACCAGGATTCCGCCAAGTCGTACATCGGCTTCCGCTCGGTGATCGATCTTCCGGCCATGTCTGGCCGCGGTCGCCGCAAATAATCTTCCCAAAGAATTATCTCCACTTATTCAATAAACAGAAGACAGCTTTCGTTAGTAAAGCTGCCTTCTGTTTCATACTAACTTTTTTTAACCAACCATTTCTTAAACGCTCAATTTTATGGCAGCTGCTATTCCTCCCAAAGTAAGCAAGTATGTAGACGTAGTCGTTTCGATCGCTGCGGCGCTCGTTATCTACGGTGCTCTCCAAAAAATCCTTCACTCGCCCACTGCCGACCTTTGGCTGAAGATCGGTCTCTATACGGAAGCCGTTGTATTCCTTATCTATGGTGTTCTTTACATCATTTACCCCGCTGTTGGCGACGCCTCGCACAGCGAAGAGCTGCTGGTTGAAACCTCCGGTGGTCACAAAGCTGCCCCCGGTACCGTGCACGCCCTCGACAAGGCAATGGCACAGGCCGACATCACGCCCCAGAACCTCAACCTGCTGGGTGAGAACTTCAAGAAGCTCAACACGACCCTGACGAACATGAACCAGATCGCCGACGTAGTGAAAGTTACCGGCGACTATACAACCCGTACCGCTGAAGTAACGCAGGCCCTCTCCAAAGTGAAGGACGCGTACCTCGGTGCTGCCAACTCCGTAGGTGCCTTCAACCAGGCTACCGAAGGTGCCAAGATCTTCCACGAGCAGGTACAGGTGCTGACGAAGAACCTCTCCTCGCTCAACACGATCTACGAGCTGGAGCTGCAGGAAAGCAACAACCACCTGAAGACCCTCAATGGTTTCTACGGCAAGCTCGCCGAAACTGCCAAGGTTATGTCGAACAGCGCCGAAGATGCCAAGAAGGTACAGGAGCAGATCGCTGGCCTCGCCGGTAACCTGACCCGCCTCAACACGGTGTACGGCAACATGCTGAGCGCCATGCAGGGCCGCTAATCGCGCTGCGATCCGTTTTAAACCACTTCTCAACAACCCGACCTTTAAATTTTTGACCCGATATGGCACTACCTAAAGAGCCACGGCAAAAGATGATCAACCTGATGTACCTGGTGCTGACAGCCCTGCTGGCACTGAACGTCTCGGCTGAGATTCTGAACGCCTTCCGAACCGTAGACAACAGTCTGCGGAAGACCAACCAGACAGTAGACGCGTCGACTGTCTCGATCATTTCCTCGCTCCAGGACAAGCTGTCCGATCCCTCGTCGAAGGCCAAAGCCGAGATCTGGCTTCCCAAAGCCCAGCAGGCTCAAGCCCTGTCGAAGGATATGTACAACTACATCGGGGAGCTCCGCAACAAGATCCTGAAAGCGGCCGATTTCGACCCGACCCGCATGAAGGACGGCAAGCCGGACTCTTCGTTCCGCGCCGACAACCTCGACATCGCTACCCGCATCATGGTGGAAGAAGGCGACGGCAAGAAGCTCTTCGAGCGCCTGAAGCAGTACCGCCAGCAACTCCTGGCCATCGACCCGCTGATTGCCAAGGAATTCGAAAACAGCCTGCAGATCGACCTCAACATGCCGGTAACGCAGGACAAGTCGAACAAGACCCTGGAATCCGCTTATTTCCACATGGTGCCCACCGTGGCTGCCATCACGATCCTCAGCAAATTCCAGAACGACGTAAAGACCTCTGAGAACAAGGTGGTTGCCTTCTGCCACGAGCAGGTAGGTAAAGTAACCGTTCGTTACGACACCTTCGCCGCTATCGTAGGCCAGAACACCAACTACGTGATGCCCGGCCAGGAAATCGAAATCAATGCAGGCGTAGGTGCCTTCTCGCGCGCCGCTGCTCCGCAGATCTCGATCAACGGACAGGGTGCTCCCATCGGTGCCGACGGCCAGGCTGTACTCAAAGTTCCCGGTGGTGGTCTCGGCAAGCACAGCGTGCCTGTAGTGATCCGCTTCCAGGACCAGGACGGTAAAATGCAGACCGTTACGAAGAATGTAGAATACACGGTGGGCCAGGCCAACGCCTCGATCGCCCTCGATAAGATGAACGTACTGTACATCGGTGTTGACAACCCCGTAACTATCGCCGCTTCGGGTGGTGGTGACGACAAGGTTCAAGCCTCGATCATCGGTGGCGGTGGTTCGATCAACCGTGTTGCTCCCGGTAAGTACGTCGTCCGTGTCAGCTCGGTGACCGACAACGCCAAGATCCAGGTAATGGTTGACGGTAAAGTTGCCGGCGTATCTGAGTTCCGTGTTCGTACGATCCCCACGCCGACGGCTACCGTAGGTGGCTACGCTTCGGGTGACAACATCAATGCCGGTACGTTCCGCGCCCAGGCTGGTGTTGGTGCCTATATCAAAGACTTCCCCTTCGAGCTGAAGTACACGGTTACGTCCTTTACGCTCACCATGGATACGGAAGACGGCGATATCGTTGAAGCTCCCTGCACCGGCAACACCTGGAGCCCCAAGGCGCAGGCTGCCCTCAAAGGCCTCACAGCCGGCCGCACGGTGACCATCGATGCCATCCGCGCCCAGGGCCCGGACGGTGTATCGCGCAAACTGCCTTCGCTCGTTTACTATATCAAATAACCATTGAATATGAAAAACCTTGTCCTCAAGGGTAGTTTCTTCGCCCTGCTTCTGACCCTGGCCTTCAGCCAGGCCGATGCCCAGCGCGCCCCGCGTCGCCGCCCTGCCGGTGGTAACGCAGCCGGTGCGGGTGCCGGTACCACTGGTGCCGGTGCGGGTACGCAGGAGTCGGTGAACCAAACAAAGGCCCCCTCCGGCTACAACCCCTATGGCAACATTCCGATCGAAGTGGATTCGACCGGTTCCAACGACACCACGGTTCGTAAATCGCTGCGCAACGACAACGCCTACGACAAGTCGGCGCTGAATGACCGCACGCCGCTTAATTACGAGCACCTGCGCTGGGACGACGCCCTCTTTGCCGAAAAGGTATGGCGTGAGATCGATCTCCGCGAGAAGATCAACAAATCCTTCCAATACTCCGCTGAAGACGATAACGGCAGCCAGATGTTCATCAACATCCTGATGCGCGCCGTCAACAACGGCTCGGTGACGGCCTTCTCCGATGAGCGCTTTACGACGCCCATGACCTCCACGGAGATCCAGGGTCTCACCCAGGGCTCGCGCGATACAACACCCGTTGTTGATATCAACGACCCGAGCAAGATTGTGAAGTACACGGTAACGAGCGCTTCCTTCGATGCCAAGTCGGTAACGAAGCTGCGTATCAAGGAAGAGTGGGTATTCGACCGCGAAGCGAGCCGCATGTTTGTGCGTATCCTCGGTATCGCGCCGCTGAAGACCCTCTTCAATGCCAACGGTACAGAGCGTGGCTCCTCGGTTATGTTCTGGGTTTACTACCCCGACCTCCGCGGCACGCTGGCCAAGTACGAAGTGTATAACCCCAAGAACATGGGTGCTAGCCGCATGACCTGGGAAGAACTCTTCGAAGCCCGCATGTTCAGCTCCTACATCATCAAGTCCACGCTCGACAACCCGGGTAACAAGGGTATCAAAGCGATGATCAAGGACCCGATCCTGGCGCTGCTGGAAGGCGACAACATCAAAGACCGCATCTTCAACTACGAGCAGGACCTCTGGTCGTACTAACAGATCTTTCCTCTTAGAAAAAGTCCCCCGGAAACGAGGGACTTTTTCTTTGGAGCGACATGAAAAAAACTCAAAATATTTCCGGGCATTTTCGGGTGTTTATCAAAGAAAGTACAGTACTTTTACCTCGGTTTTTCATAGGATATTGGATTTTAAACGGGGCCGGATTTCCATCCAGCCCTTTTCTTTTGTCCCTACGGGGAAAGAGTAGCGAACAGAAGAACAAGGAACAAGGAGTGCTGAAATGAAGACCGAAATAGTAAAGGGCGAATCAACATTCGCCCTTTACTGTTGCTGCCTTATGCGTAACTCTCAATTCCTTGTTCCTTGTTCATTGTTCCGACGAAGCCGGGACGGATTCGTCTGTCTCATCATCGCGGTTGAAGTACGCCCGCACGATCTTCGCCTTCCCCACCCCGATCACTTTCGAGAGGTCTTCGAGCGACTGGCGCCGCACGCCCGCCACGCTGCGGAACGTTTTCAGCAGGGTTTGCGCGGTTTGTGTGCCGATGCCCTTGATATCTTCCAATTCGTTCTTAAAGGTGCCTTTGCTGCGCTTGTTGCGGTGGCTCGAAACGCCATGGTTGTGTACCTCGTCGCGGATGCGGCGGATCAGCAGCAAGCTTTCCCCGTTGTAGGGCAGCTTCAGCGATTCCTTATCGCCCACGAAGAAGAGTTCCTCTTCGTTCTTGGCGAGGCCAACGAGGGTCATGCGGCCCTGCAGTCCGAGTTCCTCGATGGCTTCATGCGCGGCACCCAGCTGCCCCTTGCCGCCGTCGATGATCACGAGCTGCGGCAGGTCCTCCCCTTCATTCAGCAGGCGCCGGTAGCGGCGGTACACGCCTTCTTTCATCGAAGCGAAATCATTGTTCTTTCCCTCGGTGGTCTTGAGGTTGAAGATCCGGTAGTCTTTGCGGCTTGGCTCGCCGTTGCGGAAGCAGACCATGGCCGACACCGGGAAGGAGCCGTGAAAGTGGGAGTTATCGAAGCACTCGATATGTACCGGCACTTCCGACAGGTTGAGGTCTTCCTTGATCTGGAGCAGCACGGGATACTTCGTCGATTTGGTACCCGTATTCAGCCGCTCCTTGTTGCGCTGCTCGTTCACGAAATACTGCACGTTCTTTTCCGAAAGCTCCAGCAGCTTTTTCTTTTCTCCTGCTTTCGGGATCGTTACCTGCACGCCGGGCTCGTCGTACTCGATCGGGAACGGAATGACGATCTCATGGGCCGTGCTGTTGAAAGTAGAGCGGAGCTGCCCGATCGAAAAGGAAAGGATCTCCTCGACGCCTTCGTCGAGCTGGGCTTCCACACGAAGCGTTTTTGTTTGCACGATGGCGCCGTTTTCGAGCATCAGGTAATTGACGTACGCTATGTCGCCTTCCTTCTGGATCGAGAACACATCGAGCCCGTCGACCTGGTTATTGACCACGATGGAGCGCGACTGGTATTGCTCCAGGAAGCGAATCTTGCGGTGCACGGCCTCCGCCTTCTCGAACTCGAGCGCTTCGGCGTGGGCTTTCATCTCTTTTTTGAAATGCTGGAATACCGGTGATAACTGGCCCTTGAGCAGGTTCTTTACCTGGGCGATGTTTTCGTCGTAGTCTTCGAGCGATTGCCGCGCCTCGCAGGGGCCTTTGCAGTTGCCCAGGTGAAACTCGAGGCACACCTTGAACTTTCCCTTTTCGATATTGCGCGGCGTCAGGTTGAGCGGGCAGGTGCGGAGCGGAATGGTTTGCTTGATGAAGTTGAGCAGGTCGCGCACCTTTCCCACCGAGGTGTACGGACCGAAATACTGCGAGCCATCTTCGATACGCTGGCGCGTTAGGAACACCCGCGGGAAGGGCTCGTTCTTGATCACGATCCAAGGATAGGTCTTGTCGTCTTTGAGGTTGATATTGAAGAGCGGCTGGAACTGCTTGATGAGCGAGTTCTCCAGGAGGAATGCGTCCTGCTCGGTGCCGACGATGGTGAACTCGATGCGGCGGATGCGGCGCACGAGCTCGTGGGTTTTGTAGCTATGGTCGCTCTTGCTGAAATAGGAAGCCACCCGCTTGCGGATATGTTTGGCCTTTCCCACGTAGAGCAGGTTGCCATTGACGTCGTAATATTTATAGATGCCCGGTTCCTGTGGGAGGGTAGAGGCTATCTTCTGGAATTCTTCCTGGGTCATTTTGTTCCGCTCGTGAGGGTTAGCTGGGAAAATCGTTCCAGAACACCTTGGTGCGCCGGATGCGCTCGGTGCCGCCGGGGCCGGGGTAATTCTCGGAGATCTGGAAATGGCTGTTGGAGCTCCAGATCAGGTTTCGGTGGGCGCTGAAGCCATTCTTGTTTTCGTAGATGTCGATGATGATGGTCTTTACCAGGCCGCCGCCCTCATCGGGATCGATATATACCTGCTGGCGCTGCAGGGGCGCTTCTGCATTTTTCGCCGTATAGAAAAGCACCACCTTGTTCAGGGTTTCATCGAAGTACTTATTCTCCGTATAGTCGTCACGCAGCTCGTCGGAGCTGATGTCGGGCATGTTGAGAAAGGGGGCTGCCTCTTTCCGGAACTCCTCGCGGCTGATCACCGTTGTGTCGCTGTGGCCGGGCTCCTCGCTGATTTTGCGGATATGGTACAGGCTCGTGTCGACGTCGCGTACCTGGCTGCGGATAAAGGAAAGCGCCGGGAAGGACTGCGTATCGGCCGCGGGGTCTTTCTTGTCTTTGCACGACAGGAACAGCAGCGACAGCAATCCGGGCAGCAGGTACTTCATAGCTTCAAAATTAGGGATCAACAAAAGATCCCGGCCATAAGCCGGGATCAAATGCGGTAAGCAGGCGGATTTCCTAGTGCTTGCCGTTAAGCGATACGCCGATGCGGAGACCGACATCGAACAGGTTTTCCTTGACAGGGTACTTGCTGACGAAGCTCGACATCAGCTGGTAGCGTACCTGGGGGCCGATCTGCCAGGCAAGCTTCCCGGTGGAATAGCCTACGTAGGTCGAGAGGGCAGTGTTGACGTTGAAGCGGCGAACGAGCCAGGGCACTTCCGCGTAGCTCTTGTAGTCGGTGGAAAGGAGGTACACACGGTCGCTGAGGATATAGGTCGGCTGAATAGTGCTGGTCAGCCCGAACTGCGTGCGTTCGTTGCCGGCGATCCGGAGCTCCACACCAACAGGTGCGGATACCTGGAAGTACATGTTCTGCAGGTTCTCCTTCCGGCCACCGCCGTCGAGGTTGCTGTACGGGGTGCTGCGCTGCGTTGAGCCGCCGCCGTTATAGGCCATCGTGGCCGTTTGCGGTGCGAAATTGTCGAAGGCCTGTACCACGTAGCGGCTTACATTGAACTGCACACCACCCTGGACCTTCAGGTTGCGGGCGAAGGCGTACTTGGCCGTAACGCCCACTTCCAGGCCGAGGCTTGGCTTGTGGCTCACGGCATCGTTTACATTATACAGTGCGAGGGTATTGGGATCGGCATTCGTGGGCGGAACGTTGTCGACGAAATCCTTGTTCTCGGTCAGCGAGCGGTAGCTGAGCGTCGGCGTAAAGAAGACCTGGACGCTCAGGCGGCTGTCGGCAGCTTTGGGTAGGCTGACCTTCGCAGCAGGATTCGCGGGGGCGGCATTGGCCAGCTTCAGCGCATAGGGCTCGGCGAGGGATGCGTCGGTATAGAGGCGACCGAGCTCATCGGCCCCGGCCGATTCCAGGCTGGCTAAATCGTCTGTGCCGGGTGCGGCGTCAGACAGAGTTTTGCTCGAAGCGGCACCCCGGGTGCCGGCGTGGCGGCGGCGGTTATGCGTTGCGATGCTTGCAGTCAGTTCGAAATTAGATTGAGGAAGCTCGTTTGTCGCAAACAGCGAGCGGACAGGAGCGGAGCCCGCGGTACCCGCGTCGGCACTGCCGGAGGCGATACCGTAGCCGGGACGATCCTGCCGGGTAGTGCCGGCTATCGAAGCGTTGGCGGAACCCGCCTGGGCTATGCGGCCAGGAGCGGGGCTATCGCCGGAGCGCCCGCTGAGCAGGTAACCGGAAAGCGATGCCGCCACCATGAAGAAACCGGTGAACCAGCCGATCCGGCGGTTGCGGCGCTTCAGGCGGTCGGAAATTCCTTTCCACACCTTATCGGACGGGCGCATCTGAAACCGATCTGCATTCTGTTTCAGAAAGTCCTCCAACGAATCATCTGTATAAAATCGCCTCATGGTCGTGTCTGCTAAAGCAAGCTTTTTGGTTAACGCCTGGCTGCCACCGACATCCACTCGGGGGAGCGGGGCAGCAGGATGTTTTTCTTTTTCAAAATATCTTCGAGCATCGCCTTGGCCCGTGTGTACTGGCTGCGGCTGGTGCTTTCTTCGATGTCGAGCATATCGGCGATCTCGCGGTGGGAGAAGCCTTCAAGGGCGAAGAGGTTGAGCACCGTCCGGTAGCCCAGGGGCAGCAGGCGGATGCATTCGACCACTTCTTTAGCCTGCATGATGGACGGGATCGCGTCTTCCCGGACCTGCAGCGTATTGGCGTGGATCAGGTCCACGCTCTCGTTGAATTTCTTGTTTTTCTTCAGGATGTTGATGCAGGTGTGCACCATGATGCGGCGGATCCAGCCTTCGAGCGAGCCGCGGTTTTCAAAGCTTCGGATCTGCGAAAAGACCTTGATGAATCCTTCCTGCAGCATATCCTCGGCATCCTCCCGGTTGTGGGCGTAGCGGTAACAGACGCCGAGCATCTTGGAGCTGAACCGGAGGTACAGTTCCTTCTGCGCCGAAGCGTTGTTTTGCAAACATCCTTGTAAGAGGGCTTCCTCTGTCATAAGCTTCCGTGTGGTGTGCCTGTAAGTTAGACAATTGCCGCTGGGAAATGCTGCATGGCGGGGAAAAAAATCGTGAGCGGTGAGCGGGTGAGCGGGAACCGGCAATCGGGCAGCGGGAAGCGCAGAAACAACGAACGGATGCCCAATGGCATCCGTTCGTTTAAAGGGGAGCTTTGCGCTCACTGCCCACCGCTCACCCCTGTCAGCCTGAGCGCAGTCGAAGGCTTAATCCGTATCCGCCTTCGTGCTGTCGGCAGCCTGGCGATGGATATCGTGGGCCCAGGCAATAAGGGCAGCACGCTCCTCGGTGGAGAGCACGGCATCCTTGTGAATCCAGGTATAGGAGTCGAGCGGCATCGCGCCTTTTTCAATCAGCTCGGCCGACTCTTCCATCTTGCGGCTCTGGCGGCGGCGGGTATAGCCGGCAAACTCGTCGAAGTTGAGCTTTCCCTTGCCCTCGTTCACGTGGTGCTGCAGCCACCAGCCCACCGGCTGTATGTTGGCGTACCAGGGGTACCGGGTGTTGTTGGAATGGCAGTCGTTACAGGCTTTTGCCAGGATGGACTGTACGCCCGCGGGCACCGGGTAGTGCTCGCCGATAGCCGCCGCCTGGCGGCCGGGATGGATGTTTCTTTCAGGACGGATGAGCTGGATGAGCACCAGCAGAATGACAACGATGAGCAATATGCGCTTAACCATACATCAAAACTTTTGAACGATCACAATACTTCCGGTTCGATCAAAATCGTGCCGGTCATCTCTGCCGGGATCGGGAGCCCCATCATTTTAAGAATAGTAGGGGCAATATCGCCGAGCTTCCCGGGGTGGATGCTGCCACGCCAATTCTTGTCAATGATGAAGAGGGGTACCGGGTTGGTGGTGTGCGCGGTGTTGGGCGTGCCGTCCTCGTTGATCATATAATCAGAGTTCCCGTGATCGGCAGTCAGGAACACGGTATAACCATGCGCCAGGGCCGTAGTTACAACCCGGGCCACGCACTGGTCGACCGTTTCGACGGCTTTGATCACCGCATCCCATACGCCCGTATGGCCCACCATATCGGCATTGGCGTAATTGAGGCACACGAAATCGGGACCTTCGCCCTGCAGCTCCGCCACGATGGCGTCGGTGAGGGGGATGGCGCTCATTTCGGGCTGCAGGTCATAGGTGGCCACCTTGGGCGAAGGCACCATGATGCGTTGCTCTCCTTCGAAAGGCTGCTCGCGCCCGCCGCTGAAGAAGAACGTTACGTGCGGGTATTTCTCCGTTTCGGCCAGGCGGATCTGCCGGAGACCGGCCTTGCTGATCACTTCGCCGATCGTGTTGTTGAGGTTGTCGTTGTGAAAGAGCACGTGCACGTCCTGGAAGGTCGCGTCGTATTCGGTCATCGTTGCATAGTACAGCTTCAGCGGGTGCATGCCGTAGGTCGGGAACTCGGTCTGCGTCAGCGCGCGGCTGATCTCGCGGCAACGGTCCGTGCGGAAGTTGAAGCAAAGAACGGCGTCGCCTTCCTGGATGCGGGCCACGGGGGCGCCGTTTTCGGTGATAACGGTGGGCAGGATGAATTCGTCGGTAACGCCTTTATCGTAGGAAGCCCGGATCGCTTCCAGCGCCGAGGGGGCCGTTTCGCCGCGGCCCTGCACCAGCGCATCCCAGGCCTTTTGAACACGTTCCCAGCGGTTGTCGCGGTCCATCGCGTAGTAGCGGCCGCTGACCGTAGCAATACGGCCGGTCGAGCCGGGGAGGTGCTCCTCGATCTGGCGGATATAGTTGTAGCCGCCTTTGGGGTCGGTGTCGCGGCCATCGGTAAAGGCGTGGATGTAAACCTCGCTGAGGCCGTGCTCCTTGCAGATGTCGAGCAGGGCCATCAGGTGGCGGCTGTGGGAGTGTACCCCGCCGTCGCTGACGAGGCCAAGCAGGTGCAGGGGCTTGCCGTGCTGCTTCGCATAGTCGATAAGCGCGAGCAGCTCGGGGTTCCGCGCCAGCTCGCCGTCGCGGACGGCCACGTTGATCCGCTGGAGCTCCTGGTACACGATGCGGCCGGCGCCCAGGTTCAGGTGACCCACTTCGGAGTTGCCCATCTGGCCCTCGGGAAGCCCTACGTCCTCGCCGCAGGTGGTAAGCGTGGTATGAGGGTATTGCTGGTACAGCGCATCGACAAAGGGCGTGTTGGCGGCGCGGATCGCATCGGCTTTTTCGACGCGTCCGAGGCCCCAGCCGTCCATGATCAGGAGAATGACTTTATGTTGCGGCATTTGAAATTTGTTTCGTTGGACGCAAAGCTACCGAATCGTAAACCTTTTGTTTATTTTAGTGCCGTAAAGCCCTGCCGCTGCAACTGGCACCATTTTAGCCAAGTGGCGGTTGAAAACAATCCACTATGAAGAAACTATTACTTTTCTCGTTCGCTCTTGTGGCGCTGCTTTCGTTCCGCGCCCTCAGCGGCCTGGACGATGTCATCGGCGCCCTGCGCAGCGGCAATGCCAGCGAGCTGGCCCGCTACATCGACGACAACGTGGAGATCTCGCTGCCCGATAAATCCGACCGCTACAGCCGCGCCCAGGCGACCATGGTGCTCCAGGATTTTTTCGCCTCCAACGGTGTCAAAAGCTTTGAGCTGAAGCACAAAGGCGACAACGGCGGCAACCAGTTCTGCATCGGCACGCTTCTGACACGCGGCGGCACCTACCGCACCACCGTATACCTGTCGAGCCGCAATGGCCGCCAGCTGGTCCGGGAGATCCGCTTCCAGCAATGACCCATCCCCCTACCCGTTCCCCCGTCCTTCGCCAAAGGCTACGGCCGGCGGTAAAAGGGAAGGGGAGTAGACCTGATTGAAAAGACAGACCATCATCCACCAGGGCCCCGGAAGGGGCCTTTTTCGTTGCCCCCAGCACTTGGACCCTCCCGGAAAGGGAGGCGGAAACGGTCCGCATTCCACTTACGACAAGCGCTCATTCGGTCCTGTATGCCGCTTTTCCCTTGTAACGATTGCAAAGCGGGTTTTCAAAACGGGAACCCACTTTGTACGGCTTACAAACCCGGTCGCGGATTTGACAAGCGACTTTGTGCGCTTTACAAACTTGAACGCAGATTTGAACATCCACTTTGTAACGTGTACAAACCCGATCGCGGATTTGAACATCCGCTTTGTACGGTGTACAAACCCTATTGTGAAAAATGCAGAACGGTTTGTAAGGCTTACGAAGCCTTCCGCAAAAAATCCATGCTGATCTGGATCATCCTGAAAACCTGCCCATCGCGCTTGCGCGATCGCAGCCTGCCCCGCAGTGATAGGGTGCTTTTTTGTGCCTGCGGCGAGGAGCGAAAGAACGCAGATCCGCCAGCTGGCGGATGCGCAGATTATTATGATTGGTTATGATTTGCTTACGCACGCGAAAGAAAATCTGCGCTAATCTTATAAATCATAAAAAATCTGCGTTCTTTCTCTCCCCGCCGCTTGCGGCCAACCTGGCGTTACCTTAGCGGCATGATCCCCGACTTCGACAACCGACTTGATGAACTCATTGCCAGTGCCCTGCGGGAAGACGTTGGCGACGGCGACCATTCCACGCTTTGCTGCATTCCCGCCGACGCGCGCGGGACAGCCGTGCTCAAGATCAAGGAAGACGGCGTGCTGGCAGGCGTAGCCGTGGCCGAAACCGTATTCCGGCGCCAGTACCCGCAGACCGTATTCCGGGAGCATAAGCGCGACGGCGAGGCCATGCGCGCGGGCGAAACCGCCTTCGAGGTGGAAGCGCCGGTACACGTAATCCTTCAGTGCGAGCGGCTCGTGCTCAACATCATGCAGCGCATGAGCGGGATCGCCACCCTCACCCGTAGTTATACGGTATTGCTCGAAGGCTTTAAGACGAAGCTGCTCGATACGCGCAAGACGACACCCAACTTTCGCCTCCTGGAGAAAGAAGCCGTCCGGATCGGCGGTGGCGTCAACCACCGCTTCGGGCTGTTCGATATGATCATGCTTAAGGACAACCACATCGACTATGCCGGTGGGCTGCAGCCCGCGATCGAGCGTGCGCACGACTATGTGCAGCGGTACCGCCCCGACCAGAAGATCGAGGTGGAAACCCGCTCGCTCGACGACGTACGCACGGTGCTGGAGATCGGCCAAGGCAAGGTGTTCCGCGTGATGCTGGATAACTTCAGTCCGGCGCAGGTGCAGGAAGCCGTTGCCCTGATTGCCGGCGCCTTTGAAACGGAAGCGTCGGGCGGTATCAACAAAGACACGATCAAGGCTTATGCTGCCACCGGCGTCGATTATGTCTCCGTTGGCGGGCTTATTCACCAGGCCCGGAGCCTCGACCTGAGCCTGAAGGCAGTCGTGAAGTAAGTTTTAGATTTTATGTTTTACGTTTGGGTTTGCAACGTTCAACCTGAACTGAAGCACAGGACCCTGAACGTAACACGTAATACACAAAACGTAAAACGTAACACGCAGAACGTAAAACGTACGAAGGTGAGCAAAAAGAAATCCGATAAGAACGGGTTCGTGTACAGCACCGATCCCAACTTTCAATATGCACCCGACGAGACGGGCGCCGCGGAAACGCTGCCCCCGGCCCGCCAGAAGCTGCGCGTGCTGCTCGAAAAGCGGGGCGGCAAGCCGACAACCGTTGTCTTCGGCTTCGTGGGGCAACCCGCCGACCTCGAGGAGCTCGGCAAGAAGCTCAAAGGCTTTTGCGGCACCGGCGGCTCGGTGAAGGATGGCGAAGTGCTCGTGCAGGGCGACCAGCGCGAGAAGGTGATTGGCTGGCTTCTCAAGAACGGCTATTCCGGAACCAAGAAAGCAGGCGGCGCATGAGTGAGCTTCTTCAGATGCTGGTAACGCTTCTCTTTATCGCCGCCGCGGGCTTTGTGCTGCTGCAGCTCGCCCTTTCGCTGCGCCAGATGGTCGGCGGCTTCCGCCACGACGACCAGCGCCGGCAGCGCAATTCTGTATACATGATCGCCTTGTGCTTTATTGCCCTCGTGCTGCTGTACCGCCTTTGGTTCTGGCTGATGTGGCAGATGGACTGAGCGCGGCGGGCGCCGCGCATTGAATAATAGCTAATGAAAAATGTCTATTGAATAATGCGGGGCTGGCGCCCCGGTAAACATTATTCAATAGACATTATTGTTTATTCAGTGGCTGCAGGACTTACTGCCCTTGCGCGAGGCTGTATGCCTTTTTCCCATCCCATACATTCAGCAGCTCGGTCGAGCAGATCTTGAAGTCGGCCGTAAGGCGCTTCAGGAGCTCGAGGATGTCGGTCTGCGTAACGGCTTCCTCGCCGACGCTTTCGAAGCGTGCCGTGTACTGGTTTACGAGGTTGGTGTAGACCGATCCTTTGGGCCACACCTGCGTGCCGCGGTTGGAGATGGTGACGAGCTTGAAGAGGTCGCCGGTATGGAGGAGGCACTTGCGGGCCACCTCGTTGTGGTTTTCGGAGCTTTCGATAAATACGTCGGCGCCCACGATCTTTTCCTCGCTTACCTCGCGGCTCACCATCATGGTGTTGTGCTCGAGGCGACATACGGCAGCGGTTTCGGGCACGTTGGGGAGGCTCGGCTTCATTCCCTGCTCGGGTACGCGGCCGAAGTTGTCGATAATGGCCTGTGCAAACTCGGTGGTGTTGACGGCGGGCTTGCTGCGATCGCCGAAGTCGCCGGTGCGGATACCCTGCTCGAGTGTATAAAGAAGCGCGTTCTCGATCACGGCGGCATTCTCGCGGTAGCCGAGGTGGCGGAGCATCGCCAGGCCCGACAGCAGCAGGGCCGTGGGGTTGGCTACGTTCTTCCCGGCGATATCCGGCGCGGTGCCGTGTACGGCCTCGAAGATGGAGATATGGTCGCCGATGTTGGCGGAAGGAGCGAAGCCAAGGCCGCCCACAAGACCCGCGCAGAGGTCGGAGATGATGTCGCCCTGGAGGTTGGTCATCACAATCACGTCAAACTGGTCGGGGCGCACCACGAGTTGCATGGCGAGGTCGTCGACGATCTTGTCGTCGGCTTTTAGGTCGGGGTATTCTTTGGCAACCTCATTAAAGCAATCCAGGAAAAGACCATCGGTGAGCTTCATGATGTTGGCCTTGTGGCCGCAGGTGATGCGGCGCGCTCCTTTCTTCTGCGCCATATCAAAGGCGTAGCGGATCACCTGCATGGAGCCGGGGCGGGTGATAAAGCGGCGGGAGAGGGCTACGTCGTGGGTGAGCATATGCTCGATACCGCCGTAGGTGTCTTCGATGTTCTCGCGCACGATGGTAAGGTCGATGGGAATGCCGGCCTTGGAGAAAACCGTGTCCACGCCGTGGAGCGTCTGGAAGGTGCGCTTGTTGGCGTAGGTGTTCCAGGTCTTGCGGGCCGTGACATTCACGCTCTTGACGCCTTTGCCCTTCGGCGTTTCCATGGGGCCTTTGAAGAGGATGCCGTAACGCTCGATCGTAGCCTGCGCTTCGGGTGTCATCCCGTTGGAGTAGCCTTTATCGAAGACCCATTTACCCATTTCCACAAATTCATACTCCAGGTCGATCTTATTGGCGGTAAAGATGCTCAATACCGCGTCCATGATTTCCGGTCCGATCCCATCTCCTTTGGCTACAGCGATTTTCATTGTCTAATATTTTGGTTTTGAATGCGAAAGGGGCAATCCACGGCTGTGCTGAAAAGCCCGGGCCGTGCTGCATTCCCTCCGCCGGCCCCCGCGGGGCCCCGTTGGTTGGGTAATTAATGTGCCCGCAAAATTAGGAGTGGGGAATCTATTGTACGAAGGGCTTTGCACTTAATTCTTGGTACCGGGTTTGAATAGTTTACTCTAAACTTGTAGTATGGTATCCAAAATATCAGAGGGGGTCAAGATAAGCGTGGAGACGTTCTACCAACAAGACTACAGCAACCCGCTCCAGTCGGAGTTTATGTTCGCATACCGGATCACGATTGAGAACAACAATTCCTTCCCGGTGAAGCTGCTGAGCCGCCACTGGTACATCTTTGATTCCGACGGTGAATACCGTGAAGTAGAGGGCGAGGGCGTCGTAGGAATGCAGCCCGTTATCAACGCACACGATGAGTACCAGTATGTGAGTGGTTGCAACCTGCACACCGAGATGGGCCGCATGCACGGCACGTACCTGATGGAAAACCTCCATACGAAGCAGCTGTTCGAAGTGAATATCCCGGCTTTCGAGATGATCACCCCGTTCAAATACAACTAACCAGGCTCATCCCTGCGAGCGCCGTGGGACCGCTATGCGGCGACCGGGATGACACAAAACAATATTATTCCTTTGGATACCACAGGAGCGTGAAACGTGAATCGTGCACCAGGGCCCGTAGCCCAGGTTCACGGCTCACGATTCACGAAGAGCCCCCGTCGCAGGCGGGGGCTTTCCTTTTTTAGTATCGTGAATCGTGAATCGTCAATCGTCAATCCGCCAGGCGCGGTAAGGAAGAACGGATGCCAAAGGCATCCGTTCTTTGGCTTCGGGCGTCAGCCATTCACGATTCACGATTCACGATTCCCGATTCCCGATTCACGTCCCGGAGCTTAAGCAGGCTGTTATTTCGGCTTATACCGGCTTTCCTCGTAAATCGTCCGGGCCGGCGTGGCGAGGATCTCCTGGAGCGTCTTTTTGCTGTTGCGGTCGGCGTAGGCGCGGAGCATCCGCCAGCCGATCCAGGGCCCGATGTTGCCGGGCACCTCTTCGGGAAGCCCCTGCGTGAAGGGCGCCTCGCCGATATAGGTCTGGATCGTCGACGGGTCGATGCTGTAGAGATTTTCATTCTTGAGCAGCTCGCCCCAGATATTGCCTTCGTTGCTCGCGATGAACTTCAGCTGCGCGGCCGTGTAGCCCGTCTTTACGCTGTCGGGCGCGTCGGGGAGCAGGTGGTCGAGGAGGAAGAGCTGCTTGCCCTTTTCCACCAGCTGCTCCAGCAGGGGGCGCCCGGTACTCATGTCGGGATAGAGCTCGTTCACCACGTTCTTCATCGCCACCGGCACAATGTACTCGCGGTCGAAGCGGCGGCTGACGTAGAGCGGGTACATCTGCTGCACGTCGGGTGCGGCATACACCGAGAAATTCTTGCCGGCAAAGGCGTGGAGTCCGATGGCTACATAGTCGGTGCTGATGGCGGTCCACTCGGCGTCGAGCGGGCCGATATACGTGATCATGCGGCCAGGGACGGCATAATCGGGGTAATAATATTTGACATAGCGGTAGCCTTTCTCCAGGTCTTCGCGCACATCGTCGAGCGAGGGGTACTTGCGCTCGATGCTGTCGTAGATGGGCTTGTAGTCGTGAAGCATGAGGCGCACTACCTTCTGGCCGGCGGAATCTGCCGGGTTGATGCCGACGATGCGTCCGAGGAAATCGCCGTAGAAGGCCGGGTGCGCGTTGCGCAGCGCCGCGAGGCCGGATGGGATGTTGTTGCTGTCGATCCGGAAGAAGTCGCGCTCGAAGCGCTCGGTTTCGAGGTGCACCTTGATCTTCGAGATGTTGGGGTGACGGCTGTCGTGACCACAGGCGGCGAGGAGCATCAAAATTGCAGCGAGGAAGGGAAGTGGCTTCATTGTCTTTTCCGGAACTTTGCGGCAATTTAGCCAAGGTTCTCAAGGTTCTCCGGGTTCTTAAGGTTTTGAAAGGGTTTCGGAGAGTTTTGAAAGGTTTCGGAGAGTTTTGACAGGTTTTGACAGGTTTTGAAAGGTCGGTACCTACTGGCCGGCAAACTAATGAACGAATACACGCATTCTCGTATGAAGATCTTCCTCGCGCAGCAGAATTACCATATCGGCAACTTCGCCGCCAACGTGGCGCGGATCAAGAAGGGTATCGACAGTGCCCGCGCGGCCGGCGCCGACCTGGCCGTTTTTTCGGAGCTGTGTATCTGTGGCTACCCCCCGCGCGACTTCCTCGAGTTCGGCGATTTCGTGCGCCAGTGCTACGAGTCGCTCCAGGACGTGGCGACCTATGCCGGCGACCTCGGTGTGCTCGTGGGTGCGCCCGCCCGCAACCCGCAGCGCGAGGGCAAGGACCTGTTCAACGCGGCTTTTCTCCTGCATGAAGGCAAAGTGAAGGCCGAGATCCACAAGACGCTGCTGCCTACCTACGACGTGTTCGACGAGAACCGCTACTTCGAGCCGGCCTTCTCCTGGAGCTGCGTCGACTTCAAGGGCCGCAAGCTCGCCGTGACGATCTGCGAGGATATCTGGAACCTTGGCGACAACCCGACGTACCGCGAAACGCCGATGGAGCACCTGATCAAGGAAGGTCCCGAGGTGATGATCAATCTTTCGGCCTCCCCGTATAACTACGCCCAGGATACCGTGCGCCGCTCCATCGTGGAAGCGCATACTGTCAAGTACGGCATCCCGATGCTGTATTGCAACACGGTGGGTTCGCAAACCGAGATCGTGTTCGACGGCGGCTCGCTTGTCTATGACCGCAACGGCCTGCTGGTAAAGGAGATGGCTTATTTCCGGGAAGACGAAGCCCTCTTCGACCTCGACGAGCTGACGAAAGTAGCCGAGGTGCCTTCCGTGGCCCACAAGTACTACTATTCGGCCACCGAGGTGGGACGCGATACCGATACGCTGCACTACCTCAGCGACGACAAGAATATCAGCGAGATCCAC
Source organism: Flaviaestuariibacter terrae (assembly GCF_054777635.1). Classification (NCBI taxonomy): domain Bacteria; kingdom Pseudomonadati; phylum Bacteroidota; class Chitinophagia; order Chitinophagales; family Chitinophagaceae; genus Flaviaestuariibacter; species Flaviaestuariibacter terrae. The sequence continues at coordinate 1,668,363 of NZ_BAAHAL010000008.1, forward strand.
GATGCGCTGATCCTCGGCATCCGCGACTACTTCGGCAAGATGGGCTTCAGCAAGGCCACGCTCGGTGCCTCGGGCGGCATCGACAGCGCCGTAGTGCAGGCCCTGGCGGTGGAAGCTTTGGGTAAGGATGCGGTGCATGTGCTCCTGCTGCCCTCGGAGTTCTCTTCGGATCATTCGGTAACGGATGCCGTTGCACTGAGCAAGACCCTGGGCAACCGGCACGACATCGTGCCCATTGCGCCCGTGTACGAGGCCCTGCTGGGCGCGCTCAAGCCGCTGTTTGGCGACCTGCCCTTCAATGTAGCGGAGGAAAACCTGCAAAGCCGCGCCCGCGGCAACATCCTCATGGGGCTCGCCAATAAATTCGGCTACATCCTGCTCAATACGTCCAACAAAAGCGAGCTCGCCACGGGCTACGGCACGCTCTACGGCGATATGGCCGGTGGCCTGTCTGTACTGGGCGACCTGTACAAGATGCAGGTATATGCCCTCGCGCGCTTCATCAACCGCGACCGCGAGATCATCCCCAACAATATTCTTGAAAAAGCGCCCAGCGCCGAATTGCGGCCGGGCCAGAAGGACTCCGACTCGCTCCCCGATTACGAGGTTCTCGACCGGATCCTGTACCAGTACATCGAGCTGCGTCAGGGCCCGCGCGACATCATCGCCCAGGGCTTCGACGAGGCCCTGGTGAACCGCGTGCTGCGTCTTGTGAACATGAACGAATACAAGCGCAACCAGTTCTGCCCCATCATCCGCGTGTCGGCAAAAGCATTCGGTGTGGGCCGGCGCTTGCCGATCGTGGCGAAGTACCTCGGGTGAGAAAGTCTGGAAGTGGGAAGTCGGAAGTCGGAAGAAGGGTTGCGCAGTACACCTATGCCCGTCATTGCGAGGGAGCGGAGCGGACGAAGCAATCTCTTCCGGGCTGGCTCCGCGGCTCGATCGGGCCGCAGCGTATGCTCCAAGAGATTGCTTCGCTGCGCTCGCAATGACGTTTCAAGGCGAGCGCTTCCTAAAGTCTGTAGCTTATCAGCTGCGCCGAGTTGCGCACGCCCGTGGAGTCGGTGGCTTTCATTTCCACAACACCTACGTCTTTCGCCAGGTAAAAATCGATCTGGCCATTGATTGCCGGCAGCGGGAGCGGGATGGGCACGGGGAACTGCGAAGCAACGCCGATCGTGGGCTTGCCCTGTACGTGCTGCGTGTTGGGGTAAAGGTGGCCAAGCACGCTGTGGTTGCTGTTTTTCTCCAGGTAGGTATATTCAATCGCTGCGTAAAGCCGGACGTTGAGGGTCACGGGGCCTGCGTTGAACGGGATCGTGATGGCCGTAAGCGTATCGAGCCAGGTGCTGCCCTGCGCGTTGTTGGCTTTGAGCACGGTGGCGTAAAAAGTAGCCGGGATATAGAGCGAGGACGGATCGGCGGGAACGGGCAGCAGCGAATCGAGCAGCGGCGCGATGAGGGCGCGGATCGAGTCGGGGTCGATACCCATGCCGGCCAGCGGCATCGCCAGGCGGTAGTCGCCGTTGGCGCAGCTATACAGGAGTCCCTGGCCAAAGCCCGGGATGGCGCTTACCTGAGAAAAGGCCTGCCCGTCTACCGTCGTATCGCCCAGTACATACACGGGTCCGGTGGCCGTGTCGGTGCCATCCACGAGGTAGGTGAAGACGGACGAATCGCAAAAAGGCAGGTAGGGGCAATTGATGCATTGGCGGTTGCCCGTGGCCGGTAGTCCGCCGCCTTCGAGGCTGATCTCCTTCTGGCAGCTCCAGGCCAGGAACAGCAATACGAGGAGGGCGGTAAGCGCTGTGATCTTTTTCATTATCGGTGTTTAAGGCTTACCAGGAGCGTGGCGGTGATGGGCTGGTTCACGAGCGGATCGGGCACGAGGGTATCGCGGCCCACGGTGAGGTTGTGCGGCCCGATGTAGTACAGGCGCAGGTGGCCGCCGATCCCGAGGATCGAAGTACCGTTTACGTTGAGGTATTGGTCGTTGTCGGACAGGTTCCAGCTGAAGGGCGCCAGCACGGGTCGGGTGGTGTCGCAGCGGTAGGCGCTGTCGTTAGTGATCCCGCTGCCGTTGGGCAGGAAGGTGTAGCTGTTGTCCCAGACGCAATCGGCCAGGGTTCCGGGCTGGATGTACTGGTCGGCGCTGCCGTCGCCGTTGAGGTCGAGGGCGGCCCAGTCGAACGACCAGGTGGTATCGGTGAGCCAGGCGCGGCGTTCCTGCTGCTCGTAACTGAGGCTGTCGCCGTCGTTTTTCTTTTGGCAGGCCGCAAAGGCCAGGATGCAGGCCAGCAGGGCGGCTGCGGTCTTTTTGAGTGAGCGGTTCATGTCGGGTAAAGATAGTCGTTCCGGCCGGCACTGCACGGCTCAGCGATAACGGCCCGTCATTTGCTGAGTACCGCTTCGTAATTTGGCACCATGGTACAATCCTCCGAAGAGATCAGGCAGCTCAATGAGCGCATTGCCTATTCCGCCCGCTTTGTCGACATCCTCCGCAAGGAGGTGGGTAAAGTGATCATCGGGCAACCCTATATGCTGGACCGTCTCCTCATCGGGATGCTCAGCAACGGCCACGTGCTGCTCGAAGGCGTGCCCGGGCTGGCAAAGACCCTCACCATCAAATCGCTGGCGCAGGCCATCCACGCGCAGTTCAGCCGCATCCAGTTCACCCCCGACCTGCTTCCTGCCGACGTTATCGGTACGATGATCTACAACCAGCAGCGCGCCGACTTCGTGGTGCGCAAGGGGCCGATCTTCGCCAACCTGATCCTCGCCGACGAGATCAACCGCGCACCGGCCAAGGTCCAGAGCGCGCTGCTCGAGGCGATGCAGGAGCGGCAGGTAACGATCGGCGACCATACGTATAAGCTGGAAGAGCCTTTCCTGGTACTGGCCACCCAGAACCCGCTCGAGCAGGAGGGAACCTACCCGCTCCCCGAGGCGCAGGTCGACCGCTTTATCATGAAAGTGGTGGTGGGCTATCCCACGCGCGAGGAAGAGCAGCTTATTATCCGCCAACAGGTGGCCGGCGCCGCACCGCCCAAAGTGGAGCCCGTGGTGGCCATGCAGGAAGTGCTCGACGCCCGCAAGCTGGTGCGCCAGGTATACCTCGACGAAAAAGTGGAGCAGTACATCCTCGACATCGTCTTCGCCACCCGCGACCCCGGCGGCATGGGACTCAAGAACCTGGATGGCCTTATCTCGTACGGCTCCTCGCCGCGCGGCTCCATCAACCTCGCGATCGCCGCCAAGGCCCATGCGTTCCTCAACCACCGCGGCTACGTGATCCCCGAAGACGTGCGCTCCATCTGCAACGACGTGCTGCGCCACCGCATCGGCATCACTTACGAAGCAGAGGCGGAAAGCATCACTCCGGAGATGGTTATCGAACAGATCCTTAAGGCGGTTCCGCTGCCTTAGGAAAGTTTGTAGTTTGGGGTTTGTAGTTGGCTTCAGGTTTCAGTAATGCTTCTGCAGTGTGCCGGTTGAATTGCTGACACAGGCAGGCAAATAATTCAGAAAGGACTTTTTACCAATAGACTAATCAATCGCTCCGTTGCTCACGACACCCGACATATTAAAGAAGGTCCGGATCCTGGAGATCAAAAGCAAGAAGCTTACGAGCGACCTGTTTACCGGCGAGTACCACAGCGCCTTCAAGGGCCGCGGTATGTCGTTCAAGGAAGTGCGCGAGTATGCGCCGGGCGACGATGTGCGCTTTATCGACTGGAACGTGTCTGCCCGCTTCGGGCATGCCTTCAGCAAGGTGTTCGAGGAAGAGCGCGAGCTGACGGTAATGCTGCTGATCGATGTAAGCGCTTCGTCGCTCTTCGGCACTTCGGCGAGCAGCAAGCGCGAGCTGGCCACCGAGATCGCGGCGGTGCTTGCCTTTTCGGCCATCAACAACGGCGACAAGGTGGGTGCCATCCTGTACAGCGACCGCATCGAAAAATACATACCGCCCAAGAAGGGACGCCAGCAGGTGCTCTTCCTGATGCGCACGCTGCTGACCATCGAGCCGAAAGGCAAAGGCACCAACCTTGACCAGGCCCTGCGCTACTTCAACAACACACGACGCCAGAGCAGCATCTCCTTTGTGCTGAGCGACTTCCTAGACCGCGATTATGCCGATGCGCTCCGCGTGGTGTCGCGCCGTCACGACGTGGTCGGGATGAAGATCTACGACCGGCTCGACCAGACGCTGCCCGACGTGGGCCTGCTGGAAGTGCAGGACCTCGAGACCGGCCGCCGCCAGCTGGTGGACACGGGCAATTCTTTTGTACGCTATGAATACGAGCAGGAATTTTTCCGGATTACCGAGTATGCCAATACGCAATTCAAGAAGGCAGGCAGCGACCTGCTGCACCTCCGCACCGACGAGGATTATGTAAAAGTGCTCCAGCGATTCTTCATCAGCCGCGTCCGCCCATGACACGTTTTTGTTTCCTGCTGCTCCTTGTTTTTTCAGGCGGGGCCCTTGCGGCCCAGGAGACGCGCTTGTCGGTACGCACCGATAAAAGCACGATCCTCATCGGCGAGCCGCTCGACCTCGAGGTGGCGCTCACGGGCGCGCAGCCCGCGGCTCCGATCACCCTTGACAGCATCCCTTACTTTGAGGTGCTCCAGGCTGTTCGAACCGATACGGTATTGCAGGCCGGGGCCTACAGCGTGCACCAGCACTGGACCCTTACCAGCTGGGACAGCGGGCTGCGGCGCATTCCGCCGATCGTATACGGAAAACAATCGTCGCCGGCGATCCCCATCGCCGTGCGGTTCTCGTCGCCGTTCGATAAGGATGCGCCCTACCACGACATCAAGGACGTTGAAGACGTGGAGCTGCCCACGCGCAACACCTGGGTCTGGTACGTGGTGCTGGCGATCCTGCTTGCCGGTATCGCGCTGCTGCTCTTCCCGCGCCGCAAGGGCGATGCGCCGGCGGCCCTGCGGATCGACGAGCAGTATTACAAGAAGGTGCTGCAGCAGCTGCAGGCGCTCCAGAACGACGAGGCGCGGCGCCGGCAGCCCAAGCAATTCTATACAGACCTCGTGCTCATTTTCCGCGGTTACCTGCTGAAGCGGAAAGGCTACTACTCCGACGCCGATACGACCACCGACCTCGTGGCAAGGCTGCCGCAGTGGCGGGTACCCGCTGCGCTGCAGCAGGAGCTGAAAGCCACACTCCAGGAAAGTGATCTTGCGAAATTCGCCAAATACGATCCCGGTGCCGCCGCTATGGATGGTGCCGTGCAAACCCTAAAACGAGCCGTCGTGGCCATGGAGGAGCATAGCCGATGATCTACGACTGGATACAGCAGCTAAGCTTTGCCTACAACTGGATGCTGCCCTTTGTGGGCCTGGTGCCGGTGCTGGCCTTTATCTGGGCGCGCAGCCGGCACGGACGACGTCCCTCGCTGCGCGTGTCGACAGCCGCCGTCTTCCGCGTGCGGTCAGCCCGCAGCCGCTGGCTTTTCCTGCTGCCGCTGTTTCGCATGCTGGCCGGGCTGCTGCTTGTGGCCGCGCTCGCCCGCCCGCAGGTGCGCGACGTGCAAAAGCGCTTTCTCGGCAACGGCATCTCCATCGTGCTGTGCATGGATGTGAGCGGCTCCATGGCAACGCCCGACATAGCACCCTACCGCCTCGCGGTGGCCAAGGAAGTGGCCATGGAATTTGTGCGCGCCCGCCCCGTCGACCAGATCGGCCTGGTGGTGTTTGCCGGCGAGACCTTCACGCAGTTTCCGATCTCCACTGACCACGAGGCGCTGCTGGAGCAGATCCGGAGCCTCCGGCCCGACATGCTGGTACGCGGTACATTGATCGGCGAGGGGCTGGCCACCTCGGTAGCCCGTCTCAACGACGTGCCCGGAAAAAGCAAGGTGGTGGTGCTGCTCACCGACGGAAGCGAGGAAGCGCCACCGACGCGCCTTATCGACCCGCAGACCGCCATCGGCATTGCCCACGCCAAAGGCGTGAAAGTCTATACCATCGGGCTCAACTCGGGCGGCAGCATCGACGTGCCCGGGCAGGGGATGCGCAAGCTGGCTGATATCGACGAGCCGCTCCTGCAGCGCATGGCGCAGACCACGGGCGGTGCTTACTTCCGTGCCCGCGACCGGCAGGCCCTCGAAGGCATCTACGCCCGCATCAACCAGCTCGAGAAAAGCGACGTACAGGTGATCAACCGCACACGCTTCCACGAAGAGTTTCACTGGTTCGTGCTCGGCGCCCTCTTTTTTCTGCTCCTGGAAGGGCTGTTGCGCTATACTTTATTCCGTACTTTGCCCTGATGATGGAAGGTGTGGTGTATAAATCGACGGGCAGCTGGTATTCCGTGAAAGACAGCGCGGGCCGCTGGTGGAAGGCAAGGCTGAAGGGCATCTTCAAGCAGGATGGCCTCACGTCGACCAACCCCATCGCCGTCGGCGACGTGGTCGATATCGTATCGGAAAACGAAGGCGAGGATACCGCCACCATCACCCGCATCCACGACCGGCGCAATCACATCAACCGGCTTTCGCCAAAGGGGCGGCACCAGCAGCATATCGTAGCCGCCAACGTCGACCAGTCGCTGCTTATCGCCACGCTGCGCGAGCCGCGCACCTCCATGGGCTTTATCGACCGCTTCCTCGTTACCTGCGAGATGTACCATGTGCCCGCCGTGATCCTTTTCAACAAGGCCGACCTGTACCGCGATAAGGAATGGGAGCTTTATGCCGAGACCGAAGCGATCTACACGGAGGTCGGCTACCGCGTGCTGCTCATTTCGCTGAAAGAAGGAACAGGAATGGAGGATGTCGCGGGCCTGCTCCAGGGAAAGACAACGCTCGTAAGCGGGCACAGCGGCGTGGGCAAATCATCGTTTATCAACACGGTGCTCGGTACTGCCATCAAGACGCAGGATGTGAGCGGCTGGAGCGGCAAGGGCCAGCATACCACCACGTTCGCCGAGATGTATGACCTGCCGGGCGGTGGCTCGATCATCGATACACCGGGATTGAAAGAGTTCGGGCTGGTGAATATTGAAAAAGCCGAACTGAGCGGTTATTTTCCCGAGATGCGCGATCGCCTGCAGGGCTGCCAGTTCAACAACTGCCTGCACGCCGAAGAGCCGGGCTGTGCCATCAAGGAAGCGGTCGCCGCGGGCGAAATTTCGGAGGAGCGGTACATCAGTTACCGGACCATCCTCGATACGATCGACGAGAAGCGTTACTAGCTCTTCCGCCGGCGTTGCATATGCCTTATTCATCAATCACTTACACGAACATGCGCAGGCCTTCGGCTGTGCAGCCGCGTTATTCCGGGCGTCGCCCCTATGCGGGTATTCAGTAGAAATACGGTTGAGCCGTAAATAAAACATGACCTGTGTCGTCCTGTAGCGGTTGGCCCTCGCTTATATTTAATACCACTTCCCACCTGGAGCCTTTCGTTTTTATCCCTTAACCAAAATCATTTTTATGTCAGCGAATGTACTTGAGTCAGTAAAGGCTTTTTTCAACCACGAAGTAGCCGGGCGCGCCGCTGCTTCGCTCGGTGAAAGCGACAGCAATGTTCACAAGGCGCTTTCCGGTATCATCCCCGTGATCCTCGGGTCGGCTGTTTCCAAAGCGAGTTCGGGCGATGCGGGCTCTGTGCTCGACATGGCGAAAAGCGCGGGGAGCGGAGGCCTTGCCAATACACTGAAGGGGCTTGCTACCGGCGACCTGCAATCGATCATTTCGCGCGGGATGGACCTTGTACACGGATTGTTCGGAAGCCATGCGCCAGCCGTCAACAAATCCATCTCGGGCTTCTCGGGTGTATCGGAGCCATCGGCCAATTCGCTGATGGCGCTGGTTGCGCCCGTGGCCCTGGGCAAGCTGGGTGAGCATGCTGCGGCAAACAACATGAACGCGTCCAGCTTCGCCTCGTACCTCGAAAGCCAGAAAGGAGCCATTGCGGCCGCGGTCCCCGCCGGGTTGAGCCTCGGTAGCATCCCGGGCCTGGGCACGCTGGGCTCGTGGACCGGAACGACGACAGGACCGACCGCCGCTACAGGTCCCGACATCCGGCAGCGCAGCATCAGCGAGGTGCGTCCGGCACTTCCCGACCGCAACCCAAGCGGCAACAAATGGCTATTGCCACTGGTGCTGGTCATTGCCGCACTGGTACTATGGTATTTCCTCGGAAAAGGCTGCAACAAGTCGCACGAGCAAAGCGGCACGTCCGATACCGTCACTACGGTGACACCCGCCCCGCTGCCGCCGGATACCAGCACAACGAGCAGTACGGGAAAAACATCTACCAAAGTCCGCCTTGCCAACGGAGTTGAGCTGGATGCCTATGCGGGTGGGGTAGAGGAGCAATTGGTGAAATGCCTCGACGACGCGGCCTGCAAGGCAGGAAAAGACAAGTGGTTCGATTTCGATAACATCAACTTCGAAGTGGGCAGCGCGCGCCTGACAGCGGAAAGCAATGCGCAGATCAACAACATAGCCGCTATTCTGAATGCCTATCCCGGCGCGCACGTCAAGGTGGGTGGCTATACCGATAAGACCGGTAATGATGCTGCCAACAAGACCCTCAGCCAGCAACGTGCGGATGCCGTGCTGGACGCCATAAAAGCGGCGGGAGGAAAAGCCGGTCAGCTTACTGGTGCGGAAGGTTATGGGTCGGCTTTTGCGAAAGTGCCTGCCACGGCAAGCGATGAGGAGCGGAGAAAAGACCGCCGCATTGCGCTGCAGCTGAACGCAAAGTAGGCGCTTCGCGCACCTGGAAATTCAGTTCCATTCTACCACGGTTCCCGGCAGCTTGCCGGGAACTTTTTTTTGCGCGGGCGGGAGGCGCCGGCGCGAAGCAGTTTTCAGCTGCGCATGTCGACCGTCATCAGCTTGCCTTCCAGCACGGACGCCAGTTCCACCACGGCCTCATTGGCGCGGCGCGAAGCTTCGCTCAGCTGGGTCGGGAAGAGGGAGATGCCGTTGTAAATGCTGTAGCAAAGCGTCATCAGGTGCTTACCGAAGGAAAAGTTCCAGTTGATGCTGTCGAACTCGTCTTCTTTCTGCGCAAAGGACACGTTGAGATCGGTAGAAAGGATGTCGGCTACAAGGTAAAAGCGCTTCAGGCCTCCGTCGTCGTCGATAACGGCTTCGGTACATCCCAGCGCGGTGCGTAAGGTTAGGCTCATGTCGGGGCGGTTTTAAATAAGACGCAGAAAGCGCGTCCTTAGCTGCATCCTCGCAAACTTTGTGCCCGGAGAAAAACCCTTAGAAATCATAGCTTTTCGGGCCGCGCCACTTCGCCTTTTTCTTGGGCGGCTCGCTGAGCAGCTTCTCGGCGCCCACGTTGCGGCCGTCGCTGGGGCAGCCTTCGCCTTTCTTCTTGAACACACTGCAGGACGAGCCCAGGACCAGGTAGGCAGCGGTGATGACGAGATAGACGCGGTGCTTCATAAACGGCGATTGAACCCCGAATTTCGGAAGAATTCCCCAGAATGGCCCGGCTTCCCGGCGCAGCGCCTCAGATTTGCGGTGAATCCCCGTTTTTGTGCCCCGGGCCGGCTTCGTTAACCGCGCTGAACCAGGCCGAGTAGCGCAGGTAGTTGTTGGCGATGCGGTGGATCTCGCCTTCGAGCAAGCCCGCCGGGAGCTCCTTGACCTTCTTTGCCGGCACGCCCGCGTAGATGGAGTTGCCCTCGCATACGGTTCCTTCGAGCACTACCGCGCCCGCCGCGATGATCGTATGCGGATGCACGACCGCGTTGTCCATCACGATGGCGCCCATGCCAACGAGCACGTGGTCGTGCACCGTGCAGCCGTGCACGATGGCGTTGTGACCGATGGAAACGTGGTTGCCGATGATGGCTTTTGTTTTCTGGTAGGTGGCATGGATCACCGCGCCGTCCTGCACGTTCACCCGGTTGCCCAGGCGGATGCTGTTCACATCGCCGCGTACGACGGCGTTGAACCACACGCTGCATTCATCGCCCATAACGACGTCGCCCACGACGGTGGCGTTCGGTGCGATAAAACAGTCAGCACCCCAGGCGGGATGCTTGTCTTCGACGGGGAGGATGAGTGCCATAAGATCGGTTTTCAGTTTTGAGTTTGCCGTTTCCGGTTGCGGGCGAAAGCTAACGACAAACTACAAACCACAAACTACAAACTACCTTTGTTCGATGAATCTCCGCCAGCTTTTTCTTTCCCATGTAGCGCAGACCTCCACCGCGCCGCTTGCCATCGAGGTGGTCAAGGCCGAAGGCTGCAGCCTGTGGGACGCGTCGGGAAAGGAATACATCGATCTTATCGGCGGCATCTCCGTTGCCAACGTGGGGCACCGTCATCCCGCCGTGCTCGACGCGATCCGCACGCAGCTCGATGCCTATCTCCACGTGATGGTGTACGGCGAGTTTGTGCAAAGCCCGCAGGTGCGCTATGCCGAGGCGCTTGCCGCTTCGCTTCCCGCGGGGCTCGACAGCGTTTACTTTACCAACTCCGGCGCCGAGGCGGTGGAAGGAGCGATGAAGCTGGCCAAGCGGGTCACCGGCCGCACCGGTATCGTGGCCTTCCAGGATTCGTACCACGGCTCCACGCAGGGCGCCCTCAGCATCATCGGCTCCGAATACTGGCGCAATGCCTACCGGCCGCTGCTCCCCGGCGTACAGCATGCACGCTACAACGACTTTGCATCGCTGGACCGTATTTCTACGGATACGGCCTGCGTCATCGCCGAAACGGTGCAGGCCGAGGCCGGCGTGCTTCCGCCTTCGCGCGAATGGATGCAGGCCCTGCGTGCCCGCTGTACCGAAACGGGCACCCTGCTCATCCTCGACGAGATCCAGACGGGTTTCGGCCGTACCGGGACCCTGTGGGCCTTCGAGCGCTACGGCATTGTGCCCGACGTGCTGCTGCTCGGCAAAGCTCTGGGCGGCGGCATGCCGCTGGGCGCCTTCATCGCCTCGCGCGCACTCATGAACCATCTCGCCGATGCGCCGGTGCTCGGACATATCACCACGTTTGGCGGGCATCCCGTATGCTGTGCGGCGGGGCTTGCCGCTTTCAGCGCGCTGCGGCAGGAGCGGCTCGCGGAAGGTGCCGAGAAGCTGGGCGCCCAATTCGAGGCCGGCCTTAGCGCTGTGCCGGGTGTCCGCGGCTTTTCGCGCTGCGGCCTCTGGATGGCGCTCCGCTTCGACTCCTTCGAAACGGCCAAGGGCGTTATTGACCGCTGCATCGAGGCCGGTGTACTGACGGACTGGTTTCTGTTTGCCGCCGACTGCCTGCGCATTTCGCCGCCGCTCAGCATCAGCCCGGAGCAGGTGGAGCGGGCCTGCGCCGTGATCCGTTCCGCCGCAGCGGGGCTCTGAGCGCGCCCGTCGTACATTTAGCAAAACAACCCGATGAAAACCCGCCTGCGCCTGCTGCTCTTTGCCTTCCTGCTGGGAAGCAGCGCAGCCGCAGTGGCCCAATCGCCGCAGCCGGCGGCGCTCCTGTGGCGGATCTCGGGCAAAGGTCTCGCGGCGCCTTCCTATCTCTGGGGCACCATTCACCTGCAGGACCGCCGCGTGTTCCGCTTCACCGATTCATTCTTTTATTATTTCGACCGGAGCGCCGCCTTCGCCATGGAGCTTGACCCGGAAAAGACCACGCAGGAATTGCTGCCCTTCCTGACGGGCCGGGACACGTCGGCACTTCTCTACACCGTGCTCCCCGACTCGCTTTTCAGCCGCCTCGGACCCCTGCTTGAAGACGCACTGCACAAGCCCGCGCGGAGCATTACCCGCAAGGAGGCCTGGCTCTATGCGCAGCTGCGGCCCTACCGGGTAACGCATCCCGGGGATATGCCGCTGCCGATGGACCTGTACCTACACGGGCTGGCGAAAAAGAGGAAGAAGCTTCTCCTGGGTATCGAGGATATGTCGGACCAGTTCAGTCCCGACGAAGTGCTGAACGGGCCTTTCGATACCCGCGCGCTGCTGCAGACCGAGGCCGATGTGCGGAAGCAAACCGAGGCTATCGTGCAGCTGTATATCCACCAGGACCTTGAAGGCATCGAGCGGCTCGCGCTGTCGGACAGTGTGCAGGAAGCGCGGAAGCTGCTGGCGCGCAACCGCAAGATGGCCGGCCGGATCGACAGCCTTGCTGCGCTGCGGCCCACCTTCTTCGCCATCGGTGCCGGTCACCTGCCGGGCCCCGGAGGCGTGCTGGCCCTGCTCCGGCGCCGGGGCTATACCGTACGCGCTGTCTCCGCCGGCCGCCTGCTCGATCCTTCGGATCTGCCGCCGGAAGGCTGGCAGGGGATCGATGGCCCCCGAAAAAAATAATCCACGCAAATCCTTGGCGAATGGAAAAACTGCATTTACTTTGTAGTGCAAAGTGCTTTTTATGAATGAGCAAACCCAATCCCTCGAAGCGATACAGGACATACGGCGCCTGATGAACCGCTCCAGCCGTTTCCTTTCGCTCAGCGGCCTCAGCGGCATTGCCGCCGGCGCCTGGGCCCTCATTGGCGCCTGGGCTGCGGCCCGGCGCATCGGTAGCTACTACGACGACTACAACCGCAACGGGTATTCGCTTTCGGAGTTCGTGTTGCTCAAGCAGCACCTGCTCCTGATTGCCGCGGCGGTGCTTGGCCTCGCCATGGCATCGGCCTTCTTTTTCACCTGGCGCCGCGCCCGCCGGCAGGGTCTTCCCATCTGGGACCGCACGGCCCGCCAGCTTTCCATCAACATGATGATCCCGCTGGTTTCCGGTGCTGTGCTGCTCCTGGCCCTGCTGCGCTACGAAGACGCCAACATGCTCGGGTTCATCGCACCGCTCTGCCTCGTCTTCTACGGGTTATCGCTCGTGAATGCGAGTAAGTATACGGTCAACGATATCCGTTACCTTGGTCTTCTCGAAATTGTACTCGGTCTTATCAACACGCAGTACCTCGGCTACGGGCTTTTCTTCTGGGCGCTCGGATTCGGGTTGCTGCACATCGTGTACGGCTTTATCATGTGGTGGAAAAACGAACGCGGCGACAAAGGAGCATGAGCTACAACAATCCCATAGCAGGCCTCAACAAACTGTTCGACAACCGGATCCGGCTGGGCGTGATGAGCATCCTTGCCGTGAACGAGGAGGTGAGCTTCAACGACCTGAAGGGCCTCCTCGAGGTCACCGACGGCAACCTCGCCACGCACCTCGTGAGCCTGGAAGAGAATGGATTGCTGAAGGTGCACAAGGGATTCATCGGCCGCAAGACCAACACCACCTATTCCATCACCAAAGCCGGTGAGAAGGCCTTCAACGACCATATCCAGGCGCTCGAAAAAATGATCAAGGGTATCCGGTAACTATTTTTTTTGCCCATTCACTTTGAAATACAAAGTACTTTTTATGAGACAGCAATTCCCCCTCCAACGCACCCGCCTCCTGCTCGCCCTCTTTATCGTTTCCCTGTTTGTCAGCGGCCTCACCGTATGGCCCGCGGCCGCGGAGCTGCGCTTCGCGCTCGGCCTCGTGCGACCCGGGAGCGGCGTGGCGCTCTGGCTGGAGCGCGTGCGCGGCGCTTACGAACGGGTAGGGGCGGAGCACGGCTTTCTGTTTTACGGCTACGACTGGCTGGCCTTTGCCCACATTGTGCTGGCCGGTCTTTTCATCGGCCCCTGGCGCGACCCGGTGCGCAACCGCTGGGTGATCGAGTTTGGTCTCGGTGCCTGCGTCGCCATTTTCCCGCTGGCTTTTATCGGCGGCGCTCTCCGCGGTATCCCGTTCTGGTGGCAGCTGGTCGACTGCAGCTTCGGCGTGTTCGGCTTCGCCGTGCTCTGGCCCTGTTACAACGCGGTGCGTCGCTTTGAAAACGGCAGCCGGCCGCACAGCGCCTGAACAACATCGCTTTCCCAACTGCAAAACATACAGTCATGAAGATCAAGATGATTCTCCCGGCGCTTACCGAGGCGAAGAGCCCCTTCTGGCGCCCCATCAAGTACTCCCTGTTTCCCCCGCTCGGTCTTGCTACCCTTGCTGCCTTCACGTCAACCGACGACGAGGTGGAGCTTTGCGACGAGCATGTCGAAACCATCGACACATCCGACAACCCCGATGTAGTGGTCATACAGGTCTACATCACCAACGCCTGGCGCGCCTACGAGCTCGCCGACGGCTACCGTGCGCGCGGGGTGCATGTATGCCTCGGCGGGCTGCACGTGACATCGCTGCCGCTCGAGGCCGGCGCGCATGCCGACTCGGTGTTTATCGGGCCGGGCGAGGATACCTTCCCTCAGTTCCTCGCCGACTTCCGCGCCGGTGCGCCGAAGCGGGTGTACAGCAACCGCGAACGCTCGCTGGCGGCGCTCCCGCCGGTTCGCCGCGATCTTATCCGTCGCGAGCGCTACCTCGTACCCAACTCGATCGTGGTGTCGCGCGGCTGCCCGCATCACTGCAGCTTTTGCTATAAGGATGCTTTCTTCGAGGGAGGCCGCTCCTTCTACACGCAGCAGGTAGACGCGGCGCTGGCCGAGATCGACCGCCTTCCCGGGAAGCACCTGTATTTTTTAGACGATCACCTGCTCGGCAACCAGCGCTTTGCCACGGCTCTTTTCGAAGGAATGCGCGGCATGGGCCGTCTTTTCCAGGGAGCCTCCACGGTCGACGCGGTGCTGCGGGGTAACCTCGTGGAAACCGCCGCCCGCGCGGGTCTGCGGAGCGTGTTCGTGGGTTTTGAAACCCTGAGCGACGCCAACCTCGCGCAAGGCAATAAGCGCCAGAACCTGGGCCGCGACTATGGCGAAGCGATCCGGCGCCTCCACGACCTCGGTATCATGATCAACGGCTCCTTTGTTTTTGGTCTTGACGACGACGGCCCGGATGTGTTCGAGCGCACTGTCGACTGGGCCGTGCGGCAGGGGCTGACGACGGCTACCTTTCATATACTGACACCTTACCCCGGCACGCGGCTTTATGCCGGCATGGAGCAGGAGGGACGCATCCTGCACCGCGACTGGAGCCGCTACGATACCCGCCAGGTGGTGCCAAACGCGCGGGCTCGATGCCGCGACTCTTGAGCAGGGCTATCGCCGCGCCTACCGCGACTTCTATTCGTGGCGGAACGTGTGGCAGGCAAGCGCCGCGCACGAGGCCTGGAAAGACCGCCTGCGTCATTTCACCTACGCCGGCGGCTGGAAGAAGTTCGAGCCGCTCTGGAATTTTCTTATCAAAACCGGCGGCCTCAACCGGATGCTGCCGCTGCTCGAATCCATTCTCTCGACCGATTCGGGCCGAAAGCGCAGCGACCGCTTTGCACCCGCGATCGCCTGACGCCCTGTCGTTACCTGAACCTGCCTGCTTTCCTGTTCATTCAAAAAACCGATCATGAACACCTTTCGCTTTGTGCTGTATACCTGGCTGTGTGCCGTGCTTTCCTACCCCGTTATCGTGATGATCTGCGATGTGCTCACCCGTAGTTCTACGGAGCTGCATCTTTTCCTGCCCCTGCTTGCCGGCGCTATCGTGCTCGGGCTTCCGGCCTTGCTCCTGGGCTGGCTGGCGCTTTCGCTCCTGCAGGTGCGCAGCCTCTCGCCGCTGCTGCAATACACGCTCTGGACGGGCGCCGTGCTGCTGCTGGTGTGGACCATCCTCTCCCTGCTCGGCCGCCCCGAGCTGCTCGACTTCGACGGCGAGTTTGCGCGCTTCATCGTGCCGCTTTTCGGAACGGCCCTGCTCGTGCTGCTGCTCCGCTATCCCTATTACCGCGACATACCTGTTTCTGAATACTAAACCCTGATCAACATGCAAGAAGTACCGAACGAGCCCCGCTCGAAAAGCAAGATCCTTATCAAGGTAGCCGTGGTGGCTGCCATTATTCTCGTACTCCTGCTCCCGGCCTGGAAGGTGGAGCAGCTGGTGGAAGAGCGCGAATCGCGGCAGAAGGAGGCCGTTGCCGAAGTGAGCGACAAGTGGGCTGGCCGGCAGCTCCTCGGCGGGCCTGTGCTCGTGCTTCCCTACCTGCAGGCATTTACCGACGCCAGCGGAAAGGCCATGCTGGCGCGGCACTATGCGTACATACTGCCGGCCCAGCTCCAGGTGAAGGCCGTTGCCAACCCGCAGGAGCGGCATCGCGGCATTTACAAGGTGATGCTTTACTCGGCGCAGGTGGAGCTCACGGGTCGCTTTGACGCGCCCGACCTCGCGGCGTTACACCTCGACCCCGCACGCGTGCTTTGGAACGAAGCCTTCCTGAGCCTGCGGCTGTCGGATGTGCGCGGGCTCAACGACGAGCTCACGATGTCCTGGAACGGAACCCGCCGCCTCGTATTCGCACCCAACGCCTCCTCCGATCCTTACGGCGATTCGTCGCTGGCAGCGCCACTGCCGCTGACGGGCGCACCCGATATCGGCGGCGCCTCCTTCGCGGCAACACTCTCGCTCAACGGATCGCAGCAGCTGCTCTTCGCCCCGCTGGGAAAGACCACGACCGTAGAACTACGGTCTCCGTGGCCGCACCCGAGCTTCAGCGGCTCCGGCTTGCCGCAGCAAAGCAGCATCACAGAGAATGGGTTCGTGGCCACCTGGCGCAGCCTGGCCCACCGTCGCAGCTTCCCGCAGCAGTTCCGCGACGACGACCACCCCGACAGCCGTCTTTACGATCTTTCGTCGTCCTCCTTCGGTGTCGACCTCTTTGTGCCCGTGAATGCGTACCAGAAAACACTGCGCTCGGTAAAGTATTGCCTCCTGTGCATCGTGCTCACCTTCACGGCTTTTTTCCTCATTGAAGTGGTAAACCGCCGCTCCGTGCATCCATTCCAGTATGGCCTTATCGGGCTGGCGCTCGTGCTCTTTTATGCGCTGCTCCTCTCGTTCTCCGAGTATATCGGCTTCAATTGGGCCTACGCCGTAGCCGCTGCCGCTACGGTTGGTCTTATCGGCTGGTTCGTGCGCGGGCTGCTGCAATCGGGCCGGCTCAGCACGCTGCTGTCGGCGGTGCTCGTGCTGCTGTATGGATATGTCTTCACGATCCTGCAGCTACAGGACTTTGCCCTGCTCCTGGGATCGCTTGGTCTGTTCCTCACTCTGGCCGTTGTCATGTATTTCTCCCGTAAAATCAACTGGTAACCGATGAAGCTCACCTTTGCTCAACACCTGTATGCCCGCTACCGCCGCCTCGATGCGGCGGAGCGTGGCCTGCTGCTTTCGGCAGCCTTCCCCGTCGGCATGTCGGTCCTGCGCTTTGCGTATACGGGCAGCCGTTTTTTTCTCTTTCTCAACTGGAACCTCCTGCTGGCGGTACTTCCTTTTCTGCTTACGCGGCAGCTGCTCCGGCGCGTCGACTGGATCGAGCACAGGTGGACCTTCCGCGGCCTGTTTGTGCTGTGGATGCTGTTTCTGCCCAATGCGTTCTACATCGTTACCGACCTGCTGCACCTGCGGCAACGCGCCGGCCTGCCGATCTGGTACGACCTCGTGCTGCTGCTTGCCTTTGCCTGGAACGGCCTCCTGCTGGGCGTGCTGTCGCTGTGGCAAATGGAGCGGGTGCTGCTCGCGCGCTGGGGCATGCGCCGGAGCTGGCTCTTTGTGTTTCCGGTGCTGGCCCTGTGCAGCTTCGGCGTTTACATCGGGCGCTACCTCCGCTACAACAGCTGGGACGTGCTGCTCGCGCCGGGCAGCCTCGCCCGCGATCTCTTCGACCTGTTTCGGCACCCGCTGGCCAACCGCTTCGACTGGAGCATGATCCTCTGCTTCTTCGGCTTCCTGGTGCTGGTGTACGAGTCGATGCGGCGAACGCGAAGCAGCCTGCGCGGGTGAGATCGGAAATGTTCAATAATCAATGTTCAATATTCAATGTTCAGGGACGGGGTGCCAGGCACCTCAATCCTCCAACACAGCAAGCGAAACCAGTTGATAGTTGACTCTTGAGTGTTGAACATTGACCATTAAAGAAAGAAAGGCTGCCCGCAGGGCAGCCTTTCTTAGTGTATCACGGGCTTGTGTTGTTCTTAAAAATCCAGGCCGAGTGCGAAGTAGTTCATCGGCTTGCCCCGGAACACGCCATTCATCTCCCAGGCGATATCCCAGCGGATGAAGTAGCCGAGGAGCGTGCTGCGAAGACCGAAGCCATAGCCACCGGCGAAGGGTCCGATACCGCCGGCCTTGAGGCGTACCGTGATCGGGTTGGCGCCCGAAGGATCGCTATACGTGGTCGACGGGCGGGCGATATGCGTGATGTCGCCGGTCCAGGCCGTACCGAGGTCGAAGAACTGCACCGCCTGCAGGTTGCGCAGGAAGGCGTTGTTGATCGGGCGGTTGAAGAACGTGCTGAAGATCGGCGCGCGGAACTCCGAGTTGATCACGATGTTGTTGTTGCCGTTGGCCAGGTTCTGCTTGAAGCCGCGCATGTTCACGGCGAGGGTCTGGTACGCATAGTAGTTCGTCAGGTTATCGGGAGCGGCGGCCGGGTCGGCGTTGAAGTAGCGGTAGCCGGTCACCTGGTTGGTGTTCGGGTCCACGATCTCGTTGCTTTTCAGCTTGAGCCATCCGTCTACACCACCGAGGTAGTAAACGACTTTCTGCTCGGCAAAGGAGAAGTCGCCGGCGGCGCGTACTGCCCAGATCACGTTGCGGTACAGCGGGAGATAGTGACGCGCGTCGAATCCGGCGTTCATCATCGTGCGGCCAAAGGCCTGCCCGCCCTTGTCGAGGCGGCTGAAGTAGTCGAAGTAGATCTTGTAGCGCAGCCCGTTCCAGATGTTGGTGGCCGGGTTGAGCGTGTTGTCGTGCACGTATTCGAGCGAAGCCTGGCCGAAGGACTGCTTCACATCGGGAACCTGCAGCGAAATGGCGTTGAAGCCCGGGTCAGGCACCGTGGTGACCACCACGCGGTCGAAGCGGGGACCAACCGTGAGGCGCAGGCTGCGCACTTTGTCGAGCGCATAGCGGAACCGGCCGAGGTAGTAGTTGGCGAAGGTCTTGCCGGGGAAGTCAACGAGCGTCGGTGCCCCGTTGATCAATACCGGGACCGTCACGTCGGCGCGGTTGGAGCTGCGGTAGTAGGTAAAGCCCCAGTCGAGCCGCTTGCGGTAATTATTCAGCTCGAAGAGGATGTCGTTGTCGCGCAGGTTCGGCGCGATGCGGATACCGCCCGAGATCTTGTAGTCTTCAAACAGGTCGATGGTACCCATGCGGATAAGACCGTTGATCTGGTTGCCGTTGGCCGGGTTGATGGGGCCGGTGCCGCCGGTATACTGCTGGTACTTGGCGGTCGGGAAGACGGCGTTGTTGAAGCCGGCAGCCACGTAATCGGTGAAGAAGCGCGGCGGACGGTATTCATAGAGCTTGGCCCGGCTAAGCACGGGCTCCACCACGATCTCCTCGGCTTCGAAGATCTTGCCGTTGTTGGCATTCGACGAGGCCGGTGCGGCCGCTGTGCTGTCGCGCTTGTCGTTGAACTCGCTCTGGAAGAAGTCGGTCTGCGTCTTGTGCGTCGAGTCGGCCGTGTTGGTCATCGTGTTGGTCTGCGTCGTGCGGAGGCGTTCCTGCTCACGGAGCTTCTTCACGTATTCGGTGGGCGGCGTGCTCACGTTGCGGCGGCGCAGCGTGTTCTCATCCACCCGCAGGCGGTACAGGTTCTTGACGTCGCCCTGCTGCACCACTTCGCTCACCAGTGTGTTGTCGCCGGCGGTGCGGGTCTCGACGAGGCCTGCCTGGTAGTTGGTGAGCGGGAACACGTAGGCCGAATCGGAGCTCGTGGCAAAGTAGCCCACCGAGTCGATGTCGGTCTTCTTCCATTCTTTCAGCAGGCTGTCCACCTCCTTGGCCTCGGGGTTGCGGAGCACCTCGTCGCCGATGAACACGAGCGTGTCGAGACCGGTCTTTTGCGTGGTGAAGAAGCCGGCGTAGCGGTTGTTGATGCCATTCTCGTCAGACGTGAAGGTGAAGTGCGTTGTATTGTAGGGCGAGGGGTTGCGGGCGTTGCCGAACTTCATATTCGTCAGCTGCGACACCTGCTTGAACTCGCTCTTGTTCCAGTTGTCGACAAGGAAGATGTTGAAGCGCGGTGCGGGCATCGAGCTGTCAGCGCTGACGGCGTTTGCCGAGGGGCGGTTCGACGCGAAGATGATCCCGGTTTTGTTGGGGAAGCTGACAAACGAAGGATCGAGGTCGTCGAACACGTCGTTGGTCACCTGCTCGTAGGTCTGCTTCTCGATGTTGTAGGTGTAGATGTCGCTCTGGCCCGAACGCACGGCGCTTACGAGCAGCGTGTTCGCGTTGAGCATGTACTTGATGTCCTGCACCTGGTCAAACTGGTTCCATTCCTGCTTGTTGATCTTGATGCGGTTGATGACATCGTACACGAAGAACTTGAGCTTGCCCTTCTCGGTATACACGACGGCGAGGCGCGTGCCTTTGTTGTCCCAGGCGAGGATCGGCAGGTTGGGATTCACCTCGTCTTCGCGGCTGCGGTGGCCGAAGGAGAGCAGCGTCCTGGTGTTGACGAAATTTTCGTGGAGCACCACGCTGTACTTACCCTGGTTGTATTCGGTAACGGCGTAGGTGAACGAGCGTGGCAGCGGGTTGGCGTTGAATCGGATGAAATCCTTTTTCCTGCTCACTTCCTCCGTCACCGACAGCTGGCCCTTCGGCATGATGCGGCGGCCGCGGATATCCTTGAAATAGATGTTCTGCTCCTGTTCCATGAAGTCGCGGAGCACCTCCTTGAATTTCTTCTTGGCGATCTTCTGCGTGGCGCTGTTCAGGTTGCGGTAGATGCGCGCGAGGTAGAGCATGTAGGTCGGCTTCGTGGGGCCGTACTTGTTGGCGACGTAGTACCAGAAGGCATGGCCGGCCAGGTCGGGCTTTTCGAAGGCGAACTGGTAGAAGTTGTTGTAGTTGCCACCCAGCATGGCGTTCTTCAGCTGCTCGTCGAGCTCGGTGCTCCAGGGCTCGGCGGCGTAGGCGATGTAGCCGTCGGTAAGCCACTTGGGGAGATCGAGGAGGGCCTGGTTGGCGGCAAACTCACCGAGGTCGTCGCCGAAGAGCAGGTTCTGCACCAGGATCTGCGCGATGCCCTGGCGCACCTGGCGGCGCAGGTTGTTGCGGTTGGCGTCGTAATACACCACCATTTTGTTGTTCACCAGGCGCGTAACGCCGCCGTTGCTTTGCCAGTCGATACCCTGCCCGATATTGGACTGCTGCAGGTCTTCGAAGTTGTTGTACACAACCACGTTGGCGCGGCGCTGCATGCCGTATTCCACGAACTCCTCCAGCTGCGGAAGTTCTTTTTCGGCTACCTGGGCCACGTATTTGCCCAGCTCGAGACCGTTTTGCGAAAAGTAGGTGTTGAAGTTCTCGGTCTGGTAGTATTTCCACTTGAACTTCTTGAACTGGACCCGGTTCTTGCCGTACTCAACGGTGTTGACCTGGGCCTGGCCAAGGAAGGAAAAAACGACACAAATCAGGACGGCTAGGGCGGCTCTTCGGCTCAGATGCTTCATAAAGTCAGGTTCAATTTCTGAAATGGCGCTCAGCTAATGATTTAAATTGCATTTAAAAATAGGAAAAAAGCAGTATGCTTACCGTTCATACCTTCACGTTCAACCCGGTCCAGGAGAACACGTACGTGCTCTCTAACGAAAACGGCGCCTGCTGTATTATCGATCCCGGCTGCTATTTCGCCTCCGAAGAGGAGCAGTTGGCCTCATTTATCAGTGCTAACGGCCTCCAACCGGTGCTTCTTCTGAACACACACTGTCATCTCGATCACATATTCGGCAACCGCTTTGTGCACGAGCGCTGGGGCCTTGAGCTCCACCTGCACCGAGCCGAGCTGCCCGTGCTGGAGCGCGGCCCTGCGTCGGGACAACTGTGGCAGCTGCCCTTTGTCAACTACGACGGCCCGCTGCACTTCCTCGATGAGGGCGACATTGTCCGCATCGGCGACGACGAGCTCCATGTGCTCTTCACTCCCGGTCATTCGCCGGGCCATATCTCCTTCTATTCCGCGGCCCAGCGCTTCGTGCTGTCGGGCGACGTGCTTTTCGAAGGCTCGGTGGGTCGCACCGACCTCCCCGGCGGCGACTTTACCATTCTCGAAGAAAGCATCCGCACGAAGCTCTATACGCTCCCCGAGGATGTGATCGTATACCCGGGCCACGGCGGCAGCACCAGCATCGGCGACGAGCGGCGCGATAACCCGTTTGTCAAGATGCCGTAGGAGCGAAAGAACGCAGATCCCGCGAGCGGGATGCGCAGATTGTTATGATTGGTTATGATTTGCTACTACCATCCGCCCCGATGGGGCGGTTCGCCAGCAATGCATGTGGTAAGACCGTTTCACATTCCTGCTGCTTCCCGGTCGAATGGCGATCCGGAGGCGTTGAACTTGCCCCTTCGACCACCCGAAGTACCATCTGCAGGTGCTGCAAATAACCTTTCGGATAGACGAAATACCCTTCGCAGGAAGTGCAGATACTCCTTCGACCATTCGAAGTGCCATGCGCAGGGGCTGAAGATACTCCTTCGGCCACCCGAAGTACGATGCGCACGCGCTGCGGAGTGTTCTTCGTCTGCCCGAGGATGTGTACCCGGCCACGGTAACCGTATGTGAAGATGCCATAGCGCCGCAAGCGGCGGGACAGAAAGAATACATCCCGAAGCTTCGGGACCCGCAGGCGGTATGCGCAGATTATTAAGATTGGTTATGATTTGCTGACGAACGGCCTTCAGCTGCGCTCGTCCGACGCCAAAGCTTTGGGCGACGGCGTCAGGCTGACCAGTTCGGCTATGCTTACTGTGACACTGTCATCCTGAGCGTATACGAAGGATGTCCTGGTGAGCTTGTCGAACCATGCGCTAATCTTAACAATCATAAGAAATCTGCGTTCTTTCTCACGCCGATTGCTGAAAAAAGCGGCCGACAACCGGCAGCTTGGCAAACTCCCGGCGCTCGACGGTTACCAGGAACGCGCCAAACAGCAAAAGCAGGAAGGCACCGAAGGCCCAGTTGACCGCCGCGGAAAGCCCGAGCCAGTTGAAGGCGCTCTGCAGGCCGTACAGCGCTACGCTGATCACTCCGTAAGCGATCAGTTTTTTGGTGGGATAGGGAACGCGGTACACCTTCTGTCCCCAGATATACGATACAACCATCATGCTGCCATAGCAGAAGAAGGTGGCCCAGGCGCAGGCATAGTAGCCGAAGCGCGGGATGAACAGGTAGTTGATCACGAGCGTCAGTGCCGCCCCGATCAGCGTGATCCAGGCGCCCGCCGACGTGCGGTTGGACAGCTTGTACCAGATGGAAAGGTTGTAATACACGCCCAGGAACATATTGGCCAGCAGCAGGATCGGCACGACGCCGAGGCCGGGCCAATACGGCTTCGCGATAAAATACTTCCACAGGTCGAGGAAGAGGGCCACCACCAGGAACATAAAGCAGATGACGATAACGAAGAACTTGAGCACGCGCGCATAGGTGCGCTTCGGGTCCTGCCCCTGCGCCTGCTTGAAGAAGAAGGGCTCCGCGCCCATCCGGAAGGCCTGGATGAACAGTGTGATGAGAATGGACAGCTTGTAGCAGGCCCCGTAGATGCCCACCTGCGCCTTTGCGGCTTCCTGCGTGGGTGCCGTCACCCACCAGCCGAGCATGATGCGGTCGAAGGTTTCGTTGATCATCCCCGCAAAGCCGGCCAGGATAAGGGGCGCCGAGTAGGCCAGGATCTCCGTCCACAGCTTCGGCTCAAAGCGCCAGCGGAAGGCGAAGACGCCGCGCGCCAGCAGCAGGAAGCTGATGGCCGACTGCAGCAGGTTGGCGAAGATCAGGTAGCCGACCTCGTAGCCGGGGCGGTAAAAGCCGTGCACGAAGCTGTACGGATCGGCGGCATACAGCGAGGGGCAGACCGACAGGAAAAAGTAAGTGGCCGCGATGTTAACCAGGATACCCGACACGCGCACCAGCGCGTACATCCGGGGGCGTCCCTCGTAGCGGAGCCGTGCGAAGGCGAGTGTGGAAGCGGCATCGAGGCCGATGATGAGGGCGCTGTAGGTAAGGTACTCGGGGTGGGCCGGGAACAGCAGCAGCGTCGCCAGCGGCTGGCGGAAAACGACGAGGATCGTGGTGAACAGGGCCGTACTCGTCAGCAGGGATATCGACGCGGTGTTGTACACCCGCTGGTGGTCTTCGCGGGTTTTGGCGTAGCGGAAATAGGCGGTCTCGAGGCCATAGGTGAAGATGACATTGAGAAAGGGAATGGCCGCGTAGAGCGTGCTCACCTCGCCAAATGCGTTCGTGGCCAGCTTGCTGGTGATATAGGGGGTCAGCAGGTAGTTGAGAAAACGCGCGGCGATCGAGCTTACGCCATACCACATCGTTTGCCCGGCCAGTTTCTTGATCTCACTCATCGTTGGTCAACAAAAGTACGGAAGTCGGAAGTGCGAAGCGGGAAGTTGGGTTGATCGCTTTCGTTGCAAGTATATCCCATTCGAACTGTCATTGCGAGGAGCCGCCCCAACCGGACCGTCATTGCGAGGCGCCGCAGTGAAACGAAGGCAACGAAGCAATCTCTTGCAGGCTGGCGCTGCTGCCCGATGAGTACGTGGAGTATACAGCTCCCACTTCCCACTTCCGACTTAATCACTTCCCCTACGGCAGGTACTTCGGGTTGTGTATATACCCCGTATCCGTAAGCGTATACAAAAAGCGCACGAGCGCATCTTCCTCGGCGCTGCTGAGGGCGATGCCGCCGGCAAGCGACGGGTCAACGGTGGGCGAGGGCGTTACGGCGTCGCGGTAATGGCGGATCATGAGGCGAAAGGCGCTGTAGCGGCCGTCGTGGCCGTAATAGCTGCTGAGCGACAGGTTGCGCAGCGACGGTACGCGGAACTTGAGCGAGTCGGCCCCGTTACCGGTAACGCGCATGCGGCCGAAGTCGGAAAGGCTGGGGTCGATGGGAAGCCCCGTATTGCGGTAGCTGAAGTCGCTGAAGAGGGCGCCGCTGTGGCAGGTCGCGCACTTCGCGGCAAACACCTGCGCGCCCGCGGCCTCGCCCGCGTCGAAGGCGGCCGTGCCCTGCTGCACGCGGTCCCACTTGCTGTCGGCCGAAACCATGCTGAGCAAAAACTGCCTGAGCGCATCCACGATACGGGCCTCGGTTACCGACTCGTCGCCGTAAGCGGCCCGGAAGCGACGCCGGTAGGCCGTGTCGGCGGAAAGCCGGCCGATCACCTCGGGGAAGTTCTCGCCCATCTCATTGGGATGCGTGATATGCCCGGAGATGACACTTTCGAGGTTGTCGTAGCGTCCGTCCTGCAGGTAAGCGCGGTACCAGGCCAGGTTGGCCAGTGCCGGCGCATTGCGGAGCGTATGGGAATGGTTGTAGCCGTGGCTGCGGTCGTGGTCGAAGGTGGTAAAGGCCGCGGCGGGCTGGTGGCAGGAAGCGCAGCCATAGAGGCTGTCCTTCGAGAGTGCCCCTTCATAAAACAGGCGGCGCCCGAGATCGACTGCCTCCACAGTCAACGGGTGGGCTGTGAAGTCGTAAACAGGTTGGGGGAAACCGGCCGGAACGGCAAAGGGCAACCGCGTGCCCACGAAGCCGATATCATCCCTGCGGCAGCTTTGCAGGGCCGCCACCGCGAGTACCACGCCGGCGCAAATGATCCCGATAACACGAAACGAACGCATGCTTTTTTGTTGCTACTAAAATAAAGTAAAAGGCTGCGCAGACCTGTTAAAAGTCGCCGGGACGCAGCCGCCGGCGTGCCGACTTTCGCTCGCCCGAACGCTTTTTCTGCTCGAGGCGCGCTTCCTTCACACCCCGCGGTGTGCGGGTGGCGATGCGGGGCTTTTTCTTTTTGAGGGCTTCTTCCACGAGTTCCCGCAGCTTGCGCAGGGCATCCTGCTTGTTCTCGAGCTGGGTACGGTAGGCCTGGGCCTTCACCCACAACGAGCCCTCCGCGTTGAGCCGGTGCGCGAGCTTCTGCAGCAGCAGCGCTTTCTGCTCCTCGCTCACGAGCGCCGACGCGGCAACGGGCCACCAGGCGATCACGGCGGTTTCCACCTTGTTCACGTTCTGCCCGCCCTTGCCGCCGGAGCGCGTTGTCTGGAATTGTATTTCTGCGGAGAGATCCATGCGGCAAAAGTAGGTTCATTAGCAGCGTCGGAATGCATGTCTGGCAACGTCATTGCGAGCGCAGCGAAGCAATCCCTTCCCGGCTGGTACTGCGGATGCATTCGACCTGCGGGTGGGCCCCATGAGATTGCTTCGCAGTGGCGTCCTGCGGAGCGCCCTCCTCGCAATGACGGTCAGGGAGCGCTCCGCCGGCACAGCCGTCCAAGATTTTGATTTTTGCCTGTTGATTTTTGCCTTGCTTTGCCGCATGCGCGCAGTTATTCAACGGGTAACGGAAGCATCGGTAAAGGTCGATGGCAATGTGGTCGGCGCCATCGGCGCGGGGCTGCTCGTGCTCGTGGGTGTGGAGGATGCCGATACGCAGGAGGATGTGCAGTGGCTCGCCGCCAAGATCGTATCGCTCCGGATCTTCGGCGACGAGGCGGGACTCATGAACCGCTCGCTGCGCGATGTGGACGGCGGTATCCTCGCCATCAGCCAGTTTACGCTCCATGCCGCCACGAAGAAGGGCGCGCGCCCTTCGTTTATCAGGGCCGCCCGCCCGGATGTGGCCATCCCGCTATACGAAGCCTTTGTGCGGCAGCTGGAAGCGGAGCTCGGGAAGAAGGTGGAAACCGGCCGCTTCGGCGCCGACATGGAGGTGTTCCTGCTCAACGACGGGCCGGTAACGATCATTATCGATACGCAAAACAAAGAATGATGCGCGACGTGGAAACAAGGGCCGATATCGAGGCCGTGCTGCAGGACTTTTACCGCAAGGCTTTTGCTGACGAGCGCATCGGCCGGTTCTTCACCGAGGTGGTTCCCCTCGACCTTGAAACGCACCTCCCGGTGATCGCCGATTTCTGGGAAGCTATTGTGCTCAATACCCGTAGTTATACAAAGAACGTGATGGCGGTGCACCAGCACATTCACGAGCTGTCGGCCATCCGCAAGGAGCATCTCGACCGCTGGGCCGAATTGTTCACGGCCACCGTCGCCGCGCATTTCGAAGGCCCACGGGCCACGCTCATGCAGCAGCGGGCACGCTCGGTGGCTACCCTTATGGATATCAAACTCAATCACCCCAACAAAGGACTATGACCCTGCAAGAGGCCCAGCAACAGGTAGACCAATGGATCCGCAGCACCGGCGTGCGCTACTTCGGCGAGCTCACCAACATGGCTATCCTCACCGAGGAAGTGGGCGAGGTGGCGCGGCTCATGAGCCGGATCTACGGCGAGCAATCCTTCAAGGAAAGCGACCGCCACAAAGAGCTGGGCGACGAGCTTGCCGACGTGCTCTGGGTCCTGATCTGCATTGCCAACCAAACCGGCGTCGACCTTACCGATGCCCTGCAAAAGAATTTCGAAAAGAAAACGGCCCGCGACGCGAACCGTCATCGGGATAACCCCAAGCTGGGTAGCTAAAACGCGCGCTGCCGGAGGTCGAAGAGGCCAGGCAGCACGCACGCAACGAAATCAATCAGCAAGCCGGTTGAGGACCTACCCATTGTGCCGGCTGGTCAGCGTCGTACTGATGAACGGGGTACACCTGCGGTCCGCAGCGCACCGCACCCTGTTACGATGTCCGCGGAAAAAAAGGGGTGAGCGCCCGGCATGGCAGCCTTGTCCCATTTTCGGGGCCCTTCGTCACATGGGCCCGCGCCAGGTGGGCCGTGCGTGCTAACATTGCAGCATGCAACGCTACATCGACCTGCTGGTCCGGCCCCGGTACGGCATCGTTCTTCGTAATTTCCTGGCATCCCTGCTGATCTGGAGCTTCAGCCTGCTCCTCTACCGCTTTACCGACACCGACAGTGAGATGATGGTGCTGCTTGGTCTTATGCTCCCCTACAGCATTTTGCAGTATACGCTTACCACGCAGGTGATCCTGCCGCGCATGCCGAAAGGACGACGCAACTTTATCACCCTGCTGGTACTGGTCGGCCTGCTGCTGATGCTTTCGGCGGTGCCCTTCGCCCTCCTCGCGCATCTCTACCACGAAACCGCCAGCGACGCCTTCGGCTTTGTAATGGGGAACGCGGCGCTGCAACTGCTGGTGATGACGCCGCTGGCCTGGTATTTCTACCGACGCAGCAGCAAAACCACAGAGGAGGTCACGCACCTGAAGCAGGAGCTGGGTCAGTCGGAAGCCAGCCTTGATTTCCTCCGCTCGCAGATCAACCCGCACTTTCTGTTCAACGCACTCAATTCCATCTACGGTCTGGCGCTCAACGAGGGCGCGCAGCGTACCGCCGATGGCGTGCAGATGCTCGGCGACCTGATGCGCTTCATGATCCACGACAACCAGCAGGAAGAGATCGACCTGGCCCGCGAGGCCGACTACCTGCAGCAATACATCCGCCTGCAGCGGCTCCGTACCGATGGCAACGAGTCGGTGCTGGTGACGGCGCATATCAACGAGGTGCCTTCGGGCCTCCGCATTGCGCCGATGCTTCTTATCCCGTTTGTCGAGAATGCGTTCAAGCATGGTATTTCCTTCCGCACGCCGTCGTATATCAACGTGACGCTCGATGTGAAGGATGGAACCGTTTTCCTCGATGTCCACAACAGCGTCGCACCCAAGACATCCGACGATCCCGAGCGCGACCGCAGCGGCATCGGCCTCGCCAACGTGCGTCATCGCCTCGCGGTGCTTTATCCCGATCGCCACGAGCTGTTCGTGCGCAACACGGGCACCGAATTCTTCGTGCATCTGTCGATCCGGTTAACTTAGCATATGCAGCAACCCGTAATGAAGGCCATCGCCGTCGACGATGAGCGGCTTGCGCTCGACATCGTCAGCGCCCATGCCGCCCGGGTGCCGTTCCTCGAGCTCAAGGCCACCTTTACCAACGCGTTCGCTGCGCTGGAATACCTTCAGAAGGAGCCCGTCGACCTTATCTTCCTCGACATCAAAATGCCCGACATCTCGGGGATCGATTTTTTCCAGAGCCTGTCGCGGAAGCCGCTGCTGATCTACACCACGGCCTATGCCGAGCACGCAGCCACCTCCTTCGAGCTCGATGCGGTGGATTACCTGCTGAAGCCCTTTTCGCTGGCGCGTTTCATGAAAGGCTGTAACAAGGCCTACGAGCTGTTTCGGTACCGCGGCGCGCCCGAGCCGGCCGCGGCGCACGTATTTATCAAGACCGGCTACGAGCAGGTGAAAGTGGCGCTGGATGATATCCTGTTCCTGGAGTCTTCGGGCAACTATGTTACCTATGTGCTGCGCGGGCGGAGCCTCCTGTCGCGGAGCAATATGGCCGAAGCACTGGCAGCGCTCCCTGCGGGTCATTTCCTGCGGGTGCATCGTTCTTTTGCCGTGGCTATTTCGCAGATCGATAAAGTGGAGCGGACGCAGGTGACCGTCGGCGGCCGGCCGATACCGGTGAGTGAAGGCTATGCCGCCGACCTGCAGGCGGCGCTGGCGCGGCGCTAGTCGGCGAGCAACTCGCGCGAGTGCAGCAGGATATCCTGTAAAAGCTTCTGCCGAAAGGCGCCGGCATCAAAAGCGCGGTACCCGCGACCCGCATCTTTTCTCCGCGCTTCCTGCTCCTGCAGCTCGAACTCTTTTTGTGTCGCGGCCTCGAGTGCTTCGTAGTCGTCGGTTAGGCAGAAATAATCAAATTGCTCTTTCTTGAAAGCGGCCAGGCTTGCGGCATCGTAAAGCCGTGTTCCCGTGTGCCGCCCGCGGCGGATCTCAAGCAGCAGGAACTGCTTGTCGAAAGGCAGCAGCAACAGGCCGCTGTGCCAGCGTACGATGCGGTCTTCGGGGCTTTCAAACACGCCCGCCAGCACGGAGCGGCGCCCTGTGCGCAGGTTGCGCGCATCGGCCACTTCCACATCATGCACCCGCAGCTCGCCATCCTCCAATGCATAGCTGGCCCAATAGCTACGGCCGCTTCCCGGCGGGCGCAGGGCCGGGTGCTTTTGAAAATAGGGTTCCAGCAATGCCTCGCCGAGCGGGAGCTGCCGCCCCTCGTAGCACAAAACGTCCCATTCGTTGGACTTCATGCTTCCAAGGTACTAAGCCCGTCCCTAATAAAAAAGGTCCCGTATTTCTACGGGACCTCTTATTGCTTGCCGTTGCTGCCGGAAGTCTAGAGCTTGATCACCTGTTTTTGCAGGGCAGCTGCT
This sequence comes from Flaviaestuariibacter terrae, assembly GCF_054777635.1. NCBI lineage: Bacteria > Pseudomonadati > Bacteroidota > Chitinophagia > Chitinophagales > Chitinophagaceae > Flaviaestuariibacter > Flaviaestuariibacter terrae. The sequence goes on from NZ_BAAHAL010000008.1 coordinate 1,698,558, forward strand.
GTGCGGGCGTTGACCAGCTGGAGCAGGTAGATGCCGGGGCGCACGGTGGACAGGTCGATCGTGGTGCTTGCACCGGTGAACGACTGGAGGCGCGTGGCGGGCGCACCCTGGGCGTCGAGAAGCTGTACCGAGAAGGGACCTGCGTCGCTGCCGCTGTAGCGAACCGTCAGCTGGGTGCTGGCGGGGTTGGGGCTCAGCTGCACGCTGGCCGCCGGCGACAGGCGGGCCGTACCATCGCCACCCGCAGCCGTGCCACCCGACTGGGTGATGGGCGGGCAGAAGTTCACCGAGATACGGAAGCCAATGGCCTTGCCGACGCAGCTGTTCGAGCCGGCCAGCGGCGTTACCTTGATGTAGGCATACTGTACGCCCGGGCCTGCGTTGACCGTTGTAAAGGAAGGCAGGCTCGTGCCGGTGCCCGAGGCAGCCAGCCCGACGGAGGTATTGTCGTTGGTCCAGGAGAAGTTGGTCGCCGTACCGCTGAAGGCGATGGGCGCCGTTACCGTACCGTTGCAATACACCTGGTTGGCGATGCCGTTGACCGTAGCCATCGGCTTGATGGTGATGCTGGTTGTAGCCGTGGGCGAGCAGCCACCCGAGGCGCCCACCGTGTAGGTCACTGTGTAGGTGCCCGGGGTCGAAGCGGCGAGGTTTACCGATCCATCGCTGGGGTTCAGTGCAAGACCGGCCGGTGCGGATGAGAACGTACCGCCCAGAGAGCCTGCGCGGCGCACATAGGCCCAACCCGCCTGGCAATAGGGAGATCCGCTGTAGGTGATTGTGCCTGCGGCGGGCGACACGTCGAGCTGCAGCGAATAGGGGCTGGCTGCGCATCCTTCCGCCTGGCCGGTCGCTGTGATCGTTGCGGTTTGTAAGATGCCGCTGTTGTTCACGGTGCTGAAAGAAGGAATGCTACCGCTGCCGCTGCCGTTCAGTCCGATGGAGGTATTGGTATTGGTCCACGATACCGATGTGCCGGCTACGGTGCTGGCGAACGTAATAGGACCGCTGGCGCTGCCGGCGCAGAGCTGGGCGCTGCCGGGGCCGCTGAGTACAGGGGTGGGGTTGACGCTGAGGCGGAAGATCGCCTTGCCGGTGGGGCATCCTGTGCCGCCCCTTGCCTGAAGGTAGATGTAGGAGGAGATGAGGCTGTTGCCGCTGTTGCTGCCGGTGAAGGCGGGGATGCTGCCCTGGCCGGAGGCGGCAATGCCGATGGCCGTGTTTTGAGCAGTCCAGGAGAGCGTCAGGCCCGGTGCGCCGGTAAGGGTCACGGGACCATAGCTGTCGCCATTGCATAATACCGTATTGGGTAACCCGTTGATCAGCACGGCCGGGCGAATAACGACCTGCGTGTTGCTGAACTGGGAGGGCGAGATGCCATAGCGCACCGTGTAGGTGCCGGCCGCCGATGCGGCAAGATCGATGGCGCCGCTACCCGCGTCAATGGAAAGGCCTGCGGGCGTAGCCGTGTAGGTACCGCCGCTGCTGCCGCTGTGGGTAACGGTGGCTGTACCGGTCGCATCGCAATAGGGCGAGCCGCTGTAGCTGATGCTGGCCGAGAAGGGATTGTACAGCGTTACCGACGTTGTGGTACTATAGCTGTCGCAGCTGCCGGCGGCCGCTACCGTGTAGGTCACCGTGTAGGTACCGGGCAGCGAGGCCGACAGGTCGATGGCTCCTGTAGTGGCATCAAGTGCAAGACCCGAAGTGGACGAATAGCTGCCGCTCGTTGTGCCGGAGAAACTTGCCGAAGCAGAGCCGCTGCCGGTTGCGTAGGGCGAGCCCGCGTACGTGATCGTAGCGGAAGGCGCGGGGTTGACGGTGATTGTGAAGGAGATGGGAGCACCGCTGCATCCGCCCGATACCGGTGTCACGCTGATCGTTGCCGAAACGGGCGCCGTTGTGGCGTTGGCTGCAGCAAAGGCATCGATGTTGCCGCTGCCCGAGCCGGCGAGACCGATCGAGTTGTTGTCATTAGTCCATTCGTAGCTGCCGGCGTTGCCGCTGAAGCTTACCGCGCTGCTGTTGTGCCCGGCGCACACGGTCTGGTTGCCGACGGCATCCACCGCCAGTTGCGCGGGCTGGGTGACCTGGATATTGCTGACGGTTCCCGTACAGCCATTGGCATCGGTGATGGTAACCGAATAGGAGCCCGCCGTTAGTCCTGTGCGGTCCTCGGTTGTAATGCTGCCGCCCCAGTTGTAGGTGTAGCCGGTAGTGCCGCCACCTGGCGTGAGGTTGATCGAGCCGTTGGAGCCTCCGAAGCACGATACGTTGCTGACCGACGCAGTTCCCGAGACGGGAGCGCTGGGCTGTGTTACCTGTATGTTGCTCAACGTGCCCGTGCAGCCATTGGCGTCTGTGATCGTAACGCTGTAATTGCCCGATGCGAGGCCAACGCGGTCTTCCGTAGTTATACTGTTTCCCCAGTTAAAGGTATAGCCCGCGGTTCCGCCCGACGGGGTCAGGTTGATGGCGCCGTTGGCGCCTCCGAAACAGGCGACGTTGGTAACCACGGTGGACCCCGAAACCGCTGCCGAAGGCTGGCTGACCAAAATATTGTTGACTGTTCCGATGCAGCCGTTGGCATCCGTGATGGTCACCGCGTAGGTGCCGGCCGTGAGGCCCGTTCGGTCTTCGGTAGTGCTGCTGGCGTTATTCCAAAGAAATGTGTAGCCACCGACGCCTCCGCTGGGCGTCAGGTTGATGGCGCCTGTATTGCCTCCGAAGCAAGCGGCGTTGGTCACTACCGTTGTTCCGGATATCGCCGCCGAAGGCTGGCCGACAATGATGTTCGAAACCGTGCCCTGGCAGCCATTGGCATCGGTGATGGTAACCGAATACGTGCCGGCCGTGAGGTTAGTCCGGTCCTCGGTGCTGCTGCTGCCGTTATTCCAAAGGAAGGTATACCCGCCTGCTCCGCCGGTAGGCGTCAGGTTGATCGCACCTGTAGTGCCGCCGAAGCAGGCTACGCTGGTCACAACAGTGCTTCCCGATACCGGGCTCGTGGGCTGTGTAACGAGGATGTTGCTCACGGTGCTCGTGCAGCTGTTGGCATCGGTGATGGTCACCGAGTAATTACCGGCGGTCAGGCCCGTGCGGTCTTCGGTCGTCGTTGTTCCGTTGTTCCAAAGGAAGGTATAGCCACCCGCCCCGCCCGCAGGTGTCAGGTTAATGGCCCCGGTATTGCCCCCGAAGCAGGCCACGCTGGTCACCACCGTTGTTCCGGAAACAGCCGCGGAAGGCTGGCTGACCACAATATTGCCGACCGTTCCGGTGCAGGAGTTCGCGTCGGTGATGGTCACTGAATAGGTCCCGGCCACGAGTCCTGCGCGGTCTTCCGTGGTAGTCGTGCCGTTATTCCAAAGGAACGTGTACCCGCCTGCGCCGCCGCTGGGGGTCAGGTTGATAGCGCCGGTATTTCTGCCAAAGCAGGCCACGGTGGACACCACAGTCGTACCCGATACCGGTGCCGAGGGCTGTGTGACACTGATCGGGAAGATCGTGTACTGACAGCTGTTGGCATCGGTGATCGTTACCCCGTAAGTGCCGGAGCTAAGATTCGTGCGGTCCTCCGAGGTTACGCCGCCGCCCCAGTTGTAGGTGTAGCCGGGCGTGCCGCCGGAAGCAGTGAGGTTGACTGCGCCGGTGGTACCGCCGAAACAGGCCACATTGCTGATGACCACGGAGCCGCTCAGTGCCGAAGCCGGTTGCGTCAGCGTCCTGGTTGCGGTAGCCTGGCAGCCTTTGCTGTCTTGCACCGTCACCGTATAGTTGCCGGAGGAGAGATTGATTGCTGTAGCAGCAGTGCCGCCCGAGGGCGACCACGAATAGCTATAGGAAGGGGTGCCGCCCGAAGCGGTAACTGTGATCGTTCCATTGGAGCCGTTAAAGCAGGCCACATTGGTAAAGCTGCTGATGCTGGCGGATGGCTTGGCATTGATCGCCAGGTTGGAGCCATTGTCGCTGGAAGTGCTGCCGGGGTTGCTGGCCACGACGCGAACGCGGTATCCCGTGCCGGTGCCGGTATTCGTGGGGATCGTGCCGGAGATCGTGCCCGAAGCGGTGCTCGATACAGTTCCCAGTGTCGTGGGAGAGGCGAAGGAACCGCTGGCGTCGGAGAGCTGCGCCGTGAACGTGTTGCCCGAATTGATGCCGGTGGCTGTGTAGGGAATGCTGATCGACGAACCCGCGCAGAACGGCGAGCCCGAAATGCTGCCCACAGTCAGCGAGGTGGGCGTGGTGTTCGACAGGTTCGCCAGCGTCCAGTTTACCCAGTCCATATTATCGGGATGTACGTTCGCCGCAGAATATTGAAAGGTGATCTCCACCGAGTTCACGTTATCGTAACCGGCCGCGGGCCAGGCTGTTGAAAAAGGAAAGGCAGACATCGCTACCGAGGTCGTGCCCGAGGTGTTGAGCGAAACGTTCGAGGCCAGGGAGTGCGCGGCAATAGTGTTGCCGCTGTAATCCTTCAGGGTGATGTTGAACACGGAAAGCGCGTAGTTCGTGGGCCCGCCGTTCTGGAACTTCATGTCCTTCAGCGTGAACGTCTTGATGACGGAATTGTTCGCTTTCAGCACTACGAACTGCGACGCGCCGGCGGTAGTGTTGTTGGCATACATCCGGTTCGTGCTTACCTGGACGAAAATGTTGCTCACCAGGAACTTGTCCTGTTGCGCTTTGTAACCCGAGGCGCCGCCATCCGCGACACCGAGGCTGGCAAAGTTGTAGGTCCCGTCCACGGTGCCGGTTTGCGCCAGCAGCCCGGCGACCGGCGCCAGGATCATAATAAGCAGGAGGGTCCAAACGAATCCGGGGCGATTCAATGGCCGCGTGTATGGGCGGGAAGCCGTACGCGGGCGCGATGCAGTTTGCATGTGCTTTGGTTTTAAAGTGAGTGATGCGGCGTTTCGCGAGTCAGCGGGGATTCAACAGGAAGGGAAAACAAAAGTAGCGACGAAGTATCGGCGCGGGGCTGTCAAACCGTGCCGGTTATTACGTACGTATTTCTACGATCCGCGGTGCAAAAACAGCGATTTTCAGAAGGGAGGTCGGAGGCAGCGGGACGCGGGCGGGGGATGCAGCCATCCCCTGATTGCCTGGAAACGGAATACGCGTTTCTGGCCGTGTTTTTGGATTTAGTCCTGCCAAATGCGACAGGAATGAACAAGAAATTCTCGTGGAAGTCGGTAGTGCCCCTGTTGAAGCAGTCCGTCAAGGGCTTTTCCGAAGACAAAGTACCCAAGCTCAGCGCTTCGCTGGCTTACTATACCATTTTTTCGCTCGCGCCGCTGCTGATCGTCATTATATCCGTGGCGGGCTTTTTCCTCGGGCAGGAGGCCGTTTCCGGGCAGCTCTTCGGCCAGATAAGCGGTATCGTGGGCAAAGCCTCGGCCGCCCAGATCCAGGAAATGATCCGCAGCGCTTCACTCAGCGGTAAAGGAACTGTTTCCCTCGTTATCGGCGCCGTCACCCTGCTCATCGGTGCCACGTCGATGTTCGGCGAGATGCAGGACTCGATCAACGGTATCTGGGGCATCAAGGTGCACCCGAAGGCCGGTATGAAGGCAGTGATCAAGAACCGCCTGCTGTCGTTTGGTCTCGTCGGTACCCTGGGCTTCCTGCTCCTGGTGTCGCTGGCGGCCACCGCGGTGATCGAAGGGCTCGGCGACCGGCTCATGGCCCGCTTCCCCGACGTAAGCGTCATTCTTTTTTACATCATCAACCTCGTGCTCACGCTTGTTGTGACAACGGTGCTTTTCGCCGGGATCTTCAAGGTACTTCCGGATGCGAAGATCAAGTGGGGCGACGTGTGGATCGGCGCCGGCGCTACGGCGGCCTTTTTCCTGATCGGCAAATTTCTTATCGGTCTCTACATCGCCAAGTCGAACGTAGGCTCTACCTATGGTTCGGCCGGCTCGCTCATCATACTGCTGTTGTGGATCTACTATTCGGCGTTCATCCTGTATTTCGGCGCCGAGTTCACGAAGAACTACCTCGTGCAATACGGTCCGGGCATTATTCCCAATCACTACGCCGTGCCGATGGAAGGCTCGATCGTGGCCTCGGCCGAGCCGAAGAAGCAGCCGCAGCAGGACGTGCTGCAACCCGCCGACCCGCAGCAGCCCTGGCGCACAAGGGCGTATCCCCAGCTGGCCGTCAGCTCAGGCAATGCCCCCCGCGACCCGCAGCTCGCGCATGCCGTGGAAGAGCGCAAAGGCACGAAAGTGGGCCCGGTGAAAGCCGTGGGGGTCGCACTGCTGGCCGTCATCGCAGGCGCCATACGCAGGGGGCGCTAGCGGATGGCTTCGCCGCGGCGCTTCCGCTCCGTGACGGTTCAAGCGGGCCGAAACCTTACTTTTGCGCCCTATGGCAACGGATAGCAACAAGTTCCAGGCGATCATCGCCCACTGCAAGGAATACGGCTTTATTTTCCCCTCTTCCGAGATCTACGACGGCCTTGCCGCCGTGTACGATTACGGCCAGTGGGGCGCGGAGCTGAAGAAGAACATCAAGGACCACTGGTGGAACTCCATGACCCGGATGTATGAGAACATCGTGGGCATCGACGCTGCCATCTTCATGCATCCCACCACCTGGAAGGCTTCCGGCCACGTCGACAACTTCTCCGACCCGATGATCGATAACAAGGACTCGAAGAAGCGCTACCGCGTGGATCATCTTATCGAGGCGAAGATCGACGAGCTCGAGGCCGGGGGGCACAAGGACCAGGCCGAGCTGCTGCAGGGCCAGATGGACGGCCTGCTCGCCAACAACGATTTTGCCGGTCTCAAGAACCTGATCGAATCGAACAAGATCGCGTGCTCCGTGTCGGGCACCGTCAACTGGACCGATGTGCGCCAGTTCAACCTGATGTTCTCCACGGAGTTCGGCGCCACTTCCGATGAAGGCGACAATACGATCTACCTACGTCCCGAAACGGCGCAGGGCATTTTCGTCAACTTTCTCAATGTGCAGAAGACGGGCCGGATGAAAATTCCGTTCGGCATCGCGCAGATCGGCAAGGCGTTCCGCAACGAGATCGTGGCGCGCCAGTTCATCTTCCGGATGCGCGAGTTCGAGCAGATGGAGATGCAATTCTTTATCCGACCCGGCACGCAGAAGGAGTGGTACGAGTACTGGAAAGCCGAGCGCATGAAGTGGCACCTGGAGCTGGGTATCCCGCAGGACAAATACCGTTTCCACGACCACATCAAGCTGGCACACTACGCCGACGCGGCCTGCGATATCGAGTACGATTTTCCGATCGGCTTCAAGGAAGTGGAAGGCATCCACTCGCGCACCGACTTCGACCTGCGCAACCACCAGGAGTACAGCCGCAAGAAGATGCAGTACTTCGACAACGACATCGACCCGGCCACCGGCAAGCCCTATGGCAACTACATTCCTTACGTGATCGAAACCTCCATCGGTGTCGACCGCACGGTGATGCTGATCCTGAGCGAGGCGTACGAGGAGCAGGATCTCAGCACCGACGAAAAGAAAGACAGCCGCGTGGTGCTCAAGTTCCCGGCGAAGCTCGCGCCCATCAAGCTGGCCGTGCTGCCGCTTGTGAAAAAAGACGGTCTTCCCGAGATCGCGCAGCAGCTTATGAGCGACTGCCGTTCTTCGTTCAAATGCTTTTACGAGGAGAAGGATACCATCGGCAAACGCTACCGCCGGATGGATGCCATCGGCACCCCGTTCTGCGTTACCATCGACCACCAGACCAAGGAAGACGGCACCGTCACCATCCGCCACCGCGACAGCATGAAGCAGGAGCGGGTGCCGATGAGTGAAGTCAGGAATATCGTGCTCACAGCAATGCTTTGACAGCGCTGGAACAGAAGAACAAGGAACAAGGAATAATGAAAAAAGAAGGGAAGTCCGAATAGGCTTCCCTTCTTTTTTTTAACCTCCAACTTTCCGATCGTAATTCTTAATTCCCTGTTCCTTGTTCGCTATTCCCTACCCTTTGCCGGTGATCCTGTAGGTGATTACGCCAAGTATTTCTTTGATGAACGAATCCCAGTTCCGGAGCGCGGTCGATTGCGGGAGCAAATAATCTTCGAATAAATTGTTGCCGACGCCACGCGAGATAAAGTCGCAGGGAAAGAGCTCCACGGGAACACCGAGCTTTTCAAACACGGGGCGGGCCCGGGGCAGGTGCGCCGCCGACGAGATCAGCAGGAAAGGGCCCTTCAGCTGCAGCGAGTCGATGATGTGCTTGGTGTTTTGCGCATTCTCAAGGGTGTTGCGCGAGCGCACGTCGGTATAGATATCGCCTTCGGGAATGCCGAGCTGTACGAGCTTCTCCTTCGCAAAGGTGGCCTCCTGGAAGCCGTGCTCAACGATATAGCCGTTGCCCGCCGGGATGATGAGCTTGCGCAAATGCCCGGTTTTGTACAGGAGCGCCGCCTGGATAAATCGGTCGGATGCGCTGTTGAAATAGCCGGCATCATCCTTCTGGTTGTAATTCACAAAACCGCCGAGCACGATGCCGGCGCTGTACTGTCCCGCTTGCTCCAGCGCAACGGGGTTGGGCTCGTAGGCGCGGTACAAGGCATTGATGATCGCGGGATTGCTGAAGAAGAGCAGGAGTCCGAAGGCCGCGCCGATCAGGCGGCGCTTGCGAAGCGGCTTTTTGGTCAGCAGCCCCCAGGCAAACAAAACGATCACCCAGATAAGCGGGCGGAAAAACCAGAGGATGACTTTGAGGAGGACAAACATGCCGCGAATGTAGGGCGTCATTGCGAGGAGAACGAAGTGGACCGAAGCAATCGGCTCCGCGTGATGCCGATTGCTTCGCTGCGCGCGCAATGACGCTCGAAACCGGTTATCCGTACAGCTCCAGCTCTACATCTTTCCTGTCGAAGCCAAGCTGCACGATGCGCTGCCGGGCCTCATCGACCATCGCCTTCCAGCCGCAGAGGTAAAAGCGCGCATGCGGCAAGTGGCCCAGGGTGGATTGCTGGGTGAGCACGATGTCTTCGTACACCGCATGCACATAGCCGCAGCAGCCTTCCCAGCTTTCGCGGGAGAGGGTGGGGAGATAGCGGAAGCGGGGCAGGTCGCGCTCGAGCTGCCGCATTTCTTCTTCGTACAGCAGGTCGGCCTTTTCGCGGGTGCCGAAGATGAGATAGAGGTTATGGTGCTCGAGGCCCGTACGACGGATGTGCTGGAGCATGCTCCGGAAGGGGGCGATACCGGTGCCGGTGCATACCAGGAAGAGGTCTTTCTCGATAACCGCCGGGAGCGTGAATACACCCTGCGGTCCGCGGAGCAGCAACTCGGAGCCTGTTGTGATCTCGTTGAAGAGGTACGTCGTGCCGGCTCCTCCTTCCAGGAGAACGATGAGCAGCTCGAACTCATTGCTACCATCGGGCCAGGAGGCGATCGAATAGCTGCGCCAGCGCCGGTTGGGCTTTTCGTGGATGGGGAGATCAAGGGTAACAAATTGCCCAGGTAAAAAGTCAAATTGCTCTACTTCGGGCACTTTTACCCAAAAGCGGCGCGTATTGCGGGTCTCCTGCTCAATGCGGGTAACGATTCCTTTTCGCCAGGGTTGCAGCGGCATAGCTTCCGTCTTTATGTGAAGCTACAAAAATGCGTTAAAGCGGGCCTTTTCATGTTTTAATCGGGGCCGCCACTGATTTTAAACCCGGCGCTAGCCGATATTGGCATAGTGCTTGAAAATTATATCCATGTAGCGCAACGATACATGAAACATTGATTCAGCGCTAGTTACAAACAGAAGAGTCGAACTCAACATACTTTTTGTCGGACGGTTTAGGTTAAAAGGGCTGGTATTCTTATCGGCCCTCTTTTTTTTACCCCAACGCCCGAAAGATCCGACATCCGAGATCAGACATCCTACATCCTACATCCGAGATCCTACATCCCACTTTCTATCTCACTCGTGGAGGATCGGCTCGAGCTCCTTCCAGGACTTCAACGTTTTCACATAGGCTTTCCCCTTCCAGGTGTACCGCAGCTGCAGCGCGCCTGCGCCCGGGCGCACCGGCCCCCTGGGCAGGATCACTTCTTCCACAATGCGCTTTGTGGGCGGCACCAGCGTATCGGTACGCGGCTGCTGCGGGAGGTTGCCGTTTTCGACCGTCACCGGGCTGGCAACCACCTGGCTCCGGAAAGCGTATGGTTTACCGCCGATGCGCAGCCCCGTGATGCGGAAGGCGCCGGCTGCATGGGCCACGAAAATGCGGTAGTCCATCAGCGTGGCATTGGGGTAATTGGGCGGAACGATCCCGGGGTGGGAGGGGCGTGCGAAGCCGTAAAGAGAAACGCTGGCGCCGGTTTGGGCCGACGCCGCCAGGGCGAACGAGAGGGCAAGCAGGGTCAAAAATTTACGCATGGGAGCGGGTTTACGCTGTGATATTCTGTAAATTTGAGAGTTTACTAAGCATTTCTTAAATAAGATTTTTCCAAAACATACGTTCATCCAACCCGAACTGCTTATCCTGTTATGTCTACTATGAAGTCCCTGATCAAGGCCACTGCCGCGCTGGCGGTTTGTGCCGCAACCTATTTTGGCTATGCCGCCTACCGTGCCGAGCAAACCGAAGAGCGTGAAGAGCGCCTCGAGCAGGATGGCATGGAGCTCGCCAAGCGCCAGCAGTTCCTGATGACCCGCGACCCGGAGCTCAACACCGTTCCTTCCTCCCGCCTCCTCAGCGCCGAGCAGGCGCGCCGCTCGCTGATCGCCAACGGCCGCACGGCATCCCTGCCCTGGACGGAGCGTGGCCCCAGCAACGTGGGCGGCCGCACCCGCGCCATCCTCGTTGACCGCGCCGATGCCACCGGCAACACCGTGCTGGCAGCCTCCGTCAGCGGAGGCATCTTCCGCAGCACCAACTTCCTTTCGGCCCCCGTGCAATGGACGCCTGTAGCCGACCGCATGAACAACCTCGCCGTCACCTGCCTGGTGCAGGATCGCACGAATGCCAGCGTTATCTACGCCGGCACCGGCGAAGGCTGGTTCAACGTCGACGGTGTCAAGGGCGCCGGTATTTTCAAGTCGACCGACGGCGGTCTTACCTGGAACGTACTCCCGGCGACCACCGATTTCGAATATTGCCAGGACCTGGTTCAGGACAACAGCGGCAATCTCTATGTATCGCTCCGCAACTCGGCCACCGCCTTCCGCGGCATCATGCGCTCCGCCGACAACGGCGCCACCTGGACCCAGGTCGCCGGCCTCCCGCTGACGGAACTGAACTACCGCACCGGCCGCGGCGCCGACCTCGAGGTAGCCTCGAACGGCGACGTGTACGCAACGCTCGGCATCTTTTCCTCCGCAATCGTCATCAAGTCGTCGGGCTCCAATGGCGCCAACACCGGCACCGTAGGCACCTGGGTTGATGTTACGCCGACGTTCTCCGTAGCCACCAACCGCTGCGAGCTCGCCGTCGCTCCTTCTGATCCGAACCGCCTCTACCTCCTCGCGCAGGACAGCACCAACTCGCAGGTGACGGAAGCATTCCGCTCCGACAACGGCGGCCAGTCCTGGACCAATATGGTAGCCCCGATCGACGTAAACAACGGAGCGGCTTCGCAAACCTGGTACAACCTCATTGCGGCTGTTGACCCGTCGAACGCCGACGTACTCGTGGCCGGTGGCGCGTACATCACCCGCTCCGCCGACGGTGGCCAGACCTGGACCCGTATCTCGGGCTCCATCCACGTCGACCAGCACGCGCTCGTATACGTCAACTCCAACCGCCTCATCGCGGGCAACGACGGTGGCATCTTCGTATCGAACAACCCCGCCGACGGCGCCTCCGCATTTTTTGAAAACAAGAACAACAGCTACAACGTAACACAGTTTTACGGCGCCGATTTCCACCCGACGAACACGAACTACTTCCTCGCCGGTGCCCAGGACAACAACACCCAGCGCTTCACTACCGCCGGCATTAACGCTACAGCGGCTGTCGTAGGCGGCGACGGAGGTATCCCCCACATCGACCAGACCGACGGCAACCTCCAGATCGCTGCGTACGTGGGCAACTCCTACTACCGCTCGCTCAACGGCTCCAACTTCCAGGCCCTGACAGGAAATACTTCCTCGACCGGACAATTCATCAACCCCACTGACCTCGACGATGCCGCCAAGGTGCTTTACTGCGGCGACGATGCCAACAAGCTGACGGTCATCAGCAACCTCACCGGCACGCCGGGCCGCGCAACCCGCACCATTTCGGTAATGGGAAGCCGCGAGGTCACCGCGGTTCGCGTCGATCCCTCCGCGGCCAACACGGTATGGCTCGGCTGCTCGTTCGCTTCGGCCAAGCCGCAGCTGCTGAAGCTCACCAATGCTAACGCCACAACGCCTACGGTTTCGGTGAACGTACAGATCACCGGCTCGGTGGCCAATGCGGCGGTTTCGTCGATCGAGATCGACCCGGCTAACCCCGCCCACCTTGTGGTGACCCTGTCCAACTTCGGGGTGGTAAGCCTTTGGGAAACCACCAACAGCGGTACCACCTGGACCAGCGTGGAAGGCAACCTGCCCGACATGCCGGTGTACTGGTCCATGTTCGTTCCCGCCGGGATTGAGCCCAATGGCGCCGGCAACGGCTCCGGTGGCATGATGATCGGCACCGACCTCGGCGTGTGGTTTACAACCTCGCTCGCCGGCGCCGCCACTACCTGGACGCCCTACGCCAACTTCCCCAACACCCCGGTGTACATGCTGAAATACCGTGCTTCCGACCGCCTCGTGCTCGCCGCTACCCATGGCCGCGGCCTCTGGACGGCCAACCTCACCCAGGCTACCGGCGTAAGCAACGTGACCGCCACCCGCGACTTTATCCGCTACGTGTCGGGCGCGAACAACCGCATCACGATCGTGCCGGGAACGCTCAACATCCGCCGGATGAACATCGAGGTATGGGATACGCGCGGCGCCCTCGTGCACCGCGAAACCCGCGCCTACAGCCTGACGCAGCTGCCCACCGATCGCTGGGCCCACGGTGCCTACGTGGTACGGGTTACCGGCGACAAGGGCGAGATCTTCGTGCAGCAGGTGATCCGGTAGAGCCGTTTTCCCTTTTCATTTTCCAGTTGCCACGACTTCGGCAACTCCTCATAAAAAGTCCCGGTCCGAAAGGCCGGGACTTTTTGCGCTATGCCCGTTCTCCAATCCCAAACCGGAAACCCCAACGTAAAACGTAAAACCCAAAACGTCAATCGTAAAGCCCAAAACGTACACTGCCAACTGGCCTCCCCCTATTTTTGCCCCTCGCGAATGAGTGTATCCGACCTGCTTAAGGCCTACCAAAGTACCCCCCAGGTTTTTTCACTGGCGGAGGGGATCAGCATGGCCCAACCGCAGCGCTTCCTGCTCCGCAACCTCCGGGGCAGCAGCAGCCAGTTCGTGGCGGCTTCGCTTTTTTTGCATCCGGTTTGCTCGCAGATCAACCACCTGCTCATCTGCAACGACGCCGAGGACGCGGCCTACTTTCACAACACGCTCGAAAGCCTTACCGACGCCCTCAATATCTTTTACTTCCCGTCTTCGTTCAAGAACCGCAAGAACTACCGCCTCCTCAATTCGTCGCACGTGATGCTCCGCACGGAGGCGCTGATGAAGTTCGCGGCCGCCGCCGGCAACCGCGCGGGTGCCCTCGTAACCTACCCCGAGGCGCTTTTTGAAAAAGTTGTTGTGTCGCGCACGGTGTCGGAGTCGGTCATTCACCTCAAGACCAACGACACGATCCAGCCGGATGCCCTTTACGAAAAGCTCGTGAGCTACGGCTTCGAGCGTACCGACTTCGTATATGAGCCCGGCCAGTTCGCGGTGCGCGGCGGCATCCTGGATATCTACTCCTTCGGCAACGAGAAGCCCTACCGGGTGGAGCTGTTCGGCAACGACATCGACTCCATCCGCATCATCGATCCCGAAACGCAGCTATCCGAGCGCCGCCTCCTGCAGGTATCGATCATCCCGAACGTCGAAACGCAATTCAGCGACGAGGAGAAAGTGTCGCTGCTGGAATTCTTGGCGCCCAATACCGTCGTGTGGATCCAGGACGAGGAGCTGACGCACGAGCACCTGCTGACGGCCGAAGAAGACCTGAATCTCTTCCTCGAGCTGCGCGCCGGCAAGACCGATAAGGATAAGGAGGAAGAGGACGACCGCCTCGAAAAGCGCGAGGTAACCGCTGCCGACTTCATCAGCCCGCAGCAATTCCGCGAGGAGCTCGGGCGCCGGCACTTGCTGCACTTTGGTCCGCAGCGCCCCGAAAGCCCGATCGATAAAGAGATCGAATTCCATACAAAGGAGCAGCCTGCCTTCAACCGGCAGTTCGACCTGCTGATCCGTGACCTGAAAGACTGGGAGAAAAAGCAGTTTGCGCTCAACCTGTTTGCCGAGAACCCGCGGCAGCTCGAGCGCCTGTACACCATCTTCAAGGACCTCAACGAAGAGATCCAGTTTCAGCCGCAGGCCATCTCGATCCACGAAGGCTTTATCGACGAAGACCTGAAGCTTGTTTGCTACACCGATCACCAGATCTTCCAGCGCTACCACAAGTACAAGGTGAAGCAGGCGTACAACAAGAACAAGGCCCTCACGCTCCGCACCCTCCGCGAGCTGCAGCCCGGCGACTATGTAACGCATATCGACCACGGCGTGGGCGTGTACAGCGGCCTGCAAAAGCTCGATGTGAACGGCAAGCTGCAGGAAGCCGTGCGGATCATTTACAAGGACAACGACATCCTCTACGTCAATATCAACTCGCTCCACAAGATCGCCAAGTTTACCGGCAAGGAAGGCTCCGTGCCCAAGGTCAACAAGCTGGGCTCCGACGTGTGGAACCGCCTCAAGGAAAAGACCAAGACCAAGGTCAAGGAGATCGCCTTCGACCTCATCAAGCTATACGCCCAACGCAAGGCCCAGCAAGGCTTTGCGCACAGCCCCGACAACTACCTGCAGACCGAGCTCGAGGCCTCGTTCATCTACGAGGATACGCCCGACCAGAGCAAGGCCACGGCCGATGTGAAGAAGGACATGGAGTCGAATTCACCGATGGATCGCCTCGTGTGCGGCGACGTGGGCTTCGGCAAAACCGAGATCGCCGTGCGCGCTGCGTTCAAGGCGGTTGTCGACGGCCGCCAGGCCGCCGTGCTCGTGCCCACCACGATCCTTGCCTTCCAGCACTTCAAGACCTTCAGCGATCGCCTCCGCGACTTCCCCGTAACGGTCGATTATATCAACCGCTTCAAAAGCGCGAAGGAGAAAAAGGAAACACTCAAGCGGCTCGAGGAAGGAAAGATCGACATCCTCGTGGGCACGCACGCCATCCTCAGCAAGGACGTCAAGTTCAAGAACCTCGGCCTGCTCGTGATCGACGAGGAGCAGAAGTTCGGCGTGGCGCACAAGGAAAAGATCAAGACGCTGCGTACCAATATCGACGCGCTCACGCTGACGGCAACGCCCATCCCGCGCACGCTCCAGTTCTCGCTCATGGGCGCCCGCGACCTGAGCATCATCAACACGCCGCCGCCCAACCGGCAGCCGATCCAGACCGAGGTGCGCGTGTTCCAGGAAGACTTTATCCGCGAGGCGGTGTATTTCGAAACGGAGCGCGGCGGACAGGTGTTCTTCATCCACAACCGCATCCAGGGTCTCGCCGAGATGGCCGCGCACATCAAGGGCCTCTGTCCCGACCTCTCCATCGGCTGGGCACATGGCCAGCTCGAAGGCCACGAGCTCGAGGAGCGGATCATGGACTTCATCGAGCGGAAGTACGACGTGCTCGTGTGCACCAACATCGTGGAGAGCGGCGTCGACATCCCCAACGTCAACACCATCATCGTCAACAACGCCCACCAGTTCGGGCTTTCCGACCTGCACCAGCTCCGTGGACGCGTGGGCCGCTCCAACAAGAAAGCCTTCTGCTACCTGCTGGCGCCGCCGATGAGCACGCTGCCCACCGACAGCCGCAAGCGCCTTCAAACCCTCGAGCAGCACTCCGACCTGGGCTCCGGCTTCCAGATCGCCATGCGCGACCTCGACATCCGCGGCGCGGGCAACCTGCTCGGCGGCGAGCAAACGGGCTTCATGGCCGAGATCGGCTTCGAAACCTACCAGAAGATCCTCGAGGAAGCCATCCGCGAGCTGAAACGCACCGAGTTCAAAGACCTTTTCAAGGAAGAGATCACGAAGCAGGACGACTACGTGCAGGACTGCACCATCGACACCGACCAGGAGATTCTGATCCCCGACGATTACGTCGAGAGTATCACCGAGCGCCTCGCGCTGTACTCGCGCCTCGACAACTGCGACAGCGAGGAAGAGCTGCTGGCGATGGAAGAGGAATTCCGCGACCGCTTCGGGCCCATACCGCCGCAGGTGCAGGACCTCTTCATGACCGTCCGTGTGCGCAAGCTCGCCGTCAGCCTCGGCTTCGAGAAGCTGTTGCTCCGCGACGTAACCCTCAAGTGCTTTTTCATCAACCGCCCCGACTCACCCTACTTCGAAAGCGACCTCTTCAAGCGCATCCTCGACTTCCTCCAGACCGGCACCAACAAGGCACACCTCAAGCAGGTGGGCAAGCTGTTCCTGCTCGTTGCAGAGCCGGTGCGCGGCATGAACGAAGTACACAGTTTCCTCCAGCGGATGCACGCGCTGGTAATGGGTTGATGGGGTGATTGGGCAATCCAAGCTGTCTTCCTGAGCCTGTCGAAGGACCCCCAACCGACATGCTACCTCGCTACAGGCAAAGCCCATGGGGACCCTGAACCCCGCGTTCCGCGGGGCTGGAAAAGAAAATCTTCAAAATCCGCTGCTTCACCGAAGGGACAACCGGGTCCGGGTGCCTTTTCGTACATTTATTTACGGATCACCATGAAGCACCTACGCCAGACTCTGACCTTACTGCTGCTTGCCATTGCCGTCATTGCCGGCGGCCAGGAAGCCGCGCCCGCACTCCAGCTCAAAACAGGCCCGCAGCCCGTCCCCGCGCTGAGCGGCCCCCTCGTGGACTCCCTCAACCGCAGCCTCCCCAAGGTCGCCGGCCGCGCCTACCTTGTACTCCAGTTTTACCAGATACCAACGGCCGAGCAGCGCAAGTATCTCTCGGGCGCCGGGATCGAGCTGCTCCAGTATGTACCCTACGGGGCCTATACCGCCAGCGTGCGGATGCCGCTTTCGCGCTCGGTGCTTGCCAGTGGCGGTGTTCGCGGCCTCTGGGCACTGAGTCCGCTCCAGAAGCTCGACCCGATGCTGAGCGGCCCGCTGCCGCCCACCTGGGCAGTCAAAGTAACCGGCACCGTCAATGTGCTGGTACGCATTCCCGACGCGGTACCCGTGGGCGACGCGCTCGCCGAATTCGGGCGACGGGCCTTTTTCATCACTGGCCGCGACTGGCTCAGCTACCGTATTGTCGGGCTGCAGCTGCCCTTCGCGCGCCTGCGCGAGCTTGCCGGTCTTCCCATCGTTGACTACGTGCAGGCCGAGCAGCCGGTGCAGGGACTCAATTTCAACAACCGCTCCGGTGCGCGTGCCAACGTGCTCAACGCGCCGCTGGCACAGGGCGGCCGCGCCCTCAACGGCGAAGGCGTGGTGCTGGGCATCGGCGACGACGCCGACGTGCAAAGCCACCCCGACTTCAGCGGCCGCCTGATTGACCGCGCCGTCGTTACGCAAACCAGCCACGGCTATCATACCACCGGAACGCTTGCCGGTGCCGGCATCGTCAACGAGCTGTACAGCGGCATGGCACCGAAGGCGACGATCGTTTCCTCGTTTTACTCCGGTATCCTCAGCAACGCCGCCACCTACTACAACGACTACGGCATGCTGGTCACCAACAACTCGTACGGCAACATCGCGGAGTGCTCGTATATGGGCCTGTACGACATCTACGCGCAGGCACTCGACCAGCAGGCCTACGACCTGCCGGACCTCACCCACGTATTTGCCGCGGGCAACAGCGGCAGCAGCACCTGCTCGCCGTTTCCGCAGCGCTACCATACCGTATACGGCGGCTACCAGAGCGCCAAGAACGTCGTTACGGTCGGCGCCAGCACCGACTCCGGCCTCGTGTCGACCTTCAGCAGCCGCGGCCCCGTGCGCGACGGCCGCGTGAAGCCCGAGATCGTAACGCAGGGCCAGGCGGTGATCTCCGCCGTCGCCGGCAACACGTACGGAAGCAACCAGGGCACCAGCATGTCGGCCCCGGCGGTTGCGGGTGGAATGGGACTGCTTATCCAGCGCTACCGGCAGCTGCAGGGCGGCGCCAACCCGAAGGGTGCTCTAATCAAAGCGCTCCTGTGCAACGGGTCCACCGACCGCGGTACCGACGGCCCCGACTACAACTACGGCTATGGCTGGATGAACCTGCTCCGCAGCGTCGACATGCTCGAGAACGGGCATTATGTTTCGGCCAGCGTCGCGCCGGCCGCTACCAACACCCACAGCATCACCGTGCCCGCCAATACGGCGCAACTCAAAGTACTTCTCTACTGGCACGACCCCGCGGCTTCGCTCATTGCTTCGAAGGCACTCGTGAACGACCTCGACCTCGAGGTTGTGGACCTGTCGAACAATGCCCAGCTTCCGTATCGCCTCGATACTTCCATGGGCGCGCTGGGCAGTGCCGCATTTACCGGCGCCGACCACCTCAATAACCTCGAGCAGGTAGTGATCGATAACCCGCCCGCCGGGAACTATACGGTTCGGGTGAAGGGCACTTCCATCACACAGAACGGCGGGCAGGCCTACCAGCTCGTGTGGGACCCGCTCCCGGTTTCCGTCCAGATCAGCAACCCGGTAGGCGGCGAAGGCTGGGCACCGGGCGATGTCATGAAGCTTAGCTGGGAAGCATACGGCAATCCCGCATCCACCTTTACGCTCGAATTCAGCAGCAATAACGGCGCGACCTGGAGTACCATCGCCAGCGGCCTTGATCCCGCGCGCCGTATTTATACCTGGACGGTCCCTTCCGTAGCTACCGACGGGGCGCGCATCCGCATTACGCAATCGGGCACCGGCGCCAGCAGCACGAGCAACGCCTTTGTGATCGCCGCGCTGCCGGTTGTGACGATGGCCGCCACCGCCAGCCAGTGCGAGGGCTATATCAATTTCAGCTGGACCGCCGTCAGCGGGGCCACCGATTATGAAGTGATGATGCTGCGCGGCGACGCAATGCAATCGATGGGCACAACGACGTCCACCAGCTATGTACTCAGCGGCCTCAGCGTCGACACAACCTATTGGGTGGCGGTGCGGCCGCGGATCAACGGCAATGCAGGGCGACGCTCCGTGGCCCAATCGCGGCAGCCCTACACGGGTTCCTGTGGGGCGGGCATTTCGGACGGCGACCTGAAACTGTATGCGGTTACCGGCCCTGCCAACGGCCGCCTCAATACCAGCAGCGCGCTCTCCTCGCTGAGCACTGTTTCCGTCCAGGTCAAAAACCTGGACGACGTCGCCATCAGCGGCTTCGACATGAAGTACCGCGTCAATGGTGGTAGCTGGGTGACCGAGCCCGTGAGCGCAACGATCAGCGCCGGCGCGATCTACAACTATAACTTCGTAACGAAGGTCGACATGAACGCCGCCGGGTCCTATGTGATCCAGGCCGTTGTCAGGAACTGGGCTACCGATCACCTGGCTGCCAACGATACACTGACCGTCACCATCAAGCAGCTGGCCAACCCCGTGCTGACGCTGCCTTTCACCGATGATTTCGAGACACTTGCCAACACGAGCTACCGCTACGACCAGACGGGCCTCGAGGGCGACGATCACTTCGACTTCTCGCGCAACTCGGGCTATGCGCGGCTCCGAAGCTTTGTCAACTCCGGTTTTGCCCACTCGGGCAACCGTGCCGTGACGCTCGACATGGACCGCTTCAACGGCAGCAATACCACCAACTACCTGATCGGCACCTTCAACCTGTCGGCCTACGACGCCACCGTCAACGACCTGCGCCTTGGCTTCGTGTTCCGCAACCATGGGCAGTCGAGCAACAGCGCCAACAAGGTCTGGATCCGCGGCAACGACGCCGCTTCCTGGGTGGAAGTATATGACCTCAGCGTCAACGGCGGCGAGCCCGGGAGCGAAACGGAGGTACATGGTATCGAGATATCGCGGTTGCTGTCGGCTGCGGGGCAGAACTTCAGCTCCAGCTTCCAGGTGCGCTGGGGGCAGTACGGCTCTTATCCGGCTGTTGACATTTATGGCGGCAACGGCTACAGCTTCGACGATGTGCAGCTGTATACCGCAGCGAACGACATGCAGGTACTCGGCATTCTCTCCCCGGCCCCGAGCGCCTGCGGCCTCAGCGCCAGCAGCACGATATCGGCCGCGATCCGCAACAGCTCCTTCGGTACGCTCACCAATGTGCCCCTGCGCTACAGCATCGACGGCGGTGGCTGGGTAAGCGAAACCTATCCGAGCGTGGCGGCAAATGCCACCGTCGTTCACACGTTTAGCACTACGGCCGATCTATCTGCCCTCGGCACTCATACCGTGCGGGTGCTCGTGGATATGCCCGGCGACGACGTGCACAAGAACGATACGCTGACCCTTGCGGTCGTAAACCAGCCGGTCGTGAGCAGCTTCCCGTACCTGCAAAATTTTGAAAGTGGCGCAGGCTACTGGTACAGCGGCGGAACCAATTCGTCCTGGGAGCTCGGCACACCGCAGTCGCCCAAGATCGGCCGCGCGGCTTCGGGCGTCAATGCCTGGAAAACGCGTCTCGCCGGCAACTACAACGATCGCGAAGACTCCTACCTCTACTCGCCCTGCTTCAATGTAAGCGGGCTTACGAATCCCACCCTGAGCTTTGGCATCGTACTCGACCTCGAAGACTGCGGCAGTACCGTATGCGATGCAGGCTGGGTGGAGTATTCGACCGACGGCAACACCTGGACCAAGCTGGGCGCCTATAACGGCGGCACCAACTGGTACAACAAGACCGGCAGCAACGTGTGGAGCCGCACGAATTACACAACCTGGCGTGTGGCCACCTACGCGCTTCCGGCGGGCTCCTCCGAGCTGCGCCTGCGCTTCGCCATGCACTCCGATGAGTCGACAAGCCGCGAAGGCATTGCCATCGACGACATTCATATCTACGACGACGGCGGTCTCTTTACCGGCCCGACGCCCGGCGCGCCCCTGCAGGACAGTGTCTGGGGCAACAGCTGGATCCACTTCAGCAGCGGCGGGAAGCGCGTTGCGTCGATCCTGCCCAACAACCAGGACCTCGGCACAACCGACGTGCAGGTATACATCGACACGACGGCCTCGCACTATACGAGCAACCAGTATTACCTCGGCCGAAGCTTTACCATCAAGCCCGCGCACCGCAACCTTGCCGATTCGGTGACCGTGCGCCTGTATTTCAGTGAGCGCGAGTCGGAGCTGCTGATCAACGCGAGCGGCTGCGCCAACTGCGCGAAGCCCTCGACTGCCTTTGACCTGGGCGTTTCGAAATACACCGACAGCAATACAGCGCAGGAAGACAACAGCCTTGCCAACAACAACGGCGGCAGCTGGTCGTTCTACGGGTCGGCCGCGCGGAGTATCGTGCCTTACGGAAGCGGCTATTACGCCGAGTTCCGGGTGAAGGATTTTTCGGAATTCTGGTTCAACTCGGGCGGCGTGCAGCAGGCGCCGCTTCCGGTGCGCTTTGTATCATTCAGCGCCCGACGCGTGGAGACGGCCGCCCGCCTCGATTGGGAGCTTGGCTTCGAGGAGAGTGTGCTTCGCTACGATGTGGAAGTGGCCGACGGCGACGAGGCCATGCAGCGCGGGCAATACCATCTTATCGGTTCGGTGGTCAGCCTGGGCAACAGCAGCACGGGGCGCCACTACCAGTACCTCGACAATCGGCCGGGCAAGACCGGCACCTGCTATTACCGCCTGCGGGTACGCAATGCCGATGGCACGTACCAGTTCTCGGCCATCCGCCCGGTTCTGTTCAGCGACAGCTATGTATGGCAGCTGTACCCCAACCCGTCGGCAGCTGTTTTCCACCTGTCGTTCCGTGCGGCCGATGGCGAAACGGTGCGCTTCCGCCTCTACGACGGGCAGGGCCGGCTGCTGCGGCAATGGAGCCGCACTGCGAGCGGGTACGTCGAAAAGGAATCGGTGCAGCTCGGGGGCGCAGCGGCGGGCGTTTACCTGCTGCAGGCCGAAGGCCCCGGCGCTGTCCAGTCGTTCCGCCTCTACAAGCAATAAGCAAAAAGAAAAGGTGCCCTGCAAAGAGCACCTTTTCTTGTATACCGGCATCCCTAAGGAAGGCCGGCTTGGAAGCAAGCATCGCTTTTCAGCAATTCTTACCGGGTAACCATTTTACTGATAAACTGCAAAACTGTAAGGCTTCTTACCAGCCTTGCTTGGCGACACCGGCCTTGATGGCGGCGAGCGCTTTTTCTTCGTTGCACAGGGTCGTGAGCTTGTTGCCCTTTCCGTCGTGGCCCTGCACCATGTAGGCGCCTTTGGCTGTTTTGGTCACTACGGCGTCCTGGATCGGAACATTCTTCTCTTTGGTTTTGACATTATAAGCGGTGAGATTTACGTCAGCCATATGGTCAGGTTTTAAAGTGTTTGTGAGAATTAAATCTACGGTATTCCCGCAAAACGGGGACCAAAATATTTTCAACGATCAGTTTTCTCCCCCTTGAAGCACTTCCTCGATGGCATCAAGCTCTTCCGGGTCGAACTGCGGGCGCTGGAGGCAACGTACCGAGTCGAGCACCTGCTCGGCACGGCTGGCGCCGATGATCACCGAGCTGATCCGCGGATCGCGGAGCACCCAGGCCAGCGCCATCTGGGCCAGCGACTGGCCACGGCAACCGGCGATGTTGTGCAGCGCATGAACTTTCTGAAGCAGGGTAGGGGCAATCGAGCCGGCCTCGAGCGCGCCGTTGCCGCGGTTGGAGGCGGCGCGCGAGTCGGGCGGAATACCCTGCAGGTATTTGTCGGTCAGCAGGCCCTGGGCGAGCGACGAAAAGGTGATACAGCCGGCGCCTTCGCGCTCCAGCGTGTCGAGAAGCCCGCCTTCCACCCAGCGATCGAGCAGCGAGTAGCGGGGCTGGTGCAGCAGCAGGGGTGTGCCCAGGTTGCGGAGCACCGCGGCGGCCCTTGCGGTTTCATCGGCCGAATACGAGGAGATGCCTACGTACAGCGCCTTGCCCTGCCGCACGATGCTGTCGAGCGCGCCCATCGATTCCTCGAGCGGCGTACCCGGGTCGGGGCGGTGGTGGTAGTAGATATCGAAATAATCCAGGCCGGTGCGGCGCAGGCTCTGGTCGATAGAGGCAACGAGGTATTTCTTCGAGCCCCAGTCGCCGTAGGGCCCGGGCCACATCTCGTAACCGGCCTTGGTGGAGATCACGAGCTCGTCGCGGTAGGGCAGCAGGTCCTGCTTGAGGATCTTTCCGAAAGTCGTCTCAGCGCCGCCCGGCGGCGGTCCGTAGTTGTTGGCAAGGTCGAAATGGGTAATGCCGCTGTCGAAGGCCGTGTGCACGATGTTGCGGCAACGCGCCAGGTCGTCGTCGACGCCGAAGTTGTGCCAGAGGCCCAGCGAAAGCGCGGGCAGCTTCAGGCCGCTTCGGCCGCAGCGGCGGTATTCCATGTTCGTGTAGCGGGTGGGGGAGGGAGTGTACATAAGATGAATATCGAATAACGAATAACGAAATCGAATGACGAATATCGGGTTGCGAAAGCGGATGACGAAGTTCGAGGGAAAACGTCAATAGCGAATGGCTCACGTGTGGCCCAGTGCTCAGGGCTTGTAATCAAATGGCAGCATCCGCCCTATTTTTTCAGTCCACCCGAGCCAGCCGTTCGCGATAAGGTCGAGCGGGCTGTAATAGTAACCGTTCGATTCCACCAGCACCGGGCGGCCATTGAGCAGGCAGAGCTCCGATTGCATGGCGAAGTTGCCGTTGCGCACCGTCTTCCGGTAGCTCTCGGGTGTCTTGCCTTTGTCGTACAGCACGACGATATAGTTCGGGAAATCTAGGACCGCCGTTGAGCTGTCGCCGGCATAAGCGAGGCTGTCGCCAACGAGACGATGCCCGTCGACAACGGTCAGCACGGGCTCGCGGCCCACCTGCGGCTGCCAGGCACGGAGGCTGTCGTCGGGGTCGTCGCTGCGCAGCTCGCTGCCGTTGCGGAGAAAAAACAGACGGCCGTTTTCGAGCGGCTTCACGCGGGCTACTTCAGCGAGATTGGGAATCTTGCGCACGCGGTACAGGGTGAAGCCTTCTTCGATCAGCTGGTTGCGGTACAGGGCCCGCATAAAGTGCATCATCGAGCCCTCGTATACGCGGCGGCGCGCCTCGTCCCATTTGTGGGTACGCGCCTTGCCCGCGCCAAGATCCTCGTAAAGCGGGTAGCCAAAGAAGGTCACGATGTGGGTGCCGAAATGAAAGCTGAAGTCTTCGAGCTGGTAGCGGATACGATAGCCAAGCCGCTTGTTCTCGATGATGAGCGGCTCGCGGGCGACGGCTGTTAGCGTGTTGGCCCGCGTGTCGAGCCGGAAGCGGAGCGTTTCCTTGTTGCGGATGATGCAGTGCGCCGCTTCTTCGGAAGTGCCCATGAAGTTGTCCAGGAAGAACTGCCCCCACTTCTTCCAGCCGTTCTTCTCGTAGGGTTGTATTACTACGGTCTCCAGCTCCTGCACGCGCGGCTTGAGCCGAACGACCAGCGGGGCGCTGCCTTCATTGCCGAGGGCGCGGCTGTAGGTTTCGTGGTCAACGGCGCTGACCACCAGGTCGTACTTGCCTGCGGGCACGGGCAGCTCGAATTCTCCGCGGCTGTTGGCCGTGGTGCCTACGGAGGTATTGCTCAAAAACACGGAAGCGCCCGGCAGCGGCTGGCCGCTGGTTGCGTCAAGCACAGTGCCCCGCAGGGTGACCTGGGCGAGCGCGGGAAGACCAAAGCAAAGGAGAAAAGCGAATAACAGACGGTGCATGCCCGAAGGTAATCCGAAGAAGGGTTCAGGAAGTCGCTTCGGCGCGTAGCGCCGTCTGCTTATCGCCCCGGACTTCAGTCCGGGGCACAAAAAAGCCCCGCCGGGGGCGGGGCTTTGAAAATGTGGTTATTGCGTTAGACATCGATGCGCGCGTACTTGGCGTGGCTTTCGATGAACTCGCGGCGCGGGGCTACCTCGTCGCCCATCAGCATCGAGAAGATGCGGTCGGCTTCGGCGGCGCTGTCGATCGTTACCTGCTTCAGCGTGCGGGTCGAGGGATTCATCGTCGTTTCCCAAAGCTGGTTGGCGTTCATCTCACCCAGACCCTTATAGCGCTGGATGTTGACGGCGCCTTCGTTGCCGCCACCGAGCTTTTCAATAACGGCTTTGCGCTGCTCTTCGTCGTAGGCATAGATCGCTTCCTTTCCTTTTTTCACCAGGTAGAGCGGCGGCTGGGCGAGGTATACATAGCCCTGTTCCACCATCTCTTTCATGTAGCGGTACATGAAGGTGAGGATCAGCGTGGCGATGTGCGAGCCGTCGACGTCGGCATCGGTCATGATGATCAGCTTGTGGTAGCGCAGCTTTGTAATGTTGAGCGCTTTCTTGTCTTCCTCGGTGCCCACGGTTACGCCGAGCGCCGTATAGATGTTGCGGATCTCTTCGTTCTCGTAGATCTTGTGCTCCATGGCCTTCTCCACGTTGAGGATCTTACCGCGCAGCGGAAGGATGGCCTGGAAGGATCGGTCGCGGCCCTGCTTGGCAGTGCCACCGGCCGAGTCACCTTCCACGAGGTAGAGCTCGCAGCGTTCAGGGTCGCGCTCGGAGCAGTCGGCAAGCTTGCCGGGAAGACCGCCGCCGGAGAGCACGCTCTTGCGCTGCACCATCTCGCGGGCTTTCTTGGCCGCGGCACGGGCCTGGGCGGCGAGGATCACCTTCTGGATGATGTTCTTGGCTTCCTTCGGGTTTTCCTCCAGGAAGTGCTCGATCACGCGGGCTACGGTCGTGTTCACGATACCGGCCACTTCGTTGTTGCCCAGCTTCGTCTTCGTCTGGCCTTCAAACTGCGGCTCGGGAACCTTGACGCTCACAATGGCCGAAAGACCCTCGCGGAAGTCGTCGCCCTCGATCTGCACCTTGGCTTTTTCAAAGAGGCCCTGCTCGTCGCCGTACTTCTTGAACACGCGGGTCAGCGCCTGGCGGAAACCGGTGACGTGCGTACCGCCTTCGATCGTATTGATGTTGTTGACGTAGGAATAGATGTGCTCGGTGTACGAGTCGTTGTAGCTCATCGCCACTTCCACCGCTACGTTGGCCTTCTCGTCGCGGCCCTCCACGTAGAGCGGCTTCGGGATAAGGGGCGTGCGGCCGGCATTGGAGTCGAGCATTTCCACGAACTCGATAATGCCGCCTTCGCTGTAGAATGTTTTCTCGTAGGTAAGGCCCGTCTCTTCGTCCTTCTCGCGGAGGTCGATGAGGGTGATGCGGAGACCCTTGTTGAGGAAGCTCAGCTCACGGAGACGGCCTTCGAGGATATCCTTGTTGTAAACGTCGGTGATGAAGATGGTGTTGTCGGGCCAGAAGTGCACCGTGGTGCCGCGCTTCTCCGTCTGGCCGATGGCCCGTACCGGGTATTGCGGAACGCCGATGCGGTATTCCTGCTCGTAGATGGTGCCGTCGCGGAACACCGTGACATGGAGCTTGGTCGAAAGGGCGTTGACGCAGGATACACCCACGCCGTGGAGACCGCCGGAAACCTTGTAGGAGTCTTTGTCGAACTTACCGCCGGCGTGCAGCACGGTCATCACCACCTCGAGGGCGGAGCGCTTTTCCTTCGTGTGCATGGCGGTCGGGATACCGCGGCCGTCGTCTTCCACCGACACCGAGTTGTCTTCGTGGATGGTGACGAGGATATTCTTACAGTGACCGGCGAGGGCTTCGTCGATCGAGTTGTCGACCACTTCATACACGAGGTGGTGGAGGCCTTTGACGCCGATATCGCCGATGTACATCGCCGGGCGTTTGCGCACGGCTTCAAGGCCCTCGAGTACCTGGATGCTGTCGGCGCCGTAAGCGGGTTGGGAGGCAGCTACCGGGCTGCCGGTCAGGGTATCTAACGTATCACTCATTTGTGGGGGATTAGGTCCTCGGGAGCGGGTCCGGAGGGATACGGCAAATGTACCGAAAAAGGCCGGGTTAGACAAGGCGGAAAGCGTTAAAAAACAGGCGGTTTGGACCCGCGGCTCCCCGCTGGTTGCCGGCTCCTTCCGGCCTCCCGGTTGCCCTCTGCAAGCGACGTCCGGGTTGCGGCCGCAGGTGCCGGTTTTGGGCTGGCCATCGACCGGCCGCGCCGCCCGCACTTAACGCAGTGTTATTGCCCAAACTCGTCGCGCCGGCCGGCGTACCTTCGGTGCCTTCAAGCCAAACTAACTATGTTCTTTCGTTCCGTACTGTTTATCGGCGGCTGCCTCGTCGCCTCCGCCCTGTGCGCCCAGACACGCATTCTCTTCGATGCCAGCAAGGCCGAATCGGCAGGCAATGCCGACTGGGTGATCGACGCCGACCTGCACAACCTCGATTGGAATCCAACCGGCGCAACCGGCAGCGGCTCGTTGTACACGGCAAGCAACCCACAGCAAATCCCAACCCCGGCGCAGTCGGGCGTAGGTGCCAACACGGCGGAAACATACTGGGAGGGCGCCCTTTCGGCCTGGGCCGTCGACTGCGCCAAGCAGGGGTACGTAGTGGAGTCGCTCCCCTACAACGGGCAGATCACGTTCAACAACGCCGGCAACCCGCAGGATCTTTCGCGCTACAAGGTGTTCGTTGTCGACGAGCCTAACATCCGCTTCAGCGCATCCGAAAAAACGGCCATCCTGCAGTGGGTGGCGGCCGGCGGCGGACTCTTCATGATCTCCGACCACGACCAGAGCGATCGCAACAACGACGGCTGGGACTCGCCGGCGATCTGGAACGACCTTATGAGCAGCAACGGCATTGCCGCCAATCCCTTCGGCATCAGCTTCGACCTCGCCAGCTTTTCGGAAACCTCCGGCAACGTGCAGGCAGCCGCCACCGACTCCATCATCCACGGCACCTGGGGCAACGTCACGTCCGTAAAATGGTCGAGTGGCACCTCGATGACCCTGAGCAGCTCCGCCAACCCCACGGTAAAGGGCGTCGTGTTTCGCAGCGGAAGCAGCGCGGGCAACAGCAACGTGCTCGTGGCTTACGCCCGCTATGGCGCCGGCAAGGTGGCTGCCATCGGCGACTCCTCGCCAACGGATGACGGCAGCGGCAACCCGGCCTGCAACCTCTATAACGGCTATTTTACCGACGCGGCCGGAAACCACCAGCGCCTGCTCATGAATGCTACTGTCTGGCTCGCCCGCGCCGGCAGCGTGTCGACGGCCGTGCCCGACCTCCGCACCGACGCCAGCCTGCACATCAGCGCCGGGCGTGGCTTTGTGCGGCTGCAGTCCGACCGTCAGCTTCCGGCCTGCCGCCTCTATGACGGGCTCGGACGGCTGCTGGCCACCCGCCCCGCCGGCGGCGCCAGCGCTACGTTTGAGGGGCTGCGCCCGGGCATCTACTGGATCCAGGCTGCCGGCGCCACCCGCACAGCGGCAACGTCCGTAGCCGTCTTCTGACCTGCATCTGCTGCTGAATGCAGGCCATGGCTCAACGCCGGTGGAAAAGTCGCCTAAGGCGGTAAAAAATAAGTCGCTCAGGGGCTTTGATCGGGCCGTCCGTAGGTGTTTTCACAGCTTTTTTTCGCCCGGCGCAGCGTGGCGGCATGCCTATTGCAACGACTCGGGTGTATGAATTTGATCCTACCCGCCAGCCAGAGGTATGTAGCCTATGTGGAGGACGACGAGGAAGATGTCGAATTGTTTGAGGAAGTAGCCACGTCGGCAGGTTTGCTGGTGCAAACTTTCCCCGATGGGGAAGCTTTGCTGCAAAGCCTTCGGATCGAAGGGCGGCTCCCCTGTCTCATTCTCCTTGACCTCAAAAACCCGGTTCGCTCCGGTCCGGAGACCTATGCCATCCTCCAGGCCGACGAGCGCTTCCGCGCCATCCCGGTAAAATATTTTTCCAGCTCCTATGAGCTCATGGAGCGCGAGCAGCGCAATGCCCCCGAGGTGGAGCTGATCACGAAGCCCGACGTTTACAGCGATTGGCTCGCCCTTGTCACCCGCCTCCAGTCCTACTGCAGGGAGCCCGAAACAGGCGCGCTCTCCTGACGTCCCTGTTCGCCTTATGTATTGGCCCTTTCGCCGACCTTTCCCTTTCCTTAACTACCCGATGCGACAACTTTGCAGGACGAACTATGAAAAACGACCTGCATACCCATAGCATACTTTACATCGACGACGACGCCGATGACCTGCAGCTGCTTCGCGAGGCCCTCAACCGCGTCGGCTCCGGCTACCGGCTCCTCGACGCCCAGGACGGCGTCGCAGGCCTCGAGCTCCTCCAACTCCTCAAGGCCACGGGCGAGCTTCCCTGCCTCATTGTGCTCGACATCAACATGCCCCGCCTCGACGGCCGCCGCACCTTCCAGCAGCTTCGCCGCGAGCCCGGCCTCGAGCATATTCCCGTCGTCATCTTCAGCACCTCCAGCTCCGAACTCGACAAGCTTTTCTTCCGCGGCAAAGACGTTGAGTACATCACCAAGCCGATTCACTTCGACCACCTCGTGGAGATTGCGGAAAGAATGCTGCAACATTGTGAAGCAGTAGGAGTTCAGCGCTGAGATCTCAGATCTCAGATTCCGGATCTCAGATCGGGGTAACAGTGATCTGCTGTTTTTTACAACAATATTTTTCAGGAAAAGTCACAGGAAATACTGTGGCTTTTCTCTTTTTCAAGGCTATTGGGAGTCGGAGCTTCGCGAAAAGCAACAATATGAATCGCGCGGAGCTACAGGCAAGAACGAGGAAATTTCATGTGGATGTACTTCGCTTATGCCGTGCGCTTCCGAGGGACGCCACCGGCTTCGAAACGGGCAAACAGTTGATCCGTGCGGCTGGATCGGTAGGCGCCAACTACCGCGCGGCTGGACGTGCGAAGTCTACCGCCGATTTCATCTATAAAATTGAGATTGTCCTGGAGGAATCGGACGAGTCACTTTACTGGCTGGAAGTTTCAAAAGAGGCGGGCTTGCTGAGCGGACAGGAACTGGACCGGTTGATTGCGGAAGCAAATGAGCTTACCGCCATTTTCGTTGCAGCGTGCAATACATCGAAAAAGAATAGCCCCAGGCATTCAAATTCCAGTAGAAACCGCCAAAGCAGCAGGAAGGAGGGAGGAACTCCAGATCTTACATCTCAGATCTGACATCTGAGATTTTCTCCGCTGCCAGCTGCCGCACAATCTTCTCCAGCTCATAAATGCGCTTTTCGAGCTCGGGGAGGTTGCGGAACACGGCCTGGCTGCGCAGGGCGCTGGTATAGTCGCCGGCGGGAGAGCCGGTTACCGAGGAGAAAGGTTCCTTGAGGGATTTCGACACGCCGCTCTGCGCGTTGATCCGCGAGCCGTCGGCGATCTGGATATGGCCCACGAGGCCGGCCTGCCCGCCGATCATGACGTTGGCGCCGATCTTGGTGGAGCCCGAAACGCCGGCCTGCGCCGCGATGACCGTGCTGTTTCCGATCTCCACGTTGTGGGCGATCTGGATCAGGTTGTCGAGCTTGGCGCCGGCACGGATGATGGTGGAGCCCATTGTGGCGCGGTCGATCGTGGTATTGGCGCCTACCTCCACGTTGTCTTCGATCAGCACATTGCCGATCTGCGGTACTTTCTTGAAGGAGCCGTCGGCCTGGGGCGCGAAGCCGAAGCCATCGCCGCCGACCACGGTGCCGGCATGTATCGTGACGCCGTTGCCAAGCACACAGTCGTGGTAGATCTTGACGCCCGGGTGCAGGAGGCAGCCGTCACCGATGGTCACGTTGTCGCCGATAAAGGAGCCCGGGAAGATCTTCGTGCCGCTGCCCACTTTGACATGCTCGCCGATATAGGAGAAGGCGCCCACGAACACATCCTGCCCCAGCTTCGCGGACTCCGCGATAAAGCTCGGTTGCTGGATGCCTTTCATCTGCTGGGTGGCCATTTCCTGGTATTTGCTCAGGAGCTGCGCGAAGGCGCTGTAGGCATCGGGTACGCGGATAAGCGTCGGCCCCACCGGCTGGCGGAGCTCATAGGTTTCATTGATGATCGCGATGGATGCGCCCGTAGAGTACAGGAAATCCTCGTATTTCGGGTTGGCCAGGAAGGTCAGCTGCCCTTCGGAAGCTTCCTCGATCTTGCCGAATGACGAAACCGTCGCATCGGCGTTCCCCTCGATTTTCCCGTTGAGCAATACAGAGATCTGGGCGGCTGTAAACTGCATGTACTAAAAGTAAAAAGTAAAAATTCAAAAGTCAAAAAAAAGACAACGGCATCCAGCGGTTCGGTAGGTCCAAAGCTTTTGACTTTTGACTTTCGATTTTGACTTATCTCAGGTGGCAAAGGTAATACTTTTTGACAGGGGCGGCTAGCTGGTGGTGGATCAGGGCGTTGTCGACGCTGGCGATATCGGTCACCGTCCCGTCCTTGAACAGCACCCGTATGCGCTCGTCGTAGGGGTTGTAGGTGGTGTTCTGCGCCTCCCCCGTAAACACGAAATAGGCCGCTTCCTCCTCGGTTATGCCCAGCCGGACGGCTACTTCGCGGCGCAATCCGGCCACGTAGTCGTCCGCGAAGGGCTCGCGCTGGAAGCGCACTTTCAGCAGCTTCCGGTCCACGAGGCCCTTGCACAATCTTGACAAAACTTTATCGAAGTGCCCGCACCAGTTCTTGATCGAGCAAAGAACATCGGTGTCGTCCAGCTGCGCGAACTTCTCGAGGTGGCGGATGAAGTTGTCGCCGGGCTGGTGTTCCTTCAGGAAGAAGTCGAGGTTGTTGGAAACGGCGTTGAGCTCGATGCCCGCGTTGATCAACTCCCCGGCCCGCTCGATGATCCGCACCAGCATTTTCTCCGCCGCCACCACCGCCTTGTGCAGGTACACCTGCCAGTACATCAGGCGCCGCGCCACCAGGAACTTCTCCACCGAAAAGATCGCTTTCTCCTCGATCAGGAGCTCGCCCTCGTGCACGGTGAGCATCTTCAGAATGCGGTCGTAGCCGATGACGCCTTCCGATACGCCCGTGAAAAAGGAGTCGCGCGTGAGGTAGTCCATCCGGTCCACAT
Source organism: Flaviaestuariibacter terrae (assembly GCF_054777635.1). Classification (NCBI taxonomy): domain Bacteria; kingdom Pseudomonadati; phylum Bacteroidota; class Chitinophagia; order Chitinophagales; family Chitinophagaceae; genus Flaviaestuariibacter; species Flaviaestuariibacter terrae. The sequence continues at coordinate 1,730,748 of NZ_BAAHAL010000008.1, forward strand.
CGAGCTGCCCCGATACGAGCTGGTGCAGGAATTGCTTCGGGTAGTCGCCGCGGAAGATGGCCATCGCCATATCGAGCTTGCCGTCAAACTGCTCGTTGAGCAGCTGGAGGATCAGGTCGGAGATCTCCTCGTGGTGCACGCCGCGGATCAGTTTGCGCTCAAGGGCGTGCGAGTAGGGACCGTGGCCGATATCGTGGAGGAGGATGGCGATCTTGGCACCCTGCTCCTCGGCGGGCGTGATCTCAACGCCTTTGCTGCGCAACTCGACAAGGGCGAGGCCCATCAGGTGGTAGGCGCCCAGTGAATGGTGGAGACGTGTGTGCACGGCGCCCGGGTATACCAGCGAGGCAAAGGCCATCTGGTGAATCCGGCGCAGACGCTGGTAGTAGGGATGGGAGATGATGTCGAAGATCAGGGGATCATCCACGGTGATAAAGCCGTACACGGGGTCATTGATGATCTTGCGGACATATGGCATGCGGAAACGTTAAGAACGCAAAAGTAGGGCGGTAGTAGGCTACATTTGGAAATGCGCCGCAGGGCACCACAAAAACGATACAATGGCATTAGCAAAGATTTTATGGGTAGATGACGAGATCGAGAGCCTGCAGTCGCAGAAAAAGTTCCTGGAGAACAAGGGATACGATGTGCAGACGCTTACCAACGGCTTTGACGCGATCGACTATATCAAGGAGAACATCGTGGACGTGGTGCTGATGGACGAGACGATGCCCGGCCTCACGGGTCTCGAGACGCTCGCCAAGATCAAGGAATACAACGACCAGATACCGGTGGTGCTTATCACCAAGAACGAAACCGAGAACCTGATGGACGAAGCCATCGGCTCGCAGATTTCCGATTACCTCATCAAGCCGGTCAACCCGAACCAGGTCTGGCTGTCGCTGAAGAAGATTATCGACAACCGCCGCCTCGTGGCCGAGAAGACCACCACGGCCTACCAGCAGCAGTTCCGCAACCTGTTCATGGCGCTCAACTCCAACCCCGATTTCAACGAATGGATGGGGATCTACAAGGAGCTGGTGCGCTGGGAGCTGAGCCTCCAGCAAAGCGATTCGCCGGAGATGCAGGAAGTGCTCCAGTCGCAGAAGAGCGAAGCCAACACCGAGTTCTTCAAGTTCGTGTCCCGTAATTATACGGACTGGCTGTCGCCGAAAGCCAAGACGCGGCCCGTAATGTCGCACACGCTGCTGAAGGAAAAGGTGATCCCGCAGCTCCAGAAGGGCACGCCGCTGTTCTTCGTGCTCGTCGACAACCTGCGCTTCGACCAGTGGCGCGCCATCCAGCCCATATTCGCCGAGTCGTTCCGGATCGTGGAGGAAGATACGTTTTACAGCATCCTGCCCACGGCGACGCACTATGCCCGCAACGCCATCTTCGCCGGTGCCCTCCCGATCGATATCGAGCGGAAGTTTCCGCAGTACTGGAAGAACGACGAAGACGAGGGCGGCAAGAACCAGAGCGAGGAGGAGCTGCTCCGCGCCAACCTGAAGGCCATGGGAAAGGGCGACCTGAAAGTGTCGTACACCAAGGTGCTCAACAACCAGGCGGGGCTCGATCTCGTGCAGAACATGCACAACCTGCTCCACAACGACCTCAACGTGATCGTGTACAATTTCGTGGATATGCTCTCGCACGCCCGAACGGAAATGGAAGTGCTCAAGGAGCTCGCCGGCGACGAGCAAAGCTACCGAAGCGTCACGGCCTCCTGGTTCCTGCACTCACCCCTTTACCAGGCGCTGAAAAAGGTCTGCGACAAGGGCATCCGCATGGTGCTTGCCACGGACCACGGATCCGTACGGGTGAAGACACCCGTGAAGGTGATCGGCGACAAGCAAACGACCACCAACCTTCGCTACAAGCATGGCCGCAACCTCAATTACGATCCGAAGGAAGTACTCGCGTTCCGCGACCCTAAAGAGGCGGGCCTTCCCTCGCCAACGATCAACTCGAGCTACATCTTCGCCGGCGAGGACACCTTTCTCTGCTATCCCAACAACTACAACCACTACGTCAACTATTACCGCAACACCTTCCAGCACGGCGGTGTATCGCTCGAGGAGATGATCGTGCCCGTGATACAGATGGTAAGTAAGTAAGTCGGAAGTGGGAGGCAGTGAGATAGAACGCATGGTTCGGCAAGCTCACCAGGTCATCCTTCGTCTACGCTCAGGATGACAGTGTCACAGTGAGCATAGCCGAACTGGTCGGCCTGAGCGCAGCCGAAGACCGTGCGTCAGCAAATCATAACCAATCGTACCAGATCTGCGTGTACCGCTTGCGGTACCTGCGTTCCTTCTCTCCAGGGCCGCTTGCGGCCTATTTCCTAAATTCGCCCCATGAAGTACACGCAAACCACGCTCGACAAGATCGAAGGCGTTGCCGAAGAGGCGGGCTACATCGTGCGCTATGAGCGCGGCTCCTTCCAAAGCGGCTTTTGCATCCTCGAAGACCGGAAAGTGGTGGTGCTGAATAAATTCCTCCCGCTCGAAGGCCGTATCAATACGATGATCGACCTTATCCCGCAGCTTCGCATCGACGCGGATGCGCTCACGCCCGAGAGCAAGAAATGGTTCTCCGAGATCATGGGCCGCTACCGCGCGGCGCAGGAAGAACTCAATTTTAAGAAGGGTTCAGAAGGATCAGAAAGTTCTGAGGGTTCTGAAGGTTCTGATGGTTCTCAAGGTTCTGAGGGTTCTGAAACCGGACAGCCGGGTTCCGCAACCACCTGAACCACCTAAACCAACTAAACCTTCTTAAACGTCCCTAAACCTCCTGAACCTTCTAAACCTTTCGCTAATTTGCCTACAATGGCAGCGCCCCCCCTCAAATTCACCTTTCTCGGAACCGGTACCTCCTCGGGTGTGCCGATGATCGCCTGCCGCTGCGCCGTCTGCACCTCGCACGATCCGCGCGATAACCGGCTGCGGAGCGCGCTGCTGGTGCAATCGGCAACGACCACGCTGGTGGTCGATACGGGGCCCGACTTCCGCTACCAGATGCTCCGCGCCGATGTGCAGCGCCTGGATGCCGTGCTGTTCACCCATCCCCATAAAGACCACATCGCCGGCCTCGACGACGTGCGGGCCTACAACTTCTTCCAGCACGAAGCAATGCGCCTCTATGCCAACGCCCTGACGCAGGAGGCCCTGATGCGCGAGTTTGCCTACGCCTTCGCCGACAAGAAATACCCTGGTGTTCCCAACCTCGAGTTGCAAACCATCGACCTGGAGCCCTTCCTGGTGGGCGATATCCCGGTAACGCCCGTGCAGGTATGGCACCTGAAAATGCCCGTGCTCGGCTTCCGCTTCGGCGACTTCACCTACATCACCGATGCCAACCGGATCGACGCAGGAGAGAAGGGGAAGATCCGCGGCTCCGAGGTGCTGGTGGTGAACGCCCTTCGCCGCGAGCCCCACATTTCGCACTACAACCTCGCCGAAGCCGTCGCCCTGACCCGCGAGCTGGCGATCCCCAACGCCTATTTCACGCACATCTCCCACCAGCTGGGCCTCCACGCCGACATCGAAAGCGAGCTGCCCGAAGGCATGCACCTGGCCTATGATGGGCTGGAGGTAGTCTGCTAACCGGGTAGTCTGCTAGTCTGCTAATCAGGTAGTCTGCTAATGGGGTAATCTGCTAACCTGCTGATGCCGGGTAAACTCCAAACCGAAAACCGAAAACCGAAAACCCAAAACCGAAAGCCCCAAACTTTCTCCGCTTATCTTCGCCGCGCATACAACGATTGCTAATATGAATTTTCAACTTTCCGAGATCACGCAGCAGGTGGCACAGACCGCCCGCGATTTTGCCCTTCAGCATATCAAGCCCCACGTTATGGAGTGGGATGAAAGCCAGGAATTCCCGGTCGATGTCTTCAAGCAGCTCGGCAAGCTGGGTATGATGGGTGTGCTCGTGCCCGAAGAATACGGAGGCGCCGGCCTCTCGTACTTCGAGTACCAGGCCGTGATCGTCGAGATCGCCAAGGTCTGCGGCTCCATCGGCCTCAGCGTAGCGGCGCACAACTCCCTCTGCACGGGCCACATCATGACCTTCGGCAACGAGGAGCAGAAGCGCAAGTGGCTTCCGAAGCTCGCCAGCGCCGAATGGATCGGCGCCTGGGGACTCACCGAGCCCAACACGGGTTCCGATGCCGGCAATATGAAGACCACCGCCGTTCGTGATGGCGACAACTGGGTGATCAACGGCACCAAGAACTGGATCACCCACGGACTGAGCGGCGACATCGCCGTAGTCATGTGCCGCACCGGTGAGCCCCGCTCCAAAGACAACGCCACGGCCTTCGTGGTGGAGCGCGGAACCCCCGGCTTCAGCGGCGGCAAGAAAGAAAACAAGCTGGGCATGCGGGCCTCCGAAACCGCGGAAATGATCTTCGAGAACTGCGTCATACCCGACGCCAACCGCCTCGGCGAAGTCGGCAGCGGTTTCAAGCAGGCCATGAAAATCCTCGATGGCGGCCGTATCTCCATCGCAGCCCTTTCGCTCGGTATCGCCAAGGGTGCCTATGAGGCCTCGCTGCAGTATTCGCAGGAGCGCCACCAGTTCGACAAGCCCATTTCATCATTCCAGGGTATTGCCTTCAAGCTGGCCGATATGGCCACCGAGATCGCTGCCTCCGAAATGCTGATCCTCCAGGCCTGCGACCTAAAGGAGCGCAAGCTGCCGATGACCAAGGAGTCGGCCATGGCGAAATACTATGCATCTGAAGTCGCTGTGAAAGTGGCCAATGACGCCGTACAGGTGTTTGGCGGCTACGGCTACACGAAAGACTTCCCCGTGGAAAAGCACTACCGCGACGCCAAGCTGTGTACCATCGGCGAAGGCACCAGCGAGATCCAGAAGCTGGTGATCTCCCGCGAAGTGCTGAAATAACCGGCCCGTCTGCCGATGCGTGAATTTTGCCACTAGCCAACTAACTATAGCCCCTGCCATCGCGGGGGCTTTTTGTTGTTCCGTACGTTCGGGCGCCTTCCGTACGGCGTCGTTGGTTCACTTCCGGAAATTCCTATTTTAGTGTAAATCACGTTCATGCATCGCTCCCTGAACCTCCTGCTCGCACTTCTCGTTTTCTGTGCCACCGCTTCGGCGCAATTGGATGCGGTATCGCGTGCCCGCCTGCAAACGACATCCGGTACGCTGCGGGGCTACGTCCGCAACCGTCCAAAGATCTTCACACCGCAATATTTCGATTTTTCCGAAAGCGCTACCGGTCCCTGGCGCCGCTTTGATGCGTCTGCGCTGGAGCGCGTGGAGCTGGAAGACAGCACCGTGTTTGAGCGGCACCACGTGCGCGTGCCCGTACTGGCAAAGCCCGTATCGCTGCGGCAAAAAAGCGACTACACGCCAAACGTATACCTCGATGGCGGTCTCCTGCTCGAGCAGCTCGTAGATGGCAATCCTGATCTCTTCGAGTATACCGACAGCTTCGAAGTGGCACATTTCTTTTACCGCGGCATCGGCGATACGGCACTGCAGCCGATCGTGTACGAGCCCTACGAAGACCCGTACGACAAAGGGCAATTCGGCTACCGAAACGAGCTCGAGCGGCTCGGTATCCGCGCGGGCTGCGGCGAGGCGGCGCATACCGATATCAATTACGTGTCGTACGAGACCGCCGATATGATCCGCTATTTCGAGCAGCTCAATGCCTGCAGCGGGGGCAGGGCGCGGGTTGTTGGACGCCTCAACAAAAAGCGCTCGGTTGTGCGTGCCGGTATAGAGGCCGGCGGTTGGTTCGCGTCGCAGTACATCGGCCTGCCCTACGACCAGGCAGCAAGGGTCCACACCTTGTCGGGCGTAGTGGGCGCCTGGATCGACTTCCTCCCGCGGCGCCAGAATACCAACCTGCTCATTGGGATGGGGCTTTCGCTGCTTACCGGGAGCAACGACTTTCAGCCAGGTACCAAGGAGCTCCGTATTCCGCACGCCGAACTGTCGTATAAAGCAGTGTACCTGGAAGTGACCGTTCGCCGGCTGTTCGGCGACTCGCGCCAGCGCCCTTTCCTGGAGAGCGGCCTGATGATGGGTGGCTACTTTTCGGGCGAGCTCCACTACGTTGTACAAAACCCGTCGGGTGGCATCGAGCAGTACAACAGCCGCCTTGGCGGCACGAGCACAGAGGCCATGATTGGCGCGGGCCTGCAGTTGCCCGCCGGCTCGCTGCACCTCCGCTACGGGCAGCCGCTCGTGGGCAACAACCCCTTCCGCGACCGCAACCTGAGCCTGCTCCTGCGCCTCGCGCTCAAACGATGATGTAGTTGGCTTTCGGGCAACTACATCTTACGCAAACGTCCCGCACAGGCGGGACGTTTGTTCTATTTATTAGCAGACTAGCAGACTAGCAGATTATCACATTACTTCAGCTCCTGCATCTGCACCAACCGGTAATAGTAGCCACCCTTCGCCATCAGCGTGTCGTGGTTGCCGCGCTCGACGATCTCGCCTTTTTGCAGCACGATGATCTCGTCGGCATGACGGATGGTGGAGAGGCGGTGGGCGATGACGATGGAGGTGCGGTGCTGCATCATGTTGTTGATCGCGTCCTGCACGAGGCGCTCGCTTTCGGTATCGAGGGCGGAGGTGGCTTCGTCGAGGATGAGGATGGGCGGGTTTTTCACGATGGCCCGGGCAATGGTGAGCCGCTGCCGCTCGCCGCCGGAGAGCTTCGTGCCGCGGTCGCCGATGTTGGTGTCGAAGCCCTGCTCTTTTTGCCCGATGTAGTTGTAGGCATTCGCAATGCGTGCCGCTTCCTCCACTTCGCCATCGGATGCATCGAGCTTGCCCATGCGGATGTTGTTGCTGATGCTGTCGTTGAAGAGGATCGGCTCCTGCGTTACGATCGAGATGAGGTTGCGCACCGATTGCAGCTGGTAGTGGCGGATGTCGACGCCGTCGATAAGGAGCTCGCCGCTGCTTACGTCGTGGAAGCGCGGCACGAGGTCGGCAAGCGTGCTCTTGCCCGCGCCCGAAGAGCCTACCAGGGCTACGGTGTGGCCCTTGGGTATGACCAGGTTGATATTCTTGAGAATGGGTATGCCGTCGTAGTCGAACGAAACGTTGCGCAGCTCAATGCGGTCGCGGAACTCGCTGAGCGCCTGGCCGCCGGGGTTGTCGTCGACGGTGTTCTCCGTTTGCAGCACTTCCTCGATGCGGCCGATGGCAGCCTGCCCTTTCTGCATGTTGCTGAAGGAGTTGGCCAGCGATTTCGCCGGGTTGATGATGGTGTAGAAAACACCCAGGTAAAAAATGAACGAGGAGGCCGACAGCGGGATGCCACCGGAGAGAATGAGACGGCCTCCGAAGTAGAGGATCGCGCAGAACACGACGATGCCGAGCGTTTCGGAAAGGGGAGAGGCGAGGTCGCGGCGGCGCGACACGCGGTTCTTCATATGCAGCAGCTCGTTGCCGTTGCCGTGAAAGCGTCCCTGCATGAGACGCTCGAGGTTAAAGGCCTTGATAACGCGGAGGCCGCTGAGGGTTTCATCGAGCACCGACATCGATTCGCCATACAGCTCGGCGAGACGCGAGCTGTGCGACTTGAGGGAGCGCGTGGTGCGCCCGATGAGAAAGCCCACCACCGGGAGGCAGAGGAACACGAACACGGTGAGCTGCCAGCTGGTGCTGAGGAGCATCGCCATGGCCAGGATGATGGTAATGGGGTCGCGCACCCAGCCTTCGATGGCGCTGATCAGCGAGCTTTCCACCTCACCGATGTCGTTGGTGACGCGGCTGATCAGGTCGCCCTTGCGCTTCTCGGTGAAATACCCGATCGGGAGCTGCAGGATCTTGTCGAACATCTCGTTGCGCATCCGCACCACGATACGGGCCTTCAGCGGGTTGAGGATGTAGTTGGAAAGAACGAGAAAGAGGTTTTTCAGCAGTGTCGATACGATGATGAAGATGCAGATGAAGAGCAGCGCGGCTACCTTTCCCTGCGATTCCACCAGGTTTTGCATCGAGCCCTGGATCAGGTTGATGAGGGGATTGGACGAGGGCCCCAGCGAGGGTCCCGACACGCCGAAGATCAGGTTGAAGAACGGGATCAGCATACCCATCGATACGATCGAGAAGCTGACCGACAGGATCGTCGTCAGCGTATAGAGCGCTATCTCGCCTTTATAGTTGCGCAGATAGCGGAAAATGCGGGTGTATTTCTTCATGAGTGCTGTGCCGTAGCGAGGCGCAAAGTTAGGGCAATCGGCGATCGGGAATCGGGAACGGGCTGACCGGCGGCCCCAATCCAGTGCCGATTAGCGATTGCCGATTGCCGAAGTTGTATTTTTGCCCCTTACAAAGCAGCAACTATGGAGGAAGGAAAGCGTCAGAAGCAGGTAGCCGGGCTCATTCAGGAAGAGATCAACGATATTTTCCGCCGCCTCGGGCTGTCGATGATGGACGGAGGCATGGTGTCGGTATCGGGTGTGAAGATCACCCCCGACCTCCTCGAAGCCCGCATTTACCTGAGCTTTTTCCAGGTGGCCGAACCGAAGCAGACCCTCAAAAAGATCACCGAGCGCGCCTGGGAGATCAAGAAAGAGCTGACGGCCCGCATCAAGACGCAGCTGCGCCGGATGCCCGAGCTCCGCTTCTTCTACGACGACACCCTCGACTACGTGTTCAAGATGGAGAACATCTTCAACCAGATCAAGAAAGAAGACGAGGGGCTGAACGAACAGAAGAACACGGAACAGGGACCGCAGAACAAGGAAGGTAGCGAGCCGGAAGAAAAAACAGATTGACGCTCCGGAGCCTTTTCTTGTTCCTTGGTCCTTATTCATTTTGCCCATGAACTTTCTCTTCGCCTGGCGCTACTTCAAAGCCAAAAAGTCCACCAACGCCATCAACATCATCGCCTGGATCTCGATCCTGGCCATTGGCGTCGGTGCGGCCGCCCTTATCCTGGTGCTGAGCGTGTTCAATGGTTTTGAAGACCTCGTCAAATCACTGTATTCCTCCTTTTACCCCGACCTCCGCGTGGGCGCGGCCAGCGGCAAGCAGATCGTGCTTACCGAAGCGCAGCTTGCAAAGATCCGCAGCGTCAACGGCGTAGCCTGGTGCTCGGCGACCCTCGAGGAGAAGGCGCTGCTGCAGAACGGCGATAACCAATCCATCATTTACCTTAAAGGCGTCGACGACAACTACCGCCGCGTGTCGGGTGTCGCCGGCCATATGCTTCGCGGCTCCTTCGACGTGGGCACCGCCGATGCGCCGCTGCTCGTGCTGGGCGCAGGTGTCGAGAACGCCGTGGGCATCGAGAGCGACCGCAACTTCTCGCCGCTGCTGGTGCACCTTCCGCGCAAGGGCGCCGTCGACCTGAGCAATCCCCTCAATTCCATCAGCGCCGATACGGTCAACACCGCGGGGGCCTTCCTCATCCAGCAGGATTTCGACAACAAGTATGTGCTCACGAGCCTGGGCTTTGTGCAGCGGATGATGGACGAGCCAGCCGACCGCTTCACCTACCTCGAGATCGCCCTGAAGCCGGCAGCCGACCCCGATGCGCTGGCCGCCGACATTCAGCAGATGCTCGGGGCAACGTACAAAGTGCAGACGCGCTACCAGCAGAACGCGTCGCTCTATGCAGTGATGGCCGCCGAGAAGTGGGTCATCTACGCGATCCTCTCCCTCATTCTCGTGGTGGCGGCCTTTAACATGATCGGCTCGCTCACGATGCTGGTGCTGGAGAAAAAAGCCGATATCCAGGTGCTCCATGCCCTCGGCGCCGACGGTCGCCGCATCCAGTCGATCTTCCTGGGCGAAGGCCTCCTGCTGGCCCTTATCGGTGGCGGAAGCGGCATCCTGCTGGCCCTAGGCCTCGCCCTCGCCCAGATCCGCTACAAGTTCATCCCGCTTTCCGGCGGCTCCTTCCTCATCGATTATTTCCCCGTCAAGCTCAATCCCTGGGACTTTCTCCTCGTATCCGTCACCATCGTCGTAATCGCCCTCCTGGCTTCCTGGATCCCGGCCCGCAAGGCCGCCAGGCAGCAGTTTGCCATCCGAGAAGGATAGGGAATAACGAACAGGGAACAAGGAGCGAGGAATTCTGATCGGAAAGTCCGAACACGAAAAAGGGAAGCCACTTCTGACTTCCCTTCCTCATTATTTATTTCTTGTTCCTTGTTCTTCTGCTCTAAAAGTCGCCCATGGTTTCGGGCAGCTGTGCCAGTGCTTTTTCGAGCTGCTCGTTGGAGGGAGCGACGCCGTGCCAGTTGTGGTCGTTTTCCATGAAGTCGACGCCTTTGCCCATGATGGTGTGCATGATGAGCGCGACGGGCTTACCCTTGCCCATCATCGAGCGGGCCTCGTCGAGGGTGTGGATCACCTCGGCCATGTCGTTGCCGTTCATTTCCATGGTGTACCAGCCGAAGGCATCGAATTTCTGGCGGATGTTGCCGAGGTCGTTGACCTGGTAGGTGGGACCGTCGATCTGCTGCCCGTTCCAGTCGATGGTGACGATGAGGTTGTCGACGTTGTGGTTGGGCGCGAACATGATTGCTTCCCAGTTCTGGCCTTCCTGGAGCTCACCGTCGCCGTGGAGGGAGTAAACGATGTGCTGGTCGTTGTTGAGCTTCTTGGCCAGCGCGGCGCCGATGGCCACGCTCATGCCCTGCCCGAGCGAGCCGGAGGCGATCCGTACGCCGGGAAGTCCTTCGTGGGTGGTGGGGTGGCCCTGCAGGCGCGAGTCGAGCTTGCGGAAGGTCGCCATTTCCGACACCGGGAAGTACCCCGACCGGGCCAGCACCGAGTAGAAAACAGGGGAGATATGGCCGTTGGAAAGCACGAACATATCCTGCTCGCGGGCGTCCATATCGAACTGCTCGGGGTTGTGCTTCATGGCGTGGAAATACAGGGCCGTCAGGAAGTCGGCGCAGCCGAGGGAGCCCCCGGGGTGACCGCTGTTGGCGCCGTGCACCATTCGGAGGATATCTCGGCGTACCTGGCTGGCGATGTCTTGGATTTCTGGCATAATTTTTAGTTGATCTTTAACCTTTTGCGTTCAATTCCGGGCGCGTCCCGTCGGCTGCAAATGTGCAACCTTTTTCCATTCAAAATCCTGAGAGAACCGGTAATTTAATAGGTTTAATGGCGTAGTTTGGTTACTTTCGCTGCGTAATTGAGCCTTGGATCCGATCCCCTTGAAGAGCTGTGGCTGAGAGAATGTTCCACCTGGACCCATGAAAATACTTTGATAACCCAACCACACGCTGTATGCTCGATGTCTTATTGACTGCTTCCGTAGCCTTTGTATTGACTTTTCTTGCCGTACCCGTTATTATCCGGATTGCCGAGCTCAAAAAACTCTACGATGTCCCGGATGCCCGCAAGCTCCACACGAAGCCCATCGCCTCTCTCGGCGGCGTCGGTATCTTCATCGGCTTCTTCCTGGCGGCGCTCCTCACCGTCAACCTGAAAGCAACTCCCGAATTCCAGTATTTCTTCGCGGCCGCAACGGTCATCTTCTTCCTCGGTATTAAAGACGATATCCTTATCCTCAGTGCCACCAAGAAGTTTATCGGCCAGGTCGGCGCCGCGGCGATCATCATCCACCTGTGCGGCGTCCGCATCACTTCCATGCACGGCCTCTTCGGCCTCTGGGACCTCCCCCAGGCCTTCAGCCTCGCCCTCAGCTACCTCACCATCATCCTCATCATCAATGCCTTCAACCTGATCGACGGCGTCGACGGGCTCGCCGCTACGTTGAGCCTCCTGACGATGTGCGTCTTCGGGGCCTACTTCGCATTCTCGGGACTGAGCTCCTATGCCGCCCTTTCCTTTGCGATGGCCGGCTCGCTGATGGCCTTCCTGATTTTCAATTACAACCCCGCCAAGATCTTCATGGGCGATTCGGGCTCGCTGATGCTGGGCCTCGTGAACTCCTTCCTGGTGATCAAGTTCATCCAGGTTGCCGACTCACCCGCAATGCCCTATCCCATCTCTTCCTCGGTTGCCGTTGCCTTCGCCATCCTGGTAGTGCCACTGACCGACACGCTGCGGGTGTTCAGCATCCGGATCCTCAATGGCCGCTCACCGTTCTCGCCCGACCGCAACCACATCCACCACCTCCTGCTCGACCGCGGCCTGAACCACAAGTACGTTACCTTCTCCTGCCTCCTGCTCAACATGGGCTTTATCAGCATCGCCTACTTCGGCCGCTCACTGGGCCCGAACTACCTGCTGCTGCTGCTTTGCTCAGTGTCGTTCGGCCTCCTGGGTCTCCTGATCTTTGTGCGCCGCCGGCCGACACTTGCCCGGGAAGCGCTCCCGCACAATGCAGAGCCGCATATCCCGCAGGTTACCAAGGTCGTTCCCATCAGCTCCGAGCAAGCCGTGGCGGAGAACTAAGGACTATCGAACAAGGAACAAGGAATACTGAATAATGAAGGGAGGTCTGAAGAGATCTCCCTTTTTCATTCCGCTTGTTCCATCAATTTGGAGTTCGGAATTCCTTGTTCCTTGTTCTTCTGGTCAAAATCCTTGTTCCTTGTTCCGCGGATCGCTAAGTTTGCTCCACTAAATCACACGTTTATATGTCAGAAGAAGTGTCGCTGACCATCGGTATGGCCGAAGACTCGATGCGGAAAGCCATCAGTCACCTGGAGTCGGAACTCGGAAAGATCCGCGCCGGCAAGGCCAACCCGCAGATCCTCGAAGGCATCATGGTGGATTACTACGGATCGCCGACGCCCCTCGGCCAGGTAGGCAACGTAAGCGTGGCCGACGCCCGCACGCTCACGATCCAGCCCTGGGAGAAGAATATGCTGCAGCCCATCGAGCGCGCCATCATCAACTCCAACATCGGCCTCAACCCGCAGAACGACGGTGTCATCATCCGCCTCTTCCTGCCGCCGCTCACCGAGGAGCGCCGCCGCGAACTGGTGAAGCGCTGCCAGGGCGAAGGCGAGCACTGCCGCATCGCCGTGCGCAACATCCGCCGCGACGCCATCGAGCAGATCAAGAAGGCCCAGAAGAACGGCCTCTCTGAAGACGCCGCCAAAGACTATGAAGCGGAAGTCCAGGACCTCACCAACCGCTATATCTCCCTCGTGGAAAAACACCTCGAGACGAAGGAGAAAGAGATCATGGTGGTCTAGATCTGTTCATCTCGGATCTCGAGATCTCGGATTTACTCAAAACATACAGGCGCCCTTTCAATTGAAGGGGCTTTTCTTTTGATGGGTTAGGTTTTCAACCAGATCCGAGATCGAGAGATATTAAGATTTCTTATTGACGAGGTACACGCCACCCAGGATCACCGCCAGGCAGCCGAACTGCACAACCGAGATGGCTTCGCCGTCGAGGAGGCCCCAGCCGATGGCGACAACGGGGATGGCGTAAGTGACCAGCGACGCGAAAAGGCCGCCTGCGCGCTTGATGAGGATGTAGAAGAGGGCCGTTGCAATGGCGCTGCCCACGAAGCCGAGGAGCATCGAGGCGCCGATGCTGATCCGCGCTTCCTCGTCGTGCACGGCCATCGAAAAAACGTTTTGCCAGAGCAGCACGACCAGCGCCGGCACTGCCACGATGGTGAGCGACACCGTTGCCATGGCAAAGGGATCAAGGTCGCGGAGAAAGCGGTTGACGATATTGACGTTGATGCCGTACAACAGGGTAGCCAGCAGCACGAGCGACGCGGCACCGAAGTCCGACGCATTGAAGCCGCTATACAGGCTCAGGAGCAGCAGCCCCACAAACCCGATCAGCACCCCGGCGACCTTGCGCATTTCGAGGCGGATGTGAAAGAACAGCACGCCCACTACGATCACGAACAGCGGTGTCAGCGAATTGAGAATGCCTTCGAGCGAGGAATCGATGCGGTCGATGGCCGCGGCAAAGAGGAACGCGGGAAGCAGGTTGCCGAGCACACCCGACAGGGCGACGAGCGGGATACGCGCCAGCGGGATCTTCCGTAAATGGGCAAGCGTAAAGGGCGAAAACACGACTCCGGCGGAGAAGATCCGCAGCGCGCCGATCTGCATCCCGTTGAGATGCGTGCGGCCCAGCTTCATCAAAATAAAGGAGGAGCCCCAGATTAGAGCCAGCAAAACAAAGAGGCTCCAGTTGATCCATTTATCGCGCTGCGTCATTGGGTTGCAAATGTGCGTTGCAATTCGCAAGCGTCCCGTGTATGTGGCAAAATTCTCCTATTTTTGGCTCTACCGTTCGGCGGTACTGCTTAAAACCTGACTGAATTATGAGAAGAAGCCTCCTGGTGTCCGGCGCACTATGCCTGGCCATCGTTTCTGCTGCCCAGAAGACGCCCAAAATGCATAACCCCAAGTGGCGCAAGGGCGCGGTACTCAGCATCGTAGGCGCGCAGACGGGAAGCCGCAATTTTGTGAACGCTCCCGAAAAATATTCCCTCACCGGTGTTGCCTCCCTTTACCTCTATGCCAACAAAGGCTGGGGTAAGTCGGGCTGGGATACCAGCAAGTACGAGTCCCGCCACACCTGGAACTCGATGGCCGAGCTCTCCTACGGCCTCGCCAACGTTCAATCGACCGGTATCCGCAAGGTCGACGACAAGCTCGAGGTATACACCCGCTACACCTGCCACTTTGCAAAGCGCAAATACCTCGGCCTCGGCATCAGCGCCGATCTCCGTACACAATTCAGCAACGGCTACGATTATTCCGAAACGCCGCGCCGCCGCGTATCGGGCTTCTTTGCGCCTGCCTACCTCACCTTCCACGGCGGACTGCACATTACCCCGAGCCGCAACCTCTTTTTTGCCGCCGGTCCCTTTGCCCGCTGGGTGATCGTGAGCAATTCGCCCTACAGCTTCAGCTACCAGGGCGGCGTGAAGCCCACCGGCGAGACGGAAGCGACGCTTGCCTCCCGCTACGCGGTCGACCCTGTCAAAACGAGCCGCTTTGAAACCGGTGCGATGCTCAGCCTCGGCTACCAGCGCAAGCTGATGAAGAACGTGTACTACCGCGGCCGCGTCGACTGGTCCTGGGATTTCAACATCATCCGGATCCGCCGCGAGACGAACTACATGGACGTTTACTGGACCAACAACATCTCCCTCCACGTCAACAAGTGGCTGAAGGTGCTGTACAACTACGACCTTATCTACGACGGCAACCTGCGCACCTTCGGCGACAACAAGAACGAGGACGCCACGCAGATGCGCTCGATCCTGGGCGTAGGTGTCGGAATCGGTCTCTAACCGAATAATAACCTATCTTTACGGCATCCCGTGGCACGAAAGCCACGGGATTTTCGTTTCTTTAAGCACATGGCCATCCACAACATCAATTACCAGATCAAGCTGCCCCAGTTCGAAGGTCCCTTCGACCTGCTGCTCTTCTTCATCGAGCGCGACGAGCTGGACATCTACAATATTCCCATCACCGGCATCATCAAGGACTTCCTCACCTATATCCACTCGCAGGAGACGCTCAACATCGAGCTGTCGAGCGAGTTCATCCTCTTTATTTCTACGCTGATGCGCATCAAGGCCAAGATGCTGCTTCCGCGCAAGGAGATCGATGCGCAGGGCAACGAGATCGACCCGCGGCAGGAGCTGGTGGACAAGCTGCTGGAATACAAGAAGTACAAGGAAGCCGCTGCCGAGCTCGCCGAGAAGGAAGCGGACCGGATGCTGATGGTAAAGCGGGGTAATATCCACCGCGAGCTCGCCGCCATCGGCGAGGAGGCCAGCGAAGGCACCGAGGTGCAGGCCATCACGCTGTTCAAGCTGATGAAAGCGTTTGAAAAGGTCATGCAGCGCCTCCACGAGAAACACAACAAGCCGGTGCACACCGTGGTCCAGTATAACTACAGCATGGAGACCACCAAGACCGGGATGATCTCGCTGGCCCAGGGCCGCCGTACCCTTTCGTTCGAAAGCGTGTTTGAGCAGGCCGAGAACCGCGTGCACGCCATTTTCCTGTTCCTGTCGATGCTGGAGCTGGTGCAGCAGAAGTTCCTGCGCATCATCATCGGCGACGGCCGCAACAACTTCCTGGTCGAATACAACGAAACCGAGGAAGGGCTGACGGACGAGGAGCATATGCACCTGCTTTAAGATCTCTGATCTGGGATCTCAGATCTCGGATTTGGTAAGTGGTCCGTTGAAAATATCAGTTGAAGATCCATAGCAATATGGGTCTTTTTTCTTTCCGTATGAAACCGGCGGCGGTTTCGAGAAAGCGGTACGAAACCATCGGGCAGCCAAGCGAGTTGCAGAGGGGGAGGGGATCGATGGCGCGGTCAGGAACGCAGTCGTAGGCATGAAGCACCACGAAGCGCGCATAGGCATTGCTGTTGCTCGGGTCGAGGCCGTGAAGCTTGAAGGCCGTGCCGAACCGGCCCGGGTAGGCAGCGCCGACTCGGTAGCGCCCCAGCGAGCTGCAGCCACAGCCTACTTCGTTGGCAAATTGCGCGCTGTCGGCCCAGCTGCGATTGCAGCTTCCGTGCGCCACAAGGCCCGCTCGGAGAATGCTGTCGCCGGCCAAGTCGTAGATGAAGAACCGGTAGCTTCCGCTGGGACGGCTCATGTCGACGAGGAAGGCCGTTCGCTGGGAGTACTGCTGCGCCGCGGCATAGGCCCGCAGGCTGCGCGCCCTGGCCTGGAGACGGGCCCGCAGTGCCGCCGCTTCGGAAGCAGTGGGATGAGCTGCGGGTGGTGGAACCGGAAGCAGCGCGGCAGGCGAGGGCGCGCCGGGAGCGAACCGGTTCCAATTGCGCAGCGCCAGCACCGTTAGGGTCATCAGCAGGCAAACGAGGAGGAAAGCTTTGGCCATAGTGCGGAGATGCAGGGGGCGCCGTTTTCCATAAGTAATTTTTTTGCGGCATTTGGCTATCTTGAAGGCCAATCCAGTCCATGAAGCACCTGTTCCTTTTGCTGGCGCTACTGGTCTTTTCGGGCGTCGTTCGGGCGCAATGGAAAGGCAGTCGCGAAAACCTCGGCCCGGCCATCAACGGCGCGGAGGCGCAGGTGCTGCCGCAGTTCAGCAGCAGTGGCGACAGCCTCTTCTTCAGTGAAACCGGTCCGGACGGAAACTTTTCGATCCGCTTCAGCACACGTACGCAGCGCCTTCCTTGGAGCCCGCGCCAGGGCGCGCCCTGGCTCCATCCGCCCGCCACCGGCTCCCGATTCGTGTTCACGCAGCTGTGCGATGGTCAATACCTCGTTAACGGGCATTACAACCGCGGGCTGCAAAGCCGGATACAGGGAAAGGGTCTTGCCTTTGCCTACAGCGCCGGCGGCCAGACCCAGTTTGTGACCCTTCCCTTTGAAGGTGTCGACACGATGCTCAACAGCCGCTTTACGAATGCCTTCCTGTACGAGCCGGCAAAGCTGCTTTTCCTGTCGGTACACCGTGCCGGCAACGAAGACCTCTTCGTGTGCAGCGCACTCAACCCGGAAGAGACAGACTGGGCACGCCTCCGTTGGTCGTCGCCGCAGCGGCTCTCGGTGAATACGCCCTTTGCCGAAACGGCACCCTGGCTATCCCCCGATGGCAGCACCCTGTACTTTGCCTCCGATCGCCCCGGCGGTGTGGGCGGCTTCGATATCTGGAGCGCTACCCGCAGCGGCAGCGGCTGGACGGATTGGACGCAGCCGAAGAACGCCGGGGCGCCCCTCAACAGCAAGGGCAACGAGCGCTCGTTTACCCAGGATCCCTGGAACGGTGATGCGTATTTTGTATCGGACTCCGGAACGATGGGCGGCACCGACATCTTCCGGCTGCAGCCCGATACGACGCAGAAGCCGCCCCCGCCCCGCGGCGATACGACGGCGGTCCCGGACAGCAGCGACGGCCTCCGCGAGCCGCGCTACAAGCCAAGCAATATTGTATTTCTACTGGACCTCTCCAATTCCATGAAGATCGCGCGGCGGATGACGCTCCTCAAAACAGCCATGCGTCCGCTTGTCCGCGCCCTTCGCCCCGTAGACCGCGTATCGCTGTACCGGTTCGGAGACCATACCGAGCGGCTCTTTGATGCCGCGGCACTCACCGACGCAACCCGGCTGCAGCACATCGTTGACTCGCTGCGTGTGCAGGGCGAGGCCACCAACGGCTCTGTGGCGATCCTGGAGGGGTACCGCGAGGCGCTCCGCAAGCTGCTGCCCGGCGGCAACAACCAGATCTTCCTCATCACCGACGGCGACTTCCCTATCTTCCCCGATGTGGAGCGCGGCATCCTGCAAACGCTCAACGTGCAGCTCACCGTGGTGATGATCGACGAAAGCCCCGAAGGGCAGCGTCTGCTGGCCAAGTTTCGCCGGTACCCGAATGTGCAGATCGTTACCCTGACGGATGTGCAGCGGGATGCGGGCGCGCTGTTACGGAGTGTGCAGGGGAACGCACGGAGACGCTAGCAAGTTTGTAGTTTGTAGTTTGAGGTTTGTAGTTGCGCGAAGCGCGGCGCAGTATTGTCGTTTATGGATGGCCCCGTCATTGCGAGCGCAGCGAAGCAATCTCTTTCGGGTTGACACTGCAGGCGGAAGGGCCTGACTATACTCCAACAGATTGCTTCGTTGGCCGTCGCTACGCGCCGGCCGCCTCGCAATGACGGTGCAAGGGGGCTTCGCACCGGCGTTCTCGCAATGACGATACATGCAAAGGGGCCCTCAGCAGGCCCCTTCTCATATTAAAGACATATCTGGATCTATTGTGGTGTAGCAACGATCGCTTCAACCGAAATGCGCGACAGGTCCCGCACTGCTTCGGCGATGGCGGGCGCATCGTAACCGCATTCTTTATGCAGCTCCTTGAGCGTTCCGTGCTCCACCACGCGGTCGGGGATGCCGAGGATGCGTACGTCGTTCTTGTAGCCGTGTTGCTGCATGAATTCGAGTACGGCCGATCCGAAGCCGCCGACGACGGTGCCGTCTTCAACCGTTACGATCTTGCCGTAGGTGGTCAGGGCTTCGTGCAGCAGTTCTTCGTCAATGGGCTTCGCAAAGCGCATATCGTAATGGGCGGGTGTAATGCCTTCGGCCTGGAGCTCGCGGATGGCGGCGGCGGCGAAGTTGCCGGGGTGACCAAAGGAAAGGATGGCGACCTCCTTGCCGCTACGCAGGCGGCGGCCCTTGCCGATCGTGAGTTCTTCGAGCGGCTTCTTCCATTCGGGCATCACGCCCTCGCCGCGCGGGTAGCGGATCACAAAGGGCAGCACCGTGCTGTCGAGCTGCGCGGTGTACATCAGGTTGCGCAGCTCCTGCTCGTTCATCGGCGCCGAGATGATCATGTTCGGAATACAGCGGAAATACGGGACGTCGTAAGCACCGTGGTGCGTGGGGCCGTCTTCGCCCACGAGGCCGGCGCGGTCGAGGCAGAAGATCACCGGGAGCTTCTGGATGGCCACATCGTGCACCACCTGGTCGAAGGCGCGCTGCATGAACGATGAATAGATATTGCAGAACACCTTCAGTCCCTGCGTGGCCATACCGGCCGAAACCGTTACGGCGTGCTGCTCGCAGATGCCTACGTCGAACGCGCGGTGCGGCATCTTTTCCATCATGAACTTGAGCGAGGAGCCCGAAGGCATGGCGGGCGTGATGCCCATCACCTTCTCGTTTTGCTCGGCCAGCTCGATGATGGTATGGCCGAATACATCCTGGTACTTCGGCGGCTGCGGCAGGTCGAATTTCTTTTTGTAGATCTCCCCCGTGATCTTGTCGAACAGGCCGGGGGCGTGCCACTTCGTCTGGTCCTTTTCGGCGAGCGCGTAGCCCTTGCCTTTCACAGTCAGGATGTGCAGGATCTTCGGGCCCGGTATCTGGCGCAGGTCGCTCAGCGTGTCGACAAGCTTGGTGATGTTGTGCCCGTCGATGGGACCGAAGTAGCGCAGGTTGAGCGCTTCGAAGAGGTTGGAGCTTTTGTTGACCATTCCCTTCACCGAGGCCTCGAGCTTCGAAGCCATGTCGCGCGTGAAGCGCTTGCCCACGGGCAGCTTGCCCAGGAGGTTCCAGACTTCGTCGCGCACCTTGTTATAAGCCGGTGATGTGGAGATATCGGTGAGGTATTCCTTGAGCGCGCCCACGTTGGGGTCGATGCTCATGCAGTTGTCGTTGAGGATGATGAGCACGTCGGAATCAGCCACGCCGGCGTGGTTCATGGCTTCGAAGGCCATACCCGCGGTCATGGAGCCGTCGCCGATGACAGCCACCGACTTGCGGTCGGTCTCGCCCTTGTACTTGGCGGCCATGGCCATTCCGAGCGCCGCCGAGATGGAGGTCGAGGAGTGACCGACGCCAAACGTATCGTAGGGGCTTTCGCTGCGCTTCGGAAAGCCGCTGAGACCCTTGTATTTGCGGTTGGAAATAAACGTATCGCGGCGGCCCGTGAGGATCTTGTGGCCATAGGCCTGGTGGCCCACATCCCATACCAGCTGGTCGTAGGGCGTATTGTACACGTAGTGCAGGGCCACCGACAGCTCCACGACGCCGAGGGAGGCGGCAAAGTGACCGCCGTGCACGCTCACCACGTCGATGATGAACTGGCGCAGCTCGTCGCATACCTGGTGCAGCTGTTCCTTGGAAAGCTTCTTGAGGTCGTCGGGGGCGTCGATATGCTGAAGCAGGGGACCGGGATTGATCTGCATGAAGACAGTTTAAGCTCCCGCTGCTGCGGGATGAAACACAAAAATAACCGAAAGCGCCGGATGGGCGCCCTTTTTCAGAAGCTTAACAAAGGGGATGCAATTTGGTTGCCCGACTGCGCCAGGGCTTCGTCGGGACGTTGGCAGGACTGCTGTAAAAAAAAGCGCCGCACCCCTTGAGGCGCGGCGCTCGGTTCGCTCAGTCCTTTTATTGTTTTACAAAACGCGTACGGTTGATGCTGTTGCCATCGTCGATCGTAAGCTGGTAGATACCCGGTTTGAGGCCCTGCGCCGAGATCGGCCATTCATTCACACCGCTGTGGGCGTTGAAGCTTCCGCTGTACTCGAGGCGCCCGTCGACGCTGGTGATGCTGAAGTGGACGCTTCCGTTCGCCGGCGCCTGCCAGCGAACACGCATCCGGTCGCTGACGGGATTGGGGAATACCTGCAGCGAAGCCTGCTGCTCGGCTACGTTGACCACCCGCGAAAACTCGGGTCGGCCGTCGAGGCCGATGAGCCGGAGCCGGTATTGCTGGGCGGGGCTGCGCGACACCGTGCTGCGGTAGTGAAGCGGCGCGCCGGATGTCACCTGGAAGCTCCGCTCGGGGTGAAAGGCGCGGCCGTCGCTGCTGCTTTCCAGAATCACGGCCGAATAGCCCTCGAGCGTGCTGAAGCGCCACTGGAAGCTATGGCTCGTGGCATCGCTGCCGGCAAGGCCGAAGTCGAGCAGCTTGATTGGCAGGAGGCTCTGGCAGGGGAGGATCGAGAAGGGAAAAGATTTGAGGTTGCAGCCCTTCGAGGAGCCGACCGTAACGATGTAGGAACCGCCCACGAGGCCGTTGATGGTGGTGTCGGGGGCCGTCGCGTCGCTGCCGTAGGTATAGATGTCGCCGAAGTCGAAGACATTGTTGCCGTCCATATCGTAGGCCAGCGTGTAATTGAGGGGGAAGTAGGTGGAGAGGCTGCTGCCCGATGCAGAGACGTTGATCGAGCCATGCACGTTGGTGCAAAGGTCCATCGAGTTGACGATGTTGAACTGGTAGGTGAGCGACGCGGTGCCGCCGGAGGTTTTGTTGTTGGTGGCGCCGGCGCTGATCTGCGGCTGCTTGATCCATTCGCAGTCGCCATCGAGCTTGCGGGCGAAGGAGTTGGCCTTTCCGGTCGACATGCCAAGCTGCTCGTAGTCGATGCCCGACATGCTGCTCAACGTGAAGGTTTTCCGGGTACATCCGTTGCTTACCGAGGAGCTGAGGATGGCGCTGTTGGTCGGCACCGGGACAGCGCGGGTCACGGCATCCACTGCCTTGAGGGTCGGGTCGAAGAGTACCAGGTTCACATTGGCGGTGCCTCCGTCAACCATGAAGCCGTCGCCGGACGTTGGGATGGCCACGTTCGTGCAGTTGCAGGTATTCCAGTTGAGGTGTACGGTAACGGCGCTGTCGATGTTGCCGCAGTTGCGCGGAAGGCTGCTTTGGCCGGCGATCACGTAAAACTGGCCGGGCTGGAGGATGGTGTTGGGAGGGATGGTAACCGAATAGGTGCCGGTGGTGAGAATGTAGCAACCGATGTTGGTGGGGCCGGGCCCGAAATTGAGCAATTCAACGAATTCGGAGGTCGTGCCGCAGGAGGCGGAGGGCCAGGGCATATACTCGTTGATCACAATGCGACCATAAGCCTGGGCCTTCCCGATTGTTGCTATCAGCAGGCAGATGCTGCACAATAGCAGGTGTAAAGAACGTGTTCTCATAAGGGGCGGTGTTAGGTTTGCGGACTCTTGCGGACTCTATAAAATTACCTCAGCCGGGAGGCGATTTCTAATGTTTCGCGTTAAATCATTAGAAATTGGGGTCTTCCACTTAGGAGAAATACGATGCTGTCTTAAGGCGTTACGGGTAAACGCTGACAGGTCATCCGGATAATCCCTTGCGGAAGAACCGGTAGTGCCGGAGCCCCCGGAAAGC
Source organism: Flaviaestuariibacter terrae (assembly GCF_054777635.1). Classification (NCBI taxonomy): domain Bacteria; kingdom Pseudomonadati; phylum Bacteroidota; class Chitinophagia; order Chitinophagales; family Chitinophagaceae; genus Flaviaestuariibacter; species Flaviaestuariibacter terrae. The sequence goes on from NZ_BAAHAL010000008.1 coordinate 1,753,304, forward strand.
GGCCCCGGGGCCCCATTCAGCGGGGCCATGGGCCGTTCCTACAATTAAGATCTACGTAGCGCCCCTAAATTGTAGATTTGTTACCTATGAATCTCGGGAAGTTTTCGCGGTATTGGGTGCTGCAGGCGGCCGGGTGGGGAAGCTTCGCGCTGATCAACACGTTTTTTGCCTACTCGTTCGGCACCCTCCAGAACTGGCCGGCGGCGGAGACCTTCTTCGGCCGCCTGAGCATCTACCTCGCGGTGGGGCTGCTGGCCACCATCAGCATGCGCTTCCTCATCCGCGTTACCAACGTGCTGCAGAAGGTGGTGGAGCAGCAGGCGGCCCAGTTTCTCCTGCTGACGGTCTGCTTTTCGTTCCTGGCCTCCTTCCTATATATGCAAAGCCTCCACGGGCTGGGGCTCCTGAGCCAGAAGGAAATCTATTACCTCCGGAAGAACGTCTTTCTCCTCATCCTCGACGGCGCCTTCGGCTATTTCTGGCTGTTCTTCATCTGGAACCTGATCTACTTCATGTTTCATTACGTGTCGAAGAGCCGCAAGCAGCAGATGGAGACCCTGCAGCTGGAGACGCTCGTAAAGGAGCTCGAGCTGAAGACCATCAAGGCGCACATCAACCCGCACTTCATCTTCAACGCCCTCAACAGCATCCGTGCGCTTATCGACGAAAACCCGGCCCGCGCCCGGACGGCTGTTACCGAGCTCAGTAATATCCTCCGCTCCAGCCTCAAGGCCGAAAAAGGGGAGACGGTGCCGCTCAACGACGAGCTGCAGATCGTGCGCGATTACCTCGCGCTCGAGCATATCCGCTTCGAAGACCGCCTGCAGGTCAACTACAGCGTCGACGCCGAGACCCTCAAGTACGAGGTGCCGCCGATGATGCTCCAGACACTGGTGGAAAACGCGATCAAGCACGGCATCTCCAAGCAGGTGCGCGGCGGACTTGTCCGGATCGCGTCCAACCGCCACGAAGGCTTTTACGAGCTGACGGTGCAGAATACAGGTCACCTTCATGCCGGCGCTGAAGCGGGCGGAAGCGGCTTCGGGCTCACCAGTACGCAGGACCGGCTGGCGCTGCTTTACGGTGCCCGCGCCCGTTTCCAGATATCGCAGATCACCGACGACCTCGTGGAGGCGAAGGTGGAAATCCCGGTGGATTAATTCGACCGGACTACAAACCACAAACATCAAACTACAAACTGTTTTTATGCGCGCAATCATCATCGACGACGAACGACTGGCCCGCACCGAGCTGCGCAAGCTGCTGCAGGAATTTCCCGAGATCGAAGTGGTGGACGAGGCCGGCAATGTGGACGAAGGCCTGGCCAAGATCGAGACCCATAATCCCGACCTGATCTTCCTGGACATCCAGATGCCCGGCAAAACAGGGTTCGACCTGCTGGCGGAACTCGACCGCGCCCCCGAGGTGATCTTTACCACGGCCTACGACGACTATGCGCTGAAGGCCTTCGAAGTGAATGCCCTCGACTACCTGCTGAAGCCGGTGGAGCCGAAGCGTCTTTCGGATGCGATCCAGAAGCTGCATGGCATGGATAGCGGCAGCGGCGGCGCTAGCCCCGTTACGCCCGGCGAGCCCCGCGGGCTGCTCACCGAGCAGGACCAGGTATTCGTGAAAGACGGCGACCGCTGCTGGTTTGTCCGCCTCGGCGAGATCCGCCTCTTTGAAAGCGTGGGCAACTACGCCAAGGTCTTCTTCGGCAACAACAAGCCGCTTATCCTGAAATCGCTCAACGCGCTCGAAGAGCGCCTCGACGAGAAAGTATTCTTCCGCGCCAACCGAAAGCACATCGTCAACCTGCGCCTCATCGAAAAGATCGAGCCCTACTTCAACGGTGGCCTGCTGCTGGAGCTCAAAGGCGGCGAGAAGATCGAGGTAAGCCGCCGGCAGACGGTGAAGTTCAAGGAGATGATGTCGCTTTAACCAGGTTTTTAAGGTTTTATAGTTCTGAAGGTTTTACCGGTTTAAGAAAGCCCGCCTTTCTAACCTCAATGAACCCCGCAAACCATCAGAACCTTAAGAACCCTCAGAACCTCCAGAACCTTAAAAACCTCCAGAACCTTCGGAACCTCCCCGCTACCAATCATCCTACCATGTTCAAACAACTTTTCGTTGCAACGGCTATCCTTTTGTGTTTTTCCTGCCAGGCGCAGAAGCCGCTTATTTCCGTAACCGAAGCGACGCGGATCGAAACGTACCTCGCCTCCGACGCACTCGCGGGCCGCAAGCCCGGGACGGCCGGGAGCGAGCAGGCAGCCGCGTTCATCGCTGAGGAAATGCGCAAGGCGGGCCTCAAGCCCCTGCCCGGGGCCAGCGGTTACCTGCAAACGTTTTCCGTGCTGCGCCCGAAGATGACGGCGCTCAGAGCCCGGATGGGCGGCGCCGATTTCGATCCGAAGCGCGTGGTTGTCGTTACCACGAAGAAAGACTTCAGCCTTGATGAGAAGTCGGGCTTCGCGGTGAAGACGATCGGGCCTTCCGATGCCGCCGACCAGCGTGCCTTCTTCCGCCTGGCGCAGAAGTACGCCGCCGGCAAAGAGCCGGCAATCGTCCTGGTGGACAGCTCCTTCTCGGCTTTCTTTGGGCGGCTTCCGGGGCTGAAGCGCTCGCTCTTTACCAGCGCCAGCGATATTGTATTTCTACTGGCGAGCGGACTCCCCGACAGCTACAGCGTCGTCGCGGAGCATAGCTTTGAAGAACTGAAGCTGACCAATATTGTTGGCATGCTCCCGGGGAGGAACAGGCCTCAGGAGCAGGTGATCTTCTCCGGTCACTACGATCATCTCGGCACCGGCAAGCCCGTTGCGGGCGACTCCATTTACAACGGCGCCAACGACGATGCTTCGGGTATCACCTCGATGCTGCTGCTGGCGCGGCATTTTGCCCGCCTGAAGAACAATGGCCGCAGCCTCGTCTTCGCAGCGTTTACGGCTGAAGAAAGCGGTGGCTTCGGCGCTACCTACTTCTCGCGCCAGCTGAACCCCGACAGTGTCGTAGCGATGTTCAACATCGAGATGGTCGGCACCGAGTCGAAGTGGGGGAAGGGCTCCGCCTACATTACCGGCTTCGAGAAGAGCAGCATGGGCACCCTGCTGCAGGGAGCGCTGGCGGGTACCGCCTTCGCCTTCTACCCCGACCCTTACCCGGAGCAGCAGCTGTTTTACCGCTCCGACAACGCCACCCTTGCCCGGCTGGGCGTGCCGGCGCACACGATCTCCACGTCGAAGATGGACGTAGAGCCGCACTACCACAAGCCTTCCGACGAGGTAGGCACGCTGGACCTCGACAACCTGGTGCGGGTCACGGGGGCGATCGCAACCAGCGCCGGACCGATTATCAGCGGGAAAGCAACGCCAACGCGGGTGCAGGAATAAGCACGTTAGCCCTATTGTAGTACTACGGAAGGACGGCATTGCCGTCCTTTTTATTCTAATGCCCGGCCATCGTATTTCTACCAAGCGTTTTAGGTGTAATTACTTAGCCGAACTAAAAAACACCTAAGTAGTTGCTTTATGTGGATTTTAAACTCTTCTTTTGTCCCACTCCAACCCTTTTAGAACCAGCCGCCACCATCCACCAATCGTCACGAACCTTTCCTGCGGTTTTCTCTAACCTCTGTTTTCGCCTCCTAACCGGTAGCATCAAACCCGTTTGAGCCCCGGCCCGGAACAGCCCAGCTGTGCCGTTGCCTGTGCTTGAACCGGAATGCCTATGCCCTCCCGCCAAGCCTCTGAACCGCACCAGACAAAATTTTAAACAGCAAAAAATGCACACAACCATGCCCTTGTTTGCCCCTGCGCAACGAAGATCCTACTTCCACCTGATTGCATGCCTGCTTGGCTTCCTGCTCGCTATCGCCGCTCCCCAGAAGGGGTTTGCGCAGGCGACGGCCGACAATGCCGAGGTCTTGCAGAAATGCCTAGACCTGCCCGCGTTGCAGGCTTTTTATCCAAGCGGCGTCGATGGTGCGAAGCAGCAGGTCACGATCCTGCAACTTCCCGTCGCTTTTCCGGCCGGTCTCTCGGTCACGAAGTTCGAGCAGCCCGTTCTGTTCGTTTCGCGCGATGGCGTCGGCAACAAGGATGCCTACATCAACTTCCTCTCCTTTACCGTCGGTGATCAGGACGCAAGTGCTGATTTCTTCATGACGTACGGCCGCAACAGCACGAGCCCCGGCTCGGTGCGGATGAAAGTGACCCTGTCTAAGGTGAACGATCAGTGGAGTGTTACCAATTCAACCGTCGTAAACTAAGAAGCATGCATACAAAATCTACAAACTCGCTCAGCCTGGGGATAAAGCTGCTTTTCCTCAGCATTTTCATGACCGGCTTCGGTCAGTGCTTGTTAGCGCAATCGAACCTGTGTGCCTCTTCGGCGACAACTTTTTGCTGCGAGTACGTTTCCTCGGTCAGCATTAATGGCGTCGTGAAGAACACCGCCAACACTTCGTACTCTTCGGGCCCGGGTTACCAGGATTTCTCCGGTACCAGCATTACGAACCTGGTGGCGGGCAGCACCTACCCGGTAAGCGTTACCGTGCAAGCGGCGAGCACCTACCTGGAGTATGTCAAAATCTGGATGGATTTCAACGGCAACGGCAACCTGCAGGACGCCGGCGAGCTGGTTATGGACCAGAACGCGACGTTCGTCGGTACCTACGTGTACAACGGCAACATAACCGTTCCCACAACTGCTTACAACGGCCCGATCTACATGCGGGTCATCATGGTGTACAGCAACGTACCGCAATTGTGCGGCAGCTATACCTATGGCAACACACTTGACTTCAAAGCAACGATCAGCGGCGGACTCGTTTCGCGCAAGCTCACCGTAGCCACCGCCGGCTCCACGGGCGGCAGCGTCGTCAGCTCGCCTTCGGGCATCAATACGGCGCAGGGCATCAACTCGGCCAACTTCGCCGACGGATCGACCGTCACGCTCACCTCTTCCAACGGAGCCACTGCATTCTTTACCAACTGGTCGGGCGCCGCTTCCGGTACGGCTTCCAGTGTCGCTGTTCCCATGAACGCGGACAAATCGATCACCGCAAATTTTGCTTCCTTACCCACGGTAACGACATCAGCCGTCTCTTCCATCAGCTACACAACAGCAGTGTCGGGTGGTACGGTAAGCTCCGATGGCGGACAGCCCGTAACGGCACGCGGTATCTGCTGGAACACGACCGGCACACCCACAACGGCCAACGCCAAAACCAGCGACGGCTCCGGAACAGGCAGCTACAGCAGCGCCCTCACCGGTCTTGCTGCCAACACTACTTATTATGTTCGCTCCTACGCAATCAACTCGGCCGGTATTTCTTACGGCAGCCAGGTGAGCTTTACCACAGCGGCCTACGCTGCTGCGGGCGCGCTCAACTTCGGCGGTGGCAGTGAATACGTGAAAGTGGCCAACTCGGGCATCAACTTTACCAGCACCTCGTTCACGATCGAAGCCTGGGCGAAGCGCAACGCGGAAGGTGCCTATGCCATGATCTTTTCGCAAGGCGGCCTCGAGCAGGTGAACAAAACGATTCATTTCGGCTTCCGCGATAACGGCAATTTCACCTTTGCCTTCTACGGCAATGACCTTGACGCCATCGCCGTCTCCGACCTTAACTGGCACCATTGGGCGGCTACCTATAACGCCACTACCAAGGTTCGCCGGATCTACCGCGACGGTGTACTGATGGCGCAGGACGTTTCGGCCGGTGGTTACATCGGGTCGGGCAATACCGACTATATTATCGGGCAGGTTGCTTACTTCAATGGCATGGGCAGCACGTTCAATGGCAATGTCGATGAACTCCGCATCTGGACCCGCGAGCTTTGCCAGAATGAAATTCAGAACAACTTCAATGGGCAGCTTCCTGCCGGGCAAACCGGCCTGGCTGCTTACTATCAATTCAACCAGGGCCTGGTAGACGCCAGCAATCCGTCTGTCACTTCGCTGACGGATGCCAGTGGCAACAACCGCACGGGAACCCTGATGAATTTCGCGCTGACGGGCCAAAGCTCCAACTGGGTCACCGGTAAGGTGATCGGAACGGCGCCCGCCTACGTAGCACCGACAGCGACGATCACTGCAGGCAGCGCTACAAGCTTCTGCCAGGGTGGAAACGTTGTGCTGACGGCTACCACAGGTGCAACGTACCAATGGTACAAGGATGGCAGCGCCATTAACGGTGCTGTTGCACAGACTTACACGGCCAACGCGGGCGGCACCTATTATGCAGTCGTCGCCAACAGCGGCGGTTGCGTGGCTACCTCCAACAGCATCGCCGTAACGGTGAACGCTTACCCGCAGGTGACCGCCACCGCAGCTTCCACGACGCTCTGCAACGGAAGCTCCACGATCCTGTCGGCCAGCGGCGCCAGCACCTATAGCTGGAGCAACGGCCAGGCGGGAAGCTCGATCAGCGTAAGCGCTGCGGGCAATTACAGCGTAACCGGTACCAGCAACGGCTGCTCCACGACATCGAACATCGTATCGCTCAGCACCGGCACCCAGCCGACCGTTGGCGGGATCGATGTGTACCAGCAGGCATTCACCGATGCGACCTCTTGCAGCAGCATGGTGACCTACCCGCTTTCGATCGGCGGAACACCCGCACCCACTGTCAGCTATTCGTTCAGCGGCGCCACTACCGGCTCCGGCAGCGGCAATGGCAGCGGCCAGGTATACAACAAGGGTATTACCCATGTGACCGTTACCGCAACCAATGGCTGTGGATCGGGCTCGAATACATTTGATATCAAGGTGGTCGACAACGTGAAGCCGGTTGCTCGGTGCAAGCCGCTTACCGTAACGCTCGACGCCAGCGGCCATGCTTCGATCACGGCTGCGCAGATCGACAACGGCTCTTCCGACAACTGCGGACCCGTAACCACGTCGATCTCGCGTGAAGGCACGATCTGTGGCATCGCTACGGAAAACAATACGATCACCCTCCAGGCCCCGGCCGGTACGCTGATCGATCGCATCGACTTCGCCTCCTACGGCACGCCTACCGGCAACTGCGGAAGCTTCAGCTACGGCTGGTGCCATTCCTCGATCAGCCAATCGAAGGTGGAAGGCCTGGCCCTCGGCCGCAACAGCGCCTCGATCCCCGCTACCAACTCGGTATTCGGAGATCCCTGCGGCGGTACCGTGAAGAACCTCCGCATCCAGGCACACTACAGTGCTGCCGGCAACGCAGGCACATTCGACTGCGGCAACATCGGCAACAACGAAGTAATCCTTATGGTAACGGATGCCGACGGAAACGTCAGCAGCTGTACTTCTACGGTTACGGTTGTCGACAATAGCGCACCGGTTCCGACGGTAGCTACGCTGCCGGCCCTGAACGGCGAGTGCTCGGTTACGGCCGTTGCTCCCACCGCTACCGACAATTGCGCCGGCATGGTGATCGCTACTACGTCCGATCCGCGCACCTATTCCACCCAGGGTGCTTATACCATTCACTGGAACTACAGCGACGGTCATGGCAACAACACACAGCAGACCCAGCAGGTACTGGTGAAGGATCTTACCGCACCGGTTCCGCAGGTAACGACACTGCCGACGATCACTGCCGAATGCGCTGCCGCGCTGACCGCACCGAAGGCAAACGACAACTGCGCAGGCATTGTTACGGCTACCACCGTTAATCCGACCTCGTACAGCGCACAGGGCACTTATACAGTGAACTGGACGTACAACGACGGCAATGGCAACAGCTCCACGCAGCAGCAGACCGTGATTATCAAGGACGTTACGGCACCGGTGTTCAACACGTCGGTGAGCAATGTTCCGGCAAACATCCTGTCGCGCGTACCGGAAGCCAGCCAGTACAGCCTGGTTTATGCTTATGACCTGCCCACGAGCGCAGCGTACAGCAACACGACTGCCGTTCCCACAACCGCAAATAACGCTGCTGCACTTGCCAGCACGCCTTTCACACGCGTTGCCTACTTCATGGAGTTGGACAACAAGTGGGTATGGGTTTCGATGGACAAGTTCACGAACACAGTGTCCCAAACGGGTATTCCTTCGGTAGGAAGCACGTTCTTCCAGCAGAAAGTAACGAACATGAATGTTGTCGCCAGCAGCAACGCAGGCGTGACCGCTGGAACAGGTATTGCCACAGGCAATATCGAGTTCTGGAACAACTGCTACACTACGGGCAATACACTCGGCCTCGCAGGCGCCAATGGCGGCACCTATGACTACGACGACCAGCGTACCGTTACCAGCCCGAGCTGCTACGGTTCGTTCCAGGTGCACAACTGGGGCGCACAGCAAACCCTGTTTGCCTACAACCGCTGGGCTTCCGGTGGCATCAGCGATCTTGGTATCGGCAACAACACCGGTAACAGTGGTCATCCTGACTACACCTTCCAGCAGAACGCCGGCCAGTATGCATCGCGCAAGCTCTATGTATTCATTGCCGGTGGCGTGAATGCAAACCTCACTGCCAATGCATCAGCGACCAGTTGCGATGCTTCGGTTGCCGTATCTGCGCCGACTGCCAGCGACAATTGCAGCAATGCGGTTGTAACCGGCGTTCGCAGCGACAACCAGCCGCTCAACGCAACCTATCCCAAAGGTGTGACGACGATTACGTGGACGGCTACCGATGCCGTCGGTAACCAGTCGACACAAGCCCAGACCGTTACGGTTACCGACAACGTAGCCCCGGTTGCCAACGTTGCCACGCTTCCCGTTCTGAACGGACAGTGCTCGGTAACGGCGACAGCGCCGACCGCTACTGACAATTGCTCGGGTATCGTGACGGCAACGACCGCTGACCCGCTCACGTATACGGTTCAGGGTACCTATGTTATCCATTGGGCGTATACGGATGGAAGCGGCAATCAAACTGTCCAAACGCAGCAGGTCATTGTGAAGGACAATACGGCTCCTGTTCCGAACGTAGCTAACCTGGCTACCGTTAAGGGCGAGTGCTCCGTTTCTGTTCCCGCACCGACGGCCACCGACAATTGCTCCGGTCAGCTGACGGCTACTACCGTTGACCCGACATCTTACACTGCCCAGGGCAGCTATACGATCCATTGGGTTTATACAGATGCCTCCGGCAATACGGCGCAACAGGACCAGACGGTGATCGTTAAGGACGTTACCCCGCCGGTAATCGCCTGCGCGTTCAACGTTACGGTGAATGCCGCTCCGAACAGCTGCGGTGCCACCGTGAGCTACAACGCTCCCTCGGCTACCGACAACTGCGGCAACGGCGCACTGCCCACGTCGCTTGACGGTTATACCTACAAGGGAACCTATGGCGGTCACACGTATTTCATTTCGAACAGTCCCACGACACCGGAAGACGCGCATGCCCGCGCCATCGCCCTCGGCGGTCACCTCGTGACCATCAGCGATGCGCAGGAAAACGCCTTCGTGTCGGCGATGAGCCCGAACTTTATCTGGATCGGCCACACCGATCGCGAAGTGGAAGGCACCTTCAAGTGGGTCACCAGCGAGCCCGTTACGTACACCAACTGGAACAGTGGCGAGCCGAACAATGCTGGCGGCAACGAAGACTGGGCCGTTATCAACTGGGGCCCCAACGGCACCTGGAACGACTGGTATTATACCGAGAATGCCCTCTTCGTGGTTGAATTCGAAGGTGGCAACATCCCCACGCATCGCGTTTCCGGTCTCGGCAGCGGCGCTACCTTCCCGATCGGTACCACTACCGAAACCTGGGAAGCTGTGGATGCCGGTGGCAACCGCGCTACCTGCTCCTTCACGGTAACCGTTGTTGATACGCAGGCACCGACGATCGTCGGACTGCCGGCAAACATCACCGTTGGCAACGACGCCGGTGTTTGTGGCGCCCGTGTCACTTGGACCGCGCCGACCTCGGCCGACAACTGCAGCGGCCATTCGATTACGCAGATCGCCGGTCCTGCATCGGGCTCTGTGTTCCCCATCGGAAGCACAGTAGTTCGCTACCGCGCCCAGGATGCTTCCGGCCTGACTGCCATCTCTGCCTTCATTGTAACCGTGAAGGATACGGAGAAACCTTCGATCGTGAATCTTCCTTCCGACATCACTGTCGGGAATGACCCTGCTGTGTGCGGCGCCCGCGTAAGCTGGACGCAGCCCACTTCATCGGACAACTGCTCCGGACATTCGGTGACCCAGATCGCCGGACTTGCGAGCGGATCTCTCTTCCCGACCGGCAGTACGATCATTACGTACCGTGCCGTAGATGCCAAAGGCAATAGCGACATTCGTTCCTTCACGGTAACCGTGAACGATACGGAAGCACCCGTTCTGGCTGGCGTACCCGCCAACTCGACTGTGGAGTGCAACGCCGTTCCGGATGCCGCAACGGTAACCGCTACCGACAACTGCGCCTTCTCCGGCCTTGTTCGCTTCAGCGAAAGCCGCGTTGACGGTAACTGCCCTTCCAGCTACACGCTCACCCGCACGTGGTCGTCCACCGACGCCGCCGGCAATACTGCTTCGGCTACGCAGGTGATCACCGTGCAGGATACGCAAGCGCCGGAGCTCACAGTGAGTGATGTTTCGGTGAACAACGACGCTACGAATTGCGGCGCCGTTGTGACCTTCGCGGCTTCTGCTTCGGACAATTGCAGCACGCCCGCGATCTCGTACAGCCAGGACCCCGGCACCTACTTCCCGGTAGGTACTACTACGGTTACGGCCACGGCGAAGGATGCCTGCGGCAACACGACCAGCAAGACCTTCACGGTAACGGTAGCCGACAATGAGCTGCCGGTAGTACATACCAACAGCTTCACGATCCAACTGGATGCTACGGGCGCGGCCTCTATCACGGCTGCCCAGGTAGACAACGGCTCGACGGATAACTGCGGTATCGCTTCCATCAGTGCAGACAAGATGTCGTTCGATTGCAGCAACACAGGCGCCAACACGGTAACCCTGGCGGTAACCGATGTGCACGGCAACGTGAACACGGCTACAGCAATCATTACGGTTGAAGACCACGTTGCTCCTGTCATCAGCTGCCCGGCTTCGGTAACGCTGAACTGCCAGGATGATAACAGCACGGCCAACACCGGCGTAGCTACCGCTATGGACGCCTGCGGTATCGCTTCGATCACGCATGCCGACGTATCCACGCAGTCTGCCGACATCAACAACGCGGCACACTATAACTACACGATCGCCCGCACCTGGACGGCCCTGGACAACCATGGCAATTCGAGCCAGTGCCTGCAAACGATCACTGTTCAGGATATCAGCGCACCGGTGCTTACCTGCCCCGGCAACCGCACGGTTGCTTGCGACGGCGACGTGTCGACGCAGGCCAACGGCAATGCAACCGCCAAGGATAACTGCGGACCTGTTTCCATCGCTTACAGCGACGCCTCTACACAGGCTTCGGATATCAACAGCGCTGCCCATTACAACTACAGCATCTCCCGCACCTGGACGGCTACCGACGTGTCGGGCAACTCGAGCCAGTGTGTACAGATCATCAGCGTTCAGGACGTGACCGCGCCGGTAATCAGCACGGTTGCTGCAAGCCTCGACCGCACGGTGGAATGCTCCGATGCACAGGGAATCGCAGCAGCACTTGTTCCGGAGCCTTCGGCTACCGACAACTGTGCGCCGGTAACCCGCCACCTCGTGAGCGACGTAACCAGCAACAGCTGTGGCACGACCTATACCCGTGTGCGCACCTGGAACTTCACGGATCCGACGGGCAACACATCGGCCAGCTTTACCCAAACGATCAAGGTTGTTGACCGTACAGCACCGGTAGTTACCTTCAACGCAGGCAGCGTGGAGCATTGCTTCGATACCACGTCGAACCTGTATCCCGTACCGGCCCTTGCCGCTACCGACAACTGCACGGCCGTACGTTATGCGTACACTGTGAAGAACGCTGCGGGCAATACGCTCCGCACGGGCAACACGGCCAATGCGTCGGGTACCTTCGCGGTCGGTGTCAATACCATCTATTGGACGGTCACCGATGCCTGCGGCAACAGCAGCAATGCTACGACCTCCGTTCGCCTCAATGCACCGATCACCGGGGCCTTCAACAGCTTCACGGTGCTGCCGAATGCCACGAAGCCGAATACGCTTTACCTGGGCTATACACCGGCTTCGTCGACTGCCCTGCAGGTAACTGCGGGCGGCGGAACCCCCGGTTATACGTACCAGTGGAGCAAGCAGGGAACTGCTGCCAGCTTCACCGTTTCTTCCGATCCGTCCAAGATCACGATGACGGCTGCCGAGCAGGGAACCGTAACGTTTATCGTTGTGGTGACCGACAGCAAAGGCTGTAAGGCGATCTTCCGTACATCGATCGACGTAGTGGATGTTCGTTGCGGCAACAAGCTGGACAAGGTCCTGGTTTGCCACAATACGGGCTCCGGCTCCAACCCCTGGGTACAGGTATGTGTCGCTCCTGCGGCCGTGGCTACCCAGCTGGGCAACGGTGGCTACCTCGGCGCCTGCACGAGCAACGCCGTTACCCGCCAGCTTCCCAAGGTGCAGCCGACGCTTGTACCTGCGCTCAGTGCCTATCCCAACCCGAGCCGTGGCATCGTACAGTTGCGCGTGAGCGGTCTGCAGGGTAAGCTGCGCGTGGAAGTGCTCGACAGCCGCGGCAGCCGCGTGCTCCAGCACGACCAGACGGTAACCTACCAGAGCGAGGACCTCACCCTCAACCTGCAAACGGCTGCGGCCGGTCTATATACGGTACGTGTTTCCAATGGCGACACGGTACTGACGACCCGCATCGTGATCGCACGTTGATCTTATTGGTTCAGTAAGTAAAAGAGCCCCTCGCAAGAGGGGCTCTTTTTATTTCGTTCCGCCTGTCGCCGCTTCGCGCAACGCCAAACTTGTCTCTTCACCGGAGCTTCTGACGACTTTCGACTGCCTGCCTGCCGTCGTCCGCTGCGGCTAACCGTTACCGTAATTCTACGAAGGTAATTAGGTGTAACTACCTAGATTTTTTAAATACTGACTAAGTGTTCTCGCTTTATGAATTATTAGCTCTTCTTTTGTCCTACTCCAACCCTGTTAGAACCGACGACCACTATCCACTGACGACCGATTGTCTCTAACGCGTTACACCTAACCTCTGGTCGCACCCCCTTTGTAATCCGGAATGTAATCCAATGATGATGTCATCGACGGACAGCTGATGCTGCTGCGCCGTACGCTGCCTTATTGCCCGGGATCACGTTCCGATAATTTCTAACTGCATAATTAATCGCACACATGAACCACACAACTTCCCCTGGAAGCAAGGCACGCCGCCTGTTGCAACGCTCGCGGCTGCTCGTTCTTACGTTCGTGCTGCTCTTTGTCGCTTTTGCGGCGGAGGCATCGCATTTTCGCTATGGCAACATCAGCTGGAGCCTGGTGTCCGGGCGCACCGTACAATTCAAGGTATCGCAGGCCTACCGGCGAAGTTTCTCTACCGCTTATACCAATGCGATAGTCGGCTCCGTCATCAACGTAGGCACGCTGCAATACAGCGACGCCTCAACTGCCTCCACTATTAACCTGGTGATCACCTCCATCAACCCGGCCGAAGACTGGATTTATGGCGAGGTGACGATCACAAAAACATTTACCACCGACGGTGTCAAGACGGCCTTCTTTTCCAGCAGTGCCCGCCTTTCGTCGCTGAAGAACAACGCCGACCTGGCCTATCGCCAGGAGGTGAAGGTCACGGTAGGTACGACGTACAACTTCAACTCGGGACCCGTTTCCGGTATGCCGCCTACGGTGAACGTTCCTTTCGGACGCAGCGCCGCCACGTTCCAGCTGGCCGCCAACGACCCCGATGGAAACGCGCTCACGTATCGCTTTGCCACGCCTACCGAGATGGGTGGCTCCACTGAGACGCAGCCCGCCTCGATGAGCGTGAGCAGCAGCGGCCTCGTGACCTTCAATACCAGCACGACGAACGCCGGGATGGCTATCGGCAACCTGTACAGCGCCGCCTTTGTCGTTACCGACACGTATGGCGCCAGCACGATGATCGACCTGATGGTCAAGATCGTGCAGCCCTCCACGCCGCCCGTCTTCAACTATTCGATCACACCCGTGAACGGGATGGCCTACGACATCCAGCCGGGTCAAAACGTGGCCTTCTCGGTTCGCGCTTCCGACCCCGACGCCGGCGACATAGTTGTGCTGAGCGCCGTTGGTCTTCCCTCGGGCGCTGTGATCAGCCCCGGTCTTCCCACGAGCGGCAATCCTGCAGGTACCAGTTTCAGCTGGACGCCTACACAGGCTCAATTGGGCAGCCGCGTGATCTCGTTTACCGCGCAGGACAATTTCGGCAACCAGACCACGACCAACGTAAACATCCTGGTAAGCATGAACCCCGTGTTTGACGTTCCGCCGACACCGGCCGCCGGTACCGAGCAGGTACTTGTTCCGGGATCGGGCTACAACTGGACGATCCAGGCACACGCGCCCGATGCATCGGTGAACCTGAGCATCGTATCGGCCAGCTTGCCCGCATCGGTAAGCGCATTGTCGCCGCTGCCGTCGGCTTCCGGCAACAGCAGCTCGCTGTCGCTGCAGTGGACGCCCGCCGCTTCCGACTGGGGTGAGCACAGCTTCTCGTTTACGGCCACCGATAACCTCAATAAATCGAAAACGCATTCCTTCGATGTGCTGGTGAATTCGACGCCGGAGTTCCAGCTGCCCCTCCACGAGGCATCGGTAAGCGTTCCCGAAAACAGCCCGTACTCGTTCAACTTTACAGCTACGGATGCTGATGTTCCCTACGGTGACGAGCTCGACCTCGTAGCGCTCAACCTGCCTTCCTGGCTTACGTTCACGGTCACGGGCCCGGGCACCGGCACCCTGTCGGGCACGCCGCCGGTAGGAAGCGCCGGCACGTACCAGCTTTCCGTCATCGCTGAAGACATCCACCACCACGATCACGCCGAGGTGCGCCAGGATTTCAGCATCACCGTGTTGCCCTGCAACATCAACCCCGGCATCCAGGCCTCGCAGCTCACCACCTGCCCCAACAACCCGGTAACGCTGAGCGCCTCCGGTGCCGACAGCTATGTATGGAGCAACGGCGCCACCGGTGCCACGATCCTCGTTAGCCAGAGCGGTACTTATACGGTAACCGGCAGCAGCAATGGCTGCTCGGGAACATCGGGCCCGGTAACCATTACGGTTGTCGACAACAGCGCACCGGTGCCGACCGTGCCCGTGCTGCCCACACTTACGGGCGAGTGCTCGGTAACGGCCAGCGCGCCGACGGCCAACGACGAATGCAGCGGCCTCGTTGTCGCCACTACTTCGGACCCGGTCGGTTATTCGACCCAGGGCACCTATACCATTCACTGGACCTTCACAGATGCCTCCGGCAATACGGCGCAACAGGACCAGACGGTGATCGTGAAGGACGTTACCCCGCCGGTGATCTCCTGCGCGTTCAACGTTACGGTGAATGCCGCTCCGAACAGCTGCGGTGCCACGGTGAGCTACAACGCTCCCTCGGCTACCGACAACTGCGGCAATGGTTCGCTGCCTACATCGCTTGATGGTTACACCTACAAGGGAACCTATGGCGGTCACACGTATTTCATTTCGAACAGTCCCACGACACCGGAAGACGCGCATGCCCGCGCCATCGCCCTCGGCGGTCACCTCGTGACCATCAGCGATGCGCAGGAAAACGCCTTCGTGTCGGCCATGAGCCCCAACTTCATCTGGATCGGCCACACCGATCGCGAAGTGGAGGGCACCTTCAAGTGGGTCACCAGCGAGCCCGTTACGTACACCAACTGGAACAGTGGCGAGCCGAACAACTATGGCGGCAACGAAGACTGGGCCGTTATCAACTGGGGCCCCAACGGTACCTGGAATGACTGGTTCTATTATGAGAATGCTCTCTTCGTAGTTGAATTCGAAGGCGGCAACATACCCACGCACCTTGTTTCCGGTCTCGGCAGCGGCGCCACCTTCCCGGTAGGCACTACCACCGAAACCTGGGAAGCTGTGGATGCCGGTGGCAACCGCGCTACCTGCTCCTTCACGGTAACCGTTGTTGACACGCAGGCACCTTCCATCGTAGGCCTTCCGGCAAACATCACGGTTGGCAACGACGCCAATGTATGCGGCGCCCGCGTCAGCTGGAGCGAGCCGGTTTCTGCCGACAACTGCAGCAGCCACAGCATCAGCCGTATCGGCGGTCCTGCTTCCGGCTCGATTTTCCCTGTCGGTATTACTACGGTAACCTACCGTGCACAGGATGCAGCCGGGAATGCAAGTACAGGATCCTTCACGGTTCGTGTGAACGATACGCAGGCTCCCTCGATCGTGTGTATCTCCAACCGCAGCATCAACCTGCTGGCGAACTGTACGGTCGCTATACCCGACTACCGCGGTCAGCTCCAGGTTTCCGACAACTGTCCGGGAACCCTGCAGGTGGTACAATCGCCCGCAGCCGGTACGCTGCTCAGCGGCACAGGCACGCAGCTGGTCACCTTTACAGTAACCGATGCGCACAACAATGTTAACTCCTGCAGCTTCCGCCTGACGAAGCGCGATATCACCCGCCCGACGATCACGGTTCCGGCCCCTGTTACAGTAACCGCACCCGCGGGCAGCTGCAGCATCCCGGCTTCGTCGGTAACTCTTGGCGAGGCTGTCGGTTCCGACGCCTGCTCGCTTGTGACGATCAGCAGCACCGTGCCGGCTACCTTCCCGGTAGGCAGCACGCCTGTTCTCTACCTCGCCACCGATGCCTCGGGCAACGCAGTGCAGGGTGTTCAGATCGTAACCGTAGTCAGCATGGACGCACCGGTAATCGCCGCAACGCCTGCGATCACGGTTAGTAACGACGCGGGTGCCTGTGGCGCCGCCGTTACGGTGGCAACTCCGAAGGCTGCTGCTTTCTGCGCCAACAACGAATGCCGCAGCGCGAATATGGACGGCTTCAGCACCGGCGAGGTAAGCGGTCAGTCGACCTACTTCACGCCCTGGCCTGGTGGCAGCAGTGCCCTCGTATCGGCCGCCCAATCGTTCAGCGCGCCGTACAGCATGCAGGTCTCCAACGACCAGGACCAGCTCTATATGCTCGGCGATAAAACAACGGGCAAGTGGGAACTGACCTGGAAGATGTATGTGCCGGCAGATCGCTTCGCATACTACAACCTGCAGAAGTTTGCCAACAGCATCGGCACCGAGTTCGGTTACGAAGTGCGCTTCTTCAGCAACGGCTCGGGTGCTGCCCGTACGCCCGCAGGCACGGCCAGCTTCAGCTTCCCGCACGGACAGTGGTTCGATGTGCGCCAGTCGATCGACCTCGACGCCAACACAACGACCCTGTATGTTGCCGGCAACGCCGTACAAAGCTGGACTCTTTCCGATCGCATCGGACCGGTGAACGCTCCCGGAACGAAGCAGCTTGGCGCCATCGACTTCTTCGGGGGCATCGATGCGGTTGATCCTGCAGCTCCTGAATATTATGTCGACGACATCCGCTTCTGCGGCAGCAACGACGCCATCGTGAGCGGCAGCCGCAGCGATAACGCGGCCCTCTCCGCAGCCTACCCGGTTGGCACAACCAGCATCACCTGGAAAGCAGTCGGTGGCAACGGCCAGGTGGCAACGTCTACCCAGGCCATCACGGTAAATGATACGGAAGCACCTGTTGTGACGGCGCCGGTTGTTCCTTCGGTGTATTGCAACGCGGCTACCTATACGGTGCCCCTGCCCACCTACAGCGACAACTGCGGCATCGCGTCGGTGAGCTATCGCATCAGCGGTGCCACGACCCGCAACGGCAATGGTGCCAATGCAAGCGGCTCCTTCCAGGTTGGCACTTCCGTCATCACCTGGACGGTAACCGACATTCACGGCAACAGCAGCACGGCATCGGCCAGCATCCTGGTCAATGCGCCGGTTAGCGGCAATGTGGCCGATGTATGGGCGGTCAGCGCCGGCGGTCAGGCCAACACCATCTACCAGGGTTATGGCCCCGCGGCCCTCAGCCTCGGTGTTACGCCTTCGGGCGGCACCGCTCCCTACAGCTACCAGTGGAGCAATGGCGCCACGACCGCTTCTGTAAGCGTGGGCGCCGGCACCTGGAATGTGGTGGTGAAAGACGCCTATGGCTGCGTATCCGCCGCGATCACGAAGGTGATCAAGCTCGTGGATGTTCGTTGCGGCAACAAGCTGGACAAGGTCCTGGTTTGCCACAATACGGGCTCCGGCTCCAACCCCTGGGTACAGGTATGTGTCGCTCCTGCGGCCGTGGCTACCCAGCTGGGCAACGGTGGCTACCTCGGCGCCTGCACGAGCAACGCCGTTACCCGCCAACTTCCCAAGGTGCAGCCGACGCTTGTACCTGCGCTCAGCGCCTATCCCAACCCGAGCCGTGGCATCGTACAGCTGCGCGTGAGTGGTCTGCAGGGTAAGCTGCGCGTGGAAGTGCTCGACAGCCGCGGCAGCCGCGTGCTCCAGCACGACCAGACGGTAACCTACCAGAGCGAGGACCTCACCCTCAACCTGCAAACGGCTGCGGCCGGTCTTTATACGGTACGTGTTTCCAATGGCGACACGGTACTGACGACCCGCATCGTGATCGCACGTTGATCTTATTGGTTCAGTAAGTAAAAGAGCCCCTCGCAAGAGGGGCTCTTTTTATTTCGTTCTGCCTGGCGCCGCTTCGCGCAACGCCAAACGTCAATCTACAAACTTGTTACCCCGCCATGCACCGCCGCGGCGATCTCCTCCAGCAGCGCGAGGTCTTTCTCGATCGCATTGCCGACCACGACAACATCGGCGCCGGCTTGGCAGGCGGCATAGGCGGCCTCGCCCGTCCGGATGCCACCACCGACAATGAGCGGCACCTCGATATGTTGAGCCACCGCGCTGATCATTTCAGGAGTCACGGGGCGCCGCGCGCCGGAGCCGGCATCCAGGTAAATAAGCTTCATCCCGAGCATTTCGCCGGCAAGGGCCGTGCAGAGGGCGATATCGGCTTTGTCGTGGGGGATAGGGGCGGCGTTGGAGATATACGAAACCGTTGTGGGCGCACCGCCGTCGATAACGCAGTAGCCCGTGGGCATGATCTCGAGGCCGCTCTTCCTGACGAAAGGCGCCGAGAGCACGTGCTGCCCGATAAGGAGCTCGGGGTTACGGCCGGAAATGAGCGAGAGGTACAGCAGGGCGTCGGCATGACGGCTTAGCTGCGAGGGGGAACCCGGGAAGAGGATCACCGGTTTTTGCGTGCGGGCCTTGATCTGGAGCACGCATTCGTCGAGGCCGTCGGTCACCACGAGCGAGCCGCCGACAAAGTAAAAGTCGACCCCCGCGGCCTCGGCGCGCGGGAGCAGCTCCGCCAGCAGCGCGGCGTTGACCTTGTCCGGATCGATCAGGAGCGCGAACGACTTCGCACCCTTTTGCTTCTTCTCCCGTAATAATTGATAAACAAGGCCCTGCATCCGTATGAGTTAAGTACGCTGCAAAAATGCGAAAAGTTTTGCAATGCCTGTGCCATGGGAAATCACGGCAGGTCGAAATATGGAATAAACTATCATATTTCAGTGTTGACGTAGGTTTTCTTACGAAATGGGAGGCCCCTTGCCAAATAATCTCCATGCCGCGCTATGTGGATTTCGCGTGAAAAAATCGCGGGAGGCAACAGGGGCCGGCCGTTCCCAATATTTCAACATTTATCCACCGGGATGTGCATATTTCCGGGCTCCTTTTTTCGCCCTGTACAGATACTTTCGTTAATGACAGAAAAAAGGCCATGAGTATAAACTCATGGCCTGGTTGGGCCGGTAGCATAAAGGCTAATGTAGCAGGCTGTCAACTTGATCATACGGGTTCGAGTCCCGTCCGGTCCACTGAATGAGCGAATCATTCAAAAAACCATGTAACTGCGGTAGGTGCAGTGATGGCTTCATTTTCACCCCTTTTATTAGGGTGAAGGGGAAGACCATATGGCACCCAGCCAGCGTGTTCAGGTTTCCTTGCCCCAACAGTTAAGCGCAAGGTTTTCCGAATGGCACTGATGTAAATCAGCGCGAAGACCGTCCTCGGAGTAGAAGCCAGGGCGGTCTTTTTATATACATGAACTTAAGAACTCCAAATTCAGTGATTTGACCGAACGAATATATCATCAGCAAGTGATATTGGGTGCATTTTCTGCGCCATTTTTTTGTCCATGTTTGCACCTATCAAAAAAGAAATTAAATGATAATATTCCTCTTGTTCAATAAGATAGGTTATGATTGCACCCTTTTGTCGGCATTACTCACAGGGCTGCGGTTAACAACTTTTCAACATTTGATTTGAATTTTATTTCTTCTAGTGAACTTTTTTCATTCGCAACCGCCTGTGGCCAATTTCTACAAAAACGAGTGCTCCTCTCTTCGAGCCTTCGGGCAATCATAATCCTCCTAAATTACATGCCTTTTTTGCAATGGATCAGGTGAATAAATTGTCAAATGCAGTGTAGTAGCGAGTTGTAATGTGTATAAACTAGATTATGCACACAATGGGGATTTCTACGGTGCTATTTTTTCGATTAGAAATATACTTTCGTCGTCCGCCCGATTTGAAACGGTTGCGGCGGCAGGACTAAACTTCTAATCCACCTCATAAATCTTCTGGCAAATGGGCAATGCTAAAAAACCTGCGAAGGGACTGACCTTTACGCGCAAATTCACCCGGGACGACGTCCCCGTTTTCGACCAGTTTGACTACGACTACCGCACCTCCGTCATCCGCAACCCGAGTGGCGAAGTGGTGTTTGAAATGAACAACGTGGAAGTGCCCAAAGGCTGGAGCCAGATCGCTACCGACATCCTGGCCCAGAAGTACTTCCGTAAGGCCGGTGTACCGCAGCCCGACGGCTCCCTGGGCCGCGAGACCTCGGTAAAGCAGGTTGCCCACCGTCTCGCCAACTGCTGGCGCGTATGGGGCGAGAAGTATGGCTACTTCGGCTCGTCGCAGGACGCCCAGGTGTTCTACGAGGAGCTCGTGTACTCCATCCTCGCCCAGATGTGTGTGCCCAACTCACCCCAGTGGTTCAACACGGGACTTTACGAGAGCTACGGCATCTCGGGCAAGCCCCAGGGCCACTACTACGTCGACGCCGTCGACGGCCAGCTCAAACAATCCACCTCCGCCTACGAGCGTCCGCAGCCCCATGCCTGCTTCATCCTGAGCGTGAACGACGACCTCGTTGGCGACAACGGCATTATGGACCTCTGGGTTCGTGAGGCCCGCATCTTCAAATACGGATCCGGCGTAGGTACCAACTACTCCAACCTCCGCGCCGAGGGCGAGAAGCTCTCCGGCGGTGGCACTTCCTCGGGCCTGATGTCCTTCCTCAAGATCGGCGACCGCGCTGCCGGCGCCATCAAGAGCGGTGGCACCACGCGCCGCGCCGCCAAGATGGTGTGCCTCGACCTCGATCACCCCGAGATCGAGCTGTTCGTGAACTGGAAAGTAGAGGAGGAGAAAAAGGTGGCTGCCCTCATCGCCGCCGGCTATCCTTCCGACTACGAAGGCGAAGCCTACCGGACCGTGAGCGGACAGAATTCCAACAACTCCGTGCGTATCCCCAACTCCTTCTTCGAGAAGCTCGAAAAGGGTGAGGACTGGGAGCTCACGGCCCGTACCGACGGCCGCGTAATGAAGAAGGTTCCCGCCAAACAGTTGTGGGACACGATCTCCTACGCCGCCTGGCGCTGCGCCGACCCCGGCACGCAGTACAATACCACCATCAACGAGTGGCACACCTGCCCCGAGGGTGGCGAGATCCGCGCTTCGAACCCCTGCTCGGAGTACATGTTCCTCGACAACACGGCCTGCAACCTTGCCTCGGCCAACCTGATGAAATTCTATGATGCCGCCACGAACGTTTTCGACGTGGAAGGCTACGAATACAACTGCCGCCTGTGGACGGTGGTGCTCGAAGTGTCGGTGCTGATGGCGCAGTTCCCCTCGAAGGAAGTGGCGCAGCTCTCCTACGACTACCGCACCCTCGGCCTTGGCTACGCCAACCTCGGCACCCTGCTGATGGTAAGCGGCATTCCCTACGACAGCGAGAAGGCCCGTGGCATCGCCGGCGCCATCACCGCGATCATGACGGGTGTGGCCTACCGCACATCGGCCGAGATGGCCGGCGTACTGGGTGCCTTCCCCCGCTATGAGGAGAACAGGCAGCACATGCTCCGCGTGATGCGCAACCACCGCGCAGCCGCTTTCGACGCCGCCGAATACGAAGGCCTCTCCGTGAAGCCCCAGGGCCTCAAGGCGCAGTTCACCCCCGACTACCTGCTCAAGGCTGCCTGTAAGACCTGGAACGACGCCCTCGAGCTCGGTGAAAAGTACGGCTACCGCAATGCGCAAACGACCGTGATCGCCCCCACGGGCACCATCGGCCTCGTGATGGATTGCGATACGACCGGCGTGGAGCCCGACTTCGCCCTCGTGAAGTTCAAGAAGCTCTCCGGCGGCGGCTACTTCAAGATCATCAACCAGAGCGTACCTGCGGCCCTGAAGAACATGGGCTACTCCGAGAAGGAGATGGACGCCATCATCAAGTATGCAGTAGGCAGCGGCACCTTTGCCGGCGCCCCGGGCATCAACCACCAGACGCTTTCGGAAAAAGGCTTCATCGCCTCCGAGATCGAGAAGCTCGATAAGGCCGTCAAGAGTGCCTTCGAGATCGGCTTCGTGTTCAACGTATACAACCTCGGCGAAGAATGCCTGCAGCGTCTTGGATTCAAAGCTGAAGACTACTACAACTTCGAGTGGAGCCTGCTGGAAGCGCTCGGCTTCTCCGACGAGCAGATCGATGCCGCCAACGACTACGTATGCGGTACGATGACCGTTGAAGGTGCGCCCTACCTGAAAGACGAGCACCTGCCGGTGTTCGACTGCGCCAACAAGTGCGGCAAGAAAGGCGAGCGCTACATCCACGCCCATGGCCACATCCGGATGATGGCGGCGGCCCAGCCCTTTATCTCGGGCGCCATCTCCAAGACGATCAACCTGCCCCACGAGGCGCAGGTGAACGAGATCGCCGATTCGTACATGCTGAGCTGGCAGTTGGGTCTCAAGGCCTGCGCCCTCTACCGCGACGGCTCGAAGATGTCGCAGCCGCTGTCGAACAAATCAGACAAGAAGAAGAAAGACGATACATCTGCCGAGGCTACGGCCGACGCTCCCGCAACCGAAGTGGAAAGCAGCATTGTCGATATGAGCAAGCTCACGATCGACGAGCTGCTGGAGGAAGTGCAGAAGCGCGTACAGGCCTCGCCCGACACCGCGCTGAAGCGCCAGCTGGCCTCTATCGTGGAGCGCCGCTCGCTGCCCGCGAAGCGCCGCGGCTTTACGCAGAAAGCCAAGATCAACGGGCAGACGATGTTTGTGCGCACCGGCGAATACGCCGACGGCACGCTGGGTGAGATCTTCATCGATATGGCGAAGGAAGGAGCTACGATGCGCTCGATGCTGAACTGCTTTGCTGTGGCCGTGTCCATCGGCCTGCAGTACGGTGTGCCGCTCGATGAGTACGTGGAGAAGTTTGTCTTCACCAAGTTCGACCCCGCCGGCTTCGTGGAGCACCCGAACATCAAGAGCACCACGTCGATTGTCGACTTTATCTTCCGCCTCCTCGGCTACGAGTACCTCAACCGCACCGACCTGGTGCACGTGCTCGACAAGCCCGAAGTGGGCAACACCGGTGAAGAAAGCTGGGACGAGCCCACGGCAAAGGCCCCTGCCGACAAGCCCGAGCTCTCTTCGGTGCGCGTGGTAGCTTCTACGCCCCAGGCCGCCAAGGCACAAGCCCACAAGCAGCCCGCCGCCGTGAAAGCCTCCAACGGCCTCGGTGCCATGAATGCCGCCGCCAAGAGCATGCAGAGCGATGCCCCGGCCTGCAACACCTGCGGACATATCACCGTACGCAGCGGCACCTGCTACAAGTGCCTTAACTGCGGCAACAGCATGGGTTGCAGCTAACTCCGACTTACTCCCTGTTTTGATAGAAGACCCCGCCGCGGCGGGGTCTTTTTTATGCTGGTAATACAATCGCCAGAACGGGATCTTTCCGGGGCGTTATTCTTAGCGTATCCTTTTTCTCTTCTTTTCTTCGCGGTGAAAAACCCTTTTTCGCCTTCTACTTCCTCCCTTGCTGCTGCCGCACAAAATCCCGCAGGTAGCTGCAGCGCTTGTAGGTATACTGGTAGAATTTCGTGTCGCCGAAATCTTTGACGAAGCCGGGAAACAGCGGGTTGTTACGGAACCGGACCTGGAAGGCGGCTTCGCGCTTTTCCATCTCCTGGTAGCCGATATCGTAGTTCCAGGAAGGGCGGGGCAGCTGCTTTTGCGCGCACTTCACGATCATGAAGTAACAGGCTGCCTTGAATTCCCTGTTGCGCGCAGCCTTGAAAGCCTGCTCATACCATTGCCGTGCGCGGTACACGGCGAAGAAATCCTTTTGCCAGGCCATGTCGTACTTGCCCTCGTTCCAGTCGGAGGACCCGCGGCTCCAGCTCACGGCCATCCAGGCGTTGCCATACTGGCTCATGTTGTAATAGGCGCTGCCGAGGCGGTAGGCTACCTGCGCCAGCGAATCGGGATCCTTCATCGTGGCGGCCTTGTCATGGAGCTCCTTCATCCGCTGTGCAAAGCTGAGTTTTGTATAGGCCTTCGGGATGTTTCGCTCGTAGCGCTGCCAATCGTTAAGGTAATCGTGGAACGGATCCGTATTAATACGGGTTTCGTTATAGTCTTCGTCGTACCGGTAGCCCTGCATTTTGGGCAGCGAGTCGGCCCGCTGCAGCCACTCGATGGCTTTCGCATAATTGCCTTCGCGGAGGTAGGCCGTGCCCAGTGTTTCGATCACATCGTTGCGGGAGAAGGAAGCGTGCTGCGCGAGCTGCCGCTCCCAGGCCGTGGCGGGGCTGTTCATGAGCGTGTAGAGCTGCTGCGTTTCGGCGGCACTGAGGTCATTGTGCAGAACCTCGAAGCCGCGGCGGTCGTAGTAATAGCCCCGTGCGCCGCGGCCGGCACTGTCGGCCACACTGATAACGAGTGCCCGGCGCGCCGGCGACCTGGCGTAGCGCGTGGCCAGCAGCTGGCTGTAGAAGTCGCGTTCGAAGGCTGCGTACTCGGGATCCTTCTTCGCCTGCCGCGCGAGCCACGCTGCAGCCGGAAGCAGGGCGGCTTCCTCGGCAGGGCCAAGCCGCGCGGGTTCGTTGGCGGCCAGCAGCAGCTGGAGCATCTTCAGCTGGTCCTGCTGCGCGGCGTTGGGTCTAAGCGTTTCGGCGAGCGTAAGGAGGCGCCGGCTTGAATCATACTGCTTGTCGAGCAGATACATGTACGCGGCGGCGCTGGTATAGAATGCGCGGTTCGACAGGTTCGCATCGGCGCCATAGCGCTTGAGCTGCCTCGCCAGTGCCGAAGCCATTGCCCTGCCCGCTGCAAGCTCGCGGCTCAGGGGAATCTTAGGGTCTTCAAACGAGGTGCTGCGGCCCAGCAGTGGCGTGAGGTATTTCTCTTCCACCTTGCTGACCTCCCGCGAAGCGATCAGCGGGAGCAGCGGCGAAGAAGGGTCGAGGCGGTAGACCTGCTGCATCCCCCTGAGCGCCGGCGCGTCTCCATAAAGGCTGAAAAGCCCGGTCATATCGGCCTTCTCGCGGTCGTTGCGGCCCTGCGCCACCCAGGCATCGCGGAGCGAGCTGTCGGCATAGTGCGTGCTCCACAGAAATCCGAGGAAGTTGCCGCGGCGATTCGATCGGGTAGCGGCAAAGGCGCGGCTGAAGGCGTAGGCCGCTTCCTTGTTGCGTCCCGTACGAAACAGCGCTCCGCCCTTGTACGACAGTGCCAGGGGTTGCACCGCGCTGCTGCTCCCGTTCGCGAAAGCCGCGTCGTAGAAACGGATGCATTCGGCATAGCGGTGGGCATAAAAAGCTGCCTTGCAGGAAAGGAAGGCCCAGCGCGGCTTCAGGAAATCGTTCCTGCTTACGGAGCCGGCCATCTGCGCGGCTTCCATCCGGCGCACCAGCGTCGCCGAATCCCGTGCCGGCGCTTCCCATTCGGAGCTTGCGAGGGTGAGCCCTTCGATCTCCTTGGCGAGCTGCAGGTATTCGACCGCTTCGGTATTGTGCTGGCGCAGCAAGGCCGTTGCCGCGCTGTTATCCTGCCACGCGGCCGGAAGCTTCTCCTTGCCCAGTGCTTCCCGTATTTCAGCCAGCTCGGGGCGCGTGGAGCGCAGCACCAACTCCTCAACATCCTTGCGGCGCGCGTTCCCGCAATACCGTTGCCACTCCTCGAGCACCGGTACGTTGACGGCCGCAGCCGGATCCGTTTCTTCGTCCGAATCATAAAACGGGCGGACCATGCTGTAGAAAAAAGGCCGGTAGGAGGGGTCGGCCCCGGAGGCGCTGCGGCTGAAGAAGGACGTGAAATAATCCTGCGGGTGTTCGTCACCGCCGGCGCAGCTAACGCCGTTTTGGGGCAGGAGGCCGAGCAGCAGTGTGGCCGAAACGCTCAAACACAGTTTCCAGTTCATGGAGTTGGTACCCGGCGAGGTTCTGCTCGTCGAGGTCAAATAAAAGTACGCGAACATCGGCGGATGGCAAGTGCCGCGCGATCGTTCCAGCCGCAGCGGCCAGCGCCTCGGCCGTGCAGGTTTCGTGGCGCAGCCAGTCGCCCTTGCGGAAGCGGTAGCCTTCGATCACCGTGTCGGCACTGATGGCAATACGCCCGGGCCCCTGCAGCGCGCTGCCTGGAAGGTCATGAATGAGACCCTGGTATCGGTTGCCCGAGAACCAGACGTACCAGTCGAATACCGGCAGGGCCACGTCGAGCGGGAGCGGGTAGTGGCCGGCGCTGCGCACATACTTGTCGAGTTCCTCTTTGTCGAGGATCGAATTGCGCGCCAGCGGGTCATGGAGCGTCCCCATGTTGTAGGCCATCAGCAGCCCGCGGTCGGCAGGGGGGATGCCCGTTTGCGCGGCGTACTTCAGCTGGTGCAGCCGCACGGTTACCGATAGCTGCTTGCCGGCCGCAAAGGGCTGCTGCCGCAATTGGCGAAGCAGGCGGAAGTAGCGCTCCTTCGTGCCGGCGCTCCAGTCGCAGTCGATCTGCCATTCGGGGTTGAGCGGTATCCCCTGTGTCAGCGCGCCCGACAGGCGCGCGATACGCGCGGCCAGCGAATCAATAGCCGTTGAATCGCTGTTCCGGAGCGCTTCCTGGGTGATGAAGACAACCGGGGTCACGCGGATGCTGGGTCGTTGTTTCCACGCGACCTTTCCCTGCGGCTGCACGGCGCCGTTCACTTCGTCCACAGCCACGTCGAAGAGGCGCACATAGAGCGAGTTGATCTGCAGCGAATCGAGCACGGCCTTTTCTTTCGGCGTCGGGTCGAACACGGTCTTCCAGTAGTAAAAGGAGCGTTGCACCTTGCGCCCTGTTTTCTGGCAGGCGAGGAGGGTGAACAGTATAGCGAAAAGGAAAAGGCGGCGCAAGTAGAATGTTTCTTAGCGCGAAGAAAAGAAGAAAAGGAGATGCTCCGCAAAGAGAAACGGCTACGCAGTGCGTAGCCGTTGGTAATGACCTGTCGGATAACGTATGCTCTTTATTTGCTTCCACCGAGCAGGTTGTCCACCATGCCCTGCATCATCGGGAATTTCTCCCCAACGAATTCGCGTACGGTTTCCATCACCTTTGCCACCTGCTCGTCGGTCAGGCCGGCTTTCGTTTTGAGGCGTTCTGTCAGCTCGCTTACCTGGCCTTGCATGCCTTCGGGGTTCATCATGTTTCCGAACATAAAAATCAGTTTGGGTTTTGAGGTTTGTAGTTTGGGGTTAGGGCAAAAGTAGCTTCCGGCGAATTATCAACTGGAAACTTCAAACACCAAACACCAAACTTTCTCAGGCAACTTTCAGCAAAGACATCTTGCTCTTGTCGAACTTCCGCTTCGCATAATCGAGGTCGAGCGTGAAGAACTTCTCCGAAGAGGAGGGCAGCTCGAACATCGCGTCGGTGAGAATGCTTTCGCAGATGGAGCGGAGGCCGCGGGCGCCGAGCTTGTATTCCATCGCTTTTTCCACCATGAAGTCGAGCACGTCGTCTTCGATCTGCAGCTTGATGCCTTCGAGTTCGAAGAGACGGATGTACTGCTTGATGAGGGCGTTCTTCGGCTCGCCCAGGATCGCGCGGAGCGTCACCGCGTCCAGCGGGTCGAGGTGCGTTACCACCGGCAGGCGGCCGAGCAGCTCGGGGATAAGGCCGAAGGCTTTCAGGTCCTGCGCATTGACATAGCGGAGCAGGTTCTTCTTCATGTCTTCCTGCAGGTCCTTGTCGACGTTGAAGCCGATGGTGTTGGTCTGCACGCGGCGGCCGATGATCTTGTCGATACCGTCGAAGGCACCGCCGCAGATGAAGAGAATATTCTGGGTGTTGATCTTAATGAGCTTTTGCTCGGGGTGCTTGCGGCCGCCCTGCGGGGGCACGAGCACGTCGGTGCCTTCGAGGAGCTTCAGCATTCCCTGCTGCACGCCCTCGCCCGACACATCGCGGGTGATGGAGGGGTTGTCGCCCTTGCGCGCGATCTTGTCGATCTCGTCGATGTACACGATACCGCGCTCGGCGGCGGCAACATCGTAGTTGCACACCTGCAGCAGGCGCGTGAGGATCGACTCCACGTCTTCGCCTACATAGCCGGCCTCGGTAAATACCGTTGCGTCCACAATGGCAAAGGGAACGTTGAGCAGCTTGGCGATGGTCTTGGCCAGCAGGGTCTTACCCGTACCGGTTTCACCCACCATCACGATGTTGCTTTTTTCGATCTCGATCTCGGAGCTGTTATCGGTCTTGTACTGTAAGCGCTTGTAGTGGTTGTACACGGCTACGGAGAGTACCTTCTTGGCCTCGTCCTGGCCGATGATGTATTCGTCGAGGAACTTTTTGATCTCAAGGGGCTTTTTCACCGTCAGCTTGAAGGCTGCGGAGCCGGCACCTTTGTCGTCGCGCACAAGGAGCTCCTGGTCGATGATCTCCCGGGCATGCTCCACGCAGTTCTCACAGATATGTCCTTCCTGGCCGGCGATGAGGATTTTCACCTCGTCGCGGCTTCGGCCGCAGAAAGAGCAATGCAATATGTTTTTCGCCATAGGATGTTTCTGATTAGTTAGAGTGCTTCCCCGGCTATTCGGCTGCACGGGGAGCGGGCAAAGTTAGAAAAAAGCCAGCCCGGGCGCGCTAAAGCCGCCGAATTAGCGGGATTTTAGGTCAAAGGGCACCGTTTCAGTCGTTTAACGCCGCCGCGCTGCTCTTTGTTACGCCCGGCGTAAAGGGAACCGCAGAACAAGGAACAAGAAACCGCAGAACAGGGAACAAGGAGCAAGGAATGCGGAAAGGAGGGGAGATGGTAAAATGAAAGAAGGGAAGCCCTATCCGAGGACCTCCCTTCCTTGTTCAATATTCCTTGTTCAATATTCCTTGTTCCTTGTTCTCCTGTTCTACAGCAGCTTGTCGATGATCTTATCGACGATGCCGTAGCTGACGCTTGCCTCTGCATCCATCCAGTAGTCGCGCTCGAAGTCCTTGCGGATACGCTCGATGGTCTGGCCGGTGTTTTCAGCAAGGATGCGGGCGCCCATTTCCTTGGTGCGGAGGATCTGTTCGGCGTGGATCTCCATATCGGCGCTGACGGCCTGGATATGGCCACCCAGCGAAGGCTGGTGGATCATCACTTCGCCATGCGGGAAGATGTAGCGCTTGCCCTTTGTGCCGCCGCTCAGGAGGATCGACCCCATCGAGGCTGCGAGGCCCATGCAGATGGTGCTCACGGGGCTTTTGATCATCTTCATCATATCGTAGATGACCATGCCGCTCGTAACGGAGCCGCCGGGGGAGGAGATATAGAATTTGATTTCCTCACCGGGGCGGTCGAAGTCGAGGAGGAGAAGCTTCGTTGTCACGTCTTTGGCGCTCTTGTCGTCCACCACGCCCCACAGGTAGATCGTGCGGGTTTCGTAGAAATGCTGCTCCATGCGGCGGTACAGCATCTTGGTATCGGTCTCGGCCCGCTCTTCCTTCTCGGCATCCTCGGGTGCTTCCGGCTCCTCGGGGTTGGGCTGCGGGCTCATGATGTGAAAGCGGCGGTTGTATAAGAGATCGTTCAGGCTCATTTTGGGAGTTTTGGGTAGTTATCGTCTGTAGGTTTGCTGAGCGGTCAGCGTGAGCAGTGAGCTGGGAAAAAGCTCACTGCGCAGCACTCACTTGCTCACTATTTCTCGGCTTTCTTGTCTTTCTTGGGATTGATCAGGAGCACTTCATCCACCAGGCCGTACTCTTTGGCTTCGGCGGCAGTCATCCAGAAATCGCGCTTCAGGTCTTCCTCCACGCGCTCCACGTCCTTGCCGGAATGGTAGCTGTAGATGTCGTACAGTTCGCGCTTCAGTTTTTTGATCTCACCCACCGTGATCTCGATGTCCGTTGCCTGGCCGCCGATGGCGCCGGAGGGCTGGTGCATCATCACGCGACTGTGCTTGAGGGCCGCGCGCTTGCCGGCGGTGCCTGCGCTGAGCAGGAGGGAACCCATGGAAGCGGCCATGCCGATACAGATCGTGGCAACATCGGGGCTTACGTACTGCATCGTATCATACACGCCGAGGCCGCCGTATACGGAGCCGCCGGGCGAGTTGATGTACATATTGATGTCGCGTGTGCGGTCGGTGGAATCCAGGAAGAGCAGCTGCGCGGTCACAATGTTGGCTACTTCATCGTTGATCGGGTAACCCAGGAAGATAATGCGGTCCATCATGAGGCGGCTGTATACGTCCATTACGGCTACATTCATCGGGCGTTCCTCGATCACATTGGCGGTCAGCGCGGTGAAGTTGTACTTGGCGTAGCTGTTCAGCGTGTTGCTGGAAAGACCCCGGTGCTTGACGGCATATTTCTCGAATTCAGAGGAAAAACTCATATCGTCTTGTTGTTAATTGTGGCAATTTAGTGGAATACCGGTTTGCAAATACCGTGCGCAGGCCAATTCCGGACATTCTGTCCGGAATCGCAGTTTCTCGTTTGGAGTTTGTGGTTTGAGGTTATGCAAGCGCCATGAAAAAAGGAGCCCATCGGGCTCCTCTGTATTTTCTTGCCGGCGTCAGCCAACTACAAACTACAAACTTCAAACTACAAACTGTCTTAGTGATGTTCGTGGTTGTGCGATTCGTTCATCTTCACGAAAGCTTCGCGCGAGATGGGCTCCGGCGTTGTGTTGGCCTGGCTTTCCATCCACTGGAAGATCTTTTCGGTCTGGATGCGGTTGTACGCGTCGTCGATGTATTTGCGGTCCTTCATCATGCGGTTCACGTAGTCGTTGACCCACTCGGACTCGGTATCGAGCACCTGGCCGCCCATGTATCCGAGCAGTTGCTGCTTGGCAAAGGAGCGGAGGTCTTCCTGCTCCACTTTGATGCCGGCATCGGTGGCGATCTTGTCGGTGATGAGGCTCCACTTCAGCTGGTTCTTAAACTGGGGAAACTCTGCCGCTGCTTCTTCCTCGGTTTTCATGCCGCTCTCGCCCTGCGTTTGCAGCCAGCGGAGAAGGAATGCCTCGGGGAAGTCGATGCGGGTGTTGTCGAGGTAAATATGGTACAGCGCGTGGTGCAGCTGGTTGCGGCTCTCGGTAGCCCACTGGCCTTCGAGCTCCGTGCGGAGGCGGCTACGCAGTTCTTCTTCCGAGGTCACCTTTTCGTTGGGGAACAGCTGGTCGAAAAATTCCTGGTCGAGGGCGCGCTTCTCGATAAGGCCCACCTTCGTGATGTCGAGGCGGAAGTGACGGTTCGTACCGCTCTCGAGGCCGAGGTCCTGCAGGATCCACTGGGCTTCCTGGCCGCCGAAGGCGTCGTCGAAGGCCACCTGGAGGCTGTCGCCTGCTTTCTTACCCATCAGCGAGGGGCGGAAGCTTTCCTTGAAGTAACGCACCAGCACCGAGTTGTCTTTCTTCACACCACCGGCGATCTCGTTTCCGGACGCATCGGTTTCGGTGAAATTGAGGTTCAGCACATTCTCCTCCGAGCTCACCTCGCCGGGCTCCGTCATGTTGCCGTAGCGGCTGCGCAGGCGGTCTACTTCCTCGTCGAGGAGGGCGTCGTCGACCGTTACCTGGTAGCGCTTCAGCGGGAAGGACGCCAGGTTGGGGAGCTCGAACTCGGGCTTCAGGCCCATTTCGAACGTGAATTCGTAGGTGCCCGGGTTGTTCATGTCGAGCTGCATGATGTCCACCTTCACCGGGATGGGGTTGGCGAAAATATTCGGCTGCTCTTTCTGTAGAAAGGCGTTCATTTCCTGGTCTACCTGCTTGAGCACTTCATCAACGAAGAGCGAAGCGCCGTGCATCTTCTTCACGAGACCGGCGGGGACCATTCCCTTGCGGAAGCCGGGGATATTGGCTTGCTTGCTGTATTGCTTCAGGGCCTTCTCGAACGAGGGCAGGTAATCTTCTTTCTGGAGGGTGACGTGTAACTGCTTGTGCAGGGGCGCCACTTCTTGCTGGGTAATCGTTGCCATAGATTAATTTGAATATCGAATAACGAATATCGAATAACGGATAGCGGGCAGTTGAGCCGGTAGGTTCCTTGCCCGATATCCGAGATTCTTTGTGCGGGTGGAGGGACTCGAACCCACATGCCTCGCGGCGTCAGATCCTAAGTCTGATACGTCTACCAATTTCGCCACACCCGCAAAGGGCGGCAAAGTTAGGGCTTTTCTATAATGGTGGAAAGCGGAAGGTTTAGCGAATTCTAATACGTTAACAAAATCGAAAATTCAGTAAATTTGGCAGCTTTCCGGCGCTTCCAAGGGCGCCAAAAAGGACCAAACACATTAATAACCTCCTGTTTATGAGACTTTTCCTGCTCTCGCTTTTTTGCCTGTGCACAGCGGTTTCCGTTCAAGCTCAGGGATTCACCTTTTCCTGCGCCCGCGACACTACCTTGAGGAGCTGCGACCCGATCTGCATCAACCTCCAGGCAAAAGTACCCGACCTCCGTGCCAGCACCGCCACCTACAATGTGGCCGCCCTTTCCAACACAACCGGCTGCTTCATCCCCTACGTGCAGCCCAACGACCCCGCCGGCCAGGCCACGAGCCTGACCATTGATGACAAGTACAGTACGGTCATCGATATCGGCTTTACATTCCCTTTTTACGGGACGAACTACACCCAGCTGATCGCCAGCACCAACGGCCTCGTGTCATTCGACATCAGCAAAGCGACGCAGTTCAGCCACTATGCGATCCTGCGAAACGGCAGCTCGCTGTCGGCAACCTCCGGAACGCCGCAGGACCTGCCCAGCAACCTCTTCGACAAGGCCCTCATCATGGGTCCCTACCACGACATCAACCCGGCCACGACCACCTCGCCCAACCGCCGCATCCAGTACCAGGTGTTCGGCGTGGCGCCCTACCGCCGCTGGATCCTGAGCTTTTATAAGGTGCCGCAGTTCAGCTGCAACACCCTGATCGAAAACACCCACCAGATCGTGCTGTACGAATCGACCGGCATCGTGGAAGTGTTTGTGTTCAGCCGCCAGCCTTGCACCGCCTGGAACCAGGGCCGTGCGATGATCGGCCTCCAGAACATGACCCGCGACCAGGCGATCATGGCCCCGGGCCGCAAAGCCTCTGACCCCGTTTGGGGCACGGTAGGCATGAACGAGTCCTGGCGCTTCGTGCCCGCTTCCGGCGGCTCGCTGCTGAAGCGCGTGGAGCTCTACGACATGTCCGGCTCGCTCGTTGGCCTCGGTGCCATCGGCACGGCTGCCAACGGCGCCGTCAGCGTGGAATTCCCCAACGTCTGTAACAACAACCTCGGCACAACGGCCTACCGCATGCAGGCCGTTTACCAGAAGATCGACGACGCCTCGGTAGAGATCTTCGGCAACGACACGATCCGCATCAACCGCCCCGGTCTGCCGTTCTCGATCAACGTTACCTCGCAGGCTGCCACCTGCACCACACCTTCTTCCATTACACTTACCCCGCAGGCCAACGCGGGCGTACCTCCGTTCACCTTCGCCATCGCACCCTTCGGCAACCCCGCGGGTGTGTACCAGTCCGGCAACGTGTTCCTCGGTGTTGCCCCGGGTCTCTACAACGGTTTTGTAAAAGACGCTACCGGCTGCGAGTCGTCCCAGGCGATCTTCGTAACGGCCGGTCCTGCTGCGATCATCGGCACCGCCACGGCTACGCCCTCGGGCTGCACGGTGGGCACCGGTACCGTAACGACGACCTGGCTGAGCGGCGGCTCCGGACCGTATACCTACGCGCTCGACAACGGAGCATTCCAGGCTACGGGCAACTTTACCGGCGTTACCTCCGGCACCCATACCGCTATTATCAAAGACGCGAACGGCTGCAGCACGCAGATCACCGTCAACGTAGGCGTCAACGCCAACCCCACGGCCACCGCTACCAGCACCGCTTCGGGTTGCACCGTCAACAACGGCAGCATCACGGTTACCGCGCTGACCGGCCTCGCTCCTTATACCTATGCGCTTGACGGCAGCACGACCTTCCAGGCTTCCAACCAGTTTACCGCAGTAGGCCTCGGCGCCCACACCGTAACGGTGAAGGATGCAGGTGGTTGCACGGTTACGCTCAACGTCAACGTGGCCCAGACGGCCAACCCCTCGGCTACCGCCACGGTAACGGCTACAGGTTGCGCAGGCCCCTCAGGTACGGCTACCATTACGGCCACTGGCGGTACGGCTCCTTATACGTATTGCCTCGGTGCTACGCCGGCTTCCTGCCAGGCCACCAGCACCCTCACCGGTCTCGCCGCCGGGCAGCAGTACCTCAGCGTGAAGGACGCCAACGGCTGCGTCGGTATCGTTGACGTAACCATTCCCACGAGCACTCCGCCGACGGCCACCGCCGCGACCACGGCTTCCGGCTGTGTTCCCAGCGGTACGATCACGGTGACCGCCACAGGTGGTACGGCGCCTTATACCTACCAGATGGACGCCGGTACGGTGCAAAACGGCAACGTATTCTCGGCTGTTGCAACGGGAAGCCATAGCATTATCGTAACCGATGCCCGCGGCTGTACGGCCACGATCACGGCCACGGTAAGCGGCACACCCGCACCCACCGCTACCGCCGCTTCGACGCCTTCGGGTTGCAACCCCGCAAGCGGTACCATCACGGTCAGCACGCAAACCGGTACAGCGCCCTTTACCTATGCGCTTGACGGCAGCACGACCTTCCAGGCTTCGAACGTCTTCAATGCTGTTGCCGCCGGTGCGCACAGCGTGCAGGTGAAAGACAACAACGGTTGTACGGTAACGGTCAACGTGACCGTCGCCAGCACGCCCGCTGTTGCGGCAACCGCAACGGCAACGAACGCCCTGTGTACCACCAACAACGGCACGCTCACGGTCAACGTCAGCGCCGGTACCGCGCCGTACCAATACACGCTGAGCGGAACGGCTACGGCACAGGCCGCCAATACCTTCACGAACCTCGCGCCCGGCTCCTACACGGTTGCCATCCGCGACGCTGCCGGCTGTACGTTTACGACGACGGCCAGCACGGTAGGCCAGACGAACGACATCACGATCACGCCGCTGACGACACAGCTTTCGGGTTGCGCCGGCACGCAGGCCTCGGTAAACTTTACGACCAACGCGACTTCGGTGAGCTGGACGCCCACAACGGGTGTCAGCAACCCGGCCGGCACGAGCGCTACGATCACGATCGGTAACGCCACCACGTATACCGTCACCGCCGGCACCGGCACCTGTACGGCCACCGCTACGGTGACTGTTGCGCCGACGGCACCCCCGACGGTTGATGCAGGTCCTTCCGAGCGTATCCAGCTCGGCGACTCCGTGCAGCTCCAGGCAAGCGTTTCGCCTGCCGGCACCTACTCGTATTCCTGGTCGCCGGGTGTAACGCTCCGCGACTCCACGGTGCTGCAGCCCTGGGCACGCCCGGCCGTAACGACGCTCTACACGCTCACGGTAAGGACGCCGCAAGGCTGCGTGGGACGCGATACAATGACCGTAGTGCTCGTTGGTGATTGCATCGACCCGCACAATGCCTTCACGCCGAACGGCGACGGTATCAACGACAACTGGCGTGTGACCGACGGCACCTGTGCCCTCAATATCCACGTTCAGGTGTTCAACCGCTACGGTGGCAAAGTGTACGAGAACCGCGACTACCGCAACGACTGGACCGGCTACTACGAAGGCAAGCTCATACCCGACGGTACGTATTACTACAATATCGTATACCGCATGGCCGATGGCCGCGTCATCACGCGCCGCGGCGACGTAACCATTGTTCGCTAATCAGAAACCAAAGAATCGACATGAAAAAGAACCTTTTGACCTGTGTGCTGTTGCTTTCGGTGCTCTTTGGTGCTGCCCAGCAACTTCCGGTATTCAGCCTGTACGACCTGCATCCCACGATGCACAACCCCGCAACCGCCGGCGCGCGCGGCCATGCCTCTATCGGCGGCGCCTTCCGTACCCAATGGGCGTCGGTATCGGGTGCCCCGCAAACGACCATCATTTTTGGTGATACCTACCTGCCTAAGGCCCACCTGGGTCTTGGCGGATACCTCTACAACGACGTGACGGGCCCTACCCGCCGCACCGGTCTGCAGATGGCATACTCGTACATCATCCGCATGAAGAACGAAGCTGCCTTCTCGCTCGGCCTTGAGGGCCGTGTGCAGCAGTATTCGCTCGACCACAGCAAGATCCAGTCGGCCCTGAGCTCCAACGACCCGGTGCTCGCCGGTAAGGAAAGCCAGTTTCGCGGCGATGCCGGATTTGGCGTGGCGTACACCCACCCGCGCTTCCAGCTCGGCGCCTCGGTAAGCCAGCTTATCCAGACCAAGCTTCGCTTCACGGATGCCAACGGCGCCCCGATCGAGGCCCGCAACTACCGCCACTTTTTCGCCCATGGCTACTACGACTGGCAGGTGGACGAGGTGTCGCACATCTATCCCAACTTCCTGCTCGTGTACCTCCCCAATGCTCCGGTTGAATTCCAGGGCGGCGTGCGCGTGGAGCACAACCACCTCTTCTGGTACGGGCTGTCGCTCCGTGTCAACCAGTCGTGGATGGGAAGTGTAGGTGTCCGTGTGAAGAAGAAGTTCAACATCGGCTACTCGATCGACCTGTACCGCAAGCCCGTCAGCGTTTTCGACGGTGGCAGCTCGGCGCACGAGATTATGCTGCGTTATGATTTCCTGAAAAACTAAATAGCCCTTCTATCGAAAGCCCTCCGCCGCGCGGGGGGCTTTTTCGTGCCTGCAAAAGGCCTAAATTTGGAAGGCATGGAAACTGTAGCGCAGGTACCGAAGTACAACCTAAATGAAGAACAGGAAAAACGCCTTATCCTCCGGGAATACAGGGCCCTTCTGCGTTCCCTGAAGGGCCGCATCAAGCCCGGCGACCGCAAGATGATCCGCCAGGCCTTTGAAATGGCGGCCGAGGCACACAAGACGATGCGCCGCAAGAGCGGTGAGCCTTACATCCTGCACCCACTTGCCGTAGCCCGTATCTGCGTTGAAGAGATCGGTCTCGGCGTTCGCTCCACCATCTGCTCGCTCCTCCACGATACCGTGGAAGACACCGATATCACCCTCGAAGACGTGCAGCGCGAGTTCGGCTCCGAGATCGCCCGCATCGTCGACGGTCTTACCAAGATCTCCACCGTTGTTGACGTCAACGCGTCGCAGCAGGCCGAGAACTTCCGGAAGATCCTGCTCACCCTCACCGACGACCCGCGGGTGATCATCATCAAGCTCGCCGACCGGCTGCACAACATGCGGACGCTCGATTCGATGAAGCCGGAAAAGCAGCTCAAGATCTCGTCGGAAACGGTATACGTGTACGCGCCGCTTGCCCACCGCATGGGGCTTTACAACATCAAGACCGAGATGGAAGACCTGGCGATGAAA
This sequence comes from Flaviaestuariibacter terrae, assembly GCF_054777635.1. Taxonomy (NCBI): domain Bacteria; kingdom Pseudomonadati; phylum Bacteroidota; class Chitinophagia; order Chitinophagales; family Chitinophagaceae; genus Flaviaestuariibacter; species Flaviaestuariibacter terrae. The sequence goes on from NZ_BAAHAL010000008.1 coordinate 1,791,273, forward strand.
TACCTCGAGCCGGAAACCTACCGCGGCCTTGCCCGGAAGCTTGCCGAGACGAAGCGCGAGCGTACCCGCTACATCAACGAATTCATCAAGCCGCTGCAGGATAAGCTCGCGGCCTCGGGGTTCAACTTCGAGATCTACGGCCGCCCGAAGTCGATCCATTCGATCTGGAACAAGATGAAGAAAAAGGGCGTGGCCTTCGAGGAAGTGTATGACCTCTTTGCCATCCGCGTAATCCTCGACTCGGCGCCCGAGAAGGAAAAGGAAGAGTGCTGGAAGGTATACTCGATGATCACCGATGAGTACACGCCTTCGCCCGAGCGTCTGCGCGACTGGCTCTCCAACCCCAAAAGCAATGGCTACGAGGCGCTCCACACCACCGTGATGGGCCCGCAGGGCAAGTGGGTGGAAGTGCAGATCCGGACGAAGCGGATGAATGAGATCGCGGAGAAAGGCCTTGCCGCCCACTACAAGTACAAGGAAGGGCAGGCCGACGAAAGCCGCTTCGACAAGTGGTTCAACCAGATCCGCGAGGTGCTCAACTCCAACGACACCGATTCGGTTGACTTCCTCCACGATTTCAAGACCTCGTTCCTCGCCGAGGAGATCTATATCTATACCCCGAAAGGGGAGGTGAAGATGTTGCCTACCGGCGCTACCGCTCTCGATTTTGCCTTTGCCGTGCACTCCATGGTCGGGGCGCGGACGATCGGCGCCAAGGTGAACCACAAGCTCGTGCCCATCTCCCACAAGCTCCGCTCGGGCGACCAGGTGGAGATCATCACGTCCAACAAGCAAAAGCCCAACGAAGGTTGGCTCGACTTCGTGGTGACGGCCAAGGCGCGCACCAAGATCAAGGACGCGCTGAAGGAAGAAAAACGCACCATTGCGGAGGAGGGGAAGTACATCCTTCAGCGGAAGCTGGACGGGATGGGTGCGGCGATGAGCCAGCACAATACCGACGAGATCGCCAACTTCTACAAGCTGTCGTCTTCCCTCGAGCTTTTCTACCAGATCGCTGTCAAGAGCATCGACCTGAAGGAGCTCAAGGAGTTCAAGCAAACCGGCGACCGGCTTGATGCGCCGAAGCCCGTAAAACAGGAGCCGAAGCACGAGCCGCACCACTACACGCCGAAGAAGGATACGGAGCTGATCATTTTCGGGGAAAGCTCCGACAAGATCGTTTACAACCTCGCCAACTGCTGCAAACCGATCCCCGGCGACGACGTTTTCGGATTCGTGACCACCGGCAAGGGCCTCACCATCCACCGCACCAATTGCCCCAACGCCGCCAAGCTCATGGCCAACTACGGCCACCGGATCGTAAAGACCAAATGGGCGAAAAACAAGGAGATTTCCTTCCTCACCGGCTTGCGGATTATCGGGCTGGACGACGTGGGCGTCGTGAGCAAGATCACCAACCTGATTTCGGGAGAGCTGCGGATCAATATCGCCGCCATCACCATCGAGGCGAAAGAGGGCATTTTCGAGGGCTCGATCAAGCTCTTCGTTCACGACCGGGATGAGCTGGACAAGCTCGTGGACAAACTGAAGAGCTTGCAGGGGATCCAATCTGTGGACCGCTTTGATACCGAGGTAGTTTAGCGTTTATTCGGGCCATTTCGACTGAATTTTCCACGAGAGGCGTTAAAATTTTGCTTAACTTGTAGCGAATTTTTTCTGTCCACAAAAAGTCAATTGCCAAATAAAGCTGCTATGAAACTACGCATCGCCCTGCTGGCTGCATTGTTCTGCCTCATCAACCATGCTGCCAAAGCTCAGGGTTTCAACTACAGCTGCACCCGGGACACTACCGTCCAGAGTTGCGTTGTCCCGGTTTGTTTCCCCCTTTCCACCACGGTTCCCGACATTCACAAGCAGGCCGACGACTACGAGGTGGTCAAGATCGGAGGCGCCGGTGCCGTAGCTGGCGGCTGTTTCAACCCCTACGTGCAGCCCAACGATGCGGCGGGTACACCTTCTTCGCTGACCATTGATGACAAGTACAGTGCGGTCATCAACATCGGCTTCCCCTTTACGTTTTATGGCACAACCTATACGCAGCTGGTCGCCAGCACCAACGGTGTGGTTTGCTTCGACCTGACCCGCGCGACCCAGTTTGCCCACTACGGTATCTATGAGAGCGGCACGAGCCTTTCGAGCAGCGGCACCGTGCTTGCCGACCTTCCCAACACCCGGTATGACAAGGCGCTGATCATGGGATCTTACCATGACCTGGATCCGGGACCCACCGCAGCGGCCAACAGCCCCACTATGCGGATCCAGTACCAGATGTTCGGTACAGCCCCGTACCGTCGCTGGGTGCTAAGCTTTTATAAAGTCCCTCTTTTCCAGTCTTCCTGCAACAACCTGATCGAAAACACCAGCCAGATCGTTCTTTACGAAACGACCAATATCGTTGAAGTATTCGTGTTCAGCCAGCAGATCTGCACCACCTGGAACGGTGGACACTCCATGATCGGCATTCAGAACGAAACCAAAACCAGGGGCCTTATGGCACCGGGACGCCGGGCTTCCGATGCGCCCTGGGGCACGGTCGGTATGAACGAGGCCTGGCGCTTTATTCCCAAGAACGGCCCGTCGCTCTTCAAGCGCGTTGAGCTGCTGAACATGTCCGGCACGATCATGACTACCGGGGCCGCCGGCACCGCGGCCAATGGCATGCTCCCGGTCACCTTCCCGAACTTCTGTGTTCCCGTTTCCTCCACGTCCAACTATGTGGTGCGTTCCGTATACGAGGATCCGAACAACCCCGCGGTTGAGAACTACGGCCTTGATACCTTCCGGGTTACCGTGGTATCGGGTATCGCCGCCACTACCAACGTTACGCCTGCCGCCTGTCTGCCAACGGGCGCCATCGATGTTGTGGTGAACGGGGGAACCGGTACGCCGCCTTACACCTACCAGCTGAACTCCGGCACACCGCAGTCTTCCCCGTCGTTCAGCAACCTCGCTGGCGGCAACTATACCATTACTGTTAAGGACGCCACGGGCTGTACAGCCGTGCTTGCGGTTACGGTTCCGCAGGTGAACCCGCTGCAGGCTTCGGCCGCAACCACACCGGCGGCTTGCTCGCCCACGGGTACGATTACCATGTCGGTCACTGCCGGTGGTACCGGACCTTATACCTACTCCCTCGATGGTGGCGCGCCGCAGTCGAGCCCGAACTTCACGGGTGTGGCCGGCGGTTCGCACACGGTACTGGTGACCGATGTCACGACCACCTGTACCCGCTCGGTGACCGCGGTAATCAGCAACATCAATAACCTGTCGGGCTCTGCCACGTCGACCCCCTCGGGTTGCTTCCCCAGCGGTACCGTTACCGTCACGGCTACGCTCGGCACACCGCCGTACCGGTACAGCATCGACGGCGGTCCTATTCAAACCAGCAACACCTTCTTCAGCGTCGGAACCGGCCTTCACTCCATTGTGATCACCGATGCTTCGACCTGTACCAAAACTGTTAACGCCATCGTTGCGGCGCTGCCGAAGCCTACAGTCGCCTCGGTAACGACCACCAACTCGGGCTGTAACCCCAGCGGCACGATCACGGTCAACATCACGGCCGGAACCGGTGTCGCCCCCCTCACATTCGTGCTTACCCCCGGTGGCACCACGCAGAGCAACGGAGCCTTCACGGGTCTTGCCGCCGGAACCTACTCGGTAACGGTGACCGACGCTGTCGGTTGCTCGGTCACCCGCTCGGGAATCATCGTGGGCGCTTCGGCATCCATGACGGCCACGGCCACCGGCACGCCTTCGGGTTGTACGCCTTCGGGTACCGTAACCGTAACACCTACCGGTGGCACGGCTCCTTACCAGTATATTCTCAATGGCGGTACGCCCCAGAGCGGCAACGTATTCAGCGCGCTGAACCCGGGTTCGTATACCGTTACGGTCAATGATGCCAGCGGCTGTTCTGCCACGGCAACTGCTACGGTGGCATCGACTGCTTCGCTTACCGCTACGGGCAGCAGCACGCCTTCCGGTTGTGCTCCTGCATCCGGCACCATCACGATCACGGTGCCCGCCGGATCCGGTGCGCCTCCTTACACCTACGCGCTCGACGGTGGCACGCCTCAGGCGGGCAACAGCTTCAGCGGGGTTGCCGCAGGTAACCACTCGGTGCAGGTAAAAGACTTTGCCGGTTGTTCCTTCCTGGTGAGCGTACCCGTTACCAGCACGCCCAGCCCCACGCTGACGCTTGCGGGCACCCCTTCCGGCTGCTCGCCGATCGGTACCATCACCGCCACGGCCGCCTCGGGCACAGCTCCCTTCACCTACACACTGGATGCCGGCACGGCACAATCCTCCAACGTATTCAACAACGTTGCTACCGGTCCGCACACGGTTGTGGTAACCGACTCGAAAGGCTGTACCGCGACACAGACTTATACTACTACTTCCTACCCCGCACTCGCGGCAACCATCGTAGCTACCCCGTCGGGTTGCACACCGCCCACCGGCACAGTTACCGCCACGGTAACAGGCGGTACCGGTCTGCCTCCCTTCACCTATGCTCTTGATGGCGGCGCGCCGCAGGCATCGGGCGCTTTTACGGGCCTTACTGCCGGTGTACACAATGTAATCGTGAGCGACGCGGCCGGATGTACCGTTCCGCTCAGCGCCACGGTCAATGCGCCCGCTCCGCTCGCCGGCAGTGCAGCGACTACCGCATCGGGCTGTATTCCTTCCGGTACCATCACCGTTACGATGAGCAACGGTGTGGCTCCCTACAATTTTGTTCTTGACGGAGCCGCCAGCGGCCAGTCGTCCAATACTTTCAGCAATGTGGCTTCGGGCCCCCACAGCGTGGCCGTAACCGACGCCCAGGGCTGTACCACTACGATCACCGCCACGGTAGCCGCCCCGGCAGCACTTGCCGGCACGGCCAGCACGACCGCTTCGGGTTGCATCCCCTCCGGTACGATCAGCATCACGATGAGCAATGGCGTTGCCCCGTATAGCTATATGCTCGACAGCGTGCTCGCCTTCACCCAGCCCACAAGCGTCTTTACGGCAGTAGCGGCTGGTGCGCATACAATTACCATTGTTGATGCACAGGGTTGCTCCGACGTGATCCATGCTACCGTAGATGCCGCGGCCCCGCTCAGCGGTTCGGCCACGAGCACAGCTTCTGGCTGTAACCCCACCGGCAGTGTCACGGTCACCATGGCCAACGGTGTCGCTCCCTTCCAATATGCACTCGACGGCGGCGCCGGCCAGGCTGGCAGCACCTTCAACAACGTCGGCACGGGCGCGCACTCCGTAGTGGTTACGGACGCCCAGGGCTGCAGCACCTCGATCCCGGTGACGGTGAACGCGCTTCCCGCGCTCACGGCTACGGCTACCACAACGCCTTCCGGTTGCTCGCCCAGCGGTACCATCACCGTGGTCGTTCCTGCCGGTATCGGCGTCGCGCCCCTGACCTATGCAGTCGACGGCGGCCTTGCCCAATCCAGCAACCTCTTTACCGCGCTCGGTACGGGCGACCACTCGGTCACTGTGGCCGATGCATCCGGCTGCACGTATACCTTTACCGCCAACGTCGGAAACCCGACGCCGCTGACGGCCTCCGTGGTAACACACAGCACGTCCTGCGACGCGGCTTCGAACGGCTCCGCCGTGCTCCATCCCACGAATGGCATCGCTCCGTATCAATACCAGATCGGCAGCAACGGCTGGCAGGCTTCGGATTCCTTCCCGAACCTCGCAGTCGGTACCTATGACCTCTATTTCCGCGATGCTTCCGGTTGCTTGTCGGGCGCCTTCCAGGCGGTCATCGGCGCCGGCCCGGCCATTACCGCCACGGCGACACAGACGAACGTGTCCTGCTTCGGCGGCAGCAACGGCAGCGCAACGCTGACCCTGTCGGGCAATGCTACTGGTCCCTTCCAGTTCTCTTCGGACAACTGGTCGTCTTCGCAGGGCTCCAACGTGCTCAGCGGCCTTACAGCTGGTGCGCATACGCTCTGGTTCCGTGATGCCGCCGGCTGTTCCAACAGCACCAGCGTAACGATCACCGAACCGACGCAGCTGCGCGCGGGCACGCCCACCGTCAGCAACCCGCTTTGCAACGGCGCCGGCAACGGCTCTGTTACCCTGTCGGGAACCGGCGGTACCGCTCCCTATACGTACTCGTTTAACAACGGTGCCTACAGCAGCAACGCGACTTTCGCGAGCGGCGCCGGCACCTTCAACTTCCTGGTAAAAGATGCCAACGGTTGTGTGACAAGCCTGCAGAATGTTACGCTCACCGATCCGGGTCTGCTGAAGATCGATTCCATCACTGTCGGCAACGCTACCTGCGACACGATGGGCCGCATGTGGGTGTACCCCAGCGGTGGTACGGCTCCGTACCGCTTCCAGCTGGACAACGGCATCCTGCAACGCGACAGCTCTTTCAAAGTGCCGTCGAACACATACCAGATCACGATCCGCGATACAAACAACTGCCAGGCGCAGCAATACGTGACGGTGAACCAGGTGAACAACCTGACCTACACGCGTCCGACCGTTAGCACGATCTGCGAAGGCACGAGCACCGTTCTTACACCGACTACAAACGCTACGCAGTTTAGCTGGACCGGCCCCCGCCTGACCCCCAACAACGCGCAGCAATCTTCGGTAACGGTACGTCCCCTGCGCGATACGGTGTATCACCTGGTGTACAAGCTCGGTTCCTGCACGGCAACCGACGATATCCCTGTATCGGTATACGCCGCGCCGATCCCCGACGCGGACACTGATCCTTCCGGAATCTGTACGGGTTCTACGGCGCAGCTGAATGCGACTGCGGGCTTTACCGAATACCACTGGTCTCCGGTGAACTACCTGTCGAACCCCGACGTTATCAACCCGACGGTTACCGGAGCACCTGCACCCGGCATCTCTTATTTCCTGCACGTGAAGGATGCCAATGGCTGTGTGTCGCTGGTGCCTGATACGGTGTTCGTGAGTGTTACGGCCCCGATCGCTGTGCATATCCTGCCGGCCGATACGGTGATGTACATCGGCGACACGCTGCACCTCCGCAGCATCGCTGCCGCCACGCAGTTTGTGTGGACCAATGCACTCGGTCAAACGCCTCCGAACCTCACCAACCCGAACATCGCCGACCCGATCCTGCTGGTTGAGCACAACGATGTGTTCAAGCTGCATGTGACTGACGCGAACGGATGTACGGGCGATGGCTACTTCTACATCCGCGCCTACCAGGGTCCGGAGATCTATGTTCCCCAGGCCTTCACGCCCAACCGCGACGGTAAGAACGACCTGCTTCGCCCGGTATGCGTCGGTATCTCAACGCTCAGCTACTTCCGCGTATTCGATCGCTGGGGCCAGCTGATGTATGAGTACAAAGGCGAGAAGCGTGGTCCGGAAGTGTACAACCTGCTCAATTCCAACATTGGCTGGGATGGCCGCTACCAGGGCAAGGAGCTCAACACGGGCACCTTCGTTTGGGTCGCCGAGGGTGTGACGAAAGAAGGAAAGCCGGTAACCCGCAAAGGCGTCGTCACGATCATCCACTAATCTCATTCCTACATTTTCAAAAGCCATCCCGCTCCAACGCCGGATGGCTTTTTTTTGTGCCTACATTTGCCGCACAACAACGAACGTTATGGTAGATGTAATCCTGGGGCTTCAGTGGGGCGACGAAGGCAAGGGCAAGATCGTAGACTATTTTGCGTCGCAGTACGACATCGTCGCGCGCTTCCAGGGTGGCCCGAATGCCGGGCACACACTGTACGTAGGTCCGGAAAGCAAGAAAGTAGTGCTTCACCAGATTCCCTCCGGGGTGTTTCACCAGGGTGCCATCAACCTGATCGGCAACGGCGTAGTGCTCGACCCGGTCACCCTGGCGCGTGAATGCGCCACGGTCGCGGGCTTCGGTGTTGACCTCCGCAAGAACCTGTTCATCGCGGAGCGCACCCACCTTATCCTGCCCACGCACCGCGCTCTCGACAAGGCGGCCGAGCAGGCAAAGGGCGAAGGCAAAATCGGCTCGACGCTTAAGGGCATCGGACCTGCCTATATGGATAAGACCGGACGCAACGGGCTTCGCGTCGGCGACCTGCTTCATAAGAGCTTTACGACCTCCTACATCAAGCTTCGCCTCAAGCACCAGAAGCTGCTCGATACGTATCACTTCAACGAAGACATCAGCGCCTGGGAAGAAGAATTTTTTGAAGCCATCGAATTGCTCCGCTCTCTCAACATCGTGAACGGCGAATACTTCATCAACGAGCAGATTGCCCGTGGTAAGAAGGTGCTGGCCGAGGGCGCGCAGGGCTCGATGCTCGATATCGATTTCGGAACGTTCCCGTATGTGACCTCGAGCAGTACGACTTCGGCGGGCGTATGCTCCGGCCTCGGCGTGCCTCCGCAGCGGATTCGCGACGTGATCGGCGTGTCGAAAGCCTATTGCACCCGCGTCGGCAGCGGACCGTTCCCGACCGAGCTGCACGACGAAACAGGAGAGGAGCTCCGCCGCCTCGGTTCCGAGTTTGGCGCCACCACGGGCCGCCCTCGCCGCTGTGGGTGGATGGACCTCGTGGCCCTCAAGTACGCCTGTATGATCAACGGCGTTACCAAGGTGGTGATGACGAAGGCCGACGTACTGGACTCATTCGCTACCCTCCAGGTATGCACCGGCTACCGCGTTGACAATGCGGCTACCGACAAGGTGCCCTTCCAGATGACCCGCAACGCCATCGAGCCCGTATACCATAGCGTGCGCGGCTGGAATACCGACAGTACCGGCTGCAAAACGGCCGAATCGCTGCCGGCCGACATGAAGGCCTATATTTCGTTTATCAACGAGGAACTGGGCACGCCGGTGCGCTACGTATCCAACGGTCCTGGCCGCGACCAGATCGTTTCTCTTTAAGAATTTTGACCCATCAAAAAAAACCGGCAAAATTTGGACATGTAAAAACTTCGCCGAAAATTTACACCGTTAATAAACCTGATTATGGCGCTTATTATTGAGAAGGAAGCTACATTGACCAGCAACGACCTGGTGGAACAACTGCTGATGCAGGCCAAGCGCGCTGCTGGCCGCGAGGAGGAAGAAGAGGAAGACGATGTAGACGATGAAGAATTGGACGAGGCCGCTGAGGAAGATGAGGAGTGGGATCCCGACTTTGAAGAGTTCGATCTTCCGAAGTCGAAGAAAGGCGGCGGCAAGAAAGAAGAAGCCGAGGAAGAGGAAGATTTCAAGATCGAGGACGACGAAGAGTTCAAAGATCTCTTCAGCGGTGCCGGCGGTGGCGATTCCTTTGATGACGAGGACGACGATTTCTAATCCGTAAAGAAGCCGCTGCTGATACAACGTACTTACCCCTGGTCTGCCGACAAGGCACACCGCGCAAAAATGTTGAACTGGTCCAAACGGTTCAACATTTTTTGTTTTCTGGAAAGCCATCAATACACGGCGGTTCCGGGCCGCTTCGACCTGCTTGTTGCCGCCGGGCAGCGAAGCTTTTGTACGGGCAGCCCGGCGCAGCTCGACCGGCTGGATGCATTTCTCAGGGGCCGGCGCTGGGCTTTCGGGCACCTTTCCTTTGCGCTGCAGGAAGCCTTTTTCCACCTGCCGCCCGGGCCGGCCGATCCGGTTGGCTTTGATCCTTTTTATTTCTTCGAGCCCGGCATCGTGCTCCGGCAGGAGGGCGATTCGCTGCTGATCGAGGCCGACGATCCGGAGCTCATTTACCGGCAGCTGCAAGCGGCCGATCCCGTGGTTGCCGATGAACAGCCGCCGGTGCAGGTGCACGGACGGATGGATCGCGAGACCTACGTGTCAACCATCCGCAAACTCCTGGCCCATATTCAACGCGGCGATTGCTACGAGATCAACTTCTGCCAGGAGTTCAGCGCCCGCCCCGAAGCCCTTGATCCCTGGGCGCTGTACAGCCGCCTGTCGGCGCTCTCGCCAACGCCCTTCGGAGGCTTTTACCGGCTTGGCGATCGCTACCTGCTCTGTGCCAGCCCCGAGCGTTTCCTGCGCAGGCAAGGCGATCGACTGTTGGCCCAGCCGATCAAGGGCACCGCGCGCCGCACGGCCGACGCTGCAGCCGATACGGCGCTGCGCGAGAGCCTGCGGGAGAGCCCGAAGGAGCGCGCGGAAAACGTGATGGTGGTCGACCTGATGCGCAATGACCTTGCCCGGGTATGCCGCCCCGGCAGCGTGCAGGTGACCGAGCTTTTCGGGCTTTATACGTTTCCGCAGGTGCACCAGATGATCTCGAGCATCGAGGGACGTCTCAACGCTGATGCCCGCTTCAGCGACATTCTCGAAGCAACCTTCCCGATGGGCTCGATGACCGGTGCCCCCAAGCAGCGGGTGCTGGAGCTTATCCGCCAATATGAGCTGTCGGCACGCGGGCTTTTTTCGGGCTCCCTGGGTTATTTCCACAACGGCGATTTCGATTTCAACGTGGTCATCCGGTCGCTGCTGTACAATGCCGCCGCTCCCTACCTCTCGTACCAGGTGGGGTCCGGGATCACGGCCTATTGCGATCCCGAGGCCGAATGGGAGGAGTGCCTGCTGAAGGCGGCGGCACTAAAAAAGGTTTTGGAAGGGTTATGAGAGCGTTTTGGAAGGTTTTGAAAAGGTTTTGAAAGGTTGGTAAAATAGCCGGCTCCAACCTTTCGGTGGTAAGGCCCCCGCAGGGGCACGAAAAAAGCCCCTCACGGGGCTTTTTTATGTCGGTTGGTCATAATAAGTTTAGCGGCTGGCCATGCTCAGGGCGTTCTTTACCGACTGCTCCAGGATCTGGTTGCGGGCCTCGGCAAAGGCTTGCATCTTGTCGGCCGGGAGACGCAGCTCGTAGGAGCCGTTCTGGGACAGGAGCTTATCGAACGAAGGGTTCAGCTTGTTGAACGTGGTGGCATCCATCCCGAGCGCCTGTGCGATAACGGCTGCGCTGTACTTGCCGGTAACGAGGCTTGTTTGTACACCTGCGGGAGCCACCGGGGTGCTGCCCTGGACGGCGTAGTCGGCGCGCTCGTTGCGGGTCATCGTCGTTACACCACCGTCGCCTTCCATGATGTAATGGGTGGCAATGAACTTCTTCACGTGGTTGCGCGATTCGGCAGGGAGGTAATACTGGAGATCCCAGAAGTTGCGGCTACCGCTCTTGCGGATGGCCTGGTTCACGTTACCCGCACCACCGTTGTAGGCGGCAACCACCAGCAGCCAATCGTTGAAGACGCTGTAGAGGTCGTTGAGGTAGCGGGCAGCAGCTTCCGTGCTCTTCTTGTAGTCGCGGCGCTCATCGGTTTTCTTGCTGACGCGCAGGCCGAGTTCGCGGGCGGTCTGGGGCATCAGCTGCCAGGGACCAGCGGCGCCTACCCAGGAGGTAGCGGAAGGCTTCAGTTCGGATTCGATTACGGCGAGATACTTTAGCTCGGTAGGAAGGTTGTGATCGGCCAGCACCTTATCGATGAGGTCGAAATAGGTTTTGCCCCAGGACTTCATGTTGTTGAGTTTATTCGAATAAACTTCCATGTAGTCCTGTACGAAGGAAACGGCTTTCGGGTTGAGTTGTACATTGAAGAAGCTGCCATCCGCGTTCTGGCTTTCGAAGAGGTCTTTGAAGCCACCCTTCGGAGCTGCGCTTTCCTGAACGGTCGAATCGTTCAGCGAGCGCTCGATATCACGGGGCCCTTGCTCTTTACCGGCGAAGGAGTAGAGAAAGGCAACAAGAGGCAGGGTCGTCAACAATAAAAGTTTTTTCATCACCACGTTTTAGGAGGTTATTCAAATCGCACAAGGCCATGTCACACCTTTATTGTTAGCTCTGGTTCGTGGCCGACCGAGGGGTCAACCGCGTTGCAAAGATACCATCCTTTGTTGAGGAAATTCCCTAAAAAGTGTTAGGGTTGCGTTAAGGAGCACAAAAAAGCCGCTGTGCCAAAATTGGCGACAGCGGCTTACTAAAATGTTAAAAGTCAGCGTATTAGGACTGGCTCGACGTAGTGTTGGCAGTACGTTCTTTCTCGGTCATGCCTTCCTCGATCTCACGACGCACATTGGTTTTGGCGTCGTTGAACTCGCGCACGCCACGGCCGAGGCCGCGCATCAGTTCCGGGATCTTTTTGCCACCAAAAAGGATCAGCACCAAAACGACGATGAGAATGATCTCATTAGCACCCATACCAAACATAGACTATAGTTTTTTTATGAAGAATCGGATTCAAAGGTACAGAAGATAGCGCGGGGACAATAAAAAAGCGGAAGCATTAACTTCCGCTTATAAGTACGAGGTATTGTCTTACGCAGTTTGCTTCGGAGCAACAGCGCGCTTCTTTTCCTGGATACGGGCGCTCTTACCGCTACGCTCGCGCTGGTAGAACAGCTTGGCGCGACGAACGCGACCCGACTTGTTCAGCACGATGGAGTCGATATTGGGCGAGTTAACGGGGAAGAGGCGCTCTACACCTACACCGTCGGAGATCTTACGAACCGTGAACGAAGCCGTGGCACCTGTGCCCTGGCGCTTGATCACGTCGCCCTTGAAGGACTGGATACGCTCCTTGTTGCCTTCAATGATCTTGTAGTTGACCGTAATATTGTCACCCGCTTTGAACTTCGGGAATTCTTTAGTAGCCGTAAGCTGCTCGTGTACAAAGGCAATAGCGGCGGAGTTCATAACATCTGATTTAAGGAGTGCAAAGGTAAGGGGAAAGTTTCATATGTGGAGCACATCCGTCCGGGAAAATCTCTGATCTCTGATCTCTGATCTCGGATTTAAGGCAAATCAGCCATCCGCCATCCCAGATCTGAGATCGAAAAAGCCCCTGCGGGAGGGGCTTTGCTGTCATTTATCACGGATTGCGTTAGCGGGCCACGTTCACCGCGCGCTTCTCGCGGATCACCGTCACCTTGATCTGGCCGGGATAGGTCATTTCGTTCTGGATCTTCTGGGCGATCTCGAAGGAAAGCTTCTCGCTCTCGTTGTCGGTCACCTTGTCGGCTTCCACGATCACGCGGAGCTCGCGGCCGGCCTGGATGGCGTAAGCCTTCTCCACACCGTTGTAGTTCTGGGCGAGGTTTTCGAGCTCCTTGATGCGCTGGAGGTACTGCTGCATGATCTCGCGGCGGGCGCCGGGGCGGGCACCTGAGATGGAGTCGCAGGCCTGCACGATGGGGGAGATGACGTACTGCATCTCCATTTCATCGTGGTGGGCGCCGATGGCGTTGACGATAGCGGGGTTCTCACCGTACTTCTCGGCCAGCTTTGCGCCAAGGAGTGCGTGGCTCAGCTCGCTTTCCTCGTCGGGCACCTTGCCGATGTCGTGAAGCAGGCCGGCGCGCTTGGCCAGCTTCGGGTTGAGCCCGAGCTCGGCGGCCATGATACCGCAAAGGTTGGCTACCTCGCGGCTGTGCATCAGCAGGTTCTGACCGTAGGAGGAGCGGAAGCGCATCTTGCCTACGAGGCGGATCAGTTCTTTATGAAGGCCATGGATACCGAGCTCGATCACGGTACGCTCGCCGATCTCCATGATCTGCTCTTCGAGCTGGCGCTTGGTCTTTTCAACCACCTCTTCGATGCGGGCCGGGTGGATACGGCCGTCGCTTACCAGGCGCTGGAGCGACAGGCGGGCGATCTCGCGGCGCAGCGGGTCGAAGCAGGAAAGGATGATGGCTTCCGGGGTATCGTCCACGATGAGGTCAACGCCGGTGGCGGCTTCGATGGCGCGGATGTTGCGGCCCTCGCGGCCGATGATCTGGCCCTTGATCTCGTCGCTCTCGAGGTTGAATACGGTGATGGCGTTCTCGATGGCCTGCTCGGCGGCGGTGCGCTGGATCGACTGGATGATGATCTTGCGGGCTTCCTTGTTGGCCTTCTGCTTGGCCTCATCGATGATCTCCTGCTGGAGACCGAGGGCCTGCGAGTGGGCTTCGCTCTTGAGGGTTTCAATGAGCTGGGCCTTGGCTTCCTCGGCACTCAGGTTGGCCAGCTTCTCGAGGCGGCGCGTGTGCTCTTCCTGGTGCTTCTCGAGCTCGGACTGGCGGTTGGCCACTACTTCGAGCTGGCGGTTGAGGTTTTGCTTGATGGAATCGTTCTCCTTGACCTGGCGCTCGAGCTGCTCGGTCTTCTGGGAAAGCTGCTGCTCTTTCTGCTTGATGCGGCTTTCAGCGTCGACAAGTTTGCGGTTGCGCTCGTTGACGTCTTTTTCATGCTCGGATTTGAGCTGTACAAAGCGCTCCTTGGCGGCTACTTCCTTTTCCTTGCGGATGGTTTCGGCGCGGAGCTCGGCTTCTTTCAGGAGGTTTTTCGCATGCAGGTCGGCCTCGTCGATCTTCTTCTGCGTGTCTTTCGCGAAGATGAACTTGCCCGCCACGATGCCCGCGATGAGGGCGACGACGGCGGCGATGATTATGCTGATGTCCATTGTTTGTTTTTAAGTGATGATGTAGGTGTATAAAATAGCCTATACCCCCGCAGGGGTACAGGGACGAAGATACGTAGTGCGGAGCAATTGTAACTCAGGCAACTGCGTGATGAGCGGCGGCGGAGTTCTCTGGTTTTTCCGTAAACTTTGCGGCATGAAAACCCTGAAGCTCTTCCTCCTTTCCCTGCTGCCGCTGGCCGGCATGGCGCAGGGCGAACTCAAGATCAAAGGCAGCCTCAAAGGCGTACCCGCCGTCAAGTGGGTGTTCCTGAGTTTCCGCAACGGCGACGACAAGGTCACCGACAGCGTGCTCGTGGAAAACGGCTCCTATAAATTCAAGCGGCCCCTTGCCGAGGCCGTGCTGGCCGATGTCGCCTTCCGCGGCGACGAGCCCGTGTATACCCGCAACGGCGTCGCCAAGAAGGAATACCACCTCCCGGTGTTCCTAGAGCCCGGAACGATCGACATTATGACCAGCGACTCGCTCCCCGCGACAACGATCAAGGGCTCACGCGCGCAAACCGACTACGAGGCGCTGCAGAAAGCGCTCGAGCCCTACCAGTCGCAGATGAGCGTTTACGGAGCGGCTTACGGAAAAGCCCGCACCGAGAAGAACGAGGCCGCCATGAAGGCCGCCAGCGATGCCTACGATTCGGTGGAAACCGCCAGCCAGGAGCGCATCTACCTGCCCTTCCTGCGCGCCCAGGCTTCCTCGCCGGTAGCGCTCTACGTGCTGCGCCAGTACGCCGGTTATTCGATCGACCCGGTGAAGATCACGCCGCTGTTTGAAGCCCTCCCCGAGGCGACCCGCCAGGGACCGTCGGGACGTGCGTTCGCCGCGCAGCTCGACATCGCCCGGAAGACCGCCGTCGGGAGCACCGCGATGGACTTCACCATGAACGATACCCTCGACCACCCCGTGGCACTCTCGTCGCTCCGCGGCCACTACGTGCTGGTCGATTTCTGGGCTTCCTGGTGCGGCCCCTGCCGTGCCGAGAACCCGAACGTGGTAAAGGCCTTCCATACGTTCAAGGATAAGAACTTCACCATCCTCGGTGTATCGCTCGACCGCCCGGGCCAGAAGGCGCGCTGGCTGAAGGCCATTCACGACGACGGCCTTACCTGGAACCACGTGAGCGACCTGCAGTGGTGGGACAACGCCGTGGCTAAGCAATATGGTATCCGCGCCATCCCGGCCAACCTCCTGCTTGACCCGGAAGGAAAGATCATCGCCAAAAACCTGAGCGGCGAAGAGCTCCAGGCCAAGCTGGCCGAGGTGCTCCGCTAATCCGGAAACCATATAAAGTTGTATGTAGCATAAGGGCCCCTGGGGCCCTTATTGTTTTCCCCTGTATATTCACGGACCAACTGTACTGCTATGCTTCGTGCCATCCTGTTTTTTCTTTTCCTGCTGCCGGCAACAGCGCTCGTTGCGCAGCGTAACCGCCTCAGGATCGAGGGGTCCGTAACCGATGTTCCGGGCCTCCGCTCCGTGCAGCTGATGACCGCCAACGGAATCGTACTCGCCGGGCCGACGCCGATTACCGACGGCGAATGGTCGCTCAGCTACCTTGTCGCCCACCCGCAGCTCGCCCTTATCAGCTTTCTTTCCGATGTGCCGCTCAACGGTTCCACCGATACGCCGGTGTACCGCTATAACGTGCCCCTGTTCCTGGCGCCCGCGCAGGTGCGCGTGGAAACGAACGGCGACCTGGCGCGCACCCGCATCAGCGGATCGGAGGCCAACAACGATTACCTCGCGCTGATGGCTGCCGCCGCGCCCTACGAGCAGGCGATCCAGCGCTGGCGGGAGCGCTCCGCCGACTCGGCCATCATCGACGACCTGCCGCGACAGGTATACATCGGCCGGAAGATCGACAGCCTCACCGACCTCTTTCGCGAGAAGGTTTATGGCCACTTCCTCCAGCAACGGATCTCCTCGCCGTTGACACCGCTGCTGCTCAACGCCTACTGGCACCTCGACGGGGACCCCGACCGGATGCTGCAATTCATCGTCAACCTGCCGGCCGCCTACCGAACAGTGCACGTCAAGAACTTCCGCATCGAGCTCGAGAATCTGTCGCGCGTTTGGGTGGGAGCCGCGGCGCCCGACTTCAGCCTGCGTGATTCGGCCGACCGCAACGTATCGCTGGCCTCGCTGCGCGGGCAGTATGTTTTGATTGACTTCTGGGGATCCTGGTGCGAGCCCTGCCGGATGGAAGCGCCCAACCTGGCGGAGGCGGGCCACTACTTCGCCAGCCGCGGGCTCCGGCTCCTCGGTGTCGGCATCGAGCGCGAGCGCGACAAGTGGCTGCAGGCCCTTCGCGAGGACAGCATCCCGGGCACCCATGTATTCGATTATCGCTTCTGGGACAGTCCGGTTTTAAAAAAATACGCGGTCAGTTCCCTTCCGCAAAATGTGCTGGTAGACCCGGAGGGAAAGATCATCGCCCGCAACCTGCGTGGCGAGCGGCTCTGGGCGGTACTGGACAGGTTGCTTCCGCGGTAATTAAGTTCTGGAGGTTCTTAAGGTTTTGAAGGTTCTCAGGGTTTTGGCGAAGGGTTGCTGCTGTCGTCTTCGGCGAGGGCGCCGTCGAGGATCTTTTCGAGCGCCGCGAGCTTTTCCTGCAGGGCCGAATCATCCATTCCCTGCGCGATGGAGGCGTTTTGCTGCGTGGCAAACCAGATCAGCACCATGGCCAGGTAATCCTGCATGTCCTTACCCGCGAAGGCCGTCTTGAACTCCAGCAGCTTGTCGTTGATGGTCTTGGCGGTGTGCCGCACAACGGCTTCATCCTTCGGCTGGATCTTGATGCGGTACGTGCGGTCGGCGATGAGGAGGTTGATGGGGATAAGGTCCATAGTAATGGAGGATGTCTGATGGAGGATGTCTGATGTGGAGCGTGGGATGTGGCTTGTCTTTCAGATCAGACATCCGCGATCCTACATCAGCGATTAGCTACTGAGGTACGCGATGCACTTGTCGATTTCGCGGATGAATTTATTCACCTGCTTTTCAAATTCTTTTTTCTCCGTGTCGTTGAGGGAGCCGGCGGCGAGCTTCATGAGGCCCACGGCCTGCTGGAGGTCCTGCACCTGGCCGGCGAGCGCCTGCCGCTCCCCGTTGGCGCGCGCCAGCTGCTGCTGCAGCTCCTCGTTGTCTTTGCGCAGGCGCTGCTGCTGCTTTACGAGGAGCTGCAGCTTTTCCTGCAGGCGGGCGATATGTTGTTCCGATTCGGCCATTATTTGCGGATTTCAGCGCCGAGCTCTTTTTCGAGCGAGGTCATGATCTTTTGCATCCAGCTGTCGATCTCCTTGTCGGTGAGCGTTTTTTCCTCGTCGAGGAAGGTGAAGCTCACGGCCAGCGACTTGCGGCCGGCGCCGAGCTTCTCGCTCTCGAAGATATCGAACAGCCGAAGGTCGGTGAGGTTGCGGAGGCGCAGCTTGTCTACCTGCTGGCGGATCGCATCGTACTTCATCGCCGAAGGAACGATCATCGCCAGGTCGCGCTCCACGGCGGGGAAGCGGGGCACTTCGCGGTACTGTATTTTTACGGGGAGCGCCACTTCGAGCACCGCGTCCCAGTCGAGGTCGGCTACGAACACCGGTGCCTTGAGGTCGAAGCGCTTCAGCTCAGAAGGCGTTACCGTGCCGATGGAGCCCAGCACGCGGCTGCCGCTGCGGATGGTGAGCACGCCGCCGAGGCCTTCTGTCGTTCCTTCCGTAGCAAAGTCGGCGTTGACACCGGTCATCCGGAGCAGCGCAGCGACGACTCCCTTTACATAATAGAGATCAGCGGGGACGGCCTTCCCTTTCCAGCCCTGTGCGGCCACATTGCCCGTAACATAGAGGCAGAAGTGGTTCTGCTCGCTGTAGTTGCCGGTGCCTTTTGTGCCGTAGGTCTTGCCGAACTCGAAGAAGCGGAGGTCGCTGTTGCGGCGGTTGCTGTTGAAAGCAAGTACTTCCAGCGCCGTTGGGAGCATCGAGGGGCGCATCACGTCGAGCTCGGTGCTCAGGTTGTTGAGCAGGCGCACGGTGCTTCCGAGCTGCTCCTCCGTGAAGTAGGCCGAGTTGGTGATCGAGTTGGAGAGGATCTCGTTGAAGCCGAGGCCCACGAGCGCATCGGCGAGCTTCTGGCGCAGGCCTTCGGCGCGGTAGGTTTCCTCTACCGACGGCGTGATCGTCATCGCCGCCGGGATGTCGATATTGTCGAGGCCATCGATGCGGAGGATCTCCTCCACCACGTCGGCGGGGAGGCTTACGTCGCGCTTGTGGTACGGCACTTCCACCGAAAGGGCATCCATGCTGTCCTTGATGATGCGGAAGCCGAGGCTTTCGAGGATATTCTTGACGGTCTGCGGGTGGTAGTTCTTGCCACTCAGCTTTTTGAGGTACTGGTTCTTGAGGATGACCTCTTTCTTAGCCTCGGGTTTGGGGTATACATCGATAAAGTCGGAGGCGATGCTGCCGCCGGCGATCTCTTTTACCAGCTGCGCGGCGCGCTTTAGCACGTTGACGCTGTTGGAGATGTCGATGCCTTTCTCGAAGCGCGTGGCCGCGTCGGTGCGGAGGCCGTGGCGGAAGGAGGTTTTGCGGATCGTGCCCGGCTCGAAGAAGGCGCTTTCGAGGAAGATGTTCTTCGTGGCGTCGGTAACGCCGCTTTTGGCGCCGCCGAATACACCGGCGATGCACATCGGGCCGGCGGGAGAGGCGATCACCAGGTCTTCGGCGCTCAGCTTGCGCTCCTTGTCGTCGAGCGTTACGAAGGGCGTTCCTTCGGGCTCGTTGCGCACGATCACCTGGGCGCCGGCGATCTGGTCGTAATCAAAAGCATGGAGCGGCTGGCCGGTCTCGTGCTGGATATAATTGGTGATGTCGACGATGTTGGAGATGGGGCGGACGCCGACGGCCTTGAGGCGGTCCTGCATCCACTTGGGTGAGGGGCCGACCGTGATGCCGGCGAGCGAAACGCCGCTGTAGCGGGGGCAGGCCTCTTTGTTCCCGATCGTGACCGTTACGGGAAGGCTGTTGTTATCGGGCTTGATATTGTTGCCCGGCAGCACGGGGCGGAAATCCTTCTTGTCGTGGTGCGTGAGGTAAGCACAGACGTCGCGGGCCACGCCCCAGTGGCTCATGGCATCGGCGCGGTTGGGGGTGAGGCCGATCTCGTACACGATATCGGTGTAGGGCTTGAAGTACTCGGCGGCCGGCGTGCCCACGGGCGCATCGGCGGGGAGTACCATAATACCGGCGTGGGAGTCGCCGAGGCCGATCTCGTCTTCGGCGCAGATCATGCCGTAGCTCTCGACGCCGCGGATCTTGGCCACCTTCATCGTGAGCGGGTCGCCGGAAGTGGGGTAGATGGTGGCGCCGACGGGGGCCACGACCACGCGCTGGCCGGCGGCCACGTTGGGTGCGCCGCAAACAACCTGCAGGGGCTCGGCGCCGCCGATGTTCACCTTGGTCAGCTTCAGCTTGTCGGCATTGGGATGCTGCTCCGCTTCGAGCACCTCGCCGATCACGAGGCCTTCGAGGCCGCCCTTTATTTCTTCGAAGGGCTCCATCGATTCCACCTCCAGTCCGATAGAGGTCAGGATGCGGGAAAGGCGCTCGGGATCGATCGTCAGGGGCAAATACTCACTCAGCCAGTTATAGGAAATGGTCATAATGATAGATCTAGGGCCGGCAAAGATAACCCTTAGGAAAGGTTTAGAAAGGTTTAGGGAGGAGGGAGGGTTTTGGAAGGTTTTGGCGGGTTTTGGAGGGCGAGTGCCCCGCTGCCGGGGAAGGTTGGCGAGGATGCGACAATATTGGCGCCGGAGCAACCATGGCGGGAAGAGGCAAATTCATCATCAGGCACAGGGGAACCAATGTTGGCAGAGGCGAATCCAATATTGGTGCTGGCATCTTCAACATTCGCGATGGGCTATCCAACATTGGTGATGGCCCTTCCAATGTTGCTATCGACGAATCCAATGTTGACGACGCCCCAATGAACATTGCGGATGACAGCTCCAACATTCAGGATGGAGGCTCGAACGCTGAAGATCGCGCCTGCAACATTCAAGATCACGTTTTCAACATTGAGGATGGCGTTTTGAATATTAACGGGGCCTCCGTGAATATTGAGGACAGGGTGCTGCGCCTTGGTTGGCCTGCTGGCGCATTCGACCGCTTGTCAATAAGAAGGGATGCCGTGCAACCCTTTTTCCGGATGCGGTATCTTCCCGGCAGCCAAACGCTATATTATGCGCTACCTCCTGCTTCTCCTGCTCCTGGCGGCGACGGCCGCCCCTGCCGGCGCCCAAACCGCCGACCTCTTTCGCAAAAGCATCGGCGGCGCCCCCGAAACGGGGGAGCTCGACGAGGCCGACTTCGGCCTGCGGATGGACTGGGACGAAAAGGTGGAGCGCATCGACAGCATCGTTCGCGTCAACGACTCGGTGACGGTACTCGTGCGGGGCCTCTACAGCAAGCGCAGCCTCCGCGCCGGGTACACGCCGCAGCGCCTCGATGCCGTCCGCGACACGCTCTACCACGATAGCCTGTACAACCGCTTTCTCTCGCCTGCCCGGGTGCGGCAGGGCGCCCGCCGCCGCTACCCCCAGGCTGTGACCGACAGCACCCGCGTTATCGACGAGGAAGCGGCCCGCCGCGACAGCGCTTCGAGAACCGTCATTCTTCCCATCGCCAACAGCGAGCCCGGCGCCCCTGCCGCGCCTTTCGTGCTGCTGACCGGTATGCTCGCCACAGCACTGTACATCGGCATCAGCCGTCTTTACCGCCGCCTGTCGCTTTTCAGCTGAGCTCTCTTGCGCCGCTTTCTCCACGATACCTCGCTGCTCTTCGCTACCCTGGTCGCCCTGCTGCTGCCTTTCCCGTGGCGCCTGCTCCCGGTGCAGCAACGCCTCCTGCCTGCGCTCTTTGGGCCGGCGCTGCTCCGCTCCGACAGCGGCGCCCAGGCCCTGTTGTATGGAGCGCTGGTCCTGCTGGCGTTGCTGCTGGCAGCCCTGTTGAAGCCGCGAGCGCGCCGGAAGGTAACGGCCCTTGTTTACCCGGCGCTGCTGCTGTACCTCGCCGCAGTGCTCGCGCGCTACGGGGCCGACAAGCTGCTGAAGATCCAGTTTTACCTGCCCGAGCCCAACACCTTATATACACCGCTGGGTCTGATGGATAAGGACCTGTTGTATTGGAGCACTATCGGCACGTCGCGGCTATACAGCCTCTTCCTCGGTGGCACGGAACTGCTTGCCGCGCTGCTTCTATTCTCCCGGCGCACAAGGCGCGCGGGGCTCCTGCTGGCGCTGTCCGTAGTTCTACAGGTGCTTGCCGTCGACCTTTGCTTCGGCATCAGCGTGCGTCTCTTCTCTTCCTTCCTCCTCCTGCTGGCGCTGTTGCTGCTGGCGCCCGATGCGCGCAACTGGATCCACTTCCTTGGCGGGCAACCCGCTGCCGCGGCTCCTCCGCTGCAACCGCTTCCCTTCGCCCGCTTTGCACGCATAATCAAAACAGGGATGCTGCTTCTCATCGCCGTGGAAGCCTTGCTTCCGGCATTGCGGAGCGGAAACTGGAACGATGACCTTGCGACGCGGCCGCCGCTGCACGGCGCATACGCGGTGCTCGCGCAAGTCCGGGAATCGGAGGGAGGCCTTCCCCACGCGCGGCGCCTGTTTGTACACCGCGCGGGCTACCTCGTATTGCAGGACAGCAGCGATGCGCTGCGGTCGTTCCCGCTTTGGGTGGATACCGTGCAGCAGCGAATTCACTTCAAGATCAGCGCTTCCTGGCGCAGCCTCGACTACCGCTTCACCCGCTCCGACAGCGTGCTCACGCTCCGCGGCAGCGGCCCGAACGGATCGGTAGTTCTACAGGCGCGGTCGCTGCCCTGGCGCGCCCTGCCTGCACTTCGCTGAGTGATTATCTTCTGCAGAAAACTTCGCGCTTTGTGCCAAAAGTGGTATCTTGTACGTCCCCATTGCGTAAACAAAAGACTGCTTTATGAAATACCCCGCGATACAAAACTTCATCGACGGACAGTTTGTTCCATCTCAATCCGGCCGCAGCATGACGGTCGTTTCGCCGCTCGACGGCCAGCTTCTTTCCACGGTCCCTATGTCGGATGCAACGGCGCTCGAGCAGGCCGTAGCCGCTGCCAAAAAAGCCTTCCCCACCTGGTCGCGCACACCGATCAAGGAGCGCGTGCAGGTGTTCTTCCGCTACAAGACATTGCTGGAGAAAAACATCGTGGAGCTCTCCACTTTGGTGATGGAAGAAAACGGCAAGACCTACGACGAGGCGAAGGCCGAGATCGACAAGTGCATTGAGCTCACGGAGTTCGCCACCTCGCTGCCGCAGCTCGTTACGGGCGAAGTGCTCGAAGTGAGCAAAGGCGTCGAATGCCGCACGGAGCACGCACCGCTGGGTGTTGTCGCCTCCATCGTTCCGTTCAACTTCCCCAGCATGGTGCCGCACTGGACCATTCCCAACGCGATTGCCCTGGGCAACTGCATGATCCTGAAGCCGAGCGAGAAAGTACCGCTGTCGGCAGGCCGCATCGCGGAGCTGCTGAAGGAAGCCGGTCTTCCCGACGGCGTGCTCAACATCGTGCACGGCGATACCTCTATAGTAGAAGCGATCTGCGATCACCCCGCCATCGAGGCGGTATCGTTCGTGGGCTCCACGCGCGTTGCCAAGATCGTATACCAGCGTGCTACGCAGAACTACAAGCGCTGCCTCTCCCTCGGTGGCGCCAAGAACCACCTGATGGTGATGCCCGATGCCCTTCCCGACATGACCGCGCAAAACGTGGCCGCCTCCATGAGCGGCTGCGCCGGCCAGCGCTGCATGGCTGCCTCCGCGATGGTGGCGGTAGGCGAGGTCGATCACATCGTACGCCGCATCGTGGAAGAAGCGCAGAAGATCGTGCCGGGCAAGAACCTCGGCGCCGTTATCAATAAAGAATCGAAGGAGCGCATCGAGCGCTATATCACCGAAGCCGAAGCGCAGGGTGCCAAGGTGCTGGTCGACGGCCGCAACGCGGTTGTTGCCGGTAAGGAAGAAGGCACCTACGTGGGCCCCACGGTCATCGACTTCGTGCGTCCCGATATGGCCGTGGCCACCGAGGAGATCTTCGGGCCCGTCATCTCGATCATGCGCACCAACACCGTTGATGAAGCACTGAAGATCGAGAATGCCAGCACCTACGGCAACGCGGCTTCTGTGTTCACGCAGAACGGCGGCGTGGCCCGTTACGTGATGGAGCGCGCCTCCGCCGGCATGGTCGGTGTGAACGTGGGCGTGCCCGTACCGCGCGAGCCGTTCTCCTTCGGCGGCTGGAACGAATCCAAGTTCGGCGTCGGCGACATCACCGGCAAGAGCTCGATCGAATTCTGGACGAAGCTGAAAAAGACGACCATCAAGTGGAACCCGGAGGCGGGTGTGAACTGGATGAGCTGATCCCGGGAGAGAAAGAACGCAGATCCACCTGCGGTGGATACGCGGATCTGTTAGGATTGGTTATGATTTGCTTACGCATGCAATCAGTAAAACTGTATCTGCGCTAATCTTAATAATCATAAAAAATCTGCGTTCTTTCTCTCCTTTTGGACGTTTTTAGGACCCTCAAAATCTTTATCATGGATACCGCATTAAGCACCCGCACCGAAACACAATCGATCGTGCAGGACAATCTCGACTACACCCTTTTTTCGTGGAGCAAGCAGAAGGGCGCCAACCCCATCGCGGTGAAATACGCGGAAGGCGTTTACTTATATGATTACGACGACAAGAAGATCCTCGACTTTTCGTCGGGACTGATGAACGTCAACATCGGCCACGGCAACCAGCGGATCACCGAAGCCGTGACGAAGCAGATGCAGGAAGTGGCCTACGTGACGCCGAGCTGCGTTACAAAGGCGCGCGGCGAGCTGGGCAAGAAGCTGGCCGAGATCTGCCCCGGCGATCTCAACAAAGCCTTCTTCACCCTGTGCGGAGCCACCTCCATCGAGAACGCCCTCAAGCTTGCTCGTATTTCTACGGGACGACACAAGATCATCAGCCGGTACCAGTCCTACCACGGCGCTTCCTACGGGGCGGCTTCCGCCGGCGGCGATCCGCGCAAGATCCCTATGGACAGCCAGCAGGCGCCCAACTTCGTACACGTTGACCTGCCCTATGCCTACCGCTGGGAGTACGGCGAGGAGAACCTCCTGAAGGAGTGCCTCCAGCGCTTCGAGCGTACCATCGCCTTTGAAGGCCCGGGCAACGTGGCCGCCATCCTCCTCGAAGGCGCCTCGGGCTCTTCGGGTTGCTTCACGTATCCCAAAGGATTCCTCTCCGGCATCCGCGCCCTCTGCGACCAGCACGGCATCCTGCTGATCATGGACGAAGTGATGAGCGGCTTTGGACGCACGGGCAAGTGGTTCGGCTTCATGCACGAAGACATCGTGCCGGATATGATCTGCATGGCCAAGGGTCTTACCTGCGGCTACCTGCCCTTTGGCTGCCTTATGGTGACCGACCGCATTGCCGCGAAGTTCGACGACACGATGCTGCCGCTCGGACTCACCTACTCCGCGCACCCCGTATGCTGCGCTGCCGCACTGGAAACGCTGAAGATCTACGAAGACGAAGGCCTCATTGAAAATACCGTGGCCATGGAGCAATACCTCAATGGCCGCATCGAGGGGCTCCGCGCGCAGCACCCGAGCATCGGCGACTGGCGCAACCAGGGCCTGCTTGGCTGCCTCGAGATTGTGAAGGACCGCAACACGCGTGAGCCGATGGCGCCCTTCAACGCCAAGCCCGACGAGATGGTCGTGATGAACAAGGTGGCCGCGAAGATCCGCGAGCTCGGCATGTACACCTTCGTACGCTGGAACTATGTATTCATCGCACCGCCGCTCTGCGTCACGAAAGAGCAGATCGATGAAGGCCTGGCCATCATCAGCGAAGCGCTGAAGATCGCGGATGAAGCAACAACATTTGGTTAGTCTGCTACTAAAAATAGTCTGCTAGTCTGCTAATTTGATGCATTCTCATTAGCAGACTACCCCATTAGCAGACTAGCAGCTTGGCAAATGCACCTCAAAACGACGTATCATGTCACAGGAAATTATCGAACAGTCGTCACTGTATAACGAAGACCTCGCCCCGATACCGCAGGAAAAGAGAACCTGGGGCACGGGCAACTATGCCGCGCTCTGGATTTCCATGAGCCTGTGCATCCCTACGTATACGATGGCCTCTTCGATGATCAACCAGGGTATGAGCTGGTGGCAGGCGATCGTGACGATCTTTATCGGCAATGCCATCGTGCTGGTGCCGATGCTGCTCAACGGGCATGCGGGGGCCAAGTACGGCATTCCCTTCCCGGTGCTGGCCCGTGCCTCCTTCGGCACCCGCGGCGCCAACGTGCCGGCGATGCTTCGTGCGGTAGTGGCCTGCGGCTGGTTTGGCATCCAGACCTGGATCGGCGGTGAAAGCATCTACCACCTGCTGCGTGCCTGGAATCCGTCACTGGCGGCCATCGACAACAGCGGTCTTTTCCCGCAGGCGTTGCCGCTGCTTTGCTTTGCCGCCTTCTGGCTCCTCAACATGTTCGTGGTATACAAGGGCGTGGAGAGCATCCGCAAGCTGCTCGTGTTCAAGGCGATCTTCCTGCCGCTGGCCGCCATCGCGCTGTTTGCGTGGGCCGTGACCGCTGCCAAAGGCCTTGGCCCCATCCTCGAGAAGCCGTCGGCCTTTGCCGACAACGCCGCCTTCTTCAAATTCTTCTTCCCCGCCCTAACGGCCGTCATCGGCTTCTGGGCCACGCTTTCGCTCAACATCCCCGACTTTACCCGCTATGCCAAAAGCCAGCGCGCGCAGATCAACGGGCAGGCCATCGGCCTTCCCCCGTCGATGACGCTGTTTGCTTTCGTTGGCGTGATCGTTACCTCCGCGTCGGCCATTCTTTATGGTCAACCAGAGTGGGACCCGGTGAAGCTCGCCGGTCATTTCGAGAACCGCGTCGTGGTGAGCTTCGCGATGCTCGGTATCGTGATCTCCACGCTGGCCACCAATATCGCCGCCAATATCGTGAGCCCGGCCAACGACTTCGCCAACCTCGCTCCAAAGAAGATCAACTTCCGCACGGGCGGCTTTATCACGGGCATTCTCGGCCTCTGCATCTTCCCGTGGAAGCTCGTTGCCGATCCGAGCGGGTACATCTTCACCTGGCTGATCGGGTACTCCGGTTTGCTTGGTCCCGTTGGCGGCATCATGATCGCCGACTATTATTTCATCCGCCATCAAAAGCTGCAGGTGCCGGAACTGTACCAGCACAGCGGCCGCTATGGCTACCGCGGCGGCTTCAACCAGAAGGCGATCGCGGCGCTCATCCTGGGCATCCTGCCCAATATCCCCGGCTTCCTCGTTACCATCAAGGTGCTGGATGCGGCGATGGTCACGCCCTGGGTGGCCCAACTGTATAACTACGCCTGGTTTGTGGGCTTCCTGCTGTCGGGTGTTGTGTATATCCTGCTTATGCGCCGAAGCGCCGCGTCGATGCCCGATGCGGAGCCGCTGCCGCTTACCGAAGAACAAACTGCTTATGCCCCTACTCATTAAAAACGGACGAATCATTACGGCCTCCGAAGACAGCGTGGCCGACATTCTCATCGAAGGCGAGACCATCGTGGCCATCGGGCGCAACCTGCCCGCGGGCAATGCAAAGGTGATCGACGCCGAAGGACTCCTTGTGCTTCCGGGCGGCATCGACCCGCACGTGCACCTCGACATGCCTTTCATGGGAACCTTCTCGAGCGACTCCTACGAAACCGGTACCCGCGCTGCGCTGCATGGCGGCACCACGATGGTGATCGACTTCATCCTGCAAAAGCAGGGCGACTCGCTGCAGAATGCCCTGCGCGAGTGGCAGTCGCGCGCCGACGGTACCGCCGTGGGCGACTACAGCTTTCACATGGCCGTGACCGACTTCAACGAAGAGACGAAGAAGGAGATCGCGCATTTTGTGAACGAAGAAGGCATCACCTCGTTCAAGACCTTCATGGCCTATAAGGGCGCCCTCATGATAGACGACCGCCAGATGGTGGGCCTGATGGAGGAAGTAAAGCGTTGCGGCGGCCTCGTGACCGTGCACGCCACCAACGGCGACATGATCGACTACCTCATTGCCAAGCACCGCGCCGAAGGCAAGCTCTCGCCGCTGTATCATTACCTGTCGCAACCCGAGGTAACCGAGGCCGAAGCTTCGGAGCGGTTTGCCGCGCTGAGCCGCTACACGGGCTGCCCCGGCTACATCGTACACCTCACCTGCGAGGGCGCGCTCAATGCCGTGCGCGAGGCCGCGAAGTGCAACCAGCATGTCTTCGTGGAAACCTGCATTCAATACCTTCTGCTCGATGCCTCGCTGTATGAAAAGGACTTCGAAGGCGCCAAGTGGGTGATGAGCCCGCCGCTGCGCGAAAAGAAGGACCAGGAAACGCTGTGGGCCGGCATCAACCAGGGCCTCGTCAACGTGGTGGCCACCGATCACTGCCCCTTTATGTGGGAGCAGAAGCTGATGGGCAAAGAAGATTTTTCGAAGATCCCCAACGGGCACCCGGCCATCGAGCACCGCTACGAGCTGCTGTTCAGCGAAGGCGTGAACAAGGGACGGATCACCGCCAACAAGTTCGTGGAAGTGGCCTGCACCAACCCGGCCAAGATCTTGGGGGTGTTCCCGCGGAAGGGTACCATCAGCGTAGGCTCCGATGCCGACATTGTATTGCTCGACCCGAACGAAGAGCATACGATCTCGGTCAACAGCCACCACATGAATGTCGACTACTCGGCGTACGAAGGCTGGAAGCTCAAAGGAAAAGTAAAGACCGTGCTTCTACGGGGACAGGTAGCCATCGACGGCGGCGAATGCAAGCTGCGCAAAGGCTACGGAAAGTTCATCAAGCGCGCTAAAGTTACCGACCACATATAGGTGAAGAGATCTCGGATCTCGGATCGAGGATCTCGGATCGAGGATCTCGGATCTGGGTTTTGTCATTGTACCTGCAAACATCCGACATATAATAATAAACCGTAAATTGTAAAATCAAAACTGAAGAATATGCCGCGTATCATCAAATCCGGGCTCATCCAGATGAGCCTCCCGAAGACAGAGGGTGAAGGCTCGATCGAAGAGATCAAGGAAGCCATGTTCCAGAAACACATTTCCTACATTGAAAAAGCGGGTGAGCAGGGTGTACAGATCCTGTGCCTGCAGGAAATCTTCAATACACCGTACTTCTGCCCGGGGCAGAACAAGGACTGGTATGCGTCGGCCGAGCCGGTGCCCGGGCCTACCACGAACCGACTCGCCGAGTATGCCAAGAAATACCAGATGGTGATCATCGCGCCGGTGTACGAGCGCGAGCAGGCCGGCGTGTTGTACAACACGGCTGCCGTCATCGACGCCGACGGCACGTACCTCGGTAAATACCGCAAGAACCACATCCCGCATACCTCGGGCTTCTGGGAGAAATTCTTCTTCAAGCCGGGCAACCTCGGCTACCCCGTATTCCAGACGCGTTATGCGAAAGTGGGTGTTTACATCTGCTACGACCGTCACTTTCCCGATGGCGCCCGCGTGCTGGGTCTTAACGGCGCGGAGATCGTATACAACCCGTCAGCAACGGTTGCCGGCCTGTCGCAATACCTCTGGAAGCTCGAGCAGCCGGCGCATGCCGCCGCCAACGGCTACTTCATGGGTTGCATTAACCGCGTAGGCGAGGAGAAACCCTGGAACCTCGGCAAGTTTTACGGCACCTCGTATTTCGTGGATCCCCGCGGCCAGATCCTGGCACAGGCCTCCGAAGACAACGACGAGCTCCTTGTTGCGGAATTTGATCTCGACATGATCGAGGAAGTGCGCTCCACCTGGCAGTTCTTCCGCGACCGTCGCCCGGAAACGTATGACAAACTCGTCGAGCTCTAATCCAATCGCTGATGTAGGATGTCTGATGTTAAATCCGAGATCAGACATCCGAGATCAGACATAAAAAACTGCTGTTTATGTCCCTAACAAACAATCGTCTCACTGCTGCCGAATACGAAGTGAACTTCGCGGATGTGCACCCGCCGTATGAGAACCGCGATGCGGCACTCGTGGATGCGAATCGTTGCCTTATGTGCTACGATGCGCCCTGCACCAAAAGCTGCCCGACGAGCATCGACATTCCAAAATTCATCAAGCAGATCACTACCGACAACGTGAAGGGCTCTGCGCATACGATCCTGCAAAGCAACATCATGGGAGCGGGCTGCTCGCGCGTTTGCCCCGTGGAGAAGCTGTGCGAAGGCTCCTGCGTGTACAACCTCCTCGACGAGGCCCCCATCCCGATCGCGAAGCTGCAGCGCTACTCCACCGAGATCGCCATGCAGAAAGGCTGGCAGCTCTTTACGCGCAAAGCCGATACCGGCCGCCGTGTAGCCGTTGTGGGCGCCGGCCCGGCGGGTCTTTCGTGTGCGCACATGCTGGCGCGCGAGGGCGTGCAGGTAACCATCTTTGAAAAAGAAGCAAAGGGCGGCGGCCTCATGACCTATGGCATCGCCGCTTATAAAGTAACCCCGGAGTTCTGCCAGGATGAAGTGGACTACATCACCTCCATCGGTGGCATCGACATCCGCTACGGGCAGGAGCTCGGCCGCGACTTTTCGATCACGCAGCTGAAGTCGGAGTACGACGCCGTATTCCTTGGCTTTGGTGTGGGTCTTGCGCGCCGGCTCGATGTGCCGGGCGAAGAGCTCGATGGCGTGGTGGATGCGATCTCGTTTATTTATCACCTGCGCACCAACGAGCTTGCAAAGACAGCCGTCGGCGACAAGGTGATCGTGATCGGTCTCGGAATGACGGCCATCGATGCGGCCACGCAGGCAAAGCGTCTTGGTGCCAAAGAGGTGACGATCGTGTACCGCCGCACGCAGGCCGAAATGCCCTGCACGCAGGTGGAGCTCGACCTCGCGCTTCTTGACGGCTGCAAGGTGATCTGGCTGGCCGCGCCCCGCGAGGTGCGTGGCGAGAACGGCAAGGTGACCGGTCTTGTCTGTACCGAGATGAAGCTGGGCGAGCCCGATGCCTCGGGACGCCGCGCGCCTGTTGCCTCGGGCAACGAGTTCTTCCTCGAAGCCGATATGATCATCAAGGCCGCGGGACAGATGCCCTTTACTTCGCTTGTCGAAGGCAGCGACCTGATCCACAGCAACGGCAAGCTGTCGGTGGCCGACAATGCCACGAGCATCGAGGGCGTTTTCGCCGGCGGTGATTGCGTCAACGGTGGCCGCGAGGTGGTGGATGCCGTGCAGGCCGGTAAAGACGGCGCCGCAGCCATCCTGAAACACATCGGCGTTGCCGTAGAAATACGGAAGGGCAGCGTCGTGAACACCGAGGAAGTCTTCTAACCGCAACTCCAAACTTCAAACTCCAAACTGACTTCTCATGGCCGATATTTCTGCAAATTTTTTGGGCATCAAGTCGCCCAACCCCTTCTGGCTCGCCTCGGCGCCGCCCACCGACAAGCAAATCAACGTGCTCCGCGCCTTTGAGGCCGGCTGGGGCGGCGTGGTGTGGAAGACGCTGGGCTCGCAGGTAAAGAACGTCTCCTCGCGCTATTCGGCTGTCAACTACGGCGGCAAGCGTGTGATGGGCTTCAACAACATCGAGCTTATTTCCGACCGACCCCTCGACCTTAACCTCCGCGAGATCCGCGAGTGCATCCGGCTCTTCCCGGACCGCGCCATGGTGGTGTCGCTGATGGCCGACAACGACCGCGACTCCTGGCACGAGCTCATTAAGAAGGTGGAGGACACCGGCGCCCACGGCCTCGAGCTCAACTTCGGCTGCCCCCACGGCATGACCGAGCGCGGCATGGGTGCTTCCGTAGGCCAGGATCCCGAAATTGCCCGCATGGTGGTGGAATGGGTAATGGAAAAAGCCACGATCCCCGTCATCACGAAGCTCACGCCCAACGTGCATTCCGTGGTTCCCACCGGCAAGGCCGTGGTGGAAGCGGGTACGAACGCGCTGTCGCTGATCAACACGATCCAATCCGTTACCGGCATCGACCTCGACACGTTCGTGCCGAACCCCTTCGTGGGTGGCAAGTCGGTGTTTGGCGGCTATTGCGGTCCGGCCGTAAAGCCGATCGCGCTGAAGTTCCTCACCACGATCAGCCAGAACCCTATCACGCAGCGTGTGCCCGTGTCGGGTATCGGCGGTGTGAGCACCTGGAAAGACGCGGTGGAGTTCATGCTCCTCGGCGCCAGCAACGTGCAGGTGTGCACGGCAGCCATGACGCATGGCTTCCGCATCATCGAAGACCTCTGCGAGGGCCTCAACAACTGGATGGATGAGAAAGGCTTTGCCACGATCTACGACTTCATCGGCAAGTCGGTGTCGACGATGACCCGCTGGGAAGAGCTCGATATCAACTACCACCACGTGGCCAACATCAACCAGGACAAGTGCATCCACTGCGGTCTGTGCTACATCACCTGCGAGGACACGTCGCACCAGGCGATCAACCTGGAATTCGGGAAGCCGTACAACACGTATTCGATCAAGAAGGATGATTGTGTAGGCTGTAACCTGTGCCAGCTTGTGTGCCCGGTGGATAGCTGTATCACGATGAAGGTGGAGCGCAAGGCGCCGGAGTACGTGAACTGGACCGACTACCAGCGACTCGGTCTTCCCCTGAACGATCACTGATCACGTAACTACGAATTCACGAAGCGATGCCTTAGGGCGTCGCTTTTTTTTATCTCATAGGCCTTCGATCCCTGCTTTGCATACGGAAAATGCGGCCGCAAGCGGCCTTCTCCGCGAAGGCAGGACGGCACGGCGGCGCAACGACAGGAGGGCGGGATAGGATGCCTGGTTCCTTTATTTCAGGGTCCGTCGTGTCGTTGTGGCGCCCTCCCTTGGTGCAAAACGGGCTGCCCGCAACCCCGCCAAAGTTTTCCACAACGCCTCTTTGAGCCCTCGGTACATCCCATTTCCCGGGCGCGAGCGGCCACCCGAAACGGTGGGGGACAGGTCCGGATTTCCAAAAAACGGCCGCCTTTTATTTGTTGACAAAAGTTGTGCACAAGCAGGGTGGGGCTGGGGAAAAAGTGGGAATTTTGTGGGTAACCTACCGTGATGCGGGTATAAGCGCCATTGGCCGGTGGATAAAGGGGTGCGTTGCCTGTGCATGATTATTTGTGCAATGGGAATAGCAGCACCCCAACGGCACTGCTATATTCGCTGACTGACATCGAATCATTATGGACCTAACCAACCTCAATAAAGACCGGAATTTCAAGAACCGACGTAAAACCCCGCTCGATCTCAGCACCATGGTTTACGGCAAAGTGCCGCCCCAGGCCAAAGACCTGGAGGATGCCGTACTGGGTGCCATCATGCTCGAAAAAGGCGCCTTCGACGCCGTGGTCGAGATCCTCAAGCCCGAATGCTTCTATGTAGACGCCAACCAGAAGATCTTCCGCGCCATGAAGAGCCTGGCCAACAAAAGCCAGCCGATCGACATCCTGACAGTGGTGGAAGAGCTCCGCTCGATGGAGGAACTCGAGGTGGTCGGCGGTCCGTATTATATCACCAAGCTCACGAACATGGTGGTGTCGGCGGCCAACGTCGAAGCCCACGCTCGGATCATCCTGCAGAAGTTCATCCAGCGCGAGCTCATCCGGATTTCGGGTGAGATCATCAGCGAAGCCTACGAAGACAGCGCCGACGTGTTCGACCTGCTCGACAAGGCCGAGGGAAAGATGTACGAGGTAACGTCCAACCACCTCAAGAACTCCTACGAATCGATCGATACCGTGCTGGTGAAAACGATCCAGCGCATCGAGGATCTCCGCCACCAGAACGCCGACATCACCGGGGTACCCAGCGGCTTCCCGACGCTCGACAAGGTGACCTACGGCTGGCAGAATACCGACCTTATCATCCTCGCAGCCCGTCCTGCCGTGGGTAAAACGGCCTTCGCCCTCAACCTCGCGCGCAATGCCGCCCTCGACCCGCGCAAGCAGACGCCGGTGGCCGTGTTCTCGCTCGAAATGGGCGCCGCGCAGCTCGTACAGCGTATCCTCTCGGCCGAGAGCGAGATCTTCCTCGAGAAGATCTCCCGCGGCAAACTCGAGGAGCACGAGATGAAGCAGCTGTATGCAAAAGGCATCCAGCGTCTCGCGCAGGCTCCCATCTTCATCGACGACACGCCGGCTCTCAACATCTTTGAATTGCGCGCCAAGTGTCGCCGCCTCAAGAATATCAACAATGTCGGCTTTATCATCATCGACTACCTGCAGCTGATGAGCGCCGGTGGCGACAACAAGAACTCCAACCGCGAACAGGAGATCTCCACGATCTCGCGCTCGCTGAAGGGCCTGGCGAAAGAACTCCAGGTGCCGATCATCGCGCTGTCGCAGTTGTCGCGTGAGGTGGAGAAGCGCAAGGACGGCAACAAGATGCCGCAGCTCTCCGACCTTCGCGAATCGGGTGCCATCGAACAGGATGCCGACATGGTGTGCTTTATCTACCGCCCGGAGTACTACGACGTGACGCAAAACGAGATGGGTGAAAGCAACAAAGGCGAGACGCATATCCGTATCGCCAAGCACCGGAACGGCTCGCTCGAAACGATCGTGCTCCGCGCGCGTCTGGAGATCCAGCGCTTCTACGACGACAACGGCGATGGCGGCTTCGGCGGCCCGCAGCTGCCCGGCAGCTGGAAGCCCGTGTCGGACAATGACGGCGGTGGCGGCGGTGCCCGCATGTTCATCCAGACCGGCTCCAAGATGAACCAGTTCAACGATGATGAGGATTCCCCGTTCTAACAACTAATTCAAAGGTCGAAAGTCAAAAGCCGCTTCTGCGGAGCGTTGTCTCAAAAGGACGTCGTTTATTGACTTTCGACCTTTTACATTTGCCGTCATGGCGCTTCCCTATTTTTTCGTGGCCGACCTGTCGGCTGCTGTCATTCAGCTCGACGAGCCTACCTCGAAGCATGTTGTTTCGGTGCTCCGCATGGAGCGTGGCGAGGAGCTCCTGCTCACCGATGGCAAAGGCAGCAAGGCCCGCTGCCGCATCGACGACGACAACCGCAAGCGTTGCGTTGTACGCGTGGTGGAACGTACCACCGAGGCGCCCCCACAGCCGCGCGTGACCATCGCCATTGGTCTGCTAAAGAACGTGTCGCGCTTCGAATGGTTTCTCGAGAAAGCTACGGAGATAGGCGTCAGCGAGATCATTCCCCTGCTGACGGCGCGCACCGAAAAGGAAAAGTTTCGCTCCGATCGCCTGCAAGGAATTCTGCAGGCCGCCATGCTGCAATCGCAGCAATGCTGGATGCCGCTGCTGCGCGAGCCGGTAGTTTTTCCCGAAGTGCTGAAGCAGGAAGGAACGCAGCGGTTTATTGCCCACTGCCTCGACACTGGTCGCCGCGAGCTGGCGGCTGTGTTGCAGCCCGGCACCGATCGCGTGCTGCTCATCGGGCCCGAGGGTGATTTCACGCCCAACGAAATCGAGGATGCGATCGCCGCGGGCTATGTGCCGGTAACGCTGGGTGATACAAGACTCCGCACCGAAACGGCCGGGATGGTGGGAAGCGTATTACTGCGTCTTCTCTAACTACCTACCCCCGACACCAAACCCCAAACTCCAAACTCCAAACTTCTTAATGGGCCGTATCGTCGATACGCTCCTCGCGTACATGGGGTCCCCGTAATTCTACGGGTTTCTTCATGCGCCGGCGCATCGTCATGTTGAGCAGCTCGACCCCGAAGGAGAAGGCCATGCCGAAGTAGATATAATTCTTGAGGTGCAGCTGCTCGGCTTTCTCGTGGTCCCAACCTTCGATCACGAGGCTGAGGCCGATCATGACCAGGAAGGAGAGGGCGAGCATCTTGAGCGTCGGGTGCTTTTGGATGAAGGCCGAGATCTTGGGCGAGAAAAGGAACATGACGGTCATGGCCACGACCACCGCGGCGATCATTACCTCTACGTGCTGGGCCGTGCCGCCCGCCGTGATGACGCTGTCGAAGCTGAAGACGGCGTCGATGAGCATGATCTGGACCACGGCCTTCCCGAGCGACAGGTAGTTGCCCGGCTTGAGCGTAGCTTCCGGGTCTTCGCCCTCGAGCTTGCCATGGATTTCCTTAACGGATTTATAGATGAGGAAGAGACCGCCGAGCAGCATCACCAGCGAGGATAGATCGAAGCCATGGGAGCCGATCGAAAACAGGTAGTGGCCCTGCTGGCTGAGGAGCCAGCTAAGACCGAGCAGCAGCAGGCTGCGGCTGATGATACCCGTGACCATCCAGGTACGGCGGGCCTTTTTCTTGTTGTCCTCGCTGACACGATTCAGGATGAGGCTAACGAAAATGACGTTGTCGATCCCCAGTACTACCTCTAGGATGGTCAGAATGAGAAAGCTGATAAGGCTCTGTACGGAAAAAAGGGCTTCGGTCATGGCTGCAAAGTAAGGGGAGATTCGGCGAATGGGGTGCTGGGAGAACGGGGTAATTCCGGTGATAAAGCCAGCTGTACAGCTTTGATCAGTATGGAGGAAAGATCAGTTTACTTCAGACCGGCGCAGATGTTTTTTGCAATCATCGGGCCCTCGTAAATGAAGCCCGTCCATACTTCCACGAGCCGCGCGCCCGCGTCCAGTTTATCCTGTGCATCGGCGGCGCTGAAGATGCCGCCCGAGCCGATGATCGGCAGTCGGCCTCCGGAACGTTTCGCAACATGGCGAAGCACGGCAGTGGAATGTTCGCGCAACGGGCGCCCGCTGAGGCCACCGGCGCCGATCGCGTCCAGTTCCGCAGCGCTGCTCTGCAAGCCCTCGCGGCTGATCGTTGTGTTGCTCACTACGAGCCCGTCGAGGCCGATCTCCAGCGCCAGGTCCACAACTTCATCAAGTTGCCCGGCACTGAGGTCGGGGGCGATCTTGAGCAGGAGAGGTAGCGGCTTCCCACTGCTGCTGTTCAGCTGTTGCAGTCGCGTCAGGATTCCGTGCAGCGCATCGCGCTCCTGCAGTGCACGCAGGCCGGGTGTATTGGGCGAACTTACATTCACCACGAAGAAATCCACGTAGGGATGCAGTGCCGAGAAGCAGGTGATGTAATCCTTCCAGGCGTCTTCGTTGGGCGTTGTTTTATTCTTGCCGATGTTGCCGCCAACGCTGAAGCTCCTGCGGCCGGCGACCGCCTCCTTTTTTCGCCATTTCTTTAGGCGTTCTGCCACTGCTTCCACCCCGTCGTTGTTGAAGCCCATCCGGTTGATGAGGGCGCCGTCCGCGGGCAGGCGGAAGAGGCGGGGCTTGTCGTTGCCGGCCTGGGGCTTTGGCGTGACGGTGCCGATCTCCACGAAGCCAAACCCAAGCACCTCGAGCTCGCGGAGGTAGCGGGCATTCTTGTCGAAGCCGGCGCCGAGGCCTACGGGATTCCGGAACTGCAGGCCCAGCGCCTGGACCGGCCGGTCCTGGGGGCGGAGGAGCCGGCGTAGCAGCGCCCGCAGCGGGGCCGCCGAACAAAGCACACGGAGGCTGTTCATGGCGAGGTAATGCGCCGTCTCGGCCTCCAGCAGGAAAAACAGTCGTCGAAGCAGCTTGTACATCGGGTGCGAAGTTCCAACATTCCGGCATTCCGCTCCCGGACATTTCTATTTGGTTGTTGATGCAACTAAATTGTTTCCTCCTTACTTTTAGGATTAAATCCCCTCTCATGCAGGAAGCATACATCGTAGCCGGATATCGTACCGCCGTAGGCAAGGCCAAGCGCGGCGGGTTCCGGTTTTACCGCCCCGACGATCTCGCCATCGAAGTCATCCGCAAGTTGCTGGAAGACGTGCCGGCGCTCGACAGGAAGCGGATCGATGATGTCATCGTAGGCAATGCCGTGCCCGAGGCCGAGCAGGGACTGCAGGTGGGGCGCATCATCGCGGCGCGCGCCGTCGGCTTCGACACACCGGGTATGGTGGTCAACCGCTACTGCGCCTCCGGCCTCGAAACGATCGCCATCGCAACGGCCAAGATCCGGATGGGGATGGCGGATTGCATCATTGCCGGCGGCACCGAAAGCATGAGCCTCGTGCCTACGGCCGGTTGGAAAACCGTACCCGCGTACAGCATCGCCAAAGACGATCCCGATTATTACCTGAGCATGGGCCTTACCGCGGAAGCCGTTGCGAAAGACTACGGCGTGACCCGCGAAGCGCAGGATGAATTTTCATACCACTCGCACCGCAAGGCGCTCGCGGCCATCGAAAAAGGCTACCTCCGGGAAGGTATCCTGCCGATCTCGGTGGAGGAGGTTTTTGTAAACGAAAAAGGAAAGCGGCAAACGCGCCAGTTCGTGGTCGATACCGACGAGGGACCGCGTGCCGATACATCGCCCGAGGCGCTCGCGAAGCTGAAGCCGGTATTCGCGGCCGGAGGAACCGTTACGGCGGGCAACTCCTCGCAAACGAGCGACGGTGCGGCCTTCGTGCTCGTGATGAGCGAGCGTATGGTGAAGGAGCTCGGTGTGACACCCATCGGGCGTCTCGTGGCCTGCGCTTCCGCGGGTGTGCATCCCCGTATCATGGGCATCGGTCCGGTAGCGGCCATACCAAAAGTGCTGGCGCAGGCCGGCATGAACCTGGGGCAGATCGATACGGTGGAACTGAACGAAGCCTTTGCATCGCAAGCGATCGCCGTCATCCGCGAAGCTGGTCTCGATCCCGAAAAAGTAAATCCCAATGGCGGCGCCATCGCACTGGGTCATCCGCTCGGCTGCACCGGCGCCAAGCTCACAATCCAGGTGCTCAACGACCTGAAGCGAAACAGCGGGAAATACGGCATGGTCACGGCTTGTGTGGGTGGCGGACAAGGTATAGCGGGCATCCTTGAGCGCTTTTGATCCCCCTTTTTTCACGACAACAGTTTCCGGGAAAGAAAAGCGGCCTGGGTATTTTTACGGAACTTAAACCGGTTTTTACGCCATTTCACCGAAGGCGTCCAAAGGCCACTTTTTTTTACTCATATTTGCAGCGCAGAGCTGTTATAAACCAATTCTACAACGGTGGCCGAAACCAAACTTGTTCTCTACGCCGACGACGATACCGATGACCGCACCTGGGTGTCTGAGGCGCTGCGCATCGTTGGCGCCGGCCTGGAACTCCGCTTCGTTGAAAATGGCCGCCAGGTTCTCGAATACCTCCGCAAAGAATCTTCCCGTCGGCCCTCGCTGATCGTGCTCGACCTGAACATGCCCGAGATGGACGGCCGGCAAACCTTACAGCAGCTGAAGCGCGACCCACTTTATAAAGACATTCCCGTAGCCATCGTCACCACTTCCAACAACAAGCTGGATCGCGATGTGTGCCAGCGACTCGGTGCGGCCCTCTACCTCACGAAGCCCGACACGCACTCGGAATGGCAAAGCGTCATCCGGCAGCTTGCTCCCATCACGACCTGAACCCGGCAGACGCATTAACAAGCCATTGACCCAAAATGATCTGCATCTGGGTTGCAAAAACATATTTTTGCGTAAAGTCCGGTTCATGAGATATCTCTTTGGCTTCCTAGTTGCAGCGCTTCCTTTGTTTGCAGGCGCGCAGCCCCGTACCCTTACCCTAAGCGGGCGTATCACCGACGCCACCGACGGCAGCCCGATCCCGGGCGCATCCGTTTATTTTTCCGATTCGCATACCGGCACGTCCGCCGACAGCAACGGCTACTACCAGTTCCGGCTGCCTGCGGGTCACTACCTGGCGGAGGTGAGTTCCTCCGGCTATACACCCATCGTCGTACACTTCGACCTGAAGGAAGCCAGCCGCCAGGATTTCCGGTTGCGCCCCTCCGTTATCGAGAACCGTGGTGTCATCGTTACCGGCGTGGCCTCATCCACCAGCAACCGCAACACACCTGTTCTGGTGACGCTGATCCGCAAAACGCAGTTGCTGGAAAACCCATCGACCAATATCATCGACGCACTGGCCAAGCAACCCGGCATTGCGCAGGTGAGCACCGGCCCTGCGATCTCCAAGCCCGTGATCCGCGGTCTTGGCTACAACCGGGTAGTGGTGATGAACGACGGCCAGCGGCAGGAAGGGCAGCAGTGGGGCGACGAGCATGGTATCGAGGTCGACGAGCTTAGCGTGAACCGCGTGGAGATCCTGAAAGGCGCGTCATCGCTGATGTATGGCTCCGACGCCATCGCCGGCGTGGTGCATCTTATCAGCAACGTGCCGGTGCCCGAGGGAACGGTGCGTGGCAATGCATTCGCGGGCTACCAGACCAACAACGGGCAGGCAGGCTTTCACGTGGATCTTGCCGGCAACCAGCACGGCTTCAGCTGGAGCGGCTACGGCAGCTATAAGTCGGCCGCCGACTACCGCAACCGGTACGACGGGCGCGTGCTCAATTCGCGGTTTAACGAGCGCAACTTCGGCGGCTATATCGGGCTGAACAAAGACTGGGGCTACAGCCATCTCATCGTATCCAGTTTCAACCAGAACCTAGGGCTCGTGGAAGGACTCCGCGATCCGCAGACCGGCCAGTTCCTCATCTACCCGGAAAGCCCGCTGGAGCGGGTTGCCACGGAGCCGGAGCTCTCGTCGCGCAAGCTGACAACACCGTATCAGAACGTGCAGCACTACCGCATCGTCAGCGATAACTCCTTCCGCACGGGGCACAGCCGCCTGCGCCTCAACCTCGGCTACCAGCAGAATATCCGCCGCGAGTTCGGCAATGCCGAAGCACCCGGTGTTGCTGCGCTGCACTTCGACCTGCGTACCCTCAGCTACAACCTGCAATGGCATCTTCAGGAATTAAAAGGCTGGCAGCCGACGCTGGGCGTAAGCGGGATGTACCAGCAAAACCGCAACCGCGGCGAAGAGGTCATTATTCCCGAATACAACCTGTTTGACGCAGGAGCCTTTATCTATGTGCAGAAAACGATTGCCAAGGCCGTTCTTTCCGGCGGACTTCGCTACGACCACCGCACGCTCGAGTCGCTGCCGCTGAGCCAGGGTGGGCAGTCGAAGTTCGATGCGTTTACGCGCGGCTTCGGCAATCTGTCGGGCAGCCTCGGCGTGAGCTATACGCCCGACAGCCGCTATACCCTACGGCTCAACGTAGCCCGCGGCTTCCGCGCACCAACGTTGTCGGAGCTCGCCAGCAACGGTGCCCACGAGGGAACGAACCGCTACGAGTACGGCCAGCGCAGCCTCGGCTCCGAGCGCAGCTGGCAGGTCGACGCGGGCGTGGAAGCCGACTATGACCACATCTCCTATTCGGCCAGCGTTTTTTACAACCGCATCAACGGCTATATCTATTACCAGCGTCTCCAGGGCGTCAGCGGCGCCGACTCCATCGTGACGATCGACGGGAACGACCTCGAGGCTTTCCAGTACGGGCAGCACGACGCAAGTCTCGCCGGCTTCGAGCTGTCGACCGACATTCACCCGCACCCGCTCGACTGGCTGCACCTGCAAAATTCCTTTTCGTATGTCCGTGGCCGCTTCAATGAGGCCGTCGGTGGTTCGGACAACCTGCCATCGATCCCGGCAGCGCACCTGGTGAACGAGCTGCGGGTGACCCTTCCGAAGTCGGGCAAGCGCTTTCATGGCCTTTATGCGCGTGTTGAGCTGGACAACAGCTTCCGCCAGGTCCACTTCTTTTCCTCCTACAATACCGAAACGAGCACCAATGGTTACTCGCTGCTCAACGCGGGTATTGGCGGCGATGTAGTGTCGAAGGGCCGCACGCTTTTCAGCCTGCATGTTTCCGGCAACAACCTCACGGATGTTGCGTACCAAAGCCACCTGAGCCGCCTCAAGTACACCGATGTAAATGCCGTTACGGGACGCCGAGGTGTATTCAACATGGGGCGTAACTTTTCGGTGAAGCTGAATGTGCCGCTGGCGTGGAAGACAAAATAGGTTTTGGGTTTTACGTTTTAGGTTCGCTGTTGTTGCGAAGGCGTAACGGCACTGGGTTTCATAAAAAAACGTTCGGGCTTCCCGAACGTTTTTTTTATTGAACCTAAAACCTGAAAGTAAAACGTAAAACCTAAAACGCAAACCGTTTAGGCCTTGGCCAGGATCTTCCGCTCGCCGATCTGTTGGCGCCACATAGCGTAGTACAAACCTTTCTCGGTGAGCAGCTCGTCGTGCGTGCCGGTTTCAACCACAACGCCTTTTTCGAGCACGTAAATGCGGTCGGCATGCATGATGGTGGAGAGGCGGTGGGCGATAAGGATCGTGATCTGCTCGCGAAGCGAGGATAGCTCGCGTATCGTTTCGGAAATTTCTTCCTCGGTGATGGAGTCGAGCGCGGAGGTAGCCTCGTCGAAGAGGAGCAGGCGCGGCTTGCGGAGCAGTGCCCGCGCGATCGAGAGGCGCTGCTTCTCGCCGCCCGACAGCTTCAGGCCGCCTTCGCCGATCATGGTATCGATGCCTTTTTCGGCCCGCGACAGCAGGTTGTTGCAGGAAGCTTTTGTCAGCGCATCCTCGAGGTCGGCTTCCGTTGCTTCGGGGTTTACAAACAGCAGGTTCTCGCGGATGGTGCCCGCGAAGAGCTGCGTATCCTGCGTTACAAACCCGATCTGGTTGCGGAGGTCGTCGAACTCGATGCTATTCTCGTCGAGGCCGTTGTAATAGATGGCGCCGTCGAGCGGGCGGTAAAGGCCCACCAACAATTTCATCAGCGTACTCTTGCCCGATCCGGAGGGACCCACAAAGGCGATCGTCTCCCCATTATGTGCCCGGAAAGAAATACCGTCGATGGCCTTATGCTGGGCGGTGCGGTGCTGGAAGGTGACGTTGCGAAACTCGAGCTCGCGGATGGGACCCAGGTGCTGCGGGTGCGCCGGGCGACGCTCCACATCTTTTTTCAGGAGCGACTGGAAGTTGTTGAGCGATGCTTCGGCTTCGCGGTACGACACGATGATCGACCCGATGTCCTGCAGCGGCCCGAAGATGAAGAACGAAAAGATCTGCATGGTCGCCAGCTGGAAAGCGGGCATCTGGTGGCGGAACACGAGCCACATCAGCATGAAGAGGATCACCTGACGCAGCGTATTTACAAAGGTGCCCTGCACGAAGGAGATGGAGCGGATGCGTTTCACCTTTGTGATCTCGAGACCGAGGATGCGGTACGTATTCTTGTTGAGACGCGCTACTTCCTGGTTGGTGAGGCCAAGGCTTTTCACCAGCTCGATGTTGCGCAGCGATTCGGTGGTGGTGCCTGCCAGCTGCGTTGTTTGCGCCACGATCGACTTCTGGATCGTCTTCACTTTTTTGCTCAACAGGTTGGAGATGACGATGAGCAGCGCGATGCCACCGAAATAAACGATCGGCAGCATCGGCGTAATCCGCGCGGCGAAAATGGCCACGAACACGATGCCCACCAGCACGGTGAACAGGATGTTGACGAAGTTGGAGATAAAGCGTTCGGTGTCGGTGCGCACCTTTTGCAGGATGGAAAGCGTTTCACCCGAGCGCTGGTCTTCGAATTCGGCATAGGGCAGCTGCATCGAGTGCCGCAGGCCGTCGGTAAACACCTTGGCGCCGAATTTCTGGATCACCACCTGGAGGAAGTAGTCCTGGAAGTTCTTCGCGATACGGCTCATCATCGCCACGCCGATGGAGGCGAGCAGCAGCAATACAACCCCGCGGCTTCCTGGCTGGCCCCAGAGGAAGTCCTTGAGCGGCATGGCCTTGTTGGTGCCCTCGGGCCACGCTGCGAAGGCCAGCTTGATGAGGCGCCCGAAGATGATCGGGTCGCAGAGCGAAAAGCCGATGTTGACGGCCGCCAGCAGCAGGGTGAGGGCAACCATCCATTTATAGGGTTTGAGGTAAGAGATCAGGAGTTTCATAGAATAAAGATAGCAGCGGTGCAGCGGATGGGGGCACGGCAATTTTTCGCTTTGCTGGCCGTTTCAAGAGTCTAAACCGAAGCGCATGAGACCATCGGGCCAACTGATTTTTTCCTTCCTGCTCCTATGCCTCTTTTCTGCTCAGGGCCAGAAACGCTCCGTTTCCCCAAAGGAAGGCCTGAATCTGAATTTTTCCGACCTCGCGGACGTTGAGCTCATTGTGCAACACTACACGCGTTTCGGGCAGGACCCGGACGCCGCGACCTGGGAGGTAGCTGCGGTTTCGTGCACGGTGCCCAGCAGGGGCTTTCGTGTTGCCGACAGCTTCTATGCCGCGCATGCTGTTGCGAACCGTTGGGACGATGGCGATTCGGTTTATACTGCCTCTATTGCAGTTGAGGGATCGCGGAGTAAGTTGACGTTGCGCCTCAGCGAAGACAGCGGTGGCATCCGGATCGCATTACCGCCTGCATTTCGCTTCTCCGGGCCGGTGCATCAGCCGGTAGTCGATTCAAATGTCCTCACTGCCGGTACGCAATTCACCTGGCAGCCTGCGCACGGCGCCGCGGACCCGGTATTTGTAGAAATACGGTACGACGGGCAGGTTGCTTCGGGTAAGCGGCCCCGCCGGATAGTGGAACACCGCTT
Organism: Flaviaestuariibacter terrae; assembly: GCF_054777635.1. Classification (NCBI taxonomy): domain Bacteria; kingdom Pseudomonadati; phylum Bacteroidota; class Chitinophagia; order Chitinophagales; family Chitinophagaceae; genus Flaviaestuariibacter; species Flaviaestuariibacter terrae. Next base: position 1,835,235 of record NZ_BAAHAL010000008.1, read on the forward strand.
CTTAATTCCGGACAGCGGGCACTGGATCGTAGACCGGCGGCTTTTGAGAGGGGTACCGACCGGGGCTTTTGTGTCCGTTGAATTCAACCGAGGTCATTTCCTCAGCTTTCGCAGCGGCCTTTTCCGGTACGAGGCTTCCGTATTCGAAAGCGCCGTAACGCATTTCATCCCTCGGTAAAGAGAGGATCAATCTCGGTTGTTTGCATTCAGTTATATGGCTGCGCTGACAAACCAGTTGGGCGCTGAAAGAAAAAGTCCGGCCTGGGCCGGACTTACCTCGAAACGAAAAGCGCAGGTTACGCGAGCTCGGGCTCGGCAACTTTGTCGGGGATCGTCATGCCGGCGATCAGTTGCTTCTGGTCGGAGATCTGCATCTGCGCCTTTACCAGCAGGAGGTTGTTCGACGGGCCTCCAGCCGCTGTCGTGGCATCGGTGAGCGAGATGTAGAAGTCTTTGCCGCCCAGCGACACAGATACTTTCGGCAGCTGGTACACCGGGATCGGCGGCAGCGAGAAGGCTTTCGAGATGATGGGGCCGAGGATCGCGTTGAGTGCCGCGTTGAGACCGGCGAGCAGCGGGTACAGGAGGTAGCGCACCCAGTCGGGGATGCTGCCCCAGCTGAAGTCGAAGTAGGGAATGGGGAAACCCTGGAGCTGCACATAGAGCTCGCCGTTCCTGACACTGGGCACAAGCGTGCCGGCGATGGTGGCCGAGGCGCGCGGACCGAACGAAAAGTCGGGGAGGGGCCAGGGCGTGTGCACCGTCAGCTGGGCCCAGGCGGCTGCCTGTATAACGGCCGAAATGCTGCCGTCGCTGTTGATGCTGAAATTCTGCGGCGCGCTTACCTGCGCACCCACGCTGCCGTCGATGATGGACCAGCTGAAGCCCGTTTGCGGGCCGAGGGGGAAGGGCAGGGCAGCGGCGGCCTGAAGGGCGCTCTGGTCGGTGCCGAGGAAGACACAGTTGCCGGGCCAGTTGCCGGGCGCCGGCACATCGGGCTGCGTGCCGCCGAGGGCCGAGAAAGCCAGCACGTTGGGCGATTGCACTGCCGGAACCGGCATGCTCAGTTGGAGCGAGCCGAGCTGCAGCGCCGGGATGCGGATGGGGCCGAGTAGGGTGTTGTTCAAATACGGCACGAGGAAATAAGGAATGACGGCCGAATTGAGCAGCGCTTCGAGCGCCGGGTCGCCGGGCAGGCTCACCGAAGCGTTGACGATCTGCGCGGTCAGGTAATTGCTGCCGCCCGACGTCGAGGATGTTGCATTGGCAATGCCGGTCAGCGAGCCGGCGATCGTCGTGGGCGCGGTGCCGCCCTGGTAGTTGATGGTCAGTTGCACGGCCGGCGCATCAACCATAAACGCCGCGGCTGCGGCGGCCCCGATAAGCGATTCCAGGTGCGCCTCTTCGAGCTGCAGGTTGCCGCCCCGGCGCATCTTGTCGATCTCGCCCCGGAAGTAGCTTTCGGCCTCCAGGCTGCTGGCCAGCCGCGCCTGCGGGGCACTGGTGAAATCGAAGGTTACCGAGTCGATGCCCATCTGGCCTACGCTCAGCGTGTTGCGGAAGATGGCGGGGTAGAGAGCGCCATAAAACTGGCCGATCAATTTGTTCAGCGTCGGGTTGTCCATGCCCGTGACGACATTGTAATTCATAATTATTGTTTTGGGGTGATTTGATGCACCGAAGCTACCCGGCCCGGTGCGCAAAGGCCTTCCGGGAACTACGGTTTCGCATTGCGAGTTGTACGGTATTTTTTTGCCCGGACCGTAAAAACCGACCGTAGAAATACGCCGCCTTCCGCCGGCTGATGCGCTACTTTCAGGGCAACCAAAACGCATTGCCATGCTCCCCACCCAACTACCCGTTCGGCTCGTGCTGGCCGACGACCACGAGCTTTTTCGCGATGGACTTTCCCTGCTCCTGCGCAGCGATCCGCGGATCACGGTGGAGGGCGTCGCCGCCGACGGCGAGGAGCTCGTGGAGCTGGCCGCGCGTCTCCAGCCACAGGTGGTGCTCACCGACATCACGATGCCGCTGCTTGATGGCCCGGCGGCGGCGCGACGCATCCGCCAGCTTTCGCCGCGAACCGGCATCGTTGCGCTGTCGACGCACGACGGCCTGCCGGTGGTACTGGAGATGCTCCGCGCGGGTGCCTGCGGCTACCTGCTCAAGAATGCGAGCCGCCAGGAGATCCTCGAAGCAGTACTGGCGGCGAGCCGCGGCGAAGAATACTTTTGCCGCGCCGTAAGCTCGCGGCTGGCCCATTTTGCTATCGGCGACGGGGACCCGCGGCTGGTCGCGTTTGACGAGCGGGAGCTGGCCGTCATCCGCTATATCTGCCGTGAGTACACCACCGAGGAGATCGGGCGCGCCCTTTTCCTCGGCAAGCGCACCGTCGACGGTTACCGGGCCCGCATCCTGGCCAAGATCAAGGCAAAGGGCACGGCGGGTATCGTGCTTTATGCCCTAAAGAACGGCCTTTGTCCGCAGCCCGATGCGGTTTCCTGCTAAGCGTCAGCCCGCCCATCCCTCGCGGTCGAGGCTCCGGTAATGGATCGCTTCGGCCACGTGCTCCGTTTCGATTGCCGCACTGCCGGCGAGGTCGGCGATAGTGCGCGCCACTTTGAGAATACGGTCGAAGGCGCGGGCCGACAAATTGAGCTTTTCCATGGCCGCCTTCAGCATCGACTGCCCGGCGGGGTTGAGCACGCAGACTTCCTTCAGCAGCTTGCTGCCCATCTGCGCATTGCAATACAGTCCCGCTTTCCCCGAAAACCGCGCTGCCTGCCGCGCCCGCGCGCCGATCACGCGGTCGCGGATGGCCGCCGAGGGCTCGGGCTTGTGCGCTGCCGTGAGCTCGCTGAAGGGAACGGGCGTTACTTCGACGTGCAGGTCGATGCGATCCAGCAGCGGTCCCGACACCTTATTGAGGTAGCGCTGCACCATCTGGCTGCTGCACTGGCATTCGCGCTCGGGATGATTGTAGAAGCCGCAGGGACATGGGTTCATCGAAGCGATCAACATAAAAGATGCGGGGAAGTCGACCGCGACCCGGGCGCGCGAGATGGTCACGCGGCGCTCCTCCATCGGTTGCCGCATCACCTCGAGCACCGTGCGCTTGAACTCCGGCAGCTCGTCGAGGAAGAGCACGCCGTGGTGGGCGAGCGAGATCTCGCCGGGTTGCGGCACGGAGCCGCCGCCGACGAGGGCAACATCCGAGATCGTGTGGTGCGGGCTCCGGAAGGGCCGGCTGGCGACGAGCGTGGCGCCTTCGGGAAGCTTGCCGGCTACCGAGTGGATCTTCGTGGTTTCGAGCGCCTCGTGGAGCGTAAGCGGTGGCAGAATGGTCGGCAGCCGCCGCGCAAGCATCGTCTTACCCGCGCCCGGCGGACCGATCAGGATGGCGTTGTGGCCGCCGGCCGCGGCGATCTCGAGGGCCCGCTTGATATTCTCCTGCCCCTTCACTTCGGCAAAGTCCACCTCGCTGCGCTCCTGCGCATCGGCAAAGGCGGCCTGCAGGTCTACCTGCACGGGCTCGAGTCCCTGCTCGTCCTGCTCCAGGAATGTGAGCACGTCTCGAAGGTGCTCCACGCCGTACACGGCAATACCTTCCACCATGGCCGCTTCGCGGGCGTTGACCGAGGGGAGTATGAGGCCTTTGAACCCGGCGCTCCGTGCGCCGACGGCCATCGGGAGTGCCCCGCGAACGGGGCGCAGGCTGCCATCGAGCGAGAGCTCGCCCATGATCACGTAGCGCTCCAGGCGCTCCGGTCCGGGTATCCGCTCCGCCGCCGCCAGTATGCCCAGGGCGATGGGCAGGTCGAAGGCCGAGCCGCTTTTGCGGAGATCGGCGGGCGCCAGGTTGACGACGATCCGCGTGCGCGGCAGCTCGTGGCCGATCGCGCCCAGGGCGCTTTCAACGCGCTGCAGGCTTTCCTTGACGGCATTGTCGGGGAGACCTACCAGCAACACCCCGACGTTGCTCTCGATCCAGTTAACTTCTATCGTAATAGTGAGGGCATGAACGCCATGAACGGCGGAACCAAAGGTCTTGACCAGCATCGGCTTTTGTTTGACCTAAAGCTACCGGGCGCGTCTTGCGCAGCGAGGTGAAGAAGACCATCGATCGCACAGAAAATAAGCAGCAGGCCACGGTGTTTTTCCCAGCGAAAGCAGCGCAAATCTTCCGCTGATGGAATTCTAATGGCAGTTCATGCAACATTTTTTCGGTAAAAGGAATCAGGGTTTTAACTTAACCCCCTTTCTTTACGCGACCTAAAACCGACTCGCTGATGCGTCGACGCTACCTATGTTTTTCCCTGCTCGTGTTCCTGTACTTTTTCCACGCGGATGCCGGCGCGCAATGCCCCGTCAATCTTGGCTTCGAGCAGGGCAACTTCGGTTTCTGGCAATGCGCTACCGGCCAGGTGTCGGCCACGGGCGGCATTAACCAGATGACGCTCACGCCCTCGGCGCCGATGATCGGGCATCATAGCCTGGCCGACAGCTCCGAGCCGGCGGACGACCCCTACGGCGAGTTTCCGATGGTATGTCCCTACGGTGGCCGCTACTCGGTGCAGCTCGGTAACGACGGCACGGGGCACGAAGCCGACGCCCTTTCGTACACCTTCGTGGTGCCCAGCAACCTCGATACGTTTACCATCACTTTTTTTTATGCCGTGGTGCTCCAGAACCCGGGGCATGCACCCTACGAGCAACCACGCTTCACCGTAACGGCGCGCAACGAAGGCACCGGAACGGTGGTAAACTGCTCCGACTTCGACTTTGTAGCCACCGGGGGCATTCCCGGCTTCAAGAGCTCCCGCATCGATGGCACCGTTGTCTACAAGGAATGGACACCGGCCTCGCTGCAATTCGCAGGTATGGCGGGCCAGACGATCACACTCGAGTTCCGTGTGTCCGACTGCACCCGTGGTGGTCACTTCGGGTACGCCTATGTTGACGTAAGCGAAAGCTGCAACGGCCAGCTGGCCACGGCTCCGTACTGCCCCGCCGCAAATGCCATCGTGCTCAATGCACCTTATGGCTTTGAAACCTACACCTGGTACAACCGCGACTTCAGCCAGGTGCTTGGCTTCGGCCAGTCGGTAACGCTGTCGCCTCCACCGCCCGGCGCCGATTATTTCTGGGTGAGCATGGAGCCCTACCCGGGCTATGGCTGCCCCGATACGGTCAAGGCCGTCGTAACGCCCTACCCAGTGCCGGCGCCACCATCGGCGCGTGATTATTATTACTGCCTCGGCCAGCCCTCGACGCCGCTCGCGGCCACCGCGCTGCCCGGTCATGTGCTGCAATGGTACCTCTCCCAAACCGATCCGGTCGGGGCCACCACCGCGCCCACACCGCCCACCACCGCAGTGGGCACCAAAGTATACTGGGTGGCCCAGAAGCAGCTCTTTGGCTGCGAGAGCCTCCGGGTGCCGGTTACGGTGCACATCATAGGCTCGGTGCCGCTCGCCTTTACGGTCAGCAACGACCGGCAATGCCTCGCGGGCAACCAGTTCACCTTTACCAACAATGCCCCGGCGATCGGCAATTCGCCGTACTACTGGGACTTCGGCGACGGTGGTAGCCATTACGCGACGCCCGGGGGAACAACGACATACAGTTATTTCAACGCCGGCTCGTATACAGCGAAGCTGATTCTCCGTAATGCAGGCGCCTGCAGCGATACCGCCGAACATCCCGTTGTAGTGGTCGCGACTCCTGTGGCCCTCATTGGAGGTCCGCAGGCGATTTGCGTGGGAGCGGCCGGCGCAACGCTCAGCGACTCTACGCAGCTCGCCGGCTCCACGATCACGCAATGGTGGTGGAATGTCGGCGGTGTTGTAAGCAACGCGTCAAGCGCGCCACTGCCTTCCTCCGCTGCAGGGCCCGTTCCGGTAGCCTTTGCGGTTACCTCGGCCGAGGGTTGCCGCTCCGATACCACGCGCGTTCTGCTTCCCGTACACAGCCGCCCCGTGGCTGCCTTTGATTTCAGCGGGCACTGCGACAATGAGCCGCTCCGGTTGCGCGACCGTTCGTTTCAGCCCCTCAATACCCAGGGCGAAATCCTGGCCTCCTGGCAGTGGTCCGACAATGGAGCGCCGATCAGCACGACGCGAAGTCCCGATGTGTTCCTGAGCGGCGGCACGCATCATGTGCGTCTCGTTGTGGCCAATAATTTCGGATGCAGCAGCGACCCGGCCGACAGCAGCGTTACCCTGCTGGCGCACCCGCAGGTGCAAGTTTCCTACGACGATTCCTGCGCCGGCCGTCCCATCGTGTTTACCGCCAGCATTCGCTCGGGCACCGTGCGCGACTGGCGCTGGAATTTTGGTACCGGTACGTTCAATGGTGGCCCTGTGGTGCCACAAACATTTTTGCAGGCCGGGATCCGCCACCTGCAGCTGCTGGCCATTGCTCCCGATGGTTGCCGCGATACCGTCGAGCGCACGGTCCCCGTACTCATAAACACGGCCTGGGCCGGCCGCGATACCGCCGGCGCTTACGGCGAGCCGGTGCTGCTCTTCGGGCACGGCGATACCACGATGCGCTTTACCTGGACACCCGCCAACGCCCTGCTCGACCCCGCAACACAGCGGCCTTCGGCGGTATGGCCCGACGATCTTCGCTACGAGCTTTACGCGGTTGACCGCTTTGGCTGCGAAAGCCGGAGCTCGGTGCTGGTGCGCCGCTACCTCGGCCCCGAGTTGTTTGTGCCCAACGCCTTTACTCCCAACGGCGATGGGCGCAACGACCAGCTCGTTGTGCGGCCCGTGGGTATCCGGACGCTCAGCTACTTTGCCATCTACGATCGCCGCGGACAGCTTCTTTACCGGAGCACGGATGTGAGCAAAGGCTGGGATGGAACCTTCCAGGGTGTCGCGCTGGCTTCGCAAACGTTCGTTTTTGTTGCGGAAGGGATCGATTACAAGGGGCAGCGGGTATTCCGGAAAGGCACGGTCACGCTGCTGCGGTAAGCTGTAGAAATACGGTCAGAGCTCCAGCAGTGCAGGGTCGCCCCAGATGCGGCAGTCGCTGCGGCCGCGCAGCCCTGCCCAGGCCGCGTCATCGATGATCTCCAGCTCCTCCACGCGGCATTCGTTGCAAAAGAATTCCAGTACCTCGGGGCTTGCAAACAGCCCGAACAGGTCGGGGCCCGGCGGCACCACGAACACGTATTGCCCAACCGGAACCTGCGCCACGAAATGCAGCAGGTCGGCCTTGGGAAGCCGCGCACGGAAGCGATACGTATCGATGAATGCCATTCGCTGCGAAGATACGCCGGGGTCTATCCCTCCGCCAGCAGCGCCTCGAGCCGCTGCAGGAAAAGGCCCGCATGGTAGCCGTCCATCAGCCCATGGTGCACATGCAGCGAGAGCGGGAGCGTACGGCGGCCGCCGCTTTCCGACATTTTTCCAAACGCGATCTTCGGACAACTGTCGGCAAACGAAAAGGCCCGGGCATGGGCCAGCCCGGTAAAGCGGATCCACGGCATCGAAGAGTAATGGATGACGTTCTCACCCGACACTGCGGGAATAAGACCCGTGGATGCCCGGACGCGGTCGCGCTCAAGCGCGGCTTCCCGTAGAAATACGGAACGGTCGGCGTAGTAATCCATATAGGCGAAGCCGAAGGTGCCGTCGGGGCGGTTGATAGTGGGAGAGGCATGCACGGCCTCGTATACCAGGACCTCGTCTCCGCTGATACGGTAGCGGAAGGGCTCCGTGCCGTTGGCCGCCTTCAGCGAGCACCACAGGTAGTGAAGAAAGAAGGAGACGCCTTCTTCCTTGGCGCGCCGGTATGCGGCTGTACAATCCACCTCCACGCAAAGCCCGAAGAAGGGCTCTTCAAACCTGCGAAAGAAATTAAAGTGGTCGCGGCGCGGCCAGCTGCTGATGTCGAGCGGTTGGGGCATGCTGCTAAAATACGCAAGTCGGCCTTCGGGCAAACGCAGGCGGATCGCTTTATGCCGCAGGCGACACAAGGTTGTCTGCCAGTGTCAGGTCAGCAGCGGCAGGATGTCGTGGATGCTGACGACGCTGCGGAAATTCGCGTGCTCGATCGTATCCTCCACCACTTCGTGGGCCCAGGTGGTGTGGTACGGCACATGCACGGCGTGGCCACCGAGCTCGAGCACGGGCAGCACATCCGACTTGAGCGAGTTGCCCACCATCAGGAACTGCTCCGGCGCGATGTCGAGGTGACGCACCAGCTTGCGGTAGTCGCTCACGCCTTTGTCCGACATGATCTCGATATGGTGAAAGTGATGGTCGATCCCGGAGTTCTTCATCTTCCGCTCCTGGTCAAGTAGGTCGCCCTTGGTGGCCACCACGAGGCGGTAGCGGTCTTTGAGGGCCAGCAGCACATCCTCGATGCCGTCGAGCAATTCAATCGGGCGGGCCAGCAATTCTTTCCCGAGCTCCAGTATGCGGCCGATCGCCGACGCTTTTATATGTCCTTCCGAAATGCTGAGTGCCGTTTCGATCATAGAAAGCGTAAAGCCCTTGATGCCGTAGCCATACAAGGGGAGGTTCTTGATCTCGGTTTGCAGCAGCGCGCGCTCGGCGCTATGCAGCGGCATGAAGTCTTCGAGGAGGCCGCAGAAGGCGGTTTCGGTTTCCCGGAAGTACGGCTCGTTCACCCACAGGGTATCGTCGGCGTCGAAAGCAATGACTTTGATATCCATAAGCAATCCTCTTTAGGAGGGTTGCAAAGGTAGGCCATCGGGCCCACCTGACTTTCCTCAGTTGCGGGGCACTTGTCAATCATGCCGCGGACGCTGTAGCCTCAGGCGCGGGCCCTCTGGCCACGGGTACTTTTGCCCTGTCAACAAAACACAACATTATGAAAACGATAGCTACACGCCGGCTGCTCTCCCGCTTTCTCCTGCTTCCGCTGGCCGTGTTACTGGGTATGGTACCCGCCGGCGCCCAGACCGTACGCAAGACAGGGACATACGAAATAACGGTGAACGGCACTTCCAACCTGCACGACTGGACGATGAAAAGCCTTGGCAACGGGATCGAAGCGGTCTTCTATGCACCCTCCGCCGCGAAGGTTGCCACGATCAACCCGCCGATGCTGTTCACGATGCCGGTGAAGAACCTCAAAAGCAACGAAAGCATGATGGACTCCCGCGCCTACACTGCGCTGAAGGCCGATAAGTTCCCGGCACTCAGCTTCCGCCTCCTGGCTGTAACGCCGGGCGCGGTGCAGGGCAACCGGATGCCGGTACGCGCCACGGGCCAGCTGACCATCGCCGGGGTTACCCGCGACATCGTGCTCAATGCCATGTCGGTCACCAATGCTGACGGCTCGGTGCTGATAACAGGCAGCCAGCCGATCCGCTTCAGCGAGTACGGCCTCAAGCCTCCCAGCTTCATGCTCGGCGCCCTGCGCGTTGGCGATGAGCTCACGATCAATTACACGGTCCGCTTTCAATAAACCAAATTCCCGCTGCCGGCAAACCGGTGGCCTCTAACTCTGAAAATTTCTGCCATGAAAAAGAATTTCCTATCCCACGCCCTCCTTGCTGCCGTCCTCGCCGCTCCCGTCTTTGCAGGCGCACAGGGCACCGACAAAGAATTTTACGGCCGCCCGAGCAATTGGCGTCCCTACGACCAGCGCGGCATCAACGTATTCGAAACGCCCAAGACCGACACGATCCCCTTCGAAGGGCCGCGTGTTCGCCTCGGAGCCGGCTTTACGCAAACCTTCCAGAGCCTGAAGCATAGCAACAACTTCACCCAGGCGCCTACGGATGCCAACCGTCTCTACCCGCTCACGGCCGGTTTCAACACGGCTTCGGCAAACCTTAACCTGGACATCCAGCTTGCCGACGGCATCCGCCTCAACGTGGTCACCTACCTGTCTTCGCGTCACCACAACGAAGCCTGGGTGAAAGGCGGCTACATCCAGTTCGACAAGCTGCCCTTCAAAGGCGCGCTGTGGAACAAGCTGATGCAAAACACGACCATCAAAATCGGTCACGGCGAGATCAACTACGGCGATGCGCACTTCCGTCGCTCCGATGGCGGCCAGACCCTCTACAACCCCTTCGTTGAGAACTACATCCTCGACGGCTATGCAACCGAGATCGGTGGCGAGGTGTACTACCAGAAGTACGGCTTCTTCGGAATGGTCGGTGTATCGAACGGTATGATCAAGGGTAACGTCGACTCGCTGGTAAAGACCGCGCAGGATGACAACATCCACAAATCGCCGGCACTCTATGCCAAAGGCGGCTTCGACCAGAAGCTGGGTGACCTGCGCCTTCGCGGTGCGCTCTCCTACTACCACAACGGAAGCTCCGGTGGCAACACCCTCTACGGTGGCGACCGCACCGGTTCCAACTACCTCATGGTGATGGAAAAGGCCGGAAGCACCTACACTGCGCAAGCCTTCTCGGGCCGCCTCAATCCCGGCTTCAGCAAAACCGTTGACGCGGTGATGCTCAATGCCTTCATCAAGTTCAAAGGAGCCGAGTTCTTTGCTACCTGGGAGCAGGCCGAAGGCCGAAGCAAAGCCGAAGACAGCCGCCGCAAGGCCGACCAGATCGCGGGCGAGTTTGTCTACCGCTTCTGCACAAACGAACGCTTCTTCGTCGGGGCACGCTACAATAAAGTAAATGCCGAGCTCCAGGGTTATTCCGATAAAGTAACCGTAGACCGCACCGCACTGGCTGCCGGCTGGTTCCTCACCCGCAACGTGCTGCTGAAAGGCGAGTACGTGTGGCAGAATTACAAGGACTTCCCCGTAACCGATTACCGCATGGGTGGCAAGTTCAACGGGTATGTGATCCAGGCCGTTGTCGGATTCTAACGGACTTCCGAGTACATGATCGATAATTGGACAGGCGCAGCGATGCGCCTGTTCTGTTGTCAGGGCTGGCATGTTTTTGACGGGAGAGGGGCGTGCAAACCCTTTTTCCCATCGAGTCGTTGCTGCCGGAAGGCTTTTCCTACTACCCCGATTTTCTCAGCAGCGCCGAGGAGGCATCCTTGCTGGCCGCGGTGCGGGGCACCGAGCTTCACAGCTTTGTGTTCCAGGGCTACGAGGCGAAGCGGCGCGTGGCCTCCTTTGGCGTCGACTGGAGCTTCGAGCGGCGGCAGCTGGCTTCGGGTCGGCCGGTGCCGGACGCGTTTCGCCCCTTGGTAGAAAAAGTAGCCGCGCACCTGGGGCGCCCGCCCGGCGACTTTGCCGAGTTGCTCGTAACGGAGTACCCGCCCGGCTCGGTGATCAACTGGCACCGCGATGCGCCGCCCTTTGCCCTGATTGCCGGTGTGTCGCTGGGCTCCGACTGTACCTTCCGGCTGCGTCCCTACGACAAGGCGCTGCAGGGTCGGGGCCGCATCCGCAGCCTGCGGGTGGAGCGCCGCTCGCTCTACGTGATGCAGGGCCCGGCCAGGAGCGAATGGGAGCACAGCATCGCGCCCGTGAAGGAGCTGCGCTACTCGGTTACGCTGCGGACCCTGCTTCCCGGCACATAAAAAAAGGGCCCGAAAGGGCCCCTCGTCATTACGAAACCAAGAATGTATTAAAACACATCAAAACGAAATGACTGGGTCTGGTGCGCCTTCACCGTGCCGGCGGCGTTGCGAGCCGGGGTCCAGCGGCGGGTGCTGCGGAACTGCGCGATGGCGGCTTCCTCGAGGCCGTAGCCATTCCGGCTTACCGGCTGGATATTCGACACGTTGCCACGGGCATCGACGTCGAAGCTGAGGGTGACGATGTAGGAGCCGGCAGGCAGCTGGTGGGCGATGCCGGCGTGCATGGCCTTGGTGAGTACGGTCGAAACAAAGGCGCTGAAGGCACTGTCGCCACCGGGGTAGCTGGCGGCTACGGTCGCTGCGGCTTTTTTGGCGGCAGGCGTTTCCTCGTTGCAAAAACCGGCCAGGGAGAGGATCAGGAGGAGGGCGGAGAGTACGGTTGCTTTCATGTTGCTTTGTTTGACAAGTCAAAAGTACTAGTGCCGCTATGGGGGGTTACACTTATATCGACTAAGTGCCGGTTTTGGTCGGCGAACGGGCATAAAATGTTAAATAGGTGAATATTCTTAGAAGGTAGTTGCGAGTAGGCCGAAAAATGGCCGCCATCCGGCAGCCATCCTTATAAATAAGCTCTTCTGTAAACTAATCCGAGGATCAGGCAATGCCTTCCTTATTAGCCAACTGGCCACAGGCGGCATCGATATCCTTGCCCCGGCTGCGGCGGAGGCGGGCGTTCACTTTGTGCTTGCTGAGGTAGCCCATAAACTCTTCCATCCGCTCGTCGGTGGGCCGCTCGAAATCGGCGAAGTCGATCGGGTTGTACTCGATGATGTTCACCAGGTCGGCGGGGATCTGGCGGTAGAGCTTTACCAGCTCCTCGGCGTCCTTCTGCGAATCGTTGAAGTCGTTGAAAAGTATATACTCGAGCGTGATCTCGTTCTTCGTCTGCTTATAAAAGTAATTGAGCGCATCCACCAGCGTCTTCAGGTTATTGGACGCATTGATGTTCATGATCTCGTTGCGCTTGGCGTCGTTGGGCGCGTGGAGCGACAGCGCCAGCTTAAACTTCACCTTGTCGTCGCCGAGCTGGCGGATGGCCTTGGCCACCCCGGCCGTGGAAACCGTGATCCGGCGCGGGCTCATCCCGAGGCCGTCAGGAGCGGTGATCCGCTCGATCGCCTTGAGTACGTTCTTATAATTGAGGAGCGGCTCGCCCATGCCCATAAATACGATGTTGCTGAGCTTTTTGCCGTGCACCCGCTCGCTCTGCTGGTTGAGGAGCACCACTTCGTCGTAGATCTCGTCGAAATCGAGGTTGCGCTTGCGGTCGATGTAGCCCGTGGCGCAGAACTTACAGGCCAGCGAGCAACCGATCTGCGAGGAAACGCAGGCCGTTGAGCGCTCTTCGGTGGGGATGATGACCCCCTCGCAGAGGTGCCCTTCGTGGGTGCGGAAGCGGCTTTTGACGGTCCCGTCGGCGCTGTACTGGGTAGCGTCGATGGTAAGCGCGGGGAGCGTAAAATGCTCGCCGAGCTTCTGGCGAAGGTCCTTGCTCAGGTTGGTCATGTCGGCAAACGTGTGCGCCTGCTTCGCCCAGAGCCACTCCCACACCTGCTTTGCGCGGAATTTGGGCTCGCCCAGCACCTCAAAGTACTGTGTCAGCTCGTCCAGCGACAGCTGGCGGATATTGCGGACCCCTTTTGCCGGGGCAAATGCCGTTTCGCTCATGCCGCAAAGATACTTTAAACGGGTCAGGGGAGAGCCCGGGCTGTCTTATCTTGCGATGCATTTAACAACGACACCGTTTGTCGTTTGTAGTTTGTTGTTTGTGGTTGCGCAAAGCGCAGCCAGTATCCGCAACCGGCGTCAGCCAACTACAAACTTCAAACTGCAAACTCCAAACTTTCTCTATGCGCGACGTATACGTTATCGATGCCCTCCGCACCCCCATCGGCCGCTATGGCGGCGCCCTCTCTTCCGTGCGCCCCGACGACCTGCTGGCCCACGCCATCCGCTCGCTCCTCGCCCGCAACCCGGCCGTGGACCCGGCCGCCATTGAAGACGTGATCGCCGGCGACGCCAACCAGGCAGGCGAGGACAACCGCAACGTGGCCCGTATGGCTGCCCTGCTGGCCGGCCTCCCGGTGACGGTGCCGGGCAACACCGTGAACCGCCTCTGCGCCTCCGGTCTCCAGGCCATCATGGACGGCGCCCGCCAGATCATGACTGAAGACGCCGAGCTGATCATCGCCTGCGGCGTCGAGAGCATGAGCCGCGCGCCCTTCGTCATGGCCAAATCGACAAGCCCCTTCCAGCGGACCGCCGAAGTGGCCGACACGACGCTGGGCTGGCGCTTTGTAAATAAGAAGCTGGCCGATGCGTACCATCCCTACAGCATGGGGGAGACCGGCGAAAATGTGGCGAAGCAATGGCACATCTCCCGCGAGGCGCAGGATGCCTGGGCGCTGCGCTCGCAAAACAACTACTTCGCCGCCCTCGAGGCCGGCAAGTGGAGCGCCGAGATCGTACCGGTAGAAGTACAGGAGGGCAAGGAAACGAAGCTGGTAGATACCGACGAGCATCCCCGCCGCACCTCGATGGAAAAGCTCGCGGGGCTGAAGCCCGCCTTCGTGAAGGACGGAACCGTAACGGCGGGCAATGCCGCAGGCCTCAACGACGGCGCCGCCGCCATGCTGCTCGCCTCGGGCGACGCCGTGAAGAAATACGGCCTCAAGCCGATTGCCAAGGTGCTGTCGATGGCCGTTGCCGGCGTCGATCCCGCCATCATGGGTATCGGGCCCGTGCCTGCCACGCAGAAGGCGCTGAAGCGCGCTTCCCTCTCCATCGCCAACATCGATCTCGCCGAGCTCAACGAGGCCTTTGCCTCGCAGGTGCTTGCCGTCATCCACGACCTGCAGCTTGACCCCGCGCGCGTGAACGTCAACGGCGGGTCCATCGCGCTCGGACACCCGCTGGGCTGCTCGGGCGTGCGCATCTCCACCACGCTCCTCCACGAGCTCAAGCGCCGCGGCAGCAAGTACGGCCTCGCCACGATGTGCGTGGGGGTAGGGCAGGGAGCGGCGATCATTTATGAAAGTTGCTAAGTCGGAAGTGGGAAGTCGGAAGTAAGCATAAGACGTCATTGCGAGAAGGGGGGCGTGAAGCGCCATCCGACGAAGCAACCGGCTGCTCGTTACTCCCGCGGCCGGTTGCTTCGCCGCTTTCCGCTGCGCTCCAAGGGTCTCGCAATGACGGGGGCACGAGTTCCGAGTTCCGACTTCCGACTTTGGTTGTTGCCTCGGGTCTGATTGTTGCCGAAACCTCTTTACATGAAACGATTTCTTCCGCTTTGCCTCCTCCTCCTGGCCTGTAACCCGTACAAGGCCATGCGCCCGTCGCGCGCGGACTTCAGCACGGCCACGGGTCCGCTGGGAATCTCGTTCAGGGTGCCGAAGGGCTGGCGGTCGGTTCGCAACGAGACCGACTCCGCCGGGCGGCTGGTGAAGTTCTATGAGTATGGCGGCGGCACCGTGTTCTACGTGGCCTATGCCCCACAGGGGGGCAACATACAGCCCATCCCGCGCGAGCGGCACGTGCCCAAGCTGCTGCCTTCGGGCGATACCTTATATAAAGAAGAGTCCGGGGCCACGAGCCGTATCTGGCGCGAGGATATCAAGGGTCTCCTGCGGGCCGGCTATATCAATGTGACCGAGGGAAAGCGCGAGGCGCTGTTCGATTCGGCGGTGAACTCGGTGCGGGCCATCCGGTAGCGGGAAAGACATCCCTGGCAAATGACGGCTGATGCTTTCGACAATCCGTTTTAACCCCAAGAGATTGCTTCGCTTCGTTTCACTTCGCTCGCAATGACGGCGTGTTGCTGTTCCCGCCGGGTAAATGGGGCTGCAGTAGGCGCAGCATGCCTTTCCCACCCGGCTCTGGCCTGTTGCAGGGAATGCGAGTACCTGGAACGACCGGCTTTACCCTGTTGCGAAAGGTGCAAGGCGCCTTACCCAGCCGGGTATACCGTGTTGCGGGAAGTGCGGCACGGTAGAACCAGCCGGCAATACCCCGGTGCACGGCTGCGGGACGGTAGCGCCGGCCGGGATTGGCTTGCTGCACGAAGTGGAAGCCTCCAACCCCGGTTTTCGCTGCTCCCCGCACACAATACGGCTCTTCTAATCCACTATTTTTTAGTCGATTGCGCGAAATGCTGCGCGAGGCCGTCGAAGGGAACGCTTTCCTGCTTGCCCGTCGCCAGCTCTTTTACGACCGCCGTTTGCTGCTCCAGCTCACGGGAGCCGATGATGACGATATAGGGTATGCCTTTTTTCTCGGCATACTTGAACTGCTTGTCCATCTTGACCGCCTCGTGGTACAGCTCGCCGGAAATGCCCGACGCACGAAGTCCCTGCAGCAGCGCGTAGGCACTGCGGCTTTCTGCTTCGCCGAGGTTGAAGAACAGGGCCGTGGTGGCCTGGGTAACGGTTTGCGGGAACAGCTGGAGCTCCTCGAGCACATCGTAGATGCGGTCGACGCCGAAGGAGATGCCCACGCCCGGCATATCGGGCACCCCGAAGAGACCGGTGAGGTCGTCGTAGCGGCCGCCGCCGCCGATGGAGCCGATCTTAACGGTTGCCGGCGCCTTTACCTCGAAGATGATACCGGTGTAGTAGTTGAGGCCGCGGGCGAGGGTGAAGTCCAGCACGAGGTTCGGGTGAGCGGTGAGTGCTGAGCGGTGAGCTGGTTCAAGTTCCCCTTCCGTCAGGGAATGGGTCTGTGCTGCGGCAGAGACCATCTCCCATACATATTGTATTTCCTCGATGCCCTTCTTCGCGGTTTCATTTTCGCCGAACAATTCCCTGATCGCCGCAAGTTTCTCTTCGTTCGTTCCCGAGATATTCAGGTAGCGCTCGATAAGGCGCACCTGGTTCTCATCAAGCCCGCGTTGTGCGAGCTCCTCTTTCACTTTGTCAAGGCCGATCTTATCGAGCTTGTCGATGGCGATGGTGATGTCCATCATCTTATCGGCGCCGCCGCAGCTTTCGGCGAGGGCTGCCAGCAGCTTGCGCGAGTTGATCCGCAGCTCGTAGCCCGGGAGGCCGAGTTGTACAAATACGGTATGGTAGATATGGCAAAGATCCACCTCGTTGAGCAGCGAGCGCGAGCCCACCACGTCGGCGTCGCACTGGTAGAACTCGCGGTAGCGGCCCTTCTGCGGGCGGTCGGCACGCCACACCGGCTGCACCTGGTACCGCCTGAAGGGCAGGGCAAGCTGGCCGTGGTTCATCGCCACGTAGCGGGCGAACGGGATGGTGAGGTCGTAGCGAAGCGCGCGCTCGGTAAGGTCCTTGCTGCTTTTGCCCTGCAGCACCTTCTCAAAGGCAGCGCGTGCGCCTTCCTCCTTGGCCGGGTTGTCGAGGCCGTTGTTGAGGATCTTGAAAATGAGCTTGTCGCCCTCCTCGCCGTACTTGCCCATGAGGGTGTCGAGGTTTTCCATCGCCGGTGTTTCGAGCGGCTGGAAACCGTACAGCTCAAATACGCTGCGGATCGTTTGCAAAATATACTGGCGCTTGCGTACCACCTCGGGGCCAAAGTCGCGGGTGCCTTGCGGGAGAGAGGGTTTCTGGTTCATGTCTAATTAAAAATTCAAAAGGCAAAATTCAAAAGCCGGTTGTCGTCAAGGGTTGCGCCGTATGCGCTTTTTGACTTTTTACTTTTGACTTCTGACAGCGTAGTTAGTAATGATCGCCGTACACGCGGCGTCGATCAGTTGATAAACGTCATGGTACCCGGGCTCTTCGCCGTACCAGGGGTCGGGCACGTCTTCGCCGGCGCCGGGATGGAGCTCGTTGAGGAGGAGGTCTACCTTCGAGGGGTTCCAGTGGCGGCCGGCAATGCGCTTCATGTCGTCGATGACGTCGGCGGCCATGGCGTAGATCTTATCATAGTGCTGCAGGTCGTCGGCTGTGAATCGCCGGGCGCGCTGCGTGCAGATGTCGATGCCATGGAGCTTCGCCACCTTCTGCGACAGCCGGTGCGGCGCCTCGCCCACATGGTAGCCGTTGGTGCCGGCGCTTTCCACCGTCCACCCGAGCCCCAGCGCGTCGGCTTTATGCTGCAGGATGCCCTCCGCCAGCGGACTGCGGCAGATATTCCCGAGGCAAACCATTAAAATTTTCATCGGCGCAAAGATAATCGGCAATGGGGGAGATAATCTGCTAATTAGCTAGTCTGCTGGTCTGCTAATGTTTTGCATCCCTACCAAACGGGCATCCCTGCGGGATGCGGGAAGGTTGCATCCCGAAGGGATGCCACGTATTGAATTGCACATATGGTGCTACCTAGCGAGCATCCCTGGCGGGATGCGTTTGTGCCGTATCGGATGGTCTGGGCGCCAAACGGGCATCCCTTCGGGATGCGGAAGGTTGCATCCCGAAGGGATGCCACGTATTGAATTGCACATATGGTGCTACCTAGCGAGCATCCCTGTCGGGATGCGTTATGTGCCGTATCGGATGTTCGGGGCGCCAACCGGCATCGGTGGCGGGATGCGCTATTGTTGGATATGCTGCTTCGCGATTGAACGGGCATCCCTACCTAACGAGCATCCCTGCGGGATGCGGAATGTGCCGTATCGGATGTTCTGGGCGCCAACCGGCATCGGTGGCGGGATGCGCTATTGTCGGATATGGTGCTTCGCGGTTGAACGGGCATCTTCGCCGGATGCGGGAAGGTTGCATCCCTACGGGATGCCGTGGGTGGCAAGGGTGAACCGGTACGTCCGCATCCCGCCAGGGATGCCCGCTTGGTAGAACAAACGAATAGAAAGGATTTTTCGGCATCCCGTAGGGATGCAACCTTTGGGAAAGGCTTCCTTACAACCACCATGCTTCATGGCTTCGGAACGCCCTGAATTTATTATTGGATGCCGCCGACAGATCCACCAAGCAATGCCCAGAATCCCAGCGGATGCAACGCATCCGCCTATTAGCAGACTAGCAGACTACCCCATTAGCAGACTAGCAGATTGCACGTATGGAAACCGCGCGGCCCCGCATCTCATAGCAAAACCAAACGCCATGAGTCCCAACGAAATTACCCGCAGCTCCCTGCTCGACCTGCTCTTTGAGCACCGCAACAAGCAATACGGCGCTTATGTGCTTCGCAAGTATTATGGCAACCGGCTTAGCCTCGCCATCGGCATCATGCTGGCGGCCGTGCTGCTCGGGCTCTTCCTCCTCAACCTGCTGGCCGGGAAGCCGGAGCGGGGTTTCCTGCCGCCCGATCGCGGCGTGCTGGTGCAGCTCGCCCCCGACCCCGTGACGCAGCCCGACCAGCCGAAGCCGAAGCCCGTGCAGCGGGCCGGTGCTGCGGCGCCGACGGTTGGTTATACACAGCCCCTGATCGGTCCGGACCCGACCGACGTACCGCCGACCGACGCCGTCGGCAACTCCGCCATCGGTACACACACGACTCCCGGCGACGGCCCCGGTGATTTGCCCGCCCCCGGTGTCGATCCCGTGCCGCCCGGGCCCGCGCCGCTGGCCGCAGCGCCCGCCGAGCCCGAAGCGCCCTCCGCGCCGCCTTCCTTCCCCGGAGGCATGAAGGCCTGGGGCGACTTCCTTGCCCGCTACCTGCAGGCGCCCGCCGACATGGAGCCCGGTGAGAAGCGCTCGGTACTCGTTCGCTTCTGGGTGGATGAAGAAGGCAACGTGGGCCGCTTCGAGTTCCTGCAATCGGGCGGACAGTCGTTCGATAGCGAAGTACTGCGCGTGCTGCGGAAGATGCCGAAGTGGAAACCTGCGCTGCAGCGTGGCCGCGCTGTGGCTACCTCCTTCGTACAACCGGTTACATTTCAGGCGCCCGAAGAATGAAAATGTCCTAATTTGCCCAATCCAAAAAGCCCGCAGCCGGAATGGTAGAGGAATACGAACAGAAAAGACGACGACAGGTGAGCCGCATGCGCTCGATCATGGATATTACGATGGGTGTGGTCTTCAGCCTCCTGGGCCTGCTGTTTCTTTATCTCCAGTTTACCAACCGCGACCTGCTCGGCCGGCGACCCGACAAGATGAACTATTTGCTCGGGCTGCTCTTCCTGGCTTACGGATTCTGGCGCATTTATCGTGGGTATAAGAAGAACTATTTCCGATAGCATGAAACGGCATTGGCTTTCCCGACTGACACCTCTTGCGGCTGCATTTTTTCTGGGCACGCTCACGGGCTGTGGCGATGGCGGAGTCGTCGGCGCGCCCGGCGATACCGCCGACAGCGGCACCATTCATATCAGCGCCGATGAGTCGTTCCGGCCCGTGATCGACTCGGAGATCGCCGTGTTCGAATCGCTGCACCCCGGCGCCCATATCATCGCCCACTACAAGCCCGAGGCCGACTGCCTCCGCGATCTTGCCGTGGACTCGATCCGCTGCATCATCGCCACGCGGAGCTTCACCCCGGCAGAGCGCAACTTCGTCAACGACTCGCTCAAGACCGACCTCCGCTACAATGTCGTGGCCTACGACGCCATTGCCGTGATCGTTCACCCCGACGCGCCCGATTCGCTGTTCAGCACCGCGCAGCTCAAGGACCTGCTGACGGGCCGCTCGACCCTGAAGCTGAGGCCCGTGTTTGACGGTCTCAAGGCCACGAGCACCGTGCGCTTTATCGTCGACTCGCTGCTGCAGGGCGAAAAGCTGGGCCCGGGCGTTACCGCTGCCGAGGGCAGCAAGGCCGTGCTCGATTACGTGGCGAAGAACCGCGACGCGGTGGGCTTCATCGGCGTCAGCTGGATCGGCAACCGCCAGGACAGCACGCAGCTGAGCTACCTCGGGCAGGTAAAGGTGGCGTCGCTCGAAGACCCGAAGCGGCCCGACAAGTACGTGACGCCGGCGCAGTACAACATCTATTTCAAGCATTACCCCCTGCGCCGCGACCTCGTGTGCATCCTCAAGGAGCGCCACCTGGGCCTCGGCCATGGGTTTTATAACTACCTGACCACGCAGAGCGGGCAGCTTATCTTCAACCGCGCTTTCCTCATGCCGGCGCTGATGAACTTCCAGTTCCGGCAGGCCGAGATCCGCGATTAATTAACAGTTAGAAAAAGGACCTTAACAATAAACTGGTAAACTAAAGAATAGTTTTTGCGCTCTTAGAGACCAAAGCACGTTCTAACCTCAAACATTAAACACAGATAGGATCATGAAGAAAGCTTCCCTTGTTTTATTTCTCGCCGCGTTTTTCTCGTTGGGCGCTATGGCCCAGACCGTTCAGGAAGGGGTGAATCACCTCTATGCCGAGCGGAACGCCAGCGCGAAAGCCACCTTTGAGAAGATCCTCGCCGCTAACCCGAACAACATCGAGGCAATCTACTGGCTCGGCCAGGCCGACCTGGAACTCAACCAGACCGCAGAAGCCCGCAACGTATACCAGAAGGCTCTGTCAACCAACGGTAACGCCCCGCTGCTGCTCGCCGGCATGGGTCATGTGCTGCTCGCCGAAGGCAAGAACGCCGAGGCCCGCCAGCAATTTGAAATGGCCCTCAACCTGAGTCGCGGCAAGAAAGGCGACGACCCGATGGTACTCAACGCCGTGGGCCGTGCCAACATCGAAACACCCAAGGGCGACGCAGCCTATGGTCTCGCCAAGCTCCAGCAGGCAGCCCAGGCCGCCCCGACCAATGCCGATATCGCCATCAACCTCGGCAACGCCTACCGCCGCGCCCACGAGGGTGGTGAGGCCGTGCGCGCTTACGGCGTCGCCGCCGCCAACGGCCAGCCCGCTGTAGCCTACTACCGCATGGCCCGTATTTATGAAACGCAGCGCAACTGGGACGTGGTGACCGAGAACCTGAACCGTGCCATCCAGTCGGACCCCAAGTACGGCCCGGCCTACCTGCGCCAGTACGTATACAACCTCTTTTACAAGCAGGACTTCGCCGCCGCCGACCAGTGGGGCCAGAAATATGTAGCCGTTGCCGAGCCCTCGATCCAGAACGAGGTATTCAAGGCACAGCCCCTTTATCTCCAGAAGAAATACGATGAGGCCATTGCCATCGGCAACCGCATCATCCAGCAGAGCGGCAACGCCAAGGTGGAGCCCAGCGTCTACCGCCTGATGGCTTATTCGTACCTCGAAGGCGCCAAGGATACCGCCAAGGCCCGCCAGTATGTAGACCAGCTGTTTGCCTCGGCCAAGACCGAAGAGCTGCTGTCGAAAGACTATACACTTAAGGCGGCTGTTTATTCGAAGGAAGCCCCGACTGAGGTCGTGAACATCTTCCTGGCTTCCGCCGATGCCGACACGACGCTGCGCAACAAGCTGCTGATCCTGCAGGAAGGCATTGACTGGGCCAAGTCGAGCGGCCGCAAGGTGGCTGAGGGCGACCTGCGCCTGGCGCAATACCGCCTCAACGCGAATTCCAGCCCTGCTTCGCTGTTCCAGATCGGCCTGCCCTACTACCAGGGTGGTAATTTCAAGAAGGCCGACAGCGTGTTCCAGGCTTACAGCCGCGCGCTGCCCGACAGCATCTATGGCTACCTGTGGAGCGCCCGCGCCCTCGGCAATATCGATACCTCCGGCAAGCTCGGCCTGGCCATGCCCCAATACGAGCAGGTGCTGCGTGTGTCGAATGCCGACAAAGCCCGCTTCGCTGCCTATGGCTACGAGGCCGCCACGAACCTCGCCAACTACTACGTAAACGAGAAGGGCGACCGTGCGAAGGGCGCCGAGCTGCTTCGCCAGGCCATTGCCTTCGATCCTTCGAAAGAAGCCCAGCTGAGCGGCGTCATCCAGCGCCTCGAAAAGCCGGCTCCCCCGGCGCCACCCGCGCGTGGCAGCAAGCCGCCCGCACCGCCGGCGAAAGTCAAGGCAGAAAACAACAAGACGAAAGTGAAAGGAAAATAACCGGAAAGCCCCCCACGAGGGGGCTTTTTTCGGCCCGGGAGCGCCGAAAATAGTAGCGTTGAGATTGATGGCGCTGCTGTATTTTTGCCCGCGATTCAAAAGCCTATGTTCCATTTGCTTCAAGCCGACATCACCCGTGCGGTGCAGGACGTACACAGCGCCGGCAGCTACCTGCCCGTGGCGCTCCAGTTCCTCTTCGCCTTTGGCATGATCGGTACCCTGATGGGTGTAACCCACCTGCTGGGCCCCAAGCGTAAGACGGCCGACAAGCTCGAGACCTTCGCCTCCGGCATCGAAAGCCACGGCGACGCCCGCCAGCCCATGGCCATCAAGTATTTCCTGGTAGCGATCCTCTTTGTGCTCTTCGATGTAGAGGTGATCTTTTTCTATCCCTACGCGGTGAACTTCCGCGGGCTTGGTTGGAGCGGTTTTTGGGCCGTAGTGCTGTTCGTCGCCTTCTTCCTCTGCGGGTTTATCTACATCGTGAAGAAAGGCGCGCTGAAGTGGGAAGACTAAACTGATAAAGTCTAAAAGTCGGAAGTGGGAAGGCGGAAGAAGCTACTTCTGCACTGTTTTTGAACCACTTGATACTTCCGACTCCGGACTTAAAAACTTGAATTTATGGCACGTCCCGTATCGTATAATATCAACCAGAAGCCCCTCGAGCAGGACATTTCCCTCGCGGATATGCCCGAAGGCTACCAGGGAGAGGGCTTTTTCGCCCAGAAGCTGAGCGATGTGGTTGGCCTCGCCCGCAAGAATTCCATCTGGCCGCTTCCGTTTGCGACCTCCTGCTGCGGTATCGAATTCATGGCCACGATGGCCTCGCACTACGACCTTGCCCGCTTCGGCTCCGAGCGCGTCGGCTTCTCGCCGCGCCAGTGCGACCTCCTCATGGTGATGGGTACCATCGCCAAGAAGATGGCCCCCGTGGTGCGCCAGGTATACCTGCAGATGGCCGAGCCCCGCTGGGTAATGGCGGTGGGCGCCTGCGCCTGCTCTGGCGGCATCTTCGACTCCTACAGCGTGCTGCAGGGCATCGACCAGGTGGTGCCCGTCGACGTCTATGTGCCCGGTTGCCCCCCGCGTCCCGAAGCCATCATCGACGGCGTGCTCCGCATCCAGGATCTCATTGGCAAGGAAAGCCTTCGCCGCCGCAACAGTGATCATTACAAAAAGCTCCTCGAGAGCTACGGTATACAATAAGGCCATCCCCCGGCCCCTTCCCGACAGGAAGGGGAGGAAGGACCAACCTACATACATGGAATTAACGAACGAACAAATCCAACAGCTGCTCCAGGAGCGCTTCGGCGAAGGGGTGAAAACCTTCGAGGAGCCCTACGGCATGCTGACCTTCGAAGCGGACCGCGACCAGAACATCGCGGTATTGCGCTTTTTATTCGAGAAAGGCTTCCAGTTCCTGACCGACCTCACGGTTGTGCACTACCCGGCCTACGCGGGCCGCGAGCTCTGCGTGGTCTACCACCTGCACAACCTGGTCGACAATGTGCGCCTGCGCTTCAAGGTGTATGCACCGGTGGCGTTGCCCGACGTGCAAAGCGCCACCGCCGTATTTGCAACGGCCAACTGGCTCGAGCGCGAGGCCTACGACTTCTTTGGCGTCAACTTCACGGGCCACCCGAACCTGAAGCGGATCCAGAATGTTGAGGAGATGGATTACTTCCCGATGCGCAAGGAGTTCCCGGTGGAAGACCAGACCCGCTCCGACAAGGACGACGAGATGTTCGGCCGCGGCGGCTCCTTCGACTTCACACGCCGCAACGAAGACGGCTCGCCGATGCTGCTGACAGGGAATGAACAATGAGTAATGAGTAATGAGTAATGAGCAATGTACCCGGCGCCAAAGCTTTGGGCGACGGCGTCAGGGTGACAAGAGATTGAAATAAAAAACGGTGGATCAGGGCGTGGAGTTAACCCTTCACGATTGACGATTCACGATTCACGATAAACATGGCCACAAACGCACCATATTCCCATATCCCGCTTCCCGAGGGCTCCATCGAGAAGGAAACGACCACGATCAACCTTGGCCCCACCCACCCGGCCACGCACGGCGTATTCCAGAACATCCTGGAGCTCGATGGCGAGAAGATCGTGTCGGCCGAGCAAACCATCGGCTACATCCACCGGGCCTTTGAGAAGCTTGCCGAGCGCAAGCCCCTCTACCAGATCACCCCGCTGACCGACCGCCTCAATTACTGCTCGGCGCCGATCAACAATATGGGCTGGCACATGACCTGCGAGAAGCTGCTGGGGATCCAGCTGCCGAAGCGCGTGGATTACCTCCGCGTCATCATCATGGAGCTCGCCCGCATCGCCGACCACCTGATCTGCAACTCGATCGTAGGGGTGGACACCGGCGCCTATACCGGTTTCCTGTACGTGATGCAGTACCGCGAGCTCATTTACGAGATCTGGGAGGAAGTGTGCGGCTCGCGTCTCACCACCAACATCGGCCGCATCGGCGGCTTCGAGCGCGACTTCAACAACATCGCATTTACCAAGCTGGAAAAATTCCTCGACGAATACCCCGCGGTGCTGGCGGAGTTTGAAAAACTCTTTACGCGCAACCGCATTTTCATGGAGCGTACCATCGGCGCGGGTCCCATCTCGGCCGAGCGCGCGCTCAATTACGGCTTCACGGGTCCCAACCTGCGCGCCGCCGGCGTCGACTACGACGTGCGCGTGCATTCGCCCTACAGCTCGTACCAGGACTTCGACTTTGTTATCCCGACCGGCTCCACCGGCGACTGCTACGACCGCTACCTGGTGCGCAACGCCGAGATGTACGAGTCGATCTCGATCATCCGCCAGGCATACCGCAAGCTGCAGGACATGAAAGGGGAGGAGGCAACGGTGTATCACGCCGACGTGCCGGAATATTACCTGCCCAACAAGAACGACGTGTACACGAAGATGGAAGCCCTCATCTACCACTTCAAGATCGTGATGGGTGAGATCGACATCCCGCCGGGCGAGGTGTACCACAGCGTGGAAGGCGGCAACGGCGAGCTCGGGTACTACCTGATCTCCGACGGAGGCCGCAGCCCGTACCGCCTGCACTTCCGCCGCCCCTGCTTCATCTACTACCAGGCCTACGAGGAGCTGGTAAAAGGCTCGATGCTCTCCGACGCCATCATCGTGATGTCGTCGCTGAACCTCATCGCCGGCGAGATGGATGGATAGGGAATAACGAATATCGAATAACGAATATCGAATAACGAATATCGAGAACAAGTAATAATAGTTGTATGGTGGTAGGCACCTGTTACCGATCAACCAATAGACTAGTAAACCAATAAACTGTTTCGACCGTGACGTTTTCAGAAGACCGTCTTTCTAAAGTCCGTGAGATCGTGGCGCGCTACCCGGAAGGGAAGCAGAAGAGCGCCCTGATCCCCGTGCTGCACCTGGCCCAGGAAGCCAACAACGGCTGGCTGTCGGCCGAGGCTATGGATTATGTCGCCACGCTGCTCAACCTCAAGTCCATCGAGGTGTACGAGGTGGCCACCTTCTACAGCATGTTCAACCTGAAGCCGGTGGGCAAGTACCTCTTCGAGGTTTGCCAGACCGGGCCCTGCATGCTCAACGGGTCGGACAACATCATCGCCTACATCAAGGAGAAGCTGAACATCGGCGTCGGCGAAACTACCGACGACGGGATGTTCACGCTCAAGACCGTGGAGTGCCTCGGCGCCTGCGGCTATGCCCCGATGATGCAGCTCGGTAACTTTTACAAGGAGCACCTGACCCCTGCGAAGGTGGATGCCATTATTGACGAATGCCGCCGCAATGCGGTACAAAACAACTAACATGCGTTTAGTTCCCTACATCATGTTCAACGGCAACTGCGAGGAAGCCCTGAACTTTTATGCCAAAGCCCTCGGTGGCCAGATCCAGGGCCTGCAGTACTTCGAAAACGCCCCGATGGAGTACAGCCCGGAGGATGCGAAAAAAGTAATGCACGCGCAGTTTTCCGCCGGCGACCTGTTCCTGATGGCCTCCGACGGCCAGCAGAACGAAGCCGTGGGTGGTATGGTGCAACTGAGCCTCGATTTTTCCTCGGAGGAAGAGATCAACAAGATCTTCGAGGCACTGAGCGAAGGCGCCCGCATCACGATGCCGCTGCAGGACACCTTCTGGGGTGCCCGTTTTGGCATGCTCACCGACCAGTTCGGCGTGAACTGGATGTTCAATTTCGACAAAGGACCTAAACAGCATCAATAAATAAAAAGGCAAAATTCAAAAGTCAAAAATTGATTGGTACCAACAGTGTAAAACCGGTTTTTGAATTTTGAATTTTGAATTTTGACTTAGTACAATGGGTAAGAAAATATTACTGGAACACGCCCACGTAGAAGGCATCCGCTACTACGACACCTACCGCCGCCATGGCGGTTATGCCGCTGTGGAGAAGGCTTTCAAGATGGCTCCCGCCGACATCGTGGAAGAAGTGAAGAAGAGCGGCCTCCGCGGCCGCGGCGGCGCCGGCTTCCCCACCGGTATGAAGTGGAGCTTCCTGGCCAAGCCCGAAGGCGTGCCCCGCTACCTCGTGTGCAACGCCGACGAATCGGAGCCCGGCACCTTCAAGGACCGCTACCTGATGGAGTTCATCCCGCACCTGCTCATCGAGGGCCTGATCATCTCCTCCTTTGCCCTTGGCTCGGAGCGTACCTATATCTACATCCGCGGCGAGTACGCCTGGATCGTAGATATACTGGAAGAGGCCATCGCCGAAGCCAACAACGCGGGCTTCCTCGGAACGAATATTCTCGGTACCGGCTTCAACTGCCAGATCTACGTGCAGCGCGGCGCCGGCGCCTATATCTGCGGTGAGGAAACGGCGCTCCTCGAGTCGCTCGAGGGCAAGCGCGGCAACCCCCGCATCAAGCCGCCCTTCCCGGCCATCAAAGGTCTCTACGACTGCCCCACGGTGGTCAACAACGTGGAGACGCTCGCGGCTGTCGTTCCCATTCTCAACATGGGGGGCGAGGAATACGCCAAGATCGGCATCGGCCGCTCTACGGGTACCAAGCTCATCTCGGCCTGCGGCAACATCAACAAGCCGGGGATCTACGAGATCGACATGACCATCTCGGTGGAGGAATTTATTTACAGCGACGAATTCTGCGGGGGCATCCCCAACGGCAAGCGCCTCAAGGCCTGCATCCCGGGTGGTTCTTCCGTTCCCATCCTGCCGGCCAACCTGCTGCTGAAAACGGCAAAAGGCGAGCCCCGCCTCATGACCTACGAAAGCCTCGCCGACGGCGGCTTCGCCACGGGTTCGATGATGGGCTCGGGCGGGTTTATCGTGCTCGACGAAGACCAGTGCGTGGTGCGCCACACCTATTCGCTGGCGCGTTTCTACCGCCACGAGAGCTGCGGCCAGTGCTCGCCCTGCCGCGAGGGTACGGGCTGGATGGAAAAGATCCTGCACAAGATCGAAACCGGAAAGGGCGACATGCGCGACATCGACCTGCTGTGGGATATCCAGAGCAAGATCGAAGGCAACACCATCTGCCCGCTGGGCGATGCGGCTGCCTGGCCTGTTGCCGCGGCCATTCGTCACTTCCGCGACGAATTCGAGTGGCACGTGCTGAACCCCGACGAAGCACAGAAGCGCAACTTCGGGCTCGCGCATTATGCAGATCCGATCTCGGTAGCAGTGGGATAAGGAAAAAGTCAAAATTCAAAAGTCAAAAAGCCCTGGCTGTGCAGACAGTTTGATAGGTTTGAGGCTTAGTAAAATTTTGACCAGATGGAACTGGAAGATCTTTATTTGTTGGAAGACGGCGAGAAGCCTTATAACATTCGACACAGGGCCTTTCACTTTTCGAAAGAGCTTGTGCTGTTTATTAAAAACGCTTCTTACGATCGCATTTTCTTTTCGATGTTTGATCAGCTGCTACGCTCCGGTACATCTATAGGTGCAAACCTGGTGGAAGGCCGGGCCGGAAGCAGCAGGAAAGACTGGCGGAATTATTATGCGATCGCCCTGAAGTCCGCGAATGAAACGAAATACTGGCTTTGCCTGATCCGGGATTCGCTCGATCAGGATACGGTCAAACTAAATGAGCTACTCAAAGAAGCCGACGAGCTTTCGAAGATAATCGCCAGCATTATCATCAGTGAGTAGTTTGAATAAAGGATTGCTGGTGAAGGAAGCGGAGTCTCCGACCTGCTTTTTTGAATTTTGACGTTTGAATTTTGACTTACTATGTCAGAAGAAAAGAAACTGTTCACGGTCACCATCGACAACATCAAGGTTGAAGTCGAGCCCGGCACCACCATTCTCATGGCGGCCCGCAAGATCGGCGGCGATGTTGTTCCCCCCACGATGTGCTTTTACAGCAAGCTCGCGCAGACGGGTGGCTACTGCCGTACCTGCCTCGTGCGCGTTGCTGCCGGCTCCACGGCCGACCCGCGCCCGATGCTGAAGCTTGTGGCCTCCTGCCGCACGAACGTCATGGACGGCATGATCGTCGAGAACATCACCAACCCCGCGGTGCTCGAAGCCCGCAAGGGCGTGGTGGAATTCCTGCTCCTCAACCACCCGCTCGATTGCCCCGTGTGCGACCAGGCCGGTGAGTGCGACCTGCAGGACCTCTCGTACGAGCACGGCAAGGAAGGCACGCGCTACGAGTTCAAGCGCCGCACCTTCGAGCGCATCGACCTCGGCCCCTACATCCAGCTGCACATGACGCGCTGCATCCTGTGCTACCGCTGCGTGCACACCGCCAACCAGATTGCCGGTGGACGCGAGCACGGCGTGCTCGACCGCGGCGACCATGCGCAGATCGCTACCTATATCCAGAAGTCGCTCGACAACGAGATGATCGGAAACGTCATCGACGTGTGCCCCGTTGGTGCGCTCACCGACCGCACCTTCCGCTTCAAGAACCGTGTATGGTTCACGAAGCCGGTGGATGCGCACCGCGACTGCCCCACCTGCAAGGGCAGCGTACGCCTGTGGATGCGCGGCGACGACGTGCTCCGTGTAACGGCCCGCAAAGACCAATGGGGCGAAGTGGAGGAGTGGATCTGTAACGAGTGCCGCTTCGAAAAGAAGAGCGTGAGCGACTGGACCATCGAGGGCCCGACGCGCCTCGACCGACACTCGGTGATCAATGCCGGCCACTACACCGGGATAACAATGCCGAAGGAAGTCTTCCAGGATGTGATGAAGGGCCGCGACCCCAAGCTGCTGATGGACATTCACAACGTGTCGGACGTCAACACCGTGGACCTGAACGCCATCCCCGGGCCCGCCACCGGCGCCACCTTCAACGGCAACCCGCTGGCTTCCGGCTCCAACGTCACCGATGTTAAGGAAGGCATCGGACGGAACAAGATGGGAACGGACTCGACGAATTCGAATACACCGTAAAGACGTCAATCGTCAATCGTCAATCGTGAATAAAGTGCGATTGAAAGAATTGACGATTCACGATTCACGATTCACGAAATAGGAGCGAAGCTCCTACACTGAAGCAACTATGTACTTACTAATGGCAGAATGGGTAGTCACCCTGATTGAAAAATTTGTGCTCATCGCGATCATCGTAACGATCGCGCTGGTGGTGGCCATGTACAGCACCTATGCCGAGCGCAAGATCGCGGCCTTCCTGCAAGACCGCCGCGGCCCCAACCGCGCGGGTCCCTTTGGCCTGCTGCAGCCCCTCGCCGACGGCGTGAAGCTGTTCATGAAAGAGGAGATCATTCCCAACAGCTCCTCGAAGTTCCTGTTCGTCATGGGCCCGCTGCTCGCGATGATCACCGCCACGATGACCTCCGCGGTCATTCCCTGGGGTCCGACGGCAACCTTCTTCGGTCACATGATGCCGATGCAGATCGCCGACATCAACATCGGCGTGCTCTACATCTTCGGCGTTGTATCGCTTGGAGTATACGGCATCATGATCGGCGGCTGGGCCTCCAACAATAAATTCTCCCTGCTGGCGGCCATCCGCGGAGCCTCGCAGATGATCTCCTACGAGCTCGCCATGGGCCTTTCGCTGCTGGCCGTGCTGCTGGTGGTGGGCGACCTCCGCATGAGCGTCATCGTGGAGCACCAGATGCGCCATGGCTGGAACGTGCTGTACCAGCCGCTCGGCTTCCTGATCTTCTTTATCTGCGCGCTGGCCGAGTGCAACCGTACACCCTTTGACCTCCCCGAGGCCGAGAACGAGCTCAACTTCGGCTACCACCAGGAATACTCCTCGATGAAGCTCGGCTTCTATCTCTTTGCCGAGTACATCAACATGTTCATCTCGGGCGTTGTGATGGCGACGCTGTTCTTCGGCGGCTACGACATTCCCTTCTTCAACGAGGCGGCCCACAGCGGCACCTGGTGGGTAGGGCTGCTTGGCTTCGCCAGCCTGATGACAAAGGCCGTTATCTCCATCTTCCTGTTCATGTGGATCCGCTGGACCATCCCGCGCTTCCGCTTCGACCAGCTTATGAACCTGGGCTGGCGCGGTCTTCTGCCGCTGGCCCTCGCCAACATGATCATTACCGCGGGCGTCGTCCTGTGGCTCAACCAAGACGGCGACGTTGCCGCCCCTCAAAAAGGGCTAAATTCGCAGCCGTCCAAATCCGAACAAGTAAGCCTGACACATGCAACTCACCAATAAGAACAAGCCGGTAGACCGGAGGCCGATGACCTTCGTGGAGAAGCTGTACCTGCCCTCGATTTTCAAGGGAATGGGGATAACCTTCAGCCACCTGTTCAAGAAGAAGCCGACGATCAACTACCCCGAGCAGGAGCGTCCCTTCTCCGCCGTTTTCCGCGGCCTGCAGATCCTCAACCGCGACGAGGAAGGCCGTGAGCGCTGCACCGCCTGCGGTCTTTGCGCCGTGGCCTGCCCCGCCGAAGCCATCACCATGGAAGCGGCCGAGCGCCAGCCAGGCGAGGAGCATCTGTACCGCGAGGAGAAGTATGCCGCCAAGTACGAGATCAACATGCTCCGCTGCATCTTCTGCGGCCTCTGCGAGGAAGCCTGCCCCAAGGATGCCATCTACCTGTCGCAAACCTTCGCCCCGTCGAACTACGGCCGCAAGGGCTTTATTTATAAGAAAGACGACCTGCTGATCCCCGACCCGGTTAAAGACCCGGAAGGATTTGCCAAGGCGAAAGGAACGATCCCCCAATCCAAATAAACCGCAACTGCTCATGGGAATTACTGAAATACTTTTCTGGATACTGGCAGTCGCTTCGCTGTTCTGCGCCCTCATGGTGATCAGCAGCAAGAACCCGATCTTCAGCGTCATCTGGCTGATCATGACCTTCTTCACGATCTCCGGCCACTACATCCTGCTCAACGCGCAGTTCCTCGCCGTGGTGAACATCATCGTGTACGCCGGCGCCATCATGGTGCTGTTCCTCTTCGTGATCATGCTGATGAACCTCGATAAGCACATTGAGGTCAAGAAGGGCCGCTGGCTGCGTCTTATCGGCGCCGTATCGGGCGGATCGCTACTGCTGGTGCTCGTAGCCGCCCTGCGAACCACCGAATCGCATCCCACCCAGCTCGTAACGGGCGACATCGGCCTTATCCAAAACCTCGGCAAGGTGCTGTTCAGCGACTACGTGGTACCCTTCGAGCTGAGCTCGGTGCTCTTCCTCACCGCGATGGTGGGCGCCGTTGTGATCGGCAAAAAAGAAGCGAAGAGCATTGCGCCGGCCGAAGACAAGCGCCCCCTGGACGTCCGCGCCGCCGTGGAAGTGGAGTAACGAAAACCAAAACGATCAAACATCCTTATGGATATCCGCTATTACCTGTTTCTTTCGATCGCGCTGTTTGCCACCGGCATCATCGGCGTCCTCACGCGCCGCAATGCCATCATCATCTTCATGTGCATCGAGCTAATGCTGAATGCCGTGAACCTGCTGCTCGTGGCCTTCTCGAAGATGCATCACCTGGCCAACGCCGCCGTGTCGCCCACCGCGGGAACCGACGGGCAGCTGTTCGTGTTCTTCATCATGGTGGTCGCCGCAGCCGAAGTAAGTGTCGGCCTCGCCATCATCGTGATGCTGTACCGCAACACGCGCTCGGTGGACATTAACTTCCTGAATCGATTGAAACATTAATTCAAAAGTCAAAGGTCAAAAGTCAAAAATGTCTTTAACGCGCACATCCCTTCCAGTAGCCGGCTTCCCGAATCCGGGTATGCCTGTTGACGGCGGATCGATGAGCCGGCGAGGTGTTTTGAATTTTGAATTTTGAATTCTTACTTGTTATGAAGACTCTAATCGCATTGATCCCGCTTCTCCCGCTCGCCGGCTTCCTGGTCAACGGGCTGGGGCGCAACTACCTTTCGAAGGGCCTCGTGGGGCTTATCGGCTCAGGCACCGTGCTCGCTTCGTTTGTGATCAGCTGCCTGCTGTTCTCGAAAGGTGAGTTCTCCGATGTGCCGTACAAGTATTTCGACTTTATCAACGTCGGCTCGCTGCGTATTCCCTTCGCCTTCCAGATCGACCAGCTCTCTGGGCTGTTCCTGCTGATCATCACCGGCGTCGGCTTCCTGATCCACGTGTATTCGACGGCCTACATGCACGAGGAGAAGCGCGAGCACTTCGGCCGCTACTTTTCCTACCTCAACCTCTTCGTGTTCTCGATGCTGCTGCTCGTGATGGGTGCCAACTACCTGATCATGTTCATCGGCTGGGAAGGCGTGGGCCTTTGCTCGTACCTGCTTATCGGCTACTGGTTCAAGAACATCGACTACACGAAGGCCGCCAAGAAAGCCTTCGTCATGAACCGCATCGGCGACCTTGGCTTCCTGCTGGCGCTCTTCTGGATGCTGCAGCGCTTCGGCACGCTGTCGTACCACGAGCTGTTCAGCGCACAGGGCATCATCAGCTCGCTGCATACAATGAATACGAAGGAAGTGGTGGGCATCACGCTGCTGCTCTTCCTGGGTGCCTGCGGCAAGAGCGCGCAGATCCCGCTGTACACCTGGCTTCCCGACGCCATGGCCGGCCCGACGCCCGTTTCGGCGCTGATCCACGCGGCTACGATGGTTACGGCCGGTATCTACATGATCGCCCGCTCCAACATCCTGTATAACCTCGCGCCCGCTACCCTCAGCGTGGTGGCGATCATCGGTGCTGCGACGGCATTGCTCGCGGCAACGATCGCACTGAAGCAAAACGACATCAAGAAAGTGCTGGCCTACTCCACGGTGAGCCAGCTAGGGTATATGTTCCTCGCCCTCGGCACCGGCGCCTACACGGCCGGCGTATTCCACGTGATGACGCACGCCTTCTTCAAGGCCCTTCTCTTCCTCGGCTCGGGCTCGGTGATCCACGCCATGAGCGGCCAGCAGGACATCCGCTTCATGGGCGGTCTCAAAGGCAAGCTTAAGGTCACCTACATCACGTTCCTCATCGGCTGTATCGCCATCGCGGGCATTCCTCCGTTCAGCGGCTTCTTCTCGAAAGACGCGATCCTGCTGAGCGCCTTCGAGCACGACAAGTTTCTCTGGGTTGTTGGTCTCGCCACGGCGGCGCTGACTGCCTTTTATATGTTCCGTCTTCTCTTCATCACCTTCAACGGTTCGTTCCGCGGCACCGACGAGCAGCGTCAGCACGTGCACGAAAGCCCCGCGGCCATGACGATCCCGCTTGTGGTGCTGGCGATCCTTTCGATCGTTGGCGGCTTTGTGGGTGTTCCGGAAGTGTTTTCGAAAGGAGGGGAGCGCCT
Source organism: Flaviaestuariibacter terrae (assembly GCF_054777635.1). Classification (NCBI taxonomy): domain Bacteria; kingdom Pseudomonadati; phylum Bacteroidota; class Chitinophagia; order Chitinophagales; family Chitinophagaceae; genus Flaviaestuariibacter; species Flaviaestuariibacter terrae. Next base: position 1,869,355 of record NZ_BAAHAL010000008.1, read on the forward strand.
CGCCGATTTCCTGTCGCCGGTGATCGCGCAGCAGCATGGTAACACCGAGAACGCAGCGATCAGCCACAGCACCGAACTCGCGCTGATGGCCGGCACCACGGTGCTTTCCCTGCTGGCGATCGGCTTTGCGTGGTTCCGCTACCGCAGCTACCGCGAAGAGCACAACGGTGCCTTCGGTAAAGTGCTCGCCAACAAATGGTATGTCGACGAGCTGTACGACTCGGTGTTTGTGAAGCCCCTCAACGCGCTGGGCCGCTTTGCCGACACCTTCATCGAGCGCAGCGGCATCGACGCGATCGTCAACGGGGTAGGCCGCGCGGTAAACTACGGCGGCCGCCAGCTCCGCTGGCTGCAAAGCGGCCAGGTAGGCAGCTACGTGCTGCTGATGGTGATCTCGATGGTGCTGTTCTTTGTCCTGGAATTCTTTCTTAAAAAGTAATTCCTCGGCTGCGCTCGGAATGACAAAAACAGGGCTTGTCCCTGATCGCGAAGCCTTCGAACTTTTGAATTTGAATTAACTGTGTTATGACCGTATTACTACTGTTCCTCGTACCGCTGATCGGCGGACTCGTCGGCTTCGCGCTCAAGGATGCGAAGCTTGCCCGCGGCTGGGCGCTGCTCGTGGCATTGGCGGCGATGGCTCTTTCGCTGAAAGGCTTCGCCGACCTGCAGAACGGCAACCCGTCGACCTTCACGGCACCCTGGCTGGGCTCGCTCGGATCCTCCTTCAGCCTGTCGCTCGACGGGCTTTCGGGGATCCTGACCCTCCTTACGGGCATTGCCTACCCGATCATCTTCCTCTCTACCTGGAAGACAGATTACCGCAAGGCCAACAACTTTTTCGGGCTTATGCTGCTGGCGCAGGCCGGACTCATGGGCGTATTCACGGCCACCGACGCGCTGCTGTTCTACTTCTTCTGGGAGCTTGCGCTCGTTCCGGTCTACTTCCTTTGCTCCGACTGGGGCGGTGAGCGCCGCATCGCGGTGACCTTCAAGTTCTTCATCTACACCTTCACCGGCTCGGTGATCATGCTGGTGGCGCTTCTCTGGCTCTACGCGCAGACGCCCGACAGCTCCTTCTCGATGGAGTCGTTCTACAACCTGCACCTCACGAACCAGAACCAGGGCCTCATCTTCTGGATGCTCTTTATCGCCTTCGCGGTGAAGATGCCAGTCTTTCCCTTCCATACCTGGCAGCCCGATACCTACGAGCAGTCGCCCACTTCGGTAACGATGGTGCTCAGCGGCCTCATGGTCAAGATGGGTGTGTTCGGCGTGATCCGCTGGGTGATCCCGGTGGTGCCCAATGCTTCGTATATTTGGGGCGATGTGGTCATGAGCATGTCGGTGATCAGCATTCTCTATGCCTCCATCCTCGCCCTGCGGCAGGACGACCTGAAGCGCCTCGTCGCCTATTCGTCGATCGCACACATCGGTCTGATGTGTGCCGCCATCTTCGCCGAAACGCGCACCGGCATGCAGGGTGTACTCATCCAGCTCTTTCACCACGGCATCAACATCATCGGTCTCTGGATCGTGGTGGAGCTCGTGGAGCGCCAGTTCGGCACCCGCAAGCTCTCCGAGCTGGGCGGCATTGCGCAGCGGGCCCCGGGCCTCACGCTGCTGCTGGTACTGTTCGCCTTTGCCAACGTATCGCTTCCGCTTACCAACTCCTTCGCCGGTGAGTTCCTGATGTTCAACGGCATCTGGAGCTCGGGTGGCACCCAATACAACGTGCTCTTCACCGTGCTGGCCACCATCAGCATTATCCTCGGCGCGGCCTACACGCTGCGGATGGTGCAGCAGGTGTTCTTCGGCGGCACCAACGACCGCACCGCGGCGGGCTATCGCATCCGTGTTCCGGAAACGGTGGCGCTGCTCCTGGTCGCCGGCCTCATTCTCTGGTTCGGCTTCTACCCGCAGCCCCTGATCTCTGCCACGGAAGGCTTTGTGAAGGATATCCTGAAAGTGGCCAATTACTCTAACTACGTAGTACGATAAAATATGAACGCTTTACTTATTTCGGCAATCAGTGGGGTTGTGATGATGTTCAGCAGCTTTCTGGCAAAGCGCGGCGCCTCAGTGCGCGGCATCGCCTACCTGCTGCTGCTGCTGGTGCTGACCGGCGCCCTGCTCGACCTCCGCGGCATCGACCTTTTTCATGTGCATGTTGCCGGCATGCTCCTGTTCGATCGCTTTGCTTCCCTGTTCATGGTTGTGGCGGTACTGGCCACGCTGGCCTACTTCCTGCTGTCTGCCCGCGACATGGAGCGCGTTGGCAACGCCTACAGCGAGTACTTCGCACTGATCTTCTTTATCCTTACCGGTGTCGCTATGACGGCGGCCTTCCAGTCGCTGCTGATCCTGTTCCTCGGCATCGAGGTGCTGTCGATCCCGCTGTACATCCTCGCCGGCTCCGAAAAGGGTAACCTCAAAAGCAACGAGGCCGCCATCAAGTACTTCCTCATGGGCTCCTTCTCCACCGGTCTTATGCTGATGGGCATCGCGCTGCTGTATGGTGCCACGGGTACCTTCGCTACGGTTCCCTTCACGCCCGGCGATGGAACGACACCGGTGCTGCTGACAACGGGCATGCTCCTGCTGCTGTTCGCTCTTTCTTTTAAAGTATCTGCGGCGCCCTTCCACTTCTGGACACCCGACGTTTACGATGGCTCGCCCACCGTGTTTACCTCCTTCATGGCAACCGTGGTAAAGGCAGCCGGCTTTATTGCCTTTATGCGTCTCTTCAGCGAAAGCTTCGCCGGTATCGCTCCGCAGTGGAAGATCATCGTGGGAATCATCGTAGCCGCCACCTTGTTCATCGGCAACATCACCGCCGTGTTCCAGCAGAGTGTCAAGCGTATGCTGGCCTATTCCTCGATCGCGCAGGCCGGATTTATGATGATGGCTATCTACGCCCTCAACAGCGATGCCATGGATGGACTGATCCTCTACGCCGCGGCCTATTCATTTGCAACGATCGGCATCTTCGCGGTACTGATCCGCATGAAGGACCAGAGCTTTGAAGGGTTCAACGGATTCGCGCGCCAGCAGCCGCTGGTGGCCGCGACGCTCGTGGTATTCCTGCTGTCGCTCGCCGGTATTCCGCTCACAGCTGGATTCCTCTCGAAGTTCTACATGCTCCGCGCCACGCTCAGCGCCGGCTCGATGGCACTGCCGCTCTTTGCCGTGCTGATGGCCGCCGTCTCGGTATATTATTACTTCCGCCTCCTGCAGGCCATGTATTTCCGCGAAGGCAACAGCGGCGCCACACTTCAGCTCAACGGCGGCTTCAAAGCCACGCTGGTTGCACTCGCCGCGCTGACCATCCTGCTCGGGATCTTCCCCGAACTGCTCACGCAATGGCTGTACTTCTAAGTTTTTAAGTCGGAAGCGGGAAGTCGGAATGAGTGACTGCTCCAGTAAAAGATTCAAAGCCCCGCAGCAATGCGGGGCTTTTGCTTGTCTGGATTTTCAACAGACCACTTCCGGCTTCATCACTTCCGGCTTCCTGACTTTTTCGCAGTACCTTAGGTGCACTTTCTTATGCGGACATCCGACATCTATTCACTCGCTTCGCGAACCGTTCGTGGCAACAAGCTGCGCACAGGGATCACCGTGGCCATTATCGCGCTCGGTATCTGGGCACTCATCGCCATCATCACGGCGATCCAGGCCATGAGCCAGAAGTTTACCGAAAGCTTTTCCACCATGGGTGCCAACGGCTTTACGGTCCGGTACAAAGAGCGCAACATCCACTTCGGGGGAGGCGGCAACAGCAACGATCTCAAAGTGTCGAAGAAAGGCGCGCGGCGCGAGAAAACCTCCTCGCTCGGCAAGCCCATCACGCAGGAGCAGGCTGAAGCCTTTGCACGCAGCTACCATTTTCCCGCGGCTGTCGGCCTTTCGACCTTCGCCTCGCGAAACGCCATCATCAACAACGGCACACGCAAGACCACACCGAATGTGTTTCTTTTCGGGGCCGACGAAAACTACGTTGCCCTCAACGGCTTCACGCTGTTCAGCGGACGCAACTTCGGGCGCCAGGAAGTACAGGGCGCGCAGAACATCTGCCTCCTCGGCTACGATGTGGCGCGCCGCCTGTTCAAGCCCAATATGGAGCGTGCGGTCAATTCGGTTGTCCGCGTAAACGGCATTCCTTTCCGCGTGGTGGGTGTGCTCGGCAGCCGCGGTTCTTCGTTCGGGTTCAGCCGCGACAACATCGTGATCGTGAGCTACAAATCCGTGCGCCGCTACTTTGATCCCAACGGCTCCTTTGCTATCGGCGTGCTCGTCAACGACCTGCCGCAGGTGGAAGAAGCCATGGGGGAGGCGGAGGGCGTGTTCCGCTCGGTGCGCCGGCTCAATACAACGGAGGAAAGCAACTTCGTGATCGACCGCAGCGACAGCGTGGCGGAGAAGGCGATGAACAGCCTTGGTTTCCTGACCGTGTCGGCCACGGTGATCGGCCTCATCACGCTGATCGGTGCCGCCATCGGCCTCATGAACATCATGCTTGTAGCCGTCACGGAGCGGACGAAGGAAGTAGGGCTGGTGAAGGCCATCGGCGGCAAGAGCAGCACAGTGCGCCTGCAGTTTCTTTTTGAGTCGATGATCATCAGCGTGCTCGGTGCCGTCATCGGCATCGTCATCGGCATCGGTACCGGCAACCTCGTGGCGTACGCCATGGGCACGGGTTTCGTGGTGCCCTGGAACTGGGTATTCGGCGGCATTGTGCTGTGCACGGCTGTCGGATTGCTGGCCGGTCTCTACCCGGCCTTCAAGGCGGGACGGCTCAACCCGATACAGGCACTTCGCTACGAATGAGGCGGGACGCGGGTTTGCCCGCAGCCGCACTTTAACGACCTGTTTTGAAAGCACGTCAAAAAAAATGCAACCACGGTTCACAATTGATTTGATTTTTCGTTAGAATTGTGACCTCTTAATCGTTAGTTCAATATTCATCTCAAAAAATCTAAAAACAGAATCATGGCAGAACAAAGACCCGCTGCAACTGCAACATCCACCAAGGCTACTTCGGTGCAGCCGAAAAGAAGCAGCAACATCATCTCGTGGCTGGCGCCCGTCGTTTGTATCATCGTAGGTTATATCATCTGGCGCTATGGCATGGGTAATGCAGACGGTTTCCGTACGCCCGACGCTGCCGGTGGATTCTGGCCTCACCATAAGGATCCCAAGACAGCCTTCAACCGTATCTATGAAGGTGGTATCATCGTTCCGCTGCTGATCGGTATGCTCCTGATGGTAATTACCTTCTCGATCGAGCGCTTCCTCACCATCAGCCGCGCCCTCGGTTCCGGCAACATCGCCGACTTTATCCGCAAGGTGCAGTATCACCTCGCCAACCGCAACGTAGACGCCGCCATCGCCGAGTGCGACAAGCAGCGTGGCTCGGTAGCCAACGTAATGAAGTCGGGTCTCCGCCGCTACAAGGAAATGATCAACGAGCCCGGCCTGGACACGGAGCAGAAAGTGCTCTCCATCCAGAAGGAAGTAGAAGAAGCCACGGCCCTCGAGCTGCCCATGCTGCAGAAGAACCTGGTGTTCCTCTCCACGATTACCTCGGTAGGTACCCTGGTGGCCCTGCTCGGTACGGTAATCGGTATGATCCGCTCGTTCTCGGCCCTCGGTGAATCGGGTGGCGGTAACGCAGCCGACCTCGCTGTTGGTATCTCGGAAGCCCTGTACAACACCGCCCTCGGTATCGGTACATCGGCCCTCGCACTGATCATGTACAACGTGTTCACGACCAAGATCGACAGCATCACCTACGGCATCGATGAGTCTGGCTTCACCCTGACGCAAAGCTTCGCTTCGCTTTACAAATAAGCGGAGCCGGTTTTGTGGAAATCGTGAGCAACCAGCATCTTATCAATCAAATTTTCTTCGAAAATGCCAAGTGTTAAACTTCCCAGAAAAAGTACCGATACGGACATGACGCCCTTCGTGGATGTGGCGTTCCTGATCCTGTCGTTCTTCATGCTGGCGACCAAATTCAAGCCGCCGGAGCCGGTAGAGATCACGACGCCCAACTCGGTGTCGACGGTCAAGATCGGCGAGCACGATGCGATCCTGGTGGAGATGGACCCTAAGGGACGCGTTTTCTTCGACTTCCAGCCGAAGGACTCCCCCGGTGAAAGCAAAAAATACGACCTCATCAAAAACCTCAACAACGCCCGCAACCTGGGCCTGACCGAGGCCGAGATGCGCGAGTTTGCCAAGCCCGGCCCCATCGGCGTTCCCTTTGCCAACGTAAAGCAGGTGCTGTCCGGCCAGGCCCCGAACCCGGCCACCTGGCCCGGCATCCCGGTGAAAGACTCGGCCAACAACGAGCTCCAGTTCTGGATCCGCGACGCCGTGACCCTCCTCGCCGGCAAGCAGGTGGACTACATGATCAAAGGCGACAACTCCTCCAAGTACCCCGACTTCAAGCACGTACTCGAGGCGTTCAAGCGCAACGACATCTACAAGTTCAAACTCGTGACGATGCCCGAGGAAGCGCCCCCCGGCAGCCCGCTGGCTACGGAGCGTACCTCTGGTAAGGCCGAGTAAACCCGAAACAATCATCTTTTAAACGCAAACAATATGGCAAGTGTAGATACCGGTGGAGATAGTGGCCATAAGAAAGGCCCAGGCGTCAAGAAAGCGAAGAAGCTGTCTACCCGCGTAGACATGACGCCGATGGTGGACCTGGGCTTCCTGCTGATCACGTTCTTCATCTTCACCACGACGATGAGCACGCCCGCCGCCATGTCGCTGTTCATGCCCAAGGATACCGATAAGCCCGAGGAGCAGAACAAGGCCAAGGAATCCGGTGCGCTGACCATCCTGCTGGGCACCAACAACCACGTGTACTACTACGAGGGCCAGCTCGACAACACGGCCTCGAACTTCAAGACCTCTTCCTTCGACCCGGAGAAAGGGATCCGTTCGGTGATCATGCACAAGAAGCGCACGACGCCTCCCGAGGACATCGTGATCGTGATCAAGCCCAACGAGCAAGCCTCGTACAAGAATACCGTGGATATCCTGGATGAGATGACGATCGCCAACATCAAGCGATTCGCGCTGATCGACATCACCCCCCAGGAAAACCAGCTGGTGCACGCCACCGAAGGCACCCCGATGCCGCCGGCCGGCCAATAATTATGGTACCAATGTTGTGGAATGCGCTTCGGACGCGCATCTCACTAAAAACAAAAACAACTAATGGAAGCAAATAAAATTCTGAGTGCCGATCTCCTGGACATTGTCTTTGAGAACCGGAACAAGGAGTACGGAGCCTATGAGCTGCGCCGGGCTTACAACAAGCGCATCACCACGGCCTTGCTGGCCACGGCTGCGCTGCTCATCCTGGGCCTCTTGGCTTCGTTCATCTCCAAGCAGCTCAATTCCGGCCCCGCCGAGATCGAGGTGAAAGAAGTGGAGCTGGCCAAGGTAGAGCAGCCGGAAGAGAAAAAGCCGGAGCCCCCCCCGCCGCCGCCGCCGAAGACCGAGCCGCCCCCGAAAGTGGAAATGACCAAGTTCACCCCGCCCAAGATCGTGAAAGACGAAGAGGTGAAGAAGGAAGACATTCCGCCGGAAGTGGAAAAGCTGCAGGACACCAAGATCGACGTGGTCAACCAGGAAGGCGTGAAGAACGACGTAGCCGTTCCGCCCGTGGATGATAACAAAGGTGTAGTAGCCGCTCCCAAAGACGAGACGAACTACGACCAGACCTTCACCAAGGTGGAAGTGGATGCCGGTCAGCCGGGCAACTGGAGCTCTTACCTCCAGCGTACCCTGCAGGCCCCGGGCGATGCGCCTCCGGGACAGTACACCATCAAGGTGCGCTTCGTGGTAGACAAGGAAGGTAACGTTAGCGATGTGGAAGCCCTCAACGACCCCGGTTACGGTATGGCTGAAGAAGCAGTCCGCGCCGTGAAAAAGGGTCCGAAATGGACGCCCGCCATCCAGAACGGCCGCCAGGTAAAAGCCTATCGCACGCAGCCGATCACGTTCCTCATCTCCGAGTAAATCACTCTCCAGGAAATAATAAAGCCCCGTCCATTGGATGGGGTTTTTTCGTTCAAGTAGTGAAGTCGGAAGTGGGAAATCGGAAACGGGTTGCTCTGTGGCTGCGAGCTTGCCCACCTTTACCGTCATTGCGAGGAAGGCGGCGTGAAGCGCCGACTGACGAAGCAATCTCTTACAAGTTTAGTCTCCAGTCATTTGGAGCCGCAGAGCCAGCCGGCAAGAGATTGCTTCGGAGCCTTCCGCTTTCAGCGTCCGGCTCCTCGCAATGACGAACCAATGGTTTTGACTTCGCACTTCCGACTGCTAAACCTTCGCGGCGTAAATTTGCGCCATGCTCAACAAGCTTTCCGGTTGGTCCGACACCATCGTAGCCCTGGCTACACCGCCCGGCATCGGTGCCATCGGTGTTATCCGCCTCAGTGGCCCGCAGGCCCTGGCGATCGCCAACCGGTTGTTTCCTGCCAAGGACCTCGAAGCCCAGCGCTCCCACAGCCTCCACGTGGGCATCCTGCGGCGCAACGACGAAGACCTCGACGAGGCCGTCGTATCGCTGTTCAAGGCCCCGCGCTCGTACACGGGGGAGCACGTGGTGGAGCTGTCCTGCCACGGGTCGCCTTTTGTGCAGGGCCGCATCATCGAAGCCTGTATCGCCGAGGGCGCGCGTCTCGCCAAGCCGGGTGAGTTCACGCAGCGGGCCTTTCTCAACGGCAAGCTCGATCTCGCGCAGGCAGAGTCGGTCGCCGACCTCATTGCGGCCAACACGGCGGCATCAGCCCGCACTGCGCTGCAGCATATCCGCGGCGGCTTTTCCCGAGCGCTCTCCGAGCTGCGTGAGCACCTGCTGCAATTCTCCGCGCTCATTGAGCTCGAGCTGGATTTTTCGCAGGAAGATGTAGAGTTTGCCGACCGCTCGCGCCTCCGGACGCTGCTCCAGGACGCGCGCGTACTTACGGGACAGCTTATCGAATCATTCCGTCTCGGCAACGTCGTGCGCAACGGTGTGTCGGTGGCCATCATCGGGCGGCCCAATGCCGGCAAGAGTACACTGCTCAACGCGCTGCTCAACGAAGAGCGCGCCATCGTAAGCGAGATCGCCGGTACCACCCGCGATACGATCGAAGAGGAGCTCAATATCGACGGGATCATCTTCCGCCTCATCGATACCGCCGGTATCCGCAGTCATACGGCCGACGTGATCGAAAGCGCGGGTATTGAGAAGAGCCGGCAGAAACTGCAGGGAGCCGATCTCGTTCTGTTCCTGTTCGATGCGCTGCAGACGTCGCCCGTAGAACTACGGGAGCTTGAAAGCGAGCTGCCGCACGAGGGGAAGGCCTGGCTGTCGGTAGCCAACAAGGTTGATGCGGCCGATGAAGCGAGCCTGCGGGCGCGCTGGCAGGAGCGTAGTGACTTGATTTTCCTGTCGGCAAGAGACCGGCGCGGTCTCGATACACTCAAGAAGGCAATGGTCGATCGCGTGCTGGCCGGCTCGACGCAAACAGAGAACGTGGTTGTTACCAATGCACGGCACCACGCAGCCCTTCTTGAGGTGCAGCGCTCCGTGCAGGAGGTGCTCGACGGCCTCGACAGTGGCCTTCCCGGCGACCTCATCGCGCTCGACATCCGTCGCTGCCTGCACTTCCTCGGGGAGATCACCGGTGAGATCACGAACGAGGACCAGCTCGATTATATCTTCAGCAAATTCTGTATCGGGAAGTAACCGGGATTTCCGATAGTTGGTTATAGTAGTTAGATAGTTGCTTTTTCTCTTATTATCAGCAAGTTATACGTGTATGACTTGCTTTTTTTATACTTATCACGGCTTTTAGTATCCAAATTCTTGTTGTGATGTTGGTTACTACTTGAAAAAGTCGGGACTTTATAGCGTCAATCCAGAGACGAAATGATACGGAATGATACAGTATGATACGGATTGATACAAAATGATACATTAAGACAAGTATGAGCAGCAACATTCGGATTGCAAAGACCTGCGAATTCTGTAAAACGGAGTTCATCGCTAGGAAGACTACTTCAAAAACATGTTCTGACGCTTGCGCAAAGCGATTATACAAGCTAAAACAAAGGGGAGAGAAGATACAGTCGGTTCAATTACAAGAAGAAGCTAGGAGAAAGCCGAATCGTTTCACCAGCGAAGGAGAAATTCTTGCAATCCAAGCAAAGGAAAACTTGAATCTTAGGGAGGCCGCGTTTCTATTAAATGTCTCGCCGCTTACGCTTAGGCGTTGGACGCTTTCAGGTAAAGTGGCTTCACAGAAAGTTGGCAAAAAGCACGTTTTCTTACAATTGCACATAAAAAGTTTGGTTCAAGCTACAACGATTTCATTTTCAGGATCATAGTAACAGTCGGATGCTAAAATGTTTGGCTTTTCCACATATTGTGGAGAAAGAATACTCCTAAAATATTTAGCGGAAAAGCATTTATTATTAAATTGCGTAGGTGCCTTCGGGTATGATGCGCCAAGTATAATTACCTAGGGCGTGCATGAAAAGTGGGCATCTATCAACTATGAAACTAACAAACACTGACTTAACGAACTTTGTCAACAGGATAAAACTCAAGCGGGACAATATGCCAAAGTTCCGTACACAGGTCACGAATCTTCAAGAAGATCTTGAAAAACATATCAATGAAGATCAGTCAACTGGTATTAAAGTTACCAAAGTAATAATAGCCGGTTCCTGGAAAAAGGGTACCATCCTTCGTGCGACAGGCGCAAATCCAATCGATATCGATTTGGTGCTATATGTTGAAGGTGGTGAGAATCTTCAAGATGACCTCGAGGGTCTTCATGATAAAGTTGTCGAATACCTAGAGAAGATATATCCAACAAAAGATATCTCCAGAGATGTAGATGCCTCTGGTAAAACGCGGTCTATCAAAATCAAGTTTACCGGAACGGGACTTGAAGTAGATATCGTACCGGTAGTCCCAGTTGATGGTCAGTCTGAGTACGTATGGCAACCTCAGCGGGGTGGTGGCGGTGGTAAATATATTACTAGCGTGACCAAGCAGTTAGATTTTGCCAGAGATAGGCGGGCCGGAAATACAAGCTATACAGCTATTGTACGTGCGCTAAAATGGTGGAGAAACTATAAAGAGCTTGACCAACTCTCTTCATTTGTAATTGAACTTATAGTTTCGTATTTGGAGATTGAAAAAGGTGTCGAGAAAAACATAGAAGAAGGCATTATCCGCTTTTTCAAGTTAGTAAGCGATCCAAGCTTTCCTACTATCAGCTTTAAGAATAGTATAGGCTACATTCCCTATCCAACGCCAAACATCTTCGTTGCTGATCCCACAAACAAGGAAAACAATGCTGCAAAGAAAATAGACGATATTAATTGGCCCGAAGTTAAATCCGAGGCTAACGACGCATTTGAGACTTTGAGTATCGCTCAATCAAAAAATTATACAGGAGACACGATTGCCGAGTGGAAGAGTGTTTTCGGTCCTTATTTTAACATAAACGAGGAGGAATAATGTCATACGGAACATTCACATCAACCTTTACAGTCGTTGATATTCGGAAAGCTTTTGAAGGATTCGAAGCAGATTTGCGGATGATCGCAAGGAGGACGGAAAAATGGACGCAATCTTATGTTGAAGATGTTTTTCATGACATAATTAAGCTTGCAGAAAGCAAATATCTGCGCCGCGTAAGTATTTCATTACAAGATGCTGACGGCGTTGTAATTCAAGCGACGCGATTTACTGTAAATGACTCTGGAACCGCAATTTCAGGTGCTCGTGCTGGTGGCAACGACTGGCCATGTCAACCCAATACTTCATTAACCGTAACATTGGAATATACTTCTGCTTGGTTTTCATTGTCAGAGGATGCTCGAACATCCTTCAGAAGGAACAATAGCTTCAAGATTAATTGGTCTCCAAGTAGTCTAAATACCGAATTTCCGCATTTAGCAAAACAAAGCGCCCAAACCTACGCGAGTAACGGGTATCAATTGGAGAAAGATAATTTTAAATGAGCATGAATCAAGATAGCATTTTCGATAACATCGTAGAGTTGCCCAGTACTGATGTAGAGAACAGGACTAAGAACCTGATAGGTTTTGAAAGTAGATTCAATCGAGTACATAATAATCTAAAATTATTACTTGATCAAGACGGACTAACTGCGTGGAGCAAGAGGAAGCACGGAGTCGAATTGCCTTTATTGGAGGTAATAGCAGATCGCTATCCATTGATACTGCTGGTTGGTGACGCTGGAACAGGTAAAACGGCATCGGCAGAGGCAATTGCCAATCGTATGGTGAAAGAATTAGGCAAACAGGGCTTCTTTCTAAAACTAAGTACGAAAGTTCGGGGCGAAGGGTTGCATGGGCAAATGGGTGGGCTGGTTAATTCAGCATTTGAACGTTTGAAGCACGAAGCAGGTAAAAAGCGTCTTGCTTTCTTGTTTATCGATGAGGCAGATGCAATTGCAACTACTCGCTCAACTCTGCAAATGCATCAAGAGGAGAAAGCTGCTGTCAATACTTTGATACAAAAGATTGATGAGGTGCGTGGGCTAAAAGGGCGCGCTGTCGTGTTCATGGCTACTAATCGGCTGCATTTTATAGACGAGGCAATCCTGAGGCGAGCGACAATAATAATGGAGTTTGAGCGCCCAGACCTAGAGGAGCGCACAGAGTTATTGGCAAAGGCGCTTAAAGGTTCTTCGATTAGTGATAACGAAATAAGGAAACTAGCGGAGCTGACTGGATCAGATGCAAACAATGGACTGGGATTTTCATTTTCTGATATATCGCTTAGGATCTTGCCGGAAGCCGTCGCAAAGAGCTTTCCTGATAATCCGATTACATTCCAAACGGTAAAAGAAGTAATTGCGCAGGTTAAACCAAGTCCTAAGATTCTATGAGACGGAGATTAGCGGAGATATTTGTTGTGGCTAGTGGTATTGGATTAATTACCTATTTGCTGCTAACACAAGATACGGCAAATCCGTGGCCTGCAGTATTTGTCGCAGTACTTGTAAATATCATTACAACTCCACTGTATGTTGTTTTAGTTGAGACGCTTTTCGCGTTAAAAAACTTCGATTTAATTTATAAAACCAAAATCAGATACCGAAATCAAGACGTTCGTATGTCAATCTCGTATCTGTTTCGGATAAAAAGTTGTGGCAAGTATCTTCTTGTAAAAAACCGTAAAGGAAATTTTTATCAATTGGTAGGAGGAGCTTACAAGGCTTTGGAAGGAGCCCAAGCCACTTTTTATAAATATGACGTTAAGCCAGATAGAAGATTCCATACGGACCATGGAATTGCTAAGAACGATTTGCGATTTCGTGTTCCTGGACGTAATGTTTTAAATATGATCCGTTGGTTTAACTCAAAGGAAAATAGAGAAATATCCCAATGGAGAGAGTTTTGCGAGGAATTACTTACAACAAATATTATCGACGATAAGCATGCATTTAGATACATTGACTACTTGTATGTTACTACGATACAGACTCCTATTCAAAAAGCGCGAAACATTGATTGTCAAGAAATTTTGATTTTCGAGATTTTCGATCTAGTGCCTAATGACGAGCAGGCGAAGGTTCTTGAAGATTTGTGTGTTAAAGGTGATACTGAATTGATTAAATGGGCAGATGAAAAGTTAATCCAAACGCTAGGGTTCGATGAGCGTACCATGGAAATAGAATATGAGATCGGCCCCCATACTAAATGGGCCATCAATAAGAAATATTCTGCTGAAAAGTAGTATGAAGTTCTGTTCGGTTTTTTCCAGCTAACACCTTCATTATTAAGATGCTAAAGCTTGGATGTTTTCAAGTGAAATTGAATAGTCATTCTATTATTATTTCAACATATTTTTTAAGGTAAACTGTTGCCTAGAGTAATTTTCGGTCGGAATGTTAGTGTCACAATTAGTAACAAAATAAAAAGTGACACTATGAAAGTATATCTCTTAAAACGCAAAGGCCAACTGTCAAAGGAAAACGCCGCATCCGGGCGTGCTCGGAAAATCAGCCTCTATCTTGTCTATTATTTCGGGCCGGATCAAAAGCGGGAATATCAGTTCCTTGATCTATTCCTCTACGATAAGCCAAAGAATCAGATCGAAAAGGATCATAACAAGCAAACGGAGTCTCTGGCCAAGTCAATTCAAGCCCAACGGATACTCGATAGCCAGAACGCTAATTATGGTTTTGTAAGCCAGGATAAGGGAAAGGTTGGCGTGTTGGTTTATTTCAAGCAGCTTGTTGATAAGAAGTTCGACTCTATTGGCAATCATGGGAACTGGCTGAGCACCTACCAACATTTGTCAGATTTTGTGAATGGGAAAGATGTTCGGCTGGATCAAATAGATGAAAAGTTCCTCGAAGCATTCAAAGAATATCTGCTTGCTTGTAAAGTTAGAAAAGGGATTAAGTTTCAACGGCTGAATCGCAATACAGCATTGTCGTATTTCAACAAATTAAGAGCTGCTCTGAGAGAAGCATATATCAACAAACTGATAAAGGAAAATCCGGCTTTGCGGGTTAAATGTATAAAAGGGCAGCAGGTTCACCGGGAATTTCTGACAGTGGAGGAGTTGAAGGTTTTGGCGAATACAAGTTGTGAGGATCCGATTTTGGCCAAAGCCTTTCTTTTTGGATCGCTTACTGGATTAAGGTTTTCTGATATAAAGAACCTGAAATGGGGACAGATTAGAGAATCGAAAGAGCATGGACTTTACATTCAATACATACAGAAGAAGACCAAGAAGCCGGAAATTCTGCCTGTTTCGGAGAATGCACTGAAGCTGATAGGAATGCGGGGTGAGCAGGAGGATTTGGTGTTCAGCAACCTGCAATACAGTGCACATCGAAACAAAATGCTTCAAGAGTGGGTGAAAAAGGCAGGCATTGACAAGAAGATATCCTTCCATTGCTCCCGACACACTCAAGCAGTAATGCAATTGTCTCTCGGCACAGATGTCTTTACCGTATCGAAGCTATTGGGACATCAGAATATCAAGACAACTATGCACTACTTGCACATTGTTGACAAAACGAAGAAGGATGCAGTAAGCAAAATGCCGGCTTTGATCTAAAGAGTCTAAATATGTAGATGTGTAAGGAGCAGAAATGCTCCTTTTTTTATGTTACGCTTTCCTATATAGCGGCTATAGGCAATATTCTGTAACTCGACACCATTTTCATTTTGAAGCGCTCTATTGAGAAGCGTAAGCTAAATAAAGAGCATTCAGATGTATTACTAAATACAGTGATATCCAATATAATTTAAGTTAACCCTCCTTAAAGTCAAAATATCTAGATGATCTTGTATTACTGTATATACTATATAGAAAATACAGCTTTGATCTCATAATCACAACATATATGGTTGCTCATTATACTAAACAGCTAAGGACCTTCTTTCTCAAATATTTTGCATTCAAATTCAAAATATGAACAAGATTATTGAAGAGCTGAGGCGAATCCAATTGCTGCTAACCTGCCAAAAGGAGATGCTTAATCTTGAAGAGTTCTGTAGCTATACAGGCTTTTCAAAGCAACACGCCTACCACTTGACGAGCAACGGGAAAATCAAATTTTACAGGCCGTCAGGTAAAATGATTTATTTCCGATTGGACGAAGTGAATGAATTCTTAATGCAAAATCCGGTCAAGCCAACAAAGAAGGCTGCTTAAAAATTGACTTATGCCAAGCGTACCAGAGATTTTGCAGAAGACAAATGGAGGACTGGAAATTTTTCAAATTTTAGTGCCTTACCTTGAAATGGATCCGGTCAAAAAGAAAAACGTCCGGAATGTAGACAGCCCTATTAGTCCTGGGGAAGGTTGTTTTAGCGTTTACTTCAACGAGAAGAAGAAGCGGTATCTTTTTTACGACCATCATACCAAGGAGTGGGGCGATATCTTTAGATTCGTCGCTACCCTGTATAAACTTGACGAAAAGGCAGACTTTCCTTCTATTATAGCTATGATCGAAAATCTGCAAAACGGCACAAGCGTTGTTGAGGACAATTCAATTGAGACCTATGTGTGCGATGTTCAAAAATCTTACCTAACGCTTTTCAATGAGAGAACATCCGGTAAGTATGAGCACTTCTTTCTAGCAGCGCTCCCATTTTTGACTGAGAAGCCAAAATACCCAGTTCAACTAGTTCACTCATTCAATATTCCAGAACGGGATGCTTTCTTTCAGTTTGACGTAACAAATCCTATGGAAGCCTTTTATTCACTGGAAATTCGGAAAGGACAATTTTATCTATTGTATAATCCTTGGACAAAAAAACTTCATAAATGGGGTTATGAGCCAGAATTCTATTTCTATGGGCAAGAGCATTTGTATAATGGTGTTCTTTCAGAAAATATCTGTCTTCGCAAGAGTCTTATTGCCACAAATACAATTGATGGGCTTTTGTTTTTGCAGGAAAACCATTTCGCTTGCATCGGGTTTCTATTCGGAGAAGAATTGCCGAATCAAGCAGTTGCAGAAGCGGTAATGCCAAATTTTGAGAATTATCATCTCTTAGGCGATTATACAAGCAAGAACCGCGAGCAATACAGTTCTTTAGCTTACTCAGGATTCGAGCCAATAAGATCTCGCTATCCTGAACTTGGCAAATTTCTAATTGAATCTGATGCACTAGACCGAATCTTTAATCACCTGCAATTCGATCTCTCTTTTCAATATGAAGGGAAAAAATCTGCGGTGAGGCAAATTCCCTTTGAAGATCTCGAGTTGCTAGAATATTACGTGGCATAAGAAAATCAAAAATTTAAGAGTGCCGCCGGGGTAATTTCCAATGCAGTTGCTAGTGCTTTCACGGTAGAAATCGTAGTATTTACTTTCCCAGTCTCAATTCGGTAGACTTGCATAGCCTCAATATTCGCATAGGCAGCTAGGGTTTCGCGGGAATATTTCCGCTGAAGCCTTAGCTTTTTTAGGTTTTCACCAAATGCCTTGATGAATTGCTCATCGCGAATGTTGTTCACATCCGCAAGGAAAAATTATAACATGTATGTGAACATAACATGTATGTTATGTCGAGAAAGAAAGTATTTTTAGTCGGGGTAAGTAATAATGCAACCAAACTAAACCTAAATCAGAAAATGAAGCATTCGTTAAAGAAGTTAACTGCTGTAATTCTCGTCGTTATCTTTTGTTCTTGTACTTCTAGCCCACTTTTAGGTAAGAAGCTATACACTCTAAATGCTAACCTGGACAGAGGAACGGTTGAAGAATATGAGTTGGATTTTATTTCAGGGGAGCAAGTGCAACTCACACAAACTGTTTATTGCAATTCATTTGAATGTGTCGAAGCCAAGAGTGGAACTAAGTCTATCGTAAAACATTACACCTATTCGAATGACATCTTGCAACTTGAAGGCGCTTCCGAAGGTTATAAATTAGAATTGGGGGAATCTGGTGAGGCAAAAACGGGTGACGGCTTTATAATTTACAACAGTTCGGTAGCCGGAGCAACACAAGACGAAAAAAAGAAGCGACTGATGGATGTATTGCAAGGGAATTCTGCATTAGTTAGAGTATTTCTGCGAATCTTAAATAATAAGGCTCCACAGGGGCTTATAGAGAAAAGGGGCGATCGTTTAATCTTCAATACGGATAGCGCCCAACCGGCTTCAAGCCGGTCGACTGAATATAATTCTTCGGCTTCTGCTTTATTTGGTTTAAATACACCAAGTGAGCTCATAGAACATTTCGGACAGGAAAACGTAAAGAAACGTGCTGCTGGAGGCTTTGAAGGGCAAAATATGGGCTATGAGTATTGTGCTTTTGAAGGAACAATTAAAGAATCTGTATTTTATTTTGCGGGGGATCGTTTGGATATTATCAGGATCAAAAGGAAGGCGTCATTTTGGGTACTTCCTTATAATTTGAAAATCGGCATGAGTCCCGCAGATGTACAGAAAATCAATGAGCGAGAGTTTTTGATAAATAGCTTAGAAACAGATGCAGATGGTTTGGTGCTAAATTGGAAGGGAGGAAAACTTGAAAACTGCAACATATCTGTTCAATTTGCCGCCACTGGCAAATCATTATCAAATGACGATTATGATGTTGCCTTGTCTGAAATGGAGAGCAGTGATGTACGGATCAAAAAATTGGGTTTGGTTATCAAGGAAATAACTATTAGTAATCCGCTCACTAATTGAGTTCTTGGTTTTATCTAAAAGCAAGACTGGTCTACCAGGAAAGCAGATAGTCGTAAAAATCTACTCACTCGCATGCGGCGGTAGGCCTTTGTATCTGGACACATAAGCTGCTTCTATCTGCGCTGCGAAAGTGTCAAGCCTAAGAGGTGAGTTGGGATTTGGTATTTCAGTGTTGATTAGCCCTGTCGCCGGATCCCAAATAACTAAGCTAATCGCTTCCGCCTTGTAAACGGGATCTTCGACGCTTGTTCGACGCGTTAGTCGCTCAAGTGTTTGAATGATAGCTGCTAAACGGTTTCCGTTAATGCAGGGGCTTGGGATAGCCACAAGGAAAGCAACCACGGCATGTGGAAACCTGCTGTGTACTGTAGTGGCTTCCGTAGCAAGGTCATTGATCATGTTCTGCCAGTTCTTTCCAACGCTTTTAGAGTCATTTAAGGTCTTAGAATCAAAAGCGAAACGAATTCCATCTGGTCGATAACCAACATCAAAGTTTTGTGGACGCACGCCGCCTACTATGCGTACAGGTCCCACTTCTACACTATCAGGCAGATCGGGTTTTAGAGCATTAGAATTTACTTGTGTAACCACTGGGATATTTCCCAACATTGCCGCCAGCGCTCGGCCGACTGCTAAATCAAAAACTTGACCTAATTGGCCTGAAGAATTTGGAGGTGTGCGGCTAAGGCTTTGGCCATTAGCTAACCAGGCTTGACCAAACGCATGTAACGTTTCGTCCAAAATATTAATAGGAGGCATCGGCTGAAGTGCTGCCATATTTTATTCCGAATTCATTTTTAACCGGCTACCTCTGAAGAAATTACAGGGTAACGAATTCTAGTTGAGTGCAAATGAATCGCCTTTTCTGAAAAAACAATAATTGACACCGTAATAATTTCTAACATTTTGTTACTAAATTACTATCAATACTAAAAAAATTAGCTGACATTTGTTGTGTGTTGCTTATTGGGATTAGTGTGTTAAGATGAAAGCAGTAAAAAGGGATGAGACGGTCCGAATAGAGCTAGTAGCTTTATTATCAATTTATTAAAACGAAGAATAGTGCATGCAAACGAAAGTTGATAAAAAAGTTGCAGATAAGCTACGTGGTGGTTATTATACTCCTAAGCCTATTGCAGAATTCATTTGCAAATGGGGCATTACGAGTATTGCCGAGCGTGTATTAGAGCCCAGTTGTGGGGATGGGAACTTTATTGAGGCAGCAATCAAACGATTTCTTGAATTGGGGGCTCAAAGGGAGCTTATTTATGGACACATAAAGGGGGTAGAGTTTCTTGAAAGCGAAGCAGCTAAGGCGAAAATGCGAGCTGGTTCCTTTGGCGTAAATTCTGATACGATTATTAACTCTGATTTTTTTGAGTTTCTAGAAAGTGCTAGTGGTCAGAATGCGTACGATGTGATCCTGGGTAACCCTCCATTTATCCGCTATCAAAACTTCCCGCCGGAGCATAGAGAACGGGCGTTCTCTATGATGAAGGAGATGGGATTGAATCCCAATAAGCTTACTAATATCTGGGTGCCATTTCTTGTGCTTTCTGCCAACGCTCTAAATAAAAGCGGGAAGTTAGGAATGGTTATTCCTGCAGAACTTTTTCAGGTGAAATATGCGGCAGAAACAAGAGTCTTCCTTTCAAAGTTTTTTCCGCGTATCACTATCATAACATTCAAGAAACTAGTGTTCAGTGATATACAGCAAGAGGTAGTTTTGCTTCTTTGTGAGAAGGATGTGGAACAAAGTCGTGGAATACGAGTTGTGGAACTTGATACTCTCGATGATTTATCCAAATTAAAGGTGGAGGAAATACACCGTTCGAAGGTGAAAACATTAGACCATAGCTCTGAGAAGTGGACTAAATACTTTTTGGAGGAGGAGGAAATTGATCTTCTACGGCGCGTAAAAGGAGATTCAAGGATTGGTGCTTGTAAAGACTTTATGAGTGTTGACGTTGGGATTGTCACTGGAAGGAACGACTTTTTCATGCTCTCAAGGCATCAAGTAGAGCAGTGGGGCCTCGAACAGTATACACAGAAAGTCGTAAGTCGGTCCGCACACCTAAAAGGCTTGTTATTCACTGAAGCCGACTTTACGTCCAACTTAGAAGCTGATTTGACTTGTTATCTTTTCATTCCTCCTAATGTTGATTTTGAAGAACTTCCGGAGGCTTGTAAGAAGTATATCCTTTTTGGTGAAGCACAAGGGTATAATACCGGATATAAGTGCCGAATTCGGAAACGTTGGTATATAACACCCTCGCTTCGTAGGCCCAATGCATTTGCACTACGCCAAGTAGGTGATTATCCAAAGCTTATAGTTAATGAAACCGATGCTTCTTCTACTGATACTATTCATCGAGCATCGATCAATAAAGGTTATTGTCAAAAAAGCGTAGCACTTTCTTTTTTGAACTCGATGACATTTGCTTTTTCTGAAATTCTTGGTAGGAGTTATGGCGGAGGGGTTTTAACGTTCGAGCCAACTGAGATTGAAGAAATCCCTTTGCCATTTTTTGAGGGACCAATGGTAGACTTCGGGGAAGTAGATAAGATGTTAAGGGAAAAACGTATTGACGAGGTGCTGGATTTGAACGACCAAGCTATTTTAGTTGAGAGGCTTGGATTTAAAAAGAAAGATGTGCTTCTATTGCGAAGTATTTGGAAGAAGTTGTCTGACAGGCGAAATGGAAGGAAGTTATAAGCAGGCATACTATATGCTTTTTGCTGTCACAGATGCAGGCATGTATAATGCCTGCATTTTTATATGTCTTCAACAAGTTTGGGAGCAATAGGGTGTCAGTTTCTAAGGCAACTTTCATATTTTGCGTTTCGAATTTTGCTATTTGCAAATGACCTAAACTAATTGTATGGACACCATTGAATTCCATAAATCTACTGCTAGAGAATTATTAGCAATCAAGGACAGAGTTCGGAATCTGATAAAGCATTGGGGAGAAGACGGTAGGTATAAAGAAGCCGTTCTAAAAACGATGATTCAACGCTTCTTGCCAGAGAGGCTTAGGATTGGAAGTGGATTCGTGATTAGGCAGACGAGAGAAAGAGGCAATCATGAGCCTTCTAAACAGATTGATCTAATTATATACGATAGCGCCTATCCGGTACTATTTAAAGAGAATGATTTTGTGATTTTAACGGCTGACTCTGTTCTGGGTATTATAGAGGTAAAGGCAAATGCTACAAATCAAGGGCTACAAAAGGTTATTAGCCAAGCTAATGAAAATGGGCGATTCATTTATCAAGCACGAGTAAATGATGACAAGCCTTTGTTTAACGGGGTATTTTCCTATAACTCGACAGTTAATGAGTTGGATCCTATTGTAAATGCAATCAAGGAGCCTTGGGAACGGCTTGGTGAAAATCGTCAGAACTTTTGCGTTAATCATATTGCATTGAATCAAGATTGGTTTTACAAATTTTGGGGTCAAGAATTGCAGAATAATCAACATCCGCATTTTATTTACGAGATAAATGAACTTTCGTTCTCTTTCTTTATATCGAACTTAATTGATTGGATAAGTGGGACGTCAGTTATTGAAAATAGTAATCTGTGGTTTCCAGTCGATAAAGCCATTCAGGTAAGAAACACCTTTTGAGAAACTAGTTAGATTCTTTTGTAATAGAATGTTATGAACGTGCAAAGTTTTGATCTGTATAAGATTGATGAAGAGAAAGAGAGCCAACTTTTCAAGTCAGCGTATGTGTTTTTCGACACTTCATCATTACTTGACTTCTACTATTTTTCGGAACACTCAAGGAACGAGATTTTTGAGAAGATATTCAAGGCTTTAGCTGGCCGTTTGTGGATAACTCAGCAAACTGAGTTCGAATTCTTGAAAAATAGAGAGAAGGTGTTTAGCAAGCCAATCGATACTTATGAGAGCTTAAAGAGTAAGACGAAAGGCAGTAAGGATGGCGGCCATCTTGAGGAAATCGAAGGTATTACAAAAATGCTCACTAAGGCTTTAAGAGGTGATATGCTAGGACAATTGAAAACACTAAAGGAAAAGACTTCTAAAAGTGATAAACATCCATTTTTAGAAGGTGTTGATTTTGATTCATTTGAGAAAGAGACAAAGAGTGTAGATCAGACATTAGCTAGCTATTGTAACGTGGTTAGTAATTTCAGAAAAACTGTTGAAGAGAAAATAGAAAGTCAGAAAAGTCTACTTCAACAAACGTTATCAAATGATACTTTGCTGTCATTATTAGGGCATGCCTTTAATTCTACGAAGCCATCTTCTTACACCGAAATAATGACAATTGTCGAAGAGGGTGAAATAAGGTTTCGAAACTCTATTCCCCCAGGATATCTTGACTATGATAACAAGGAAGGGTTTCAAAAATTCGGCGATTTGATTTCTTGGAAGCAGTTGTTGTCAAAGTGTAAAGAAGATAAGAAGGATGTGGTGCTTGTTATCAATGACATGAAAGGTGATTGGTGGAACTTAGATGGCAACGATAACGTAAAGACTCCTAGATATGAATTAGTTAAAGAGGTTAATGATGAAGCGGGGCAACTCTTTTGGATGTATAATATTAGTACGTTTATTCACAAGGCCGGTTTGTATTTGCAAGCCATGATAGAGGCTGGCGTCATTGAAGATGTCAAAAACGTAACTCAGCCTAAGACTCGTGAAACGATTGAAAATGAAATTAAGGATGAATTGATCGATGAGTTGTCTAGGTGTGAAACTTTTGCTGATGCCCGAGCTTTATTAGTTCAGTTGTCTAATTATGATACTTTTACTGATCAGCAAATAAATGATTTAGTTGCTGCTTGCTATAATAACAATCAGATTTATTGGATTCGTTTCGATACTGATATCAGGGAAATGATTTCTGATATTATCGTTCCTAATAGAGATCGCATTAATCCTTCCCATTTGCCGGATTTTGACTCATTGTACGGCTATACAGCAGTTCAGTAGGTTTGGAGTGAAAACTTAAAGATCTTTTCAAATTAGAAAGACTGTTTAGAAAGCCGATAAATCGTTTCT
Organism: Flaviaestuariibacter terrae; assembly: GCF_054777635.1. NCBI lineage: Bacteria > Pseudomonadati > Bacteroidota > Chitinophagia > Chitinophagales > Chitinophagaceae > Flaviaestuariibacter > Flaviaestuariibacter terrae. The sequence goes on from NZ_BAAHAL010000008.1 coordinate 1,892,605, forward strand.
ATCGCGAAGTTTGTTACTAATTGGTCACAATTTTGGATAGAAGCCACCATTTTTCGCTGAGTTTTACTTTCTGTATCGGGAAATAAGCAACGACTTCCCCGGAATTCCGGATGTGTTCACGCGCTGTCCCTTTTGATTTCCGGAGGCTTTCGATGGCACGATTCTTTTGCCTTACTATCCTTGCTAACCAGACACCCGACTACATGAACGCCGAAAGAACAGCTTACTAGCAGAGATACTACAAGAGCTTCGGCAATCGATGCAACAGCATTCAGCGCACAACAGCAACGCACTTTAATGGTCTGGACCCTGGTTAACGAAACTATCGTTTCACCCTAAACCCCAGGCGATGTACCTCAACAAACAAGCTGCAGGAGTCTTCAACAGGCTATTTGTCAGCCATGCGAAAACCGATTCCGTTCAAGACAATCCGGTACGACGCCTCGACTGGGTCGACTGTGCCAAGGGCATCTGTATCATTCTCGTGGTGATGTTTCACTCCACGCATGCTGTTGAAGAATCGATGGGCCGGCAGGGCTACATCGATTACCTCGTGGCCTTCGCGAAACCCTTTCGCATGCCCGACTTTTTCCTGATCTCGGGGCTCTTCCTCGCGCGTGTTATCGATCGCAACTGGCGATATTACCTCGACAAGAAAGTGGTTCACTTCGCTTACTTCTACGCGATATGGGTCACGATACACTTCCTGGTGAAAGCGCCCGAAACAATGGCCCAGGCAGGTGCGCGCGGCACGTTCTTCCTGTACCTGCAGACGTTTATCCAGCCGCTGGGAACGCTATGGTTCATCTACCTCCTCGCGGTATTCTTCGTCATTGGCAAGCTCCTGCGCCGGGTTCGCCCGGTACTCGTTTTTACAGTGGCGGCGGTGCTCCAGGTGTTACCGATCGAAACAGGCTCCATCATCATTGACCAAACCGCCGAGCGTTTTGTTTTCTTCTTTACCGGCTATTTGCTGGCGCCGAAGATCTTTGCCCTCGCCGCTGCCGTTCAGGCAAAGCCCCGTATCGCCATGATCCTGTTGGTCGTCTGGGCCGTTGGCAATGGGGCGGTTGTCTTTGCCGGGTATGGCGACAAGCCCTTTGTATCACTGCTCCTCGGCTTCGTGGGTGCTGCTGCGGTGGTAACCATATCGGCGCTCCTGTCGCGGGTAACGCTGGCTAACCCCTTGCGGTATTGCGGGCGCAATTCGATCATCGTCTACCTCGGATTTTTCCTCCCCGCGCACGCTACGCGACTTCTGCTCGTTCACAGTGGCATCGCCAACAATGTAGACCTGCTGGCCATCGCCGTAACGACCGCGGGTGTGGTGGGCCCACTTGTTCTCCGGCAACTCGTGCGCAACAACTTCCTGTCCTTCCTCTTTGTGCGACCGGCCCGCTACTCGCTGCTCAAGCCCAAGCCCGAGCCACCGGGCGCAGAGCAGCCACTGGCGTCGGTTGCCGCCTAAGGCGGAATGATTGCCGGTATTTCCAACGTACGAATGAGCCGGTCGGACTCCTGCAATGCTCCCTGTTTGATAGGGCAACGGGGCCGTATACTTTGCCCTACGCGGGCCACAGAGCCGGAAATACGAGGCTCCGGTCTTTTGGCACGGTAATCGAATATCTGTTGTTGCTAACCTATTTAAAACACCTTCTTTTTTCTTCCCGGCTTCAGCGCTTCAGTACTTGCTGAAGTGGCTTGTTGCAGATGGCCGAAGCCAGCGACGGCGTCAGTGATCGTCCTGCCGGTGGCCTCATCGGCGTAAGCCCGGGCAACAGGATCCTGCATCGTCGCAGTGTTGTAACACAGGCGATGACCTGCCTCCATTTTGTCTTCCGTAAATTCTTAAGAAACGAACCGCGCATACGGCGCGGTTTCGCAGTTACTAGCCGAGCATGGCGTGGGAGACCGTGTACAGGGTGGCGAGGAGCGCCACGCATTTCCAGCAATTGAGTTGCTTGTTCATAGGGTTTGCTTTTAGCTACTAAAGTTACCCACCGCTGCAGATAAAGAACGTTAAACCGCTGAGCCCGGTCTTCGCTGCCGTCGCTAGCTGTCGCCTCCTGTTTGCAGGGGCACGTGCACGGCCATCGGGGCTTGCTCGCCGTCCATTTTGGCGCTGCCGGAGAGGGGGAAGAGCAGCGTAACGGTCGTGCCTACACCGGGCTGGCTGTCGAGGCGTATCGTGCCGCCGTGGTGATCCATGATCTTGTGGCACAGAGCCAGCCCGATACCGCGGCCGCTGTCGTTGTGCAGGCGGCGGAACAGCTCCGAGGCCTGGCCGGCATACGCAGGGTCGAAGCCGCGGCCATCATCGCGGAAGCGGAGCCGCAGGTAGTCGATATAGTCATAGCGATCTTCCATATGCCGGAAGCGGTTTTGCTGCAGCACTTCGGCAAACACTTCCACCCGTGCCGAATCGGGCTGCGACCGAAAGCGGACGGCGTTGTTGAGGATCTCGTAGAGCATCCAGCTGGCCTGCTCGCGGTCGGCTTCGAAGCGAACACTGGGGATGGACTCAACACGCAGGCTGACGCCTTCGTGATCGCTTTCAACACGCGCGGCCGCGGCGCGGAGCATCGGCTCAAATTCGATGGGCTGGCAGCGCAGCGTGGCCTCACTGAGCCACACGTATTGCTGCAGTCCGTGAATGATATCGCGCAGCTGGCCCGATACGCGGCGCACCTTCTCGAGGATCGGGCTCCGGACAGCGTCGGCGCTTTCGTCGAGGAGCATGTCGGCAAATACCAGCAGCTTGCGCATCGGCTCCTGCAGGTCGTGCGTAACGACGCGGCTGAATTGGCGGAGCTCGCTGTTCTGCTGCTTCACCCGCTCGATCTGGCGATCGAGCTCGGTGCTTTGCTCCTGCAGTGATTGCTTCGCTTCGAGCAGCATCGTGTTTTCGCGCAGCGCCGCCTCCGCGGTTTTGCGTGCGGCGATAAGCTCCTCTTCGAATTCCTTGCGGTGCCGCACCACGATACCGGCATAATGGATCACCGGCGATGCGCCGTCGTGACGCTCCGCATTCAGCAGCACCGGGAGGTCTTCACCGCTTTGGGTGCGCAGGTGCAGGAAGATCTCTTCGGCATATCCCTGCATTTTCAGCAGCGGGTACAGATGCGTTTGCTGGAAGATGCGCGATGCGAGCGGGAGAAAGTGGTCGCAGCGGCGGCCTACCAGATCGGTTGCCGCATAGCCAAGCCGCCGGCACAGCGCTCCATTTACGGCAAGGACTGTACCGTCGTCGCTCGTGACAAAGTTGAGGCAGGGACCTTCGGGCAGCTGCGTTTCCATCAGACGGCGGTTGACAGGTATTCCCTGATGAGATGAATGGTTTCGGCGGGCTCGCTCATATGGGGGCAGTGCCCGGTGGCCTTCATAACCCGCAGCGTGCTGTTGGGGAGTGTTGCCGCCAGGTAGTCGCCGACCTCAAGCGGTGCGATGATGTCGTCGGTGCATTGCAGCAGCAGCGACGGAACGGGCGCCTGCTTCAGGTCTTTGCGGTTATCGGAAAAAAAGGTGGCCTCGGCGAAGCGGCGGGCAATGCCGGGGTCGGTGGAGCAGAAGCTTTCGGCAAGCTCGGTGCCGAGCTCGGGGCGATCGCTGTGGCCCATGATGGCGGGCGCCAGGAAGTTGGCCCAGCCGATATAATTCTGGTCCATGGTCCGCAGCAGGCCTTCGATGTCCTTGCGCTCAAAGCCACCGGTGTAGCCTGCGTCGTTGATATAGCAGGGCGAGGGGCCGACCATGATCAGCCGCTCGAAGTAGCGCGCATCGGTATTGGCCGCGAGCAGGCCGATCATCGACGATACGGAATGCCCGACAAAGATGACGTCGCGCAGGTTGAGCGTCTCGCAGATGTCGAGCACGTCCTGCGCATAGCCCTGCAGGCTGGCGTAGCGCTCCGGGTTGTAGGCCGAGATGTCGGACTTGCCCGCGCCTACATAATCGAACAGGATGATCTTGTATTCTTTTTCGAACTCCGGAGTGAGGTAGCGCCACATATTCTGGTCGCAGCCGAAGCCATGGGCAAAAAGCATCGGCTGGCTGCCTTCGCCAAATACATGGACGTTGTTACGTTTTATTACGGACGTATTCATTGGGATTGTTAAGGGTAAGGGTGGTATAGTACCTTGCTAAGTTAAACATTGGCCGGCAAACAGCTTCGGGATTTGCCATTCCGTAACTTTACCGAAATAGCCGGAATCCCTTCGGAACCAATTGCACATGGATCTCACCCAGCCCGCCACATCGTTTCGCTTCCTACAGGCCGGCGGCCGTATGGCTGAGCGTATCCGCGACTTCGATTGGTCCGGTCACCCGCTAGGCCCGGTAGACGAGTGGCCGCTGCTGCTCCGCACCTCGCTAAGCATCTGTCTCAACGCCAGCTTTCCTATTGCGATCTACTGGGGTCCAGACCTCCTCCTGCTTTACAACGATGCCTGGAGCTCTATTCCCGGCGACAAGCATCCCTGGTCGCTCGGACGGCCGGCGCGCGAGGTATGGCCCGACATCTGGGACACCGTGGGCCCGCAGTTCGAGGCGGTCCTTTCCGAAGGCCGCTCCTTCCGCGCTGTCGACGCGTTTCTGCCGATGCACCGCTTCGGGTTTACGGAAGAAACCTATTTCGAGTATAGCCTTTCGCCGATCCTGCAACCCGACGGCACCGTAGCCGGTGTGTTCAATGCGGGCATCGAGACGACCTACCGTATCATCAACGAGCGGCGCAACCGCTTCCTCCACGACCTCGTGCACCAGCTCGCAACGGCGCGCACCGAAAGCGACGTCTACGACCGTGCGATCGCCGTGCTGGCGACCATTCCCATCTCCGTTCCATTTGCCCTGGTGTATTCGCTGCAGCCGGGTGCGGCACCGAAGCTGGAACGCAGCACCGGTGTTCCCGAAGGCGCAGTCATCCCGGAGGGGCTCTGGCCCTTCGATGCCGTGCTGCAAAACGGCAAGCCACAGGAGCTCCTGCTCGACAGCGAAGAGATCCGCAGCTGGCCCGGCTATTGGCCCGAGCCGAGCCGCGAAGCCTTCCTGCTTCCGCTTACGCGTGGCGGCGAGGACATCTGCGGCTTCCTGCTCTGCGCATCCAGCCCGCGCCGTCCCTTTGATGACGGGTACCGGCAGTTTCTCGGCAGCATCGCCATGCATATCGGCGGCGCGCTGACCCATACGGCAGCCCTCGAAAAAGAGGAACTCGCCCGGGTGCGGCTGGCGCGAAGCGAGGATAACCTGCGCCGGCTCTTCATGCAGGCGCCGATGGGCATTTGCATTCTCAGCGGCGAAGATTTTTACGTGGAGCTGGTCAACGATGCGTACCTCGCCATTGTGCAGCGGAGCCGCGAAGCCTTCGAGCACCGGCCTCTCTGGGAGGGCCTTCCCGAAGTACGCAACCAGGGCTTCGACGAGATCCTGAAAAACGTATTGCGAAGCGGGAAGCCGTATATCGGCCGCGAAACATCAGTCAGCATTCACCGCAATGGTATCGAAGAAACGATCTACGTAGACTTTGTATACGAGCCGCTGCGCGAGCAGGACGGCACCTTTACCCGCCTGCTGGCGCTGGTGATCGACGTAACCGACAAGGTGCTTGCGCGGCACGCCATTGAGGTTGCCGGCGAGCGGGCAAGGCTTGCTATTGAGTCGGCGGATCTCGGCACCTTCGACGTCAACCTCGAGACCAACGAGATCGTGGCCTCGCCGCGGATGTCCGATATCATGGGTGTGGCCCACTCGGCCGAGCGCGAAGCCTATGTACGCAGCATTCACCCCGATGACCGCCCCGTGCGTGCCGCCGCCTACGAACGTGCGTACAAGGATGGCTATCTCAATTACGAAGGCCGCGTGCTGCGCGACGACGGCAGTACCCGCTGGTGCCGCTTCCGCGGACGTGTATTCTTCGAAGACGCAAAACCGGTGCAGCTGCTGGGCGTGGTGCAGGATATCACCGAGATAAAGGAATTCGCCGCCGAGCTCACGCGGCAGGTGGAAGAGCGCACGCAGGCCCTAGAACGGCGCAATGCCGAACTTGAGCAGTTTGCCTACGTGTCGAGCCACGACCTTCAGGAGCCATTGCGGAAGATCCGCATGTTTGCCGATTATATCCGCGAGCATGAATACGACCAGCTGAGCGAACTGTCGCGCAGCCGTTTTGAAAAGATCACCGCCTCCGCCGAGCGTATGAGCCGCTCGCTTCGCGACCTCCTCGAGTATGCCTCGCTCGACCGCGTGGAGCAGCGCGAGGAAGTGGACCTCAACGAAGTGCTGCTGCAGGTGCGCCAGGACCTCGAGTTGCTCATTACCCAGAAGGGTGCCGTCATCAGCTCCGGCAAGTTGCCCGTGATCCGGGCGATACCGCTGCAGATGCACCAGCTGCTGTATAACCTGGTAAATAACGCGCTGAAATTCTCGCGCGCCGACCGGCCGCCGCGGATCGATATCAGCTGCCGCATTGTGCGCGAGGAAGCAAAGGACTTTTACGAGATCCGAGTGTCCGACAACGGCATCGGCTTTTCGCCGGTGCACGCCCAGAAGATCTTCACGATCTTCCAGCGGCTCCACGACCGTGCCTCCTATGGCGGATCCGGTATCGGGCTCGCCCTCTGCAAGAAGGTGGCCGAGAACCATGGCGGCAGCATCCGCGCCGAGGGGCGGCCGGACGAAGGTGCGACGTTTATCGTGCTGCTCCCGGTAGATACCGCTGCGCGCTAGCCTGTATTTCTACGGTATCCTCCTGTTATTTTGTGGCTCACAGCTTCGTCGCGAGCCTGGGGATCACTTCCTTTCCAAACAATTCGATGGAGCGCATGAGGGCGCCCTGCGGCACCGCGCCGATGCTCATTTGCGCGGCGAAGCGGGTATTGCCAAACAGCTCCCGGTAGCGCCCGATCTTGTCGGCCACTTCCTGCGGCGATCCTACCAGCAACGCGCCATTGGGGCCGCAGGCCGCGTCGAACTGAGCGCGCGTCATCGGCGGCCAGCCGCGCTCACGGCCGATCCGCGTCATTACCGATGCATAGGGTGGCCAGAACGTATCGCGTGCTTCCTGCGTAGTGGATGCTACGAAGCAATGCCCGTTGACGGCCAGTTGCAGTGCCGCCGCATCGTGGCCGCTTTTTGCCCAGGCTTCCTTGTACAGGTTGATCAGCGGCACAAACTGCGCGGGCTGTCCGCCGATAATGGCCAGCGCCAGCGGCAGCTTGTATTGGGCGGCGCGTACAACGCTTTCGGGGGTGCCGCCGACGGCGATCCACACGGGGAGCGGCTCCTGCAGCGACCGTGGAAATACGGGACGCTGGCTGATGGTCTGCGTGTGCCTGCCCTGCCAGTTGACGATTACTGAGTCGCGGATGCGCAGTAGGAGCTCGAGCTTTTCCTCAAAGAGTGTGTCGTAATCCTTCAGGTCGTAGCCGAAGAGCGGGAACGATTCGATAAAGGAGCCGCGGCCGGCCATGAGCTCGGCACGCCCGCCCGACAGTAGATCTACGGTAGCGAACTGCTCGTAGGCACGCACCGGGTCTTCCGACGACAGCACCGTCACAGCGCTGCTAAGGCGGATGCGCTTCGTGCGGGCAGCAATGGCGCCCAGCACGACGGCCGGCGCCGACACGGCATAGTCGACGCGGTGGTGCTCCCCGACACCAAACACGTCGAAGCCCACCGACTCGGCGAGCTCCGCTTCGTCCAGTAAATACAGCAGGCGCTGCTGCGCCGTGATGGTTTCGTTGCTGGCCGGGTTGCTGCCAATGTCGCCGAAGCTGAATAGACCGAATTGCATCCAACAAATCTAGGCGTGGGCCTTTACTGATTCACGCTCTTCATCATCCCCTCGGGATACCGCTCGCCGGCGGCAGCGCCTTTCGGAACCACCTGGTCGAGCAGCTCGAGCTCCTCGGGCGTGAGCGTCACATCCATCGCGCCGACGTTCTCAGTTAGGTAGTTGAGCTTCTTGGTGCCGGGAATGGCAAATACGTCGTCGCCCTGCGCGAGCACCCAGGCCAGCGCGAGCTGGGCGGTCGTGCAGCCCTTGGCGGTGGCCAGCTCGCCGATCCTGCTTACGAGGTCGAGGTTCTTCTGGAAGTTGGCGCCCTGGAAGCGCGGCGAGTGGCGGCGGTAATCATCGGGGGCGAAGTCGTCGTAGCTTTTGAGCTGGCCCGTGAGAAAGCCGCGTCCAAGCGGGCTGTACGCAACGAAGGCGATGCCGAGCTCGCGGCAGAGGGGCAGGATCTCGTCCTCGGGGTCGCGGGTCCACAGGGAGTACTCGCTTTGCAGGGCCGCGATGGGATGCGTGTCGTGAGCGCGGCGCAGCGTGTCGGCGCTGACCTCGCTGAGACCGATGGCGCGGATCTTTCCTTCTTCTTTAAGACGGGCAAGCTCACCCACTGTTTCTTCAATAGGCACGGCCGGGTCGCGGCGGTGGAGGTAGTAGAGGTCGATGACGGTCGTGCCGAGTCGCTGCAGCGAGCCCTCGAGGCTTTGCCGCACGTACTCGGGGCGCCCGTTGACACCGCGCTTCGACGGGTCGTTGGCATCGCGCACGATGCCGAACTTGGTGGCCAGCACGATGTTTTGCCGGAAGGGCTTTACGGCGCGGCCCACGAGCTCCTCGTTGGTGTAGGGGCCATACATATCGGCCGTATCGAAAAAGGTAATGCCCTGCTCGTAGGCACTGCGGATCACCTGCTCCGACGTAGCGTCGTCGGGAGTTCCATAAAACTCGCTCATCCCCATGCAGCCAAGGCCGAGGCGGGATGCGAATAACGTTGAGTTTCCCAGTTGTTTCGTGCGCATAAAAAAGAAAGGTTCTTAAGGTTCTTGGGGTTCCTAAGGTTGCATAGCAAACCTAGCGCCGGAACGCGAGGGAAGTTTGTGGTTTGTAGTTTGGGAGTTTGTAGTTGCGCGAAGCGCGGCCACGTTTTCGAGCCCGTCATTGCGGAAGCTGGATTTGTACGTCATTGCGAGCGCAGCGAAGCAACCGGCCTCGCAATATGGGAAGTGTCGGAAATGCGACGGGGCTAAGGCATGCTCCACATAGATCAACCGTCTGCTTCGTTGCCCCGCCCGCGCGGAGCGCTTTGCAAAGACGTTTCAACCCAACCTCTCTAACCTCTCTAAACCTTCCTGAACCCTTTTTCCTTGAACCTTCCAAAACCCTCAAAACCCTCCAAAACCTTCCAAAACCTTCTTATTTCGCCATATCAATCTTGATCTTCTTCCCTTTCAGCTTCTGCTGCTTGATGGCCTGGAGTACGGTGCTGGCCTTGGAGCGGCGTACGGCGGCGAAGGCGAGGAAGTCCTTGACCTCGATGAGCCCGATGTCTTCCGGCTTGAGGTTGCCGACCTTGGAGAGGAAGCCCACGATGTCGACCTTGTTGATCTTGTCTTTTTTACCGGCGCCGATGTAGAGCGTGGCCCACTTGGGCTTCTCGGGAAGCTCGGTTTCTTCGGGGAGCTCGATGAAGGGCACGGGCTCCTTCACGTAATCGGGGAGCTCTTCGCCGGGGGCGATGAGGAGGATGGCGGTGCCGGAGGCCTCGGCGCGGGCCGTGCGGCCGTTGCGGTGGGTGAACTCCGACTCGGTTGTCGGGATGTGGTAGTGCACGATGGCGCGCACGAACGGGATATCGAGGCCGCGGGCGGCGAGGTCGGTGGTGACGAGGAAGGAGAACGACCCGTTGCGGAAGCGCGCGAGGGCCATCTCGCGGTCGCGCTGCTCGAGGGCGCCGTGGTACCAGCCTACGGAGAGACCGTGCTCCTTGAGGTAGGAGGCGGTGCGCTCCACGCTTTCGCGGTGGTTGAGGAAGATGATCACCGGGCCGCGGCCGAGGTAGCAGAGGAGGCGGAACACCGTTTCGAGCTTGTCTTTCTCCGAGGCGCGGAGGGCCTTGAGCTCGAGGCCCGTGTCGGGCTCGGCACCTTCTTCGGCCAGGTAGTCGAGGGTATGGGCGTCGGTCATCCCCACGAAGGCAGGGATGCTATCGGCATGGGTGGCCGAGGTGAGAAAGCGTTTTTCGATGTTGGGGAGGAGGCTGAGTACTTCCTGCAGCTCGTCCTGGAAGCCAAGCTCGAGCGACTTGTCGAACTCGTCGAGCACCAGGAAGCGCACCTTTTCCTTCGTGATGTTGCCGCGGCGGAGGTGGTCGGCGAGGCGGCCGGGCGTACCCACCAGCAGGGCGGGGGCTTCACCGGCGAGGGAGGCCTCTTCGATCTCGCGCTTGTGTCCGCCGTAAGTGGCGAGCACCTTGCGGCCCGTCTTCATCTTGCGCCATACCTCCTCGATCTGCAGCGCCAGCTCGCGCGAGGGCGTCACGATCACGGCCTGCGTGCCCGGCTCATCGTTCATGCTCCGCACCAGCGGCAGCAGGAAGGCCAGCGTCTTGCCCGACCCGGTAGGGGAGAGCAGCAGCAGGTTGTCGTGCTCCTGGGCGGCAAAGAGTGTCGCCTCCTGCATGGGGTTGAGGGCGGGAATGCGGAGGTTTTCGAGGTAGGAGGAGAGTTCGAAGTTTGAGGCCATAGCGGCGAAGGTACGAGGCGGGAGTTTGGGGTGCCCGGTTTCCGGTTTCGGGTTGCCGGTTTCCAGGTTGGAGTTTGGAGTTTGGCTCTGCCCGCCGAAGCTTTTAGCGAAGGTGGGAGTTTGTAGTTGGGGCTGGCGTGGGACAGGCACCTTGGCTCGAGGGTTATGGGGAGCTTTGAGTTGATAGCCCATTTTTCGAACGTCATTGCGCGCGCAGCGAAGCAATCTTTTTCGGGCGAGGGAGCTGCCCTCCCGAACCTCAAGCTGCAGCCGGAAGATCGCGGCAACGATCTTTTTTAGCTATCTTCCGCTTACCCATCGCTGTTATGTACCGTCAGCTGCTTTTCCTCCTCCTGTTGCTTCCCGCCGCTGCCCCCGCGCAGCAACGGATGCGTGCCCAGGCCTACCTGGTGCTGCCCGGCGGCGACACGCTCCGCGGACGCACGGTGCTGCTCCCCGAGGACTACCGTTTCCAGAGCCGCTACGACGGCTTCGGCAGCAGCGGACTGGACGTGCTCAGCGACAGCGGGATCGTGCACTACACGGCCCGCGAGCTGAAGGCCTTCGGTGTGCGCCAGCGCCTCCTCGAAGCCCACTACCGCAGCCTGCAGCCGAGCCCCGACGCGCGGCCCTTCTTTGCCCGCGTGCTGGTGATGGGCCCGCGGATCACGCTGTACCCGGTGTCGCCCTGGATCGTTCGCTGGAAGCCGCCCGTGGCCAGCCAGCTGCCGCCACCCGACCGGGCCGCGCACTGGAGCTTCGCGGGGATGCTGCTGCAGGACCGCCAGGGCCGCTTCCTGCTGCTATCCTATGTGCAGACGCGCAAGCAGCTGCAGCGCGAGCTCCGGCGCTTCTTCGAAGGACAGCCCGACCTGCTGGCGCTGGTGGAGCGCTCCATCGATTCGTTCAACGACGTGCAGGTGCTGGCGGAGGAGGCGAACCGGCTGTGAGAATATTTTCCGTATTAATACTGTTGCTCTTCCTGTTCGCCAGTCGCGCGGGCGCACAGACTTCGTCGGCCGATGGCTACGTGCTGCTCCCCGCCGGCGACACGCTTCGCTGCCATATCCTGCTCCCCAACAGCTTTTCGTTCAGCGAAAGCGACAAGTCCTTTGCCGACGGTGTCACGGTCGAAGCCGGTGGTACCAGTCATCACTATAACCCTAACGAGATGCTTGGCTTCGGTTTGCGGCAACGCCGGATCGAAGCGCACTACCGCAGCCTCGTGCTTCCCGGAACGACCACTGTGCTCCTCGCGCGTGCGCTGCGCCTGGGCCGGAGCCTCAACCTGTATTTCGTACCACATACGCATGGCCGGACCCTGGCCACCGATCGCCCGATGCTCGGTCACATCGGCGACCTGCCGCTGTCGGCGCTGCTGCTGCAGGATCGCTCTGGCAACATCGTTCTCCTTGAAAACACGATGCCGCGCTCCGAGCTACGGGCCGCACTGCGGTCGTTCTTTGCGGCGGATGAAGCGCTTCGCGCGCAGGCCGCCCGCGAGGTGAAGGCCTTCCGCGACCTCGATGCCTTTGTGCAGGCCGCCAACGGGCCCACGCACTGACCGCCGCTGCACCGGGCTCCGTACATTTGGAGCATGATCGTGCTGCGCTCCCTTACCTGGCTGCTCTTTGCGCTCTATAGCCTCTTTGCGCTCCTGTCGCTGCTGCCCGATGCGTTTCGTTCCGGCAACGGGGGAACCTGGATGGCGGTAGGGTTTTCGGTTTTCTACCTGTTCTTCCTGGGTCTGCTGCTCGTGTCGGCGCCCAGGTCGGAGAACCCGCGCTGGCTGAGCACCCTGGCATTTTTCATTGCCCTGCTGCCGGTCGGGTTGTTGCTCTTCGTGCTGGCGATGATGTCGGGGCATGTATGTTGATGCGGGTGATAGCCGATTTCGTTTTCCGTATAAATACGGATTCGGTATAGCCCGTTTGATTTATTGCCAGGAATATTCAGCGGTTTTTAATTGGTGCAGTAGGCCCGGGGGCTTAAGCCCCCGGAATAAACACGGCGCCCCTACAGGGCGCACGGGTGCACTACCGTCGATTTACCCCGGGTCTGCGACCCGGGGCTAGAGACATGGCGCCCCTATAGGGCGCATGATTGCCACTGCCTTGCGATTTACCCCGGGTCTGCGACCCGGGGCTAGAGATAGGACGCCCCTACAGGGCGCTATCTTGTCACGCCGTTTCGAGCACCCCGAGTCTTTGACCCGGGGCTAGAGATAGGACGCCCCTACAGGGCGCTATCTCGTCACGCCGTTTCGAGCACCCCGAGTCTTTGACCCGGGGCTAGAGATAGGACGCCCCTACAGGGCGCTATCTCTCGTCACGCCGTTTCGAACACCCCGAGTCTCTGACCCCGGGGATAGAGATAGGGCGCCCCTACAGGGCGCGTTTCACAACACTCGATTGCCGAGGAGCTGCGGCTGGCGGCTACAGACACGGCGCCGTTATAGGGCGCTATCTTGTCACGCCTTTTCGAAACCCTGGGCCTGCGACGCGGGGCCAGAGACATGGCCCCTTATAGGACGCTAACTTGTCACGCCGTTTCAAAGCCCTGTGTCTGAGCCGTGGAGCCAGGGACAGGGTAACCTTACAGGGCGTGCTCTTTTGAAACCTGGGTCTGCCAAGTCCTGCCTATAGGAAACTCGGTTGTTACGGAATCATTTAAAGCAAATTTTCGACTGCCTACAAAAATCTAACAACCCTAACAACCATAAGAACCTCGGAGAGCCTTTAAAACCTTTAGAACCCTAAGAGCCTTCAGAACCCCAAGGATGGTATCGAAATCGTTTGCTTCATCTGTACAAAAAATGACCGCCCGTAGGCGGCCATTTGTTCATAGGGATCCGTATCGGCAACGGCTTGTCTTTTCGAGTAGCGAATCGGAGAGGTGTGCGACTTAATAGTTGCGTCCGCGGCTGTTATCGTTGCGGGCGTAGCGGCCCTGGTCGTAGAGCGAGCGGAGGCGGTCCTCGCGCTCCTGCTCAAGGGCGGCTACCTGGCGCTTGCGGTCTTTGTTGCGCAGGCGGCGGTCGGCACGTACCTGGTTGATGCGGTAGTCGTAGTCGGCGTTGATGCGACGCGCGGCCTCTTCGAGGCGGTAGCGGTCGTTGGCGCCATTCGAGCCATTCGCGTAGCCGCGGTTGTGATCGTCATGATCCTTGTCCCAGTCGCGGTCGTTGCGATCGTCGCGGCCGGAAGCGGGATAGCCATAGCCGTCTTTGCCGTTGTTGCTGCCGTTGCTGTTGCTACCACCGAGGATGATGTCGGCGGAGCGCTGGCGGCTGTCGCGGCCCTGGGCCGAAGCACCGAGTACACCTGCCAGGAGCAGGCAGGAGAGGAGAATCTTTTTCATGCTGTTTTTCATTTTTGAGGTTAGTGTATCCGGGGCAATGCTGCCTCGTAGTACTAAGACTCTGCACGGGCTCTACTGTTTAATGGAAGGGCTGCCGGTTTACCGGCAGATTGCAGCGCTTGGCCGGCAAATGCGTGGCTGGCCGCGTCCTACCTTGCAGCTTCCTGTTAACGAAAACCTATGGCCAAAACCCTTTCGCAGATACCACTTTCCGTACTCGACCTTGCCACCGTTGTCGAAGGCGGCTCCGTTACCAGCGCCTTCGCGCGTTGCGTGGCCGGCGCGCAGCTGGCGGAGCGGCTCGGCTGCACACGCTACTGGTTTGCCGAGCACCATAATATGGAGAGCGTCGCATCGGCAGCAACCGCCGTGTTGATCGGGCACGTGGCCGGGCATACAAAGCATATCCGCGTTGGCGCCGGCGGTATCATGCTGCCCAACCATGCGCCGCTTATTATCGCCGAGCAGTTCGGAACCCTCGAAGCACTTTATCCCCGTCGCATCGACCTTGGCCTTGGACGCGCGCCCGGCACCGATCCGCTTACCTCGGGCGCCCTGCGTCGCTCTCTTCAGAACGCGGATGATTTTCCCAACGACGTTGTGGAGCTGCTCCGCTACCTCGCCCCGCGCGATCCGGAAGCACGCGTTCGCGCTATCCCGGGCGAAGGCGCAGAGGTGCCCGTATGGCTACTTGGATCGAGCACCTACAGCGCGCAGCTGGCGGCCATGCTGGGACTTCCCTTTGCCTTCGCGTCTCACTTCGCGCCGACCTACCTGCACGAGGCGCTTGCCGTGTACCGCGCGCGCTTCCAGCCCTCGCAATACCTGCAGGAGCCCTACACGCTTGCCTGCGTGTCGGTCATTGCGGCCGACAGCGACGAGGAAGCGGGGCGACTCGCCACTTCCTACTACGAGCTCGTGCTCGGGCTTATCCGCAACAAGCGCCGCCCGCTGTCGCCACCCGTGGACTCAATGGAAGGCTTGTGGACGCCTGCCGAGGAAGCGGCCGTGCGGCAGTTCGCGCACTATTCGTTTGTGGGCAGTAGAAATACGGTTGCCGGCGGGTTGGCCGACTTCGTTTCGGAAACCGGCGTCGACGAGCTGATGCTGACGGCGCATATTTATGATCTCGATGCGCGCGCTCATTCCCTCGAGCTGGTCGCGCCCCTGTTTCAAACAAAAACATTTGCCGATATATGAAAGCAATCGTTCTCGGGCAGCCCGGCGATGCCAGCGTGCTGCACTACAAGGAAATCAACCGGCCCCGGCCTGCCGCGGGGGAAGTGTTGATCCGCGCAGAAGCGATAAGCGTCAACCCGGTTGATATCAAGACCCGCAAGGGGGGCGCCTTTTTCAGCAAGCTCCAGGAGGCGCCGCCGGCGATACTCGGCTGGGACGTAGCCGGCACCGTCGAAGAAGTCGGGCCCGGCGTAACCGATTGGGCGAAGGGCGACCGCGTGTTCGGGATGGTCAACTTTCCCGGCTCCGGACGCGCCTATGCGGAACATGTCACCGCACCCGCCGACCAGCTCGCCAGGATCCCGGACGGTATTTCTACGGAAGAAGCTGCGGCGACCACGCTGGCCGCGCTTACAGCCTGGCAGGTGCTTGTGCACCGCGGCGGGCTTCGCGCCGGACAACGGGTGCTCGTGCATGCGGCCGCCGGCGGCGTCGGGCATTTTGCCGTGCAGATCGCGAAGCAGATCGGGGCCTATGTTATCGGCACCGCCTCGGGTGCCAACCATACGCTTGTACGGCAGCTCGGCGCCGCAGAAGTCATCGACTACCATGCCCGGGATTTCAGCAAGGCCGTTACCGATATTGACCTCGTGCTCGACCCCATTGGCGGCGATACGGCCCTTCGCTCGCTCGACGTGCTGCGGCCCGGTGGCCTGCTCGTATCGATCGTGGGCGGCGCCAAGGAACCCGTAGCCTCCGAAGCCGAAAGACGCGGGCTGCGCGCCGAGAACTACCTAGTGCAATCAAGCGGTGCCGATATGCGCGACCTGGCGCGTCTTCTCGAAGCGGGGCACCTCCGCCCGGTGATCGAGCACCGCTTCCCGTTTGATGCGATGGCGGCCGCACATGCCCAAGTGGAAACGGGGCACACGCGGGGCAAAGTGGTGCTGACGTTTTAGGCTGGTCCTGTTTTTTTGCTTCCTGCGGCATGGACACTCCACCCGCCTCCGGCCCGACGCGTCATTTGCTCGAAGGCCCCATTGCGCCCGTGCTGCTGCGGCTGGCCGTGCCGATCGTGCTGGCCAACGTGCTGCAGGCTGCCTACCAGCTGATCGATGCTTTCTGGGTAGGCCGCATTGGCGGCGCTGCCGTGGCCGCGGTGTCGGTGAGCACACCGGTGTCGTTTCTCCTCATTGCCCTGGGCGCCGGTCTCGCGATCGCCGGCTCCACGCTGATCGCGCAGTATGCCGGCGCCGGCAACGCTGCGATGGTCAACCACGTGGCGGCGCAAACGCTGCTCATGGTGCTCCTTGTTTCGGCACTGCTCGGTGGCATCGGCTTCGCCGGGGCACCGTACCTGCTCCGGCTGATGGGCGTGGCGCCCGATGTGTACGACGGCGCGCTCGGCTTTATGCGCG
The DNA here is from genome assembly GCF_054777635.1 of Flaviaestuariibacter terrae. Lineage (NCBI taxonomy): Bacteria > Pseudomonadati > Bacteroidota > Chitinophagia > Chitinophagales > Chitinophagaceae > Flaviaestuariibacter > Flaviaestuariibacter terrae. Next base: position 1,909,084 of record NZ_BAAHAL010000008.1, read on the forward strand.
TATCCTTCGCGGGGCTTGCCTTCAACTTTACCTTCTTCGTGTTCCAGTCCTTTATGCGCGGCGTCGGGCGGCCCGGGCTTCCCGTGTGGATCGTGCTGGGCACCGTCGTACTCAACTTCGCGCTCGACCCGCCGCTGATCTTCGGCTGGGGGCCGATACCCGCGCTCGGTGTTATGGGCGCGGCCGTAGCGACCTTCATCACCCAAACACTGGCCGCCCTGATCGGCATCGCGATCCTCTTTCGCGGGAAGCAGGGCATTCACCTGCGCTGGCGCGACTTCCGCCCCGAGTGGTCGTACATACGGCGCGCCTTCGCGCTTGGCTTCCCGGCTTCGATCGAGCAGTCGATGCGGGCGCTTGGGATCATGATGATGACCTTCCTGCTGGCCTCCTTCGGCACACTGGCCATGGCGGCTTATGGTGTCGGCTCCAACGTGTTGCAGCTCGTGATGATCCCGGCGATGGGACTATCGATGGCGATCTCCACCCTGGTGGGTCAAAACATCGGCGCCGGGCGCGTGGAGCGCGCCGCCCAGGCGGCGCGGCTCGGCGCGAAGATGGGCTTTATCGGGATGACGGTCTTCGGCGTGCTTGTATTTCTTCTCGCGCGCTCCTTCGCTACATTTTTCGTTCCCGAAGACCAAAACGTGATCCGCGAAGCGAGCGTCTTCCTGCGCACCATGGCGCCGGCCTGGGGCTTCCTGGGGCTGCAGCTTTGTATCTCGGGTGTGTTCCGCGCCTCGGGCAACATGATCATTCCCATGCTGCTTACCATGGCTTCGCAGTGGGTGCTGCAGTTCCCGCTGGCCTACGTGCTGTCGAAGCATTCAACGCTGGGGCTGCATGGCCTGTGGTATGCATTCCCGGCGGCCAACGTGGTCATTGCCCTGGTAAGCCTCGCCGTGTTTGCGCGCGGCAGCTGGAAGAACAAGCGCCTGACGAACGGGGATGCGGAGCTGGAGCGGCGCGTGGTGAACGAGATCTACGCAGAGGAAGGGGGGCGCTAGCCCATCCCGTAGTTATACGGGTGCCAGCACCTGCTTGCGGTAGCGCTCGTGCAGGCTTTCCGGGAGGTGGGCTTTTACGAGCGCCGCTAATACCGATACGATTTTGCGGCGGGCATAGTGCTGCGCCGTTACAAGGCTGATCTCGCGCACGGGTGCGGGGTTGCGGAAGGGGCGAATGTTCTTTTGTTGCTGGGGCGTCAGGCCGTCGATGGCCAGCTCGGGTACGATCGTCAGGCCACCCTGCGCGTCGACGAGGCGGAGCAGCATCTCGAGGCTGCCGGTTTCAAACGCGAGGCGCTCGTCGTCGTGCTGCTGCAGCGCGCAAAGCTGCAGGGCCTGGGCGCGGAGGCAGTGGCCCTTCTCCAGTAGCCACAGGCGGCTCCGCCCGATGTCGGCCGGCGATACCGACGGCTTTTTCAGGATGGGCTCGTCGCTGCCGGCGTAGAGGTAGAAGCGCTCGTAAAACAACGGCTGCTCCCTGAGCCCGTCAACGCCGAGTGGTGTTGCGAGGATGGCAATGTCGATGGTGTTCGCCTGCAAACGCGCCACGAGCTCGTCGGTGTGCGCCTCGGCCATCTTCACCTGCAGTCCGCTGTGCGCGCTGAGCAGCGCCGGCAGAAAGCGCGGGGTAAGAAAGGGAGCGAGCGTGGGAATAACGCCGATGCGCACCGTGCCGCTCACCTCGTCGCGCACCGCGTGTACGAGTTCCTGCACCTGGCGGGCCTCGTCGAGCGTGCGGCGCGCGCCGGCCAGTATCTCGGTGCCGAGCGGGGTTGGTGTCACCGGCTGCCGGCTCCGGTCGAAGATCTTCACGCCGAGCTCCTCTTCCAGCTTCTTGATCATCATGCTGAGCGTTGCCTGCGTGACATGGCAATGCTCCGCGGCCGTCACGAAATGGCGGTGCGTATCCACGGCGACAATGTATTCGAGTTGCTGCAGGGTCATAGCGCAAATATAACCCATGTCGATTGCGCAGGCGGGTATATCGGTCCTGTCAATAACTCCGTGACCCGCTAAACGTCCTGAATCTCCTGAACCAGCTGAACCTTTCGGTTATTGCTCCGCCTGTTTTTCCGGCAGCACGATCTCGAACTGCGCCCCCGCTCCTTGGGCGCCGGTGGCGCTGATATGCCCGTGGTGCCGGTCGATGATCCGCTTGACGATGGCGAGGCCAACGCCGGTGCCTTCGTATTTCTCGCGGGTATGCAGCCGCTGGAATACCTCGAAGATCTTTACGGCCTGGTCGGGGCGGAAGCCGATGCCGTTGTCGGAGTAGTGGAGCACCCATTCCGGGCCGCGGATTCCGGAGCGGCGCCCGGCTTCGAGGCGGATCTCCGGATGTCGCCCCTCGGGCACGAATTTGAGCGAGTTGGCGATGAGGTTCTGGAACACCTGTCCGAGTTGCAGCGGGATGCCATCGATCGTGGGAAGCTTGCCGATATGCAGCTGCGCCGCCTTCTCCCGGATGGGCAGCTCGAGGTCTTCCTGGATGCGGGTCAGCAACGCGTTGAGGTCGACGGGCTCGAAGGCGAGCTCGGCGTGCGACAGGCGCGAGAAGGCCAGCAGGTCGTCGATAAGGCGCAGCATGCGCCGCGACGAGGTAACGATGCTCGCGAGGTAGCGCGCGGTGCCTGGCTCGAGCGTTTCGCCGAGCTTTTCCTCGAGCATCTGGCTGAACATCGAGATCTTCCGCACCGGCTCCTTCAGGTCGTGCGAAGCGATCGAGGCGAACTGGAGCAGATCGTAGTTGCGTTGCTCGAGCTCGGAGGTGCGCTCCTGCACTTTGCTTTCAAGAAGGGCGAGCGTTTTCAGTTCCTGCTGGCGCAATTCTTCCTGGTGCCGCAGTTGCTCGGTGATGTCGCGGGATACGGAAAGCACGTGCGGGCGGCCGCGGTAGATAAAGCGGGAGCCATGGTATTCAACGTCGAAGAAGGAACCGTCGCGGCGGATCCGCGTATTGCGGCCCGAATAGCGGTGGCCGGCGAGGGCCGTATTTTTCAGTTGCGTGAAATCATGGGGGTTGGCAAAAAGCCGCTCGGCCGGTTGCCCGATGAGGTCCTCGTAGCTGTAGCCGAAGATCCGGCAGGCCGAGGGGTTGGCCTCGACGATGATCCCGCTTTCGTTGTAGATGATCATCGAGTCGGAGCTCGCGTCGAAGATGGCACGGTACTGGTCGCGCTCTTCCTGGAGGTTGCGCTCCATGCGCCGCTTCTCCTCGAAGAGGCGCGCATTGCTCATGGCGATGGCGGCCTGGATGGCCATGCCTTCGATGAGCTTTTCCGAAGCTTCGGTGAATACACCCACCTCTGGATGTCCGAAGAAAAGGCCGCCGATGGCTTCGCGGGTAAACGGGTTTACAACCGGAACGGCCAGGTAGCTCCGAACCGGTAGATGTCCCTCGGGCATGCCGTGGTAGGGCGGGTTCTGGCCGTATTGGGGCACTTTGGTGACGTCGTCGAAGCGAACGGTACCGCGGGCGAGGAAGGTCGGCTCGAAGATCTTGGTGTTGCGCGGCATCGGGAAGCGGGAAAAGGCTTCCCGGGGCGCCCCGGATATCGTATACAGCACCAGCGACTCGCCGGAGGCGTCAACGACGTTATAAAAGAAAGCACCGAACTGGGCGCCCGAAAGCTCGGTGCCGATGTCGGTGACACGTTGAACTACCGTTTCCAGCTCGATCTCGGAGGAAATGGTTTTCCCGGATTCGAGCAGCAGTTCGAAGATGGAATGGGGGGTCGATGTTTCCAAGTCGTGTGTGTTAAGGGTAGCAGAGTTATTGCGTAAGTTACTACGGCCGGGTCATTCCCAGCTCCTCTTTTTTCCGGCCATGCTCCCCGCGCCTCCGGCCGCCACGGACGGGCTGGCATGGTATTTCGGCGCATTCCGGCAAAGAAACCGGCGCACACAGCCCCCCTATATCCCCGGTGGGGCAGGTGTTCGCCCGTAGAAATACGGAACCGGAAATGGATACACTGCTGGAACAGGTTCGCGACTTCGCCGACAGGGCGCACGGAACGCAGCTACGCAAGTACGGCGCTGACCGCTACATCGTGCACCCGCTGCGCGTTATGGAGCGGCTCGCCGGTGTCGGGGCGCCTCGTGCCATACTGGCTGCTGCGCTGCTCCACGACGTGCTGGAGGACACGCCCGTTATACCGGAGGAGCTGCTTGTATTTCTACGGTCGCTCTTTTCTCCCGAAGAGGCCGGCCATATCCTGGAACTGGTCGTGGAGCTTACCGATGTGTATACCCACGCCGCCTTTCCCAAGTGGAACCGCAGGCGCCGTAAGGAAGCCGAGGCTGAGCGGATGAGCAGCATCAGCGCGGAAGCACAAACAGTCAAGTATGCCGACATCCTGGACAATACCCGTGAGATCGTGGCCGACGATCCCGGCTTTGCGCCCAGGTACCTGCGCGAGTGCCGCAAGCTGCTGGCCCTGATGGGCGCGGGCGACCCGGCGTTGCGGAAGGAGGCGCAGGAATTCGTGCGCCGGGGAATCGATGCCCTGCCGAAGCGCGGGCGTGGCTAAAGCTAATCCTCTTCGATCTCGGCGTTGAAGGCGTTGCGCGCCAGTTCGAGCTGTGCTTCGGTGAATTCGCCAAAGGTGGCGTCCGTATCAATGCGGCCAAACGTGTGTTCCGGAACTCCGATCTCATTCAGGTATTCCCGCAGTTCTTCTTTCGTCTTAAAGCGAATCCTGGCTTTCATGTGCTGGTAATTCATTCGGCATCCTAAGGGGCAAATAGTATTCCAGTGAACAAAGCGCATAGAAAAGGCAGCGCTGGGGGCTGCTTTTTTTTCTGCAATGAATTGGCGGTTGGGATTATTGGTAGCCGTGGTGCTGCGCTGCACGTGCGCCGCATAGCGGTTGCGGCCCGGAAGCCCGGGCTGGCCCCACGTTCCGCCGTCGCCATCATAGTCGGTTCGGTCTCCAATCGGCTTGCCGGGTAACGTTTAACACGCCCTGCCTCTAATGCGAGCAAGCTGCAACAAATGGGAATCGCCATCAACCACAATGGGGCGGCGGATGCACGGCTAACAACGCGCAAAACAGGAAGTCCTGCAGGCTTTTCCTGCTTACAGCCTCGTCGGCCGGAACGATTCGCAATAGGCCAGTATTTTCCTGGCGGATTCGACCATGCCCTGGTGTGAGCTCGCTTTTGTCATCGTCAACGCATCCAGCGCGTCGATGGATTTCTTCGCGAGCGGCGAGCTGGCAGTTGTATAAATAACAATGGGCAGCCTGCTGAATTTCGGATCCTGCCGTATTTCGGCCAGCGTTTCGGTCCCTGATTTCGGCGGCATGTTTATGTCGAGGATCACCACGCACACGTCGTTTACATGGCCCTGCAGGTATTCGATAAGGTCATCACCGGTTGAAAACGCAAGAAACGGGTTGCCGGAGCACTCCGCGAAAACCTGCTGAAGCATTTCCCGGTCATCCACGTCATCATCGGCATACAAGATCAGGGTAGGCTTGTTCAAGGGCTGAGGATTTGAGCTGCTAATATAGGTTCGGGTACTTGCGGGTAAAAAAAGTTTCTCCTTCTTTTCACTGCGTCGGGAGGTACGGGTAAATCGTCGGAATGGATTTGCGCGGGCGAGGTCGGATCGATGGCAGGACCCGATTTCCGTGAGGGTACCCGTATTCCAAACCGACCGGAAAAAAGAAGGACCCCGGTTGCCTGGGGTCCTGCGAGCCAACTATCAGATTCGAACTGACGACCTATTCATTACGAATGAATCGCTCTACCAGCTGAGCTAAGTTGGCGTGGGATTGCAAATGTAGGATTTTCCGGAAAATGGCAAACTGTAAACCGTAAACTATCTTCGTCGGCGTATGGGATTGGCCGTGGCTCTTTTCTGGCTCCTGCTCGCGGGAGTCTTCTTCGCCTACGTGGGCTATCCCCTGTTGCTGTGGCCCTTTCTGTTGCTTCGCCGAAGGCGTTCGCCGCAGCTTTCCGACTGGCCCGATGTTACGCTTGTGATTGCCGCCTACAACGAAGGCCGCCAGCTTCCGGCCAAGATCCAAAACAGCCTCGCCCTCGATTACCCGCCGGGGCGGCTCCATGTACTCCTCGTTACCGACGGCTCCGACGACGGCTCGGACGAAGCATGGCGCAACTATCCCGGCATCAGCGTTCTGCACGATCCCGCGCGGCGCGGCAAGACCGCGGCGCTCAACCGGGCGATGCTTTCAGTACAAACGCCCCTCGTGGTTTTCAGCGATGCCAACACCGAGCTCGCGCCCCAGGCATTAAAGCTCCTGCTGCGTCACTTTGCCGACGCGCGCGTGGGCGCGGTGGCAGGGGAGAAGCGTGTGCAGCATAGTTCGGGAATGGGTTTCGCCGAAGGCTGGTACTGGCACTACGAATCGTTCCTGAAGCGCCTCGACGCCGCTTTCTATAGCGTGGTGGGAGCCGCCGGCGAGTTGTTTGCGCTCCGGCGCTCGCTCTTCACGGCGCTTCCCGAAGATAGCATCCTCGACGACCTCGCCCTGTCGCTGCACGTAGGGATGCAGGGTTACCGGATTGCCTACGAGCCCGCCGCCTACGCGCTTGAGGCACCCTCGGCCTCCCTCGCCGACGAGCGCCGGCGCAAGGTGCGTATCGGCGCCGGTGCCTTCCAATTGCTCGATCGGCTTTCGTGGCGCCGGCTGTTCCGCTACCCGGCGCTTGCCTTCCAGTTCCTGGTGCGCCGCTGGCTTCGCTGGGCCTTCTGCCCGCCGGCGCTGCCGCTGCTTTTTGTTCTCAACGCGCTGCTTGCCTGGACGCAGCCGGCCCCGATCTACGACTGGCTCTGGTACGGACAGCTGCTGGCTTACGGCCTCGCCGCCACCGGTGCATTGCTGCTCCGATACAACCGCGCGTTTTTTCTCAGCACCGTGCCCTTTTATTTCCTGTTCATGAATGCCTGCCTGCTCGCCGGCTGGTGGCGCTACAAAAAGGGGAAGCAGAGCGTCCTCTGGGAAAAAGCGCGCTGAGGTTCGTTCGATACTTTTTTACGCCAAGACCAGAAGAAAATAGCTGGGCGCGGAGTTTTGGGAAGGGCGCAGAGGAGTGGCCGATGGGCCGGATGTCCCGGATTTCCGGGTCCTTTCCTCGATGGCCTCATCGTAAGTCAAGCGTTCCGCTGCGCGGAACATAGCGAAGCGTTGCTGAAAGATGACATACAGGACTCAATTGAAAAGTTTACGCAGGCGCCGATCGGTGCGATTCCAGATTCGTTAGTTCGCCCTTCGCGGATGTCTCGCCACGCGAGACGCTTTGTCTACGAAGGGTAGTCTCGTCGATGCAATAGAGGCTTGGCCGTCCATAGATAGCTACCGTCGCGCCCACTGCTTTCTTCGCGCTCCAAGTGTTTTCTTATTGTCTTTGCGTTCCCAAAAACCTGCTTAAACTTGGTCTGCGCGAGGTTCCCGAACACTGCTCTGCCTTAATTTTACGAAAACACCGCCGCCATCGCCACCATCACGAACATACTGGGAAGCCCTATCGAATACCTGAAGGGCGTGGGACCGCAGAAGGCCGACCTGCTCAAAAAAGAGCTGGGCATCTTCACCTTCGGCGACCTGCTGCATCATTTCCCGTATCGTCATGTCGACCGCACGCGTTTTACCTCCGTCATCGATCTCAACCCCTCACTCGACTATGTGCAGGTGCGCGGGTTCCTGACCTATAAAGAAACAACAGGGGAGAAGTCGGGCCGCCGCCTACAGGCCTATCTCCGCGACGAGACCGGGACCATCGAGCTCACCTGGTTCAAGGGACTCAGCTGGGTGGAGAAGCTGCTCCGCGAGGGCGCGCAGTACTCGGTGTTCGGCAAGCTGTCGTTCTTCATGGGTAAGCCCCAGCTCGTGCACCCCGAGATCGAAGCCTTTAACCCCGGCGCCGTCCCCGACACACTGGAGCCCGTATACTCCACCACCGAAAAACTCAAAAGCCGCGGCCTTGGCGCGCGGCCCATCGGCAAGCTGGTGCAGGCCCTGATCGATATCCTGCCTCCATCGGAGCTTCCCGAAAATATTCCGGATTACATCCTCGAAAAAGGAAAGCTGCTCGGACGCTACGCGGCCTACCGCGGCATCCACTTTCCCCGCAACCCGAAGGAATGCACCCACGCACTGCGGCGCCTCAAGTTCGAGGAGCTCTTTATCGCACAGGTACGTCTTGCCCGCACACGCTCGGAGCGGCACCGCCTGTCGCGCGGGGTCGTGTTCGACCAGGTGGGTGAGCTGTTCAATACGTTTTACCGGGAGCATCTTCCCTTCTCGCTTACCGGTGCCCAGAAGCGCGTGCTCAAGGAGATCCGCACCGATACCGCCTCGGGCCACCAGATGAACCGCCTGCTGCAGGGCGACGTCGGCTCGGGCAAGACCATCGTGGCCCTGCTGGCGATGCTGCTGGCCAACGACAATGGCTACCAGGCCTGCCTGATGGCGCCCACCGAGATCCTCGCCCAGCAACACTACAAGGGCCTCACCGAATTGCTGGCGCCTATGGGTCTGCCGGTCCGTATTCTTACGGGTAGCACAAAGACCGCCGAAAGAAAAAAGATCCTGAGCGAACTGGCAGGGGGCTCTGTACGTATCTTGATCGGGACCCATGCGCTGATCGAGGAGGTGGTGCAGTTCCAGAACCTCGGGCTCGCGATCGTCGACGAGCAGCACCGCTTCGGTGTGGCTCAGCGCGCGCGTCTCTGGAAGAAAGCGGCGCTGCCGCCGCATGTGCTCGTGATGACTGCAACACCGATTCCGCGGACGCTGGCGATGACGGCTTACGGCGATCTCGATTGCAGCGTGATGGACGAACTCCCGCCGGGGCGCCTGCCCGTACATACGGTGCACCGCCTCGACGACCAGCGCTCGCGCGTGATGGAGTTCATCCGCTCCGAGCTCGAAAAGGGACGGCAGGCATATGTGATCTTCCCGCTCATCGAAGAAAGCGAAAAGGTGGACTACGAAAGCCTGATGCAGGGCTATGAAAATGTAAAGGCCTTCTTTCCCGAGCCGCGCTACCGCATCAGCATGGTGCATGGCCGGCAGACACCCGAGGTGAAGGACGCCAACATGCAGCGCTTCGTCCAGGGCGATACGCACATCATAGTGAGCACCACGGTGATCGAGGTGGGCGTGAACGTACCGAATGCCTCGGTGATGGTTATTGAAAGTGCGGAAAAATTTGGACTTTCCCAGCTTCACCAGCTGCGTGGCCGGGTGGGCCGGGGCGCCGAAAAAAGCTACTGTGTCCTGATGACAGGCCCCAAGTTGAGCAATGACGCGCGGGAACGCATCAAGATCATGTGCGCCACGAACAGTGGTTTTGAAATTGCAGAAAAAGATCTGGAGCTACGCGGTCCGGGAGAGATTGAAGGAACCCGTCAGAGCGGTTCGTTAAACTTTCGGCTGGCAGACCTTGTCAAAGACAAAACCGTTCTCGACGCGGCCAAGGCCTTTGCCGAACAGTTGGTGGAAGAAGATCCGGAACTGGAGTCGGCCGAACATGTGCGATTGAAACAGTACCTTTTGTCCCTGATGGGAAAAACTCCGTGGAGCCGCATTTCTTAACAGTTCGCGCGCAATACTGCATACGTATATTCTGTTTTAATTTACGAGAGACTTGAACCTGAAGAAGACCATACTGTCCGCCTTGTGCTTCCTGCTTACCCTGGCAGCCCGGACACAAAACAACCGGCCCCTTTCCTTTACTGAGAACAAAGGCCAGTGGAACTCCGTTGTGCGTTACCGCGCCGAGGTGCCCGCGGGTTCTTTTTTCCTCCGCAACGGAGGATTCACAGTACTCCAACGCGATAACGCAGACCTTGTGCGCGCACTCGACATGCTGCACCGCAACGAGAAAGGAGCCGACAACGTTTTGGTAAAATCGCATGTATACCACGCGGATTTTCTCGGTGCCAACCCGGCGCCTGTATTCGAAGCAGATAAGCCGCTGCCCGGCCTTGTCAATTTCATCCAGGGCAACGACCCGGCCCGCTGGGGCTCCGCCTGCCGCGAGTTCCAGGGCGTGACGGTCCGCAATCTCTATCCCAACATCGACCTGCGCTACTATTCGGAGAACGGTCGCCTCAAGTATGACTTCATCGTGCAACCCGGCGGCAACCCGAATGTCATTGCGCTCCGCTACAGCTATACCAATGGCCTTTCGCTCAGCGAGAAGGCTTTGTCCATCGCCACCTCCGTGGGCACCGTGCAGGAGCTGCCGCCCTACGCCTACCAGTATGGCGATGCCGGCCGGCAAACGGTGAGCTGCAGCTACCGCCTCAAGGACAGCACCCTCAGCTTCCGCGTTAGTGGCTATGATGAGAAGAAAGTGCTGGTGATCGACCCGACCATTGTATTTGCCACCTTCGCCGGAAGCAGTGCGCCCACCATGTGGGGCTTTACCGCAACCTATGGCCCCGACGGGTCTTTCTTCGGTGGCGGTATCGTAGACGGCGCGGGCTTTCCTACCAACTCGGGCGCCTTCCAAGAATCGCATGCCGGCGGCCGCTGGGATATCGGCATCATCAAGCTGACCCCCGACGGGTCGAACCGCGTGTATGCCACCTACATCGGTGGCTCGGCCGACGAGCAGCCCCATAGCCTTTTTTGCGATCCCGCTGGCAACCTCGTCGTGGCAGGCCGCACCAATTCGGCCAACTTCCCCGCCTCGGTTACGAAGGGCACTCCGGGTGGCTTCGACCTGTTCCTGGTGAAGCTCAATGCCAGCGGCAGCGGCCTTATCGGCGGCATCCGCATTGCCGGGTCGGAAGACGACTGCGTTAATATCTCTTCGGTGCGAAGCCGCAACTCGCTCCAGTATAATTACGGGGACGATGGCCGCAGCGAGGTCATCCTCGACGGGGCCGGCAATGCCTACGTGGCCACCTGCACCCACTCCAGCAACTTCCCTGTAACCAACGGATCGACCCTCGCCGGCGCGCAGGATGCCGTGGTGGTGAAGGTGAACCCCTCGATGACCGACGTGCTGTGGGCAACCTACCTCGGCGGCGCTGCCGATGATGCGGCCTACGTGCTGGCCCTGAGCCCGATCAACGGCAACCTTTTCGTAGCCGGTGGCACCAAGAGCAGCACGCTTCCACAGAGCAGCAACTCTTTCTCGCCCACAAACCACGGCGACGCAGATGGCTTCGTAGCACAGTATAACAACGGTACACTGGTGCGCACGACCTTTATCGGGACGCCGCAGTACGACCAGATCTACGGCGTGCAGTTTGACCGCGGCGGCTTTCCCTATGTGATGGGCCAGACGCTCGGCAACTGGGAGCCCTATCCCAGCGACATTCCTTACCATGTGCCCAACTCGCGGCAGTTCATTGCCAAGCTGCAGCCCGACCTCAGCGGCTTTGTCTACTCTACATCATTCGGTACTACCAACGCGGGCGACGTCAACATTTCACCGACAGCCTTTCTGGTAGATCGCTGCGAAAACGTATATGTATCGGGCTGGGGCGGTATTGCCGGCGGCTTTGGCTCGTCGGGTACATTGGGACTCCCGGTTACACCGGATGCCGTGGTAATGAATCCTCCCTATACATCGCCCGGCCAAACGGACGGTAAGGATTTCTACTTCTTCGTACTGAAGAAGAATGCGACGGCCCAACTCTACGGATCCTTCTTTGGTGAGAATGCCCCCAACAACTTCCCCGACCACGTGGATGGCGGAACGAGCCGCTTCGATGCGAACGGTGTTATCTATCAGGCAACCTGCGCCAATTGCATGGGATCGCCCCACCCATACTGGCCCGCAACGCCCGGCTCCTGGTCGCCCACCAACCCATCGGGCGGCTGCAACCTGGGCATGATCAAGATTGCGTTGAACCTGGCGGGCCTTGCGGCGGGGATCCAGTCGTCGATCAACGGGGTGGTGCGCGATACGGCGGGCTGCCTGCCGCTGACGGTGCAGTTCCGCGACACGGTGGCTAACGCGGTGACCTACGAGTGGGACTTCAACGGCGATGGCGTGACCGACCAGACCACGACCGACCCCAGCTCGAGCTATACCTATACCAGCGCCGGCACCTTCCGGGCGCGCCTCATTGCCGTAGACCCCAACAGCTGCAACGTGCGCGATACCTCGTACGTCAACATCCGTGTAGGGGTAGTGAAGGCCACACCCGACTTCGTGTTCCGCAAGCTCAATCCCTGCGACTCGCTCAAGTTCGAGTTTACCAATACCACCATCCCCCAGCCCGGCCATCCCTTTACCGGCAGCACCTTCCTGTGGCAGTTCCTGGATGAGAACCTGAGCTTCTCCTCCGGGGCGGGCACCTTCACCCACTCCTTCCCGCGCCCGGGCAGCTACCGGGTGC
>NZ_BAAHAL010000009.1:0-523 GCF_054777635.1 Flaviaestuariibacter terrae
AGAAGCCGCCCGCGGCGCTCCCTATCCGGGAATCGACTCCGCTGCGCAATCCGTTCTGGCAGTACTCACGCGAGAAGATCGCCTGCGAGGAACTGCTGGTGGCGGAGTACCGGGAACGAGGGTTTCCCGTCACCATCGTGCGGCCATCACATACCTACGACCACACGAAGATCGCCATTGCCGGCGGCTGGACGGACATTGCGCGGATGCGGGCCGGCCGCCCGGTTCTGGTGCACGGTGACGGCACCTCCCTGTGGACGCTGACGCACAGTACTGACTTCGCCAAGGCGTTCGTCGGGTTGCTGGGACTTCCGCAGGCGATCGGAGACAGTTTCACTATCACCTCGGATGAGTTCCTGCCCTGGAACCGGATCTACGAGATCTTCGCGGAGGCAGCCGGAGCACCGCAACCCCAGCTGGTCCACGTGGCCTCGGAGACCATCGCCGCCCACCTTCCGGACCTCGGCCCCCAGCTCCTCGGCGACAAGTCGCATTCTGTGATCTTCGACAACACCAAGGTCAA
>NZ_BAAHAL010000010.1:0-557 GCF_054777635.1 Flaviaestuariibacter terrae
TCCACGAGCTGCATGTTCTGCAGGACCAGCCACACGTCCCCTGCGTTCACATCGTTCAGAACCACCACACTGCGGTTCACCCGGAACACCAGCTCCGACTCCGCACCGAGTTCGGGGATTTCCTTGCGCTGGTCACCTGCGTCATCGACGCAGTCGCGGACGTAGGCGGCGGCTCCGGCCCAGGCTGCGTGAACACAACCATCCAACTGCACCGGCGCGGCGGGAACCCCGGTCGAATCCAACGGTGTGGTGACCGGATCCCCGCCATTCAGCGGCTGCTTGATCAACGACGTCGGCGTCGCCACCACCGCGAAGCTGCCCGCCGGTCCGCTCTGCTGCAACCGGCCGCCGGCAGCATCCGGCAGGGTCACAACCTCACCATTCGGCAGGACCAGCTGCCCGGATTCCCCGTCGAAGACCACCGCCTGATCCCCCACCGCAGCGATCTGCGCGTCGCCAAACGATCCCAGCGCCTCCGCCTCAACAACCGTCGGCTCCTCGAAAGTGCCATCCGCGGCAACCACATACGTCGATACCATCGCCGCGCCGGGGTCAGC
>NZ_BAAHAL010000011.1:0-601 GCF_054777635.1 Flaviaestuariibacter terrae
AGGACACGACGGCGCAGTTGTCTGTGGGTGTACCTGTTCATTGACAGATCGGAGACAGCTTTGCCGAACCTTTGGGCCGGGATCGACGCCGGTAAGACTCATCATCACTGTGTAGTCATCGATGCAGAAGGACAGCGGCTGCTGTCCCGGAAAGTCCCCAACGACGAGAGTGAACTGCTCGACCTGATCTCGGAGGTCATGAGCCTCGGCGGGCACGGTGGGGAGCTGACGTGGGCGACTGATCTGAATCATGGGGGAGCGGCGTTGCTGATTGCCCTGCTGTCCGCCCACGATCAGCGGCTGCTGTACATCCCGGGTCGCACTGTCCACCATGCTTCGCGCATCTACCGCGGGGACGGTAAGACCGACGCGAAGGACGCGGCGGTGATCGCCGACCAGGCCAGGATGCGCCGGGACTTGCAGCCGCTACGGGTGGGTGATGAGGTCAGTGTTGATCTGAGAATCCTCACCGCCCGTCGTGCAGATAAAGCGATGGACAGAACCCGGGCAATCAACCGGCTCCGCGCGCAACTGCTCGAGTACTTCCCGGCGCTGGAGAGATCCTTTGACTACAGCCGCTCCAAAGCGGGGTTGCTGTTGC
>NZ_BAAHAL010000012.1:0-660 GCF_054777635.1 Flaviaestuariibacter terrae
ACTGGTAGGATCCGCAAGCCGTAGCTGTGGTATCGCTGTGCAGGCCACTGGCGATGGTGAGGTGCAGCACGGTAGTATCGGTACAGGCTCCGTTGGTCGTGGTGAAGCTGTAATCCCCACTCGTGGTGTAGGTCTGTCCATGCCACTGGTAAGATCCGCAGGCCGTAGCCGTGGTATCGCTGTGCAGGCCGCTGGCGATAGTGAGGTGCAGTACCGTAGTATCGGTACAAGCCCCGTTGGTCGTGGTGAAGCTGTAGTCACCACTCGTGGTATAGGTCTGTCCATGCCACTGGTAGGATCCGCAGGCGGTAGCCGTGGTATCACTGTGCAAGCCACTGGCGATGGTGAGGTGCAGCACGGTAGTATCCTGGCAGGAGCCATTGGTTGCATAGAAGGGATAATCTCCCGATGTGGTATAGGTCTGTCCGTGCCATACATACTGGGCACAAGCCGTGGCCGTGGTATCGCTGTGCAAGCCACTGGCGATAGTGAGGTGCAGCACGGTAGTATCGGTACAGGCTCCGTTGGTCGTGGTGAAGCTGTAATCCCCACTCGTGGTATAGGTCTGTCCGTTCCACTGGTAAGATCCACAAGCCGTAGCCGTGGTATCGCTGTGCAGGCCGCTGGCGATAGTGAGGTGCAGTACCGTAGTATCGGTGC
>NZ_BAAHAL010000013.1:0-700 GCF_054777635.1 Flaviaestuariibacter terrae
CTCGTCGTCGTGTCCGACTGGCCAGATGCCTTCGGTTTTGAGCATGTGGTGGAGTTTGCATCTGGGTTTGAGGTTATCCAGTGCGGTTTTCCCGCCGTGTGCCCAGGGTGTGACGTGGTCGATTTCGCAGGACCACGAGGATCGGTTGCAGCCGGGATGGATGCAGGTGGGGTTGGTGATCCGGACCCAGTCCTGCAGGTGTTTGGGCGGCCGGTATCTGTTCCTGCCGACACTGAGTACTGCACCGGTTTCGGGGTGGACCAGGATCCGGGTGAAACTTGGGGCGTGTGCGGCGAGGTTCCGGGCGGTTTCCGGGTCGATCGGACCGTACCCTTCCAACAACCCGTTCTCGCAACCCGCCACATCCGGTGCGTTGCTGTCTGGGTTCGGCGCCGTCCCAGCGGGTTCCGCCATGCCGGCGTCCTCGCGCTGCTGTTGCCAGTCTTTTCGTTGGTGTCCGAGGAGGGTCATGACGGGGACGGTGACGAACACGGAAGCGCCGACCCCGCGGTACCCGGTGCCCCGCTTGGGGTCGCCGGTGCAGGTGTGGGTGAGGACATCAGCGAACACATCGGCCCGGAGTTGGGACAGGGTGCGTCCCTCGTCCGGGCCCTGAAGCGAACGTGCCGCTGCGTCGACCCGGTTGAAGATCCCGTGCGCCTGCTCCGCGGGCAGGTACGCGCTGAGCCAGGCCATGCCG
>NZ_BAAHAL010000014.1:0-967 GCF_054777635.1 Flaviaestuariibacter terrae
TGGCTGGTGTCGCCGGTCTGGCCCCGGTCCCACGGGACTCGGGGCGAATCAGCGGCAACCACCACCGGCCACGGCGGTACGACCGCCGGCTCCTCAGAGTCTGTTACCTGGCGGCCATGTCCAGCCTGAGAAGCTCGACCGCGTCACGGACCTACTACGACCGCAAACGCGCTGAAGGTAAAACCCACACCCAATCGGTGCTTTCGCTGGCCAGACGCCGACTCAACGTCCTCTGGGCGATGCTGCGGGACGGGACCATGTACGGGCCCCCGCCAGCCGTTCCAGCTCCTCTGGCGGCCTGACCCTTCTTACATTGCCGGGATGACTCCATCACCGGGACGGCTTTAGCCTACGGCCACACCATTCGGGCCTCGCTACCGCTCGGACAGTAAAGAATCTTCTCTGTCTTTTGCTGCTGTCCGTTGGATCATACGTGCCCGCTCCGGCGGTTCAACCGGCCTGCGGCCGGCTGCGCGTCCAGGACTTCGGTTCGGCGCTCCTACGTCGCTTATTTCCTCACCAAACTCCTGCCCACTTGCCCTCATGGGTTGGCACCGCCTCCGTCGGGCACAGCTCCGCGATGCTCCGCCAGCAGGCAAAGAAAATGGTGGGGGAGAGGGAACCGGAACTGCTGGTCACCAAAGGTCTCCGACCCGGCCCGTGAACTAAAGGAGCAAACCCATGAGCGTTGCAACGAGGACCCGCATGACCACCACAGACACCAATGAGACCGTTGCTGTCCCGGGGCTTCCCGTCGATGACCGGATGGGGGACGGGTACGACTGGATGGAAACCCTCGAAGGCACCGCCTGGTCAGCCCTGCCGAACTGGGGATCCGACGGGTGGGACGCCGGAGCCTGGCCGCTGATCGTCTTCGCTGTGGCCCGCACCCGCGACGAGACTGGAGAACTGTTTGGTTACGGAACCTATGTGGAGGGTGACACACACGCGCACTGGTTCCGGTCCC
>NZ_BAAHAL010000015.1:0-1183 GCF_054777635.1 Flaviaestuariibacter terrae
CCCACAGGAAGAGAAAACAATAGTGATTCCGTTAGTAGTGGCGAGCGAACGCGGATGAGGCTAAACCAGTGGTGTGTGATAGCCGGCGGGCGTTGCATCTCTGGGGTTGCGGGACTTTCCGTATCAGTTCTGCCGGGCTGGTGAAGTGAGTGCAGGCGTATAGGTGAACGGGTTTGAAGGCCCGACCGGAGTGGGTGAGAGTCCCGTAGCTGTAATGCGTGCTGCCGCTTGGAGAGTATCCCAAGTAGTACGGGGCCCGAGAAATCCCGTGCGAATCTGCCAGGACCACCTGGTAAGCCTAAATACTCCCTGATGACCGATAGCGGACCAGTACCGTGAGGGAAAGGTGAAAAGTACCCCGGGAGGGGAGTGAAATAGTACCTGAAACCGTGTGCCTACAATCCGTCAGAGCAGGCTTGTTCCTGTGATGGCGTGCCTTTTGAAGAATGAGCCTGCGAGTTAGTGTTACGTCGCGAGGTTAACCCGTGTGGGGAAGCCGTAGCGAAAGCGAGTCTGAATAGGGCGAGTGAGTGGCGTGATCTAGACCCGAAGCGAAGTGATCTACCCATGGCCAGGTTGAAGCGACGGTAAGACGTCGTGGAGGACCGAACCCACTTCAGTTGAAAATGGAGGGGATGAGCTGTGGGTAGGGGTGAAAGGCCAATCAAACTTCGTGATAGCTGGTTCTCCCCGAAATGCATTTAGGTGCAGCGTTGCGTGTTTCTTGCCGGAGGTAGAGCTACTGGATGGCCGATGGGCCCTACAAGGTTACTGACGTCAGCCAAACTCCGAATGCCGGTAAGTGAGAGCGCAGCAGTGAGACTGTGGGGGATAAGCTTCATAGTCGAGAGGGAAACAGCCCAGACCACCAACTAAGGCCCCTAAGCGTGTGCTAAGTGGGAAAGGATGTGGAGTTGCTCAGACAACCAGGAGGTTGGCTTAGAAGCAGCCATCCTTGAAAGAGTGCGTAATAGCTCACTGGTCAAGTGATTCCGCGCCGACAATGTAGCGGGGCTCAAGTACACCGCCGAAGTTGTGGATTTCAAATATTAGCCAAGCCGCCCCTTGTGGGTTGGTTCAGGCGTTTGGAGTGGTAGGGGAGCGTCGTGTGGGCAGTGAAGTCGCGGTGTAAACCAGCGGTGGAGCCTACACGAGTGAGAATGCAGGCATGAGTAGCGAAAGA
>NZ_BAAHAL010000016.1:0-1872 GCF_054777635.1 Flaviaestuariibacter terrae
CGTTTCCCCCACGCTATGACCGCCGTAACCTGTTTACCCGTCCCCCGTGGACTTGTTCACCGTGTGGTGTGGTCCTCAAGGGGTGGGAAGTATGTGGTTACAACTGTATGTAGTTATGTGTTGTGTTTCCGTGGTTCCCGGGGTTGTTGGTTGGGAACCGCATAGTGGACGCGTAGCATTTTGGTGTTTGTGTGTGTCAAGTTATCGGCGTATTAGTACCGGTCAGCTTCACGAGTCGTTAGTCCTCGCTTCCACATCCGGCCTATCAACCCAGTGGTCTGGCTGGGGGCCTCTCACACCAAATGGTGTATGGAAATCTCATCTTGAAGCAGGCTTCCCGCTTAGATGCTTTCAGCGGTTATCCCATCCGAACGTAGCTAATCAGCGGTGCACTTGGCAGTACAACTGACACACCAGAGGTTCGTCCGTCCCGGTCCTCTCGTACTAAGGACAGCCCTTCTCAAATTTCCTACGCGCGCAGCGGATAGGGACCGAACTGTCTCACGACGTTCTAAACCCAGCTCGCGTACCGCTTTAATGGGCGAACAGCCCAACCCTTGGGACCTACTCCAGCCCCAGGATGCGACGAGCCGACATCGAGGTGCCAAACCATGCCGTCGATATGGACTCTTGGGCAAGATCAGCCTGTTATCCCCGAGGTACCTTTTATCCGTTGAGCGACGGCCATTCCACAATGTGCCGCCGGATCACTAGTCCCGACTTTCGTCCCTGCTTGAGATGTCTCTCTCACAGTCAAGCTCCCTTGTGCACTTACACTCGCCACCTGATTGCCAACCAGGCTGAGGGAACCTTTGGGCGCCTCCGTTACTTTTTAGGAGGCAACCGCCCCAGTTAAACTACCCATCAGGCACTGTCCCTGACCCGGATTACGGGCCGAAGTTAGATATCCAGAGTGACCAGAGTGGTATTTCAACGATGACTCCACCTGAACTGGCGTCCAAGCTTCACAGTCTCCCACCTATCCTACACAAGCCACACCGAACACCAATACCAAACTATAGTGAAGGTCTCGGGGTCTTTCCGTCCTGCTGCGCGTAACGAGCATCTTTACTCGTAGTGCAATTTCGCCGAGTTTATGGTTGAGACAGCGGGGAAGTCGTTACTCCATTCGTGCAGGTCGGAACTTACCCGACAAGGAATTTCGCTACCTTAGGATGGTTATAGTTACCACCGCCGTTTACTGGGGCTTAAATTCCCAGCTTCGCCCACAAGGGGCTAACCGGTCCTCTTAACCTTCCAGCACCGGGCAGGAGTCAGTCCGTATACATCGTCTTGCGACTTCGCACGGACCTGTGTTTTTAGTAAACAGTCGCTTCCCCCTGGTCTCTGCGGCCCCGATCCGCCTCCCCACAGCAAGTGTGGTTCACGGTTGGGGCCCCCCTTCTCCCGAAGTTACGGGGGCATTTTGCCGAGTTCCTTAACCATAATTCTCTCGATCGCCTTAGTATTCTCTACCTGATCACCTGTGTCGGTTTGGGGTACGGGCAGTTGGAACCTCACGCCGATGCTTTTCTAGGCAGCATAGGATCATCGGATCCCCACCAAAGGTGGGGCCCATCGGGTCTCAGAGACGGTATCCAAACCAGGACCACGGATTTACCTATGATCCCTCCTACATCCTTAGACCGGGACAACCATCGCCCGGCCCGACTACCTTCCTGCGTCACACCTGTTAATACGCTTACCTCCCAAGATCAGGTCCCACGCTCCCCACCAACACTGGGTCCGAAGACCACGGGAAAGCGGTTTGGGTGGTTAGTATCCCTTGTTCAGTATGGGCGGTTCTTCACCGGTACGGGAATATCAACCCGTTGTCCATCGACTACGCCTGTCGGCCTCGCCTTAGGTCCC
>NZ_BAAHAL010000017.1:0-1956 GCF_054777635.1 Flaviaestuariibacter terrae
CCTTCTCCTGGCATGGTGCCACCTACACGTCCTCGGGTGACTACAGCTTCACGACTCCCAATGGTGCCTGCACCGATACCACCGTGCTGCACCTGACCATCGCTAACGGCACCCATACTGATACCACCGCTACCGCTTGTGCCCAGTATGTATGGCACGGACAGACGTATACCACGAGTGGAGACTACAGCTTCACGGCCCCCAACGGCGCCTGCACCGATACCACCGTGCTGCACCTGACCATCGCTAATGGTACCCATACCGATACCACGGCTACTGCCTGCGGATCTTACCAGTGGCACGGACAGACGTATACCACATCTGGCGACTACAACTTCACAGCTCCCAACGGCGCCTGTACCGACACCACCGTGCTGCACCTCACCATCGCCAATGGTACCCATACCGATACGACCGCTACGGCCTGCGGATCTTACCAGTGGCACGGTCAGACGTATACCACATCTGGAGATTACAGCTTCACAGCCCCCAATGGTGCCTGCACCGACACCACCGTGCTGCACCTGACCATTGCCAATGGCACCCATACCGATACCACGGCTACCGCCTGCGGAGCCTTCTCCTGGCATGGTGCCACCTACACGTCTTCGGGCGACTACAGCTTCACGACTCCCAATGGCGCCTGCACCGACACCACCGTGCTGCACCTGACCATTGCCAATGGCACCCATACTGATACCACCGCTACCGCCTGCGCAACCTTCTCCTGGCATGGTGCTACCTACACGTCTTCGGGCGACTACAGCTTCACGACTCCCAATGGCGCCTGCACCGACACCACCGTGCTGCACCTGACCATTGCCAATGGCACCCATACCGATACCACCGCTACGGCCTGCGGATCTTACCAGTGGCACGGACAGACGTATACCACATCTGGCGATTACAGCTTCACGGCCCCCAACGGCGCCTGCACCGACACTACCGTACTGCACCTGACCATCGCCAATGGAACCCATACTGATACCACCGCTACCGCTTGTGCCCAGTATGTATGGCATGGTGCTACTTACACGTCTTCGGGCGACTACAGCTTCACGACTCCCAATGGCGCCTGCACCGATACCACCGTGCTGCACCTGACCATTGCCAATGGCACCCATACCGATACCACCGCTACGACCTGCGGATCTTACCAGTGGCACGGACAGACGTATACCACATCTGGCGATTACAGCTTCACGGCCCCCAACGGCGCCTGCACCGACACTACCGTACTGCACCTCACCATTGCCAATGGTACCCATACTGATACCACCGCCACGGCTTGCGCCCAGTATGTATGGCACGGCGCTACCTACACGTCTTCGGGTGACTACAGCTTCACAGCTCCCAATGGAGCCTGTACCGACACCACCGTGCTGCACCTCACCATCGCCAACGGTACCCATACTGATACTACCGCTACGGCCTGCGCCCAGTATGTATGGCACGGTCAGACGTATACTACCAGTGGCGACTACAGCTTCACAGCTCCCAATGGAGCCTGTACCGACACCACCGTGCTGCACCTCACCATCGCCAACGGTACCCATACTGATACTACCGCTACGGCCTGTGCCCAGTATGTATGGCACGGACAGACGTATACCACATCGGGTGATTACAGCTTCACGACTCCCAATGGTGCCTGCACCGACACCACCGTGCTGCACCTGACCATCGCTAACGGTACCCACACCGATACTACCGCTACGGCCTGTGCCCAGTATGTATGGCACGGACAGACGTATACCACATCGGGTGATTACAGCTTCACGACTCCCAATGGTGCCTGCACCGACACTACGGTGCTGCACCTCACTATCGCCAGCGGCCTGCACAGCGATACCACGGCTACGGCCTGCGGATCCTACCAGTGGCATGGACAGACCTATACCACCAGTGGCGACTATCCCTTCTATGCTACCAATGGCTCCTGCCAGGATACCGTAG
>NZ_BAAHAL010000018.1:0-2192 GCF_054777635.1 Flaviaestuariibacter terrae
CCCCAGGCTTATCGCAGATTCCCACGTCCTTCTTCGGCTCCTGATGCCAAGGCATCCACCGTGTGCCCTTAAAAACTTGACGATCACACACACAACACACACCAACCCCTAAAGGCCGGTAAACGGTTGTATGCGAACACAAAATTTTAAGATGCTCGCGTCCACTATGCAGTTCTCAAACAACAACCCCAGTAAACACACCACCGGCACCCCACAACCCCCAAACAAAACAGGGATCAAGATGCAGGCAGCCATGCCCAGGAAAACCAGAAACCCCAACAACCCACACCCCACAAAGGAATGCGGACTCCTGTTGCCTCAGGACCCAACAGTGTGCCAAACAATGAAACCACCACCACCAACCACGCCTTTCCCAAACCCACACCCCCCACCAACCCCCAAAGGGACAGGCAGGAAACACAGGCCCGTACTCAACACGACCAGCACCAGCAGCCATCAATTCGTTGATATTCCACCCATGAGCACCCACCGCAGAACAAACGCCTGCGCAATGGGCATACTCCTGACAACCCCCACACCCCACACAACGTGGAACGGACAGTTGTAGGCGCTCCTTAGAAAGGAGGTGATCCAGCCGCACCTTCCGGTACGGCTACCTTGTTACGACTTAGTCCCAATCGCCGGTCCCACCTTCGACGGCTCCCCCCCAAAAGGGTTAGGCCACCGGCTTCGGGTGTTACCAACTTTCGTGACTTGACGGGCGGTGTGTACAAGGCCCGGGAACGTATTCACCGCAGCGTTGCTGATCTGCGATTACTAGCGACTCCGACTTCATGAGGTCGAGTTGCAGACCTCAATCCGAACTGAGACCGGCTTTTTGGGATTAGCTCCACCTCACAGCATCGCAACCCTTTGTACCGGCCATTGTAGCATGCGTGAAGCCCAAGACATAAGG
Source organism: Flaviaestuariibacter terrae (assembly GCF_054777635.1). Classification (NCBI taxonomy): domain Bacteria; kingdom Pseudomonadati; phylum Bacteroidota; class Chitinophagia; order Chitinophagales; family Chitinophagaceae; genus Flaviaestuariibacter; species Flaviaestuariibacter terrae. The sequence goes on from NZ_BAAHAL010000018.1 coordinate 917, forward strand.
GGCATGATGATTTGACGTCGTCCCCACCTTCCTCCGAGTTGACCCCGGCAGTCTCCCATGAGTCCCCGGCATAACCCGCTGGCAACATGGAACGAGGGTTGCGCTCGTTGCGGGACTTAACCCAACATCTCACGACACGAGCTGACGACAACCATGCACCACCTGTAAACCGGCCACAAGTGGCCGACACATCTCTGCGCCGTTCCGGTTCATGTCAAGCCTTGGTAAGGTTCTTCGCGTTGCATCGAATTAATCCGCATGCTCCGCCGCTTGTGCGGGCCCCCGTCAATTCCTTTGAGTTTTAGCCTTGCGGCCGTACTCCCCAGGCGGGGCACTTAATGCGTTAGCTACGGCGCGGAAAACGTGGAATGTCCCCCACACCTAGTGCCCAACGTTTACGGCATGGACTACCAGGGTATCTAATCCTGTTCGCTCCCCATGCTTTCGCTCCTCAGCGTCAGTTAATGCCCAGAGACCTGCCTTCGCCATCGGTGTTCCTCCTGATATCTGCGCATTTCACCGCTACACCAGGAATTCCAGTCTCCCCTACATCACTCAAGTCTGCCCGTACCCACCGCAGATCCGGGGTTAAGCCCCGGACTTTCACGGCAGACGCGACAAACCGCCTACGAGCTCTTTACGCCCAATAATTCCGGATAACGCTTGCGCCCTACGTATTACCGCGGCTGCTGGCACGTAGTTAGCCGGCGCTTCTTCTGCAGGTACCGTCACTTTCGCTTCTTCCCTACTGAAAGAGGTTTACAACCCGAAGGCCTTCATCCCTCACGCGGCGTCGCTGCATCAGGCTTGCGCCCATTGTGCAATATTCCCCACTGCTGCCTCCCGTAGGAGTCTGGGCCGTGTCTCAGTCCCAGTGTGGCCGTCCACCCTCTCAGGCCGGCTACCCGTCGTCGCCTTGGTAGGCCATTACCCCACCAACAAGCTGATAGGCCGCGAGTCCATCCAAAACCACAAAAGCTTTCCACCAACCACCATGCGATGGAAGGTCATATCCAGTATTAGACCCAGTTTCCCAGGCTTATCCCAGAGTCAAGGGCAGGTTACTCACGTGTTACTCACCCGTTCGCCACTAATCCCCCCAGCAAGCTGGAGATCATCGTTCGACTTGCATGTGTTAAGCACGCCGCCAGCGTTCATCCTGAGCCAGGATCAAACTCTCCGTAAAAAACTACGAACACAACACAAACCCCCCGGAAAAAGAAGGATCCATGCTGCACAAAATTCGAAACCAGCCAAAAAACCAGCCACCACACAC
>NZ_BAAHAL010000019.1:0-4645 GCF_054777635.1 Flaviaestuariibacter terrae
CGCCTTCCTACATCGCGCTGACCAATGCCTCCCAGGGCGGGCAGACCTTCCTCTGGAACTTCGGCGACAACACGACCTCCACGGCCTCCACGCCGCCGCCGCACTTCTACGCCGCCCCCGGTACCTACACCATTACCCTGTCGGTGGTGGACTCGGGCACCTGCAACATCACCGATACCACGAGCGTACGCATTACCCTGTACGACAAGCCCACGGCCGGTATCGGCACGGTGGCGCCGCAGCCGCCGGTGCCCAATACGGCGCTGAGCTTCGAGAACACATCGTCGAGCGACGCCATCCAGTTCAAGTGGCTCTTCGGCGACGGCGACTCGCTGCTGACCCGCGACCGCTTGCCGGTACGCCACGAGTACAACACGGCCGATTCTTTCGAGGTATTGTTGATTGCTTACAACCCGGCGGGCTGCCCCGATACGGCGCGCCGCTGGGTGCGGACGCTAGTGGAGCCGGCCATCGACGTGCCCAATGCCTTTTTGCCGCTGAGTGGGGGCAGCAACGCGGTGGTGTATGCCCGCGGCTTTGGGGTGGCCACGCTGCACTTTACCATCTGGAACCGCTGGGGCCAGAAGGTGTTTGAGACCAACGACCGCCGCATTGGCTGGGACGGCACCTACGGGGGCAAGCTGCAGCCTATGGACGTGTATGCCTATACCCTGGAGGTGACCTTCATCGACGGGAAAAAGGCCAGCAAAAAAGGTGATATTACCCTAATCCGATAAAAGAGGAGGATCCGATGAAGCGCATTCTAACCATATGGAGCAGCCTGGTACTGGCAGGCGGAACGGCCACCGCGCAGGATCTGCATTTCTCGCAGTTCTTCAACTCGCCGCTTTCGACGAATCCGGCCAACACGGGCTTTATTCCCGACGGCGACTACCGTATCGGTGTCAACTACCGCAACCAGTGGTCGTCGGTGATGTCGGTGCCCTATAAAACCATGAGCGCATTCGGTGATGTGGCGGTAGGGAAGGAGCGCTTCCAGAACGGCTGGATCGGCCTTGGCGGCCTCGTGATGAAAGACGTGGCCGGCGCAGGAAACCTGAGCTCAACGCGCCTGTACGGCTCGGTAGCGTACCACCAGATGCTCGGGTACTCAAGCCTCCTCAGCCTCGGCTTCAACGTTGGATACGCCAACAAGCAGATCAACACGTCGGGTCTTAAGTTTCCCGACCAGTTCGACGGGCACTTCTTCGACAACAAGCTGCCCACTTCCGCGGCCCTCGACCGGACCAACGTCGGCTACTTCGACCTGCAGGGCGGTATGAACTTCGCGTACTTCCCAACCAGCAACATCTACGTCAATGGCGGCTTTTCGGTCATGCACATCAACCGGCCGCGCGAGTCGTTCTTCGTGAACGATGCCAACGATATCGACAACCGCATCCCGATGCGCAACACGGCTTTCCTGAACGGCTCCATCAAGGTCAACAACCAGTGGATCGTGAACCCCAACATCTACGTCAGCACGCAGGCCGGCTCCTTCGAGGCCGTCGGCGGCGCCAACGTTCACTACAACCTTTCAGGCGACGGCGAGCAACTGCTCGTGGGCGGGCTCTACTACCGCTACAAGGAAGCGATCATCCCGATGATCGGTCTCGGCCTCAAGGATTATATTTTCAGCTTCAGCTACGATGTGACGATGTCGCCGCTCAAAACCTATAACGGCTCGCGTGGCGCGCTCGAGTTCTCGCTGGTGAAGCAGGGCGTATTCGAGCGCTATAGCTACAACCGCCGGCAAACGATCTGCCCGAGTTTCAAGAACTAGGCAGATGCCGCACCCGTTTCGGTGCTCTTGCCCGCGCTCCGTTTTTGTTCGGTATCTTCAAACACAACTACAAACCAACTGCGTCACGAATTTGGACAGCCAATGGCGGTCTGTTTTGTTGGTTGATTGAACCGATTCTTATGCGCTACCTGAAAACCATACTGCTTGTTGCCGCATGCTTCCTGGCTACCTTATCCTCTTTTGCCCAATCGAAAGCGCCTCTTGCCTTTACCGAAAATAAAGGGCAGTGGGACGCCGCCGTTCGCTACCGTGCCGAGGTTCCGGCCGGCGCCTTCTTCCTGCGCAAGAGCGGCTTCACCGTCCTGTTGCAGGATACCGCCGACCTCGCTTCCGCATTGGCTACTGTGCACGGGCAGCAGCCCGGCGGCAAGCCCGCCCTTGTGCGGACGCACGTTTATCACGCGGATTTTATCGGCGCCAACAGCGCGGCAAGCATTTCGGCCGACAAGCCACTGCCCGGCGCAAGCAACTACATTACCGGTAATGATCCCGCTCACTGGGTCAGCAACTGCCGCGACTACCAGGGCGTTACCGTAACCGATCTGTATCCCAACATCGACCTGCGTTATTATTCCGAAGGCGGGCGTCTCAAGTATGATCTCGTTGTTCACCCCGGCGGCGATCCCGCGCAGATCGCGTTGCGCTACTCCTACGCCGGTGGGCTTACGGTGAAAGAAAAGGGACTCGACATCGCTACATCCGTCGGAACGGTGCGGGAGCTGCCGCCCTATTGCTACCAGTACGACGATGCCGGCCGGCAGACCGTCGGCTGCACCTACCGCGTGAAGGATAGTGTGCTTCGCTACCAGCTGCGCGATTACGACCGGAAGAAAGAGCTCGTTATCGACCCGACGATCATCTTTTCCACGTTCTCCGGCAGCCATTCCTCGATGTACGGGTTTACGGCTACCTACGGGCCTGACGGCTCGTTCTTCGGAGGAGGCATCGTTTTCGGCGGCAGCTTCCCGGTCAGCTCAGGGGCGTTTCAAACCGACTTCCACAACGGCCGCAAGGATATCGGCATCATCAAGCTGACTGCCGACGGAAGCGCGCGGGTTTATGCGACCTATATCGGCGGGAGCGGAGAGGATTACCCGCACAGCCTCTTCTGCGATGCGGCGGGAAACCTGCTCGTAGCCGGGCGTACAACATCGGCCGACTTCCCCGCTCCGACGATCATTCGCCCCGCGGGAACATCCGGGACACCGGGCGGGTTCAATATCTGTGTGGTCAAGCTTAACCCGGCCGGCACGGCACTGGTCGGCGGCCTGCTGATCGGCGGCAGCGGCGACGATGGGCTCAATATTTCAGCCGTCGAGCAGCGCAGCCTGCTCCTGTATAACTACGGTGACAATGGCCGCAGCGAAGTCATCGCGGACGCTGCGGGCAACGCCTATATCGCCTCGTGCACACGCTCTGCCGACTTTCCCGCCGCGGGTAGCATGCAGGGCGACCAGGACGCCATCGTGCTCAAGCTCGATCCAACACTGAGTACTGTTTTGTTTGCCCAGCGCCTCGGCGGCTCCGACGTGGATGCGGCCTACGTGCTGGCCCTGAGCCCGATCAACGGCAACCTCTATGTTGGGGGCGGCACCGCAAGCGGCAGCCTCGCGCTTGCCGGCGGGATCAGCGCCAGCAACCACGGTGGCATCGATGGATTTGTGACCGAGCTGACCAACAGCGGCAACGTGGTACGGAGCACGTTTATCGGGACGCCGCAGTACGACCAGATCTATGGCGTGCAGTTCGACCGCAGCGGCTTTCCCTATGTTATGGGCCAGACGATGGGTGACTGGGAGAAGGTTCCGCAGTCGCTGCCCTTCCACGTTCCGGGCGCGCGCCAGTTCATTGCCAAGCTGCAACCCGACCTGTCGGACTTTATCTATTCGCTTGCTTTCGGCACAGCCAATGCGAGTGACGTCAATATTTCACCGACCGCTTTTTTGGTGGACCGCTGCGAGAACGTGTACGTGTCCGGCTGGGGCGGGAAAACATCCGGGTTCAACTCGGCCGGGACCTTTGGTCTGCCCGTAACCCCCGACGCCGTGGTGATGAATCCACCGTATAGCTCGCCTGCCGAGACCGACGGCAAGGATTTTTATTTTTTCGTATTGAAGAAGAACGCGACCGCGCAGTTGTATGGATCCTTCTTTGGCGAGAAGGAGCCGAACGGTTTCCCGGACCATGTCGATGGCGGCACGAGCCGCTTTGATGCCAACGGTGTTATCTACCAGGCGACTTGCGCCAACGGAAATCTTCAGCGTGCCTTTTGGCCTACGACACCGGGTTCCTGGTCGCCGGATAATCCCTCTCCGGATTGGAACCTTGGCATGATCAAGATTGCGTTGAACCTGGCGGGTCTTGCGGCGGGGATCCAGTCGTCGATCAACGGGGTGGTGCGCGATACGGCGGGCTGCCTGCCGTTGACGGTGCAGTTCCGCGACACGGTGGCCAACGCCGTCACCTACGAGTGGGACTTCAACGGCGATGGCGTGACCGACCAGACCACCACCGACCCCAGTTCGAGCTATACCTATACCAGCGCCGGCACCTACCGGGCGCGCCTCATTGCCGTAGACCCCAACAGCTGCAACGTGCGCGATACCTCGTACGTGAACATCCGCGTGGGGGTGGTGAAGGCCACACCCGACTTCGTGTTCCGCAAGCTCAATCCCTGCGACTCGCTCAAGTTCGAGTTCACCAATACCACCATTCCCCAGCCCGGCCATCCCTTTACCGGCAGCACCTTCCTGTGGCAGTTCCTGGATGAGAACCTGAGCTTCTCCTCCGGGGCGGGCACCTTCACCCACTCCTTCCCGCGCCCGGGCAGCTACCGGGTGC
>NZ_BAAHAL010000020.1:0-6085 GCF_054777635.1 Flaviaestuariibacter terrae
GCGCATAAAAAAAGCCCCACATTACTGTGGGGCTGATTTTGTAATAAATATGGCGGCTACCTACTCTCCCGCATGTTGGTGCAGTACCATCGGCCATGAGGGGCTTAACTTCTCTGTTCGGGATGGGAAGAGGTGAACACCCTCGGCAAAACCACCATAATTCGATGAGTAATGAGTAAGGAATAATGAGTTATTCGCTACTGATTACGCTAATGATGCGTGCCGTTCCTTCGTCCCTCCGTGGGAGGGGGTGGGGAGGCAAATAAGGTGACATATTGGAATCGTTGCTAACCGGAGGTAATAATAAAAATTAAAGCGTACGGGCAATTAGTACTACTCGACTTTGCTATCACTAGCTTTACATCTGTAGCCTATCAACGTCATCGTCTCTGACGACCCTTAAAAGTAAACTCATCTTGAGGAAGGTTTCACGCTTAGATGCTTTCAGCGTTTATCCTGTCCGTACATAGCTACTCTGCGCTGCACCTGGCGGCACAACAGATACACCAGCGGTACGTACGACCCGGTCCTCTCGTACTAAGGTCATGTCCTCTCAATTTACTTGCGCCCACCACAGATAGGGACCGAACTGTCTTGCGACGTTCTGAACCCAGTTCACGTGCCACTTTAATCGGCGAACAGCCGAACCCTTGGGACCTTCTCCAGCCCCAGGATGTGACGAACCGACATCGAGGTGCCAAACCTCCCCGTCGATATGAGCTCTTGGGGGAGATCAGCCTGTTATCCCCGGAGTACCTTTTATCCTTTGAGCGATGGCCCTTCCATACAGAACCACCGGATCACTTCAGCCGGCTTTCGCCCCTGCTCGACGCGTCTGTCTCACAGTCAAGCTCCCTTATACTGATGCGCTCTTCGTACGATTACCAACCGTACTGAGGGAACCTTTGCAAGCCTCCGTTACTTTTTAGGAGGCGACCACCCCAGTCAAACTACCCACCATGCACTGTTTCCCATTTCGGGGATTAGACCCTAAGCAAACGAAGGTTGGTATTTCAACGATGACTCCATGACCCCTGGCGAGGCCACTTCACAGTCTCCCAACTATCCTACACATCGGTTGCTCAGAATCAATGCAAAGTTGTAGTGAAGGTTCACGGGGTCTTTCCGTCCCGTGGCGGGTAACCGGCATCTTCACCGATACTACAATTTCACCGGGCTCGTGGAGGAGACAGTGTTCAACTCATTAGACCATTCGTGCAGGTCGGAACTTACCCGACAAGGAATTTCGCTACCTTAGGACCGTTATAGTTACGGCCGCCGTTTACTGGGGCTTCAGTCAGAAGCTTTGGGTTACCCCGAACATCCTTCCTTAACCTTCCAGCACCGGGCAGGTATCAGGCCCTATACGTCATCTTGCGATTTTGCAGAGCCCTGTGTTTTTGTTAAACAGTTGGTTGAACCATTTTACTGTGCCCTACCGAAGTAGGGACGCTTTATCCCGAAGTTACAGCGTCAATTTGCCTAGTTCCTTCTCCACGGCTCACCCGAGCGCCTGAGAATATTCTTCCCGTCTACCTGTGTCGGTTTGCGGTACGGGCCGCATTAGCCTAACCTTAGAGGTTTTTCTCGGCAGCTTTTAGGTTCACTCACCGTAGCCGAAGCCTTGGTGTACTTTCAGTCTTTGCCAGACTCTCCGGATTTACCTGGAGAACCTATAGCTACAACCTTAATCGCACTATTCCGTAAGTGCGAGGAACTTTCAATACTGCGTCACCCCATCGAAACTAATGCGGGTACTGGAATATTAACCAGTTTTCCATCAGATACCCCTTTCGGGTTCTCCTAAGGACCCGACTAACCCTGATCCGATTAACGTTGATCAGGAACCCTTAGACTTTCGGCGACAAGGTTTTTCACCTTGTTTATCGTTACTTATACCTACATTTTCTTTTGAAGCCGCTCCAGCATACGTCGCCGTACACCTTCGATGCTGCTTCAATGCTCCCCTACCGTATACACACGTAGTGTGCAACATAAAGCTTCGGTTCGTAGTTTGATGCCCGATTATTTTCCGTGCAAGGTCTCTCGACCAGTGAGCTGTTACGCACTCTTTAAATGAATGGCTGCTTCCAAGCCAACATCCTGGCTGTTATAGAAACCTCACCTCGTTTGATCAACTTAACTACGTATTAGGGACCTTAGCTGTTATTCTGGGTTATTTCCCTCTCGGCCATGGACCTTAGCGCCCACAGCCTCACTGCCGCAGATATTTATGAGCATTCGGAGTTTGTCAGGGTTTGGTAGGCGGTGAAGCCCCCTAGCCCAATCAGTAGCTCTACCTCTCATAAACTTCTAAAATGCGACGCTGTTCCTAAAAACATTTCGGGGAGAACGAGCTATCTCTCAGTTTGATTGGCCTTTCACCCCTATCCACAGGTCATCGCAAAACTTTTCAACGTTTACGCGTTCGGCCCTCCAGCGTGTGTTACCACACCTTCAGCCTGCCCATGGATAGATCACAAAGTTTCGCGTCTACCCCCACTGACTAAACGCCCTGTTCGGACTCGCTTTCGCTACGGCTCCGTTACTTAAGAACTTAACCTCGCCAGTGAGGAGTAACTCGTAGGTTCATTATGCAAAAGGCACGCCGTCACCCTATTACTAAGGCTCCGACCGCTTGTAGGCACACGGTTTCAGGTACTATTTCACTCCCTTGTTTAGGGTGCTTTTCACCTTTCCCTTACGGTACTGGTTCACTATCGGTGTCTGAGGAGTATTTAGCCTTACCAGATGGTGCTGGCAGATTCAGGCAGGATTTCTCCGGTCCCGCCCTACTCAGGATACTGCTCGTCCAAGTCAATTTACGCGTACGCAGCTTTCATGCTCTATGGCCCCACTTTCCAGAAGGTTCCGCTTGATGACTCTTTCTAAATGCAGTCCTACAACCCTCAAGGAGCACGCTCCTCAAGTTTAGGCTCTTCCCGTTTCGCTCGCCACTACTCAGGGAATCATTATTTATTTTCTTTTCCTCCCGGTACTTAGATGTTTCAGTTCCCGGGGTTGGCTCACCTTGCGGTGTAACACGCCTTCAGCGTGCTGGGTTGTCCCATTCGGAGATCCAGGGATATAATACTCGTGTGCAGTTCCCCCTGGCTTATCGCAGCTTACCACGTCCTTCGTCGCCTCTCAGACCCAAGGCATCCACCATGTGCCCTTACTTGCTTTAAAAAATTTAGAAATTGTATTTGTTACCCGACCACTTCAGAAAAGACCATCCATTATTACTAATTTACTGATCTATTATCCTATGTGATCGTGTGATTACTCATCACGATTAACAACTTTTTGATTCCAATATGTCAAAGAACTTCCCGGTCCACCAGGAGGATGAGGAAGCAGTAACCAGTAATGAGTAGACACTCATAAGGCAGATCACCTTTTACTCAACCACCATTCCGTGGGCGGCTTTTGTCAGATGTTACCTGTTCGCCAGGTGTAGGCCATCCCTGCGGATGCCGCATCTAAAAGAAAGAAAGAAAAGAACTAACAAAACATCATCCTCACTAACCCAACATCACTTCCCTGTGGAGGATATCGGAGTCGAACCGATGACCCCTAGCTTGCAAAGCTAGTGCTCTAGCCAGCTGAGCTAATCCCCCGGCCTTTCGTTGGTAGACCCGAGCAGATTTGAACTGCTGACCCCTACATTATCAGTGTAGTGCTCTAACCAGGCTGAGCTACGGATCTCTTTGGTTTGTAGCCCCCGTAGTTACGGGTTCCATTGTAAAGAACAATAAAATTGAAAGAAAAAGGAAAACAACAAGCGCGCTACCTAAATAGTGTGTCTCCGAAGAAACATCTGGTGAGCTAAGCTCTAAAAAGGAGGTATTCCAGCCGCACCTTCCGATACGGCTACCTTGTTACGACTTAGCCCCAGTTACCAGTTTTACCCTAGGCGACTCCTTGCGGTTATCGACTTTAGGTACACCCGGCTTCCATGGCTTGACGGGCGGTGTGTGCAAGGTCCGGGAACGTATTCACCGTATCATTGCTGATATACGATTACTAGCGATTCCAGCTTCACGCAGTCGAGTTGCAGACTGCGATCTGAACTGAGAGACGGTTTTTGGGATTGGCTCCTTATCGCTAAGTGGCAGCCCTTTGTCCGTCCCATTGTAGCACGTGTGTAGCCCTGGGCATAAAGGCCATGATGACCTGACATCATCCCCTCCTTCCTCGCGTCTTACGACGGCAGTTTCACTAGAGTTCCCAGCGTTACCTGATGGCAACTAGTGATGGGGGTTGCGCTCGTTGCGGGACTTAACCCAACACCTCACGGCACGAGCTGACGACGGCCATGCAGCACCTTACAATCTGTGTATTGCTACAAAATGAGCTTTCACCCACGGTCAGACTGCATTCTAGCCCAGGTAAGGTTCCTCGCGTATCATCGAATTAAACCACATGCTCCACCGCTTGTGCGGACCCCCGCCAATTCCTTTGAGTTTCAACCTTGCGGTCGTACTTCCCAGGTGGGATACTTAATGCTTTCGCTCAGACACACACAGTGTATCGCGTATGTCGAGTATCCATCGTTTAGGGCGTGGACTACCAGGGTATCTAATCCTGTTTGATCCCCACGCTTTCGTGCCTCAGAGTCAATGCAGGTGTAGCGAGCTGCCTTCGCAATCGGTGTTCTATGTCATATCTAAGCATTTCACCGCTACATGACATATTCCGCTCACCTCCACCGCATTCAAGACGGATAGTATCCATGGCAGTTTCCGAGTTAAGCTCAGAGATTTCACCACGGACTTACCTGCCCTCCTACGCACCCTTTAAACCCAGTGAATCCGGATAACGCTTGCACCCTCCGTATTACCGCGGCTGCTGGCACGGAGTTAGCCGGTGCTTATTCCTAGGGTACCGTCAGACTACGTAGAAACGTAGATTTCGTCCCCCATAAAAGAAGTTTACAATCCAGAGGACCTTCATCCTTCACGCGGCATGGCTGGTTCAGACTTGCGTCCATTGACCAATATTCCTTACTGCTGCCTCCCGTAGGAGTCGGGCCCGTGTCTCAGTGCCCGTGTGACTGGTCGTGCTCTCACACCAGTTACTGATCGAAGGCTTGGTGGGCCGTTACCCCGCCAACTACCTAATCAGCCGCACACCCATCCAGGACCTCCGGAGATTTAATAGCTAAGTGATGCCACTTTACTATCTTATGGGGTATTAATCCTCCTTTCGGAGGGCTATGCCCCAGTCCCGGGTAAGTTGTGTACGTGTTCCGCACCCGTTTGCCGGTCGCCATCAGTTGTATTGCTACAACCATGCTGCCCCTCGACTTGCATGTATTAAGCCTGCCGCTAGCGTTCATCCTGAGCCAGGATCAAACTCTCCATTGTAAATGTGTTGTTTGACTTCCTGACTAGAAAATTCTCAGTTCGAAAATTGTTCGAGTCATTGTGTCGAATTTTATTCGCATATTCACCTTACCTATTATACATAGCAGTAAATAAATTTACTTGCTGTTGCTTTCCCTTCTTTCAAAGAACTTCAATCATTCCGTATTACTACTTCCCGACTGTTTCGCAGATGATCCGGTTTCGAACCGCAGACCGCTTGACTACCAAGCATCTCACCCAACTTTTTCCAAGAACTCAACCCGCTTGCAGCGCCCCGTTTTTCGAAGCGGAGTGCAAAGGTAAGAGCCTCGTGCATTCTGGCCAAATTTATTTTTAAAACTTCCCGATCTTTTCCAAAGAATCAACCGCCGTCTCAAAACCATCCAACCAGTATTTTTAAGAGCTAACCGCCTTTTTCAGAAGCGGAGTGCAAAGATAGAAGACCCAGCGTTACCAGCCAAACTTTATTTCGATTTTCTTAGAAAATTTCTTCCAACCGAAACCCGCTTAACTAACTAGAAACCAACTACTTAAAGAGCAACTCCGTTCTTTCAAAGCGGACGGCAAAGATACACCCCCACAACCCACCGTTCCAAATCTTTTTCAAGATTTTTCTTCTAAAATTTCGTCAAAGAAATAAAGGGGAGAAATGTACCGCAAACCGTCCTGTCAAAAAGCGGACGCAAAGATAGGCAGCACAGCCGTCGCGGCCAAAC
>NZ_BAAHAL010000021.1:0-126637 GCF_054777635.1 Flaviaestuariibacter terrae
CGGTGGAGAAGAAGTTGTAGTTGCCACTTGTAGTATAAGTGGATCCATGCCAGCTGAACGTGGTACAAGCGGTAGCTGTGGTATCGGTATGCACGCCCTGGTTGATGGTGAGGTGCAGGGTGACCGTATCGGGGCAGCCATTGACACCGGTGGAGAAGAAGTTGTAGTTGCCCGAGGTTGTGTACGTAGCTCCATGCCATACAAACACAGAGCAGGCTGTAGCCGTGGTATCAGTATGCACACCCTGGTTGATGGTGAGGTGCAGGGTCACCGTATCGGGACAGCCGTTGACACCGGTGGAGAAGAAATTGTAGTTGCCACTGGTAGTATAGCTCTGTCCATGCCAGCTGAAGGTAGTACAAGCCGTAGCCGTGGTGTCGGTATGCACGCCCTGCTTTACCGTAAACGTCAGCGTAACCGTGCTGTCGCAACCCTGCGCCGAAGTGAGCACGGCCTGGTAGCTTCCCGCGGCACCCAGGCTCTGCCCGTTCCAGCTGTACGGAAGCTGCCCCGAGCAGACCGAAATGCTCTGCGTCGACGTTACATTCGGTGTTACCGTCACGGTTGTCGTCGCCGTTCCCGAACAACCGCTGGTCGTACCGGTTACCGTATACGTCGTTGTGGTCGCCGGGCTCGCAGTGACTGTAGCGCCCGTCGTTGCCGATAGCCCGGTGGCCGGGCTCCACGAATACGTGGTTGCCCCCGAAGCCGTCAGCGTCGTGCTCTTGCCGGCACAGATCGCAAGCGGCGCAGTCACAGCAACCGTTGGATTCGGATTTACCTGCAGCGTGGCCGACGCCGTGCCGGCGCAGCCATTGCTGTTCGTGGCGGTTACCGAATAAAGCCCTGCAACCGATGTCGTAAAGCTCGCAACGCTACCCGGGGCCCCTGCACCCGAAGGCACCGTCCAGGCATAGGTATAGGTTCCCGCCGGTGTCGCGGTTGCCGAGATCGTCGCCGGGAGCGCGTTGGCGCAGACCGCCGGCGCATTCACCGTCAGCACCGGGTTGGCCAGCACCGTCAGCACCGCGAAATCATAGGTTGCCGTGCCGCAGGGCCCCGTCACCGTCACCCGGTACCGGTTCCCGTTCATCGCCACCGTTACATTGGTCAGCGTGAGCGTGCTGCTGCCGCTGCCGACCGCCGTACTGCTGCTTCCCGACGGACCGAAGTCGAACCATTGGTAGCTAAGCGGACCCGTTCCCGTTGCCGCAACGGTAAATGTGGCCGTACCACCGGCGCACACCGAAACGTTGGCCGGCGGCGTCGTGATCACGGTCTTCGGGTTCACAGTAATGGTAAACGTCTTTGGCGTTCCCGTGCAGGTAACTCCGTTCGTGGTCACCGTAGGTGTTACTGTGATCGTTGCCGAGATAGGCGTTGTACCCGTATTCGTCGCAACAAACGACGCAATGTTGCCCGAGCCGCTGGCACCCAGGCCGATAGCCGTATTGTTATTGGTCCAGCCATAAGTTACCCCGCTGGCGGGTGTTCCGCTGAAGGTCACCGCCGAAGTGCTTGCGCCGGCGCAAAGCGTTTGGCTCGGGGGCTGGTTGACGACAGGAACCGCGCTGATCGTTACCGTGATCGCCGCCCGCGGCCCGATGCAATTGCCCGAGGGAGTTACCTGCGCAACGTAATAGGTGCTGCTTCCCACCGTTGCCGAAGATGGCGTTGGCGCTGTTGCCGAGCCGGTGCCGCCCGTAGGCGTGGTATACCACAGCAGGCTGTTGCCGGCGCTGGCTGTTGCTGTCAGCGGGCTTGTCGTGGCGCCCTGGCAGTACGTCACCGGCGTTGTCACGGCCGGCGCGCTAGGGTTGGCGTACACCGTTACGGTCAGCGAGCTGCGTGGACTCTGGCAACTGCCGCTGTTCGTCTTCTGGCTCACATAATACGTAGTGGTGCCGACTGTAGCCGTTGAAGGTGTCGGGGCCGTGGTAGAGCCAGTGCCGCCCGTTGGAGTGGTATACCAGAGCAAGGTATTACCGCCGCTCGCCGTGGCCGTGAGCGGAACCGCCGTGGCGCCCTGGCAATACGATACCGGCGCAGTGGCGGGCGCTGCAGGAGTGGGCTGAATGGTATACTGGGCGGAGCCGGAAAAACTCTCTACGCAGCCGCCGTTGGTATATTTCGCCCGGTAAAAGCCAGCCGGAGATCCTGCCGGCGGTGAATAGCTGGTAGAGTAGTTTCCGATGACGGAGGTGGTCGATGTATTGGGAATATCCACCCAGTCGATGCCGTTGGCGCTGTATTGCCAGGACATGGTCACGGTGGCGTTGCCGCCGTTGCCCGACGAGGTGAACGTGACGGTCGGCCCCGACCCCGCATCGCTGCAACCGACCTGCGAAACCGGGTTGCTGCCGATGTTGATCGGGGCGCCAACGTGCAGGATTACGGCGTTTGAAACCACCTGCCCGCAAATATTTGTGTATACCGCCCGGTACCTTTTACCATCTTGGCTGGGTGAGGCATTGAACGAATAAATGGGGTTGGTAGCACCATTGATATTCGACCACGTAACGCCGTCCGAAGAGACCTGCCATTGCACGGTGGGGGTCGGTGTGCCGGTGGCGCTGGTAACCAGGCTGATCGGGCTGTTCTGGCAACCCACCGTATCCGAAGGCAGGTCTCTCGTGATGGTAATGCTGCTGCCGACTCCGACATTCACCGTAGCGGCTCCGACGCAACCGGCTGCATTGGTGCCGGTCACTGTGTAGGTAGTTGCCGATGATGGATTTGCCGACACGGAAGCGCCCGTTGTGGCCGAAAGACCGGTGGCCGGGCTCCAGCTGTAGGTCGATGCGCCCGATGCGGTCAGCGTGGTCGCCTGCCCGTTGCAGGCCGCGGGCGATGCGGGCGAGACCGTTACCGTGGGCTTCGCGTTTACTGTTACCGTTACAGTTGCCGTTTTGGTGCAGCCATTGCCGTCCGTGCCGGTAACCGTATAGGTGGTCGTAGTCGTCGGCGACGCGGTAACCGAAGCGCCGCTCGTTCCCGACAGACCCGTAGCGGGACTCCAGCTGTAGGTGCTCGCACCGCCGGCACTCAGCGTCGTAGTACTGCCGTTGCAAATGGTGGCTGCCGGCGACACCGTCACCGTGGGCCGGGGATTCACGGTGAGCGTAACACTGGCCGTTCCCGTGCAGCCGGCGCCATTCGTGCCCGTAACCGTATAGGTCGTTGTTGTCGTTGGGTTCGCGGTAACGGGCGATCCGCTGCCGGCCGATAAGCTGCCCGTCGGGCTCCATGTATACGTGCTCGCGCCGCCTGCCGAAAGGGTCGTGCTGCTGCCGCTGCATATCGCCGGCACCGCCGCGCTGGCCGTCACCGTCGGGTTTGCGTTGACCGTGACCGTCACCTGGGCGGTATTGCTGCAGCCGTTGGCGCTCGTGCCGGTGACCGTGTACGTTGTGCTGGACGAAGGACTTGCCGTTACGCTGGCACCACTGCTCCCTGATAAACTGCCCGACGGGCTCCAGCTGTACGTTGCGGCGCCACTCGCAGTGAGGTTTGTGCTCCCCCCGGCGCAGATCGCCGTGCTGGCAGGGGTTACGGAGACATTGGGCAACTGGTTGACCGTCACCGTTACCGTTGCGCTGTTGCTGCAGCCGTTGCCATCCGTACCGGTAACCGTATAGGTCGTCGTGCTCCCCGGGCTGGCGGTGACCGAAGATCCTGTTGTTCCCGAAAGGCCCGTGGAAGGACTCCAGCTGTAGCTGCTTGCGCCACTCGCGCTGAGCGTCGCATTGCTCCCGCTGCAGATGTCCGGCGGGGTCGCTACCGAAATTGTCGGCAGCGGGTTGACCGTAACCGTTACTGTGGCCGTTGCCGTACAGCCGGCCGCGTTGGTTCCCGTAACCGTATAAGTACGGGTGGCCGGGGGAGAGGCGGTTACCGAGCTGCCGCTTGTGCCCGAAAGGCCCGAGGAAGGGGACCACGAATAACTGCTGGCGCCGCTGGCGGTTAATGTCGTACTGCCGCCGCTGCAGATATCGGGCGAGGAGGGCGAGATGCTCACGTTCGGGTCCGAGGCCACGGTAATCGTGACCTGGTCGGTATTGCTGCAGCCATCGGCGCTTGTTCCGGTTACGGTGTAAGTGGTTGTGCTGCCCGGGCTGGCTGTGACCGTCGCCCCGGTGCTTGCCGACAGGCCCGAAGAAGGGCTCCAGGTGTACGATGCCGCGCCGCTCGCGTTCAGCGTTTTGGTATCACCGGTGCAGATCGTTGCGCTGCCCGGGCTCACGGAGACGTTGGGAAGTGGATTGACCGTCACCGTTACCGTCTTACTGTTGCTGCATCCGTTGCCATCGGTGCCTGTTACGGTATACGTGGTTGTTGAGCCGGGCGATGCGCTGACACTCGAACCACTGCTCCCCGAGAGGCTGCCCGACGGGCTCCAGGTATAGCTGCTGGCGCCGCTTGCGGTCAGCGTCGCGCTGCCGCCACTGCATATGTCTGCCGGCGTCGGCACGCTGATGGTCGGCAACGGGTTGACGTTGAGAGAGGCCGCCGATGAAGTATCGGAGCAGCCATTGCCATCGGTAACGATCAGCCGGTATTCATAGCCATCCATCGCCGGGCTGCTGCCCAGCGGCGAGAGGGTCATCGTAATAGGAGAGGAGCTGCTGCTGCCCGATTCGCCCGGAACATCCGTAAAGCTGCCCCCCGACGGGCTGTATTGCCACTGGTAGGTTACGGTGCCGCTGCCGGCAGCAAGGCCGGCCGAAAAGGTGGCCGAGCCGCCGCTGCAGCCCGATTGCGCCTGCGGCGCACTGCTGATGAGCGGGCATTGCCCGAGTGCCGGCATCGAAAAAAGAAGACAGACGATTACATAGGAAAAAGGCTTGCGCACACCGACGAGGCTCCTGGAAAGCCCTGCGCAGAAGAAAGCCCATAGAGCGGGTCTTTTGTCGGAAGACATGTCGGTCGCGGTGTTTTAAGGTTGATTCAATCGCTGCGTCCTGGGTTGACTGAACTACAATAGAGCTCCCCGGGCGGAGCTGCCTGTTGTTTCGCGTAGTTGAATAGGGAAGATGAGAGGGAGGTTAGTAAAACATTAACAAAAAAAAAGCCATTCTGGTCAGTAGGAGCGCGGCCTTTGAAACCCTGCAGCGCAATCCCTTGCTTGCAAGGCTCCTGCAACGAAGGGCTTGCTGGAAATGAGCGCAGGCAAGAGGTTCATCACGGCAAGGCAGCCGGGCTCTCGCCGCTAAGTAGGGGCATTCCCACACCAATCGGCACGGGAAATTCCGGTATTCTCCTGGCCTGCGGCAATCCGGAAAACTGTTGCGCTTGTAACCTTTTCCGCGCCCGCCTGCTCTGTCGTATTGCCGGGATGTTATGTGTCCGGAAATTCGGAACTTGCTCCTGGCGCCGTCAACCTCCAATCGAAACCGCATGAACGATATCCTCACCGAGATCGCCGCCCTTACCGATGATGCCATCCGCCAGCGGGTGCTGGCCGGCGACGTGGCCCTGTTCGAGATACTCATCCGCCGCTATAATCCTGTGCTCTACCGCATTGCCCGCGGCTACGGCTTCGGCCACCACGACGCGGAAGACCTCATGCAGGAGGCCCACGTGTCGGCCTTCGAAAATCTTGCGCAATTCGAGGGGCGTGCTTCCTACAAAACCTGGCTGTCGCGGATCATGAGCAACAAGTGCTTGTATAAATTGAAATACGGCGCCCACAAGCGGGAGTCCTTCCCGGGCGAATTTCCCGAGGCGCTGACATCCACAGGCACGGTCGCGGCGGCGCCAGAAGCGGGTCTTGTGAACAAGGAATTATCCGGCATCATCGAGCAGAGCCTGCAACGCGTGCCTGCGATCTACCGTACCGTATTTATACTGCGCGAGGTGGAGGGCCTGTCGGTTGCGGAAACCGCCGAAGTGCTCGGCATCAGCACAAGCAATGTAAAAGTTCGTCTCAACCGTTCCAGGGCCCTGCTTCAGAAGGAGATCGAGGACGTATACAGCCGTGCCGAGATCTATTCCTTTCACCTGTCGTACTGCGATGGCATCGTGGCCCGCGTGTTTGCACGGATTGCAGGCCCCTGAGGAGCTTGAGCTGTTTTAAAAAAATGTAAGGGCCCCGGCAGAAACTTTTGCCGGGGCCTTGTAACTTTTCCGAAGCCCGGCTGCTCTGGAATGTTGTAATCAAACATTCCTTTCAACAAATGGGTACCATGAAAACAAATGATGATACGGATCTTCTCAGCGCCCCGTTGCAGAGCGTCCGCGCCGATGGCGGGAAGCAGGAGATCAATGAGGCGGAACGCATGCGCCTCATCAGCGAGCACTTCCGGCAGATCATGCTCCTGCTCGGCCTCGACCTCAACGACGACAGCCTGCGCGGAACGCCGCAGCGCGTGGCGAAAATGTATCTCCGCGAAACCTTCAGCGGGCTCAACCCGGCCAATAGGCCGAAGATGACACTCTTCGATAACAGCTACGGCTACGACGGCATGTTGCTGGAGAAGAACATCACGCTCTATTCCACCTGCGAGCACCACTTCGTGCCGATAATCGGCAAGGTTCATGTGGCTTATTTCCCGGCCGGCCGCGTGATCGGGCTTTCGAAGATCAACCGCATCGTGCAGTACTACGCGCGGCGTCCGCAGGTGCAGGAACGACTGACCGTGCAGATCGCCGATGCGCTGAAGGAAGCCCTGCACACGCCCGATGTGGCTGTGCTTATCGATGCCGCACATCTCTGCGTGGCCGCAAGAGGCGTGGGCGATGTGAACAGCAGCACCATCAGCAGCCGGTACTCCGGGCGCTTCGAGGTCGATGCCGTGCGGAAGGAGTTCCTGTCCTGTGTAACACCGACGATCAAATAAGGCAACCGTATGGAATCAACAGAACACATAGTCCGGATTGAAAGCATCGAGCGGGTAACACACGACGTGAAGCGCTATCGCTGCACCAAGCCCGCCGGCTATGACTTTCATCCCGGGCAGGCCACAGAGGTATCGATCAACAGGGACGGATGGCGCGACGAAAAGCGGCCCTTTTCCTTCACGGCCTTGCGTAGTGCCCCGTACCTGGAGTTTACCATCAAAAGCTACCGCGATCATCCCGGCGTCACCGCCGAACTGGACCGGCTCCAGCCCGGCGACGAGCTCATTGTCCGCGATGTATGGGGCGCGATCGAATACAAAGGCCCCGGTTATTTCATTGCGGGCGGCGCGGGTGTCACGCCCTTTATCGCCATTCTCCGGCAGTTGCAGGCTGATGGACAGCTCGAAGGGAATACGCTCTTCTTTTCCAACAAGACCGACGCCGATATCATTCTCGAAGAAGAGTTCAACGCGATGCTCGGCGACCGTGCCGTGCACGTGATCACCAACGACCCCGCTACGCGCTACGGCAAAGGCTTTATCGACCGGGCTTTCCTCGAGGCGCATGTGACGGATTTTAGCCGCCACTTTTACGTCTGCGGCCCGCCGCCGATGGTCAAAGCCCTCAAGGAGATCCTGGCTGATCTGCACGCCGCCCCCGACGCCGTGGTATTCGAGAAGTAGCGGTTAAAAGGTAGGGTGCCCAGGAAGGAGAGGAGTGGCTTCGGTTGCATTGAGCGCGGCTTTACGGGAGCACCGGCATCTCCGTGCTGGAATCAGCAGCGAAGCCGTATCTTCACGGCACTGCTGCTTGCTGCCTTAAAACCACCGAATGCCATGGCCCACCGGTCCTTGCTCTGGATCCTCGTTTTGTTTTGTGCAGCATCATTGCCAGCTTCCGCGCAGATTTGCACGGGCTCACTCGGCGATCCCATTGTTCATATCACCTTCGGCGCCGGAGCCAACCCGGGCCCCGCGCTCAGCAGCGATGTGGTTGGCGGGTACCAGTACGTCAGCAGCGACTGCCCCGGCGACGGCTTCTACGCTATCCGAAACAGCACCGGCAACTGCTTCGCCAACTCCTGGCACAACCTGTCTTCCGACCATACCGGCGACGCCGGCGGCTACTTCATGCTGATCAACGCCAGCACGAGCCCGGGCGTTTTTTATAAGGATACGATCCGCGGTCTTTGTTCCGGCACCACCTACGAGTTTTCCGCCTGGGTGCTCAATGTGCTTCGCAACTCCTCCTGTGGTACCGGTGCCGTGCAACCGAACCTCACCTTCCGCATCGAGGCGCCCGACGGCACGCTCCTCCAGAGCTACAACACCGGCACCATCAATCCAAGCGCTGCCCCCGAGTGGCGGCAGTATGGCCTCAGCTTCCTCACGCCGCCGACCGTGGGCAGCGTCGTTCTTCGCATCAGTAACAATGCGCCCGGCGGCTGCGGCAACGACCTCGTGCTCGATGATATCACCTTCCGCGCCTGCGGCCCGGTTCTGACACCCGGCTTTGCCGGTACGTCGGCCACCACGCAAAACCTTTGCTTCGGGCAGGGCGGCACGCTGCGACTCAACGTGGCCTTGTCGTCGGGCTACAACAATCCACGCTTCCAGTGGCAACGGAGTGTCGATGGCGGTCCCTGGGCCGATATCGCCGGCGCCGGCACCCAATCCTACGTCGCCGTCTTTGCGGCCACGACGGCGCCGGGAAGCTATCGCTTCCGGCTGGCCGTTGCCGAGGCCGCCAACTGGGGCACCGCAACGTGCACCGTAGCGTCGCCGCCACTTACCGTATTCGTGATCGGTCGCCCGGCGGCGCTGGCGGCCAGCAATACCGGCCCTGCCTGCGCGGGCAGCAGCATTGCGCTGCAGGCGGCCGGCGCCAGCACCTATACCTGGACGGGCCCCGGCGCCTTTGCTGCCAGCGGCAGCGCAGTGGCACTGGGGCCGCTCGATGCCTCGAAGGCAGGCACCTACACGCTAAACGCCACCGACTCCTACAATTGCAGCTGGACCGAAACCACCACCGTGACCGTCTTCCCCATGCCGCAGGCAACAGTGGCCGACGACACGCTGGCCTTCTGCCAGGGCACGGGTACGCAGTTCAGTGCCTCGGGTGGAAGCTCCTTCGAGTGGCAGCCGGCCGATTACCTGAGCGACCGCCTTGCCGCCAATCCTTTCGCCAATCCGCCCGATACGATGGGGTATCGCGTGATCGTATCGAACGGCAACTGTGCCGACACGGCCTTCGTGCAGGTCAATGTGTGGCACCGTGCGCAGGTCGCTGCCGGCCCCGACCGGATCCTCTTCCTCGGCGACTCGGCACGTCTCCTTGGCTCTGTTCTCGGCAACCAATGGACGGCAGCCTGGACACCCGCCTACTACCTTTCCAACCCGGCACAGCTGCAACCCGTAATTCGTCCGCAGGTCGACACGGCCTATATCCTGACTGCCACCTCACTCCTCGGTTGTGGCGAAAGCGCCGATACGGTGCGGGTGCGCGTCTTCCGCCGCATCGACGTGCCCAATGTGTTTACCCCGAACGGCGATGGCCGCAACGACCGCTGGGAGATCGAGGCGCTCGGCGCGTACCGTAGTTATACGGTCGATGTATTCAATCGGTACGGGCAGCCCGTATACCAAAGCGTCAACAGCGCACCGGCCTGGGACGGCAGCCGCAACGGGCAGCCGCTCCCGACCGGCACCTACTACTACGTGCTGCAGGTGGCCGATACCGGCCAGCGCCTCAGCGGCTTTGTGGACCTGGTCCGGTAGCGGGGCCAGCGGCCGGGAGACGGGGAAATGGCGTAGCTTGCCGCCCCGATGCTGCCGCTGAAAGACCTCGAAGAACAACTCCTGCACCGCCCGGAGGCACGCATGCCCGGTGCCGCTTCGGCCGGCGGCTGCAGGCTGCTCCTGCTGAAGCAATACCGCTATCACAAAAAGCTTGAGATCCAGCTTTACCACGCGCCGACAACAAAGGAAGGCAAGCTTAAAAATCCGCTGACACCGATCGATCCGCTCCAGGCCGTGCTCCAGTGCGAGGACCCCGACGAGCTGCGCTTCTACGCTGCCGTCAGCCGCTTCCAGAACAACCCCACGGCAGCCGCCGATGGGGCCGGCTTCGAGGCCCTGCAGGTGGTATGGCAGAACGCGCCGGGCTTTCTCTTTTGCCGCCACAATACCGAGTTTTCCGAAAGCGTTGTTGCCGGATCTGTTCAGCCCCTTACCCGCGGTGGCGCCCTCCACGATCTCGTGCTTCTCGTAAGCCAGTCGGAAGGCTTCTACGATATCCAGCCGCAGCTGACGCTCGATGCCGCTCCCGCCGACATCCGGAAGCTGCAGCTGCAGTACGGGTATTTCGTCGCCAACGGCGATACGTTTTACCTGCCGGCCAATGCACACCTGCACAAGGCACTGCGCTTTTTCCTGCAGTATCCTTCGGGAATGCGCCTGCGCCCCGACGACTTCGCGGCCTTCCGGAAGTCCATCCTCTCGCAGCTCGAGGAGCAGCTCACCGTTGTCTACAGCTACGCGCAGGCTTTGCCCCGGCAGGATGCGGAGGCAATGGGCCTGTACACGCCACCCGAGCGCCTCATCTACCTGTCCGAGCTCGGGCCCTACGTGCTGATCAACCCCGTTATGCAATACGGCGATACCGAGGTGCCCGTGCGCTCGCGGCGGCCGCTCTACGCCGGCGACAAGAGCGGCGCGCTCTTCCAGCTCCAGCGCGACGAGCGGGCCGAGGCCGATTTTATCGCCCTGCTCCTCCGCCAGCACCCGCTCTTTGGGGAGCAGCTCGCCGGCGACCTCCCGTATTTCTACTTACACCGCCGCCGCTTCCTCGACGAGCAATGGTTTCTCGAAGCTTTTGCGCAATGGCGCGAAGAAGGCATCGGTGTCCTTGGCTTTTCCGAATTGAAAGGAAACAGGTGGAGCCCGCATAAGCCCGATGTGCAGGTGCGCGTCCGCAGTGGCATCAACTGGTTCAACGCCATCATCGGCGTGCGCTACGGCAAGCAGAAGGCGTCGCTGGCGCAGCTGCAGCGGGCCGTCCGCAACCGGAGCAAATACGTGTCGCTCGACGACGGCTCACTCGGTGTGCTGCCCGCCGAATGGCTGCAGCAATTCGAATCCTGGTTTGCCGCCGCAGATGCCGAAGGCGAAGAGCTCCGCGTGCCCAAAACCGCTTTCAAAACACTCAGGCAGCTCTTTGCCGAAGAAAGCTGGGAAGAGGAGGTTAAGCAGGAAGTGGGCTTCTATGAATCGACGCTGCTCCGCTCGGGCGAGATCCCCGAATACGGCCTCCCGCGCGGCCTCAACGCGCAGCTGCGTCCCTACCAGCAGCGCGGTCTCGACTGGCTTCGTTTTCTCGACGAGCAGAACTTCGGTGGTTGCCTCGCCGACGATATGGGTCTTGGCAAGACCGTCCAGGCCATCGGCCTGCTGCTGGCGCAACGCGAAGCCGGCCGCAGCGCGCCCGATCTCGTGCTGGTCCCCACCTCGCTCGTCTTCAACTGGCAGGCCGAGCTTGCGCGCTTCGCTCCCTCGCTGCGCGTGCTCACGCTGTATGGTTCGCAGCGCGTACAGGGCTTGAAGGCCCTTGCGGAGCACGACGTGGTGCTTACAACCTACGGTACGCTGCTTTCGGACCTGCATTGGATCGGGCAGCAGGAATTCAATCTCCTCGTACTCGACGAAGCGCAACAGATCAAGAATCCTTCATCGCTTCGCTATGATGCGGTGAATCGACTCAAAGCCCGCAACCGCTTTACGCTCACCGGTACGCCGGTGGAAAACGGCACGCTGGACCTGTACGCGCAACTGTCTTTTGCCTGCCCGGGTTTGCTGGGCAGCCCGCGCTCGTTCCGCGCGCTTTTCTCGGTACCAATCGACCAGTTCAAAAGCAGCAGGCGGGCCGCTGAATTGCAGCAGCGCGTCGCGCCCTTTGTGCTGCGGCGCAGCAAGTCGGAAGTGGCCACAGAGCTGCCCGAGAAAACAGAGATCGTGCTGCATTGCCCGATGGGCGAGGAGCAGCGCGCAGCCTACGATGCCTGCGAAGCCGAGTTCCGCGCTTTCCTCGAAGGAAACGCTGATGAGGACGTGGAGCGGAATACGCTGCATGTGCTCCGCGGGCTGACGCGCCTGCGGCAGATCTGTAATTCGCCGCTGCTTCTCGGCGCCGAGCGCGTCGGCGCGGATGCCTCGTCGAAGATCGACGTGTTGCTTGAGCAGCTCGAAAGCCTCGTGCCGGGTCATAAGGTGCTTGTGTTCTCGCAATTCGTTTCGATGCTCGAACTGATCCGCGCGGAGCTCGACAGGCGCGGCATCGGGCATGCCTGGCTCACCGGGAGCACCCGCGATCGCGGTGCAGCCGTTCGTCGCTTCCAGGAAGAACCGGACGCGCGCGTTTTCCTTATCAGCCTCAAGGCCGGCGGCACGGGGCTCAATCTCACCGAGGCCGATTATGTATTCCTCGTCGATCCCTGGTGGAATCCCGCTGTCGAAAACCAGGCAATCGACCGGGCCTACCGTATCGGGCAGGACAAGCACGTGATGGCCATCCGCCTGATCTGTCCCGATACGATCGAGGAAAAGATCCTCGCGCTGCAGGATACGAAGCGGGCCCTCAGCGGCGAGCTCGTGAAGAGCGACAGCGCCTTTGTGCCTTCCCTGAGCCGCAGCGAGTGGCTGCGCCTGCTCGCACACTAAGCTGCCGCAACACAATCGGCATTGCGCTACCTTACGGCACACTCCATTCGTTATGCTCGACCTTGTTATTGAAGCCCGCAACGCAGCCATCAGCCCGCATCTCGGCGTGCGGCGCATCCTGCCTTTCCGCCAGCGCCGCATGGTCGGCCCTTTCATTTTTATGGATCATGCGGGGCCCGTAACGGCTGCACCGCAGGAGCTCCATTCGATGGATGTGCTGCCGCACCCGCATATCGGTCTTTCCACCGTCAGCTACCTGTTTGGCGGCCAGGTGACGCACCGCGATTCGCTGGGCGTGGAGCAGGTGATCCGTCCCGGTGAGGTCAACTGGATGACGGCGGGGCGCGGCATCGCGCACAGCGAGCGCTTCGAGGATCCGAAGGCGCTGGCCGGTGGTCAGCTTGAGATGATCCAGACCTGGGTGGCGCTGCCCGAGGCCCATGAAGAGGACGCGCCCAGCTTCGCCAATTATACGCCTGCGGAGCTGCCCGTATTCCACGACACCGGAGTCTGGATGCGGCTTATCGCCGGCGACGCCTTCGGGTTGCGCAACGACGTTAAAACACATTCGCCGCTGTTTTACCTGCACGTGGTGCTCGACAAAGGCGCCCGCTTCGGCATCCCGAAAGAACATTCCGAGCGCGCCATCTACGTGGCCAAAGGCAGCATCGAGCTGGCCGGGCAGTATTACCACGAGGGACAGATGCTCGTATTCAGCAAAGGCGTCGACCCGCTGCTGCTGGCGCGCGAGGCCAGCACGCTCCTGATGCTCGGCGGCGAGCCGCTGGGTGACCGCTTTATCTGGTGGAACTTCGTGTCGTCGCGCCGAGAGCGCATCGAGCAGGCAAAATCCGATTGGAAGGAGGGTCGCATTATCCTTCCGCCCAACGACAACCACGAATTCATCCCGCTCCCCGACGACAAGTCGAAGCCCGCAGGCGCGCCACAGCCGCCGCCGGAGCCGTTGTCGTAGGACGTTTTCGGTTTCCGGTTTTCGGTTTGGAGTTTGGGGTTTGGAGTTTGAAGTTTTATATGGTTGATCAATTTCCGGGTAAGTACGACGAACACGAATTCGCGATTCCCGCTCACCGCTCACCCGCTCACCGCTCACCGCTCACCCGCTCACCGCTCACTGCTCACCACTCCCTCAGGCACGATCTTTTCTAAATTTCTCCCATGAGCCAGGCATTTGTACGGGAAGGCGACGAGCAATGGCTCCACGACGTGGACCCGACGCTGAACGCGCTGATTGTATACCTCAGCCGCGAGAACAACGGCATCCGCGTATACGAGCAGCGCTCCTTCGTCGATCCCCGCTCGGGCCGCGAGGTGCACCAGATGAGCAACGGCCTGTCGTATGGCAAGGACGCCCGCGGCCGCTGGGAGATCATCTGGTAGCTTACCGTAAACGGCAGAGGGCACATAATTTGAAGCATTGCCCGCATGAAAGGATCTGCCAAGGCAGCCCCCGAAAGCCGGGCTGACGGATTTGTACAGGTACGCGGTGCACGCGAACACAATCTCAAGAATGTTTCGGTTGATATTCCCCGTGATGCGCTGGTGGTGTTTACCGGTGTGTCGGGCTCGGGGAAGTCTTCGCTCGCTTTCGGAACGCTTTACGCCGAGGCGCAGCGGCGCTACCTCGAATCGGTGTCGCCCTATGCACGCCGCCTCTTTCACCAGATGCCCGTGCCCGTGGTCGATGCGGTGGAAGGCCTCCCGCCTGCCGTAGCGCTGCAGCAGCAGCGCGGCGGCGTCAGCACCCGCTCCTCGGTGGGTAGCGTCACCACGCTTTCCAACCTGTTGCGGATGCTCTATTCACGCGCCGGCCATTACCCCGAAGGCCAAGGCATCCTCTACGCCGAGTCCTTTTCACCCAACACGCCCGATGGCGCCTGCCCGCAATGCCACGGCCTCGGGCGCGTGTACGAAGTGACCGAAGACTCGATGGTGCCCGATCCTACGAAAACGATCCGCGAGCGCGCCATCGCCGCCTGGCCGCCGGCCTGGCATGGTCAAAACCTCCGCGACATCCTCGTTACCCTTGGCTACGACGTCGATACGCCCTGGAAAGACCTTCCCCGCAAAGACCGCGACTGGATCCTCTATACAGAAGAATCGCCAACAGTACCGGTATACGCGGGCTTCACACCTGCCGAAACAAAGGCCGCCCTGAGGCGCAAAGAGCCTCCGAGCTACATGGGCACCTTCACCGGCGCGCGCAAATACGTGCTGCAAACCTTCGCAACCACGCAAAGCGCGCTGATGAAAAAGCGCGTCGCGCAATACATGATCAGCTCCGAATGCCCCACCTGCCACGGCAAGCGCCTTCGGCCCGAATCGCTCTCCGTGACGTTTGCAGGATACGACATAGCCGATATCTCGCGGCAGCCGCTGGCACGCCTCTTTTCGCTCTTTGCTTCGTATGCCGACGGAAGCAGCAAGGAGCTCGCCCGCATTGGCAAGGGCCACCAGGAAAAAGCCATCGTGGCGCAACGCATCGCCGAGGATCTATGCGGCCGCCTTACCGTGCTGCTCGACCTCGGTCTCGGATACCTCACGCTCGAGCGGAGCACGCCGACGCTCTCGCCCGGTGAGCTGCAGCGGCTTCGCCTCGCCACGCAGGTGCGTTCCAATCTGTTCGGCGTTGTATACGTGCTCGACGAGCCCTCGGCCGGTCTTCACCCGGCCGACACCGAAGCCCTGCTCCGCGCCCTCGACCGGCTGCGCGCCTCCGGCAACTCCATCTTCGTGGTGGAGCACGAGCTCGAGGTGATCCGCCATGCCGACTGGATCGTTGACGTGGGTCCCGGCGCCGGCGAAAAAGGTGGTGAGATCTTATTCAGCGGCCCCGCGGAAGGGCTGCGCCATGTAAGCGCCTCGCGGACGCGGGAGTTCCTCTTCGACGAGGCGCCCCTTGCGGTTGGGCGCCGCCGTGAGCCCGCCGGCTGGCTGAAGCTGAAAGACGTGTCGCGCAACAACCTCGACCGGCTTTCGGCCGAAATTCCGCTCGGCGTGCTCACGAGCGTTACCGGGATTTCGGGCTCCGGTAAATCGACGATGGTGAGCCAGGTGCTGGTGGAGCTCGTCGCAGCGAGCCTTGGCCACGAGCTGCCGCCGGAAGAGGAGGAAGGCGACCCGCTGCAGCGCGAGGAAGCGCCCCGCACCGAAGGCCGCATCGTGAGCGGTCTCGAAGCGATCCGCCGCCTCGTGCGCGTCGACCAGAAACCGATCGGCCGCACGCCCCGCTCCAACCTCGCCACCTACACGGGTCTCTTCGACAGTGTGCGCAAGCTCTTTGCAGCCACCAAGCTGGCAAAGAGCCGCAAGTACGATGCAGGCTACTTTTCCTTCAACACGGGTAAAGGCCGTTGCCCCAACTGCGAGGGAGAAGGCTTCGTGATGGTGGAGCTCCTGTTCCTTCCCAGCGTATACGCGCCCTGCCCGGTATGCAGCGGCACCCGATACGCGGCAAAAACACTCGAGGTAAAATACCGCGACAAAAGCATCGCCGACGTGCTCGGCATGACGGTCGACGATGCCTATCATTTTTTCGAGGAGGAGGCTACCGCGCACCGCATTCTCTCGATGCTCCACGAGGTTGGTCTCGGCTACCTCCGCCTCGGGCAGCCGGCAACGGAGCTCTCGGGCGGCGAGGCGCAACGCATCAAGCTCGCCACGGAGCTGCAGCGCCTGAGCCGGGGCAACACGCTTTACGTGCTCGATGAGCCCACCACGGGCCTTCACCCCTCCGATGTAACGCGCCTCGTAACGCAGCTCGAGCGGCTCGTCGACGCGGGCAACACGGTAGTGGTGGTAGAACACGATATGCAGGTGGTAGGCGCCAGCGATTGGGTGATCGACATCGGCCCCGGCGCCGGCGAGGAAGGCGGACGAATCGTTGCCACGGGCACACCGGAGGTAGTAGCCAGGGCAAAGGGAAGCAAGACGGCTCCTTATCTCCGCAAAGCGCTGGAAGGGGAGAAGCGGTTTTGATACGTCAACGTGAACGCCTTAGCGGGTGAAACGGGTGGAGATTTATGGGAACCGATGTTACTGCTTTTTCTGCACCAGCATGCTTAGCGGCAGGAAGACCCGGAACGTAGCGCCTTCACCGGGATGGCCCTCGGCCGTCAGCACACCGCGGTGGTTGATCACCACCTTGCGCGCAATGGCCAGCCCGACGCCGCTTCCTTCGTACTCGCGGCGCCCATGCAGTCGCTGGAACACCTGGAAGATCTTGTCGGCATACTGCTGTTCGAAGCCAATGCCGTTGTCGGTTACTTCCACCAGGAAATAGCCGGATGACTCGTGCGGAAGGTGGAAGGTTTCCAGGTCCTTATCCGTACAAATACGGTAGCGCACCGAGATGACCGGGCTGCGCTCCGGCGTGCGGTATTTGAGCGCATTGCTCAGCAGGTTCTGAAACAGCTGCCGCATCTGCCGCTCGTCGGCGCGGACCACCGGCAGCGGGTCGACATCGATCCGGGCGCCGCTTTCCTCAACCGATCGCTCGAGGTCCTGCAGCACCTTTTGAACTATTTCCGACAGCGACAGGTCGACGAAGCTTTCCGGCACCACATTGAGCCGCGAGTAGGAGAGCAGGTCGTCGATCAGGTCGCGCATGCGTGCCGTGGCCGACTCCATCCGGGCGAACATATCGGCGCGCTCGCTGCCCGGCTCCAGGGTGGCCTTCAGGCGGTCGGCAAAAAAGTGGATCTTCCGCAGTGGCTCCTGCAGGTCGTGCGACGCCGCATACGCAAACTCCTCGAGGCTCTGGTTGGAGCGCTTCAGCTCGTCGATCTTTTCTTCAAGCTGTATCTGCAGGAGCTTCCGGTTCGTGATATCGGTAAAGGCCACCAGGATGCCGTCGGGCTCGAGCGGCGAAGCCGCAAGGTCGTACCAGGCATTGATCTTCTCATCGCGGTAGGGCATCTCGTCGCGCTCTGCCTGGCGTTGGTCCACCACGCGCACAAGCAGGTCGAAGGCGCCGTTCTGCCGCGCTCCCGGGAACAGGGTCAGGAAGGTCTTGCCAACTGTTTGTTCCTCGGTAAGTCCTACCAGCTGCGTGTAGGCCCGGTTGATCATGTCGATCCGGAAGTCGATCACCCGGCCCTCGGGGTTGCGTACCGCGCTGGCGGCATACATTCCGTTGATGGAGCTTTCGAAGATCCGCGTGAGCAGGTAATTCTGGTCGTGGATCTTCCGCTCGTTGCGCTTGCTCAGCGTCACGTCGACAAAGTTGGATACAAGGCCGTCGTCCAGCTTCGTGAGCGATACGATAAACCAGCCGTACTCCGAGCCGTCGGGCTGGCGGAAGCTCGTTTCAAAGCGGTAGGGCTGGCCGGTTTCCACCACGTGGCGGTGCCATTCGAATTGCTCGGAGCCGCGGAGGTGCGGCAGCAGGTTCAGGAGGGAGCTGCCCACGGTGGTTGACGGGAGCGCGCCGATCTCGTACGACCTGCGGTTGGCATGGGCGATCTTGAAATCAACGATGTTCCCGGCGCTGTCGCGTATCGACTCGAATACCAGGATGCCGTCGGCCGCCGTGTCAAGGATATCGCGGAAGCGCTCTTCCTGCTTTCGCCGGTCCTGCTCCGCCTGCACCAGCTCGGTGCGGTCGCGCGTGACGCTCAGGATGCCGCCGTGTATCTTGCTGCGCTGCACGTTGAAGTGCCGCTTGCGGTGGGTGCTGTAATAGTTGAATTCGATCGCCTTGTTGCTGTTCCACACGAGGAGGCACTGTTCGAGGATCCGCTCGCGCGTTGGGTCATCGAGCAGGTTGGTATCCAGCACGCGCATACCGATTACGTGCTCGGGCGTGCTGCCCAATACCAGCGCCGCCCGCAGGTTGCAATAGCGGACCTCGAAATCCACCGGGGTCTCCGTGTCGCCGGGGGCAAATACCGGCACGAACCAGACGACAGAGTCGGGTTGGGCGTCGAATAGCTGGCTGATCAGGGTTTGTTCGGGATCCTCTGTAAGCATGGCTGGGTGATGCCACAAGTTACGGTATTATCGTTGCTTTTTGCCGCGCGAGGATCCGACGGTGCACCCGGCGGTATAACAGCAGCGACAGGAAGGACGAGGCAATGCCCACCATGATCCCTGCGGTAACGTCGGTAAGAAAATGCTGCGCGAGGTAGATGCGCGAAAAGCCCACCAGGAGCGCCACGAAGGGCAGCGCCAGCACCCAGGCCCGCTGCCGCTGCAGGGCCGCCAGCAGGAGCGCCATCGTAAAGGCCGTGGAGGTATGCCCCGAGGGAAAGCTGTAGTTCTCGTGCAGCTCCACTCCGGGCACTTTATGAAAGGCGATCTTTTTTGCGGCGAGGCTGAAGGGACGCAGCTCTTCCGGGTATACGTAGTTCTTCAGGATGTGGGTAAACAGGAAGCAGATTACGATCCCGGCAAGGATGGCGACGATAAAATCGCGGCGGAAGAACCAGGTAAGCAGCAGGATCGGTACGTAGATAAACCCGTTGCCCAGGTGCGTCACCCAGGGCATCACGAGGTCGAGCGAAGCCGTGTTCCAGCCATTGACGAGAACGAACGACTGGTCTTTTCCAAAACCGATCAGCAGGCCGGCGGCGGCAAGCGCCATCGCAAAGGCAACGGCCACCGCCATCCGGTAATTGGTATAGATATGCTCTTGAGCTGCGCGCATGGGCCCGCAAAGCTACCACAAAAAGAAAGGAGGCGTGATCGCCTCCTTTGTCCTCGTGTGTATGCTATCGGAAAAAAGTTATTGCTGCTTTTCGGCCGACTGGAGCTGCTGTCCGAAGGCGGCGTTGCTGCCCGTGTTATTCAGGGCATTCACCTTGGTAGCCGTATAGTAGGTCACCTTGCTCTTCGACTTGCTCTTCGACTTCGCGCCCTGCTGCTTCACCTTAACGGTGGCAACAGCGGGGGCCGTGGCCACGCCTGCGCTGATGGCGGCCGAGTCGGCGGGCGCTACGACGGGGAAGATAGCGGCGGGGTCGGCGGCGTTAAAAGGAGCGCCGAGTGCGATGTTGAGGGTATTCGTTTCCGGGCTGAAAACCAGGGTGCCTTCCGGTACCGATTTTCCTTCAGCCGTTTTCTGGGGGATAATGCGGTAGGTAGCCGGGCTCTTGGCCAGGTACGCCTTTACCGTGCCCTGCGGGAGACCGCTGATCCAGACGATGCCTTTGCTGGTCGAGTCAAGGGCGATGCTCAGGTTGGCGGCGGTTGCGTCGGCGCCGTTCAGCTGGTAGGTGCCGATCACCGGGAATGTTTTGTCTACCGACCAGGCCTGCGGCATCGGGAGGTACTGGTACTTGGCGTGGATCGAGTCGGCGGTGTTCATCGGACGGGCCGTCTGGGCGCTGATCGTAGTCTGGCCGCTGACTGTTGTCGACGGGGCAGCGGTGGTAGCGGGCTGAACGGGCTGTGCCGGCTGAACAGGCTGCGTGGTCGCAGGCTGCGTCGTCGGGGCTTGCGTCGAGGTCGACGGTTGGGTGGTTGTGGTGTTTTGTGCGTTGGCAGCAACGGACAGAGCCAGGATGGCAGCGGCGGTTAAAAAGGTGTTTTTCATGAGTTAGCGATTGTGTGTTAAGGGGTGTAAAGGTGTTTGACTCGCATTTACGCAAAACCATGCCAAAATCAAGTTTGTCGTTTGGCGTTTGGGGTTTGTAGTTCGGGTCGGAGTGTTAAAAGCTGTTTTTTCCACGATAGCAACCGCAAACTCCAAACTACAAACTCCAAACTCTCCCTATCTTCGCTTACTAAAATTTTTGGGAAATGCCGGTGAAAGGAGCCGCTAGGAAAAAGGGAGCCGCGAAAGTCGAGCAGGAGGAGTTGGTTGAAACCCGTACCGAGTATATTGAAGTGTTCGGCGCGAAGGAGCACAACCTGAAGAATATCGATATTTCGATCCCGAAGAACCAGCTGGTGGTCATCACCGGCATCAGCGGCTCCGGCAAGTCGTCGCTGGCTTTCGACACTATTTACTCCGAAGGGCAGCGCCGCTACATGGAAACCTTCGGCGCCTATGCCCGCCAGTTCATCGGCGAGATGGAGCGTCCGGATGTCGACAAGATCACGGGCCTTTCGCCGGTGATCTCCATCGAGCAGAAGACCACCAACAAGAACCCCCGCTCCACCGTCGGCACCGTTACCGAGATCTACGACTTCCTCCGCCTCCTGTATGCCCGCGCCTCCGAGGCGTATTCCTACAACACCGGCAAGAAGATGGTGAAGTGGAGCGAGGACGAGATCGTCAACAATATTTTCACGCGGTATAAAGACGCGAAGATCTCCCTGCTGGCGCCGCTCGTACGCGGCCGCAAGGGACACTACCGCGAGCTCTTCGAGGAGATGCGCAAGAAAGGCTTCCTAAAGGTGCGTGTCGACGGAGAGGTGCAGGACATCGTGCCGAAGATGCAGCTCGATCGCTACAAGATCCACGACATCGAGCTCGTCGTCGACCGGCTCAAGGTGACGCCCGATATGCGCACCCGCATTTCGCAGAGCGTGCAGCAGTCGCTCAAGCTCGGTAAAGACCTCCTGTTCGTTGCCTGGGAAGGAGCCGGAGAAGGAGCACAGGCGCCCGCGGCCGCAAAGACAAAGAAATCCAACGCATCGAAAGCAAAGGCGGGCCAGCAGACCGACGCATTTTCTGCCGAAGGCTCCGGCATCGCCACCTTCAGCCGGCAGCTGATGTGCGTCGACACCGGGCTTTCCTACGAGGAGCCCTCGCCCAACTCGTTTTCGTTTAACTCGCCCTATGGCGCCTGCCCCGTGTGCAAGGGCCTCGGCCAGGTTTATACCGTCGACCTCGAGGCGGTGATCCCCGACAACAAGCTTTCGATCAACGAGGGCGGTATTGCACCCCT
This sequence comes from Flaviaestuariibacter terrae, assembly GCF_054777635.1. NCBI lineage: Bacteria > Pseudomonadati > Bacteroidota > Chitinophagia > Chitinophagales > Chitinophagaceae > Flaviaestuariibacter > Flaviaestuariibacter terrae. Next base: position 21,407 of record NZ_BAAHAL010000021.1, read on the forward strand.
CGGTGGTGAGCGCGAGGCCTGGGCTTTCCGCCAGGTGCAGACCCTCGCCCGCCGACACAAGATATCCCTCGACAAGCCCGTGAAGGACCTTCCGGAGAAGGCGATCAACCTGCTGCTCTTTGGCAAGGAAACCGCCGACGCGGCCGAGGAGCTCCAGTTCAACGACGAGGAGATGGGCGAGCCGTACGAGGGCGAATACGAAGGCGTCGTCAACCAGGTAAAGCGCTGGTTTGCCACGAGCACCAGCGAAGCCATCCAGCGCTGGGCCGAAGGCTTTATGCAGCTCAGTACCTGCACGGCCTGCGGCGGCACACGCCTCCGCAAGGAAAGCCTTTGGTTCAAGGTCGACGCGCGGAATATCTCCGAGCTCTCCGAGATGGACCTGAGCGAGCTGATGGCCTGGTTTACGGGGATCGAGGAGCGCCTCAACCCGCAGCAGCGCGTCATCGCATCGGAACTCGTAAAAGAGATCCGCGAGCGCCTGCAGTTCATGCTCAATGTTGGTCTTACCTACCTGACCCTGAACCGCGCCACGCGAACCCTTTCCGGGGGCGAGTCGCAGCGGATCCGCCTGGCTACCCAGATCGGGTCGCAACTCCAGGGCATCACCTATATCCTCGACGAGCCGTCTATCGGCCTGCACCAGCGCGACAACCACCGCCTCATCTCGGCGCTGCAGAACCTCCGCGACATCGGCAACTCGGTGCTCGTGGTGGAGCACGACAAAGACATCATGCTCGCCGCCGACCACCTTATCGACGTCGGCCCGAAGGCCGGTTACCACGGCGGCCGCATCATGGCGCAGGGCACGCCGCAGCAGGTGCTCGAGGCCAATACCCTCACCGCGCAGTTCCTCAACGGGCAGCGGGGCATCGAGGTGCCGAAGGAGCGCCGCAAGGGCAACGGCAAGGAGCTCGTGCTGAAAGGTGTTACCGGCCACAACCTGCACAACGTAAGCGTCAGGTTTCCCCTTGGAAAGCTGATCGTCGTTACCGGCGTCAGCGGCTCGGGCAAATCGACGCTTATCACCGATACGCTTTATCCCATTCTCTCGAAGCATTGCTACAATTCGCGGATGACGCCGATGCCGCACAAGTCGATCGCCGGCCTCGAGCATATCGACAAGGTGATCGAGATCGACCAGAGCCCCATTGGGCGCACGCCGCGCTCCAACCCCGCCACCTACTGCGGATTCTTTACCGAGATCCGCCAGCTGTTTGCGTCGCTTCCGGAGGCCAAGATCCGCGGCTACAACGCGGGCCGCTTTTCCTTTAACGTCAAGAGCGGGCGCTGCGAGGTGTGCGAAGGCGGCGGCATGCGCGTGATCGAGATGAACTTCCTGCCCGACGTGTATGTACACTGCGAGAAGTGCAACGGCAAGCGCTACAACCGCGAAACCCTCGAGATCCGCTACAAGGGCAAGTCGATCTCCGACGTGCTCAACCTGACGGTCGAAGAGGCTGTGGAGTTCTTCAGCGCCGTACCGTATATCTACCGGAAGATAAAAGTGCTGCAGGATGTGGGTCTTGGCTATATCACCCTCGGCCAGAGCGCCGTGACGCTCAGCGGGGGAGAGGCCCAGCGGGTGAAGCTCGCGACCGAGCTCGCCAAGAAAGACACCGGCAAGACCTTCTACATACTCGACGAGCCCACCACGGGTCTCCACTTCGAAGACATTCACCACCTGCTCGAGGTCGTCAACAAGCTTGTCGACCGCGGCAACAGCGTGCTCATCATCGAGCACAACCTCGACGTCATCAAGGTCGCCGACCACATCATCGACCTCGGCCCCGAGGGCGGCTCCGGCGGCGGGCAGATCCTTTTTGAAGGCACACCCGAAGGCCTCCTGAAAGTGAAGGAAAGCCACACGGGGCAGTACCTCAAAGAGGAAATGCCGGTGAGGAAGTAAATAAGTCGGAAGTCGGATCTCGGATCTCTGATCTCGGATCTCGGATGTTTGATCTCGGATGTATGATTTATGAAGTAAGAGTTGGTCAAAGGCGTTGCGCAAGCGACGCCTTTGGCGTCCTGGCGATGGCTCGCTGCTCGCTGCTCACCGCTCACCCGCTCACCCGCTCACCCGCTCACCGCTCACCGCTCACCCGCTCACCGCTCACCCGCTCACCGCTCACCCGCTCACCGCTCACCGCTCACCGCTCACCCGCTCACCGCTCACCCACTTCCCACTTCCCACTTCCAACTTTACTACGTAACCCAAAAAGCCCCGACTGGAAAGCCGGGGCGATACATTAGGACCAAATAAGGCAAGCTATAAAACATCGATCGAACCCGTAGATCTACGGGCCGGTTTCGTAGTGATTGGGAAGGGTGCGGGTTATCCGGTAAGGAAGCAGAGTAGCGAAGCAGGATCTTGTCGGAAATCGAAAGGGGGGTATAGGGAACGGATCAGGCTTTTAACCAGCTATCGACCCTGTACGCTTTGCTCTGCTCTTACCGGTTGTATCGTTATCAGAAATAGGAGGGGCAACGAGAGGCGCGGAGGGCGCGGCGGTCGCTGTCCAGGATGTCGTTGAAGCGCCAGCCCATGCGGATGATCGTCGAGAAGAACGAGTCATTCTGCTTGGGGTTGCCGCGCTGCTCGCCCACCGTTGCGGGACGTGTTACAGCAGCACCGGGGATAAAGTCCTGGCGGTAGTGCACCTGGTTGGCCATGGCTGCCTGCTCGGGCGTGAGGTACTGGGCAAACAGGTTGGCGTCGATATAGTTGGTGCTGACGTCGTCGATGTAATCGGTGAATGTTTTGCGGTGCAGTACTTCCATGCCGATGAAGACGTTGTCGGAGAGGTAGTACTTCAAGCCGAAGCCGAGCGGAATTTCGAGCTGGGTCAGCTTGTAGGGCTTGCGGTCGGGGTATTCGGCCATGCCTTGTCCCTCGGTGCGGAGGGGGCGCAGGTCGATCCACTTCAAGGTGCCGTCGGGGGCGTAATACTTACCCTGGGGGTTGAAGTGAAATACACCGACACCGCCTACGAGGTACGGGCGCACCTTGTGAAAAAGGCCGTCGTAGCGCTCCATGAACACGGTAGGGGAGATCTCAAAGGCCAGGTAGGCTTCCTGCAGCTTGCTGCGGAAATTGAGGTTGCGGATCTTCCGCGCTTCCTCGAAGCCGCCCTTGCCGTTGATCAGCGCGTCGTCGCCTTCCAGCATGCCCGCGTTGGCAGCGAGGCGAACACCGAGCCACTCCTGTGCGTAGTACTGCACAAAGATGCCTTTGGCCATCTTGGTCACCGGGAAGTTCACGTCTTTTACGAAGCGTGTACCTACGCCGCGGTTGCCACCGAGGTCGCCGAGGAAGAACAGGGGGCCGAGGCCCACGCCGGCTTCAATGCGGCCATTGGCTAATGTCAGCGATTGCGCGTTGGCTGCGGCAGAAAATAATAGAGAAAAGGTTAGGAGCAGCACTGTGCCCTTCGAGAGTACAGTTTTTCTCATAGAGTAGGATTTTGGATGGGATTTGGTTAAGCGAAAGTAGATACGAAAGTTTCGTGAAAAGAGTTCGCTCCCGCAATTTTTAAAAAATTAAGCACTATTACTGATGCGTCTATGGGAAAACTACGAGTCGACTTACCGTATTTCCCCGGACAGCAGCATGTAGATATGCGGTATCCCGTCTTCGAGGTAGGGTTCCGACACGGTTCGGAAGCCGAGAGAGCTGTAAAAGGCCTCGAGGTATTGCTGCGCGCCGATGCGGATCGGGCCCGGGCCGAAGGCTTCGCCGCAGCGCCGGATGCTTTCCGCCATCAGTTCCCGCCCCAGTCCCCGTCCGCGGGCCTTCGGGCTCGTCACCACGCGGCCGATCGAGGCTTCGCTGTAAATGAGCCCCGGCGGAACGAGGCGGGTATAGGCGGCAAGCAGGCGCCCGGAGTCTTCCGCCCCGGACGGCTCTTCGCCGGCGCGGGCCTCGGTCGGAGTAAGGTCGGTGAAGCCCATAAGGTGCAGGCTGCCCTGGTCCCTATCATCCATATCCAGGAACACGCAGTTCTGCTCCAGCACGAATACCTCGCTGCGGAGGCGCAGCAGTGCGTACAGCTCAAAGGGCGTCAGGTCGGCGAAGGGCTTGAGGGTCCACTGGATCATGGAGCGAATGTAAGACGCTTCGCAGCCCAATGCGGTTCCGCCGGCGAAGGAGTCATTGCGAGCGCAGCGAAGCAAACTCGTCCACTTTAGGAAAGCCCAGTAACAGGATGCGATTTCCTAAATGTTCCAGTTGGAAACATCTATTTCCCACAGATCAAACCACATTGGATTCATGGACTCAATGCGCGCGATTTTAGCTGCGCGGCTGCCTGCCTTAATTCGTTTCTCTTCTGATATAGCCTGGATTATCCCAGGCCATTCCTGGTAATAAACCAGTTTTTTGACATTGTAGCGCGCCGTAAAGTGCAGCGGGTCTACGGCAATTCTGTGCTGGAAGATGCGTTGAAACAAATTGCTTGTGACGCCGGTGTAAAGTACAGTGCGGCGGTAATCATTCGTTAGAATATAGACGAATCCGCGTTTAGCCATGGCGCAAATTCGCTTCCCGATGGTTCGCCGCCATGAGATTTTCAACAGGAAATACTGTTGTTTTTCTGCCCGATGGCTGTTTTCCTGATTCGTCTAAGCCTGCTGTTGCACGAGTTTGCTTCGCTGCGCTCGCAATGACTGCCACCGCGCCCTCTACCGCCCCGGCGTCGGCACCACCGGCAGGCTCTCGAAGCCCGCGTCGCTCACGGCCTGTACGCCGAAGAAGTAGTTGTCTTTCGAGTAGGGGAGCGACACGCTGGTATCGGTTACGAAGAACTTCTTCTGCCATACCGCCGACGTCGTTTCCCGTAGTAATACGTAATAGCCCTTCGGCTTGCCCCACTTCGGTGCCTTCCACGAAAGCTGCGTGGCGTTGGTCAGGTTGCGGGTCTCAACTTTCACCTCCTGCGGCGACGAGGGCGCCGAGGCCAGCGAAGCCAGCACCGACAGGTTTACGGCCGTATTCTTACGGAGGTACTCGAAGTCCATAAACTCGGGCAGGTCGCCGTATACCACGCCTCTGTCGGTACGCAGATCCTGGTGCTGGTGGTTGAAGTTCTCGTTCATCTCGGTAAGGCGCACCGCGGTGTAGCCCTTGTTGACGAACGGCGTATGATCGCCGCCGCGGAGAAAGCGGTCGTTGCGGTACACCATCACGATCTCGATGTTGTCGACATAGCGCTCGCCGATCTCCTTCACGTAGCGCGCCAGCTGCCGCGGACGGCCGTCGTTTTCGAGGCCCAGGTTGCGGATGTTCTGGAAGGCGCGGCCGGTGTCCTGTACCGAGAAGGCCTCGCTGAAGACGCGCAGCCTTGTGTTGTCGATGATGTTGGTCTCGTTGCTGTTGTTGGAGCCCATGATGTCGTTGTTAAGCACGGCATCCACGTTCCAGTTGGCCGACTTCGCCTTGTTGGCGAGGTAGGTGGAACCGAGCAGGCTTTGCTCTTCGCCGGCCACCGCCACGAAGATGATGGTGGCGGGGAACTTTGCCTTGCTCAGCACGCGGGCGCACTCGATCACCGCGGCGGTGCCCGATCCGTCGTCGTTGGCGCCCGGGGCTTCGGCCGTGCGGTTCATCACGTCGGTCACGCGGCTGTCGATATGGCCCGAGATGATATACACGCGGTCGTCGTTCGGGTCGGTGCCCTTGAGGATGCCCATGGCGTTGCCCAGCAGGGTAGGGGCATCCACCCGGCGTCCATCCGGCAGCAGGGTAACAGTATCCACGAAGGCGTTCATGCGGCCCTCGGAGGCTTTGCCAAATTCTTTGAACTTCTGTACCACCCAGTCGCGGGCGGCGCCGATACCGCGCTTGGGGTCGTTCGGTGCGCTCATGGTATGCCGCGTGCCGAAGGATACGAGCTTGTTGATATAGGCGCGTAGCGAGTCGGAGGAAACCTCGCGTACCATCGCCGCGAGCTGCGGGTCGCGCTGGATGACCGTTTGGGCGGAGGCGATTGTAGAAATACTGACGGCGCTGAGCAGTGCCAGGAGGCGGGTTCTCATGTGCGGGTGGGTTTGGGTAAATGTAAGGAGAGAATGTGGTGATGGCGCTTCGGCTGCGCTCAGCGTGACAATTACAACGGTCATCCTGAGCCTGTCGAAGGATGGCTAGATGCCGTTTGCTTGCAAACGGGATCCAGTCTCTCCCGCGTATGCATGCCGCCGCTGCGCGTCCTTTGCGCGGCGAGCCTGCCGTCGACTGGCAGGTTTGGTAGAAAAGTGAGAATCATCCCGGAAGCACTAACGGCGCTGCCTTTCAAAAACAAAAGCGGTCGCGGGTTCCAAGGAATTCGGTACCTTACAGAATTCCCATTCATTACCTGATGCCTCATCCCGTAGTTACCAGTACCCTCGAACAAGCCCAGCGCATGCGTGCGCAGGGAGCGCTTCCCCACAAGATCCTCACGCACCTGGCCGAAGCAGCCGAGCAGCTCGCGCCCAACGGTGATGCCGTGGCCTCCATCCTCCTGCTCGACAAGGAAGGGCTGCTCCGCAACGGCGCCTCGCCGCGGCTGCCCTACGATTACCTCACGGCGATCGACGGACTGAAGCCGAATGCCGGCGTAGGCACCTGCGCCGCCGTGGCCGCCACCGGCACGATGATCATCACACCCGACTTCCGGAGCGACGACAAGTGGGCCGAGCTGCGGCACCTGCCGATGGCCCTGGGCTTCGTGGCGGCCTGGAGCTATCCCATCAAGGATTCCGAGGGCACGGTGCTGGGCACCTTCGGCACCTACTTCCGCAACAACCGCGAGCCGCTGCCCGAAGAGGTGGAAGGCGTAACCGCCCTTGCCGAAATGGCCGCCGAAGTGCTGCGGTAATTTTCACAACTGGTTTGCTGGACATTCAACGTGGCCAACGTCGGTCAGGACTCGTAGTAGGGAAGCGTCACGACAAACAGGGCGCCCTTCCCCGGCTCCGAGAAGGCGGCGATCTGCCCGCCGTGGTTCTCCGCGATCTTCTTGCAGATCGCCAGGCCCATACCGGTACCCTCGTAGGCGCCGCTGCCGTGCAGTTTTCCAAACAGGTCGAAGATCGCCGGCGCGTATTCCTGGCGGAAGCCGATGCCGTTGTCACGGACCTTCAGCCGCAGGTATTGCTCGCTGGGCTTCAGGGCGCTGAGGACGCCGGGCTTGAGCGATTCTTTCCGTACGATCACCGACTCCACGAATATCTCCGGCCGGCAATCGGCCACACAGCCAAATTTGAGCGCGTTGCCGATCAGGTTTTCCAGCAGTTGCTCGAACTGCTCCGGTATAACGGGCGCCGTCGGCAGCGGGCTCACGTGTACCAGCGCTCCTTTACGCCTGATCTCCTCATCGAGCGTTGCGAGCGCCCTGGCAAGGAGGGTATTGAGGTCGGTGATCAGCACGGGTTGTGCCGCGGTGAGCTGCGATAGCTCCAGGATGTTGTCGAGCAGGTTGCTGACGCGCTTGCAGGCGCTGATTATTTTCCCGATGATGAAGGGCTGGTCGCCGGTCCCGGCCTGCAGCATATGCGCAAACACCGAGATCTTCCGCACGGGCTCCTTGAGGTCATGGCTCGCCACGAATACAAAGCGCTCCAGCTGCTCATTCAGGGCCGACAGCTCCTTGTTGGTTAGCTGCTCCTGCTCGAAGGCGCGCTTCTCCGTAAGGTCGCGGATCAGCACTACATAGCCCTCGCTGTTGTGCACCGGGCTCAGTACGTAGTTGGCCCAGAACTGCCGGCCGTCCTTATGGCGCTTCCAGCCCTCTTCCTCGTAGCGGTTGCCGTTTGCTTCCGCAAGATGGCGGGCCGCTTCGGCTTCACTCTCCGTGCTGTTTGTATTGATGCTGAACAGTGCCAGCGTCCGGCCCAGGGCCTCCGTCTCGCTGTAGCCGACAATGCTCTCCGCGGCCTTGCTCCATTTCGCGATCTTTCCCTCGCTGTCGAGCAGGAAGATCGCGTAGCCTGTCACCTCGTTCATGAGGAAGTCGTTGAGCTCGTTGAGCCGCTTCTGTGCGCTGATGTCGGACGTGATCTTGGCGAAGCCGATGTGCTGCTGGTTTTCGTCGTAGATGGGCTGAAGGCTCACGTGGGCCCAGAAGCGCGAGCCGTCCTTGCGTGCGCGCCACCAGTCTTCGGTGAACTTACCCTTTTCCAACGCGCTGCGCATCGCCCGCTCCGGCCGGCCCTGTTGCTGGTCTTCGGGCGCAAACAGGATCCGGTAGTGCTTCCCCAGCACCTCATCCGCTGTAAAACCTTTGAGCCGCTGTGCGCCATCGTTCCAGGAAATGATATAGCCCTCCTTGTCGATCATGAAGATGGCGTGCTCCTTGATCGCATCGAGCAAGAGCTGGTGCTCCTTTTCCCGGATATTCGAATACATGCTTACATGGCACAAAAATCTATCCGGAAGGCAGGGCAATTCAAATCCGAAATCCGACATCTGAGATCTGAGATCCGACATCTGAGATCCGAGATCCGACATCCTAGATCCGAGATATTCTATCAATACCCGTATTTACCGCCCCAGCGGCTTTTGAGAAACCTCCGGAGCTCCTCTTCGCGTGGCGTTTTGCCGGGTGTGTAGAAAGCGGTTCCTTTCAATTCTTCCGGGAGAAATTCCTGCTCGGCGAAGCTGCCTTCGTAGTCGTGAGCATACTTGTAATTTTTCCCGTAGCCCATCCGCTTCATCAGGCCCGTGGGTGCGTTGCGGATGTGCAGGGGCACCGGGAGGTCGCCCTTGTCGTGGACGGTCCGGATGGCGTCTTCGATGGCCACATAGGAGGCATTGCTCTTGGGTGATGATGCGAGGTAGGTGCAGCACTGCGCAAGAATGATCCGCGATTCGGGGTAGCCGATCTTGCTCACCGCGTCGAAGGTGGCGTTGGCGAGCACGAGGGCCGTCGGGTTGGCGTTGCCCACGTCCTCGGCGGCGAAGATGAGCATGCGGCGGGCGATGAACTTCACGTCCTCGCCGCCTTCGATCATCCGCGCCAGCCAGTAAATGGCGCCGTTGGGGTCGGAGCCGCGCATGCTTTTGATAAAGGCCGAGATGATGTCGTAGTGCTGCTCCCCGCTTTTGTCGTAGAGGGCGATCCGCTGCTGGGCCACTTCCATCACCACGGCATCGGTGATCACGATGGGCTCGCTTCCCTGCAACGCTTCCACCACCAGCTCGAAGAGGTTGAGCAGCTTCCGCGCATCGCCCCCGGAGATGGTCAGAAGGGCTTCCGATTCCTGCAGGTCGATCTGCTTTGTCTTCAGCCAGGGGTCGCGCTCCATCGCCTGCCGCAGCAGCGACACCAGGTCGTCGGGCGCAAGCGCCTTCAGTACATACACCTGGCAGCGGCTCAGGAGGGCCGAGTTGACTTCAAACGATGGGTTTTCGGTTGTGGCGCCGATGAGTGTTACTGTTCCTTTCTCCACCGCGCCGAGCAGCGCATCCTGCTGGCTTTTGTTGAAGCGGTGGATCTCGTCGATAAAGAGCACGGCGCCGGTCAGCTTCTGCGCCTGCGCGATGACGTCGCGGACTTCCTTCACACCCGAAGAGATGGCGCTGAGCTGGAAGAAAGGGACGTTGAGCGTATGCGCGATGATGTGGGCGATGGTCGTCTTGCCGGTACCCGGAGGTCCCCACAGGATCATGGAGGGGATCTTGCCATGCTGGATGGCCGTGCGCAGGATGGAACCGGGACCGGTGAGATGCTGCTGCCCGGCGAGGTCTTCGAGTGTTTCGGGGCGCATCCGTTCTGCTAGGGGAGCCGTAGTCATGGCCCAAAGTACTAAAAGACCAAGCCAGGCGGAGATGTCTGATGTCTGATGTCGGATTTCAGATGTTAGATGAGCGAAGTGGGAAGTCGGGAGTGGAGGATGCTGAGACGCCTTTGGCGTCATTGCGAGCGTAGCGAAGGAAACTCCACAAACCGAAAGCTCGTCCCAGCTAAGTACGCTTCAATGAAAATCTCTACTTGGCCGGAAGCACTCCGCTTAGCGGAGGAGTTTGCTTCGCTACGCTCGCAATGACGGGCTATCGCCCGCCAACCAGTTACCAGGTTCGCAGCTCATTAGCCTTAAAATCCCATTGCGGCGTCTCCAGTACCGTCCCGAAGTTGCTGCTGTACCAGGGCGAGCCGTCCCTGTTCGCTTCGTTTTTCAGCACATGGATGTCTTGCGCGGGCATGTAGCTCTGCGCCAGGAGAAACCGTTTTTCACCGCGTGCATTTTCCACCACATCCACCACGATAACGGCGTGGCCGGGCGAGCCGCCCCGGATGAAGACATCGCCGATGGAGAGCTCCGGCAGCGGCCGTGGCTTCAGTTGGCCCGCCAGCGAAAGCGTGCCGGCATAGGTAAACACAAGGTCGAGGTACTGGCGGAAGGAGCGGTATCCATCGTCGGGCGCAGCGGCCGTTCGCCAGAAGGCATGCCCGTTGCGGAGCCCGATGCGCTCGCCCCGCTGCCAGCGACGGTAGTCGGCGCGAAAGCCGTCGGAGAGGTGGAAGGAGATCTCGTTCTTTCGGCCGGCCGACCAGAGCCATTCGGCGCGGAGCCGCATTACCGCGTCGGCGCACTGCTGCAGGTCGCGGCTGCCCACGTCGAGGTCAAGCACGGCGGCATATACGTCGGCATCTTTCAGCGCACCGTTGTAGTAATGGACTTTCGCACCCGGAGGCTTCAGCGCCAGCCCGCGGAGGTATGCGGCAAAAGAGCCGGCTGCTGCGGGTTTGCGTACAAAGCCCGCAGGCGGCGGAAACCGCGTCTCGATCGTATTGCCCGGCGGGAGCGCAGCTGTTGTAGAACTACGGAAGGCCGGGGGCAGGCAAACGCGATGCTGATCGCAAGGGAACAGGAAAAGCAAACCTCCGACCAGGAAGGAAGGGAGCGCGGTCATGATTCCGGTTTCGGCTGGGATGCCGGGGCCGCGGAATTCCATAAGAAAGAGCCGGGAAAAGGTTCAGGAGGTTAAGATGGTTCAGAAGGTTCAGGGGGCCAGAGGGTCAGGGGGCAAGTGCTGGTTCCGGGCCACAACCGAGGCATTCACGATTGACGATTCACGATTGCCGGGTCCTGCTGCTCACCCGCTCACCGCTCACCTCACCTCACCCTTGCCTTCAGCCAGGTCGCCATCGAATCCAGCGCCTTGCCGAGCGTTGAGTCGGCGTACACGTGCTTCTCGCCGGGGTAGAAGAGGTAGCTGTGCGGGATGCCGTTGGATGCGAGACGCGCCTCGAGCGCATCGGTCTGGCCGTAGGGAACCACCGAGTCGAGCATGCCCTGCACCAGGAAGGTCGGGATGGTATGGAGCCCCACGAAGGTCTTTGGGCTTGATTCCTGGTACAGCACCGAGTTGCTCGCGGGCGATCCGCCCATCAGCTGCTGGAGGCGCCACTGGAGGGTCGAGGGCTGGTAGTTGTAAAAGTCTTCCAGGTCCGAAGGGCCGGAGAAGGCGGCGACGGCCTTGATGGCCACCGGGTTGGCGCGCTTGTACGACTGAAGCAGGGCAAGCTGGCCGCCGGTGCTGTAGCCGGCCAGTACGATGCGGTCGGAAATATGCCAGTTGACGCGGTTGTTATAGAGGTAGTTGATGGCCACCTGCAGGTCGGTTTCCTGGGCAGGAAACGCGTTGACCGGCGGGTTCGTATTGAGCCGGTAGTTGACGTTGGCGATGGCCCAGTTGGGAAGCGCCGTACGCAGCTGGCGCACCCAGCGCTGCAGGTCGCGCTTGTCGCCGGAGGCCCAGAAATCGCCGTTGCCGCCGTGAAGGAGTACCAACAGGGGGGTGCTGTCCTGGCTGCGGCCAGTAGGCAGGTAAAGATCAAGCTTGGTGGAGGTATCGCTGTCGTACGACAGGTTCATCAGGCTGTCCGCCGGCATGGGCGGCGCGTTCCAGGGATCGGTCGTATCGCGCGTGGTACAGGCTGTCAGCAACAACAAGGCGGCAAAGGCCGCCGTCAGCATCTTCGTCATAGCGTTAGTTGGTTCCCGAAAGTACGCGATTTAGCGTACATACACCTGCAGGAAGCGCTGGACCGTGTCAAACGAGCGTTGAAGCGTCGTCCCGTACCAGCCGTGCTGCGCCTTCGGGTAGAGCACCAGCTCGTGGGCTACGCCGGCGCCTTCGAGGCGGGCGGCAAGGGCGCGGCTCTGGGCCGGGTGTACCACCCCGTCGGAGCCGCCCTGGAGGATCAGCGTCGGGGGCACGCCGGGCCGCACCAGCCAGGCCGGCGAAGCCGCACGGTACAATTCGGGTGCTTCGGGATAGGTCTTCGCCAGTATCATTTGCAGCGCCAGCGGCACCAGCGGGTGCCAGGGCCGCTCCGCCATTGCCACGAGGTCGGTGGGGCCGAAGAAATCCACCACGGCCCTGATCGCGCTGTCGGGATGCCTGTAGGCATGAAGGAGCGCGAGGTGCGCGCCGGCGGAGGCGCCGAGGAGCACGATCTTTTGCGGGTCCACGCCGTAGCGGCCCGACTGCTCCTGCACAAAGCGAACCGCGGCCGCCACATCGGCTTCCTGCTCGCGGAGGAGGATGCTGCTTCCGTTGACAAGCCGGTAGTCGATGTTCACGAACGCATATTGCGGCATCCGCACCCGGAAGTCGCTGATGTAGCTGTTGAAGTCGGCCTTGTTGCCTCCGCTCCAGCCGCCGCCGTGCACGAGGATCATCACGGGTGTGCTGCGCTGACTGCGGCCGGCGGGCAGGTAAACGTCGAGGCGCTGCGCGCTGTCGCTTCCATACGAAACATTGGAAAGGGTATAGGGTGCAGCGGGATCGAGGGCCGGTTCGGTGCCCTGTCCCTGCTGGCAGGAAGTAAGTACGATCATGGCAAAAAGGAGGGAGAAAAAGGTTCGCATCTGCAACTTGCCGAAGCGCAAGATGTATGCCCCGAAGCGAGAAGGATTCGTTAATAGCCGTGCTTTTTTTTGAGCGTCACCCAACCTTTTCGCCCGCAGCACAGTATGTATTGTTATGAAGCGCTCGAGAGCTCCACTGCCCGGGGCCTTTGCCCAGCTAAACCTGCCCGAACTGCAAGCCGAAGAAAAGCGGCGGTCGAACCTCGTTCACGAACTTGGGTTCCGGCTGCTTGCCCTCTTGTTGGGGCTCGCTATTGCCGGTCTTTTCGCGGTTGCCCTGGCGCGTTGTTCCCCGGTGCCCAGGCCCGAACGGCCCGGCGGCACGCCCGTGCAACACTGAATGGTCGTTACACTATTTTCATTTTGCTAATGACACCGCGTATGTGGCTCAGCGAACGTACCAGGGGAAGCGCCCTTCGGCGAAGCCGCGTACTTTCTCATCGGCCTCCGCCTGCGGCGCCATCGCCAGCACCGCCGATGCGAGTCCCTGCAGGCTGCGCCGCGAATACAGCTTTGTGTTGAGCGTGGCCGGACGCCCGCCTTCGCCGGTAGCAAATACAAGCTCGAGCTGGCTCGATCTGCCCGACCAGACGCGGTGCACATACACCGAGCGCAGCGACTTCCATTCCAGCAACCGCTCGCCGGGCAGCGCTTTGAAGAGCAGGCCCTGCTGCGTTACGGCAACGGACACCGCGCGCAGCAGCAGGTAGATGATTACCGAGGCTACGATGCAGCCCGCCGTGATCCAGCCGATCGCCTTTTGCTGCGCCCAGTCGCGTCCATTAAAGAAGAAAGCCATGCACAGCGGCGCGAGCAGCGGGAGCAGGGCCGTGTATTTTCTGGGCTTATAGGTTTCCTCGGTGAGCAGCATAAAAAAAGTCCCGCGGCTGCGGGACTTAAAGATACTTCTTTGCTTATTCCGCGAGATTGAGTTTGATCTGCAGCTCGGTGAACTGCTTCGCATCGATCTCCGAGGGCGCGTCGAGCATGACGTCGCGGCCGCTGTTGTTCTTGGGGAAGGCGATAAAGTCGCGGATACTTTCGGAGCCGCCCAGGAGCGCACAGAGGCGGTCGAAGCCGAAGGCGATACCGCCATGGGGCGGCGCTCCGTACTCGAAGGCGCCAAGCAGGAAGCCGAACTTGTGCTGCGCTTCCTCCTCGCTCATGCCGAGGGCTGCGAACATCTTCTCCTGCAGCTGCCGCTGGAAGATCCGGATGGAGCCGCCGCCGATCTCGTTGCCGTTGAGCACCATGTCGTACGCGTTGGCCTTGATCCCCGAATAGGGATGCTCCAGGTATTTTTCCGGGTTATCGATCTCCGGGTTATTGTCGATCATCGTTGCGATCTGGTCGGGCTTCGGCGCCGTGAAGGGGTGGTGACGGGCCACCCAGCGGTTGTCTTCTTCGGCATATTCAAACAGCGGGAAGTCAAGCACCCACAGCAGCCTGAATTCGTCCTTGCGGCGAAGCCCGAGACGCTCGCCCAGCTCGAGGCGAAGCTCGGAGATCGCTTTGCGTGTGCGCTCTTCTGCGCCCGCGAGTATCAGCACGAGGTCACCTGCCTGCGCACCGGCTGCATCGGCAATGGCTTTCAGCTTTTCCTCGCTATAGAATTTATCAACGGAGCTCTTGTAGGTACCGTCGGCATTGCAGCGAATGAATACAAGTCCTTTCATCCCTATCTGCGGACGCTTCACCCAATCGGTGAGCTCGTCGGTCTGCTTGCGGCTGTACTCACTGCAACCCGGCACCGCGATCGCAAGCACGGTCTCGGCTTCGTCGAATACTTTGAAATCTGCACCGTTGATCAGCGCGCCGTTGGCTTCCAGCACACCCGTTCGGCGGAAGGCCGACTTGAGGTTGGCGAGCTTCATCCCGAAGCGGATGTCGGGCTTGTCGTTGCCGTAGTGCCACATGGCTTCTTCCCAGGTGGTGCGCTCTACCGCATCGCTGTAATCGATGCCTTTTACCTCTTTGAAAATGTATTTCACCAGTCCCTCGAACATGTTGAGGATGTCTTCCTGCTCCACGAAGGCCATCTCGCAGTCGATCTGCGTGAACTCGGGCTGCCGGTCGGCGCGGAGGTCCTCGTCGCGGAAGCACTTCACGATCTGGTAATAGCGGTCATAGCCGCTCACCATCAGCAGCTGCTTGAAGGTTTGCGGGCTTTGCGGCAGCGCGTAGAATTGTCCCGGGTTCATCCGCGAGGGCACCACGAAGTCGCGCGCGCCCTCGGGAGTGCTTTTGATAAGAAACGGCGTCTCGATATCCATGAAGCCGTTCTGGTGCAGGTAGTCGCGCGTGGCGCGGTTGACGGCATAGCGCAGCTCGATATTCTTTTTGACGGCGCCGCGGCGCAGGTCGAGGTAGCGGTATTTCATCCGGAGGTCGTCGCCGCCGTCGGTGTCGTCCTGGATGGTAAAGGGCGGAACCGCGCTCCGGTTGAGGATCGTAAA
The DNA here is from genome assembly GCF_054777635.1 of Flaviaestuariibacter terrae. Classification (NCBI taxonomy): domain Bacteria; kingdom Pseudomonadati; phylum Bacteroidota; class Chitinophagia; order Chitinophagales; family Chitinophagaceae; genus Flaviaestuariibacter; species Flaviaestuariibacter terrae. Next base: position 36,718 of record NZ_BAAHAL010000021.1, read on the forward strand.
CGAAGTGATCGTGAGCTCGATCTCGCCCGTCGGAATGTTGGGGTTCTTGTTGGTGCGCTCCGTAACGGTGCCCGTGGCCTGCAGCACAAACTCACGGCCCAGCGGGTCGGCGTCGAGTTGCGGGTTCAGCTCCTCGTTGAAATACAGCTGCGTGATGCCGTAGCGGTCGCGCAGGTCCACGAACGTGATGGAGCCGAATTTCCGGATGCTTTGCACCCAGCCGGCGAGGGTGACGGTGCTGCCGGCGTGTTGCAGGCGAAGCTCGCCACAGGTATGAGAACGGAACATAGGTCTGATTTGGGCGCCAAAGATAATGTCGGATGTAGGATGTCTGGTGGCTGAAATAGGGGAGAAGTCAATATATCAGACATCATCCATCAGAGATCAGCCATCTATCAGGTGCGGCACAAAGCGGCTTTTGTTGTCCGTCACCAGGCCATCGGCTTCGCGGATGCCCATCCCCGCGGGTTCCTGGCCGATGATCCAGGAGCCGATGACCGGGTAGTTTCCGTCGAATTCCGGCAGCTCGAAGAGCTCCTGGAACACATAGCCCTCGCGGCCGTAATGGCCGTCGGTATACTGCTCCAGCTGCCCGTCGCGCACGATATGCACGTTGGCGCCCTCGCGCCCGAGGATCGGCTTTTTGACAAACCGGGTCATGTCTTTCGGATCGAAGTAGGCCGGCAGCAGCAGCGGATGACCGGGGTACAGCTCCCACAGCACGGCAAGAATGGCCTTGTTGGAAAGGATCATCTTCCAGGCGGGTTCGATCCAGAAGGCGCGGTTGCGGTCTTCCGGGATCTTCTTCCCGAAATCATCCTGCAGCAGCCATTCCCAGGGATAGAGCTTGAAGATATTCCGGATCGGCTGCTCCTGGCCGTCAACAAACTCGTTGCGATCGGCGTCCCAACCGATATCATCCACGAATACCAGCTTCGTATCGAGCCCGGCTTGCATCGCGCAGTCGCGGATATACTCCGTGTTCGTCAGGTCTTCGAGTGTTTCCTTCAGGCAGGTAAAATGGAGCATCGGTCCCGCGAGGTTGGCCTTTGCATCCGCACCGACATTCAGGTATGGCTTCAGGTAGCGCCAGGTGTCGATCAGTTTTTCGTGGATGCTGTTGAACTGGTCTTTGTCTTTCGCGAAATCCTGGAGCCAGAACCATTGCACGATGCCCGCTTCGTAAAGGCTCGTTGGCGTGTCGGCATTGAACTCGAGCAGCTTGATCTGGCCGTTCTTGTAGCAAAGATCGAAGCGGCCATAGAGCGCCGGGTGGTCTTCGGTCCAGCTCCGCGCGATAAGGGGCACGATCCATTCGGGGATCGCGAATTCGGCGTAGCGCCCTTCGTCGAGCACGTGCTGCACGGCATGCAGGCACATGTCCCACAATTCGGCGGTTGCCCGTTCGAGCTGCAGGATCTCGTCCATTGCAAATGAGTAGTAAGCGCTTTCATCCCAATAGGGAACGTTGGTTGTATGAAAGCCAAAGCCAAGCGCCTCCACCGACTTCTGCCAGTTGTGGCGCGGGCTGATGCTATGTCGTTGCATGATGTCCTGTTTTGTGCCCCGTCACGACGAGACGCTGAAGGCGCCGCGCCCGAAGCCACCCCGCGTGACGCCGCTTTTAAAATTGTTGCTCCCAACGTTCGAGGAAGGGTGAAGTGCATCGGAGTAATAACCCGCACGCTGGTAGGAGTTGCCATAGTAGTTGCCGTAGGGGCGGAAGGCATAGTACCAGAGTGCTGCGCCGCCGCCATGGTAGCGGTGCGCGCGGGTATACGGGGCTGTCGTGTCGCTTCGCAGGTAGACGCCCTCTTTTGTGTCGCCGCTGTCCCATTCTTTCTTCGGCTGGTTGCAGGACGCGAGTGCCGCGGTGATCAGGATAAGCTCGATGTGGCGGGTCTTTTTCATTTTACGGTCAGGTAGATTTCGTAATCTTTTTTCACGGTCACGGGCTTTTGGTCGCCTTCCTCGTTTTCGGCAACGGTATGCTCGAGGCCAAGTGCCGGCAGGGTGTCGGTATACACGATCGTGCGGTATACTGTATCGCGAACCCACACTTTGTGGCGTGTGCTGAGCAGCCGGTGCGCGCTGTCCAGGTCGGTTACTTCGAGCGTCGACTCCACCGAGCCGTTGTGGTTCACGTCGCGCGTGATGTCCTCTTCTTCGTCTTTGTCATTGCAGGCGCCGAGGGCAAGGGTCAGCGCGGCGGCCAGCAGTATTTTTTTTGACATGCATTTGTATTAGCGGTTCGAAAATTACCTCATTCCTGCTTACAGGCAGGCGCCGATTTCCTCCACGGTATCGCGGAACCCGGGCAGGCGGCGAATCTCTGGCTCCCAGGCGAGTCCCCGGTCGATCAGGTCCATTGTGTGTGTGATCGTGGCACCCGCGATCCCCGGGCGCTGGCCCAGTACAAATACGGTATCCGACAAAGCAACCGAGGCCGCGATGTCGTGCGATACGATGAGCAGCGTTTTTCGCTCGTGGCTGAGTGAAACGTTTCGCAGCAGCGCCGATACTTTTTCGATCATGCACAGGTCAAGACCCGAGAAGGGCTCGTCGAGCAGGAGGAAGTCGGCGCCCTTCAGCAGTTGCTGGAGGATGGAAGCCCGTTGCCGCTGTCCGCCCGAAAGCTGCTGGGGGTAGCATTGCAGGCGGTCTGCCAGCCCGAAGTCGGCGGCGTAGCCGTTGATCGCTTCCTTCGCATTCGCGCGCAGCGAATCGTTCTGCCGCGCGGCAAGCCACAGCGATTCGTACAGCGTGCGCCATTCGAACAGGTAATAGTTCTGGAAAATGACACCCATGTCGCCGGCCCGTACCGGTCGCGTGCCGTCGAGCAATACGGCGCCTTTGTCGGGAATTTCCAGGCCGGCAAGCAGGCGAAACAGCTGGGTCTTCCCGATGCCGCTTCGCCCGATAAGGCTTACCACCTGCCCCTGCGCCACGCCGGGCCGCGTGATGTTGCGGATCGTAAAGTTGATGTCGCTGAGTATGGGCCGGCCATTGATGCTGCGTTCGAGCCCTTGAACGTCGAGCAGCACTTCTTCTTTCTGGTAGGTTTGCATCTTATAAGGTTTTAAAGCGGGTGTAGGGAAAAAGCCAGCGGCGCAATCCGCCGAGCGCGGCATCGAAGCCGAGGCCGGTTGCGAAGAGCACCACCTGCAGGGCCAGTACATGCGGGAGATCGTTGTATTTACTGTACTTGATCAGCAGGGTGCCGATGCCGCCCTCGCTCATGTTGAGGCCTTCGACGAGCGTGATCATCAGCCAGGCCATCGCGAAGTTTTGCCGCAGCAGTTCCAGCACCTTGTCGGCTTTGCCGATCACAACGGTCTCGTATAGCGCCGCCCAGTTGCTGTAGCCGAGGGTTTTGCACAACTCGAATTCCTGCGGGTTGCTCGATTCCAGAACCGACAGAAAGGACGTGACAAAAAACGGCAGCATGCCGAACACCAGGAGCGACAGCTTGAGCTGGCCTCCATCGCGGGTAAGCAGCGTGAACACAAAGACGAGACCCGTGATCGTGAGGTAGCGGCAGGCGATCAGGAACCGGGCAAGCCCGCGGAAGAAGGGCAGTACCGAAGCGTAGCCAAGTACGAGTGTGAGCACGATCGATAGTGCGAGCGCTTCGAGCGTCAGGCCGAGGCTCACAAACACCTGCTCCCAGAGTACGCGGCTTTGGACAAGGTTTCCCAATGCGTTGCCCACCGACAACGGGCCGGGTAAGAGACCGTGGGCGTATCGCTGCCAGAAAATGAGGACCAGCAGCAGCTGGCCTCCAAGCAGCAGGAGCGTGTTTTTCCTGCTGATAAGTTCAAAAGGTGTGAACAAGCGTTTCATAATCGTTTGGTTTGGAAAGGAGGGACGCATTGCAGCGCCCCTCCTGGTTTGTTATTCGCCGAGTACGATTTCGACGCGGCGGTTCTGACGGCGGCCCGCTTCGGTGCTGTTGTCGGCAACGGGCTGGCTGGCGCCAAAGCCTTTCGATTCAACGCGGTCGTTGCGGAGCCCCTTGCGCAGCAGGTAGGCTTTCACGGCGGCGGCGCGTTGTTCGGAAAGCGAACGGTTCAGGGCATCGGAGCCGGCGGCATCGGTGTGGCCGTATACGCCCACTTTAAGGCCTTCGGCAACGACGGCCGACGAGAAGATCTCATCCAGCACAGCGTAGGACTGCGGGTCGATGCTCGCCGAGCCGGTTTCGAATACTATGCGGTAGGATTTTGAAGAAACCTCCGACGTGATATTCGCGGCATAACGCGCTTCGAGTGCCTTGCCCTGGAGCAATTCGGGGTGATTCGAGATCACCGAGAACAGGAACGACTTGTCGACGGCTTTCTCATAGGGCAGGTACGAAGGCATCAGCGAGGGGTAGAGCTGCACCATGAGACTACCGAAGGTGTTGTACACGGCCTTGTAGCGGTCTACATGGTCGGCGCCAAGTCCGTAGGTGTTGGCCATGTCGGCCAGGTTGAAGACCATCGAGCCACCCAGCGAAACCTTGAGGCCCTGCAGGTCCTTTTCTTCCACACCGTTGTAGTACTTCAGCCAGTACGCGGCGTCCTGCTCGTTGTATACTTCAGCACTGACGCGGGCGGCGAATTGCTTCGCCCCGGCAAAGGAGCGTACCTGGTCGCCGGCCTGTGCGAGCGCCATGATCATATTCTCGACATCGGTGCGGTGGTCATAAGCCCACTTCTTGATGGCGATGGTCTGGTTGGGCATCTGCGCCGCATACTGGCGGGTGCTTGCGATGGTCACCAGTCCGCCCTTCTTGCTGGCCACGTTTACGTCGCCCGGTGTCCAGGTGGCAACGGCATCCACGCCCACGACAGTGTCCCTGCCGGTTGTGCGGCCGCCTTCAACGAGCTTGCGTTTCTCGCTGTAGCCGGCGATATACTTGGCCGGGGCATCGAGGAAGTCGGCTGCTGCAATGAGGTTGATGGCGTTGCGGTCCCAGGTCGTTTCGTCGGGGTTAACGCGCAGGCCATTATCGCCCGCCCACTTGAGCAGGATGTTGATATCGCCGTCGCGCAGCACACCGGCCACCGAGTGGCCCACGGCGTTGCGGGGATCCTGTTTCCAGGATTGCGGACCCATCACCTGGTCTTCGCCGTACGATTTACCGTGCGCCATCGGCAGGATGATGGGCTGGTACTCCGGGCCAAGGGGCTCGAGCTCTTTGGAAAGTGCCGTCATAAAGGCCGGCATACCATCGCCCATGAACGTGATCAGCACCGCCGGCGTTGCGGGATCGTCTTTGTACGACTGGGCAAACTTCACCAAGTCGGCCATCTGCTTGTTGCAGTCGTCCTGGCGCAGGTAGGTGATGTCTACTTTGGCGGCATCGAAGAGTGATCCCTTCGTGGTGCGCACCCCACCGTTGGCATACATACCGGAGAACTGGCTGTTCCAGGCCATCCGCTCCCAGGTGATGCGGGTGCCACCGTTGCCGGAAGGCTCGGTCGAGGGAAGCGGCAATTGAACGGCATTGGCGGAAAGCGAAGCTTCGGGCGCATCAGGGAGCGCCACCTTGCCAAGCACGAGCGATTCGGTTACCGCTTTCGGGCGGCTCTGGTACCAGCGCACACTTAGAATACCAACGGTTACGATCGAGGCAATAACTAAAAGCTTGCCTGCAGGTTTGAGTTTGAGTGTCATTTTATTGAAGTTTATTGTTTGCGATTTGTTGTACGTAGTTTGGTTCAGGTAACGATTCTGTGATACGACCAACGATTGCCGTTAGTCCAGGAGTCCGCGGTAGCGGTCGGCAACCGTCACGCCTTTCAGATGGCCTTCGTCCTTGTTTTTTTCGAGCGACTGGCTGCTGTAGTGGAAGTCGGAGCGTGCATCGAAGCCATGGATCATCTCGAGCACCTGCGAAGCCTTGGCTTTGTCTTCCAGCACGCGGTCATCCATGAACTTCGAGGTGAGGTCGATGGCCGACTTGATATGCCCGATCTTTTCGTTGATCTGTGTCTTCAGGAGGGCCAGGGCGCGGTCCGCATCGCGGTTGAGCTCGTCATCGCCCTTGAACGCGCGCAGCGCGCTCGATACAGCCGACATGCCCGTTGTTACCGAATAATAGAGGTCTTTCTTCGCCTCCAGATCCAGCTTGGCATCTTCGAGCATGATCCCGCTTTCCTCGTAAGCCGCATCGGCAAACGAGATGAGCTTTCCGAGGTCGCCGACGATCGGTGTTACGTTGTCGATATACTCACGGCAGCGCAGCACGTTGTTGGCATAAAGGTCCATCTGCCGGGGCGCGGCGCCTTCCGATTGCAGCACTTTCACCTTGCGTATGTTGAGCTGCATTTCGCCGTCTTTTTCCTTCAGCTTTTCCTGGAGCTCGCTATGCTTTCCTTTGAGCTTGACGGTTTGCTTATAAAGCGTATTCCGGTCGGAGTGGCCCTGGTCGATACGGGCCTGCAGGATGGCAAACGGATTCAGCTCGATGGCCAGGCCTATGCTGTAATTCGCCAGGAACTCGGAGAGGTATTTCAGGGCCCTCCAGAACTTCCGGTTGCTGACGAGCAGCAGCAGGAATCCCAGTACCACACCTGCGATGATCAGGTTTACGAGGTTCCAGGCAACCGTTGTCAGCCACGGAAGAACGTAGGTGACGAATGCATAGCCCAGCCCGCCCGCGAGGGCAAGTCCGGTGATAGCCGTGGCGATGTTTTTGGGCTCAGACCAGTAGCCTGAACTATTTGTTTTTTGAATTGCGTTGATCATTGTGTTTGTGTTTTGTCGTTAGGAAATATGTTTCTGGATCTTCTCCAGGTGTTGCCGGATACGTGCCTGCTCTTCCGAAAGCACCAACTGGTAGGCTGTGCGCGCACCTTCGAGCTTTCCGCTGTTCGCTTCGATCTCCGCTTTCAGGGTGCTTATTCGATCCTGCAACGAAGCCAGTTCGGCGCTCAGTTCGGCAATCCGCCGCTGCTGCGCTTCGAGTTCCGTTTCGCGGGCTTCTACTTTTTCGGTCGCGGCCGACGCCAGCGAAGCAATAAAGCGCTGCGCGTCTTCTTCGAGCAAGTGCAGGTACTGCTGTGCCGATTCGACAAGTCGTTGCTTGTTGAGCCCCTGCACCTGCAGGCCTGCAAAGGCCGCCTGGTAGCGTGCGCCTTCCTCCGGAAGCATGTTCATCGCGGCGGTCATCCGCGCGAACTCGTAGTAGTCCGGGCCGGGAAGATTGGCCTCGTCGAGCAAGTGCGCAAAATGCCTGCGGAACTTGTCCAGTTCGGCGCTGTCTGCTTTCGTTTGTGCATTAACGTTAGTTGGCGGCGCATTCGCGGGCCTTGGCTCTTCCGGCATCTCTACGAGTGCCGAAAGAATCTTCTTTCCAATGTTCATATGTAGTGGTTTTTGTTCCTTACACGAAGGGGCTGCATCGGATCAGGTCCTGCAGGCGCTCCGCCGGGAAATCAAATCCAGGCAGGAGCACGCCACGGGCCGGGTAGTGCAACCAGGTTGCTGCCAGCAGCAGGATAAATGCCATAGCAATTCCTGCGGCCAGGCTGAAAAACTTTTTCATGGCCGAATGTTAAGCAACGAAAAACCGTTGCGGTTGCTCCCGGTCAGGGGAGCGGTAAAAGCTTCTGGGAAATCTGTGTGCTGTTCTTTAGCAGGGAAGGGGTCAGGACAGTCAGGAGATCGTTGCCGGGGGCTTTACACGCTGACGGAAGCGGGCAAACAAGGCATCGAGTATGTGTGTCATTTTCAGTAGCGCAGTGCGCCGTTTGATTTGAAGAATCAAAGATAAATGCAGCGGGAGCAGGCCACAAAAGGAATCCGGTAGGAGCGGTATGTTTGCTTTCACAAATGGTTAAGTACCTGTGATGACCGGTAAAATAGGTGGTTCAGCGCAAATATAAGAGGCTGAGCGGCCTTATTTGGAACGTTGTTGCAAATTGGGCAGCCCCGTAGATCTACGGTCAGGCGCTTTTCGAAAGCAGGCGGCTGAAGCGGCGGACATCCGCTTCCGGGGTAAGGGGCGCACCGTGAAGCAGGTGGTTGGTTAACTGCTGGGCGAAGTAGGGGGCAAGGGAGGTTCCTTTGGTGCCCAGGCCATTGAAGATGCCGATCTGCGGATGTACCGGATGGAGTCCGACAAAGGGGCGGCGCTCGACTGTTGCCGGCCGCACGGCGGCCTTGTGGCCGATAACGGAGAAGGGCAACCGTAAAAAGCTTTCCAGCAGCGCGATCGTTTTTTCCCGGAAGGCTTCAGTCGGGCCGGAGTCCAGCTCGTTCCACGCATAGCTCGAGCCTGCCCAGAATGTGTGCTGCACCGAAAGCGGCGCGAGCAGGAATCCCTTTTTATAAATATGATCGGGCGAAAGATCGCGGCATTCGATGATCAGGGCTTCGCCTTTATTGAGTGCATAAGGAAGTAGTTGAAACCAGGGATTGCCGGGTCCGGCTGCGCCTTCGCAAAAGATGATCTTTTCTGCAGTCACGCTGCGGTACTGCACCGAACCGTCGCGCAGCTGCAGCTCGTCGTGGTCGAAGCTCCCGGAGAGCAGCGCATTTGTATCCAGCAGCATCTTGCGGATGTCAGCCAGCAGCAGTGAAAGACTCGTTACATAGGCAGGTGCGATCTGTCCGCATCCAAAGTCATAGCGCAACTGGTCGTTGAAGCGGTTCTGGTCAGGGTAAGCGCTCATGTACGTATTGCCGCCCTGTACCAGGTCGACAAACAAATTGCGCGCATCCGGCCCCGGGAAGAATTCAACAATGTTCTTACGGTGTATGTAGGTCGTGTTGAAATGATTTCCGAGATCGGAGTAGGTCTTCCAGGCGAAAGGATGCAGCTCGTCGGCTTTCCACGTGGTGTGGTAGCGACGGCCCGTAACCGGGTTGATGATACCCGCAGCCACCTTGGAGGCGGTCGCGTCCGCTTCCTTGTCAACCACGCACACGCGCTTCCCTTCCTGTAGCAGGAACCAGGCGAGAAGCGAGCCGGCTATGCCCTGCCCGACAATAAGGTAGTCGACCGTCATGCGTCAAAAATAGGCCTATTCCACGCTTACTCTTTGTCCTTCACTGTGCGCACTGAACTCCGGTGCATACATGCACTGGATGCTTGCCAGGCCCGCGCTGAAGTCACCCTTGTGCGTTACAAAAAGCGTGTATTCAAATACATAGGTTCCGCGTGGCAGGTAGTGAATGAAAAAGTTCGTGCTGAGGTCGCGTGTACTTTGGTAATATCCAAGCCCGTCTTTCCAGTGGTAGCCGCTGAGCACGTCTACAGGCTCCAGGCAGGAGGGGCGGAGGTCTTTGAGATGCACGTACTCCATAGGCCGGTCGGAGCGCAGTAAAAGGCGTACCCGCACTTTATCGCCCACGTGCAGCGACGCCGGCGATTCGAGCGCGTGGAGCTCGGGACCCTTATCGGTGACGACCTCGCGGAATATCTTTCGCTCGATCGAGAGCGGAGTAGCAGCGGCTGTGACCTTGTCCATTTCCTCGAAGTACTGCCAGTAAACGGCGCCCCAGCTGGGTGCTCCCGACCGGCTGCTGTCGCCCTGGACCTGCACGCTGATGTGTCCCATCTCGGGGCGAACGAGGTTACCCGGTACCGTTTTCCGGAAATAGCCGCTGCCGGCTTCGGAGGCGGTATCGCTGCTCACCTGCACTGATCCGGCCTGCAGCAGCACCCGAGGAGTCGATGTTAGCCAGTCGCTGCCACGAAGCAGCAGCGCGTAGCAGGCATCAGCTGTCCCTGTGGTCGTACTCCAGCTGTTGGTCTGCTTGTTTTTGATGAGCCAGGTCCGGAGCTCATTCACCGTCGCCGTATCTCTTCCGATCTCTGCGAATGCTTCGATCAGCAGGGCCTGCGTTTCAATGGGCGCATCCGCCCAATACCAGCTACGACCAAAGCCTACATTTTTCCAATACATGCCGAGCTCCTCGTTGTGCACCGCGGTCTCCCGAAGCGATTGCAGGATATCCCCCGGCACTTTCTTCGATCCATACCGGGAAAGGGCCAGTGCCGTCATGCCCTGCAGACGTTTGGACATAGTGAGCCAGGCCTTGTCGAGACGACCGAGGTAATAGTCGAAAGCGGCGCGGTTCGCGTCGCCAGGTCGATTGCGTGTAAAACTGCGTGCATACAGGTGCAGCACCTGGAGCCCGTTGGGTGTTACTTTTTTGAGGTCGGCTTTTGATGCGCGCAATTGCTCATAGTCCCGACGCAGCTGCTGGTCGGTATAGAGCAGCGCGCGTTCGCGGATCGGGAGCACGGCGTCTACCGGTACGCCTAATTCCTGGAGGTGGCCGATGCCGCTGATGATGTATTCGGTGATATAACGATCGGAGGGGCCGCCGGCAAACCAGGGGAAGGAACCATCGTCCTGCTGCAGGCGCTGCAGTTTTTCGACCGCACGCTGCTGGCCCGCGGCCAGTTTGCTGAGGTCGAACAGGAGGGCAATGTTCTTCTTCCGCTGCGATTCGCTCGTAGCGGCAAGCACCCAGGGTGTTTCTTCGAGCAGTGCCGATTTAAGCTCCTGGTTTTTTTCCAGGTTTGACTGCAAGGCCGCAGTGTCGAAGTGCTGCCAGCGTTCGAAAACGGCCTTGATGCGTGGTGCTTTTTGCAACACAAAGGCTGCAAGCGCATGGGCATAATACCGGTTCCAGGTCTGTTCGGTGCATTCATACGGGTACTCCATGAGGTAGGGGAGTGTCTGCACGGCATACCAGGCCGGGTTTGCGGTGTATTCAAGCGTCAGGCCCTGCTGCTGGAGCGTTTCGCTGCTACCCGATTGCAGCAGTTTTTCGAACGTAAAGCTCTTGCTGCCGTTGCCCCGCATCGGTAGTGGCAACGTTTCTGTGACCAATATTTTGCTGCTCAGCACGGGCAGCGTGTTTTCTTCCGCATCCGAAAAGTCGCCGGAGCGCGCCGTGATGCGCCAGGTAAGGGCGCTGTTGTATAAATACGGTACTTCCACAGGAAAGGTGACGGCCTCGCTGCTGTTGGCATCAACGGTGAAGTACTGGTTCGGGAACACGTTCTGAAACCAGCCGTCCACGGCCGTCCCGGTTGCGGCGTCAAAGAGCTCCAGCTGCACCTGCCCGGTCATTTCTTTCCCGGACGTGTTCACAACCTTGGTAGCGATTTGCAGGTGATCCCCCTGCCGCAGGAAGCGCGGCAGGTTGGGCTGCACCATAAGATCCTTCTGAGTGATGATCGAGGCTGAAGCTGTTCCGAAAGCGAGGTCTTGGCTGTGCGCGAGGGCGTTGAACTTCCAGCGGGTGAGTGCCTCCGGTAACGTAAAGGAAAACCGGATGGCGCCGCTGCTGTCGGTCTGGAGCTGCGGGTAAAAAAAGACCGTCTCGTTGAAGTTGCGCCGCGGTACGATTGCTCCGCCGGGCGCGGCCGGCTCTGCAGATGCAGTGTCTGTTTTCGCAGTAGTATATTTAAACGACCTGTTCTCCATGACCTTGTCCACTTCGGCCGCTTCAGCCATGTCAAACCCTGCCTGCGCCGCTGGCATCGCCGTGGCCATCCGCATGCGCCGCTGGCCATTGGCGGAAACGTTCAGCCCGGATATCCTCCCCTGAAGGGCATTGCTGTAGTACTGGTAATTTTCATCAAACAAAAAGCGGTCAGATGTTATGTCGGGAATTGTTTTCTGTACCAGCTCCCGGTAGAGTGTGTGCGGCTGGCTGCTGCTGAAGCCGCCATCGCTGGTCACCCTTTCCGGGAAGTTGTTGTTCGTCCAGACAGCAGGTACCGGCCAGCTATGCGGCTTCAGCTGGTCGAGCGATGCGTCGTACATCGATGCCAGCATTTCGGCCGCTACCTGCTCGCCTTTCGGGCCGCGCACCGTCAGCTGCCATTGTTCCCTGCTGCCCGGTAACGCTTTGTCGCGGAATGTTGCCAGTGAAACCCGGAGCATCTTATTCGACCAGGGCACGTCAACGGGAATGGTTTCCCGGAACACGCGGTTGTCGCGAACCGTAATATAATCGGCCCTGAGACCCCCGCGGTCGCCCTCTGTGACGGGCAACTCCACCGTTGTACCCGGGGCACTCAATTCCAGGCTGGTCAACGACTGGGTGATCCGGGCGCCTGTACCGCGTCGCTGCAGCATTTGGTACACACTCAGACCGGTAGCCGATTGGAGCGTCACCCGGACGGGTACTCCGGGCTCCGTGCTCGTTGTGGAGGGAGTGACTGTGAAATACTGCGGCCGGTTGCTATGGCCCGGGGCAGTGAGCTCAAAGCGACGGCGCTCACGTACGGTGCGGCCTTCGCTGTCGGCCGTGATCAGTTCGAGTTCGTAGAAGCCGGGAGGCAGTTTCGTTCCCGTTGGCAGGAGGAGCGCATTCTCCCGCAGGCTGTCGGCCCAGCGCAGCTTTTCGCCGGAAAGCGGCCAGCTCGCCGGCTGCGCTTCCGAGGCATAGGGGTCATTGGGGAACCAGCGCACAAAACTGTCGCGTGGGAGCAGGTGCAGGTCCGGTTCTTCCCACAGGCGGGGGCGTAGGAGACGCTCTTCTGCTTTCACTGTAGAAATACGGGCTTCGATGCGGCCGGGGCTGCGCTCCCCGTTCGCGTTGGTCAGCGATAGTGGGATGAGGCGGAAAGAGTCGACCGGAAGACGCTCCGGCAGATTTGCCTCGAGGAACAGCGAACGGTAGCCGGCACGGATCAGCTGGAGGCTGCTGTGGGTTTCGCCGTTGGCGTCGGTGACGTCGACGTATACCCTGTACTCGAAGCTTGGATTGCTGGCCGAATCAATCCCGGTTGCCGGCCTCGCCAGGAAGCGGATGGCAAACTGCCCGTCTGCGTCGGTACTGGTTTCGCCATGTGCGATCTCGACGGCCGGTTCGTTTACGGGCCAGCGCCAGTAGTAGAAATACGGTATGATAGTACTCCGTGTAACGCGGTACCGCACCGGCACCGAGCCAAGGGGATTGCTGGCGTACGCAACGGCACGGCCGCTGCTGCGTACCGAGTCGCCCACCCGGTAGGCCTGCCGCAGGCTGTCGAAGCGGACCTCGAACTTCGGGCGCTTGTATTCTTCAACCGAAACCTGCGCATAGCCGTTCCAGCCTTCGGTAGACAGTGTGAAGCTGCCGGTAAGGCCGCCTGCCGGAAGCACAAAGCTGGCCTGGAAGGAGCCAAATGTATTGGTCGTTACCTGCAGCTTTCCCTGCTCCTTGCCGTTGACGTCCCGGAGAATAAGCCAGGATGTGCTGTTTGGAACAAGACGGGTCACCTCGTTCTGGTCCACTACGAGTCCTTTCACATAAACCGTTTGCCCCGGCCGGTAGATCGACCGGTCGGTAAACAGGTACACGTTGCTGGCAGTTGGCTGCGCTACTGCCGGCGGCGACCAGGGCTTGTAGAAGACGTCGGTTTGATCTGAAAGAAACAGGTGGTCGTTTCCATGGCGGATGTCGAGCTGGTAAGGGCCGTAGCCATTAGCCTGGAACGGCAGGCGGGCGCGTCCCTGTGCATTGCTGACGGCGCTGCCGAGGCTGTTGCGCATCATGCGGCCGTTGCTGCTACGGTACTGAACGAAGTACAATTGGATGTTAGCATCCGCTACCGGGCGGCCTGTAGACCGGTTCAGGACGATCAATTCGTTTTCCTGTTGCAGGTAAGCCAGGCCGGATACGTAAAAGAAAGTGCCGGCTACATAGCTCTCGGTGGGGCTGAACTCCGGCGTGCTGCTTGCCAGGAGCAGGTAGCGGCCCACGGGGAGGGCATCCGCTTTCAGCTCGCTGCTGTGCAGCTGCGCATCGCGTGTGTCGGGGAGGGACTGGGCCCAGCCGGCCACCTGCTTGCGGGCGAAGAAGCGTTTCCAGTCTTCCGACCGGGCCAGCATGAACGAGAGCGAATCTTCTACCGGGATGATTTTGAAATACACCTGTTGCAGATTGCGCCAGTCAAGCAGTACCCTGAACGGAGCGCCCGGCAGGTTGACCTTCTCGACACGTACCTCGAGCGACGGCTGCCGGATCTGCAGCACGAGGTTGCTGGCCTGGGCCCAATAGAAGGGGCTGCGGGCACTATCGGAGAGGAGCGGCTGCAGCAGGTCGAGGGCTGCCTGATTCGCAAAGCGCCAGGTCGTGTCTTTCAGTGGCTGGTAGCCGTCGGCGCGTCCGCGGTACCAGAGGGCAAGCAGATAGCGTGCAGCCGCGTTCGGTCGTGCGCCTTCGCCGCCAATCCGTGCCCGCAGGGCCTGCACATACAGGCTGTCCTTGTCGGCGCCGTCGTATTGGTCGTAAGCAAATAAGAGGCGCTCTGCCTCGACAGCATCGAGGGCCATCGAATCACCGCGCCGAAGATGGAGTCTTGTCAGCTCCTGGTAGAGGCGTACGGACTGCAGCTCGGGGCGATTGCTGCTGTCGGGTACCGACCGTATAAATACGGGCGCAGGGGCGAACAGCCAGGGGGCGTCGAGCTTGTAGTCGCGGCCCGGAAGCGCATTGTTGAACGAGCTGTTGGCATAAAATTCCAGGGCGAGATGCGCCAGCAGGTCGTAAAGCGTGGGCCGCAGGCGCGGCTCGGTGCCGCGCAGCAGCAAGGGCGCCCAGGTATCGGTGCGCTGGGCCTGCAGGGCGGCCTTCGGCTGCAGGGCAAGGCGGTATTCGTTTTCGGCAGCGGCCAGTAGCCGGCGCACCGACCAGGTTCCGATGTCGGACGATGTGTCTGTTGTGACTTCGCCACGCTGCCGGATGCGCCATAGGTTGGCCACGAGGTAATCATTGTATTGCCGGGCAATCATGGCATGGACAACCGCCGCAGGCACAGCCTTGAGCGACGCGGCCTCAGAATCCAGCTCGCGGATGCTGGCCGCCGTATTGTTTTCACGGCTCTGGCTCCGGAGCGTGCCGCGGTAATAGATGGCCCGGAGCAACTGCGCCTCGTTGCCCTGGCGGCGTGCAGCAGCATATACCGTGTCGGTGATGCGGAGCGCAGCCTGCGGGCGGCCCGCCCCATTCACCAGGCTGTCGACCCTTGCCCATTGCGCATCATACCATATTTTCGATTGCGCATGAACGTTGGAGAGGCTGCCCGCCGCGAGCAGCAGGAGCAAGAGGAGGCGTTTCATATTGTTTGCGGTTTCCGGTGCAGCTGTGAATATAGAGCGGAATGGTCAGCCGGCAATTGCCCCGATTGCTTTAACGTTTGTTTATAAACCAGCATCAAACCACTCATCCATTTTCCCGATCTTACCAACAAGGAGACAATTTTTATGAGAACAATTTTTACCCTCTTACTCGCCATCTCATTCAGCAGCAGCTTCGCGCATTATTACGACGAAGGACGCCTGACCGTAACGTTCGCCGGGATCACCAACCTGGTGGTGCAAGTGGACAACCGCTATTACACGCCCAGCGACAATGTCGTGTACATCGACCACGTTCCCGCGGGTCGCCACAGCATCCGTGTTTTCAGCCGGCGCAACGGCAACGGCAATGGCGGCGGCCGGAACGTTCTTTTCAGCACGCAGGTGCAGGTGAAGCCCTACACGCACGTCGATGTCATGATCAACCGGTTTGGCCGCGCCTATGTGGACGAGCGGCGCCTCAACGGCAACGTGTATACGGATTACGACCAGTGGGGCAACGGTGGCTATCCCGATAACAGCGGCTGGAACGACAATGACTGGAACAACGGCAACGGCGGCGGTAACAACAATTCCGGCGGCTGGGGCAACGGCGGCAACGGCAACAACGGTGGCTACGGCAACGGTGGTTACAACAATGGCGGCTACGGAACGATGTCTGCATCGAACTTCACAGCCCTCCTGCAGCAGCTGCACAACGAGAACTTCGACAACACCAGGCTCTCGCTCGTAAAAAATGCGCTGGCTTCCAACCGCGTAACCGCGGCGCAGGTGAAGCAGCTGATGCAGCAATTCAGCTTCGACAACGACCGGCTCGAAGTGGCCAAGACGGCTTACCCCCGCACCACCGACCGCAACAACTTTTTCCAGGTGATGGACGCCTTCGAGTTTTCGAGCTCCAAGGAATCGCTCACGGCCTGGATGCGCACGCAAAATCCCTGAGCAACCCTTTCCTTGAAAAACGCCATAAAAAAGCCCCAACAAACGTCGGGGCTTTTTCTATGAATGCTGTTGGATTATTTCTTTCCGATAACAGAGGCCATGGTCTTGCCGATATCGGCGGGGCTCGACACCACGTGGATGCCGCATTCTTCCATGATCTTCATCTTCGCGGCAGCCGTGTCTTCCGCGCCGCCGACAATGGCGCCTGCGTGGCCCATGCGGCGTCCGGGAGGAGCGGTCTGGCCGGCGATGAAACCAACAACCGGCTTCTTGTTCCCGGTCGACTGGATGTAGCGGGCTGCTTCGGCTTCCATGCCACCACCGATCTCGCCGATCATGACGATGGCGTCGGTTTCGGGGTCGTTCATGAAGAGCTCAACGGCTTCCTTGGTAGTGGTGCCGATGATGGGGTCGCCACCAATACCCACGGCCGTGGAAATACCGAGGCCTGCCTTGGCGATCTGGTCGGCCGCCTCGTAGGTGAGGGTACCCGACTTGGAAACGATGCCGATGCGGCCTTTCTTGAATACGAAGCCGGGCATGATACCCACCTTGCATTCGTCGGCGGTGATAACACCGGGGCAGTTGGGCCCGATGAGGCGAACGTTCTTGCCCTGGAGGAAGTTTTTCACCTTCACCATATCCTGCACCGGGATGCCTTCGGTAATGCACACGATGAGGGCAACGCCGGCTTCGGCGGCTTCCATGATGGCATCGGCGGCAAATGCCGGCGGTACGAAGATGATGGACACGTTGGCGCCGGTTTCCTTCACACAATCGGCCACGGTGTTGAACACACGGCGGTCGAGGTGGTCGCTGCCGCCCTTGCCGGGGGTAACGCCGCCAACGACGTTGGTGCCGTACTCGATCATCTGCGAGGCGTGGAAGGTGCCTTCCGTGCCGGTGAAGCCCTGGACCAGGACCTTCGATTCCTTATTGACAAGAATGCTCATATCGGTTTTTAAAAGTTGGGCAAAAGTAAGGAAATACCGTAATGCCCCGAAAGAAGGCGAGCAGTCCTTACTCGCGCACGAGGTACTTGCGCTGCATGGCGTACAGGGCCACGAAAATAATCGGAAGGAGGTAGCCGCTGTAGGTTTTCCAGGTACCGTCGCCACCGAAGCCCACGAGGATGATGGTCACCAGGATGGGTGCCAGCTCGCCGATAGTGTAGATCAGGAAGCCGCTCTTGCGCAGCTGCCGCATCCGGTAGGCGCCGACAGCACACATGACGATAAATACCAGCATCGATCCGAAGAGGATGTAGCGGTAGTCGTACATATTCTGGTAATACTCGGGATGCTTGTTGAGCGACTCGAGCTGTGACTGCACCATCTTGCCGGCAAAGCCATCACCAGCCTTATCGGCGGCATCTTCGAGCTGCGCCTTCTGCGTCGCGTAGTCTTTGCTCATCACCGTACCGGCAAGGACGCCGATGATCCCGAGCGCGCAGCCGATGAACGTGAGGATGGTCAGCACATTGAGGCCTTGGGGTAATTTCGGGGGGAGGTTGTCGCGGAGCACTTCCTGCTCCGCAGTTGCATTGTATTCCATTAGCAGGTTTTGGGAAGGAAGTTAGGGAAATAAATTGTTAGCAGGGAAGGTTGAGGAGGTTCACGAAGGTTCAGGTAGGGTTCAGGGAAGGTTCAGACAGGTTCGTGAGCATAGCGTCACGCTGGTTGAAGACGACCCCATTACCACATCAGCACATTACCACATCACCACATTACTCCTCCGGCGGGGGCACGAGCTCGGGAGCGTCGTCGCTGGTGAGCTGCTCCATGTTGCGGTCGTTGGCGATCTTGCCGGTTTCCTCGAGCTGGCGCATATCCTTGGCGTCGCGGAGGAACTCGGAGGCGAAGATGAAATCGTTGAGGCGCTGGTTCTTGGAGAAGATGATCTCCTTGTTGTTGCCTTCCCATTCCTTGTGCCCCTGGTACATGTACACGATATGGTCGCCGATCTCCATCACCGAGTTCATGTCGTGGGTGTTGACGACCGTGGTGATGTTATACTCCATGGTGATCTCCTTGATCAACTGGTCGATCAGGCCGGAGGTCTGCGGATCGAGGCCCGAGTTGGGCTCGTCGACAAAAAGATATTTCGGGTTGAGTACGATGGCGCGGGCTATGCCGACACGCTTCATCATACCACCGGATAGCTCGGCGGGGAATTTCTTGTTGGCGCCCTTGAGGTTGACGCGCTCCAGCACTTCGTTGACACGGTTGCGCTTCTCCCGGTGCGTTTGCTGGGTGAACATATCGAGCGGGAAGATGATATTCTCCTCCACCGTCATCGAGCTGAAGAGCGCCGAGCCCTGGAAAAGCATCCCGATCTCCTTGCGTATTTCCTTCTTCTGCTTCACATCCATCGCGGTAAAGTCCTGGCCGCCATACAGGATCTGCCCGGCATCCGGCTCAAAGAGGCCAACCATGCACTTCATCAGCACCGTTTTGCCCGAGCCCGAAGAGCCGATAATGAGGTTGCACTTACCGGCCTCCATCGTTACGTTGGCGTCCGAGATCACGGTCTTGCCGGCAAAGCCTTTCTTGAGATTCTTAACTTCAATCATACTTGTAGCAGTAGGGCGGAGAGTACATAGTCTGCGAACAGGATCGTTACACAGGTGACCACCACGCTTTTGGTGGAGGCACGGCCGATCTCAAGGGCGCCGCCGCTGACGTGGTAGCCGAAGTAAGCGGGTATGCTCGAGATGAAAAAGGCAAACGTGTAGGCCTTGCACAGGGCGAAGAATACGTTGTAGGGAATGAACGCCATATGGAGGCCGCGGTCGTAGGTGGTGGCGTCGATAATGCCCGAGGCCACCGAGGCGATGCGTCCGCCCCAGATGCCGAGCACGGCCGCCAGAACGATCAGCATCGGGATCACCACAAGCGAGGCAATGATCTTCGGCATCACGAGGTACGCCTTCGTGTTGATGCCCATGATCTCGAGGGCGTCGATCTGCTCCGACACGCGCATGTTGCCCAGCTCGCCGGCGATCTTGGAGCCGACCACACCCGCCAGCACGATGCAGACGAGCGTCGGGGCGAACTCGAGGATCACGGTGTCGCGCACGATCTGCGGGATCGTTTCGGCCGGAATGAGGGGGTTGGTGAGCTGGTAGGCGGTCTGTACGGCCGATACGGCACCGATGAACACCGAGATGATCACCACGATGCCCAGCGAGCCGATACCGATCTCCGAGCACTGGTGCATGAATTCCTTCCAGTACATCTTCAGGTTCTCCGGGCGGGAAAACATGCTGCGGATCATTTTGATATACCGCCCTACGTCCGTAAGAAATTTCGTCATTCGTTTATTTATTCAATCGTTTCCACCAGGGAGAGCGCCGGATCGCGTCCGCCGCAGCCTGCTGGTTCTTGATCTGTGCGTCCACCACTGCAATAGTAGCCATATTCACAATATTCCGTACCGAGCTACCGAGCTGCAGAATATGGACGGGCTTCTTCAGACCTAATAAAATCGGGCCAATGGCTTCGGAGCCGCCAAGCTCCTTGAGGAGGTTGTAGGCGACGTTGCCCGCCGACAGGTTGGGGAAGATGAGCGTATTGACCGATTTGTCGACCAGCTCGCTGAACGGGTAGTTTTCCTTCATCAGGTCGTTGTTGAAGGCTACCGAGGCCTGCATCTCGCCATCGACGATCAGCGTGGGGTCCTGCTTCTTCACGATCTCGCGGGCACGCGCCACGAGGTGCGCTTCCTCGGAGTTGGACGATCCGAAGTTGGAATAGCTCAGCATGGCGATCCGCGGCTGGATATTGAAGTGGCGCACTTCCTTGGCCGCGAGCCGGACGATCTCCGCGAGCTCCTCGGCCGTGGGGTGGAAGTTCACCGTGGTATCGGCCAGGAATATCGGGCCGCGCTTCGTGAGCATGAGGTACATGCCCGCGATCTTGCTCACGCCTTCCTCGGTGCCGATGCACTGGATGGCGGGACGGATCGTATCGGGATAATTCTTCGACAGGCCCGAGATCATGCAGTCGGCATCGCCGGTTTCCACCATCATGCAGCCAAAGTAGTTGCGGTCCTTCATCACCTTCTTGCTCTCGTAGGCGTTGAAGCCCTTGCGGCCACGCTTCTGGAAGAAGAGCTCCCCGTACTGGTTGCGGAGGTCCTCCATCATATCGGAGCGCGGGTCGTAAATGGGCAGGCCCTCGAGGTCGATGCCGTTGGCGAGGGCAATGCTGCGGATGCGGTTCTCATCGCCGAGGAGGATGGGATAGCCGATGCCTTCGTCGATAACGGCTTGCGCCGCCTTCAGGATCTTGATGTTGTCGGCTTCCGCGAAGACGATGCGGCGCGGGTCGCGGCGGGCCTTCGAGTTGAGCACGCGGAGTACCTGGTTGTCGAGGCCGAGGCGCTTGTTGAGCTCCGTGCGGTAGGCGTCCCAGTCGGTGATGGGGCGCTGTGCCACACCGCTTTCCATCGCGGCCTGCGCCACGGCAGGGGCCACGGTGGCCAGCAGGCGCGGGTCGAGCGGCTTCGGAATGATATACTCGGGACCAAAGGAGATGGTCTTCGTGTTGTAGGCGAGGTTCACGATATCGGGCACGGGGCTCTGTGCGAGCTCGGCGAGGGCCTTGACGGCTGCGAGCTTCATTGCCTCGTTGATACCGGTGGCGCGAACGTCGAGGGCGCCGCGGAAGATATACGGGAAGCCGAGTACGTTGTTGACCTGGTTGGGAAAGTCGGAGCGGCCCGTGGCCATGATGAGGTCCTTGCGGGCGCTCTTGGCCTCGTCCCAGGGGATCTCGGGATCGGGGTTGGCCATCGCGAACACAATGGGGTGCTTGGCCATGCTCTTCACCATATTGGCGGTAACGACGTTGCCGATGGAGAGGCCGACAAACACATCGGCGTTTTTCATCGCCATATCGAGCGTCGTGCCGGGCCTGGCGTTGGCAAAAGGCTTCTTGAAGTCTTCGAGGTCATCGCGCTCGCGGCTGAGGGCACCCTTGATGTCGAACACCTGGAAGTTCTCGGGGCGCGCGCCCAGCGATACGTAGAGCTGGATGCAGGCCATCGCCGCCGCGCCGGCCCCGTTGATGACGAAGTTTACCTTGTCGATCTTCTTTTTCTGGATCTGCAGGGCGTTGAGCAGGGCGGCCGCCGAGATGATGGCCGTTCCGTGCTGGTCGTCGTGCATGATGGGGATGCTGAGCTGCTCGCGGAGCGCCTTTTCGATCACGAAGCACTCGGGTGCCTTGATGTCTTCGAGGTTGATCCCGCCGAAGGTGGGCTCCAGTGACCGGACAATCTGGATGAATTTCTCGGGGTCTGTCTCATTGATCTCGATGTCGAATACGTCGATGTCGGCGAAGATCTTGAACAGCACGCCCTTTCCTTCCATCACGGGCTTGGAGGCTTCGGGACCGATGTCGCCGAGGCCGAGCACCGCGGTGCCATTGGAGATAACCCCCACCAGGTTGCCCTTGGCGGTATATTTATAAACGTTTTCCTTGTGCGCAGCGATTTCCTTGCAGGGCTCGGCAACGCCGGGGGAGTATGCCAGCGAGAGGTCGCGCTGGGTTTTCGCTTCCTTTGTCGGCACCACTTCGATCTTGCCGGGGCGACCCTTGGCGTGGTACTCCAGCGCCTGTTGTTTTCGTAAGTCTTTGGCCATAGTTGTTGTACCGCCGGACGGCCGAACCGTTTGTCCGCGGCGGCACTGCAAAGAAAAGGCAATGCGGGGAGAACACGGCAAACGGAGCGTGGCCGTTGAAAAAGGCGGCGCATTCTTATCTT
The DNA here is from genome assembly GCF_054777635.1 of Flaviaestuariibacter terrae. Classification (NCBI taxonomy): domain Bacteria; kingdom Pseudomonadati; phylum Bacteroidota; class Chitinophagia; order Chitinophagales; family Chitinophagaceae; genus Flaviaestuariibacter; species Flaviaestuariibacter terrae. Next base: position 58,509 of record NZ_BAAHAL010000021.1, read on the forward strand.
TCCGGCATGAGGATCACCGATATCGTCAACCGGGCGGGAGCCAGCCTTGCCAACTGCGAGTCAGAACCGATTCATATCCCCGGCTCCATACAACCGCACGGCGTTTTGCTGGCCGTAGATGCGTCCGGTCTCCTGCGGTATTGCAGCGCCAACGCCGCGCTTTTCTTCGAGGGCGGTCCCGAAACGATCTTGCAGCGCTCCCTCGCCGACGTCGACCCTGAGCTTTATCACTGGCTGGCGCCTTCCCTGGAGGAGCTCCGCGAAACCGGCCTCCCCCTGCACCTGGTCCGCAACAACCGCCACTGGACCACCTTCGGCTGTCCCAACGGCGACGGCCTTTTCATCATCGAATGCGAGCAGGCCGAAGAGCGCATCAACGAGCCGGAGCACCTGTTCGACCAGACGACAAAGCTGGTACAGCACATCGAGCGGGCCCGCAACCTGCAGGAGCTCTGCCAGCGCATCGCCGAGCAAACGAGGACCCTTACCGGCTACGACCGCGTGATGATCTACCGCTTCGACAAAGACTACAACGGGCAGGTGTTTGCCGAAAGCAAGGAAGCCAACCTCGATCCCTTCCTCGACTTGCACTACCCGCATACCGACATCCCGCCGCAGGCCCGCGAGCTGTATCTCCGCAACCTGCTGCGGATGATCCCCGACGTAAACTACGAGCCGGTGCCGCTGCTCACGACGGCAAGCGAGGGCGCGCCCGCGCCGCTCGACCTCGGCGATGCCCGCCTCCGCAGCGTATCGCCGATCCACATCCAGTACCTCAAGAACATGGGTGTCGGCGCGACGCTGACCGTTTCCGTGCTGCTGGAAGGCCGCCTCTGGGGCCTTATCGCCTGCCACCACTACAGTCCGCGCCACATCAACTACCTGCAGCGCAAGGCCGCCCTGCTGCAGGCGCACTTCCTCAGCTCGCAGATCAAGGTGCGCGAGGTGGCCGAGGAGTATGCGGTGCACACGGTCGTCGAGGCGCACCTGCAGCAGCTGCTCAGCACGCTCAATACGGAAGGCGATTTCGGAAACCGCTTTCAGAAGCTCTCGTCGCTGCTGGGTGTGGCGGGGGCCACAGGCGCCGCGGTGCTGCACCAGGGCAACCTGTACTGCAACGGGAGCACGCCCAATACGGACCGCACGCGCGCGCTGTTCAACTGGCTGGCGGCACGCCCCGGGCTTTCGTTTGTGACCAGCCATCTTGAAGAATATTATCCCGAAGGCGTCCGCATCTCGGCCGAGGCTGCCGGCATCCTTTACTACAAGCTGGGTGACCCGCGCAAGGACGCCATCATCTGGTTCCGGCAGGAGCAGGAGCGAAGCATTAACTGGGCCGGCAACCCGCACGATGCCGTGAAGCGATCGCCCGTTACCAACGAGCTGACACCGCGAAGCTCCTTTGCCATTTTCCGGCAGCTGCTGAAGGGGCACAGCAACGGCTGGCGCCCTTCCGAGATCGCCTCGGCAGGCCGCTTTGCCTCGGCGCTCCAGTATCATTTTCACCTTGACTACCTGCGTGCCGAGGAGGCAAGCCAGCGCGTGCTCAACGAGCAGCTTACGAAAGCCAACCAGGAGCTCGCCAACATCAACTGGATCACCACGCACGACCTCAAGGAGCCGATCCGCAAGATCATGGTCTTTGCCTCGCGCCTTGTAAACCAGGATGAGATCCAGCTGAGCGAAGGGCTGCTCCATTCGATCGACCGGATCCAGAGCTCCGCGCAGCGGATGAAGCAACTCGTGGAAGACCTGATGGCCTTCCGGCTCGTAGACAGCCACGAGCAGAAGACGGAGCCCACCGATCTCAACGAGGTGCTCCGCGACCTGCTGCAGGAATACGAAGAGGAATTGAGCGAGCGATCGAGCCGCGTGCTCGCCGATACACTTCCGGTGCTGCCGCTGATCCGCTTCCAGGCGCGCCAGCTTTTTTCGAACCTGCTGGGCAATGCGATCAAGTTTGCCGACAACGAGCGGCCGCTGGAGATTCATATTAGGTGCGCCGAAGTGTTTGCCGGCAGCTTTCAGCACCCCACCCGTAAAACTACGGGTAACTATTACCGGATCGATTTCAGTGATAACGGCATCGGCTTTTCGCCCGATCAGAACAAGCGCATATTCGAGATCTTCTACCGGCTGCATACCGCAACTGAATACAAAGGCACAGGTATCGGCCTGGCCATCTGCAAGCGCATCGTCGAAAACCACGGCGGCTTCCTCGAAGCAAGCGGCACGCCGGGTGTTGGCGCCACGTTTTCGATCTACCTGCCGAAAGACGCCAGCGATCACTGACATTGGTCCTTTGAAAAAGACCGTACGTCAAACAAAGTGGCGGGCGCCGGCACGTACCGGTACTTTCGGGATCTAACCACAAGGCTTATGATCCCGCAATACGTAATTGAAACCAACAGCCTGAGCTATCGCTTCGGCAACGACACCCCGGTACTCGAGGACATCAACCTCCGCGTGCCCGCAGGCTCGATCTACGGCTTTCTCGGCCCCAACGGTGCCGGCAAGACCACCACGCTGCGGCTCCTTCTCGGCCTGCTCCGCAACCAGCAGGGCAGCATCCGCCTCTTCGGCCTCGACCCGGCAGCGGACCGCCTCGCGATCCTGCGCCGCCTCGGCTCGCTTATCGAGCAGCCCTCGCTGTACGGGCACCTCACGGCGCGCGAGAACCTTGAGGTTTACCGCAAGGTGTACGGCGCAACACCGGCCCGTGCGGAAAAGGTTCTTGGCCTGGTTGATCTTGACCGTACCGGCAGGAAAAAAGCAAAGCAGTTTTCGCTCGGCATGAAGCAGCGGCTTTCCATTGCCATTGCGCTGCTCCATAACCCCGAGCTGCTTATCCTCGACGAGCCTACCAACGGCCTCGACCCGAACGGGATCATTGAAACACGGGAGCTGATCCGCCGCCTCAACCGCGAGGAAGGCGTCACGATCATCGTATCGAGCCATATACTTGCCGAAGTGGAGAAGATGGCTTCGCACGTCGGCATCATCCACCGCGGCAAGCTGAAGTTCCAGGGTACGCTGACGGAACTGCAATCGCTGCAGGCCGGCAGCAGCTTCCTGCAGCTCGATACATCCGACAACGAAGCGGCGCTGCTCCTGCTGGATGCCGACGGGGCCACGTACCGGAACGGTCAGCTCCTGTTGCCGCTGGGCGACAAGCCCGGCACCGCACGCATTGCGCGAAAACTGGTTGAAGCCAACATCGATATCTACCTCCTGCAGCCGCAGCAGCACGACCTCGAGCAGCTGTTCATCGACATCACCTCCGAGCATAGCAACCCGGTAAGCGTCGTGGTGAAGCCCGCCGAAAAAGTGATCGTCTAAATCAACCGGGAGGGCTGGCCCGCAATAGCCGACTAACCCCGAACTCCAAACTCCAAACTCCAAACTGTTTCTATGTCCTTCGCCATCTCGTACCAATCCGAAATGCTCAAGACGCGCCGCACGGCAGCGTTTTGGATGAGCATCCTGGGCGCGGCCTTTATCCCCGCCATCTACCTGCTTGTCTACATTCTGAAGCCTGAAAAGGTGATCCCGCAATTACAGATGGCGCCCTGGGCCATTCACTTTCTGCAGGGCTGGCAGGCGCTGAGCTCCTTTCTCTTCCCGATGTACATCATCCTGATCTGCGCGCTCATCCCGCAACTCGAATTCCGCAACAACACCTGGAAGCAGGTATGGGCCTCGCCGCAGCCGACGGGTCACGTATTCTTTGCGAAATACCTTTCGATCCAGTCGATGCTGCTGCTCTTCTTCATATCGTACAACCTGCTGATGATCCTGGTGGCTGTGATCGCCAACACGGTGCACAGCAACTTCCCGTTCTTTCACAACACGCTCGACTGGAAGGCGCTGCTGCGCCTCAGTGCCAAGACCTACATCTCGGTGCTGAGCATCACGGCGATTCAGTACTGGCTGTCGCTCCGCTTCAAAAGCTTTGTAGCGCCCGTGGGCATTGGCCTCGCGCTGCTGATCGGCGCGCTGATCGCCCTTGGCTTTGGCTGGGAACATTGTGATAAGCTGCCCTATGCATTCCCTGTACTGACACTGAAAGCGATGATGAAGCAGGGCGGCCCGTTCATCGACACACACGAATGGTACTCGCTGGGCTATACCGTACTGTTTCTCGGGCTAGGCTTTCTGGACCTGAAGTTCCGTAAGGAGCGAGGCTAGTAGAACCGAAGAACAAGGAACAAGGAACAAGGAATGTCGAAGGGAGGTCTGAAGAGGCTTCCCTTTTTTCGTCGGCTTGCTGCGCGCGCGATGGGACTATTGAACCATTCGCTTGTAGGTGGTGAGCACCAGCTTTCGGCTGAAGCGCTTGCCTTCCCTGGGAGAGAAGACCTGGATGTCGGACACGGCCGGCACGGGGTCTTCGGTGAAGGTCACCTTGACCTGGTATTGCGGCACGACCTCGTTGTCGCGGATCGTATAGAGCGTGCGGATGATGTACGGCGCCGTCTTCGTGCCCACGATATGGTAGTAGGAGCCGGGCACCTGGAACTTCTGGTAGAGGTCGGGCGACAGGTATTGGAGCAGCTGCTGCCGCAGTTGGGGAACCTGCTCCTTACGCAGCGGGGCGCCGGCGGCGAAGGGCGTACAGGCTGTACAGGTATCGGTGTAGCCGCCGAGGTACAGGCGGTCGAAGGAGCTGCGGAAGGCCGCGGAATAAAGGGGAAGCCGCGCCACCGGCAGGTTGGTATAGTAGAAATCGAAATAGTTCTGCGAAGCGGCAAACAGGGCGCTCTGAACCAGCACCAGGATCATCCACAGGCGTTTCATGACGGTTGGGTTTGGGAAGAGTGATGCCAATCTTATGCCACGGGTGGGCACGCCGATCGCGCAGATAACGCAGATACAATTTAAGACGGAGCATTGCCACTGCAAGCAGCCCACTTTTTTTGTGAAAACACACAGCGCTAAGCCCTGTTTCGCTTAGGTGGTCGGGCCGTTCGAACAGCAGTTTCTTATCTGCGTTATCCGCGTTATCTGCGTGCCGCAAATCGCCGGGCAGCGCCTCACTCCACTACGCGCAGCTTACTCACCAGCACAAACACCACCACCCCGAAGCACCCGATGACGCTGAGGCTCACCCGGAGGCTCGACAGCTGCGAGATGTACCCGATGAGCGGCGGGCCCATGAGGAAGCCGAAATAGCCGACGCTCGACACCGTGGCAATCGCAAGTCCGGCGGCGGAGCCTTCGGCGCTGCGGCCGGCGATGCTGTACAGGGAGGGGATGACGGTGCTCACGCCGATGCCCACGAGCATGAAGCCAAGTGCGGCCGGGAGCAGGTAAGGAAAGGCAACGGCCAGCGCCATACCGCAGGAGATGATGAGCCCGTTGGCGCGGAGGATGCTGCGCCGCCCCACGCGGGCAATGACGCGGTCGCCGAGGAAGCGGCCCGTGGCCATCATCACCATAAAGGAGGCATAGCCCAGCACCGCTAGGCGCGGCCCTGCCTGCACGATGTCGCGGAAGTAGACGCCGCTCCAGTCGAACATACAACCCTCGGTGGCCATGCAGCAAAAAGCAATGAGCCCGAGTTGCAGCAGCGTTCCCGATGGCTTGCGGAAGAGAGGTTTCTTTTCGGCAGCGGCATCCGGCGGCATGCCCCGCACGAGTGCCCCGTTGTTGAGCGCCGTATTGACCCACACAAGGGCGGCTATGAGCAGGAAGTGGGGGAGCGGTTGCCAGTGGAGGTTCACGAGGAGGAGCCCGACGAGCGCACCGGTGAAGCCGGCGATGCTCCAGGCGCCGTGGAAGGAGGTCATGATGGGACGGGGATACAGCTTCTCCGCTTCAACGCCCTGCGTGTTGACGGCAATGTTGGCCATGTTGCCGGTGATGCCGAAGAAGAAGAGGCACAGCGCCAGCTGCCAGGGATGCTGCACGAGGCCGATGAGCGACAGTGCCACCACGTAGAAGGGAGCAGCGGCGGTGAGCACGCGTCGGCTCCCGAAGCGATGCACGAGGCGCCCCGATACGGGCATCGTGCAGAGTTGCCCGAGCGGCAGCGCCAGCAGGATGGAGCCGAGGCCGGCGTCGGAGAGCTGCAGGTGGGCTTTGATGTCGGGGATGCGGCTGGCCCAGGAGGCGAAGGCGATGCCCTGGCCGAAATAAAAGGCCGAGACGGCGAGCCGCATGCGCTTCAGGTGCCTGGGGATGACGCGCGGCACTTCGGCCACAGCGCCGGGTTGTATTTCCGGGACACGGGGATCTTCCATAGTTGGTGCCGCAAAGGTCCGGTTTTACCAGAAGCGGGCCGCGCGAAGGGGGCGGCTTTTGGGGTTGCCCGCCATTTGTGTTTTTGGAAGAAAGCTCTATCTTGTCGCTAACCTGATCTAAAACCTGAACCACTCATGAAAAGACTAGTTGTCCTCCTCTCCGGCATCCTGCTCGCAAGCAGCCTCCAGGCCCAGCACAGCGCCGAGTATGCCTCCGTCAAGCTCGAAGTAAAATCCGACTACAACGAAAGCGCCAACGGCCTCGCGAAGACGGCCGCCAGTTATGTGCTCAGCACGCCCATCAACGACAAGGACCTCGAGTACCTGCATGCACTCCAGTACCTGATGCGTTGGATGAGCGGAACACCCGACTACCACTTCAACATCGACGCAACCGCCTCCAAAATCGAAGATGCCCGCAAAGGGATGCTCGGCGTGTACCTCGCGGCTATGACCCGCTTCTGCCTCGACCATCCCGCGCAGAAAGATGACGAGGCCGCGGTGAAGCTCGCCACCGTGCGCGCGGTGCTCGCCTACTGCCAGGAGCAGTCGATCAAGCCGAAGGGTGAGCTGAAGAAGCTGGCGGATGCAGAGGCGAAGGGAAAGCTCGAAGCGTACCTGAAGGGATAATAGGAGTGCTGCGGCTTCAGTCGCAATAGTAGCGTCGGGGGGATGGGCTCGGATGGCCCGTATCCCGCATCTTTGCCCCGTGTTCCTTCCCAAGTCCCTCATCGAGCTCAAGGCGCTGCTACCGGCGCGGCTGCCGCCGGCTGCCTGATACGCCTCCAGCACAACGCGGATGGCAGGAATGTGCCGCCCGCCGTGCTGCAGATGGTGTATTAAAGGAACATTGAATTTTTATCTCGCTTGGGTGAGCCTGTAAGCTTGCTGCGCAAGGATACAATTGGTATTTCCCGCAAACGATCCTGGTTCCGGCAGGAGGGTCATGGCGTTGCTGTCGCCGCTAAGAGTTTGTATAATATAGTAGAAATACGGTCATATTCTCGAATGCTTTTTCTACTTTGTGGTTGGGCCCGACGGCTGTTACGTTTCGGTTTACTACGAACTTTCCAACTAAAACCAACAATATGGATTTCAAAGATCAAGTAAAAGCACTCGGTGAGCGAGTGCTTAAAATGAAGGACCACATCGCCACCGAAGAAGCCACCAAGAATGCATTTATCATGCCGTTCATCCAGGCTTTGGGCTATGATGTGTTCAATCCGTTGGAGCTTGTCCCGGAATTTGTTGCCGACATCGGGATCAAAAAAGGGGAGAAGGTTGACTATGCCATTATGCGTGATGGCGCACCTATTATCCTGATTGAATGTAAGCACTGGTCGGCCGACCTGAATCCGCACAATAGCCAATTATTTCGCTATTTCCATACAACAAGCGCCAAGTTTGGCATCCTGACAAATGGCATCGTGTACCGCTTCTACACTGACATGGTAGAAGCCAATAAGATGGACGAAAAGCCATTCTTCGAATTTCGTATCGATGACATCCGGGAGGTGCAGGTCGAGAAGCTAAAAGAGTTTCATAAGAGTTATTTTAACCTCGAGAGCATCATCAATACTGCGAGCGAGCTGAAGTATATGTCTGAGCTGCGCTCGCTGATCGTAAAAGAACTCAGCGAACCGGCGGACGACTTCGTGCGTTATTTCGCCAAGTCGGTATATGCTTCGATTGTTACGCCGAAGGTGCTCGACCAATTCCGCGGGCTTGTGAAGCGGACTTTCCAGCAATACGTCAATGATGCCATCAGCGAGCGGCTTAAGACGGCTCTGGCAACGGAGCAGCAAATCGTAGAAGAGATCGAGAAAGAAGAAGCCAGTGCTGTGGAACCGGCATCGAAGGTGCAGACGACTGCAGAAGAAATGGAGGCATTTTACATCGTCCGGGCTATACTATGCGCTAAAATTAAAGTCGCGCGGATCGCCCATCGGGATCAACAGAGCTACTTCGGCATCTTGCTGGATGATAACAATCGAAAGCCTGTTTGCCGGCTTCATTTCAATGGGAAACGGAAGTTTGTTTCTTTCTTTCACGGTGACAAAGAGGAGCGGGTAGAGATCGCTGGTCCCAACGACCTGTACGAGCATGCGTCGAAACTAATGGCGACGGTGGATGCGTACGATAAAGCAACAGCTGCGTCGGTTGGGGAAGCGGGATAGGCCGAGCGAATTTGTTTTAGTTGGGCTGCAGATGACGCAGCCCATTTTTTTGCCCGGGTGCTGCGGATCCAGCCCCATAGGGGCGACCTTTCTGTAGCCCTGGCTGTAGGCCCGGGGTGTGAAGCATATTGCAGATCCACCCGCTCCGGAGGAGCGGCACCTTACGCCTGTCCATCAACAGGCCCTTGCCCTGTCTGCGTAAGGTTGCGCTCCTCCGGAGCGCGCTGAACCCAATGACGTCGCATTGCCCGCCGGTCCAGGACCGGCGGCTACAGACATTGCGCTCCTACGGAGCGCCTGGTATGCAGCATTCGCGGATGGATAACCGAAGACTTCAGCGATCGCGCTCCTACGGAGCACTGCTGAATTTATTCCGTTCGTAATGGCTGTGCAACAGCGGCAGCAACCGATTACGGTGCTACGGAGCGCGCTGGCAGCGCAGCATTCGCTGATGGGCCGAATAGCCGGCTACCGAAGTTTTGGTCTATCAGTACGCGTCGAACACCAGGCCTGGCATCGAGATAGAACAGCAGCCGGGACAAAATCAAACATAGACGGTGAAATCTTGTTGACCGGCCCGCTGCTCATAACGTACCATTGAAAAGCGCTCCGTAGGGGCGCCCTGTCTGTAGCCCGGGTCGCAGACCCGGGAAATGGGGAGCATCCGGGTATCCCCGGCCCGCTCCGGAGGAGCGGCACCTTACGCCCGGCAAGAAGCGGAACGTCAGCCAGCGTGCGAAAGCTCGCGGTCTTCCGGAGTCCGTTCTCCCGAAGCCCGCATTTATCAACGCAATTGGGTTCGTACGCCCGAAGCTCCCGATGGGAAAAACAGCATCCGTCTGTATTTATTTTCCCTGGATATTCTGTGTGATTTCACCGGGCTAGCTGGCAGGCTTCGGAGAGCTTTGGACCAAAACAATGTCATGGCCAATACCTATTCGCAAATGCCCATACATGTTGTGACGGCGGTCAAATACCGGCAGGCATTGATCCTGCCCGATTGGCGCGAGTACCTGCACCGCTACGTCACGGGCGTCTTCAGCAACCAGGGCCTTCGCCTGCTGCAGATCAACAGCATGCCCGATCATATGCACATCCTGTTCGAGTCGAGGCCCAATTGCCGGCTCTCCGATATCATGCGGATCGTAAAGGCCGATTCCAGCCGTTGGATCAATGAGCAACAATTCTGCAGGTCGCATTTTCAGTGGCAGGAGGGCTATGGCGCATTCAACGTCAGCCGCCGCGATGTGCCGGCAGTAGCCACGTATATACAGAATCAGCAGAAGCATCACCGCAACGAATCGTTTCCTGATGAATTGGTACGCCTGTATCGAGAGGAAGAGATCGTATTTGATAAACAGTATATCTTCCACGAGCCGATGTAGGCAAACGGTAAGGGTCCTTCGCATCTGCAGTCATCTTTCCGGATGCGTCCTTTCTTTCGCGCTTTGTGGTCTTCTCTTTTTCTTTGCCCCGTGTTCCTTCCCAAGTCCCTCATCGAGCTCGAGGCGCTGCTACCGGCGCCGCTGCCGCCCGCGCTGCGGCGCTTCCTGGCGCGGCGCCCGCAGGCGAATGCCTTTGCCGACTGGAACGCCTACCCGCGTGCCGCGGTGCTGGAGCGCTACCGCGAGCGCCTGGCAAGAGGAGAAGACCCGCAGTGGCTGCCCTTCGGCCGCAGCGCTTCTGGCGACGAGCTCCTGGTGCATAGTATCAGCACACAGGTTGTGCGCGCAACGGGCGAAGAGCTCACATCAGTGCACGACAACTTCACTGATTGGATCGCCGCGCAGCGCGCATCACTCAGGTCCGCCAACACGCAGCCACTACTCCGCGCTGCCAGGGCCGGCGACGGGCAGCGCATCACCCGGCTACTGCGGCGGGGCGCCAACATCAATGGCACGGACGCGCGCGGCAACAGCGCATTGATGCTGGCCCTGCTCACCTGGAACTATGAAGCCGCGCAGCTACTGCTCGACAACGGCGCCGACATTTCGCTCCGCGACCGCGACGGGCACTGCGCCCTGCACTGGGCCTGCTACCGCAACCAGCCACAGCTTGTGGCGCGCCTGCTACAGCTCGGCGCCGACCCGAATGCGCGGAGCAATGATGGCGCACCGCCACTCTACTTTGCCCTTACCGGTCCGTACGCACTTACACAACAAAGAGCGCCGGGCTCACTTCCGGTTGTTCAGTTGCTGCTGCAACACGGTGCCGATCCGCATGTTGTGTGGCAGGGACGAACCTTGCTCGAATGGGCGCGCCCCGAAGCGGATCCCGGGATCATCCGCTGGTTGCTGCAACAGGGCTGAGCAGGCAGCGCGGCTGTTGCGCGTACGCGACATTTTCCAAAGAAAGTTTTTGCTGATGGGCAACACATGGACCAAGGTTTGTGCGCATACGAGTACTTCTTTCGTCCGTCATAAACCAATACCTCATGCGCTGGAAAACCTACACCTTCCTCTGCTTCCTGTTAAGCAGCTTTCATCACGTCCATGCCCAGCCGGGCAACCCCAGCAACAACATCAAGATCGACCAGTTCGGCTATTACCCCGCGGCCCGCAAGGTGGCTGTGATCACACGCCCCGTTGCCGGCTTCAATTTTGCCAGCGAAGGCGGCTACCGCCCGGGCACCGGCAGCGATGCCTTCCAGGTGCGTCGCCGCGGCGACAACAGCCTTGTGTATTCCGGAACGCTCCTACAGTGGAACGGGGGTGCCACGCATAGCCAGAGTGGCGACAAGGGCTGGTGGTTCGACTTCAGCGCCGTAACAACCCCCGGCACCTACTACATCTACGACAGTGTCAACAACGTGAGCTCCTACCCGTTTACGATCAGCGGTAGCGTATACAACGAGGCGCTGCGGCAAGCGCTCCGCGTGTTCTTCTACCAGCGCATCAACTACGCGAAGCAGCCACCCTTTGCCGATATCCGCTGGGCCGATGGCGCCGCCTTCGAAGGCGCGGGTCAGGATCGCTCGGCACGCTCGCTCGACAATAACGATCCGAAAGACCTCAGTGGCGGCTGGATGGATGCCGGCGATTACAACAAGTACACAACCTTTGCCGCCGAAGCCGTGTTGCCCCTGCTCGAGGCGTACCGCAGCCATCCTTCCGTATTCGGCGACAACAATGGTATCCCCGAGTCGGGCAATGGCGTTGCCGACGTACTCGACGAAGTCAAATGGGAAGTGGACTGGTACAAGCGGATGCAGGATGCCACCGGCAGCACACGCGGCCTTTTCCTGAAAGTGGGTGTGATCTCCTGGAACTCCGCCAGCCCCGCCAGTGCCGATAACAACCCGCGATATTACGTGGGTGAATGCACCTCGGCTACCATCTGCGGCGCGGCCGTCTTCGCGCTGTCCTCGACCGTTTACCGAGGCCTCGGCGGCAGCTGGACCACCTACGCCGACGACCTCCTGCAACGCGCGAAAGACGCCTGGAGCCGCGCCTCTGTGGTCACCCGCGGCTTCGCAAGCAACTTCAACACTACCTGCGACGACCAGACCGTCAAGGCAGGCGATGCCGACCTGCCGGTGCAAAGCCAGCGCAACATGGTGTTCGCGGCCGCCGTGTACCTCTACGAAGCCACCGGGGCACCCGAATACAAGGCCTACATCGATGCGAACTACGGAAGTACTTACCCCTTCGCCGCCGGTTATTGGGGACCCTATTTCCCCGTCGTGCAAAAGGCATTGCTCCGCTACGCCGCGCTGCCCACGACGCCGCCGACACCCGGTGCTCCCTTTGCCACGGAATCGGTGGCGGCGGCCATTCGCCTCTACAAGGCCGAGCAGGACGGATCGCTCAGCATCAGCGACTACGACAATGGCACGGACCTGTATCGCTCCTTCATGCCCAGCGGCGACTATGCCTGGGGCAGCAACCGCAGCAAGTGCAACGCCGCCATGAACAATTTCGACGCGTACAACTTCGGTATCAACCCGGCAAGAGGAGACAAATACAAGGAAACCGGTGAAGCCTACCTGCACTACCTGCATGGTGTTAATGCGCTTGGCCTGCTGATGCTGACCAATATGTATAACTACGGGGGCGATCGCTGCGCCAACCAGATCAGCCATGCCTGGTTCCGCGACGGCTCCGATTGGGACGATGCGCTGACGTCGATCTACGGCCCCCCGCCGGGCTACCTCACGGGCGGCTGCAACCAGGACTATGCCGTAAGTACCATCACACCGCCTTTCGGGCAGCCGGCGCTGAAGGCCTATAAAGACTGGAACACCGACTGGAATCGTTCGAACAATACCAACGAGACCAGCTACGTCATTACCGAGCCGTCGATCTCCAACCAGGCCGCCTACGTGGCAGCGCTATCCGATCTTATCGCCAACAACGGCTATGTGCCCTCCGCCGACTTTATCCGCTTCACCGCGACGCCCGCTTCTGACGGCGCGCAGCTGTCCTGGGAGGTAAGCGCCAGCGACGACCTGCGCCAGTTTGTTGTGGAACGCTCCGATGATGGCCGGCGCTACCAGCCCATCGCAACGGTGGATGCCGCGCCGGGGCTGTGGGTGTACACGCACCGCGACGATGGCGTGCAGGGAAACGAACGTGTTGCCTGGTACCGCATCAAGGTTGTGGAGCTTGCCCGGGAAGCCTATTCGGATGTGCGCCAGCTGGGCACGATGACCGGCGCAGGCTGGAAGCTCTCACCCAACCCGGCTGCTTCCTTTATCCTGCTCGAAGGGCAACTGGCCATGTCTACCCGTGTGACGCTCGAGGTCCGCAACAGTGCCGGCATCCTGCTCCGCAGTGAAAACAGGAGCGGCACCGCCGGTCCCTTCCAGTACCGCATCGGGATCGACGGGTTGCCCGCGGGCCTGTATTGGCTGCGTGTGCTGGGCGCCGGGGAAGCAACGCTGCCCTTTGTGAAGCGCTGACCGTATTTCTACAAGTGGGCCGGGAGTTATTCAGCACAGGCGCCCTCGCTGCCGTCCACCAGGAAGGAGCGCATCGGGTTCGTGCTGTCGAGGCGCACTTCGTAGCAGCGGTGTACGCGGAAGATGCCGTCGTAGTCGCTCTGCCACTTTTCGTACACGATGCCTTTGTACAGGAATTCATAGTGCACGCGCTTGCGGCGGCTGCCCGTGCTCTCGAGCACCTTGGCGCGTGCCGTGGCGGGATGCGCTTCGATGGGGCCATGCAGCGCGCGCTCCTGCTCGTTGGAGTAATACGCGAGAATGCGTACGACGGCATACACAACGGCTGCAAGGGAAAGCGCCGGGAGGATCCAGCGCGTCCAGGTTCGCGGCTTCGCTTTGGATTTACGCGCCGGCTTTCGTGCTGCCGGTTTGGAACCGGCACGCGGCGTCTTTGCGTCGCTCCTTGAGGAGACAGTTTTCTTAGGAGGATTTCTTTTGGGGGGCATTGTCGCTTGCCGTTTACGATTCCCGAACACATTCACGATGGACGCTTCCCGATCGACGCAGCATCAGCCCAGTGCGCCAAACAGCGCCATCAGTCCCACGCCGGTTTCGATGGCGCTTTCGTCGATGTTGAAGTTGGGCGTATGCACACCGGCGGTGATGCCCTTTGCCTTGTTGGCCGTGCCGAGGCGGTAGAAGCAGCCCGGGATCACCTGCGAGTAGTAGCCGAAGTCTTCGGCACCCATGCGGATCTCGGTTTCCTGCACCCGCTCCGCACCAAGGTAGCCTTCGGCAAGCGTGCGCGCATCGGCACTGAGGGCCTCGTTGTTGTATACCGTAGGATAGCCCACGTCGATATGCACGTCGGCCTGCGCACCCATGGCTTCGGCGGTACCCGTAATAATACGGCGGATGATGTCGTGGGCCTTGAAGCGCCACTCTTCGTCCATCGCGCGGAAGGTGCCCATCAGCTTCACTTCCGAAGGAATGACGTTGGTGGTATAGCCGCCATTGAACGCCGAGATCGTGAGCACCGACGGCGACAGCGGGTGATTGTTGCGACTGATGACCTGCTGGAGCGCCACCACGATATGCGACGCGACCAGGATCGTGTCGACGGTCCAGTTGGGCGCCGCGGCGTGGCCGCCCGGTCCTTTGATGCTGATGTATAATTCATCTGCCGAAGCCATCACCTTGCCACCTCGGAATGACACGAGGCCTACCTCCAGTTGCGGGTTGACATGGAGCCCGTAGATCCGCGCGGGCGCCGGGTTCTGCAGCGCCCCTTCCTTGATCAGCAGCGAGGCACCTCCGGGATTGCGCTCCTCGCCGGGCTGGAAGAGCAGCTTGACGGTGCCTTCCCAGTCGCCTTTCGTTTCGCTGAGGATCCGCGCCGCGCCGAGCAGGCAGGTCGTGTGCACGTCGTGGCCGCAGGCGTGCATGACGCCGGGGCGTTTCGATTTATAGGGAACGTCGTTTTCCTCGGTGATGGGCAGCGCGTCCATATCGGCGCGGAGCGCCACAGTGCGGCTCCCGGGATTGCGTCCCTCGATAACGCCGATGACGCCGGTCTGCGCCAGTACGGTCACGGGGATGCCGAGGGCCTTCAGCTTTTCCTGCACATAGGCCGATGTTTCGTATTCCTCGTAGCTCAGCTCGGGGTGTGCGTGCAGGTGGCGGCGCACCTTGATGTATTCGGGGGCGTATTGGCTGGCTAATCGCTTAATGGAATCCTGGAGCATGGCGCAAAGTTAGGCATGCGGATAACGCAGATAGCGCAGATAAATCACTTGCGATGCCACTGCACCGTTTTCCGTGACTATGTGACACCGGCTATTCGATCCGTGTTATCCGCGCGATCTGCGGGTCAGTCCTCGATCTCGACCGTTTCCTTCTCGGCCTTCAGCTCCACCACGTCGTTGATGATATAGACGCCCTTGGCGAACTGGCTGTTGAGTGATTTACGGTAGTTCTCGGCCTCGGCACGCGTCTTGAAGTTGCCGGCCTTCAGCTTGTAATAGGGGCTCTGGTAGGAGAGGTAGGCCTTCAGCTCGGGGTAGAGCGTATAGATTTTCGACTTCGCGTTGATCGCTTCCTGCCGGTCGGTGGTGCTCACGATGAGGAGGCGGAATCCCTGGGCCGTATGCGAGGAAGCCTTGCGCACCGCCACGTTGATCTGGCTCTGGCGCTTCGCGAGCAGGTCGACCCGGGGGTCTTTATGCACCACGACGCCCGTTTGCGCCGAAGCGGCGGAAAAGGCAAACAGCAGGATGAGGAAGGGCAGGTATTTCATAATGGCGGAGTTAGCGGGAATGATTTCAAAGGTAAATTCATTTATGTCGTCATTGCGAGACGCCCGGAGGGCAGCGAAGCAATCTTTTTCGGGATACGCTACATGCATCATAGGACTTCAGAGTCAGCCCGGAAGGGATTGCTTCGTCAGGCGGCGCTTCACGCCGCCTTCCCCGGAATGACGGTTTCATTCCAACCACTCTGAACCTATCTAAACCTTTCTGAACCCTTCTCTCAGATGCGGATCAGTAGCCTCCCGGTTGCCCACTCCCTTCACCTTTAACAATCGCTACGCCCGCGCTGCAGCCGAGGCGTGTTGCGCCCGCGTCGACGAGCTGCTGGGCAAAGACGTGGTCGCGGATGCCGCCCGATGCCTTGATCTGGATGTTTTCGGGAAGCCCTACACGCATGATCTGCACGGCTTCCAGCGTAGCGCCCTTTTCGGCATAGCCGGTTGAGGTCTTCATGAAGTCGATGGGGTAGTGGCGGTACAGGTCGATGACACGCACCAGCTCTTCCTGGCTGAGGATGCCGCTCTCGACGATCACCTTCAGCTTCGCGTTCTTCTTCGCCACCAGTATCGACGCGATCTCGGTTTCGAGGTAGGCCATGTCGTTGCTCTTGAGCGCGGCGAGGTGCATCACTATGTCGATCTCATCGGCGCCGTCGGCAAGTGCCTGCTCGGTCTCCGCGATCTTGGCGTTGTAGTGGCTGTAGCCAAAGGGAAAGCCCACAACCGTTGCCACCTTCGGCGATTGCCCGCGAAGACGGCTAGCGGCTTCGGCCACATAGTAAGGAGGAACGCACACCGCGGCAAAGCCGTACTCGATGGCTTCGGCACAAACCTTCTCAATCTCGGCGAGGGTAGTGGTCGGCTTCAGGATGGTGTGGTCGATGTATTGCGCTAGGGACATAGAGAAAGTTTGGGGGTTTACGTTTTCGGTTTTACGTTTTCGGTTTTGGGTTTTCGGTTTCCGGTTTCGGGGTTTGCCGATAACTGCGGCTTCGACGCATTGCGGCCGTCATTGCGAGCGAAGCGAAGCAAACTCGTGAGCCTTGAAATTATTACTATCTGGTAGTGACTTGCCTAACGACAATTCTTTTCTCCTGACTCGCAATGACCCTATCTCGTTCCGGCGAAAATATTTACCACTCCTGGATTATATTTAGCACCGTGCCGCAATGCGCGCACAAATTACTTCAAACATCCTTCACATGAGAAAACTACCCCTCCTGGCGGTCTGCCTGATGACCGCCGGTAGCGGCATCCGGGCCCAGGAAACGTTTCCCGTTGGCGGCGTCGCCGATCCGAAGACCGAGTACTATGCGCTCACGCATGCCAGTATTTACAAAGACGCCACGACGCTGCTCAGCGATGCGATGCTCGTGCTGCGCGACGGGCGCATCATCTCCGTCGGACCGTCAGCGGCGCCGCCTGCCGGTGCCGTGGTTATCGACTGCAAAGGCAAGTTCCTGTATCCGTCGTTCATCGACATCTTCAGCGACTACGGTCTCCCCGCGGTGCAGCGCCCCACGGGCAACTTCGACTTCTTCGCGCGGGCACAGTACAACAGCAGCACCAAAGGCGCCTACGGCTGGAACGGCGCCGTGCACCCCGAGCAGGAAGCCTTCCGCCAGTTTACGGTGAACGATGCTGCCGCCAAGGGCCTCCGCGACCTCGGCTTCGGCACCGTGCTGACGCATGTAAAAGACGGCATCGCCCGCGGCACCGGCGCACTCGTTACGCTCAAGAGCGACCGCGATAACACCGTGCTGCTCCGCGAGCGTGCTTCGGCCAACTACTCCTTCAGCAAGGGATCGTCCACACAGGCGTACCCGAGCTCGCTCATGGGATCCATCGCACTGCTCCGCCAGACCTACCTCGACGCGCAGTGGTATAAAGGCAAGCCTGCGAAGGAAGGCGTCAACCTGTCGCTGCAGGCCTGGAACGAGCAGCAGGCGCTTCCGCAGATCTTTGATGCCGGCGACAAATGGAACGATATCCGCGCCGACCGCGTCGGCGACGAGTTCGGCGTGCAATACATCATCAAGGGTGGTGGCAACGAATACCAGCGCATCCGCGAGATCGCCGGTACAAAGGCCACCTACATCCTCCCGCTCAACTTCCCCCAGGCGCAGGACGTGGAAGATCCCAACGACGCGCGCTTTGTATCGCTCGCCGACATGAAGCACTGGGAGCTCGCGCCGACCAACCCCGCCGCCTTCGAAAAGGCAGGCATCCCTTTCTGCCTTACGGCCAGCGACCTCCGCGATCCGAAAGGCTTCTGGGCGGCGCTGCGCACGGCCATGAACTACGGCCTCAGCGAAACCGCGGCGCTCAATGCCCTGACGAAAACACCCGCGCAGGTGCTCGGCGTGTACGACCAGGTCGGTTCGCTCGAGCCGGGTAAGTGGGCCAACTTCCTCGTCACCTCCGGATCTCCCTTTGCCGAGAAGACGGTGCTGTACCAGAACTGGGTGCAGGGAACACGCTACACGGTGCGCGACGACAGCTGGACCGACCGCCGCGGCAACTACAAGCTCGTGGTCAATTCGTCGTCGGGGCCGCAGGAATATACGCTCAACTTCCGCGAGAACAACAGCGCTTCGCTTATCGGCAAGGACACCGTGACCTCGCGCTTTTACTATGACGGCCGGCAGGTGCGTATCAACGTGGCTCCCGAGCGCCGGCCCGGCGCCAATCTTGCCCTAAGCGGCATCGTGAATGAAGATGCCTGGAGCGGCACCGGTACCGACGCCGAAGGAAACCGCGTAACCTGGACTGCGACCTACCAGGGCGCGCTGCCTACCAAAGCCGACAGCGCCCGCGTGAAGCGCCCCCAGGGCCCGCTGGGAGCCGTTACCTACCCGTTTCTGCCTTTTGGCTGGACCGACAGTACGCGCCCCAAGCAGGAGATCATCCTGATCCGTAATACTACGGTATGGACCTCCGACGACCAGGGCGTGCTTCAAAATACCGACGTGCTGGTTGCGGGCGGCAAGATCGCCGGCATCGGCAGGAACCTGCCCGTGCCCGCGGGCGCGCGCGTTATCGACGGTACGGGCAAGCACCTGTCGCCGGGCATCATCGACGAGCACTCGCATATCGCCGCCGCTTCGATCAATGAAGGCGGGCAAAGCGTCACCTCTGAAGTGCGTATCGCCGACAACCTGCAGCCCGACGACATCAACATCTACCGCCAGCTCAGTGGTGGTGTGACCACCTCGCACATCCTGCACGGCTCGGCCAATACCATCGGCGGGCAGACGCAGCTGATCAAGCTGCGCTGGGGTGTCGACGACGAAGGGCTCAAGTTCCGTGGCGCCGATCCCTTTATCAAGTTCGCCCTTGGCGAGAACGTAAAGCGATCCGCAGCTACCCTCAACAACAACTCCAACAACAACCGTTACCCCGATACCCGCATGGGCGTGGAGCAGGTGCTTGAAGATGCATTCACCCGTGCCAAAGCCTACGACAGCAGCTGGAAGGCCTACAACAGTGCGAAGAACAAGAAGGGGCTCACGGCGCCGCGCCGCGACCTGGAGCTCGAAGCGCTCGCCGAGATCCTCAACAACCGCCGCTTCATCACCTGCCACAGCTATGTGCAAAGCGAGATCAACGCCGCGATGAAAGTTGCGGAGCGCGTGGGCTACCACTACAACACCTTCACGCATATTCTCGAAGGCTATAAGATCGCCGACAAGATGAAGGCACATGGTGCCAATGCATCGACCTTCTCCGACTGGTGGTACTACAAAATGGAAGTGGTGGATGCCATTCCGTACAATGCCTCGCTGATGCAGCGCGTGGGACTAAACGTGGCCATTAACTCCGACGACGCCGAGATGGCCCGCCGCCTCAACCAGGAAGCCGCGAAGAGCGTCAAGTACGGCGGGATGAGCGAGGTGGACGCCCTGAAGATGGTCACCATCAACCCGGCGCGGATGCTGCACATCGACCGGCAGACCGGCTCCATCCGCGTAGGCAAGGATGCCGACCTCGTGCTGTGGAGCGACAACCCGCTGAGCATCTACGCCCGCTCGCTGTACACCATCGTTGACGGAACCGTATACTTCGACCGCGATAAGGACAGCTCCATGCGCCGCGCCGTCGCCGCCGAGCGCGCACGCCTCATTCGCAAGATGAACAGCGAGAAGCGCAGCGGCGCACCGGTTGTGCCGGCGCAACCCAGCTACCAGGTGATGCTTACCTGCGGAGAGCATAACCACAGCCACGGCCTCCTTACCATCGACGACCAGGTGGGAGAGGACGGAGGTCAATAGGCCGCTTTGGTTCTTCAGCGCGAGCATAGCAGACTCTTTCCGCTGGCTCCGAAGATTCTTCACAGTTATTAAACGCAAACATGAAACGACTACTCATACTTTTTTCAACCCTTTTCTTCCTGGCGCGCGCATCGGCACAGGAAAATATTTACCCCGTGCCGAGGCAAACAGGCCGCGTCGTTATCCGCGACGTAACCGTGCACGTGGGCAACGGGCAGGTGCTGGAGCATACCAGCGTGGCCTTCGAGAACGGGAAGATCACCGCAATCGGCAACAGCATTCCCGCCGCCGGTACCGTCATCGACGGCAGCGGCAAGCATCTTTACCCCGGGCTGATCCTCAGCAACTCCAACCTCGGCCTCGTGGAAGTGCCCTCGGTGCGGGCTTCTTCCGACGCGCAGGAGATCGGTGAATCCAACCCGAGCGTGCACGCTATCGTGGCTTACAATACCGATTCGAAGGTGATCAACACGCTGCGGCCCAACGGCATCCTGCTGGCACACGTGGTGCCCCAGGGCGGCTGGATATCGGGCAACTCCTCGGTAGTGCAGCTCGATGCCTGGAACTGGGAAGATGCGGCTTACAAGACCGACAACGGCATCTTCATCACGATCCCGGCGATGATCGCGCGGCCGCGTGGCTTCCGTGCCGCCGCAGCTGCTCCCGGCGCGGCACCCGAGGCAGATCCCGTGAAGCAGGGACTCGAGCAGGTGGAAGGGATGAAGCAATACTTCCGCGCCGCAAAGGCCTATAGCGGCGGGCATGATGCGAAGAACCTTGGCTACGAAGCGGTACAGGGACTGTTTGATAAATCCAAGAAGCTGTTCGTGCGCGCGAACACCGTGCGGCAGATGCTTGTGGCCCTCGACTTTGTGCGCGAGTTTGGTTTCGATATGGTGATCGTCGGCGGCGCCGATTCCTGGCAGATTGCCGACCTCCTGGCACAGAACAAGGTGGCGGTTATTCTCAACCAGATGCACAGCCTGCCCACGCTGGAAGACGACGACGTGGACCAGCCCTATAAAACACCCGCGCTGCTCCAAAAGGCCGGCGTGCTCTTCGCCATCAACGACGAAGACGGGCAGACGCGCGGCCGCAACCTTCCCTTCAACGCCGGCACCGCGGCCGCCTATGGCCTCAGCAAAGAGGAGGCCCTGAGCGCCATCACGCTGAATGCCGCGCGCATTCTCGGTGTCGGGGATCGAACCGGTTCCATCGAGGTGGGCAAAGACGCGAACCTCGTTCTTTGCAGCGGCGATATCCTCGACATGCGGAGCAACCTCGTCACCGATGCGTTCATACAGGGCCGGAAGATCCCTCTGGAGAATAAGCAAACGCAGCTGTACCAGCGGTATAAAGCGAAGTATGGTTTATAACAAAGAAAAGACCGGCCATGTGCCGGTCTTTTTTATCAGTTGCTAATGACATTCTTATTGGTACACGAAGTGTACGGTTTCCCAATCGCCCCACCCGTTCTGATCAAAGATCCGCATGCTTCGCGAAACGGGCATTCCGTTGGCACCAAACACGTAGGTGTTGCTCGTTTTTACGATGCCGCCCGGGTACACGTTCGACGTTTGCTGCGTAGTAACGGGCAACCGCGACGAAATGGTTCCATCGGTGGGAAGCTCAACGAAATATTCAATATCCGCAAAAGGGATCTGGTAGGCACGCCCGATCTGGAAGCTCGGGTTGGCGCGCATGTCGTAGGTAGCGGAGAAGTCCGAATAGCGGTTCATAACGCGGACAGCGCCCGTTCGCGAATTGTAGAAAGCACTGTCGTCACGTGCCGATGTAATGCTTCCGTTGCTGGAAGCGACCGTGTGCAGGTAGCCCAGGATGGCCGTATCGTTTGTGTTGGGTGTGAAGTCATCAGTTCGATACGAGAAGATACCGTTGCTCAGGTAGATATACCGCGTCCACTGCGAGAAGGCTGGTGTTCCCGCACCGGGTCCGCGGACCAGCGAATCGCACACAAGTTTGCCAGCGGCATATTTGAGGTAGAGCGTATCGAAATATTCCTGCGTGCCAAAGCCTGTAATGCGCTCATAAGAAATGATGCGATCCGCAAGCGTATCGTTTCCCGAATAGAAATATTGATAGTGTGCCGAATCACCACCGGGCTGCTTGTCGGTACCCAAAACGATCAGGATGCGCCCGTTGCCATCGTAGGTGTAGCGCTGCAGGTAGGCAGTGTCGAGGCCAGGCGGCAAGGTGCTGTCGAGGACATAGATTCCTGTAAGGCGGGTGCCCGTGCCTGTACCTGGGTTGCTGCCCCCCGTGGCGGGAATATCGTACGTATCGGTACGCAGGCAGGAGCTCAGCACGGTCAGCAGGCAGAGGAAAAGGACGGCAGTGAAGAGTTGCGGGTGGAGTGATCTTTTCGGATTCATAAGCGGCAGTTGGGACCGGAAGATACGATTCCTGCAAAATAGTGTATGGAAGAAGCCGTGGTTTGGGCGAAATTTGAAAGAGATGTTTCCTTTTCACCGGCCCATACCGCTCCGTCTCTGGCTCTTCGTGATCCTTTGCATCCTGGCGCTGGGCGTGTCGGGCTTCATGGTCATCGAAGGCTACAGCTTTCTCGATGCGCTGTACATGGTGGTGATCACCATCACCACCATCGGCTACTACGAGGTGCGCCCCTTGTCAACGGCCGGTAAGATCTTCAACATCGGCCTTATCCTCACGTCCTTTTCGATGTTCACCTATTCGCTGGCGCGGCTCACGCAGTTCGTGGCCAGCGGCGAGATGGGCGCCTACTTTAAAAAACGCAATCTCATGAAAGCTCTGGCTTCGATGCAGCAGCACGTGGTGATCTGTGGCTTCGGCCGCAACGGGCAGCAGGCCGCCCGCACGCTCCGGGCCCACAAGGTACCCTTCGTTGTGATCGAGAAAAGCGCCGAAGCCCTGCGGCCCTGGGTCGAGGAAGACCCGGAGCTCATTTACGTGCAGGATGATGCCATCGAGGACGAAGTGCTGGAGCTCGCCGGCGTGCGACGTGCGCGGGCCCTGCTGGTGACGCTCCCCGACGATGCCGACAATGTGTTCATCGTGCTTTCGGCCCGCTCGCTGCACCCGGGCCTGCAGATCATCAGCCGCGCCTCGAGCACCGGTGCGGCTCCCAAGCTTTACAAGGCTGGCGCCAACAACGTGATCATGCCCGATCTCATCGGGGGCACGCATATGGCCACGCTCGTGTCGAAGCCCGACGTGCTGGAGTTCATCGACTTTCTCTCCGGCGAGGACGGCGAGGCCATACACATCGAATCGGTGAGCTTCGACAAGCTTCCGGCTCCGATCCGCAATCACACTCTGCAGGAAATCATGGACTGGAAAAAGACCGGCGTGAACTGCATCGGCATCAAGGATGAGGAAGGACGCTTTATCATCAACCCGCCCCATTCAACGGTGATCGGGCCGGGTATGCGGGTCATTGTGCTCGGCACGAAAGAGCAGATCATGCAGATGAAGGAAAATGTCGGCTGAGCGGGGGATTAATTCGGTATTTGAAGCTGAGCAGGTAGCCGTCTCAGGGCGGGCGCCTATTTTTGGTTTCTCATTAAACACCCTTAACTATGAAGTACGTAATCTACTCAGCGCTCGTGCTGGCCATGTTCAGCTGCAAAAAAAAGAACGAGGACGAAACCATCAACACGAACACACCGACCGCAGCCCAGCTGGCCGGAACCTACAAGCAAACCAGCCAGAAATTCAATGGCGTTGAAGTTTTTAACTCGTCGTCCGGTTTCTATGATGCCTGCCAGCTGGATGATACCTATACGCTGAATACCAATGGCACGGCAGTGTACCACGACGCCGGCACCGTGTGCAACCCCAGCGGCGACGATAGCTCGACCTGGTCTGTCAGTGGCAACCGGTTTACCCTGGACACGGAAACGCTAACGATTGTGAACTTTAATGGTACAACCCTGCAGCTGAACACGACGGAGACCGTGAACGGCTCGACCTTTAATACGGATATAACGCTCGTAAAGCAATAGCAGTTCGTTTTCCCGGGAGCCGCCTTTACCGGGCGGCTTTTTTTATGCCCGTATTTCTACAATCCAAGCACCCCGCGGAGACGGGCGTAGCCGCTGCGGCTCACCGGAACCCGTGTGCCCGACTTCAGCAGCGCCAGGTGGCTGTCTTTTTCGTAGGGCTCGATGCGCGTGATCTCTGCCACGTTGGTTAGAAAGGAGCGGTGCACGCGCACAAACTGCGCGGCGGGAAGCGTCTGCTCGTAATAGCCGAGCGTCTTGTTCTTCAGGTGAACGCCATCGGCCGTGTGGATCTTCACGTAGTCGTCGGCGGCCTCCAGGTAGTGCACCTCGGCCCAGGGGATGATGCGGATCTTACCGCCCGTTTTTACCACGATCCGCCCGGCGTGCGGGGCTTCCGCGGAAACCGCCTGCACGAGCCCGACCACCGCCTTTTGCTGCTGCTCGCGGCTGTTGCTGTCGAGGAATTTTTCCATGGCCTTATTGAAGCGCTCCTGGCTGAAGGGTTTCAGGAGGTAATCGACGGCATGCGCCTCGAAGGCCTTCAGTGCATACTCATCATACGCCGTGGTGAAAATGACGGCAGGGCGCGGCTCCAGCAGTTCGAGGAGCTCGAAGCCGTTGATCTTCGGCATCTGGATGTCGAGAAAGAGCAGGTCGGGCTGCAGCTGCTGCACGGCTTTTGCGCCCTCGAAGCCGTTGTCGCATTCGCCGGCGACGGCCACCTGCGGGAAAGCCTGCAGGCACTCGCGCACAAAGGCCCGCGCCAGGGGTTCGTCGTCAATGATCAGTGCTTTCATGGCTGGGGAATTTTGATTCGGGTGGTAAACAGAGAACCGGATATTACGGTTTCCAAAAGGTCGTTGCGGGCGAAGAGCAGGTAAAGCCGGCGCTGTACCGAGCTGAGGCCAAAGCCGGTGCCCTTCCGGGGCGCACTCGTTGCCGGGTCGAAGGGATTGCTCACCTCCACTACGAGCGCCCCTTCTTCCTCGCGGGCAACGATACGGATGCAGATGTCGTCGGTAGTATCGTACAGGCCGAACTTGATGGCGTTCTCCACGATCGGTTGCAGCAGCAGCACCGGCAGCCGAAGCCCGCTGCTATCGTTGACCACCTCCGTTTGCAGCCGATGCCCGAAGCGCACCTTTTCGATATCGAGGTACAGCGACAGGTGGGCGAGCTCCTCGTCGAAGGGAACCCATTGCCGCTGGTCCTGCTTGAGCGTCCCGCGCAGGAAGTCGGACAGCTGCAGCACCATCCGGCGGGCTTTCTCGGGTTGCCCGCCGATAAGGGTATTGATCGAGTTGAGGCTGTTGAACAGGAAGTGCGGCTGCAGCTGCTGGCGGAGGTTGTTGAGCTCGGCATCGCGTGCCAGCGTCTCCGCTTCGCTGCGGCGGCGCTCCATGGCATGGCGGTCCTGCAGCGTGTACCAGAGCATGCTGAGCATCGCCATGAACCCGGTAATGAGCAACCCGAAGGCGCCGCGAAACCAGATCGATTCGAAGAAGAAATCGTTGAAGTGCAGCGGCAGGAGCAGTTGTACCAGCCAGCGTTGCAGCAGCAGCCAAAGCGCCGTCAGCATGGCGCAGAAGGCTACGAGGTGCAGGGGCTTGTTTCGCTCCGGAATGTAGTAGCGCAGTTTGAGATCGATCAGCCAGCAGATGCCGGCGAGGAGCAGGGTGCTCGCCAGGCTATCGGTGATAGCCGTGTACAGCGGCAGGCCAAAGTGCACATCCAGCATGGCGTGGAATTGCGCAATGGCCCACCAGCCGATGCCGAAGAGTATGCGGGAGCGGACCGATCTGTATAAAGAAGCTGGCAAGAGGAGGATTTATAGTTGCTCGGCGCGCTCGCGGAGGCAATGCGCCTTGTAATGCACGAAATTAATGTAGGCGGATGCATCGTCAGTCTCGCGGATCTGCGAGTAGAGTTCGGCGCCGTCGAGCACAGTTTCCAGCGGGTAAAGCTCCGGAACGTTGACGAAGTTCCAGGTAACGAGCTGCTGCTCCTGGTTGCGGAAGCAGTCTTCGCCCTGCACGCCCATCCCGGTGGCCCGCTGCAAAGCCTCTGCCTCCGTGCCCGCGAGCAGCAGGCGCAACTGTTCGTCGAACTGCGGTCCATGGCTGCCATCACCGCAGGTGATCCGGTAAACGATTTTTGCTAAATACCAGCGCATAGGAAAGGTTCTTGAGGTTCTTAAGGTTGTGGAGGTTCTTAAGGTTCTGAAGGTTTTGGAGCTGTGTCGGCGCTCGCGGTTCGTTGAACCGGCTGCTTAGTAAAAGCTGCGGATCTCGACGCCGCCGAAGAGGCAGGTGCCATCGAGCACGATCAGCTTGCCGGCTGCGGGGCTTGTGGCGGGCGGGCGTTTGTCGTCGACGCCGCCGAAGATGGCCACGATATCGCTTTGCACTTCCCAGTCGGGCGGGAGGATCAGCTTCGTGCCCCCGAAGATGTTGGTGCAGTCGATCTTGATACGCTGGTTGAAATCGGCCTGCGTCAGGTTGATCTCGGCGCCGCCCATAAATGTGACGATGTCGCCACCCCGGAAGTTTTTGCTCAGCACGTTCTTCTTGACACCGCCGAATACTGCGGTCACATCAAGGCTGTCGCTGCGGTCGGCAATGCCTTCGTATTCCGATGCAGTCGGCGCGGGCTCGTCGTTACGCGGCACCGCCGGGGGGACTGCCATTCCGGTTTCGTCCCAATGATGCGGCCGGCGCGGGCGAAGCAAAAAAGCAAGACCGATCAGGATGAGTGCTGCCGGACCTGCATAGGGGCGCAGCCAGCGGAGCTCCGGAAAGTCGCCCAGCAGGTTGAGGGCGCCGATGGCGATGGGGATGAGCCAGAAGAGGCCGCGGAAGCGGTGCCGCGCGCCGATCCAGAGGCCGATACCAATGAGCAGCACCGGCCAGGAAAAGAACCAGGTCGGGAAGAACACGCCGGCCTGGCGGGCCAGCAGGAGTCCACCCACAAGGAGAAGGAACAGGCCGGTCCAGCGCTGGCCGCGGCCACGGCGCTGCATGCGGCGCTGGAAACGGTATTCCATCCGGTTTGCGGCACCCTTTACTTTCATTTCAAAATCGTTATGGTCCATGACTTCCGTATTTGTTCCACAAAGAAAGTCTTCGCTGCGTCCATGGGCAATACCGAATAGGGGAGCGACCTCCTTTTTACCGGTCAGCTGCGGGAAAATACCGGTTAGTAACGGATGGGTCCTCATCACGGCGGCATGCAGCGTGCTGAGGCGCCGTTCGCCGGAAAGCGCTCCGGCGAAACGGTACACACGAATCAATTGCACCCAGGCGCCGACGAATGGCGCTGCGTACGTGTCCGACGCGCTTCTAGCGTTCCAGCATTTCCGCGCCTGCCAGCCGGTGCCGGCTGTATTTGTCGCGGTACTGCACGGGCGAGAGGCCGGTGTATTTGCGGAAGATGCTGCGGAAGGCTTTGGGGTCATTATACCCAACGCGGTACATCACCTCGTTTACGTTGTCGCGTGAAGACTCGAGGCGGTGCTTGGCGGCTTCGATCTTGACCCGCTGTATATATTCGGCAACGGTATTCGCCGTGGCGCGTTTGAAGCGGCGCTCGAGGTTGCGGCGACCGATGGCGAAGCGGCTCGCGAGCTCTTCGACGCTCAGCTTCTCGGTGAAGTTCTGCTCGATGAAATCCTGCGCCTGCCGGATGGGGTCGTCGGCGTGGTTCTTCTGCCCGCGGAATACGATAAAGGGCGACTGGCTGTCGCGGTCCATATCGATCATGAACACTTTGGCCGTTTGAATAGCGATGGCGCGGCCCGCGTATTTTTCAATGAGGTACAGCAGCAGGTTAGTGAATGTGAGGGCGCCACCGCTCGTGCAGATCCCCGCTTCCTCGGTGAGGATCTTATCGGGAAGCAGGAGGGCATCGGGAAAGCGCTCGCGGAACGCCGCCGCAAAGCTCCAGTGCGTGGTGCAGGGCCGGCCATTGAGGAGCCCGGCGCGTCCCAGCAAGAAGGAGCCGAGGCAGAAGGAAGCAATGAGCCCACCCTGCGCATGCTGCCGCTGCAGCCAGGGCAGCCAGGCTTCATTGAGCGCGAGCGATTCGTCGATGCTCGGTCCCTGCAGCGCCGGGATCAATACGAGGTCGCTATGCGCCACGTCGCCGAGCAGCACGTGCGGGTGGATCACGAACAGCCCTTTGCGAACGCCGCTATCCCTGCTCAGACCAACCAGCTGCACGTGGAAGAGCGGGTCGCGACCGGCGCCGGCCAGGAAGTTATTCACCTCGTTGAGGATCTGGTAGCTGGCTTCGATATGAGTGAGGCTGCAGTCGCCTTCGGGGATCAGGATCGATACGTGGAGCATGGAGTTTCTTTTTGCTGGTGACAGCGCTTTTGCCCGGGTAAATTACTAATAATTTTCGCAAAGAGAAGCGCGGCAATTCAGAATTGTCCCGAACCCGTGAATGCGGCAGCCAAGAAGGGCCGCATCAGTCACACATAAAAAAGCCCCGCATCGCGGGGCTTTGAAATTATTGAGGGCATTAGCAGACTAGCAGACTAACACATTAGCAGACTGTATTAGGCTTCGTCTTTGCCGTGGCAGTTCTTGTATTTCTTTCCGCTGCCACAGGGACAAGGATCGTTGCGGCCCACTTTCGGACCCACGCGTACGGGCTCCTGCTTCACGTCCACATCGGCGGCTGCCGAGGGGTCGAAGTAGTCGCGCTCGTTGGCGCCATAGTCCTGTCCGGCGGCGTCGACCTGGGCCTTGTTCTCGTGGAGCTGGCTCATGTCGGTCGGCATCGGGCGTGCCTCGCGGATACCCGGTACGGGGCGGCCGCTGAGGGTGCGGGTTTCTTCCTCCTGGCCCTCGGGCTGCGGCAGCTGGGCGTGGCAGAGGAACGATACGATCTCGCGGTTCATGGCGGTGCTCATCTCGCGGAACAGGTTAAAGGCTTCCACCTTGTATACGACGAGCGGATCTTTCTGCTCGAGGTACACGGTCTGCACGCTTTGCTTGAGGTCGTCCATCGCGCGGAGGTGCTCCTTCCAGGAATCGTCGATGATGGCGAGCGTGATGTTGCGCTCCATCGTATCGGTGAGGAAGCGGCCCTTTGTTTCGAGCACCTTGCCCATGTGCATGTACACGGTCATCATCTTGCGGCCATCGCTGAAAGGCACCTGCACCATCGCCTGCTCCATATGCGGTCCTTCGCGGTCGCGGATGGCGCCGAAGTCGCGGGCTGCAGTTTCCTGCATCAGCGCCTTGTGCGCTTCGTACGCCTTGATGGCCTCGTCGTACAGGGTATCGGTCAGCTGGGCGGCGCCGGTGCTCTTGAAGTCCTCTTCGCTGATCGACGTGTCGGTGGCGAAGTTGAGGATGCAGGCAAGGCGGAACCCATCGTAATCCTCCTGCTCACGGTGCGTGGCGACGAGGTCTTCGGCAACGGCCATAAAGGCGTTGTCGATATCAAGCGCGAGGCGATCTCCGAAGAGTGCGTGGTTACGGCGGTCGTACACGGCGTTCCGCTGCTTGTTCATCACGTCATCGTATTCGAGGAGGCGCTTGCGGATGCCGAAGTTGTTCTCTTCCACCTTGCGCTGGGCGCGCTCGATCGACTTGGTGATCATCGAGTGCTGGATCACTTCGCCTTCCTTGTAGCCGAAGCGGTCCATCAGGCCGGCGATGCGCTCCGAGCCGAACATGCGCATCAGGTCGTCTTCGAGGGCTACGAAGAACTGAGAGGTACCGGGGTCGCCCTGGCGGCCGGCGCGGCCACGCAGCTGGCGGTCAACACGGCGGCTCTCGTGGCGCTCCGTACCGATGATGGCAAGGCCACCGGCCTCTTTCACACCGGGTCCGAGCTTGATGTCGGTACCGCGGCCGGCCATGTTGGTGGCGATGGTCACCGCACCGGAGAAACCGGCTTCGGCAACGATCTGGGCTTCACGGGCGTGCTGCTTCGCGTTGAGTACGTTATGCGGGATCTTGTTGGCGGCAAGGGCGCGGCTCAGGAGCTCGGAGATCTCCACCGAGGTGGTACCCACGAGCACCGGGCGGCCGGCTTCGCGCAGCTTGATCACTTCGTCGATGACGGCCTTGAATTTCTCGCGCTTTGTTTTGTATACGAGATCCTGCGCGTCGTCCCGCTTGATCGGGATGTTGGTGGGGATGGTGACCACGTCGAGCTTGTAGATGCTCCAGAACTCCGCGGCTTCCGTTTCGGCCGTACCGGTCATACCGCAAAGCTTGTGGTACATCCGGAAGTAGTTCTGCAGCGTTACGGTGGCATAGGTCTGCGTGGCGGCTTCGATTTTCACGCCTTCCTTTGCCTCGATCGCCTGGTGGAGGCCATCGGAGTAGCGGCGGCCTTCCATGATACGGCCCGTCTGCTCGTCAACGAGCTTCACCTGCTTGTCTTCGGTAACGATGTATTCCACGTCGCGGTCGAAGAGTGTATAGGCTTTAAGAAGTTGCTGTACCGTATGAATACGGTCGCTCTTCACGGCGTAGTCGTTGAGGATCGCTTCTTTCTGCACCAGCTTTTCCTCAGCCGGCAGGTCACCCTGCTCGATCTCGGCGAGACGCATGTTGATGTCGGGAAGTACGAAGAATTCGGGGTCTTCACCGGAGCGGGTGATGGTGCCGAGACCTTTGTCGGTCAGGTCTACCGACTTCTGCTTTTCATCGATGTGGAACAGCAGGTCCTCGTCAACAACGTGCATGTGGCGCTGCTGGTCGGCGATGTAGTAGTTCTCGGCCTTCTGGAGCTTCACGCGGATGCCGGGCTCGCTGAGGTATTTGATCAGCGGACCGTATTTCGGCAAGCCGCGGTAGGCGCGGTACAGGTAAAGGCCGCCACCTGCTTTCGGATCGTCGTCGTCGGCGGCAATGCGCTTCTTGGCTTCGTTGAGGAAGTTGCGAACGAGGCGCTCCTGCTCCTGCACGAGGGTAGCAACGCGCGATTTGAAAATATGGTATTCCTGCTCGTCGCCCTTGGGCACGGGGCCCGAGATGATGAGCGGGGTACGGGCGTCGTCGATCAGCACGGAGTCGACCTCATCGACCATGGCGAAGTGGTGCTTGCGCTGCACCATTTCCTCGGGGCTGTGCACCATGTTGTCGCGGAGGTAGTCGAAGCCGAATTCGTTGTTGGTGCCGTAGGTGATATCGGCCATATAGGCCTTGCGGCGGGCTTCGGAGTTGGGCTGGTGCTTGTCGATGCAATCGACACGCAGGCCGAGCCACTCGAAGATGGGGCCGTTCCATTCGGAGTCGCGGCGGGCGAGATAGTCGTTTACCGTCACCACGTGCACGCCTTCGCCGGCGAGCGCGTTGACGTAGGAGGGAAGCGTCGATACGAGCGTTTTACCTTCACCGGTAGCCATCTCGGCGATCTTGCCGCTGTGGAGCACGGCGCCGCCAATGAGCTGCACGTCGTAGTGTACCATGTTCCAGGTAACGGTGCCGCCGGCTGCGGTCCAGGTGTTGGCGAAAATGGATTTGTCGCCGTCGATCGTGATGTAGCTTTTGCCTTCAGCGGCGAGGGCGCGGTCGAGGTCGGTCGCTGTCGACACGATCTGCTCGTTCTCCTTGAAGCGGCGGGCGGTTTCCTTTACCACGGCAAAGGCTTCCGGCGTCAGTTCCTTGAGGATCTCCTCGATCTTCTGGTCGCGCTCTTTCTTGAGTTTGTCTACTTCCTGGTAAATGGCGTCTTTGCCGGCGAGGTCGCTGTGCGGAACCGCTTCGGCCTCGGCATTGGTGGCCGCGATGCGGGCGTCAATGTCCTTGAGGTGCTCGGCGATGCGGGCGCGGAACTGGACCGTCTTGCCGCGGAGCTCGTCGTTCGTAAGCGATGCGAAGGCCTGGAAGTGCTCGCTGACTTTGCCCACCAGCGGTTGAATGGCTTTGACGTCTTTTTCCGACTTGCTGCCACCAAAGATTTTCGAAAGGAAACCGATCATAATAGCGTTTCTAAAGTTTGAGTTGGTTCTGGTCCCGGTGGTCGCCCTGGAAAAAGCTGCGGCGTAACGAGTCAGAAGCCGTTCCCGGTCAAAAAGGGTGCTAAGCGGGCTTAGAGGCCAATTTGACAGGGCGCCAAAGATAGCGCTTTTTAGGCTGGGAAGGAGCGTGACGGGAGCTAAAGCCGGGCTCCGCGGGAGGAATTTTAACCCGGGTTGTAAGTGGCGGACCTGCCCCGGCGGTTGGCGCGGACAGACGCCGCGGCAGGCGGGCCGGGAAAGCTCTGGCAGAATGACGGGCGTTGCGGGCGGGTCAGCGCTGCGGTTCCGACGACTCGACGAGCTTTTTGAGCGCCGTGAGCATGTGGCCCCAGTTTTCTTCGGAGTGCGCCTTCTCTTCTTCCGTGGCGTTATGATCCTGCGCCAGGCGCAGCAGCGTGCCGCCATTGTCGGCTGCCAGCTCGATGGTTACGTTGTGGTAGTTCTCCGGTTCATCGGGCTTGCCCGTGAGCGGGCTGAAGTGGCTGTAGCGCAGCAGGCGTGGCCGCTCGGCCTGCAGCACGGTGCCCTTGTCGATGTAGCTTATGCCCTTCCAGGTTCCTTCCCAGCGGATCGCGCTGCCTTCCTTCCAGTCGGAATGCACCTCGGCGCCGAACATATACTGCCTTACTTTTTCGGGGTTGGTAAGGGCGTCCCACACGCTTTCGGGACTTGCGGAAACAGCGATGCTGGCGTGCGCGGTAAGGTTGGCAGTAGGCATACTCCAAGATAAGCCTTTTCCGTTCGCGCAGCGCGATGAATGGCCCATCTCCCAACCAAAAAAGCCATCCGCCAAACCCCAAACTTCAAACTCCAAACTGTTTTATTCCCGTTGCCCCAGCTTCTGCAACAGCGCCTCGCGGTACGTGGCGCCCACGGGCACGTCGGCCTCGCCGATGCGGACGCTGCCGCCTTCCACGAAGCGGATCTTGCGCAGGTGAATGATGTACGATTTGTGCACCCGCATGAAAAGGGCAGGAGGCAGGAGCTCCTCGGCCTTGGCGAGCGTGAGGTAGGATACATGCACCTCTTTGCCGGTATAGAGCTTCAGGTAGTCGCCGAGAGCTTCGAGGTACAGGATGTCCTCGTAAGGGATCCGGAGCAGGCGCTTGTTGACCTTCACGAACAGCGCCTCGTCGGCAGTGGCTGTCGCAGCTGCTGCGGCGGCTGTAGCGCTTTCCGCGGGCAATACTTTTTGCACCGCGCGGAGAAAACGCTCAAAGGTGATCGGCTTCAGCAGGTAATCGGCGGCATTCAGCTCAAAGGCGTCGACCGCGTGCTCGGCGTAGGCCGTGGTAAAGATGGTTCGCGGCGGGTTGCGGAGCGAGCGGAGAAAGGAAACGCCGTCGATACCGGGCATATTGATGTCGAGAAGCAGTAGATCTACGGATTCGCGGTGCAGGAAGCCGAAAGCTTCCACCGCGCTGTCGCAGCTGCCAGCCAGCACAAGGCCCGGCACCTGGCGCAGGTGGGCTTCGAGCAGTTGCCGGGCAAGCGGCTCATCGTCGACGATCAGGCAGCGGAGCGGGGTTACCATTGGAGGGTCAAGGTTACGGTAAATCGGCCGGATTCGTCGTGCACCTCCAGGCTGTGGCGGCCCGGATAGAGCAGCTCGAGGCGCTTGCGCACGTTCTGCAGCCCGATGCCGCCGGGCGCCGATACGGCAGGCGCGGCTGCTTTGAGATTGCTGGTTTGAAACACGAGCTCGCTTTCCCCCGACTGAAGCAGGAGCTCCACGCGGTTGCCGGGGATCCGCTGCTGGAGCGAGTGCTTGAAGCAATTTTCCACCAGCGGCAGGAAGAGCAGCGGCTCGATGAGACGGCCCACGGGCGAGCCCTGCACGTCGAGGAGGATCTCGTCTTCGTTGCTGTGCCGGATCCGCTCGAGGTCGATATAGCTATGAAGGAAGGCGATCTCTTTCGACAGGGGCACCTGCTCGCCGCGTGCCTCGTAGAGCACGTAGCGCATGATGCCCGACAGGTGGGCGATCATCACCGGCGTGCGTGGCGAGCCCTGCAGGCTGAGGGCATACAGGTTATTGAGTGTGTTGAAGAAAAAGTGCGGCTGGATCTGCGCCTTCAGTCCCTCCAGCTCGAGGCGCCATTTCTCGGCCTGAAGCGTGTCGAGCGCAGCCTGCCGGCCAAACCAGGCGCGGATGTACACAAAGCCGACCGCGGAGAGCAGGATCAGCAACGTATAATCGAGGTTCTGTACAAATACGGGTGGGAACCGGTCCGGTCCGCCCAGGGAAAGGTTGTGGCGGTATTGCTCCGGCACGAACGGGAGAGCCTGCACCAGCAGCGACGAGGCCCGCACGTTGAGCTCGTAGATCGCGATAAAGACCGGCAACAGGAGGAAGAAGAGCCCGAAGCGGCGCTGCAGCAGTGTTTGCGGAAGGTACCAGCGGTAAAGCAGGATGATGGCGGGCACCTGCAGGCAGTTGACGAGCACAAGGCTCAGCGTCCACGAAAAACGGGGGAAGATCTGCAGGCCGATCGACAGCGGGATGACCACCGAGAGGAGCAGTAGAAATACGGACTCCGCGGCGCGGTCCTTTTGCCGGCTTGTCCATCGTGCAGGAGCGGAAAGCATATCCGCAAGGTAGCTGACCCGTGTGTGACGAACTCCTTTTCTGGCCAAACAGTCTTTTTTTCTGGCCCAACGCGGGCCCTTGTACAGGGCCAGCGCGTTGCGCAGTTGGGCGAAAAGTGCACGCATGCGCCACCGATGCACGCCAACTTGCCCGAAATATCTTTCCGATGCGTATACGACTCCTGATCCTTGCTCTCCTCGTTGCCGGTACAGGCCGTGCCCAGCAACCCGATTCCGTGCGGGTACTTATCGACAGCGCTCTGCGTGTGATGGAGCACCGGTCGCTGCGTTCTTCGAAGCTGAACTGGACGGCCCTGCGCGACTCTGTGTGGAAGCGGTCTGCCGCCGCCCGCACCGATGCGGAAGCAGCGCCCGCGCTTTTCTGGGCCTTCGACCAGCTTCAGGACAAGCACGGCTGGATAACGATCGCCGGCGAGCAGCACGTCAACGGGCTGCTGTACCGCGAACGGCGTGTGCTCAGCGCGGGGCTTGACTCGGCACTCCGCCGCGGACGTCATATCTACAATGGCCGGATTGCCGGCCGCTATGCCTACGTAAGCATTCACTTCTTTATGGGTCAATCGCTCGGGGAGATGAACGCCTATGCGCAACGGATCCAGGACTCGCTTTGTAAGAATGTCGATGCTTCAACCGAAGGGGTGATCATCGACCTGCGTCTCAACGGCGGCGGCAATTCGTTCCCGATGTACCAGGGGATCATTAACGTGCTTGGCAACCGCTACCTGGGCGAGAGTGTCGATGGCAGCGGGCAGGTGCAGGGCCGCAATGAGCTGCGCAACAACCAGGTGGTGCTTCACGGCAACCACAACGATTCGCTTGTGCTGCACCTGGACAGGATGTGCCGCGACCTTACGAAGCTGCCCGTGGCTGTACTCATCAGCCCCGCGTCGGGCTCCTCGGCCGAGCAGCTTGCAATAGCGTTCACGTCACGGCCACGCACCGTGCTCATCGGCGAGCGCACAGCCGGCTACGTTACCGGAAACAATGGTTTTGAATTGCCGGGGCGCGACAATGGAATCGTTGTGGCCGAGTCGCTCACGCGGAATGCAAAAGGAAAGGTGTTCGACGAAGAGGTGTTGCCCGACATCGACGTGATCGGCGGCGATGACTTCCTGGATCTTTCGAAAGATCAGAAGATCCGGGCGGCCGTAACCTGGTTGGATGCGCAGGGGAAGCGACGCTAATTCCGCACAACCACCTGGCTGCTCAACGCTTTCCCCGTCTTTTCATTTACGACGCGCAAGATATAGTTGCCGGCAGGCACGCCGGCCGTCGACAACTGCATCCGGTCCGTTTTGGCGCTGCAAACGGCACTGCCTCGTTGCAGCAGTTGGCCGGCCAGGTTATACAGCTCCAGCCGGTAGGCGCCCGGCTCGAGGTTACTGCCCTGCACCGTCAGGTCGCTGCCGGCGCTGACCGGGTTGGGATACGGCAGTATCGAAGGCTGCGCGGCGGCGGCTTTCGCGGCCTTGGCTTCGGCGCGCGACGGTTTGCGCTTCTTGGTGCTTCGCGAAACGACCACCACGCCTACCGTCCCTACCAACCTTTCGCCGACCCCCCGGAGCGTCACAGCGAGCGGCTCGCCGGTTGCGCGGACGGATTGCGGCACAAAGTTTACCGAGCTTACCGTGAGCGTTACGGGTAGCCTGACCGCTTTCAGGAGGAAGACGCCTTTCTCATCGGCGGACACCCCCTGCCTTGTGCCTTTGATAACAATACTGGCAAACGGAACAGGGTTGCCATACTCGTCGCGAACAACGCCCGCGACCGACCCGGCGCTGTCTGCTGCCGCCATGATCGCCTTCGACGCTTCGCGCGACGGACTGATCTCTGTAGGAATCGCCATGCGCGCCTGCCCCACGCTTTTGAGCGATAGTAAAAAGGCCGGCAGGCTGATAGCAAAAAAGGCGCGGAGGCCGGGCCAGGGCTTCCGGGCGGCCTCCAGGTCGCGTCCCAGCTGGTCGGGGCGGAAGCGGCCACAGGCATGCCCATTGCGCTGCACGAAGTCCGTCAGCTCGGCGTCGGTCATCTGCGTAAAGTCGGTGATCGTGCGGGTGCAGGAAGAGCAGTAGCGGCCGCCTTCGCGGGGCTGCATGGCTTCCCAGCTTTCGGAGCAGGGAGCAGGGACTTGGAGGTTCAGGCGACGACCCATAAGGCTTGGTTTCCTTTGCAGACAGGCGCGGCGGCGTCTTTGCTGCATGGCCCGCCGAAAAGTACCACAGGCCCCGGCCCCTCACCGAGCCAAAAAGAGGGGTAATTTTCCGGGAATTCCCGCCATTCTGCCCTACTTTTGCACCGCTTTCGACAGCCCCCCGGTTACGGTCGGGGCCGACGGAGCACGAACGCGCAGTCTTCCCGACTGCAAACTTCAAACAACAAACTACAAACCCGAATGGCTGGTCAACTTAAAGAAGTACGTAACCGAATCAAGTCTGTTCAGAGCACCCAGCAGATCACGAAGGCCATGAAAATGGTGAGCGCCGCGAAGCTGCGCCGCGCCCAGGATGCCATCCAGCAGATGCGTCCCTATGCCCGCAAGCTGCAGGAAATGCTGTCCAACATCGTGAGCAACACCGAGGTGGAAGGCGGCAACGCCCTCGCCCAGGAGCGCCCCGTGGAGCGCGTGCTCATTTTCGCCATCACCTCCGACCGTGGTCTCGCCGGCGCCTACAACGCCAACGTGATCAAGCTCGTAAAGCAGGTGATCCGCGAAAAATACCAGGGCAAGCAGGTTACTATCTGGAGCATGGGCAAGAAGGGCTACGAGCACTTTGCCAAGAACGGCTTCGACGTGAGCGACCGCTTTAAGGATGTTTTCCTGCAACTGTCGTTCGAGGGCGTACAGGCTGCCTCGCAGGCCGCCGTCCAGGCGTACCTGAACCGCGAGTTCGACGCCGTGGAAGTGGTGTACAGCGAGTTCAAGAACGCCGCGACGCAGCGCTTCGTAAGCGAGCAGTTCCTCCCCATCCCCAAGGCTGAAAAAGGGGCCGGTGCTTCGGCAACCCGCGCCGACTTCATCTTCGACCCCAATAAAGAGGAGCTCATCGCCGAGCTGATGCCGAAGATCCTCAACACGCAGCTTTATAAAGCGGTGCTCGATGCCAACGCCTCCGAGCACGGCGCCCGGATGACCGCCATGGACAAGGCTTCCGAGAACGCCAACGAGCTGCTCAAAACCCTCAAGATCTCCTACAACCGCGCCCGCCAGGCCGCGATCACCACGGAGCTGACGGAGATCGTTTCCGGTGCCGCCGCACTCCAGGGCTAAGGAACAGCAGAACAAGGAACAAGGAATTTGGAATAGAGAAGGGAAGTCTGAAGGGGCTTCCCTTTTTATTTGGAAATGATACTTCTTTCAGCGTCCCTTGTTCCCTGTTCCTTGTTCGAAATCAACCCGGCCGGGGCGGCGCGGCTTTTTTTGTACTTTCGCCATCCTTATGGAAATCTCAAGCCTTATCCCGCATATCGAGTCGCTCATTTTCGCGTCCGACAAACCGCTGACGGCTGCCGAGCTCACCGAGCTGATCAACCAGGCCTTTGGGTTCATGGAAGACAAGGTGCTCGAAGAGCAGGTGGAAGCCTCACTCGAGGGAATCGTGGAGAAATACAACTCCGAATTCTATCCCTTCGAAGTGCGGCAAAGCGGCGGCGGCTGGCAGTTCCTGACCAAGAAGGAATTCCACAAGACCGTGGCGCAGCTCAATGGCGAGAAATTCCTGAAGCGCCTCTCAGCGGCCGCCCTTGAAACGCTGGCCATCATTGCCTACAAGCAACCCATCACCAAGGGTGAGATCGAGTCCATCCGCGGCGTATCCTCCGACTACAGCGTGCAGAAGCTCCTCGAAAAAGAGCTGATCGTTATTTCGGGACGCAACGAGAAAATGCCCGGCCACCCGCTCGTATACGCCACCTCCAAAAGCTTTATGGACTACTTCGGGATCAACACCCCGGAAGACCTGCCGCGGATCAAGGAAGTACTCGCCGACCAGGTGGTACAGGGAACCCTCGTGAACCCCGAAGACTTCCAGACCTCGGGCCTCCTCGTTACCGACGACGGCGAGCTCGTGGAAGAAGGACCGGCAACCGGCGCCAGCACGGAGGCCGAACCGCAGGAGACCATTGTCAATGGTGAGGCGCAGCCGCAACAGGAAGAAGCATCGCCTGAGACAGGAGCGGAAGCCGGGGAAGCCCCGGAAACCGGCGGCGAAACCGCCGACTCTGAGCCTGCCGGCGAAGCCGCAGACGAAGCCGAAGCTGATGAAGCGGAGGAGCTGTCCGAAACCGACTTCCCGGATGACGAGCAGAACGAGATCCGCATCGAGGAAACCAGCGACGAGATGGAATTCACCCCCGACGAGCTCGATGAGAGCGCGGGCGACAGTGCGCATGGCGAAGGGGAAGATCCCCTGGCCGATGACGATTCGCCGGCCGACAAGAATACGCCGGACGCTCCTTAAGGGAGGTTCTTGAGGTTTTTACGGTTCTTAAGGTTTCGAGGCGGTTCTGTTTAGGGAAACAACAACCTTCAGAACCTTCAGAACCATCAGAACCTTGTCCTACTTTTGCGCTCTTATGTCCCAATCCCTTTCCCGAGAGCAATTGATCGCCCTCGCCGACGAATTCGGTACACCACTTTATGTTTACCACGCCGAAAAGATCAAGGAGCAGTATGAGCTTCTGTCCGGCGCTTTTTCGAAGGTGAAGGCCCGTTTCTTCTACGCCTGCAAGGCGCTAACCAACATCAACATCCTCCGCTACGTCAATAGCCTGGGCGCAGGCCTGGATTGCGTGTCGATCAACGAGGTGAAGCTTGGACTCAAGGCCGGCTTCACGCCCGAGCGCATCCTGTTCACGCCCAACTGCGTCGACTTCGACGAGATCGACGCCGGCCGCGCACTCGGCGTGCACCTCAACATCGACAACATCTCCTTCCTCGAGCAGTTCGGCAACCGCTACGGCGGATCGTACCCGATCTGCATCCGCTTCAACCCGCATATCATGGGCGGCGGGCACTATAAAATGTCGACCGGGCACATCGACTCGAAATTCGGCATCTCCGTGCACCAGATGCGGCATATCGAGCGGATCGTGAAGTCGACGGGACTGAAGGTGCGGGGCATTCACATGCATACGGGCTCCGACATCAAGGACATCAACGTATTCATCGCGGGCCTCGAGGTGATGTTCGAGGTGGCCGGGCATTTTTCCGACCTCGAGTTCATCGACCTCGGCTCGGGCTTCAAGGTGCCGTACCACGAGGACGACGTGCGTACCGACGTGGCGGCGCTCGGTGAAAAGGTGGCGGAAGCCTTCGCGGCCTACCGCGCCGAGAACGGCCGCAGCCTCGAAGTATGGTTCGAGCCCGGCAAGTTCCTCGTAAGCGAGGCGGGCTACTTCATTGTGAAATGCAATGTCGTGAAGCAAACGACCGCAACGGTATTCGTCGGGGTCAACAGCGGCTTCAACCACCTCATACGCCCCATGATGTACGAGGCCTACCACCGCATCGGCAATCTGACCAACCCGAGTGGCGCGCCCCGTATTTATACGGTTGTGGGTAATATCTGCGAAACCGACACCTTTGCCTGGGACCGTACGCTCCCCGAGGTCCGCGAAGGTGATTACCTCGTGTTCTACAACGCGGGTGCCTACGGATTTGAAATGTCGTCCAACTTCAACTCCCGCCTAAAGCCTGCCGAGGTGCTGGTGAAAGACGGCGAGGCGCACCTCGTGCGGCGCCGCGATGAATTCGAGGACCTGCTCCGGAACCAGATCGAAGTACTATAAACGATAAAAGCCCCGCACTGCGGGGCTTTTATCGTTAGGTGACAGACTCCGGTTACGTCGTTTTGACGGTAACGGTGGTCGTGGTATCTGCGGTAACCGGTACGCTCATGCCCTGTACGTCGACGGTGCCTTCGGTTTTGCCGGTCGTCGTCATGCTGCGGACAAGGCCGGTTTTGCGGTCGATGATGATGCTGCCGCTGCTTTTATCGCTGGTATGCACCGAGGCCTCGTTGCCCATCAGCTCGATGGTCTTCTCAATCTTTGTTTCGGCGGTGAAGTCCAGTACGACTTGGTCGGCCGTGATCGACTTGACGACGAAGTTGCGCTTCGTGCGGGTTCCTTCGGCCGCGGTGCTGTCGCTCCAGGAATCACCCGTGCTGACTTCGCGGTTGCCCGGCAAGATGCTGAACATCGTGGGATCGCCGGCCTTGGGGAGGGCGAAGTTGCCACCCAGCTGCTGGGCCAGCATTTCGGCCATACCGGCTTCTTCGTCTTTTTTGCTGCCGTTCGGGTTGTCGTCGTCGGCTTTGACGGCGGTCACCTTACCGAAGGCATCGATGGTCATCGTGTATTTGTTCTTCAGCACTTTCTTGTCGATCACCTGGCCCATTTCGCCTTTGAGGTCGTCGGGCTTTTCGGAGTCGAATGTCTGGCTCTGGCCCATGCCTTCGGCCGAAAACTGGAAGCGTTTCGTTTTATGCTCGATGGTAGCGCTGGCGGCCGTGGCATCCTGCACGTCGAAAATCTCGGTAGTGGTGCTGTTCATGGTGGACTCCATCGTTTGTCCCATCAGCTCCTGCGAGCTGTTGCGCTTGGACTCCGTCACAACTTCCAGTTTCTGTCCTTTTTGGAAGCCGATCTTACCGCTTACTTTCTGGGCGAAGCCATTCAGGCTGAAGGCCAGTGCGGCAAAGAGGAAAAGCTTTTTCATGTCGTGGTTTTTTGGGGTTGTTTCAGCGAAGGTTCAAATATAGTTTCATCCGGGCCGAGTTCTTACACCAAAAGGGTTACAGGCGTCACAAAATGGGCCGATTGCCGCTACCAAAGCGGCCCGCCGGAATTGGCTTTTCGGTATTTTGCCCGTAAA
Source organism: Flaviaestuariibacter terrae (assembly GCF_054777635.1). Lineage (NCBI taxonomy): Bacteria > Pseudomonadati > Bacteroidota > Chitinophagia > Chitinophagales > Chitinophagaceae > Flaviaestuariibacter > Flaviaestuariibacter terrae. Next base: position 99,861 of record NZ_BAAHAL010000021.1, read on the forward strand.
TACCCGTTCATGCGTTTCCTTTTCGCGCTCCTGCTTCTCGGCTCGCTTTCGGCAGCCGCCAGCGACAGCACCCGCCTCTACAACCCCGCCGCCAATGCCCGCAAAGACGTCGCCGCCGCGCTGCTCCGCGCGAAAGCCGAGAAGAAGCACGTGCTGCTCCAGGTAGGCGGCAACTGGTGCGTCTGGTGCTATCGCTTCAACGCATTTACGCAGGCCGACACAACGATCCGCGCGCTGCTGCGCGACAATTTCGTGGTGTATCATCTGAATTACAGCAAGGAAAACAAGAACCTCGATATGCTTGCGGAGCTTGGTTACCCCCAGCGATTCGGGTTCCCGGTGCTGCTGGTGCTCGATGCCTCGGGCAAGCGCCTCCATACCCAGGACAGCGGCCTCCTCGAAAAAGGCAATGGCTACGACCGCGACCGCGTTATCGCATTTCTCCGCGGCTGGGCTCCTTCGGCCCTCGACCCGCTTCTGTACAAGGAATAGCGTAGGTCGTGCAGGCTATATAACAGGTTCTTTCTCCTGCAAGAGCCGAATCCCAAAACCCAATCCCGCCATGTCTTCAGAAGCCGCTTTTCAGAAACTGGTTCACAGCAAAACAAGGTTCCGGCTCTTCCTGCTCGCGAAGCTGCCTGCCGCCTGGTTTGCCGGCCTCCGGCTCCGGAACTGCACGGCAACCGAATGCGTGGTGGACGTTCCCTACCGCTGGTTTACGAAGAATCCCTTCCGCTCCACCTATTTCGCCTGCCTCGCCATGGGGGCGGAGCTGAGCACCGGTGCGCTGTGCATGCAGTATATCTACGGGCGGCGTCCGCCCGTGTCGATGCTCGTAACGGCGATGGAGGCCCGGTTTTTTAAGAAGGCTACCGGTAGCACCCGCTTCACCTGCAGCGACGGCGCAGCCATAGCCGCCGCCATCGACGCGGCCATTGCCACGGGCGAGGGGCAGACTGTCAATGCCCGGAGCATTGGGCGCAACGGGGCGGGCGAAGTAGTGGCTGAGTTCACGTTTACCTGGTCGTTTAAATCAAAAAAAGCAGCAACGATATGAAGATTGCATTCCATGGTGCCGCGCGCACCGTTACCGGCTCGAAGCACCTGCTGACGCTTTCCAATGGGAAGAAGATCCTACTCGATTGCGGCCTCTTCCAGGGCATGGGAAAAGACACCGACGCGCTCAACCGCACCTGGGGTTTTGTGCCCTCCGAGGTGGACGTGCTGATCCTGTCGCACGCCCATATCGATCACAGCGGTCTTATCCCGAAGCTGGTCAAGGAAGGCTTTGGCGGGCGCATCTACTGCACCGATGCCACCGAGGCGCTGACGAACCTGCTGCTCGAAGACTCCGGCGAGATCCAGGAGAGCGACGTGCGGGCCCACAACAAGAGCAGCAAGGCACAGGGAAAGCCGCTGCTCGAGCCCCTGTATACTGTCGACGATGCGAAGGCCTGCGCCGGCCTTTTCGAGGCGCGGCCCTACGGTGAATGGTTCAAGGTGACCGATGGCGTGGAATGTATGTTTACCGATGCCGGCCATATCCTGGGCTCAGCCGCCGTGCACCTGCGGGTGCAGGAAAAGGGCCGCCCGTACCGCATCAGCTTCAGCGGCGACGTGGGCCGCTACCGCGATGTCATCCTCCGCTCGCCCGCACCCTTCGACCAGGCCGATTGCATCCTCATCGAATCGACCTACGGCGACAAGCTCCACGAGGATATCGAAACCTCCTTCGACCAGCTGAAAAACTGGATCGACCATACCTGCCTCGAAAAAGGAGGGAAGCTCATTGTGCCGGCCTTCAGCCTCGGGCGCACCCAGGAGATCCTGTATGCCCTCAACCAGCTCGAGGTCGAGAACCGGCTCCCCGCCGTCGACTACTTTGTCGACAGCCCGCTGAGTACCGACATCACGGCCGTCATCAAGCGCTTTCCGCAGTACTTCAACAAGACCATCCAGAAGGTGATGGAGCACGACGATGATCCCTTCGAGTTCAAGGGACTGCATTTCGTGAAGACGGTGGAAGAGTCGAAGATGCTCAACTACCGCGACCAGCCCTGCGTGATCATCTCGGCCTCCGGTATGGCCGATGCGGGCCGCGTGAAGCACCACATCAGCAACAACATCGAGAATTCCCGCAACAGTATCCTGATGACCGGCTACTGCGAGCCGCGCTCACTCGGTGGCCGCCTGATGGCGGGCGACAAGGAGGTGGGTATCTACGGCGTTCGCCACGAGGTGCACGCCGAGATCGGCGCCATCCGCAGCATGAGCGCCCATGGCGACTACGAGGATCTTTGCCAGTGGCTCCACGGGCAGGATCCGCGTGCCGTGCAGAAGCTGTTCCTGGTGCACGGCGAGTACGAAGTGCAGCTGGAGTTCAAGCGCCGCCTTGTAGGCAAGGGATTCCTGGACGTGGAAATCCCCGAGCGCCATTACGAGATCGGGCTTTAGGCAGCTTGTCGAACCATCCGTGCGTCGGCAAATCATAACCATTCTTCATGGATGTACGATCTGCGTTCCTCCTCTTCAAACCGAGCCTGCAAAATGTGCGGGAGGAGTGCCACGGATCTTTCTTAAATTTGACAAGGCCAGCCGCTAACATCGGTTCGCTCAGAATCAATGCAGTCCCTCGCAGCCGCGGGGGATTTTTTTTGAAATTTTTTTGGAGAAATGGTTGACGCCCTTATCTTTGCACTCCCGAAAACAACGGGACAGTTCTTAAAAATGCCGCGTTCGTCTAAGGGCTAGGACACCTCCCTTTCACGGAGGCGATACGGGTTCGAATCCCGTACGCGGTACAAAGACCCCTGCAGCAATGCGGGGGTTTTCTGTTTACGGCCGGTCCCGGTTTGCCGGAGTATTGATCGCCATTGTAACTGAATCGCCGGCGCTGTCCGGGAACTGCTGCTTCACCCCTTCAAAATTTGTTGACACTTCGCCGGATGCATTCGCTCACAGCTCTTCCATTTTTTTGCGGAAGGCGTTACGGCGGCTGATGGGTCGCAGGAGCGTAGGCAACACGATTAGCAGGAGCGGGAGCGCTGCGAGGAACCCACCGATTACCGCAATGGCCAGCGGCTGGTGCAGTTCTGCGCCGGTGCCGATGCCCAGCGCCAGCGGCATGAGGGCGATGATCGCTCCGAGCGCCGTCATGAGCTTCGGTCGGAGCCGCGTCGAAATGGAATACGTGATGGCATCATCGACCTCCTGGCTGTCGCGGAGCGATTCGCGGAACTGCAGGAAGGTGAAGATCGCATTCTCGCCGATGATGCCTACGATCATGATGATGCCCGTGTAGCTGCCCACGTTGAGCGCCGTTCCCGTGAGCAGGAGGGCGAGGTAAGAGCCGGCCATGCCCAACACCGCGATCAGCAGGATAAGCAGCGCCACGAGAAAATCCTGGAACAGGAACAGGATGACGCCGAACACGAGCAGGCTCGCCGTGAGCAGGATCAGGCGCAGCTCGCCGAACGACCGTTGCTGCTCCGCGAAGGCTCCGCCATATTCAATGTGGTAGCCCTGTGGTAGCGTCACCTGCGCCGCTACTTTTTTCTGCAGCTCCCGGATCGTGCTCCCGAGGTCGCGTCCTTCCAGCCGGCCTGTCACCACACCCATCGACTGCAGGTTTTCGCGGTTGATCTCCGCATCGCCCCGGTTGATGGAAACGGTGGCCAGCGAGCTGATGGACATCAAACGTCCCGACGGCAGGAAGATGGGCAGCTGCCGGAGGTTTTCGACGCTCTGGGCCAGGTTGCCCGGATACACGATCCGGACAGGTGTCATCTGCTCGCGCTCCAGCAGGTTGCCCGCATCAACACCTTGCAGGGCCAGCTGCACCTGCGTTTGCAGCTCCTGCGCCGTAAGCCCGAACCGGGCCAGCTGCGCGTTGTTGGGGATGATGCGCACCGACGGACCTGATAGCACGATCCCGTTGAACACGTCGGCGGTTCCGGGAACGCCTTCCGCGATTGCGCCTACCTGTGTCGACAGTGCCTGGAGGCGCGTGATATCATCGCCGAAGATCTTGATCTCGATGGGTTGCACCGATTCCATCAGGTCGCCGAGCATATCGCCGATCACCTGGCCGAAGTCGATCTGGAGCGCGGGTTGCGTCGACTCCACCTGGTGGCGAATATCGGCAATCACTTCGTCGGTCGACCGGGTGCGCTTCTTTTTGAGCTGTATCAGGTAGTCGCCATCGTTGGGCTCGGTGATGAAGAAACCCATCTGCGTGCCGGTGCGGCGCGAGTAAGCCTCCACCTCCGGGATTTTCACGATGATCTTTTCCACCTGCCGGAGCATGCGGTCGGTTTCGTCGAGCGAAGTTCCCGGCGGCGATTTATAGTCAAGCACGATGCTTCCTTCATCCATCTCAGGCAGGAACCCGGTTTGAAGACGCGGCAGCACCAGCCAGATCGACAGGCCGAAAACCGCCAGCAGCAACACGCTGATCCAGGGCCTCCGGATAAACCAGCCTACCCAGCGCTGCTTCTTTACTTCCTGTGGTTTCGGGGCGTGGGCCAGTTTGAGACGCTCCCGTCGCTCGCTGCTGAGCAGCAGGTAAATGACGGGAAGCCCGATCCAGGTTACCAGGAAGGAGCAGGCCAGCGTCAGCATCATCGTGTGCGTCATCACCTTGAAATAAGCGCCCGCAACCCCCGACATGAGCTCGAAGGGAAGAAAGATGACGATGGTGCTGAGCGAGGAGCCGACCATCGCCGGGAGCAGGTAGCGGATGGCCTTTTGCACCACCACACGCGCCGGCTCGCCGGGATGCTCTTCGTGGCTGCGGTGGATTTGCTCCATCACCACGATGGCATCGTCGATGATGAGCCCGATCGCCGCCGCGATAGCGCCCAGCGTCATGATGTTGAGGCTGTAGCCGATGGCGTAGATGCCGATGAGCGTGAGCCCGATCGTAACCGGGATGCTGATCAGGATCGTGACACTTGCCTTGACGGAGCGCAGGAAGATGATCGCCACGACAATGGCCAGCAGCAGCCCGATCCAGAGGCTGTCGGTAACGCTGTGCACGGCGTCGCGCACAAAGTCGGCCTGCACGTAATACGGACGTATGCTGACGCCTTCCGGCAGAAGCCGTGAAAGGGATTCTACGCGTTTGGCCATATCGTCGCTGAGCGAAACCAGGTTGCTGCCCGGCTGCTTGATCACGGCGATGAGCACTCCCGCGTGCCCGTTCGCATTGATCTTCGTGTATTCCACGCCGGGGCTGATCGCTACGGAGGCGATGTCTTTCAGTTGAACCGTTCTCCGTCCGTCACCCTGGACCACGATGTTCTGCAGCTCGTCGAGCGAGTGAACGGTGGCATCGGTGACGGTCAGGTACAGCAGGCGGTAGTCGGACAGGTAGCCGTTGGATTGTATGAAGTTCGTTGCCACAAGCGCAGCAGAGAGGCGGTCGGGCGTAATGCCGAGCGTGCTCATTTTCTGCGGATCGAGCGTCAGCCAGTATTCTTTTTGCTTGCCGCCGATGATACGCACTTCGGCCACGCCGGGCACCTGCGACAGGTAGGGCTTGATCGTGTACTGCGCCAGCTGCTTCAGGTCGATCGGGTTCTGCGTGCTGCTGGAAGTTTCGAGGGTGTAGCCGATCACCGGGAGGATCGACGGGTTCATTTTCTCCACCGTGATCTGCACGTCGGGCGGGAGGGAGTTGCGGATCTGGGCGATGCGCGATTCGATCCGCTGCTGGCTCAGGTCGATATTGGCATCCCAGTTCATGAAGGCCGAGATCTCGCAGGAGCCGCGGCTTGTAACGCTGCGCACATCCTCCAGGTCGGGTACGAGCTTGATGGCGTTTTCGAGCGGCTTGGTCACGGTCACCATCATCTTGTTTACCGGCTGCAACCCGGCGTCGGCAATGATCTTGATCTTCGGGAAGGTGATCTCCGGGAAAAGCGCGGTCGGCAGGCGGGTATACACGTAGCCGCCGGCGAGCAGCAGCAGGACGATCAAGACCGTTACCGGGTTTTTATAGCGGGTAAAAAAGGAGTTCATTGCTCGCCTTTCTGGATGATGATTTTCGCCGTGTCGGGAAGCCCGTAATTGCCGTTGAGCACGACCTTGTCGCCCGGTCGGAATTCCGGCCGCAGGATCTCGATGCGGTCGGCGGTTTCCATTCCTTTAATGATCGGCACCTTCACGGCCGTCGTGGAGTCGAGCAGCTTCATTACCCAGAAGTTCTGCTGCGCTTCATCCGCGAGTACGGCAGCCTTGGGCAGTGAGGGTACGCCCACCTTTTGTGCCTTGACGAGACGCACGCGTCCGATCAGGTTTTGTGGTAATGGGCTGGCGCTCGTTACGCGGAGCAGCAGCTGCTGTGTCTGCGCGGCCGAGTCGACGCTCGGAAGCACGCGGCTGACGCGGCCGGGGAGCACCTTGCCATCGGGGAGCGTCACATCGAGCGACGTGCCCGGCGAAATGCGGCTGCTCAGTTCGTAGGGCACATTCAGCACGAAGCCGAAGCTTTTGCTGTCGGTGATCACCGCGAGTTGCTCGCCGTCCTGCACGTAATCGCCGGGCTGGTGGTTCAGCTCCTGCACAAACCCGCTGGCGGCTACCCGTATCGGGATGATGCCGGTGAAGTGAAAGGAGGGATCGAGCCTGTTGACCGTGTTGCCCAGCGCTTCGGCTTCCTTGGTGCGGATCACGAATGCGACCGTTCCCGGCGACACGCGCTGTCCCAGTTTCACATTGACCTGCCGGATGTACCCGTTCGCGGAGGCTTTGATGAAATTGCTTTGCAGGAACGCGGACGTGGCATTGAGCTCCACATAGGTCTGCAGCGGCGTTGTGGCCACCTCGGCAAGCGTTACAGGCGTACGTACTTCTTCCGGCGCGGCCTCTTCATCGTCGCTGGCCTCTTTGCTGTGGCAGGCGCCCAGCAGGGTCAGCATTCCTAGCAGCAGGGCGGTTCTCATAACTTAAGGTTTTGCATTCCAGTAATTGAGCTGGCTGAGTACTTTTAGCCGCGTGATCGTATTCTGATTAAGCAGGTTCTGCGCGTTGAGGTAGTTCGTGATCGCCGTTACATAGTCTTTCATCGTGATGTCGCCGACCTGCAGGAGTTTTCCATTTGCTTCGATCAGCGTTCGCGAAAATTCGATCTGTTTTTGGAGCCGTGCCGTCAGCTCGTCGATCGAAGCCAGCTGCCTCCGGAGCTGCGCGGTTTGCATCGCATACTGGCGGGCGTAATAGTCGCGGCTGTAGCCACGCGAGCGCTCGCGGATATCGAGCTGCTGCTCGCGGAGGCTCCGCTGCCGGCCATCGTAGATCGGCACACTGAGGCTGAGCCCGAAGCTGAAGCCAAAGTTGCGCCAGGGCGTGTTCTGCAGCGACGACTGGTAGCCGGCATCCGTGAACGCGCCGACCTTGGGCCTGTACTGGGAGCGGAGCAGCTGCCGCTCGTTGGCAAGGCGCAGGCTGTCGGTGATGAAACGCGTGAAAAAGACCGAGTGCCGGAAGTCGGGGAGGCTGTCCGATAGCGCGGGCGGGGGCAGCCGCTCGATGCTGGTGTCAAGTATCCCGGCGAGGAAGTTGAGCGTCAGGTAGTCGGCTCCGTATTGAATCTGTGCCTGCAGCGCCGTCAGCTCCTGCTGCTGCATGCTGATGTAAAAATTCAGGTAATCCACCTGCTTGTATACGCCCTTCTCGGTGAGTTTTTTCAGCACCGATTCCTCGCGTTGCAGCAGTTCGAACAGGTCGTGGCTGAAGTCGTAGTTGATCTGGTCGGAGTAGGCGGTGATGTACTGATCGGTGATGCTCCGCGCGATGTCCTGCCGCGAGAGTTGGAGTGTGTCGAGGAGTGCTCGGCGCTGCAGCGCGATGGTTTGCAGCTGCGCCTGGATCGTGCGTGCCGGTACAAACGACCGGTTGGCCTGGACGATCCCGGTAAGGTTGCCAATATTGGTGATCGCTTCGTCGTAGCCAACACCCCCGATGATCGGGGCGTAGCCGGCGTTGCCGAGAAAGGCTACTTGCGGGCGTAGCGCCGCGCGCAACAGCAGCGAGTCGATACGGGCCAGCGCATCCTGGCTTTGCAGCTCGCGCAGGCTCGGGCTGTTGAGCCGGGCCTGGCTGATAAAATAGGCCAGGTTTTTCTCCTGCGCGGCGAGCCGCTCCACGGGAAGCAGCAGGACGACGAGAAGCCCCAGGCAGGCAAAGGAGCATAGCCCGGGGCAGCCCGGTGTTTTAGTCTTTTTCTTCCTTGATGAATGTGCCCTTCCCATCGAATAATATATCCTTTTTATCCAGCCCGGCCTCATACTGCAGTGTTCCGTCGGCGAGTTGCAGCCGCGCCGCGTCCCTGATCTTTTTCTTCGCGTAATGCTGGTCAAGGTAAGCCCGAGCCGCCTGCGGCAGCTCGTCCGGCCTTATGGCTGTTTCGGTTTCAATAATCGTTCCCTGCCTGCTGAGTATGCAGGACATCTTTTGCCCATGCTCGGTAAACTCCACTTCGTAGTTGGCGCCTTCGCGCTCCCAGTGGCCCTTTGCGCCGGGGTGTGCTTTTGCGAAGGCCGCGGCCACAGCGGCAGGAACATGCGGGGATTTCTCTTTTTGAGCCATAGCGGGCGCGCCGAAGGCAAGCGCCGCGAGGATGAGGTAAGCTTTCATATAGAACACTTTTCACGAAGCTAGGTCCCGAATCTGTCGTCATTCTGAACAGGCTTTTCCCTTTGCGCTACGGCCGGGCTGCAGGCCTTATTGCGCGATGTCAGGGACGCTGGGCTCCACGCGGTCCTTTTTGAATTCGAGCTTTCCGAATTTCCAGGTGAGGTTGAGCCCGAAGGAGCGCACCGGTATGAGGCGCGTGCTGGTCCAGGCGAAAGAGGAGCCCTGCAGCTCGGTGCGCTGCCGGCTGTATTCCGCGAAGGGATTCGTAGCGGCGAGCGCGATGCTGGCCTTGCGGTTCCGGAACTGCTTGCGGATGGCGAAGCTGTAGGTGGTCCACGACGGGTACCGTCCCTGGATCTCGTTGCGCGCCGAATTGAAATTCCCGAAAAACTCGCCCGTCCAGGTGGGCGTTGCCTGCCAGCTTGCGTTCAGGTTGATGCGGTAGTTGAAGCTCTCGGGGCTGCTGGCGGCGTCGATGGCATTATGAATCCGGCGGTGAAACAGGAACAGGTTGCTCCGGAAGCTGATCCCGGAAACCGGTTTCGTTTCCAGGAACAGGTTAACCCCGGTATTCTGCTCGCGGCCGATGTTCTCGCGCGTGCTTACCGACACATTCGTATACGTCGTGTCGCCGACGGCAAAGCGGTCATACAGGCTTACATAAGGCTGGATGTCGTGGTTGGTAGCGCGGTAGAACAGCGTGGCCGAAACGGAACCGAGACGAGGAAACTCGCGGCTGTAGCCAAGCTCGACGCGGTTGCCGATCTCCGGCACGAGGTACGGGTTGCCGGTCGACAGGTTTTTCGGGTCGCTGCTGTTGACGAATGGATTCAGGTCGCGGAAGTCGGGACGCTCAATACGCCGCGCGTAACTGAGCTTGAGCTGTTGGGTCTCGCCGATCTTTCGCATCAGGAAAAGCGAGGGAACCATCGTGTTATATCCATCGAGGTTCACCGGCTTCTGCAGGCCGGAGAATGTTGCCTGCCGCTCGGTGCGCTCGTAGCGAAGCCCGCCTTTGACCGACAACAACTGCCCCAGGGGGAAGCTGAGCTCCGCGTAGGCGGCATATACCTGCTGCTGAAAATGCAGGTCGTTGGAAAGCCGCGCATCGGGCTCGTATTGGCGGCTCATGGCATTGTAAGCCGACACCGCTGCATTGCTTTGTATCCGGGTGAAGCTGCTTTTGCCGCCTACCGTAAAAATACTGTTCTCGCGCAGCGGGTAGCTGTAGTTCACCTGCAGCTGCGATTCGTCCTGACGGCCCGGGTTATGGCCCTTGCTGCCTGCCTGCTGGATCCCGTTGCTGCCGGTTTCGGCGCTCTCGCTGTTCGTGACGCGTGTTCCAAGACTCGTTGATGCCTCGAGCTCGAGCTCCTGCTCGGGCCGTGCGTATTTTTTCCGGAACTGCAGGCTGGCATCCACGTCGTTGAACCGGAACGTCGACCGGTTGCGGGTTTCGGTATTGGTTGCAGCGCCGCCCGCGCCACTGTTGCTGAACGATTGCTGGAGCTGGCGGAACTGCCCGCTGGCATCGTTGGAGAAGCTGTTGTACGACAGTTTCCCGGTGAGTGACGATTTCGAAGAAAGCGTCCAGTCGAAGCCGACACCTGCCTGGAGTCCCTTGCGCAGCAGGCTCCCGTCGCCCGACTGTTGCAGCAGCTGCGAGCCCGAAGAATCGTGCGAAGTACGCGTGAGCTCGTAAGGTGTGGTCACGCGCGGGCGCAGGTTGCCGTTGACAAAAGCATTGACGCCGAATTTTGCCTGGCGGAAATTGAGGTTCAGCGCGCCGTTCTCCATCCGCGTGCCACCCGACAGGTTGACCGTTCCATTGGAGCCGCGCAGGTTCGACTTTTTCAGGATGATGTTGATGATGCCGCCCATGCCTTGCGCATCGTAGCGCGCGCCCGGGTTGCTGATCACTTCGATCGACTTGATCTGGCTCGCCGGAAGCGCCGCAAGCACGTCGGCGATATTGCTGCCGAAGGCCGAAGACGGCTTCCCGTCGATCAGGAAGCGGATGCCCGAGTTGCCGGCAAGCGATACGTTGCCATCGGCGTCGACGCCTACCTGCGGCACTTTTTTCAGCACGTCGGCTGCCGAGCCGTTTTGCGACGTGAGGTCCTTCTCGGCGTTGAAGACAAGCTTGTCGATCCGGTTCTCGACGAGGCCCGACCGCGAACTGACAACGACGCCGGCCAGCTCGCCGCTGCGCGGTTGCAGCGCCAGCGACAGTGCGCGGTCCTTTGCCCGGTCGGCGCTGATGGAAACGGCGAGTCGCTGTGCGTGATACCCGATCGCTTCAACGCGCAGGAGGTACTCGCCAATAGCGACCGCAGGCAGCCCGAATCGTCCCAGGCTGTCGCTCGTCGTGCCATCGACAACCTTGCTGCTGTCGCCCGCCCGGAGCAACGACAGGGTTGCGTATTCAACAGGATGGTGGGTGCGCGCATCGACAACCGTTCCCTCGAGAGAATGCTTTTGTCCAAAGGCCAGGTTCGCGCAAAAAAGGAGCAGGAGAAGAGCGATGCGTGCGGATCGGGTCATACGGGCCGCAAATTAGGCGGCAATTCTGGTTGAAATCTGATTTCGGAAGCCGCCGCATCGTTTTGTGCCGCAAAAGCACCTCACTTCAGAATTACTTCAGAATTTCCACCACAATTTGTGTCGCGCCCGGACCGAAATCCGGCCTCGCAGCGGGTCAAATGGCTGGGGTACGGTTTTCGGATTCTGTTTGCAAAATGCGTATATCTATGAAAGTACGGATCCTGGTCGGTCTGCTGTTGCTCCTGTTTGGCTTCCCGGCGATGGCGCAGCAGCCGGATACATTGGTGCGGAAGCTAGATAGCCTTAGCCAGAAGACCGACAGCGCGGGCCGGCAGGAAAACAATACGTCGCGGGCAGCCTACAACCAGGCAACGAAGCTGACGCCGGGATCGTACGCCGTCTTGTTGTGGAGCGATATCAAGCAGGCCTATACGAAGCCTTTTCACATGAAGCGCCGCGACTGGGGCGCCGCGGGCAAGTTCGCCCTGGTGGCGGGCTCGATCGCCGTGCTCGACGAGCCGATCCAGCGCTCGGCATTGCGGTTGCGCAACAGTTCGTCCAGTCTGCGCGAGGTGAGCAGCTACGTCACGAATTTCGGCGGCACCTACGAAGTGTATGTGCTCGGCGGTCTCGGACTGACAGGATTCGTCTTCAAGAACAAGAAGATGCAAACCACCACGCTGCTTGCTTCGCAATCCTACATCACCGGCGCCCTCCTCGAAACGACGCTGAAGTTTCTCACGGGCCGCCAGCGTCCCTACATCATCGACCCGACATCGCTCGAGGCCGAGCCGCGCTTTCTCGGGCCTTTTTACAAAACACCCAATGACCCGAACGGGGGAAGCACCAACAGCGCCTTCCCATCCGGCCATACCACCGTTGCCTTCGCAGCGGCCACCGTCTATGCCCTGGAATACAAAGACCGCATCTGGGTGCCGATCCTGGCCTATTCGGCCGCGGGTCTTATCGGCCTGAGCCGCATCACTGAAAACAAGCACTGGGCTACCGATGTTCTCTGTGGCGCCGCGCTGGGTTACCTGACGGGCCGGCTGACGGTGAACAACTACCACCGCTATGCCCAGATCAAGACGCCCGGGACGCGGAAGGCAAGCGTGTCGCTGAACCTCCAGTACCACTTCGGGCGCGCGATGCCCGGCTTTGTATATACGTTCCGATGAATGCCTGGCGAACCATACAGCTGAAGGCGCAGGCCTGGCACCTGTCGCTCCGCCTGCTGGCGATCGTGGGCCTGTTCCTGGTGGCGCTGCTGCTGTTTTCCGTCATCGCCAACGAGATGGTGATTGAGCAGGAAGCACGCCTCGACAACTGGGTATTCCGCGAGCTGCGTCCCCTGCAAAGTGCTGCGCTGACGAGGGTGATGCTCGTTGTGACCTTCTTCGGGTCGGCCCACTTCCTGCTGCCGGCCTACCTACTGCTAATCGGCTCCCTGCTGCTATCGAAGAAAAGCCGGCGCCTGTCGCTCGACAGCGCCGCCATCGGCATCGCCGGTACGATCCTCCTGTTCACATTCAAGTCGATCTTTCACCGGCACCGCCCGCCCGACCCGCTTGTTCAGAACGTCCTCGGCTTTTCCTTTCCGAGTGGACATTCCTTTTCGTCATTCACCTTTTATGGTCTCCTTATCTACCTCGCGTGGGCGCTGCGCTTCTATCCCTGGGCCCGCTGGACGATAGCCGTCGGGCTGTTTCTCTTTTCCTGCGCCATTGCCTTCAGCCGCGTGTACCTGCACGTTCATTATGCGAGCGATGTGGTCGCGGGCTTCTTACTTTGCATCATCTGGCTCACGCTTTCTTTCTGGATCATGGAACGGATCGACCGGAAATTGCGGCGGAAAAGAACGGATCTTCGCGTTAGTTAGTAAACCCTGTCGCTTATGTGGTGGACCTATGCCTTACTGTCTGCTTTCTTCGCCGCCCTCACGGCGATCTTTGCCAAGCTGGGTGTGAAGGGTGTCGACCCCGACCTGGCAACGGCCGTGCGAACGCTCGTGATCGTCGTCATCGCTTGGCTCATTGTTTCCGCCAGGGGACTTCTCCCGCAACTGCAGTCGCTCAACCGGCAGAACCTCGTTTTCTTGTGCCTGTCGGGCGCGGCCACGGGACTCTCGTGGATATTTTATTTCCGCGCCCTGCAGCTTGGAAAGGTGTCGCAGGTTGCGCCGCTGGACAAGCTCAGTGTGGCGCTCGCGATCCTTTTGTCGGTTGTTTTCCTGGGTGAGAGCCTGAGCATCAAGACCGCCATCGGTGCGGGACTGATCATTTGCGGGACCTTTGTATTAATCGGTAGCTGATGAATGTATTGATCGTCGAAGATGAAAAGGAGCTTTCGCGGAGCATCTGTGATTACCTCACGGAGGCGCGGTTTTCCTGTGTGGCTGCTTACGACTATCCCGGCGCGCTCCGCCAGCTCGAGGAGCGAACCTTTGATTGCATCGTGCTCGATCTAACCCTGCCCGGTGGCAACGGCCTGGGCATCCTGCAGGAACTGAAGGCGGACAAGCGGTCCGACGCGGTGCTCGTGATTTCGGCGAAGGGCATGCTGCAGGACCGTGTGCAGGGGCTTCGCCTCGGTGCCGACGATTACCTGGTAAAACCGTTTCACCTCGCCGAGCTGGCGGCCCGTGTCGAAGCGATCGTCCGGCGGAAAGCACACGATGGACACCGGCACGTTGAGTTCGGCGTGCTCCGCATCGACCTCGACGCACACATCGTGCTTGCGGGAACAACGCCTGTCGACCTCACCCGCAAGGAGTACGACCTGCTCGTTTACCTCATAAGCAACCGCAACCGGGTGATCAACAAGAATGCCCTCGCGATCCACCTGTGGGGCGAGCAGGCCGATGTATCCGGGTCTTACGACTACATCTACACGCATATCAAGAACCTGCGTCGCAAGTTGCTGGGCGCCGGTGCGCCCGATTACATTCACTCGGTATATGGGATCGGGTACAAATGCAGCCTTTCATGAAGCTGCTTGCAAAATGGAGCCGCGTAAATGCAGGCGTCACGATCGTCATCTTCCTCGTGGCCTCGCTGGCGCTGTATGCCAGCCTGCGCTTCATCCTTGTGGAGCAGATCGACGAAGACCTGCACATCGAGGAGCGGGAGATCCAGATCAGCGTGGAAAAGCACGGGCGATTGCCGGAGAGCATTTCCGTCGACGACCAGCTCATTGAGTTTGCAAAAGCCCCTGCGCCCGGGCGGCGGCATTTCCAGACCCGCGACCTCATCGACCGGGAAGGAGAGGGACCGGAGAAATACCGGCAGCTGGTTTTTTTTATCCGCGACAGCGAAGGCTGGCACCGGGTTAGGGTGTCGAAAGCGATGGAGCAGACCGACAATCTTATCCGCTCGATCTTCAGCATCGCACTTGGCACCATCCTCTTCATCCTCCTGTTTTCCGTGCTGATCAACCGCTGGGCGGTGAAGCGCCTGTGGCGGCCCTTTTACGAAGCGCTCCACAGGGTAGGGGAGCACAAGCTGAGCGCCGACGAGCCACTGCAGTTTGCACCGACGCAGATCGATGAGTTCCGGATGCTGCACGAAAGCCTGCTCCGCTTCGCCGGTCACGCGCGCCGTGAATATTTGTCCCTGAAAACCTTCAGCGAGAACGCGACGCACGAGTTGCAAACCCCGATCGCCGTCATCCGGTCGAAGCTGGACCTGCTGTTGCAGGAAAGCCAGCTCAGTACCGCGGGCGTCGACGCATTGCAGGCGGCCTTCAATGCGTTGGAGCGACTCGATCGTCTCAACCGCTCGCTGCTGCTCCTCGCGCGTATCGAAAACAAGCAGTTCTCCGAAACAACAGCGCTTGACCTGACGCAATTGCTGTCAGAGAAGATCGCCGAATTCCAGGAGCTGTTCCAGCAGCGCGATCTTCAGGTCGATGCGAAGCTCGATGCGGTAACCGTTCGCATGAACGGCCCGCTTTGTCACGTGTTGCTCAACAACCTGCTGAGTAACGCCTGGCGCCACAGCCGGCCCGGAACGCTGCTGCAGATCCGGTTGACGGCAGGGATGCTCGGGATCGCCAACGAGGCGCAGGGAAGCGCGCTCGATGAAGACCTGCTCTTTCAACGTTTCGCGATGCCGGATTCGGAAGGAGGCGGCACCGGCCTCGGGCTCGCGCTTGTCCGGGAGATCTGCCGCGTTTCGGGCTTCAGCGCATCGTACCGCTTCGAAGCCGGGCACCATTGGTTTACGATTGACCTTCGAAGCCCGGCTGCGTAACAACTTCCTGGTAACATTCCGCGCGCGGCTTGGGATCGCTTTTTGTGTGCATGGAGGATACGCTATGACTTCGTACAATATCGAAACATCCGCAGCGCATTTTGTCCGGCAGATCTTTTCTGTTCACCGCGATCCCCGTCTGCTGTACCATAACCTGGCGCATACGGAACGGGTCGTTGCGCATGCCACGGCGATCGCGGCCTCGTGTTCCGTTGATCCCGGCCCCGTTTCGTCGCTCGTGGTGGCGGGCTGGTTTCATGACGTGGGGCAGCTGTTTGGCGCATCGGAGGGCCACGAGCAACGCAGCATCGATATTTACGAGGGCTTCATCCACGGCTGGAATGTCGGGCCGGCATTCAACGACCGCGTTGTCGCCTGCATCGAAGCGACCCGCATGCCGCAAAAGCCCGGCGGGTTGCTGGAAGCGATCATCTGCGATGCCGACCTGTACAATATCGGCACACCTGATTTCGTAAAGACCGACCTCCTGCTCCGGGAGGAAACGAGGCTGCGCACCGGTGCGGTGCCGCCCGATTGGGACGAGCGAACCCTGCATCTCCTGCAGACGCATCGTTTTTTCACGCCCTATTGCCAGGTTCTTTTGGCGACGGGCCTGGAGAAGAACCTCCAGCTCGTCGAGGCACGACTGGCCGCGAAGAAGTCCTGACGCACCCCGTTGCCGCCCTTGCTTTGCGGCGCCCGCACGTATTGTTCTGCCCGCGGCCCGGCTGAACTGTACCGCTCTCGTTTCCGGCAATTCAATACCTTCGCCCCGCATTATTCATCAAAAAAATCGCTTAGAATATGTCAGTTAAAGTTGCCATCAACGGCTTTGGACGCATCGGACGCCTTGTTTTCCGCCAGATTCACAATATGGAAGGCATTGATGTGGTGGCCATCAACGACCTGACCAGCCCCGCTGTACTCGCACACCTGCTGAAGTACGACTCCGCGCAGGGCCGTTTCAACGAAGAGGTGAAGGCAACCGACAACGCCATCATCGTCAATGGTCACGAAGTAAAGATCTACGCCCAGAAAGACCCCGCACAGATTCCCTGGGGCCAGCACGATGTCGACGTGGTGATCGAATCCACCGGCTTCTTTACCGATAAGGCCAAGGCCGAGGCGCACCTGACCGCCGGCGCCAAGCGCGTTGTGATCTCCGCACCCGCCACCGGCGACCTCAAGACCGTTGTGTTCAACGTCAACCACACCATCCTCGACGGTACCGAAACGATCATCTCCTGTGCCTCCTGCACCACCAACTGCCTCGCCCCGATGGCCAAGGTGCTCCAGGACAACTACGGCATCCAGTCCGGGCTCATGACCACGATCCACGCCTACACTAACGACCAGAATACCCTCGACGCACCGCATCCCAAAGGCGACCTGCGCCGCGGCCGCGCCGCTGCCGCCAATATCGTTCCCAACAGCACCGGCGCTGCCAAGGCCATCGGCCTCGTGCTCCCCGAACTGAAAGGCAAGCTGGACGGCACCGCGCAGCGTGTACCCACCATCACCGGCTCGCTCACCGAGCTCGTAACGGTGCTCGGCAAGAAAGTATCGGTTGAAGAGATCAACGCCGCCATGAAGGCTGCCGCCAACGAAAGCTTCGGCTACACCGAAGACGAGATCGTCAGCTCCGACATCATCGGCATGCACTTCGGTTCGCTCTTCGACGCCACTCAAACCAAAGTGCTTACGAACGGCGACGTTCAGCTCGTGAAAACCGTGAGCTGGTACGACAACGAAATGAGCTACGTGTCGCAGCTGGTGCGCACGGTGAAGCATTTCGCCGGCATCATGAAGAACTGATTTCACTCCAAGTGAATTGATAAGCGCCCCGGATTCCGGGGCGTTTTTTTATCTTGTAGGCTCAAACCTGAACCAGCTATGAAAATTTCCGGCATTGGCGATCGTACCCTCGCCGAACTAGAAGCAGACATTTACGCCGGCGGCCGCTTTGTGATCTACACCTGGGCCGTCTCCGTGGTCGTGATGACCTTTAAGCGCCCCAGCGAGATCTATTATATTCCAAGCGGCAAAAGCCGTCTCGTTGCCGGGCTGAAATACAGTCTGATTTCGCTCGTGTTCGGCTGGTGGGGCATTCCCTGGGGGCCGATCTATACCATCGGGGCATTTGTCTGCAACTTCGGCGGCGGCAAAGACATCACGCAGCAATTGCTTGCCGCCATGCAGGAAGCGGCGCTTGGCGACGGGCCCGGATCGCCCGCGGAGCACGGGCTGGTGGCGATGTGAATAAGCAACGGCGGTGTTGCGCTTACGGGAAGGGGCCGCGGCCTTACATTTGGGTTCAAAACCCAACTCCCGTTATGGCAACTTTCTCCTCCTATAACTTTTCGGGCAAGAAGGCCCTGGTGCGCGTCGACTTCAACGTGCCCCTCGATGCTTCCTTTGCCATTACCGACGATACACGCATCCGCGCCACGCTGCCTACGATCAAAAAGATCCTGGCCGACGGCGGCTCGGTGATCCTGATGTCGCACCTCGGCCGCCCCAAGGACGGTCCGACCGATAAATATTCCCTGCGCCATGTCGTTGCCCATCTCGCGGAGCTGCTGGGCACCGAGGTGCAGTTTGCCAGCGACAGCATTGGCGAGGACGCCACCCGGAAAGCGGCCGCGCTCCGCCCCGGACAGGTGTTATTGCTCGAGAACCTGCGTTTTTACAAGGAAGAGGAAAAGGGCGACAAGGACTTTGCGCAGAAGCTGGCAAAGCTCGGTGACGTCTACGTGAACGATGCCTTTGGAACGGCCCACCGGGCGCATGCTTCCACGGCCGTCATCGCCCAGTATTTCGATGCCGGCAGCAAGCTGTTCGGCACCGTGATGGAAGGGGAGGTGCAGAGCGCCGAAAAAGTGATGCACCAGAGTGAGAAGCCCTTTACCGCCATCATCGGAGGCGCCAAAGTGTCCGACAAGATCCTGATCATCGAGAACCTTCTCGACCGCGCTACCGACATCATCATCGGCGGTGGCATGGCATACACCTTCTACAAGGCCATGGACGGCAAGATCGGCTCTTCGCTCTGCGAGGACGACCGCCTTGATACCGCATGTGAGCTGCTCAAAAAGGCCGAAGAGCGTGGCGTGACCATTCACCTGCCTTCCGATTCGATCATCGCCGACAAGTTTGCCGCCGATGCCGATATCTCCTCCTCGCTCAGCAGCAATATTCCCGATGGCTGGATGGGTCTTGACATCGGTCCGCTGGCCTGCGACATGTTCACCAAGGTGATCCACTCCTCCAAAACGATCCTGTGGAATGGCCCTATGGGCGTGTTTGAGATGGAAAAGTTCCAGCACGGCACGAAGGCCGTTGCCAAAGCCGTTGCGGAAGCTACGGGGATGGGCGCCTTCTCGCTCGTCGGCGGCGGCGACTCGGTAGCGGCAGTGAACCAGTTTGGCTACGCCGACAAAGTGAGCTACGTGTCGACTGGCGGCGGTGCGCTCCTCGAATACTTCGAAGGCAAGGAGCTGCCCGGCATTGCGGCGGTGAAAGCATGAGCCGCAAGCGGCGGAGAGAAAGAACGCAGATTCTCTATGATTCTTAAGATGAACGCGCAGTACGTGTCGCGTCCGTCAGCAAAATCATAATAAATCCTAACAAACCTGCGTGTATCGCTTGCGGTACCTGCGTTCTTTCTCTCTGCCAAAAGAGCAGCTCTGCCGCTGTGGTGCGTAATTTGATGGTATCGTATAACTTTAAACAACAAACGAAATACAATGAAGACTTCAACCCTGGTCCTGGTGATTATCCTGGGTATCGTGCTGGTGCTTGGTGGCTGTGTTGGCTGCGGAGCCATCGGTTTCCAAAAGCGCACCGTCGGGCTCGAAGAAAACGTAAATGGTAAATGGGGTGATGTGCAGACGCAATACCAGCGCCGCGCCGACCTCATCCCGAACCTGGTAAATACGGTAAAAGGCGAGGCCAACTTCGAGCGCGGTACGCTCACCGATGTGATCAATGCCCGTGCGAAAGCCACCTCCATGCAGATCAGCCCGGAGAACCTGACGCAGGAAAACATCGAAAAGTTCCAGCAGGCCCAGAGCCAGCTGTCCGGCGCCCTTAGCCGCCTGCTGGTGGTGGCCGAGCAGTATCCCAACCTGCGCGCCAACGATGCCTTCCGCAACCTGCAGACGCAGCTCGAAGGCACCGAAAACCGCATCAGCGTTGCCCGCCGCGATTACAATACCGCCGTGCAGGATTACAACACGTCGATCCGTGCCTTCCCGAACAACATTTACTCGGGCTGGTTCGGGTTCAGCCAGAAAGGCTACTTCCGCGCCGAGGCCGGCAGCGACAAGGCACCGAACGTGAACTTCGACAACAACAGCGGCACCGCCCCGGCACCCAATACATCCACGGCACCGGCGCCCGGCACAAGTACGGCACCGCAACCGCAAAACAAGTAAGCATGGGACTATTCTCCCGGTTCCGGCCGCGAAAGGATTTTTTTACAGAAGACCAGAAGGCGCAGCTCCTGCAGGCCATACAGGCCGCGGAGCTGCGTACCTCCGGCGAGGTGCGGGTATTTATTGAAAGCCACTGCGCCTACCTCGACGCCATCGACCGCGCGCGGGAGATCTTCGCGGAGCTGGCGATGGACAAGACGGAGCTGCGGAACGCAACGCTGGTGTACATCGCCGTGAAAGACCGCCAGGCAGCCGTGTTCGGCGACGCCGGCATTCATGAAAAGGTAGGACAGGCGTACTGGAACAACACGGTGGCCGGAATGCTCCGGGAATTCCGCGCCGAGCACCTTGCCGATGGCATCTGCGTGGGCATCAACCGCCTTGGCGAAGCCCTGCAGGCCTACTTTCCCTACGACGCTACGACTGATAAGAACGAACTGCCGGACGATATCGTGTTCGGAAAATAGCCCATGAAACGATTCCTACTGTGCCTTTGCCTTGTCTTCGCCGGGCTCGCCGTTTTCGGTCAGTCGGTGGAGAATTTCGTCCGTGACAAATACCCACGGCCAACACCGCCGCACCTCGTCAACGACTTCGCGCACGTGCTCACCCCCGAGCAGGTCGCGGCACTCGAGGCGAAACTGCTGGACTATGCCGACAGCACCACCTCGCAGATCGCCATCATCACCGTTCCGACCCTGGAGGATCTTCCGCCTGAGGAAGTGGCGCTTGAATTCCTGCGGCAGTGGGGCGTCGGAATAAAAGACAAGAACAACGGCGTGGTGATGCTCGCGGCCATCAACGACCGCAAGATCCGCATCGAGGTGGGCTATGGGCTCGAAGGCAGTATTCCCGACATCACGACCAAGAACATCATTGAGTCCGACATCATTCCTGCGTTCAAGGCAGGCAACTATTACCGCGGCTTCGACAACGCCACGAGCTCGTTGTTCAAGGCAGCTGCCGGTGAGTACAAGGCACCGGAAGGCTATACCTCGCGCAACACCGGCTACAGCGGTGGCAACGACAGTGGCCGCGGTGGCCGCAGCGCGATCCCTGTCATCCTGGCCATCATCGTCTTCTTCGTCGTCTCCGGTATGTGCGGGGGCGGCCGTGGAGGTGGCTTTATGTCGCGCCGTGGATACCGCGGTTTCGGGGGCGGCGGATTTTTCTTCCCCGGCTCCTTTGGCGGCGGAGGCGGTGGCTTCGGCGGAGGCGGCTTCGGTGGCGGCGGAGGCGGCGGCTTTGGCGGCTTCGGCGGCGGATCGGGCGGTGGCGGCGGCGCCAGCGGAAGCTGGTAAGTAGCGGGCGTTACCGCGAAACAGGATACATAATTTGCGAATGCCGGGCCTTTGTCCGGCATTCGCATTTTCACCCGGGTCGGGAACGATTGCGTAGTCTCTGTGCCGGGAAGGAGCGCGCTGCTGGCCTTTCTGCGTAGCTTTAGTGAAACAAACCGCCATGAAAAAGATACTCCTTCTTTGTTGCTTTGCAGCGCTCAGCGCCGCCGCAGTAGCCCAGTCCGGCCCTGCCGCAACGCCGGTAAGCAAGGAAGAAAAAGCCCGCCAGAAGGCACAGCAGGAGCAGGACCTCGTCGATGCCATGAAAGGCGCCGGCCTCACAGACGCCCAGATGCAAAGTGTGCGCGAGGCGCTGGAAACAGCCGCCGCCGCCAGCCGCGAGCTCAAGGCAAACGCAACGCTCAGCGAAGACCAGAAGCTGGAAGCCAAAAAGAAGATCAACGACGACAAGAACGCCCGTCTCAAGGAGATCATGGGCGCCGAAGCCTACAGCAAGTGGAACAACATCCGCAAGGAGCAGAAAGCGAAAGCCGCCGTTCCCCCCGCGCAATAAACATTGTATTAGCTACTAAACAAAAGAGGCTTCCCACCGGGAAGCCTCTTTTGTTTACATCAAAAATCTGAGATCCGCGAGCCTAGATCCTAGATCCTAGATCCGAGATCTGAGATCCGAGATCTGAGATCTCTTAGAACGTTTTCTTCGCCAGCTTCTGGTCGAGGTAATCGGCCAGCTGTGTGCGCCCGGCGGCGCGCTGTGCCTTCACCACATCGGCCAGCTGCTCGTTGATCGGTCCGAAGGCCTGCGCGCGGAATTCTTCGGGAACCTGCTTGCTCACGATTGCCATGAATGCGTACAGGTCGTCGACAGCCTTGCGGAACAGCTGCGCGTCTTCCGTACGGGCAAGGGCCTTAATGAATGTCGGCTGCGCGTTGAATTTTTCCTGGCTCGGCGGCATGGCGATATAGTCGGCCACGATGCGCTCGCTGGCGCTGGCATCACCCGAAGCAAGCAGGATATTGGTGATCGTCGAGGCAAGCTTTCCCTTGGCCTTGTCTTTCGAGAGGCGGCGTGCCTCCGTCAGCGCAGCAGCGCTGTCGACCTTGTTGAGCGCATCCAGCGCATTGCCCGCAACCGCGTACGACGAGTCGTTGACGGCTTTGCGGAACAGCGCCGCGTAGCTGGGTTTCTTATAATCCGCCAGCTTCGCAATCGCGGCGGCCTTCACGCTGCGCTTCGGGTCGGAGGAAGCCAGCTTCGCAAGCGGCGCTTCGGCGGCCGTCTTCACAGCTTCCTTCTTCAGGTCCACGCGGGAAGCCGCAAAGGCACGCAGCCCTTCATAGCGGTCGTTGAGCGCCGAGAGCAGCAGCTCCATAGCTTTCGGGTCTTCCTGGTGGCGTGCTGCATATTCGAGCGCCTCGCGGCGGTCCACGTAGTTGCCCGCGTATTTATACTGGTGAACGTATTCGTCCACCGTCTTGTTCTCCGTCTTTGTTCCCAGCAGGATCTTATCTGCATCGAAGTTCACGAGGTCGGGCTTCGCTGCCGCGGCGAATACGAACGTATCGGCCTTTGCGTCCACCCATACCTGGTGGCGCACGCGGTTGGGGCCGTTGTACACATCGATCGCAACGGGAAGCGTGAAGATTTTATCGCCCGTTTGCTTTTGCTGCACGATCACGCGCACCTGCCTGGCGGCTTCATCATAGCTGTAATTGATATCCAGCTTCGGGTGGCCGCTGCCGTAATACCACTGGTTCCAGAACCAGTTCAAGTCTTTGCCCGTTACTTCTTCAAAGGCAAGACGCAGTTGCTGGGCCTCCGCGCTTTTGAACTTGTTGCTGCTGAGATACAGGTTAAGCGATTTGAAGAAGGCGCTGTCGCCGACGTAGTTGCGGAGCATGTGCAGGATGCGGCCGCCCTTGTTGTAGCTCACCGCATCAAACATGTCTTCCTTGTCGTTGTAATGGAAGCGCACGAGGTCCTTTTTTTCGCTGCCCATCATGGCGCTGCCGAGGTAGCCCTGCAGGTCGCTTTGGTTGTGCGCATCGGCTGCGTCCTTGCCGTACTTGTATTCCGTCCAGAGGTATTCGGAATAATTGGCGAACGATTCGTTGAGCGTGAGGTTGCTCCAGCTTTCGGCGGTAACGAGGTCGCCGAACCACTGGTGAAACAGCTCGTGGGCGATGGTGCTTTCCCATTCGTTGCCGTCCGACAGCTCGCGGGCATCCTGCTGCGCCGACTCCTGGTGCAGTGTGGCCGTTGTATTTTCCATCGCGCCGCTCACGTAGTCGCGGCCAACGATCTGCGCGTACTTCGCCCAGGGAAATTCCACACCGGTAATGCGGCTGAAGTACGCCATCATCTCGGGGGTGTTACCAAAGATGCGGCGCGCCACGGAAGCGTATTCCTTCTCTACATAATAGCTCACTTCCTTGCCCTTGTACTGGTCTTTGGTAACGGAGTAATCGCCGATACCCATAAAGAACAGGTAGGGCGCATGCGGCAGGTCCATCTTCCATTCGTCGGTGCGGGTGCCGTCGGCATTTTTCGTTTGCTTCACCAGGAGGCCGTTGCTGAGGGTGAGGTATTTCGCCGGCACCGTCATCAGAATCTCCTCGGTGGTCTTTTGATTGGGCTTGTCGATCGTGGGTACCCATACCGACGTGGCCTCGGTTTCACCCTGCGTCCATACCTGGGTGGGCTTCCCGGGCTCTTCGCCTTTCGGGTTGATGAAGTACAGGCCCTTTGCATCGGTGATGGCGGCCGAGCCCTTCGCCTGGTAGTCGTTCGGCTTGGCTACATAAGCAATATATACGGTGTACGGCTCGTTGTTACGAAACGTGCGCCCGAGGCGGATATTCAGCTGTTCGCCGTCATACGTGTATTTCACCGGCGTCTGTGCGCCGCCGCGCAGCAGCGAAACCTCGCGGATCTCCATACCCTTGGCGTCGAGGCGCAGCGAGTCGGTAGGGTAGAAGTGGGGCTTCAGCGTGATCCACACGTTGCCCTGGAGCTGCGCGTTCGCAAAATCGAAGCGGGCATCGAGCTTGGTGTGCACGAGGTCGTTGATCTTTTCGGCCGTCGACCGGTACACGGTCGATTGGGCGGTGGCCGACGCGGGGAACTGCGCCAGCACGGAGCTTGCGGAAAGGCACAGGGCGCCTGCAAACAGGAATGATTTCATATGACGTGTTTGATGAATGCTGCAAATCTAACGGCTGTTAAGCCGCGGCCCGGTAAATTCTACCAGCGTGCCGTTCGTCGGTATGAACGGGCCTATATGACGTCCAGCCCATCAAAAACAGTATTTTTGAAAAACATGAAACGACTCTCCCTCTTCTGCGTGCTGGTTCTGCTCGGTTGTGTTGCCGGCGCGCAAAAAGTTTTTTTCCTATACCTGCAGAGCGACAATAGCGCTCCCTTTTACGTGCGCGTCGGGGAGAAGGTTTCTTCCTCCACGGCCTCGGGCTATGTTATACTTTCCAACCTCCGCGACAGCAGCTACCTGCTGCAGGTCGGCTTTCCCGGGGGCAGCACCGAGAGCCGCTTCCAGGTGCCGCTGAACGGGCAGGACCGCGGCTTTGTACTGAAGCAGGTGGGCGGAGCCTGGAATCTCTTCGACCTCCAGGAGCTGACTTTATTGAAGGCGCTCGCTGCCACCGGTCCAACGGAAGAAGAGAACCAGCAGGCGCTTGCCCAGGCCGACCCGTTTACCCGCCGGCTTGTTCAGGCATCCGACGATTACACCTTGCTTTCCTCGGGCCCTTCGGTGGCCGCAACGCCCGTTGAAAGCCTTCCGCCAGCGCCCATGCCGGCCGTGCCTGTGCCTGAAGTACAGCCGCAGGTAGCGAAGGCAGACACGAAGATCCAGGATACCGTACCCGCGAAGGCAATTTCCGTTGCGGCGCCGGTCGACTCAAATGCAGTAGCGGCGGTAGTTATCCCGGCTGTGGATACAGTTTCGAAAGCAGTAGTGGAAGCGCCTGCTGAACCGGTTTTCCAACGCTCGCAGGTAACGCGGCGTTCCGAAAGCTCCACGACCGAAGGCTTCGGGCTGGTGTTCGTCGACAACATGGGCAACAGCAGCGACACGATCCGCCTCCTCATCCCGAACCCGAAGACGGAGCCCGCCCCTAAGCCTGTACTGGCCGATACAGCGGCTAGAGTTGCAGCAGAGCCGGTGGCACCTGCCGTACCGACTCCCGCTCCCGTTGTTGCGGAAGTAGCTGGTACAATAACCTTCCACAGCGACAGTGCGGCGGTTGTGGCGAAGAAGGATACGCTTGTCTTGGTGAAAGCGCCCCTGCTTCCGGCAGATACGGCCACGGCAGCGCCGCGGCCGGCAGACACGGCCAGCGTTCGAACTGCCCGCAACTGGGTCATTCCGGAAGCCACCTGCGCGAAGACGGCGGAGTCGAAGGATTTCCTGAAGCTGCGTAAGAATATGGCGGCCGCTACCGACGAGCCCGAGATGATAAGCATTGCCCGTAAGGAGTTTGCAAAGCGCTGCTACCCGGTGGCGCAGGTAAAACTGCTCGGAACGCTGTTCCTGACCGAGATCGGACGCTATAACTTCTTTGCCGCCGCCTGGGGGCACCTCGCGGACCAGGCGAAGTTCCCGGAGCTCGAGGCGGAGCTGAAAGACGCCTACCTCGCCGACCGACTTTATGAGTTGACCCGTCACCCCGTTCAATAAGCCATGGCCCGATACTTTCTCGAGGTGGCCTATAAGGGCACCCGCTACAGCGGCTTCCAGGTCCAGGAAAACGCACATACCATCCAGTCGGAGCTCGAAAAGGCGATTGCCCTGGTGCAGCGGCACCCGGTTGGCCTTACCGGTTCATCACGCACAGACGCCGGCGTGCACGCCCTCCAGAATTATTTCCATTTCGATTGCGACAGCGACCTGCACCCGCAGCTGCTGTATAAGATTAATGCGATCATTCCGAACGACATTGTTGTAAAGAACCTGCTGGCGGTAGGGGCGGAGGCCCATTCACGCTTTGATGCAGTCGCCCGCGAATACGAATACCGGCTGTATTCGGAGAAGAACCCGTTCCTGCAGGACCTCGCGCTCTTTTACCCCTACACCCTCGACCAGGATGCTCTGGCGGAAACGGCTGCCTTTATCAGGGAGCAGAGCAACTTCTGGGCATTTTCGAAAACGAACACGCAGGTAAAGAACTTCCGCTGCCGCATAGATGTATCGGAATGGATCACGAGGGGGGAGCAGCTCATCTATCATATAGAAGGAAACCGGTTCCTGCGTGGGATGGTGCGCCTTCTTACGTCTACTCAATTGAAGGTGGCCAGGGGAAAGCTGGGTATGGGCGAGTTCCGCAGGCTCTTTACCGAGGAGCGGAAATGCGGTTTATCGATCGCCGCAACGGGCTTGTACCTGGTTCAGGTGAAGTACCCGGAAAATTATTTCCCGCGCTGACACGTCGTTTCACGGCTTTTTACGTGTTTTCGTCACCGAAAGTTTGGCCGCGACGGCTGTGCTGCCTATCTTTGCGTCCGCTTTTTGACAGGACGGTTTGCGGTACATTTCTCCCCTTTATTTCTTTGACGAAATTTTAGAAGAAAAATCTTGAAAAAGATTTGGAAC
>NZ_BAAHAL010000022.1:0-203989 GCF_054777635.1 Flaviaestuariibacter terrae
CGCCTTCCTACATCGCGCTGACCAATGCCTCCCAGGGCGGGCAGACCTTCCTCTGGAACTTCGGCGACAACACGACCTCCACGGCCTCCACGCCGCCGCCGCACTTCTACGCCGCCCCCGGTACCTATACCATTACCCTGTCGGTGGTGGACTCGGGCACCTGCAACATCACCGATACCACCAGCGTACGCATTACCCTGTACGACAAGCCCACGGCCGGTATCGGCACGGTGGCGCCGCAGCCGCCGGTGCCCAATACGGCGCTGAGCTTCGAGAACACATCGTCCAGCGATGCCATCCAGTTCAAGTGGCTCTTCGGCGACGGCGACTCGCTGCTGACGCGCGACCGCTTGCCGGTACGACACGAGTACAATACGGCCGATTCTTTCGAGGTGCTGCTGGTGGCCTACAACCCGGCGGGCTGCCCCGATACGGCGCGCCACTGGGTGCGGACGCTGGTGGAGCCGGCCATCGACGTGCCCAACGCCTTTTTGCCGCTGAGTGGGGGCACCAACGCGGTGGTGTATGCCCGCGGCTTTGGCGTGGCCACGCTGCACTTTACCATCTGGAACCGCTGGGGCCAGAAGGTGTTCGAGACCAATGACCGCCGCATTGGCTGGGACGGCACCTACGGGGGCAAGCTGCAGCCCATGGACGTGTATGCCTATACCCTGGAGGTGACCTTCATCGACGGGAAGAAGGCCAGCAAAAAAGGTGATATTACCCTGATCCGGTAGAAGTGTATTTGCAGGCCATTCCATCGCGCGTGCCCTGCCGGGTAACGTGCGGGTTGACGCGAACAAGGATCTCAAGACATCGAACCCTAATTCTACCGAACTTTACCGCCCACCAGCAAGCCGTGTATGTTGAATGTGACTGCTCCTGTTCTCCAGCTGCTCGATGTGTTCCGCGGCATCGTAGGGGAGGACCATGTGTTTGTAGACCCCGAGGTGCTCGACGCCTATGCCTCCGATGAAACCGAGGACCTGCACTTCCTGCCCGATGTGGTGCTGAAGCCCCGCACGACCGCGGAGGTCAGCGCCATTCTCCGCAGCTGCAACGAGCAGCGGATCCCCGTAACGCCGCGCGGCGCGGGCACCGGCCTTAGTGGCGGCGCACTCCCGCAGCTGGGTGGCGTGCTGCTGTCGCTGGAGCGGATGAACAGCATCCTCGACATCGACGAGCGCAACCTGCAGGTAACCACCGAGCCCGGGGTTATCACCGAAGTGCTGCAGAATGCCGTTCGGGAGAAAGGCCTTTTTTATCCGCCCGACCCGAGCAGCCGCGGCTCCTGCATGATCGGCGGCAACATCGCCGAGAATTCCGGTGGCCCGAAGGCCGTGAAGTATGGCGTGGTGAAAGACTACGTGCTCAACCTAGAAGTGGTGCTGGCCTCCGGCGAAGTCATCTGGACGGGCGCCAACGTGCTGAAGAATGCAACCGGCTATAACCTCACGCAGCTCCTTGTTGGCTCCGAGGGAACGCTGGGTATCGTGACGAAAATCGTATTGCGCCTTATCCCGCACCCGCAGCAGGACCTGCTGATGCTGGTGCCGTTCCGCTCGGCCGAAAAGGCCTGTGCCGCCGTCAGCGCCATCTTCCGCGCCGGCTACACGCCGAGTGCCATGGAGTTCATGGAGCGCGACGCCCTTGAATGGGTGATGCGCTTTGTCGACAACAGCATCGTGCCCATCGAAGACGATATCGTGGCGCACCTGCTGATTGAAGTGGACGGCAACGATAGCGACCTCCTGATGAAAGACATGGAAGGCATTGCGGCACTCGTGCAGGACTACGATTGCGGCGACATCCTCTTTGCCGACGACGCGCAGCAGAAGGCGGAACTCTGGAAGCTTCGCCGCCGTGTGGGAGAGGCCGTGAAGTCCAACTCCATCTACAAGGAAGAAGATACCGTGGTTCCGCGCGCCGAGCTCCCGCGCCTGCTGGCGGGTGTCAAGGCCATCGGCAATAAATACGGCTTTCATTCCGTTTGCTACGGGCATGCCGGCGACGGCAACCTGCACGTCAACATCATCAAGGGCGACCTGAGCGACGAGGCCTGGAACGGCTCGCTCAAGGATGGCATCCGCGAAATTTTCACCCTGGTGAAAGAACTGGGCGGGACGATCTCCGGCGAGCATGGCATCGGCCTGGTGCAGAAAGAATACATGCCCATCGTGTTCGACGACGTGCAGCTGTCGCTGATGCGCGGCATCAAAAAATTATTTGACCCCAACGGCATCCTCAACGCCGGAAAAATCTTTGAGACCGAATAATATGAAGAAAACCCTCCTGACCTTGCTGTGTCTCGCCCTTATCGGCAGCACCTTTGCCCAATCCGATTCTGCCCGTCATGGATTTCAGAAAGACCGCCTCTTTACCGGCGGCACCGTTTCGCTGGGCTTTGGCTCCGGCTACTTCCTTGGCGGCATCAACCCCGTCCTCGGTTACGAGGTGGCCAAGTGGCTCGACGCCGGCATCGCCATCAATTATACCTACACGCAGCAGCGCTACCTGGCCACTGATGTTTACGGGCGCGCCGTGGATGACAAGGCCCGTCAGAGTGTATACGGCGGCGGTATTTTCACGCGCCTCTTTCCTGTCAACTTCCTCTTCGCCCAGGGGCAGCTGGAGCACAACTTTATCAATTTCAAATACTACCCGCCGAATGGCGGCACGGTGCAAAAGGACGATCGCCAGGCTACGAGCCTGCTCCTCGGCGCGGGCTACACGTCGGGCCGCGGCTCGGGTGGCCCTTACGGCTACCTCGCCGTGCTCTTCGACGTGCTGAAGGATCCCAACTCGCCCTATGTCGACAACTACGGCCACATGCAGGCGCAGGTGCGTGCCGGTATCAATATCCCGCTGTTCCGCGGCAAGCGCAACGCCAGCTTCGACAGAGGCGGACCGCTGCATAGAGACTGATGTCTGATGTAGGAACTCGGATGTCTGATGTAATGAAAAAACGGATCGCAGGGCGATCCGTTTTTTGTTAGCTGTCCTATATACCAGCCTCAAATCCGAAATCTGAAATCTGAAATCCGAGATCCTACATCCTACATCCTACATCCTACATCAGAGATACCTTTCTATTTCCTCCGGTTTATTCAGAACGATCACCTGCTCTTCCACCTTGGTGTACAGGAATCCTTCTTCCTGCATTTTCTGGAGGTGCACGATGAGGTGGTCGTAGAAGCCGGATGTGTTCAGGAGAAACACGCGCTTGTCGTGGATGGCGAGCTGGTTCCAGGTGAGGATCTCAAAAAGCTCGTCGAGCGTACCGAAGCCGCCGGGGAGAATGATGGCCGCGTCGCACATTTCGTAAAGCGTGCGTTTGCGCACGTGCATGTCTTCCACCACCACGAGCTCGGAGATGTCGGTGTGCTGGTGTTCCCACTGCGTGAGCACCTGCGGGATGACGCCACGCACGGTGCCGCCGGCGCCCATCACCGAGTCGGCGGAAGCACCCATGAGGCCGTTGCGGCCGCCTCCGTAAATGAGCGTCACGCCGCGGTCGGCAAGCAGCCGGCCGAGGGCTTCGGCGTCGGAGCGGAAGGCCGGGTTGTTGCCGTATTTGGAGCCACAGAATATAGCAAGGGCGTTGATCTTCATGAGGGGTGCTTTTGGCAAAAGGAAGGCAAATTTCGCTAACTTCAAAAAATCGGGTTGTAATCTTGCACGCGAACACAAAAAGATAATCATGTCGGCCAGCTTGCTCTTCTCGCTCGTGATCGGGTATTTCGTGTTGCTGCTCGTGGTGGCCTGGATCACGGGACGTAAGTCGAACAACGAATCGTTCTTTATCGGCAACCGCAACTCCAACTGGATGCTGGTGGCCTTCGGCATGATCGGCACCTCGCTGTCGGGCGTCACCTTCGTGAGCGTTCCCGGCGCCGTAGGCAAGGAAGGCTTCGCGTATTTCCAGATCGCCATCGGCTATATCATCGGCTACCTCACGATCGCGTACGTGCTGCTGCCGCTTTACTACCGGCTCAACGTCACGTCCATCTACAACTACCTGAAGCAACGCCTCGGCATCACCTCCTACAAAACCGGCGCTTCCTTCTTTATCCTCTCCCGTACGCTCGGCGCTACGGCGCGTCTCTACCTCGTGGTCAACATCCTGCAGGACCTGTTGCAGAATGCCTTCGGCGATGCCTTCCAGGTTCCGTTCTGGCTCACCACGCTCGTGATCCTGCTAATGATCCTGCTGTATACGTTTGAAGGCGGCGTCAAAACGATCGTGTGGACCGACACGCTGCAAACAACCTGCATGCTGGCGGGTCTCGTCATCTGCACGTTCTACATCCTGAACACGCTCGGCCTCAGCCTGGGCTCCGGCATCACGGCCATGAAAGGAGCAGGGCTCACCAAAATGTTCTGGGGCGATCCCAACAGCAAGCTCTTTTTTGTGAAGCAGATCCTCGCCGGCGCCTTCATCACCATTACCATGACCGGCATGGACCAGGAGATGATGCAGAAGAACATTTCCGTGCGCACCCTCCGCGACTCGCAGAAGAACATGATCACTTTTTCGCTGGTGCTTACGGTAGTGCTGCTGCTGTTCCTGTTCCTGGGCGGACTGCTGCACCTCTTTGCCGCCAGCCAGGGTGTTGCTGCCACGGGCGATAAGCTCTTCCCGGCAGTAGCGCTCAACCACATGCCGCCCTTTATCTCCATCATCTTTATCATCGCCCTCATCTCCGCGCTCTTTCCGAGTGCCGACGGTGCCATCACGGCGCTTACCTCGTCGTTCTGCATCGACATCCTGGGTCTTCGCCGCCGCAAGGACTGGGACGAAGCACAGCAGAAGCGCGTACGCCAGATGGTGCATCTTACGTTCGCTGCGGTGTTCCTGCTTTTCGTAATGGTCTTCAAATGGATCAATTCGGGCTCGATGATCGGGGTGATCCTCAAGGTGGCGGCCTACACGTACGGACCGCTGCTCGGTCTTTTCACCTTCGGCCTTGTTACGAAGCGCGCTGTGCGCGACGACCTGGTGCCCGTGGTCTGCATCGTGGCGCCGCTGCTCTGCTTCGTGGTCGATAAGTTCCAGGCAGAATTGCTTGGCGCTTTCCAGATCGGGTCGGAGCTGCTCATCCTCAACGGGCTGCTGGTATTCATCGGGCTGCTGCTGATTTCGAAGCCGGCCAATGTGCAGCCCGAGCTGCGGGCGGAAGGCGAACACGCACGTATATGAAAGACGATATCGATTACGCGAAGGCGCACGACTATGCCGAGCGGTACAGCTCCCCCGAAGACGCGCTGCTGCAGGAAGTAGCGGCCTATACCGAAGCCCATCACCCGAAGGCCCATATGCTCAGCGGTCATTTGCAGGGACGCTTTTTGGCGATGCTGAGCAAGATGATGCGCCCGCGCCGCATACTGGAGATCGGCACCTTCACCGGCTACAGCGCGCTGTGCCTTGCCGAAGGACTTTCGGACGACGGAACACTGCATACGGTGGAGCTTCGTGCCGATGATGCGGCCGTAGCGCAGTCCTTCTTTGAAAAAAAATCGAAAAAAAATATACAGCTGCACATCGGCGAAGCATTGGAAATTATCGGCCGGCTGGACGAAATCTGGGATCTCGTTTTTATCGATGCCGACAAGGTTTCGTACAGCGCGTATTTTAACGCCGTTCTGCCCCGATTGCGGCCCGGAGGGGTTATTTTTGCTGACAACGTTCTTTTCCACGGCCAGGTGCTGGCCGATGAGATCAGGGGCAAAAACGCCAGGGCCATTCAGGATTTCAACGACTTTGTGCGCGACTGTCCCGATGTGGAACGGGTACTGTTGCCCTTGCGCGACGGCCTCTTCCTCCTTCGCAAGAAGGATTGCTGATGTGAGCGCATCAGGAGAACCTAACCATTGTCAAACCCATCCTGGTACGCCAGGAGAAAAAACAAATCGTCCGATGAAACAGAGAAGCCTGCCTTTTGCACAACTGCGCGCCCGCGCCGTAAAGCTGAGCTTATCGCTGCTGGTCCTGCTGGTCAGCGCTTCGGCCTTTGGTCAGAATTCCCTCGCTGTTCGTCAATACATCGAGCGCTTCCGTGATATAGCCATCGCCGAGGAGCTCCGCACAGGCGTGCCCGCCGCCATTACGCTCGCGCAGGGCATCCACGAATCCTCGGCCGGCAAGAGCGACCTCGTAACACGCTCCAACAACCACTTCGGGATCAAGTGCAAAACCGAATGGACCGGTGCCCGTGTGTACCACGACGACGATGCCCGCGGCGAGTGCTTCCGCAGCTACGATGCGCCCGAGCAGTCGTACCGCGATCACTCCGACTTCCTCAAGAACCGCTCGCCGTATGCCGCGCTCTTCCGTCTCGACCCGACCGATTTCGAAGGCTGGGCTTACGGGCTGAAGCGTGCCGGCTACGCCACCAACCCGAAATACCCGCAGATCCTCATCAAGCTGATCCGCGACTACAACCTCCAGGATTATACGCTGATGGCTCTTGGCCGCAAGCCGAAGCCCGATGCTGACATGGCCGTGCGCAGCAACAATGGCGACGCCCAGTATGCGGCCCAGGTAACGTCCGAGCCGACGGTGGCCCCGGCCAAAGCAGACCGCTACCCCGCCGGTATCTTCCGCATCAACGAAACACCGGTGATCCATGTGCCGAAGGGAACTTCTTTCGTGGCCTTTGCCCAGCAGCAGGGCATTGCGCTAACGACATTATTCGACTTCAATGATATGAAGCCGCAGGATGTCGCCGACCGCGACCTGCTGATGTTCCTTCAGCGCAAGAAGCGCGCGGGTGCATCGGACCTGCACGTAGCGCAGGAAGGCGAAACGCTTTGGGAAGTGGCCCAGTCGGAAGGCGTGCAGGTGAGCGCGCTGCTCGATTACAACGGTCTCGGCTATAACCGCTCCTTCGTGGCCGGTGAGCTGATCGCCCTGTCGGGCAAGGCCTCCCGCCCCGAGTTCACGACGCCTGCAAAGTCCACGTCCGCAGCTCCCGCAGCCGTGCCCGCCGCATCGGGAACGTTCTTCGTACACACCGTGCAGCCGAAGGAAACGCTCTTCTCGCTGGCAAAAAAATACAACGTGCGCGTGGAAGATATCCAGCAATGGAATAACTTGCCCAGCTCCGGCCTTCGGGTGGGACAGGAGGTTCGCATCAAAAAATAGTAATGACACCAATCAAGCTGCACGACAAGACTTTCGATAGCTATCTTTCCGAAGAAACCATCCAGTCCCGCATCCGCGAGCTTGCCGCCCAGATCGACCGCGATTACGCCGGCAAGCGCCCCCTCTTCATCGGCATCCTCAACGGCGCCTTCATGTTTGCCGCCGACCTCTTCAAGAACCTGACCGTCGAGGCAGAGATCTCCTTCATCAAGCTCGCTTCGTACAGCGGCACCAAAAGCACCGGTCGCGTCATCACCGCCATCGGTCTCGACCAGGACCTCATCGGCCGCGACGTGATCGTGGTCGAGGATATCGTAGATACCGGTAAAACGCTGGCCGAGTTCCTCCCGCAATTCCGGCACAACCAGCCGGCTTCGCTGCGCATTGCCACACTGCTCCACAAGCCCGAAGCCACCCAGTTCGACCTGACGCTCGACTATGTCGGCTTTGCTATTCCCAACAAGTTCGTCGTCGGCTACGGCCTCGATTACGACGGTATCGGCCGCAACCTGCGGGAAATTTACCAGTTGTCCGGAAACGCCTGAGCTTTCCGGTAATTGTTCGTATCTTCTGCCGGTACCCACGGGAACTATTTTTGAGAAAAGCGCTTTTCATAGCATTGCTCCTGCTGCTATATGACGTTGCCACTGCCCAGAACAATTACTTCAAGGGCGAGGTGCGCGACGAGCAAGGCACGATCCTGCAGAATGTAAGCATCCTGCAGGCCGCTACCGGCTATTTCGCCTATTCCGGTCCTGATGGCACCTTCGGTATCCTTTCCCGGGAGCAGAAAGATTCCTTTGTTTTTTCCCTCGACGGTTACGAGAAGAAGGCGCTGCTCGCCGATGCGGCCAGCTATCTCAGGGTGACGCTGCGCAAGGCGCCCCGCACGCAAGTGCACCAGCTGTCCTCGCGCACGCCCAACCTCCGCTTCGAGCAGCAGCAGCAATGGTTCAATGGCGATGAGACCTATGCCAGCACCGTGGAAAACGGCTTCGTGGCGGCCAGCTCGTACCCGAGCACGGGGCTTACCCTCAATATCGACCGGGCCTCGTACAGCAACGTGCGTCGCCTCCTCAACAGCAAGTCGCTCGTGCCGCCCGAAGCGGTGCGTATCGAGGAGCTGCTCAACTATTTCAACTTCGATTACCGCGAACCCGCCCGCGGCGAGAATTTCGCCATCGAGCCCGTGCTCACCACCTGCCCCTGGAATGAAGGGAACTGGCTCCTGCTGGCACAGGTCCGCTCGCGCAAGCTACCGCTGCAGCACCTGCCGCCAAGCAACCTGGTGTTCCTGGTGGATGTGTCGGCATCGATGGATGCGCCCAACCGCCTCCCGCTGCTCAAGGCCGGCTTCAAGGGACTCGTGCAGAATCTCCGCGACGTCGATACCGTATCGATCGTGGTGTATGGCGGATCGGTGGAAGTGTACCTGCGGCCCACCGGAGGCGATCGGAAGGCCGACATCATCCGCGCCATCGATGCCCTCGAGCCGGGCGGCAGCACACCGGGCGCTTCGGGCGTAAAGCTCGCCTACGACCTCGCCCGCGAGCACTTCCTCGCCAAGGGCAACAACCGCGTGATCCTCGCCACCGACGGCGACTTCAACGTGGGGCTTCGCTCCGAAACCGACCTCGAGGACCTGATTACGGAGGAGCGCAAGTCGGGCGTATACCTTACCTGTCTCGGCGTCGGGATGGGCAATTACAAAGACTCCAAGATCCAGGCGCTGGCCCAGAAGGGCAACGGCAACTTCGCCTATATCGACAACTACAACGAGGCGCAGAAAGTACTGGTGAAGGAATTCACCGGCACGCTGTACTCCGTAGGCGACGATGCCTCCTTTCATGTGCGCTTCGATCCTTCGGTGGTGAAGAGCTACCGCCTTATCGGCTTTGATAATAAAATGGGTGCGATGAAAGACAGCAGCTCGGCCCTTGAGGGCGGAGAGGTGGGCTCAGGCTCCTCGCTGCTGGTGGCCTACGAGATCGAGCCCGTGCGGCCCGATGTCGCGCCCGATCATTCGATGCGCTTTTCGCTGCAATACCGGGAGCCGGGTGCGGTACTGCCCTGCACGGATAACGTTACGCCGGGCCTGCAGCTGCAGCCCTTCGCGCAGCTCGCGAAACCCTACCGCTTTGCGTCGGCGGTGATCCTCTTCGGCTCGCTGCTCAAGGAGTCGCGGCATGTAAAGGAAAAGCTCTGGAGTGAGATCCTCCCGCTTGCGCAGGGCAGCGCCGATCCCAACGATGCCCTTCAGAAAGAATTCGTGCAGCTCGTGGAAAAGGCCAAGGCCATCTATGCGTCGCGGAAGCGGAAGAAGACAACCTCCTAATCATGTCCGTCATGGCGAGGTATCTCCGCGAAGCGAGGGATACCGAAGCCATCTCTCGCAAGCTGGCGCTGCCGTTTCATCGGAAAACAGACTCAACCCGAAAGCGATTGCTTCGCTGTGCTCGCAATGACGGGTAGAAGGTATGCATCCGCCATTGCAGCACACAAAAAAGCCTCCGTGAGGAGGCTTCTATTACTTACGAGAACATTTCCCGCATTTTGTCGAAGAACGACTTGGAGCCTTTCTCGGGTTGCGGCTTGAAGTTGCCGGAGCCCTGGAGCTTTTCGAGCATCGCCTTCTCGTCGCTGCTGACGTGCTGCGGCGTCCAGATATTGACCTGCACGAGCTGGTCGCCCTTCTCGTAGGAGTTGACGGCGGGGAAACCCTTGCCTTTGAGGCGGAATACCTTCCCGCTTTGCGTGCCCGGCGGGATCTTGATCTTGGCGCGGCCGTCGATGGTCGGCACTTCCACCGAGGTGCCGAAGACGGCGTCGGGGAAGGAGAGGTGCAGCTCGTAGGCTACGTTGAGGCCTTCGCGCACGAGCTCCTTATGCGGCTCTTCCTCGATGAGGATCACGAGGTCGCCGGCAGGACCGCCGCGCTCGCCCGCGTTGCCGCGTCCGCTGATGTTGAGCTGCATGCCTTCCTGCACACCGGCCGGAATATCGATGGTGACGGTTTCCTCGCCGTAGGTGCGGCCTTCGCCTTTGCAGTTGCTGCACTTGGCCGTTACAACCGAGCCCTCGCCGTTACAGGTGGGGCAGGTGGTGACGGTCTGCATCTGGCCGAGGAAGGTACTGGTGACCTTGCGCACCTGGCCGGAGCCGCCGCAGGTACCACAGGTTTGCACGGAGCCTTTGTCTTTGGCGCCCGAGCCGCTGCATACGGTGCACGGAACGTATTTCTTGACCTTGATATTCTTGGTAACGCCCTTGGCGATTTCCTCGTAGGTGAGCTTCAGCTTGATGCGGAGGTTGGACCCGCGTGTGCCGCGGGCACGGCGCTGGCCGCCACCGCCACGCTGACCGCCCTGGCCCCCGAAGAAGGAGCCGAAAATATCGTCGCCGAAGATGTCGCCGAACTGGCTGAAGATGTCCTCCATGTTCGGGCTGCCGCCGCCGTAGCCGCCGCGGCCCGCGCCGGCTACACCGGCATGGCCAAAGCGGTCGTACTGCTGGCGCTTGTCCTGGTCGCTGAGTACCTCGTAGGCCTCGGCCGCTTCCTTGAATTTCTCCTCGGCGGCTTTATCGCCGGGGTTGCGGTCGGGGTGGTATTGCATCGCCACCTTGCGGTAGGCCTTTTTGATCTCGTCCGCCGCGGCTCCTTTGGCCACGCCCAGCACTTCGTAATAATCTCTTTTCGTAGACATGAATGGTTTACTCTTTTTTGGGTCAGCTGGCAAATGCCGGCGACTATTTTCCCACGACCACTTTTGCGAAGCGGATGATCTTGTCGTTGAGCGTGTAGCCCTTCATCACCTCGTCGACCACCTTGCCCTTCTGGTCATCGCCGGCGGGGATCTCGGTGATGGCCTCGTGGAAGTCGGCATTGAACTCCTGGCCCTTAGTGTCCATGGCCTTGAGGCCGCGCGACTGCAGGGTGCTGCGGAGCTTGTTGAAGACGAGCCGGATGCCCTCCTTGATCTGTGCGATGTCTTCCGTCTTTCCGAGCTGCTGCTCCGCGCGCTCCGAATCATCGAGCACGTCCAGGAGGCTCACGATAACGTCCTTGCCGGCCGTTTGAATAAGCTCGATGCGCTCCTTGGCCGTCCGGCGCTTGAAGTTGTCGAACTCGGCCGCGAGGCGCAGGTACTGGTCGTTCTTGGCGTCGAGCTGCGCCTTCAGGGCCTCCAGCTCGCTTTCCTCGGCTACCGGCTCGTTGAGGTGCTGGTCGCCGGGCGTATTGTCATCTACGTTGATGTTGACAGTTTGGTCCGCGTCCTGCGGGTCATTTTGTCCGTTCAGGTTTTCGTTCATATCGATCATAGCGCAACAAAATTGGCTGCAAAGGTAAGGGGCAAGAGTTGCGCCAGTGGGGATTTTACGACAAATTGACGGCCACCGGCCGGAGAGAAGGAACGCGGATTTGTTATGATCTTTATGATTCGCGCAGATAAACACTTCAGACTTAACCAATCTTAATGGTCTGCGTTCTTTCTCTCCTCGCGCTTGCGCCAATCCTTGCCTACCTTTGCCGGCTATGTCCCAAGTTCATCTCCGCCGGAAGATCGCGCCCCGCGTCGCCAACGGCCATCCCTGGATCTTTGCCAATGAAGTCGAGAAAGTAGAGGGCAGCCCCGAGCCGGGCGCCGTGGTCGACGTCTTTTATGCCGACGGCAAGTTTGCGGGCAAAGGCTACTACAACGCCGCCTCCCAGATCATGGTGCGCCTCCTGACCCGCAACGCGAAGGAGACCGTGGACGAAGCTTTTTTCAAAAAGAAGATCGAGCAGTGCTGGAAGTACCGCCAGGCGATCGGCTATACCGAAAACTGCCGCCTTGTGTTTGGCGAGGCCGACGGCCTGCCGCAGTGCATCATCGATAAGTTCAACGACTACTTCGTGATCCAGACCCTGGCGCTCGGCATCGACCGCTGGAAGCCCGCGCTGGTGAAAGCCCTCGAGGAGATCTTCCAGCCGAAGGGCATCTTCGAGCGCAACGACGTGCCGGTGCGCGAGCTCGAAGGCCTTCCGCAGCAAAAGGGTTTCCTGAGCGCGCCCTTCGACACGGGGATCATCATCAACGAGAACGGCCTGAAGTTTCACGTCGACATCGAAAACGGCCAGAAGACCGGCTACTTCCTCGACCAGCAGGACAACCGCCGCGCCATCGAGCATATCGTAAAAGGGCAGGACGTACTCGGCGCCTTCACCTACACGGGCACCTTCGAGATCCATGCCGCGCACTACGGCGCCAAGTCGGTGCTGGGTCTCGACATCTCGCAGGGCGCCGTTGACCAGGCGAACCGCAATGCCGCGCTCAACGGGCTGGAGCAGATCGTGAAGTTCGAGCAGGCCAATGCCTTCGATGTGCTGAAGGCCTGGGGCAAGGAAGACAAGCGCTGGGATGTGGTGATGCTCGACCCGCCGGCCTTTACGAAGAGCCGCGCCAACATCCAGAAAGCCATCACCGGCTACAAGGAGATCAACCTGCGGGGTATGAAGCTGCTCAAGCCGGGTGGCTTCCTGGTCACGTCCAGCTGCACCAACCTGGTGCCCCCCGACCTCTTTTTGCAGATCATCGAAATGGCGGCCCGCGATGCCCGCCGCCCCATTCGCCAGGTTACCTTCCAGACGCAGAGCCAGGACCACCCGATCGTGTGGGGGATGGAGAACACACAATACCTGAAGTTTTTGATCGTGGAAGTGGGATGATACCCCTTCCAGGGCGTCATTGCGGGGAGGGGCGTCCTGATCGGGCGCAGCGACGAAGCAATCGGATTCGGGTGTGGCAGGGGAGCAATCAGGATGTTCAACCCGGCGCCGATAGCTTCGTTGCCCTCCGGGCGCCTCGCAATGACGGTAGGCTCCGCCTCTTCACACTACAAACAACAAAAAGCCCCGCATCGCGGGGCTTTTCAATATTATTTTCAAGATTACTTGGAGACCTGGAATTTTCCGGATTCGATCATCTTGCCGTTCTTATCCCACAGCTGGTAAATGTATACGCCGCGGAGGTAATCGGTGAGGTTGAGCGAGGTGCGCTGGGCCACGTTGCTGGCGTCAAACACCTTGCGGCCGAGGAAATTGTAGACCTGGAGGGTATAGCCGCGGTCGAAGCTACGGCTGAAGTCGAACGTGATCTGCGTCGTAGCCGGGTTCGGGTAGAAGCGGAGCACGCTCGTCGGCTCGCCGCTGAAAGACGCGCGGGTCTGCGCGCCGGCTCCGGCTGCAAGTGAGAGGGTCAGTAAAGTAAAAAGTACAAGTCGCTTCAACGCTTTTCTCCTTTTTTTAGTGTGAGCAAGTTACCATCACTGGGTTAAAAAACAAAACTTTTGCCGGAAATTGGTAAAGGATCACCAAGTTTTGGCCCCGATTCCGGCCAGCGCGGCCTTAATAGCGGCAAAATCAGGCTGTTCGCCGGCATTGTCGAGCACCTCGGCATACCGGATCTTTCCCTCTCCGTCCAGCACAAAGGCAGCCCGCTTGGACACGCCCTTTAAACCTAAGATGAACTCTTCATACAAGGCGTTGTATGCTTTCGACACTTCTTTGTTAAAGTCACTGAGGAGCGGGAAGTTGAGTCCCTGGTCTTCCTTGTAGCGCGCCAGCGTAAAGGGCAGATCCACCGATATTCCAATCGGTTGGGCGCCCAATTCTTCGTAGCGCGAAAGCTCGTCGCGCACCGAGCAGAGCTCGGCCGTGCAAACCGACGTGAAGGCGGCGGGGAAGAAAAGCAGCAAAACGGGCTTGCCGCGCAGCTGCGACAGGCTGACCATCTTGCGGTCGGAATCCGGGAGCGTGAAATCGGGGGCGGCGTCGCCAATCTGGAGCATAGTTGTTTTTAGGGGTAACAAGAAGGGGATCGAAAAAGTTGCCCGGCGTCAAACCCGGCCACGCATCCGCCTTGCCGCCTAATATTTCGGGCAGAAGATAACGCCCTTCATTTCCTCGCGGTGCTTGTTGGTGCCGATATAGGTCACCCCGAGCTCGAAGCCGCCGCGGCCCTGCGTCGAGGTTTTGAGCTTGGAGATATTGACGTCGTAGCTGAACGAAAAGGAAAACGGGTGGTAATCAAGCTTGATCACCGGTACAAAGGCATCGTTCCAGCGAAGGAAGGCACCGCCGTGAACCGTATACACCGGGTTATCGAGCTCGGGACCCATCTTGAGTCCGTAGAGCACGCCCAGGATGCTTTCCTGGTACTGTCCCTGTTTTGAAAAGTCGCCCTGCAGGTTCAGGTAGCTTGCCTCGGTAACGCTGAAGCGGATGCCGCCGGAGAAGACAAGCTTGGGGGTGAGCTCGGTGGAGGCGTCCTGGTAAAACGAGCGCTTTGGCCGGTTGAAGTGATGGTAGGCTACGGCCAGGAACAGGTTGTCGTCCGATTTCTCGCGCCACTGCGTGTTGAACGAAATGCCGGTGGCCATATCGAGGTAGCTTGCCCTCGGGCCGCTGATGTTTTCGCCGTCGGAGCCGTTGTTGTACCAGTCGCTCGTCTGCATCTTGCTGCGGTCGATGCGCGTTTGCACAAAGCCGCCCATGAAGCCGACCGAGAGGTAGCGGTTTACCTCGGTGCTGAGCGATTTATGGTAGTTGACTGCAGGCAGTACATGCGTTGTTTTCCACGACACGGTACCGGCTTGGTCGTAGAGCACCTGGGCGGCCACGGTCAGGAAGTCGTCGGCCTTGCCGATGGGCATTTTGTACTCGCCGCTCAGCGAGGTGCTGCGGTACGCGTTGGTCACGCTGTTCCACTGGTTGCGGTACAGCGCCTGCACGCGGATATCGCCGGTGAAGATGCCTGCCAGCGCGGGGTTGCGCAGCAGCGGGGCCTGGAAAAACTGGGAGAAGTGCAGGTCTTGTGCCTGCAGCGTGCCGCCCAGGAAGCAGAGAGTGCTCAGGGCACACAGCTTGCGGAAGGTGTTCATCGTCGGTCGGTGTTTAGGTTAAGCTATTTGCCCACCTTATCGGATCAGGGCCACGTTGCCTTCAAACTTGAGGACCTCGCTGTTTTCGCAGAAGACCTCAACCTGGTATACATACACATCTGGTGCCGCTTTTTGCCCCTTGTACATGCCGTCCCAGCCGTAGGACGGATTGTTGACGGGGAAGTCGCGCGCCTCGAACACCACCTCGCCCCAGCGGTTGAACACGCGCAGCGATTTAAGCCGCGAGAGGCCATTGCCTTCCACGAAGAAGCGGTCGTTATGCCCGTCGCCGTTGGGCGAAAAGGTATTGGGAACAAACACGCGGGCGCCCTGGCAGAGCACGAGCACCTGCACGGATGCCTTGTTCTTGCAGCCGTTGCTGTCGATGGCCGTCACGGTGTACAGTGTATTGAAGCTCGGGGTGGCAACGGGTTCCGGGCAATCGGTGCAGCTGAGTCCCTGCGCGGGGCTCCAGAAGTAACTCTGCACGCCCGACGAATACTGGCCGCTGAGCACGGCCGGTACGCCTGCGAACTTCGTGATCTGCGCCGGGAGCGTTACCAGCGGGAGCCCGT
Source organism: Flaviaestuariibacter terrae (assembly GCF_054777635.1). Taxonomy (NCBI): domain Bacteria; kingdom Pseudomonadati; phylum Bacteroidota; class Chitinophagia; order Chitinophagales; family Chitinophagaceae; genus Flaviaestuariibacter; species Flaviaestuariibacter terrae. The sequence goes on from NZ_BAAHAL010000022.1 coordinate 15,640, forward strand.
TAACGAGGAGCTGCTGGTGCAGCGTGTCGCGGCAGCCACTGCTGTTGACCACCACGGCCATCACATCGAACACACCGGTCGTATCATACACCTGCACGCCCGGGTTCTGCAGCGTGGAGCTGTTGCCGTTCGGGAAGACCCACTGCCATTGCACTACCGATGTGTCCGGCACCAGGAACTGTCCTGCGTAGGGCACACGGTCGCGGCGGCACACGATGCTGTCGGCAACGATCGCTACCTGCGGTGTGGCCACCACTTTCACGGGGCCTTTCATCATCGTATCGGTGCAGCCGGCCTGTGTGTTGACCACGAGTGTTACGTCGTACTGGCCCGGTGCGGTGTAGGTATGGCTCGGGTTGGGCGCCGAGGCCGTACCGCCGTCGCCGAAGGTCCACTGGTAGTTCACGATCGGGTCGTTGGACGTAGTGGAGTCGGAGTTGGCCTGCAGCGTACCGCGGTCGCAGAATAGCATCGAGTCGAGCTCAAAGCGCGCATGCGTTCCCAGCAGGCTGATGGTGCGCGTTCCGACAAGCGCGATGGTGCATTGCCCCGACAACTCGCGCATGATGATCCGCGGAACGAAGTCGCCGAAGTCGGTATAGCGATGCAGGATCGCGTTGATGCTGGTGTCGACAACATTACCGTCGCCGAAGTCCCACACGAAGCGGGCATTCATGGGTGCAAAGGCGCTGAAGTCGACATTGAGCGGCGTACAGCCGTTAAGCGGTGAGTAGTCGAGCCGCGCGTCGGCCTGGTCGTGCACCACCATGTTCTGCGTTGTGGAATCCTTGCATCCGCCGTAGGCCGTGATCACGAGCTTCACCGGGTAGGTGCCCGGGCGAGTGTAGAATGCATACGGGTTCGTTTGATTGGAGGTGCCGAGCCCCGGGCCGAAGCTCCAGGTGCTCATGTAATAGAAATCCGAGGTATTCTGGAACATCGCCTGGAAGGGCGTGCAATAGGTAACGAGGTTGTTCGCGGTAAAGGAGGCATGCGGAACCTTGACGTGGATGAAGGTGTCGCGGTGCAGGCTGTCGCGGCAGCCGAGGAAATCTTCCACCAGCAGCGTCACTCCATAGTAGCCGGTGTCGGCAAAGGGGTGCATGGCGTTGTAATCGCTGGACGTACCGCCATCACTGAATTGCCAGGTCTGTGCGAAGGGCAGGTCGGCCTGAGTCAGGTTGGTGAAATAAAGGTTGCTGCCCGGGCAATATTCACGGATCGCCGTAAAGTCGGCATGGATACGCGAGGTGCGCACGAACTGGCGCTTCAGGATGCTGTCGGAGCAGCCCGAAGAATCGGTTACGATGAGGCGGATGTCGAAGTCGCCCGTGGTATCGAACGTGTGCGTGAAGGGCGGTGCCGTAAAGGGCGTGCGGAGGGAGTCGCCGAAATCCCACACCCAGCTGCGGATCCCGTTGCGGCCATCCGTGCGCGACGAGTCGGTGAAGGTCACCGTCATGCCGCGGCAGCCACGCGGGTTCAGCGCGCCGAAGTTGGCAATCGGGCCGTTCACACGTACCTGGCCGGAATCGGTTCGGGTAAAACGGCAGCCAAAGGAGTCGATGGCGGTGAGCGTTACGTTGTAGATGCCGGGATTCGGGTAGTTGTGCACGGCATTGTCGCCCTGCGTCGTGTCGATACGGGAGCCGTCGCCGAAGTTCCACTGGTACTTACGGAAGATGCCGAGGTCAGCCGCTTCCACGCGGAGGCGGGCTGTAAAGGGCTTGCAACCCACGCTGTCGATGCCATTGATGCGGGGCTTCCGGTCGGTCACCACAAGGGTCTTCGATAAGGTATAGCTGCAACTACCGTTTGTGGTCGTCAGCTTGATCGTGTAGGAGCCGAAGGCCGGGAACTGGTGTGCGGGCGGGTTCTGTCCGGAGTAGGTGCTGCCGTCGCCGAAGTCCCAGGTCCATCCCGTTGCGCCCACGGAGCGGTCGATGAAGGTGTAGGAAAGCTGGTCGGCACAATCGGGGCGCCAGGTAAATTTCGACACCGATGGAAGCACAGTGATGTAGCGTGGCTTCAGCAGCCGCTCGCGGCAGCCGTTGTTGATCGCCGTCAGCGTGATGTTGAAGTGGCCTGTATCGGCAAAGACATGAATGGGGTTCACTTCGGTGGAGCTGGTGCCGTCGCCGAACTCCCATTGGTAGTCGGTGGCATTGGTGCTCTGGTTGGTAAAGGTCACGCCCGGGTCGGCGCAGGCGGTGGTGGGTGTGCCTACGAAAAGCGGTACCGGGTGCGTGCCCACTTTCACGCCTTCGCGCAGCGTATCGCGCACGGTGCAGCCATCGCTCGTGGTTATCGTGAGGGTGATGTCGTAGGTGCCGACGTTGGGGTAGATGTGGCCGGTCGAGTCCTGTGTCGACGGCGCGCTGCCGTCGCCGAAGTTCCAGGACCAGGAAGTAACGCTGCCGAATGTTTGCACATTGGCTTTCATGCCCACAGTATCAGGGATACAACCTTCCGCGGGCAGTCCCACATAGCTGATGATCGGCTTGCGGATGTTGATCAGGTTATTGCGGGTGAGCGTGTCGCTGCAGCCGCTCGTATCGGTGGCGATAAGCGTTACCGAGAAGGAGCCCATGCTGTTGTAGGTATGCGACGGGTTCTGGTCCGAAGCGGTCCCGTTGTCGCCGAAAAGCCACTGGTAGCTGCTGCTCAGCGACGACGTGTTGGTGAATTGCACGGCAAGCGGCGGCTGGCAGCGGCCGCTGTCCGACACCGTAAAGGAGGTCTGCGGCACGGTGCTTACCGTAAAGGTCTTGTCCACCGAATCCACGCAGGTGGCGTAGGTGTTCACGAGGTGCACGCTGTAGGTGCCGGGCGTCGCAAAGGATACGCTCGCATTGGCCAGCGTGTCGCGGGCACCGTTGGAGAAGGTCCACTGCGATGCGATCGGGCGCGGCAGGCTGCTGTTCATAAAGGTCACCGTTTGCCGCGGGCAGATATGCGCCGGGACTTCGAGGTCGGTGTTGACGCGGCCCACCACGATATCGGAAGCGGCCGAGTCGGAGCAGCCCAGCGAGCTTGTTGCCAGCAGCAGCACATGGTAGGTTCCGTTGGTCTGGAAGGTATGCGAGGGAGACCCGGTGCCTGTGGTTCCGCCGTCACCGAAATTCCAGCTGTACGAGATCGTGCCGGGGCCCGTTGAGTTATTGGTAAAGTTGACGGTGGCCGGGGCGCGGCACACGCCGGGATCGCTCCAGGTAAAGCGGGGCGTAACGCCGGGATTGACGTTTACGAAGTTGGGCATCGAGAACAGCTTGCGGCAGCCCGCGCTGTTCGTGATGGTCAGTGTAACGGTATAGGAGCCCGCGCCGCGGAACACGTGGGTGGGGTTGGGGCCCGTAGCGGTCTGTGCATCACCGAAGTCCCATTCCCAGTTGGTGATGGTCGCGCCGCCCGGTGAGGTCGACTGGTCCTGGAACTGCACGACGGCCGGCGAGCAGCCCGTGGTACGGTCGGCCGTGAAGTTGACGGTCGGCTCTTCCAGTACCGTGATATAGGCGGTCTTCGTTACGGAGTTTGTGACGGCGCCGTTGTTGGTCGTGACGGTGAGCGTAACCGAGTAGGTGCCGGTATTGAAGTAGGTAGCGGAAGGATTCTGCAGGGTGGAGCTGGCGCCGTTGCCGAAATCCCAGTGCCAGCTCGTCGGCCCGCCGCTGGAGCGGTCCTGGAAATTGACGACAATAGGAGAGCATCCCTGCCGGATATCGGAGGTGAAATCAGCGGTTAGCTGGCCCTGAACGCTGAGGGTTCCGGCCAATAATAGCAGCAGTAGGAGGATTCGATGGTTCACTCGGTCGGTGTTTAGGTAGGGCCCCGGAGCTGTGGAAATAGAGGCCCGTTCCCTTGCGTGTGCAAAAACAACGCCGCTTCGCGAATCCTAGAGTTTATCCATGTGCATCCGGCGGGTTTCGCCGTTTACGAGCCGCTCTGCATCTACCGACGTCTCGCTTGAATTGGTGATGGTCCAGGTGCCGTTGATGAGGGAAAGAGGTTCCGCGGTTGTGGGGAAATTACCCGTAACGGTGCGGTTCGGAAGGTCGTAGTTCCAGCCGCCACTGAGCTGCATGGTCCCGTTGTAATAGGCATCCACGGTCTGGTTGGTATTGAACTGGAAAAGATAGCTGCTGAAGGCGGCGGCCTGGTCGGTGCTCCCGGTACTGAAGGCATTGATCTTCCAGCGACCGTTGGTGATGACCTGGATGGCGGCCTGCTCTTGTTTTTGCTCGATCAGTTTCTTGCAGCTGCCCAGGAGCAGCGGGGTGGAGAGGAGGAGTACGGTGGTAAGACGGTTCATAAGGGGATCAGATGGGTTTTATCAGCCGAGGCGGTATTTCTGCCGGACGTACCTGATGAAGTACGCACTGCTCAACGATTGTGCCGTAATTCGCCGGCAAAGCGCATCGCTGCTGTAATGGCGGCCATGAACGTGGATCTGCGCCCGCAGCCAGGCGAGCAGGCCGCCCGTGCGGCCGGCCCGGATCTCCTCTTCGAGGCCGGGGAGGGCATCGGCCGCGGCGGCGTAGAACTGCGCGGCATAAAGGCTTCCAAGGCTGTAGGTCGGGAAGTAGCCGAAAGAGCCGTGGCTCCAGTGCACATCCTGCAGCGCGCCCTGGCGGTCGTCGGGCGGCGTTACCCCGAGCCACTTCCGGTAGTTTTCCGCCCAGTAGGCCGGGATGTCGGCCACGGCAAGGCTGCCTTCGATGAGGGCCTTTTCGAGGCTGTAGCGGATATACACGTGAAAATGATAGGTGACCTCGTCGGCCTCGGTGCGGATCAGCGAAGGCTGCACTTTGTTGATGCCGCGGAAAAAGCGCTGTGGGTCCACGCCGCGGAGCTGCGCGGGAAAATAGTGCTCCAGCTGCGGCAGCCAGTGCTCCCAGAAGGCATAGCTCCGGCCGACGTTGTTTTCCCAGAGCCGCGATTGCGATTCGTGTATCGACAGCGATGCGGCCTCACCAAGGGGGAGCCCGTATTGATCGGGCGGCAGCCCCTGCTCGTACAGGGCATGCCCGACCTCGTGGATGCTGCTCCAGGTCATGTTGCTGAAGTCGTTGGCGTCGATGCGGGTGGTGATGCGCACGTCCTGCGCCGAGAAGCTGGTGGTAAAGGGATGCTCGCTGCGGTCCTGGCGGCCCGCGGCCTCGTCGAAGCCAAGCTGGCGGATCAGGTCGAGGCCCCACTGCCACTGGGTGTCGGGCGCGTACGGCTGCTTCAGAAAGGAGTCGTCGGCGGGCGGCTGCGCAAGCAGCTCGTCGAGCAGGCCTTTGAGCTGGGGCAGGAGGTCGCCGAACACCGCATCGAGCTGCGTGCTGCTCGCTCCCTTTTCATACTCGTCGAGCAGGGCATCGTAGGGATGAACGCTGTAGCCAAGGGCTTCGGCTTCTTCTTTTTTCAGCTCCAGCATCTCGCTGAGGGCCGGCGCGAACACCGCGAAGTCGTTTTGCCGCCGCGCCTCGATCCAGCTGTGAAAGGCCTTGTTGCCGGCATCCGAAAGCCGGCGCACGAGCGAGGCGCTGTATTTCTTGTTCTTCTGGTAGTCTTCCCGGCTCAGCTCCACGTTGCGTCGCTGCCGCTCGTCAAGGCCGGTGGAGGCGAGCAGTTCGTCGAGCAGGGCGCCGAGGCGCTCGCTGCTGAACAGGTCGTGGGCCATCTCCGAGAGCGTGCTCAGTTGCTGCCCGCGGAAGTGTGCGCCCTTCGGCGGCAGGTAGGTTTCCTGGTCCCATTGCAAAACGGCCGATGCGTAGCGGATGTCGGCGATCCGCTGCATCTGGCTGACATAATCGGAGTAAGCGGCCATGCGACAAATGTACTCCTGTATCGCGTAGTCATCGTGCACGGTAAGCCGGGCTGTCGCGATTGGGGTTTTCAGGAAACAAAATAAACCGGGAACGCTGCGGCAACGGTGATGAATGACCGGTTACCGCGTCAGCAGCAGAGCCGGCAACGGAATTTTCGCCTGCGGATTTGGAATAGGGAACGGAACAAATGATTTATCGTCAAGCGGTTAGCCGCGGGCTTTTCCTGGCGGCCACGCAAATACGTATTTCTACTGATTCCGGGCCTGAAGTTTGTGATTAGTTTCACGGAATCGCGGACGCGCCGCAGCTTGCTGCGCGCGTCACCAGGATCGTCCTGCTTCGTACATGCGAAGCTTATTTCCAACACGCTCGTACACTATTGCAGCATTGGTATCGCTCGCGCCGGCACCCGGGTTTTCGGGGTCGCTTGCGCCGCATGCCGGGCTGCACTTGTGTTTGAGGTGATGAACCGGACCGAACCGGCAATTGCTAACCTAAAAAGCGCCTACTATGCAGTACTGCTGCAGGCTCATCCCTGTGTTTGTACGGTATGCCCCCGTCCGACGGTTTACCGGAACGGACGCCTCTCCACCGGGCTGCCAGAGCTCCCTAACCGTTTCATTTACGACTGTACAACAGCACCTGCGGGCAACGGGCATCCTGCGTCAAGCTTGTGGCGGTTGTGCATTGCCGTTATACACCAATGCAGCCTCAACGATCAATCAATAACCTTTCAACTGACCCTACATGAAACTGTCAATTTTACCTCGAACTGCAGTGGCCTTCTGCCTGCTCGGCACCGGCCTCCTGACAGGCCTCCCGGCTGCGGCACAGCCACAGACACCGGCCGATTGTAAAGTGGGATGCACCTCCAACGACGTGCAGATCATCCGTGCTTTCCTCGTAGACCCCAGCACCAACCTCGAGCTGACGTCTTCCTTTGCCTGCAACGGCACGGCAACGGTGAAGCTGGGGCTGGAGCTGACCACGAAGACACCGCGCGTCGGCGTCGAAGTGTACGCCAACATCAAAAACTTTTCAAACGGTGTTGTAGGCAGCCTGCTCACCAACACCAAGCAATGCTTCAGCGTCGCGCTGAACCAGCCGACAAACCGCGTTGTTTTTCAGAGCACGTTTTCCTGGACCTGCGGCGCGTCCATCGTGCTCACGGATGTATTCCTGGCCTGGGGCACCGGCAATACCGATTATTGCCAGGGTAGCGCGGCGTTCCGCTGCCCCGGAACTCCGTCCAAGTGCTACCAGCTGCCCCCGGGCCAGTATATCCCGATCCAGGTTCCGACTTCCACATCGGCCTCCGCAACTGCGTGCGCCGACCCCGGCGGCACAACGGGAACCTTCGACCTGCGCACGCTTGTGGACGATGTATCCGGCGGCCAGACAAACGTCGTCGTGACCTGGTACAGCGACTCCACGCTCAGCACGCTGATCACCGATTCCACCTCGTACAGCACCGACGACACTACGATCTACGCCAAGGTGGCCAACAGCTCCAATTCATCCATTTACAGCCGCGCCAAAGTTACCCTCACGGTTACCGAGAGCCCCGCGACGCCGACGATCTGCGCGGTACAACCCTCGCTGTGCGGGCCTGCAACAGGGTCCATTAAGGTGCTGAGCCCGACGGGCGGAAGGTATGAGTACAGTATCAACGGAGGCACATCCTGGCGCTCGAGTCCGCAATTCGACAGCCTTGCGGCAGGCTCCAGTCCCTACATCCTTATAAGAGCGAACGGTTGCGTTTCGGATACGGCGTTCTGCAGTGACGCAACCACGTGCAGCAGCAACGCGCGACTGAACAATGCTGTGAGCACACAAAAGGCGCCCAGCAAGAATATGCGAACCATTCGTCCGAAGGAAACCGGTGGCAATGAGCTGAAGGTGCAGGCTTATCCCAATCCCTTCCGCAATACGGTCAGCTTCAACTTCCGCACGCCCGTTTCCGGTCGGGTGTTGCTCGAGGTGTATGATGTGGCCGGGCGCCGGGTAGCTGCTACGAATTACGGCTATGCAGAAGCCGGAACGGTACGCACGGTGACCCTTTCGCTGAAAGGAAATGTCAACGCTTTGGTTTTGTACTGCCTGACCGTCGGCAGTAAGACCGTGAACGGTCGGCTTTTGCAGCAGGATTGATCGTTTAGCAGCGTTTCCAAGGAAGCCGCTCCTTTCCAGGAGCGGCATTTTTTTTCTCCATCGAAACAATGCTTTGCGGTGCCGGCCGGCAAGGACTGTGTTCCTGAAAGGAACGGCAGCCGTATTTTTACGGCAAACCAAAACCAATGAACCGACGCCTGCCCCTTTTTCTTGCCTGCCTGCTTGTTGCGCTTGCTGCCTCCGCGCAGGAAGCGGCCGATACGTCGGCAGGGATCCGCGACCTGTTGCGGGTAACCTTCCTGAGCCCCGGTGTCACCTATGAAAAGCGCGTCGGCCGTTTCCAGTCGGTGCTCGCGGAAGCCTTTGGCACGCTTTCCTTTTCGCTGGCGTCGTCAAGCGCGCTGGGCACCCGCTCGGATGCCCATATCGACCCGGCGCTGATGCTGCAATACCGGTTTTATTACAACCAGCGGGCACGTGAGGCTGCCGGGCGACGCACGGCCAACAACAACCTCAATTTCGTAGGGCCGCTGTACCGGGTGTATTGGTCCAGGCGGCGCCTCAACGACGTTTCCCTCGCCGAGCCCGAAGCGCGGGCCGTTCATTCACTCGGCGCCGTGTGGGGCATCCAGCGCAATTACCCGAAGCGCTTCAGCCTCGAGCTTTCCCTGGGGCTGGGCTACTACTTCTCGAAAAATATCCGCTACGAATACAACCAGAACGGCGACGTGGTCAAGAGCACCCAGAATGTTAACGGCTACACCAGCGTGGGCCAGTTCAGCATCGGTTTCTGGCTGGGCAAGCGCAGGTGATGAGCGCAAGCCACAACGATACTTTCCGCACCGCATCGATCAACAATGGAACCGCATGAACCAGGACCGTCTCCTTGGAAATATCGGCCGCTTTCACCCGCTCAGTGCCGCTGCGCGCGAGGCGATCGGCAGCGCTTTTGAAGCGCAGACGCTGGCGCGCGACGAGGAGCTTGTGCGCGCCGGGCAGGTTTGCCGCCATCTTTATTTTCTTGAAAGTGGCGCCCTTCGCGGCTACTACCTGCTCGATGGCCGGGAGGTAACGCACTGGTTTGCGCTGGCTGAGGAATTCGTAACCTCCTTTCACAGCTTCAGCACCGGTACCGCCTCCGTTGAGACGATCGAGCTGCTCGAAGACTCGGTGCTGTGGGCGATTTCGAAAGAGACGCTCAGCGCGCTGCTCGACACGCACCCCGAGCTCGAGCGGGCCCTCCGGATTGCGTACGAGCGCTACTATATCCGCCTCGAGGAGCGCTACGTCAACGCGCAGTTCCGCACGGCGGCGGAGCGCTACAAGGATCTCCTGGAACAACAGCCGCAGCTGCTGCAGCGCGTGCCGCTCGGTTACCTTGCCTCCTGGCTCGGCATCAGCGCCGAAACCCTGAGCCGCATCCGCGCCAAACGCTGAATGGATAGACCCCAGATCCTAGATCCGAGATCTTAGATCTGAGATCTTAGATCCTAGATCCTAGATCCTAGATCCTAGATCCGCGATCCGCGATCTGTGATCCTGGATCCGCGATCCTCCATTCTCTCGTTCACCCTCCCTTTATCTTCTTCAGCGGCTTGCGCTTCACCAGTCCTCCACGGGTTTCTTTCACCGGGTGCATCACGAGGAAGGCGTTGCGGTCGATGGCTGCCACTTCGGCCTTGAGGCGGTTCAGCTCGAGGCGGCTCACCACGGTAAAGATGATATCGCTGGTGTTGGTTTTTTCGCCGCTCTTGCCCACTCCGCGCTTGCCCTGGTAGATGGTGAGGCCGCGGCCCAGGTTCACGGTGATCATATCGCTGATCTGCCGGCTCTTTACCGAAATGATTGTGACACCCGTGAACTCGTCGATTCCTTCCAGGATGAAGTCGATGGTTTTGGACGCTGCGAGGTAGGTGAGGATGGAATACAGCGCGGTCTCTACCGACAGCAGCCAGGCCGCGACGCCGAAGATGCAGATGTTGAAGGCCAGGATAAAATCGCCGACCGACAGGTTGCTGTTGCGATTGAGGTAAATGGCCAGCACCTCGGTGCCGTCGAGCACCGCGCCGCCGCGGATGCTCATGCCGATGCCGGCGCCCAGGAAAAACCCGCCGAATACCGATACGAGGATCTTGTCGTTGGTGACGGTGGGGTAGGGCACCAGGTAAAGCGCGAGGGCCAGCAGCCCGATAGCCGAGATACTGCGGATGCTGAAGCCGCGGCCGATCTGTTGCCAGCCGAGGATGATAAAGGGAATGTTGAGGACTACGATCAGCAACTCCAGCGACCAGCCGCTCACACGTTGCGTGAGGAGCGAAATGCCGGTGACGCCGCCATCGATAAAGCCGTTGTGCAACAGGAATCCTTTGAGGCCGAAGCCGGCGGAGAGCACACCGAGCAGCACCTGGAACACATCGAGCACGCCGTGGCGCCAGCGAAGCCTGCGTCGCCGCGCGGCCCGCAGGCGCCGCACCGATTCAATACTCCGGCCACCCTCGCCCTGCATCATCGTGTTGAATATGGTAAAAAGCTGCGGTCCTGACATGATGTATGTGTAAAATAGGCCATGGCCAAATGCAACAGTGCCCTTTATTTTGCAGTAACCTATTCCACGCATGATGCCACGAAACCTCCTGCTCGCCGCCCTGCTGCTCAGCGCCGGCGCCTCTTCCGCGCAAAAGACCGAATTCCGCATTGCCCTTAATTCCGGGTTGTTCCATTTCGGGGGCCCGGGCGCGACCTCCGCAACCCAATACCAGGTTTATACCGGTGGCTCCGGCAGGGTGGCCAGCCAGTATGGCAAACGGATGGCACCTGCCTCCGGGGTTGCCGTTGAGGTGCAGACCGTGGGCGTCAAACGCTTTATCGGCGGCATCTCCCTGGCCTACGAGCGGCTCCGCAGCCGCAGCCGGATCGATACGGTGCAAACGGCCCCATACAACGGAAGCCAATGGAAGACAGCGGCCGACCAATCTTCGTTCACCGAACTGAACAGCGGCTTTTTTACGCTGCACCTCTTTATCGGCGGCCGTCTTATCGACAGGCGCGTCAAGCTCGACCTGACTGTAGGGCCCGAAATAGCCTTCGAAACAAGCAGCAAACAGGTGGGTAAGGTAACCTACACGGACGCCAGTGGCCGCAACCAGGCGGTTTCGGTTTTCTACAGCACCGAGCAGCCCGGTATCGACTTCCGCGGCCGCTCGAACCTGATGCTCCGCACCGGCCGCTTTGGCCTGCAGGTCGGTTACTCAGCGGGTGTCACGAACTGGAGCCAGGCGAATGGTTCCCCTGCCGGCAAGCCCGCCTACCTGCGCGGGCTCCGCTTCGGTATCAGCTGGAAGTTGAACTGAGCTATCTTTCGCCCATGAAGATCCACGACATTCTGCTGGAGCTGGAGCGCTTTGCGGCGCCCGAGCTGCAGGAAGACTACGACAACGCGGGCCTCCTTACCGGGGACCGTTCCTGGGAGTGCCGCGGCGTGCTGTGTACCCTCGATGCGACGCCCGAGGTGATCGAAGAAGCGGTCGCCCGGGGCTGTAACCTCGTTGTGGCGCATCACCCGATTGTGTTCAAGGGGCTGAAGCGGATCAACGGCAAGACCTATATCGAGCGCGCCCTCATTACCGCCATCAAGAATGATATCGCCATCTACGCCTGCCACACCAACCTCGACAACGTGGTGGCCGGCGTCAGCCGCCGCATGGCCGACCGGCTCGGGATCGGCGAGGGGCAGGTGCTACTCCCGAAATCGCGGCAGCTCCGCCGCCTCATCACCTTCGCTCCCGTAGACAAGGCCGCCGAAGTCCGCGACGCGGTTTTTGCCGCCGGCGCCGGCCATATCGGCAAGTATTCGGAGTGCAGCTTCAACACGGTGGGCGAGGGCACCTTCAAGGCAGAGGAAGGGGCCGATCCATATGTAGGGAAATTGGGCGAGCGCCACACGGAGCGGGAAACGAAGCTCGAGATCGTCTTCCCGTTTTACCTCGAAGACCAGGTCGTGCGGGCCCTGGTGAAGGCGCATCCCTACGAGGAGGTCGCCTACGACATCTTTACGATGGAAAACGCGCACTTCGGGATCGGGGCGGGGTTGATCGGCGAGCTCCCGGCGCCGCTGGCCCCCGGGGCCTTCCTCCAGCTCCTTAAGGACGCCTTCGGGCTCAGCGTTGTGCGCCATACGGCGCCGCCCGACCGGCCGGTACGCCGGGTGGCCCTTTGCGGGGGCTCCGGCGCCTTCCTGATCCGGGCCGCCCTGGCCGCCGGGGCGGACGCCTACGTAACAGCAGATGTTAAATACCACGAGTTTTTCGACGCCGAGGAGCGGATGCTGCTGGCCGACATCGGACACTGGGAGAGCGAGCAGTTCACCGTAGACCTCCTGCAGGAGCTTATCGCCGGAAAATTCCCTACCTTTGCCGTCCTTAAATCGTCGGTGCCGACGAACCCGCTGCGGTATTTCCTGGGTCAGGAAAACGGGCGGATCAAACCTTAAACGTCATATCCCTCATGGCAAACGTAAAAGAATACTCGGTCGAAGAAAAGCTGACCGCCCTTGTAAACCTCCAGAAGATCGATTCCAAGCTTGACGAGATCCGCATCCTGAAGGGCGAGCTGCCGATGGAAGTAGCCGACCTCGAAGACGAGATCCAGGGCCTGCATGCCCGCCAGCTGCGCATCGAGGAAGAGATCAACGGCATCACCGAGTTCATCGCCCAGAAGCAGGAGGCCATCAAGACCGCCGAGGGCCTGATCAAGAAGTACGAGAAGGACTCGGAGAACGTGAAGAACAACCGCGAGTTCGAAGCCATCAACAAAGAGATCGAAATGCAGCAGCTCGAAGTGAAGCTCTGCGAAAAGCATATCAAGGACGCGAAGGAGGAGATCTCCGAAAAAGCGGTTTCGCTCGATAAGGCCAAGAAGGCCCTCGGCAACAAGGAAGCCGTGCTCAACGCCAAGAAAGGCGAGCTCGAGAAGATCATTTCCACCACCGAAACGGAGGAGAAGCAATACCAGCAGGACGCCGAGAAGGCCCGTGCCGCTGTTGATCCCCGCCTGCTCGCTTCCTACGAGAAGATCCGCTCCTCCTACCGCAACGGCCTCGCCGTGGTGCCCGTTGAGCGTGATGCCTGCGGTGGCTGCTTCTACGCCATCCCGCCCCAGAAGCAAAGCGAGATCAAGCAGCGCAAGAAGGTAATGGTCTGCGAAAACTGCGGCCGTATCCTCGTCGACACCGAACTGAGCGACTCTATCGAGGTGAAATAAGGGTTAGAAGCTTAATAAGCTTCGGAACCACGAAGAAAAGTAGAGAAAAAGGCATTCGCGAAGAGATACGAAAACGTCCCGCCATCGGCGGGACGTTTTTATTGATCAAAGCGAAGAGACGCACACTGTGTGTCTCTTCGCGTACCACCTTCTTTTCTTATTCTCTTCGCGGTTCCGAACCTTCTTTCCCCTTAAAATCTTGTTGTTTTTCCCAACACGGAATCTTGCTAAAAAATTTGTCATTTTTTGGCCGGCCGGCCGTTGCGAAGCGCCGCCTTTTCCTTTATTTTGTTGACCCGTATGCTATCCCGACTCGCTATACAGAACTACGCCATCATCGACCAACTGGAGGTCGATTTTTCCGAGCACCTCAATATCATCACCGGTGAGACCGGGGCCGGCAAGTCGATCCTGCTGGGTGCGCTGGGCCTCATCCTGGGCCGCCGCGCCGATGCGGGCGCGCTGCTGAACCGCGAGAAAAAATGCGTGGTGGAAGGCCTCTTCCGCCACGAGGCGCTCGACGAGGCCGTGCTCCAGTTTCTGCAGGAGCAGGAGCTCGATGTGCAGGATGATCTTGTTGTGCGCCGCGAGATCGCCCCCAGCGGCAAGAGCCGCGCCTTTGTCAACGATACGCCGGTCAACCTTGCGCAGCTCAATCAACTGAGCTCCCTGCTCGTCGACCTGCACCAGCAGTTCGACACCCTAGAGCTCGGCGAAAGCGATTTCCAGCGGCAGGTGCTCGACGCCCTCGGCGGCAACCGCGCCACGCTGAAGGCTTACGGGGCCGTGTACACGCAATTGACGGAAGCGCGCCGCACACTGGCGCGCCTCGAGGAAACCAAGGCGCAGGCCGCCCGCGAATTCGACTACCACCAGTTTCAATACGGCGAGCTCGAAGAAGCAGCCTTCAAGGAAAACGAGCTGGAGGATCTTGACCGCGAGCTGAAGGTGCAGTCCAACGCCGAAGGCATCAAGAACGCCCTCAGCAAGGCCTGCTACGAACTGGGCGAAGGTGAAACGCCTATGCTCCGCAGCCTCCGCGGCATCGGCTCGGCGCTGCAGCCCTTCCGCGACCTGCATCCCGACCTCCCGGCCCTCGCGCAGCGACTCGATTCGGCCTACCTCGAGCTGCAGGATATCGCCGACGAGCTCGATCGCATCAACAGTCACGTCAGCTCCGACCCCGCCACGATCGAGCAGCTTAATGAGCGTCTTTCGCTTGGGTATAAATTACTGAAGAAGCACGGTGTGCAAAGCACTGCCGAACTCCTTGCCATCAAGGCCGACCTGGGTGAAAAGCTCCAGGCCGTGCTCAATATCGACAGCGACATCGCCACAGCGGCGCGTACCGTAGAACTACGGGAAGGCGAAGCGCTGAAGCTGGCGAAGCAACTCTCCTCCGCGCGCCTCGCCCAGGTGGCTCCGCTCGAGAAGCGCGTGAACCAGATGCTGGCGCAGGTGGGGATGCCCAACGCGCGCCTCAAGGTGCAGGTGGTTCCCGGCGACAGCCTGCTGCCCTTCGGCCTCGATGCTATCGAGTTTCTTTTTGACGCCAACAAGAGCAACCATTTTTCGCCCCTACGCAAAGTGGCCTCGGGTGGTGAGCTGAGCCGCCTCATGCTGTGCATCAAATCGCTCGTCGCTACCTCGATGAACCTGCCAACCCTCATCTTCGACGAGATCGACACCGGTATCTCGGGGGAGGCCGCCAAGCAGGTGGGCATCATCATGAAGGAGCTTGCCGATGCCCGCCAGGTGATCTGCATCACCCACCAGCCGCAGATCGCGGGCAAGGGCGACCGCCACTTTTTCGTGTACAAGACCGCGCAGGGCGATGCCGTGAAGACCGGCATCCGCACCCTCAGCACCGACGAGCGGATCGTTGCCATCGCAAAAATGCTGAGCGGCGAGAAGCCAACGGCTGCGGCGCTGGAGAATGCGCGCGAGATGGTGATGAATTAGTCTGCTAATGAGGCAGTATGCTAATCTGCTATTAGTAGAGAAGAAGTAGTAGCGGACTGGCAGATTAGCAGACTTGCACATTATATTTGTGCACCGGTAGCCGGTACAAAACCTCCAACACTTATGGCAAATAACCTTCTGGCAGGAAAGAAAGGCATCATCTTCGGCGCGCTCGACGAAAAGTCGATCGCCTGGAAGACGGCCGTAGCCTGCCACGCCCAGGGCGCGCAGATCGTGCTCTCCAATGCACCCGTAGCCCTGCGCATGGGCGAGATCAACAAGCTCGCCGAGATGATCGGTGCCCCGGTCATCGGCGCCGACGTGACCAACATGGACGATCTCAAGAAGCTCTTCGAGGAATCGATGGCGCACTTCGGCGGCAAGATCGACTTCGTGCTGCATTCCATCGGCATGGGCATCAACGTACGCAAAGGCAAGCACTACACGGAGATGAATTACGAGTGGAACCAGAAGACCCTCGACATCTCGGCTACGAGCCTGCACCGCGTGCTCCGCACCGCCTGGGACCTGGACGCCCTCAATGAGTGGGGTTCCGTGGTGGCTCTCAGCTACATCGCCGCCCAGCGTGTGTTCCCCGATTATAACGAAATGGCCGATGCCAAGGCGCTGCTCGAAAGCATCGCCCGCTCCTTCGGCTATCACTACGGCGTGCGCAACAAGGTTCGCGTCAACACCGTGTCGCAGTCGCCCACGCGTACAACGGCGGGCTCCGGCGTCAAAGGCTTCGATGCCTTCGTGGATTATGCCGAGAAGATGAGCCCGCTGGGCAATGCGTCGGCCGAGGATTGCGCCAACTACTGCGCCTTCCTGTTCTCCGACATGGCGCGCTACATCACGATGCAGAACCTGTTCCACGATGGTGGCTTCTCCTTCACCGGCGTCAGCCAGGCCATTGTCGACAGCATGTATCCTTCGGGCAATGAATAATGAGTAATCAGTAATGAGTATAGAAAAGCCCCGCATCGCGGGGCTTTCTTTTTGGTCGTGAATCAGTTTCACATTATTCATTGTTGATTACTCATTACTCATTTCATCAGCCCCTTCTCGGTGAGGTATTGGAAGAGACGCTCGAGCGGCGTGGCACTGTTGTACAGCACCGACACCGTGCGGTTATCCGCGCTGAGCACGATCGTCCAGTCTTCGTCGGGCTTGCCCTGGGGGTGGCGCGCTACGGCTACCTTCTGGTCGTTGGCATTATAAACCTGTATGGTTTCCGTGCCAGCGTCGGTGCTTTGCTTGAAGGTGCCGATAGCCTCGTCGTTGTTGTAGATGCGGGAGCCTTTGAGCTGGATGCTGGCGCTGGCCGCCGGAACGGGCGCCGATACCTGCACGATCATCGGCTGCTCCGGTGCCCTGTACTGACCGCCATTGGAAACGACAAAGCGACGCTCCGATTCTATGCTGATGGCCTCGCTTTCAAAGAGACGGCCCCGGGCTACGATGGTTGCGATGATCTTATACCAGCTGAACGAGAAGATCGGGGAGCTCACGAGGCAGGTATTGCCGGTGCCGGTGAAGGTGAAGCGCAGCTTTGTATCGTCCTCCATCTTGTGCGATGTCGTGTTGTACGACTGACCAACCACCTCGTTCTTCACGAGCAGGAATTCTTTTTTCGCCAGGTTCTGTACGGAGTAGGTTTTGGTGCCGCTCTTGCCGATTGTTTCGATCAGGAAAGCATCTTTTCCGTCGACTTTGACAATGCCGGTCTTTTTGTCGACGTCGACATCCTGGGCATTTGCGATAAGTACGGGGAAAAAGGCAAGCAGTGTAAGCAGTTGTCGGATCATGGCAGTTGATTTTTGAGGAAGGCAAGATAAAAAAAGCTGCCCATCGGGGCAGCTTTTTCGATAGCGTTTTTGGGGCTTAGTACTCGTCTTCGTTGAAGAGGAAGTCTTCCTGCGACGGGTAGTCGGGCCAGATGTCTTCGATGCTTTCATACACTTCGCCCTCGTCTTCGAGTTCCTGCAGGTTCTCCACCACTTCGATGGGCGCGCCCGAGCGGATGGAGTAGTCGATCAGCTCGTCTTTGGTTGCCGGCCAGGGAGCGTCTTCGAGGTATGAGGCCAATTCCAGTGTCCAGAACATGGGTATCGTGTTTTATCGGTAGCTAAATATTTCCGTTTAACCGGACTAATTTCTATGCCAATCAACGGGAAAAACCTCCGGGCCGCCCCGGAAATTTCGGCAAAAGTAGGGGGAATCCGGAATTTTCCAAATCAGGGTTCGGCAGGGCCGGTTTACAGTTTGGCGTTTGGGGTTTACAGTTGCTGTCGTCTCCGGCAACGAACCTGGCTGATAAACTCCAAACCCTAAACTCCAAACCCCAAACTATATTTGCGCCGATGTCTCTTCTACAGGCCACCGGTATTCACAAGCAGTTCGGGCAGCTCGAGGTGCTCAAGGGCGTTGACCTTTCGCTCGCCAAAGGCGAGATCGTATCCATCGTCGGTCCGTCGGGATCGGGAAAGTCGACGCTGCTGCACATTCTCGGCACGCTCGACCGGCCCGACCGCGGGCGCGTGACGCTGGGCAACACCGAGCTGACGAAGCTTTCCGGCCAGCGGCTCGCCGAGCTCCGCAACCGCCGCATCGGCTTTGTGTTCCAGTTTCACCACCTGCTTCCTGAATTTTCAGCCATAGAGAACGTATCCATCCCGGCCTGGATCGGTGGTCGCCGCCGCGGCGCCGTACGCCCCGAAGCGGAGCGCCTGCTGGGCCTTCTCGGCCTGGGTCACCGCCTCGACCACAAGCCCGGCGAACTCTCCGGCGGCGAGCAGCAACGCGTGGCTGTTGCACGCGCCCTTATCAATAACCCGGATATCGTGTTCGCCGACGAGCCCACCGGTAACCTCGACTCGGCCAATGCGCGCGAGCTCCACGATCTATTCTTCCGCCTCCGCAAGGAGCTCGGGCAAACCTTCCTCATCGTAACGCACAACGAAGAACTCGCCCAGCTCAGTGACCGGGTAGTAACGATGCGCGACGGGAAGGTGATTGGCTAGTCTGCTAATCTGCTGGTCTGCTAATTTGCCAATAAGTTACCAACCGATGGTTGTGCGTTCGCCCATTAGATCGGCAGGTCCTTGCATTAGCAGACCTGCAGACTAACACATTAGCAGACTACACTCTGGGTTTCCACTTGATCTCCTCCGCTCCGAGCAGGTGCGCCGCATAGCGGGCCAGCACGAACAGGTAGTCACTGAGGCGGTTGAGGTATTGCAGGATGAGGGATTCGAGGTCCGTGTCGACCTCCTGGAGGGCCACGCAGAGGCGCTCGGCGCGGCGGCACACGCAGCGGGCCACGTGGAGAAACGACACGAGCGGCGCGCCGCCGGGAAGGATAAACGAGCGCATCGGCTCCAGCTCCTCATTCATCCGGTCGATCTCTTTTTCCAGCAGGGTAACATCCTCGGCATGCAGGTCGGGGATGCGGAGCTTCGGCTCTTTCTCGGGGTCGCAGGCCAGCGCGGAGCCCAGGGTGAAGAGACGGTCCTGGATCTCGCGGAGCGTCTGACGCGAATGCGCATCCGTAAAATGATCCATCGCCACGCCGATCCAGGAGTTGAGCTCGTCGACGGTGCCGTAGCTTTCGATGCGCAGGTGGCTTTTCGGAACGCGGGTGCCGCCGATGAGGGCTGTAGTGCCCTTGTCGCCGGTCTTGGTATAGATCTTCAGTGCCATCAGGAAGAAGTTGATTAGTGACTGGTTGATACGTTGCCTGGTAAACGGCAAAAGTATAAAAGCTCCGACCGAACACCGATCCACTTATCAATGGGTCAGCTCGCAGCCGGTGCGCTGTGCGTCAGCACGGGGTGCTCGTTGCGCCGGTCGCTTTCGATCACGCCGTCGCGGAGGCGGATGATGCGGCGGGCATGGTTGGCGATGTCTTCTTCGTGGGTCACCAGCACCACGGTGTTGCCCGAGGAGTGGATCTTTCCAAAGATATCCATGATCTCGTGCGACGTCTTGGTATCGAGGTTGCCCGTGGGCTCGTCGGCCAGGATCATCGACGGGTCGTTGACAAGGGCACGGGCGATGGCCACGCGCTGGTTCTGTCCGCCGCTCATCTCGTTGGGCTTGTGGTGGGCGCGGTCGGCGAGGCTCACCATCTCGAGCACGTGCTCGGCTTTCTGAAGCCGCTCTTTTTTCGACATCCCGGCATATACCAGCGGGAGGGCAACGTTCTCCAGCGCGGTGAGGCGGGGGAGGAGGTTGAACTGCTGGAACACGAAGCCGATCTCCTTGTTGCGCACATCGGCGAGGTCGTTGTCGGTCATGCGGCTCACATCTTTATCATTCAGCACATAGCGGCCACCGGTGGGCGTATCGAGGCAGCCGAGGATGTTCATCAGCGTGCTTTTGCCCGAGCCCGAGGGGCCCATCAGCGCCACGTACTCGTTGCGGAAGATGTCGAGCGAAATGCCCTTGAGCACTTCGATAACCTGCTTGCCGAGGAAATAGTTCTTGCGGATGCCTTCGAGGTGGATGATGCCGTGCATGGCGTAAAGATAGTTTGGAGTTTGCAGTTTGGGGTTTGTAGTTCGGGAAGGAGGCCGCGGTCTTCGCCGCGCTGCTCAGGGCTCGTCCCCGTCGTAGCGGATCGTTCGGAGTGCCAGCTCATACCTGGCGGAAGCGCTCTCCCCGGTCACGCGGCCCTCGCGGCGGATCCAGTTGCCGCGGCTGTCGAACTCATAGCTGTAGCTGTGCCTCAGCTCGCGGCCGCCCGAGCGTTGGCTGAAGCTCCGGAGAAGGCCCTCCTTATCGAAGCGGCTTTCCGTGCTGCCAACCGGTCCTGCCGGCCCGAATTGCTGCAGCACGACCGTCCGCGCGCCGTTCGCCTCGTAGGTCCATTGAATGCTGTACAGGGGCGTGTCGTTCCGGTCGAACAGCGACTCTTTTTTGGGCCGGCCTTTCCGGTCGTACTCGAAGCGATACCGCAGCGGTCCGGACGGCTGCGGGCTGTGTCTCTCCACATCGGGTGGCGGCGGGGCGGGTAGCACAAGCACGTCCACCGGCTGGCAGTGACTGTTGTAGCGGATGATGCTGCGTTGCGACCGGCGGTAGCGAGGCCCTTCGCCCGACGTGGTCGTGACCGTATCGGGGCCGGGGCAGCGGCCATAGGCGTATTGTATGGTCGTTCCATCGGTTTTCTCTTCTTCCAGCCGTCCCTGCGCGTCGTAGCGATAGCTGCGGATCTGCCGGAATTGGCCCTGGATGAATAAGCTGTCGCGCAGCCGCAGGCCCGCCACGTACGCCGACCGGGTTTCGCCGGACCATTGAAAATCCTGCAGCGTATGTCCGTTCGCATCAAACGTTACCCGCCGGTCTACCTCGGGAGCGTTGCCCCAGCTGCTTTCCAGGAGGTCGCCGGCGGCATCGTAGCGGTAGATGCTGTGGCCGCTCAGGGTTCCGTTCGCGTAGTACGAGCTCTCTTCTGTCTTACGGCCCGCGCTGTCGTAGGCGTAGGTCGCATAGCGGTCGAGGTAGTAACCCGCCTCGAAAAAGGACGTGCGGATGCGCCGTCCTTTCGTATCGTAGTCGTGCAGCTGCATGTCTTCGATCTTATCGCCGGGCCGCTTGTGGATCTCCTGGATAAGCCACCCGTGCAGGTCGTAGCGGAAGCTGTATGCGTCGGCAAGAATTCCGTTGGGGTCGAGATGGCGCTCCTCCTGCTTGCGTCCGCTCGCGTCGTAGTCAAACTGGTAGTGGTATTCCTCCTGCCTGCCCAGGAAGCGTGTTTCGTCCAGCACGCGTCCCTTCGGATCGAGTACGCGCCTGAAGCTGCGGCGCTGCGGGATGCCGTTCTCCAGCCAGGTCACTTCCGCCATGCCGGTGGAGTCGTAGCGGATCTCCTGGTACGGTTCCGCCTTGCCACCCGGCCCGGCCTTGTCTACCCGCAGGGGCTCGCGCCGGTCGTTATCGCGGTAGGTCCACGACATGCTGAATTGCCCCCAGGGACGTGTGAAGTGTTCCTCCGTCTGCAGGTTGCCGGACGGATACCAGGTCCGCACGATGCTGTCGTAGCTGCGCTGGTACCATTCGGGCCAGGAAGCCGCCGCCAACGCGCGAACGGGCCCCTTGGTCTCCAGGAGCGTTGCCCGCGGCGCATCGGTATAGAACGAAGCCGGGTCCCACGAATGCTGGGCGGCGGCAACTGAAATGGCGAAGGAAAAAGCAGCAGAAAGCAGGAAACGCATAGGTGAATAGGAGCCGGCCAAATGTGCCGAAAGGCCCGGGGCTCCTGAACTCCAAACTACAAACTCCAAACTACAAACTTGGATTTATCTTCGCGCTCCAATCGAGGTTTTATGAGCAAGCAAATCGTGGTCAGCGGCATCCGGTCGACGGGGCAGCTGCACCTGGGCAACTATTTCGGGGCGATGCGCAATTATGTGCGGATGCAGGAAGAATACAACTGCTATTTCTTCGTGGCCGACTGGCACGCGCTCACCACGCACCCCGATACGAGCCAGATGCAGGACAGCGTGCTCAATGTGCTGTCGGAAAACATCGCTGCCGGTCTCGATCCCGAAAAGGTGACGCTGTATTGCCAGAGCGCCGTGCCCGAGATCGCGGAGCTGTACCTGCTGCTCAACATGCTTGCCTATAAAGGGGAGCTGGAGAAGACCACTACCTTCAAAGACAAGGTGCGCGCACAGCCCGAGAACGTCAACGCCGGCCTGCTTACCTACCCCGTGCTGATGACGGCCGATATCCTCATTCACCGCGCGCTGTTTGTGCCCGTGGGCAAAGACCAGGAGCAGCACCTCGAGATGGCCCGCAACTTCGCGCACCGCTTCAACCACCGCTACGGCGAGCTGTTCCCCGAACCGTCGGCCTTCAACTTCGGCGCCGACCTGGTGAAGGTGCCTTCGCTTGATGGGGCCGGTAAAATGAGCAAGAGCGAAAACCAGAATGCAACGCTTTACCTCGCCGACGACGACGACGTTATCCGCAAGAAGGTAATGAAGGCCAAGACCGACAGCGGGCCCACGGAGCCCAACTCGGAAATGCCCGATTATATCCAGAACATCTTCCAGATCATGGAGCTCGTAAGCGCGCCCGACGTTGTGGCGAAATACCGCGCCGATTTCAATGGCGCCAACATCCGCTACGGCGACCTTAAGAAGCAGCTGGCGGAAGACATGGTTGCCTTTATCGCGCCGATCCGGAGCCGTGCCACCGAGATACGCAAGGACACTGCTTACCTGAAGCGCATTATGACCCGCGGCGCCGAGGCGGCACGCGAAAGCGCACAACAAACCATGGCCGATGTACGCCGCCTTATGGGGCTCAATTACCTACAATAAAAAATTACTTTAAGTCAACCCTAAGCGCTAATTTGGCCCAGCCCCATCCCACCGCTCCCGTTTATGCCGAAAAATAAAAAGCCAAAACATATCGCCGTCGCCGGTAACATCGGCGCCGGCAAGACCACGCTCACCGAAATGCTCAGCAAGCACTACCGCTGGATCCCGCAGTTCGAGGACGTGGACGATAATCCCTACCTGAACGATTTTTATGAAGACATGCCGCGCTGGAGCTTCCCGCTGCAGATCTACTTCCTGAATGGCCGCCTGCGCCAGCTGATCGACATCCAGCACGGCACCGAAACCGTCATCCAGGACCGCACGATCTACGAGGATGCGCACATCTTCGCGCCCAACCTCCACGAGATGGGGCTGATGACGAAGCGGGATTACGATAACTACTTTACGTTCTTCTCCACGCTGAAAAACATGGTGCAGCCGCCCGACCTGCTCATTTACCTGCAGTGCTCCGTACCGACGCTCGTGGGCCAGATCCAGAAGCGTGGCCGCGACTACGAGGAGAACATCCGCCTCGATTACCTGAAGCGCCTCAACGATTACTACAACAAGTGGATCGACGGCTACAAGGAAGGTCCGCTGCTGATCATCAACGGCGACCAGAACAAGTTCGGTGAGCGCAACGAGGACTTCGGAAAGATCATCAACCTGATCGACGCCGAGCTGTTCGGGTTGTTTTAAGGCGCCGAAGTAAGCGAAGGTTTTTACCGCTAAGAAAAGAAGTGAACTAAGGTACTCGCTAAGAGATAGTAAACGTCCCGCCCAGGCGGGACGTTTTTTATTGCAGTAACCTTAGCGTAGCGGCTTCTTTTCTTATTCTCTTCGCGGTGAAAAACCTTTCAACTCCACCTCCTTCAATCCCCGGGGTCTACAAACCGGGCAAGAAACACCCCAGCCGTAGGCGAATTTCATATTAGGAAAATCCTGCACGCAATTTGAACAGCTTAGGCTGTTGCTAACCTCCTAATCGACATGAAACACAGCCTACTCTTTTGCCTGCTGGCCCTTTTCGGCAGCAGTGCCTTTGCCCAGACAGCTGCCGAGCGTCAGAATCTCCAGGACGTCCGGTCTTACTTAGCCAATAGCGATTATGTTTATCCCTATGTGGATACGCCCCCGTTTTTCCCGGGCGGTAACGACAAGTGGAGCCGCTACGTGAATTCGTCGGCGCTCGTGCTCAATGCCGGTCTTGAAGCGGCCAAGCAGGGCCTGCAGCCGGGCTTTTACGTGGTTACCGTACGCTTTGCCATCAATGCCGACGGCACTGTGGGCGAAACCCGCACGATTGGCCGCCAGCTCGGCTATGGCCTGGAGGACGCCGCCCTTACACTTGTGAAGAACAGCGGAAAGTGGACCCCCGCCAATATCGAGGGCCGTGACGCCAAAAGCTGGCTCCAGCTCAACATCCGCTTTCACGTATTCGAATAATGCCTGATGCCTGACCCAAGACGTCAGATATGCAAAATGGATCGCAACGCGATCCATTTTAGTATCTGTACATTAAATCAGACATCAGCCATCCGACATCCGACATTCTTACGGGTACGTGGCGTAGGCCTGCGTTGCCTCGAGCTGCTCGTTAATGCGGGCAAGCCATTCGGACTGCACGCGGCGATTGCGGCTGTGGTCGGTTTCGCGGTCGTAGGTATTCTGCAGCGATTCTTTTTCGGCGACGATGTCGTTGTAGATGCGCGTGAGGTCCTGCTTGAAGTTGCGGCGGTCGAAGGGATAGGTCGACAGGGCCTGGTACAGCTTGCGGGCCATGAGCTCCGTGATGTCGAAATGACCTTGCTCGTGGGCGAGGATGTATTCCGTTTTCATGAGACCCCAGGACTTCGTCTTCTGGAAGTTGCAGGTGATGTTGTAGCTAAGCTCGCCGTCCTTCAGTTGGTAGGAGAGGCCCAGCGAGGTGCTGGTGGAGGCGACGGCCTCGGTGCCGTGAACCGGCGCGCTCTGGAAATCTTCCCAGCCCACGATGCGGCGGGCCGACCAGGGAATGAGCTCCGCGCTTTCCTCGCGCATCGTCGCCGCGGTGGCACGGACGGCGGTGACGGACGGCTTTTCGGCCGTTACGAGGCGGGAGGAGGCCGCGTCGGGTGCGATGATCGTTTTGGCGGAAGGAGCGAGGCGCATGCCTGCGAAGGCGATGAGAAGTACGGGGAGGCTGAAGGCGGTCAGGTTCATATTCACGGTTAACGATGAGCCATTTGGATTTCGTATTCAAGTTACTCAGGCCCAGGGGTAAGCGGCTGACAGTTACGGCAAACGCCTCCTTTTTGGAGGTGAAAAAGCTCTTTTTGGCGGCATTGCCCGTAAAGAAAAGCCCCCGTTTCCGGGGGCTCTCGTCATCATACAGCAAGCGAAAAATCATCAGGCCTTCGGGGCGGCGTTGCGGATCTCCTCGCTCACGCCCGAGGCATACTTTTCAAAATTCTTGATAAACAGGCCGGCCAGGTACTTTGCCTTCTCGTCGTAGGCTGCCTTGTCGATCCAAGTGGAGCGGGGCGTCAGCAGCTCGGTGGGCACGCCGGGCACTTCCTTCGGGATGGCTACGCCGAATACGGGGTCGGTAACGGTTTCAACGTTGTCGAGCGCGCCATCGAGGGCTGCGCTGATCATGGCGCGGGTAAAGCCCAGCTTCATGCGGCTGCCGACGCCGTAGGGTCCGCCGGTCCAGCCGGTGTTGACGAGCCACACGTTCACCTGGTTCTCTTCCATCTTGCGGCCGAGCATCTCGGCGTATTTGCCGGGGTGCAGCGGGAGAAAGGGAGCGCCGAAGCAGGCCGAGAAGGTCGGCTTGGGCTCGGTAACGCCCGCCTCGGTGCCGGCTACCTTAGCCGTATAGCCCGAGATGAACTGGTACATCGCCTGGCCCTTGGTGAGCTTCGAGATCGGGGGCAGCACGCCGTAGGCGTCGCAGGTAAGGAAGAAGATATTGCGGGGCACGTTGCCGATGGAGGGCTCGGCGGCGTTGGAAATGAAATCGAGCGGGTAGGAAACGCGCGTGTTCTCGGTGATCGACGCGTCGTCGAAGTTGATCTTGTTGGTGCCCGGGTAGAACTGTACGTTTTCGACGATGGCACCGGGGCGGATGGCGTGGAAGATCTCGGGTTCTTTCTCCTCCGACAGGTTGATCAGCTTGGCGTAGCAGCCGCCTTCGAAGTTAAAGACACCGTCGGCGGTCCAGCCGTGCTCGTCGTCGCCGATCAGCTTGCGCTTCGGGTCGGCGGAGAGTGTCGTTTTGCCCGTTCCGGAAAGACCGAAGAAAACGGCCGTGTCGCCGCTGTCGTCCATATTGGCTGAGCAGTGCATGCTCAGTACGTTCTTTTCCTGCGGAAGGATGTAGTTGAGGATGGTGAAAATGCCTTTCTTGGTTTCGCCGGTGTACCCGGTGCCGGCGATGAGGATGGTCTTGTGCTTGAACGATACCACGGCGGCGTTGTGCTGGCGGGTGCCGCTGACGGCCGGGTCGAGGTGGAGGCCGGGTGCCGACAGGACGGTCCATTCGGCTTCAAAGTCTTCGAGCTCCTCCTCGTCGGGGCGGAGGAACATGTTGTAGGCAAAGAGGTTGGTCCAGGGCTTTTCCGTCACCACGCGGATGTTGAGCCGGTAACGCGGGTCGGCGCAGGCGTAGCAGTCGCGCACCCAAAGTTCGGGCTGGCTGTTGAGGTAGGCGAGGATCTGCTCACGGATGCTGAAGAAGTATTTTTCTTCGATCGGGATGTTGAAGTTGTTCCAGTGTACGGTGTTCTCGGTGACCTCGTCTTTTACGGTAAACTTGTCGAGCGGCGAGCGGCCGGTAAACTCACCGGTGTTGATGGCGAGGGCGCCGGAGTCGGTCAGGGTGCCTTCGCCCATGCGAAGGGTGTCCTGTACGAGCTCCTCAGGTGTTGATTGATAATGAATGCTCTCTGTTTTGGTTAGGCCAATCTTCACCAGCTTCCCCTGCGGGAAGTAAATTGTAGGTACTGACATAAAAGCAATCGTTTGTTTAGGCTGCAAAGGTAAAAGTTTGTGCCATAGCATTTTGAGGGGCGTGTAAGCGATACACATTAAAAAACTGTTGTGGATGAGCTTCCCGCGCGGAAAGCCGCGAGAGACCCATCCCCCGGCCCCTTCCCCAAGGGAAGGGGAGATGACCCATCCCCGACCCTTCCTAAGGGAGGGAGTCAGGCCGGCCTCAGATGAATATTTGCGAAACGCATTCACGATTGCCGATTGCCGATTCACGATACCCGAGTACATTGCCGCCATGAAACACTTGCCCCTCAACGCCGAGCTCTTCACCACGAACCGCAAGCGCTTTATGGAAAAGATGAAGCCCGGCTCGATCGCCATCTTCGTCTCCAACGACGAGGTGCAGAGCAACGGCGACGCCCTGCACCCCTTCCGGCAAAACAGCGACCTGTACTGGCTTTGCGGGATTGAGCAGGAAGACACAATGGTCATCCTGTTTCCCGACAACCCCGATCCGAAATACCGCGAGGTGCTGGTGCTGGTACGGCCCAACGAACTGAAGGAAAAGTGGGACGGCAAGCGGCTCCGCCGCCAGGAAGCCACGGCCATCTCCGGCATGACCAGCATCGTGTGGCTCGATACGCTGGAAGGGCTGCTGCAGCCCTGGATCCACCTGGCCGATAACATTTACCTCGACAGCAACGAGAACGACCGCCGCGGCGGCCATACCGAAACGCGCGACTACCGCTATATCGCGGAGATGCAGCGCCGCTACCCGCTGCACCGCTACGAGCGCGCCGCAAAGATCATGGGCGAGCTGCGCGCGATCAAAACACCCTTCGAGATCGAGGTGACGAAAAAGGCCATCGAGATCACGGCCAACACGTTCCGCCGCGTGTGCCGGTTCGTGAAGCCGGGTGTCATGGAATACGAAGTGGAGGCCGAGATCATTCACAGCTTCCTGTCGCAGCGCGCCTCGGGTGAGGCCTATGGCTCCATCATCGCCTCGGGCGACCGCGCGCGCACGCTGCATTATGTAAGCAACAACCAGGAATGCAAGGACGGCGAGCTGCTGCTGCTCGATTTCGGTGCGGCGTACGGCGGCTACAACGCCGACCTGTCGCGCACGATTCCCGTCAACGGGAAGTTCACGGCGCGGCAGGCCGAAGTATACAATGCCTGCCTTCACCTGCACGACTATGCGAAAAGCCTGCTGAAGCCCGGGATCTCCATTCTCCAGTATACCGACAAGGTGGGCGAGGAGGCGACACGCCAGTTCCTGAAGATCGGGCTGCTCAGCGAGGGCGACGTAAAGAACGAGGACGCCGACAACCGCGCCTACCGCAAGTATCTCTACCACGGCATCTCGCACCATCTCGGTCTCGACGTGCACGACCTCGGCACCCGCACCGAGCCGATCCGCGAGGGCATGCTCTTTACGGTGGAGCCCGGCATCTACATCGAAGAAGAACAGATGGGCATCCGCAT
This sequence comes from Flaviaestuariibacter terrae, assembly GCF_054777635.1. Taxonomy (NCBI): domain Bacteria; kingdom Pseudomonadati; phylum Bacteroidota; class Chitinophagia; order Chitinophagales; family Chitinophagaceae; genus Flaviaestuariibacter; species Flaviaestuariibacter terrae. The sequence continues at coordinate 43,580 of NZ_BAAHAL010000022.1, forward strand.
CGAGAACAATATCTGGATCACGAAGGACGGCAACATCGACCTGTTTGAAGGAATACCGATCACGGTGGAGGAGATCGAAGCCGCAATGAAAAGATAGCAGGGGGATAACGCGGGTAACGCGGATCGAATCGAAAGAACGTCATTGCGAGCGAAGCGAAGCAATCGGGCGGGGCCTTCACTGCAGCCGGTCTCAGTGAGAGCCCGGATCGGATTGCTTCGTCGGCCGGCGCATTACGCCGTCATTCCCGCAATGACGGACCAAAGGGAGCTTCGGGTAGGAACTAACTTTCAGAACCTGCAGAACCATCAGAACCTTCAAAACCTTTCCCGCAACGCGTACCTATATTTGCCTGCATCAACCCCGCGTGCATGAAACAGATCCCCAACTTCTTTACACTCCTGAACCTCATTTTCGGTTGCCTGGCGATCGTGTGCGTGCTGCAAACCGGTGAGATCATCGTCGGCGTCGACGAGAACTCCCTGACCGGCACCTCGGTGAACCTGCCGGAGAAGATCTGCTGGGGCTCGCTGTTTCTTTTCGCCGCCGCAGCGGTGGATTTCCTTGATGGCTTTCTCGCGCGGCTGCTCAAGGCGCAAAGCGGGATGGGTGAGCAGCTCGACTCGCTCAGCGATATGGTGTCGTTCGGTGTGGCGCCGGGGATGATCCTGTACCAGCTGCTCCGCATGGCCTATGCCCGCGACGAGGCTGGTCTCGACATCAACTGGGGCTACCTGTTCCCGGCCTTCATCTTCACGGGTGCCGTGGCCTGGCGTCTTGCCAAGTTCAACATCAGCACGACCCAGAAATACAGCTTCGAAGGAGTGCCCTCGCCGGCCGGCGGGTTGCTGGTGGCCTCGCTGCCGCTGGCCATCTGGTATGGCGACGACCTCGGTGTTGGCCCGGCGCTGCTGAAGCCCTGGCTGCTCTACGCGATCATCGCCGTGGTTGCCTACCTGATGGTGAGCCGCCACTCCATGATGGCCCTCAAGTTCCGCGACTTCTCGCTCCGTAGCAACCTGCTTAAGTATATCCTGCTCGTGGTTTCCATCGGCCTGGCCGTATGGCTCGGCTGGCTCGCGGTGCCCCTCATCTTCGTGTTCTATGTTGTCCTCTCGTTCTTTTCGCCTGAGCCCACTGTAGCGAATCCTGGTACCTTGCCGGCGCGCGAGGAAAAAGACATCACCGTTTGATACAAGTGGGAAGTAGGAAGTCGGAAGTGATCCTATCCGGTAGATATGAGTTTACTTTGCAGCGGCGCTGAAACCTCAACCCTTCAGAGCCTTCCAAAACCTTTCAAAACCCGCTGAACCTTTCAAAACCTTTCTAAACCTTTTTCGATGACCTATACGATACAGGTAAACGTAATGCCGCTGAAAGACCTTCTCGACCCGCAGGGCAAAGCCGTACTCAACGGCCTGTCGAACCTGGGCCTCAAAGGCGTCGGCGACGTGCGTATCGGGAAGCGCATCACGCTGCAGATCGATGCCGACTCCGAAGAAGCGGCCCGCGCCATCGCCGACGAAGCCAGCAGGAAGCTGCTCGCCAATCCCGTAATGGAATACTACGAGATCATCTGATGATCTCGGATTTGATGATCTCGGATCTATGCGTCTCGTAAAATCCGAGATCCTGAGATCCGCGATAAAAAGATCTTATGCTCTACCTCGTTCCAACGCCCATCGGCAACCTGAAAGACATCACGCTTCGCGCCCTCGAGGTGCTGAAGGAAGTGGATGTGATCCTCGCCGAGGACACGCGGACGACGGGACGCCTCCTGCAGCACTACGGGATCCAGAAGCCGATGGCACCGTATCATCAGCACAACGAGCACAAGGTGCTGCAGCATCTCGTGGACCAGCTGCTCGCGGGCAAGAAGATGGCGGTGGTCACCGACGCCGGCACGCCCGGCATTTCCGACCCGGCCTTCCTCCTCGTACGTGAGTGTGTGCGCAGCGGCATTAAGATCGAAAGCCTCCCTGGTGCCACGGCATTTGTGCCGGCGCTGGTGAGCAGCGGTCTTCCCACGAACCGCTTTTGCTTCGAAGGATTTCTTCCCCCGAAAAAAGGGCGGCACACGCTGCTCACGCAACTCGCCGGCGACGAGCGCACCATCATCCTGTACGAATCGCCGATGCGTCTTGTGAAGTCGCTCGCCGAATTCATCACCTACTTCGGCGCCGACCGTCCCTGCTCCGTCAGCCGCGAGGTCAGCAAACTTTTCGAAGAGCATGTACGCGGCTCCCTGCAGGAAGTGCATGACTACTTTGTGCAAAAGGGCGTCAAGGGAGAAATCGTGGTGGTTATCGGCGGAAAGCCCTAATTTTCCTTTTCCTTAAAAAAACCACATCCACCATGTTCCGTTCTTTCGTGCTGGCCTGTCTTTGTGCCGTCCTGTTCTCCTTCTCCGCATCCGCCCAGCTGGGCAAGATTCCCGCCGCCGTCACTGATTCTTTCGCGCGTCAATACCCGCAGGCAAAGCAGGTGGTTTACGGCGATAATCTCGGCGACTACAGTGTGCGCTTCCTCTCCGACACCGCGCGTATGATCGCGCATTACAACAGGAAGGGCGCGTGGCAGGGCTCGGAAAAAGCCAGCTCCTTCGAACATCTTTCCGCCGATGTGAAGGATGGCTTTATGAAAAGCAAGTTCTCCGACTGGCAGGTGCGCGAGGTCTCGCAATTGTACCTCACGGCGGCCGAGGGTGGTGGCGAGCAGTTCCGCATCAAGGTGAGCAAGGGCGACCTGAAGCGCCGCTACCTGTACTTCAACCGCATGGGCAAGCTCGTCAAGGACAAGCTCGCCTTCTAACGATATAGCAGTACCCGAAGCCCGGATCGACAAAGGATCCGGGCTTTTTCGTACCGTTCACATAAAATTCCACTTGAAACGAAAAGATTGAATGCCGGGACGTGTGCCCGCGGTTCCAGCAGGACCATTTTTTCTTAACTTGAGCGCTTTAGCCAAACAGAAACGAAGATTAAATTTTACTCCGAACACTGATGAAACAACGCCTTACTGTTTTCACCCTCCTTAGCCTGCTTGCCTTGTCCGCCATCGCCCAGCCCGATCGCTGGCAGCAACGCGTGAAGTACACGATGGACATCGACGTCGATGTGCAGAAGAACCAGTTTACCGGCAAGCAAAAAGTTGATTACTGGAACAACTCGCCCGACACGCTGCGCCGCGTATTTTTTCATTTGTACTGGAATGCATTTCAGCCCAACAGCATGATGGATGTCCGGAGCCGCCGCCAGGGCGGTATCGTGCTGGGCAAGCGCAACGGCGTTGAGATAGCGGATTGGGATCCGCGTGTCAAGGACCGGATCGCGAACCTGAAGCCCGATGAGATCGGCTACGAGAACGTCAACTCCGTGCGCATGGACGGACGTCCGCAAAAAACGAAGCTCCACGAGACCATTCTCGAAGTGCAGCTCGACCGGCCCATCCTCCCGAAGTCGAAAGTCACCTTCGATATGGCCTGGACCGCGCAGGTGCCCTTGCAGGTGCGCCGCAGCGGCCGCGACAACCCGCAAACCACAACACGCTACACGATGACGCAGTGGTACCCGAAGCTGGCCGAGTATGATTACGAAGGCTGGCACCCGACGCCGTACATCGCGCGTGAGTTCTACGGTGTGTGGGGCGATTACGACGTAACGATCCGCATCGACAAAAGCTACCTGCTCGGCGGCTCCGGCACCATTACCAATGCCGGAGAAGTCGGCTTCGGCTACGCGCCCAAGGGCGCCCACCCGCTCGACCCCGCCGGCAAGCGCACCTGGAAATTCGCCGCACCCAACGTGCACGATTTTGCCTGGGCTGCCGATCCCGGCTTCAAGCATCTCGTGCGCACCGTGCCCAACGGACCCACCATCAACGTACTGTACAAGAATCCGAAGGAAAGCGCCGATGAGGACCGCAGGTGGAACCTGGTAGCCGATGCCGCCGTGATCGTCTATCCCTTCATCGCGAAGACCTTCGGCCCTTATCCCTACAAGCAATATTCCTTTATACATGGCGGCGATGGCGGTATGGAATATCCCAACTGCACCATGATCTCGAGCGCCTCCATCGGCACGGCCTTTCATGAGTGGATGCACACCTGGTACCAGGGGATGCTCGCCAGCAATGAAAGCGAGCAGGCCTGGATGGACGAAGGCTTCACGGAATGGGCTGCCGAGCGCGTGAACAACTATTACGACTCGGTCGTGCGCCGCAGCAAGCTTCCCGTTGCCGAGCGCGCCAGCGCCGATACGGCGAGCCGCAACCATATGTTCGACGATATCTACGCCGGGTATTTCTCGCTGGTGCGCAGCGGGCGCGAGGAGCCGCTGACGACACATGCCGACCAGTTCAATACCAACTTTGCCTACAGCAATGCGGCCTACAGCAAGGGCGGGGTGTTCATCGAGCAGCTCGGGTACATTACCGGCGCCGCCGTGCGCGACCGCATCCTGCAGGAGTACTACCGCCTGTGGCGCTTCAAGCATCCGAATCCCAACGACTTTATCCGCGTTGCCGAAAAGGTGAGCGGACTGCAGCTTGACTGGTACCGCGGCTACTGGGTCAACAGCACCAAGACCATCGACTACGCTGTCGACAGCCTGTGGACCGACGGCTCCGGAAGCCGCATCCGCCTGCGCAACGACGGCATGGTGCCGATGCCAGTCGATGTGAAGGTGACCTTCCGCGACGGCAGCAGCGAGTGGCACTACATTCCGCAGTACCTGCAGTTTGGCGAGAAGCCCGCCGAGCCCGGCCAGGAAGGCCGCAAGGTGTACGAGGCCTGGAAGTGGACGCATCCCACCTACGAGATCGTATCGGGCCACCCGCTGACGGATATCCAGTCGGTGGAGATCGACCCGACGCGCCGCATGGCCGATGTTGTGCGGAAGAACAACCGCCTCGAGATCAACTGGTAGAATTGTAGAAATACGGAAAGCCCCCCGCCGACGGCGGGGGCTTTTTTATGCTCCAAACGGAATGCTGGTTGTTGCGCCTTGCTCGGGCATGTCTCCCGCGGTATCATCGGTCGGCTGCTAAGTGTTCCCCTTTATGTGGACAAATTCTGTTGAAGGATATCTGAGCCTTTGCTTACTTTTCTTATTCCGATTGCTGTGTACCCGCCCTGTGCCGCCCCGACCGATCGCGTCCTGCCTGGTCAAACACCCCCCGATTTGAATTCATAAAAACGTAACGTCTTCGCATACCCGCGTACGCGGAAGAACCGGATTTTTATAACCTCAAACCCAAACCGCACACACATGACGCAAACCGTTCGCACCCTGTCGGCCGTACTGGCCCTGACACTGGTATTCAGCAGTTGTAAGAAGGATCCCGGCGCAGCGCCCGCCGGCGAGCAAAACGTAGCCTGGCACGACCGGCAGACAGCCCCCGACATGTCGGGCAGCATGCTCCGAACCCAATCCGACAATATGGCCCTTGGCAACCCAAGCGGTGCCGTAGCCGACGTAGCGTACTACACGAACTATCTTATGAGCAAGATGCAGTACGCCCTCAGCTACAACCGCGATCGCGCCACACCCAACTGGGTAAGCTGGCACCTCGATCCGAGCTGGCTGGGAAGCACGGCGCGCCAGGACAACTTCAGCTCCGACGCTACCCTGCCGAGCACCTGGTACCATGTAGGCTCCACCTCGTACAGCGGCTCCGGCTTCGACCGCGGCCACAACTGCCCCTCTGCCGACCGCACCTACAGCGTGGCCGACAACAGCGCCACCTTCCTGATGACCAACATGATCCCGCAGGCGCCGAACAACAACCAGCAGACTTGGGCCAACCTGGAGAACTACGAGCGCACGCTTGTCAACCAGGGCAATGAAGTATACATCATCATGGGCTCCTATGGCACGGGCGGTACCGGGAGCGCGGGCACGGCCAATACCATCGATGCCGGCCGCATCACCGTACCCAACCGGATCTGGAAAGTGCTCGTGGTGCTCCCGCAGGGAACCAGCGACCTGTCGCGTATCACCACCAGCACGCGCGTGATCGCCGTCAACACGCCGAACACGCAAACCGTAAACTCCCAAAGCTGGGGCTACTACCGCACGTCGGTGGATGCCATCGAAGCGGCTACGGGTTACAACCTGCTGTCGAACGTGTCGTCGACCATCCAGAGCACGATCGAAAGCCGCGTGGACAGCGGACCGACGCAATAAGAAGATGTCAGATCTCAGATCTCGGATCGAGGATCGAGGATCTCGAATAGCTGAATTAACGAAAGGCGGCCTCATCGAAAGATGGGGCCGCTTTATTATGCATAACTCGTTACTGATTACTCATTGCTCATTACTCCATTGCTACGTTTCGATGAGCTGGGTGCGGAGCCCGCCGCGCGTGCCGTCGGGGAGGGTGCCGAGCAGGAAAGCTTCGATGCGGATATTGCCGGCGCGGTAAAGACGCAGCTCCGTCAGCTGCGCTGACAGGTGCTCGCCGAGCGAGCGGAAGCGGGCGCCCTCCGGCTGGTCGCTGTACATGCGTTCCTGTTTCTCGAAGAAGGGTGCGGCATCCTGTATTTCTACGGGTGTTCCGGCGGGCAGCGCGGCGAGCCGGAGCAGTCCGTTTTCAGGAGCTTCGCCCGGAGCGAGCTCAAAGGCTTCGAGGGCGGCTTCCGATTCGCTGATCACGAGCAGGCCCGCGGCCTCCTGCTGCAGGGATTGTAGTTGTGGGTGCATGTACTAAAGCTAGGCTTTTCGCACAGGGGCACCAACTGTGACCACTTCGCCGACATTGCCCGTCCGCTTCAGCACGCCCCATTGCTGCAGCTCGCCCTTGAGCGCGCGGCGCACCGAGCGGAACAGCACAAGCCACATCAGCCAGCGGTAAATAAGGCGCTGCGGGAAGAGCCAGATGAGCCGGAGCGCCGAGGCGCGCTCCATCCGGAAGGCCAGCAGCGATATGGCCGCATCGACAAGCATAAAGGCCAGGTAGTAGGGGAGAATCTTGTGCGCATTGCCCGTGGCAAGACCCAATACCATGAAAAAGTCGGCAAGGGGGATGAAGGCCGGGATGATGTACTGGAACAGGAGAATGTTGGGCATCGCCAGCCAGCCCAGCCAGCCGTAGCGGCCGTTGAACAGCAGGTCTTTGTGCTTCCAGAATGTTTGCAGGATACCGAAGCTCCAGCGAAAGCGCTGCTTCATAAAGGGCCGCGTGCGCTCCGGTGCCTCGGTGAAGGCCAGCGCGGCGTTCTCGTTGCGCACCGCATAGCCGGCACGCAGGATGCGGATGGTCAGGTCGCAGTCTTCGGCCAGCGTATCGGTAGTAAAGCCGCCCGCCTCGATGATCGCTTCGCGGCGGAAGGCACCGATGGCGCCCGGCACCACCGTGATGGCGTTGACATAGCCCAGCGCGCGGCGGTCGAAGTTCTGTGCCGTGATGTATTCGATCGCCTGCCAGCGTGTAAGCAGGTTCACCTCGTTGCCCACTTTCACATTGCCGGCCACCGCGCCCACGGGCAGTTCATCCGGGCCGGGGGCGGCGAGGAAATGCTTCATCAGGTGCGAGAGGGCATCGGGATGCAGCTTCGTGTCGGCATCGATACAGAGAACGTACTCCGCGTCGGTGCGCGCAATGCCGTAGTTGAGGGCAGAGGCCTTGCCGCCGTTGGGCTTGCGGAGCACCTGCAGGCGCGGGTCGCCGGCAAAGGCTTCCGCTACGCGCTCGTAGGTGCTGTCCTTGCTGCCGTCGTCGACAAACACAACGTCGAAGTTGGGGTAGGTCGTGTTGAGCAGGTTGCGGAGCGCGGACACGGCATTCACTTCTTCGTTGTACGCCGGCACGATGATCGACACGCGCGGGCAACTGGCCGCTGTGGGCAGGAGGAGCGCACGTGCCTTTTCGCGTCGTTGGCCAAGCAGCGCCAGGACGGCCATCAGCAGGAGACGCGCTACCGAGAATATGATGAACAGGACAAACAGCGTAAAAAGCACCTTGCCGAGCCAATAGCCGGACATCGCCAGCACGTAGTTGGTTTGAATAAGCCAGTAGCCGCTGCCCCTGGGTACCGCTGGCATCACGTCTTCTTTCTTCTTACCGAGGTAATCGGCAACGGTTGTGAAGGTATACCCGCGGCTGCGGTAGTAGTCGATGATCCGCGGAAGTGCCTTGAGCGTTTCTTCGCGCGAGTCGCCGCCCGCATCGTGGAGGAGGATGATGTTACCGCCCGTAAGGTCGCGGCCTTCGCGCTCGATCTTTTCTTTGAGCCGCACAACGCGCCCGAAGATCGTGTCGGCCGTGGCACCGGGCTCCCAGTCTTCCGGGTCGATCGATTCGCCCACGTCGAGGTAGTTGTGGGTGCGGGCAATGGCCACCGGCATCAGTTCCTCGATCTTCTCCGGTGTGAAGTCGGCGTTATAGGGAGCACGGAACAGTACGGTGCTGTGGCCCGTGATGCATTCGAGCAGGAGCCGTGTCGACTCCATTTCAATCACGGCGCGCTTGTGGCTCACATCGGCGATGTTGGGATGCGTGAACGTATGGTTGCCGAGCTCATGGCCCTCGCGGTAGATCCGTTTTACAAGCGGTATGTTCTCTTCGCAGTTGAGGCCAACGACAAAGAAGGTGGCCGGCACCCCTTTTTCGGAGAGGATGTCGAGGATACGCGGCGTCCAGGTGGGGTCGGGGCCGTCGTCGAAGGTGAGGACGATCTTTTTGCGGTTGCGCGCGGTGTCGGCGCCGTTCCAGCCGTACTTCCGCGCCATGAACGAGGTGGGGAGGTTGGTGTAGGTCTCTTCGGCGATGAGCATGTCGGTGCTGTCGATCTCGAAGTTGATGTTTCCTTTCTCCGGTGTTGCGAGTACGTCGAGCACCTCGCCGTAACCGCTGTACGATACGTTCTCGGAGCTGAGCACCTGGGCGATGCTGCTGAAGTCGAGGCCGCGCGCGGCGTCGCGCGTGAGCGGGCCGCGGTAGAATTTCCAGATCCGCTGGTCTTCCGAGCCGAGGCGCCAGAGGGCGGTGCCTGCGAGATGGGCCTCGCTCGCAAAGCGCAGCGCGTTGAAGGTCGTGGCCGCGTCGGTGAAGTACACATCGTGCGGCACGTCGCTGTCGTCGTAATAGGAGAAATACAGGTTGTAGGAGTCGTTGTCGAATTCAATCTTCGCCTGCGCTTCCTTGGCAAGCGAGATCGCCTTGCGGTACGACAGCACGTCGACGTCTTCGGGCGCATTCTGCTCGCGTGGCCAGTCGTAGCCATAGGCCGCGAGGCAAAGCACCACCTTGCGCGCGGGGAGATGTCGCAGGGCCTCTTCCACCGCCGCTTCGATCCACTTCTGGTGGGCCACCGGGCCCGCCTTCGTATCCTGGCTGTACTGGTCGTAGGCCATCACGAACACGTAATCGTTATACGCCCCGAGGGCAGCGTAGTCGTAGTCGTTGTTGAAGGGCGACACGTCCTGGCTCAGGAGGAGCCCTGCGGCATGGAGCCGCGTATAGAGCTCGCGCTCGAAGGCCACCAGCGGCTCGCTGCTGCTTTCCTGCAGCTCCTCGAAGTCGATGTTGACACCGGCGAAGCCATTGGCCTGGAGCAGCCGGATCAGCTGGCTGATGAACCGTTCTTTCCGCGCGGGGTCGCCCAGGATGCGGTGCACGAGCTCGCCGTGGAAGACCTGCCGCCAGGCATTGGTGAGGCTGGGCATCACCGGCACGCGCGCGGCGCGGAGGATGGCAAGGGCCTTCGGGTCGATTTGCGTGATAATGCTGTCGTAATAGCGGACCTGCATTCCGCCCTGCGGGGTAATGGTCGTATCGGGCTGGCGGAGAAAGAACCATTCGGGGATGACGAGGTTCATCTGGTTCACGTTGCGCTGCAGCGAGGCAAACGACTCCGGGTCCCAGTTTACGTAGAAGCCGGCGCGGAGCTCACTGGCGGCCGGCCCGCCGTTGCGGGGGCGGTAGGGCGCCTTGTTGCTCAGCTCGTGCTGGCTGATGTATTGGCGGAAGCTTTTATAGCGGCGCGCGAGCGGGCTTTTTCCCGGCTGCGTGCTGCTGTCGGTTAGCGCCTGGCGAAACTCGCGGAGCTGCGGCATGTCGGGGTTGTGGGCCGTCAGAAGGGTCACGATCACCGCCACGATACCGAGAACGAGCAGCAACAGCAGGAGCCGCGTGCTCCACTGGAAGCGGTGCCAGCGGGACGGGGATTGCGTCTGGAAGACCTGTTGGTGCTGCTGCATATACTCTCAAAAAGGGGCAAGTTAGACCGGCCCTGTGTTATGGACTTGTTTATCCCCGTGAATCGCTTGTTAACGGCGACAGGACAGCGCATCGTGCCGTTGACTTCTCAGCGCTCGCGCAGGAAGCGGAGCAGCTCGCGGTTAAAGCGGGTGGGGAGCTCGAGGTTGATCATGTGGGCCGCATCGAGGAGCCGCACGCTGCGCGCCGCCGGCAGGTTGGCCTGCAGCCAGGTGGCCACACGCGCTACTTCGGGCATATCAGCGGTGCCGGTCATGATCAGCACCGGCATGGTCACGTCTTTTACACGGTGTATGGTGCTTGGCTTGGCGAAGTCGGGCCAGCCGGAGGCATGGTGCTCCTGCATGTTGCGGAGGGTCGTGCTGATGCCGTATTTATACAGGGAAGGCAGCAGGTGCAGCTCGCGCCGCGCCGGGCCCACGTACCAGGCTTCCACGAACTGCCGCGCGGCCCCGGCGGTGTCCCTGCGCTCGAGTGCCGCGTTCATGTCGCCGAAGGCTTTCAGCGTTTCGGGAAGGATCGCGTGGTCTTCGTCCCAGCCGGCGATCCCGGGCGAGGCCATCACCAGCTTCTCCACGCGGGCCGGGTAGCGGCTGGCAAACTCGAGGGCGACGGCGCTGCCGAATGAAAGGCCCACGATCGATACTTTGTCGATGTGCAGGCTGTCGAGCAGGGTCCGTACAACCGCGGCTGCATCCGGGCGCTGCGGCCCGTCGACAGTGGCGCCATGCCCCGGCATATCGACGGCGATGACGCGGAACTCGTTGTTGAAATGCAGCACCTGGTCGCGCCACATGCTGCGGTCCTGGAAGCCGCCATGGAGCAACAGCAGGGGGCGGCCCCGTCCGGTCTCGATATAGGAGATGCTTCCGCCATTGAAGGGAATGCTACGGGCGTGGAAGATCATGGGGATATCTGGTTGCGACCACGCGGCGGCAGACAGCAGGAGGCAGGCGAGCAGCAAAGGCAGTCGGGATAGCATACGGTCAAGTTACGTTAATAGTGTTGGGTGGCAGCGCTCCCGGCGGCGGCTTAGTCGCCGTTCATCCGGCTCACACCCTTGAAGAACTGGATGGCACCGAATACGATCGCGCCCCAGAAAATAAAGCTGATGTGGGCCAGCGTGAGGATGGTGCCGCCGCCGCACCAGAGTGCGCCGTACAGCATGTCTTTTTTTGCACGGCTGATCTTCGCGTCGCGGATGGCCATGGCGAGCTGCCCCACGATGGCTTCGGCGTCTTCGCGCGGAACGCCGCCGGCGGTTAGGTGATCGATCACATCTTCCTGGGTGCGCTGGTCCTGGATCAGCATCCGGGCGGCTTCGCCGGTCCAGTAATCGGTGGGGTAGGCGGGTTGGGTTGGAACGCTCAGGTCCTGCTCAATATGCATGTCGTTGGTTTTGGTTGTTTATCAGTAATCAAGCTCGAGCCGCAGGCGGTCGCGGAGCTCCCTGACGAGCGGGAACTGCTCGGAAAGCTTCTGGAACTGCTCGCGCGAGCTGAGGGGCAGGTCGGAAAGATCCGGTCCCTGGCCGTTTTCCTCGAGCGTCAGCAGCATCTGGAGCTGGCGGTTGCGGATATGTCCTTTCAGGAATTCAGTGGCCTTGGCGCGCTCCGCTTCAAGGAAGCGGTAGGCGATATTGTCGTTGACGATCGCCTCAAACACGTGCTCCCCGCGGATCTGCACGTTGGCCATCTCGAAGGGGTTCCAGGCGGGGTTCTTCTCGTCTTTGAGCACCTGGATGAAGGCCTTCCAGCCGGTGGCCAGGTTTTCGTCCGTCAGCGGGTGGTCCGTCATCACCTGGCCGGCCTGTACGGCAGCCTGGTTGCGGATGGCGGCGAGGTTGAACTTCGCCTTGGGTGCATCCGTCTTCGCTAAAGCTACTGCGGACGGAACGGGTGCGGTTTCCGGTTTCCGGGTTTCCGGTTGGGCCGTTGCGGCAGGGGGCGGGGGCGCGATCCGGGCCGGCTTTGGCTCCTCGATTACCAGCTTGGCTTCGGCGGCCAGGGTATAGGCTTCGGCGGGTTCGCTATTCCGCTCGAGCACAAAAGGCGGGATGGCCCGGAAGGCCAGCACACGCGTGTTATCCGTTACTTTTTTTTTAGAAACGCCGCCGCCTTCGGCAGTGAGCTGCAGGGCCTGCCTGAGGTAGCAAAGCTTGATGAGCGTAAGCTCCACGTGCAGGCGCTTGTTGCGGGCCGTGCGGAAGCCGGCTTCGGCCTCGTTGAGCACGTTGAGGAGGCTCACGAGGTAGCCGGCATCGACCTTCTGCGCGTACTCGGCGTAGCGCTTGCGAAAGCTTTCCACCACTTCGAGGAGCCCCGCCACGCGGCTGTCTTTGCAGATCAGCAGGTTGCGGCCGAACTCGGCGAAGCCGTTGAGTACCGAGTCGCCCTCGAAGCCTTTCTTGTTGATGTCATCGAAGAGGAGCAGCGCGCCGGCCAGGTCCTGGTCGAGCATGGAGTCCATGAGGCGGAAGTAGTAGTCGGCGTCGAGGATGTTGAGGTGCTCGAGCGTGTTATTATAAGTGAGCTCGCCGTTGGTGAACGATACGATCTTGTCGAGGATGGACAGGGCGTCGCGCATACAGCCCTCGCTCTTCTGGGCGATCAGCTGCAGGCCTGTCTCTTCGGCTGTTACGCCTTCCTTGGCGGCGATGCCGGCGAGGTGATTTACCGTGTCCTGCAGGGTGATGCGCTTGAAGTCGAAGATCTGGCAGCGGCTCAGGATCGTCGGGAGGATCTTGTGCTTCTCGGTGGTGGCGAGGATGAAGATGGCGTGGTGCGGCGGCTCCTCGAGGGTTTTGAGGAAGGCGTTGAAGGCCGAGGAGGAGAGCATGTGCACCTCATCCACGATATAGACCTTGTACTTGCCGGCCTGCGGGGCGAAGCGGACCTGGTCGACCAGCGCGCGGATATCGTCTACCGAGTTGTTGGAGGCGGCATCGAGCTCGTGGATATTGAGCGAGGTGCCCTCGTTAAAGGAAACGCAGGAATGGCATTCGTTGCAGGCTTCGCCGTCGGCCGACGGGTTCTCGCAGTTGATGGTCTTGGCGAGGATGCGGGCGCAGGTCGTCTTGCCCACGCCGCGGGGGCCGCAAAACAGGAAGGCATGCGCCAGGTGGCCGGTTTTGATGGCGTTGCGGAGCGTGGTGGTAATGTGTTCCTGGCCCACGACCGTGTCGAAGGTCTGGGGGCGGTACTTACGGGCGGAGACGATGAATTTTTCCATACGGTTCGAGCCTGCAAGATAGTGATTTCGGGAGGCAGGGAAGTGTGAAGAAATGGCAGGCCCGCCGTCGCTCTCCGGTCGTCGCAGCAATGCGAAGATGGCAAGCTTCGGCGGACGGAGCGGGCGGTGCAGTGCTGGGGAGCGCCCCGGGCTATTTTTCGCGAAGCCTTGGGTAGCGAAGCACGCGCAGTTGCACGTCTGTGGCCCGGGCGCTAGAAGATGCACCGCAAATCGCTGAAGCCACAAGTGAGAAATTAAGCTGAACCGACGCGCCGCGAATCACTTGCTGCTGCGTCTGTGGCCTTTGACGCTTCATCGATGCACCGCGAAGCGTTGCCGTGTTGATGGCCCCGGGCGCAAGCCCGGGGTAACAGAGAGTGTTTTATATACTCGCACCCCGAAGGGGTGCCGTGCTCCTGCGCCGGCAACTGGGGCAGTCGGCTCGTTCGGGCGAATCACGGCGCCCTGTCGGGGCGCGCTGGCCCGTTACTAGCTGTTTACCCCGGGCTTGCGCCTGGGGCCAGTGACATACCGCTCTTTCAGAGCGGCTTACTGAAGGTTTATGGACCAGCCGCCCCGTTATCAGGTGCCTGCATAATTCATCTTAGCGGCCTGCGGCCTGGTGAGTCCAGCTCCGTGCGCCTGAAAGCCTGAAGCGCCTTATAGCAAGACTATCCAGCCAGCGGCTTCTGACGCTGTTAAGTATATAGCCCAAAGGACGCTTTCCTTGTGCTCCTTCTGCCCGCAGGGATCCTCTTGCTGAATCGACGCGCATGATCTCGTTGTCGGCTGTGGTCAAACTATCAATGAAGCTATAGTCCCGCTCATTCAGGATTGGCTCGGTGAAACCGCTATGATCACTTTTAATAATCTCCTGGACGGCGTTAGAATTATTGTAGCTCTTGATAAGTAACGCCCTGAAGTAGGTCAGCTTAAACTGGTCAATGTAGATGCGCTTATATGCTTGTTCCTCCTGCTTAGCCTGGCTCGGCTTGCATTGTATGAAAAATACAGGCAGGAATAAAAACACACTCGATCTCAAGATGTGTCGAAACATAAAGTTCTGGTTAATTCAATTGCTTAAAGACAGGAGAACACCGCTTGCCGCGAACGACCAGGGCTTTGCGGTGGCGTTTGTTATAAAGATATTTCAACTTTGGGAAAGCAAGCTAACGCTACTGCCCCCGTTGGCCGCTGTGGGTAGAGTCTCCGGTATGTAACCGCCAAGCGGCCAGCGCTCCTTCAAAAAATGACCGAACGTCGTTTCGTGATCCATCCACGCAAAGTTTGAAACTGGTGCTGTCACGCTTCTTGATACGTAAAAACGGAGTATAAGTCGCCCCGGCGTTAAAGACAGTATCCACAGCGACTACTTCGCTGTAACGTGCAGAACTGACTTCATTCTTTGTCTTGTCGTGCTCGTCTATCCAGTATTTGGCAAATCGCCTATCGGTATAAAAGTTACCAGCAACGCTCTTTCTATATTCTGAATAGAATTTTTCGATCCGCTCGCCTTTTTCCAGAAGCTTCAGACTTTCGATGCGCTTTATGTCTTCGGAGCTCAACGTTTTTTGCGTCTCGATATGATTGCATCCAAAAAACAGGATCAAAAGAAGCATTGAAGTTCTAAACATAAAACAGCGAATAAACATTTCGAATAACGGAGTGTTCCATCAATAGCGGCCAACACATAACTATCCGCAATCTACCCCTCTTCTTCAAGTTGCCTCTGTCCTGAGTACCGGTAAAACAAACGAGTTCGCTTGCGCTCCAAACAGTTCAAAGTCACTTGATGTAGCCCAAGCAAAAACGGATCGCACGCGATCCGTTTTTATCCTGCATCAAATCTGGAAATCTGAAATCAAAAATCCGAAATAACATCCGAGATCCTACATCAGCCATCCTACATTTCACCCCAGCATCGGGTGTGGCTTGAACTCTTTCGTGCGGTCGAAGAGGTAACGGTATGTCGTTAGCTTGCGGCTGACGTAGGTGGTATCGGCGATGTTCTTCGCCACGTTGATCATTTTGGGGTTGAAGTCGCCGATCCATTGCATTTCGTACTGCTCGTACTCGATATGCTGCATCACCTTGCCGGCTTCGGCGATGAGGAAGGCGTCGAGGCCCTTGCCCTGGAATTCGGGAATAATGCCGAACACGAGGCCGGTGGCTTTCGTGCAGGGAACCGTCTTTTTGATCCAGAGGAACTTGAGCTTTTCCCAGAGGCCGAACTTTCCGTGGAGGTGTCGGAACCACTGGTTCAGGTCGGGCAGGTTGACGAAGATGGCCGCTGGCTTTTCGTCGTTGTACACGAACCACACGAGGCGCTCGTCGAGCACGGGCTTCATCTTTTTGAACATCATCACGACCTGCTCGGTGCGGAGCTCCTTGAGACCGCCGTGTCCGGCCCAGGCCGCGTTGTACACGCTGGCGAAGTCGGCGGCGTACTTCTCGAGGCGGCTCTTTTCGATCGTGCGCGCCGTGAAGGCGGGGTTCTGCTGGAAGGGGGCGGCGCGCTCCAGGATCTTTTCGGTCAGCGGCGCCTTGATGTCCATCCCGAAGCAGATCTGGTTGAAGTAGGGGCGGAAGCCGTAGTGCTCGAGCAGCTCCCTGTAGTAGGGGAGGTTGAAGTTCATGCAATAGAGCGGCGGCTGGAAACCTTCCACCTCAAGTCCCCACCAGCGGTCGCGCTCGCCGAAGTTGATGGGGCCGTCCATGGCCTGCATCCCGCGCTGGAGCAGCCAGTGGCGCGCCACGTCGAAGAGCATGTCGGCGGCCTCCTGGTTGTTGATGCAGTCGAAAAAGCCGCAGCCGCCCACGGGCGCATCGTCGCCCTTGTTCCTGTATTTCTTGTTGGTGAACGCGGCAATGCGCCCCGCAAGCCGGCCCTCGCCGTCGCGGAGGATCCAGCGCGTCGCCTCGCCGAAGCGGAAGGTCTTGTTCTTCTTCTTGTCGAACACATCATCCACATCCTTGTCGAGCGGACGGATGTAATTCGGGTTGCTCTTATTAACGTCGACGTTGACCTGCAAAAAATCGCGCGCGAGCGCAGGGGTCGTTACTTCTACCAGCTGAAAGGCCATAGGCAAAAATAATGGGGTGATGTGGTAATGTGGTGATGTGGTAATACTGAGATGGTCGAATAGGTCCGTACGCGGGCGGAGCGTAGGGAATAGATCCCGTACGCTGGCGCAGGGATGACGAGGCTGTATGATGCCTTCGCATGAGTCCGGAATCAAGAGGAAGAGATCCCGTACGCAGGCGTACGGAATGACGAAGCAGGCCAGGGAGAAGCACAGGCGCGGCCGGGGCTGCAGTCGAAGCCAGGTTGCTGGTCGTGGCCGCGCCCATAATCCCCCTCCCCACGGCGCCCGTCATCCCGGCGCTCGCGCCGGGATCTTTCGGGGCTACTCCACTGCCGCACTGCTGCCGACGGGCCCTGTGGGCGTGTACCGTGATCTCTCGGGGCTGCCCGCCACTCCGCTGCCGACGGGCACAGTGCGTGCGGCCCGGCGGTTCCTCGGACTGCGCACTGCCTTGGCTCTTCCGACTGTATCCTCCCCGGCTCAACGGCGTAATAACGACAGCGCACCCAGCACCAGTATAGATGATACAGCGGAGTATTTGTTGATGCGTCGGAAGGGAAGGGAAGAGATCCCGTACGCAGGCGTACGGGATGACGAGACAGGCCGGGGGGAAACACTGACGCGGCCGGAGCTGCCTTTGAAGTAAGGAGCATTGTGCTAGCCGCGCCATTCATCCTTTCCCAAAGCGACGCCTGGAAATAAGAAAGCGTCCCACCGGAACGCTTTCTTACATTATTAGCAGACTACATTATTAGCAGGCTAGCAGACTATCGCTTCGCCGTCTGCTGCTGCCCGGTAAACATCTTCTGCGCCAGCTCGCGGTCGTGGCCGTAGATGTCGTCGCGGAAGTTGAGGCGGCCGGCCTCGTCGACCCAGGCGGTGTAATAGGTGATGACCACCGGCACCGGGTTCTTAAGGCGCACGGTGCGTTCGGTGCCGGCGTTCATGGCTTCCTCGATGCTGGCGGGATCCCACTTGGGGTCGTCGCGGAGGAGGTACTGGGCCATCTTCTCGGGGTCGGAGAGCCGGATGCAGCCGTGACTGTAGGCGCGCTTGTCCTTCGAGAAAAGGCTCTTGGCATTCGTATCGTGGAAATAAATGTTGAAGCTGTTGGGGAAGAGAAACTTCACGCGGCCCAGCGAGTTGTCGGGGCCGGGGCGCTGGCGGATCTTCGGAAGACCGCCCTCGGTGCCGATCTGCTCCATGTTCTGCGCATCGAGGTAGCCGGGGTTGGAAGCCAGCTTGGGCAGGATCTCGTTCTTCACGATCGAGGGCGGCACGTTCCAGTAGGGGCTGAACACCACCTGGTTCAGGTCGCCGTTGAACATCATCGTGCTGTGTCCTTCCTTGCCTACCACGATGTTCATGTCGAAGGCCTTCTGCTTGCCTTCAAATACGTGGAGCACGAACTCGGGGATGTTGACCACGATCAGGTTACCCGAGGGGGCTACCGGCATCCAGCGCATCCGCTCCATGTTCATCACGATCTGCTCGAGCCTTGTCTGGGCGGGCACGTTGAGGTCCTTCAGCTGCGTCTCGGTGAGCTTGCCGTCGGCGGTGTAGCCCATGCGCTCCTGGAAGTTGCGGATGCCGTTGAGCAGCGTGTCGGTGAAGACGGCGCTCGTATCGCCGGCCGGTATGTCGCCGGTGAGGGCCAGGTGCTGCTTGAGCACCCGGATCTGCGGCGAGGAGGCTCCGGGGCGGAAGGCCTTGGCCGGGCCGCTGATGGAAGGCCAGCCGCCCTTGCGCACGATGTCGAGGTAGCGGCCCGCCTCGCGCTTGAGGCCGGCATAGGCAGGATTTACATCGTCGTAGTATTTATTGTCCTTGTGCTTTTTCTTCAGAATGGAGTCGGCGAGGTATTGTACGTCTTCCTTCTTGCGGGGCACGAAGCGCTCCATCTCCTTGCGCTTCACCTGGCCGTCGGCATAGTAGCCAAGCATGTATTTGAGGAAAGCCTGCGTCATCTGGAATTCCGTCTGCATCGTCGACTTGTCGCCGGCGGTAAAGTGCAGCGTTTCCTCGCTGGTGAGGGCATCCATGCGCTTCTGCAGCGATTTGTCGCGGAGCGATGAATCCTTTACATGGTTGATGGTGTAGTCAAGGAGGTTCCAGAAGCCGCGTGCCTGCTCGGTGAGGCCGCCGGAGTAAAACCAGGCGTATTGGTAGTTGCGGGCATTGTAAAACGAAACGAGGCGGCGGGCCATGGAGTCGGGGAGCTTATTGGCCGTTATGTAGCCGATGAGCGCGGTGCTGTCGAGGAACAGGTCGTTGTAGGCATTGCCGCGGGCGATGCTCAGATCGCGCTTGCTGACCTTTTTGTCGGCAACAGCCGCGCTCTCAATGCCGCTGCTGTCGTCGCTGTCATGGGTTTGGGCGTTGCAGGCCGCGAGGAGGCAGCCGCAGGTTGCCAGGTAGAGGAGGAGCTTTTTCATACACCCTCTATTTTACAAAACACGTGCCCGTAGCGAAGAGGTTGGTATGAATATCGAATAACGAATATCGAATAACGGATATCGAATATCGAAATGAGCACAGAATAAGGAACGATGAATGAGAAAGGGATTCGATTATACGCTGGACTTTAACAAGACCGATTTCCGCGCGCACCCCGAGTTGTACCGGATGGGGAAGGGCGAGCAGGGTGTGTTGCTGGTGCAGCCCTATAAAAGCGAGTTGCTCCCGCACTGGCGGTTTCGCACGCCCGACATCGCCCGGGTCTCGGCGGCGAAGCTGCTGGAGCTCTTTGCCGGCTACCGCGATGCCGGCGATTTCGTGGGGATGGATATGGCGCGCAAGTTTTTGCAGATGGGCTACACAAGGAGCCGCCGCTACGCCAACCACGCCTCGGGACAGAAATACAAGGGCGCCGTGCCGCGCGATAAAAAGGGTCAGAGCGGCGCCCATGGCCGCGCGGAGCTTCCCCGCGATCCCGATCCCGTGAAGGCCGAGAGCGCGGCCATCTTCTATAAGGCATGGCAGGAAGCCGCGGCAGACCCGGTGTACCAGGAGGCGGTGGCGGCGCATAAGGCGAGGGTGAGTAGTGAGCGGTGAGCAGGTGAGCCGGCTGGGCGAGGGTCCGGGGAAGAAGTCTTCGCGTGTCTTGGCGCGGTTTTCGAAACCAGCTCCCCATGCTCAATCTCGGATACGCCTGTATCAACGTGCAACTGGCCGAAGAAGGCATCAGCACCAACCGCGGGATGATCCGCCGCACCTTCCAGCAGAAGGGCGTCGCCTATGCCTCGCAGCTGGCGCTGCAAAACGTGGAGGCGCTTTACCGGATCCTGCAATGGAATGTGGCGCAGGGCGTCGGGGTGTTCCGGGTTACCTCCGAGCTGTTTCCCTGGGCCTCGGAATACGACCTGGAGCAGATGCCCGATTTCGCCGCCATCCGCGAGCGGCTTGAGGCCTGCGGCCGGCTCCCGATCCGCCTCAGCACGCACCCGGGGCCCTTCAACAAGATGGCCGGCACGGGCGCCACCCTCGACAATACGATCCGCGATCTAGAGATCCACGCCCGCCTCTTCGACCTCATGGGCCTGCCGCCCTCGCACTGGAACAAGATCAACATCCACGTCGGCGGCGCCTATGGCGACAAGGTGGAGAGCATCCGCCGCTTCGCGGAGAACTTCCGGAAGCTCTCAGGCTCGCTGCAGCAGCGCCTGACGGTGGAGAACGACGACAAGCCGGGGCTGTACACCGTGGCCGACCTGCTGCCGCTGCACGGGATGACGGGTATCCCGATCGTGTTCGACTACTTTCACCACCGGCTCCACAGCGGCGGGATGCCGGAGGAGGAAGCTTTTCACCTCGCGTACAGCACCTGGGACCTGCGCCCCGTATTTCACTACTCGAGCTCCCGCCGCGACCACGAGGAGCCGGCCGCGCCCAAGGAAGCGCATGCCGACTATATATATGAGCCGATCCGTACCTATGGAAAGGATGTCGACGTGGTGCTGGAGGCCAAGATGAAGGAGAAAGCCCTGCAGCGGTACCGGGAAGAGTTTGGAAGAGCGAATATCGAATAACGAATATCGAATATCGAAGGCGGGAGATCGGGTTCGGCAGGGCGGCAGTACGTCCAATATTCGATATTCCCCGGGTCGTTTTTCGATATTCAACGCGCTTTTCCCTACTTTTGCAGCCTGAAAACGGGGTGCAGCGCTTGCTATCCGCCCCATCACCCAAAAAAACGCCTCTTTTAAACGCTTTTTATGGCAAAAGTCGGTAAGGTAAAACAGATCATCGGCGCCGTAGTCGACGTACAGTTCGAGGGCAGCCTTCCTGAGATTTACAACGCATTAGAGATACAAAAAGAAAACGGTGACAAGCTGGTTCTTGAAGTGCAGACGCACCTCGGCGAAGACAGCGTGCGCACCATCGCCATGGACGGTACCGAGGGTCTCACCCGCGGCCTGAAAGTGGTCGACACCGGCGGTCCCATCATGATGCCCGCCACAGAGGCTGTAAAAGGCCGCCTGTTCAACGTAACCGGCGATCCCATCGACGGTCTGCCCCCGGTGCCCAAAGTGAATGGCCGCGCCATCCACGCCAAGCCCCCCAAGTTCGAGAACCTCTCCACGGCCTCCGAGATCCTGTTTACAGGTATCAAGGTGATCGACCTCATCGAGCCCTATGCAAAGGGTGGTAAGATCGGTCTCTTCGGTGGTGCCGGTGTGGGTAAGACGGTACTGATCCAGGAGCTGATCAACAACATTGCAAAAGCCTATTCCGGTCTGTCGGTATTCGCAGGCGTTGGTGAGCGTACCCGCGAGGGTAATGACCTGATGCGCGAGATGATCGAAGCCGGCATCATGAAATACGGCGACGCCTTCAAGCACTCCATGGAAGAAGGTGGCTGGGATCTCAGCCGCGTGAACATGGACGAGCTCGCCGACTCCAAGGCCACCTTCGTGTTCGGCCAGATGAACGAGCCCCCGGGCGCCCGTGCCCGCGTAGCCCTCTCCGGTCTCACGATCGCCGAGTACTTCCGCGACGGCGACGGCACCGGCAAAGGCCGCGACATCCTCTTCTTCGTCGACAACATCTTCCGCTTTACCCAGGCCGGCTCCGAAGTATCCGCTCTCCTGGGCCGTATGCCTTCGGCCGTAGGTTACCAGCCCACGCTGGCCACCGAGATGGGTCTCATGCAGGAGCGTATTACCTCTACCAAGAATGGTTCGATCACTTCCGTACAGGCCGTTTACGTACCTGCGGATGACCTTACCGACCCGGCTCCCGCAACCACCTTCGCCCACCTCGACGCCACCACGGTACTGTCGCGTAAGATCGCTGACCTTGGTATCTACCCCGCGGTGGATCCCCTGGACTCGACCTCGCGTATCCTCATGCCGTCGGTTGTTGGTGACGCGCACTACAACTGCGCCAACCGTGTGAAGCTCATTCTCCAGCGCTATAAGGAGCTGCAGGACATCATCGCGATCCTCGGTCTGGACGAACTGTCCGACGAAGACAAGCTGACGGTATCCCGCGCCCGTAAGGTGCAGCGCTTCCTGTCGCAGCCCTTCCACGTGGCCGAGGCCTTCACCGGTCTGAAAGGCGTGCTCGTTCCCATCGAGGAAACGATCCGCGGCTTCAACATGATCATGGACGGCGAAGTAGACGACTACCCGGAAGCTTCCTTCAACCTCGTAGGCAGCATCGACGATGCGATCGAAAAAGGCAAGAAGCTGATGGCGCAGGCGCAGGGATAATACAAGTTTACAGTTTGATGTTTGGAGTTTGAAGTTGGGGCTACCCGAACAAACTCCAAACCGCAAACTCCAAACTCCAAACTGATTTTATGACTTTAGAGATACTGACTCCCGAGCGCAAACTTTTCTCCGGCGAAGTGTACGGCGTGCAGATGCCGGGCATGAGCGGTTCCTTTGAAGTGCTCGACAAGCACGCTCCGCTGGTCAGCGCCCTCAAGGCCGGCCGCGTGAAGGTGCTCCGCGACAAGCAAAACCACACCGCCACCTTTGATATCCAGGGCGGCTTCGTGGAAGTGCTCAACAACAAAGTGACCGTGCTGGTAGAAGGCGCCACGAGCAACGAGTAACGTGAATCGTCGATCGTGAATCGTTAACGCGCTACACGGAAAAATACAGAACGGATGCCCAGGGGCATCCGTTCTTCGTTAACAGGCGTGCGCCTTCAGGATCGAGGATTACCTGTTGGCAGACGGCAATGCAGCCTTTCCGCCGGATCGCTTGCCTTACGTACATCGATAACCGCCAATCCACGCACATGAGATCCTGCCAACTGCTCGTCGCGCTGCTGCTTACAGCCCTGTTCGCCACTGCCCAGCCGAGAACCCAATCCATCGAAGCGCCCGTGAAAGGGGTTACTATCTTTTCCACCGGAGCCCGCGTGGAGCGCAGCGCTTCGGCCCTGCTCACGGCGGGACGCAACGCGATCGTCTTCACCGGGATGAGCAACCAACTCGACCCGCAAAGCGTGCAGCTGAAAGCCGATGCGAACATTACCCTGCTGTCGGTGCAGGCCACGCGCGACTACCTCACGCAGCGCCGCCTGGAGCAGGACGAGAAAAACTTTATCGAGCGCATCCGCGCCGTATCGCAGCGAAAGGAAGCCGATGAAAAGCAGCTCCAGGTATATAGCAAGGAAGAGGAGATGCTGGAGAAGAACCAGGCCATCGGCGGCTCGGCGGGTGTGAAGGCGCCGGACCTCAAAGCAGCCCTCGATCTGCAGCGGCAGCGGCTGACAGAGGTGTACGAAAAGCAACTCGAATACGGGCGGCGCATCATCGAAGAGCAGGCCGAGCTGACGCGCCTGCAGGCGCAGCTGCGCGAGTTCGGAAAGAAACGCGACTCGGTGCAATACATGGTGACGGCCCTCGTAGACAGCCGCGACGCGCGCAACGTGAAGTTTGACCTGTCGTACAACGTAAAGGATGCCGGCTGGTACTCCACCTACGACGTGCGGGTAACCGAAGTGGGGAAGCCGCTGCAGCTGCTGATGAACGCCAACGTGTACCAGCGCAGCGGAGAGACCTGGAAAGACGTCAGCCTCGTGCTGAGTACCGGCAGTCCCAACGACAACGCCACACCGTCGCAGCTGCAGCCCTGGATGCTGGGATTCTATGTGGCCGGCGCGCCGCCGGTACGTGGACAGGCGCCCGGTGACATCAGCGGCCGCATCATCGACCAGGACGGCAACCCCGTGCCCTTCGCCACGGTAACGGCGGCGGGTACGCGGAACGCTGTATCGGCCGATGCCAATGGCTTTTTCCGGATAGCCGGCGTCGCGCAGGGCAGTTACCTGAGCGTGTCGGCCGTGGGCTATTCATCGCGTAACACGCAGGTGCGGACCGGCTATTACACCATCCCGCTTGCCCGGTCAGAAACAACGCTCGAGAGCGTGGTGGTGACCACCGGGCTTGGCGTCCGGCGCGACGCCGGGGAAATGGGATACGCCGCGACGCCGGTTGCGAAGGAAAGCATCCAGACCGTTTCGGTGCAGACCGAATACCAGCCGACAACCATTGTTTACCGGATTGACGAGAAATACTCGCTCGAGACCGATGGGAAGACCACAACCATTGGCATCAAGCAGATCGACGTTCCTGCCACATACGATTACTACGCCGCTCCCAAGGTGGACCCGGCCGCCTTCCTCACGGCACGGATTACGGGCTGGCAGCAACTTGACCTGACACCCGGTGAAGCGAGCCTGTACTTTGAAGGCGCCTACCTCGGAAAGACCTACCTCGATCTCAACGCGGCGTCCGATACGCTGTCGCTTTCCCTCGGCAAGGACAATGGCATCCGCATCACGCGGAAGCTGGTGAAGGAATACAGCTCCCGTCGCTTCCTGGGCTTGAACCGCGTCGACAGCCGTGCCTGGGAGATCACGGTGCGGAACAACAAGCGTACAGCGGTGTCCATTACGATCAGCGACCAGGTGCCCGTGTCGACGGTTAAGGAAATTTCGGTGGAGGAGGAGAAGACCGATGGCCAGCTCGATAAGGAGACGGGCATCATCAGCTGGCAGTTCGAGTTGCCGGCAGGGCAGGAGCGGAAGCTGAATCTCAGCTACCAGGTAAAGTACCCGAAAGACCGGCGCGTGATGCTGGAGTAGGAAACCCGTGAATCGTGAGGAGCGCGCCGTGAAGGGCGCTCCATCAGGTGGCGGCCCTACAGGCCGCTGATCTTCAAAAGCCTTCACTTTCCTCGGACTAAAGTCCGAGGCGATAAAATGCCGGCGCTGACGCGCCGTGAATGAAAAAAGAAGTTATCCGAAAAAAGACAAAGCATGCGTGGGAAGGGAAATCTGTATCAGGGGGACGAATCCTTCGAGCGTTCAGGATCCGGTTATCAAACCAGCGCACGAGTAATTGTTCAACTGTGCGGACCGTTACCTAATTGAGCTGCGGATCGATGGGGAAGTTCACCATCATCTCGTAGTCGCCGCCGAGGTGCTTGAGGGAGTCCTTCCAGATCTCTTCGGCCTGCTCGTGGAAGATGAGGCGGCGCGTGGCTTCAACGGTGAGCCAGGTCTTCTCCTCGAGCTCCGATTCGAGCTGCCCGTTGCTCCAGCCGGAGTAGCCAATAAAAAAGCGGATCATTGTGGGGTCGGCCGCGCCGCTGTTGATGAGGGCCACCACCGAATCGAAGTCGCCCCCCCAGTACACGCCCTTGATGACCTCGATGCCGCCGGGGATCTGCTCGGGGTAGCGGTGGAGAAAGTGCACCGTGTTCATCTGCACCGGTCCGCCATAATACACCGGCAGCTTGTGCCCCTCGATCTCTGGGAGCAGCTCGTCGAGCGTGTTCTCATACTGGCGGTTAATGACGAACCCGATGGAGCCGTCCTCGCGGTGCTCGGTGAGGAGCACCACCGTACGCATGAAGTTGGGGTCTTTCAGGAAAGGGTCAGCGATCAGGAGCACTCCGGTAGCGGGGGTTACCATATTAATTAAATGTACGGGTTACACTACAAAACTTGTTAAAGGTCAAAGGCCAATAAATTGTGCCACGATCGGCGCGGCCGCAGCCCTATTTTTGCGGACGGGACCTATTTCCTACTTTCCGGCCGTGAAACGCGTTTTCCCTCTCATCATCGTACTCATCAGTCTGTCGCTTGCGGGCATTTTTTTCATCCAGTATTCCTGGCTGAAAAACGTGATGCTCGTGCAGGAAGAGCAGGTGCGCCACAAGGTGCGCGATGCGGTCGACCGCGTGGCCGATGAGCTCGGTGCCTACAAGGGTGCCTCGGCCGCTTCGGGGATCGGGGGCAACCGGCCCTTCCCCGGGCTCGACAATACGCTCGACCTTCCGCACAACTATTCGATCTCCCAGCGCTTCACGGCCCAGGAGATCTACGAAAAGATCAGCCAGCAGTTCGCGGCACAGCGCCTCGAGAAGGTGCCCTTCGAATTCGGGATCGCCACCAACCTCAACGGCTTTTACCTCGGCCGCCGCTCCAACCAGTTCGAAGCCTGGTATGCCGACTCCGCCAGCCACTTTCAGTACCTGCGTCCCATCACGCCGCCCGGCGGCTCGGCCGTGGAGAACCTCGCGCCCGACGAGATCCTCATCGTGCTGATCCCGCGCGTGGAAACAATCGTCAACATGCAACTGCGCTCGCGTATTGCCCTTGCCGTGTTGTTCACGATCATCATCATGGCGGCCTTTGGTCTTACGCTCTATACAATGTTTCGCCAGAAGAAGCTTGCGCAGATCAAGAACGACTTCATCAACAACATGACGCACGAGTTCAAGACGCCCATCGCCACCATTTCGCTGGCCGTGGATGCCCTGCGCAACGAGAAGGTGCAGGCCGACGTCAAGAAGCTCTCGTACTTCAGTGATATCATCAAAGAGGAGAACCAGCGGATGAACCGGCAGGTGGAAACGATCCTGAAGGCTGCACTGCTCGAGCGCCAGGAGATCCAGCTGAACCGGCGTGAGCTCGATGCGCACCAGATCATCCAGGATGTGGCCAACAACTTCATGCTTCGCCTGCAGGAAAAAGGCGGGTCCCTCGAGCTCCAGCTCAATGCCGCGAACCCCGTCATCTTCGCCGACGAAGTGCATTTCTCCAACCTGGTGAACAACCTGATGGACAATGCCGTGAAATACTCCAAGGATAATGTGCCGCCAAGGATCGCGCTGACGACCAGCGCCGACGACCGCCGCTTTTATATCCGTATCGAGGACAACGGCATCGGCATGAACCGGGAAACCCTCAAGCGCATCTTCGAAAAGTTTTACCGGGCGCATACCGGCAACATCCACAACGTGAAAGGCTTCGGCTTGGGCTTGTCGTACGTGAAAAGCGTAGTGGAAGCGCACCAGGGCCATATCAAGGCGGAAAGCACGCTGGGCAAGGGCTCTGCGTTCACGATGGACTTCCCGCTTTTTAAGGAAGATAAGGACTCGTGAGCGGTGAGCAGGTGAGCAGTGAGCCCTTTTGAGGGGTTGCGACGCAAGAAGCGTATGCGCTCACCGTTCACCCGCTCACCGCTCACCGCTCACGACGCCCGCCAAAGCAGGCTACTGTCTCCGTAGCTCAGGAACCGGTAGCCGCCATCCAGCGCATGCTGGTACACGTCGCGCCAGGCCTCGCCGATAAAGGCAGCCACAAGCAGTATCAGTGTCGACTTCGGTTGGTGGAAGTTGGTGACGAGCGCATCGGCCGACCGGAACCGGTAGCCCGGGCGGATCAGGAGCGAAGTGCGTCCGTACAGTGTATCGAATCCTTCCTGCTCCAGGATGTTCCATAATACCTGCAGGCTCTCCGCGTAGCTCATGCTGCCCGTCAGCTCGTAGGCTTCCCATTGGCCCAGCTCCGTTTGCAGGCTGCCGGCCGCCGCCGTCTTGACGCCCAGCCAGTAAAGACTTTCCAGGGTACGCAGGCTTGTGGTGCCCACAGCGATGATCGTCTTGCTGTCGATCAGCGCCCGCAGCGATTCGCGCGACACCTGGAAGTATTCGCCGTGCATCGGGTGGCCCCCGATCGTCTCGCTTTTGACAGGCCGGAAAGTTCCGGCTCCCACGTTGAGGGTCACGGGCACCCGGCGGATGCCTTTGGCTTCGAGGGCCGCAGTGACGCTTTCGGTAAAATGCAGGGCCGCGGTAGGCGCCGCTACCGAGCCTTCGTTGCGGGCAAAGATGGTCTGGTAGCGCTCGGAGTCGGCGGTCTGGGCCGCGCGGCGGATATAGGGCGGGAGCGGGATAGCGCCCGCGGCATGGAGCACCTCGGCAAAGGGAAGCGCGGGTGTCCATTGTAATTCCACGATAAAGTCTTCGGGCTCTTTGGCGATGAAGCGTGCTTCCAGCACGCATTCGGCGCCGCGCAGCTCCAGCGTTTTGCGGAGCACCTGGCCCGGCTTCCACTTCGATGCGCCGCCTATGAGGCAGCGCCATTGCACCGGCCCTTCGCTCTGAAGGGCCGCCGTCATTTCGGCGGGGCGGGCGGGCTCGAGGCAAAACAGCTCGATCACCCCGCCGCTTGGCTTCTGAAAGAAGATGCGCGCCTCGATCACGCGGGTATCGTTGACCACCAGGGTGGCGCCTTCGGGAAGGAGGGAAGGGAGGTCGCGGAAGTGCCGGTCGTCGATTCTCCCACTTTCCGCCACCAAGAGGCGTGAAGCATCGCGTTCGGGGAGCGGAAAGGCTGCAATACGGTCGTCGGGAAGCGGGTAATCAAAGGCGGAAATCGGCAGGTCGTTCATGGGTTGTTTATAACTATCGGGTTATCCACATTTCATATTTGGTTATGCACACTGAATTCACCTAACGTGGCCGGTTAAACGCCCAAAAATGGCGTGGAACGGAGTGAAATCAATGCTTTGCGGGGTGCGGGGACTGGTGGATAAAATAACGCCCTCCCACATGCTATGCAAAAGTGGTAAAAAGTGTTATTTTGTGTCAACTTATCCCAATAAATGGCAACTATCAGCTTTCTCGGCGAATATGAAGCGACCCTCGATGCGAAGGGACGCTTCCTCCTGCCGGCTGGTTTCAAGCGCCAGCTGCCGGAAGGCGAAGCTACGCGATTTGTCATTAACCGGGGTTTCGAGAAGTGCCTGACACTGTACCCGGTACAGAGCTGGCAGCCGCTCTACGACCAGATATCCGCGCTCAACGACTTCGATCCGAAGGTGCGCGAGTTCCGCCGCTACTTCCTCAATGGAGCCGTAGAAGTGGAGCCCGATACCGCCGGACGCATCCTGGTTCCCAAGAACCTCCAGGAGTACGCCCACCTCGGTAAGGATATCGTGCTGGCAGCGGCCGTGAACAAGATCGAAATCTGGGATAAGACCGAATACCAAAAGTTCTTTGACTCCGTTTCCGCGTCCGACTTCAGCTCGCTGGCGGCCTCGGTGATGGCACCGAAAACAGGAGGCCTCAATGGGTAAGAAGCGTGAGCGGTCAGCGGTGAGCGGTGAGCCGAAAGCTGCCGGTAACGAACATGTTGCCGACGCCTCGGGTCTCGCAGCGCACGATGCTGTTCCCAACGCCGAATACCATATCCCGGTACTGCTCAACGAAGTGCTCGGGGCGCTCGCCATCAAGCCGGACGGGGTGTATGTGGACTGCACCTTCGGGGGCGGCGGCCACAGCAGCTATATCCTGAAGGCGCTCGGTCCGAAGGGCCGGCTGCTGGTGTTCGACCAGGACGCCGACGCGGTGCGCAACGTGCCCGACGACGCCCGTGTCACCTTCGTGCCGCACAACTTCCGCCACCTGAAGCGCTTCCTGCAGTACTATAAAGTGCCGCAGGTGGATGGCCTTCTCGCCGACCTCGGCGTAAGCAGCCACCAGTTTGACGAAGGAAGCCGCGGCTTCTCCACCCGCTTCGAAGGCGCGCTCGACATGCGCATGGACCAGCGCGGCGGACGCACGGCGGCCGACATCCTGAAGACCTACAGCGAAAGCGAGCTGCACAAGCTGCTGGAGCAATACGGCGAGGTGACCAACGCCAAAACGCTGGCCCGCACCATCGTAGAAGTACGGAAAACGACTTCGCTCGACACGACGCTGGCTTTCCGCAACGCGGTGAGCACCGTGGTGAAAGGCAACCCCAACAAGTACTTCGCGCAGGTTTTCCAGGCGCTCCGCATCGAGGTCAACGACGAGATGGGCGCGCTGAAGGAGCTGCTCGAGCAGGTGCCGGAATCGCTGAAGGAAGGTGGCCGCGCGGCCATCATCACCTTCCATTCGCTCGAAGACCGGCTCGTGAAGCAGTTCTTCCGCAACGGCACCTTCGAGGCCGAAGAGGAGCATCCCTTCGAATCGAAGCAACGCTACAACCCGCTGAAGCTGGTGAACAAAAAACCGATCGAAGCGACGGCGGAGGAGCAGAAGCGAAACCCGAGATCGCGAAGCGCGAAGCTCCGCGTAGCGGAGAAGAAAGGTTCAGAGAAGGTTTAGAGAGGTTTTGAGTGGTTTTGAAGGGTTTAGGGAATGAAGTAACGAACACACGAATAATAAAACATTGGATCAAGTAAACAACAAGAAGGAATTCGAGCTGCGCTTTCACTGGAAGCGCCTGCTGAACTACGGCAACGTGGTGCGGCAGATGCCCTTCTTCCTGTTCCTCGCAGCGCTGGCGGTGGTGTACATCTACAACGGCCACCTGGCCGACAAGCTGAGTCGCGACATCGCCCGCACGCAGCGCGAACTGAAAGAACTCGAATACGAGTACAAGACCGTCAAAGGCCAGGTACTCTTTCAAAGCAAGCAAAGCGAGATCGTTAAAGCCGTGGCGCCGCTCGGATTGAAGGAAATGAGCGCAGCGCCGGTGGTACTCACAGACTCGACGAAATAAGTAAAAAGCAAAAAGTCAAAGGTCAAAACCAATCGACGCAAACGCTTTTGCCTTTTGAATTTTGACTTTAGAATTAAACACACAGGACCAAATTGGAAATAAAGAAGGACATATTATGGCGCGTTTACCTGAGCTTCATCGGCATTGTGCTGCTGGGGATCGTGGTGATGGGCCGTGCCTTCTACATCCAGCACGTGGAGGGCGACCACTGGCGCGCGCTCAGCGATTCGCTGCACCAGAAATACGTGGCCCTCGATGCCGAGCGCGGCACGATCTACAGCGAAGACGGCCAGATGCTCTCGACCTCCATTCCCTACTTCGACGTTTACGTCGACTTTGGTGCTGAAGGTCTCCGCGAGAAGAACGGCAAGCGGTTCAAGGCGCACCTGGACTCCTTTGCCACGGCGCTCTCGAACTTCTTCCGCGACAGCACCGGCGCTCCCGAGAAAACCGTGGGCGAATACAAGAAGGAGCTGAAGGCCGCCTACAACCAGGGCAACCGCTACTACCCGCTGCACAAGAACCTTTCGTTCGACCAATACAAGACCTTCCGCAGCTTCCCGCTGGTACGCCTCGGGCGCAACAAGAGTGGGATCATCGTGGAAACGAACACCCGCCGCCTCAATCCCTTCGGTCTTCTCGCCCGCCGCACCATCGGCCTCGCCCGCGAGAAAAAGCTGAGCGTCGGCCTGGAGCGTACCTACGACTCGCTGCTCAGCGGCGAATCGGGCAAGCGCCTCGTGCGCTTTATCTCCGGCGGTGCCTATGTGCCCGTCGAAGGCTACGAGATCGACCCGGAGAATGGTAAGGATGTGATCACAACGCTCGACGTCAACATCCAGGATGTTGCCGAAAACGCGCTGCTGAAGGTGCTCTCCGAAAACGGCTCGCAGTACGGCACCTGCATCGTGATGGAAACGAAGACCGGCAAGGTCAAGGCCATCGCCAACCTGGGCCGCCGCAAGGACGGAGGCTACGATGAGGATCTTAACTACGCACTTCATACCACCGAGCCCGGCTCGACCATCAAGCTGGCCACGCTGCTCTCTGTGCTCGAATCGGGCTCGAGCCGCGTGACCGACCTCGTTGAGGTAGGCAGCGCGGGTGCCGAGTATGTGGGTGTACGCGTCATCAACGACGCCGAGCGCGCGCCGAAGCCCGTGCTGACGGTACGCGAAGCCTTCGCGCACTCGTCGAATGTAGGTATGGCGAAGCTCGCCCTCAAGGCTTTTGCCAACAACCCCGATCAATTCAAAAGCTACCTCCATCGCTTCCGCCTCGACCGCAAGGCCGGTATCGGTCTGGTGGGTGAGGAAGCGCCGCTGCTGCCGAAGTGGCGGAAAAATAAAGAAGGCCTCCATGCGATGCTGACCATGTCGTTCGGCTACGCCATCGAGGTGAGCCCGATCCAGACGCTCATGCTGTACAACGCAGTCGCCAACGGTGGCAAGATGATGCGGCCCTACCTCGTGAGCGCCATCAACCAGAACGGTACGGCGCTGCGCACGATCGAGCCCGAAGTGCTCGACCCGCAGATCGTGCGCGCCGACGTGGTGCTGGCCGCCCGCAGCTGCATGGAAGCCGTTGCCACGGAAGGCACCGCGAAAGATGTGTTCAAGGACATGCCCTTCCCTGTTGCCGGAAAGACAGGTACCGCGCACGTTGCCGGCAAGGAAGGCCAGCAGGTGATCCGCTACGGCGATGGTGTATACCAGGCTTCCTTCGTAGGCTACTTCCCCGCCGATGCACCCGAGTATACCTGCATCGTGCTGGTGAAAACACAGCCGCATGCGCCGCGTCACTTCGGTGGCCAGCTCGCGGCCCCCGTGTTCAAGGAAGTAGCGCTGAAGCTGTTTGCGACCAAGGTGCAGCAGAAGCGCGGCACACCGGTGCCGGTGCACCCCGACAGCCTCCGCTACGAATACGCCGGCTATGCGCCCGGCATGAAAGAAGTGCTCCGCAACGTTGGCTACCGCGGCGTTCGTGATTCGGCGAAGGTGGGCGACTGGGCGCGGCTCGATGCCTCGTTCAACGGTGCTGTGGCCAGGCCGATCAGCGTCGTCCGCAAAACGATACCTGATGTACGCAACATGACACTCCGTGATGCCCTGTACGTACTCGAGAATATGAACGTAAAAGTGCAGGCCAAAGGCCGCGGCAAGGTGCTCCTCCAGGACATCGCGCCCGGTACGCCCGTCACGAAAAATCAAACTGTAACCCTGCTGCTCAATTAATGAAGGTACTCGCCGACATATTATACACAGTGCGTCTCCGGGCCGTTACCGGCGACCGGGACATCCCGGTAGACTCCGTGCAGCTCGACTCGCGCAAAGTAGCGCCCGGCGCGCTTTTCGTGGCGGTGAAAGGAACGGCTTCCGACGGCCATGCCTTTATCGCGAAGGCCCTCGAGCTCGGTGCCACGTCGATCGTTTGCGAAACGCTCCCGGCCGAACAGAAGGAAGGAGTGACCTACGTACAGGTGGAAGACAGCGCCGAAGCCGCCGGCATCATCGCGCATAACTTTTACGACCAGCCTTCGAATAAGCTGAAGCTCGTAGGCGTCACCGGCACCAACGGCAAGACCACCATTGCCACGCTGCTCTATAAACTCTTCACCGGGCTTGGCTACACCTGCGGACTCGTGAGCACGGTCGAAAATCTCATTGCTGGCGAGGTGATTCCCTCGACGCACACGACACCCGACGCCGTCAGCCTCAACGCCCTGCTGGGAGAGATGGTTCGCCGCGGCTGCAGCCATGTGTTCATGGAAGTGAGCTCCCATGCGGTGCACCAGCGCCGCATCGCGGGACTCCACTTCGCGGGCGCGCTCTTCAGCAACATCACCCACGACCATCTCGACTACCACAAGACATTCGACGAATACATCAAGGCCAAGAAAGCCTTTTTCGACGGGCTCACGGCCGATGCCTTTGCCATCAGCAATGCCGACGACAAGCGCGGTGCCGTGATGCTGCAGAATACCGCAGCGCGTAAGCTGCTCTACAGCCTCCGCACCGTTGCCGACTTTAAGGGGAAGATCCTGGAGAACGCGCTTACTGGGCTCGTGATGACGGTGAATGACCAGGAAGTACACTTCCGCCTTATCGGGGAATTCAATGCCTACAACCTGCTGGCCGTTTACGGCGCCGCCGTTTCGCTTGGCGAAGACAAGCAGGCCGTGCTGGAGGTGCTCAGCAACCTTTCCGGCGCCGAGGGCCGCTTCGACTATATCGTGTCGAAGAAGGGCCACGTGCTCGGGATCGTGGATTACGCGCACACCCCCGATGCACTCGTGAACGTGCTGACGACGATCAAGAAGCTGCGCAAGGGCCACGAGCAGATCATCACGGTGGTGGGCTGCGGCGGCGACCGCGACAAAACGAAGCGTCCGATCATGGGCGAGGTTGCCTGCGCCCACAGCGACAAGGTGATCTTCACCTCCGACAACCCGCGGAGCGAGGATCCCCTCGAGATCCTGGCGGAAATGGAAGCCGGCCTCAACACGGCCGCGCGCCGCAAGTTCGTATCGATCGCCGACCGCCGGCAGGCCATCAAGACGGCTGTCAGCATGGCGGCTGACGACGATATCCTGCTTATAGCCGGGAAAGGTCACGAGAAGTACCAGGAGATCAAAGGCGTTAAGCAGCACTTCGATGATAAGGAAGTGTTGCAGGAAATGTTTGAATTACTGGATAAATAGGGTGAATGGTCAATGGTGAATGGTCAATGCCACCGCCAATGACAGCAGCCCCGGGAAAGGAATTAAAAGAAAACGAGTGCTGACGGTTACCAGTGAAGTCTTTTCACCATTGACCATTCACCATTCACCAAACAAGAACGAATGCTCTATCACCTCATACAATGGCTCGAAGCGAACGGAATCCATGTTCCGGGCAGCGCGGCGTTCTACGGCATCGCCACGCGCGTGCTGCTGGCGGTGCTTCTGTCGCTGCTGATCACTACGGTGTACGGCAAGCGTCTTATCCGCTTTTTGCAGAAGAAGCAGATCGGCGAGAGCGTGCGGGAACTTGGCCTCGCGGGGGAGAACATGAAGAAGGGCACGCCGACGATGGGCGGGATCATCATCATCCTGGCCATCCTGATCCCGACGCTGCTGCTGGCGAACCTCACCAAGGTGTATGTGCGCCTGATGATCTTCAGCACCATCTGGCTCGGCGTGATCGGCTTTATCGACGACTACCTGAAGCTGCGTGCGAAGCGTGCCGCGCAGGCCCAGGGCTCGGCCTACAAGAAGACCGACAAAGACGGCCTCGCCGGCTGGTTCAAGGTTTTTGGCCAGGTGGCCCTCGGCATCACCGTAGGGGCAACGCTCTGGTTCAACAGCAACGTGGAGACCTGGCGCGAGTATTTCGGCACACCTACTTCGGCACATGCACCGGTGTATACGCGTGTCATCAACGGCAAAACGCACTATTATGTGCCGACGAAAGAAGTGGTCACGACCATTCCCTTTGTCAAAAACCACGAGTTCAACTACGCCCGCCTCCTGCCGGCCTCGCTGCGCAACTATGCATGGGTGCTTTATATCGCCATCGTGATCCTGATCATCACCGCGGTGTCGAACGGGGCCAACCTGACCGACGGTCTCGACGGTTTGGCAACGGGTACATCGGCGCTCATCTCGCTATGCCTCGGCGTATTTGCTTACGCCTCGGGCTCGCTGCTCATCGCCGACTACCTCAACATCATGTACATCCCCAACCTGGGCGAGCTGTCGATCTTCATCGGCGCCATGATCGGGGCCTGCGTGGGCTTCCTGTGGTACAACTCGTACCCGGCGCAGGTGTTCATGGGCGACACGGGCTCGCTCACGCTCGGCGGACTTATCGCGGCGCTGGCCATCATCGTGCACAAGGAGCTGCTGATCCCGATCTTCTGCGGCGTGTTCCTGGTGGAGAACCTGAGCGTGGTGCTGCAGGTGGCGTACTTTAAATACAGCAAACGGAAATACGGTGAAGGACGGCGGATCTTTTTGATGAGCCCGCTGCACCATCACTACCAAAAGAAAGGATACCACGAGGCCAAGATCGTTACCCGCTTCTGGATCGTCACGCTGCTTTGCGTGGTGCTCTCGATCGTAACGCTGAAGCTTCGCTAGAACAAACAACCCTGATGAAGAACCACCCTTCGAACGGAACGGACCGGATGACTAACACCAACTTTTGATACCGGATCTCGGATCTCTGATGTCGGAAAAAGCAAGCGACAAGGGGCTAAGGGGAATCATAAAAGAACAAACAATGAAGCGACTCGTAATACTGGGCGGCGGCGAAAGCGGGGTAGGGGCAGCATTGCTGGCCCGCCAGCGCGGCTACGACGTGTTCCTGTACGACGAGGGCGCGCTGAAGCAGGGGTACCGCAACGAGCTCCAGCAGGCGGGAATTCCCTTCGCCGAGAAGACCGTGGGCGAGGCGCTGATCCTGAATGCCGACGAGGTGGTGAAGAGCCCCGGCATACCGGAGAAGAACGAGCTCGTGAAGAAGATCCGCGCCAAAGGAATCCCGGTGATCTCGGAGATCGAGCTGGCCTACCGCTACAAGGGCGACAGCCGCATCATCGCCATCACCGGCTCTAACGGCAAGAGCACCACCACGGCGCTGATCTACCACATCTGCAAAACGGCAGGATTCGATTGCGCCCTCGTGGGCAACATCGGCTACTCCTTTGCCAAGCAGGTGGCCGAAGACCCGAAGCCGCTGTACGTGGCCGAGATCTCCAGCTTCCAGCTCGACGACATCGTGCGCTTCCGTCCCAACGTAGCCCTGCTGCTCAACATCACCGAGGATCACCTTGACCGCTACGAATACAAGTTTGAGAACTATATCCGGAGCAAGTTCCGGATCGCCATGAACCTGACAGCCGACGATTATTTCATCTACAACTCCGACGATGAAGTGATCGCTCCCTATATGAACCTTATCCCCAACAGCGTAAAAAAACTTCCCATGAGCATGAAGCGTAAAGAGGAACCCGGTGCCTACATCCAGGACAATGAGCTGAACGTGAATGTGCCCGGCGCCGAGCAGCAGCAGATGAGCGTTTACGATTTCGCCCTCAAGGGCAAGCACAATCAATTCAATACTATGGCAGCATGCGTGGCGGGTGCGACGATGGAGATCCGCAAGAGCAAGATCCGCGAGGCGGTGCAAACGTTCCAGAGCCTCGAGCACCGCATGGAGCCCGTAGCCACAGTGCGCGGCGTTGAGTTCATCAACGACTCGAAGGCCACCAACGTCAACTCCACCTGGTATGCCCTCGAAAGCATGACAAAGCCGACCGTGCTCATCCTTGGCGGCATCGACAAGGGCAACGACTACGGCCTCATCGAGGAGCTCATCACCGAAAAGGTAAAGGCGATCGTGTGCATGGGCACCGACAACGCCAAGATCCATGAGGCCTTCAACGGCAAGGTGCCGCTGGTAGACACGGCTTCGGCCGCCGACGCCGTACGCGCCGCCTACGAGCTGTCGGCCCCCGGCGACGCGGTGCTCCTGAGCCCCGCCTGCGCTTCTTTCGATCTCTTTAAAAACTACGAAGACCGCGGCACTCAATTCAAGGAAGCCGTCAAGAACCTGTAATGCCTCAAAACGCTGACATATCGTTTGCCGAGCTGGCCAAGAACGCCAACGTGCTCCGGAAGACCAAGGGCGACAAGGTCATCTGGGCCCTTGTGGGGCTGCTGGTGCTCGTGTCGCTGCTGGTGGTGTACAGCGCCACCGGGTCGCTGGCTGTAAAAAATTACAAGGGCAATACCGAAGTGTACCTGTTCAAGCAGGTCGTGTTCATCGGGCTCGGCTTCTGCGTCATCTACTTTGCGCACCGTGTGAATTATACGCTGTATTCGCGCGTGGCCAAGGTGCTGTTCCTGCTGTCGATCCCGCTGCTTATCTACACGCTGTTCTTCGGCGCCACCATCAACCAGGGCTCCCGCTGGATCCGCCTGCCCATCATCAACATGACGATGCAGACCTCCGACCTGGCGCGCCTCGCCCTGTTCATGTACCTGGCCCGTATCCTGAGCCGCCGCCAGAACGTGATCAAGGATTTCAAGAAGGGCTTCCTTCCCGTGATCCTGCCGGTGGCCGCCACCTGCGCCCTTATCGCGCCGGCCAACCTCTCCACCGCCTTGCTGCTGGGTGCCACCTGCATGATGCTGCTCTTCATCGGGCGTGTGTCGGGCAAGCACCTGCTGCTCGTGATCGGTGTCGCGGCTATTCCCGTGGCTATCCTCATCTCCGCTGCGGTTGTGAAGCACAAGACCGGCGGCGAAGAGGAAGAGGCGACGACATCGGTAGCAGCGCCGAAGGCCAAAGGCAACCGCCTCACGGCCCGCGTGGACACCTGGGTAAGCCGCGTGGAGAACTTCATGTACGGCTCCAAGGAAGTGTCGAACGACGACTCGTACCAGACCGACCAGGCCAAGATCGCCATTGCCAAGGGCGGCTTCCTCGGCAAGGGCCCGGGCAACAGCGAGCAGCGCAACTTCCTGCCGCAGGCCTACAACGACTTTATTTATTCGATCATCATCGAGGAGTACGGGCTGGTGGGCGGCGCGTTCATCATCTTCGTATACCTCGCGTTATTATACCGCTGCATCCGCCTCTACAAGCGTTGTCCGTATGCCTTCGGCGCCTTCCTGGCGCTGGGGCTGTCGTTCACGCTGGTGCTGCAGGCGATGGCCAACATGGCCGTTAACGTCAACCTGTTTCCCGTTACCGGCGTCACGCTGCCGCTGGTGTCGATGGGTGGCTCGAGCTTCCTCTTTACCTGCCTGTCGATCGGGATCATCCTGAGCGTGGCCCGCAACGTGGAGCAGATCGAGGGTAAGGAGAAGCTGAAGGAAGAGCGCGCACAGCAGCAGGCGGAGCTCGACGCTGCAGGCGAAGAAGACGTCATTGAAGAAGAGGAGGGCATTACGGTATGAGCAAGCGTATCATCATCGCAGGCGGCGGCACGGGCGGGCACATCTTTCCCGCACTGGCCATTGCCAATGCCCTCAAGGCGCAGGAGCCAACAGTAGAAATACTCTTCGTGGGCGCCCGCGGCAAAAT
The DNA here is from genome assembly GCF_054777635.1 of Flaviaestuariibacter terrae. Classification (NCBI taxonomy): domain Bacteria; kingdom Pseudomonadati; phylum Bacteroidota; class Chitinophagia; order Chitinophagales; family Chitinophagaceae; genus Flaviaestuariibacter; species Flaviaestuariibacter terrae. The sequence goes on from NZ_BAAHAL010000022.1 coordinate 81,985, forward strand.
GGAAATGGAAAAGATCCCGCAGGCCGGCTATCCCATCAAGGGGCTGGACATCGCGGGCTTCAACCGCAGCTCTTTGCTTAAGAATATCACGCTGCCCTTCAAGCTCATTAAGAGCTTCTTCCAGGTACGGGCCATCGTGAAGGACTTTCGTCCGGACGCCGTCGTTGGCGTGGGCGGTTACTCGTCGTTCCCCGTGCTGCGCTATGCGCAGGCGAAGGGCATCCCGACGTTCCTGCACGAAAGCAACTCCTTCGCCGGCAAGAGCAATATGCTGCTGGGTAAGAAGGCGGCCCGCGTGTTCGTAGCCTCGGGCGGTATGGAAAAGTTCTTTCCCGCCGACCGCATCGAGGTCGTGGGCAACCCGATCCGCCCCGGGATCGTGAAGACGGCTGCCCTCTCGAAGAGCGACGCGCTCCGGTTCTTCGGGCTGCAGGAGGGACGTTGCACCGTGCTGGCCGTTGGTGGCTCGCTCGGCGCCCGCTCCATCAACGAAGCGCTGGCTTCGCGGCTCGACGAGCTCGTTCGCGCGGGCATCCAGCTGATCTGGCAAACCGGCAAGACCAACGCAGCGCGCTGGCGCGAGGCGGCCGATGGAAAGCCGGGGATCTGGGTGGGCGACTTCATCACGCACATGGAGCAGGCCTATGCCGCTGCCGACATCGTGGTTTCGCGCGCCGGGGCCATGGCCGTAGCCGAGCTCTGCGTGGTAGCGCGCCCCGTGGTATTCGTGCCCTACCCGTATGCCGCCGAAGACCACCAGACCGCCAACGCGCAACACCTCGTGGCGCAGAACGCGGCCCTGATGATCCCGGACAGCGAGGCCAACGAGAAAGTGGTGACCGAGCTGCTGGCCCTGGCTGGCGACGGAAACCAGCAGGAAATCCTGAAACGAAATATCGGCAAGCTCGGGGTAAGCGATGCCGACCAACATATCGCACAAGCCATTTTAAAACAGATCGCGTAGAACCACCATGATGAATGAACCCACAAACGTGCCGTCGATACGGAATGTGAAGTCCGTATACTTTATCGGTATCGGAGGCATCGGCATGAGCGCGCTGGCCCGCTACTTCAAGGGCCGCGGCGCACGCGTAAGCGGCTACGACCGCGTGGAAACCGACCTTACGCGCCAGCTCGTGGCCGAAGGCATCGAAGTGCACTACAGCGAGGACGTAAACCTCATTCCCAAGGATGCGCAGGTGGTGGTGTACACACCGGCCGTGCCGAAAGAGCATGCCGAGCTTGTTTACTACCAGCAGAACGGCTACCCTGTGCTGAAGCGCAGCGACATCCTGGGCGGCATCACCGAGGAGTCGTTCAACATCTGCGTGGCCGGCACTCATGGCAAAACGACCACCTCCACGATGGTGGCGCATATTCTCCGCCACAGCGGCTACGGCGGCAATGCCTTCCTCGGTGGCATTTCCACGAATTACAATACCAACTTCTGGAGCTCCTTCAACGACGTGGCCATCATTGAGGCCGACGAATACGACCGCTCCTTTTGGAAGCTGAGCCCCGACGTGGCCATCATCACCTCGATGGACCCCGATCACCTCGACATCTACGGCGATGCGAAGACCATGGAAGACGCCTTCGTCACCTTCGGCAACAAGCTGAAGCCGGGTGGCCTCCTGATCGCCCGCCATGGCCTCGCCCGGGCTAAAGAGATCAACGCCGACCGCCGCTGGACCTACAGCCTCCAGAACGACGCGGCCGACGTGTATGCCTCCAACATCCGCATCGAGAACGGTGGCTACACGTTCGACCTGCAGCTCCCCGATACCACTTTTTACAACGTGCGTCTCAACATCGGCGGGATGCACAACGTGGAGAACTCGGTGGCCGCCATGGCCGCTGCGCACTCGATCGGAATTGAAGGACAGCTGATTCAGAATGCGCTGGCCGACTTCAAAGGTGTGCACCGCCGCTTTGAGTACGTCATCGCGCCGCAGCCGAAGGTGAAAGGAGCATACACGGCGCCCGTGCTGATCGACGATTATGCCCACCATCCCGAAGAGCTGAGCGCACTCCTGAAGAGCGCCCGCAGCCTCTTCCCGGGCCGTAGAATTACAGTGATCTTCCAGCCGCACCTTTTTAGTCGAACAAAAGACCTGTTTCAAGGATTTGCCAAGAGTCTGGAATGGGCGGATCGCATACTTTTGCTGCCCATTTATCCCGCCCGCGAGCTGCCGATGGAAGGCGTCACGAGCGCGCTCATCCTGGACGCGGTGGATAAGGAGGACAAACAACTGCTGAGCAAGGAAGGCCTGCTTGATTGGGCCACCGCACACGCATCCCAGCTGGATAAGGAGTTTGGAGAAGTAATCATCACCGCCGGAGCGGGGGATATCGATACCCTGTTGCCCCGGCTGAAAGAAATTTTTGAGAAAGCCTAAATGAACCGCAAGCGTCTCATACGAAAAGTGCTCACCGCCCTCTTCTGGTTACTGACCGGAACGGGAATGATCGTGCTCCTGGTGGCGGCCAACCGCCCCGAGCAGGGACATGTAGTGCGTGAAGTGCGCATTTCGATCAAGGGAGACGGCGAGCAGTTCTTTATCGACAAGAGCGATATCCTGCTGCAGCTGACGAAGTCGGCCCGCAGCGCGCTGGTAGGCCGCTCGCTCGACCGCCTCAACCTGGCCCGCCTGGAAGCTTCGCTCGAGAAGGGCGTCTGGATCCGCGAGGCCGAGCTCTGGATCGACAGCCGCGACGTGCTGCATGTGCAGGTTACGGAGCGCGAGCCCGTGGCCCGCGTGTTCACCACCGCCGGCGCTTCGTTCTACATCGATTCGTCGGGCCAGCGGATGCCGCTGCTCGAAAAGGAAAGCGCCCGCGTGCTGGTCGTTACCAACTACCCGGGCTCGGCGCACTTCAACCGGGCCGACAGCCTCCGTGCCGCCGATGTGAAAGCGCTGGCCGTGCGCCTGACGGCCGATCCGTTCTGGAAAGAACAGATCGCGCAGGTCGACCTGACGCCTTCGGGCCTGTACGAAGCGATCCCGGTTGTCGGCAACCACGTAATCCGCCTCGGCGATGCGCAGAATCTCGATGCCAAGCTGGCGCGCCTGCTGCTTTTTTACAGGAAAGTGCTGGCGAAGAACGGCCTTGATAAATATACCGTCATCGACGTGCAGTATGCCGGGCAGGTGCTCGGGGTACAGCGTGGGCCGGTGTCGGCTGTGGATTCACTGCAGCTGCAGCGCAACATCCAGGACCTGCTCGACCGCTCGCAGCGGCAGATGCAGGAAGACAGCCTGGCCGCGGTGCAGGTTGGCCTCGCCGCCGATACGGCACGAAGCCACGGCTCGCTGCCGATCGACTCGATCGCCACGCAGCCGGAGCCCGCAACACCCGCTGCGGAGCCGGCGCCCGTCCGGCGCGATACGGCGCAGAAGCGCCCCGGGGTGACAACAGCAAACCCTGCTACCCACCGCGCCGTGCAACCGGTACGGCAGCCCGCAGCCCGCCCGCAACCGACGCCACTCAGGGTGCCGGCGGCAACAGGAGGCGGAAAGCCCCGGGCCGTAATGCCCGCGCGACCGAAGCCGCCGAAACGAACAACCAACGAGTATTAAACCCTTACCCCATACGTTAACCATCTACCTGAACAACTAAAAACAACCCATAAACATGAACAACGAGCAACCCATCATCGTGGGCTTGGACATCGGAACTACCAAGATCGCCGTCATTGCCGGACGCAAGAACGAGTACGGCAAGCTGGAGATCCTCGGTTTCGGTCGCTCCAACTCCAACGGTGTGAAGCACGGGCAGGTGCTGAACATCGACGAAACGATCAAGGCGATCAAGCAGGCACTCGAGAACTGCTATGCTTCGAATCCCAACCTGGAGGTGAACGAGGTGTACGTCGGTATTGCCGGCCATCACATCAAGAGCCTGCAGACCCGCGGCGACATCGTGCGCCACAACACCGACGACGAGATCGCCCAGAAGGAGATCGACCAGCTCATCTCCGACCAGTACAAAACCTACATTCCCGCCGGCGACCAGATCATCGATGTGATCCCGCAGGAATTCACGGTCGACAACTTCCAGAACATCCCCGACCCGATCGGCTACAGCGGCGTGAAGGTTGGTGCCAACTTCCACATCATCACCGGCGACAAGAACGCGATCCGCAATATCAACCGCTCCGTAGAGAAGAGCGGTCTGATCACCAAGGACCTCGTGCTCCAGCCGCTCGCCTCCTCGGCCGCCGTCATGGCGCAGGAAGACCTCGAGGCCGGCGTGGCCATCGTCGACATCGGCGGCGGCACCACCGACCTGGCTGTCTTTTACGAAGGCATCCTGAAGCACACCGCGGTGATCCCCTTCGCCGGTGAGAACATTACGAACGACATCAAGACGGGCCTCGGCGTCCTGAAGACGCAGGCCGAGCAGATGAAGGTGCAGTTCGGCTCCGCGCTCGCCAACGAAGCGAAGAGCAACGCCTATATCACCATCCCCGGTCTTCGCGGGATGCCTTCCAAGGAGATCTCGGTGAAGAACCTCGCCAACATCATCCAGGCGCGCATGAGCGAGATCCTCGATTTCGTGAGCTACCACCTGAAGCAGGTGGGTCTCGACAGCCGGATGCTCAATGGCGGGATCATCCTCACGGGTGGCGGCTCGCAGCTGAAGCACCTTATCCAGCTCACCGAGTATGTGACCGGCCTTAATGCCCGCATCGGCCTGCCGACGGAGCACCTGGCATCGGGTCATATCGAGGAGCTGGCGAAGCCCACGTACTCGACCTGCCTCGGGCTTATCCTGAAAGGCTACGACGATTACGAGCACAACCGCAAGCAGTTTGAAAAGGACTTCCGCCTCGTGGAAGTACCCGACAACCTGCGTCAGCTGCCCGAGGAAGCGGAAGGCGAGCTGCAGCAGCAACACACTATCGTTGCCGCCGCAACCGAAACCGCCCTCAAGCCGCGCGCGCGCTTCTGGGACAAGTTCCGCAACAGCCTGATCGACATTTTCAAGGAAGAAGAAGATCAGCATTTATAAGCCCATCCCCTGACCCCTTCCCGAAAGGAAGGGGAATGACAGTTACCAAATTCCAAAATCTGCCTTTCTGCTCCCTCCCCCTCGGGGAGGGCGGGGAGGGGCCAAACGAATAACTCATGATCCACTTTGATCTCCCCAAGGAGAAATCCTCCATCATAAAAGTCATCGGCATCGGTGGCGGCGGCACGAATGCCGTGAACCACATGTACAGCCAGAACATCGAAGGCGTCAACTTCATTATCGCCAACACCGACGCCCAGTCGATCGCGACCAGCGAAGTGCCCAACAAGGTGCAGCTCGGTCCGCACCTGACGCAGGGCCTCGGCGCCGGCGCCAACCCCGAGATCGGCCGCCAGGCCACCGAGGAAAGCCTCGAAGAGCTGAAAGCCACCCTCGAGGTGAATACTAAGATGGCCTTTGTTACCGCCGGCATGGGCGGTGGCACCGGCACCGGTGGTGCCCCCATCATCGCCAAGGTGTGCAAGGACCTCGGCATCCTCACCGTGGGTATCGTTACGACGCCCTTCTCCTACGAAGGCCGCAAGCGCCAGCTGCAGGCCGAAGAAGGCATCAAGAACCTGAAGCAATATGTGGATACGCTGCTCGTGATCTCCAACGACAAGCTGCGTCACCAGTTTGGTAACCTCAAGATGCGCGAGGCATTCGCGAAGGCCGACAACGTGCTCGCCACCGCCGCCAAGTGCATCACCGACGTCATCAACAGCACCGGCCAGATCAACGTTGACTTTGCCGATGTGTGCACCGTGATGCGCAACGGTGGTGTAGCCATCCTGGGCAATGCAGCCTGCGACGGTGAAGGCCGTGCCCAGCGCGCCATCGAGGAAGCCCTCAACTCGCCCCTGCTGAACGACAACGAGATCCAGGGTGCCAAGTGGATCCTGATCAACATCAACTCCTCCGAAGGCGAGCACGAGTTCACGATGGACGAAGTGGACATCATCCAGAACTTCCTGCTGTCGCAGGCCGGCGAGCACACCGATGTGATCCTCGGTCTCGGCTACGACAACAGCCTCGGCGCCAAGCTGGGCATCACCCTCATCGCCACCGGCTTTGAGCACAAGGATCCGTTTACGCCGGGCACACCGAAAGCGGCGACCAGCGCCGCTCCGGCCCCGCGCGAGGAGAAGATCGTGCTGACGCTCGGTGAGCAGCCCAAGCCCAAGGCCGAAGCCCCGCCCGCGCCTGTTGCAGTCATCGATCCGCTGGCCCCGCAGCTGGTAGACGAAGCAATGCAGCCCGAGCTGCCGCTCGTGCACCGCGTAGCGGAAGAAGACGAAGAAGGCCCGATGATGCTCCAATTGAAGCTCAAAGACGAAGAAGCCGAGCGCGAGCGCGAGCGGCTCGAACTCGAAGCACAGAAGCGGCAGCTCGACGACAAGTTTGAGCAGCTCCGCCAAAATATTATCGGCGCCGTTCCGGAAGGTTCGGCTGCCGGCAACGCAAACCCGCCGTCTGCAGCGGCGGGTGGTTATCTGGCCAGACCATCCAATATCTACGCAGAATCCAAACCGGATGTTTCTACACCGACTTCTGCAGGAAAACCCGCTGCGGGACCTATTGCATCGAACGAAGACGAGGAAACCTTCCAGATGCAACTGGTGATCCGCAGTGAACAAGCGGCGGATGGGGCCGTGCCGCAACAACAAGCTCATACGCCAAACAACAAGCCAGCCGAGGAACCTGCTCCGCAGGACGGGGCTGGTGAGGAAAAACGCAGGCAAGCCGAACGTTTGCAAAAACTGAGAAACCTCTCGTTTAATATGCACTCGGCCGACCCGAATAATGAGTTTGAACAGGTACCGGCCTACATCCGACGCAATATGGAGCTCCAGAGCAACCAAAGCAGCGTCGAGAATTTCTACAGTAATTATACGGTGCAGCCGGATGGCAACAACGGCGCCCAGATCTCCACGATCAACACCTTCTTAGACGGCAAAAAGCCGGACTAAAACGCGGTACCGGTCCTGCCCGGACCGGTTTCCGTCCTGTTGAAAACAGCCGCTCGTGGGCTTGTGTTTTTAGTTGTTACCCCCGGTCATTGCACCGGGGGTTTTTTTATGCCCGGCGCAACGTTTGCTGCGCAGCGGTTGTCAGTAGCAAAAAGATCGCATGAACTTACGAATCGCCCGGGGCCTCGCGCTCCTGCTGCTGGCCACTACGCTTACCCAATGCCGCAAGGATGCCTCCGGCCGGACCTTCAATACGTCGCTCACAGACATTCCACTCGCCTCGGTACAGGAGGCCACGAAGGGGCGCTGGGAGCTGCGACGGATAAGTGGCGGTCTCTGCGCCGCCTGCGATCACCCGGTGACGCAAGGCTCGTACATGATCCTTTCGACGGACTATGTTGTATTTGGGAACGATTCGCTGGGTGTTGTGGAGCAGGGCCCGATCGGCTGGGCGCCCGCTTCCTACTTCGGCGGCGGCTACGTGTTTACGACGCCTTCGGGTAACGGCTATGTGCCAACGGAGATTCGCAACGATACACTGCTCCTGCAGCAATACGCGGCCGACGGCCTTACGCTTTATTTCAATCGCCCCTGAGGAACCAACTTGAAGAGATGCAGCCAGTGCGGCTAGCCCCGCATATTCATCAGGTCGATCATCAGGTTGAACGAATCCATCGATGACGGGTTATTGAGCTTGAAGGGCTTCACGATATAGCCCGAAACACCCAGGCGGCGCGCGGCCTCGCGCTCCATCTTTTCGTCGGATGTGGTGATCATAAAGCATTTGAGCCCTTTCCACGCTTCTTTCTGGCGCAGCACTTGGAGGAACTCAAGACCGGTCATCTTGGGCATGTTGATATCGGCCAGCACAACGTCCGGAAGCTGGCTGCCGGCGCTTTCCAGGGCCTGCAGTCCTTCCTCTCCGTTGCGGGCGTGCTGCAGCTGGTACACGATCTTCATCTTGTCCAGCGTGCGGCGGATATCCATTACGTCGAGCTCGTCGTCTTCCACGAGCAGGATCTGAATTACTTTTTCCATGGCTCTTGTTTTTTCCAGGTGAAGGAGAAGGTGCTTCCTTCGCCGGGTTCTGATTGCAGCGAGATGCTCTCGCCGCGGGCATCGAGAATTTTCTTTACGATAGCCAGTCCCACACCGGTGCTGTCGAGGCCTTCGGTGGGCTGGAGGGTTTGAAAGATCTGGAAGATCTTGCGGTGGTAAGCGGCTGAGATGCCGGGCCCGTTGTCGCGCACGTGAAAGATGTAATGGTCGGCCTTTTCCTCGTGTGTTACATCGACCGTTGGCGCTTCTTTGTCATTGTACTTAACGGCATTGCTGACCAGGTTGCTGAACAGCTGGAACAGCGGCAGGCGCTCGGTTTGCAGCACGGGCAGCGACGGAGACAGGCGGATGACGGTGCCCGCGCGCAGCAACTGGTTGTCGATGATCTCCTGGAGCATGTCCCGTAGAACTACGGTTTCGCGTCCCTGAACTTCCTTGCCCACGCGTGCATAAGCGAGGATGCCGGTGATGAGGTTTTCGGCCCTCGCGAGGCGGCCCTTTACAAGCGCAATGTATTCATGCAGCTTGGGTGTGAGCTCCGAAGAATGGTCTTCCTCGATCCAGTTGACCACGTTGCCGATGCCGCGCAGCGGCGACTTCAGGTCGTGCGACACGATGTGCGCAAACTGGTCGAGCTCCCCGTTCTTTCGCTTGAGCTCCGATATGTTGGCGTCGAGCACCTGCGCCATGTGGTTGAGCGACACGGCAAGATGCCCGAGCTCGTCGCGGCCCGGCTCTACCTGCACTTTGTAGTTGCCTTCGGCAATCGTGTTGGCCATGTGCACGAGGCGGAGGATGCGCTTCGAGATCGTGAGGGCGAGAAACCCGGCGATGAGCAGCCCGATGATGATGGAGCACAGTGTGAGCCCCAGCGAGAGCCCGCGTGTTTTGATGATGGTGGCTGCCAGCAGCTTTTTCTGCTCTTCGCGGCGCTTGTATTCTTCGTTGATAAATCCGCGCACTTCCACCTGCAGGTCCTCGGCCACATCGCCTTTTGCAATGATGGGGAATTCAGTTTTGTATACCGCGCTCAGGTCAACGGGGTCGCGGCTGCTGATGGCCTTGCGGTGCACGTTGCCGAGGATCCGCGTAAACTCCGCGCTCCAGCGGCTGTTGAGGGCGCTGATGCGGCGCAGACCGGATAGCTGTCGGCTGTCGGCGCCGGCCATCAGCTCGCTGAGGATGGCGTCGTTTTCCTGTGCTGCCGACTGGAACGTTCCGATAAAACTGCTGTCGCCGGTAAGAAAATATGCCCGCAGGTTGCTGACGATGTTGAGGATGTTGCGCTGGAAGCGATTGCTTTGCCGCACCACGGTAGCTGAGTGCGACACGTACTCCGTGTTGTCCTTGACGGCTTCCGACTGCCGGTAGTTGATCCAGGTAGTGAGCGAGAACAGCGCCAGGATGAACAGGATGCCGAAAAAGATCAGCTGTGCAATCCGCATGTGCTTGAATAGGGTTAAGGGACCGCAAAGGTAGCCGCGCCCTCAGCTGCGGGGCGGGTGCTGCAATTAGAATCCTATTAGCGCCGGCCGCCTTTTTTCGCCAACGATCGCGCACCTTTGTTGTTCTATACATATGGCAACCATCCTCATCACAGGCGGCACGGGTCTTTTGGGCACGGCGCTCAGCAAGGCCCTTATCGGGCAGGGACATGAAGTAATCATCCTCAGCCGCTCGCCCCGGAAGTCGGGCCGCAAAGACATTCGCTATGCAACCTGGGATGTTGCCGCTGGGCACATCGACGCAGAAGCCCTGGCTGCAGCCGACGCCATCGTGAACCTGGCGGGCGCCGGCGTTGCCGACAAGCGCTGGACAGAATCCCGCAAGCAGGAGATCGTGCAAAGCCGGGTGCAGGCCGGGCAGCTGCTCGTGAATGCGCTCCGCACGCTGCCTAATAAAGTGGAAACGGTGGTCAGCGCTTCCGCCATCGGCTGGTACGGGCCCGATCCGCAGGTGCCCAACCCGAAACCGTTCACCGAGCGCGACGGCGCCGACAGCGCCTTCCTGGGCCGCACCTGCTCGCAATGGGAGGCCGCTATCCGCCCTGTTGAGGAGCTCGGCAAGCGCCTCGTTATTACCCGCATCGGCATCGTGCTGAGCCGCGACGGCGGCGCCTATGCCGAATTTCGCAAGCCGATGCGCTTTGGCGTTGCCACCGTGCTGGGCAACGGCCGCCAGGTGGTAAGCTGGATCCATATCGACGATCTTGTTCGTCTTTTCGTAACGGCGATCGTCGACCGTAGTTATACAGGTGTTTACAATGCCGTCGCGCCCCATCCGGTATCCAACCGCGCCTTGATCAAGGCCATCGCCTCGGCCAAAGGCTTTGTCCTGCTAACTGCACCGGTACCCGCCTTCGTGCTTAAGGCCATGCTCGGCGAAATGAGCGTGGAAGTGCTGAAGAGCGCCACGGTGAGCAGCAAAAAGCTCGAGGAGCAGGGATTTGTTTTTCGCTACCCCGATATCGCGGCTGCGACGGAAGCGTTGGAGAAAGGTTCTTAGGGAGGTTCTGGAGGTTTTGAGGGTTTTGGAGGTTTTGATAGGTTGAGTTTCAAACGTCATTGCCAAGGCGGGAGTGAAACGAAAGCCCGAAGCAATCGGCTCATCTATGTGGGAGCGGCTAGTGCTGAAGCGGGCGATGTGCATTCTCCACATAGAGCAACGGGTTGCTTCGTCGGCCTCCACTGCGTTCGCCCTCCTCGCAATGACGGGCACATTGAAATAACAAAAGGCCGCGCAGCGCGCGGCCTTTTGTTTATTAGCAGACCAGCAGACTAAAAAATTAGCAGATTATCAAAATGTCTTCGCAGGCGTATCCTTCTGCTTGAACAGTTTCTCATCCGCCTTGGAAGGGTCGCCCTGCAGCACCCAGCTGATATTGCTGATGTACTGGCGGAAGACGCGGTTGAGATCGGCCGCTGTAATTTTCTTGAGGTCTTCGTTGAGCGTGATGGCGCGGCGCCAGTTGTTGTGCAGCACCTCGTTGGCGGCCAGCGAGGCGGCCTGCGCGGCATTGGTTTCCTGGCGGTAGTAGGTGGCGGTGAGGTACATCGTGCGGGTATTGCGCACCTCTTCCTCGGTAAAGCCCTCCCTGCGGATCTTGTCGAGCAGCTGCCGCGCCGTGATCACGTACTTGTTGGGCTCGGTAGTGGAGGCAAACAGCACGGAGTAGGGAGTGAGGCCGCCGCTGAACCAGGTGGCGGGTGCGTACGACAGGCCATTGTTGGAGCGGATCTCCACGAAATGCTTGTTGTAAAAAATGCGCATGGCCAGCATAAAGGCGTTGAAGTCGGGCGTTCCGGGCTGCGGCCCGCTGCTGACGCCCTGCACGTAGTTGGTGGCAAGGTCTTTCTTGGCCGCGCTGAAGCTGTTGGCGGCAGCGGTAAACGTCGATTTCTTCGGAACGAAAGCCGGCCCGGCCGGGATCTTGTCGAGCAGCGTCTTCAGCTGTTTCTCAAGCTCCTGCTTCGGAATGTCGGCGACCACCACCACAACGATGCGGCCTCGATTGAGAAGCTTCTGGAAGTAGGCCTTTGTTTCGGCGGCGGTAAGTTTCGAAACGCTCCCGGAGCTGCCCATCGGGTTGGTGGCGTAGGGCTGCCCCGCAAACGCAGTGCGCCGCGCCATCTGGTCGATGGCCTGGTCGGGGTTGCTCTCCATAGCCTTGATGCGGGTCAGCGCGTCCTGGCGGATGCGGTCGAATTCCTTGCCGTCGAAGCGGGGCTGCGTGAGTGCCTCCACGTAGAGGGGCCACACGGTAGCGAGGTCGCTCTTGATGCAATTCATCCGGAAGGTGGCAAAGTCCATCCCGGTTTCACCGCTCATTTCGGCCGACACGGCATCAAGGGCGTTCTTGAACGCGTTCTTGTCGTGCCTGAGTGTGCCGCATTCGGTGAGGGCATCCATCGCCAGCGCCTCGATGCCCGCCCTGGCGGCAGGATAATTCTGAACGCCGCCCTTGATGACGGTCCGTATTTCTACAATATCGTTGCCGCTCGGTTGAACGATCACTTTAACGCCGTTAATCGTGAGCTCATAGGGAGTGCCCATCTGCGCCCACAGGCTGCGCGTGCCGAGCAGCGCGCAAAGCAGGAAAAATAGCTTTTTCATGTGTGGTAGTTTTGCTGCGACTTAGTTCTTGAAAAAGGTTTCGGGCTGCGTTTTCTTCGCCAGCTCCTCGTTGATGATAAGACCCGCCACGTAAGGCTTGCCGGCGATATACCGCTTCACGTAGTTCTGCAGGTCCTGCCGCGTAACGCGCATCAGGTTGGCCTCGTAGTCGGTATAATATTCCATCGACGTGCTGGCCCATTGATACGAGAGCTGCATCGGGAGCGAGGAAGGCTTTTCCTTCGACCGGATCTCGTTGCGGCGCAACACTTCCTTGGCCGTTTGCAGCAGGTCCTCGGAGATATAGTCGTCATTGGCAAACTGGCTCAGCTGGTCCATGATCGCCGCGTAGCATTCCTTCAGCTTTTCCGGGTTGGGCACCACGGTGATGGAAATGGGGCCGGTGTAGTGACAGGTGGAATAGCTCATGTCGGCATAGGGCGCAAGACCCTTGTCGACCAGGGCCTGCTTCCATTTCGACGCATTGAGGCGCAACACGGCGGAGAAGACGTCGGCTACGACCGTGTTGGCCGAGTCGTCGCGGTAGGAGGGACCTTGCCAGAAGAACATCATGTAAGGTGTTTGCGCGATCGACGACTGCTTGATGAAGTAATCGGTTTTGGGAAGCGGCTGGAATGGCGGGATGGGATACTTTTCGAGCGGGTTGAAGCCGCTGTGCGCCCAGTCGCCCCACACGCGCTGCGCGAGGCGGAAGGCCTCTGTCGGGTTCACGTCGCCCGCGATGATGAGGAGCGAGTTGTTGGGGTGGTAGTACTTGTCTTTGATCACCATCATCTTCTCCGGCGTCGCCGTGTTGATGACATCGTGCTCGCCGATCGGGTTCTTGCGCGTCACGAGGTCGCCCCAGAGGCGCTTCTGCGACTCGTGCCACAGCTGGAAGCCGGGGTCGCTCTCGGCGCGCTGAAACTCGCCATCCACCACGGGCCGCTCCTTCTGCATGTCTTCGGGGCGGTAGATGGGGTAGCGCATCGCTGCGTTCATAAAGCGAAGGCCCGCCTCAAGGCTGTCTTTGGCGAAGGTGAAAAAGTAGTTGACGCGCTCCACGTCGGTAGTGCCGTTCCAGATCGCGCCCAATTCCTCGGTGCGCTTGATGAAGCGCTCCTGGTTGGGGTAATCCTTGTTGGCCTTGAAGAACATGTGCTCGAAGAGGTGCGAGAGGCCGCTGTATTCCGGGCCTTCGGTGTAGGCGCCGTTCTTTACGGCGATCTCGATGGTGGCGAGCGGCACGCGGTGGTTTTCGATCACCACTACTTCGAGGCCGTTGTCGAGGCGCTGCCAATAGTAATTGTCGGGCAGGCGGTGCTGCGCCCGGGCGGCCAAGCTGGCAAGGCCCAGGAGCAGGAGCAATCCTTTTCGTTTCATATAATTGGTTTTGGGATGCTAAAAGGTACGAAGGGCGCTGCTGAGCGGCGTGTAGAATTTTTCAAAGATTTTTTGTCAATCCGTCATTGCGAGGGCCGGAGCGGAGCGGAGGTCCGAAGCAATCTCATGGGGTATATTCTGCGGTTGCATGAGGCCACAGAGCTGGCCCCAGGGCTTGCTTCGCTTCGCGCGCAATGACGAAGGATGCAGCAGCACCCAGTACCGTCATTGCGATGGCAGCAGCGAAGCGAATGCCCGAAGCAATCCCTAAGGGAGCACGCTGCGGTCGCATGATTCCCCGGAGCCAGCCCCGAGGGCTTGCTTCGTTGGTCCGCCCACTGGGCGGCCCCCCTCGCAATGACGGCTTCGGATGGGGAGCAATGACGGCTTCGAAGGGCCCTCAGCGCTGGTGCGGCCAGTGGTACACGTTGCTGAATTCGCCAAGCACGGCCCTTCCCTGAACAAAACGGAGCCGGTCGAGACGCAAGTCATCGATGTCCTGCTGGCGCACGCGGCGGAAGCGCGGGTGCATGGTGCCGCCTTTCTGACCGGCGGGAACGGCCGGGTCGTATTGGAACTGCGGGTCGACAAGGGTGCCGCGGGCGCACATGATGCCCGGTGTGCCACGACCGCGCCAGTCGAGCTGCAGCGGGTGGTCGAGACCGATCGTATGGCCGAATTCGTGGGCCGCCGTGGTGGAGCCGGCGTACAGGTTTTCGAGGAGGAAGTAACCGGTGTTGCAGCCAAGGCCGTCGACAAAGGAGATGTTGTTGCCGGCAAAGTCTTCGATGCGGAAGAAGTTGGCCCGCGGGTCGGTATTGGAAAGCACGCGGTACTCGTCGAGGGCGGGAATGCAGGCGGCACCGATGCGGAAGACGACCGTATAAGTACGGTCGCCGATCCGCACGCGGCCCTGCGGCTCGTTCCAGAGGTCCTCCGTTTCGGCGCGGAGCTGCTCCGCCAGTTCGGGCGTGGCGAAGCCGCCGTAAAACACGAGCTCGGCGTGAAGGGTCAGCAGGCCCCCGGCGGTATCGAGTTCAACTTCTCCCATCAACTAAAAATAAGCGCAGGCCGTATGCAAAATGGACCGGTCCTGCATCCCTGCTTCGAAACATACTGCTATGAACAGGATTCTCATACTGCTTGCCCTGCTCCCGGCGCTGGCAGGGGCGCAGGCAAAGGCCTTTACCGTAACCGGGCATTCCGACTATTACAACGGGCAGAAGCTGGCCCTCCTCGTAGGCGTTTACCCGCTTTATTACAACGATTGTGTCCGCAGCAAACAAGCGGGCGATTCGGTATTCTCGCCATTCATCCCGGTGCGCAACGGGGCTTTCAAAGTCAGCGGCAGCTTGCGTTATCCGCACCCGCTTTATGTCTCCTACTATGATGCGAAAAAAAATTCCGGTCATACATCGTACATCTATTTTATCGATGGCGGCAACGTGCGCATCGCTGTCGACGACCTGGCAACCAACAAAGAGTTGCGTACTGATATCCATTCGCCCGCCAATGAGGAATACCGGCGTCTTAAACGGAGCTTCGGCGCCACCGTGGACACGCTCACGGGCGCCGTCCATGATATGCAGGCGAAGCAACGCCTGATGCGCCGCTACATCAGCGCGCACCCGAACTCGTACGTGGCACTGTGGGAACTGGTGTTCGATGTGGCGCAGGCGCGGACCGACGACGATAAACGGAGCATCCTCCGCAACACCCGCTTCTTTTCTCTTGCCGTGCAAAAATCCAATACATGCCGCGCGCTCGCCGCCGACCTGGGCAGGGAATTGCAGCTCGGTGCCGGCAAAATTTTTCCGGACCTGTCACTGGCTCCTTCCGTATCGATCGCTGCGTTGGCTAAAGGCCGGCGCTATACGCTGGTTGACTTCTGGTACTCCCATTGCCGGGCCTGCCTTGTACAGGCGCCGGCGCTGCGGGAATTGTACACCCGGTATAAGGACTCAGGATTCGGGATCATCGGGATTTCGGTAGACAGCCGGGAGCACCGCGGCGACTGGCTGGCCGCTATCGAAAGGCTGCAGCTTGCCTGGCCTCAATACCTCGATGAGAATGGAAAAGAAGCGGAGCGGATCAGTGTGCGCAGCTTCCCGGCGAATTTCCTGCTCGACGACAAGGGCGTTATCCTCAAAAAGGATCTTTCACCGGAGGAGCTCAAAGCTTTCCTCGAATCGAAACTGGGCAGGTAGTCCGCATCGGTATTGCCGGGCGGCCCCTGGGTTGACTTGTATGGAATGCAAAAGTCTCCGGGCAGCAGCTGCACGCCCGTATTTTTGCAGCGACATCCGTCCCTACAACGGAGCCGTCAGCGCAAACGATTCATGGAACAACAGTATCCCAACAGCTTCGGTAAAGACATCATCCCTGCCAACGAACAAGAGCGGCTTTCTGCGATGACCCACTATCGCCTGCTCAACGAGCTGCCCGCCGGCTACTTTAACGGGCTCGCGCAGATCATTGCCCGGACCTTCGATACACCCATCGCACTGGTGTCGCTCGTGGGCAAGGACGAAGTGCTCTTTCCCGGAAATATGGGTATGGATGGAACCGACAGCGCCCCGCGCGGGGTCAGCCTCTGCTCGCTCGCCATCCTGAGCGATAAGCCCACGATCTTCGAGAACTCCCTCAACGAGCCCTGCCTCCTTGCCAACCCGCTGGTGACCGGGAACTTCGGTCTTCGTTTTTACGCCGGCGCTCCCATAACCACGAAGGATGGGTTCCCGATCGGCACCGTGTGCGTGGTTGACAAAGAGCCACGCACCTTTACTGAAAGCGAAAAGGCAATGCTACAGGAGTTCGCCGCCACCGCAATGATCGAGATCGAAAAGCGGTACGAGCTGATCCGGAAAGCAAGCAGCTGAAGTTGCGTTCCGCATCACTTGATTGCCGCTTGCTATCGTCATCTATCCCAGGAGAACACAGAAAGATGTCATTGAAGCAAAGCAACAGGTCCTTGCAGGCCCGGTTTGCCTGACCGGGTATCTGGTAGCCGTCGCCCGTATAGCGGCTTCTGCGGGGCATATTGCCCGTAACGTTAAGCAGTCATTAACCTGGCTATGGTTTCTGAGCTATTATCTTTACCGGCTACCTCATTCTGAGCTGTTTGCTCTCTCTAATCAGGAAAAATGAAACAAACCAGTCTGCTGCTGTTCCTGCTTTGCGCAGTTCCGGCCACGCTTTTTGCGCAATTGCCGCAACCCAATGGCTACCTGTATTTGTACGGGAACCTGCATGCCCACTCTTCGTATTCAGACGGAAATAAAGAGAATACCAGCCGTACGCCAAAAGACGATTATGAGTTTGCCCGTGATGCAAACTGCTTTGATTTTCTGGGCATTTCGGAGCATAATCATGCAACGGCCGGTTTGCATATTGCGAATTACCGGGTGGGCTACGACCAGGCCAATCTGGTCAACGGGGTACCGAGCGCGGTTACGGGAAAGTCCATCGTAACGCTATGGGGTATGGAATGGGGTGTGATTTCGAACGGCGGTCACGTTTTGGTTTACGGCTTTGACAACCAGCTTATCGGGTGGGAGCCGAATAACTATGACATCTTCGTGGCCAAAAACGATTACAACTCGCTGTGGCCGATTGTGGCAGCCAGGACCGGTGCATTTGCCACGCTTGCCCATCCCCAGCCATTCGATTATGCGGGACTTTTCAACAACGCGTACAATGCAGCCGCCGATAATGCGTTGGTTGGCGTGGCTGTTGAAAGTGGCCCCGCATTTTCTACCGCCACCAATTATTCCGATTTCCCTTCGTCTCTTTCGTATCTGGATTACTATAAGAACATGCTGGCTAAAGGGTATCATCTTGCTCCACAGATGGACCAGGACACCCACTACTTCACCTTCGGTGAAAGCAATAGCAACAGGATGGTCGTGCTGGCAACTGCCCGGACGCGCGCGGCAATAATGGAAGCGGTGCGGGCGAACCGGTTTTATGCTTCAGAAGATTGTAATGTGAAGGTTGATTTTAAAAGTGGCCAGTCGGTCATGGGAAGCTCTTTGGAAAAAGCAGGGGTTCCGGCGCTATCCCTGAATGTTTCCGACCTGGATCTGAATGATACCCTTGCAATTGCCGAACTGTGGGGCGCCCCGATAAATAATGCGATTCCCGCCGGCCCGATCAAAACCTTTGTGGCACCGGGCACCTCGGTAACGTTTGATGCTGCTAACCCGGAAAATAGTCAACCGAACGGGGACACCTGGTATTACTATTTCATACTCAGGCAGGGTGATGGAAATAAGATCGTGACCGCACCCATTTGGTACAAGCGGAACGATGCCATGATCGGTACGGCCGTTTCGTCGGTAACGCCGACGGCCAAGCCGTATTACGCCGTTTTTCCAAACCCGTCGAGAGGCATAACGGGCGTTTACTCCACATCGGCAAGCAGTGAAGCCGTCGTAATAAAGGTGGTAGATGGAATGGGGCGGCTCGTGCAATTGATGAAGGGGCATATCAGCAACGGAAATCCCGCGATGCTTGATTTAAGTGCGCAGCCTAAAGGCACTTATTTTGTTATCGTGGAAGGACAAAAAACCCTGCTGACGAAAACCATCGTTCTGCAATAAATGTTCATTTCGGAATGCCCACAGCTTATCGCCCCAAAAGGGCGCGCTGAACCGCGTTGGCATCCTCAGTATTTCCCGGCGGTCATGCCACAGCCTGAACGGTACGTTTTACGAAGCAAACCGGGGCGAGGCCGGCTTCTTGCTACCTTAGTCGGGATAGCGCATCGTTCAACAAATCAAACAGCACCCGATGGCCAGGCCCGCCCGTCTTCGCAAGCTCTGGGATACCCTCCGCGCCAGCTATTGGTTTGTGCCGTCGCTGATGATGGCCTGTGCCGCCGTGCTCTGGCTCGGCACGAGCTGGCTCGATCGCCTGCTCACGGCCAGTGGATCGCTGCCGACGCATTGGCTGTACCACGACGACCGGGCTTCTGTACGCTCGCTGCTGCTGACCATCGCCGCCAGCACCGTGGGTATCGTGGGTGTCGTGTTCTCGATCATGATGGTGCCGCTCACGATCGCCGCCTCTCAGTTCGGGCCGAGGCTGCTCCGCAATTTTCTCCGCGATACCGGCACGCAAATGACGCTCGGAACCTTCACCGCCACCTTTATCTTCTCGATGCTCGTGATCCTGCAGCTGCGCGAGGAAGCGACGAAACCGCTCCCGCAGGTGTCGGTTACGGTGGGCCTGCTGCTGGGCGTCACCAGCTTCGCGATCCTGATCTTCTTTATCAACCACGTGGCCGTTTCGGTGCAGGCCTCCGTGGTGGTGGAGCGGGTGAGCAACGACCTGCAACTCACTATTGACCGCGAGCTTCCACACGTGTTAACCGGTGGCGCTGTTCCGGAACACGAAGGCGCGATCAGCGAGGAGCCGCCAAGCCTGACGCTTCCGCCGCGCCGGGTCCTCGCAACGGCGAGCGGCTATGTGCAGGTGCGCGACGACGAAGCCCTACTGCTACTTGCGTGTAAGCATGACTCTGTGCTACAACTCCTTCGACAGCCGGGTGATTTCGTGACCGCCGGTACCGCGATCGCCTCGGTATGGCCGGGGGGCGCGGTTTCGTCCGCCGTAGAGAAATCCATCAACGCCGCCTTCATCCTGGGGGCGCAGCGGACGCTGGTGCAGGACCTGACCTTTGGCATCAACGAGCTCGTGGAAGTGGCGCTGCGCGCGCTGTCGCCCGCCATCAACGATCCCTTTACCGCCATGACCTGCCTCGACTGGCTGGGCACGGCGCTTTGCCGCACCTGCGGGCGGAGCTTTCCGCCCGCGCGCCGCTACGACGAGCAGGGACAGCTGCGGCTGATCACGAGCCCCATCACCTTTGGCGGGCTGGCGGATGCCGCCTTTATCCAGATCCGCGATTACGGGCGGAGCAGTATCATGGTGCTGCTGCGGATGCTGGACTGCATCGCTACGGTGGCGCAATGCGCGCGGAGCGCGGAGCAACGGGCGGCGCTGCTGCGCCACGCGCGGCTCGTGGAGCAGAGCGCGCAGACCGGCCTCCCCGACGCGGCCGACCGGGAAGTGCTGGTGGAGCGGTTTCAGAAAGTAGTGCGGCTGCTGGAGGGAACTGTGGTGAACGAATGACCGCCTTTTTCGTGTACGAATACCGGCACAAAAAAGCGGGCTCCCAACCTGGAGCCCGCGCTGATTTTATTAAGTGATGATTATGCACCGGTGGGCGGAGCGTCGGAGAGCCGATGCCGCTCCAATTAGAATTACCTATCCTTTACTAATTAGGTTTACACCTATACGCAACCGCTGTTTCTATTTAACCGATCAAATGAACCGCCTGCTCTACATATTAAAAACAGAAGTATTATTAAGTTTGTGTATCCCGCCGGAACACCAACTGCTTTGACATACTTTTCTTAAGAGTGGGATCGAAGATCATGCTAATCAATAAAAACCTGCTCAATAAGGTAGCAATAATCTTTGCTGCTTTTCTGCTTATCCTGATATTTATTTATCAATATGGAGCATTTAGATCCGAGGAAAGAAGGATCGGGCAGCAGTTAATACTCACTGACCTCAACGGCAAGCTTATCCATTATGACGAGGCACTGACAATGTCCGCCCGCTTGTTCACAATGACCGGTGACGTAGAGTGGCAAACAAGGTATCGTGAAATCGAACCCCGGTACCTTCAAACGCTGTCGCAAATCAAGAATTTGATTCCGATAAAAAGCAGCGGCAAACTCGATCTGGCTTCTATCAATCTCTTTGAGTTGGAACACCGTGCCTTTGAACTAATGCGTTTAAACAAGCTCCGGGAGGCAAGAAGCATACTCTTTTCCACAGAATATCTCGGGCAGCAAAACGAGCTCAAAATCGGGTTATCAAGGCTGCTGGCAGACATCAATTTGCAACTAGCCGAATTACAGGCAAAACGTTATGCGAAAGCGATACAGAATATTGTTTTGGTTGGTGTTTTGGTGCTGCTGATCTTAGGCGGTTGGTTCACATTTATCCGAATCTCTGAAAATTTACAGAAACAATTGGATCAGTTGAATGGCCGGAGAATGGAAGAGGCCCTAGCCGCAAAAACAGAAATCCAGAAAGCCAATACGCAATTGCGTCGATTAACCTCGCATCTCCAGTATATAAGAGAGGATGAGAAAAGAGAATTGGCTTATGAAATACATGAAAGGCTGGCGCAGCAGCTAACAGCTATTAAAATCAACATCGATTCGGGAAAAGCAAATTTCACGAATGCTTCACAGGGCATAACAGAAAGTGTTTCGGACCAGCTAAACGACCTGTTGCATTATTTCAGGAACCTGGCGACCAAGGTTTATCCCAACATGATAAGGGATCTTGGTCTTGTAGAAGCCATGGAATTCGAGAGTAAGCGAATAGCGGCTAAGATGAAGATAGGCGTAACTTTTCTGTCGTTCGAAGAGGAGGTGGATACCGGCCTTAGCGTGTCGATCGTCATTTACAGAACTTTCCAGGAAAAAC
The DNA here is from genome assembly GCF_054777635.1 of Flaviaestuariibacter terrae. Taxonomy (NCBI): domain Bacteria; kingdom Pseudomonadati; phylum Bacteroidota; class Chitinophagia; order Chitinophagales; family Chitinophagaceae; genus Flaviaestuariibacter; species Flaviaestuariibacter terrae. The sequence goes on from NZ_BAAHAL010000022.1 coordinate 103,035, forward strand.
TGAAAGCCGCCGCTGCGAACGGGGCCACGGAGATTAGCAGCATTTTATCCATAGAGGACAATCAGATTGTTTTGAGCATTACCGATAATGCGCCTAATCGAAATGGCAGTGGGGAGGGATTATCCCTAGAAGAACTCGCAATCAAAGAACGGTTGCATAGTATCAACAGCAGCATGAAAAGCAGTTCGTCGATGAATGAGACCAATACTGTTTTTTATATTCCATTTGCTGAGCGAAAGGTTGAATGCTGCTAGCTCTGTACTTGGCACCGCTGCAGCGACGGCACAAACGAAAATTCTCAGCTTTCGCTGAGGAATTTTTCTCGTGCATAGGACTGGGTTCCAACTTATCAGTTTTGCCCCCCGCTGTTCCCGTTCTTTGAAAGGCGGAGGCTTGCCTTATTGAATTAGCCAGAACTGATTTGCTCTTCTTAAAGTTTTTGTTGAAAAGCTGTAACCGGATTTTGCGGGAAAGCAACCCAAAAAGGTCGAAAAAGGCCTGATTCTGATTCCTTGTTGCTAAACGCGACCATGCTGACCATAGAGGAACAATCAGAGGCCTTTGCCTCCATCCTCATTGACGGTTATTCGGCAACTTTGATTGCAGAGCGGGATGAGGCTGCGCGGTCTTCCTGAACCGGCACTTTTCCCACCCGACGAGCTGTGGCATGAAATTATTGCCGAGCAGACTATGGACGTTCCTCAAATCATCCGACGGCTTACCTGGATACTGCTCCTGGCGCTTGCCCTGCCCGCTGCTGCCGTGGCCCAGCCGGCGCAGGAAGGGCCGCGGCGGGCCGCCGCCGACTCGGCGCTGGCCGGAACGCGCCTGTCCCGCTTCCTCAACGGGAGAGCTTATCGCCGCGAATGGTCCACCCCGGTTTCGGCGCCCCTGTTCAACAGCGCCCGCTTTACGGTGGAGAAGGAAGGGGGTGGCAAGCAAACGAAATCGCTGCGCCTCAAAGACCGCCAAGGCGGAAGCTGGAGCCTTCGCTCCGTGCAGAAGTTCCCCGCCAAAGCCCTCGATCCCGCCTTTAAGAAGACGGCCGTCGAGCGGATCGTGGCCGACGGCATCTCCGGCTCTTATCCCTACGCCGCCCTTACCGCCAACTACCTCGCGCGCCACGCTGGCGTAATGTACCTGCCCGATACCCTCGTGTACGTAGCGCCCGACAAGCGGCTCGGCGCCTTTGAAAAAGACTTCGCCGGCCGCGTGGCGCTGCTCGAAAACCGGGCACCCAAACAGGACCTCCAGGGCCGGAGCATTCCGCGCCTCCTCAGCACCGAGGAGCTGGTGCAGGAGCTCCAGGGCGCGCACCGAAATACGGTAGACCAGCACGCGGTGCTCCGGGCACGACTGCTCGATAACTTCCTCATGGACTTCGACCGCCACGAGGGGCAATGGGTGTGGTACCCGCAGGATAGTGCCGGCCGCGTCATCTGGCGGCCCATTCCCAAAGACCGCGACCAGGCCTTCTTCACCAACGACGGTCTCCTGCCGCACCTGGCCCGCAGCAAAAGCATCGCCCCCGAGCTCCAGGGCTTCGGTGCGAAGGCCCGGAATATCCGCACCTTCAACCGGCCGGCGCGCAACTTCGACCGCTATTTCCTGACGCACCTCTCCTGGTCCGATTGGAACGCTGCCATCGATGCCTTCCTCGGGCAGATGACCGATGCGGTGATCGACTCGGCCCTCGCGCAGCAGCCGCTGGAGATCCGCGACTTTCATGGTCCCGAGATCGCGCAGAAGCTCAAAGAGCGCCGTGGTTATTTCAAAAGGGAAATGCATGCGTACTACCGGTTCCTGTCTGCAAGCGTGCAGCTGACCGGCTCGCGCGAGGCCGAATCGTTTACGTTGCAAACAACGCCATCGGGCGGGCTGCAGGTTGTGGCCCGCGATGCCCGCGATTCGGGATGGCTGTACGAGCGCAGCTTCCTTCCCGGCGAAACGGAGGAAGTGCAGGTGTACGGCCTCGCCGGCGACGACCGGTTTGCGGTAGGAGACAAGCGGTCGCACGTGCAGGTTCGCCTGATCGGCGGCGCGGGCCGCGACAGCTTCTCGGCAGAAGGGCGCGCGCGGGCGAAGGTGTACGACCTCAGCATCGACCAGAACGTGTTGCAGGGTGACGGGCTGATCCATCGCCTTTCCGTCGACCCCGATAAGAATCTTTATCTCCGCCTCGGCTATACATACCGTACGCTCGGCCCGGCGCCGGTGCTTGAATACTCCGTTGATGGCGGCCTGTTCCTTGGTCTTACCTACAAGGCGGTGCTCAACGGCTTCCGCAAGAATCCCTACGGAAGCCGCCAGCAGCTGGGTGTTGCGCGGGCGCTGCAAACGAATGCCTACCATGCCTTTTACCGCGGCGAGTGGATCGGCGTGCTCCCGCATACTGATGCGCAGATCTCTTTCGACGGCCGCTGGCCCACCGTGCGCACGAGGTTTTATGGGTATGGTAATGAAACCACGCTCCGCGACCCGGCGCCGGGAGACGATCACTTTTACCTCGCGCTTTATACGTCGGTGGTTGCGGGGGTCAGCGCGCGCTACCATGTGTCGCCGTCGGTTACGCTTTCGGCGGGACCATACTTCCAGTATTTCAAAGGCTCACGCAGGCGCAACGACGGCAAGCTGGTCGGCGAAACGGCGGCAGCCGAGAACGTGCGCTTCTTCGACCCGAGCCGCTATCTCGGTGCGCGTCTCGGCTTCGAGGTCGATACGCGCTCCGACCGCAAGCGACCGAAGCGCGGTGTGCTGGCCTCGGCGACCGTCACGCCGCTCTGGGGCTTTGGCGGCGGCGACGGCGACCCCGTGCGGGCCGGCGGCCACTTCGCCATCTACCACGAGCTGCTCAGCAAAAAGCTCGTAGCGGCTATCGACCTGGGCGGCGAGCACCTGTGGGGCAAGTTCGTGCTGCCGCAGGCCGCCACGCTGGGGCTTAACCAGAATCTCCGCGGCTTCCGCTACCAGCGCTTTTCGGGCCGCAGCCGGGTATATGGCAACGCGGAATTGCGGGCCGAGCTCGGCACGCTGAATGCCTACCTGTTTCGCGGACCGGTAGGGCTGCTTGCCTTTGAAGACGCGGGCCGCGTGTGGAGCGACGGCGAGCAGTCGGACGTCCTTCATACCGGCTATGGCGGCGGCCTTTGGATTGCGCCCTTCAACAAAGCCCTGATCGTTTTTTCCATGGCCTTTTCCAAAGAAGAGCGGGCATTGCCCCTGCTCACATTCGGGTATCAATTTTAAGCATATGCGCCTCCCCGTTATACTTCTATTCCTGCTTTGCTCGAACGCTGTACTGGCGCAAACGACGCCGATCCGCGGCGACTCGGTGATCTACCGCGGCTTGTTTGTGCTGGATAGCGGCAGCGGCATGGACCGTTCCGCCGACGTGCTCGGAGCGGCACGCAGCATGGGCTGGACTTTCGATGCGCGGCAAGCTGCGGGGCCCTGGCTCCTGTATAAGGATCTGCCCGCTGCCGCCAGCGGCGAGCGGCAAACGCTGCAGCTAAGCCTCGAGCTGACCGGCGCGCCCGAAGGGTTGCGGTACCGCGTCGGGAATGTGGCCGTGTTGCGCACGGTCAAGGGCGAAAAGACCGATACGCTCCCGGCTGCCAGGATCGTGGGCGGGCTCGACGAAAGCGGCACGGTAGCCATCGCAGCGGAGCGCCTGCTTGACCTGATTGACATGCGGATTGAAGCCCTGTTGAGCGGGGCAGAACGCAGGCTGGTTGCCAGGAGGAAGCCCTGAGGCAACATGCGTCGGCTAACCTGCTGACCAGTTTACAAACGCAAAGGGGATACATCAGCGAACCTCGCTTACGCGGAAGAACTGTTAGTTGCTTGCTCTCGCAGCCCGGCCGCTACTCAAACTTCATCGAGTATAGCTTCACCCACTCCACTTTTCCTTTCAGCTCGATCCGCCCGATGGCCTTGATCTTGTAGCCGTGGGGCTTTTCGAGGTCGCGCATGAACTCGCCCGAAAGCACGAAGCTTTCGTTGACGTCGTGGCACACGCCGCGGATCCGCGCAGTGGTGTTGACGGTGTCGCCGGTGTAGAGCAGCTCCTTCTTGACGACGCCCACGAAGCCGGCCGTTACCTCGCCGGCATGCACGCCGGCCTTGAAGCGCGGGATGTAGCCGAAGCGTTTCTCGTAGAAGGCCGCCTTTCGCTCCATCAGGAAGTAGGCATAGCGGAGAAACTTCAGCGCCTGCAGCTTGTTCTCGGGCGTGTTGGCCCAGCTGAGCACCACCTCGTCGCCCACGTACTGGTAGATCTCGCCCTCCGAGGCGAGCACGGGCATCGTGATGTCGGCAAAGAAGCGGCGGAGCATGAGGAAGTAGCGCTCGTGGCCGAGGGTTTCGGCAATGGAGGTGGCTTCGTTGATGTCGAGGAAGATGAAGATGCGGTTCTGCACCACCGGCTTGTTGAACTCCCCGCTGATCATCGCCCAGAACATCCCGGGACCGTACTTATCCTTCACCTCCAGCATCGCGATCGACATCACGGTCATGATGGCCATGTCGACAATGAATACGGTGAAGGTGCGCGTGCGCATGATCTTGGTGAAGAACGACTCCAGGAAGTGCCCGAAGTGGAAGTGTTTCTTGTAGAGAAACACGTAGTACAGCAGCAGCAGCGCGAAGGCAATGAAAAAGAACAGGACCAGCGTAATGAGAAGCTTATAGAGCGATGCCCGCCACACCGGGTGGTGGTTGAAGGCCGGCTTCAGGTAAAAGATGATCACGGCCGTGATCACGAAGCCGATGATCCCGAAGGCAACGGAAAACTGGTACAGCGACACCCGCACACCGAGGTCGTTGCAGTTACGGATGAGGTTTTCAAAAAACACCACCCCGAAAATGATCCAGATAAGGGAAATCAGGATGAGTGACCGAAGGTGAAGATACAAGAGGCGTCGGGGCATATAGGGCAGCCCATGCAAAAGCTATGCAAGGGCAGGAAGAATATCAAATAGCGAATATCAAATATCGAATATCGAAGTCAGGGTGCTCATGGAAGAGCCTTCGGGATGATTCTGCCCCACTTCGATATTCGCTATTCATCTGTTCGATATTCGATATTTAATTCCTCACCGGCTTGCCATTCTTCAATACGCCCTGTATCCGCTCGAGCGTCTTCCGCTCGCCGCAGAGGCTGAGGAAGGCTTCGCGCTCGAGGTCGAGGAGGTACTGCTCGCTCACGAGGCTCTGCTCCGAGAGGTCGCCGCCGCACATCACGAAGGCAAGCTTGCGGGCCACGAGGGCGTCGTGGGCCGTGGCGTAGTTGGCGGTCTGCATCCCGTGGATGCCGGCGTAGAGGGAGCCGAGGGCCGAGCGGCCCAGCACGCGGACGTCGCTGCGGGGAATGGGTTGCACATAGCCGGCGTCCGACATTTCCAGCACCGATTGCCGCGCCACAGCGATCCGGCGGCCCTGGTTTACAACTACCTCATCCAGTCCCTTGCGGTACACACCGAGGTTAAAGCCTTCGGGAGCCGATGTGGCCACCTTGGCCGTGGCGATGGTGAGAAAGCGGTTCTTGAGGGTGATGGTCTCGGGCTCGTCCTCGTGCATTTCGTCGGAGGCGCGGAGCACGAATTCCTTGGTGCCGCCACCACCGGGGATGAGGCCCACGCCCAGCTCCACGAGTCCCGTGTAGGTCTCGGCCGCGGGGCAGCACTTGTCGGCATGCAGGCTCATCTCGCAGGCGCCGCCAAGGGCGAGGCCATGGGGAGCTACAATCACCGGTACCGACGAATAACGCACCCGCATCATCGTGTTCTGGAACATCCGGATGGCGAAGTCGAGCTCGTCGTACTCCTGCTCCACGGCCAGCATGAAGATCATTCCCACGTTGGCGCCGGCGCTGAAGTTCGGTCCTTCGTTGGCGATCACGAGTCCCTTGTAGCCTTTCTCGGCCAGTTCGATCGCCTTGTTGATCCCGGCCAGCACGTCGCCGCCGATGGAGTTCATCTTGCTTTGCCATTGCAGGCCCAGCACGCCCTCGCCGATGTCGGTCACGAGGCAGGCGCTGTTCTTCCATACCTCGGTATGGTGCCGCAGCACGATGAAGTCGCCGCCGCCGGGGATGGGCTTATAGGTTTTCGAAGCGGGGTCGTACGACAAACGTTTCCCGTCTTCCACTTTGTAAAAGGTCTTGTTGCCGGCTGCCAGCATTTCGTCCACCCAGGGGGCAACGGCGTAGCCGGCTTCCTTCATTTTTTTCACGGAGCGCTCCACGCCCAGCACGTCCCAGCTTTCGAAGGCGCCGATCTCCCAGCCGAAGCCGGCCATCATGGCGTCGTCGATGCGGTACAGCTCGTCGGAGATCTCGGGGATGCGTTGCGAGATGTAGGAGAAGAGGCCGTAATGAAAATGGCGGAGAAACTCGCCGGCCTTGTCGGGCGCGGCGGTCAGCATCTGGAGGCGCTGCTTCAGGTCTTCCACCGGCCTGGCGGCATCTACCGAGGCAAACTTCGGCTTCACGCGCGGACCGTATTCGAGCGATTGCAGGTTGAGCGTGAGGATCTCCTTCTCGCCACCAGCACCTTTTGTTTTCTTGAAAAAGCCCTGCCCGCTTTTGTCGCCGAGCCAATTGTTTTCAACAACCTTATTCAGCCAGGAAGGAATCTGGAAAGTGTCGCGCTGCTCGTCCTGCGGGCAGTTGTCGTACACACCCTTGGCCACTTTCACGAGCGTGTCGATGCCCACGACGTCGGCGGTGCGGAAGGTGGCCGATTTGGGACGGCCGATCAGCGGCCCCGTGAGCGCGTCGACCTCGTCGATCGTCAGGCCCATTTTATCAATAAGCCCGAAGATGGCCATCATGCCCCAAACACCGACGCGGTTGGCGATAAAGGCGGGTGTGTCCTTGGCGAGCACAGTGGTCTTGCCCAGGTAGCGGTCGCCGTAATCCATGAGGAAGTCTACGACGGCAGTATCGGTGTCGGGTGTCGGGATGATCTCGAGGAGGCGCAGGTATCGTGGCGGGTTGAAAAAGTGCGTGCCGCAGAAATTCTTTTTGAAGTCGGGCGAGCGGCCTTCGGCCAGCAGGTGGATCGGGATGCCAGAGGTGTTGGACGTGATGAGCGTGCCCGGCCTGCGGTGCTGCTCCACGCGCTCATAAAGGGATTGCTTGATGTCGAGGCGCTCCACCACCACTTCGATCACCCAGTCGCAGGAAGCGATCTCCTTCAGGTTGTCGTCGAAGTTGCCGGTCGTGATCTTTTTGACCACGTCCTTCGTATAGATGGGAGAGGGGTTGCTCTTGACCGCCGCCGCCAGCGCATCGTTGACGATCTTGTTGCGCGCGGCCTTGTTGTCGCTTTCCCTGGCTTCCGACGGTACGATATCAAGCAGCAGCACGGGTACGCCGATTCCGGCAAAGTGACAGGCGATGCGGCTTCCCATGACCCCCGACCCGAGGACGGCTACCTTCTTTATGATGCGTTTGTCCATAAATTAGTTAGTTATGCAACTATTGGTAATGAAGGTAAGGGAAAAACAATTTCGGAAGTTGGAAGCGGGAGAAGGGCACGCAGATAACGCAGATGGCGCGGATCAAGCACAAAAGAGGAAAGCCATCGCGTAGCGATGGCTTTCCTTATCTGCGTTATCCGTGTGATCTGCGTGCCGCCTTACCGTACGCCCGATCCGGGCTCGGTCCGGTCATTCGGTCCCACCAGTATCAATTTTCCATCCGGCTGTTCGGCCGTCAGGATCATTCCTTGGCTTTCGATGCCGCGCATCTTTCGCGGCGCGAGGTTGGCCACCACGAGCACCTGCTTGCCGATCATCGATTCGGGTGTGAAGTGTTGCGCGATACCGGATACGATCGTGCGCACCTCGTTACCCATATCAACCGTGAGCTGCAGCAGCTTGTCGGCCTTCGGCACCTTCTCGCAGGCCGTTACCGTGCCCACGCGGAGGTCGATCTTTGCGAAGTCGTCATATACTATTTCCGCCTTCGCTGAAGCTATGGCGGACGGGTCAGATTTCAGATTTGCGATTTCAGATTTGCTTTCAGTCGTAAGCTCACCGTTCACCTGCTCACCGCTCACGGCGGACGGCTCACGGCTCGCGTTCTCAGCTTCCTGTGCCGCCTTCGATGCTTCCATCCCCGCCTTCAGCTTCTCTACCTGGTACGCCACTTCCTCGTCCTCGATCTTGCGGAAGAGGAGCTCGGGAGCGCGGAGCGAATAGCCTACCGACAGCAGCTTCAGCGAACCGGCGTTCTTCCACTCCAGCATGCCGTCCACCACCTTCATCAGGTGACACATCTTCTTCGCCGTGTTGGGCAGGAAGGGGTTGATCAGGATCGCGAGGTTGGCGCATAGCTGCAGCGACAGGTGCAGGCAGTTGTCGATCGACTTCTGTGCGGCCTCGGCTGCGGAGCCGCCTTCGGTCAGCTTCTTCGCCACGGTCCAGGGAGCGCATTCCTGCAGGTACACGTTGCCGAGCGACGACAGGGCGATCACTTCGCCCAGGGCATCGCGGAAGCGGTACTCCTCGAGCAGTGTTTCTATTTTGGCCTTTGCATTCTGAATGTCCTTGATCAGGTTGTTGTCGCGCTCCGTTACGATATCGGCATGCCACTTCGGAACCTTGCCGGCCGTGAGCTTGTGCATCAGCACCAGCGTGCGGTTCATGAAGTTGCCGAACTTATTCAGCAGCTCCCCGTTGACGGCATCCTGGAAGCCTTTCCAGGTAAAGTCGCTGTCCTTTGTTTCGGGCGCGATGGTCGTCAGGTAATAACGCAGCGCGTCGGCCAGCTGCGGGCCACCATTCTCTTTCTTGATAAAGTCATCAATGTAATCCTGCATGTCGAGCTTCCAGGCGCGCGAGGTACTCATCTTGTCGCCCTCGAGGTTGAGGAACTCGTTGGCGGGCACGTTGTCGGGCACAATGTAGCCGTGCAGGTGAAGCATCAGCGGGAAGATGATGCAGTGAAATACGATGTTGTCCTTGCCAATAAAGTGCACCAGCTTCGTCTCACGGTCCTGCCAGTACGGCTTCCAGTCCTTGCCTTCGCGCGCCGCCCAGGTTTTAGTGGCGGAGATATAGCCGATGGGTGCGTCGAACCACACGTAGAGCACTTTGCCCACTGCGTCGGCGAGCGGAACTTTCACGCCCCAGTCGAGGTCGCGGGTAACGGCGCGGGGCTGCAGGCCGCCGTCGATCCAGCTTTTGCACTGGCCTACGACGCTGGGGCGCCAGTCGTCTTTATGCTGCTCGAGGATGTAGGCGCGGAGCCAGGCCTCGTGCTGGTCGAGCGGGAGGTACCAGTGCTTCGTCGCGCGCTTTACGGGCGGGTTGCCGGAGAGCGTGCTTACAGGGTTGATCAGCTCGTCGGGGCTCAGGGCCGTTCCGCACTTCTCGCACTGGTCGCCGTAGGCGCCGGTAAAGCCGCAGTTGGGGCAGGTGCCCTTGATGTAGCGGTCGGCCAGGAAGGTGTTGGCCTGCTCGTCGAAGTATTGCTCGCTTTCCTTTACGATCAGCGCGCCGCGGTCGTTGAGGAAGGTAAAGAACTCGCTCGCCGTTTCGTGGTGCACGGGCGCCGATGTACGGTCGTATACATCAAAGGAGATCGACAGGTCGTCGAAGTTCTCCTTCATGATAAAATGGTATTTGTCGATGATGGCCTGCGCAGTCGTGCCTTCCTTCATCGCCTGGATGGGGATGGCGGTGCCGTGCTCGTCGGAGCCGCACACGAACACAACGTCGCGGCCCTGCGCGCGCAGGTAGCGTACGTAGATGTCGGCAGGAATATAGGCGCCCGCCAGGTGGCCGATATGCTTGTGGCCGTTGGCGTAGGGGAGGGCGGAGGTTACTAAATAGCGTTTCGGGTTTGTCATCGGGGCAAATGTACACACCGAAAGGTTCAGGGACGGGTTAGGAAGGTTTCGACAAGGTTTTGAAGGTTTTGAAGGTTTTGAAGGTTTTAATGGTTTCGCTGCGTAGCCGTCATTGCGAGGGCCACAGTGAAGCGAAGGCCCGAAGCAAGCCCTTGGGGGCTTTTTCTGCGGCCGCATGAAACCGCTGAGCCGGCCCCGGGGGCTTGCTTCGTTGGTCCGCCCTCCGGGCGGCCCGCCTCGCAATGACGGCTCCGAGAGCTTGCCAACGACGTGTTCGCATGCATGCCGTAAATTGAGACCCATGCAACGAAAGTCTTTCCTCGCCACCCTGGGAACCTTGCTCGCCGGGAGCCTTGCCCCGAAAGAAGCCGCGGCCTTCGCGGGCGACGACGAGACGCTCCGCGTGCGGATCCCGCCCTACCTGAAGCCGGGCGCCACCATCGCCATAACGGCGCCCGCGGGCGCCATCACCGAAGCGGAGCTGCAGCCAGCCCTGGAGCAGATCCGGGGCTGGGGCTACAACGTGCGCCTGGGCAGCAGCATCGGCAAAAAAGACTTTTCATTCGGCGGCACCGACGACGAGCGCCGCGCCGACCTGCAGCAGTTGCTCGATGATCCGTCGGTGGGCGCCATCCTCTGCGCCCGCGGGGGCTACGGGTCTGTACGCATCGTCGATTCGCTCGACTGGACAAAATTCAAAAAACGACCCAAGTGGGTCATCGGCTTCAGCGACATCACGGTGCTCCACAGCCATATCCACCGTCATTGCCGCATCGCCACGCTCCACTCCAAGATGTGCAATTCGTTCCCGGACAACTGGGAAGCCGCCGAGCCCATCCAGCGCGATACCGTACTCTCGATCCGCGATGCCCTGCAGGGCAAGCCGATGACCTACACGGTGCCCCCGTTCGCGCACAACCGCAACGGGCGGGCAACGGGGCTGCTCGTAGGTGGCAACCTCCGCACCCTCGAGAACCTCGCGGGCACCGCCTCCGACATCGACACGAAAGGAAAGATCCTGTTTGTGGAAGACACCGGCGAGTATCCGTACAGCGTCGACCGGATGTTCCAGAACCTGTACCGAACGGGTAAGCTGCGCAGCCTCGCCGGGCTCATCCTCGGCGGCTTCAAGCTGAAGCCCGACGACCCGGGCGAGGAGTTTGGCCGCGAATTGCACGACATCGTGCTGCAGCGGATCGGCGACGTGCCCTATCCCGTGGCGTTTAATTTCCCGGTTGGACACCAGCGGCCTAACTTCGCCCTTAAGTGCGGCGCCCTGCACCGGCTAACCGTTCTGGACACGGGCAGCACCCTTACCGATTCTTTATGAGCAAAATACCTTCGCCCCTCGAGAAAGGCGCCTGCATCGGCATCACGGCACCCGCCGGGTTTATGGCCCTCGAGCAAATGAGCACCTGCATCGATACCCTCCAGGAATGGGGCTACAGCGTGCGGCTGGGCGACACCACCCACAGCCGCTCGGGCAACTACTTCTCCGACGCCGACGAAGAGCGCCGCATCGACCTGCAGCGCCTCCTCGACGACGACAGCGTCGACGCGATCCTCTGCGCCCGCGGCGGCTACGGCGTCAGCCGCATCATCGACCGCCTCGACTTCAAGGCCTTCCGCAACAAGCCCAAATGGATCATCGGTTTCAGCGACATTACCGTGCTCCACAGCCATATCTGGCAGGAATACGGTATCCCTGGCCTCCACGCGCCGATGGCCGCGGCCTTCAACGAAGGCGGCCCCGGCCATGCCTCGCTGGCCACGCTCCGCGCCGCTCTCGAAGGCGAGCACGCCGAGTACCACCTGGCCGCGCACGATCATAACCGCGTGGGCCACGCCAAGGGAGCGCTCGTGGGCGGCAACCTCACGCTGCTGGCCCATTGCCTCGGAACGCCGTCGGAGCTCAAAACGAAAAAGACCATCCTCTTTATCGAAGACGTGGGTGAGTATTTATACAATATCGACCGGATGCTGGTACAGCTGAAGCGAAGCGGCAAGCTGGCGCGCCTCGCCGGCCTCGTCGTAGGCGGCTTCACCGGGATGAAAGACACGGAGCGGCCCTTCGGCAAAGATGTGTACGAGATCATCCGCGACGCCGTTCTCGAGTACGACTACCCGGTATGCTTCGGGTTCCCCGTATCGCACGACGCCGAAAACGTTGCCCTGAAGCACGGGGTCGAGCACGTCCTCCACGTCGACCGCGACGAGGTGCACCTCACGGAGCGGAAGAAGAAATAAGGACGCGGATAGCGCGGATAACGCAGATCAAAAAGCCCATCGCATCGCGATGGGCTTTTTCAATGAAAAAATAGCTGCATGATCCGCGTTTTCCGCATGCGAATAGTGCGCTATTCGACCCTTCTCAATTTCAAATTTGTCACCGGCGCCACGATGAGCGGGAACTTCTCCACAGTCACATTGCTTACGTCGAGACCAAAGCCGCGCTCCTCGGAGAGGGAGGCTTCCTTGAGCCAGAAGTGGAATTTCATGATGATCCGCTCGAGGAAAGGAAGCTCGTTGTCCTGGCTCAGGTACTTTTCCATCACGATAAACTGGAAGTCGCCCACCACCTTGCTCCGCTCGAGGCTTTCGTAGCGGCTCGTGATGTTCACCTCGCGGTTCTTCACGAGGTCTTCCACCACCTTGCGGAACATCAGGTTGATCCGCGGCTCCACGCGGAACCCGAGGCGGAACTCCACGCGGATGATATCGTTGGGGATGATATGGTCCACCTTGTATTCCATCGTATACGGATCGTCGAGCGTATCCACGTGAACAAACCAGTAGATGTCGGCGCGCTTCGGCTTCCGGTTGAGAATGGAGTAGATGATCTTGTGCTCGATCTCGCGCGGGTTGTCGGCCGATGTGAGGTATACAAGGTGCGTCGAGAACTTAGGCACCGTGCGGTCGTTGCTCAGCTCCTGGATCTTCGGGATGTAGTGGTCGAGACGCACAAATTCCACGTAGCGGTTCTTGATCTTGCGGGCGCGGAACCAGTCGTACATGATAAAGAACAGGAGGCCGCCGACCAGCATCGTCACGTAGCCGCCGTGGGGGAATTTATCGATGTTACCGAAGAGGAAGGCGAACTCGATCGTAAGGTATACCGCGAGATACAGGTAGATGAAAGCGGGCCGCACCCTCCTCAGCACGAGGTAGTTGGCAAAAAGCATCGAGGTGGCGATCATGCACAGTGTGATGGCGAGACCGTAGGCCGCATCCATCGCCGACGCTTTCTGAAAGTAAAGGGTGATGCCGGCGCAGCCCACGAACAGCATCAGGTTGACGCCGCCGATATACACCTGCCCGCGCTCTTCGGTGGGATACTTCATCTGGAGCTTCGGCCACAGGTTGAGGCGCATTGCTTCGGAGATGAGCGTGAAGGAGCCCGATATCAAGGCCTGCGAGGCGATGATGGCCGCCGCCGTGGCGATGGTAATGCCGAAGTAGATGAACCATTGCGGCATGAGTCCAAAGAAGGGGTTGAAGCCGCTTTCTATCATGTCGGCAGTGATGTGCTCGCCGGTATGGTGCGACAGGAGCCAGGCGCCCTGCCCGAGGTAGTTGAGGATAAGGCAGGTCTTCACAAAGATCCAGGAGTAGCGGATGTTCCACTTGCCACAGTGGCCAAGGTCGGAGTAAAGTGCCTCGGCACCCGTGGTACACAGGAAGACGCCGCCGAGAATGTAAAACCCATTGGGATAGTTGATCAGCAGGCGGATCCCGTACCAGGGATTAAACGCCTTGAAGATGTGCAGGTAGTCGGAAAGGTGGTACAGGCCCAGCGCCGCCAGCATCAGGAACCACACCGTCATGATCGGCCCGAAGAAGCGCCCGATAAATGCGGAGCCGAACTGCTGCAGGAAAAACAGCGCGCCGAGGATGGCCAGCACAATATATACGACCGTCCACTGGCCAATATCGTGCAGCGAATGGATCTGCTTGAGACCTTCAACGGCGGATGTGACCGAGATCGGTGGCGTGATCATGCCGTCGGCCAGCAGGGCCGCGCCGCCGATCATCGCCGGCACCACGAGCCAGCGCTTCCGCCGCCGCACAAGGGCGAAGAGCGAGAAGATGCCGCCTTCCCCCCGGTTGTCGGCCCGCAGGGTCAGGATCACGTACTTGATGGTGGTTTGGAGTGTGAGTGTCCAGATGATCAGGGAAAGGGAACCGACTACGAGCTCTTCGGTAATCGTCTTGCCACTGACGATGGCGTTGAGTACGTAAAGAGGGGAGGTACCGATGTCGCCGTAAATGATCCCGAGAGCGATGAGGAGACCCCCGAGGGTCGCCCTGCTGTTATGATGTGAAGGCATCTTGTTAAGCCGTTGTATGAATGGTTTGCCGCATAAAGGTAGCGGAATGCCCTAAACGCGTACCAAAAAACGATGGCTGCCGCAAACGGCGCGGCGGGGCCCTGCAATAAGGTGAACTTTAACCCCGTTTAAAGGGCTGGAAACCCTAATTTTAGCTAGAAATCAACGCGAACCATGCGCACAATCCGATACGTTCTTTTTGCCGCCACTTTCCTGCTGACGCTTGCCGCTTCCGCCCAGAAAATCGTGTATTCCGAGCCCGCCCGCGACGATACCCGCCGCACCACCTTCGAGGTGATCGGCAAGGTCGGGGGCAACTACCTCGTGTATAAGAACAACCGGAGCCGCAGCTACATCGCGGCCTTCGACAATAATATGAAAGACCTGTCGAACGAGGTGCAGAGCTACCTGCCCGAAGACCGGCTGATTAACGTCGACTTCTTCCCCTACGACAACCATGTTTACGTGGTGTATGAATACCAGAAGAAGAACGTGGTGTACTGCGAAGCCGTGACGGTCGACGCCCTGGGCCACAAGCTCAGCGAGCCGCAGCAGCTTGATACGGCGCATATCAACGCCGTTACCAACAACAAGATATACAGCGTCATCGGCAGCGAAGACCGGAGCAAGCTGATGGTTTTCAAGATCAACTCGCGCAACAAGAGTCTCTACCGGCTCAGCACGGTGCTGCTCGACAGCTCCCTCCACGAGCTGGCCCGCAGCAGCCACAATATCCCGATGGAAGAGCGCGACGACAACCTGGGCCAGTTCCAGCTCGATAACGACGGTGACCTCGTATTCACCCGCTTTGCCCGCGTCAACGACGACAATATCAACCAGGCTTCGCTGTTTTACAAGGCGGCATCGGTGGATTCGCTGCTGCAGGTGGATCTCAACCTCGATAAGATGTTCCTCGACGAGATCAAGATCAAGGCCGATAACCCCAACCGCCGCTATTTCATCACCTCTTTCTATTACACGAAGCGCCGCGGCAATATCGAAGGCTTTTATTTTTATGTGTGGGACAAGGCCAGCAAGAAGGCCGTGCTCGAAAGCGCCACCGCCCTCGGCGACGAGCTGCGCCGCGAGGCCCGTGGTGACGCGTCGCCGCGGATGGCTTTCAACGACTACTTCATCCGCAACATCATCGTAAAGAAAGACGGCGGCTTCCTCATCGGCGCCGAAAGCTACTACACCACATCGCGTCTCAACAACTGGAACCGCTGGGATTACCTCTACGGCTCTCCGTACACGATGGGCAACTACGGGTACTATAACTATTCGCCGTACAACAGCTGGTACTGGCGCAACCGCTACAATAACAGCCAGGCCGTTCGCTACCACGCCGACAATGTGACCGTACTTTCCTTCGATCCCGCCGGCAAGCTGCAGTGGAGCTCGGTGATCCACAAGACGCAGTTCAACGACGATGCCGACGACGCCATTTCGTACCAGGTGATGAACACCGGTGGCGCGCTGCACTTCCTCTTCAACCAGGACGAGAAGCGCGTGCAGCTGCTTAACGACTACGTGCTGACCCCCGACGGCCAGATGACGCGCAACCCGACGCTCAAGAACCTGGACCGCAACTTCGACTTCCTGCCCCGCTACGGCAAGCAGGTGTCGGCGCGCACCTTTATTGTTCCCTGCTATTATAGAAACTATATTTGCTTTGCAAAAGTTGACTATACTAATCCATAATCCTAGTGATCGCACTTTTTAAACAAAAGTCGCCAGGCACCATTGCCGTTCTTTTTGTTACCGGCCTGTTGCTGAAGCTTCCTCTTTTCACCGGCCCTGCCCTGCAGCAGGCGCCCTCTGACGGGCCTCTTTTCCGGCTGCTGACCGCGCAGCTGAAGGGGGCGCCGCCCGCACTGTACGGGTTCCTGGCCTTTGTGATTCTTTTCGCGACGGCACTCGCCATTAACTCCCTGGTCAATCAATACCGAATGATGAGCCGGCAGACCTTTCTGCCGGCCCTTTCGTTTTTGCTCATCACCTCGCTGGTGCCCGAGTGGAGCCGATTGTCGGCGCCGCTTTGCGCGAACGCCGTGCTGGTGATCGCGTTCGGGATCATCCTTCGCCTCTATGCGGCCCCCAGGGCCGGCGGGCGCATCTTCAACATCGGCCTGTTCACGGGGCTGGCGGGCTTCTTTTTTACGCCCTCGCTTCTTTTCGGCGCTATCGCGCTGCTCGGGCTTATGGTGCTCCGGCCGTTCCGGGTGCAGGAGCTCCTGCTCTTCCTGCTGGGCGTGATGACGCCTACGTATTTCTACGGGGTGGGCCTTTTTCTCTATGATCGCCTCAACTGGTCGCTGCTGGTGCCCTGGCTGCATTTCGGTCCCATCCGCAACCGGCCCACATATGCCTTTCTCGGCTCGGTGGTGCTGCTGGTGATGCCCTTCCTGCTGGGCTCGTATTATGTGCAGGCGAACCTCCGCAAGATGCTCATCCAGGCGCGCAAGAACTGGAGCCTCGTGCTGTTTTACGTGCTGCTGGCCCTGGGGCTGCCGTTTTTCAACAACGACGGCCAGTATACTGGCTGGGTGCTGGTGGCGGCGCCACTCGCCGCCTTCCATGCCTGCGCGTTCCTGTACCCGGCGCGCCGCTGGACGCCGGTGCTGCTGTTCTTTATCATCGTCTGCTATATCCTCGCGCTGCAGTATGGGATCGCGATGGTAAAGCACTAACAGTTTGTAGTTTGGGGTTTGGAGTTTGACGCTGGCTGACAGGCCTATTAACAGCGAGTTATTTTTCATGGTTTTCATTAACTCCAAACGGTAAACTCCAAACTCCAAACTAACTTTGCCTTTCAACCCTCCATTATGAAATTCGGCGTTGTCGTTTTCCCCGGTTCCAACTGCGATCGTGATATGCATGATGCCCTGGTGCACGACCTCGGGCAGCAATGTACCATGCTGTGGCATAAAGACGAAGACCTTCCGGGTTTCGGTCCCGAGGACTGCGTGGTGCTTCCCGGCGGCTTTTCGTACGGCGACTACCTGCGTACGGGCGCCATTGCGCGCTTCAGTCCCATCATGCGCGCCGTGGCCCAGCATGCCGAATTGGGCGGCAAGGTGCTGGGTGTCTGCAATGGCTTCCAGATCCTCTGCGAGAGCCACCTGCTCCCCGGTGCCCTCCTCCGCAACAACAACCAGCAATACATCTGCAAGAACATCTATATGAAAGACCGCGCCGACGAGGTATACCAGATACCGATCGCGCATGGCGAAGGCCGTTATTACGCCGATCCGGCCATCCTGGATGAACTCGAAGCGAACGGCCAGGTGCTGTTCCGCTATTGCGATGCTGACGGCAACGTGACCAGCGATGCCAATCCCAACGGGTCGGCCCGCAACATCGCCGGTATCTGCAACGAAGAGCGCAACGTGTTCGGCATGATGCCGCACCCCGAGCGCGCCTGCAGCGGCGCCCTGGGTAATACCGACGGCCGCCGGATATTCAACATCCTCTTTAAGTCGCTGGCGCTGGCGGAGCTTATATAAGGAAAGGTTTAACGACCGGTTGCTGATCTCTTAACACCAAAACCCGCTTGCGTCCCCGAATTTTGTTACATAGTCACCGCGTATGAAAAAGCTATTTTTTACCCTTACTTTATTTGTTCTCGTCGCAGCCGCCGCATCGGCGCAGACCCCGGTCAGCTGGTCGTTCTCGACGAAGAAGATCAATGACAAGACTTACGAGCTCCACATGACGGCAACGATCCAGAATGGCTGGCACCTGTATGCGCAGCAGCAGCCCGCCGACGCGATCGCCGAGCCGACAAGCTTCTCCTTCAACAAGAACCCCCTTCTCAGCCTGCAGGGAAAGGTGCAGGAGAAAGGCAACCTGGAGAAGTACAAAGACAAAGTGCTGGGCGTAACGGCGCACCAGTACAGCAACAAGGTCGACTTCGTGCAGGTGGTGAAGCTGAAGGCCAAGGCCAGGACGGCGGTTGCCGGGAAGCTGGTGTTCCAGACCTGTAACGGCGACAAGTGCCTGCGACCCGAGACGGTTCCCTTTACCTTCTCACTCAATTAACCTGTTTTTACCCTTGCTTTGCAAACGGATTCTTTACGGAATCCGTTTGTTGTTTCAACCCAACCGTATGTGTTTCCGATTCCTGCTTCCCGTACTGCTCCTTCTTTTTTCCACCGCGGTTTTAGCCCAGGGCAGCGCGCCTTTTACCTGGAAGGTGACCGCGAAGCGGGTAAGCGAGCGCCGGTACGACCTAACCTTCCGCACGGAGGGCGCTGCCGGCTGGCAGCTGTACCAGCCCGAGCAGGCCAATGTGCGCGATATTGCTTTTGGCGAGCTGCAGCTTCCCGACAGCACGATCCATGCTTCGTCGGTCACGGCGGTTACCCCGGCGAGCGCGCAATTCAAAAGCCCGCTTTTCGACGGCGCCCAGGTGGCGGTTACCAGCGGCCCGGCCGAATGGCACGCCGTGCTCACGCTCAGCGGGCCCGCGCCCGCCCGGCTCCGGGGCACACTCTTATATACGTATGGCCGCAACGACGAACTGTACCCGGGCACCGAGGCGCCTTTCACGGTAGCCCTCGAGGGTGGTGTATCCGCGCAGAACCGCATTCTCATTCCCAGCATCGACGTGAATCATCCCGTCAGCCCCTGCGGCGACGAGATGACCGGCAATAAAAGCAGCTGGAGCATCTTCTTCATCGGCTTCGGCGCCGGTCTTCTGGCATTGCTCTTTCCCTGCATCTTCCCGCTCATCCCGCTGACCGTTTCGTTCTTTACCAAGCGGGCCCCCAGCCGCCGCCGCGGCGTACGCAACGCCTTCCTCTATGGCTTCTCGATCTTCCTGATCTATACGGCGCTGAGCCTGCCGTTTCACCTTTTCAAGCTTCGTCCCGAGGTGCTTAACAACATCTCCACCAATGTCCCGCTCAACCTGGTCTTCTTCGCCGTGTTCGTGGTCTTT
Organism: Flaviaestuariibacter terrae; assembly: GCF_054777635.1. Lineage (NCBI taxonomy): Bacteria > Pseudomonadati > Bacteroidota > Chitinophagia > Chitinophagales > Chitinophagaceae > Flaviaestuariibacter > Flaviaestuariibacter terrae. Next base: position 122,162 of record NZ_BAAHAL010000022.1, read on the forward strand.
GCCATCTCCTTCTTCGGGGTATTCGAAATCACGCTGCCCAGCGGGCTTGCCAACCGGGTTGACTCCAAGTCGGGAGCCACCGATATCTGGGGCATCTTCTTCATGGCCCTCACGCTCACCATCGTTTCCTTTTCCTGTACGAGCGGTATCCTGGGCGCGCTGATCGCGGGCTCGCTCAGCGGCTCCAACGCGGCCTGGCAGCTGACCGCCGGCATGGCGGGCTTTGGACTTGGCCTCGGGCTGCCCTTCGTGGTCTTCGCGCTGTTCCCGGGCTGGCTGCAGTCGATGCCGCGCAGCGGCGGCTGGATGACCGAGCTGAAGGTCGTGTTCGGGTTTATCGAGCTGGCCATGGCGATCAAGTTCCTGTCGAATGCCGACCTGGTGAAGGGCTGGGGCCTTCTCCCGCGGGAGATCTTCCTGGGCGCCTGGGCTATCATCGGCATCCTGATCGTTGCCTACCTGCTTGGCTTTTTCCACAAGCCGCCGCGGCCACGGGTGCGCGGGGTGCGGGCCTTTTTCGTGATCCTGTTTGCGGCCCTGACCGGCTATATTATTCCCGGCCTGTTCAACATACCCAAAGCGGGCCTTCCGCTGATCAGCGGCTTCCCGCCCCCGCTGACCTATAGTCTCTACAAGCATCATGCGGCCCTGTCGCACGCGGTGGCGCCCATGCACAACGACTACGACGGCGCCCTGCGCCTTGCCCGCGCCCAGGGTAAGCCGGTGCTGATCGACTTCACCGGCTGGGCCTGCGTCAACTGCCGGCGGATGGAAGAACGCGTGTGGACCGACGCTACGGTGGCCGGGCTGATGAAAGACAGCTTCGTTGTGGTATCGCTCTACGTGGACGAGCGGCGCAACCTGCCGCTGGCTGAGCAGACAACCTACACCGCGCGCCGCGGCGACAAGCGCGAGATCGTAACGGTAGGGGATAAGTGGGCCACCTTCCAGTCGGAGAACTTCTTCGCCGTCTCGCAGCCCCAGTATGCGATCATCAGCCCCGACGAAAAGGCCCTGACCCGCCCCAAGACCTATACGCAAAGCCCGCGCGAGTTTGCCGAATGGCTCCGCTGCGGTCTTGCCGCCTTTAAGAAATAAGCGCCTGGCCGCCCCTGCGGCCGGCTGACCGACGATTTTCCCCTTTGGCCCCCGTTTCGGGGGCCTTTGTCGTTGGGTTGTCTAGGGGTTAACCTTAATTTGTGCCTTTTCGTCTATAAAAAAACACTTATTGTCGTAAGTGATTTGCTTAGGGCGGCTGGGTGTTTTATGTTTGCATCGTCAATCGGAACAGCGGATCAGCAAGAAACTAAAAAAATCCCCTTACCGAAAACTAAGTGAGGCGCTCATTCGTAAGTAAGGCGCCGAATTCAACTCCGACGAAGAACCGCCCCTTTAAAACGTCAAACAAAAAACCCAAACAACATGAAACTGCTTCAATTCGGTACCCTCCTCCTCGCTGCTTCCCTGGCCTTTACTTCCTGCAAAAAAGCTGACCTCGTGTCGGATCGCGCTGCCGGCAGCGATGCGGCCAGCCTCGAAACAAGCGCTTCCTGGGACCAGAGCACAGGCAGCTGGGAAAATACCAACGCCTATACCGTTAAGCTGGAAAGCCACGTAGCCAACAACGACGGCACCTGGACCTGGACCTGGAGCATCCAGAACCCGAACCCGGGTAACGGCAACAACGGCACGATCCAGGCCCTCAGCCACTGGAGCATGTCGCTTGGTTCCTGCATCAACTTCCTCGATATCGTTGGCGCTTCCACGAGCATGAACGGTAACAACTTCTCCAACTTTACCCCGACCCTGCAGGTAGATCCCAGCCAGAGCTGCGTGATCACCCCGGTTCTGAAATTCAACGTCAGTACGTCCGGTTCGGCAAAAACCTACTGCCGCCTCATCGTAAAAGGCGACTACCAGGTAGCCACCGCTGCCGGCTTCTACAAGAGCGGCGCCCGCACGGGCTGCGGTCCCCTCTGGTTCCAGGGCATCGGTTGCGTGGGTGGTTTCGATAACTAAGAAAAGCAGATACGCACGATAATAAACGGCCCCGCCTCCTGGCGGGGCCGTTTTGCTGTTGGCCATGCGGGCATGAAAAAACCGCCCATCGGGCGGTTCGGTAAGTTACGGTGCTGCTTAGCCGGCGTGGGGTAGAAAGAACTCAATGGCGGTGCCCCGGTTGCCGAGCTTCTGAAGCGTCTTGCGGCCTCCGGCCGCGATGATCAGGTCTTTCACAAGCGCCAGCTCCACATGGAAGGGGAGTCCGCTGAGGTGTTCGGCGCCAAGCGCAGGCGCATCGGGCATGTAGCGCTGCAGCGCATCCACGAGGTTGTGCTCGGGGATATGCACGGTTACGTCGATCCCCTGGGGCTGGTCTTTGACTACGAGGCTGATATCGGCATTCCTGACGGCACCCAGCAGGGCGCTGAGGAGGATCCGGAAAACGCAGCGCAGGAATTCGGGGTCCTGGCGGAGGCTGAGGTCGGCGGGAATAAGGGGCTGTACCCGGTTGCCGCTGCTTTTGACAAGCGGTGCGAGGCCGGTGAAGAGCTCCGAGAGCAGGTCCGGAATGCGGACGGGTGGCAGTTCTTGGGTCTCTGTCGGCTGGTTGTAACGGGCCAGGAGGCGGAGCGCCTCGTTGAAGGCGGCGGCCTGCGCCCGGTGGGCGGCGGCCTTTTCCACAACCTCGGCTATTTCTTTTTTCGTGAAACGGCCGCTTTGCAGGGCGTCCATGCCATTATCCAGGAAGGCGGCCATGCTTTCCGTTTGCAGCCAGGCAAGGTGGGAGAGGCGCTGGTAGCGAAACTGCTGGAGCTCGAGAGCTTCATTTTGCGCGCGGCGCTCGTCCTGGAGACGGGCCATTTCGCGGCGCCGGCTACGGAGCTCAATGAGGTGGGTGGCCTGGCGGGCCAGCTTGCTGAGGATGTTGGCCTCGCGCCAGCTGAGCTCGCGGGGCTCGGTATCGATAATGCAGAGCGTGCCGAGCTTGTGTCCCTCGGGTGAGTGCACGAGGGCGCCGGCGTAAAAGCGAATATTCGGGTCGCCGGTAACAAGCGGGTTCTTGGCAAAACGCGGGTCTTTGGCCGCATCGGTCACCACAAAAATGTCGTCCTGGAGCAGGGCTTTGTCGCAAAAAGCAACCGAGCGGTCGGTTTGCGTCGCACTTAAGCCCTTCCGGGCCTTAAACCACTGGCGGTTCTCGTCCAGGAGTGTGATCAGGGAAATGGGCGCTTGGCAAAGCTCGGATGCAAGGGATACAAGTTCGTTGAACTCGCTTTCGGGCTCCGTGTCCATCAGCTCCAGCCTGCGAAGGGCTTCCAGACGTTGTTCTTCGGCGCTATGTGAAATCATACTGGAAAGTTACTTAGTTTTTTTTAAACACAGACGGGGTCCAAGTGAAAAGCCTTATTGCTTTCCCGGCGCAGGCTATCCCGCAGACAAAAATCCTTCATACTCGGACATGCCTCAATCATTTTATGTATAAATAGGTAATAATACTTAGCATATTGTCGATATTATTCGATTTCACCGGGTAAAAGTCCGCCTTCACCTAAAACGTCCCTACCTAAAGTTCGGTACTTCTACTTTTGATTTAAGTAAATACGCTTAAAAAAAATAACAGCGGATTGCGAAACCAAAATGTGCCCAATGCCCGTAGCTAAGGATCGTCTTTTTAACACTGCTTTGACTCCGTTGCCCGTCCAACCCATCCAACTCAATACCATGCATACGTCTTTTGCCTGCAAGGCCCGTCGTACCGTCCGGGCCATTTTGTATTCCGTACTCCTGCTGGCGCTCAGCCTGACCGCCGGCGCTGAAGGAACCAAGGAGGTTATGCCGAACTCTGGCAACGGGGTTGGCCTGTACATCAACCCGAGCCTTGCCTCGGGTCCGTATCGCGGCGCGGGCTCGGAAAACCGGGTACGCTTCTACATCGCGGATGCGAGCACGGAGAACCTGTACTTCGGTATCCGCACGTATAACCGGAACAGCACGCCTGCGGAAGTGGCTACGATGTACTACCGCATCATCAACCCGTCGGGCACACAGGTGGCGCTGGGTACGATCACATCGACGGCAGGAAGCACCGGTCACATCAACACCTACGCCCAGGCGACCGCCGGCCCCAATATCGGCGGCGCCGTTCCTGCGGGCTACAACCCGGCTATCTACGACCCCACGGTTGCGGGTGAATATTACATCGAGGTCTACGAGAGCACCGACAACGGCGCTACGGCCTCGGCATCGCAGACGAATATCTGCATCTACTTCGACTTCACCGTTGCCACCACGGGCAACACGCGCTACAGCGGCCGCGTGCATTCGCAGGCCTGGAGCCTTATCACCTACAACACGTCGACCTTCGCCGGTGACAACACCGTGCCGATGCAGTCGACCTTCTACGGCTATACCGCCGACTCCACCGTTTCGAAGGTGGCGTTCAACGCGGGCTTCAAGCCCCTTGCCTGCGTGGTGGCCTTCAATAAATTCGGCGCCGTTTATACCGGCGACTGGTATGCCGACCGCAAGTCGCAGAACACCGGTACCACGCAGCCGAGCCTTCCCAACGGCTACAAGCTCTTTTTGAACAGCCCTGCATCGCTTTATACGCGTTCTGCGGCTCCCTCCACCCCGGCGATCAACAGCGTAACGGGCTGTCCTGGTTCCTATACGGTGAACTACACGATCAGCATGCCCGGCGACGTGGCCATCCTTCTTGACCTGAACGGCACCGATGGCTACCAGTTCGGCACCTCCGACCTTTACCTCACCGACACGAGCAAGGCCGCCGGCACCTACAATATTGCCTGGGATGGCAAGGACGGCCTGGGCAACAGCGTGAGCACGACCACCGCGAAGATGACCCTCTATCTCCGCCGCGGCCGTATCAACCTGCCGATCTACGACGCGGAGCTGAATGTGAACGGTATGGCGGTTACGGGCCTCGAGCCGGTGACCTATACGCCGCGCCTATACTTCAATGACGCCCTGCTGACGACCGTCGGCTCGGGCTGTACCACTACGACCTCAAACAACCAAACCACCACGGCCGGTCCCGACAGCTCGATCAACGGGATGGCGCAGGTGAACTATTCAACCTTCGGTTTCGTGGGGCGTGCCTGGAACGGAACCGGCTCCGGCGGCTCAGTGCCTGCCCCGGCCGGCGGCGGCGGCGATGCCACATCGACACTTCTCTGCGACGACTACGGTAACATCCGCACCCTCAACACCTGGTGGTGGGGTAATGAAACCGCTTCGAGCCAGAGCACCTATGCGCTTCCCAACTGTAAATACATTGCCGGTACGGTTTACGACGACATCAATGCCGGTACCATCAACGGTACGGCGATCAGTACCGCTTCTTCCACGCAATTGTATATCTACGTAGTCAACACGGCTACCGGCCTCGTGGTGGCGAAGCAGGCGCTTACCGACGGAACCTTTGCCTTTGGCGCCTCGGATGGTGTGAGCACCTCCGTAACCACGTATCGCCTTGTGCTCAGCAGCAGCAACGTGGCCGTCGGCGCAGCCACTCCCTCGGCCTCCCTGCCTGCCGGCTGGGTAAATACGGGTGAAGGCCTCAGCGGCGGAACGGGCGACGGAGCCGCCAACGGTACATACACGATCGGCCAGGCCGTTACGACCTATACCAATTTCGCCTTCGGTATCGATGCACTTCCTTCGCCGACAGCGCTGACCACCGCTGCTTCGCAGGCTAACCCCGGCAGCACGAACACGGTAACGATCCCCGCGACTACCTTCAGCGGTACCGATGCCGTTGATGTAAGCGGCGGCCAGGTTTCCTATATTCATATTACGGCTTTCCCGACCAATACCACGACGCTGTCGCTGGCTTCCGGCGCTACAAGCGCGAATGGTACCTACGGCGCGCTGTCGTACACGTCGGCAACCTTCCCCGGCGGCGGTGTGTATGTAGCCACCAACACGTCGGGCAACCCTACTTCTGCCATCATGGTTGATCCTGTTAACGGCGCGGTGAATGTCGACGTTACCTACAAGGCCGTTGACCAGGCCCTCCAGGAAAGCAGCACAACCGGTATCGCCCGCCAGCCGCTGACCGACCTCACGATCTCCGGCTCGGTATACGACGATGTGAACGGCGGCACGATCGACGGCACGCTCATCTCCAACGCCGGTGGCCAGCTTTATGTTAACCTCGTGAACACCGCCAGCAACACGGTGGTCAGCAGCAAGACCGTAACCTCGGGTGCCTTTTCCTTTGCTACAGCCGATGGTCTCGCGAACAACATTACTACCTACAAATTGGTGCTCGCCTCCAGCGCTGCCGCAACAACGGCCGCCCTTCCCACAACGGCCTGGGCCAATACGGCTGAAGGCACAAGCGGAAGCACCGGCGACGGCACAGCCGACGGCAGCTTCAGCTTTGCTGCCGCTGTAACCGGCAGCCAGGTGATCGACTTTGGTATCGACAACCTTCCGACGACAACGGCGCTGACAACGGCAAGCTCGCAAACGAACCCCGGTGGCACCAACACCGTGACTGTTCCGGCCACGACCTTCAGCGGCACCGATGCCGATGCTGCGAACGGCGGTACCGTAAGCTATATCCATATTACCTCGTTCCCCACGAACGCAACCTCGATCAGCTTTGCGGCTGGCGCCAGCAGCGCCGGTAGCGCCACGTCGAGTGTCACCTACACGTCGGCTACTTTCCCCGCCGGCGGTGTATACGTTGCTACCAACACGAGCGGCAACCCCACAAGCGCCATCACAGTAGACCCGGTCAACGGCGCAGTGAACGTGGACATTTCCTATAAAGCGGTCGACAACGCATCGAAAGAAAGCCTCAGCGCAGGTATCGCCCGCCAGCCCCTGGCCGACTTCGCGATCTCGGGCTCGGTGTACGACGATGTCAACGGCGGCACGATCAACGGTACGCTCATCTCGAGCGCCAGTGGCCAGCTCTATGTTAACCTCGTGAACACGGCTACCAGTACCCTGGTTGCCTCCAAGGCAGTAACCTCGGGCGCTTATTCGTTCTCGACCGCCGACGGCCTGCAGAACAACGTCAGCACCTACACACTGGTGCTGACCAACAGCGCTACGGCTACGGCGTCCACGCTGCCTTCGACGGCCTGGACCTACACGGCGGAAGGCGTTAGCGGCGGCAGTGGCGACGGCACAGCCAACGGTACCTACAGCTTCGGCGCCAATGTAACGGCCAACGCCACGATCGACTTCGGTGTCGACGCGCTGCCGACAGCGACGGTGCTGACCACGGCGACCTCGCAAAGCAATCCCGGCGGAACCAACCCGGTGACGATCCCGTCTACGACATTTAATGCTACGGACGCCGATGCGGCCAATGGCGGCACGGTGAACTATATCCATGTCATCGCGTTCCCCAGCAACGCAACTTCCATCTCCTTTGCCGCCGGCGCTGCCACGGCAGGAGGCGCAACCTCCAGCGTTTCGTATACATCGGCGACCTTCCCGGCCGGCGGTGTGTATGTGGCAACCAATACATCGGGCAACCCGACAAGCGCCATCACGGTAGACCCCGTGAACGGCGCGGTAAACATCGACATCTCCTATAAGGCAGTAGACAATGCCGGCAAGGAAAGCCTGACGGCCGGCGTAGCCCGCCAGCCGCTGACCGACCTGACGATCTCGGGCTCGGTATACGATGACCCGGATGCGGGCATCATCAACGGTACGCTGCGCAGCAACGCCGGCGGCCAGCTCTATGTAAACCTCGTAAACGGCGCAACGGTCGTGGCTTCCAAAGCCGTATCGGGTGCCGGTACCTACAGCTTCACAACCGCTGATGGCCTGCTGAACAACGTAAGCACCTATACGCTGGTGCTCACCAACAGCGCATCGGCTACGACCTCCACACTTCCCTCCGCGGCCTTTACGTATACGGCGGAAGGCGTGACCGGTACCAGCGGAGACGGCACGGCCAACGGCAGCTACGCCTTCGGCGCGAACATAACCGCCAACGCTACGATCGACTTCGGTATCGATGCGCTCCCCACGGTGACATCGCTTAATACGGCCAGCAGCCAGGTGAACCCCGGTGGCACTTCCACGGTGACCATCCCGGCTACCACGTTCAGCGGTGCCGACGCCAGCGACCTTTCGGGTGGCCAGGTGGATTATATTCATATCACAACATTCCCGACCAATGCAACGACCGTAAGCTTTGCTTCGGCCGCCACTTCGGTCAACGGAACGTACAGCGCGGTTTCGTATACCTCCGCGACCTTCCCGGCCGGCGGCGTATACCTCGCTACCAACAGCAGCGGCAATCCCGCGGGTGCCATTACGGTCGACCCGGTGAACGGCGCCGTGAATGTTGACTTTACCTATTCGACGATCGACAATGCCGGTAAGGAAAGCAGCGCAACGGGCACGGCACGGCAGCCGCTGACCGACCTGCAGATCTCCGGTACGGTATACGATGACGTCAACGGCAGCAACAACGGCCTTATCGACGGAACGGCCATTTCGAATGCGGGTGGCCAGCTTTATGTGAACCTGGTAAATACGGCAATCAATACGGTTGTTGCCAGCAAGACGCTGACCAACGGCACCTACGTGTTCACCACCGCCAATGGTGTGCAGAACAACGTGACGACCTACTCGGTGATCCTCGCTTCGAGCGCGACGGCAACCACGGCTTCCCTGCCCTCTGCTGCCTGGACCAATACGGCCGAAGGCATCAGCGGCTCTTCGGGCGACGCCAACGTGAACGGCGGTTACCAGTTCGGTGCAGCGGTTACCGGCAGCCAGGTAATCGACTTTGGTATTGACGCGCTTCCCGTACCGGCTACGCTCACGACCGCTACGGCGCAAACGAACCCCGGCGGCACGAGCACGGTAACCATCCCGGCAACGACCTTCAGCGGTACGGACGCTACGGATCTTTCCGGCGGCCAGATCGCGTATATCCATATTACTTCGTTCCCGACCAACGCAACGAGCGTCAACTTCGCCAATGCCGCCACCTCGGTGAGCGGAACCTATGGCGCGCTTTCCTACACTGCCAACCAGTTCCCGGCCGGTGGTGTGTATGTTGCGACCAACACGGGCGGCAACCCCACGAGCGCCATCACGGTTGATCCTGTAAACGGTGCCGTGAATGTTGACTTCACCTATTCTGTTCTTGACAACGCCGGCAAGGAAAGCAGCACGACGGGAGTTGCCCGCCAGCCGCTGACCGACCTGACGATCTCTGGTCTTGTGTACGACGATGTGAACGGCGGCACGATCAACGGCTCGCTCATCTCGAGCGCCGCTGGCCAGCTGTATGTGAACCTCGTAAACACGGCTACCAATACGGTTGTCGCAAGCAAAGCCGTTACTTCGGGCGCCTATTCCTTCGGCACTGCCGACGGCCTGCTCAACAACGTCAGCACTTACCAGCTTGTACTTGCTTCAACAGCAACTGCTACCACGGCATCCCTGCCCACGACGGGCTGGGTAAATATGGCCGAAGGCCTGAGCGGCGGCAGTGGCGATGGCGCTGCGAACGGCAGCTACAGCTTCGGTGCTGTCGTGACCGGCAATACGTCGGTCGACTTTGCCATCGAGGCACTGCCGGTTCCGGCTGCACTCACGACCGCCACATCGCAAACAAACCCCGGCGGCACGAATACCGTGACCGTCCCGGCCACGACCTTCTCGGCGTCCGATGCGTCGGACCTGAGCGGCGGCCAGGTAAACTATATCCATATCACATCGTTCCCGACCAATACCACTACGGTGAACTTCGCTTCGGCGGCTACCTCGGCGAACGGAACCTACAGCGCGGTTTCGTATACCTCCGCGACCTTCCCAGCCGGTGGTGTATACCTCGCAACAAACGCCAGCGGCAATCCTTCGGGTGCCATAACGGTCGACCCGGTGAACGGCGCAGTGAACGTTGACTTTACGTATACCGCCATTGATAACAGCGGCAAGGAAAGCGTGAGCAGCGGCATCGCCCGCCAGCCCCTCAGCGACCTCACTATCAGCGGCACACTGTACGACGATGCCAACGGCAGCAAAGACAACACGATCAACGGTACGGCCACCGGCAGCGCATCGGGCACGCAGCTCTACGCGAACCTGGTGAATACCGGAACGAACACGGTTGTGGCCAGCGTGGCCCTGCCCACGTCGGGAAGCACCGGCACCTTCACGTTCGGCTCGGCCAACGGCGTCCAGACGGGCGTTTCCTATGCCGTGGTAATCGCTACGAATGCTACCGCCACAAGCGGCTCGCTCCCGGCCAACTGGGTGAATACGGCAGAAGGCCTCAGCGGCACTTCGGGTGATGCGCTCGCCAACGGTCTCTACACCGTAGGCGCCATCAGCAGCCCGCAGGCACTTGCCTTCGGCATCAACATCCGCCCCACGGTTTCGTCAACGACCATTACGGCGCAGGCCGATCCCGGTGGCAGCAATACGGTGACCATCCCTGCCTCTGCCTTCCCGGCAACGGATGCGGACAGCAACGGCGGCATTGCCTACGTGCACCTCACGGCCTTCCCCAGCAACGCCACGTCGATCACCGTCACAGGTGCCCTGACAGCTGGCGGCGCTGTAACCACTACTACCTACACATCGGCCAACTTCCCGGCGGGCGGCGTGTATATCGGTACCGATAACTACGGTAACCTGCAACCCGTTGATGCACTTGCCATCGACCCGGTGAACGGTGCTACTTCGTCGGCCTTTGCCTTCGAGGTGATCGACATCGCCGGACAAACGAGCAGCAACAGCGGAGTAACTACGGTTCCCTTCATCACGGGAGCTATCTCCGGTACGGTTTACAACGACTTCGACGGCATCACTGATGCAACGCTCGATGGTGTGGGTACGAACCTTTCGGGACAGCTTTACGTGAACGCCGTGAGCGGTGGCACGGTCGTGGCATCGGCTACGGTCGCTTCCAACGGCACCTATGTGATCATGGGTCTTGGCGCCGGCACTTACTCCTTGGTGCTGACCACGAGCAACAGCTCCACGACAGCTGCGCTCCCCAGCGGATGGACCTTCACCAGCGAAGGCACAACGTCTGCCGGCGACGGTGACCACAACGGAACGCAAACGGTTGTACTGAGCTCGAACGGTGTTGCGGGTGCCAACTTCGGCATCGACGGCAAGCCGACAGCGACCAGCAATGCGGCCAGCACGCAGGTTAACCCCGGCGGCAGCAATACGATCACGATCCCTGCCAGCACCTTCAGCGGCACCGACCTCGATGCGGCAACAGGCGGCCGGGTCAACTATGTACACATCACGGCATTCCCGGGCAATGCCACGTCGATAACCGTAACAGGTGCCCTGACGGCCGGCGGCGCGGTAAGCACGAACAACTATACTTCGGGTAACTTCCCCGCAGGCGGCATCTATATTGCCACGAACAGCAACGGCAACCTTGCGGATGCCAGCGCACTGAGCGTAGACCCGGTTGACGGCGCTGTAACGATCTCGATCTCCTATACAGTGGTCGATAACGGCGGCCAGGAAAGTACCAATACGGCTACGGCTTCTCAGCCCCTGAGCGACCTGTCGATCAGCGGTACGGTTTACGACGACGCAAACGGAGGCACGATCAGCGGCACGCCCATTTCGAATGCAGGCGGACAGCTTTATGTCAACCTGGTGAATACAGCTACCAGCACGGTCGTAGCCAGCAAGACACTCACGAACGGCACGTTTACGTTCGGTACGGCCGACGGTCTGCAGAACAATGTTTCGACCTACGCGCTGATCCTTGCTTCAAGCGCGACTGCTACCAGCTCCACGCTGCCCTCGGCTGCCTGGACCTACACGGCGGAAGGCGTCAGCGGTAGCAGCGGTGACGGCACTGCCAACGGAGCCTACTCCTTCGGCGGAAGCATCAGCACGAGCCAGGTCATCGACTTCGGCATCGACGCCCTGCCCACGGCCCAGAACAATACCGCTACCAGCCAGGCCAACCCCGGTGGTACCAACACGGTAACCGTTCCGGCAACCGCCTTCAGCGGTACCGACGCCGGTGACGGCGCGAGCGGCCTCATCAGCTATGTGCATCTCACGGCCTTCCCGACAAATGCCACGTCGATCACGGTGATCGGCAGCACGTCGATCGGCGGCGCAGTGACGACAACAACCTACACGTCTGCCGACTTCCCTGTTGCTGGCGTATATATTGCCACCACCAGCAACGGCAATCTTTCGGATGCCAACGCTGTGAAAGCAGATCCCGTGAACGGCGCGGTATCCGTTGCCTTCACCTATGCAGTGGTGGACAATGCCGGCGTGCAAAGCGCCGCAACGGCAACCGCCACGCAACCCCTGACCGACATCTTCATCAGCGGTACCGTATATGATGATGCCAATGCCGGCACCATCGACGGCACGCCGATCTCCAACGCCGGCGGCCAGCTGTACGTGAACCTGGTGAACACTGCCAGCAACACGGTAGTGGCCAGCAAAACACTTACCGATGGCACCTTCTCCTTCAGCACGGCCGATGGTCTCGACAACAGCGTGACCACCTACCAGCTGATGCTGACCAACAGCGCAAGCGCTACCGTACCCGTTCTGCCCAGCAGCGCCTGGGTTAATACGGGCGAGGGCAACAGCGGCACTTCGGGTGACGCAACGGTCAATGGCCGCTTCGTGTTCGGTGGAGCCGTCGGCAGCAGCCGCGTGATCGATTTCGGAATCGACGCACTCCCGGTTCCTGCAAGCATCACGGTTGCCGCAACACAGGCGAACCCGGGCAGTACTAATACGGTAACCATCCCCGCTACTACCTTCTCGGCTTCCGATGCAACGGACCTGAGCGGCGGGCAGGTGAACTATATCCGCATTACCTCGTTCCCGACCAACGCAACGACCGTGAGCTTTGCTTCGGCAGCTACGTCGGTGAACGGAACCTACGGTGCGCTGTCGTATACCTCCGCTACTTTCCCCGTGGCTGGTGTATACGTTGCCACCAATACTTCGGGCAATCCCACGGGCGCCATTACCGTTGACCCGGTGAACGGTGCAGTGACTGTCGACTTCTCGTACCGTGCCATCGATAACGCCGGCAAGGAAGGCAGCAGCACCGGTATTGCCCGCCAGCCCCTGGCCGACCTCTTCATCACGGGTAACGTGTATGACGACGTAGATGCTGGTATCATTGACGGTACCCGTATTTCTACGGCCGGTGGCCAGCTCTATGTGAACCTTGTTGACACGGCAACCGCTACGGTGATCGCCAGCAAGCAACTCACCGATGGCACCTTCAGCTTCGGCACCGCAAATGGCCTGAGCAACACGGTCACGACCTATAAGCTTGTTCTGACAACGGGCGCCGCGCTCGCAACGCCTGCACTGCCTTCCACCGCCTGGGTGAATACGGCAGAAGGCCTCGGCAACAGCAGCGGCGATGGTAACGCCAATGGTGGCTATGCACTCGGAGGCGCGGTAACATCGAATGTTGCCGTCGACTTCGGCCTGGATGCCCGCCCGGTAGCTGTTCCGCTTACCGTGGCAACGCCCAAGGTGAACCCCGGTGGCAACCTCTTCGTAGGCATCGCCAACAACCTTCCCCTTGCCGCCGACCCGGTAGATGTAACCGGCGGCCAGGTGAAGCTCCTGCACGTGCTGTCGCTTCCCGTCAACGCCAATGCCGTTATCGTAAAGGCATCGGAAACACCGGGCGGAGCACTTGTGCAAACAACCTATACTTCGTCCAATTTCCCGGCCGGTGGTATCTATGTGGCCACCAATGCCTCGGGCTCAACGCTTGACTCGTTCTATGTGGACCCGGTTAACGGTGCCGACACGGTGCTGATCCAGTTCCGCGCCATCGACGAAGCCGGCGTGGAAAGCCAGAACACCGGTATTGGCAAGATTCCGTTTACCGACCTGACCATCAGCGGTAATGTATACGATGACGTCAACGGTAACAACGACGGCCTCATCAACGGAACGCTTATCTCGAATGCCGGCGGCCAGCTCTATGTGAACCTGGTTGACGGTACCAACACCGTCATCAGCAGCAAGGCTGTTACCTCGGGCGCCTTCTCCTTCGGCACCGCCGATGGCCTGCGCAACGATGTAACCACGTACCGCCTCATCCTCGCTTCCTCGGCAACGGCAACCACGCAGGGTCTGCCCAGTGCAACCGCCTGGGTCAATACCGGCGAAGGTCCCGACGCAACACCTGATGGCCTCGCCAACGGACGCTATACCCTCAGCGTCGCTGTCAGCAGCCCGATGGTAGTTGATTTCGGTATCAACGCCCGACCCGTTACCGATGCACTCACTACGGCCATCACACAGCAGAACCCGGGTGGAACCGCCACGGTAACGGTTCCCGCCACGACCTTCAGCGCCAACGACGCAACGGATGTCAGCGGTGGTGTAGTGAGCTATATCCACATAACGACCTTCCCGTCGAACACGACGACGGTGAACTTCGCCTCTGCCGCCACTTCGGTGAATGGCAGCTACAGCGCCCAGTCGTACACGGCTGCCAGCTTCCCGGCGGGCGGTGTGTACCTCGCGGCCAACAGTAGCGGCAATCCTTCGGGTACCATCACGGTAGACCCGGTAGGCGGCGCTGTGAATGTTGACTTCACGTATACCTCCATCGACCAGGCCGGCACGGAGAGCAATGCTTCCGGCATCGCCCGCCAGCCCCTGAGCGATATCCTCATCACCGGTACCGTTTATGACGATGCCAACGCAGGCACGATCAACGGCACTGCGATCGCCAACGCCGGCGGCCAGCTGTACGTGAACCTGGTGAATACCGCTACCAACACGGTGGTGGCCAGCAAGACGCTGACGGACGGCACCTACTCCTTCGGTTCTGCCGACGGTATCGAAGCCGCGGTGACCACCTACCAGCTCGTACTTGCCGCGAGCCCCACAGCCACAACAGCCGCGCTGCCTTCCGCAGCCTGGGTGAATACGGCCGAAGGCACGAGCGGTACGGCGGGCGACGGCAGCATCAATGGTCTCTTCAGCTTCAGCGGCGCCCTTGCTGCCACGCAGACCATCGACTTCGCGATCGAAGCGCTCCCGGTGGCCGCAACGAATACGGCCGCTACCCAGGTGAATCCCGGTGGGGCGACCAACGCTACAGTGCCGGCCACGGCCTTCAGCGGATCGGACGCTACGGATCTTGCCGGTGGCCGGATCAACTACGTGCACATCACGGGCTTCCCGACCAACGCCACCAGCATCACCCTCTCGGGTGCCCTGACGGCGGGCGGCGCGGTGAGCAGCAACAGCTATACGTCGGCGAACTTCCCCGCGGGCGGTATCTACATCGCCAGCGGAAGCAACGGTAACCTCACGGACGCAATGTCGGTGCAGGTCGACCCGGTCGACGGCGCGGTAACGGTTGTTATCCCGTACAAAGTGGTCGACAACGCAGGCCAGGAAAGCAGCGCGGCGGCCACGGCCAGCCAGCCTTTCAGCACCCTGCTGATCACGGGTACGCTGTATGATGATTACAATGCCCTCAACGACGGCCTGCTCAACGGCCTTGGCAGCAACGGCGGCGGTCTGTATGTGAACGCGGTCAACGGCGGCGGCCAGGTAGTAGCCAGCAGCGCTGTTGCCAGCGACGGTACCTACAGCCTCAGCGGCCTCAATGCCGGAAACTATACCCTCACGCTGACCACTTCGGCAAGCGCTACGGGTGCGGCCGTCAACAGCGGCTGGGTACTGACCGGCGAAGGCAGCGGCAGCACTGCCGATGGCACGGCCGACGGGCTCAACCTCATCACGCTGGCTGGCAGCAACCTTACGGGTATCAACTTCGGTATCGAGCGCCTCGCAGTTGCCGATGCCAAGAGCTACACGATGGGACCCAACACGAACCCCGCTATCGCCCAAACGACTATCCCCAGCTCGGCCAACCCCGCCAACAGCTACGCGGCCCGGATCACCCTGAGCGGTGCCTCCTCCAGCGGTGCCACACCCGGTGCCCTTACCGGCCTCGACCCCGATGGCAGCAACGGCTTCGCAGCCACGCTGACCAGCGGCAGCAGCATGGCGACGGTGGTGATCGACCCGGCCTCGTACGCCGGTCTCCGTAACGGCTCCGCCTACAGCGACGCGGTGATGCTCGAATACAACGGCATCCAGCTGCAGGCCGGCGGTTGCCAGGGCGGCGATATTGGCAACGGCAGCTGCTCGCTCTTCAACAACGCCACCGGCAAGTGGGAGCTTCCCGCCTACGACCTGAGTTCGCTCAAGCTGCTTGTGAAGAACGGTACCTCGGGCTTCTCCTTCCAGTACGCCTGGAAAGATGCCGCCGGATTTACCGGTACGACCGCTACCTACCAGGTCGGCTTCGAGCAGGCACTTCCCGTGCACCTCATCACCTTCACCGGTGAGAAGCGGGGCAGCAACGCGCTGCTCAACTGGAAGAGCGTTAACGAAGAGAACTTCCGCGGCTATGGCGTTGAGCGCAGCACCGACGGACGCAGCTTCACGCAGGTTGGCTTTGTCAATGGCCGCAACCTTGCTTCCGCGCAGCTTTACAGCTACACCGACGACCTGTCGGGCCTGTCTGCCGGACGCGTGTACTACCGCCTCAAGCAGCTCGATCTCAACGGCGCCTTTACCTACAGCCCCGTGGTAACGCTCACCCTGCGTGATCAGAGCCTGGAGCCCGCGGTAACGCTGCTGACGAACCCGGTAACGACGGCACTGAAACTGCAGGTACGCAGCACGGTGGCCACAACGGCCCGCTTCTACTTCAGCGACGGAAACGGCCGCGTCGTATTCAGCCAGCAGCAATCGCTGCAGGCGGGTACGACGGCCCTAAGCCTGGATGTGCCGGCAATGCTCAGCAGCGGGGTGTACTACCTTGTAACTCAGCTCGAAGGCCAGCAGTTCAGCCAGAAAGTGCTGGTAACACGCTAAGAAGTCCCGGCTCTCCGGTTCCGATACAACAACAGAAGGCTCCCGCTCGGGGGCCTTCTTTTATTTACCGTCAAGCAGCGCCCATCCCGCGATTGGAGGCGTTCCTGGAAGAAATCCAGGTTTCCCACTTCGGGGGGATGCGTATTTCTACTGTCAGGTGCGGATCCGAAAGTATGGCGCTGGTCAGCGAGAAGCGTTTTCCGGAAGATCCCATTGAGCGATAGAAAATAGTCGTCGCGCGTGCTTTGCGGTTTGATTCGATACACGTGACCGGGGGAGGGGCTTCGCGTCCGATTTACCGCCAGGACGCTATACAATTAGCGTAAAATTATTTTCGTAACGGGCAGGCGTGGGGGAGGAACTAAGTCACGCAGGCGGATTGGGCGAGTTTTTCCCGGTTGTTAAAAAAATATTAGAGTTGGATTAAATAAAAGCTGTACTTTTCATCCGCATCACCCGTTTGGGGGATGCAGATTTTATGTTTACGGTCGTAAAAGTCCGTGAACGGCTTTAAGAGAACGACGCCCCCGACACTGAGAGAAAGGATTAGTTACACCTACCCACCTACCTTCCGAAACAAGAGCGCCAACCTGCGTTACGCACCATCGAGATCCGGCCAGACAAAAGCCTGATCTGCAAGATTTCGAGCCTCTGTCCGATTCGTGAAACTAGATTAGTTACACCGACCCCGCCTACCTACCGAAACAAGCGCGCCAGCCTGCGTTAAGCACCACCAAGATCCGGGAAAGCCCAAACAAAAACCTTTATCTGCTTTATGAGACAGTGCACTGCCCTGCCTGGCACAGCCATTTGTGCCAACCCGCCGTCTATTGCCGGCGGCCGAACATCTTCCACTTCAAAAGCCCGGTTCGGGCGACGATTGATCGGTATGCTGGCCAGCGTTTTCCTGGCAGGCGCCGTTCAGGCGCAATCTGCAGCCAATTATGCCTACAGCACGGGTACCAATGGTAGCCTTGCTACGGACATGAACAGTAACAGCCTCGACATGTCGTCCGGCACCACGCAGCTGTATGGCACGGGTGTCGACACCTATACAGGCGCTGTGCAGACGCTGCCATTTACCTTTTACTTCATGGGGCAACCCTACACGCAATGGAGTGCGAACCCAGACGGCGCAATCCGCCTTGGCTCGACGGCCATCTCGTCGCATACCGAATCGGCGAGCTCCGGTACGGCCTACCTGGTGCTGAACAACATCGACTCAAAGACGGATGCGACCAGTGGCAAAGTGCACTATAAAGTTTTCGGGTCGGCACCCAACCGTGTACTCGTGGTTGAATGGAGTAATATCCTGATCAACTGGAACGCTACCGGCACCACACTTTCCACTTTCCAGGCACGACTCTACGAGGCAACCAGTGCCATCGAGTACGTGTACGGAACGATGTGGAACAGTTCAACCACAACGAAAACAGACGCCATCGGTTTCTCGTCCAGCAATACGGCCGGAACGATCGGGCAGCTGACAACGATCAACACAACGCCGACGTACAACACGTCGGCTACTTCGTATACAAACACAACCTTCGCGGCAAGTGCAGCAATGGCCAACCTGAACTCTTCGGCCGACGGTTCGCGCCGCTACTTCCGGTTCGTGCCGCCTGCAGCACCCGCAGCTCCAACAAACCTTAGTTTCGCGAGCGTGGGTACGGTAGGGATGACGCTCAACTGGACCGGCTCTTCGCCGGCTACCGGCCTCGCAGGTTACAATTTGTACAGCTCCACCGACAACAGCACTTTCACGCTGGTGTCGACGCTTACCCCGGCCACAACGAGCTATACCTTTACAAATGAATCTCCCGCTACTACCTATTATTATAAGATCGTAGCCTTCTCCGAGGGCGGTGCCGCCAACGCCCTGACCGGCTCGCAGGCTACTGCCGCTTCTGCCGGCACGGCTGTTTCGACCAGCACCGGCGGTCTCTGGAGCCAGGGTTCTACCTGGGCCAGCGGCTCGGTACCTGGTCCCGGCGACAACGTAACGATCGCCGACGGTGCTACCGTTTCTATCGATGTAAGTCCCGTAGTGAACAACCTGACCGTAGGCCAGGGCACTTCGGGTATCCTTCAATACCATACAGTCGCAGCCCAGTCGCTGACGGCTTCGGGCGATGTAACAATCGCCCCCGGTGCAACCTTCCGCACGGTGGCGCCCGGCTCAACCACCACGCTGACCAACACGCTTTCGCTTGCCGGCAGCCTGACCAACAATGGTACGATCAACTTCAGCCAGGCGGCTGGCGCAGGCGGCACTACGGTCAACGCAACTAAAGTGAATGTAACATTCACCGGAACGACCAATGCCAACTTCGACCTGGGCAACGCCGTCGCTGCCAACTTTTCCACGGTTACCCTGAACAAGGGAACATCTGCAACTCCGCAGCTTACCTTCAACGCACCGGCCAACTACGCCGGCAGCGGCGCGAATTCGTCGGCAGCAACTGTTACGGTTGCCAGCACGGCCGGACTTAGCGTAGGCATGTATGTAGGCGTTACCGGCGGTACGGGCGCCTTTGCTACCGGTACGACCGTAACGGCCATCAACAGCGGCACCAGCTTTACGGTTTCCGCAGTTCCGACAACAACGCTCGCCGGCGCAACCATCATCGGATCCACCGTTGTCGGTTCTTCGGCAGCGGGCACGGGCTTCCTGACAATTTCAAACGGTACGCTCGTTGTTGGCGGCAGCAATGCCTACAGCACACCGCTGTTTTCCAGCGCTTCCTATACCGTTCCTTCAACGGGTGGCCTCACGCTCAACAATGCCAACGCTACCATCACCGGCCAGAACGGCTCGCCAAGCTTCAATGGCGTGCTGACGATGACCGCAGGTACCTACAACATCGGTGGCGCAACGACTACCAACAGCATGAGTGCCGCGGCAACCACTGTCTGGAACATCAATGGCGGTACGATTAATATAGCCAACCGCTTCGCTACGAGCAGCGCCATGACCTTCAATATGTCGGGCGGTACTATTAATGTAGCAACCGTGGGCAACAGCACCTCTTCTTCGCCCAGCTTTGGACTCACCAGCACAACGACCTCCTTCACGATGTCGGGTGGTACCATCAACCTGGTACAGGCTTCCACAGGTACTACGCAGCAGGATTATAACGTTGCGGCCACATCGCCCAACATTACCGGCGGCACGCTGAATGTCGGTACGGCTGCCACCGCAACCAACTTCACCTTCCGCATCGCCGGATCGTTCCCGGCCCTTGTTCTCGACAACACGACCAATAATAAGAATGCCACGCTGTACGCGGCCGGCACTGCTTATGGCAATACCACGATCAACAGCGGTACGACCCTCAACCTGAATGGTTTCGTGTTCACCGAGCGCGGCACTTCCGTTACCAACAATGGTACACTCAACGGAAGCACCTCGGGCAGCCGTCTTTCGTTCCTGTCGACAGGAGCGCAGACATTTGATGGCAGCGGTACGGTTACCGCGCCGCTCGATGGCCTCATCGTTCGCTCCACCGGCGGCCTCACCATCAACCATGCCAGCAGCATTACGACACTGCGCGTGCAACTCGAGGCCGGTACGATCACGAACAGCAACAAGCTCATAATCGGCAACGGAGGCAGCACGGCGGCTACTATCGTCACCGGCTACTCGGGTAACAGCGGCAGCGGCGGCTTCTTCGATGTGGCCCCGACCTTCAACCTGGGCACCGGCGGCCTCGCCATCTCGGCGCAGCAGGAAAGCGCGCAACGCACACTCGGCCTCGAGCTCGGCTCGCGCAGCCTCTCGAGCCTCACGATCAACAACAGCAATGGCGTTGCCTTTGGCGGTGGCGCACTGTCCACCGGCACGCTCACACTGACTGCCGGCAAGCTGGCTACCGATGCTACAAACCTGCTGACCGTTTCCGGTACTACTGCCGGCAGTGTCAGCGGCGGCTCGGCCACTTCTTATGTTAGTGGCCCCCTCGTACGCACGCTGCCCGTCAGCCTCGCTACAGGGTCCACGTATACCTTCCCTGTTGGCAAGTCGGGCTACAACGCCTTCGAGCTGGTAAACCCGGTTACGGGCGCCAGCGGTACCGTGACGGTACAGGCAGAAGTATTCGACGCCAACGCCGGTGGCAGCACGGGTGTAACGCTTTCCTCGCTAAGCACGAGCCGCTACTGGCAGGTGCAGGTGGGCAACAGCGCCAACCTGACGTCTACACTGGTGAAGCTGAATGACACCCGCGGCTCCTTCGATGCCATCGGCTCGAGCAGCACGGTGACCGGCACCTACAACATGGTGGGCGGCTTCCCGGCAACGCAAACCAGCACCAGCCTCACTTCGGTATCCCCGACAGTAAGCGGTGCCAACCTGGGTGCCTTCTACCTGATGGCCGTAACCGCTCCTCCTGCTATCAGCGCTGTGACGATGACGCCGAACGCCAGCACGGTGGATTGCAACACAAGCCAGCCGCACACGGTAACGGCCACCATCACTGCCGGTGCAACCCTGAGCAGCGTGGTACTGACCTACCGCGTAAACGGTGGCACGGCCCAGAACATCAACATGACCAACAATGGCGGCGGGAACTACTCCGCTACCATCCCCTCGGTAACTCCTGTCAACGCAACGGTTACCTGGACCATTTCTGCTACCGACGTCAACGGCCTCTCCACGACCTATACTGGCACAAGCTACCAGGACGCGCCGCTATTCGGCATGGTACCCTCGATCACGGCATCGCAGTCCACGATCTGTTCGGGCGCCACGGTGACCCTCACCGCGTCGATCCCGCAGGCCGCCTTCGCCGAAACGTTTGAGACGTTCCCGGTAACGTCCTTCGCGGTAACGTCTCCGCTGACGGCCACGCAGAGCACCACCTATTTCACGCAGGGCGCAAGCTCCGTTCGACTGGCCTATACCGCCAACATCGACGCGGCCTATACGTCTAGCAGCATCAACCTTACAAACTATGCATCGGCTACGCTGACGTTCTCCCATATTCTGGCCACGGAAACTGGCCTCGATTACGGTTGGGTACAGTACTCGACCGACGGCGGGTCGACCTGGACGTCGTTCCCCACCAGCAGCTATAGCGGTTCGGCCACCCTCAAGAACGGCGTGGTCAGCTTCGACAAAACCAGCTATTCCGACTGGGCGGCCAACTTTACGTCGTCGACCGTAGTGCCTACCAACGCGCTGTGGAAGAATGAAACAATCACGATTCCGGCTGCTGCGCTGAGCAGCAACCAGTTCCGCATCCGTTTCCGCATGACCAGCGACGGCTCGGTACAGTACTACGGCTGGATGATTGACAACGTCGTGATCACGGGTAACCGCGTGCAGCCGAACTACTTCTGGAGCCCTGGTGGCGAAACAACGAGCACCCCTACGCTCGACGTCACGCCGACGAGCACGACGCAATACAACGTGGTGGCCGTAGACAACAACGGCTGCTTCTCGGATGTATCCGGCGCGCAGATTGTTACGGTCAACCAGACACCGACCGCTCCGTCTGCCAGCAACAGCTTCCAGTGTGGTACGGCTGTTCCCACCGCTTCGGTTGCGACTACGAGCGGTACGGCTACGCCCAGCTTCCGCTGGTATGCAGCCGCCACGGGTGGATCGCCGCTGACGAACCCCAACAACGGCAATGCTGTTATTACTTCGGCCACCTATCCGCTGGCCATCAGCAGCACGACCACTTATTATGTATCGGAGAAGTCGGCCGCAGGCTGCGAAGGCCCCCGCACGGCTCTTACGGTTACCGTGACCTCGCCCGACGCCGTGACGGCCAGCAGCAACGCTGCCGGTGCTCTTTGCCCGGGCAACTCCGTAACGCTTTCCGTTGCGCAAACCGGCTCCACGAACCATTATACCTACACCTGGACTGCCTCGCCTGTTAGCGGCTCGGGCATTCCGACCTCGGTAACGGGTGCTTCAGTATCCGTCAGCCCGACGGCCGGTGGCACGTACACCTACACGGTAACCGCTGTCGACGGTACCTGCACCGCCACTTCGACCGTTAACGTATCGGTGAACATGGCTCCGTTGGCACCCACGATCGGTGCCGCTCCTGCCGCCATCTGTGTTGGTGGATCATCCGTTCTTACGCCGACGCCGTCAGGCTCCTTTGCAAACGCGTTCGAGTCCGCCAACTTCCCGCTGAACGGATTCACGGTGAGCAGCAATGCCACCGCTACGCAAAACAGCACCTACTTCGCACAAGGTAGCTCCTCGGTCCTGTTCAACACGACCAGCACCAGCGCTACCGCGACGATGGCGATGAACAGCAACCTCGACCTGAGCGGCTACAACAGCGCCAAGCTGACGTTCAGCCACCAAGCGCTCATGGAAGGCCCATCGACTTCTTATGACTACGGCTACGTAGAATACTCCAACGATGGTGGTACTACCTGGACTACGTTCCCGACCAGCAGCTATGCCGGTACCGGTACGCTGTTCAACAGTGCAGTCAGCTTCTCGACCATGAGCTACCCGGACTGGATCGCTGCCTTCACGAGCAGCTCCTCCCTGCCTAGCAACAGCCTGTGGAAGAACGAGACCATCAACATTCCCGCCTCCGCACTTACCAGCCAGTTCCGCCTGCGTTTCCGCTATACAACGGACGTTACGGTTAACTACTACGGCTGGCTGATCGACAACCTGAAGATCAGTGCCGGCGCTGACGTTGCCAGCTACACCTGGAGCACGGGCACGACCACAACGGTTGCCAGCCCGAGCATCACCGTGAGCCCGGCTTCGACTTCGACTTACACCGTGACAGCTACCGATGTCAACGGCTGCAGCAGCAACGTTTCCACCGGCGTGACCGTAACGGTGAACCCGCTGCCCACGGCTCCGACTGCCAGCAACTCCACGCAATGCGGTTCGCATGTGCCGACGGCTTCGGTGACTTCCACAACCGGCGCAGCCACTCCGACCTTCAAGTGGTATGATGCTGCGAGCGCAGGCAACCTGCTGCAGACCAGCACCTCGACGACCTATACGACCGCGGTGAGCAGCACGACCACGTTCTATGTTGCTGAACTGAATACGACGACAGGTTGCGAAAGCGCCCGTACGCCCGTAACCATCACGGTAAACCAGCCTGACGCGGTGACTGCTTCCGGTGGCGCTACGATTTGTCTCGGCACAGCAGCCAACCTGTCGGTTGCACAAACCGGTTCTTCCAACAGCTACACCTACGCCTGGACGGCTTCGCCCGCTTCCGGCTCGGGTATCCCGAGCGGTGTTTCCGGTGCAACGGCTACCGTAACCCCGACTGCTGCTGGTACCTATGTATATACCGTCACTGCAACGGATGGCACCTGCCAGGCGACTTCCACGGTGAGTATAACGGTAAACAGCCCGCTCTCGGCGCCTTCGCTGACCGCTTCTGCAACAACGGTATGCGCCGGAGCGCCCGTAGTGCTGACGCCTGCACCGGGTGTGACGAACACCGTCGCCTTCGAAAGCGCTGACTTCCCGCTGAACGGCTTCACGGTGAGCAGCAATGCCACCGCTACGCAAAACAGCACCTACTTCGCACAAGGCAGCTCCTCGGTCCTGTTCAACACGACCAGCACCAGCGCTACCGCGACGATGGCGATGAACAGCAACCTCGACCTGGGCAACACCGCCAGCGCCACGCTGACGTTCAGCCACCAGGCGCTCATGGAAGGCCCCACGACTTCTTATGACTATGGCTACGTAGAATACTCCAACGATGGCGGTACTACCTGGACTACGTTCCCGACCAGCAGCTATGTTGGCACCGGTACGCTGTTCAACAGTGCCGTCAGCTTCTCGACCATGAGCTACCCGGACTGGATCGCTGCCTTCACGAGCAGCGCCTCCCTGCCGAGCAACAGCCTGTGGAAGACGGAAACGATCAACATCCCTGCGGCCGCGCTCACAAGCCAGTTCCGCCTGCGTTTCCGCTATACGACGGACGTTTCGACCAACTATTATGGCTGGCTGATCGACAACGTGCGCATCAGCGCAGCACCGGTCAGCTACAGCTGGAGCACCGGCGCCACGACTACCGGTGCCAGCGGCCCGCTCACGGTGAACCCGACCAGCACGACGACGTACTCTGTACAGTCGGTAGGTGCCAACGGTTGCCCGAGCGCAGCTTCCAACACGGTTACCGTAACGGTGAACCCGCTGCCCACGGCTCCGACCGCGAGCAACTCAACGCAATGTGGTACGGCAGTCCCCACGGCTTCGGTGGCCTCCACGAGCGGCCTTGCCACTCCGACCTTCAAGTGGTACGATGCTGCCAGCGCAGGCAACCTGCTGCAGACCAGCACATCGACGACCTATACGACCGCGGTGAACGGAACAACCACGTTCTATGTTGCCGAACTCAACACGGCTACCGGTTGCGAAGGCCTGCGTACGGCTGTGACCGTAACGGTGAACGCTCCGGATGCCGTAAGTGCTTCTGCCAACGGACCGGTTTGTCTCGGAAGCGCAGTTAACCTGACTGCCACGCAGACAGGCTCGACGAACCATTACGCCTATACCTGGACGGCTTCGCCGGTTTCCGGATCCGGTATCGCTACGAGCGTTGCGGGTGCAACGGCATCGGTAACACCGACGGCTGCCGGTACCTATGTGTACACGGTAACCGCTGTTGACGGAACCTGTGCCACTACCTCGACCATCAGCGTAACGGTTAACCCCAACCCGTCGATCGCGACGGCAACGGCAACACCCGCCTCGGTTTGCCCCGGCGGAACTGTAGCTCTCTCGGGTACGTCGTCGGCAATCGTTGCAGGCACTGTCACGATCGGCAGTGGCGCCACGACGACATCGACGTACAATGCTCCTTTCTATTCGCTGTGGTCGAACAAGCGGATGCAGATCCTCTACCGCGCGTCCGAGCTGACGGCTGCGAACCTGCGCGCCGGCAACATCACCGCGCTCCGCTTCCCGACGACATCGGGCACAACTGCGATCCAGAACGTGACCATCAAGATGGCCAACACGTCGTCGACCGATGTGACCGCTTTCCTGGCGCCGAGCTTTACGACCGTGTTCACGGCTGCCTCGCTGGCACAAACCGCCAACAGCGACAACCGCGTAGCACTGGCAACGCCGTTCAACTGGGATGGTACTTCGAACGTCGTGATCGAGATCTGCTTCTACAACCCGAGTTCGACCGCTACCCTGAGCAGTACGTCGCCCGCCGATGTTACCTCGTTCACTTCGGTGATCAAGAATAACATGACCTCTACGGCCACGGCTTCCACGGTTTGCGGCAATTCGACCAACAGCGTAGTTACCTACACAACCCGTCCGAAAGTGATCTTCGAAGGCCAGTTGTTCACCGACATCACGTCGAACTATACCTGGACCTGGAACCCGGGCAACCTCAGTGGCGCCAGTGTAGTAGCCACAGTGCCCGGTACGCCTGGTACGGTTACGTACACCGCCAAGGCCAGCAACGGCAGCACAGGTTGCTTCAGCACCCAGGATGTTACCGTATCGGTCGGCAGCGCGCTCGTAGTCACTACCAGCAGCACGCCTCCCGCGATCTGCGTAGGCGGCAGCGCCACGATCGCAGCCAACGTAACGGGCGGTGGTGCTCCGTATACCTATAGCTGGAAGGATGCCAACAACACCGTTGTGGGCACTACCCAGAGCATATCGGTTACGCCGGCAGCTACGTCGACCTACACGGTTACCGTATCTGACTTCTGCAATACCAGCGCTTCGCAAACCATCACGGTAACGGTCAACCCGCTGCCGACGGTAAGCATCACTCCGTCCACGACGACCAACGTGTGCGCTTCGTCGCAGAACCTGACCTCCAGCACGAGCGCTGCTTCGCCTGCTTACCAGTGGTTGCTCAATAACAGCAACATCGGTGCGGCAACGGGTGCTGCCTACAGCGCTACCGCCACGGGCAATTACAGCCTCAAGGTGACGGATGGTGTAACGGGTTGCGTGCAGACTTCGGCCGCCACAACGGTCAACCTGCTGCCTTACCCCGCAAGCCTTACAGCGACACCGGCTACGACTACTACCATTTGCCTCGGCAGCAGCCAGACACTGACCTCGTCGGCAACGCTGCAGAATAACACGGTTCCCTCGGCATCGATCCTTGCGGAGAACTTCAACGGCGCTGGTCCCTACAACTTCTCTGTAGTGAACGGCACGATGACCAACCTCAATGGACAGTGGACCGTTCGTGCGACCCCGTATACGTACAGCACGAACCTCACAAACGTGACGATCGACGGAACGAACTTCATACTCGCCAACACGGATGCCGCCGGCTCGGGCAGCACGACGCAAACGCGTCTTGTTTCCAATGCCTTCAGCACGGCAGGTCTCAATGCCGCGGTGATCAACTTCAAGCATTTCGCCCGCTCGGGTGGAACCATGATCGTTGAATACAGCACCAACGGCAGCACCTGGACGGCATTTACCAACGGCGACTTCAGCGCGGGTACTACTGGTGCCACGACGACCTCGCCGACGATCACGTCGACCAGCCTGAACTTCCCCGCTGGTGCCCTCAACCAGCCCAGCGTGCAGGTTCGCTTCCGCTACGATGCCGGATGGAGCTGGTACTGGGGTGTGGACGACATCCAGATTCTTGGTACGCCGCAGGCTTACTACGCCTGGAGCTCCGGTACGGGCGCTGGCCTCACGACGCCGGCCCAAACCGCTGCAGCTGCCAATAACAGCATCAGCGTAACGCCCACGGCTGCCGGAACCTATACCTACACGGTAACGGCTTCGGTGCCCGGTAACTCCTGCACCAATACCACAACGGTTACCCTCAACGTGCTGACGCCTTCGACGACGCCGGCCATGCTGAACTCCTCGGTGTCGACGCCGACCTGCCCGGGCTCCAACGTGATCCTGACCCAAACGGGCGGCACACTGGGCGACGGCGCACACTGGCAGTGGTATAAGGATGCTGCCTTCACGCAAACGGTAGGTGGCGCGCTTAGCTCCGCGAACGCGCAGATCACCGTAACACCGACCACGACGACCACCTACTACCTGCGCGCCGAAGGCGGCACTGCTCCCTGTGCTTCCACGGTAGCCGCATCCGGTTCGGTAACGGTATCGGTACGCGCTGCGCTCACGGCCAGCATCACGGCCCAGCAGCCGGTGCTTTGCTCCACAGGCCTCAGCGCCAGCCTCAACATCAGCGGTGGCCCGGCCAACGGCACCGTGACCGTCACCAGCAACGGCGCCAACCCGCGCAGCGTAACGCTCGATGCTTCGGGTAACGGCACGATGGTTTCGGATCCGCTCAGCAGCAACACAACCTTCGCGGTTACCTCGGTAACGGATGGTGTTTGCGCAGCAACGACCACCGCGTCCACAACCGTGTACGTCGGCGTGCTGATGGCCAACCAGAACAACAACCCCGAAGTTTGCGGCGGAACGACTGTAGCACCGATCGTGTTCACAGGTAACTTCCCTGCGGGCACCCAGTACAACTGGAGCTCTTCCAACACCGCGGTTGGACTGGCCCAGGCCTCGGGCACCGGTACGCAGCTTCCCTCGTTTACTGCAGTCAACAACGGCAGCAGCTCGATCTACACGGATATCACGGTAACACCGATCATCTCGAACTCTGAATGCAAGGTGCAGCCGATGCGATTCCGCATCTTCGTCAAGCCTTCGCCGTCGATCAATGGCGTAGGCAGCCAGACGGTTTGCGCCGGTACGATGACCAGCCCCGTTGCCTTCTCCTCGTCGGTGCCTACGGCCACCTTCAACTGGACGAACAGCAACCCGGCGATCGGCATCACGTCGGCCGGTGGCGGCAACCTGCCTGCCTTCCTCGCCCAGAACAGCACAGGCTCCAGCAGCATTACCGGAACGTTTACGGTAACGCCGGTAGCCGGTGGTTGCTCGGGCACGCCGACGACCTTTACGATCAGCGTCAACAGCTCGGCCAACTCGGTGAGCTACGCCAACGGTCCGTTCTGCCAGGCCGGCTCGGTGAACCCGACCCTGCTCGGCACCCGCGGCGGTACGTTCTCGGCATCGCCTGCAGGCCTGTCGATCAACGCCAGCACCGGACAGATCACTTTGAACTCTTCTGCCGCAGGCCTCTACACCGTGACCTACAGCCCGCCGACAACGGCTGGTGGCTGTAACGGCCCTGTTCAGACGCAGGTTCGCATCAAGCCGGTGGCTGTTGCTACGGGAATCGCCAACCAGGTTACCTGCCAGGGTGTGACGACGAACCCGATCGCCCTCACCGGTACGGCTACCAGCTACAACTGGACGAACGACAACCCGGCCATCGGCCTCGCTGCTTCGGGCAGCGGCACCAGCCTGCCTTCGTTCGTAGCTACGAACCCGGGACCCACCTCGATCTACGGCACCATCCGCGTAACACCGGTGGCCGACGCCAACGTATGCGCCGGTAAGCCAATGTCCTTCCGCTACACGGTAAGCTACTGCGCACCGGTAACGCAGGCAGTTGGCACCAGCGGTGGCAGCGTCACGGCCCGTATCGCCGACCAGGTGGTTGTTGGCCCGAACCCGGCGACGAGCCGAGTGACGGTGAGCTACCGCGGCACCGACGAAGGTCCCTTCACCGTGCAGCTCATTACGCAGTACGGCCAGGCCATTACGAAGCCGGCTACCTTCACGGGCAGCAGCTACACGATGGACCTCACGGGACTGACACCGGGTGTGTACGTGTTGCAGTTTATCAACCCGCGCACACAGCAAACGGTACAAAAACAGATCGTTAAGCTCTGATAACAAAAAGCCCCGCCGGTTGGCGGGGCTTTTTTTAGAACAGAGGAACAAGGAACAAGAAACAAGGAACAAGGAACAAGGAACAAGGAAGAAAGAACAAGGAAGAAGGAAGAAAAAACAAGGAATTGTGCCTCCGGAAGGAGGGAAGAAGATTAGAAAAAGGGCTCCCGGAAAGGGGCCCTTTTTTAATTTTTTACGCTTAAAACGCGGTGTAAGTCAAGCAGTTCTATCAGGATTCTAATAACTGTGAATGAAATATTAAAAAAATATCGCCTAACTTTCGCCTGCAAAATTCGGTTCCACAGCATCGAAACCAATCTAAGGAACCGGGTAAACGACTTGTTTTCAGGCAGATAGCGTTCCGACGCTCCTGGCTGGCCGCCGGTCGATGCACGCTACGACCTCGAAAAACGCCAAAACGCTTTCCCGGAAGCATTCTTCCTGGGAGCAAACAAAAACCTTTATCTGTTTATGAGACAGTGCACCGCCCTGCCTGGTACACCTGTGTGTGCCTACCTGCCCGCTACCCTCGTTCGCGAAAACAAGACCCGCCATTCCCTCCGGCACCGCTTCGGCCGTCGCCTGGTTGGCATGTTGAGCCTTCTGGTCCTCGCAGCATCCGTACAAGCGCAAAGTACCGCCAACTATGTGTTCAGCACCGCTACCAACGGCTCGCTCGTTGATATGAGCTCGGGAACCACCCAGCTTATCGCCAGCAGCCAGGACGATGCGCAGTCGGCCATTACCAACCTCCCCTTCGATTTCTGGTTTATGGGAACCCGCTACACGCAGTTTTCCGTGAACAGCAACGGCCTCATCCGCCTCGGTGGAACAGCTGTTGGAACGACGGGCAACACGCAGATCGGCGGAACCGCCTCGGCACCGCTGATCTCGCCCTTTTCGCTCGACACGAAAACGTCGGCCACCGGCAAGGTCCATTACATGGTTACCGGCACGGCACCCAACCGCGTGCTGGCGATCGAGTTCCTGAACATGCAGATCGGATGGAACTCAGGTACCGCCGATGGTACCTACCAGGCACTGCTCGGTGAAGACGGATCGATCCGCTTCATTTACGGCGATATGACCTACCGTTACGTACCGGGAACCACCACCGTATCGGCCGGTATCCAGTCGTCGAACACGAACAATACCTACGCTACGATCAATATCGGCAGCAATGCCGTGACGACCTCCGGCGGCACGACCAACTACAACCTTGGTTCGACTGCCCCGGCTACGATCCCTGTGAGCTCCACGGACAACAGCAGCCGCCGCGTGTACACCTTTACACCGACCGCCCCGACTGCCGCCCCGACGAACCTGCAGTTCACGAACACGACGGCCCTCGGCATGACGCTGAACTGGACGGCGCCCACGCCCCTGAGCAATACGGCAGCCTACGCTATTTATTCGTCCACCGACAACAGCAGCTTTACGTTTGCCGGCTCGGTTCCCGTAGGCACCAACAGCTTTACCGCCAGCGGCCTCACGCCCGCCACCAACTATTTTTGGAAAGTATACGCGGTAGGGGAAGGCTCTTTGTCGGATGCGCTGACGGGTTCCAACCCCACGCTGATCCCGGCTGTTTATACCTCGACTGCTACCGGCGGCCTGTGGAGCCAGCCTGCTACCTGGGTTAGCGGCACGGTGCCCGGTCCCGGCGACGAGGTAACCATCGTCGACGGTTCTACGGTGATCATCGATGTCAACCCCGTTGTCAGCAACCTGACGATCGGGGAGGGGACCTCCGGCATCCTGGTGTACAACCCCAATGCTGCGCAGACCCTCACCGTGACCGGCCAACTGACGATCAACAGCGGCGGCTCCTTCCGTGCAGCGGCTGTTGGATCCACCAGCACCATCACGACGCATGCCCTTTCCATCGGCGGCAACCTTGTAAACAACGGCACGATCGACTTCGCCTCCACGGCAGGAGCCGGCGGTACCGCCGTAAATGCATCTCGCGTCGCTGTGACCTTCACCGGCACGGGCAACAATATATTCGACCTGAGTAACGGCACGATGGCCAACTTCGCCGGCGTTACCGTCAACAAAGGCACTTCCGCAGCAGCTACGCTGACCTTCAGCGCACCCGCCTCCTTCCTGTCGGCCGCCGGCGCCGTGAGCTCCGGCACGACCATCTCGGTAGCCAGCACCACCGGCCTCACCGTAGGTATGTATGTAAGCGTTGTGTCGGGTACCGGCACGTTCGCTGCCGGCACCAAGGTTACGGCGGTGAACAGCGGCACGCAATTCACCGTATCCGCGGCGCCCACGACTGCGCTGTCGGCCAATGCCGTCGTCCTCGGCTCCACGGTTTCCAACCTGTCGGCTGCCAGCCCGGGCTTCCTCACCCTGACGAACGGTACGTTCGTAGCAGGTGGCACGCAGGCCTACAAGCTTCCGCTCTTCGCGGCAGCGGCGTACACGATCCCGGCTACCGGCGGACTGACGGTCAACAACAGCAACGCCGTCATCACCGGGCTCAATGGCTCGCCGACACTGAACGGCAAGCTGACGATGACCGCAGGTACCTATAATGTTGGTACCGCTACCGGTAACTCCATGGGCGCTGCCGCTACCGCCAACATCCAGGTGACCGGCGGTACGATCAATTTCGCCGGCCGCTTCAACACTGCAAACGCCATCACCTTCAATATGTCGGGCGGCACCATCAACGTGACCACCGTTGGCAACAGCAGCACCACCGCTGCCGGCCTCGGCATCACGAGCACGGCGGCCTCCTTCACCATGTCGGGCGGCAGCATCAACCTGGTGCAGGCCTCGACCGGCACTACGCCCTACGATTATTATGTAGCGGCTGCCAACCCGACCATTACCGGCGGTACCCTGAATGTCGGTACGGCTGCAACGGTCACTAAATTCACCTTCGTCATCATGGGCTCGATGCCCAACGTGGTGATCGATAACACAACGAACAACAAGACGGCCCAACTCTCGGCAACCTCACCAGCCATTGCTTACGGCGACGTGCTGGTGAACATCGGTACAACGCTCAACCTGAACGGGACATCCCTGACGGAGCGCGGTACGACGCTGACCAACAACGGCACCATCAACGGCAGCGCATCGGGCAGCCGCCTGTCGTTCCTGTCGGCCGGCGCCCAGACCCTCGCGGGAAGCGGTGCCTTCACGACACCCCTCGACGGCCTGATCGTGCGCTCGGGTGGCGGCCTTACGATCAGCCACGCCAGCTCGTTCAATACCCTGCGCGTGGAGCTGCAGAACGGCACCATCACGAACAGCAACAAGATCATCCTCGGCACGGGCGCCGCTCTTGGCGTAACGGTGCAAACGGGTTATGCCGGCAATACCGGTCCCGGGGGCTTCTTCGACGTATCGCCGATCTTCAACCTCGGTACCGGCACCTATACGATCTCGGCCCAGCAGGAAAGCGTTCTCCGCACACTGGCCCTGGAGATCCCCGCCAGCCGCAGCATCGGCGCCCTCATCGTGAACAACACCAACGGCGTCACCTTCAACGGCGCGCTCTCTTCGGGCACGCTGACCCTTACCGCCGGTAACCTCAATACAAGCGCCAGCAACCTGCTCACCGTAACCGGTATCACTGCCGGCAGCGTCAGCGGTGGCTCGGCTGCCTCTTATGTGAACGGACCGCTGCAGCGCACGCTGCCCGCGAGCCTCGCGACCGGCAGCACGTTCTCGTTCCCTGTGGGCAAGAGTGGCTACAACGGCCTCGACCTCGTGAACCCGGTGACCACCGCAGGTGGTACCGTGATCGTTCGCGCAGAAGCTTTCGACGGCAACGCAGGCGGCACGCCCGGAACGATGTTCAGCAGCCTGAGCACGACCCGCTACTGGGAAGTGCAGGTGCCGAGCGGCAACGCCAACTTCGGCAGCTCGCTTATCCGCCTCAACGATACCCGCGGCTCCTTCGATGCCATCGGCTACAGCGCCACCCAGGCCGGCACCTACACGCTGGTTGGCGGTGCTTCGCCGACGCTGGCTGCAGGCAGCATCACTTCTACGACACCGGCCGTTACGAGCCTGGCAGGCTTCTACCTGATGGCGCTCAAGTCGCCCCCGGTGCTGAGCAACCTGACGATCGCGCCGACGAGCGTCAACTGTACGACCTCGTCTCCGCACACGGTTACGGTGGACGTCAGCGGCGGTTCCGCTCCCTACAGCGCGGTGCTCACGTATACCGTGAATGGCGGTACGCCCCAGAATGTAACGATGACCCTCAGCGGATCGACTTTCAGCGGTTCGATCCCCTCGGTAACTCCTGCAGGTGCTACGGTTGCCTGGAGCGTAACGGTTACCGATGCCAACTCACTCACATCGACCATCACCGGCACACCTTATCAAGACGCACCGCTGGTAGGCGTTGTGCCCTTCCTGGTAGCCAGCCCCACTACGGTGTGCGCGGGCCAACCGGTAACCCTCACGGCAAACCCCTCGTTCCGCGAGCGTTTTGAATCCTTCCCGGTGACAACCTTCGCAGCGACGGCACCGCTCACGGCAACGCAAAGCACGGCCTACTTCGCAGAAGGCAGCAGCGCGGTTCGCCTTACCTACGCCGACAATATGGACGCCGGCTACGCCATGACGCAGAACTTCGACCTGTCTGGCTTCAGCAGCGCCCAGCTGACCTTCAGCCACCAGGCGATCCTTGAAGGATACATTACTTCCTATGATTACGGTTACGTGCAGTACTCGACCAACGGCGGTGCTACATGGACCAACTTCCCGACCTCGAGCTATGCCGGCAGCGGCACGCTGTTCAACAGCGCCGTGAGCTTCTCCACGAAGAGCTACTCCGACTGGATCAGTACTTATACGGGAGCTACCGTTGTTCCGAACAATAACCTCTGGAAGAACGAAACGATCAACATTCCCGCGGCTGCCCTCACAAGCCAGTTCCGCATCCGCTTCCGCATCACCAGCGACGGCTCGGTGCAGTACTACGGCTGGATGATCGACAACGTGCGCATCGGCCTCCCGGGCTCGGGCACCTTCAACAGCTACCTGTGGCAGGACGGCAACAGCACGACCGGCAACACCTATACTTATGTTCCGACGACAAGTGAAAACGCTGCGGTTCTTGGTGTGGATGCCAACGGTTGCACCACCGATATCTCCAACCTCGTTCCCATCACGGTGAATGCGCTCCCGGCAGCCCCGACGGCCCACAACAGCACGCAGTGCGGTCTCGCGGTTCCGACGGCCTCGGTTACTTCCAACACGGCTGCAGCCACGCCGACCTTCAAATGGTACGATGCGGCCACGGGCGGCAACCTGCTTCAATCGGGCACCTCGGCAACGTACACAAGCGCCATCAGCGCAACCACGACCTTCTATGTGTCGGAGCTCAATAGCAGCACCGGTTGCGAAAGCGCCCGCACGGCAGTGACCGTTTCGGTGACCACGCCTGACCCTGTGACGGCTTCGAGCGACGTCAACAACGTTTGCCCGGGTACAGTAGTAACACTCACGGCCCAGCAGACCGGAAACACGCAGCACTATACTTATACCTGGACTGCCTCGCCTGCAGCCGGCTCGGGTATCCCGACAAACGTTACCGGTGCCAGCGTACCCGTAACGCCGACTGCCGGTGGCACGTTCGTATACACGCTCACTGCAGTTGACGGTACCTGTACGGCCTCTGCTACGGTGAATGTAACCATCACGGCACCGCCCGCCATTACTTCGGTAACGGGCACCTCGCCGGTATGCCCCGGCGCCTCTATTGCCCTTGCGGCGCAGAGCGTTCCGGCACAAAACGGTACGGTTGCCCTCGGCACAGCCACGGGTACCAATGCCACAACGACTTCCTCGGCAGCCGCCTACCCGACCTGGTACGGCAACGGCCGCCAGCAGTACCTCGTACTGGCTTCGGAGCTGCGGGCTCTCGGTCTGGTAGCCGGCAACCTGACCTCCCTTGGCTTCGACGTGGTGACCGCCAACGGTGATCCCGCCACGCTCAATGGCTATACCATCAAGCTCGCCACAACCACGGCAACGTCGATCTCGGCGTTCCAGGCCGGATCCTTCACTACGGTGTGGGGCCCGCAGAACTATACACCGGTTGTGGGCATCAATACGCACACATTTACGACCCCGTTTGCCTGGGATGGCACGTCCAACCTCATCGTGGACATCTGCTTCTCCAACAGCGTAACCGGTAACGGCTCTGCACAAACGAAGCAGACCGCTACGTCCTTCTCCTCGAGCGTATACTACGCTGCCGATGGCGCGGGTGGAAGCGGCGCCTGTACTACCACGACCGTGAGCGGCTCTGAGAATATGCGTCCGAACATGATCTTCGGCGGACTTGCCGGTGTGGATCTTACGTCGACCTACACCTGGACCTGGAACCCCGGTGGCCTCACGGGCGCCTCGGTAACGGCCACGGCTCCCGCCAACAACACCGGCGCCCCGATCACACAGGTGTACACGGTAACGGCTACCAACAGCACGACCGGATGCTCCAGCAGCGCTACGGTGAACGTTACGGTGAATGCAACACCTGCCACCCCGACGGCTACCAACTCCAACCAGTGCGGCCTCGCCGTACCGACGGCATCGGTTGCCTCGAACAGCGGCCTCGCTACGCCGACCTTCAACTGGTATGCAGCCCCCACCGGCGGTACCGCGGTACAGACCGGCACGCAGACCACTTACCAGACTGCGATCAGCACAACCACCACCTTCTATGTGTCTGAAGTAAATACCGCAACGGGTTGCGAAAGCAGCCGCGTGCCGGTGACCATCACGGTTGCCGCGCCGGATCCGGTCACCGCCTCTGCAGGTGGTCCGGTTTGCCCCAACACGGCCGCCTCGCTCAGCGTGGTACAAAACGGCTCGACACAGAACTATACCTATACCTGGACCGCCAGCCCCGTTGCCGGCTCGGGCATCCCGACCAGCATCAGCGGCGCTACGGTTTCGGTAACACCGACGGCTTCGGGCACCTACACTTACACGGTAACCGCCGTTGACGGAAGCTGCACGGCTTCGTCGACTGTAAACCTTACCGTGAAGCCGAGCCCCGTTATCACGACGGCAACGGCTACGCCGGGTACCATCTGCCCGGGTGGCAGCGTGGCCCTCGCGGCAACCAGCATCGGTGTTGGTGCCGGCACAGCCAGCATCGGCGCCGGCGCGACGACGACGTCGACCTACCCGGCTCCGTTCTACTCGCTTTGGTCGAACAAGCACGAGCAGATCATGTTCCGCGCCTCCGAGCTGACCGCCGCCAACCTGCGCGCCGGCAACATCACGGCCCTGAACTTCCCGACCACCTCGGGCACCATCGCGATCCAGAACGTAACGATCAAGATGGCGAATACGACCCAGACGGACCTGAGCACTTTCGTCAGCTCCGGCTTCACGACGGTCTTCACGGCCGCCTCGCTCGCACAAACCGCCAACACGAACAACCGCGTGGTGCTGAGCACGCCCTTCAACTGGGACGGCACCTCCAACGTGGTAATCGAGATCTGCTTCGGCACCGCCTCTTCGAGCGCGACGCTTAGCAGCACCTCGCCCGCCGATGTGACCTCCTTTACCTCGGTGATCAAGACCCACATCTCGGCAGCTACCGCAGCAGCCACGGTATGCGGCAACACGACCACCAACCTCCTGACCTACACGACCCGTCCGAAGGTGATCCTGGAAGGCCAGGCCGTCAGCAACATCACGTCGAACTATACGTGGACCTGGAACCCGGGCAACCTCACGGGCGCCTCGGTAACAACGACGGCTCCCGCCAACAACACGGGTGCCCCCATCACACAGGCCTATACGGTTACGGCCAACGACGCCGCCAACGGCTGCTCGACAAGCGCTGTCGTTAACGTCACGGTGAACCCGACGCCCAACGCCCCGACGGCTACCAACAGCACGCAGTGCGGCTACGGTGTGCCGACGGCCTCGGTAGCTTCGAACACCGGTGTGGCCACGCCGAGCTTCAGCTGGTATGCTGCCCCGACGGGCGGTACGGCGCTGCAGACCGGAACACAAACGACCTACCAGACCGCAATCAACGCAACGACAACTTTCTATGTATCTGAAGTCAATACGACGACAGGCTGCGAAAGCGCTCGCGTGCCGGTGACAGTTACCGTAAACCAACCCGATGCCATCACCGCTGCTGCCAACGCGGGCACGGTGTGCGCCAACGGTGCGGTGAACCTGACGGTTACGCAAACGGGCAACACGCAGAACTATACCTATACCTGGACCGCCTCCCCGGTTGCGGGCTCCGGCATCCCCAGCTCCGCAAGCGGTGCTGCGGTGACGGTTAACCCGACGGCCGCCGGCACTTATGTATATACCGTAACCGGCGTCAGCGGCGCCTGCACGACCTTCAGCACGGTTTCGGTAACAGTAAACCCGAACCCGCTGATCACATCGGCTACCGGCCCCAGCAGCGCTGTCTGCCCGGGCTCGGCAGTGGCCCTGTCGGCGCAGAGCGTTCCGGCACAAAACGGTACGGTCGCTCTCGGCACCGCCACGGGTACGAATGGTACTACGACATCGTCGGCTGCTGCCTACCCGACCTGGTTCGGCAACGGCCGCCAGCAGTACCTCGTACTGGCTTCGGAGCTCCAGGCCCTGGGCGTTGTTCCGGGCAACCTGACCTCGATCGCCTTCGACGTGGTGACCGCCAACGGCGACCCCGCCACGCTCAACGGCTATACCATCAAGCTCGCCACAACCACGGCAACCTCGATCACGGCGTTCCAGGCAGGATCCTTCACTACGGTGTGGGGCCCGCAGAACTATACGCCGGTTGTGGGCATCAATACGCACACATTCACGACCCCGTTTGCCTGGGATGGCACGTCCAACCTGATCGTGGACATCTGCTTCTCCAACAGCGTAACGGGTAACGGCTCCGCACAAACGAAGCAGACCGCTACGTCCTTCTCCTCGAGCGTATACTACGCTGCCGATGGCGCGGGTGGAAGCGGCGCCTGCACCTCCACATCGGTGAGCGGCTCGGCCAGCATGCGTCCGAACATGATCTTCGGTGCACGCGTCGGCAACGTGCTGACGGGCAACTATACCTGGACCTGGAACCCCGGTGGCCTCACGGGCGCCTCGATAACGGCTACGGCTCCCGCCAACAACACCGGTGCGCCGATCACACAGGTGTACACGGTAACCGCTACGAATGCCACGACGGGCTGCGCCAGCAGCGCTACGGTGAACGTTACGGTGAACGCAACGCCTGCCACCCCGACGGCTACCAACAGCACGCAGTGCGGTGTTGCCGTACCGACGGCATCGGTTGCCTCGAACAGCGGCCTCGCCACCCCGACCTTCAACTGGTATGCAGCCCCCACCGGCGGTACTGCGGTACAGACCGGTACGCAGACCACTTACCAGACTGCGATCAATGCAACGACCACCTTCTACGTATCTGAAGTAAATACGACGACAGGCTGCGAGAGCGCACGTGTACCGGTAACGGCCAACGTGACCCAGCCCGATGCCGTGACCGCAAGCGCGAACTCGCCGATCTGCCTGGGCAGCGCGGTAAACCTCAGCGCCACGCAGACCGGCAGCAGCAACAACTACACGTATACCTGGACGGGATCGCCCGCCGCAGGCTCCGGCCTCGGCGCACCGGTAACGGGCGCGACGCAGACGGTCACACCGACCGCTGCCGGTACCTATACCTACACAGTCACTGCCTTCGACCCCGCCGGCTCCTGCACGGTGATCTCGTCGGCCAACGTGACGGTGAACCCGAACCCGGCCATCACGTCCATCTCGGCCAACCCGACGCTTGTCTGCTCGGGTGGTACCATCACCCTGACGGCTTCGAGCAACAACGTTGTTGCGGGCAGCACGGGCATCGGTGCCGGCGCCACGACCACTTCGACGTACAACGCTCCGTTCTACTCGCTCTGGTCGAACAAGCACATGCAGATCATGATCAAGGCTTCCGAGCTGACCGCCGCCAACCTGCGCGCCGGCAACATCACGGCCCTGAACTTCCCGACCACCGCAGGTACGATCGCGATCCAGAACGTAACCATCAAGCTCGCGCAAACGGCGCAGGCCGATATGAGCACGTTCCTCACGTCGGGTCTGACGACGGTCTTCACGGCTCCCTCGCTGGCGCAGACAGCCAACACGGACAACCGCGTAGCCCTGACGACTCCCTTCAACTGGGATGGCACTTCGAACCTCGTGATCGATCTCTGCTTCTATAACCCGTCTTCCACCGCCACGCTGTCGAGCACTTCGCCCGCCGACGTCACCTCGTACACCTCGGTGATCAAAACGCATGTGACCTCCGCGGCCACATCGCCGACGATCTGTGGCGATGTAACGACCAACTTGCTGACCTACACGACCCGCCCGCGGATCATCGTGGAAGGCCAGGTGAATACGGATGTTACCGGCACCCTGAACTGGACCTGGAACCCGGGCAACCTTTCGGGCGCCCAGGTGATCGCACCGGCACCAACCACAGGCGGCGTTCAGACCTACACGGTGCGCGCCACCAACGCCAGCACCGGCTGCTTTGCCACGGACTCGGTGAGCGTAACGGTAGGAGGGGCCTTCACCGTTGCGGCCAGCAGCAGCCCGGCCACGATCTGCGCCGGCAGCAGCGCCACGCTTACGGCCGTACCGACGGGCACCGGTGTTCCGTACACCTACGCCTGGACCGACGCCAGCAACACGAACCTTGGCAGCAGCGCCACTCTCACGGTGAGCCCGGCTACGACCAGTGTTTATACAGTAACCGTAACCAACTTCTGCGGCACTTCGGTATCGCAGCAGGTAACGGTGAACGTGAACCCGATCCCGCAAACGACGCCTTCGCTGCTTGCGCAAACGGTGTGCAGCGGCGCGGCGACCGCTCTCAACTTCAGCACACAGGCTACCGGTGGCAGCACCACGTACGCCTGGACCAACAGTAATCCCTCGATCGGACTCCCGGCTTCGGGCAGCGGCAACATCTCGTTCACGGCTGCCAACGCAACCGGTACGGTACAAACCGCGACGATCACGGTAACGGCATCGTACAGCAACGGCGGTACGACCTGCACGGGCCCGGCGGCAACGGCTACTATCGCCGTGAACCCGAACCCGACGGTCAACCCGGTAGCTGACCAGACGCTTTGCGCGGGTACATCCACGACGGCGATCGCCTTCAACGGCAGCCCCGCCGGCATCACCTACAGCTGGACCAACAGCGCCCCGTCGATCGGCATCCCGGCTTCGGGTACCGGCAACATCGCTTCCTTCGCAGCTACGAACAGCGGCAGCAGCCCTGTAACGGCGATCATCACGGTAACGCCGCAGTTCACGGGCGGCAGCCAGACCTGCCCGGGTCGTCCTGACACCTTCAGCATCACGGTGAACCCGATGCCGACAGGTACCATCACGGCGCCCAACGGCACGCTGATCTGCCAGGGTACGGCGGTTCCGCTGCAGGTAACCGGCGGTACATCGTACCAGTGGTTCTTCAACGGCAACCCGATCACCGGCGCCACAGGCTCCAGCTACAGCGCCGCGCAGGTGGGTACGTATACGGTCAATATCACGAACGCCCAGGGCTGTACCGGTCCTGCCAGCAACAGCATCACGGTAGGTTCCGTACAGGCGCCGGTTGCCGACTTCACGTTCAACAGCTATTGCGTGAACAGCCCTGTGCAGTTCACCAATACGACAACAACGTCGGCTACCATCCCCGTTGACTACAGCTGGAGCTTCGGCGACGGCGGCACGAGCACGCAAACGAGCCCCACGCACAGCTTTGCATCGGTGGGTAACTACTCCGTTCGCCTCGTGGCTTCCTACTCCGGTTGCCCCTCGCTTAACGATACGGTGACCAAGACCATCGGCATCGAAGCACCGCTCCCGGGCCAGCGCCTCGCTACGATCGACGTTGTGGCCAACCGCCCCACGGAGATCCATGCCCGCAACCTGCCCAACGCGCACTACAGCTGGACACCCACGACCGGCCTGAGCAACCCCGCTCTCTGGTACCCGGTGGCCACGCTGAGCCAGGAGCAGGAGTACCGCATCCAGATGTCGTTCAACTCGGGTTGCATCACAGTGGATACCCTGCTGGTACGCGTGCAGAAGGGTGATGACATCTTCGTTCCCACGGCCTTCTCGCCCGACGGCGATGGCGTGAACGATGTGCTGCGCCCGATCACCGTTGGCCTCAGCACCTTCCGCAGTTTCCACATCTACGACCGCATGGGCCGCGAGCTGTTTGCGACCAACCAGATCAACCAGGGCTGGGATGGCACGCTCCGCGGAACAGCGCTGCCGGCAGAGACCTACATCTGGGTCGTGGAAGGACGCGACAGCAACGGACAGATCATCCGCAAAACAGGCCAGGTAGTACTGGTACGCTAACAAGAACACTGATAAACTAAAAACCGAATTATGAAAAAGATACTGGCAACCTTAACCCTGCTCACGGCCGCTACGGCGGCCGGGGCGCAGGATGCGCAGCTGTCGCAGATTTTCAATGCGCCGCTGCTCCTGAACGCCGCGCAGACGGGCCTCATGGACAAGCAGTGGCGCATTGCCGGCGGCTACCGCAACACCTCCTTCTCGGGCGGTACCAATGCCTTCTCCACCGGCTACCTCTCCGCCGACACCCGCCTTAAGTTCAAGGGCGTCTCCGACAACGACCGCCTCGGCTTCGGTGTCTTCGGCTACCTCGACCAAAGCTCCGGCGGCGCGCTCAAGACCAACTACTTCGGCGCCTCGCTGGCCTTCAACAAAGCCCTCAACACCACGGGTGCCACCCGCCTGGGCGTGGGCGTGCAGGCCCTCTATGCCGCCCGCTCGCTGAACACCAACAAGCTCACCTTCGAAGACCAGTTCGGCTCCGGCGGCTTTTCCACCGTGCCCTCGCGCGATGCTGCCCGCGGCGGCACCGACCACCACCTGGACCTCAACGTAGGCCTGCAGCTTACCCACGATGCCGCCCGCTGGGGTGCAGCCGTGGGCGGAGCGCTGCGCCACGTGAACCGTCCCCAGGAATCGTTCTGGAACGCGGACTACCACCTGCCGATGGCCTACACGGTGCACGGCCAGGTGTATGGCCGCACCTCGGGCGGCGACAAGGTAACGGTGCAGGCGCTGTACAACTCCTTTGGCGAGCAGAGCTACCTGCAGGGTGGGCTGATCTTTTCGAAGAACATCCACCTGTCCACCACCGAGACGACGCTGGACCTGGGGCTGCTGGGCCGCGACACGCGCACC
This sequence comes from Flaviaestuariibacter terrae, assembly GCF_054777635.1. Lineage (NCBI taxonomy): Bacteria > Pseudomonadati > Bacteroidota > Chitinophagia > Chitinophagales > Chitinophagaceae > Flaviaestuariibacter > Flaviaestuariibacter terrae. The sequence continues at coordinate 165,024 of NZ_BAAHAL010000022.1, forward strand.
ATCATTCCCTACCTGGGCCTGAGCTACGGCCGCACGAAGGGAGCCATCACCTACGACGTCACCACCTCGCAGAGCAAGCAGGCCGGCCTTAACCGGCAGAGCCTGGAGATCATGCTCGCACATAGTTTCTAAAAAGAAAGCCTCCTGATGGGAGGCTTTCTTTTTAGAACAGAAGAACAAGGAACAAGGAACAAGGAACAAGGAACAGCAGAACAAGGAAATAGAAAGACCGATAGAATGGGCGCCCCGAGGGGCGCCTTTTTTTGGGGAAAGGGGAGGGGAAGCGGTAGAAAAGGGTTGTGGTTTCATCCGGCGTTCGGCCCATTTCGTCGAAAAAAGGACCTTTTTCCCCATCATGTGCGGAATTACACTTACCTGGATATTAGGATCGGATTAAAATAGGCTTAACTTTCCTCTACCCTTCCGTTTTTTCTCTTACCAGAACGACCAACTGAGACCGCCCCGACATCCCTGAGGAGCCAACCAAAAACATAACCTGCTTTATGAGTCAGCAACCCGCTCTCTCGCGCACCCCTGCGTGCGCCCTGCCGTCTATTGCCGGCACCCCCGCCTCAAACCGCAAAGCCCGCTTCGGGCGGCGACTGCTTGCCTTCCTGTCCGCACTGGCGATAGGAGGGGCGGTGCAGGCGCAAAGCACGGCGAACTACACTTATTCCACGGGTGCAACAGGTAGCTTGGTCCTCGACCTGAACAGCAGCTCAGTGGATATGACTTCGGGTACTACACAGATATACGGTGCGAACGTTGATACCTACACGGGCGCGGTCCAAAACATCGGCTTTACGTTTCCTTTCATGGGTACAACCTACACCCAATTCAGCGTTAACCCTGATGGTCAGATGAGGTTAGGGGGAACTGCAATCAGTACTGCAACTTCGTCGAGCGCAACGTCAGGGGTTTCATTACTGATCCTTCACAACTCGGATGCAAAAACGAATGCAACCAACGGTAAAGTTGTCTACAAAACACAAGGATCAGCGCCTAACCGCGTCATGATCGTTGAATGGAATGGAATTCAGATTCCCTTTAACGGAGCATCGAACGCTAGCTACTCTACTTTCCAAGCGCGTTTATACGAAAATGGAACAGTCGAATACGTATATGGTCAGATGTTCAATAACGGATCAGCTTCTGTGTCTTCCTCTATTGGCTTTTCGTCGAGTAATACGGCTGGCTCTATTGGCCAGTTAACTACAATTACAGGAACACCAACTTATAATACGAGCAGTACTTCGTACACGACAACTTCCTATGCTGCGAATTCGGCTATTACAAATCTGAATTCGGCAACAAACGGCAGCCGTCGCTATTTCCGCTTCACACCCGCCGCATCGGTAGCCGCTCCGACGAGTCTTTCGTTTTCGAGCGTATCGCTGACCGGGATGACGCTCAACTGGTCGGCTTCATCGCCCGCGACCGCTGTTTATGGATACGGCATCTACCGCTCTACCGATAATAGCAACTTCAGCCTCATTACCACGGTTCCGGTGGGCACAAACACGTACGCGGCAAGTGGCTTGAGCAACAGCACTACTTATTACTGGCGTGTCATTGCCTTGTCGGAAGCCACCACTTCGACAGCCCTTTCCGGTTCTCAATCGACGTCGGCCGTTACTACCTCTGCTGCTTCGGGTCCCTGGAACCAAAGCAGCACCTGGGTAGGTGGTGTTGTCCCCGTTTGTGGTACCAATGTGGTTATCGCCAGCGGTCACAACGTAACGGTAAGCGCCGCAGATGGCGTGGCCAACGCAGGTACGCTGACGATCAACAGCGGCGGTACAATTACGGTAACCGGCAGCACACTGACGGTGGGCTGTACCAACAACAATGCCTTCGTAAACAACAGCGGTACGATTGATGTGCAGGGCGGTACGCTTGCCGTGAATGGCAATATCGCCAATGCTTCGGGCTCGTCGTTCAAGCAGTCGGGCGGCGCCGTCAATATCGACGGTAACGACAACAGTGGTACTACGGGCAATGCCAACTCGGTAGCCAGCGGCAGTCCGCTCCTGGGGTTTGGTACGTCAGGTACTTCCTACAGCTCCGGTACCATCAGCCTCACGGCAGGTACGCTTACGATCGTGGACCCACATGCGGGCAGCGCAACGAATACCAGCGCGTATTCGATTTATGGCAACCTGGCTTCGGGTGTTAACTTCTTTGCTTCGCCGAGCCACACAACACAGTTCGGCAATGGCTCATCGACGGGTGCCGGCGCTTCTGCCTCCGGTTTCTATTGGGACCTCTTTGCCGGCTCGGGCCGCCTGAATCTAGGCTCCGTTGTGGTCAACAGCAATACGGGCACGAACCGTCTTGTGACGGTGGGAACCGCGAGCAATGCCATCCTCGGCAACCTGACTGTGACATCCAATGCATTCGATGCCAATACAGGTACGCTGATCGTCGGCGGCAATATCAGCGTGGCAACCGGCGCTACCCTGTATGCCAAAGGCACGATCAACTTTGCCACCGTTAGCAGCGGCACTACAGCCGTAGCACAAACAACGGCCCAGAGCGTCAGCGTGAGCGGCACGGGTTCGATTCAGAACCTGGCTTCTTCAGCTACGGCCAACTTCACCAGTATTACGATCACCAATACCTCGTCGAGCGGCGTCACCTTTGGGGCGCTCAATAATGTATTTGCACCAACCTATGCCAGCTTCAGCGGGGCCAGCGTTTCAGGTACACTCATTTTTAACGGGTATGCCACTACAGCTACCGGTAACGCACTTTGCTGGGGAACCGTTTCCGGCCAGGGCACTGCCCTGACGATCACATCGGGTGGTATGCTTCCAGGCAGCACGTTCGCCCGTAGCTGGAGCGGTGGTCAAACCGGCGGAACTATTGCGGCGGGTACGGTACCTGCGGCAACCACAAGTCAATTCCCGTTTATTGATGCTGCCAGCGCCAGTGCTAACGTGCGCCACGCCTGGATCGAGCGCGTTACGCCTGCGGCTGCAGGCATTACGGCTGTTACCTACACCGGCGGCTCGGGTACTTCTTCGTTTTCTGCCAACGACGCGGGCTACCTCGTTAACCAGATCTACAACGGCTTCTGGACAGTAAGCACCTTCGGTACAACGCCGTCGGCTGGATCGTTTAAACTTGCGGCTTCCGCGCCCGGCGCGTTCGGCATTGCACCGAGTTCGGCCAACGCACGCCTCGTAACCAGCGGCACCGTCCTGGGCGCCAACCAGACAGGCACCGTGCTTCCGCATGCCCAGCGCATTACGCTTTCGCTGGCCGATCTTACCAGCGGCTCCTTCTTTATGGGCATCAACAGCTCCGACGTGCCGTACATATCTGTACAAAGCGGCGACTGGAACAATGCGAGTACCTGGTATAAAGGGACGGTGCCAACATCTGCCGACGTGGTGAACATCGCGGCTGGTCATACTGTGACGGTAACCGGCAATGCCGCCGCACTTTCGCTGAATGTTGCTTCCACAGGAGCCATCAGCGCCACGGCTGGTACGCTAAGCATCACCGGGGCTTCGGCTTCGGGTATTTCCAATAGTGGCACCATTACGGTGAACGGCGCCACGGTGAGCCTGGGAGTGACCAACAACACAGTCAACAACCGCACGTTCACCAACAACGGAACGCTTACGATCCAGAGCGGCAACCTGAATATCTACGGTAACCTCAATAATGCCTCCTCGTCGACGTTCAACCAGTCGGGTGGTGAGGTGACCATCGACGGTAATGCCGCGGGCGTTGCGGCCAACAGTGTGGCTTCGGGAACGCACCTGCTTTCCTTCAACCCAACTGCCCTGACGAGCGTGAATCTTACCGGCGGCCGCATTACCATCGTGGATCCGCATGCAAGCTCGAGCACCTCTACGTATGCGGTGTACCTCAGCGGCCCCGTTTCCGGCGGCGTGAATGTGACTTCCGGTCATACCTTCCGCTTTGGTAATGGCGCATCCACCGATGCCGGTGGAATCAGCAATGGCTTCTATCTTAATACCTGGTCAAACACGACTGGCCTTCCCCTGGGAAATGTGGTCGTAGACAATAACGGTGGAACTAACCGCCTTGTTGCAAGCCTCTACAACCTTCCTGTTGTCGGCGATCTTACCATCAATCCCAACAGTGAATGGGCCGTAACAAATAGCTATGTCAAGGGTAGCGTGGTCAATAATGGTACCCTTACTTCTACAGGACTGCTCTATATCGGCGCCTCGAGCTTCCTCGACGGCAGCAACCTGACTCTTTCGGCGGCTACCAATGCGCAGACAATCGGTGGCACCGGTATCTTCCGAAATGCAACGACGTCCCCGAGCGCCAACCTTGCCGGTCTGACTACGAATAACAGCAACGCCTCGGGCATCACGCTGAACGTTCCGCTCTCCGTGAGCGGCACACTGACGATGACCAGCGGTCTCATCAATACAAGCAGCACGAACCTGCTGACACTCGGCACAGCCAGCGCCGCCGGTACGCTGAGCGCAACGCCTTCAGCGACCAACATGATCGTTGGTCCCTTTGCGCGTACGTTCGCTACCCGCAGCGCCACGGGCACCTACGATGCCACGACGATGTTCCCGGTAGGTAAGGGCAGCGTGCTCACTACGATCTATCTTGACCCTACAACGACCGGTGCCGTTGTGCTTCGTGCAGAAGGCTTTACCGGCAATAGTGGCACTACGGCCAACGGGGTGAGCGGTCTTTCCGGCAACCGTTGGGAGGTAGCTACTACGAGTGGCTTTGCCAACCTGACCTCAAGCCGGGTTCGCGTATCGGATGCTGCCATCACGTCGGCCAGCCAGTCGCTGGTACAGGCTTCCAGCGCCGCAGGTGTCTACGATGCCATCAGCGGACTAACCACGTCGTTTGCCAGCGGCACGGTGACTACGAACGCCGGTATTGCCGCTGCGACCCTGACAGCCAATGCGTATCTCGCCTTTGCCACACTGACGCCCTGCGTGGCGCCTGCCAACGGGCCGAGCAACCTGCTGAATACCGCGTCAACAGCTACGTCGCTCAATGGCAGCTTCACAGCTGCGGTGGGCGGTGCCTCGGGTTACCTCGTTGTACGCTATCCCAACGGCTCCACGCCGACGGCACCGGCCGACGGCAGCACGTATGCCGCCGCAGCGACGCTCGGCACGGGTACGGTTGTGAGCTCGGGCAGCAGCCTCAGCTTCACAACCAGCTCGCTGACCGCGAACAGCATCTACACGTTTTATATCTATTCGTATAACAATACCGCTTGCGCCGGGATCGCCTACAATACGGCAGCGCCGCTGAGCGCCAGCTTCACGACCTGTCCCACGGCACCGGCCGCCAATGCGGCCACAAATACGACCGCTTCAGGATTTACCGCCAACTGGACTGCCGTCACAGGTGCCGTCAGCTACCAGCTCGACGTCTCGACCTCGAGCAGTTTCAGCAGCTTTATCAGTGGTTATAACAGCAGCAACGTTGGCAATGTTACCAGCGTTGTGGTAAACAACGCGGGCAACACCAACGTGCAGTTGTATTACCGCGTGCGTGCCGTAAACAGCGCCTGCGCTTCTGCGAGCAGCAACACTATTTCCGTGTGCCCCGTTTTCACCGTGCCTTACTCGGAGAATTTCGACGTCGCTTCGTCGGTACCCAGTTGCAGCAGTACCCAGAATGCCGGTAGCGGCAACAACTGGTCGGTTACCTCGGCTACCGGGTACACCGGAAATGTTTTGTACTACCCCTACAATAGTTCGAACGCGGCCAACGCATGGTGGTATACGCCAGGCTTACAACTGACAGCCGGTACCACCTATCGCCTCAGCTTCAAGTACGGAAATAATAACGCTACGTACACAGAGAAGATGAAAGTGTACTACGGCACTTCGGCTACATCGGCATCAATGACGAACCTGATCAAAGATTACCCGACCATCAACAGTGCTACTGTTGGCAGCGATGCGGTAACGTTCACTCCTTCGGTGTCGGCGGTGTATTACATCGGTTTCAATGCCTATTCGGCTGCCAACCAGTTCTACCTGTACGTGGACGAAATATCCGTGCAGGCTCCGTGTGCCACACCGACGGCTCCTACGGCGCTGACCTTCCCGACAACGGGCCCCGGCACCATCAACGGTTCCTTCACGGCGGCGGCAACCGCCCCAAGCGGCTACATGGTGGTACGCTATCCAGCCGGCGCTGCCGAAGTAGCACCCAGCAATGCGACTTCCTACACGGTTGGTCAAAGCCTCGGTACAGGCGTTATCACGCACGTTCTGACCGGCACCAGCTTTACCGCCACCGGACTGTCGCCCAGCACGGCTTACGACTTCTATATCTACCCGTACAACAACACGAGCTGCCTCAACGGCCCTGTGTTCGGCGCGGCTCTCATGGGCTCGCAGTCGACCTCCGGCTGTACCACGATCAACAGCGTGGTAACGGTAGGTGCCTCGGGTGCTGACTTTGCCCGGCTGTCGGATGCCGCCCTGCTGCTCAATGGCTGCCCGGTAAGCCAGCCAACGGTAGTCAAGCTGAACGCCGACTACAACGGCGCCGGCGATACCTATCCTGTTGTATTCTATGCCAACAGCGGCGCCAGCGCCACGAATACGATCAGCATCCGCCCGGATGATGCGGTATCGTCTATGCTCACGCTCAGCGGCTCGAGCAGCAGCCCCCTGATCGATTTCTCGGGTGCAAAATATTACAGCATCGATGGCCGTCCCGGAAGCACCGGCACGACCTCGTACCTGACGATCAGCAACACGGGTGATGGTGCTGCGGTTCGTCTCTTCAACGACGCGCAGAACAATACCATCACCTACACAACCCTGAAGGCGGCCAACACGTCGGCCAGCAACGGTGTCGTTCGCATCACCTCTGCTGCCGGCGCAACCACCAGCAACGGCAACAACAACAACGTGATCAGCTACAACAACATCGACGGCAATGGCACCTCGCCCAACGGGGTCTACGCGTCGGGCTCGGCGGCTCCTGCCGACAACAAGTCTATCACGATCAGCAACAACAACATCTACAACTATTACAGCGACGTCGCATCTATCCGCAACACCGGTATCCAGATCGGCGGCGGTAACTCGGTAACGGCAGGCGGCAGCTGGACCATCAGCGGCAACAGTTTTTACCAGACCGTGGCCCGCAGCTACGCGAACGCCGTAACCGGTGTTCACGCCATCAACCAGGATGGCGGGGATGGCCCGACCCTGACGATCACCGGCAACTACATCGGTGGTACGCAGGCAGCTGCCGGCGGCTCTGCCCTTACGCTGAGCGGCGCAGGCGCTTATGCCTTCTCGGGCATGCGTCTCTTCCCGGGCTCTACGGGTACCAGCACGATCAGTAATAATACGGTACAGAATATCAGCATCACAACGGCCAACACAACCACCACACTCAACTACGGCATCGGGGTCCATGCGGGCCAGGCTACGATCAGCAACAACACGATCGGTAGTGCCAGCACGGCGGGCTCTATTGCCTTCAGCGGTGGGTCGGCGGGTGGCTTCAGTGGCCTCGTGGCCCTCAACGGAACTTCGACGACCGGCCAAAACCTGTCGATCATCGGGAACACCGTTGCCGGTATCGCCGTGTCGGGTTCGAATACCAGCCAGCTCACGGGTATCAATGTATTCTCGGTCACAACCATGACCGGTACGAACGTCATCAGCGGCAACACGATCGGCACGGCCGCTGCCCCCCTGACCAACAGCACAAACAGTGCCGTCAACGGTATCGCAAAGTCGAACGCAGGAACGTTCTCGATCAGCGGCAACAGCATCGGCTACCTCATGTCGACCAGCACAAGCTCCTCTGCCCAGGTAACCGGTATCAGCGTAACGGCTGGTGCCAACACGATCGGTGCCGCCGGCAACGGCAACACGATCCGCAACCTGTCCAGCAGCGCGACCAATACATCCACGACAGGCAGCGCCTCGCTGATCGGTATCAGCATGAGCAGCGGCGCAACCGGCCAGAGCATCAATGCCAACACGATCTATAATCTCACGAACAGCTCCAACTCCGGAGTAACGGTAACCGGTATCAGCCTCACCGGCAGCACGACGGGTGTGAACAACGTATCGCGCAACCTGGTGTACAGCCTCGGTGTGACCGGTACGAGCACTTCCTCTGTGCTGAACGGCATCCAGGTAAACGCCGGTGCCACAACTTTCGACAACAACGTCATCCGCCTCGGCCTCGTCAACCAGACGCTCGCCAATACCATCAACGGTGTGCTCGAAACATCGGGTACCAACAATTGGTATTACAACAGCATCTATATCGGCGGCAGCGGCGCGGGCACGGCTACAAGCAGCACCTATGCCTTTTACAGCACGAATACGGGCTCACGCGTCATACAGAATAACGCGTTCCAGAATGCTCGCAGCAACGCTACTACCGGCGGAAAGCACTATGTGCTCAACGTAGGTGGAACGACGGCGTCACCGAGCGGCCTGACACTGAACAACAACGTGTACTACACGGCCAGCGGCTTTCTCGGTCGCTACAACTCCACGGATGTAACGAGCCTGACTGCCTGGAAGACCACGACTTATGCCTCGGGCAATGGCCCGGGCCTGGACCTGAGCTCCTACTCGGCCGACCCGAATTTCAACAACCCGACGGCTGCCGTACCGGACCTGAGCCCGAATGCAGCACTGCCTTCGGCCCTGGAAGGCCAGGCGACTCCCGTCAGCGGTATCACGACCGACTTTGCCGGGACGACGCGTAACAGCAGCACGCCCGACATCGGAGCCTATGAGTTCGCGGGTATTTCTGCTGTGCCTTTGGTTACGCTCAACGGCCACACGCCTGCCGGGAACCAATGTGCCGCCGTCAGTCATACGGTAAGCGCTGTGGTGACTGCAGGCGGTACGCCGATCACTGCGGGCATGGTTACGCTGACGTATGCCTACAACGGCGGGTCGGCGACGACCATCAGCATGACGAACGGCGGTGGCAACAACTGGACAGCTGATATCCCTGCAGCTGCCGCACCCGCAAATGCGTCGGTAAGCTATTATGTACGTGTTAACGACGGATCGTTCACCGTGCAGCGAAACGGTTCGTCGTACAGTGACGAGCCCAACTACGGTATCAGCGTTATCGCCAGCAGCAGTGTCGGCAGCCTGTGCCCCGGCAACAGCGCCACGCTTACTTCGTCGGTTCTTGCGCCGAACGTTGCCGCTGCTGCGGGTACCGCCACGACCTATAACAGCAGCAGCTCGGGCTACCCGACACTGTTCGGATATTATAACTACCAGGACTGGCAACAGTTCCTTTTCACCGCTGCTGAACTGCAGGCGCTTGGACTCCGCGCAGGTCCCATCACGAAGCTTACGTTCAAGCTCAATGACGTTGCATCGGGTACACCTTCCGGCTGGACGATCCGCATGGGGGCTACCAGCAACAGCGTCCTGACTGACTTTGTAACCAGCGGCCTCAGCACGGTATTCAACGGGTCGTTCACCCAGCAAAGTGGCGACAACGCGTTTACGCTGACGCCCTTTGTATGGAACGGAACAGATAATATCATTGTCGACATCCGCGGTACGGGTAATGATGGCCTGTACAATGCGTTGACTTATTATACGACGACGGCCTTCAACTCGGTGGCCTACGCTTACACGACAACAAACAACACATCGTTCTGGACTTCCAGCCCGACGGCGACGCTGAGCAAGTCGCGTCCCAACGTCGAGTTTGCCGGCACCGGTGTTTCGAGCAACAGCGGGCTTACTGCCAGCTGGAGCGACGGCAGCAGCACGGTAGGCACAGCCGCCCAGGTCTCGGTTACACCATCGGCCACAACCACCTACACGGCGGTATATACCCATACTGCTTCGGGTTGCGCTGTATCGGCAACGCCGATTACCATTACCGTCGGTGGTGCCCTGTCGGCAACGGCAAGCGCAACAGCGTCTGCAATCTGTTCGGGTACAACCACCACGCTCAATGTAACGGCAACCGGTGGCGGCCAGCCTTATACCTATAGCTGGAAAGATGCGTCGAATAACAGCATCGGCACTACGGCCAGCGTTTCGGTGAGCCCGGGCACTACCACTACGTACACAGTTAGTGTTACCGATGCCTGTGGTACGATGACTTCGAGCCAGGTAACAGTAACAGCAACAGCGCTGCCGGTGGTAACGGTTACACCGGGCGGAACACAAACCGTGTGTGCCACATCGCTGGCGCTCGGCTCGAGCAGCAATGCTGCCAGCGCGGGCTACCAATGGCTGCTCAATGGAAGCAATATCGGCGGTGCAACGACGTCTTCGTATACGGCATCTGCCTCCGGCACTTATAGCCTCCGGGTTACCGACGGAAGCACCGGCTGCGTCGCGACATCGGCCAGCACGACCGTGACACTGGCACCGTTCCCCGGCGCCATTACAATCACGCCCTCCGCCAGCACGCTCGTTTGCCTCGGCAGCGCAGTCAGCCTCTCGGCGGCGTCTACAGTCGGCAATTCGACGCCCGGCATTACGCTTCTGAGCGAGAACTTCAATGGCAGCGGTCCCTACAACTTTACCGTCGTAGACAGCTCGGTCAACAATACCGGAACGAGCTGGATCCGCCGCCCGGCACTGTACTCGTATAAAACAACGCTGACAAACGCGACCCTCGACAACACGCCCTTCATGCTTGCCAACAGCGATTCGGCAGGAAGCGGCAGCAAGACCAATACGCGCCTTGTGTCCACATCGTTCAGCACGGTAGGCTACAGCGCCGGGGTCGTCAACTTCACACACTTCTTCCGCGCCGCCTCCGAGGTATTCACCGGCGTTGAATACAGCACCGACAACGGTACAACCTGGGCGACAGTGCAGCAATACACCGCGTCGACGGCAAATGCATCCACAACGCTTCCCACTGCTGTAAACATCAGCGCGGCGCTCCCCGAAGCTGCTCTCGGAATGCCGAATGTGCGGATCCGTTTCCGCTATGACGCTACCTGGGACTATTTCTGGGCCGTGGACAATATCTCGGTGATCGCTACACCGGTTGCGCAGTATGCCTGGTCGTCGGCAACGGGTTCGGGACTGAGCTTGGCTCAACAGGCAGCCACTGCCAGCAACGCCAGCATCAGTGTAACCCCTGCGACAACCGGAACCTTCACGTATACAGTAACGGCTTCCGTTGCTGGATCCACCTGTACCAGCAGCAACCAGGTGACGATTACTACGGTAACGCCTTCCGTTGCTCCGAGCACGCTCAACAAGTCTGCTGCAGGAACTCTCTGCCCCGGCACCAACGTCATCCTCACCCAAACCGGCGGCACGCTGGGCCAGGGTGCTTACTGGCAGTGGTATCAGGATGCTTCCTTCACGCAAACCGTGGGTGGCCAGCTGACCTCGGCCAACGCGCAGCTCACGGTATCGCCGACGGCGACCACGAGCTACTACCTCCGCGCCGAAGGCGGTACGGCTCCCTGCAGCCCGATCGTTGCTGCGGCAAGCCCGGTTGCCGTTACGGTGTATGCGGCATCGGCCGGCGGCACACTGTCGTCAGCCCAAAGCATCTGCTCGGGCGGCAGCGCGGCAAACCTCACGCTCAGTGGCTCCACCGGCACGATCGTATGGCAGTCGGCTACGGATGCGGCCTTTACGCAGAACCTCACGACCTACGGCTCGTCGGCGGCAACGCTGACCGGCGCCGAGATCGGGGCCCTTACACAATCGCTCTATGTACGGGCTGTTGTTACGAGTGGTGGCGGTTGCTCCTCGGCCAACTCCAACAGCGTGCTGCTCACGGTGAACAGCTACCCGGCTGTTTACACCGTGCAGGGCTCGGCTACCTACTGCGACGGCATCGGCAGCATCGTCAGCCTGTCGAATTCCGAAGCAGGTGCCAGCTACCAGCTGCTGAAAGACGGCGTCAACCAGGGTGCTCCTGTTGCGGGCACCGGTGCTTCACTGAGCTTCGGCGCACAACCTTCGGGCACCTATACGGTCGTGGCCAGCAACGCTTCGGGATGCTCCCGCTCGATGTCGGGCTCCGCGGTACTCAACGCTGTCGGTCCCTTTACGGCGAGCATCAGTGCTGATAACAACATTCTCTGCACAACCGGCTCGGCCACGATGATCCGCATCAGTGGTGGCCCGGCCCTGGGAACAGTGAGCGTCAGCACGAACGGCGGCGCCGCGACAACCTATACACTTGATGGCAGTGGTGCCGCCAGCTTCCCCACAGGGGCGCTGAACGTCAACACGACCTATACCATCACCGCCGTGAGCAACGGCACTTGCGCAACTGTTGTCACTACCGGCACTACCGTTTATGTAGGAGCACTCGTTGCCGACCAGCTCATTAACCCGAGCGTCTGCGCAGGTTCTGTAGTAGGCCCCATCGCCTTCACGGGTAACTTCCCTGCCGGTACTACGTACAACTGGACCTCCAGCAACCCGGCGGTCGGCCTCGCGCAGACTTCCGGCACCGGCACCCAGCTGCCATCGTTTACCGCCGTCAACGCAACAACCGGCAACGTCTATACTGACATCGCCGTATGGCCCAACCTGCAGCAAGCCGGCTGCGAGGTGCACAAGATCATCTTCCGGATTTTCGTGCAGCCCAAGCCCACCGTCAACGCCGTCGGTAACCAAAGCCTCTGCGCGGGTACGCCGACAACGGCCATTACCTTCAGCGGCGCGCTCTCCGGAACCACGTACAACTGGACCAACACGACGCCGGCCATCGGCATGGTGGCGCAGGGCGCCGGTACCATCCCGTCGTTCGTGGCCCTGAACAACAGCGCCCAGTCCACCCTTACGGCCAACTTCACGGTGACGCCCTACCTGGGTGGCTGCGCCGGAGCTTCGTCTTCGTTCAGCATCACGGTCAACAAGGCTTCGGCCACGATCGCTTATCCCAATACGCCTTATTGCCAGGCCGGGCCGGCTGCCCCGCAGCTCACCGGCACCCGCGGGGGGGTATACGCCGCACCGGCCGGTATTGTATTCTACAGCACCGCCACCGGCGAGATCAACCTGGCAGCCTCTACACCGGGCACCTACACGGTAACGTATACGATCACGGGTGCGGCCGGCGGCTGCGGTGGCGTAGCTACCACTTCGATCACGATCCTCCCGGCGGCTACCATTACGGGCGGCATCTCCAACCAGGCCGTCTGCGCAGGCAATGCAACAACGCTCGTGCAACCAACCGGTAACGCCATCGGCTACTCGTGGGTAAACCTCAACCCCTCTGTTGGCCTGCCAGCCTCGGGCAACGGCGCGATTCCGTCCTTCACGGCCGTCAACAACGGCTCGACGGTTGTGACCGCACAGGTCAACGTAATGGCGCTGGGCGATGGCAGCAGCACCTGTAACTCCAGCCCGCTGGCGTTCCGCTACACCGTATACCCGCGCCCGGTGGTTGACCCGGTATCGGTGGCTCCCTATTGCCGCGGCGTACTCACAACGCCCGTGACCTTCACGAGCACAACGCCCGGTACTTCCTACACGTGGACCAACAGCAACACGGCGATCGGCCTGGGCAGCCGCGGCAGCGGCGGTATCCCGGCCTTCACTGCAGCCAATCCGCTTGCCGGCAACGCGAGCACTGCCACGGTAACGGTAACGCCCATGGCCAGCAAGTGCGCCGGCACGCCCTACGCCTTTGTGCTGATGGTTGCTGATTGCGCCACGCAGGCCGGCGACCATAGCGGCAGCGATGTGACGGCCCGTATCGCCGACCAGGTGGTTGTTGGCCCGAACCCGGCGACGAGCCGGGTGACGGTGAGCTACCGCGGCACGGACGAAGGTCCCTTCACCGTGCAGCTCATTACGCAGTACGGCCAGGCCATTACGAAGCCGGCTACCTTCACGGGCAGCAGCTATACGATGGACCTCACGGGACTGACACCGGGTGTGTATGTGTTGCAGGTCATCAACCCGCGCACACAGCAAACGGTACAAAAACAGATCGTTAAGCTCTGATAACAAAAAGCCCCGCCGGTTGGCGGGGCTTTTTGTTAGAACAGATGAACAAGGAACAAGGAAGAAAGAACAAGGAATTCATTCAGCCATCCCTTCTTTATTCAGCCTTCCTTGTTCCTTGTTCTGCTGTTCTGTTGTTCTCGTCTTTATCCTAAATCTATATCCGTATTGTCGCCGATGTTGAGCGTGCGGGTTTCGCCGCGGATGCCGGTGTCGGAGCCGATGATGGAGTAGTCGAGTACGATGTCGAAGAGGTTGGAGTAGGAGCCGATGATGGAGTTCTTGATGATGGAGGAGTCGACGGTGGTCTGGTCGCCGATGGTGACGTTGGGGCCGATGATGGAGTTGCGGATATCGCAGCCCTTGCCGATGCGCACGGGCTGGATGATCACGGTGTTCTCATAGGCCTGGCTTGACATCATGGAGCCGCCGAATTTCTTGAGCAGCGTGGAGTTGGACTCGAGCAGTGTTTCGCGCTTGCCCGCATCGAACCAGGAGTCGACCTTGAAGGCCCGGAAGCCGGCGCCCTTGCGGATCATGCAGTCGATGGCATCGGTGATGCCGAACTCGCCGTGCGTGCGGAGATCCTGCGCCATATTGGAGGCAAGGCACTCGAAGAGGAGGGCGCTCTCGCGGATCTTGTAAATCCCCACAAGTGCCATATTCGATTTCGGGATCTGCGGCTTCTCCACCACGTGGGTCACGTTGCCGTCGGGATCGATCTCCGCCACACCGAAGGAGCGCGGATCGTCGACCTTCTTGACGCCGAGGAGCGAATGCTCGCTACGGAGCACGGAGTCGATATCGTATTCGCAAAGCGTGTCGCCAAGCACTACCAGCATCTCGTCGTCCTTCACGATGTCGGCACAGAGCTGCAGCGCATGGCCGATGCCCTGCCGGTCGTTCTGTTGCACGAAGTGCGCGGTGATGTTGAGGTAATTGTAGCGAACGTAGTCCTGGATCTTCTCGCCAAGGTAGCCCACCACGAAGATGAACTCGTTGATCCCGGCGTTGCGGAGCTGGTCCACGATTATGCTCAAGACCGTTTTGCCGGCCAGCGGTATGAGAGCTTTGGGTTGTGTATAAGTATGCGGCCGGAGTTTGGTACCTGCACCGGCCACGGGTATGATCGCTTTCATTCGGTTTTGTTTGGATGGTCTTTCTGCACCTGCCTTTCGCTGCACCACCAGGAACCTAACGCCATGGCGTTGGGCTAAATTATGAACGAGCCGGCAAAATTAGCTGAATTTACCGGGCAATTTGCCTCGCCTATGGCGAGGGGGCTTAATTTTGCCCGCATCGTTACCAATACAACCCTTATGCAACAAGACGCCGCCGTATTTGATATCATCCGCAAAGAGCTGGAGCGCCAGCGCCAGGGCATCGAGCTGATCGCCTCCGAAAACTTCACATCGCCTGCCGTGATGCAGGCCATGGGCTCCGTGCTGACCAACAAGTACGCCGAAGGATACCCGGGCCGCCGCTACTATGGTGGCTGCGAATTTGTCGACGAGGTGGAGCAGCTTGCCATCGACCGCATCAAGCAGGTGTTCGGCACCGAATACGCCAACGTGCAGCCGCACAGCGGCGCGCAGGCCAATGCCGCCCTGATGCTCGCCATCCTCAAGCCGGGCGACAAGATCCTCGGTCTCGACCTGAGCATGGGTGGCCACCTGACACACGGCTCGCCGGTCAACTTCAGCGGAAAGCTCTATGAACCGCATTTCTACGGTGTGCATAAAGAGAGCGGCCTCGTCAACTACGAGCAGCTCGAAGAAGTGGCCCGTCGCGAGAAGCCGAAACTGATCATCTGCGGCGCCTCGGCATACAGCCGCGACTGGGACTATGCGCGCATCCGCGCCGTGGCCGACGAAGTAGGCGCTTTCGTGATGGCCGACATCGCGCACCCCGCCGGTCTCATCGCAAAAGGCCTCCTGGCTTCGCCCTTCGAGCATTGCCACTTTGTTACATCCACCACCCACAAGACGCTCCGCGGACCCCGCGGCGGCATTATCCTGATGGGCAAGGATTTCGATAATCCCTTTGGTATCAAAGACCCGAAGGGTAACATCCGCGCCATGTCGCACGTGCTGGATATGGCCGTCTTCCCCGGCTCGCAGGGCGGCCCGCTGGAGCATGTCATCGCCGGCAAGGCCGTAGCCTTTGGCGAGATCCTGTCGGACGACTTCACGGCCTACGCGCAGCAGGTGCAGCGCAACGCACAGGCGATGGCAAAGGCCCTCGTGGCGCGCGACTACCAGATCACCTCGGGCGGCACCGACAACCACCTGATGCTGATCGACCTGCGCAACAAGAACATCACCGGAAAGAAAGCGCAGGAGACCCTCGACCGCGCCCATATCACCCTCAACAAGAACGCCGTTCCCTACGACGACAAAAGCCCCTTCGTTACCTCCGGCATCCGCATCGGTGTGCCCGCGATCACTACGCGTGGTATGAAGGAAGAGCACATGGAGTCCGTCGTTTCGCTGATCGATAATGTGCTGATGCATATCGATGACGCGGCCATGGTTGCGAAGACGGCAGTAGAGGTGAAGGAACTGATGGGAGCTTTCCCCTTGTACCCGGGTCTTTAAGTGTACAGGTTTTGAAAGGTTTTGATAGGTTTTGAAGGGTTTTGAAAGGATTTGTCCCGGGGCTGACAATACTCGTTGTCGTCCCGGCTGCAGCCGATGGGTCCGTCAACCAATAAACTAATTATTTCTATGCTACAACGTATTCAAAGTGTATGGCTGCTGCTGGCTGCTGCTTTCGCCGCCACAACCTTTCGCTTTCCGTTTTACTCCGGTGAGTACCGCGATCCGAAGTGGACAAGCGTCGTTCCGCCGATGCACCTCGAGCTGACCGCACAAACAAGCCTGCTGTATACGATCCTGACGGCGCTGCTCTGCGGCCTTGCCTTCGTTACGATCTTCCTGTACGGCAACCGCAAGCTGCAGCTGCGCTTCTGCATCTTCGGCCTCCTGCTGTCGCTGCTCCTGCTCGCCCTTTATTTCGTAAAGCTTACGGGCTTTGCCGGCGGCACCATGGCGCTATCCAGCATCTTTTATTTTGTAATCCCGGTCTCTTTCTTCCTGGCCATCCGCGGTGTTGTGCGCGACCAGAAGCTGATCCGGAGCATGGACCGACTCCGCTGACATGTTTGAGAACCGAATCACCCGTCTTTTCGGCATCCGCTACCCGCTCGTCCAGGCCGGTATGATCTGGGCCAGCGGCTGGCGCCTTGCTGCCGCTGTGTCTAATGCCGGCGGCCTGGGGATCATCGGTGCCGGGAGCATGTACCCCGAAGTGCTCCGCGATCATATCCGCAAGTGCCGCGCCGCCACCGACCGCCCCTTCGGCGTCAACGTGCCGCTGCTGTACCCCGATCTCGACAAGCATATCGAGGTCATCATCGAAGAGAAAGTTCCCATCGTATTTACGTCGGCGGGCAACCCGAAAACCTGGACAAAGCATTTCCAGCAGCAGGGTATCAGGGTGGTGCACGTGGTGAGTAGCAGCAAGTTTGCCAGGAAGGCGGAGGAAGCCGGCTGCGATGCCGTGGTGGCCGAAGGCTTTGAGGCCGGCGGGCACAATGGCCGCGAGGAAACCACCACGATGGTGCTTGTGCCTGCCGTGGCGCGCGCCGTGCAGATCCCGGTGATCGCCGCGGGCGGTATCGCCACCGGGCGGCAGATGCTGGCAGCCATGGTGCTCGGTGCCGAAGGGGTGCAGATGGGCTCGCGCTTTGTAGCTTCGGAAGAAGCTTCGTCGCACCCGGCATTCAAGGATGCCGTGGTCCATGCAGCGGAAGGCGACACGCGCCTGTCTTTAAAAGCACTGACACCGGTGCGGCTGCTGCGCAACCGATTTGCCGCGCAGGTACAGGAAGCGGAGGCGAGAGGCGCATCGGCCGAGGAGCTGCAGGAATTGCTGGGCCGTGCCCGCGCCAAGCGGGGCATGTACGAGGGCGACCTCGATGAAGGTGAGCTGGAGATCGGCCAGGTGTGCGCCCTGATCCGGCAGATCGAGCCGGCCGCGGCCATCGTGGAAGAGGTGTGGAAGGAATTTTCGGAAGCCTTGGAAAATCCGCTGCAAAAACTATAACTTTACGAAGGAGTTCGTTCCTGGCTTTTTCCTCATCCAAAACAACGGTCATGAAACTACGTTTACTGCTGCTGGTTGGTCTGCTTGCAGGCACAGTGGGCGCCCGCGCCAATAACGGCACTTGCGGCGCCGGCGAAGAAAGCACCCGGAAGACGGATGTCGCCGGCGGTGTATTCCACAGCGACTCGCGAAAGCCGCTCAGTAACGTTACCGTTACCGCTTACAGCAACAACCAGAAACAACAGGTGGTGCAGACCGACGCCAGCGGCGCCTATACCTTCGACGACCTGAAGCCCGGAACCTACCGGTTCGTGTTCGAGAAGGCCGGCTTCCGCAAAGTGGTTCGCGAAAAAACCATCCAGCGTGTCGATGAGGCTGCCGAGCTGAACGTTACACTCGAAGAACATTCTACGTACGACTTTACGCCCGGCCCCGCGCACTTCTTCGACTTTCAGTAGTGGTGAGTCGTGAATCGTCAATCGTGAATCGTCAATCCGCAATGCGCGGCCAATAAAGAAAACGGATGCCAAAGGCATCCGTTTTTTGTTGGCGCCAGCCATTCACGATTCACGATTGCCGAAAGGCGCGGCCGTCCAAACATCCCAGCCCTTTCCGTTGTGCTTTAAGATCGTTGCCGCATCGGCCGTCCAGGTTTCCTGGAAGCGAAGGCCTTCGAAGTGCGCCCAGGCTTCGGCAAAGGAACCCCTGGGCAGGTCGCGCGTGGCAATGGTGATATGCGGGTGAAAGGGACGCCGGTCGATCCGGATCCCGTATTGCGGGCGGGCTTCAAACCAATGATCGCAGGCTGCCTTCAACGCGCGCAGCGGTTCGTCGGCCACGACATCAATAAACAGCGTGCGCGGCTTGAACGCCGAAAAGCCCAAAGCCGTTACCGGTATCGGTGCCTGCGTACGGGCAAAGGCATCGAGGTCGGCGCTGAAGTCCGGCTCGCGGGCCGGGTCCATCCAGAACGGCGGCAGCAGGGTGATGTGGGCCGGCGACTTCAATCCCACCAGGCAGCCAAAGCGCTCGCGCATCCACTCCTTGAAGGGATGTATTTTCCGGTTGAGTTCCTCCGGAAGTACGATCGCTACGTAGTACATCTGCATAAAAAAATCCCGTACTGGTAAAGGTACGGGACAGTGGTATCAGTGAGCGGTGAGTGGTGAGCGGTGAGCTTATCTCCGTCGACCGTTTGGCTGGCATTGTGCCTCGTTCACCGCTCACTTGCTCACACGCTCACGCTGCTTAGTCATGATCGTTGATCTGGAACTCGTCGTCGCTTTTCTTCCAGGTAAAGCGCTTGTGCTTGTCGAGGAAAGCGCGGTGCTTTTCGTACACGGAGGCGGGCTGCTCCTTTCCATCGATAAAGAGCTTGCCGTCGCGGTGCTCAATGGTATAGTGATCGCGGCTGATGAGCCCGGCAGTTACGAGCGCGTCTTCAAATTCCCTGTACGACTTAATCTCGGCGCGCGCCTCGGCCATGCGCAGTTTCGCTTCGGCCATCGACTGGCGGGCGGTTTCCCGGGAGCGTGCTGCCTCGGCCTGGATGCGCGGCAGGTCGGCTTCCACGCGGGCCATTTCCTGGCGGGCGCGGGCCATCTGGCGGCGCGCGTCTTCGAGTTGCCGGGCGCTCAGCTCGTGGGTGCGTGCGAGCTCCTTGTCCGCGCGGTCGAGCTCACGGCGGGTCTCTGCGAAGTCGATGCGTGGCGGTGGAGGCGGCGCAGGCAGGCGAGACTCCTGCATTTCATCAAGTTGCTTTTGCACCCGGTTCAGCTCGGCTTCGACGTCATCGAAGTTGCGGATCTTCCGCTCGGTGGCCGGCGGCGTCGGTGCGGCTTCCGGAGCTTTCGGGCGTGCAGGCTGGGCGGCGGCGCCACAGGCGGCGAGCAGGAGGGTGGCCAAGAGCAGGTTGCGTGGGGTCTTTTTCATAACAAGGGTTTTGTGGTAAACGAAATGTTTCGTACAATAATACGATGAAATTCGTAAATAGAATGTTGCCCGTGGATTTTTTGGAATTGTTAACGAAGGCTGTCCGGATCGCTGCGCCCGCAATGACAAAGGCCGTTGCATAGCAACGGCCCCTTGTATCTATCTGCGTTATCCCCGTGCGTTCTACCGGGCGATCCACTTGATCATCTCCTTCCACGTTGCCTTCTTGCCATACAGCAGGATGCCCGTGCGGTAGATGCGTGCGCTGAGCCAGGTGGTGCCGAGGAAGCCGGCCACCAGCAGGATCATGGAGACGGCCAGCTGCCAATACGGAACAGTATCAGGCACACCGAAGGGAATCCGCGACATCATCACGATCGGAGACGTGAAGGGTATGAGGCTCGCCCAGGTGGCCAGCGGGCTGCTCGGGTCGTTGATGGAATTGATCATGATGATAATGGCCACGACGATCGGCATCGTGATCGGGAGTGTGAGGCTTTGTGCGTCGGCCGGGTCTTCGTTAACGGTGCTGCCCACGGCTGCAAAGAGTGCCGCGTAAAAGAGGTAGCCGCCGATGAAGTAGAAAATAAAACAGCCGATGACCAGCGGCCAGTTGACCGAGCCGAGCATCGTTTGCGCCTGGATGATGGCCTGCGCGGCTTCCGAGCTTTGCTGCATCGAGCCGGGCACCTGCTGCGAGGCCTGCTGTGCCTGCGACAGCAGCTCGTGCGGGATGAAGGCGCTGGCGGCCATGCTGAGTCCCGTGATCAGCAGGATCCAGATAAAGAATTGCGTGAGGCCAACGGCGCCAATGCCGAGGATCTTTCCCATCATGAGCTCGAAGGGGCGCACCGACGACACGATCACCTCGGCGACCTTCGTCGTTTTCTCCTCAATGACGCCGCGCATCACCATCACTCCATAAATAAACAGCGTGATGTAAATGAGGAAGGCAGTCACGTAGCCGATGGCCTGGCCGAGACCGAAGTTGCTTTGCGTGTTCCGCTCGAGGTCGCTCTTTTTGATCTGTACGATCTTCGTTTTGTCGGCAACCTTCTTGATCGAGTCGATGCGCTTCGGATCAACCTGCAGCTCGCGGCTGATCAGGTGATTCTCCACCGCGCGGTCGATGTCATGCTCGATCTTGTCGTGGGCAAAGCGGCTCAGGCTGTTCTGCGATACCACCTGGTAGGCATTGCCCTGGTTGATCCCCGTGTGTGGCGCATACAGGATGGCCGAAAAGCCTTTCGCGGTAAAGTTGCTGGTGTCGGCGTTGGCGGAAAAGTCGTACCCCATGTTGTCGCTGCTCAGGAGCGTCTCCTTCAGCAGGCCGCTCGGGTCGACCACGGCGATGCTTTCCTTGCGGATACTCTTCATCGTGATGGCGGTGACGACCGCGATCAGCGCCACAAAGAACAGCGGTGTGAGGAGGGTGGTGAGGATAAATGTCTTCTTGCGTACGCGGCTGATGTATTCGCGTTTGATGATGATTCCAATCTTACTCATGGCGGCCCGTATTTATTCGGTGATGGTTTGGAAGGAGCGGGAGGCGGTGGTGCCTTCCACGAGGCGGATGAAAATGTCGTTGAGGGTGGGGAGCACTTCGTTGAAGGAGCGCACCGTGATATCCTTTTCGATAAAGAACTGCAGCACCTGGTTGGGCGATACGCCGTCGTCGATGCGCACGGTGATGACGGGCTCGTGGGGTACGGCGCCCATAACGGCGAAGCCGGGGCCTTCCAGCACGCGCGGCAATGTGTCGAAGCCGATGCGGAACAGGTTTTCCTTGAAGTGTTGCTTTACTTCCTTAATGGTGCCGTCGAGGATCTTTTTGCCTTTGTTGACCAGCACGATGCCGTTGCAGATCTCCTCCACCTGCTCCATGCGGTGGGTGCTGAAGAGGATGGTGCTGCCCTGGCGCGACAGGCGGAAGATCTCTTCCTTGATGATATTGCTGTTGACGGGATCGAGGCCGCTGAAGGGCTCGTCGAGGATGATGAGGCGGGGGCGGTGGGCGACCGTTGTTACAAACTGCAATTTCTGCGACATGCCTTTCGAGAGGTCTTCGACCTTACGGTTCCACCAGGTCTGCATCCCGAGGCGGTCGAACCACTCGCGTACGCGCTCGTCGGCTTCTTTGGCGCCAAGACCGCGGAGCCGCGCGAGGTAGACGGCCTGCTCGCCCACTTTCATTTTTTTGTACAGGCCACGCTCCTCGGGCATATAGCCGATGGCGGCAATGTCGTGCTCGGGGCGGAAGGGGCGGCCTTCAAAAAGCACTTCACCCGCGTCGGGGAGAAAGATGCCGGTGATCATGCGGATGAGGGTCGTTTTGCCGGCGCCATTAGGGCCAAGCAGCCCGAAGATGCTGCCTTCCTCTACGGAGAAGGAAATGTCGTCGACGGCCTTCTGGGTGGCGTAGTGTTTCCGGAGATTGCGAAGTTCCAGGATCATATCCTTGTTTTGGTTGAAGTGTATGCAAGCTACCCGACCGGGCCCGTTTGCCGCTAAATATTTGACAAAAGCGCGTTTCGGCAGGACGAAATGGAGCGCGCCCTTTGGGTGCTGTTGCAGAAAGGGCCACCTTTGCCCAAAATTTCCGAACATGCGCAACGCTCGCTTGCTTTTCCTGGCCGTGCTCGTTCTGGGTCTCAGCTCCTGGGGCTTCCTGGTGCACCGCACAACGACCCAGCTGGCCGTATACCAGCTTCCCGATAACGTGCAACACTTCTTTTACGACAACATGGACTACCTGGTGCGCTACTCGGTGCGCCCCGACCAGCGCCGCAACAGCGATCCCACGGAAGGTCCGAAACACTTCATCGATCTCGAGCGCTTCGGCCCCGATGCAGCCAACACGATGCCCCTCGACTGGAAAAGCGCGGTGGCGAAGTACGGCGCCGACAGCTTCACCCGCAACGGCGTTGTTCCCTACTGGGTCGTCAACCAGAAAGACAAGCTAACCGAGGCCTTCCGCAGCGGCAACCGCGACAGCATCCTGTTCTATGCCGCCGACCTCGCCCACTATGTAGGCGATGCCAACGTTCCGCTGCATACCACCGAAAACCACGACGGCCAGCTGACCGGCCAGAAGGGCCTGCACAGCCTCTGGGAAAGCACCATCCCGGAGATCGAGCTCGCCGGCTACAATCTTTACGAGGAGCACAAGGCCACCTACCTCAAAAAGCCCGAAGAGGCAGTATGGAAAGCCGTGCGCGAGGCGCACGCCCTCCTTCCGCAGCTTTTCGATATGGAGAAGGAAGTGTCGAAAGACTTCACCGATTCCACGAAGTACCGCGTGCAGATGCGCAACGGTCGTGAGTCGCGGAGTTATTCGTCTGCCTTTGCCCGTGCCTATGCCGCGAAGCTGGCGCCGACGATCAACCAGCAGCTGCTCAAGTCCGCGCACCTCATCGCCGACTTCTGGTACACCGCCTGGGTCGACGCGGGCAAACCCAACCTGGACGGACTGCTGAAAGCTCCCGTAACACCCGAAGCCCGCAGCGCCTGGGCCCAGGAGCTGATCTCGTACAAAACAAACCAGCTGCTGCAAAACAAAATGCTCCGCGCCCGCGAGAAGCAGGAGGGGAGTGCTGATTAAGAAGTCTGCTAATTGGGTAGTCTGCTAATGGAATAGACTACTAATAGAATAGAATGGCTATGAAAAAAGGCGTCGCGCGTGCGGCGCCTTTTTGTTGTTAGGGCCGTCATTGCGAGTGCAGCGAAGCAATCCCGTGGGGTATACGCTGCGGCCATGTGTTACCTCAGCGTAAAACCCCGAAAGATTGCTTCGAAGCCGTTTGCCTTCAGCAACGGTTTCTCGCAATGACGCTTCGCGCCCGAACCTTCCAAAACCTTCAAAACCTTCAAAACCTTCCAAAACCTTCAAAACCTTTCAGTACCCTAAGCACCCACGAGAACCTTCGCGATTTGCGTCGCTACCCGCTCGCCATCCATTGCGGCCGAAACGATGCCGCCGGCGTAACCCGCGCCCTCGGCGCAGGGATAAAGGTTGGCGGCCTGCGGGTGCGCAAGCGTACCGGGGTCACGGGGGATGCGTACGGGCGAGGAGGTGCGCGACTCGGTAGCCACCACAACGGCGTCGTTCGTATAATAGCCGCGGATCTTGCGGCCGAATTCTTTGAAGGCCTGCTGCAGCGCGGCGTGCACAAAGCCCGGGAGCACGGACCGTAGATCTACGGAATGAATACCGGGAAGGTAGCTGCAGTCGGGCAGGGTAGGAGAGGTAATTCCTTTGGTGAAATCGACAAGGCGCTGCGCCGGCGCCACGAGCTTCCCGCCGCCGGCGGCGAAGGCTTTCCGCTCCACGGCGCCCTGGAAGCCCACGCCCGCAAGCGGTCCCATCTTCCGGAAATCCCGGATGTCTTTTTCCTCCACGTTCACGACGATGCCACTGTTGGCGTAGGGATTGTTGCGCTTCGACGGCGACCAGCCGTTCACCACCACTTCGCCGGGCGCGGTAGCCGCGGGAGCAATGATGCCGCCCGGGCACATGCAGAAGGAGAAGACGCCGCGCCCATCCACCTGCTGTACGAGGCTGTAGGCTGCAGGCGGCAGCCATTCGGGGCGCAGGTCGCAGTGGTACTGTCCCTGGTCGATGATCGATTGGGGGTGCTCGATGCGGACACCGAGCGCAAAGGGTTTGAACTCGATGCGCAGCCCTTTGTTGGGAAGCAGCTCGAAGATATCGCGGGCCGAGTGGCCTGTTGCCAGTATCAGCGCATCGGCGGGCAGCTCATCACCATCCGCGGTACGGATGCGGGTAACTCGGTCGCCTTCCAGCGTAAAGTCGCTAAGCTTTTTTTCGAACAGCACTTCACCGCCCTGTGCGATGATGGCCTCACGGATCGCGGTGATGATATGCGGCAGCTTGTTGGTGCCGATATGCGGGTGTGCCTCGTAGCGGATGCGGTCGTCGGCGCCATAGTTCACGAGCAGGTCGAGGATGCGCTGCACGTCGCCGCGCTTGGTGCTGCGGGTGTAGAGCTTGCCGTCGCTGTAGGTGCCGGCACCACCCTCGCCGAAGCAATAGTTGCTTTCCGGGTTGACGATGCCTTCCTTGTTCATGGCGGCCAGGTCGCGGCGGCGGGCGCGAACGTCCTTGCCACGCTCCAGCACAACGGGCTTTATCCCGAGTTCGATAAGACGCAGGGCGGCGAAGAGGCCGGCGGGACCAGCCCCAACAACGATGACGCTTTTCGGTGCGCGGCTCACGTCGGGGAGTTGCAGGTGGAGCGGAGGCTCGGGGCTATAGGGCTCGTTGACAAATACATTGGCTTTGATCTGCAGCCAGGCCTGGCGGCCCCGTGCGTCGAGCGACTGGCGGAGCCGCTGTACACCGCTGATAGCGGTTTCGGGAAGGGCGAGCGTTTCGGCGGCAGCGCGGCGGATGCTTTGCTCCTCCTGCGCTTCTTCGGCGCGGATGCGAAGGGTAATCTGCTGGGGCATAAATGAGGTCAGGTTTTTATCCTGAAACGTGCTGCAAAGGTCCGGGATTTTGGCGGGATCTTTCCTTGCCCCGCGTCTTTTAACGCTTTGGCAACCGAAAGGCAACGGCGCGGAAAATACCCCTCGGGAAATGTTGAAAACTTGTGTACTTTAACCGCCCGGAACTACTTTTCCACACGAATAACCATGTTGAAAAAAACGCATACATCTGTAGCCCTTCTTGTGCTGCTGGCCGGCTCACTTTCCTGCCGGACTACGCAGCAGCCGGTACGGGCCGACTACAACGATTACCGTATAACTACGGATCTGCGGCGCGACACCGTGCTGCAGCGGCTGATGGGTCCTTACCGCGACAGTGTCGACCGGAGCATGAACGAAGTGGTGGGCTATGCCGATAAGAGCCTCGACAAAAAACAGCCCGAAGGAACACTTGGCAACTTCATGGTCGACGCCTTCTTCTATGGCGCAGAGCAGGCCTTCGGCGTAAAGGCCGATGTGGGCATCCTCAACTACGGCGGCATCCGCCTCACGCAGCTTCCCGCCGGCGCGGTTACGCGCGGCAAGGTATTCGAGCTGATGCCCTTCGATAACCTGCTCGTGTTGCAGAAGGTGCCCGGCAGCGTGCTGCAGCAACTGCTCGACCTCACGGCTTCCAAAAAAGGATGGCCCGTGCACGGCATCACGATGGAGATCCAGGGCGGCAAGGCGGTCAATGTAAAGATCAACGGGCAGCCGCTCGATCCTGCCAGGATCTACACGCTCGTCAACTCCGACTACGTGGCCAACGGCGGCGACCAGGCCGCGATGCTGAAGGACATCCCGCAGCAGAATGTCGGCTACCTGATGCGCGATGCGCTGTTCGTATACATCCGTCACCTCAAGAGCGAGGGGAAAAATATTTCCGCTAACGAAGAAAACCGTGTTGTCAATGTACCCTAGAAGAACATTCCTGAAGCAAACAGCACTGGCCGCCGGCGCCTTGCTCGTTGCGCCCCTTGCCCGAGCCGTGGAGGAAGCCGATGCGCCGAAGCGACTGACGATCCTGCATACCAACGATACCCACAGCCGCATCGATCCTTTCCCGATGGATGGCGGCAAGAACCAGGGCCTTGGCGGCGTGGCCGCACGCAGCGAGCTGATCAAATCGATCCGCGAGCGCGAGGCCAACGTGCTCCTGCTCGACGCCGGCGACATCTTCCAGGGCACACCTTACTTTAATATTTACAAAGGCGAGCCCGAGATCAAGGCGATGACCGCGATGGGATACGATGCAACGACGATCGGCAACCACGACTTCGACGCGGGGCTTGAGGACCTGGCCACGCAACTCTCGCGGCACGCGCGCTTCCCGATGATCGTCTGCAACTACGACTTCACGGGCACGCCGATGGAAACGATGTATGCACCGTACAAGATCTTCCGCAAGGGCGGCTTAAAGATCGGCGTGCTCGGCGTGGGCATCGACGGCGACGGGCTCATTCCCGCCAACCTGTGGGCCAGCACCAAATACCTCGACCCGGTGCAGAAGGCCAACGAGACGGCCGCCCTCCTGAAGCGCGAAGGCTGCGACCTCGTCATCTGCCTCTCGCACCTAGGTTACAAGTACGACAGCGACAACCGCATCTCCGACCGCAAGCTTGCCGTGGCTACGCAGGATATCGACCTGATCATCGGCGGACATACCCACACCTTCATGGAGGCACCCGAGGTGCTGAAGAATACCAAGGGCGACGATATCCTGATCAACCAGGTGGGTTGGGCCGGTATCCAGCTGGGTCGCCTGGACTTTGTTTTTGAGAAAAAGAAAGGAAAAAATTTGGCTAATTCACAGTCGATTTTAGTTACGAAAAAAACCGAAGGATAAAAATTTTTTTCTGAGTTTCTTTTAAGTCAATTTCGTCCTCCTGACTTAAAAAAATTAAGTTATCCACGGCTTGTGCGAATGTGAACACCGCGTTGAAAAGTCCTAACTCAATATAAACTGCTTGAATTGCATGGAGAAGAATGCTGAACTTGTTTGGAACAATTGCCTGGCGATCATCAAGGATATTGTGGAGTGGCAGCATTTCAAAACATGGTTCGAACCCATTAAACCCGTAGCCCTTAAAGAGAGCGTATTAATCATCCAGGTTCCCAGCCAGTTTTTTTACGAATACCTCGAAGAGCATTACGTAAACCTGCTCGCCAAGACGCTCAAGCGCGAGCTCGGAAAAGATGCGCAGCTCGAATACCGCATCATGGTCGACGGGGGCAACAACTACAACAAGCCCGTAACTGTTGATATGGCGGGCCAGGGCTATAAATCTTTTGCCGGAAACGAAATGGACTTCCCGCTCGTGATCAACACGCCGGTCAAGAACCCGTTTGTGATTCCCGGTCTGAAGAAGATGCAAATCGACCCGCAGCTCAACCCGAATTATACATTCGACGCCTATATAGAAGGTGACTGCAACCGCGTAGCCCGCCGCGCCGGCAAGACCGTAGCCGAGAAGCCCGGTGCCAACTCCTTCAACCCGCTGGTGATCTATGGTACCGTGGGCCTTGGCAAGACGCACCTCGCGCAGGCCATCGGCAATGAGGTAAAGCGCACGCATCCGAACAAGGTGGTGCTGTATGTGTCGTCGGAGAAATTCATCAACCAGTTTATCGACCACAGCCGCAACCAGGCCATCAACGATTTTATCCACTTCTACCAGATGATCGACGTGCTGATCATCGACGACGTACAGTTCTTCAACAAGGCCGAGAAGTCGCAGGACGCGTTCTTCTCGATCTTCAACCACCTGCACCAGAGCGGCAAGCAGCTCGTGCTGACTTCCGACAAGGCACCCAAGGACCTCGAGGGCGTGCAGGAGCGGCTCCTGAGCCGCTTTCGCTGGGGCCTCAGCGCCGACGTGCAGGTGCCCGACTACGAGACGCGTATCGAGATCCTGGAGCGCAAGATGAAGAACGACGGTCTCGAGATGCCGGCCGAAGTGGTGAAGTATATCGCTTATAACATCAATAACAACGTCCGCGAGCTTGAAGGCGCGCTGATTTCATTGCTTGCCCAGTCGTCGCTCAACCGCAAGGAGATCGACCTGGAGCTGGCCAAGAAGGTGCTCCGCAACTTCGTGAAGTCTTCGAGCAAGGAGATCACCATCGATACCATCCAGAAGATGGTGTGCGACTTCTTCGAGGTGCCCTACGAAAAGCTGCTGCAGAAAACCCGCAAGCGCGAGATCGTGCAGGCACGCCAGATCACAATGTACCTCGCCAAGGCTTTTACCAAGAACTCGCTCAAGAGCATCGGCGAACACTTCGGCGGACGCGACCATACAACCGTTATTCACTCCTGCCAGACCGTGAAGGACCTGATGGACACCGACAGCGGCTTCCGGGAGAACGTCGTTGAGCTGCAGCAGAAAGTGCAGCTGGCGGCCCTCTGATTATTTTTCGCGATTGCTTGCCTTATGAAAGATCCCGCCTCGTGGCGGGATCTTCGATTTGCGGATATCGTCAGGGATCTAGCCCGTTACTTCGTCTTCATCGATACCAAGGCCCGAGGAAAGGATCACATAGTCCTTGCCTTCGACACCGCGTACCTTACCGTTGCTCGACTCGCGGCCGTCATCGGTCAGGTGCTTCTCCCGGCTCTTCTCTTCTGTTTTGCGGTTCTGCTCATCGGCAGGAGATCCCGGCGTTTTTTTATCGTCTTTCATAACCTTTGTTTTGAGAAGAGCCGCAACAATGATACCGGCATGAACGGCGGCCCTAATTAGAATGCGGTTAGTTCGCCCGCAGCCTCCCGGTATTGCGTCGAAATTTGCGCCATGAGCGAGATACCTGTTGAAACACCCGTGGCTGCGACGGAAGCCCTTACCCCCGTGCGGAAAGGCTGGATGAACCGGCCCTTCATTCGCCATGCGGCGCACGCGCTTCCCTTCTGGCTCGCCTCGCTTACCGTCGGGCTTGTTGCGGTAGGGTACACCAAGATCTTCGGTTTCGGCGAGCACCTCCTGCAGGACGTGCTGCACGCGCACCGGGCCTGGATCTTCTTCCTGGCCCCGCTGTTCTTCTTCCTGGCCTGGCTGCCCGTGCACCTTTGGGCGCCTTTTGCCCGCGGCAGCGGCATCCCGCAGGTGATGGCCGCGATCGACCTGTCGGTGCCCGGCCATGAGCACAAGGTGAAGAAGCTCGTCAGCCTGCGGGTGGTATGGGTCAAGATCCTGTCGAGCTTCCTGATGGTGCTCGGCGGCGGCGCCATCGGCCGCGAGGGTCCCACGATCCAGATCGCCGGCTCCATCTTCCACGCCTTTAATAAATGGATCCCATCGAGCTGGCCAAGGCTCGCGCGGCAAAGCTTCCTGCTTACCGGCGCCGCGGCGGGGCTAGCAGCCGCGTTCAACACGCCGCTCGGCGGTCTCGTGTTTGCCGTGGAGGAGCTCGCGCGTGTGCACGTGCGCTATTTCCGTACGGCCCTTTTTACTTCGGTTATCGTCGCGGGCCTTACCGCCCAGGCGCTGCTGGGGCCTTATCTCTACCTCGGCTACCCCGATGTGCCGGGCCTGAGCTTCCGGCTGTTCCCGGCGCTGGGGCTCGTAGCGGTGCTGTCGGCCTTCGGCGGCGCGGGACTGTGCAAGGCCATCCTGGCGCTTGTGCGGATGAAAAGCCGGATGCCGCTCTGGGGACATATTGTATATATACTGTTGGCCGGATTGGCGATGGCCGCGCTGTGCTATTACATCGATCCCGGGGTGCTCGGCTCGGGCAAGGAGCTGATCAACCACCTGCTGTTCACCGCCGACAAGGCCTGTAGCTTTACCACGATCCTGCTGCGGATGGCAGGGCCGCTGCTTTGCTTCAACGTGAGCGCGGCGGGTGGCGTATTTGCGCCCGCCCTTGCCGGCGGGGCGGCCATCGGCGGCTGGGTGGCCGGCATCACGGGCGCAGGCGGCGCCGCGGCCAATGTGCTGGTGCTGGCCGGGATGGTCGGCTTCCTCACCGGTGTAACCCGCACGCCTTTTACTTCGGCGATCCTGGTGCTCGAGATGACCGACCGGCACAACGTGATCTTTCAGCTGCTGCTTGCGGGTATGATCGCCAGCCTGGCGGCCAACCTGGTAGACCGGCACTCGTTTTACGAGCAGATGAAGGCGCGGCATAAGGCTGCGGTGAACGAGGACTAAGGGGGCACAGGTAAACGCCGTGTTAATGTCGCGGCGGTTTGACGGGACTGCGCTTACTTAGCGGTGCTTATGATCCAACGTGTATTGCTCCTGCTCGTACTGGGCCTTTCTTCCATCGGACTTCGCGCCCAGGGTCTCGACTCGCTCCTAGAGCGGCAACGACTTGCCGACCCCCGCGAAAAAATCTATGTGCACTTCGACAAGAACCTGTACAACCCCGGCGACATTATCTGGTTCAAGGCCTACCTCTTTGCCGGGGGGATGCCCTCGGATGTGAGCAGGAACGTATACGCCGAGCTCGCCGATGAAGGCGGGAGGGTGCTGGCGCGCGTGACTACGCCCGTCAGCTTCTCCGGCGCCAGCGGGTCTTTTGCCCTCGACAGCAACTATGCGAAGAGCGCGCTTTATTTCCGTGCCTATACGATGTCGATGCTCAATAGCGACACGTCATTTCTATATAACAAGGCAATCCGCGTGGTACCGAAGACCGCTGTCGCTGCGCGCCCGGTTGCAACTGCTCCGGCCCTCACCTCGTTGAGCTTCCTGCCCGAAGGAGGTGATTGGGTAGCCGGCATCCCGACAACGATCGCCTTTATCGCCAGCGATGCGAAGGGTCTACCCGTGGCCGTGAGCGGAACCATCGTCGACGCTAAGGGCGTGAAGCTGGCCGATTTCGCGAGCATCCACAACGGTATGGGCAAGCTGGAACTCACAGGGCAGGTAGGTACTACCTATACGGCGCGCTGGAAGGATGCGCGGGGCAAGACCTATAACACAACATTGCCCGCCGTGCAGGCCGAGGGCGTAAGTCTCCGCGTGGCCGACGATGGCGACAACAAGCGCTTTACGGTAACGCGCACGGCTGCTGCCGGCGAAGCCGCGAAGAGCCTGCACGTGGTGGCTACGATGAACGGCGCTCTTTTTTACAAGGCCGATATCAACCTCGCGGTGCGCAGCACGGCCAGCGGGCTTTTCCCCACGGGGCCGCTTCCTTCGGGGATTCTTTGTATCACTGTTTTCGACAACAATTACCGTCCGCTGCAGGAGCGCGTCAGCTTTGTGAACAAGCACGATATGGAGTTCGATGCCGATGCGTACCTGGTGCAGAAGAGCGATGCGAAGCGCGCGCTCAACAAGCTGGAGATCGCGATGACCGATACGTCGCTCGCCAACCTTTCGCTTTCGGTAACCGATGCCGACATCAACGAGGCGGCCGGTATGGACGATAATATCGTAAGCCGGCTGCTGCTGACCAGCGAGCTCCGCGGCCGCATTGAGAATCCTTACTATTATTTCTACAGCAACAACGACAGCATCCCGGTGCAGCTCGATCTCGTGTTGCTTACGCACGGCTGGCGTCGCTACGACTGGCCGCGTGTGTTGTCGGGCGATACGGAGGCGCATCGCTTTGCCGAAACCGAGTACCTGCAGGTACAGGGCCAGGTGCAGGGACTTCCGCCCGGGCGTCTGTCGGGCCACCTGGAGCTCAATGGCATCCTCGAGACGGCCGAATCGGCGCGAAGCTTTATCGTGCTCCCCGTTGACCGCAAGGGCGGCGTGCTGGCCGACGGGCTCGTGTTTTATGACACCGCCCGGTTCTATTTCAGCTTCAGCGATAAAGGCATTCCTCCCGGCACGGGCCTGCTGCAACTGCAGAACGGGTTGTACAAAGGCGCGCCCCGCTTCCGGCCCGACTCGGCGCTCTTCCGCGCTCTTCCCGACGTATCGCCTGCGGTAGCGGCTGTAAACGCACGGATAGCTGCTGTTGCACGTGAAAGTGCTACGAAGCTCGCACGGAACGTGGAGCTCGAGAACATCACCGTAAAAGGGCGGAGCAAGACAACGAAGGATAAGATGGAGCAGAAATATGTAAGCGCTCTTTTCGGTGGCGATGCGCCGGCCTTCGACCTGGTGAACGATCCGTTTGCGCGCAACTACGCCAACATCTTTCAATACCTGCAGGGAAAGGTGGCGGGGCTCCAGATCACCGGCGGCGGACCCAGTACGAGCCTGCAGTGGCGCGGGGGCAGCCCGGCGATCTATCTCAACGAGATGCAGGCCGATGTGGAGCAGCTGGCGAGTACGCCGATGAGCGAGATCGCCTATGTGAAAGTGTTCCGGCCCGGTGAAAGCATCATGTCGGGCGGTGGCGGTGGCGTGATCGCTGTATACACCCGCAAGGGCGGCGACGTAGCGGTGGACAACAAGCCAAGCAATATGGGCTCGGCCCGCGTGATGGGGTATACTCCGAAGCGTGTTTTTTATTCGCCCGATTACGCCAGCGCCGATGCTCCCTCGGTGGCCGATTACCGCACGACCTTGTACTGGGCGCCGGTGATTTACCTCGACCGCAACCGCCGCAAGGCGCGCGTGTCGTTTTACAACAACGACATCACGAAAAATTTCCGCATCGTGCTCGAAGGCTTCAATGCCGACGGCAAGCTGATTCACGTGGAGAAAAAGCTGGCGGCCGCGGCGGTAAAGTAGTGGCGGCCAGCAGTTTTTTGCGTCAAAAATCTTGGGCAGTTAACCGGAACTCCCTATTTTTGCCCCCCACTCTACGGAAAGGTGAGGTGGATGAGTGGCTGAAATCAGTAGTTTGCTAAACTGCCGTACGGGTTAAACTGTACCGCGGGTTCGAATCCCGCCCTCACCGCACCAAAAAAAGCCCACGCAATCGCGTGGGTTTTTTATTTCCCGGCCTGTGATCCAAGGACGGACGGAGCAGGACCCTTCCTTTACAAAACAAACTGGCCATCGCGGTAGATGACCCGCTCGCTGCCGTCGGGGAGCAGCGCGGTGACCGTGCGGTTGCTCGTGCTGACGATATCGGTGTGCACCTTGGGGCAGGCGTTGTAGCCCAGGTCGGCCCACTGCGCTTCGGTCATCGCCGCGATGTCGCCGGGGTAGGCGTCTTTGTAGGCATTGCCCAGCGCGATGTGGGTGTTGCCGGACTCGCCGCCGCGGTTTTCGTCGAAGAGGGTGGAGGCCATGAATTTGGTAATGCGCGAATGCCGGCGGTCGGTGAGCGAAAATTCACCCACTTTGTCGGCGTTTTCCTGCGCGATCATTTCCTTGAGTGCTTCCTCGTTTTCCGTTGCCGATGCTTCGACAACGACACCGTTGGCAAAGCGGAGGGATACGCCGGCGATCCGCTTGCCGGAATAGTAGAGGGGCTGGTCAAAGCGGATGCTTCCCTCGGTGCCGCGCCAGTCGGGTGAGGTGAAGATCTCGAAGCTCGGGATGTTCTTGCCGCCGCCGCTGAGCCACTGCCGGCCCGCGCCGAGGCGGATGCGGAGGTCGACATCGTCGCCGGCGATGTGCAGCGACTCGATCTGCAGCGCGTCGAGGCGGTCCTTGATGGCTTCGATCTCGGCCTGCACCGATTTCCATTTGGCCACCGGGTCGTCTTCGCGGAGGTAGCAGGCTTCGATGATCTGTTCCCAGTAGTCCTCGAGCGAGAGGCCGGCTTCCTCGGCCATGGAGGGCGTGCCGTAGAGGCAAAGCGACCAGGAGAGCTTGCCGGCCTGCTCCTTTTGCTCGCGCATCTGCATGTAAGGGGCACGGGCGCTGTTCATCCGGCTGATCCGCGCGGCGGGTATGCCCTCGAGGTAGTGGATGTCGGGCTCGGAGAGCAGGAAGAGGAAATGGTCCGTTGCCTCGACGATGCCCTGCCAGTAAGGTTTTGCGAAGAAGGCCACCTGCTCTTCGGAGCCCTTTTCGAGCAGCAGGCGGGCGAGGCTGCCGCCGCGGGTGTTGTCGGGCTGGAAGTTGGGGATGAGGTTGCCGCCGGCTTCGTACACTTCGCGGGCTACGGCCAGAAAGAGGTCTTTGGCGCACTCCTGTGCCACAAGGAACACGGTATCGCCTGGGTTGATGCCCTTGCCGTGGTTAAGGGCGTAGCGAACCATCACCTGGGCGTATTTTTTCAGTAGGCTGTCGTCAAGCTGCATAGTTCAACATTTGGGTGCGACTAAGGTAAGCTGCGGGCAACTGCGGCGGTTTTATTGCGCCCTGCAAACTCTTTTGCTTGCTAGCTTTGAAAAGTCTAGCTTTGCTGCCCCTGCAGAGGGAACTGGCCCGCCATCGCCCAGGCTTCGGCGGACAGGTTCGGGAAGTAGCGCAGTCCGGTAGCGTACCTGGTTTGGGACCAGGTGGTCGCAGGTTCGAATCCTGTCTTCCCGACATCGCCCGCCAGAGCTCGATAGAGCGACGGCGGGCTTTTTATTTTCGCACGTGTCCCGATTTGCAGCGGGCTTCGTCGGGCGAGGCCCGACAAGAACGGTTCAAATCCGGTTTACGTCATTGAGCAGAAGATTCGAACACTGGCCAGCCTTCCCGAAAGCAACAGCCTTCGGCACTTGATTCATTTTTTGACATCAATTTTTCACTACGGAAAGTTTCGCCAGCATTCACTTGCCAATGAACAGGTAGTACCCGCAGCGGAACTTCCCGCAGGCATTAAAAAAAGGAAAGGCTTCTTCGTTGGAAGAGGCCTTTTTGACTCCTGCAACAATGCGCAGGATCGGGTAAGATAGGAGGTTAGCAACGGCCGGACCAAATCGACCGGCGGTTGCCGGGTCTATTGATCGCTGCCGGTAATTCAAAGACCAATAGAGTGCCACAATTGTATTTCCACGGGGAAAGTGCGCTGTTTTTTTTGTGCCGCCATTGCCGCGTGCTTCGCGCGAAGCTCAGGCTGGCTGTGCGTTTGCGTCGACTTACTTCCATGGGCAATAGATCAGTTTGGTCGGCTCGCGGATGCCGCGCAGGATGACGGCCACCTCCCAGGTGTTGGGTCGTGGCGATGCGCTTTTGAGCTTTGACAGGGTTGCATCGTACGAAATCCCGACCTGCAGGGAACCGATCCCGAAGCCGATGTAGGGAATGATCGCGTTCTTCGACCAATACCAGACGCCCGCGTCGATCATCGTTGCTTCGTTGATGAAGTAACCCATCGCACCGCCTACCGACAGGTAGTTGGCGTTGAGTT
Source organism: Flaviaestuariibacter terrae (assembly GCF_054777635.1). Lineage (NCBI taxonomy): Bacteria > Pseudomonadati > Bacteroidota > Chitinophagia > Chitinophagales > Chitinophagaceae > Flaviaestuariibacter > Flaviaestuariibacter terrae. Next base: position 200,627 of record NZ_BAAHAL010000022.1, read on the forward strand.
GGTATTGGTAGATGGCGTTGGTGCTGAGCAGCAGCTCGTCGCCGATGAGCGATTCGAAATTGACATGGGCCACCTTCCGCAGCGGGATCACCTGGTTGTCGTTTTTGAGAAAGGTTTGCTGCGGCTTGTTGAGGTGGTAGGCTGCCAGGCCTGCGTCGAAGTTGGTCCGCTCGCTTTTGATGCTGTAGGTGAGTCCGGCGCTCAGCGAAACAAAGGGCTTCATATTCTCGAGGTACACTTCGCCGGTGGGCAGGTTAGTGTCGAAGCCGTTGCCGGTAAACTGCTCTTCAAAATCAAGCCGTGTGAAATCGATATAGCGCCGACCGTAGGTGCCGCCGAAGCCGACGTTGACCCGGTGAACATAGTCGCCGTCGTACAAACGCATGCTGTAGGAGCCGGTCATCGTGGCATAGGTGCTGCGTACGGCGCCGCCCATCGTCCGGTCGTACATCAGCAGCCCGCCTACGCCCCAGATGTTGGGCTGCTCGGGCATGTGGGCGATCTTGTGCTGGAGGATCTTGCTGTCGAAGGAAAGGGTCCCGGTCACGTAAGGATGCGCGGGGCCGCTCCACTGGTCGCGGAAGTGCATGATGGCGCGCCAGTCGGAATTGATATTGGCGGTGAGGGCGGGGTTTATATTGAGCGGTGAGGAAAAGAATTGCGAAAAGCTCGGGTCCTGCGCGTCGGCACGCGTCAGCTTAACAAATGACAATACGATTGCCATCAGTCGAAGACAAGTCATGGTAGGGTGTTTATAGGTTAGCGGTCAGCGTAACAATACTGAGTTGCCACTTCGCTTGTAATACTTTCCATCCTCGCCCACGGCTTCCAGTGTCCACGTATAAGTATCATTCACTTGTGGTAGTCCCTTGAAGAGGCCATCCCAGCCTGCCCCGATGATATTGGTCTCGAACATCAGTTGTCCCCAGCGGTTGAATATCCGGAAGTAGTACAGTTCCCTGATGTGGACCGTCAGCGGGTAGAGCCGGTCGTTATGTCCATCGTTATTGGGGCTCCAGGCTTTCGGCACAAAGATGTCGGAATGGATGCTCTGTGTCGTGCTGTTGCGGATCTGTACCAATACGGTATCTACCGTGCTGCATCCGGTGCCGTTGCTGATGCGGATGAGGTATTCCTGGTCCTGGTTGTGCCGGAATACCGGGTTGTAGACTGTCGTGAGGTTCAGGCCCGTTGGCGGTGCCCATTGATAACTACAATTAGCACCCAAATTCCTTGCCTGTAATTGCTTGGGCGTATCAGATTCCGCCATTTCCGTGGGGTAACGTACGCCGGTGATCGCGGGCGCTACGCTGATCGTCGCGGAGCTGTTGAGGCTGTTGTTGCTGCACTGTGCGTTGGCGATGCTCACGAGGCTGTACGTCGTGCTGCCGGCGGGTGTTACAGCGATGAGGTAGGGCGATGCGCTGATGCCGCTGATGCTGTGCTGTACGCTTCCTTCGCTGTACACGAGCGTCCAGGGACCGGAACCGGTGCAGTATACGCGCAGGGTGTCGGAGCTGCCGCTGCAAAGCGATCCGCCGCCTTCGATCCGCGCGCTGATGCTGCCTTCGAGCGTTACCTGCAGCTGGCCGACGCAGCCGCCGCCGTCCTGTACATATACGGTATAGGTGCCGGCCGCCAGGTTATTGAAGATACGCGAGGGCTGGTAGTTGCTGCCATCGAGGCTGTAGCGGTAGGGTGGTACGCCGTTGCTGGCGTTGACGCTGATGGAGCCGGTGGCGCCACTGCAGGTTGCAGCCTGTGCATCGGCGGTAAGGCTCATGTTGGAGATGCGCACGTTGACCGGCGATACGCGGTGGCAGCCGCTGGCGCCGCTTCCCTTGATGTAGCAGATGCCGCTGTTGCTTACGGCGTTCGGGTTGGGCAGCGGCTGGGTGGCGCCCGGGTTCATCCAGTACGAATAGCTCAGCCCCGGGCTGCTGCCGGCGGTGATGGCCGGAGCGGTCAGGTCAACGGTCGGTTGGTTGCACGTGATGGCGGGGTCGTTGATGCGGAGATTCGGTGCGTTGATGCTGAGGTGGAGCACGATCGAATCGGGGCAGCCGGCGGGATCCTGCGTGATGTGGTAATACGTGCCGCTTTCGGGATAGGTAACGCCGTACCAGTCGAAGGGGTTGCAGCTCGTGGCGGTTGTGTCGGTGCGTGTGCCACCGTTCGTGATCGTGAGGTGGAGCACCGTAGTGTCGGTGCAGCCCGGTCCGGATAAATAGTAATTGTAGTCGCCGCTGGTAGTATAGGTCTGTCCATGCCAGATAAACTGGGCACAAGCCGTAGCGGTGGTATCGCTGTGCAGGCCACTGGCGATGGTGAGGTGGAGAACTACGGTATCCTGGCAGGAGCCATTGGTAGCATAGAAGGGGTAGTCTCCAGATGCGGTATAGGTCTGACCATGCCACTGGTAGGAGCCGCAGGCAGTAGCCGTAGTATCACTGTGCAGGCCACTGGCGATGGTGAGGTGCAGCACCGTAGTATCGGTACAAGCCCCGTTGGTCGTGGTGAAGCTGTAGTCACCACTGGTGGTATAGGTCTGACCATGCCACTGGTAGGAGCCGCAGGCAGTAGCCGTAGTATCACTGTGCAGGCCACTGGCGATGGTGAGGTGCAGCACCGTAGTATCGGTACAGGCTCCGTTGGTCGTGGTGAAGCTGTAGTCACCACTGGTGGTATAGGTCTGACCATGCCACTGGTAGGAGCCGCAAGCCGTAGCCGTGGTATCGGTATGGGTACCGTTCGCAATGGTCAGGTGCAGCACGGTGGTATCGGTGCAGGCACCGTTGGGAGTCGTGAAGCTGTAATCTCCAGATGTGGTATACGTCTGTCCATGCCATGCATACTGGGCGCAGGCTGTAGCCGTGGTATCGGTATGGGTGCCGTTGGCGATGGTCAGGTGCAGCACGGTGGTATCGGTGCAGGCACCGTTCGGGGCTGTGAAGCTGTAGTCTCCCGAAGACGTGTAGGTCTGTCCATGCCAGATAAACTGGGCACAAGCCGTGGCCGTGGTATCGCTGTGCAAGCCACTGGCGATGGTGAGGTGCAGCACGGTAGTGTCGGTACAAGCTCCGTTGGTCGTAGTGAAGCTGTAATCCCCACTCGTGGTATAGGTCTGTCCGTGCCACTGGTAGGATCCGCAGGCGGTAGCCGTGGTATCGCTGTGCAGGCCGCTAGCGATAGTGAGGTGCAGCACGGTAGTATCGGTACAGGCTCCGTTGGTCGTAGTGAAGCTGTAATCCCCACTCGTGGTATAGGTCTGTCCGTTCCACTGGTAAGATCCACAAGCCGTAGCCGTGGTATCGCTGTGCAGGCCGCTGGCGATAGTGAGGTGCAGTACCGTAGTATCGGTGC